>JAMPDP010000009.1 GCA_023665605.1 Candidatus Amulumruptor caecigallinarius | reverse complement strand
ATCTCAAAGATACACCGCCGAGATGTTCACATTTATTATTAAACAAGCTCTTAGTATGCGCGGGCGAATATCACTCGCTGCTTGGAGGGCTTGCCGGTCACCATGCACACGCCGGGCGTCGTGTCACCCTCCAGGGGGATGCAGCGGATGGTGGCCTTGGTCTCCTCCTTGATCTTATCTTCGGTCTCGGGAGTGCCGTCCCAGTGAGCCAGAATGAAGCCTCCCTTCTCTATCTCGGCCTTGAACTCATCGTAGGTGTCTACCGTGCGCGTCATTGATTCGCGCAGCTTCAGGGCCTTCTGGAAGATGTTGGCCTGTATCTCCTCCAGCAGATTCTTCACATAGTCGGCGATACCCTCCAGAGGCACGATGCTCTTCTCAAGGGTGTCGCGGCGCATCACCTCCACGGTGCCGTTCTTGATGTCGCGCGGCCCGAGCACCAGACGCACTGGAACGCCCTTCACCTCATAGTCGGCAAACTTGAAGCCGGGGCGCTTGTTGTCGGCATCGTCATACTTCACCGATATTTCGTTGGCGCGCAGCTCGTTGATGATCGGGTCAACGGTCTTGTTGATCTCCTCAAGCTCCTCGGCCTTCTTGTAGACGGGGATAATCACCACCTGGATAGGCGCGAGATGGGGCGGGAGCACCAGACCGTTGTCATCGCTGTGGGTCATGATCAGCGCACCCATCAGGCGGGTGGACACACCCCATGAGCTTGCCCACACATACTCGGGTTTGTTGTCGCGGTTCACGAAGGTCACGTCAAACGCCTTGGCGAAGTTCTGGCCCAAGAAGTGGCTCGTGCCGCTCTGCAGCGCTTTGCCATCCTGCATCATTGCCTCGATGGTATAGGTGTTAAGCGCTCCGGCGAAACGCTCGTTGGCACTCTTCACACCCTTGATTACCGGCACTGCCATGTAGTTCTCGGCGAAGTCGGCATATACGTTAATCATCTGCACCGTGCGGGCCTCTGCCTCCTCGGCGGTGGCGTGGGCGGTGTGACCCTCCTGCCACAGGAATTCGGCGGTGCGCAGGAACATGCGGGTACGCATCTCCCACCGCATCACGTTGGCCCACTGGTTCACCAGAATGGGGAGGTCGCGGTAGCTCTGAATCCAGTTCTTGTAAGTGCCCCAGATGATGGTCTCCGAGGTCGGGCGTACTATCAGCTCCTCCTCAAGGCGTGCATCGGGATCCACTATCACGCCGTTGCCGTTGGGGTCATTCTTCAGTCGGTAATGCGTCACCACGGCACACTCCTTGGCAAACCCCTCGACATGCTCGGCCTCGCGGCAAAGGTAGCTCTTGGGGATGAGCAGGGGGAAGTAGGCGTTCTGCACGCCCGTGGCTTTGAACATCTGGTCAAGCGTGTGCTGCATCTTCTCCCAGATGGCGTAGCCGTATGGTTTGATCACCATGCAGCCGCGCACTGCGCTCTGCTCGGCAAGGTCGGCTTTTACCACCAGTTCGTTATACCATCGTGAATAATCCTCGCTGCGCTTGGTGAGGTCTTTGAGTTCTGCTGCCATATCTCAGGGGCTGTTGCTGTTGTATGTGTGGTGTGATGTGTATTGGTAATGAAGCCCGATGCCTTTACGGTGTTGTCGCATCCGAGCCCCACAAAGGTAGCAAAAATTTCGCTCATTATCATCCGTCGCTTTCACCCGCGATTGTCCCGTTGCTTTTGCCGCCAAAAAGTGCTAAATTTGTGCCCGTAAAAGTGCCCTCAATTTAACATCTATCACACTCCTGTAAAAGCAATGAGCGAACTGGCCTCTACTTACTCACCGGCACAGGTGGAAGACAAATGGTATGCATACTGGATGGAGCATGACCTCTTTAAGAGCGTGCCCGATGCCCGTGAACCTTACACCATCGTCATACCCCCGCCTAACGTCACCGGTGTCCTCCACATGGGCCATATGCTCAACAACACCATACAGGACATCCTGGTGCGTCGCGCACGCATGCTCGGCAAGAACGCCCTATGGGTGCCCGGCACCGACCACGCAGCCATCGCCACCGAAGCTAAGGTCGTGGCGAAGCTCGCCAAGGAGGGCATCCGCAAGAGCGACCTCACTCGCGACGAGTTCCTCGCACACGTCTGGGACTGGACGCACACCCACGGCGGCATCATCCTCGAGCAGCTCAAGAAGCTCGGTGCTTCCTGCGACTGGAGCCGCACGGCATTCACCATGGACCCGCTGCGCTACAAGAGCGTGATCAGCGTGTTTGTTGACCTCTACCGCAAGGGGCTCATCTACCGTGGCAAGCGCATGGTGCACTGGGACCCCAAGGCATGCACCGCGCTCTCCGACATTGAGGTGATTTATAAGGAGGAGCACAGCAAGCTCTACCACCTCCGCTACAAGATAGCCGGCGAGGATGGCTACGCCGTGGTGGCCACCACGCGCCCAGAGACAATCATGGGCGACACCGCCATGTGCATCAATCCCGCCGACCCCAAGAATACCCATCTCAAGGGGAAGCGTGTCATCGTGCCCCTCGTGGGCCGCGAGATTCCAGTCATCGAGGATGACTACGTGGAGATTGACTTCGGCACGGGCTGCCTCAAGGTTACGCCCGCGCATGACATGAACGACTATATGCTCGGCCAGAAGCATAATCTGGACTCCATCGACATATTCACCGAAGACGCTCACATCGCTCCCGCCGCAGGTATGTATGTGGGCATGGACCGCTTTGAGTGCCGCGAGAAGATTGTGGCTGACCTTCAGGCCGCCGGTCTCATCGAGAAGATTGAGGAGTACGAGAACAAGGTGGGCTACTCCGAACGCAACAGCGACACCGTCATCGAACCCCGCCTGAGCGACCAGTGGTACCTCAAGATGGAGGGCCTCGCCAAGCCTGCTTTGGAGGCTGTCGACAATGACGTGGTGCGCTTCATCCCCGAGAAGTTCAAGGCCACCTACGACACTTGGATGACCAACGTACGTGACTGGTGCATCTCACGCCAGCTCTGGTGGGGCCACCGCGTGCCTGCATGGTATCTTCCTGACGGCTCATTCGTCGTGGCCGAGGATGCCGATGAGGCTCTCGCTCTTGCTCGCGAGCAGAATCCGGCTCTCACTGCCGACGACCTCCGTCAGGATGAGGATTGCCTCGACACGTGGTTCTCGTCATGGCTGTGGCCCATCTCCCTCTTTAACGGCATTCTGGAGCCTGACAATGAGGAGATACGCTACTACTATCCCACCAGCGACCTTGTCACCGGCCCGGACATCATATTCTTCTGGGTGGCGCGCATGATTGTCGCCGGTTATGAGTACATGGGCAAGCAGCCCTTCAACAACGTCTACTTCACCGGCATTGTCCGTGATGAGATAGGCCGCAAGATGAGCAAGCAGCTCGGCAACTCTCCGGACCCCCTGGAGCTCATCAAGGAGTATGGTGCCGACGGCGTCCGCATGGGTATGCTCCTCTGCGCTCCGGCCGGCAACGACATCTTCTTTGACAAGAAGCTCTGCGAGCAGGGCCGCAATTTCTGCAACAAGATATGGAACTCCTTCCGCCTCATCCGCGGCTGGCAGGTTGACGAGGAGCTCGCTCAGCCTGAGGAGTGCACGGTGGCTATCCGCTGGTTTGCCGACGAGCTCAGCCGCGCTGTCGCCGAAATCAACGACCTCTTCGGCAAGTTCCGCATCTCGGAGGCCCTGATGGCTGTGTACAGACTCTTCCGCGACGAGTTCTCGTCATGGTACCTCGAGATGGTGAAGCCCGCTTATCAACACCCCATCGACCGCAAGACCCTCGACGCCACCATCGGCTTCCTCGACTCGCTCCTGCGCCTGCTCCACCCCTTCATGCCCTTCATCACCGAGGAGCTTTGGCAGCACCTCGCTGACCGTCGCCCCGGCGAGAGCATCATGTATGCCCCGCTGCCTCAGGCCGTGGCTCCCGATGACGCTCTCCGCGCCGACATCACCCTGGTCAAGGAGGTGGTCAACGGTGTCCGCGGTGTCCGTGCCGCCAAGAATGTGGCGCAGAAGGTACCCCTGAGCCTCAACATCATCGGCTCTTTCTCACTCCCCTACGGTGGCATAGTCGCCAAGCTCTGTAATCTGGAGGCTATCGCCAACACTGATGTCAAGGATGCCTCGGCATCTCAGTTCATGGTCGGCACCACCGAGTTCCAGATACCCCTCGCCGCCGGAACCGATGTTGAGGCTGAGCTCGCCAAGCTCCGCAAGGACCTCGACTACTACACCGGCTTCCTCGCTTCCGTCGAGAAGAAGCTCGCCAACGAGCGCTTCGTCAACGGCGCACCTGCCGCCGTCGTTGATGCCGAGCGCCGCAAGCAGGCCGATGCCAAGAGCAAGATTGCAGCCATCGAGGCTTCAATAGCTTCCCTCTCCAAGTGACCTTCTCACCCCACTCTGACACAATGAATAGCAATTCGCTCGTCAGCATATCAGACATCAGCCGCGACGAAATCCTCCGGCTGCTGCGCCACGCCGAGTTCTTCGAGCATCACCCCAACCACAAGGTGCTCGACGGCAAGGTGGTGGCAACCCTCTTCTTCGAGCCATCCACGCGCACGCGACTCAGCTTTGAGACCGCCGTCAACCGTCTCGGCGGCCGGGTCATCGGCTTCTCCGATGCCGGCACCACCTCCACCTCCAAGGGAGAGACTCTCAAGGACACCATCAAGATGGTGAGCAACTATGTTGACCTTATTATAATGCGCCACTTCCTTGAGGGAGCGGCGCGTTATGCTACCGAGGTCACGGACATCCCGGTGGTCAACGCCGGCGACGGCGCCAACCAGCACCCCTCGCAGACCATGCTTGACCTGTACAGCATCTACAAGACGCAGGGACGGCTCGACAACCTCACCATCACCATGGTGGGCGACCTCAAGTATGGGCGCACTGTCCACTCGCTGCTCATGGCCATGCAGTATTTCAATCCCACCTTCAACTTCGTGGCCTGCGACGAGCTCGCCATGCCGCAGGAATACAAGGACTTCTGCCGCAGCAAGGGCATCCGCTTCACCGAGCACAAGGAGTTCTCGCCCCAGGTAATTAACTCTACTGACATCCTCTACATGACCCGCGTGCAGCGCGAGCGTTTCACGGACATCATGGAGTATGAGCGTGTCAAGGACCTTTACACGCTCCACAATGCCATGCTCGCCGACTCTCGCCCCAACCTGCGCATCCTCCACCCCCTCCCCCGCGTCAATGAGATTGACCGCGACGTCGACGACAACCCCAAGGCATACTACTTTGACCAGGCGCGAAACGGTCTCTACGCCCGCCAGGCCATCATTTGCCGCGCTCTCGGCATTGATGTCGACGAGCTCGCTAAACACTTCGCACAATGACACACTCCGCTGAAAGCAAGACGAGCCTCGCAGTCGCTGCACTCCGCAACGGCACGGTGATTGACCACATCCCCTCTGACCGTCTCTTCAAGGCTGTCAGCCTTCTGGGCATCGAGCGTCTCGGCTCGGCCGTCACCATCGGCAACAATCTGGAGTCCTCCAAGCTCGGCACAAAGGGCATCATCAAGGTGAGCGACGTGGAGTTTGAGGAGGCGCAGCTCAACCGCATCGCCCTCATCGCCCCACACGCCAAGGTCAACATCATCCGTGACTACGAGGTGGCCGAGAAGCACACTGTCTCCCTCCCTGATGTGATTGTCGACATAGTGAAGTGCGCCAACCCAAAGTGCATCAGCAACAACGAGCCGATGCCCTCACGCTTCGAGGTGATTGATCGCGACAACGTCACCATCCGCTGCCATTACTGCGGCCGCGCCGTCACCAGCTCCAAAGCCATAATTAAATAAACTATGGTACAGAAGCGAGATATGCGCCCGGGCACCATGCTCTATCCTCTCCCGGCAGTAATCATCACCTGCGGCAATGCTGCTCACTCCAATATGCTCACCGTGTCATGGACAGGCACCATCTGCTCTGACCCAGCAATGCTCTACATCAGCGTGCGCCCCGAACGCGCAAGCTACCCCATGATTAAGGAGAGCATGGAGTTTACCGTCAACCTCACCACCGAGGCCATGGCCCGCGCTACGGATTGGGCGGGCGTCCGCTCCGGCCGTGACTATGACAAGTGGGCCGAGACAGGCCTCACGCCCGTCCCCGGCGTGAAGGTGGCTTGCCCCTCCATCGCCGAGAGCCCCGTCAACATTGAGTGCCGCGTCAAGGAAATAATCCATCTCGGCACCCACGATATGTTCATCGCCGAAGTGCTCAACGTGCGAGCCAACGAGGAACTCTTCGACCCGGCCACTGACGCGCTACGCCTTGACCTCGCCGGCCTCATCAACTACAACCATGGCGGCTACTTCCGCCAGGGCGAGAAGATAGGCCACTTCGGCTTCTCCGTACGCAAGAAGCCCTGATACATATATATTTCTCACAATACTCTCAATGCAACGCGACACACAAATCTTTGACATCATCCGCCGCGAGCACGAGCGCCAGAAGAAGGGCATCGAGCTCATCGCGTCGGAGAACTTCGTCTCTGACCAGGTCATGGAGGCCATGGGTTCATGCCTCACCAACAAGTATGCCGAAGGCTACCCCGGACACCGCTACTATGGCGGCTGTCAGGTAGTGGACGAGAGCGAGCAGCTCGCCATTGACCGTCTCAAGCAGCTCTTCGGCGCCGAGTGGGCCAACGTTCAGCCCCACTCCGGCGCACAGGCCAACATGGCCGTGTTCATGGCCACCATGCAGCCCGGCGACAAGTTCCTCGGCCTCAACCTGAGCCACGGTGGACACCTGAGCCACGGCAGCCCCGTCAACTTCTCCGGCCTCATGTTCCAGGCCCTGGAGTACAACGTCGATGCTGAGACCGGTCTCGTTGACTACGAGCAGATGGAGGAAGTGGCACGCCGCGAGCGTCCCAAGCTCATCATCGGCGGTGCAAGTGCCTACTCCCGTGAGTGGGACTACGCACGTATGCGTCGTCTCGCCGACGAGATCGGTGCCATCTTCATGGTCGACATGGCTCACCCCGCCGGTCTCATCGCCGCCGGCCTGCTTGACAACCCCCTCAAGCACGCCCACATCGTCACCTCCACTACACACAAGACTCTCCGCGGTCCCCGTGGCGGCATCATCATGCTCGGCAAGGACTTCGAGAACCCCTGGGGCAAGAAGACCCCCAAGGGTGTAACCCGCATGATGTCATCCCTGCTTGACAGCGCAGTGTTCCCCGGCGTCCAGGGTGGCCCGCTCGAGCACGTCATAGCCGCCAAGGCCGTAGCTTTCGGCGAAGCCCTCCAGCCCAGCTACAAGGAGTATCAGCAGCAGGTCAAGACCAACGCTGCCGCCATGGCTCAGGCCCTCATCGACAAGGGTTACAAGGTGGTCAGCGGCGGCACCGAGAACCACTGCATCCTTCTGGACCTCCGCACAAAGCATCCTGACCTCACCGGCAAGGTTGCCGAGAAGGCTCTTGTTGATGCTGACATCACCGCCAACAAGAACATGGTCCCCTTCGACAGCCGCTCTCCCTTCCAGACCTCCGGCATCCGACTCGGCACACCCGCCATCACCACACGCGGCGTCAAGGAGGACAAGATGGGCGACATCGTCGAGATGATCGACACCGTCCTCGCCGCTCCCGAAGATGAGAAGGTAATCGCCTCAGTACGCGCCAAGGTAAACGACATGATGGCCGACTACCCCATGTTCGCCTACTAACCCCGCCCATCATCCCACCCAAGGGAGGTGTTGCAAAACCATCAGCTTGTAGGGATGCACCGTGGTGCATCCACCGCAACAATCTGTAAATCAGCGGATGCACCACGGTGCATCCCTACGAATTGACGGAAATTCCCGGTTTTGCAACACCCCCACCCACTAACCCCACCCACTAACCCCGCCCCAAATCCCACCCCCACCCGTAGGGACATCGCTTAGCGATGTCACCCCCGCCCACGAGAGGTGTTGCAGCATCCTCCAAAGAGCGTCCGCAGGACGCCGATTTACACGTAGCCCCGGAAGTCGAAGCGCCAGCGCAGGCATCCGGGGTTACTTGATCCATATCAAGGAGAGTTTGTTGCAGCATCCTCTAAGGAGCGTCCGCAGGACGCTGATTTACTCGTAGCCCCGGAAGCCGAAGCGTCAGCGCAGGCATCCGGGGTAACGTGCAACATATCAAACAGGCGTCCGCAGGACGCCGATTTACAACATCAAATAGGCAACAGCAACACCCTCACCCCCCCAAACCAAAACGAGGCTGCTCCAATCGGCGCAGCCTCGTTGTTTATTTGTCTGCCGGCACGGAGTCAGTCCACAGCCACTTTCTTGCCCCCCACTATGTAGATGCCGTGTGGCAAGCCAGAGGTGGCGCCGTCGGCACTCACGTGGTGGCGTATCATGCTCCCCTGCAGGTTATACACATCCACAACCATGCTCTCAGGCATCGGGCTGGCCAGAATCTCAGCTATCGCCGTAGGGGTGTCGAGCCACTGAACGGCCACCTCGTTGGTCTTCTGGTTGAGGAAAATGGCGTAGTACTTGCTGGCGGCGTCACTTGAGCCGGTTGACTGGCCCGAGGTCTTGGCTATCGCCGGGGCCCATGCTCTTGAATTGCTGCCGGTGGCTGCTGTCGCTGCATACCAGTTCCCCTCAAACGGATCCAAACTCTCCACATTGTCATCAATGTTGTCGCAGTACTCTGTGCCTCCGTGCGATGAATCATCAATATTCGTGGGGCTGTAACGGATGGCGGAGTTTGCCTCATCCCACGTGCCGAGCTTCGTGATAAACGAGAAGCGATAGGTGTCCTGCAGAGGCACGTCAAACCAGCACATCACCTCCGAGTTGTCTGCGTTCGGGTCGAGGGTCCTGTAATATGACAGATAGGGCTGGCCCTTGATGCCGTTCGCCGGATCCCACACATTATCCTTGATGTCGCCCACCAGATAGGGTATCGAAGGGGTGACGATGTAGCAGGTGGCAGTAGCCGTCAGCGTTTGGTGTGATGTCGCGCTCTGCGCATCGACTTCGGCTGATACGGGCGCATCGGCGAGTGTCACCGTCAGGTCCATCTTGTTGGAGGCTCCGGGCTCAAGGTCGGTCACATCTTTGAATGTGCCGGTCAGGCCATCGCTCGTCATCTCGCGGGTCACGGTGCTCTTGGAGGTGTAGCCGGTGTAGGTCATGGTCACCTTGTATGACTGCTTCTGCGAATTGACCACACCGCCGGGCTTGATGGTGAAGTCAACAGTGCCGGTGGTCTGGCCGGTAGCTGTGCCCGTGGCCTCAAGAAGCAGTTCGGGTGTCTGGCTGGCCCCCACCAGATAGAGCTGTGGCGTGGAACTGCTCGAGGTGCCGTCCGGATAGAAGCGGATCTCCACGCCATACCATGTACCGCCGTTTTCAATCATCAGGTCATTCTGCCCCGGATGAGACAGGTTCTTGTACTGCTCCTTATACACTCCCGCATTGTTGTCGCCGGAGCCGTAGATGTACTGGTCACGCTCGGTGCCGCTCGTGCCGGAGGTCCAGTAACCCTCGGCAAAGATCTTGAAGTTGCTGACAAGAACGGGCATATAACCTGTATACTCTACCGGATTGGTGCCATCTACCTTGGTCAGCGGATAGTAAGCGTTGTTGGAGAATGTGTGCAGGTAATACTCGGCATCGCCGGGAGGTACGGCACCAAACTCATCAAAGCCCGTGGGGTTAGAGTCTGCGTCATAGAGCTCGTCGCCGCTATAGACGATGGTCCACGGGTCTACCTGATGGGCCTGAGTTCCGGTTGTCCCAAGCAGCAGCGTGAACACTGTGAGGAGTAAAATCTTTTTCATAGGAAATTAAGGACGGAAAGTGAACGTGAATTTCGGTGATGATGTGAGTGGTGCAAAGAGTGCATCCTGCATCCCCGCTGTTATATGAACTATTACACATATAGAACAACCGGTACACCGCATTGGTTGCGACGCACCGGCCTAAAAAGTTCACTTCCCCGAAGGAATATCAGCCTGACTTCCTCCCCGTCAGCTTGCCCAGCAAGGCCCCGGGGATGTAGGGCCACAGAGCCGGCGTGGTGAGCAGCAGCTTGTAGAACTTGCCCCTCATCATCAGCCGCTTGCGAACCATGATGCCCGCTATCGAGCGCATGATGCGGCGGTGATACTCGCCGCTCTTGCGCCACTGAGGCTCCTTGAGATAAGCTCGCGTGAAGTGATAGCGCACTATCGCATCGTTGGCCGTCATTATCCCGTGGTGACGGAACGTGAAGCTCTCGCGGTTCTGACGGTAGGCGCAGGTCACCTCCGGCAGGAAGTAGAGCTCACCCGCCAGGGCCGAGGAGCAGGCCATCGTGTAGTCATATTGCTCCGGGCAGCTCAGCAACACCGGGTGGTAAAACACCTCCCGACGCTCCATGATGCTCACCGTCAGCGGGAAGTTATTGTCAATCATCCGCGCGAACAGCGCGCCTGACTCATAATCCTTCTGAATGTCCACATACGTGTCGCTCACCAGCTCCTCGTCATTCTCGTCCACGCGCTTGAAGTTGGTGTAGACCATACTCACCTCGGGATGCGCATCAAGTATGGCGGCCTGTTTGGCCAGCTTGTACGGGTCTGTCCAGTAGTCATCACCCTCACAGTTGGCTATATACTCACCCTGCGTGGCATCCACCACCTGACGGATTACCGTGCGCAGCGACCGCTCCTTGCTGAACAGGTTCTCGGTGCGCAGAATAGGCTTGATGATGTCCGGGTAACGCGCCTGATACTCGCGGATGATGTCGGCAGTGCCATCCGTCGAGGCATCGTCATGTATCACCACCTCGAACGGGAAGTCGGTCTGCTGGCTCACCATCCCCTCCAGTGCCCGGCGCACAAAGTCTGCCTGATTGTACGTCAGGCTGATCACGCTCACCTTGGGGCGAACGTCCGTGCCCGCTTTGCCCGAAGCGGTACTCTTGGTCGAGCGAATATCAGTGGCGGCGTCGCTCATTTCACTATGCAGTCTATCACACGCTCCACGTCATGCTCGCTCAACGCATGGTGCATCGGGAGGCAGATCACGCTGTCGGCCATAGCATGAGCCACAGGCAGATTCTCCTTGGTGGCCGACGGCAGCGACCTGTAAGTGGAGAACTCGCTGATAAGCGGGTAGAAGTAGCGGCGACCCAGCACGTTGCGCTCGCGCATCTTGGCATACAGCTCGTCGCGGGTCATGCCATATTTCTCCCCATCCACGAAGATGGGGAAGTAGCTGTAATTGTGGCGCACGCCCGGCATATCGTCCCAGAACGAGATTCCTTCCACGTCGCGCAGGGCCTCGCGGTACGCCGTGGCAGCCTTGTGGCGAGCCTCGATGGCGGCATCCACCTGTCGCAGGTTCAGCAGTCCGTAGGCTGAGCGCACCTCGTCCATCTTGGAGTTGATGCCGGGTCCCACCACCGTCACCTCGTCAGCGAAGCCGAAGTTCTTCAGGTAGTCCACCCTCTGCTTCATCTCCTTGGTGGGCATCACCATCGCGCCACCCTCAATGGTGTTGAACACCTTCGTGGCATGGAACGACAGCGTCGACATATCACCCTCGGCAAGCACGCTTTTGCCATCCACCTCCACACCGAAGGCATGGGCGGCGTCATAGATCACCTTAAGCCCGTAGCGGTCAGCTATCTCCTTGATGCGCTTGGTGTCACACGGCTTGCCATACACATGCACCGGCATGATGGCCGTGGTGCGCGGAGTGATGGCGGCCTCTATCAGCTCGGGGTTGATGCACCCTGTGGCCGGGTCGATGTCCACAAACACCGGCTTGATGCCGTTCCACCACAGCGAGTGTGTCGTGGCCACGAAGCTGTATGGGGTAGTGATCACCTCACCGGTGATGCGCAGCGCCTGCAGCGCGGTAATCAGCGGGAGCGTGCCGTTGGTGAACAGGCTCACATACGGAACCTTGAGATACTCGGCCAGCGCGGCCTCCAGCTTCTTGTGGTAGTCGCCGTTATTGGTGATCCACTTGCTGTCCCAAATCTTGCGCAGCTCAGCCTGAAAATCTTCAAGGTCAGGCAGCAGGGGAGAGGTGACGGTGATTTGCGGTTCGTTGTTCATAACGTGGATGAATGTCAGTTATGTTGTCCTTTGTTATGCCGTGTCGTGCAAGGCGGTGTCTTGCTCCGGCGTGTTTGCGGCGTGTCGTTACGCTATATATAATGCCTCAGCCGCAATTTTGTTTTGCCGATGCCCCCTTTTGGACTCAGGCTCAGCGGTTGCGGATGATGGCCTTGAGCTCGTCAAACTCCGTGAACCGATGCGCCGCCATCGCTATCGCCGCCACGGCCAGACCGGCCACGGCACTCACCGCCAGCGAGGCCCACGCGTTGGCAAAGATATAGGTGGCGCTGTAGCTCGCCGCGAACACCAGCAGCGACAGTCCCAGCGACGGGGTGATGTCATGCAGCTGCCTGAAGAAACCCATGTTGATGAACTGCCCGGTGTAGCGGGTGTTGATGGCAAACGCTATTATCGACGAGGCCACCTGGCCCCAGCACACAGCCTCGATGCCAAGCGGGATGGTGGCAACTATCAGCAGCGCGGCCACCCCCTTCTTGTACAGCTCCAGACGCAGAAACAGGTCGGAGCGCCCCTTCACCACCAGCAGGTTCAGATTCACAGCATGTATCGGCATCCACATCAGCGAGAAGCAGATGATGGTCAGCAGCGTCCCCGCATACAGCCACTTCTCGCCTATGAGGACCACTGTCATCGGGCTTGCGATGCCCGCAAGCAGCATCGTCAGCGGAAAGATTGCAAAAGCGGCCATACGCAGAAACTTGCGGTAGCTCTCGGCGAGTTTCGCCTCATCCTCCTGGAGTTTGCACAGCGACGGGTAGCTCACCTTGCTAAGTATCTGCGCGAAGCTCGATGTGGGGAGCTGCGCGAAACTCGACGCACGGGTGTAGTAGCCGAGCGTGTCCGCGCGGAAAAATTTGCCTATCACCAGGCCGTAGATGTTGTTCCACGTCTGGTCAAGCAGTGCCGACACCATCAGCTTTGACCCGAAGGCAAACAGCTCCTTGAACGAGCTCCATGAGAACGCCCTGACAGGCCGCCACTTGGCAAGCACCCAGAGCATAGCAGTAGCTATGGCGGCGTTGAGTATCTGCTGCCACACCAGCGCCCACACCCCGTGGCCGGTCAACGCCAGGGTGATTCCCGCGATGCCTGAGATGATGGCGGCCGTGAAGCTCGCCTTGGCCTGCGACTTGAAGTCGAGGTTCACGCTCATCACGGCCCGCTGCACAAGCCCGAAGGCGTTGACCACCACCACGATGCTTATCACGCGCATCACCTGCGTCAGCTCCGGCATATCGTAGAACCGGGCCACAAGCGGTGCCCCGAGGTAGAGCACGCCGTAGAGCACCAAGCTCAGCACCGTGTTGAAGTAGAACACCGTGGAGTCATCCACGCGGCTGCGATCCTTCTTGCGAATCAGGGCCTGCGTGAAGCCGCTCTCCACCAGCACCTGCGACACGGCTGTGAAGATGGCTATCATCCCCACCAGGCCATAGTCACGCGGCGTGAGCAGACGCGCCATCACCAGCATCACCACAAACTGCACGCCCTGCACCGAGAAGCGTTCTGCCGCCCCCCAGAGCATCCCTTTCACAGTCTTGGTCTTCAGCTCTGACATGATGACGCTAAGAGGTTGTGGCGGTTACTCCGCTTTCTCGTCCGCAGCTTCCTCCTTGGCCTCCTCCTCCTTGACGAAGTCGGTGATGCCGGCGGCAAGCAGCTGGTTGTACCACTGCAGCAGCTTGCGGATGTCGCTGCCATACACGCGGTCAGGGTCATAGTCAGGCATCACCGTGGCAAAGTACTCGCGCAGCGCGGCCTCATTGCCTATTCCCTTGATGTCCACGGGCTTGCCCCCGGTCTTGGCCTTCACCATCTCAAGTACCTCGCCAAGGCGGGTATCGCCGCCGTCGTTGGTGTAGATGGAGATGTCACCCAGCGACATAACCCTGTCACGGGCATACGCCGGAAAGCGCTTGCCGTCTGCAAGTGACTCCACGATGAGCATATTCTTCCCCGGGCTTACCAGGCGATACAGGCCCGGACGGCCCGCGATTGACAAAATCTTGCTAATCATCTGATGCGTTTATGATATAGTTAGGAATATTCAGTGTCAGGCCAATGGCCCCTCGGGCAAAAGCCGTCGCAAATATACAAATTCCCGTCCGCCTGGGCAACCGTCTGCGCCACGCTCTCTCAATCAGCTCCTTGTCCTTTCCGCATGGCCTCGCGCTGTGTGAATAAACACTAATAAAGTGAACACCCGCGCATGCCGTATCGTTAAGGTATCAGAAAATCAATTAACTGTAAAGACATCTCACATATGAACTTCAAGGAATCCATCAAGGCTCTGCAATTCTTCGTTACCAACCTCTCTGACAACGCCTTCGAGCACAAGCTCCAGAGCCGCATCTTCGCCTACGAAGGCTACACCAAGCTCGCCGAGCAGTATGCCGCCCACTCTGCCGAGGAGTATGGCTGGGTCGAGAAGTTCGCAACCCGTCTGCTTGACCTCGGCGGAGACCTCAAGCTCGAGGACCGCAAGGCCACCAAGCTCTACCGCGACCCCGTAGAGTACGTCAAGGCTGAGCTCGACACCCAGATTCCAGGTCTCGAGCTCGTCGCCAAGTGCATGAAGGAGATAGCCGAGGATGTCACCACCTACGACCTGCTCAAGGAGTATTACAAGGACGAGGAGGAGGACCTCTACTGGATGCAGCGCAACATCGAGCAGATCAAGAAGATTGGCGACAAGAACTGGCTCCAGTCCCAGCTCTGACCCCCGACACATCACCATGAACAACCGCCCCGAGCCCCGAAGCGCCCATACCGCTCCGGGGCTCCAATATCTCGTTATAACGCTTGAGGGTGCCGCATAACCGGCAGCTTGTAGGGATGCACCGTGGTGCATCCGGCGCAACAATCTGTAAATCAGCGGATGCACCACGGTGCATCCCTACAAATTGACGGAAATTGACGGTTTTGCGACACCCTCCGATTTACTCGTAGCCCCGGAAGCCGGAGCGATAGCGCAGGCATCCTGGGTTAACGGCGTCACAGCAAATGGCGTCCGCAGGACGCCGATTTACAACACCAACCTTGGATTCTCGCCTGCAATCCCCCCAAAAAACAACCGCCCCTCGCGCATGGATTTGCGCAAGGGGCGGGAAGCTGTTGTCAGATCTGGGGGTGAGGTCAGTTCATGCGGATGAACTTGGGTACCCAGGCCTCTACGCTCACGTTGCCGCTGACGCTGCCGCCGTTGAGCAGGTCCTCGCCGGTGCCACCGATGTTAACCGTGGCATTCTCCGAGGTGAAGATGCACACCACCTTGTTGCCGGTCTGCGAGTCGGTCTTGGTGATGATCTCCACATTGTTGCCCTGCTGCTGACGCTGAACGCTGCCGCGCCACAGGGCCGGATTCTCGCCGCGGGCCTTGAAGCACTTGGCCACGAAGTCATGCACCATCTGCTCGTTGGAGTTGAAGCCACTCAGGCGACCCGAGGTGCGCGCCTTGTTGTCTGGCTCGCTGTTGCCGCTCTTGTCGCCAATCTCGTCACCGTAATAGGTGCAGGTGGGGCCTGAGTAGGCTGCCACGGCGGCGTGGCGGGTCATCAACTCCTTCGGGCGGGAGTTAACATCCACGAAGTCACCCACGCGTGAGGTGTCATGGTTGCTCAGGAAGAGGGTGGCGTTCACACCGGAATCGCGGTAGCCGCGGCTCTGAGAGTCGTTGCTCAGGAACCAGCCGATGGAGCCCACGCCGCTGCTCAGGTTCACTATGTTGTCCTTGCCGTCAAAGTCCATCACGCTCTTGAGGCCATCCTGCTGGGTCACGGTGATGTTGCCGGCACTGGTCCAGTCCTCACCTACCATGTAGCCGAGGGTGCCCCACTTCTCGCCGCGTGACTTGCGCTCGGCGGCTACGCGCTCGCACTCCTCGCGCAGGTCTTTCCAGTAGTTGTGACCACCCTGATACACCTGGTAGCACTGGTCAAGGCGCCAGCCGTCCACGCCACGGTTCATCCAGTAGCGGATCACCTCCTTGAAGTAATCCAGCGAGCCGGGGAAGGCGATGTTGCCCGCGTCGTTGCCGCGCACGTTGGAGGCCGTGCGGTTGTCGATGTACTTGCCGCCGGGCGATGCCCCGGTGGCGTTGCTGTGATGCCCGAACACGCCGTCAAGTATGATGTAGATACCCTTCTCGTGAGCCTTGCTGACCAGTTCGTCAAACTCAGCTTCGGTGCCGAAGTGAGGGTCGATGGCGAAGTAGTTGTTGCAGAAGTAGCCGGTGGCCTTCAGTCGCTCGTCGCCGTTGCCGCCGTTGCTGGAGTCAAACACCGGGGTCATCCATATGGCGTTCATGCCCAGCTCCTTGATGTAGTCAAGGGCGTTGATGATGCCGCGCAGGTTGCCGTTCTTGCGGTGCCCCTCTGGGCCCCACATCTGGCTGTAGCCGGAGGCCCCGCCGTCGCCGTGCTGGAATGAGCCCACCATAATCTGGTAGATGCTCAGCTCGCGCCAGTCGCCGGTGAGGTTCCCGCTGTACACAGGGGTGGTGTCGTCGCGGCTGAAGCTGGCGCTTGCCGTGGCCTCGCCGAGGTCATTCTTGGCGGTCACGCTCAGCGTGCCCTGCTGGCCGTCATTGAGATACTGGCTGACGGTCACGGTGTTGCTGCCGTTGTTCAGGCTCAGGCTCTTGCCGCCGAAGCTGGCGCTGATGCTCGTGGCATCGTTGGCGATGGTCACGGTGATGGTGCTTGTGCCCTTCACCTTGCCGCCGTTGGGTGAGATGCTCACTGTCGGCTTCTGAGGACCTTCGCTGAACTCGCTCCAGTTGGAGCCGTCATACATCATTGACTTTCCGGACAGCTGCAGACCGGGCTGCTGGGCTGCCGGATACTGCTCGGAGCCGTTGTTGAAGATTACCTGACCGTTCTTCAGATTGTCAGGCACGGTGTAGCTCCAGTAATCCTTGCCGCTCTCCTTGGTCATGGCCTTGCCGGGCCAGCTGCCGTTGTCACCCTGGCCGTCGGCGTAGATATACACGTTCACGGGATTCCATGAACCCTTGTAGTACACCTTTACCGTGCCGTCAACGGGCGTCGGAGGGGTGGGGTCGTCGCCGCCCCCCTGATACTGTGAGCTGCTGCCATCCTTCTTGTAGATGTAGCCGTCTTTCCAGCTCAGGTCGCCGGTCTGGTCGCCGCTGCCGTTGGAGAAGATCACGTTGACATAGGCGTTGTCTGCCTTGTAGCTGTACACGTTGCCGTCAACCTTGGTCATCTGCACACCGGGCCAGCCGGCGTTCTGGTCTGAGGCCCCCTGGCTCCATGCGTAGCAGTAGACGCTCCCCCAGTTGGCCGAGGAGTTGTCGAAGTACACCACGTGGCCCGTGGGGGTGGGGGGCGTTACGATGTCATTCTTGGTGTAGGTGAAGCTCTGCACGTTGCTGCCGGCCTCGTTGGCCACGTAGGTCTGCACGGTGACGGTGCTCGTGAAGGTCAGCGGTGAGCTGTATACAGCCGATGAGGCCGTGGGGGTGGAGCCGTCGGTGGTGTAGTGGATAGCTACGGAGGGGTTCGCGGTCAGCGTCACCGTGATGTTGTCGTCAAACGTGGCGCCGCTCGCGGGGCTGGCCGTAACCACCGGAGCCGAGGGGTTGGGGGGATTTACGATTACGGGGTCGCTGGAAATCTTGCCGTAAGGCTCTATCAGCAGGATGCTGCCGCTGGCCGGCATAGTCACCTTGCCGCCGCTAACGGTAGCCACGGTGGCGGTGTTGTAGCCATCCATCACCTTGGCGCCGTCAGCGAAGTGGTCGCCCACGTTCACGGTGTAGCTCTGACCGGCGGAGGTGTTCAGGCGGATTACCACGGCGTTCTGATAGCCGTTTTTGTCATACTTGCGGCCGTAGGTGTCGCTGCCGAGGCTGGTGTTGATGCCGGCTCCCACTGCCACATTGCGGCGGCGGAACTGACCCACTTTCTGCCAGTGCTTGTTCACGGCGTTGTCCACGGCGTCCCAGTTGAAGTCGGAGCGGGTGGTCATGGAGGCGTCGCCGCCGCAGCCATCCATGTAGCCGCGTGAGGTCTCGTCGCCGTAATATATCTGTGCGCCGCCGGGGCAGAGCAGGAGCATGTCGGCCACCTTCTTCTGGTCGCCGGGACGGTGCAGCCCGGTGTCATGGCTTGACACGTAGTTGAGCACCTGCGGGTTGCTTGCGTTTGCGTTGCAGAAGTTGGAGTAGTAAGCCCAGTCGTCGGTGGTGGGGGTGCGACCCTGCGACCCCTCGGAGGAGTTGAAGGCGAAGTTGATCATTGAGTCGAAGCCTCCCTGACTGAAGTAGCCGGTGTCGCCGTGCTGCCAGCCGAAGCACTCGCCGGTCATCCAGAAGTCATCGGTCCAGGTCTTGGCATACTCGTCGGCGCGGTCGGAGGTGCGCCAGTTTTTCAGTGCCTGCTTGCAAGCCTGCTTGAGCTGGTTCCAGCGGTTGAGCTCCACATGCTTGGCGGTGTCGCAGCGGAAGCCGTCTATGCCGAAGTACTCCACCCAGCCGGCGAGCCAGTTGATGAGGTAGTCGGCGGGTGCTCCCTTGTTGTCCTGGCGCCATGCGTCTACGTTGGGCAGACGGTAGTTGGCGTAGTCACCGCTGGTCTCGGCGGCCCACTTCTTCTTCAGGAACGGGGGGATGGCCACAGATGATGTGCTCTCGGTCACAACGTCGGGGAGGCCGGCGAGGCTCATGGTCTTGTCGTCGCCACCCTCGCGGGCAAAGCCGGCGCTCTGGCCCCAGTCACGGTCGCCGAAAGCGCGCACCCAGCCGCTCCACCAGTTGCCCCACTTGCCCTGGCTGTTGGCGTTGAATGACACTGCGTTGTTCTCGGCCCACATCGAGTAGGGGTTGCCGGAGGGCACCCACCCGGCCTGGGGTGTGCCGTTGAAGTTGCCGAAGTCATAGTCCACGCAGTCATCGAGGGTGGAGTAGCCGGTGTGGTTGATCACGATGTCCATCACCACGCGGATACCCCTCTTGTGGGCCTCGGTCACGAAGTTCTTCATGTCAGCGATGGTGCCCATGTTGCGGTCCATGTATGTCCAGTCAAGGGCATAGTAGCCGTGGAACGCATAGTGGGGGAAGGCATCGTTCTTGCCGCCCGTCCAGCCGTGCATCTGCTCGTAGGGCGCGGTGATCCAGATGGCGTTGATGCCGAGCTTGTCAAGATAGTCAAGTTTCTGGGTGAGGCCGCGCAGGTCGCCGCCGTGGAAGGTGGCCCAGTCTGCACCGTTCACCCTCTTGCGGTGGTAGGAGTTGTCGTTGCTGGTGTCGCCGTTGTAGAAGCGGTCGGTGATCACGAAGTACACCGTGGCGTTCTTCCAGTCGAACACATTCTGCCTCAGCACCTCCGGGGTCTTCACCTTCACGGTGTAGCTCTTGGTGGCACTGCCGCTCTTCACGCTATATATTATGGTGTTGTCGCCGCCGTCAAGGTTGGCCAGCGAGAGGTTGGTCATCGGGGTACCGTTGAGGGTGATGCTCACGGTGGCGTCGGAGGCCTTGGGCACCGCGGCGATGGTCACCATCGAGGCGTCGTCGAGTTCCACGGTGTAGTCCGTACGGCTCGGGGTGAACCCCTGAATGATGTTCTTGCCGTCGATGCGCATCTCGAGCTCGCTGAGCGTGGCGTCGCCGGAGTTCACTGCGGCCAGAGCTACGCCCGTGACGCAGCTGGCGAGCAGACCCATCATCACGGCAAGCCGGGTGCGAAGTGATTGCTTATGCTTTTTCATTGTTGATCTGTCGGTGGTAATGAAATGTGGTGATGATGGTTACTGTCACTGCTTGAGGGCCTTGAGGTTGGCACGGCGTCCGTCGGCGGTGATGACGCTCACGGCATACACGCCGTTGGCCAGGTGTGCCACGTCGAGGGTCACTTCGGAGGCGCTGATGCCGTTGGCTCCGGCCACGAGGGCTCCGGTCATGTTGTAGATGGCCACGCTGCCAAGAGCGCTCCCGTCGGTGGCCATCACGGAGGCGGCGTCGCCGCTCATCACTATGATGATGCCTTGGGCAAGGTTGTCGGCGCTGACGTTCTCAATGCTTGCCGTGTTGTAGAACTCTGTGGTGAACGGGTCATCCTGAGCATCCTTCATGGCGGCGAGGATGGGGTAGGAGTGGCCATTTTTGGTCTCCCACTTCCACACGCTGTTGAAGTCCCAGCCGAGGGTGGTCTGATAGGTGCTCTTTACTGTCAGGTCTGCATCGCGGAGCCCGTCGGCATGGTCGCCGTGGCTCGTCCAGCTACCCTGGGCGGGCATCCCCCCCCAGGTGGCATTGTTGGTCGCCTTGTTCTCGGGGTTGTTGTTGCCGCCAAGGCGCGCCACGTAGTCGTTGGATGCGTTGATGCGCGCGTTGGCGCTTACGCTGTTGGCCACGGTGCCGTAGTTGGCACCGGTCAGGCCGCCCACATAGTTGTGGCCGGTGAGCTCGCCCGTGGCGTAAGTGTTGCGGATGGTGCCGAGGTTCTTGCCCACAAGGCCGCCGATGGCATACTGGTCACGGGCTGACACGGCGGCTGTGGAGTAGCAGTTGGTGATGGTGGCGCCCTCGTTGAGGCCCACCAGACCGCCGGCTATCAGGTTGGCGGCGTTGACGTCGCCGGAGGTGTAGCACTCGCTGATGGTGCCGCTCTTGGCGTAGCCCACCAGGACACCCACATAGGCGTGACCGCTCACGTCTGCATCCTTCACGGCGAGCTTGCTGATGGTGGCGCCGTCAATGGCTCCGAACAGGCCGGCGGCTTGACCAAGGGCTGACTGGCTCACGCTCACACCGGTGATGGCATAGCCGTCGCCGTTATAGTTGGCCTTGAAGGGCGCGCCGATGGAGCCGATGGTCACTCCGGCTCCGCTGATGCTGGCACTCTGCTTGAAGTAGACCCCGCTCTCCCAGTCGGCGGGATAGCCGGCGAGGTCTTTCAGGTCCTGGGCCTTACCTATTATAAAAGGTGATGCTGCGGTGCCTTCACCCCCGGAGTAGGCGGTCTTGCGGCCCTGCACCACTTCGGCGAAGAGGTCGTCGGTCTGGCCCCCGCCGGTGTTGCGGGCTATGAAGCCGAGCTTCTTCACTCCATCCATCTCGGAGTCACTCAAGCCGTAGAACTCCTGGATGTTGCTGATGGTCAGCGTGTACGTCGACCCGCTGGCAGTCATCTTAAACTTGGCGTTGATGCATGCATCCCACGTCACAATCTGTTTCTCTGACCCGTTGAGGTCTGCCACCCACGTGTAGCAATACACGTCGCTGCCAAGGTCCTGGCCGCTGATGGTCACTTTCACTGCCTTGTTGCTGATGATAGGCGAGGGGTCGGTGCTCAGAGTGGCCGCACTCGCCGCCACAGGAGCTGCCAGAGAGCAGATGACAGTCACCACCGTACGTAAGAGGTGTTTCATGTGGTTTTGGTTGGTTTTGGTTAATGATTGAATTTATAGATTGATTGGAGATAAGAAAGAGCGCTTGGCCGCTGTCCGGGGAAGTTTGTGATGGCAGGAGGTCGTCATTTTGGCAACCTCCGAGATTTTCAGGATTTGCCGCCGGGCTTTGGCCTTGCGACAACAAAGGTAAAGAAAAACTCCCGCATTTCATAATCTTTTAATCATCAACGCAGTATAATAGCGATATATAACCCCCAATCTGAACCCCGCAGGACATGGGTGCTACTACCCGCTACCTACCGCTCCCACTACTATTTTCACCCCCTCACCGCCCCCACAACCCCTCCAGCCCACATCCAAGCTACCATCCCCACCCCCATCCCCACCCAATCCCGATTAATCATGTTAAATCCCGATTATTCCCGATTAATCCTGATTAATCATGTTTAATCCTGATTAATCCCGATAAATCCTGCGTATTCCCGACGACAAGCACTCATATAGGGCGGAGCCCCTTGCAAGCCGGATATGCACTGCAGCCCCAAAACTCACGTCCCTGGCCGGAACCTTTCTTCTGCATTCGCCTGAGCATCGGCTTGCCACATATTGGGCAGCTGGGGGCTCCGGCTGCTGTTGACTGGGCTTGACGTGCATGGAGTCGCTCGGTGGTCATGTTTTCGGTGAAGCCACCCGTTTGCTTGAATACCTCAAGCTGGCTCTGCATCTGTGCCTGAAGCATCTTGTTAAGGCGTAGACATAGTAAGAGTAGCGCATTAGCCTCAGTCACGGCATTGCCACTTTTTAGCCAGCGGTCAAATTTTTTCTTCTGTCTGAGAATGTGGCATCCTGCATCATGCAGATAGCTGTTGGAGTAGTGGGGGGGGTCCAACTGAATATGCCAGATGGCCTCACGTTCGACATTGCCGATAGCCCACACATCCGCCTCCTTTCGCAAAAGGAAGTTGAACAGGTCGCCCTGTAATTCATCTATGCTTGCTCGCGCCACATCCAACAGCCTGAGTTCTGTTTCGATTGAAGTTGAATGCCGTGCGGAGCCTTCGGCAATGTTGGCCACACCGCAACGCGCTGCCATCACCATCTGGTCATACAATCGTCGTCCGGGATCCATCCGGTAGTCCAGATGTCGGTCGCAAAATGCCTGTATCGATAGTTGCACGACATTAGCTAAAATCCAGGAATTGAGCCAGTAATAAGATTGCGAAAAGAGGATACTCACACCCATGGCAAGCTGATATTAGATTTAGTTTCTTGCCCACAAAAATAACGCAAATGGCCGTCCTCCCCAAGCCCCCATCCCTCTTTTCCCAAAAAATTTCCACAAAAATCAAGATTAATCCCGATTAATCCTGATTAATCATGTTTAATCTTGCTCGGGGCGGAGACAGTGGCACCGGCTGCGGAATGTTAAAATCGGGGGGTGGTGCGAAGTTGCGGGTTCAGCGGCAAGTGGGCGCAGTAATTTTGCAGCGTAATCCCCGGTTGTGCGGTTGGTGCCCGTCCGGCTGAGGAGAGTTTGCTAACCTGTTTAACTGCTTTTCTTATGGCTAAATCTGAATTGCTTATTCCATTTATTGTATCGCATGAGGCCGGTATCGACCTGAAATTTGCCCGGCGGGTATCGCTGCATGCCATGATCTGCCGCGCGTTCGCCACAGGCTACTCCGAGGACCCGCATGACCGCGGCGGGGCTACCTTCACGGGCGTGACCCTCGACACATATCGCGCATTCTGTCGCCGCAAAAACCTCCCCGAACCCTCCAAGAATGACCTCCGCAATATGCCGGCGGAACACTGGGGCGAGATATTCCGCACCGGCTACTGGGATCGCTGGTTGGCTGACCTGATTCCTTCGCAGCGTGTGGCGAATATCCTTGTGGACTTCGTGTGGGCTTCCGGCATCTATGGCATCAAGGTGCCGCAGAGGGTGCTCGGCGTGAAGCCTGACGGCAAGGTGGGGCCTGTCACTCTCCGTGCGCTCTGCGACGCTATCGAGGCTGATGAGCAGGCGCTCGTGGACCGTCTTATACAGGCGCGACTGGACTATGTGGACCGACTGGTGGCACGCAACCCCTCGCAGCGGCGTTTCATCAATGGCTGGAAGCGACGCATCAAGGCTCTCGCTACCTATCTGGCTGCATTGTCGTTGCCGGCTATGCTGGTGTCATGCGGTGCGCCGCGAGCTGCCGTGGTGGTGGATGCCCCGACGCTCCACACTGCCGACTCGCTACGCGCCGGTCATGTCAGCGTGACTCGCCTCGACACTGTCGATGTCACCGTGCGCCTCCCGCAGCAACACGCTGACAGGCTCACCAACGACTCCGTGAGCCGTCTGGAGACTGACCACGCCCTCTCACAAGCATGGATAGCCCCGGATGGCCGTCTGGGCCACTCCCTGCTCACCAAGCCTGTACCCCTGCACTCTCAAGTGACAGTGCCACGCACCTCCGACACCATCACGCGCACCATCACGCGCATACGTGAAGTGCCGGTACCGGTGGCTACTCCCGTCCCAGCAAAGCTCTCCCGCTGGCAGCAATGGAGGCTCAACGCCTTCTGGTGGCTCGCGGCTGCCGTGGCGCTCATGGCCGGCCGGAAGCTGCTTCCGCGGTTGTTGGCATCTTTTCGCTATCTTTGTTGTTATCTAATGTAGTTAGATTTATCAACATCGAGCGTTTTTTATGAGAGCCCTGTCCCTGAGTGCGCTTTGCGCTGCCGCCATCACATTAGCCGCCTGTAACCGTGTGCCTGACAAGGCCGATGCCACCTTTGTGAGTGACCGATTCACGGTGTACCCCGACAGTGTGGTGGAGGGGATGTGCGTGGCGCGTGCACTCTCGCCGCGCGAGCTGATAAGCACCTTCCCGCAGGGTGACACCATCCGCCGGCTCTCACTCCCGGAGGTCAAGGATAAGCCTCTGTACAGCAGCGGTTCACCGTTGGCCGACGCAGTGGTGCATATGTCGTTGGCCGACCTCGAAACGTTCCCGCAGCGCATCTCCACGGTGCGTGCGGCCATGACGGTGGAGCTGGCTCTTGCGTGGCTTGACCCTGACCGCTCCATGGAGCTGTTGCGGGAGTGTGTCAGTGACGGGCGCGTGCGTCAGGGGAGCGGCCTCTACGGAGGTTGGCCGGTGGAGACCGATGCCATCGCCTGGGCCTCGGCGGCATGGCAGGTATATCTTGCCTCCGGCAACCGGTGGTGGCTCGAAGAGGCCTACCCGGTGGTGAAGGCTACTTTGGAGCATTATGAGTCAGTGGTGTTCAACCCGCAGTCAGGATTGGCGGGTGGTATGACGCCCGGCGTGGTGCCCGGCGACCTCCCCCCATACCCGACGTGGATGACCGGGGCTGACATCGCCGTTTCCGCATCGCTCGGCACTAACGCCATGGTTTACCGTGCATACTCCGTGGCGGCTCTAATGGCTGAGCAGTTGGGGCTGAAAGATAGTCCTGAGCGTTGGCGTACCCGCGCTGCGAAGCTCCGCGAGAACATCAACACCGCCCTGTGGATTCCCAACATGGGTGTCTACGGACAGTGCCTCTACTCGCAGCCTTACCCCTTGGTGTCAACCTTGCAGGATAACCTTGCTCAGGGGCTCGCCATGGTCTACGGCATCGCTACCCCGGAGATGCGCCGCAGTGTGCTTGAGCGCACGGCGGTGACACCCCTCGGTGTGTCGGCCCTCTATCCTCAGTTGGCCGATTCGACAGCCATACCCCCCTCTTACTCGCTCGTACCGGCTGTGTGGGGCTACTGGGCCGTGGCGTCATCGCAAGCCGCCGACGTGGATATGCTCTATTGCAGTCTCTATGCCCTGGTGCGTTCCGCAGCCATGAACCTCGGCAACTTCCCCGCCTACACCATCGACCCCGGCGACGTTCCCGCCTCGCTGACCCGCTCGCGGCATGACCCGCTGAGCGCCGCCGCAGCTGTGGCTGCCGTCTATCATGGGTTGCTGGGTATGCGCATGACCACCGACAGCATCACCTTCCGCCCCCTCGTGGCCCCCACGCCCGACAACCGGCGGTCTGTGTCAGGGCTGCGCTGGCGCGATGCCCTGCTTGACATCGACGTCAAGGGTAGCGGCTCCATGATAATCTCCTTCAAGGTAGACAGTGTGGACCAAGCCGCTCATGGTGTGCCGGCCACACTGCGAGGCCGTCATCACATAGAGATTCTCATGGCCAACAACACCCCTGCCGAGTTCCGCGTCAACCGTCGCTCGGTGGCTCCGTTGCCCCCCACCCCCGCGCTTGTCAAGGAGAACAGGCTCCGTATGTCATTCGACCCGTACGTGGATGGCGACGCCTATCAGGTGTACCTCAACGGCACCATGGAGGAGCAGGTCTTCACCCGCCACTATACCATGATGGAGCCCACCGGTTTCACTGCACTGAGCGTACAGCCCGTGCGCGGCGAGGAGTATATCGGATTTGCCTCGCAGCCGGCTTTCTTCATGCCTCCGGGCTATTTCACCGAAGTGCCTGCCGACTCCCTGGCATATACCGGCACCGACCTGATAGCCGACCGCCGCGTGGCCCGTCACTTCGTCGAGACCACAGAGAGCCTGCGCCGCCGCATGACCTTCACCTTCGATGCCCCGGCCGAGGGTAACTATATCATGCAGGTGGAGTATGCCAACGGCTACGGCGACCCGCTCACAGCCGGCGACCTCTGCGCCATCCGCCTTGTGGAGGTGGCTGACAGCGTGTGCGGCACCCTGGTGATGCCCCCCGTGAAGCGCGATGACTGGACCGCCACCTCGCTGAGCAACTTCGTGACCCTCAAGCTTCGCCGTGGCCCCAACCGCATCAGCATAGTCTACCGCGCCCCCGCCACCCTCAACGGCCACCGCACCCTAAACACCGCCCTCCTGCGCCGCGCCCTCCTCTACCGCCTCTGACCCCGTCCATCCCTCTTGCAAAACCGGCCTGCGTGATAAAAGCGGCACATTAGTATATAAGGAGGATGGGAAGGCAAAAAAAATTGTATATTTGCGATAGAAATGCTGATTTTTTGAAAACCGACTCTAATACATTTATTTGATGAAGAAGATTTTGCTATTGGCTCTTATGGTGGTGTTTGCGCTGAATGTCAGTGCTGACCGGACGTTCAGCTACGGGCAGATCAGTTCCTACTGCCCGCAGACCGGCTCCAGCTTGGGCGGCGGTGCTGTAATGGCTCTGACCATAGGCGACGGATATGTGATCCACCCTATGTACGGGAAGCTCTATGCCACGCAGCGCAACTATGACGGGTCGACGACCTATATGCCGTCGGGGTTTGCCGGCACACCGGCCCTGCATCTCGATGCCCTGCTGATATCCTCCGACCTCCAGCGCATTGAGGAGCATACTACCTCCACGATGGGCAACATGAGCATGAACATCATCAACACCTACACCTGCGCCGGTGAGGATGGCGGGCGTTATGCGTCAGGCTGGGCTAGCGCGCAGGCCGCATCGAAGCGCGGGTCGTCGCGCGCGAGTCGCAGCAGCCGTGACTCCGGCACGTGCTCGTCATGTGGAGGCACGGGCGTGAGTAAGACTCCTAACTCGGGAGGCTCACGGTCGAACTGGGTGGCGTATTACAACAGCCCCAACCAAGAGTGTCCCTACTGCGGTCGCTACAACAGTCACTTCCATGACAAGTGCTCGCGCTGCAACGTTCCCTCATATTGATACGTTGATATGCGAATTTATATGCGAGTTGCTATGGATACCTTACGTGTATGAATGACGCTTGCGGTGAGGGGTAGTTGGTAATTTATTTGTAACTTTGTGGCGGCGGGGGCAACTTTCGGGTTGGTTCCGGCATTATATGTTAGTTGGGGCGGGGTGCATTGTGCCCTTTTGCTCCGGCTTCCGTTTCATCGAGAAGTATAAATTCCTTCTGAGAATTGACTGAGAATTGAGAGATGTTTCTGACGAAATCCATATCCAACTTCGGGCATTACTGCCTGTTTATGCGACGGGTGCTGTCGGTGCCTGACAAGTGGCGTGTGTTTCTGAGCCGCACGGTGTTTGAGATTAACAAGCTCGGCGTGGACTCTATACCGCTGGTTATTATCATAGCACTGTTTATCGGTGCGGTGATCACTATCCAGATGCAGCTCAACTTCTCGTCGCCGCTTGTGCCGAGCTACTCTACGGGTCTGGCCACGAGGGAGATTGTGCTCCTTGAGTTCAGCAACTCCATCCTGTGCCTGATACTTGCGGGCAAGGTGGGATCGAACATCGCCTCGGAGATAGGCACAATGCGGGTGACCGAGCAGATTGACGCCCTTGACATCATGGGTGTGAACTCGGCTAACTTTCTGGTACTCCCGAAGGTGGTTGGCTTCCTGGTGTTTATGCCTGTGCTGGTGGTGTTCTGCATCTTCACGACGATGCTTGGCGGCTATCTGATAGCTGCCGTGACGGGCATCATCTCGGTATCGAAATATATCTACGGCATCCAGACGCAGTTCAATGAGTGGTATGTGTGGTATGGCCTGATCAAGTCGCTTTTCTTCTCGGTGGTGATCACTTCGGTGGCTGCTTACTGCGGCTACTACGTGAAGGGCGGCGCCCTTGAGGTGGGCAAAGCCAGCACCAACGCGGTGGTGACGTCATCGGTAGTAATCCTGTTCCTTGACGTGCTGCTGACGAAGCTGATGCTTCAGTAAGCAAACCTAATCCACAGAGAGTCACATCACAGAGAGATATGATAGAAGTAAAGGATGTCACCAAGTCGTTTGACGGCAAGACGATACTCCACGGCATAGACGCGACGTTCTACGCCGGGAAGACTAATCTGATCATAGGGCAGAGCGGCTCCGGCAAGACGGTGCTGATGAAGTCGCTTGTGGGCCTGCTGCGCCCGGAGAAGGGGGAGATACTCTATGACGGGCGCGACCTGCTGAAGATGGACCAGAAGCAGGTGAAGGAACTGCGCAAGGAGATAGGTATGCTCTTTCAGGGGTCGGCGCTGTTTGACTCAGAGACGGTGCTTGGCAACGTGATGTTTCCGCTGATGATGTTCACCGACATGAGCTATGATGAGCGGAGGGAGCGCGCGCTGTTCTGCCTTGAGAGGGTAAACCTCAAGGGCGCAGACGCAAAGTACCCGTCGGAGATTTCGGGTGGCATGCAGAAGCGAGTGGCCATAGCAAGAGCCATAGCCATGAATCCGAAGTATCTGTTTTGCGACGAGCCTAATTCGGGACTTGACCCTCACACGTCGATAGTGATAGATGAGCTGCTCAGCGACATCACGCATGAGTATAACATCACGACGGTGATCAACACGCACGACATGAACTCGGTGCTTGGCATCGGCGAGAACATCATCTACCTGAAGGGCGGCTACCGCGAGTGGGTGGGTGACAAGACTCAGATTTATACGGCGACGAATGAGGCTCTGATAGACTTTGTGTTTGCCACGGACCTGTTCAAGGAGGTGCGGCAGTATGTAGCCACACACGCACACCGGGAGAAGGGCTGAAGCACACCGGGCATGATGACAGCATAAAACCCCGGATGCCGAGCGAGATGGCATCCGGGGCTTAATATGCTTGTCAGAGCGTTGGCTCAGCGGTGGTCACTCAGCAGTGGCCAGGGGCGAGGGGGTGGAGTAAGTGCGGGTCTCCAGCTCCTTGTCGAGCTGATAGAGACCGTACTTGTTGCCCTCCACTGAAGCAAAGGCCTGAATCATGGAGCGTGCGGTGTCTTCCTCCTCCACCTGCTCGTCAATGAACCATGTGAGGCGGTTGATTGACGCGAAGTCGGCATCGGCAGTGGCGATGGCAGCGAGATTGTTGATCATGGCCGTCACCTTGCGCTCGTGCTCAAGAGTCTGCTCGAACATGGCCTGGATGGAGGGCCACTCGGCAGGCACGCCCTCGATGGGGAGGAGAGTAACCTTGGCGTCGCGTGAGTTGAGGTAGTTCATAAAGATGCGTGCGTGATCCTGCTCCTCGCGGAACTGGATGAAAAACCAGTTGGCCACGCCCTTGTGCCCCTTGGCTTCGGCATCGAGGCTCATGGCGAGGTAGAGGTAGGCAGACCACATCTCAGCGTTAATCTGCTGAATGAAAGCATCATGAAGTTTAGGACTGATCATATCTGTGTAAGTTGAACGTTGAAAGTTGAATTTGGAATACAGAGGGTTGGCGGCGGCTGCCGTCATGCAAATATATCAATAATTGCTGACTTGCTGCGCCGCCGCCCTCAAAATTGTGCGGGAAATGTGTCGGGCCGTGACTGAAAAGTGGCTAACGGAGTGAGAGTCAAGCCGTCAGACGGCGGGCGCGGAGAGCACCATCATGTCGCTCATGCCGCGAAAACCCATTGAGTGAAACATGTAGCGGGCTGTGATCGAGGACTCCAGGTACACCTTGGTAATACCTCGGCGGTGAGCTTCGCTTACGAGCCAGTTCACAATGTCGCGTCCCACGTCGTAGCCCTTGGCTTCGCGGGTGACGTGGATATTGGTCAGATAGGCGCAGCGGCCCGAGGGGTTGGAGGCGGAGGGCATCTCGTCGTGGAGGCACATACCCCCGCAACCTACAATCTTGCCCTGCACAGTGGCGAAGCAAGCGATATGGCTTCCGTTGGCCAATGCGCTCTCGTAATACTGCCAACTGGCTTCTTCCAGCTCGTCGCAGTCGCCATAGTTAAGAGTCCCGTCCTCATGGAGCACCTCCATGCGCATCTGCAGCAGGGTGTCGAGGTCGTCGTAACGGGCCTGGCGGATTTCAACATCGGTCATCATAGTAGTAGGAAATAAACGGTCGGAACGTTAAATTAATCTCACAGATATAACACGTTAAGAGTGCTAAGGGTTTGTTAAAAGTGGTACCCTCAGAGTGTTAAAAATGATGACAGCGAAGAAGGCGACTGTTGCGGAGAGGAGTCAGGGGCGGATAAGCTTGAAGATGCCGCTGCCAGTGATCTTGATGATAGAGGAGGCTACGTGGGCCTCGGTATCGGTGCGACGGTGGCAGGCCACATAGTCGGCACCGTCAAGGAGCACGGGGTCGATGGCCGCAAACGTGGCCGGGGCAGGCATGCCGCTGATGTTGGCCGAGGTGCTCACCACTGGGCGGCGGAGCATACGACAGAGTGCCGAGGCGTAGTCGTCACGAGGAATTCGCACGCCGAGACTGCCGTCGGCCGCCGTCAGGTTGGGGGCGAGGCCTGTGGCATGGTCAAAAATCACCGTCACCGGCTTCTCCGAGAGCTCCATCAGCTGCAGAGCCACTTCGGGTGGGTCGTCGACATAGCGTTCGAGCATACGGTCGTCAGCCATGAGCGTGATCAGTGCCTTTGAGTCAGAGCGCCGTTTCAACTCATAGATGCGGCTCACGGCCTCCGGTCGGGTGGCGTCGCAGCCGATGCCCCAGATGGTGTCCGTGGGGTAGATAATCACGCCGCCGCGTCGCAGGGTGTCGACGGCAGCTTTCAGGTCATCTTGCAGAGTCAGCAACTGAGTCATTGTGGAGTGGTTGTTATGAAGCCGGAGAGGTGGCAGGGTTGGGGCAGGCCGCGGACGATGGGCTCCGCTTGCCGGGTACAAGCAGTGCGCTGACCTCCCAGAGCATATAGACCGGGAGGAAGACCGCCATCAAGGTGAACGGGTCGCCGGAGGGTGTTATAATGGCGGCGAGCAACATCAGAGCCACTATGGCGTGGCGACGGTAGCGGCGGAATATGCCGCGATGAATCAACCCTGCGCGTCCGAGCATCCATGCTACTACGGGCAGCTCAAAGATGATGCCCATCACCAGCGTGAGCGTCAGGAAGTTGTCCATGTATGAGTCCAGCGAGAGCGTGTTGGCGATGGCGTCGCTCAGCGAGTAGTCGGCGAGGAAGCGCAGTGTGAGGGGGAACACAAGGAAGTAGCCCGTGAGGATGCCAAGGTAGAACATCAGACTGCCGAGGGTGAACGCCCTGCCTGCCCCGCGCTTCTCGGACGGGAGCAAGCCGGGAGCCACGAAGCCCCAGAGCATATAGAGGAGGGCCGGAAGCAGCGCCACCACGGCCATCCAGAAGCTGAGGGATGCGTGGATGAAGAATTGCGAGGCGAGGCGGATGTTGATGATGGAAAGGTGAGTCGGGTCGATGGCAAACTCCGGGACGGCGCCGGTGAGCGCAGCCAAACGCGCCATCACGCGCCAGGTGATGAAGCCGGGGTGTGTGGGGGCAAGAATCACGCTGTCCATGATGTGTGGCAGAGCCATCCACATCCCGGCGGCGGCCACAGCAATCAGGCAGATAATTCGCACTGCGAGTTGTCGCAGCTGGTCAACGTGGTCCCAAAAGGGCATATCGGCGTTTGAATCGGCGGGGGATGGTGAGCCGGAGCGGGCCGTGGAGCCGGGTGAGCCGGTCTGTTCAGGCATCCTTGCCGGGTCGGGGGGCATCCTTGTCAGAGCTTGCGGCCTCAGCCGTGGCATCATTGAGGCCGTCGCGGAAGCTGCGGACGCCCTTGCCGAGGCCCTTCATGAGCTCGGGAATTTTGCGACCGCCGAAGAGGAGCAGAACGACTATGACGAGTAGCACCACTTCGCCGGTGCCGATATTGAAGAAGCAGGGTATCATAAGAAAGAGGTTACAGTGACAAAGGTAAGAAAAAGGAGGTGTACCTGCAAAAACAGGTGCTCCTGCGCGACATCAGGAGGCGTAAAAAAGAAGTTGAGCCGTGTCTCACGACAAGGCTCAATTTCTAAACATGTTGTATCAAATGTTTACAGGGATGTTGATGTATAGAGGGAATATCTTTTCGTGTCACAAAGGTAGTGCGAATTTGAGATATGACAAAACGAGATGTTAAAAATTCACATAAAAATAACTTTTATTAAGACCGGCGGGCAATGCGGTGTGCACGCCTGACTGTTGCTGAGGCTGTGGGTGTGTCGAGGTCACATACTGCAGTTGCGGAAAGTGACCAGACGGTTGTAGATGAAGTTGGCCCCGGTGTAGACCATCATGCCCACGAGCGTGGCGATGGCGTAACCCGAGAACGCGAAAGAGCCGATGTGGAGCATAAATTCAGGGTCGATGACGTAAGTGTCCATGAGCCATGTCACGCCGAGCTGCACACCGTAGCACAGGAGGAAGCCGCCGAAGAAGCGGACGCTCTCGCCGCGCCAGCCGCTGTCTGAGGAATGGAAAACCCAGAGCTTGTTCCACACGAATGAGTTGATGAGACCGGCGACGTAGCCCACGGCGTTGGACACCCAGGGGTTTACGCCTATTATACTCTTGCAGATGTAGATGACGATGAGAGTGACGAGCGTGTTGATGACGCCTGTCACCAGGTAGCGGCAGAATTGCAGCAGGTCTTTGCGTTGGGCTTTCATGTGATGATTGGTGTGGGTGGAGGGGCGGCGATGATAGGGCAGGGGCGTAGTGGCTCAGGGGCATAGTGGCTCAGGGCGTGGCGGCTTTTTTGCTTTCGCGGGCGTAGTGGCGGCACCATGGGCGGAGTCCGCAGGCGGGGCAGTCGGGGCGGCGCGCCTTGCAGACGTAGCGGCCGTGGAGTATAAGCCAGTGATGGGCGCGCGGTACCAGGTGGGCGGGGATGTGGCGCAGCAGTGCCTTCTCGGTGGTGAGCGGGTTCTTGCTCCCGGTGGTGAGGCCCAGGCGCTCGCTTACGCGGAACACGTGGGTGTCCACGGCCATTGTCGGGCGGTCATAGACCACGGCGAGAATCACGTTGGCCGTCTTACGCCCCACGCCGGGGAGGCTCATCAGTGCGTCGATGTCAGCGGGGACCTCGCCGCCGAACTCTTCCGTGAGCTTGCGCGCCATGCCCAGGAGAGAGCGCGTCTTGTTGTTGGGGTAGGAGCAAGAGCGGATGAGTGAGAACACCTCCTCCTCCGTGCCCTCGGCAAGTGATTGAGGCGTGGGGAAGCGCTCAAACAGGGGTGGGGTGATGATGTTGACGCGCTTGTCGGTGCATTGTGCCGAGAGAATCACGGCTACAAGCAGCTCGTAGGGGTTGCGGAAATGGAGCTCTGTGTCAGCCTCCGGCATGGCCTCGGCGAACCAATCCATAATGCCCCGGTAACGCTCCTTGACAGTCATAGCTCCGGCGTAATGGTCAGAGAACTTTCAGCAGACGGCCCGTGCCGAACAGGCCGAGGGCGCACGCTCCGAGGCCGCCGATGACGGTAACGGCCACGTAGATGAAGAACTCATCGAGATGCCCGGCCTGGATGCGCTGCATGGCATCAAGGGTGAAAGCCGAGTAGGTGGTGTAGCCCCCGAGGTAGCCCGTGAGGCACAGCAGGTAGAGCCAGCGGGGGGCCTCCCAGTGTTGAAACAGGGCCCAGAGGGTGCCGATGATGAAGCAGCCGGTGATGTTGATGGCCACCGTGTAGTAATACTTGTTGTGGTCAAGCAGGGGGAGCTGCTCCACGCCGAAGCGTGTGAGGGCACCGAGGCCACCGCCCAGGGCCACGAGCAGACAGTCTATGAGAATACCCGGCATGGTGTCAGCGGGCTGATGTGAACTGGCTGAGGAAGCGGCGGTCGTTCTCGGAGAATAGGCGGAGGTCCTTGACCTGATATTTCAGGTTGGTGATGCGCTCCACGCCCATGCCGAGGGCGAAGCCGGTGTACTGCTTGGAGTCGATGCCGCAGGCGTCGAGCACGTTAGGGTCGACCATGCCGCAACCGAGAATCTCTACCCATCCGGTGCCCTTGCAGAACGAGCAACCCTTGCCGCCGCAGAGGTTGCAGGAGATGTCCATCTCGGCAGAGGGCTCGGTGAAGGGGAAGTAGCTGGGGCGGAGGCGAATCTTGGTGTCGGGGCCGAACATCTCGCGTGCAAAGTAGAGGAGCGTCTGGCGCAGGTCGGCGAAGGAGACGTTGCGATCCACGTAAAGTGCCTCGACCTGATGGAAGAAGCAGTGAGCGCGGGCCGAGATGGCCTCGTTGCGATATACGCGCCCCGGGCAGATGATGCGGATGGGTGGCTGCTGATGCTCCATGACGCGGCTCTGCACGGAGGAGGTGTGTGTGCGCAGAAGCACGTCGGGGTTGCGGCCGATGAAGAAGGTGTCCTGCATATCGCGCGCCGGGTGATCCTCGGCGAAGTTGAGCGATGAGAACACGTGCCAGTCATCCTCAATCTCGGGGCCCTCGGCTATGGAGAATCCCAAACGGTCGAAGATGCTGATGATGTCGTCACGCACGATGGAGAGGGGGTGGCGGGAGCCCACATGGCGCGGGGCGGCCGTGCGTGTCAGGTCAATGGCCTCATCGGAGCTGTCCTTGGAGGCCAGGGCCTCGCGGAGAGCGTTGATGCGTTCTGTGGCGAGGTTCTTGAGCTCGTTGAGGGCTTGGCCGACGGCTCGCTTCTGGTCAGCGGCCACAGAGCGGAAGTCATTGAACAGGGCCGACACTTCCCCTTTCTTGGACAGATACTTTATGCGGAGTTCCTCGACCTGAGCGGCCGAGTCGGCGGTGAGAGCAGAGATTTCGTCGCGCAGAGCGGTGATTTTGTCAAGCATAGCCTATTGAGTGATATACCGCGCAAAGTTACAAAAACATTTTGAGAGGGTGTAATCAGCCTTTAATAATTTTAGGTGGGGGTGGATGTGCGGCAAATCGGGAAATTATGCGTAAATTTGCACCCGCTTAAAACAACGTCTGTTCCCACTCTGATGGATACTTCCTGGATTACTGACCTGCTCTTCCCCGGCCACACATCTCTGGCCAGCACTATTGTGCTATACTGCTTTGTCATAGTGGCCGGCGTGGCCCTGGGCAAGGTGAAGATAGCCGGCGTGTCGCTCGGTGTCACATTCGTGCTTTTCGTGGGTATCCTCATGGGGCACTTCGGATACATGGTGAACGGCGATGTGCTCAAGTTCGTGCGAGAGTTCGGCCTGATCCTGTTCATCTTCTCGATAGGCTTGCAGGTGGGCCCGTCATTCTTCGCGTCGTTCAAGCAGGGAGGCATCCGTCTGAATATGCTGGCATTGTTGGGCATACTGCTCAATGTGGCGATAGTGCTGATAATATACTTCATCGAGGATGGGAAGACCTCGATAGAGGCGATGGTGGGCGTGATGAGCGGTGCCGTGACCAACACCCCGGGCCTTGCCGCCGCACAGCAGACGTCGAACTCCCCGGAGGCCATCAATATCATGTCCATGGGCTACGCCGCGGCCTACCCGCTCGGCGTGGTGGGCATCATCGCTTCAATGCTGCTGCTCAAGAGTGTGTTTCGGGTGAAGATAGACCGCGAAATCAAGGCCCTCGACGATGAGGCCAACGCCAACAGCAACGCTCCGGCCCTGGCCACTTACTTGATTACCAACAAGCTGCTCGACGGCAAGACCGTGCATGAGCTGCACACCATAGCCAACTGCGACATGGTGGTGAGCCGCGTGAAGCCTGCCGACGGTGAAGCCTACGTGCCTAACGCCAAGAGCGTGCTCCATGACGGTGACCATCTGTTTGTGGTGCTCTCCGCCTCCGATGAGGAGCGCCTCAAGAGCCTCATAGGTCCGGAGGTGCAGATGGACTGGGAGGCCGCCACACCAAAGCGTGTGCTTAGCCGCCGCATCCTGATAACGCGCAACCACTATGACGGCGCCACGCTCCGCTCGCTGCGTCTCACCAGCGGCTACCAGCTCAACGCCACGCGCGTGAACCGTGCCGGCATCGACCTGCTCGCAACGCCTGACCTGCGGCTCCAGATAGGCGACCGACTGACCGTGGTGGGCGACCTGACCGACATAGACCGCCTGGCAGCGCGTCTGGGCAACTCCATGAAGCGCCTCAACCAGCCGAACATCATTACCATATTCGTGGGTATCATGCTCGGCATAATCCTCGGCAGCATCAACCTGGGCTATGACCTCAAGCTCGGTCTGGCCGGGGGCCCGCTGGTGGTAGCCATTCTGCTGAGCCGTTTCGGCTATAAGTTCCACCTTGTGACCTACACCTCCACGTCAGCATCGCTGATGCTCCGTGAACTTGGCATATGCCTGTTCCTTGCCTCGGTAGGCATATCGGCGGGCGACGGGTTTGCAGCCACGGTGTTTAACCCCACGGGCATGTGGTGGGTGATATGGGGCTTCATCATCACAGCCGTACCTCTGCTGATCACAGGCTCGATAGCAAGGGGAGTCTACAAGATTAACTTCCTGACAATCATGGGTATGTTTGCCGGTGGCTATACCGATCCGCCGGCTCTGGCCTACGCCAACGGCTCTACCGGCCACGACGCCCCCTCGGTGGCTTACTCCACGGTGTATCCGCTCACGATGTTCATGCGCGTGGTGGCCGCCCAGTCGCTCATCCTCTTCCTGGCCTGACGGCCTCGCCCTCCTCTGCGGACTATGCGACGACTCTCTCCTGCCGTGTGGCTCACTTTGGCGGGGATTGCCGTGGCCACAGCCCTGCTTGATTGGTGGATGCCCCTGACGGGTGATGACCTCGCATTTCAAACCTTTCTTGAAGCCGATGACCCGCGGGGATCTGTGCGCCATGCCATTGCATTCATCATCGCCAGTCTGCTCGACTGCACAGGTCGCTTTTTTGACTTCGCCGGGCCGATAGCTGTATGGGCGCTCCCGCAGTGGCTCACCTCAGCGATTACGGGGGTGATGGGAGCTCTTTATTTCTATGCCGTTATCCTGGCCGCTCGAGAGCAGCGCAGCCGCCCTGCCGCTGCGCTGCTCACCATCCTTGTCACCCTGCTGATTACCCCCTGGTGGGACTCCATGTGGCTGCGCACGTGCCAATATAACTATGTGTGGGGTACGGCGTTCGCGTTGCTGTTCAGTGTGCTTTTCTTTCGCCGCCGGCGGTCTGATGATAGGCCGGCTGCGATTGCCGGGCTTATCCTGTTGGGGTTTTTAGCCGGAGCAACGCATGAACAGACAGGCGTGGCGCTGAGCGCATCGCTACTAATCTTCGGAGTGCAAGGGGGGAATTGGCGCCGGTGGACACGCGGGCAATGGTGCATTGCCGGTGCCCTTGCTTTCGGCACCCTTATCACCATCGCCGCACCGGCGATATGGCGGCGTGCAGCCACTGAGAGCTACCATTTTCCCCTCGGATACCTTGTCATCACCACTCTGCCGCTCTACACCTTGGTGGTGGCGGGGCTTGCCGTGAGCTTATGTTTCCGGCGGGGGAGACAGCGGCTTCGCGCTATTTTGGGGCGTGACGGAGCATTTCTGCTTGTTGCCTCAGCCATCGCGGCGCTGATTGCCTTGGTTAGCGGAATACCCGGGCGCACGGGGCTCTTTGCCGAGGCTTGCGCGGTGGTTATCGTCTCACGGATAGCCGTGGCGCACTTCAAACCGATGCGCCCGATACCTTCTGCGGTTGTTTGTGTGGCGTGCATGGGGCTGATAGCGATTCATTACAGTGCCGCCATCCGTGGGCAACGTATGGCTCTGCGAGAGCATCTCGTATTGGAGGAGCTGTATGCTGAGTCGCCTGACGGGATTGTCTATATGGATTACACCGGCAGGTACGACTTCCCGCCAGCTGCGTTGCTGCGCATCAAGGGGGTGCCCGATGATGATGACCTGTGGTCACGCCGCAAGCTGATGCTCTATTGGCGCACTGACAACCGACCGTTGCGCATCCTCCCCACTGGGCTCCGCGGACGGATGCTGCTCACCGGCGAGCGGGATTCAGTGAGTATGGCGGATGTGACGGTCTACAATTACGCACCTGCCACGCAGGCTGTGATACCGGACACATTGCCGGTGCAGCTGCGTGAGAGTGCGTCGCCACGCGTTGTGACGGCGGCCGTGACGGCGGCCGGCGAGCGCATATGGTTTGCGGTGCCTTTGGTGGTTGACCCCGGAGATATTCCGCCGCAACGGGAGATGTAAATCGGCGTCCTGCGGACGCCTGATTTTACCATGCATAAAACCCCGGATGCCTTCGCTAATGCTACGGCTTCCGGGGCTATGAGTAAATCGGCGTCCTGCGGACGCTTGGGATAGTCTTGGGATGGCAGGTGAGTTGGAGGGTTTTTACTCCCTTACAGGGGGAGGGTGTGCTTGGTGACGTTGCTGCCCTGACGGCGGATGTAGATGCCGGGGGCGGCGGAAGCTGGGTCTATCTCGTGACCCTGGAGGTCGTACCAGCGGGCGGGAGTGCCGGCATCCTCAGCGTCGGCGGCGACATCCTCGATGGCAGAGCCGATGGCGTAGATGTAGCGGAAGTCCTGCCACTCTATGCAGAACTTGTAGGTGCTGATGGCCGAAGCGGGGACGTAGAGGGGAGTGTACTGCTGGTTGTAGTCAGAGAACGCACCGTTTACAGCGTCCGGCGGCACAGTGGCGCGACTTGTGATGGATGTCATATGGTTGCCCACACCCACAAATGCCTTATCGCCGATTTTTTGCACCGAGGAAGGGATAATCAGCTCAGGGATGCCGTCGCTGGAGTATTGTGACTCAAAGGCGTAGGGGTCAATGATTTTGAGTCCCTCGTTCAGACGCAGCTCCTTGAGACGGTTGGAGGCAAAGGCAGCTTCGCCCACCTGGGTGCAGCTTGAGGGGAGCGCGAGTGACTCGATGCCGCAGTTGATGAAGCAGCTCGCACCGAACTGTCCTACGCTCGGTTCACCGAATGTCACCTTGGAGATATTCTTGAGGTTGTCGAAGCACTTCTGCCCGACGTAAGTCTTGCCGGTGCCTGAGAGGAACGCAACCGAGGTGAGCCCCTCGCATATCAAGAAGCACTCGTCGCCGATGGTCTGGAGCGAGCCCGGGAGGGCGATCGAGGTGAGCTTCTTGCAGTTCCAGAAGGCTTGCTTGCCTATGGAGGTTATTTTAGCGGGGACGGTGAAGTTGATGGCAGTAAGCGAAGTGCAGTCGCCGAAGGCCAGGTCGCCGATTGACAGCACGGTGGCAGGAATGTTGGCGGCACTGGCGATATCGGAGTGTGCGAAAGCCTCATCGCCGATGGTCTGGAGTTTCTTGCCCCAGCTTTCTACCTTAGTTATGCATGTGTTGCTGAAAGCCCCTTTGCCAATAGTCTCCACGTTGTCGCCGATGGTGAGCTTGCGGATATAAACGTCGCCCGCGAAGGCATTGGGCTGCACTGAGATTACCTTGTAGGTGACATCGCCATACTTGATGGTCGTGGGGATGGTCAGGTTATAGGCCTTTGTAGGGTCTTTGGCGCGGCCGGTCAGACGGGCAATCTTGTCGGTCTTGTTGAGCTTGTAGGTGAAGTCACCAACGGTGGTGTCGGCAGCCGATGCGTTGATGGCCAGCGTCATGCACAGCATCGGGAGGAGTCGGCGGAGCAGCTTGACGAATGACATAAAAGAATAAGTTAACACGGGTTGCCACGACGGGCAACAGCCCGAGCGTGCAGTCCATGACGTGAGAGAAAAATGTGATGAGTGTTAATATATAAATATGTATAGCAAACGGGTATTCCGACCCGCGCTGCAAAGGTAAGAAATTCCGCTCACTTTACCGCCTTTTTTTTATAGAACATTTTCAGGGGGCAACCGCATCAAATTGTTGCCAAAACGTAGGCCCGGACGGAGAGGGTGTTGCAAAAACTCAAAAGGAGCTTCCGCAGGACGCTGATTTACCCGTAGCCCGGGAAGCCTGAGCGTCAGCGCAGGCATCCGGGGTCATAGTCAGCACGGCAAAGGGCGTCTGGAGGACGCCGATTTACATCATCACCTCCGCCATCATTAGGTTCTGCCGCAACCTCGCTTCGTATGATGTACGTCTCCCCGGACGGAGCCGCGTAGCGTTTCGACATTATTAAACAAGCTCTTAAAATGCACATTCACCGGCGCGGCCCTCCGGACGCACTATAAAACTGTCTGCAATTTGTCTGTGACTTTATAAGAGGTCACCCGCAACTACTTGTAAATCAAGTGGTTGCGGGTATTTTGGCGGAGAGAGAGGGAAATAATACCATGCAGTCGTGAACAATCACTAAGGTTCATG
>JAMPDP010000008.1 GCA_023665605.1 Candidatus Amulumruptor caecigallinarius | reverse complement strand
CAACTTCAAGGGATGGGTGTTCACCATCATGCGCAACATCTTCATCAACAACTACCGCCGCGTAGTCCGCAGTGCCACCATCATTGACACCACCGAAGACCTCTACCACCTCAACCTCTCTCAGGACAGCGGCATCTCGTCACCCGAAGGCTCATTCTGCGCCGGCGAGATTACCTCAGCCATCGAAGACCTCCCCGAGGACTACCGCATACCCTTCTCCATGCACGTAGCCGGCTACAAATACAACGAAATCGCCGAAAAGGTCGGCGTACCCCTCGGCACCGTAAAGAGCCGCATCTTCTTTGCCCGCAAAAAGCTCCAGTCCCGCTTCGCCGACTACCGCTAATCCCATACCACTCCTCCCCTATCAAAGGACGTAGTATAACCGGCAATTGCCGTCAATTAGTAGACCGGCAATTGCCGTCATTTAGTAGGGATGCACCGTGGTGCATCCGCTGATTTACAAGCGCTCACCCAATAATGGCGTCCGCAGGACGCAGATTTACGCATAATCCCTTGTTGCCCCCCCCTCATAGGGCGTCCGCAGGACGCCGATTTACAACATCATGGGAACAACAGCCTACGAAGACAGCAGAAGCTGGTAATCGGTCACAGACAAGGTCTGCCCAAATTTGCTCCCCACATCGCGAAACATACTGACGCACTCAAAGCCAAGGGCGCGGTGCAATGCGATGCTTGCATCATTACCCACGGTAATGTCAGCGATAATAGCCCGATAACCGGCAGCGCGACAAGCCTCGATAAGCCGCTCCATCAGGGCACGCCCAATGCCCCGGCCCGTCATGGCCGGATGCAGATACACGGTGCTCTCCACAGTGGGAGCGTATGCCGCGCGAGCCTTCCACTCGTGGGCATAGGCATACCCGGCTATTGCGCCGTCAACTTCGGCCACAAATGAGGGGTAGCGCTCGCAGATGGCTCTCAGACGCCCGGCCATCTCGGCATCAGAGGGCGCGACAAGCTCAAACGATGCAGTGCTCTCGGTGACGTAGTGCCGGTAGATGGCAGCCACTGCCGGGTAGTCAGCGGCCTCCATGGGCCGGATAATCACCACTCCCGCAGCCGCCGGGGCTTCATCTGTGGTCACGCCGCTCAAAACTCGGTGAATGTGAGAGGCAACAGCGAGTGCACCGAGGGGATGATGAACACCTCTTCCTTACCCACAAGGAGCACGCGCACATCCCGCCCGGCAAGTTTCTCGTACTCCGACAGAGCCTGGCGGCACGCCCCGCAGGGGGAGGCCGGCTCTGCCGGCTCATGGCCGTCGGTGCCGATAAAGGCTATCGCTATCGCCTCGAATGGGGTGTCGGGGTGCTGGGCATGCGCATAGTAGGCGGCAGTGCGCTCGGCACAGGTGCCGGAGGGGTAGGCAGCGTTCTCCTGATTGCACCCGGTGACGATTGTGCCGTCCGCCAGGCGGATGGCAGCTCCGACACTGTAATGGCTGTAAGGCGCGTAGGCGTTGCGGCCGATGGTGCGCGCGGCCTCTACAAGCTCGCGGTCGGCAGCCGACAGCTCGGTGTCGGGCATTGCAGTTATGGGGGTTACGAGGTCAAATTTCTTCATGGTCGTTATATGAGGTCATATGCTCTTGCCGTAAGCCCGACGGCGACGGTGCTGCCGCCGCTCGAAGTATTGCCACTGGAGCTGCACGGCTTGATTATCTTCAAGTTCAAGGTTGCTCTCAGCCCACTTGTAGCCCGCCTTGATGTAATGCGGCAACAGGTTGGAGAAGAGCATGGCGTTCACTCCCTTGTTCTGATACTCAGGCTTGATGGCCACCAGCATCAGGTCAACAATGTCATTGTGGGAGTAGAGTGCGCGCATTATGTGATACCATCCCGTCGGGAACAGTTTGCCACCGCCCCGCTGGAAAGCCCGTGAGAGTGACGGCAGCGAGATGCCGGCACCGATGAGCCGGTCGTCGGCATCGACGATGATGCAGAGGTCATCGAGCTTGAGCAGGCTCATATACATATCCACGTAGTGATCTATGAGCTTGGGGGTAAGCGGAGTATAGCCGAACAGGTTGTCGTAGGCCTCGTTCACAAGGTCAAAGAACGGACGGCCGAAGCGGCGCTTAAGCTCCGCACGCGAGCGGCAGCGCACGGTACGCAGGTTATACTTACGGCTCACTATGTCGGCAATGCGCTGGTACTTGTCAGGCACCTTGTCAGGCACAGTCATGCGGTATTCCACCCAGTCGGCACGCTTGGCAAACCCGAGACGCTCCATCTGCCGGGGATAGTAGTCATAATTATATATAGTGGCGATGGTGCCCAGCTCGTCAAACCCCTCAATGAGCATCCCCTCGTGGTCCATGTCGGTGAAGCCCATCGGGCCCACCATGGCGTTAACGCCTCTGGCTCGGAGCCATGCAGCGGCAGCGTCAAACAGGGCGTCCACCACCTCGTCATCATCAATGAAGTCCACGAACCCAAACCTCCCCTCGGTGTTGCCGGTACGGCGGTTGGCCTCACGGTTGATGATGGCTGTGATGCGTCCCACGGGCTTACCGTCGCGGTAGGCCATAAACGACTGTGCCTCGCAGAAGTCAAAGGCCGGATTCCCCTCGGGGCGCAGCGTGGCCACTTCGTCAAATATCAGTGGCGGCACGAAGCAGTCATTGCCCTTATAGAGGTCGATGCCGAACTTAACGTAGCGGCGAAGTGCCGCGCGGGTCTTGGGTATTTCTCGGATTTCAACAGCCATTGTCTCAGTGGATGGTGATGAGGGATAACAGGGATTATAAGCTATTGTGAGTGTTAATGAAGAGCGTGGAGGGGCAGCCAACAGGGAGAGCGCTCACCGCCCGGCATCACTCCAGGTGTGGCGGAGCCGGCGCCCAGGGCGATGTCAGCCAGGCGAGCACCACGATAATCAGCACCAGAAAGGCCACAAACCATATCAGAGTCCGCGTATGGCGGTCGCCGGCGAGAGCAAGGTGCAGAGCATCCGTCGAGCGCGGCGGACGCTGACCGGGGTTGGTGCACCGACGGCACACGCTCCGCAGGGCCGGGGTGTTGTCATGCAGGGCATCCAGGGTCTCACGGAGCACCTCGCCATATTGGCGCATATCCGCCTCCACGTCATCGGGGCGCAGCTCGCTCTTCTGGTCGAAGCCCACGTCTATGAGCTTCAGGTTGCCCACATTCTCGGTAAAGAGGATGCGCTCGGGGCGGATGGGCTGGTGCACCAGGTGATTGGCATGGATGTAACCCATGGCATCCACCAGCTCATGCGTCACCTTGTCAAGGTGAGCGCGGGTCACCTTACCGGTGTCTATGAGCTTGCGTAGCGAGTCGCCGTACACGTCATCGGTGATGATGCACATCCCCAGGCCCGGCACCTCCTCGAAGTCGTTGATCATCACGATGTTGGGGTGCGCCAGATTGTAGCGCACATCAAATTCGCGGCTTATCATGTCACGCTTCTCCGGGTCGTCGCGGTATTCCGGCTTGAGCGTCTTGAGCATCACCCACTTGCCATGCTTCTTGGCAGTGTACACGTGATAGAACTCCTCGTCCCATTCGGGCAGGTGCTCTATCTCAGTCCATTTCTCGGCGGCGTGCAAGTCGTTCATTGGCTAAGGCGCGGTTACATTGAAGTGATTAAAACACTTCTTGAGTTTTCGCAAAAAGTTTAAATCACTGCATGGTGTGCAATAATGCAAAAGTAACACTTTTTTCGCTATCTTTGTGTGAAAGTTAGCAATCTACCCTCTACATCCCTCAATACCCACTGACTCACTGTGGCAACAGAACGACGCAAAGCCCTCGGACGCGGCCTCGACTCCCTGATTTCCATGGACGATGTGCCCGCCTCAGGCACCTCGGCCATCAACGACATACCCCTTGACCGCATCACGGCCAACCCTGACCAGCCTCGCCGCGACTTCGACGACGAGAGCCTCGCCGAACTCGCAGCCTCCATCCGCGAGCTCGGCATCATCCAACCGGTGTCGCTGCGCAAGATCGGCGCCGACTCCTACCAGATTATAGCCGGCGAACGCCGCTGGCGCGCTGCCCGCATGGCCGGCCTCACCTCAATCCCCGCATACATCCGCACCGCCTCCGACTCGGAGCTCACCGAGATGGCTCTGATAGAGAACGTGCAGCGCGAAGACCTCAACCCCATCGAGATCTCGCTGACGCTGCGTATGCTCATCAACCAGTATCAGCTCACACAGGAGCGGCTGAGCGAGCGCATAGGCATGAAGCGCACCACCATAGCCAACTTCATGCGCCTCACCAACCTCCCCGCCGAGGTGCAACAGGGACTCCGTGACCGCGTCATTGATGTGGGCCACGCCCGCGCACTCCTCTCGGTGCCCTCTGCACCGGCTCTGCTCGCCCTCTACAAGCGCACCATCAAGGAGGGCCTGTCTGTGCGCAAGGTCGAGGAGCTGGCACGGCGCTTCGCTCGCGGCGAAGCCCCCGACAGCCCCAAGCCGGCCCCCAACCATGACTACGACCTGCTGCGCGATCACCTCTCGGCACGCTTCAACACCAAGGTGCAGTTCACTTGCGATGCCCGGGGCCGCGGCAAGATTACCATACCCTTCGGCTCCGAGGAGGAGCTGGAGCGACTGATAGCCAGCATCGACGGTGTAGGCTGACGCCAAGAGCCCTCGGCATCCTTCCCGCCATTCATACACATCAGGGCAGCCTCGCTGCTCCACGCAAGTTTACACAGTGTCAATAACCCCCGGGGTTATTGACACTTTTGCCCATTTATTGACAGTAACCGCGGTTTTAACCCTTAATTATCACCACATGAGACTCACCGGCGTTACCTTTGCAGTGCTGAATACTATCTCTCTATATTCTTTATGGGCAAAATCATAGCCATAGCAAACCAGAAGGGTGGTGTTGGCAAGACCACCACCACCATCAACCTTGCTGCGTCACTCGCCCTCGCCGGCAAGAAAACGCTCATCATTGATGCCGACCCCCAGGCAAACGCCACTTCCGGATACGGCATTGACCCGCGCACCATGGCATCATCAATCTACGAGTGCCTTGCTGACGGCTACCCACTGGCGGGCGCCGAGGTGGAAACATGCATCGAGGGGCTGCGCCTCGTAGGCTCGCGCATCGACCTGGCAGGCGCCGAGGTGGAGCTCATCAACAAGCCTCACCGCGAGAACGTGCTCAAGAGCCTTCTCGCACCCGTCAAGGACTCCTACGACTATATCCTCATCGACTGCTCTCCTTCCCTGGGGCTCATCACCGTCAACGCACTCACAGCCGCCGACTCGGTAATCATCCCCGTGCAAGCCGAATACTTCGCCCTCGAGGGCATCACAAAGCTCCTCAACACCATCCGCATCATCAAGTCAAAGCTCAATCCACGGCTTGAGATTGAAGGATTCCTGCTCACGATGTACGACGCTCGCCTCCGCCTCGCAAACCAGATTTACGAAGAGCTCAAAGGCCACTTCGCCGACATGGTCTTCGACACCGTAATCCCCCGCAACATACGCCTGAGCGAAGCCCCCTCACACGGACTCCCCGCCATCCTCTACGACCCCGCCTCCCGAGGCGCAACAAGCCACACACAGCTCGCCGAAGAAATCATCGCACGCAACGCCCGCCACTGACACACTGGCTTGTAAACTTAGTGGCTGTTTAATAAATCAGCTTTACCTATAAGCGATACATAGCGCATTGTGCCACATCAAATCGTGAATATAACAGGTGTATTCCGAGGATGTACTTGAAGGATAGGTTGTTGCAAAACCTCTTAAGGAGCGTCCGCAGGACGCTGATTTACTCGTAGCCCCGGAAGCCGGAGCGATAGCGTAGGCATCCGGGGTCATTGTCAGCACGGCCAAGGGCGTCTGGAGGACGCCGATTGATACCCTCAAACAGCCAACAGCCGGTTCTGCCACCCCCTCCGCAATCATCTTCGGGTCGCGCATGAGCTCGACCCGATTGTTTGTAATCCACGTCCGTTTTCGCGGGCTAATTCGCCCCTATCACTTGGGCGCGAGGAAGCGGTAAGCAATAACCGTGATCGGAATCCGCACGCGTTCTAAATCCTACCCCATAAGAGAGTATATTTTTTTCCAACACCACCAGCACAACGAAAGTGTAAAGAAATGAATATTTGAGGTTACATGTTCACTTTAGTGGCTTTGCCGTTTTTTATGAGGATGTACAAGCCCGGAGGTGTAGAACATAATCTTTCTGGGCCGTAATAAATCTTCATACCTTGGATATTGTACACTTCTATATCAGTGTTACAATCAGCCTCTAAAGCCGGCGTAGCGGATGACTCTCCTATCAAGCCTACATTTAGGAAATTCTTCCATGGAACGGTCGTTTTAGATGCTTCAATTGCGGCATATGAGGGTAGCTGAAGGCTGGCAGTTACATAAATATTGCTGTCAAAAATATTATCATTAGCTTCGATGGGATAATCTGTGTTATATACAACAGACGAAATATTTGCACATCCGCAGAAAGCCAATTGTTCTATACGAGCAACGCCATCTTCGAGAATGACCTTTTGAAGATTTTCACAATCTTCAAAAGCATATAAGCCAACAGAGGATTTTGAAGGTAATCTAATTTCAGACAGAGCTGTGTAATAAAAAGCTCTGCTTCCAATACTTACTGCATTAGGCAGATTGACTGAAGTAAGATTCTTACACCCGTAAAAAGCACTTGAGCCAATAGTGTGAATTGAATTAGGCAATTCAATTTGTGAAAGTGATTCGCAACGTTCAAATGCTCCTTCCCCAATTTCAGAAAAGGAACTCGGTATATGAATGTCCTTTAGATTGGAGCAATACTGAAATAGATATCGAGGAATGACTTCCTGTGATTTTGGCAATTCAATCGAACTCAATTGATGACATCCATAAAAGGCTGCCTTTCCTATTGATTGCACAGAAGCGGGCATATTGATTTCAGTCAAATCAAGACAATCATAGAACGCCCCAGACCCAATTGATTCAATTGTGTTTGGCAGGGATACAGATTCAAGATTAAAACATTCGTTAAACGCATAATCTTCAATCTCTGTGACAGTGTATTGAGTGCCATCAATTTCTACATGTTCGGGAACATCTAAATCACCTGCAATGGTAGAGGGGACTTTGGTAAGAGCACAGGTTTCTTTGTCAATTATCGTAAATTCCAGCTCTTGATTGCGATGTATTACAACGACCCCTGAACGCTGCCCAATTTTTTTCACCTTATAAAACCTACTCCAAGGCTTTCTTTGAGCAGCAAGATTTTTTACTCTTAGACTTGGCAAGTATAGGGTTGCGCTTTGATATACGTTCATGTCAAACATACTGTAGGAGGCGCCTTTAGCCGGCGAAGATGTATTATAAATAATTTTATCGATTTTCGGACAATTGCCGAAACACTCAGATCCAATAGATTGAAGCATGCTTCCTAATTCTATCTCTGACAGATTTGAACAGCCATAGAACGCCCTCGAGCCAATAGATTTGACTGAATTGGGGATTTTTATAGTGGTTGGTCTCGTGCAGTTCTCAAAAGCTGACCCTTGTATTTCGTTAACGGAATTGGGTATATCAATTGCCTCAAGGTTGGTATTGAGGAACGCTGCTCCATCGATAACAGTTACGGTAGACGGTATTTTTATATTAGTTAGTGATGCACAATTTGAAAACATCGCATTAGGTATCTTAGTCAACCCGTTGGGCAAGGTAACTTTTTCCAAATTGGTGCAATCCATGAATGCCCCAAACCCAATTTCAGCAACAGGCTTGGACATCTTCAATTCTTTGAGACCCGTACACCCCTTGAAGGCTTGTACGCCAATATGTTCCAATTCAGGTTGTATAGTGACGGACGTAATGCCGACACAGTCCATAAAGGCGACATCGCTAATGTATTGTACGTCCAATACAGCAACTTCATCCTGATATTCGAATAACATTTGGGCTGGTATGTACACTGTGCCGGATATTGATTTGTCCTGAGACGGTAACCAGCATTTTCGTACATTTTCTTCGACAACGACATTGTATTTCAATGTTGTGCCCATGTATGTATAATTATAGCCATAATATGTAATGGCTGAACACAACGAGTAATGACTTGAGATAATGAAAACTATGAAGGTTATTATCAGTCTTGTAGGTCTCATATCCAGATATTGAGTATAGTTATTTAGTTGATGGATAAAAGATAAAAGGCGTATGCTAATGTGAGTTTACAAATATACGAAAAAAATTGAGGTATCTATGCTATATTTGTAATATGTATGTCTTACATTATCTATCTGCAAGTCGCATAATAGTCACTTGGGCGCGTGGAAGCGGTAGGTGATTTGGCCGGTTTGCTCGGCGGGAGCATCGTCAGCCACGGAGAAACTTGAGCGGAGTGCCGCCTGGACACAGCTGTTGCGGGCAGCCGAGCTGGAGGCCACGGTGCCCGTGCCGCTGCGGTAGGTTGCTGAGGTGACACGCCCCTTGCGGTCCACGCGCACTGCCACGGTGATGGTCCCGGAGGCGGTGGCCGAGGGGGAGGTCCACTTGGCCAGAGTGCGCCCCTTCACGTTAGCGCCGGGCTGTCCCGCTAAGGCGCCACCCGTGCCGCTGACGTTGCCGTCAACGCTGCCGGGCTTCCGGTCGGAGGGTGTACCCGTAGCGGCGGTGCCAAACTGCACGCGTTCATCTATCGCCTTGGCCTGGGCGGCACGCTCCTGTTCGGCTTTTCGTTCAGATGCACGGCGGCGTGCCTCGGCCTTCACGGAGTCGCGGCGTGCCGGTGCCTTTATGGTGGAGGAGACCGTGGTGGTCAACACATTGTCGCTCCCGGCAGAGGCTTTCGCAGCCGCGGAGGGTGGAGCAGTCTCCTCGGGCGCGGATGCCGGCTCATAGAAGTCATCCCCCACCTCGACGTACTCCCCGGGCTTGAGCAGGGTCTCATCATCCTCATCTTCTTCAAGCTCCGCCTCGGCGAGGAGCTCGTTGAGCATCTCCTCACGGCGCGTATTGTAGTCAAGCACCATCAGAGCCAGCAGCCCTAAGAGCACAGCGTGGAAGAGCACCGTGCCGACGATGCCCCACAGGCGTGAGCGCGTGGTGGAGAGACCGCTGTCAGTCATTGGGAGCGGGCGCGGGTTTTTCGGGGTTATTATCGGGGCGGACGCTCTCAGGCGCAGCCTTGGTGGCAAGCACCATCTTGATACCGTTGGCGGCCCCGGCATCCAGCACTTCGATGAGCCGGCCATAGGTCACGGCCTCGTCGGCATACACGGCAACGTAGCTTTCAGGAGCCTGCTCCTGAGCAAGTTTCAGGAATGTGATGAGCTCCTCGGGGGCTGTGAGCCGCGGCTCCTCACCCTCGAAGGTGGCATAGACACCTCCATCGGTGGTCACGAAGATGCGGGCCGAAGGCTTCACCGGGGCATCCGACGAACTCTCGGGGAGGTTAACCTCCATGGCCATGGGGATGACAAAGGTGCTCGTCACCATGAAGAATATCAGCAGCAGGAAGATGACATCGGTCATCGACGCCATCGAGAAGGCTGCCGACACCTGGTATTGTCGTTTCAGTGCCATTGTAGCGCGTTGTGTCTGAGGTGGTTATCCAAGTGGCAGATTGTTGAGGCAAACCCTTTCAGGCCGGCTCGTTGAGCAGATCCATGAACTCCATCGTGGCGCTCTCCAGGCCTATCACCACGCGGTTGATGCGCGAGGTAAGCCAGTTGTAGGCAAACAGGGCTATGACACCCACTATCAGACCGGCCACGGTGGTCACCAGAGCCTCATAGATGCCTCCGGCAAGCACGTCGATGTTAGCCGCGCTCCCGGCGGACGCAAGGTTGTAGAATGCCTCCACCATGCCTATTACCGTGCCCAGAAAGCCGAGCATCGGCGCTCCGGCAGCAGTGGTGGCAAGCCATGTGAGGCCTTTGCCCAGGCGCGCCACCTCAATGTTGCCGGTGTTTTCGATAGCCATCATCACATCATTCATCGGGCGACCGATGCGGGTGATGCCCTTGTCGATGAGCCGCGCATAGGGGGTATCGGTGGAGCGGCACAGATTGCGCGCGCTCTCAAGCTCCCCCTCATGGATATAGTCGCGGATGCGCTTCATGAAGGTCTCGTCGATGCGCGAGGCGCGGTGTATCACTATGGCGCGCTCTATCAGCACGTAGATGGACACTATCGAGAGCAGGGCCAGAGGTATCATCAGCCAGCCGCCCTGCACACACAGCTCCCACACGGAGAGCGACTTGACGGTGGCTGTCGCGGCAGCTTGGGCGGGTGCGAGCGAGGGGGATGCCTGAGCGGCAATGAGGGTGGTAAGCATAAGTGTGATGGTGGGGGGATGGTGGGGTGATGGTAGGAGTATGTGGGTGATGTGTGGATAAACAGAGTGTTTGTGACGGCTCGCTTAGCAGAGACACTGCTTGTAGCGGCGTATAGTCTCGGCGATGCCAAGATATAGAGCGTCGCTGATGAGGGCGTGCCCTATCGACACCTCGTCAAGATATGGCATCCGGGAACTGAAGTAAGCAAGGTTATCAAGGCTCAGGTCATGCCCGGCATTGATGCCAAGCCCCACTGAGTGTGCGGCGTTGGCCGCATCTATGAACGGGCGGATGGCGGCTTGAGCATCAGCGGCATAGGCATCGGCATAGGGCTTGGTGTACAGCTCCACGCGGTCAGCGCCGGCCTTGGCGGCAAGGCGGATATTGTCTGTGTCGGTGCCCACGAAGATGGAGCTTCGGATGCCGGCTTCGCGCAGTGAGTCTATCACCGAAGTCAAAAACTCCATGTTGGTGCCCACATCCCAGCCGGCGGAGGAGGTCAGGGCTTCCGGAGGGTCGGGCACAAGGGTCACCTGCGCCGGCTTTACGCCAAGCACAAGCTGCATGAACTCCGGCGATGGATAACCCTCGATGTTGAACTCGGTGCGCAGCACAGCCCGCAGCCGCAGCACGTCGTCACGACGGATGTGGCGCTCGTCGGGTCGAGGATGCACGGTGATGCCGTTGGCCCCCAGACGCTCACACTCCAGGGCGAACGCCTCGACATCGGGATTGTTCTCCCCGCGGGCGTTGCGCAGGGTGGCCACTTTATTGACATTTACGCTGAGATTGGTCATCGCGGTGGTGGATGGAGATGTTGTTGGAGGGTGGTTAGCGAAAAAATTGCTAATTTTGCTCTCCCGCTGATTTCGGCTGCTGTGCCGGTTGAGGCGCGGGAGGAGAGGGCGCGGAGAGTTTGCGCGTCACAAAATTACGCAAAGTTTATCGTATTCACTGCCTGTTTTGACCACAAACACTGAAATAATGGGCAATCCACCCGCCGACATTACCCCCAAGGTGAGCCTTGAGTGGCTGATGCCATTCAGCCCCGAGGCCTCCGAACTCACTCTGGTGTGCCCCGCCGCTGACTATTCCGCATCGCGGATAGCCCACGCCGTGGAGGACTGCGATGCCCATTTGTTGAACCTCAACGTCACTGCCGGGAGTGCTCCCGGAGGCCTCACGCTGGTACACCTGCGCGTCACCCACCGCGAGCCCGCCGCCGTGGCACGCTCGCTGGAGCGATACGGCTACGAGGTGGTGGACTCCACCGCAGCGTCAGGCCACGACGACTCTGACGAAGCCCGCCGACGAGCTCTCGAAGCCGCACATTATCTCTCACTTGGTTCGGAGCTATGAAAATCGCCATCTACGGCAACCGCCGCCAGCAGCCATATCTGGAACTCATCACACGTCTGCTATCCGCGCTTCATGCCCACGGCGCGGAGCTCACCATCCATGCCAAGCTCCATGACTACCTCACCGGCGAACTCGGCCGCCTACACGTGCCATGCCTCCGCGCCGACGGGCGCATGGCCCCTGACACGGAGTTGGTGATAAGCATCGGCGGCGACGGCACGTTCCTCAACACCGCCCGATGGGTGGGGGAGCTCCAGACTCCTATATTAGGTGTCAACACCGGCCACCTCGGATACCTCGCGGCTTGCTCCATCAGCGAGTCGATAGCCCACGTGCCGGCCATCGTGGCAGGACGTTATGCCATCGAGGATCGCTCGATGCTCTGCGTGCGCACCGGTGCTTGCCACATCACCTGGCCATACGCACTCAACGAAGTCGCCATCCTCAAAAAGGACACCTCCTCGATGCTCCGCATCACCACCGCCGTCAACGGTCTGGAGCTCGCCGAGTATCGCGCCGACGGGTTGATTATCTCCACTCCCACCGGCTCATCAGGCTACAATCTGAGCGTCGGCGGACCAATCCTCCAGCCATCCACCCCGGCACTCGTCATTGCCCCCATTGCGCCACACTCGCTGTCGATGCGCCCCGTGGTGCTTGATGACCGTAGCACTATCGCCACCGTCACCGACACACGCGCCGACTCGTTCCTCCTTGCCCTCGACGGCCACAGCACCATCATGCCCGTGGGGAGCGCCGTCACCATACACCGTGCCCCCTTTGTCACTCGCGTGGTCCACATCGACCCGAACTACTCATTTGTCGACACCCTCCGCAGCAAGCTCCACTGGGGAGCTTGACCCCCGTGATGACTGATTCCGGCTCTGCGTTGCACATTCTCCATGGGGGCTCAATGACTCATCCACGCCTCGGAAGGGTCAACGTGCAGGTCAACGCCTCCTCGCGCCGCATGACGGCACGTTGGCGCGCCGGGGTCCTGAAGGTGGTGGTGCCTCAGGCTTGCCTCTATGACTCGCTCCTCCGCTTCCTTGATGATAACGTTGAGGCTCTGATGGCGAGGCGACCCGAGACGCCGGCCATTGCTGACGGCACCGTAATCACCCTCCCCCTCATCACCCTCTCCTTCGACTCGGATCCTAAGATTCCCCCGGGACAGATTGCTGCCTTTCGCGCCGATGATGACCGCACAATCAGCATCCTCCACCACCCCTCCACCGATATTTCTGACACGGCCCGCTTCTCCAAGGTCATCGAAAAGGCCGCGGGCAACCTCTGTGGCCACCTGCTCATAAACCACGCCGCCCGCCTCGCGGCAAGCCGCCGCCTGTGCCCCCGCAAGTGGAAGCTCGGCTCCGGCAAGCGGGTGCTCGGCACATGCTCCACCTTGGGGGTCATCACACTCAGCCGCATGCTCCTCTTTCTCTCCTCCGAGCTGATGGACTACGTGATTCTTCACGAGCTGGCTCACCTCACACACCATGATCACTCGCCGCAGTTTCACGCCCTGCTCGACAGCTATTGCGGCGGCCGCGAAAAGGAATTGGTCGCCCGGTTGCACAATTATCGCTGGCCGATTGTTACATAATAGCCACACATCTCAGCACACCACGTTTCACCCTCATGTCACTCTTCCGTCTCGTTACCGTTCACCTGCTTTGCGCCCTCAGTGTCCTGATGGCGCCATGGTGCGCTGCGGCTGAGCTGACATCAGAAGGTGAATTTTCCCAAACTCGCTCCACCCCCGCAGGTGATTTTCCGCCGGCACTCTCCTCCCCTGCTGACTCACTCACGGCCATTGAACCGCCAGCCGCTGACATCCCCCCGGACTCCCTCCCCCCCAAGCCGCAGAGTTCTACATACTGGATCAAGCAGCTGCTCGACAACGGTTTCCATATCAACGACCCCTCGGTGGCTTATCCCAAGTTCCCACGCTTCCTGCTGAAGGTCTACAACTGGGGAGACCGCACATTCAACTCCTACGACCCCGAATATGTGGTCTCCACCGGCAAAAACTGGAAGCTCCAGGGCAAGTCTAACAACTGGATGGAGGCCCTCACCATGCAGTTCCCCGACAACAAGGTGTGGCTCCACACCCACCTGTATGCCGATGCCGGCCTCGCCCTCAACTTCATGGCCGTGTCGCTCTCTTACTTCTTCAACATCAACGAGCTCCTCGGCGTTCCCACTCACCGCTCCATCTGGAACTTCGACTTCACTTGCTCACGCTTCGCCGTAAACCTCCTCTGGCAATCATGCTCCGGCGACATGACCATCACCCACTTCGGCGACCAAAGCGAGGACATCCCCTTCAACGATGCCTCCTTTGACTCCTTCTATCTCGACGCCTTCTACTTCTTCAACCACCGCCGCTACTCGCACGCAGCAGCATACTGCTACTCCAAGTATCAGCTCCGAAGTGCCGGCAGCTGGCTCGCCGGATTCACCTACGACACAAAGAACCTCCGCCTCAACTTCTCAACGCTCGGCAACGAGGTGCCACACACTGACGACGCTCTGCTGTTCGATGACTACCGCTTCCATTACTCTGACTATCAGCTCATGGGCGGTTATGCGCACAACTGGGTCATACACCCTGCCCGCTGGACCCTCAACGTCACCTCGCTCCTGTCCATGGGCTATCGGCACTCCTACTCCGACTCCTACGGCTCTCAGCGCAATATGCTCGCCAACGGCCTGCGTGTTGACCTCGGCGCCGTCTACAATCACCGCGCGCTCTTCATCGCCGGAGCCGTCAAGTTCCGCGGCGCACTGTTCTACACTTCTCAGTTCATCTTCTTCAACTACAACCTCTCCATGAGCGCAACCGTCGGTATGCGCTTCTGAGCAGTGTGCTCAATCGAGCCGTATCCGTGCCTCTGACATTTCGGCATACTCTGCCCAGTCAGGGTCATTCTCGGTGTACACCTCCAGCGGCAGCAACGGCAAGTCGGCAAGCGACTCATTGAGCTTGCGCCCGAATATGTGAGTGCTCGTGGTGTAAAACACCCAGTCCCGCCGGTCATCCCCGGTATAGATGCCCGTCAAGACAGCCACAGGATCCTTGTGGAACGCCCGCTGAAGCCGCTCCTGCACCTGCTCCATCAACTCTGAGGTTTCCTTGTCTGGCATACCGGAGGCGTCACCATCATACGCCCACGACAGCTCCACGCGGATGCTGTAACGCACATTGGCGCGGAACCTGTCCACATCCACGCGCCCAGTCACCATTATCAGACGCCCCGACTCACTCTCCGTCGGCGCCGTCCACCACTGCTCTTGCTCTTGCGACATATCTATGATGCTGTTATCAAATAAGACCTGCTATAAACTAAGTCCTATGCAAATGTAACGGATTTTCAACCATCCACCCCCATCCTTTCACAAATTTTCACCCCTCACCCTTCCCGACCGATATATTCCGCCTCAGCCGACTAAGCGCCGGAAGCGCGGGGTTATCAGAAATCCCGCGTGAATCGAAGAGGGTGTTGCAAAACCCCATTAGGAGCGTCCGCAGGACGCTGATTTACCCGTAGCCCCGGAAGCCGCAGCGATAGCGAAGGCATCCGGGGTCATAGTCAGCACAGCAAAGGGCGTCTGGAGGACGCCGATTTACAACATCACATCCGCCATCAGTAGGTTCTACAACATCCTCGAAGCGAAGCCCGGAAGGTAGCCTGAGCGCCGGAGGCGGGGTTGTCAGAAACCCCGGGTGAAGCGAAGGCCCAAAGGGCCGAAGCGAAGCCCGGGGTTAGCCAATTCAAGAGGCGAGAGCTTCGTAGAAGCGTTTTGTGGCATAAGCCCGGAGATGCAAATCCACACAAAAAAAAGCTGTAACTTTGCACCGGTCATTCATCACTCTCCCACACATATGCAACTACCGGCACGAGTAAAGGAAATAATCCGTTTCGGCATCACCGGCACCACCGCCACTGTGGTGCTATACGGCACATATCTGTTGCTGCTCCAACGCTTCGACCCCTCACTGAGCTACTCCGTAGCCTTCGCCGTGGGCGTATGCGTCAACTATGTGATGACCACATCTTTCACATTCAGGGTCAAGCGCTCAGTGCGCAACGGCATCGGCTTCATCTTCTGCAACGTCATCAATTACGCCGTGTCAATGACACTGCTGCGGTTATTCCTCGCCGCAGGCACCCCCGAAGCCGTAGCCCCCGTCCCCACCATCCTGCTCGCCACAATCAGCAACTACCTCATCACCCGCGCAGTGATGCGCCATTTCTGAGGCAGCAATCCACCCATTCATCCACACTATTTCCTACCGGGCCAGACGCACAAGCCTGATGCCGGTAGCCGTCTTGTTGCGAGCCAGGTACGAATGCAGCGGCTGAGGATCAAGTATCACCTTTCCCGCGCGAGTCGACGCATGCAGCATATGCGGCTCCCCCGTGGTCGAGTCCTTCACTATGATGCCGGCATGCGTCACATCAAGACCCCCTATTGACGTTGTGATGAACACAATGTCACCATCGCGCATAAACGCCATGGCATCCTTCGACCCGAGCGTCGCCTTGGGGATAAAGTACGTCTTGATGCCACGCAGACCACGCTCCACCGACCGCATCCGCTCAAACGTCGCCGAATCCGCAAGCACCGGATACTTGTCACGGTGCCGAGTCATAAAGTCCAGACTCAGAGCCTTCTGACGCGAATTGGGAGCCTCAGGCGTCACCTCCTTGACACTGCCGCGATACGTGTTCTCCGTGATCCAGTCCGACACATAGTGATGGCGCGAAGCATAGCCGTCAACCTTCCCGCCACGATAACGCATATCCCGCAGTCGTTCAGCCACATCAGTCCATGAAGCAGCCCCCTCACGGTAAGCCCCCACAACGGCAGCAGCAAGCTCCACAAAAGTAGTGCAGTCAAGCTCACCAGTGTTGATGGTCAACGCCTCCGCTACACCCTCAGCAGCACTGTCACCATCCGGCGAACCCTCCAGCGTGCCCGCCACATAAGGAGTGCCGATGAAGCTCTCACCCACCTTCACCATCAGAGCCCCAGGCTCCGCGGTGCCCGCATCAGGGAGCACCCTCAGCAGAGAGTCAATCTTAGCGATGTCACGAGCCTCATCGCCCCAACGCACCTCCTGCGGCAGCGCAGCAGCAACCGACACCGCGCTCATACCACAGACAGCAACAGCCACCAAAGCAGCAACAACCTTCATAATACCATCATTTTCCCACAAAGATAACAATTTTTCCCCATCCCCCCGTGCTTACCTCAGAACGGGTAGCCGATGGCGAGGTGGAAGGCGAGGCTCTTGCCGAAGGAGGGCATGTTGAAGTAGCCGCGCACTCCGGTGTCGTAGGGCGCGTGCAAGCCGATGCCCAGGTCGCCGCGAATCACCATCATGCCGATGTCCACACGCAACCCCACACCGGTGCCCAGGGCCAGGTCGCGCAGGAAGCTGGAGGCCTCCAGCTTGCCGCCGGGACGCTGTGGGTCGTTCTTCAGCAGCCACACATTGCCCGAGTCAAGGAACACCGCCCCGTGCAGCGGACCTACGATGGGGAAACGCAGCTCGGTGTTGAGCTGAAACATGAACGTACCCGTCTGGTCAAAGTAGCCGTTTACCTGATCAGCAGGCGAACGGTACGAGCCGGGGCCTAACGAACGCACCGTGAAGGCGCGGACGGAGTTGGCTCCTCCCACCCAGAACTGCTCGCTGTAAGGCACAACCGAGTTGTTGCCATATGCATGCTCGGCTCCGGCGGCGATGCGGCTCACAAGCCACACATCGTAGGCCGACAGACGGCGCCCATACACCAGCTGAGCCTGCCCCTTGACGAACTGGCTGAACGGGATGCCAAGCAGCTTCATGTCGCCGTTTTTCACGCCAAACGCCTTCCACGCGCACCAGAACAGGTTACCCGCCTCCTGCACTGTGAAAGTGAAGTCCACGCGGTTGCGCGGGGTCACAAGCCGCGAGTAGGTGTACGTGTAGCTGATCTGAGGGATGAACTGGGTCTTGAAGCTCTCGCCCACCGCCGGGTTGCGTGCCATGATGGAGTCGAAGTCATGGGTGGAGTGCATCAGCTTGGTGTAGCTCAACTTGAACACATCGAGCGTGTTGCTCACGTGGCGCGAGGCCTGCCAGTCATAGCCGAAGGAGGCGTCTATCTGCCCGAGCATGAAGTAGCGCGGACGGTTCAGCAGGTTCCCCGAAAGGCTCACATGCGTCCAGTTCTGGGCATGGCGACGCCGCGGCACGAACTTCGGAGCTATCAGCCGCGGGAACGAGAGTGTGCCCGACAGTGCCACCTCATAGGAATTGTAGGCGGAGTTGTGGTGCGAGTGGCCGGTCTCCCACTCGTAGCTCCCGTTGAGCGACATATTGAGAAACTCTCCCCCGCCAAACACATTGCGGTTAGTCAGCGTGATGCCCGCGCCCGGCCCAAGATAGTCATTGCTCTTGGAAGCCACGTTAACCTCGAAGCCCACCTGCCACGGCGAAGCGAAGGTGCAGTCGATGTACACGTTCAGCGTAGGCTCGGCGGCGGTGGTGTCGGGCAGAGCCACGATGTCGATTCCGTCAAATATCCCCAAGCGAGAAAGATAAGTCTGCGTGCGGTTCATGTCGCGCACACTGAATGTCTTGCCAGTGCGGAACGTGACGTTGTCGGTGATCACCTCGCGCCGCAGCTTCGACGGCTCCATCACGATGATGCGCCCGCGGCGCGTGTCGGTGGTGTCAGGTGTGCCGCCGCCGTCACGCCGGTTCACCATGGTGGTGATGCTCCCCGTCACGTAACGCTGCCGCGCCATCTGTGGCATATTCGAGGCCAGCGTCATCTTCATGGCAATGTTGCCGGGGTTCATCACCGAGTCGGCCAGATACTCTATGTAGTCCGGCTTGAAGAAGTAGTAGCCACGATTGCGGAGCACGTTGGCTATCCTCACCCGCACGGCCGAGAGAGAGTCGGTGCAGTAGCGCTGACCCGCCTGCAGGTAGCTGCTGCGCGCGGCCACGGAGTCTATCAGATGGTTCAATTGGCACGTGTCGGGCAACAGGATGATGGAGTCCATCGGGTAGGCATCACCGGTGGTGATGTTGTAGCGTATCGAGGCCTTGCGCTTGTTCTTCCCCTGCACAAGCTCATAGTCGGCATGACCGCGGAAGTAGCCGTTGTTGTCAAGTATCTCATCTATCATCTTGACACGCACCTCGGGGCGGACGTCACTGATGAGCACCGGCTCGGCCACAAGCTTCTCGTACAGCCAATGCTTGAAGCCGTGACCCGGGTCATTCCAGTTGTTATACACCCACAGACCCAGCGGGAACGGGTAGCGGTAATATGGCGATATGAGTGAGTTGTTGGGAGCCACATTGATGGCATCCTTCACCTGCGAGCCAAGGCCCGGAGCCTCTTTCTGTCCCTCGGGAACCTGGATTTTCAGTGGCTTTACGCCGGTGTAAAGGATTTCACCCTCCGGGAGGCGCCGCGTGGTCGAACACCCCCCGGCCCCCAGTAGCGAGGCCACGGCAATGATGCAGAGTAGCGGCAGCTTGATGTTACTTATCACTCTCATTGCTTGTCGGTGGTTGAAGTGTCGGTGCCCTTCTCGGCCTTCTTGGTCTTCTTGCCAAACCGGAACATATCACGCAGCGAGTCAAGGTTGCGCTTGTACACGAAGCCCACGCCTGTGGCTGTCACATCCCCCTCAAGGATGCTCTCGAAGCCCTTGTGGCGGAACACCTTGATATACATCGACCCGGTGCGGTTCAACAGATACTCAAACGAGATGTCGTTCACCAGGTCCTCGGCAAAGTTCTCGTCGGTGTCGGCATCGGTGGTGTAGTTGCCCCCGACGACTATGCGTATACGGTTGTTGAGCAGCGACTTGCTGATCTGGTAGGAGTAGGACGTAGCCGTGGAGGAGGCTCCGTTCACTTTGCTGTCATACTGGTTGATGCCGAAGCTCAAATCCACGCCCTTCACATAGTTCGCAGCCAGTGAGTTGAGCTGTGAGGCCAGGAAGGAGTAGAGCGGATTGGCACCCAGATTGGCATTGGCTTTGGTGCCCGGACCGGTGTATACGTTGTAGAGCAGCAGGTTCATCGCCTGATTGGCTCGTTGCTCGGCGCTCATGGAGCTCAGCTCATTCTGAATGGTGATGTCATCATCGCACGCCAGGTCAAACACCACCTTCATGTTGTCAAGGTTGCCGGAGGCGCTCACCGTCACATCAAAGTCCACCAGGCGGGTGTTGCCCCCTCCTTCGGGCGTAACGTTGGCACGCAGTCGGTCTGTGGCTGAGATGTTGAATGACGGATTCATCATGTCGCCGGTGAAGCTAACCCACGACCCGTCGTTGAACGTGAAGTGCTTCTCGCTCATCAGCGGCGGAGTGTAGCGCACGTAGCCGCCATCTATGGTAAGGCGTCCCGTGAGCCGGCCATCAGGCTGCTGCGGCGTCATGGTGTAGTCAAGCTCGCCGTTGGCCATGATGGATGCACGGTTCTTGCCATCGGTGGAGAGGTCCACGTTCACTGTGGTGTTGTTCTGGATGTTGAGGGTGGCGTTCAGTATCAGAGCCATCGTCTGGGCTACATCATCTGTGGTTACAGCTGACGTGTCGGCAAAGTTGACGAATTTCACCATATCGCCGGTACTCTGCGAGGCGAGTGCCTGAGTGCCTCCGGAGAGCACATAAGTCACCTGCGACCCGGCCACAAGGGCCACATTCGCATCAACCACGAGCAGCTGGCTTAGTCGCCCGCGCGCCGAGGCTTGTATGTCAAGATACCCCTTGCCGTAGACATCAGCCCCCTGAGGACGCGAGGAGTTGACCACAAGCATATCCTCACCGCTCAACCCGAGGTCAAGCGATATGTCGGCAAGATTGCTCAGGTCAGCCGTGCCGTTGATCACCAGCGGATTCTCGTTAAGGGTGCTGATGGCGAAGTCGTCAAACCGCACCACGGAGCTGTCCACCACTATCTTCTCGTCGGAGAACCCGAAGCGAGTGCCCAGCATATCCACCTTCACGGCTGCGGAGTCAAACTGCAGATACCCGTTGAGCAGCGGCTTGGCCATGGAGCCGGTCACTTTCATGGTGCCGTTGAGCATGCCGCTGAGCGTAGCCATGTCGCGCGGCAGGAACGGATTGGCTACCTCCAGCGGGAAGCTGAACATCGACAGGTCAAGCATGAACGGCGTGGTGGAGGTGGAGTCGCCCAGGGCGCCGTTGATGGTCAGGGTCTTCTTCCCGTTCACCCACATGATGCCGTCGGCCCACAGCGAACGCTGACCGGGGTTGTTGGCCACTTTCAGCACGGTGCTGAAGTCGCCCACTCGCTGACGGTCATACACCAGGTCATCCACGCTCAGCACAGCGGTGCCCACAAGCTGCTTCTGCTCGGCATGGAGCTTGAAGTTGGCACTCACCAGACCGCTGATCTGCGGTGCAAAGGGACTCAGAGCCACCCAGTCGGAGATCTGTATATCCTTGGCTGACACCACAAGCTCTTCCGGAACCTTGCCGGTGATGCTGTCGGCAGCTGCTCCCTTGATGGGCTGCGTGTACAGCCTCAGCGAACTCTGCTCGTTGGTCAGAGCAAGGTTGGCCTTCGCCTGATAGTTGTTCAGATTGAGCGACAAGAAGTTATCCTGATTCAAGCTCCACTTGCGATACGCTATCGTGGGGTCATACGGCGCAAAGCGCAGGCTCACTATCGAGTCGGTCACGGTGGCCACGGTGCCAAGTCGATAACCGGTCTTCCCCTCGGGATTTTTCTGGCGTATAAACGCCCCGAACTTGTCGTCGGCGAGGAACCCGCGCAGGCTCACATCGGCCCACTCGGCGAGCTTCCCGGGGCCATTGGTCATCGCCCCGCTGTACACCAGGAACTTCCCGTGCTGGTTGAGCATCAGGTTCACGGAGTCTATCGGGGTGTCGCCCACATTGATGCCGGTGGCATAGATGGCGGCATGTATCAGCGAGTCATTACGCGCAGTGACGCTCAGGTCATTGATGCTCACGCCGTTCTCACGCAGCACGGATTGAGCCAGATTGTCCCGTCCCATATAGAGCACCATGTCAAGCGGCGGCATGGCCTGTTGCAGTGCGGCCACATCCACCCTGCGCTCCTTGATTTGAGCGTCGAGGCGGCTCATCAGCAGGTCTGCGCGAGGCATGATTGAGTCAAGCGGCAGGAACACGGCGGCATCGGCCTGCAGGTCGCCGTTGGTAAGGTGCAGGGTTGTGATCTGTTCTGACGACCCGCCGCGCACCGTTATTGACGGCGTTGCGAGCCGCAGGGTGTCGAGGGTCCAGTTGAGGCTGTCTACCTTCACCCGGGCCTCCATGTCATGCGTCTTGGGGTTATAGCTCCCGGAGGCATCAAGCAGCAGCGACCCGCCCATCGGGGTCTTGCTCATTCCCAACGCCATCAGGTCAAGGTCGCGGATGTCGCCACCTACGTTGCCCCGGATCATCCCCGAGTCAAGGCGCGCGTCAAAGTCAAGGTCAAGATTGGCCCCGGGGCTGGCACTCTCCAGACGCCCCACGGCATGCGAGTCGGCCAGAGTGGCTTTGAATGTGGCATCGCGCAGGGTGCGCTCACCTATGGCGGCCTCGTCAAGCTCCACGTTGGCTCTCATGGCTGTACCGGGGCGCAGCGGGTTGTAGCCGTGGCCGTCGGCATCCACCATGCCGGTAATGCGCCCCACTCCCAAGCCGGGCATGAACGCATTCACCGGAAACTTGTCGAGCTTCACAAGCGCGGCATATCCCTCTCTCCGGGCGTTCCACGAACCGTTGGCAAGCATGGTGCCACCCTCGGTGGTCAGGTGCGCCTTGCCCTCCACATTGCCGGGTTGATACTCTACAGTGCCGTCAAGCCGCAGAGCTGGCACGCGCAGGGTGGAGTCCAGACGAAGCTCTGCAAGGGTGGGACGCAATGCCGCAGGGTCGGTGACGGCCCCCTCGAAAGTCACGGTGCCCCCTAACTTCTCCGGATTCATCAGATTGCTCACTGTGCCTCCGGCCTCTAAGTTGAGCACCCCGGGGATGGCGGCGCTCAGGTCACGGAGCTGCAACCTTTGCATACTCCCGGAGGCATCAATATCTATGTTCAGCGCCCGAGGCTGCGGCATAGCGGCTATCATCGGCGCAAAGGCGGGCATCGCCAGACTCACATCGGCCCCGGAGATATTCCCCTTGGCGGTGAGGCTCACGGGGAGGCTCGGGTCGGCAGCCATATTCCCCACTCCCATCATGGCGTTGAAGCTCAGACGCGAACGGTTGGTGAGGATGGTGAAGTCAGTAGCTCGCATCGCTACACTGTCCATGGCAAACGTGCCGGTGGCATTCAGCGTCAACCCGCACCGCTCGGTGGCAGTCAGCCGCCGCAGGGGCACGGTGATGGAGGTGCCGCGATTATAGAAGTCGGTGACAAGAATATCTATCCCCTTGGCCTCCAGATAATTCATGTCAAGGCCGGGGATGGGGTGCGCGCCGCTCACTGCATACAGAGCCTCCTTCGCTTCAAGGCTCACGGAGTCGGCGCGGATGGTCCACATCTGGTCGGAGGGGGTCGGCGGCACAGTGTCGGCTGTTGCTGTCTCGGCAGTCGCGGTAGTGGGGGGAGTGAGGTAGCGGGCGGTCACACCGCTTACAGCCAGCGACTTGGCATCTATCTGCCGCTTCCCGGTGTCCACATACCCGCGCCGCAGCGTTGCCAGACCCACGTGTGCACTCAGGGTGTCAATCACCGGGGGCATCGTCATCAGATAGTCCACGTCTCGCAGCGTGATTTGCTTGGCGCGGATGGCTAACGGCTTCGTTGCTGCTGTGTCAGGAGGGGTCGTCACAGTGGTGTCTTTCATGGCGAGTATCACCCGCGCCCCGCTCACCTCGGCTGTGCCCACATCTATCACCCCCTTGCCGAAGTTAAGCTCTCCGGCGTCTATGGCGGCACGGGTCACATCGGCCCGAAGCCACATCGCGCTGTCGCGGGTACCCATCTGATAAAACACACTGTCGGCATCAAATCCGCTCAGCGCTATCTCGCCCTTGAGCAGAGGCTTCAAGGCCACCTGCACATCGGCACGCCCCGCCAGAGCCATCGTGTCGCCCCCGGCATAGAGCACTTTCACGCGCTCCACATCCAGCCGCAACGGGAATTTCAGGTGAATGCTCCCCACCGATATTTCCATCCCGGTGCTCTTTGACACCATCGAGCACGCCAGGTTCACCACCGCCCGCTGCACCGGTGGCACATACAGCAACACGGCCACCACCAGCGGAAGTCCGATGATGATGCCCACAATCCAGGCAATAGCCTTAAATATACGTCGCTTGACGGAAGATGCCACAATACAGAGTGTGATGAATGTAATGCTGTCTATTTAACCCCAAAATTAACACTTTTGTTTCCATGCAACCAAAAATGTAACTATTCAGCGAATACAACAGACTGATTTGTAGGGACGCACGGCTCGTGCGTCCGCCGGCCGAGGGGCTTTGTAATATCGGACGCACGAGCCGCGCGTCCCTACGTTTTGATTATCAGCTGATAATAAACCTTAATTGGCTGAATAGTTACCACAAAAATGTGGCGGCAGGCGGCAGGCGCCAGCTGCGTGCTTGCATAATTATTGTTAAGGGGGATGGGGCAGGGCGGGATTTTTTGTACCTTTGTATGATAGATCTACCGCAAGGAGTCCTACTCCCTTCAGTCTTTTTTCTCCTCTCAACCTGATTCATATCCATGGCAAGAAAAGCCACTACCGATATTACCGCCGACACCAAGGCTCCTGCAAAGCCCAAATCACGAGCAAAAGCCCCCGCAGCCACCTCCCCACGCGCCATCGAGGCCCGTGGTGTCAGGGTCAACAACCTGCGCAACGTCGACGTGACCATCCCGCGTGACAAGTTCACCGTCATTACTGGTCTCTCCGGCTCCGGAAAGTCCTCCCTCGCTTTCGACACCCTCTATGCCGAGGGACAGCGACGTTACGTCGAGAGCCTCAGCGCTTACGCCCGACAGTTCATGGGCAAGATGACCAAGCCCGAGGCGGACTTCATCAAGGGCCTGCCCCCCGCCATCGCCATTGAGCAGAAGGTCAACACTCGCAACCCACGCTCCACCGTAGGCACAGCCACTGAAATTTATGACTATATCCGCATCCTCTTCGGACGCATAGGTCGCATTTATTCACCCGTCAGCGGCGTAGAGGTCAAGCGACACACTCAGGAAGATGTCTTCGCATTCATCGAGTCGCTTCCCGCAGGCTCTCGCATCGTCATCACAGCACCCGTTGTCCTCCCCCCGAAGCGGCGCGTCAAGTCGCAGCTGGAGCTATACGTCGGCGAAGGTTATTGGCGACTGTTCCGCGACGGCTCCTTCGTCGACATCAACGAGATGCTGCGCGACGAGGCCTCCATACCCCGGTCTCTTGACGGCTACGAGCTCCTTGTGGACCGCTCTACCGTCAACCCCGATGACCACGACGAAATCTCCCGTCTCCGCTCATCAGTTGAGGCGGCTTTCTTCGAGGGACATGGCTCTATGGCCGTCACCGCATGGCTGCGCGATGCCGACGGCAACACGCTCACAAACCGCCGTGAGTTCTCTGACCGCCTCGAAGCGGACGGCATGACCTTCGAGGAACCCTCGGAGCTCATGTTCAACTTCAACAACCCCTACGGTGCTTGTCCCCGCTGCGAGGGTTTCGGCAAAGTCATCGGCATCGACGAGAAGCTGGTCATCCCCAACCCCACGCTCTCGGTGTTCGAAGGCGCTGTGGCTCCTTGGCGCGGCGAGAAGATGGGCGAATGGAAACGCTGGTTCATGCGCAACGCGGAGCCTTTCAACTTCCCCGTCCATACCCCCTACGCCGACCTCTCCCCCGAACAGCGCCACCTCCTCTGGAACGGTGCCCGCGGCATCGAGGGCATCAACGACTTCTTCAAGATGGTGGAGAGCAATCTCTACAAAATCCAATACCGCGTCATGAAGGCGCGCTATCAGGGCAAGACAACTTGCCCCGAATGCGGCGGCGGGCGTCTGCGCAAGGCCGCTTCATACGTCAAGGTCGACGGCCTCTCAGTGGCTGACGTCGTAGCCATGCCCATCGACCGGCTCGCCGAGCGCTTTGACCGTCTGAACCTCTCTGACCGCGACCGCAAGATTGCCGAGCGTCCCCTGGAGGAAATCCGCTCACGCCTGCGCTTCATGCAGGAGGTGGGCCTCGGATACCTCACCCTCGACCGGCAAGCCTCCACCCTCTCGGGCGGTGAGAGCCAGCGCATCAACCTTGCATGCACTCTCGGAAGCTCGCTCATCGGCTCGCTTTACATCCTCGACGAACCTTCCATCGGTCTCCACCCACGCGACACTGACCGACTCATCAGCGTGCTCCGACGCCTTCAGGGCGTCGGCAACACTGTGGTAGTTGTCGAACATGACGAGGAGATTATGCGCGCCGCTGACTATCTGGTCGATGTGGGGCCAAAGGCTGGCACAGGTGGCGGCGAGATTGTATATCAAGGTCCCGCATCAGGAGTCACGGACTGCCTCGAAAGCTACACCGGAAAGTACCTCTCGGGCAAGCTCGACATACCCGTACCCTCTACGCGTCGACGCACGTCGAGCTACATCGAGGTGGTTGGAGCCGCTGAACACAACCTCAAGAACATCGACGCTCGATTCCCCCTCGAAGCCATGACTGTAGTCACGGGTGTCAGCGGAAGCGGAAAGTCTACTTTGGTGCGTGACATACTCTTCCGAGCACTCACCAGGCAGCTCGGCGACCCCTGCGAGGCCCCCGGAGCATTCCGCGAGCTACGTGGCGACGTCAAGCGCATCAAGCGGGTAGACTTCGTCGACCAGAACCCCATCGGCAAGTCATCCCGTTCCAACCCCGCCACTTACCTCAAGGCTTACGATGAGATTCGCGCCCTATTCGCCTCTCAGCAGATGGCCAAGCAACTCGGTCTCACTGCCGGCAGCTTCTCTTTCAACGCCGAGGGGGGCCGGTGCCCGGAGTGCAAAGGCGAGGGCACCATCACCATCGAGATGCAGTTCATGGCTGACGTGGTGATTCCATGCGAGAGCTGCCACGGCAAACGCTTCAAGCCGGAGGTGCTCGATGTCACGTACCGCGACAAGAACATCAACGATGTCCTCGCCATGACCGTAGATGAGGCTGTGGAGTTTTTCAAGGATGAGAAGAAGGTAGTGCGGCGCCTCCGTCCGCTTCAGGATGTGGGGCTCGGATACATAACTCTCGGCCAGAGCTCTTCCACACTCTCGGGCGGCGAGAACCAGCGTGTCAAGCTCGCCTCCTACCTCGCTCAGGAGAGCGTGGAGCCCACCTTGTTCATCTTCGACGAACCAACCACAGGCCTCCACTTCCACGACATTCACACCCTCATGCAGGCCTTTGACAAGCTCATTGCCCGTGGCCACTCTATCGTGGTCATCGAGCACAACCTTGATGTCATCAAGCTCGCTGACCACGTCATCGACATCGGCCCCGAGGGGGGCGATGCCGGTGGACGCCTCGTCATTCAGGGCACTCCCGAGCAGGTGGCGGCTTGCCCCGATTCATATACCGGCCGCTACCTCGCCCCAAAGCTCGCCCACGCCGGCTGACCATCTGCCTTTTTTCGATAACTTTCTATCATACAACATATCACACCTACTCTAATATGGCAACTGTAAAGACAGGTGACTCCGTAAGATTTCTCAACTCTACAGGCGGCGGCCGCGTAGCACGCGTGGAGGGTCGCATGGCATACGTAGTTGACGAGGATGGCTTCGAGACGCCGGTTCTCACCGGCGAACTCGTCGTCGTGGCCTCGGCGGCTGACACTGAGGCGCGCATAGCCGGCACTATGCCCGCCGACTCAGCCATCCCCCGCCCCATGGCGGCGGCTGCCCCCAAGGCTCCGGCCACTCCCTCCAAGGAGATACCCTCTCCTTTCGCACCCGCTTTTGCCCCTTCCATTCCACCCATCGAGGAGACGGACTACGGCGACAAGCTCAACGTGGTGCTCGCCTACGAGCCGCACGACATCAAGGCTATCTCCACCACCCCCTTCGATGCCTATCTTGTCAACGACAGCAACTATTACCTCTCGGTAGCATATATGCTCTCCGAGGATGGCTCGGACTGGGAACTCATCGCGCAGACCGTCATCGAGCCTAACACCCAGGCCCTGCTCGACGAGGTGGACCGCGCAAAGCTCGCCCGCATGAGCCACATCGCTCTCCAGTTCGTTGCATTCAAGGTTGACCGAGCCTTCCGAAGCAAGATGCCGGTGTGGTTCGAGCGTAAACTCGACCTCACAAAGTTCTTCAAGCTACACAGCTTCAAGGCCAACACCTACTTTGACTCTGACGTCCTCGCTCTTGACATAGTTATTGACGACCGCCCGGCAATCCCGCAAGAGTCCGCACCTGTCGAGGAGCTCCGCAAGGCTCTGATACAGAAGCAGCGCGAGAAACCCGCGCGCCGACCCGTCACTCGCCGACCCAAGAAGTCGGTTCGTGAGCGCGATGGCATCCTTGAGGTGGACCTCCACATCAACGAACTCCTTGACAACACCATCGGCATGAGCCCCGCGGATATTCTCAATTATCAGATTGACACATTCCGCCGCGTGATGGATGAGAACGCTTCGGCTCACGGCCGCAAGATTGTCTTCATCCACGGCAAGGGCGACGGCATCCTCCGCAACGCCCTCACCAAGGAGCTTGCCCACCGCTACAAGATGCACTCGGTGCAGGATGCGTCTTTCCGTGAATACGGCTTCGGAGCCACACAGGTCACCATACGTTGACCCTCCCCCTCATCCGTTTCATCATTCCCCACCGATGATTATCTGCTTCTCCGGCAACGGCAACACCCTCGCGGTGGCTCGTCGCCTCGCGGACGATCTCGCCGACAGTGTGGTGTCGCTCTGCGGCGACACTTTGCTCCATCCCGCAGAGCACCCGCTGGAGCTCTCTCCGGGCGAAAGGGTTGTTTGGACATTCCCCGTCTACAGTTGGGGCGTCCCCCCTGTTGTGCGCCGCTTCATCCGTCAGGCACGCATCATCGGGGCCGACCTCGCCACTCACTTCATGGTGGCCACCATGGGCGATGACGCAGGACTGACGGCCGATATGTGGCGAGCTGACCTCGCTAAGCGTAGCTGGCACGCTGCCTCGGCATTCGGCGTAATCATGCCCAACACCTACGTCTGCTTCCCCGGATTCAACATCGACTCCCCCACCGTGGCCGCCGCAAAGCTCCAAGCCATGCCAGCTCGAGTCACCGCCATAGCCCAAGCCATCACCCAAGCATCGGCCACATCAATACCCTCTGCCGTCGCATCGACGCATGACGACATCCACCGCGGTGCCCTCCCTCGGCTCAAAACCCGCCTGATATACCCCCTGTTCGTGCGCTTCGCCATGTCCCCAAGCCGCTTCCGCGTGGACCCCGCCAAGTGCATCGCCTGCGCCCGTTGCGCCCGCCACTGCCCCCTCGACAACATCACCCTGCAATCCTCTCTCCCTACCACTCCCCAACCCCGACAATCCACCAAAATTCTCCCTCATTGGGGCAATAACTGCGCCACATGCTTGGCCTGCTTCCACATCTGCCCCACTGGAGCAATATCCCGAGGCCCCGTCTCCCGAGGCAAATCCCGCTACCCCGGCCCAAACAACCTTTAGCTCTCATAGCGTTACTCTTCCATGCGCCCTCTTAGAGCTTGTTTAATAATTCTCCATCTCTCATTTCTGATATTCCGGCCATGATGACTGGAGGTAATTTTGCGCTATTGTAAAAAACTTTACTTAGTTTTGCAGGTGGATACTATTATCCACCTACATCTCCTAACACCAGCAACGTATGAAAATCATAGAATTGAATCTTGAACAGATAAAAAGCCTGTGCAAAAAATGCATGGTGTCAAAGCTTTGGGTTTTTGGCTCCATCCTCACTCCTCGGTTTAATGAGGATAGTGATATCGACTTTTCCGTGGATTTTGACAGCGACCGAATTAACAGCAGAAACGCCGATTGGGCGGAGTGCTTCTTCGGTCTCTTACACGGGTTGGAAGATATCACTGGCAGGAGAGTCGATTTGGTGGATTATGCGGCTGTTAGAAACAGCTTTTTCAGAAAAGAGTTAGATAACACAAAACAGCTGATTTATGGATGAGCGAGTTTACAAATATCTTGAAGATATTCTTGACGCCGTTGACGAGATTAATCAAACACTTCGTCTGAGAGGGCGTGATTTCAATGATTTCTCACATGACTTCGTGTTCCGCAAGTTTGTTGAGCGAAACATTGAGATTATGGGCGAAGCAATGAACCGTATCCTTAAAATAGAGCCTGATGTAAACATCACGGCAGCGCGAAAGATTGTTGACACTCGTAATTATGTCATCCACGCTTATGATTCGCTGCGTCCCGAAATCCTGTGGGCAATCGTGATAAATCACATTCCAAAGTTAGAAGCCGAAGTGCGCAAATTGCTCCCGAAATAACCGGAGCAACTGCATCAAATTGTTGTAATAACATATGTCCGTCGGAGATGGGGTTGCAAAACCATCGGCTTGTAGGGATGCACCGTGGTGCATCCGGCGCAACAATCTGTAAATCAGCGGATACACCACGGTGCATCCCTACAAATTGACGGATATTGCCGGTTTTGTAACACCCGCACTCCATAAGGAGGGAAGTGTATCAAAAGTTGTGGAGGTTGTTGCATAACCGTCCGAAGAGCGTCCGCAGGACGCTGATTTACCGTAGCCCCGGAAGCCGAAGCGTTAGCGCAGGCATCCGGGGTAATAGTCAGCACAGCAAAAGGCGTCCGCAGGACGCCGATTTACAACATCAACTCCACCATCAGCAGGTTCTGCAACAACCTCTAAATCCAGCCCAAACGCTTCCACAATCGGTTGAGAGGCGGCATCAGCAATACGCCCAGCACCACGCAGCCCGTAAGACGGACAGGGCCGTCTGCCCACGGAAATATTGCTGCCACCAGCACCAAGGCCACATTTATCACCAGCTGATGCACGGCAAGATAGCCCATACTGTCACGACCTACCACATGAAGCCCGGTGTAGCGCAGGGGACGCCACTTGGCTCCCTTGTTAAGGAGCAGGATGCCCAACACCGACGCCACAAACCACAGCAGATACTCTGTGCCATAACCCGTCACAACGCCGCTGAAAGTGTTAGTACGCATTGACATACTCCCCGGGCACAGCACATTGTGGAGCACAAACAGCGTCAGGGCCACTATATATATAATGCGTCCGTCAAGCCACCCGCGAACCCGATTTGATGGGGCCGCCGGCGAATGTAGCACATACCCGAGCATGAAGAACGCGAGACCAACTGCCGAGTTGGCAACCCAAAGAGGCTCTACCTCGCCAATCAAATATAAACCCAGACCAATAGCAAGCCCCACAGCTCCGGTAATCCACACATTCCACCTCCGAAGCAGTGCCTCGTTGGCAACTCCCTTAACTAAGAAAAGCGACAACAAAAACCACAACGGGATATTGGCCGTCACGCTACCCTCTTTCAACAGCTGCACAATGGGAGCACCAATTTTGTAGGTCAGCGACAATCCCGGCTGACTGATTACCCCGGGCAGCCACATCACGTAGCCCAACAAGGAAAAAGCCAAAAAAGGCACCAACAGTCGCTTCCAATTGCTACGCAGAAACTCTCGCCTTGGTTTCACCCTGAAAAACATTCCGGCCTTAAAGAAAAACCACGGCATGAAGAAGTATAGCGCACGGTCAATCCATCCGTAGAACGGCGGAAAGTAGTCTGCTCCGGCTCCGGCGTGGCTAAGCATCATCCAGATGATGAGAAGCCCCGCCACAATGTCAAGCGACTCGTCGCGGGTTTTCGCTCGGTTAATCGCCCCGGCCGGGGCGGATGAGGTATTACCGCCGAGGGTGGCGGAAGCAGCAGGTGTTGTGTTTGGCATTGAGTGAGAAGAGATAATAATAGACTTACGGACGGGTCTGGCCGCGGCCGTTGATGAGCCAGCGGTAGGTGGTGATCTCGCGCAGTCCCATCGGGCCGCGGGGTCCCAACTTCTGCGTGGAGATGCCGATTTCGGCACCCAGGCCAAACTGAGCACCGTCGGTGAACGACGTCGGCGCGTTTACGTAAACGCATGCCGCATCCACGCCGCGTTGAAATGCGTCAGCCACGGTGGCATCCTCGGTGATGATGCACTCGGAGTGGCCCGAACCGTAACGTGCTATGTGCTCCATAGCCTCTTCAGGGCCGCTCACGGTACGTATGCCCATCTTATAGTCCATCCACTCTGTAGCCCACGTGTCAAACTCATCGGCCTCCGCCCTCTTGAGCAACTCGGCGGGATAACTCCCCTCCAAGGCAGCATACGCCTCATCATCAGCATGTATCTCTACCTGCTTATCTGCCAGGGGCTTGGCAAGCGCCGTCAGGTCACATAGCCGGCTTCGGTCCACAAGCAGCGTGTCAAGTGCGTTGCACACACTCACGCGACGGGTCTTGGCATTGGCCACGATGTCGGTAGCCATCTTCAACTCGCCCGCGGCATGCAGATATGCGCTCACTACGCCGGCTCCGGTCTCTATGACAGGCACTCGGGCATTGTCACGCACAAACTCTATCAGCCGCTTTCCGCCGCGCGGTATGCACACATCCACGTAGCCCACCGCTCCAAGAAGGGCCGCCGTGGCCTCATGGGTGGCGGGAAGCAGAGCAACAACGTCCGGGTCTACACCCTGCTCGCTCAGCACTCTGTGTATCAGGGTCACGATGGCTTCGTTGGAAGCCTCGGCATCGCGGCCACCCTTGAGTATGCAGGCGTTACCGCTGCGGAAGCATAGGGCGAATACGTCGAATGTCACATTCGGACGCGCCTCATAGATTACGCCTATCACACCGAAAGGCACCCTCACCCTCCGCAACTCAAGTCCGTTGGGGAGGGTGCGTTCCTCTATCACCTCACCCACCGGACTCGGCAGGGAGGCCACCTTGCGCATATCGGCGGCGATTCCAGCCAGCCGCTCCGCAGTGAGCTGCAGGCGGTCATAGAGGGGGTTGCTGCGCTCCATGCGAGCAAGGTCATGGGCGTTGGCCTCTAAGAGCGCGGGGGTGTCGGCCTCCAGCGCATCGGCAAGGGCAAGTAGAGTTTGGCTGCGCTGCTCGTAACTGAGCTGTGCCATGCGGCGTGATGCGCTCTTCACGCTGCTGAATATCTTGAGGAGATCTGCTTCCATCTGTATTTTATTATTCGCGTATCAGGTAATCGTAATGCACCACCGGACGCGCCCCATGCTTCCCGATAAGGCTCTCTGTGGTAGCGCTGTCCATGTCGGCGCGCCCTATCCCTATCAGCTCCCCGTCAGGGTCGAAGAGCTTCACGATGTCGCCCTCGGTCCATTCGCCGGCTATATGGGTCAAGCCGATTGGCAGAAGGCTCACAGCCTCGGGGCCGCGCAGTGCCTCGGCGGCACGCGCATTGACGTGCAGTGACCCCTTGGCGAAGCTCCCGCTGTGGGCTATCCAGCGCTTCACGCTGCTCACAGCCTCGGTCGAGGGCTCAAACTCGGTGTGTGGTGTCTCGCCGGGACGCTCTATCAGGTCGGCCAAGATGCCCGGACGCGTTCCGTTGGCTATCACAACCCTCACCCCCTCCTCGCTGAGCATACGCGCTATGCCATACTTCGTCACCATCCCGCCGCGACCAAGGCCGCTGCGGCTGCTGCGGATATACCGGCTCAGATCCTCGCCCGGCTTCACACGGGCTATCAGCTGCGACTCGGGGTCGTCAGGCGCTCCGGTGTAGATGCCATCTATGTTGCTCAGGATTATCAAGGTGTCGGCATCCATCATGGCGGCGATGGTGCCGGAGAGTTCGTCATTGTCGGTGAACATCAGCTCAGTCATCGACGCGGTGTCATTCTCGTTGACTATCGGGAGCACCCCGCATCGGAGCATCGCATCCATGCACGACCTCTGGTTCAGATAAGCGTTGCGCGACGCGAAGTTATCCTTCTGCGTCAGCACCTGCCCGATGATGATGCCGTAGTCGCCAAACAGACTCGAATACGTGTTGATCAGCTTAATCTGACCCACCGACGAAAACACCTGCCGCTGCGATGCCTCGTCGAGCTTGCGTGATGACTTCACCACGCCGCGTCCGCACGCCACTGCCCCGCTGCTCACCAGTATCACCTCGTGCCCCTTATGGCGCAACGCGGCTATCTGGTCCACCAGCGCGCTCATATTGGTCACGTTGGCTTTGCCGTCAGCTCGGGTCAGCACATTGGACCCGACCTTCACCACTATCCTGCGCTTGGCCTTCATGCCTTCAGCCCGGCCTTGAGACCGCGGATCACCGCTGAGGTAAACCCTGCGTGCTCCATCTCGTTAAGACCGCGGATGGTCACGCCTCCGGGCGTGGTAACTTTGTCTATCTCGCTCTCGGGATGCGCTCCCGGCTGTGAAAGAAGCCCTGCGGCTCCCTTCACGGTCTGCACCACTATCTTCTGCGCCTCGGCGGCCTTGAACCCAAGCTCAACGCCTCCCTCCACGGCCGCGCGTATGTAACGCATGGCATATGCTATGCCGCACGATGCCAGCGTAGTGCCCGCCCCCAGAAGTCGCTCCTCGGTGATGAGCGTCGACCCTAACCGGTCGAATATGCCTGTAACCTTGGCAAGGCCCTCGGCCGAAGCTCCTGCATTAACCACAAACGTCATGCTCTCACCTATCGACACAGCGATATTGGGGATAACCATCACTATCGGTGCCGACTGCCCGGACTTGTCAAACATTCCATGCAACGCCTCGGAGCTAACCCCGGCAGCGATTACCACCAAGGTCTGACGACCGTAGTCAAGCGTGTCGACGATGCCCGCTGCCACGCGCTCCACGAGCCACGGCTTCACGACCACCATCACAACATCGCCCCACTGCGCGCACTGCGCATTGTCAGCCGTAGCCTGCGCGCCCATCGCGGCAAACCGTTCTACCACAGCCGCCGACGGATCCGAAACCATCACGTCATTGCCCGTCATTCCATGCGCCAGAAGCCCTTCGGCGATAGCTCCGCCCATTGCCCCGGCCCCGATGATAGATATCTTCATAAGTAATCAGGTTATTTCAACCACAAAGTTAGCAATTTTCCCCAACACCCCCTCATCCCAAGCACCATCCCCGGGGCAACCGCAGCAAATTGTCGTTATAGTATATCTACATCGGAGCCGCCCAGCGCCTCCCTTGCTCCTTCCCTGTTTTTGTACACGCCGCTGTTGCAAAACCTCCTAAAGAGAGGGTACTACAAAACCGGCAATTTCCGTCAATTTGTAGGGATGCACCGTGGTGCATCCGCTGATTTACAGATTGTTGCGCCGGAAGCCGAAGCGATAGCGAAGGCATCCGGGGATACAAGCACCCGAGGAAGCAGCGTCCGCAGGACGCCGATTTACCCGTAGCCCCGGAAGCCGCAGCGATAGCGAAGGCATCCGGGGTCATAGTCCGCACACAAAAGGGCGTCCGCAGGACGCCGATTTACACCCTAAGCGCGGCAACAGAAGGTTCTGCCCCCTCAAGCCCAAACAACAGTTTTTTGGACAAGCGCCGAGCTTCAGCGAGGCTCCCTCAAAAAAAAATCCCCCAACGTGCGAAGTTACGGGTTCAGCCGCCTCCCTGCGTCGTAACTTTGCAGCAGAAGTCATACGGGTGGGGCCGGGCTTTCCACCCCGAAAAAGGCTTCCGGGCGGCTTTAGGGCCCCGACAATCCACGGCAGCTGTGGCCACGCTGTGCGGCCGGATAGCTCAAAGAGTTGAGCATCAATTGGCAGCGTGCTCTCAACCACCTTGCGAATGTCAGGCAAAGCATCAGAGGATGCCCAACCCTTTCTTCGCTCTTTACCCCAACGGCCCGAACCATCGCTCATTGACATTCTTCCATACCCATAAGAGTCTGTCTATTAATAGACAAGCTCTTAATCTCCGGACGCGCGACGGGTTGCCACCGCCGGCTCCGCCGTCACGCGCCCATGAGCGACAACAGCCAAGAGGCTGTGAAGCATCCCGTTCCCGGCCTGCTTCACAGCCTCTCGTGTTTTTCCGTACTCCATAAATGGAGGGTATTGCAAAACCTCCTAAGGAGCGTCCGCAGGACGCCGATTTACCCGTAGCCCCGGAAGCCGAAGCGATAGCGAAGGCATCCGGGGATACAAGCACCCGAGGGAGGGGCGTCCGCAGGACGCCGATTTACAACATTAACCCTTCTGCAGGTTCTGCAATAGACCTTAGTCGCGGAGCTTGTCTGCGTAGTCGGCGGCCTTGTCAGAGGCAGAGTCGAGCACATCCGCCAGCTTCTCCTTGGCAGCATCGGCAAACTCACCCAGCTTGCTCTTAGCCTGGGCCGTCTTGTCTGCCACACTATCCTTGATGTCGCCGAACTTCTCGGCAGCGGCATCCTTGGCATTGGCCAGCGTGTCTGCCGCAGCATCCTTGGCTGCAGCAAACTTGTCAGCTGCGGTGGCCTGAGCCTCGGCAGCAGCAGCCTTGGCATCTGCTATCTTGTCGGCAGCGGCAGCCTTGGCGGCGGCCAGCTTGTCAGAGGCGGCCTCCTTGGCGGCCTCCATGCTCTCCTTGGCACTGAACTTGGCGCTCTCGGCACTCAGCTGAGCGCTCTCCTTCGACAGCTCGGCTGCAGCACTGGCTGCAGCCTGCTTTGCTTCTACGGTACTGTTCATATCTATATGTTATTATGGTGAATCATCAGGTCAAGCCGACACCCCTCCGGGCACCAACTCACCCTAATAACATACGATAACGAGCCTCAGTTTGTCAACGAATGTCAAAAAGCCGGGGCGGCATATAGCGCCGGGGGTCAGATCCGGTGGAGTACGGTGGCGATCAGGTCGCGGACGGCGTCCTTGTAGTTGGGGTTGACGTCGGTGTTGTAGCGGTTCGCGATGATGGAGCAGACGGTCATGGCCTTGTGCCCCATGAGGCGTCCGAGACCCTGAAGGGGTGCGCTCTCCATCTCGTAGTTGGTGACTTTGCGCTCCTTGTAGCGGAAGGCTTCGATGCGGCTGTTCAGGTCAGGGTTGGCCAGCGGCAGGCGCAGCTCTCGGCCTTGAGGCCCGTAGAACCCTACGGCTGAGATGGTGACGCCGCGCACCATGTCATCGCCGCCGATGCGCTCCACCAACGAGGAGTCAGCATCAACCACGTAGGGCTTGGCCCAGAGGGGATTCCACCCGACAGCTTCGCAAAATGCCTCCTCGAAACGGAGGTCGGCCACTTCGTTACGCCCGGCGTAATAGTTGAGCACACCGTCGAAGCCGATGCTCTTCTCGGCGATGACGGGTGTACCGAGGCTCAGCTCCGGCTGGAGAGCCCCGGCGGTGCCGATGCGCACCAGGTTGAGGGAACGGAGCTGCTCTCGCACCTCGCGCGTGGAGAAGTCCACGTTGGCAAGGGCGTCAAGCTCATTGATGACGATGTCAATGTTGTCCGGGCCGATGCCGTGGCTCAGGCACATGATGGGCTTCCCGTGATAGGTGCCGCCGATGGTGCGGAACTCGCGCGACTGCACCTCGAAGTCGATGCTGTCAAAGAAGGAGCTGACGAGCGACACACGGCCGGGGTCGCCCACGAGTATCACGTTGTCAGTGAGCTGTTCCGGGCGGAGATGGAGATGAAATACCGAGCCGTCATCATTGATAATCAGCTCGCTGGGGGGAATGATGCGTTTCATGGTAGTATTGTATTAAGCAGGGTCGCCTCTCTCGGCGACCGTTAAGGTACGATAGGCCGATGCCAATAATGGTCAGTCGGTGGGGAGTGTCAACTCGGTGATGTCCACCAATTTGTTGATGATGGCAAAGATGGTGAGGCCTGCCGCCGAGTGGATGGACAGCTTGGAGGAGATGTTGCGGCGGTGGGTGGTGACGGTGTTCACCGAGATGTTTAACTCGGCGGCTATCTCCTTATTTGACAGCCCCTTGGCTATGCAGGCTACTATCTGTCGCTCGCGGGCGGAGAGCTGCTCCATGCGTCCGTCGGCCTCTGCCTCCTCATCGTCGCTGGCAGCGCGGGCCACCGCAGAGTTACGCTCACGGGCCACCTTGTGTTCCAAGGTCTTGACCACGGGAACGAAGATGCGGTCCTCCACGCTGCAATGCGTGGCCAGGTCATCCTCGCAGCTGATGATGTCGTAGAGCGCCGAGTTGATCAGGTCATTGTCCGCCCCGGGATAGTAACGGATTATAATATCCTTCAGTTCTTTCAGTCGCGCCTCGATGTGCTCATGGTGTGAGGCAAAGAGGGTGATGTTATACTTCTCGTCGGCGATGCCCTGAAGCAGGTTTTCGACATAGACAAACACGGTGCTGTTCTCAAAGTTCATGTGAGTGCGCACCTCGTTGTAATACTCGTCGAAAAACTTGATAATCAGGATGCCCACCTCGTCGGTGCCGGAACAGTTGACCGCCTCGATGAGCTTGCGGCGGATGGAGGGGAGTATGAAGTCGAGGAAGTAGGAGTGAGCCCGCTTGAGGTACTCCATCATCCCCTTGGCGCTCACTCCGGCCACATCGGCCACGCGGTGGCTGATGAAGTTGGCCACCGCGAGAAACGTGCGGGTGTCTACTCCCGTCTTCTCGCAGACGTCACTGACGCTGGCGTCGCCGAAACCGAGGGATATGCCGAAGCGGCTCAGCACCATCAGCAGCTGCGGATTGTCATCAATCAGGTCGCGCAGACGGTCAGAGTGGGTGTAGTTGTTGATGTCGGTGTGGCTGTGGAGTGCTGCTGCCATAGCGGAAAGTTTCAGTTATAGCTATAAGAGACCGGGCTCAATGAACATAGCGGGGCGACCGGGAAGGGCGGGCCACCTGACTCAGTGGGCCGAGATGGCTGCGGTGATGGCCTGGGCACCTGCCGAGAGGCCCTCGGCATCCTTGCCGCCGGCCTGGGCGAAGCCGGGCTGACCGCCACCGCCACCCTTGATGGCCTTGGCGGCCTCGCGGATAATCTTGCCGGCGTTGAGACCACGTTCCTTCACCAGGTCCTCGGTGATAAGCAGCGTGAGCAGGGGCTTGCCGGCGGTGTCGACAGTGGCACCGACAAACACGGTTGCCTCGGGCGAGGCGGCACGCACGCCAAAGGCCACGGCTTTAACCACGTCAGGCACGCGCACGCCGGTGAGCGAAGCCACCTTGATGCCGTCGGCAGTGCGGGCATCCTCCAGCACGCGCTTCACCAGGGCGGCCACGCGCTCGTTGAAGTAGTCCTCTACCTGCTTGCGCAGTCCGGTACTCTCGTCAATGCTCTTGCGGAGGGCGGCTACCAGGTCAGGGGCGTTGTTGAACATCCCCGCGATGGTCTGGAGGGTGTCCTTGAGCTCGTCCACGGCCTTCTCCACGCGCTCGCCGGTGATGGCCTCAATGCGGCGGATGCCGGCAGCCACACTGCTCTCGGAGATGATGCGGATCATGCCGATGTTGCCGGTGTTCTCCACATGTGTGCCGCCACAGAGCTCCACGGAGTCACCGTAGCGGATGACGCGCACATCGTCACCATACTTCTCGCCAAACAGGGCCATGGCCCCCATGGCACGGGCCTCGGCGATGGGCACATGGCGCTTCTCGTCACGGCTGATGGCACTGCGTACGGCAGCGTTGGCCAGACGCTCCACCTTGCGGAGCTCCTCGGGAGTTACCTTCTGGAAGTGGCTGAAGTCAAAGCGGAGCACCTCAGGAGAGACGAATGAGCCCTTCTGCTCGACGTGTGTGCCAAGCACCTGACGCAGAGCATGGTGCAGCAGGTGTGTGGCGGTATGGTTGGCGCTTGTAGCCTGGCGGGCCTCCTTGTCGATGCGGGCCTCGAAGGTTGCCGTCACGTCGGCGGGGAGCTTCTTGGCCAGATGCACGCCGATGCCGTTCTCGCGCTTGGTGTCATATATCTCCGTGACCTCGTCACCGTTGACAAGCACGCCACGATCGCCGGTCTGGCCACCCATCTCGGCATAGAATGGGGTCTTGGAGAGGATTATCTGATAGTATTCGCGCCCCTTCTGCTTCACCTTGCGATAGCGGAGTATCTGCGTGGGGGTCTCGGTCAGGTCATAGCCCACGAACTCGGGCTCGCCCTCGCGGACTGTCACCCAGTCAGTAGCCTCGACAGCGGCGGCGTTGCGCGCGCGCTCCTTCTGGGCCTGCATCTCGGCATCGAAGCCGGCGTGGTCCAGGGTCATGTCGTTCTCTTTGAGAATCAGCTCGGTGAGGTCGAGGGGGAAGCCGTAGGTGTCGTAGAGCACAAAAGCCTCATGGCCCGAAATCTCGCTCTTGCCGTCAGCCTTGGCTGTTGCGATGGCATTGTCGAGCAGGCGGATGCCGTTTTCGAGAGTGCGCAGGAATGAGTCCTCCTCCTCCTTGATGACGCGCATTATCAGGTCACGCTGTGCGGGCAGCTCGGGGTAAGCCTCACCCATCAAGTCAATGAGGGTGTCCACCAGCTTGTAGATGAAGGCCTGCTTCTGACCGAGGAACGTGTAGGCGTAACGCACGGCACGGCGCAGGATGCGGCGGATCACGTAGCCCGCCTTGGCGTTGGAGGGGAGCTGGGAGTCAGCGATGGAGAAGGCGATGGTGCGCACATGGTCAGCGATGACGCGCATGGCGATGTCTACCTTGCGGTCATCGCCATATTTGAGTCCCGTGAGGGCTGAAATCTTGGCAATCAGAGGGGTGAACACGTCAGTGTCATAGTTGCTCTGCTTCCCCTGGAGGGCCATACAAAGACGCTCGAAGCCCATGCCGGTGTCAATCACCTTGGCGGGGAGGGGTTCGAGAGAGCCGTCAGCCTTGCGGTTATACTGCATGAACACCAGGTTCCAGATCTCGATGACCTGTGGGTGGTCATGGTTGACCAGGTCGCGCCCGGGCACCTTGGCGCGCTCCTCGTCAGAGCGGAGGTCAATGTGAATCTCCGAGCAGGGGCCGCAGGGGCCGGTGTCGCCCATCTCCCAGAAGTTGTCATGCTTGTTGCCATTGATGATGTGGTCAGCGGGAAGGTGCTCCTCCCAGTAGCCGGCAGCCTCATCATCGCGGCTCAGTCCCTCCTCGGACGAGCCCTCGAACACCGTGGCATACAGGCGCTTGGGGTCGAGCTTGAGCACATCCACCAGATACTCCCACGCCCAGTCGATAGCCTCCTTCTTGAAGTAGTCGCCGAACGACCAGTTGCCGAGCATCTCAAACATGGTGTGGTGGTAAGTGTCCATGCCCACCTCCTCGAGGTCATTGTGCTTGCCGCTGACGCGCAGACACTTCTGTGAGTCGGCCACTCGGCGCTCCTTGGCGGCCTTGTTACCGAGGATTATGTCCTTGAACTGGTTCATGCCCGCGTTGGTGAACATGAGCGTCGGGTCATCCTTGATCACCATGGGAGCGGATGGTACAATCTTGTGACCCTTTGAAGCAAAAAAGTCCTTGAAAGACTCGCGTATTTCTTTGGCAGTAAGCATATCTATAACAAAGAGGCACGCGCTTGGGCGCATGCATGGTAAATTATCGGCAAATTTAAGCATTTTTTCGCAAACCCGCGCCTCCCCGCCGGCCCGTCAGCCCTATCCGCCCCAAAATGCCGTTACAGCATCCGCCCTTGTTATGGCTCTGTTTGGGTGGGCAGTGAGGTGCGATGCCGAGGCGTTGGCCGGGCATTTACGGGTCAGGTGTCTGAGTGACAGGCTAGTATAAAAAAAGAATGAGTAACGAAATCCGAAGATTATCAATTACTCATTCTCCTCTCTCCTCTGCGGTATGGACGGGACTCGAACCCGCGACCCCCTGCGTGACAGGCAGGTATTCTAACCAGCTGAACTACCACACCATAGTTGGGAAGTGTATGTTTACGCTTGCGACCCTTTGCGGGGGCTTGCGATTATGTCGTTGAAAGGTCTCTTGCAGCGAGGGTTTGTTCCCTTTTTGCGTTGCAAAGGTAAGGGGATTTTTGGTGCTGTGCAAGAGGGTGGCTGAATTTTAACAGATTTTTGCAATTGGGGTTGTAAATCGGCGTCCTGCGGCCGCCCTTTGGGGGGTGTGGTGGGAGGGTGTTGTAAAACCGGCAATTTCCATCAATTTGTAGGGATGCACCGTGGTGCATCCGCTGATTGACAGATTGTTGCGCCGGATGCACCACGGTGCATCCCTACAAGCCGATGGTTTTTGTAACACCCTTGGCTCTTCCAAAAGAGCTATCGGGAGGGGGCCATCCGGGGGCGCGCGCGATGTATCGCGCCTCTACCGGTTCTTGATGTCGGTGTGGTAGTCGCGGGGGGTTGGGTGGGGGCTTGTTTTGGTGGGGGGACTTTTGGGGTTCCTGCTTCTTTTGTTTTTTGGAGGAACTATGGTGTCGTTGGTTGGGGATTGGAGGGAGGTTGGGGATTGGAGGGAGGCCGGGGATTGGAGGGCGGTTGGGGCGGGTTCGGGGGGATTGGGGCGGCTTAGGGCTATTAGGGTTACTGCCAGGGTCAGGATGGCTGCTAAGATCAGCAGGGCTGCTCGCTCGGTGGAGGTCATTGGGCGGCGGCTCATGTCGTTCTTTCTTTGGGGGTGAGGAGGTGGGATGAGGCGGGGTTATTTGATGAACTCGGAGAGGAGGATGGCGGTGATCAGCAGTGGGCAGAGCCACTTGACGGAGGTGAGGAGGATGGGGGCGAGTGTGGAGTGGAGTTTGCGTCCGTTGGTGAGCTCGTCGATGAAGAGGCCTTTGGGTGCGAACCAGCCGATGTAGATGCAGGTGAAGAGTGCTGCGAGGGTTAGCATATAGGCTGATGTGATGTGGTCGAGGAAGTCGAAGATGTTGAGGCCTGCGATTTTGATGTATGACAGTGAGCCCATACTCAGTGAGCAGAGTGCGCTGAGGGCGAACAGGGGTATGAGCACTGCGAAGCAGGCGTTGCGGCGGCGTAGCCGGAAGCGGTCGACAAGGAAGGCTACGGAGACTTCCGCGATGGAGATGATGGATGTCACGGAGGCGACGAGCAGCAGGAGGAAGAAGAGGGAGCTCCAGAGGCGTGTGAGGTGCATCTGGCTGAACACTTCGGGGAGCGTGACGAAGACGAGTGTGGCGCCGCGTAGGCTTTCGCCGCCGAGGTCGAAGCTGACGACTGCGGGAAATATGATGATGCCCATAAGGATGGCCACGGTGAGGTCGAGGAGGGAGACGGTGAATGCTGTGCGCGTGAGCCGTGCGTCTTTGGGGAAGTATGCGGCGTAGGTGATGAGGATGCCCATGCCGAGTGAGAGTGAGAAGAATGCCTGACCGAGGGCGCTGAGCACTACCCTACCGGTGATTTTGCTGAAGTCGGGGTGGAAGAAGTACGCGAGGCCTTCCTGTGCGCGGGGGAGTGTGAGCGAGAAGAGACAGAAGATGAGCAGGAGGATGAAAAGGAGGGGCATGAGGATGTTGCTGACGCGCTCGATGCCTTTCTGAACGCCTGCGAGGAGGACGGCGAGGGTAATGACGATTACGGCGTAGGTGTTGAGGAGGGGGTTGATGTCGGTGGTGATGAACTGGTTCATGCGGGCGGTGAACATACCCTTGAGGGATTCAGCGCCGGGGACGGGGACGTACAGGTTGCCGGTGATGCTCTGGATGAGGTATTCGAGGGTCCAGCCGCCGACTACGGTGTAGAAGCAGAGGATGAGGTAGCTTGCGGCGATGGCGAGCCAACCCACGGCCTGCCAGGGCTTCGCGGCTCCGAGCTTGAGGAATGAGCCTGCGGCATCGCTGCCGCCGCCTCGCCCGAGGGCGAACTCGGCGAGCATGACGGGTATGCCGAGGAGGAGTACGCAGAGGATGTATATGAGGAGGAATGATGCTCCGCCGTTGGCCTGGACTTCGGCGGGGAAGCGCCATACGTTGCCGAGCCCGACGGCAGAGCCTACGGTAGCAGCGACGAGTCCGATGCGTGATGAAAACTGGGCTTTTTTAGCCATATTGTTATCGGAAGTGGGGTGATAAGCTGCAAATTTACGGAAATTTGCGGAAAATGGCTAATGATTGGGGGTGCGGGGGTTGCGGCGGCCTGAGGTTGTAAATCGGCGTCCTGCGGACGCCATTTGGGGGGCGGGCCAAGCGGGTGGCGCGGGTGTTGCAGAACCGGCAATTTCCGTCAATTTGTAGGGATGCACCGTGGTGCATCCGCTGATTTACAGATTGTTGCGCCGGATGCACCACGGTGCATCCCTACAAGCCGATGGTTTTGCAACACCCGCGGCTTTTCCTAAAGAGCCGGAGAGGGGGATATGAGGGGGAGGGGTTAGTGGGGTTGGAGGGCGGATTGGTAGGTTATTGTGGCTTGGAGGGGGTCGGGGGCGGTGGCTATGGGGGCTGAGAGGGCTATGCCGGCGGCTCCTGCGGCGAGGTAGTCGGGGGCGTTGTCGGGAGTGATGGCGTCGTTGGCGGCTACTATGGGGAGCTTGCCGCCGGCATTTTTGATGGCTTCGGCGTAGGGTGTGATCTCTTCGGGCTTGGTGACGTTGACGCGCACGTAGTCGATGTCTCGGCGCATCAGCTCTACGGCCTCGCGTGGCGATGTGACAGTGACGCCTATCACGGGACCGCCGCCGAGCTTGAGGCGGGCGTCGCGGGGGGCCATGCCGTCCGGCTCGAGGTGGAGGCCCTGGACTTCGAGTTCTTCGACGAGGTCGGGTTGGTTGTTGAGGATGAGGAAGATGTTCTTGCCGCGGCAGAGGGGGATGAGACGTTCGGCGGCGAGGCGAATTGCTTCGGTTCGGTCGGCGGGGGTGACACCGTCGGCGCGGAGCTCAATCCAGAGAGCTCCACCATCAATGGCCTTCACGGCCTGGTCAATCATCTTCTCGGTGTCGGCTTGGTGGGTTATGAATTGTAACATGGTGGCAAAGTTAGAGGTTTTTGGCCATCCGGGTGCGAGGGTGTATCAAAATTCTGATGCGCCCTCTTGTCATAACATGTTGTAAAACAC
>JAMPDP010000007.1 GCA_023665605.1 Candidatus Amulumruptor caecigallinarius | reverse complement strand
TGTGTTTTACAACATGTTATGACAAGAGGGCGCATCAGAATTTTGATACACCCTCCTTTGCTGTGCTGACTATGACCCCGGATGCCTGCGCTATCGCTCCGGCTTCCGGGGCTACGGGTAAATCAGCGTCCTGCGGACGCTCCTTAGGAGGTTTTGCAACAACCCCTTCTGATTTCAAATCTTTCCATCCTCATTTTGATGCGGTTGCGGTGTTGGGCCAGGTCAACCGCATCAAAATATCTTATCTAATAATAAAACGGCTGCGCCGGGCCGGAACGACAGAAGTTTATCCGCACAATTTGATGCGGTTGCGGTGTTGGGGCGGGGAGGGGTGGGGTTTCGGGAAAAAACGTTAACTTTGTTGGGTGATATATTTTGGCTTTGTTGGCTGTTATATTTGATTGAGATATATTGGCTTTTCGGGCTGAGATATATTGACTGATTTGTATTTGCGTAAACAGCAACTTATGAAAGTACTAAAGTTTGGCGGCACTTCGGTGGGGTCTGTGGAGAGTATCGGCAATGTCAAGAAGATTGTCGAGGCAATCGACGGTCCTAAGGTTGTGGTGGTGTCGGCACTGGGCGGCATCACTGACCAGCTGATAGCCACGGCCCGGCAGGCCGTCAACGATGACATAGCTTATCTTGAATCCTATGCCCGCATCGTGGAGCGCCATCAGGCGGTGGTGGAGGGGATAGTGCCCGCGGCGCGCCGCGAGGCCACCATGGCCATCGTGAGGATGCTTCTGGATGAGTTGGGCAACATATACCGCGGGGTGACGCTGCTTCGCGACCTGTCGCTCCGTGCCCTTGACATCATAGTGAGCTACGGTGAGCGCCTGTCGAGCGTGATCGTCGCGGCGGTGATAGACGGGGCCACGCACTTTGACTCGCGGTCATTTATCAAGACCGTGGACAATGCCTACGGGCAGCATGTGCTTGACACGGATGCGACGCGTAAGCTCATCGCCGAGACTTTCGGCACTACGGAGTGGAACACGGCAGTGCTTGGCGGCTTCATCGCCACCGGGGCCAACGGCGACGTGACCAACCTGGGACGCGGCGGCTCCGACTACACTGCGGCCATCATGGCTGCCAACCTCGATGCCGAGGTGCTGGAGATATGGACGGATGTGGACGGATTTATGACCGCCGACCCGCGAGTGATCAACAACGCTTACGTCATAGACCGGCTCACCTTCACCGAGGCAATGGAGCTGTGCAACTTCGGAGCCAAGGTGATATATCCTCCGACGATTTATCCGGTTTATCACAAGAATATCCCCATCCTTGTGAAGAACACCTTCAACCCCGAGGCACCCGGCACGCGCATCTCCGACACGCGCGACCCGTCGGGGCTTGCCATCAAGGGTATCTCGTCCATCAACGACACGTGCCTTGTGACCATCACGAGCCTGTGTATGGTGGGTGTGATCGGAGTGAACTCGCGCATCTTCAACGCCCTGACACGCTCGGGCGTGAGCGTGTTCCTGGTGAGCCAGGCCGCGTCGGAGAACAACACGTCTATTGCCGTGCGCAACGCCGATGCCGAGCGGGCCGTGAGCGTGCTGCGCGAAGAGTTTGCCGCCGAGCTTGCCTCGGGCATGTTCAACGACATCAAGGCCGAGCATGACCTTGCCACGGTGGCCGTTGTCGGGGAGAACATGAAGCACACCAACGGCATCGCCGGCAAGCTGTTCAGCACCCTTGGCCGCGCCGGCATCAATGTGATAGCGTGTGCGCAGGGGGCCTCGGAGACCAACATATCGTTCGTCATCGAGCACCGCAATCTGCGCAAGGCCCTGAACTCGCTGCATGACTCATTCTTCCTGTCGCAGACGCAGGTGCTCAACGTGTTTCTGTGCGGGATAGGTAATGTGGGACGGTCGTTGCTGAGCCAGATCAGCAAGCAGCAGGAGAGCCTGCTCCGCGACAAGAACCTGAGACTCAACGTGGTGGGCATCGCCTCATCGAAGCGCGGACTCTTTGACCGCGACGGCATCGACATCACCGACTACCGCGCACGGCTTGACAAGGATGGAATTGACGTGAACCCGCAGGTGATAGCCTCGGAGGTGATACGGATGAACATCTTCAACTCCGTGTTCGTGGACTGCACCGCCTCAGCCGAGGTTGCCGCACTCTACCCCGAGCTGCTGAGCCACAATGTCAATGTGGTGGCCGCCAACAAGATAGCAGCCTCCGGTGACTATGACCTATACAGCCGCCTGAAGGAGATAGCGAGGAAGAAGGATGTGAAATTCCTCTTCGAGACCAACGTAGGCGCCGGGCTCCCGATCATCAACACCATCAACTCGCTGATAAACTCCGGCGACCGCATCCTCAAGATTGAGGCAGTGGTGTCAGGTACGCTCAACTATATCTTCAACGTGCTTGACACGGACGTGCCGCTGTCCAAGGCCGTGAAGATGGCCAAGGAGGCGGGCTACACCGAGCCGGACCCGCGCGTGGACCTGAGCGGCACCGACGTGGTGCGCAAACTGGTAATTCTGGCGCGCGAGGCCGGCTATCATGTGGACCAGGCCGACGTCCGCAAAGACCTGTTTGTGCCCGAAGAGTTCTTCAAAGGCACCCTTGAGGAATTTTATGAGGCTATCCGCGGGATGGATGCCGAGTTTGAGGCCAAGCGCGCCGATGCCGCCTCCAAGGGAGAGCGTTTCCGGTTCGTGGCCACCCTTGAGGAGGGAGCCGTGAGCGTAGGTCTCAAGAAGGTAGAGGCAGCCCATCCGTTCTATCACCTGGAGGGTAGCAACAACGTGATACTGCTCACCACCGAGCGCTACAAAGAGTACCCGATGGTAATCAAAGGCTATGGAGCCGGGGCCGAAGTGACGGCTGCCGGCGTGTTTGCCGACATCATCAGCATCGCCAACATCCGCTGACCCGCCACACATCCCTCACCCAAAACAGCAATTCTCTGACCCTATGAAACATATAATAGTGCTCGGTGACGGCATGGCCGATGAGCCGTGTGACGAGCTCGGGGGCATGACCCCTCTGGAAGCCGCCGACACCCCCACCCTTGACCGCATAGCCCGTGAGGGTCGCTCCGGGCTGCTTGGCACCGTTCCCGCCGGATTTCACCCCGGGAGCGAGATAGCCCACCTGTCACTGCTGGGCTACGACGTGGCAGCCGTGTTTGAGGGGCGCGGCTCTCTGGAGGCCGCGAGCATGGGCATCCCCATCAACGACGGGGAGATGGCCATGCGCTGCAACCTGATCACCATCAATCCTGACGGCACCATCAAGAACCACTCCGCCGGGCACATCACCACTGAGGAGGCCACCGAGCTGATAGAGTATCTCAACGAGCGACTCGCCGACGGACGCACCCGCTTCTTCCCGGGAGTGAGCTACCGCCATCTGATGAAAATCAAGGATGCCGACAAGCGCATAGAGTGCACGCCGCCGCATGACGTGCCCGGCGCGGCAGCCCTTGACATGATGGTGAAACCCGCTGTCCCGGAGGGTGAGGAGACCGCCGACTACATCAACTCCCTCATCCTTGACTCTCAGGAGCTGCTTGCCACGCACCCCGTGAACCTGCGTCGCATGGCCGAGGGGAAAGACCCGGCGAACAGCATATGGCCCTGGAGCCCCGGCTACAAGCCGTCGATGCAGACCATGGCCGAACTGTTCGGCATCCACAAGGGAGTGGTGATCAGCGCAGTAGACCTGATACGCGGCATCGGCGTGTATGCCGGCCTCGAACCTGTGATAGTGGAGGGAGCCACGGGGCTCGCCGACACCAACTATGAGGGGAAGGTGGCAGCCGCCATCGAGGCACTGCGCAGCGTAGCCGACTTCGTGTTCCTCCACATCGAGGCGAGCGACGAGGCCGGCCACGAGGGAGACGCTCCGCTGAAGAAGCGCACGGTGGAGTATCTTGACAGCCGCGTGCTCAAGCCGCTGCTTGAAGCCGCCGACGCCCTACGCGCCGAAACCGGCGAAGAGGTGGCAATAGCCGTGCTCCCCGATCACCCCACCCCATGCCGCCTGCGCACCCACACCAACGCCCCCGTACCCTTCGTGATACGTCGCTCCGACGTGACTCCCGACAGCGTGGAGGCCTACACCGAAGCCGCGGCCGCCAAGGGTGGCTACGGCACACTGACGGGCGACGAGTTTATCAGGGAGTTTCTTAAATGACTCACACCTGCCGACACCTATACTCACCATCACAGCACCTCAACACCGCACATCCCCACTGCAACGCACCCTATGAACAGCAAGATGAAATATTACAGCACCTCCGGCAAGGCTCACCCCGCCACACTTGAGGAGGCTGTGGTTCACGGTCTGGCATCAGACCGCGGCCTCTTCATGCCCGAGCGCATCGCCACGCTCCCCAAGGCGTTTTTCAACAACATCTCCGAGATGTCGCTTCCGGACATAGCCTACGTAGTGGCCGACACCCTGTTTGGCGGCGATATAGACCCCGAGAGCCTGAAGCGCATCGTGGCCGAAACGCTCAACTTCGACATCCCGCTGCGGAAAGTGGCCGACAACCGCTATTCACTCGAACTGTTTCACGGCCCGACGCTTGCCTTCAAGGATGTAGGGGCACGGTTCATGGCCCGTCTGTTAGGGTATTTCAATGCCCGGGCGGGGCGAACCGACCGACCGGTGAACGTGCTCGTAGCCACCTCCGGCGACACCGGGAGCGCCGTGGCCAACGGATTTCTGGGCGTGGAGGGGGTGCGCGTGTTCGTGCTCTACCCCAAGGGGAAGGTAAGCCCCATCCAGGAGGCGCAGTTCACCACACTGGGTCAAAACATCACCGCGCTGGAGGTAAACGGCACCTTTGACGACTGCCAGGCGCTGGTGAAGAGCGCATTCATGGATCCGGAGCTCAACGACGCCATGCAGCTCACGAGCGCCAACTCCATCAATGTGGCGCGCTTCCTGCCCCAGATGTTCTATTACTTCCACGCATGGGCACAGCTTGCCGCCATGGGAGGGGACACCTCCAACGTAGTAGTGGCTGTACCCTCCGGCAACTTCGGCAACATCACCGCCGGCCTGATAGGCAAGCGCATGGGTCTGCCCATCAAGAGGTTCATCGCCGCCAACAACGCCAACGACATCTTCTATCAGTACCTGCAGACCGGCGTGTACACCCCGCGACCCTCCACGGCCACGATAGCCAACGCCATGGATGTGGGCGACCCGAGCAACTTTGCGCGCGTGCTTGACCTGTACGGCCACAGCCACGAGGCCATCACCGCCGACATCAGCGGCTGCACCTACACCGACGAGCAGATAGCCGACACCATGCGCACCACGCTCGCCAACGAGGGCTATCTCCTTGACCCCCATGGAGCAGTGGCTTACCGCGCCTTGGTGGAACATCTGGAGCCCGGCGAGACCGGCATCTTCCTGGAGACCGCCCATCCGGCCAAGTTCAAGGACACCGTGGAGCAGATCACCGGCAGCAAGGTGACCATCCCGGCGCGCTTGGGCGCGTTCCTCAAGGGGGAGAAGCAGAGCGTGGCGATGAGCCGCGCGTTCGCCCCGTTCAAGAAGTATCTCCTCTCCACCATCTGACCATGAACTACCGCATACTCCCCCCCGATGAAATGCTCCAGGCGCGCGTGACCATGCCCCCCTCCAAGAGCATCAGCAACCGCGCCCTCATCCTCGAAGCCCTCACCGAGGCACCCGGCACGGTGAGCAACCTTGCCGCCTGTGACGACACCGAGGTGCTCGCCGCCGCCCTTGCTCAGGGGCCGGGGGCCCGCGAGGTGAATGTGGGAGCCGCCGGCACCTCCATGCGCTTCCTCACAGCCTACTATGCCGCACAGGATGGCGCCGACGTGACCCTCGACGGCTCAGAGCGTATGCGGCAGCGGCCAATAGCCCCGCTTGTGGAGGCACTTCGGAGCCTAGGGGCAGAGATAGAGTATGCGGGTGAGGAGGGATTCCCGCCGCTGCATATCCGCGGCTCCAAGCTACGCGGCGGAGAAGTGGAGTTAGAGGCGGGCATCAGCAGCCAGTATATCTCGGCCCTGCTGATGGTAGCACCTCTGATGGAGCAGGGGCTGACACTGCGACTGCGCGGCGAGATTGCGTCGCGGCCGTACATCACCATGACGCTGGCCATGATGGCCGCACGGGGGGTGGAGGCCGACTTTGAGGGGAATGTCATCACGGTGAAGCCGCAGGCATACCGCGCCGCCGACACGACGGTGGAGGGTGACTGGAGCGCCGCCGCCTTCTGGCTGGAGATTGCCGCCGTGAGCTGCGGATTCATCACCCTTGACGGCGTGACGCTTGACAGCATCCAGGGCGACCGGGTGGCAGCGCGGCTCTTTGCCTCGCTCGGCATCGACACCGTGCCGGGTGAGGAGGGAGGGCTTGACCTGATGGCATCGCCCGACCAGGATGCCCGCTTCACGGCAGACCTGGCATCGTGCCCCGACCTGGCACAGGCCATCATCGTGACATGTGCGCTGGTGGGGATTCCGTTCCGCATCACCGGACTCCACTCGCTGCGCATCAAGGAGACCGACCGGCTGGAGGCACTGCGTCGGGAGCTCGCCAAGATAGGCGTCGCGGTGGAGATTGAGGGTGACAATGTGATGGAGTGGACCGGACGGCGGCTGCCCATCACGCAGATGCCGGTGTTTGACACCTATGCCGACCACCGTATGGCCATGGCCTTTGCGCCTACGGCACTGTGCATCCCCGGGATAATAGTCAATGACATTGAGGTGGTGTCCAAGAGCTACCCCGAGTATTGGGACCACCTGCGCGAGGCCGGGTTCACGCTGCTTGATGCGTCCGAGCCGTGGGAGCAGCCTGCGGCCGGAGAGGAGACTGATTGAGGGGTGATATTTCAATGATTGTGAGCCGTGGTTGACGCTACCTCATCGCGATGGATTCCGATAGCCCTGCTTGTGCTGTGGCTGGGCGTGAGCGCGCTGATATTCTATGCGTGGGCGCGCCGGCGCAAGGCGCGTGGCGTGTCGCTGACACATGGGCTGACCCCCGCCAAGGCAGCCCCCGCCGGTGAGACAGCTGCCGGTGAGACGGCTACGGGATGCGCGTCACATGGCGGCATCTGCTGCGGGCTGCATGAGGTGTGCGAGAAGGGGCTGCCCAAACGCACGGAGAATCTGTATTTTGACGACGAGGAGCTTGACCGGTTCACGGGCCGCAAGGCAGACAGCTACACAGAGGCCGAGATCGAGGAGTTTCGCCAGGTGATGGACACCACGCTGCCCGGCGAGCTCTCCGAGTGGGCGCGCTGCCTGGGACGCCGCGGCATCACGCTTCCTGCAGCCCTCCGGGGGGAACTGCTGGAGCGGATGCCATGACAAACCCGCCCCATCGAATTCATTCCATGGGAGGGAAAATGGATGTTTCGCATCGTTAACCTTATTTAACAAATGGGGGGGGGTAATTTTGGTATTTTTGGGTAAATTTGCCCTTCAATCACCAATCTTATAAAATCTTGCTTATGAAAACATTGAGCACACTGCTGCTTGCTCTGGCACTTGTGGCCGGCGCAGGAAGCCCTGTAATGGCGCAGACCGCCAAGAAGACCGCAGCGACCGCCAAGAAGGCCACCACCGCCGGTATCGCCAAGTCGGAGATGACCGACGCGCGCTGTCTGGGTCTGTACGGGCCTGTAAAGACTGTGAAGATTACCTCCAACGCCAACGGCGAAACGCAGGTCACCACCTACAAGTTTAACGCCAAGGGGCAGCTCACATCCGCAACAATGTGGGGGAACACCGAGACGTACACATGGTCGACAGACACCAGATACAAGAAAGGATCTACGCCCGTGGTGATCACCTACGGGAAGAACAAGCGCGTGGACACGGAAGATGTGGGGGAAAGCCTGTCCACAACATACATTTTTAATGCCAACGGGCAGCTGACCACCATAAACCGTAATATGTGGCTCGCAGAGAGCACTTCCAAGTACCTCTACAAGACTACGTCCGACAAACTGCCCTATAAAGAAAGCAGCTCAGGGATAGATGAAGGGGAGGAGTGGTCAGACACCAGCACCTTCCAGTACCTGAGCACCGACTCTCATGGCAACTGGACCAAGCGTAAAGTGAACGGCAAGTACACCGAGACCCAAGTCATCACGTATTATTAAACCTCAATTGCGTGAGGGTGTTGCGGAACCTTCTGTTGCCGCATAGAGGTTGTAAATCAGCGCCCTGCGGACGCCCCTCAGGAGGTTTTGCAACACCATCGTTTTAATTCTTTTTCCTCATTGCTCCACACGAAACGAATATGAAAGCAGGTCAAAACATAATGCGTTTCATCGCCGGGATAGCACTTGCACTGACAGTTCCGCTTGAGTCGTCAGCCAACACTTGGGATGTCATGGGTTTGCGCTATACTTCTACCTCAAGCACAGAAGCCACTTGTATAGGATTCACACCCGGTACCGTAGTAGGCTATGATTGCACGGTTAATATCCAAAGCACCGTCGAGGGCCACACAGTAACCGGAATTGCAGCAAAGGCATTCTTCGGCGAAGGGAATGAGAAAATCAAACATGTGGTGTTTCCTTCAGGGCTGGAATACATAGGTGAGCGAGCGTTTGGCAACTGCGTGAATATTGAAGAGGTAATTATACCGCAATCCATTACAGAGATTGGTAAAGAGGCATTTGCGAATTGCTACACACTCGGATTTGTTTCAGTCGATGCAGAATATATTCGCGAGAATGCCTTTGCCAACTGCTGTGCCATAACAGCACTTCTGTTAGGTGCCACACCAAATACATAGAACCCGGAGCTTTCTATGGCTGCCTGCTGCTGACTTATGTTGACATTCCATGGTCAGTGCGGAGTTTGGGCTCAGGCTACACCTATACTAACACCGTAGGGGCCTTTGAAAACTGTCCGTTGCTTCAGGCAGTGACGTTCAGCCTCAATATGAGCGATACGACGCCTCAATTGGAAGTCATTGGTCCGAGGGCATTTTATGACTGCGCCTCATTGCAACGCCTTGACCTGCCATACAGCGTCACCTCAATCCGTGAGTATGCTTTCACGGGATGCAATAGCCTTGCACACATCGAATGGGGCGGGCCAAAAGATTTGGCCGTAAGCAAAATGGATGCCACCGGATTAAGGAGGCTCGTATTCCATGGGAATGTCACCATCTACGACAGCGGGGTGTTTCGGGAAACAGCAACCTCGCTGGTGCAAGTACGCTACGATCAATATGCCACAAAAGTTCAGGCCGATATCTTCATGGGCATCAAGTCGCTGAAAGAGCTGCATATGGAGAGCATAGAGAGCATCGGCAACAACGCGTTTAAAGATTGCACCTCTCTGGAGAGTGTGGTGCTTCCCGAGACACTCACGAAGACAGGCATCAGTTCTTTTGCCGGCTGTACGGCGCTCAAGAGCATAGAATTGCCACAATCCCTAACGACAGTTTCCGAAAGTTTGTTTGAGGGTGACACATCCCTTGAATCAATAACCTTTGGAGAAAATGTAACCCGCATAGATGGTAAAGCGTTCAAAGGATGCAATTCTCTGAAAAGCATTGTTTTCCCAATGTCACTCTCTACTATCGCCACGTCGTGTCTGGACAATTGTCAAAATCTGACATCAATCACCATCGGCGGTGAAAAAGCCCTCAATGGACTTGATGATGCACTTGCAAAGGATTCGCCATTGGAGAGCCTGACACTTCGCGGGAATGTTACTGCAAGATTTAACCGCGAAACCTTGCGGAAAGTTAGCTTTACGGATTATTGCAATGAGATCAGCGGCAGCTGCTTCACAGATTGTGTTAATCTGACAGACGTGGATTTCAGCAACATCAAGAAGCTTGGCAGATATTCATTCCGTAACTGCACTTCGTTGACCTCCGTTGACCTGAGCAATGTAGAGGAGATAAGCTATTACGCATTTTATGAGTGCGCGAATCTGGCGCAAGTAACTCTGGGCGACAAGCTCACAGAAATCGGCGACCATGCGTTCAGCAAGACTGCGATCAGCTCACTGAAAATTCCTGACAGTGTAACATCGTTCGGATATCTGGAAGAATGCCCCAATCTCACGGAGATTATTTACGGTGACGGGCTGACAAACATTTCCGGTAACCCTAGAGGCTGCGACAAGCTGACCAAAGTAGAACTGGGGAGAAATGTGACAAACGTAAATCTCTACTACTTTACAAACCTCAAAAACCTAACCGTAAAGACCACCACGCCACCGCATGCCAACTCATTCAAGACCGAAATCTATAAGGCGGCTACGCTGTGGGTTCCGACAGGATGTGCAGAGGCATATCGTGAGGCGACAATATGGAAGAATTTCTCATACATCCGTGAGCGCGATTTCTCCGGCATCGAAGATGTGAAGGCAGATGCCGAGGGGATTCAGTTAAGCATCATCGGAGATGTCTTGGAAATAAGCTCTGACAGAAATCTCATCATCCACGACATCCGGGGACGCAAGGTGGCAGAATACTCAGCAGGGGTTCATCATATATCCCTCTCCCCGGGAACTTATATAGTGTCCGCTGATGGTTTCGTCAAGAAGGTGATACTGTAACGCACCCTCCGGAACCCTGACGACTTGCATGGCTAATTTTGTTTAACAGATGGGTGCTGTTGGCGTATTCCGGTAAAGAACCACCATAAATGGCTCTTTTTGCCGCAGCTTCATTTACACACAATACTACATACAATGAGATACAGCAAGATATTGTGGCTTGTCAGTGCTTTGATCTGTGCCATGGCGGCACCGCTGAAGGCCTCTGCTGACACACTTGACTATCGCACATCTGAGAACGACGAATATATGGAGTACTCAGATATGCGCCGCGCCATAGACAAGCTCCCGTTTACGACCTATCCACTGACCAGCGGCCAAATTATACCGTTTGTGCAAAACGATGAGACGGGTTTTGACGTGGAATATGTGGAATATATTGGTCTGGTGCCTGAGGAGAGGACTGTGAAGAGCCCTAAAACGGGGCGTAATGTAAGGAAGACGGAGATGCGCCACCAGTTTCGCATCCATTGCCGTGAGATACCCGGTAAAAAATATAAAAGCAATGACTTTGGGCTGGTGGCCATAAGTTTTCTTGTTGAAGATCCGGCTGACGTGTTGACACTTAATTACACCGGGATTGGTGCAATATATAACTACAAGGGCAAACTAATATCTAAGAATGATGGCCGTCCTGAAAAATATTATATGAAGTTTTCCGTTCCTAAAAGCTGGGCTTACACAGAGAAAAACGGAACACGGCATCAAATACCCAAAAAATTCCGGGCTTTTTACATCATTGGCGGTCATTACGGCAGCACTGAGCCGACCAAATATGTGTACGGCAAAGCCAAACGCACTATAACCTCAATGACGGTGTACCCGGGTGAGCCTCGCAACAAGCCAAAGACCAAGCGAGAGCCTGTGGATACAACCGTGCCTGACACTTTAACGAGCCGGTGCATCGGGAGTGACTGGATTCACGTTGAGATGACAAGCATCATCTGCTGCCCGCATCCGATTAAGGCTGCTGACGGCACTAAGTTTGAGCCGGAGGAGGCTCCGGAATATGACTTGGGGCATGACAGCGTGCCGGCACCGGAGGCTCAGTCGGGCAAGACCATCATGGTGCCTCCGCGGTATCCCGGTGGCACGATGGCCCTTGAGAGACTGATAGTGAACCGTCTGCCGAAGAGCTTCGCAGAGAAACTTACTGAGGGCACATATGACTTTGATGTGAGTCTGGTGGTTGACACCAAGGGGTATGTGGACAATGTGAGCATCACGGGCGCGTTACCCACGTCGCTGGCCAACAATGTGAAGTACACCATCAAAAACACTACGTGGGAGCCGGGTTACAGCCTGTACCGCGATATGTATACGGGCGTGGAGACCAAGACTACGCTTGACTGGCCGTTGACGCTCCGCGACTTACGCATCGTCATAAAGAAAAAGGATGAGCCTGAGAAGCGGCGTCCGCGCAGCAAGGCAGTGTTTTCCGCCGGCGACTTTGTGGCAGTGACAGCTGAGACAAATGTATACAGCGAAGACAACGACAATTCGCGCAAGATTGAGATACAGGACGGGCGCGGAGGCATGCTTCCGCTGACGCTGGAGCGCGGGCGCGTGGTTGAGGTGATCCGCGTGAAGGGAGACTACGTCAAGGTGCGCTGGGATGCCTCGGCCACGGGCTTCATGAAGGAGAAGTTTGAGCAGGTGAATGAGGGCTATGTGCCTCTTGAAAGGCTTGCAAAGCCTGAGAAGCTGCCCGCCGACTGGCTGGAGCTGGAGTTTACCACGTCAGACGGCACTGAAATCAGCTTCGAGTCCGGCGATGACACCGTGACGTCGATGGGTATGCCGGTGAAGAGCGACAATGATGTGGTGCGCATCGGCTACGCTTACACCATCGTCTACATCGGTGGCGAGCCTTATATCAGCACCTACTCCGTGGAGATTCCGGCAGAGTGAACATCGGTTAATGACCTTAACGCGGGTGTTGCAGAACTGATGGCGGAGGTGATGATGTAAATCGGCGTCCTCCAGACGCCCTTTGCCGCGCTGACTAAGACCCCGGATGCCTGCGCTGCCGCTCCGGCTTCCGGGGCTACGGTAAATCAGCGTCCTGCGGACGCTAAATTACAGTCCGAAGTGCGTATGGCGGGACTTAAACCGTAGGGGTCTCCGCACTCCATCAGGTAGGGGTTGGAGAAAAAGTTGTATCTTTGTTTGCTAAATATCTTTGGGTATGAAGACTGATACAACTGAGGCCCGCACGGGGGCTGTGGATATGGCTGATGTGGTGGCACCTCCGGAGGTGGAGGGGCTTAAGGCTAATGTGCTTGACTATGATGACATCGTGGGGATGGTTCCGAAATTGGCGGGCCACCGCGGACTCATCGAGGGGGTGATGAAGTTTCTGAGCCTCGACAAGTGCAACGCGCTGCATGCCCACAACCATGCCACGCCGGGCCCGGCGTTTGTGAAGGGTGTGCTCAAGGAGCTTGACATCACTGTTGTGACCGACGGTGAGGAGGTGCTTGACCGTATGGGCGACGGCCCGTTTATCACGGTGAGCAACCACCCGCTGGGGGCTCTTGACGGCATTGTGCTGATCAGGCTGCTGACGAAGCGCAGGCCGAAGTTCAAGGTGATGGTGAACATGATTCTGAACCACATCACGGCGATGCGTCCCAACTTCATAGCGGTAGACGCGCTTGCCTCGGACGACCCCAAGAAGAAGGCGGTGTCGATGCAGGGCATCAAGGAAGCCATCATGCAGGTGAAGCGCGGCGAGCCGCTGGGGTTCTTCCCGGCGGGGGCTGTGAGCAAGCTCAACGGCAAGCTGCAGCTGGAGGACCGCGAGTGGCAGCCGACGGTGATACGCCTGATCCAGCAGCTGAAGGTGCCTGTTGTGCCGATATATTTCCATGACAGCAACTCTTGGTGGTTCAACCTGCTGGGGCGCATCAGCTGGCAGCTGCGCACGCTGCGACTGCCGGCGGAGGTGTTCGGCAAGCGGCACAAGACGATGCACGTGAGCATCGGCGACCCCATCACCGTGGAGGAGATCAAGGCTCACTCCGGGAGCGTGGAGGAGCTTGGCGAGTATCTGAAGGAGCGTACCTACGCCCTGCGTTGGCGAAAGATGCCCACCGGGACTGACCGGCGCACACTCTGACATCAAGAAGCAGCGATCAGACAGCAGCGATATGAAAGTAGCAGAGGCAAAACAACGGTTTGGCATCGTGGGGACGGCTCCGGCCCTTGAAGGGGCTGTGAGCCGCGCTCTGCAGGTGGCCCCGATAGACCTGAGCGTGCTTGTGACCGGCGAGAGCGGTTCCGGCAAGGAGTTCTTCCCGAAAATCATCCATGCGGCGTCGCCGCGCAAACATGCCAAGTACATCGCCGTGAACTGCGGTGCCATCCCCGAGGGGACCATCGACTCCGAGCTGTTCGGCCATGAGAAGGGCGCCTTCACCGGGGCCGTAGGCTCCCGCAAGGGGTACTTTGAGGAGGCTGACGGGGGCACTATCTTCCTTGACGAGGTGGCCGAGCTGCCTCTGACCACCCAGGCCAGGCTACTGAGGGTGCTGGAGAGCGGCGAATTCATAAAGGTGGGCTCCAGCGAGGTGCAACGCACCAACCTGCGTGTGGTGGCCGCCACCAATGTCGACCTGCCGCGCGCCGTGGCCGAGGGGAGGTTTCGTGAAGACTTGTATTATCGTCTCTCCACGGTGCTGATTCATGTGCCGCCGCTGCGTGAGAGGGGCAACGACATAGTGTTGCTTGCGCGCAAGTTTGCCGCCGACTTCTCCGAGCGTCAGATGACCGCGCCGGTGACCTTTGCCGAGGATGCCCGCGAACGGCTGCTGCGCTACCGGTGGCCCGGCAACGTGCGTCAGCTGAAGAATATAGTGGACCAGGTGGCTCTGTTTCATGCGGGCACCGAGGTGACCGCTGCCGACCTTGAGGAGTACCTTCCGGAGGCCGCCACACGTTATACCCCCGCCCTTGCGGGGAGCGGGGGCCATGACTACGCCACAGAGCGCGAGGCGTTGGTGGGGATGGTGTTAGGGCTGCGCAGGGAGCTCGAAGAGCTGCGCCGCGAGGTGGACCGCCTGAGCGGAGCCCGCGGAGCCGTAGAGCCGCTCCTCCCCTTTGCCGAAACCGAAAACTCAGCCGGCCACACCCCGGGAGTGACTGCGGCCCTTGTGCCGACAGGACAGACAGCGGCGTTCAGCCACAGCACCCCTGCGGAACCGTTGCCGCTGTCGCTCGAAGACTCCGAGCGCGACACCATCCGCCGTGCCTTAGAGCGTAACGGCGGCGTGCGCAAGGATACCGCCGCCGAGCTCAACATCTCCGAGCGCACCCTCTACCGCAAGATCCGCGAGTACGGATTGGAGTGATAATCTCATTACTTAGAGGTTGTTTAAAAACAAATAAATCCGCAGCCGTGGGGCTGCCATCAGAATATGTCACAATCAACACCAACCAGCCAGACACCCACCATCGAGGGTGCACGCGTGGCGATAGTCCGCGCCGAGTGGAACTCACATATCACCCTGCCGCTTGCCATATCGGCCCGCGAGACCCTCCTTGGCCACGGCCTCAAGGAGGAGGATGTAGACACCTTCGAGGTGCCGGGCACCATAGAGCTGACCTTCGGAGCCTCACAGCTGATTGAGAGCAGCCAGTATGACGCGGTGATAGCAGTGGGATGCGTGGTGCGCGGTGATACCCCTCACTTCGACTACGTGTGCCAGAGCGTGACCCAGGGTATCACCCAGCTGAACGCCGACGTGGATACGCCGGTGATATTCTGCGTGCTCACCGTGGAGAACGACGCACAGGCCACGGCCCGTATCAAGGGGGGCAAGGTCGGCGACAAGGGAGCCGAAGCCGGCGAAGCCGCGCTGCGGATGATAGCGTTCAAGCGTCGCGTTGACGCCCTCTGATGGAAGACACACTGCTCTTCATCATCGAGGTGGCGGGGACAGTGGCGTTTGCCGTGAGCGGCATCCGCCTTGCCGCCGCCAAGAGCTTTGACTGGTTCGGGGCCTACATAGTGGGTCTTGTGACGGCCATCGGTGGCGGCACGCTGCGTGACGTGCTGCTTGACATCCCGGTGTTCTGGATGCAGACCTGGTGGTATCTTGCCGTGACGGCGCTGTCGCTGCTGTTGGTGATACTGTTCAGGAGCTTCCTGGTGAGGCGTGACAAACTGCTGTTCACGTTTGACAGCGTTGGTCTGGCCCTGTTCTGCGTCATCGGCATACAGAAGACTCTCGCCGTAGGCTACCCGATGTGGGTGGCCACCGTGATGGGCGTGATCACCGGTGCTTTCGGCGGTGTGATCCGCGACATCCTCATCAACGAAGAGCCGTTGGTGTTTCGCAAGGATATTTACGCCACGGCGTGTCTGGCGGGGGCGCTTGTCTACTGGTTGTTGCTCTACTTCGGGGCCAGTGCCTACCTGCAACAGCTTGGTTGCGCCGCCACCATCATAGTGCTCCGCGTGCTCGCTCTACGCTACTCACTGTCGTTGCCCCGGCTGCTCCCCGCGCCCGAGAAGCTGAGTAAGAAATAAGAGCTTGTTTAAAAACAACCTCTAAAAAATGCGTATTTTTGCAGTATGCTAAAAGTATATATGTATGGCCACCCGGTGCTCCGCAAGGTGTCGGAGGATATAGGCCCCGACTACGAGGGGCTGAAAGAGCTGGTGGCGCAGATGTATGACACGATGTATGCCACTGAGGGCATCGGCCTTGCCGCCCCTCAGATAGGCCGCAATGACCGCATCATAGTGATTGACGCCTCGCCGCTTGGCGAGGACTTCGCAGAGTGCGAGGGGCTGAAGATGACCCTCATCAACCCGCGCCTCGAAGTGCTCGACGGCCCCGAGGTGAGCCGCAGCGAGGGGTGCCTGAGCCTGCCCGGGCTGTCGGAGAACGTGAGCCGCGTGGAGCATGTGCGCCTGAGCTGGGTGGACGAGGATTTCGAGCCGCACGAGCAGGAGTTCACCGGCTTCGCCGCGAGGGTGATACAGCATGAGTATGACCATCTGGAGGGCAAGGTGTACACCGACCGCGTGTCACCCATCCGGCGTCAGCTGATCTCCGGGAAGCTGCGCAACATAGCCTCCGGCAAGACCCGCGCTTCATACCCGGCAGTGTATGCCACACCTCAGAAGGGACGCCGCTGACCACCGCAACCAACCAACAAGCCTCATAGCCATGAACCCCGACAAACCCGCCAAAGCCCCGGCCATAGATGACGCGCCGCTGGTGTCGCGTCTGCGCGACCCGCAGCAGGCCCGCGCGGCGTTTGCCGACGTGATGCGCCTGTACGGCCCGCAGCTCTATTGGCAGATACGCCGCATGGTCAACAACCATGACGATGCCGATGACCTGGTGCAGAACACCTTCATCAAGGCGTGGCAGAGCCTCGACGGCTTCCGCGGCGAGGCCAAGTTGTCGACGTGGCTCCACAAGATAGCCATCAATGAGAGCCTGACCTTCCTGGAACGTCAGCGCAAGCGCCTTGACGTGAGCATCGACGACGAGAGCTCGATGATAGTCAACACCATCGCTGCCGACGAGCATGTGGATGGCGACGAGCTGGCCTTGGAGCTCCGAAAGGCCGTGGCCGAACTGCCCGAGAAGCAACGGCTGGTGTTTAACATGAAGTATTACGACGACATGAAGTATGAGCAGATGTCAGAAATCCTTGGCACGAGTGTCGGGGCGTTGAAGGCATCTTATCACCTTGCCGTCAAGAAGATAGAGAAGCATTTCAGCGAGCTGGAGTGATTGTGTTAAACCTTGGCGCCACAAAGCAGTCAAACAGAGTGAAGCCGCGCATATGTGACAGCGGCCATGACAGACAGCAATGAAACACAACGATACCCCTGAACTCCCCGACATCCTGGCGCGCGCCGAGCGGCGTGACGGTATGCAGGTGCCTGACGGGTACTTCGAGACGCTTGCCGAGCGGATCTCGGCGAAGCTCCCCGAGATGGAGTGGGAGCGCGAAGACACCACGGAGGCCCCGCAGCGGTCACTGTGGCAGCGCGTGCGCCCCTACGTGTATCTGGCGGCGATGTTTGCCGGCGTGTGGTGCATGATGCAGGTGTTCGGCCTCGGAGCCGGCTCCGCCACCGGACTGAGCATCGACTCCCGTCCCGCCTTAGCCCAAGCCCTTCAGGACCAGCAGTTTGTGGATGAATACATCTACGAGGCTGCCCCGGGTACCATGGACGACACCGACCTGATGGACCACCTATATGAGAACGGCTTTGACCCATCCGAGCCCATAACGCGTTAAGAGAATATGAAACACTGCATATCCCCCCGGTGGCACCGCGCCTTGACTATGATGGTCATGGTGCTGGCCGTGACCATGAGTGCCCGCGCCGGCGAGCAACAGAAGCGCCCCTCCACCCCTGCCGAGCGGCAGCGCTGGGAGGCCGAGATGGCAGACTACAAGCATGACATCCTGGCACGCGAGCTTGAGCTGAAGGAGGAGCAGAAGACACAGTTCTTCGCGCTCTATGACGCTCTTGACCGCGACCGCCGCAATCTCTACGCCAAGGCCCGCAAGGCCCGCAAGGCTGTCAACGCCAAAGCCAAGGCTTCTGATGGTGAGCTTGTGGAAGCTGCGCGGCTGGAGGTAGAGGCCGCTCAGGGTGTGGGCAATCTGGAGATGAAATATTTCAACGAATACAAGAAAGTGCTCACCCCGCGCCAGCTCTTCAAACTCGGCGACGCCGAGCGCAAGATCATGCGCGACCTGCGCAAACACGCCCGCCCATGAACAGACCACTGAGAGCTTTTGCGGGGCTTGCCACCGCATGTTTTGCCGCAATGTGCTCCGCCGGGGCCTTTGCGGCTTCTGACCTTTATGCCCGTCCTGACTTCGCTTATCCCCGCACCGTGGAGAGCGACTCAAGAGAGCAGCTGTCAAAAGCCACCGACTCACGCGCCATGCTGCGCGCACTGCTCAACCTGTCACTTGCCGAGACAGCCATAAGCACAGACAATATCCCGGCTGTGACAGAACGTATAGCCGCGCTTCGCGCCAAGGAGAGCGACCGCGCCACCGCCGCGCTGCTCGACCTGCTGCTTGCACAGGTATACACCAACGTGTACACCTCAGAGCGCAGCAAGTATGACGAGCGGCCCGTGACCACCGCAGCTGCCGGCTCTGACTACCGCACATGGACCGGCGCGCAGATGACGGAGCGCATCACCTCGCTGTTAGCGTCAGCCCTGAGCGCCGGCGATGCCCTGAGTGCCCCCGTCACCACCATGCAGGGGGTGATAGAGTATCAGCCCGAGGCCGTGGAGGTGTACAAGCCCACCCTCCTTGACTTCACGGCAGACCGTGCCGCCGCCATCTACGAGCGGTTAGGACGCGCCAATGAAGCCTCGCGCAAAGCCCTCAACGCACTGCTCACCAAGATGGTGGAAGCCAATGCCTCCAACCCCGCCGAACAGACACTGTGGGAGCTTCGGCGTATGAACTCCGAGGCCGACAATGCCTTGACGGGCAATGACGGAGACAGCGACAGCCGCTTTGCTCGGCTCGCCACCTTGTTTGACCGCACCATCGGGTTAACGCCTGCCGCCGCCGAGGTGGTTGTGGCCATGGACCCGTATGCCGCCGGCGAAGCTGAGCGTAAGCGTATGTATGCCGCCGCCGAGTCCGTCAAGAGCCGTTACCCCGGCTACTTCCGCATCGGAGCCGTGGATGACATTCTTGCCGCCCTGGCCGCCGGGAGAGTCAACATCCAGGCACCTCTCACCGTGTATCCCGGAATGCCGATGGTGGTGACAGCTAATGTGGGCAACGTCAGCGACTATGTAATTACCCTCTGGAAACTCCCCGAGGGGGTGACAGTAAACCAGAGCAACCTTGACCCCGCCAAGGTGAAAGGGATAAAGTTGATACGCGAATATCCGTGCACGGCATCCGGCAATGTGCCCTTTACGGCCAAGAGCGTGACGGAAGTCACCATCGACAAGCCCGGCTATTACTCACTGACGGTGAGCTACCCCGGACAGAGCACAGAGTCCGCACAGCAGAATATGCGCGTGGTGACCTGCACCAAGCTCGCCCCCTTCGATGCGTCGCTGGAGAGCCACAACCTCTATGTAGTGGATGGCTTCAGCGGCAAGCCGCAGAAGGGAGTGAACGTGTTTAACTACCACCGCCCCGACATGACGTGGGTGTCGACAAAGCTCGGTGCCACGGATGCCGAGGGTGGATTTGCGCTCCCCGCCGGGGTGAAGTCATTCGTCTATGCCCGCAGCGGGTCAGACATCTCCAACCCCGTAAATCTGTGGGGTGGAGTGCAAGGTGGCAAGTACCCTATCAAGGAGTGGCGCGGCGAAGGATTCACCTCGCTGCCGCTCTATCATCCCGGCGACTCCGTGGAGTGGGCCGGCGTATTCTACGTCACCGAAGGCTACGCGCTGAGCCTCACCGAGGGACAGCCCGTGACCGTGGCGCTGCGCGATGCCAATTATGAGGAAATCACCTCGGTAGAGGCCGTGACCGACCATTGGGGCCGCGTCAGCGGAACGTTCACACTGCCCGCCGACCGTCTGCCCGGCACATTCACACTCTACATGACCCTGCGCGAGCATGGCGAAAAGGGGAAAAAGGGGAAGATCTTAGCCACCGTCTATACCCCCTTGGAGGTGAGCGACTACAAGCTCCCCACCTATCAGGTGACACTGGAGCAGCCTCGCCCCGACGCCACGGGGAGCTACCTCATCAAGGGACGGCTTGACACATACACCGGCATGGTCCTGGGCGGCTGCGAGGTGAACCTCAACCTGAGCTCAGACAACGCCCGCTTCTGTTGGTGGAGTTCGCAGCCCTCACTGTCATTCTACACCGCCAAGACCACCTCGGCGGCTGACGGCACATTTGAGTTTGCCGTGGCCGACTCAGTGCTCGCCTCCGCACCCTATCCTCGCGGCGTGTTTACCGCCGCTGTCACCGCCGTGAGCCCATCCGGAGAGTCGCAGCGCGCCACCGCGGGCTTTGCCAAGAGCAAGCTCTGCCTGCTGAGCGTCACGCTCCCCGGTAATGCCGAATTGGGCAAGCCGGTGGTTCCCAACGCCTTCACCCTGACGGATGTCAACGGCAAGCCACTGACGGCAGATGTGCGCTATCGCGTGTACCTCGCCGGCAAGGAGAGCACTAACGACAGCAACGGCGTTGCCGTGGCCACCGGCACATTCAGCTCCGCTGCACCGAGCCTTGACCTCGCGGCCCTCACGCCCGGACGGTATGAGGTGAAGCTGGACGTGCCCTCTATCCCCGACTCCGAGCCGGTGAGCGCGGGAATTATCACCCTCTACTCGCTCGCCAAGGGGGCGCAGTCGCCAACGGATGCCGCAGTGTGGACCCCGCAGCAACGCATCACCACACCTAATGACGGGAAAGCCACCATCCACTACGGTACGCCTGCCGGTGAGAGCCATGTGCTGCTGACCATCTATGACCCCGCCAACAGCAAGGTAAAGGAGCGTCGCTGGCTCAAAAGCTCCGGCGGCATGACCGACGTAGATGTCAAGCTCCCCGCCGGGCTTGATCATGCCACAGTGTCGCTCTACTCCATCCGCGACTTCAAGAGCGGCGAAGCGTCCGTGTGGCTCACCCGCAAAGACTCAGAGCGCAAGCTGCGTCTTGTCACCACCACCCTGCGTGACCGCACCGAGCCGCAGGCCACTGACACCTGGCGCTTCCGCCTGGAGTATGAGGACGGAACGCCGGTGGAGGGTGCCGTGATGATGGATATGTACAGCAAAGCCCTCGACAAGCTCCGTAAGGCCGATTTCAGCTTCGCCACATCGCCCGGTGTGCTTGACATAATCACCTACAATGCCCCTTATCGCGGGACACTCCATGCCTCTGCCTGGAGCAATGTGAATCACGCCGAGTTCCCCCAACTCACCCTGCCCGACTGGCAGCTCTGGGGACGGTCGCTCACCGGCGGGACTATCCGCATCCGGGGGACATACGCAAATGCGCAGATGAAGATGTCATCCGCACCCATGATGGCCAAGGCTGAAAGCGGTGAGGGGGAGATTGACTTGATGGCCGTCAATGAGATGAAGGAGGAAGTAGAAGTGGCCGTGGCCGAGAGTGCGGACGCAGCGACCGACACCGGCAGCGGCACACCCGGGACTGTTCCCACGATGCCCGACATAGACTACCGACCGTCAGAGATACCGCTCGCACTGTTCAAGCCGCTGCTTGTCACCGATGCACAGGGCAATCTGGAGATGGAGGTGACACTGCCCAACGCCGTCACAACCTGGCAACTTGACGTGGTGGCGTTCACCCGTGACCTGCTCACCGCCTCCGCCAAGCGCACCATCGTGGCCTCCAAGCCGCTGATGGTGCAGCCCAACCTGCCGCGCTTCGTGCGCTCGGGCGACCGGCTGGAACTGCTGTCAAGCGTATATAACAAGACTGACTCCGCCCTCACCGCCTGCGTGAGGGCCGAGGCTATCGACATGACAAGCGGTCGCGTGGTGGCCACGGGGAGCAGCAATGTCACCGTGACTGCCGGAGCCTCGCAGACCGTGGGCGTCCCAGTGGAGGTAAAGCTCCCCGGCGGGAGCATGCTCCAACTCAAGGTGAGCGCGCAGAGCGGCACATTCACCGACGGCGAGATGGCCACCATCCCCGTGCTCACCTCCGCTGCCTCAGTGATAGAGTCACAGCCTTTCTACATCCACACCGACTCAGCCTCAGTCAACCTCGCCATCGAGCCGGCACCGGCAGACGCAATGCGCACACTCCAGTATTGCGACAACCCACTGTGGCTCTGCGTGCTCGCACTGCCCACCCTCTCCGAGGCCAATGCCACCAGTGCCACCGAAGCTGCCTCCAACCTGCTGATGAGCCTCGTGGCGAAAAACGTTGTGGAGCGTTACCCGGCCATCCGTGATGCCATCAAAGAGTGGAGCGAGAGTGACCGCGGCGACTCCACCCTTACCTCCATGCTTGAGCGCAATCCGCAGCTCAAGCAGCTGATGCTTGCCGCTACGCCATGGGTGCGCCAGGCACGCTCCGACAGCGAACGAATGTCACGCCTGACGCTGCTGCTCAGTGGCGACAACGCCGACAAAGCCGCCACACAGGCCATAGCCAAGCTCCGCGAGCTGCAACAACCTGACGGCGGCTGGCGCTGGCTGCCTCAGAGCACTGTCACCTCAGAGTGGGCCACCGAGAGGGTGCTCACCCTCATAGGTGCCCTCAACGAGATGGGGTGGATGCCCGACGACCGCGAGTTTAACGACATGACCCGCCGCGCCGTGGAGTACGTCGACTCCCTGGCCGCCGAGCGTTACCGCAAATACCCTCAGAGCTCTTTCATAAGCTACGCGCTGCTGCGCGAGGCTTTCAGCTACACCGAGAGCCGGGGGGCACATCAGGCATCGCTTGCCGCCCTGCGCGAGGCCCGCGCCGGCTGGAAGAACTACGGAACGGTGATGAAGGCCCGCGTGGCGCTGCTGCTGGAGAACCACGGGTACGGCGACATCGGCCGCGAGGCGTTGGCATCGCTCACCGAGTATGCCATGACGTCGCCCGAGCGCGGTATGTGGTGGGAGGGGGTTGACCTGCTTGGTCAGACCCATATCCTCCGCACCTACTTCGTGCTGAAAAGCCGCGGCAGCGAGGTGGATGCCATACGCCAGTGGATCATCTTCCAAAAGGAAGCTACCGACTGGGGCAACACCCCCGACGCATCGCTCATCGTGGCCGGCCTGCTCACCACTTCACCCACCTGGATTGCTCCGTCAAAGGATGTCAAGGTGGAGATTGACGGCAAGCCGCTGGAGGTGGAGCGTGCCGACTACGGCTCCGGCTTCTTCACGCAGCCCATCGCCGCCACCGCCGCGCAGCTCACCATCAGCCATGAGAGGGGACTCCCCTCGTGGGGTGCCGTGGTGAGCCGCTATGAGCAGACTGCCACCGACGTAAAGGCCCACTCCATCCCCGACCTGAGCATCGAGAAAGCTATCCTCGTGGCCGACCCCAAGGCGAGCGCCGCCGGACAGAACTGGACCGAAAGCACCACTATGCAGCTCGGCAGCGAAGTCACCATACAACTCACCGTCAAGGCCGGGCGCGACATGGACTATGTGACCATAGTGGATGAACGCGCCTCCTGCTTCGAGCCCGCCGAGCAGCTCCCCTCCACGGTGCTGAGTCAGGGCTTGGGATTCTATATGGTGCCCGGCGACTCTGACACACGCATCTTCATTGACCGGCTCCCCAAGGGCACATACGTGTTGACCTACAAGGTGAGCGCCAACAACGCCGGGCACTTCGCCGGAGGCATCGCCACCGTTCAGAGCCAGATGACCCCGTCGCTCACCGCCCACTCCTCCGGGGCTGTGATAAATGTAAACATGACCAACCTCATCAACAACAAATGATGAAAACGAAGATACTGCTTCTGCTCTTAGCACTGCTTCTGCCGGTGAGCATCATGGCTGCCGACGACAAGAAGCCGGAGATCAAGTTTGAGAAAACCATGCACGACTTCGGTCGCATTGACGCCGCCAAGGGTCCGGTGACGGCTGTTTACCGCTTCACCAACGTGGGTAGCGCACCGGCCATCATAGTGAGCGTGACCAACGGTGGTTGCGGCTGTACACGCCCCAAGTTCACCACCGCACCCATCAAGCCCGGGGAGAGCGGCGAGGTGAGCATCACCTTTGACCCCGAAGGGCGTTCCGGCTCCCTCTATCGCCAGGTTCAGGTACAGATCCAGGGGATGAAGAAGCGCATCGGCTTGAAGTTCAAGGGCACGGTGATTCCCGACTCGAAGGATAAACAGTGATGGGTCGTACAGCTCTGACAGCTCTTGTCGCACTGCTCTTGTTGCCCGGAGCCATATTGGCCGAGGTGAAGGGCGAGTGGGTGGAGACCACCCATGACTTCGGCGTGATAGCCGAGGCCGACGGTCCTGTGCGCACCCGCTTCGCGTTGGTGAACACCGGCACGGAGCCGCTGACCATCATTAACGCGCGCGCCACCTGCGGCTGCACGCGCCCCGAGTTTGACACCAAGGCAGTGGCTCACGGCGACACCGCATGGCTCGCCGTGAGCTATGACCCCGCCGGACGTCCCGGGCGCTTCGACAAGAAAATCTACGTGGACACCGATATGGAGCCACGGCGCACTACCCTGCACGTGGTCGGCTCAGTGGTGGCCACCCCGGCCACAGTGGCCCGCAAATATCCCGTGGAAGCCGGTCCTCTGCGCCTCAAGCAGGCGATGCTCCCCTTCGGAGAACTCAAGCGGCATGAGGTGAAGAGCACCTACATAGAGGCCTACAACATCTCCACCGACAGCGTGACACCAGTCATCGAGGGGTTGCCGGAGTACATACACATTATGGTGAGCCCCAAGACAGTGCCCCCGGGCGAACAGATGGTGATTTCCACCACATTCTATGGCCGCGAGTCGCCGTTGTGGGGCTATGTGGATGGTACCGCCAAGCTCATCCCCGCCAAGGGTGGCGACTGGCCCGCCGTAGAGCTCCCGTGGATGGCTACTGTGACAGAGGACTTCTCACTGTTGACTGACAAGCAGCGTGCCGAGGCTCCGGTAGTCAAGGTCACGCCAGAAATACTGGACTTCACACCCGCTGCGCCCGGGGGCAGTCCCGCTGAGGTGACGCTCACCATCAGCAACAGCGGCAAGAATCCGCTGCAGATACGCCGCATCTACACCCATGCCTCCGGCGTGAACATCCCCGCCAAGCTACCTGCGAAAGTGAAAAGAGGGAAGAGTGCCGAGGTGAAGATAACCCTTGACCCCGCAGCCGTTGAAGCCGGGAGCATCCTCAACGACACCCTCATCATCATCACCGACGACCCGGTCACACCTGTGAGTAAACTGCGGCTCGTCGGCAACTTCAACTGACACTGTCTCCTCTGAGACCAATATCCCTCTGCCATCCATTACTACCCCCTGTGAGCCATGAGCACTGACCTTGAACAATATCTCGACCCCGAAGGACATCACAGCAACGACGCAGCCCACGGCCACGCCATGCCGGAGCACCCGGAGAACTCGCCGGAATACATCGGGCTGACCGTGAACGGCGGAGTGGCCCAGCCCCCGCAAGTGAACCCCTACATGAAGCGTCGCAAGCGCAAGCAACTGCCGAGTGCTGCAGAACTTGTCGAGGGGATACTCAAGGGGAACGTCACCATGCTGAGCCGCGCTGTGACGCTCGTTGAGAGCCTTGCACCGGAGCATCAGGCCATAGCTCAGGAGGTGATAGCCAAGTGTCTGCCCCATTCAGGGCGTTCACGCCGCATAGGCATCACAGGTGTACCCGGTGCCGGCAAAAGCACATCGATAGATGTGTTCGGACTACATGTGCTCCGCGAGGGTGGCAAGCTCGCCGTGCTCGCCATCGACCCCTCCAGCGAGCGCACCAAGGGGAGCATCCTCGGCGACAAGACCCGCATGGAGAAACTTGCCGTGCATCCGTCGGCATTCATCCGCCCTTCCCCCTCTGCCGGCTCACTCGGCGGCGTGGCCCGCAAGACCCGCGAGACCATAGTGCTCTGTGAAGCTGCCGGTTATGATAACATCTTTGTCGAGACCGTGGGTGTGGGGCAGAGCGAGACCGCCGTGCACTCGATGGTGGACTTCTTCCTGCTGATACAGCTGGCCGGTACGGGCGACGAGCTCCAGGGGATAAAGCGCGGCATCATGGAGATGGCCGACGGCATAGTCATCAACAAGGCCGATGGCGACAACGTGGACCGCGCGCGCCTGGCGCAGGCACAGTTCCGCAGTGCGCTGATGCTCTTTCCCGCCACCCCCTCGGGGTGGAAGCCCGAGGTGCTCACTTACAGCGGCTACTTCGAGCTCGGCATCCCCGAGGTCTGGGATATGATAGACCGCTACTTCGCCTACGTCAAGGAGAACGGCTACTTCGAAACCAAGCGGCGCCAGCAGGCCCGCTACTGGATGTATGAGACCATCGACGAGCAGCTTCGCCGCAACTTCTATGACGACCCTGAGGTGGCTCTGCGTCTTGAGCGCTACGAGCGTGAAGTGCTTGCCAACCGCCGCAGCTCCTTCACGGCCGCCAAGGATATTCTCGACTTCTACTTTGCCCGCTACGACGCGTCGATGCGTTGACCGGCTCCTGTTTTGATTATTACGATGAAAATAGACACCACCATACGCAACCTCCTCTTTGACCTCGGAGGGGTAATCATGGACATCAAGCGCGAGAACTGCGTGGCCGCCTTCGAACAACTCGGTTTTGCCGACGTCAGCCGCTACCTCAACGACTATGAGCAGGGGGGCTTCTTCCGCGACATCGAGGCCGGTCAGATCACTCCTGATCAGTTTTACGCTCTGGTGCATGAGCATGTCCCCGCCACGGTGACAGATGCACAGATAGCCGAGGCGTTCAACAAGTTTCTGGTGGGCATCCCTGAGGACCGGCTCTACCTGCTGCGCCGTCTGCGCGAGCATCACCGCGTGTATATGCTCTCCAACACCAATCCCATCATGTGGGAGGGTAAGATACGCAGCGAGTTTGCCAAGCTGGGGCATGATGTGAAATACTATTTTGACGGCACTGTGACCTCCTTTGAAGCGGGGGTGTGCAAGCCTGATGCCCGCATCTTTGAGTTCGCCGTGAAGAAGCTCGGCATCAATCCGGCTGACACAATATTCTTCGATGACTCACAGGCCAACTGCGATGCTGCCGCCGCCCTTGGCTTCCATACCGCGCACGTGGCTACCGACGAGGGACTCCGCGAATGGCTCTCCTGACCGCGCCTGAGAGCTCGCGTCCCCGCATCGCCGCCGTGGGTACATGGGACGGTGTGCACCTGGGACACCGCCATCTGCTCGCCCACCTCATCAGCGAGGGTGAGCGGCGCACTCTTGCGCCCACAGCCGTGACCTTCGCCACGCATCCGCTGGCCACAGTGCGCCCCGAACGGGTGCCGCGCATGCTCTGCACCCTCGACGAGCGAGTGCGGAGGCTCCATGAGGCAGGAGTAATGGATGTGGTGGTGCTTGATTTTGACGAGAACCTTCGGCGGCTCACTGCCCGCGAGTTCCTGGAGATGCTGCGCCGCGACTATGGCGTGGAGGCGGTGATACTCGGCTTCAACAACAGTTTCGGAAGTGACCGCCTCGGCAGCTTCGAGGACTACCGTGAGGCAGGTGCTCAGGTCGGGGTAGAGGTGCTGTGCGCACCCGAATGGTGTGCCGGCGAGGAGCATGTAAGCTCATCGGCTGTGAGACGCTTGATAGCCGAGGGGGCTGTGGAGCACGCTGCGGCACTTCTGTCGCGTCCCGTCACCCTCAGTGGCATGGTAGTAGAGGGAAAGCAATTGGGGCGCACCATCGGCTTCCCAACGGCCAATTTAGCTGTGTCGGCTGATGCCGCCGTGCCCGGCCCGGGAGTTTATGCCGCAGATGCGCTGCTCCACACCGGTGAGCGTCACCGCGCCATAGTGAACATAGGCTACCGTCCCACCGTGGACCGCTCCCCCGATGCTCGTGAGAGCATCGAGGCGCACCTGCTCAACTTCCACGGCGACCTCTACGGCCACCCCGTCACCTTGACCTTCCTGAAGCGCTTGCGCGACGAGCAGCGCTTCCCCGACCTCACCGCACTCCGGGCCCAACTGACCCGGGATGCCGCCGCCGCCCGCCAGATCCGGTGATGGCAGAGGGAAGCTAAATAAAGGCGGGGATTAGAGGGCGAGGCGGTAGATGGCGGTGGTGTCGGCGGGGGTCAGGGGGGCGTAGCCGCCGATTTGGGGGCCTTTGTTTTGATGGAGGCGAGTGACTAACGTGGGGATGTCGGCAGCGTCTACGCCCAATTGGGCGAAGGTGACGGGGAGACCGAGTGATGCGAAGAAGTCGGAGAGGGCGGCGGCAGTGGCAAGGGCTGCGTCAGTGTCGTCAAGGCCTCCATCCACGGCGAGGACGCGACGACCGAGTTGTGCCACCTTGGCGGGCTTGCGGTGAGCCATGAAACGCATCCATGCGGGAATCATCACGGCAAGACCGGCCCCATGGGCTACGGAGGGGTGGAGAGCCGAAATCTCATGCTCCATGAAGTGACACACCCAATCCTCCACGCGGCCGCATCCGCATAGACCGTTATGGGCCTGAGTCCCGGCCCACATGATGTTGGCGCGGGCATCATAGTCCTTGGGGTCAGCGAGGCATCGCGGCCCCTCGGTCATAATGGCCATGATGAGACCCTCGGCGAGACGGTCGGTAGTCTCTACGCCCTCAGTGGGAGAGAAATAACGCTCGAAGATATGGGCCATCATGTCGCAGATGCCGCAGGCCGTCTGGAAAGGCGGAAGGGTGAATGTCAGCTCCGGATTCATCAGCGAGAACACCGGGCGGAGACACTGTGTGCGCAGGCTGAGCTTCACATTGTCAGGGGTGTGGGTGATCACCGAATTGCCGCTGCTCTCGCTGCCGGCAGCGGGGATGGTGAGCACCGTTGCCACGGGGAGGGATGTGACGGGGGGCGTCTTGCCGATGAAGAAGTCCCAGAAGTCGCCATCGTAGGGCACGCCTATTGCTATGGCCTTGGCGGTGTCGATAGCCGAGCCACCACCCACGGCAAGCATAGCATCTACCTGCTCCTTGCGGGCCAACGCTATGCCGTCGTAAACCATTGGTGAGGTGGGGTTGGGCTGTGCGCCGCCAAACTCCACTACTTCAATGCCGGCATCGGTCAATGATGCCTTGACGGCAGCCACGAGACCGCTCCTTACGGCAGAGCCCATGCCATAGACGAGCATAACCTTGCGCCAGCCCTCGGCGGCGGCTTCGCGGCCGGCGTGAAGCTGGGCATCGTGACCAAATATGTAGCGGGTGGGGGAGCAGTATGTGAAGTCTATCATGGCGTTATGCGGGGCTTTGTCCGGTGATTACGGACACAGTGGTTTAGTTTAAGGTCTTTTGGGGAAGTATGGCAGTGACTATCACAGGCTGGGCGCCGCGCCAGGGGAGTGCGCCGTAATAGCGGTCATAGGCTACGGTGACTTTGCGTCCGGAGCCGCTGAGAGCCTGGAGGGAGTCGGCGAGAGCGTCGTTCGTCACTGAGAACACGAAGTCACGCGAATAGACGCGGGCTGTGTCGGTGAGAGCGCTCTCTGTAATCATCTGCCCCTCGTAGGTCTTGAAGATGAGTCCGCGTCGCTCCATATTGGTGACATAGCCGGTCTCCTGCGACTGGATGTAGGGGGTATAGTAACGGAGCCATACGGCAGCTGCGCCCCCAAGGATGATAATCACAATGAGCCACAGGAGCACCTTGCGACCGCGATGTCGCTTGCGCGGCTGCTTGGCAGGAGAGTCAGCGACAGTGGATGAAGTGTTGGCCGCAGAGGGCGCGGAGGCCTGAGAAGAGACGGAAGTGTTGTCAGAGATGTCATGCGGGGCCTCGCGGTCGTCAAAGTAATCATTAAACTCGCTCATAGTCAGTGTTTGTTATCAAGCATTCCGGGACGCGGATTTGCGCTTGTCGATGGTTATGCAGATGAAAGTGAATATGCCGAGGAGGATAAGCAGGAGTGTGTTGCCCGCCATCACGAGGTTGGCAAAGGAGGTGCTCATGCTCTGGAAGTCGGTGCCGGCGGGCACTGTGATGCCGGCAGCATAGAGGCTCAGTCCGAAGATCACCGACCATTGCCAGGGTCCGATGCCGCCATTGGAGGGAACGGCCATGGAGAGGCTGGAGAGCACGAACACCACGAGCACGGCGAGCACGCCATAGTCATGCACCACTTGGGTGGTGAAGTCAAATGAGAAGAATGCCAGATAGAGCTGGAAGAAGTAGCAGCCCCATATGGCGAGGGTGAGGAGCAGCCAACGCCCCTTGCCGGGCATCTTGACAATCACTGCAAACCCCTCCCAGAGGCCGTGCCAGAGTGAGCGCACTTTCTGCACTGCCTTGTTGGAGCTCATGCGGGTGAACACAAGCCATATGCCGATGATCACCGCGCCGATGGCTGTCCAAAGCCACGGATTAGTGACAGTAGCCTTCACATCGTTGTAGAGGTCAGGGTTCTGCCCGAGGTAGAGCATCAGCTCACGGCTTGCAAGGAGGAAAGTAACCAGGGTGAGGAGGAATACTGTGACTGTGTCCGCCAATCGGTCGGCCACCATTGAGCCGAACACTGTGGTAAACGAAGCCTTCTGTCGCTGGGCCACATATCCTGTGCGCCACACCTCGCCGAGGCGTGGAAACACCAGGTTGACGGCATAGGTGCCGAAGATAGAGAGCACCAACACAAAGAGCGGGGCATTCACACCGAGGGCCTGCAGCTGGATGCGCCAGCGCATGGCACGCGCCACGTGCGAGAGAATGGCCACCACCCATGCCGCACCTATCCACCAGAAGTTGCAATAAGTGCGTATGATGCGCACCATCTCGTCAAAATTGATGCCGGTGAAGAGGAGCCAACAAAGCCCCACAGTGACAATCAGGGGCACACCGAACTGGAGGAGCGACTTGAGCACGCCGTTCTTCTTGCGGGGGATGGCGGTGGATTGAGAGTCAGTATCGGGCATGGGGGATTGTTGTGGGGTGTCCATTTTGAGGCAACATGCCAAAGGCATGTCCGTACAAGATTGGGGTTACTTTACGGGGCGGGGAGTGGTGTTGGGTTCGGCGGGCTTGACGCGAGCTACAGCCTCGTATAAGTCCCAAACGGCCACAGTGCTGTCCTTGAAGTTCTTGCGCATCGCCTTTTCGTTGGATGTCTGGTTGGGCGAACCCTTGGCAGCCCAGAGCATATCAGCGATAGAGCGTGCGGTTTTGTTGGTGAGGTTGCGGTCAATGGCCACGTAGTCATTGGCGAGGAAGGCATCAATGTCACCCTCCTCAATGGCATGGAGCAGAGCGCGATACTTCTCGGTGCGCAGCTCCGAGAGCTTCCATGTCTTGGTGTTCTCGTTGAGATACTCGATGTCAGCCGCCTCATCAGCCGATGCAGGGGCGGGAGCGGCGGTCTCGGCAGCCACGACAGTGCCATCGGCGAGCGTCACCTCCGTGGAGTCAGCAGTCTGGGCAACTTCGGCCCCTCTGCTGAAGCTGTCAGGCCATAGGAAGTAGGCAATGCCTCCGCAGAGAGCCAGCGCGAGCACCACGACAAGAGCCCAGAGCCCCTTGTTGGAGCGCTTCTCCTCAATGGAGAAAGTGGCTTCAGCGGGCTCATCGGACTGTGCGGCACCTGCCTCAATCTCCTTTTTGATTTCCTTGTCACGGAGACGCATCTCCTTGCGCTCACGGCGTGAGTCAGGGGTGTCGCGGTCAAACACCGGAGCAACGGGACGACGATGTGCTGCATCCTGAGTGCCTTGTGCTGAAGCTGCGCGGGGCATATCAGGAGCCTGAGGAGTAACACCCTGCTGGACAGGTGCAGCACCTTGCGCCACGGGGCGTATGGGTGAGTTCATGTCCACGTTATACACCTCAGCGTTGCCTGCCACCGTAAGTCGATGAGCACGGAAGCCATGGAAGTTGCCGGAGTGGAGCTGAGAGTACTCCTGAGTGTTTTTCTCCAGGGTAATCTCCTGATTGAAGATGCGGCCACCGCCGAAGTCAAGGCGCAGAGTGATGCCCTGCTCCACGGGTTCGAGCACAAGTTCGAGTCGCTCGCAGTCCACAAGCTCGGCAGGAGTCTTGACCACCTTCAGAGGCTTGTAGTTGTTGCTGGCTACCTGTATCTCCGTTTTAGCCGTGGGTGAAAGGTCACGCTCGGTGATGTCGATGTACGGCTCCATGGTGTTGATGGGCTTGCCGTTGACATTGATGGTGAAGCCGTTGACCGGCTGCCCCTTGGCGGAGCGCACGTGCAGGGGCACGCGACGCACGAAGCCCAGGCCGCTCTCGGCGGCGGTCTTCACGCGCAGAGCCGGGCCCTCGTAACGCACATATGGCGAGGGGGCACCCACGGAGATATTCTCCACGCGGGGGTTGAAGCCCGGTTTGGTGAAAGTGAGGGTGAGTCGGTCGCCGTCAGCCACCACCTGACGCGAGGCTGTGCAACCGGTGGGAGTCACCACGGTGTACTCCCTCTTGACGGGAGCCGTGATGCGGTCAAGGCGGCTGCCGGGACGCAGCGACGTAGTGGCAGGCACGGCGAGCACGCGGTCAAAACAGGCATACTCCACCTGCGAGGGGAAGGAGAGGATGGCGTCAAGCTCGCTTGACGAGGCGTAAGTGCGGTAGCAGAAGGGGCGTTTCGGGGCAGAGGCGCTGGTGAGCGGCTTCTCATACTGCCACGACTTGAGCTTCTCCGGTACCGTGGCAAGACCAAGACCTGTAAGGGCGCGGTCAACCACCTCTGATGACAGGGCGCGGTCAACCACCAGCACCTTCTTGAGCTCGGCGAGGATGCCGACAATGCGCTTCCCCGCCATGGCACACTCATTATCCAGACGGAACGTGAGTGTCAACGAGCCGCCGGAGGGGTTGGGGGTGACAAGGGAGAAGTAATGTCCCTTGGGAGTGGACCATAAGGCATAACACTCACGCAGAGAGATGAATTCACCGATGGCGGCATTGCCGTCGAATACAGCCTCAGCATCATCAGCCTCCCCCTGCGGATAGCTGTAAATCACGTGAGCCCCGCCCGGAAGCATCTCCGAGAGGGTAACTCGTATATAGTCAAACTTTGACATCAGAGTGTGGATGGGTCAGTGTTGAATTATTTCAGTGTCAGAGGTTATCTAATAACAACTCTCTTAGAGTGCAAAGTTACATTTTTTCGGTAAGGTTATCAACACCGACAGAGCTTCAACTGCGCCCACAGTCCAAATATAGCACGGGCCGGATGTCCTGATGCCGCATCCTGTTGAAAAAAGGCCCGTAAACCTGTGGGCTTACGGGCCGAATGAGTGTTAAGTGGGGATGTTACTCGGCGTTGACGAAGACCTTGTATTGGCCGGGGGCGAGGGTGGTGGGGTAGGGTTCCTCGGCACCGGTGAAGACGTTGGTGCCCTTGGTGGCAGCGGGCTTGGCACCGGTGTAGTTCACGGGAGCCTCGGTGGCACCGAGGTTGGTGAACACGGTGACGGTGCGCCCCTTGGCTGTGCGCGAGAAGATGTAGAGGTCATCGCTCTCTGTGGGGTAGCGGTCCATCTTGCCGCCGAGCACACCGGCGCGCAGAGCGGGCTCGTCATGCTTCAGGGCATTGAGAGTCTTGTAGAAAGTGAAGTACTCGTTGCGAGGCTCGTATGTGGGGGGCACATCCTTGACGAAGAATTCGAAAGCGCGGTTCATGCCGGTCTCCTGGCCGGTGTAGATGAGCGGCATACCGGGGAGGGTGTAGGTGAGCACGGCCATCGCATCGGTGAGGTTGCCGTAACGCTCAAACTCGGTACCTTCCCATGAGTTGAGGTCATGGTTGGTAATCATGTTCATCTGGTAGGAGTCACGGGGATATGTGGCTTCCTGCTCGGCGAGGAGTGAGTCGATGGCTACGGCCTTGGTAGCGGGATATTCGCGGGGCTTGCCCTCCTTAGGCACGTAAGTGTTCTGGCCGGCTGTGGCGGCAATGGCGTTGAAGAGGTCCTTCTGGGGCCAGTTATAAGCCATGTCAAAAGCCTCAGCTTCGAGCTCGGGCACGGCAGCTTCGGCAAGCATGAACATGCCGGGCTTCACGGCCTCAAGCTGCGGGCGAGCCTCGTTCCAGAAGTCAGTGGGCACCTCCATGGCCACATCGCAGCGGAAGCCGTCGACATCCACCTCTGTGAGCCAGTGCTTGAGAGCGTCAATCATACCCTTGCGCATCTCGGGGTTGGAGTAGTCAAACACGTAGACATCCGTCCAGTCAAACGGGCCGTACATATTGCCGGTAGAGTCACGCTCATACCAATCAGGGTGCTCGGTGACCCATGCGTTGTCGCGACCGGAGTGGTTGGGCACCCAGTCGAGAATCACCTTGAAGCCCATCTCGTGAGCCTTCTTGACAAACTCCTTGAACTGCTCCTTGGTGCCCAGCTCGGGGTTGACGGCATAGTAGTCCTTGACAGCATAGTAGCTGCCGAGACCACCTTTGCGACCATCCTCGCTGATGGGGTGGATGGGCATCATCCAGAGGATGTCCACGCCGAGGTCCTTGAGGCGGGGGAGCTGCTGCTCAAACTCGGTGATGGTGCCGGAGTCAGTACCCTGGCGCCAGTTCACCTCATAGATCACGGCGTTGCGGCTCCAGTCAGGGTGAGTGAGAGTGGTGAATGTAGAGTCACGGACAATGGCATCCTCGTCAGCAGCCTTGGCCTGACTGCAGGCGGTGACGATGGCGGCGGTGAGGAGTCCGGCGCCGATGGCGATGAGCAGGTGCTTCATAGCGATGGTTGGTTTAAGGTTAATGATTTGTATAGTGAGCAGCCGGAATAGCTATTTATGCTGATACAGCTGCTTCAGTGACGCTTGAAGAAGGAGTCGAAGTAATCAATCTTCATGGCGCGGCGCACCTCGGAGAGGGTCTGCGCGGCAGCCTCGCGAGCCACCTGAGTGCCATTGTAGAGGATGTCGGCGATGACGTCGGTGTGCTGTTCCCAGTAAGCACGCTTCTCGCGGATGGGGGTGAGGAGCTCGTCGAGCACGGCATAAACCAGCTTCTTGACTGTGCCGTCGCCCAGACCACCACGGGTGTAATGCTCCTTCATCTCATCAAGGCAGGCATAGTCGGGGAGGTGGCGTGAGAAGTGGTCGTCGGTGCAGAACGCGTCGAGATACACAAACGGGATGTTACCTTCGAGGTGTCCGGGGTCAGAGATGTTGAGGTGCTCGGGGTCGGTGTACATGCTGTTCACCTTCTTCTTGAGCTCCTTGGGGGTGTCGCTCAGGTAGATACAGTTGCCAAGACTCTTGCTCATTTTGGCTTTGCCGTCGGTGCCGGGCAGACGCATGCAGGCGGCATTGTCAGGGAGCATGATCTCCGGCTCGACGAGCACGGGACCGTAGACATTGTTGAAGCGCGCCACAATCTCGCGCGTTAGCTCAATCATAGGTGCCTGATCCTCACCGACAGGCACCGTGGTGGCCTTGAAGGCGGTGATATCCGAGGCCTGACTCACGGGGTAGCAGAAGAAGCCCAGAGGGATGTTTGCCTCGAAATTGCGCATCTTGATCTCATTTTTCACAGTGGGGTTGCGCTGCACGCGGCTCACTGTGACGAGGTTCATGTAATAGAACATGAGCTCGGTGAGCTCGGTGACCATGGACTGAATGAAGATGGTGCTCTTGGCGGGGTCAATGCCCACTGAGAGGTAGTCGAGGGCCACGTTGAGGATGTTGTCACGCACCTTCTCGGGATTGTCGGCGTTGTCGGTCAGAGCCTGGGCGTCGGCAATCATTATGTATATCTTGTCAAAGAGCCCTGAGTCCTGAAGCTCGACACGGCGCTTGAGGGAGCCGACGAAGTGACCCAGGTGAAGACGCCCGGTGGGACGATCGCCTGTGAGGATAATCTTTTCCATGATTGGTTATGGGTGAGGGCGCGGAGCAGACTGGCGGGTCGGGAGGAGAAGGGGCCGATGGTCAGTTGTCGCGCGTTATTATGTAGTCAAAAATCTCAATGAATGTGTTGGCCTTCTGATTGTCGGCGGCAAACTCCCTGCGCAGAATCGCCACTGCTTCAGTGCGCATCCGCTCCATAACGGTATAGGCGTAGTCGATGCCCCCACGTGACTTGGCGAACTCTATGAGCGCTTCGATGTCCTCCTGGCTGAGTGTCTCGGACTGCACGAGAGCGTTCATCCGGCGCGTCTCGGGGTCGTCGCCATCAAGCGCGTGGAGCAGAGGGAGTGTCACCTTACCTTCGCGCAGGTCATTGCCTGTGGGCTTGCCTATACGGGAGTCGCTGAAATAGTCGAAGATGTCATCCTTAATCTGGAAGCAGCGGCCAAGCAGCTCGGTGAACTCCTTGAGAGCTCGGAGGCGGGTGTCATCGGCAGCGATGCCCACGGCATATGCCCCGATCTCTACGCAAGCCACGAAGAGCGAGGCCGTCTTGCGTGAGATTACGCCGAAATATGCCTCCTCGGTGAGGCGGTGGAAGCGAGCGTTATAAATCTGGTCAATCTCGCCCAGTGAGAGGAGCTTGCCCAGTGATGCGATGGTGCCCACCACGCGGATGTCGTCAGTGTCGATGGCCTGCTGGAGGGAGTTGCTGACGAAGAAGTCGCCCACGAGCACGGCTATGTGATTGTCCCACACGGCATTGATGGTGGGGAGGCCGCGGCGGGTGTCGGTATCGTCCACCACATCGTCATGTATGAGCGAGGCGTTGTGGAGCATCTCCACGGCGGCAGCAGCGCGTATCACATTGTCATTGACAGTGCCCAAGAGCCTTGCCGCCAATATTACCAGAATGGGACGTATCTGCTTACCCTTAGTGGTGAGATAACCCTCCACCACTCTGTTCATCAGCTCGTTAGATGAATCAAGAGCCCCGTGGATACGACGGTTGAGCGCATCAAGCTCGGGGGCTATGGCAGACTGGATTTCAGATAGGGAATTCATCTAACTGTGGGTAATTTAGCCACAAATTTACAAATTTCCCGCCACATCCCTCATCATCCCACAAATATTTACCGAGCTGCTGCATCAAAATAGCACGGATGCGTAGGATCGGTATCTTTCATTCCGGATAGAGCAGATATGGTGCCCGGCGGACGCGGAAGGAGTCCAGGGCGGGCTGCCAGGAGGCACGGATGGCGGCGGCTGTCTTGCCGGCGCGGATCTGCCGAGCTACATCGCGGGTACCGATAAGCTTATCGAAGAAGGGTGTGAAGAACTTGGGCTGCATCGCGGACGGCATGTTGCGGTAGGCATCAATGACATACTCCAGATTCACCCCGCCTGCTATTGCGGCCGAGTCAGAGACGGCGCGCAGGTCACGCCCGCGACAGAGCCTCCCTTCGAGCGGCGGATGCTTGGCCCCCTCCATGCTGCGGGGTGTGAAGCGATAGTCTCCCCTCTTCATCTGCGGGTGTCCATACACTTCAAACGGATGGTCGGTGCCGCGGCCAAGACTCATGGGTGTACCCTCGAAGAGACAGGTAGAGGGGTAGAGGTAGATGGCGTGCATAGACTTGAGGTTGGGTGACGGCATGTTAAGCAGCTCGTAGCGCGTGGAGTGAGTGTAACCCTCAGCAGGCACCACGCTGAGCTTCACCTTGCGGCCGCCGTCAAGCCATCCCTCGCCATTGATCATCAGCGCGAGTTCGCCGAGAGTCATGCCGTGGAGCACCGGCACGGGGAGCTTGCCCACACCGCTCTGTAACTCCATGTCAAGCACCGGGCCATCCACACTCATGCCGTTGGGATTGGGTCGATCAAGCACCACCACCTCTTTGCCGGCGCGGGCGGCACTGTTCATCAGGCGCAGCATTGTGATGTAATATGTGTAGAATCGAAGCCCTACATCCTGAATGTCAACGGCCACCACATCTATGCTGTCCATTATGGCCGGGAGATCCACTTTCTTGCCGCCGTAGAGCGACACCACAGGGAGTCCGGTGGCGGCATCACGCCCGCTCCCCACCTTCTCGCCGGCATCTGCTGTACCACGGAAGCCATGTTCGGGAGAGAAGAGCACGCGCAGATCAACTCCCTCAGCCTTGAGTTTGTCGGCAGTGTGGATGCCGGCATGGTCTATGCCGGTGTGGTTGCTGAGGAGCCCCACGCGCTTACCCTTCAGGAGCGGGAGGTAGAGCTCGGGGCGCTCGTTGCCGAGGGTGACTTCGGCACTGACGGGAAGGGGAGAGGTGGCTGAGATGAGCACCGCCAGGAGTGTCAGCAACTGCAATCGGAGAGTGTGGATGCATTTCATGGTTGCTCAGTGTGAGGATGTGGAGCACGAGTGGTGCGCAGAAAGAAGTACACGAACAGCACGCTGGCCACGCCAAGACTCACCGAGAAACTGAGCATAATGCCATAGATGCCCATCCCCATTGTGAATCCCATGATATAAGTAGCAGGGAGACCAACTATGATGTAGCTGATGAGCGAAATGTACATCATCGGGAGAACGTTGGAGGTACCTCGGAGCGCATTGGCAAAGTTAATCTGCGTGGCATCGCAAAGCTGATAGAGGATGAGAGGGAATATCAGCGAGAGCGCACATGCCTCCACAGCAGCGTCGTTGGTGAAAAGCCCTATCAGTATGTGGCTGCCCGTAGCGAAGAACACGCTTGCCGCAGTGGCAAGAACAAGCAGGATAATGTAACCGGCCGTGGCGAGGCGGCGCATCTCGCGGCGGTCATCGCGTCCGGCTGCATTGGAGACAAGCACGCTGACGGCGCCGGCCATACTGTAATATACGCAGAACCCTAATGTGCCCGTGATCACAATCACCTGGAAAGCGGCCAGCTCGATAGCCCCGAGCCAACCAACCATTATGGCAGCTGCTGTGAAGCTCCCGCTTTCAAAGGCCATCTGCAGAGCCACGGGCCATGAAGTATTGGCAACCCTGCGGAGCATAGAGCCGTTGAGCCGCGAATGGAAGAATCCGTCACGATACGGCTTGTGCTCCTTCTTGCCAAAGAATATAGCCAGAATAAGAAGCGCCGAGGTGACACGCGCTATCAGCGTTGCTATGCCGGCACCGGTAAGTCCCATCTCGGGAAATCCGCAGTTGCCGTAGATAAGCAGGTAATTGAATATTATGTTAAGTGCGTTGCACGCCAAGATAATCCACATTGGCATCCCGGTGCGCTTGATGCCGTAGCTCCATTGCGCCCACACCTGAAATATCACCACCGGCAGCATCCCCGCCAGATAGATGATGAAATATGGACGGATGAGCGGCAGCAACTCCTCGGGCTGGCCGAGGTTGTGGAGGTTGAGGTACACCACTGTCATCACTCCCATCACCAGAAGGCAGAAGAGCACATTGACCGGTACGGCGTTGCGCACCATCGCTCCGGCATCATGCGTCCGCTTCTGTGCAAACAATGCTCCGATGAGCGGTGTCAATCCCATGGTCATACCCAGACAGGAGATGATGGCCACGTTGAAAAGATTGTTGACAAACGATGCCGCTGCCAGAGCCTCCGTGCTGTAATGACCCACCATGGTGGTGTCGGCAAACCCTACCACTATCATACCTGCCTGGGCTACGAGCAGTGGGAAGCCGAGGCGGATGATATCAACGTAGCGTCTCGCGGAAGCTGTCATGGGGTAGAGGGTGGTCAACCGGGTGTCAGTAATGTGTGCAGAGGTGTGTTGATAACAATGTTGACAATGTCAATATTGTTCGTCAATATTGTTCGTCAGCGTTGGGGAAGTCGCCGGTCTTCACATCATCCACATAGCGGCCCACTGCCTCGTTGATTACGCTTGACAGGTCGGCGTAACGGCGCAGGAACTTCGGGGAGAACCCCTTGTTGATGCCAAGCATATCATGCACTACGAGCACCTGGCCGTCGCAACCGTTACCGGCACCGATGCCAATGGTGGGGATGGTGAGGCTCTCGCTCACACGGCGTGCCAGGTCGGCGGGAATCTTCTCCAGTACCAGGGCGAAGCACCCGAGCTCTTCGAGGAGCTTGGCATCGGCAAGGAGCTTGTCAGCCTCAGCCTCCTCACGGGCACGTACACCGTAGGTGCCGAACTTGTTGATGCTCTGGGGTGTGAGTCCGAGGTGACCCATCACTGGAATTCCGGCCGAGAGTATGCGCTCAATGCTCTCGCGTATCTCGGCACCCCCCTCGAGCTTTACGGCCTCGGCGCCGCTCTCCTTCATGATGCGTATTGCCGAGGCGAGGGCTTCCATAGGGTTGCCCTGATAAGTGCCAAAGGGCATATCGCACACCACCAGAGCACGGTTCACACCCTTGGCCACGCTCTGTGCGTGATATATCATCTGGTCAAGGGTGATGGGCAGGGTGGTGACATTTCCGGCCATCACGTTTGAGGCACTGTCGCCCACGAGGATGGCATCTATTCCGGCCTCATCAACGAGCTTGGCCATGGAATAGTCGTAGGATGTAAGCATCGCTATCTTCTCGCCACGCTCCTTCATCTGGCGGAAACGGGCAGTGGTGACTTTGCGCTGTGAGTCGGTGGTATTTGTTGACATGGTTCTTTCCGTTACTGTTTGGCGCCGGCAGCTGTCTCCGCGCCTTGGTTATGTACAGGGCAAAGTTACGGATTATTCACAACTTGACCATCTAAGGTGTTGAAAGTGTAGATAACGATGTTGTCAACATAAGTCTATAACGTCATCATATCATTGACTATACGAGGATTACCACTGTCAATAAGCGTGTAGATAAATTGTAAGAATAGTGTAAGAATAGTGTAATAATGTTGCAAGATTGCAGCAATGACAGCGTAAGGATGGTGTAAGACTATCATAGGGCTGTTGCAGAGAGGTTGTGAATAGCTGTGCGGGCAGCAGCGAGATAGACATTGTTCCCTGCTTGTCAATAACCATGTCAATGACGGTTGAAAACGTGTCGATGAATTTTCAATCTCTTTATTTGCATTTAACATTCAGAGATTTATACGCGCTGCTCCCCTCCCGCTCCAAATAAGTTACCAAGATGTTGTTAACTGCGTTTTCCACCCTCTATGCCCTGGTTATCCACATCCGACAGCATCCCGAACGGGAGTGAAAATATCAACATCCATGTTTGTTAACATCATGTCAATAATGTGAAATTTCATCTATGTCTCAGGCGGTTGCGTTTTGATAACTCTGTGTGAAATGTTAGCTCGCATTCAATAACCCGTAAAAGCAAGAAACCACGCGAAAAGTTATCCCCACTATTGACATCCATTATTATTCTTCTTAAAAAATAGATTTTTGAAAAAAAGATATTCTTAATAATAAAAAGCAAATGTCAGCAACCGGAGAGAACCGACCACAATAAAGCGAGTGTTCCTGAGACATCAAGAAACACTCGCTATTGATGGTTAAGTTTCAGTTTATCTGGAAGCGGACTCGTTGGGAACATTTAATGATTGTGTTGATTGCCGAGAACGATACTCTATCCGAGCTCGGAACATCAACTCTTTGATTCCTCCGTGTTGTAAAAACTGCATTTGTTGTTTTTCAATGAGCTTGCGCAGCAAGTAAGTTGTTTGATTGATTAAAGTAATCATAAGGTTGCAAAACTCTGAAGCATTATACCTTTCGGCATATTCAACAGGTGCTTTCATGAAATTTTCGCTCCTCAGATAATCTCTGATCTTAATCGTCCGGGGATTGTCCTTGTGCCATATCTCAAGGTTGTGTTGACGAAGATAATCTTGATAATCTAACAATAGTTCTTCAAGAGAGGCTTTAGCAACATTTGTCAGCTTAATTTCAGTTTCCTTGGAGGTCGCTGAAGCGGCACTGCCTTCAGCTATATTTTGCTTTCCACTGCGTGCTGCCTGCTCCATCTGATCACATGTGCGACTCTTTGAAGGAATAAAACGTTTTACGAAAATTGCATTCAAGTCGCAGATAGCTTCTGCCAGCTGAAATGCCCTTAGGTTACGATAACCCCCGGCCTTAGGAAGGAAAGTGTGCATTTTTAGATTGGTGTATTTGATTGCTAAGGTCAGACTTGTCGGATTTGTCAGACTTGTCAGACTTGTCAGACTTGTCGGACTTGTCAGACTTGTCAAATTACTTGCAAAGATATAAAATTTATATCTCAGTGGCTGCGGATGTAGCGGGCGTAGTTGTCGAGGAGGCCGGTGACGGGGCGGGTGAAGTTGAGACCGGTTTGACAGATTTCCTCGCCGAGATAGTTGACGCATACGCTCATGCCGTCAGGGATGAGGCTGCGGTCGCGCCACACCACCCATCCGCGGCCCGGAAAGTGTGCCTCCGGAGTGTTTTCTTCATGGGTGCTGATGGACACCACTCCGGGTTGGCGGAAGTCCCAGGGGAGTTCCGGATTATGGAAAGGGAGTACAAGACCCAGAGTGGTGGCGTCGATGTGGATGTGTGGGGTGATACCGCGTGAGCTGAGCAATGCCGACAGGCGCGCTGTCTCATCGGCACCGGCAGGGTCGGCGGATGCCGTGACCACGGCACACACCGTGTTGGCGTCATAAGCCGCCGCGGCTGCCTCGGGATTGATCGAGGCAAAGGAGTCACCGCCGGAGGCCACGCGCAGTTCTATGCCCCAGAGCAGGGCCACGGTGTCCCATCCGGGAGAATGGTGCTCGGAAATCACCATGTTGGGTTGGGCGGCCGACATACCCGCCGCCATCCTCTCCTTGCGCCAGCGTAGCCATGCCGACACACCGGCAAGCACATTTTCCTCCGAACCTCCGTCTGTCACAGCTCCCGACTTCCACACTTCGCGCTCCGGAGAGTGCCACAGCGAGGCAATGATGTTGATGCACTTGCCGTTGATGTAGGCCGTGCGAGGATAGTCTTCCGGTGAAGGTATGTTGGCTGTCATAGGTTAACGGAATTGGGTGGATAGTGGTATCTATGGAGGAGGGAAAGATTAGGAAACGAAGATTAAGAGGTTGTTTAAAAACAATCTCTTAAATCAGTAATGGAAGCTGGAGCCGCCAAGGAATTCCCTGAGGAGAGACGTGCGCGGCACGAGGTCGGCACTCACCGGCTTGAAGTAGTTGAGGAAGCGGCGCAGGCGGTGAGCCTCGCAATACTCCTCCACATCCTGCGGCACGGTGCGCAGTGCGTGTTCTGCCTGTTCGCGCATCACACTCATCTCAAACAACAGTGAAGAGTTAAACATGGCATCAGCATTCTCCTGGAAGGGGAATATCCACTTCTCCTCACCTCGGCGCACGCTCGGCCAGCGGCGGATGGTGTCGATGGGGGAGATGCCTCTATATTTGTGGTCACGCACTATGCGGCGCAGCAACCGGTTGTCGGTGGTGGGTACCCAGTTGTGGTCATCAATAGCGATGGTGGTCAGTGCGCTCACGTAGATGCGGTATTTCATGGCCTCAGCCACAGCCGCAGTCAGCTCCGGGTTGAGTCCGTGGATTCCCTCGATCAGAAGCACTGAGTTGCGTCCCAAGTGTATGCGGTTCCCTTTATATATGCGTTGGCCAAGCTCGAAGTTGTAGGTGGGTAGTTCCACCTCCTCGCCGGCGAGCAGTCGGTTGAGGTCGCGGTTGAAGCAGTCTATGTCGAGTGCATAGAGGCTTTCGTAGTCCAGTTCGCCATCTTCATCACGAGGGGTGTGGTAACGATCCACGAAGTAGTCGTCAAGCGAAATCATCTGCGGCTCCAGCAGGTTGGTCATCAGCTGTATGGCGAGTCGCTTGGTGAAGGTGGTCTTGCCTGACGATGAAGGGCCGGCAATCAACACTATTCTTGCCCCTCCCTCGTTGCGGTAGCGGTGAGTGATGGTGTCTGAGATGTTGGCTATCATCTTCTCATGGAGAGCTTCAGCAACGTTGATGAGCATAGCCCCGCGACCCTCCTCGATGGCACGGTTGAGGGAGCCGGCGTTGGTGACGCGGATGATGTGGTTGAAGTCAAGCGAGTCAGTGAATGCCCGGTACATCTTCTCCTGCACCGCCGGGGTTGCCGGCACCTCACGGTTGGCCTTGTCGGGTCCCATAAGGAGGAACCCGAGTTTGTAAGGCACCAGGTCAAACACGCTGATTCTCCCGGTGGAGGGGGCAAGGGCACTGTTGTAGCTGTCGGCAATGTCCCCCAAGGTGTAGTAAACTGTGTAGAGCTCATGGAGCGTGTCAAGCAGCTCAACCTTGTCTGTAAGGCCCTGGGAGGCGAAGAGCGAGCGCACCTTGGCCGTAGGCTGCTCGTGGCGCATGAACGGGAGGTCAGCATCAACAAGACTGCGCATAGCTCCCCGCAATCCCGCGAGGAGGCTTTCCGAGACCTCGGCACCATCAAGGCGGCAGTAATAGCCGCGCGCTATGCTGTGGGCCACACGCAGCCGTGCCCCGGGAGCCACTTCTGTCACTGCCTTGTAGAGCATCATGCAGAGCGAACGTGTGTAGACGCGCTCACCCGAGGCGGAGTGGGGCGAGATGAATTCCACCATCTTCGGTCCGTAGATGGGGTAGTGGAGGCTTTCAGTCTTGTTGTTGACGCGGGCGCAGATGGGGTCAAACGGCAGTTGCACCGCACCACGTGCAATGACGCCGGCCAATGTCTCGCCTCCGGTCACCTCTATATCAGTATCAGTGTTGACGCAATGTATGAGCATAAGTAGCAGTGATGATGAATGTGTAAATTTAACATTTTTCATTCACATAAGGTTGCAACAACCACATCTCGTCGGCACAAAAAAGAAAAATCGGAGCATACGGTGCTCCGATAGTGGCAATAGGGTGAGGAGAGGTGTCAGCGGGCGTTTTTGCCGAAATATTTGATGGGGTGGGCGAGACGCTTGAGACGGTTGTAGCGTCGGCGTGCCTTGATGAAGTCGTCGGTTACGGTGGCGAGGGGGACGCCGGCAGCCTTGGCGTAGTCAAGCAGGAATGTCTCAATGTGTATGTCCATGTAGAATGGGGAATTGAGCATCCTGCGGAATTTGCGTCTTGATGTTATGTTAAATTGAGTGCGGTTCAGGTCTACATAGTGAATCCGTGCAGATGCGGCATCTTCAGCATCCGTCACCAGGATGTTGCCGGGAGTGAAGTCCGGCATATACACCCCCTTGCGGTGCATCTTCACCAGGTCAGCGGCGAGCATCCGGCTCAGGTGAGCGAACTCGGGGCCGCACTCATGGTTGTAGATGGGGCGGCCCTCGATGTATTCACACACGTAGTAGCTCTCCAGGAGACGGCCGCCGCGGTGACGCTCCACCACGGCAACGGGTGCCGGGGTAGAGAAGCCCATCTCAAGAAGTCGCAGGGCGGTGAAGTATGAGCGGTCAGCCTTGCTCTTGCGCAGACTCCCGTAGATGCGTCCGCGCAGAGGTCCCGGCACCTTGAAGGCTTTGATGCAAAGGTCGAGGTCGCCTCGCCTCAACCGGGCCACTTTGTTTCTTCCCTGAAAAATTATTTCTGCATCGGCAGGCAACCCCTCTTCGGCGAGCCTCGCTGTGAGGTCGCCGAGTTGTACCGCATACTGCGGATTGACGGTGGTGCGTACCGATGCTTCTTGCATTATCAGTCAGCTGCCTTCTCGCAGGCTGCGAGTGACTTGACGGGAATCTTGCCGATACGGCGCTCATGGCGACCGCCCTCAAAGGGGGTAGAGAGGAATGTGTCAACCACGCTGATGGCCACGGCGGGGTCGATGAAACGTCCGGGGAGCACCAGCACGTTGGCATCGTTGTGCTGACGCGCGAGGGCAGCGAGCTCGGGAGTCCAGCAGAGGGCTGCGCGGACGCCCTGGTGCTTGTTGAGGGTCATGGCTATGCCGTTGCCGGTGCCGCAGATGGCGATGCCGGGGTAGCAGATGCCACCCTCCACGGCAGCTGCCATGGGATGTGCATAGTCGGGGTAGTCGCAGCTCTGACCGTTGTCAGTGCCGAAGTCCATGAAAGCCACGCCCTGTGAGATGAGGTAACCTTCTATAATGCTTTTGAGCTCGTAACCGGCATGGTCGCTGCAGATGCCGATTTTCTTAAGCTGTCGTGATGTCGCAGTTGTCATATCAATATCTCCGTAATAAATTATAGGTTTGTAGATTATCTGTGTACCTTGGAAATAATAGTGTCCGATGTGACGGTTTCAGAGTGCAAAGTTAAGCATAAAACATGAAACGTGTCATAATTTCCGCCTATTTACCCTCTGCGAAGTCAACGGATTGAGGTGTCGGTTTGTTCAGACTGAATGTGTAAATAATTGAAAATGAGCCTGCAAAACTTGTCTTGCGCCTGCCGTAGCCCGGCACGAGGATGGGCTTGCCCTCGGTGACGCCGCTCTCATGGAGTATGTTGTGATATTTCAAGGCCCAGCCGGCAGAGATGTTGCGCCACACCTTTGCTTTAAGAGCCACGGCGAGCTCCCAGTAGCCGGTGGTGGCTGTCTGCTCGGGGAGGCTGAACCGGTCGGTGATGCCCCAGTAAGGCACCTCTACGGTGACATCGGTAATCTGGTATGTGTAATGCGTCAGGCCATAACGGAGAGCCACTTTCAGCTGATAGTCCGGGTTGGAGTTGTAGAATATGTTGTAGCCGATGCCCACCTTAAAGAAAGGTGCCGTCTTGGTCTTGAAGGTGTAGTTATAATTTTCCGGTGTGTCATCGGCATTGCTCAGACCGGCCTCTACATAGGGAAAGTAGCGGTTGTGCATATTGAGCTCGGCCCATACGCTCCCCAGGCCGTAGCTTTGGCCGAAACAGCGTGCAGCCAGGTCCCACACATCCACACCTACGGCCAGGTTGTAGATTAGCGGATACACCATCTTTGACTTCTTCTGCGGCATCGGCACGGTGTCAACTTCGCCGGTCACTGTGTCGATGAATATCACGTTGCCGAGCGAGTCATGGGCGTGGACCATATTATTTGGATCATGGCCGGCGGCTCTCTCGGCGGCAGTGGTGCGAGGAGGCTCCGGATTGCCCACGGGAGTGATACGACGCTGTGCTGCGGCTCCGGCGGTGAGCAGAATTACGGTTACGCCAAGCGTGGCGGCGATGGCGGGCAGCTGTCTCATCGGGATGCACCTCCTTTCAGAGCGGCTGCGTACCGCGCGGTACTCATTACTTCAGCATCGGTGCTGCTACTGGCATCGGTGTTGTCGTCACTGTCGCTACCGTCGCCGGTATCATCGTCGGTAGAGTCGTCGTCAGCTTTCGGCGGCTCTTTGAGAGCGATGTATATTCTCACCTTGTCGGTGTTTATCACCACCGGGTCCTCGATGATAATCATCTCGATGCCGTGGGTGGTGTGGCGAATTTCACTGATGTAATAACGGTACATCGCGCCGCAGTCAGCTCCGGAGAAGAATGGCGTGCTGGTGTAGCTGAACACGATGATGTCGTCACCCGAATGGTCTTCGGTCACTTCGCCGGTATCCGGGTCGGTGACGTCGCGCGAAGTGTAGTGGAACAGATACGAGGTTGTCTCGAAGTTGGGGCGCAGCGGCAGGTAGATGTCAGTAAGGCGGGTGCCCGCACTGTATAGAAGCGAGTCGTTGGGTGCCCCGACACCCATTATGGCGATGGTGTCAGGGGCTATCTGCGTATCAAGTGCTGTATTGACAAACTGTGCCTTGGGTACGGAGTTCTGATTTTCTGTGCAGATGTCGTTGCTGCATGACGCAGTAGCCATCGCCAAGCTTAGGGCGACAGCGGTAGCAGAGAGGAAATGTGAGGGGAGGTGAATCATATTGTTTCGGAGATCTCGCTAAGAGGCTTCCGCTTTTTTTCAGTGACGGTGTCGTCAGGATAGCCCAGCGGGATGAGAGCGACAGGCTCCTCAGTGTCGGGAAGGTTAAGCGCGCGGCGCACCTTGTCCACGTCGAAGCTGCACACCCAGCAGGTTGACAGCCCCAGAGCAGCGGCAGCGAGGCATATATGCTCCACTGCTATCGACACATCCACGTCTGTGTGATCCTTGCCATCATCACCACGGTGCCAAGCCTTGTCATGGAGACCCACGGCCACTATGGTGACGGGTACTGTCTTGAAACCCTCCTTGCGGTAAGCGTCGCGCACGGCATCACGCACCGTCCCGGGGTGCGCCACCACCTCAAATCGCCAGGGCTGGAGGTTGCATGCCGAGGGGGCAAGGCGGGCGGCCTCAAGCACGGCTTCCACCTGTTCGGGACTTACGGGACGGTCGGTGAACTTGCGTGTGGAGTGGCGTTCCTTCACCAGACGCATGAATGATTCGTATTGCGGTGTCATAGCTCGTTGCGGGTGGGTGTGCAGGTGAAGATGCCTCAGTAGGTGATGAGCGAAGTCACCTCGGCATCAGAGGGGAGGTTTGCACGTCCGCCCAAGGCCGAGAGTTCGATGATGAAGTTGATGTAGATTTTCTTCGGGTTCATGGACTTCACCAGCTCATAGGCGGCAGCCATGGTGCCACCGGTGGCGAGCACGTCGTCATGGAGCACTACGATGTCGTCAGGGGTGATGGCATCACGATGAATCTCTATGGTGTCTTTGCCATACTCCTTATCGTAGGTGGCGCTGATAGTGTCGGCGGGGAGCTTGCCGGGCTTGCGCACGGGCACGAAACCGGCACCAAGTTCAAATGCCAGGATGCTTCCGCCGATGAAGCCACGCGACTCAATGCCTACCACCTTGGTCACGCCCTTGTCGCGGTAAATCTGTGAGAGGTCCCAGCCGATGATGTGGAGAGCGCGGGGGTCCTTAAACACTGTGGTGAGGTCCTTGAATACGATGCCTTTCTGGGGAAAGTCCTTGACATCGCGGATGCGTGACTTGATGTATTCCATGAAGATTAACGTGGTGAGGTTACTGTCTGAAAGTGTTGGCTGAGGCGCAACAACGCAAGCCGTCCAGCCGACCCCAAAATTACGAATTTTCCCGCAAATTCAGGCATCCCAATTTAACACTGACAGGGCAACCGCATCAAATTGTGCGGATAAACCTCTGTTGTTACGCTGCGCCGGGCCGGAACCATCAAGAACTATCTTTAACCATCTATCAACTATCATTGAATATTGCCTTTCAAGCTATCTACACTCAACCATCCTCGACCATCTTCGTCCTTGCTTCGCTCGGACGGCTAACGCACCATTCTCTACTGTTGCCTCCGGGCAGAGTCCGAGCGAAGCGAGGACAAAGATGGTC
>JAMPDP010000006.1 GCA_023665605.1 Candidatus Amulumruptor caecigallinarius | reverse complement strand
ATTTCCGACCTTTGCGATGAGATGAGGTGTTTGTACATAGTGCAATACAAAATTATAAAAACTTTGTGAGATAACATCGGAGCGCGTTGATAATGTTGGACTTGCAATAGGTTGGAATTCCGTGCCGACAATAAAACGGAAATGTTTGGGGGGGGCTTGATTTCGGCTGTTAGATTGGTTGCTCGTTGCGCAAAGGTGTCGCACCTTGAATGGAGTTGGTTGCCCCATGTCGGAGTGAACCTATGGCCACGAGCATTTGTAGGGGATGATTACTTGTTCTTGGCGATTTTGCAATCGTAGTCATACGTGTCACTCTCTTGACTTTTCCAGTCATTGATGAGCGTTTGTAGTTCTTCGGGTGAGGCTCCTTTGATGGTCTCCGTTTTAACCTCATACCAAGTGCTTGACTTCTTGGATTTCTGATAGTAGGTTATAACGTATGTGTCAGTGCTTGGGCCGTTGAAGTCGGCTTTGACGTTGAAGCCTGCCTTGATTTCGTCTTCATTCGACACTTCCTTTGCAAGAAGCCAATGGTAGACGTTCTGGGTGCCTTCTGTGACGACATAGGCCTGCATGAACTTCCAGCCACACTTTCCCATGAAATTCATGGCATCTACCATAGAGTTGAACACGATGTCTTTGCCATCTTCTGAAACCAATCGCATATCTCCGGCTTTCCAGAAGCTCACCTCTTGGCCGAAGTCAACATTGACCTTGACCTTTTTGGAAAAAAGACCCTTTTGGAAGCCCAGCAACTCGGCATATGCCAAGTACTTTTCTTGCGCGGACATAGTTAATGCCATGAGCAAGGCGCATAGCGTGAATAGTGGCTTTTTCATGTTATTTATAGTTGAGTTGTGATTCAAGTTGTCTGATGCGCTCGTTGAGGAGGGCGATAGTCTCGTCCTTGGTATTGATGGTGCCCTGAAGGATGGTGATTGTGTCAACCATTTTCATCACCCGCTCAACGTTGGCATCGGTAGTCACGGCCTTGAACATCTCCCCCTCGCCGCGCATAAGCCATTCGGATGATAGTTCGGGGTATGTCGAGAGGATAGCAGAAACGGTTGACAGAGACAGCTCTCTCATGCCGTTGAGCTGATTGCTCAAGGTGTTTTGGCGTAAGCCACAATTGAGTGCAAATGCGCGGGTTGATAATCCCAGCTGAGAAATCAACGACTTTATCCTTTCAGTCATCTGTGTTAATAAATCCTAATTGTGATTATAAAAAGCGTATAGTATTTGCAAATAATCTCAAACGGGATTAACTTTGCATCATCTTAAAGTCATCGCCACAAAAATAGCGATTTACTTTAAGCGAAGCAAACGCATTATCAACAATTTAGCCCAACCAGCAATGGTCATCCACCGCTACCAAATCAAGACCGCCGAGACCTTCTCGACTTTCATTGACTGGCTCAATGAGAACAATTTCGGCTTCACCGCCCAGTGTGACTACGCACCCTCGGTCGGTGACCATGTCTACCACATCACCGTCGCCCTTGATGATGACGACGTATCCGAGACCCACATGGACACAATCGACAACTACGCTGTCAACGTGCTTGGAGATGTACGCGTGGAGAACGTGACCGGCCTCTATCACGTCCCTGAGCAGGCTCTTGAAGACCCTTATGCCGATGCTATCTCGCTTCGCATGATGCTTGACATCTCAGTGAAGCGGCTTGCCGGGATTGAGAAGACCCGCGACAACGAGAAGGCCGACTGGATTGCACAACTCGAGATGGCCAAGGATGACAAGCAATTCTATCAGGACAGCTACTACAGGGAAGTCGCCAAGACCAACCGCATCAAGGAGCAAGTTCGCGCGATGGTGCTGATGCTTGACTCCATATTCCCGAAAGATTAACCGCGCTCCGAAAGTCAAACCAAACCACGGCTCCCAAGAGTGGGAAGCCTTTGAGGGTCAAGAGAGGCCCGAACACTGGGAGTGTCACAGTCGGGAAATGCCGCCGACGGATATTCAAAACCTGCCACGGTTGAGGTTGTCGTAACCTCCGCTCCCACCACCAAAGAAGAGTACCTTGACGTATCGTAGTTTCCGTTGTAACCGCCGGGCCAATCACTGACGAAAGTCATATCCGGACAGGACAACGATGAGTGGTGACTGATAAAGAAGCAGCCGAGTAGTCCCGATAAAGACGAAACGCACTTTGAGACGGGTCAGTGCCACGGTAAGAAGAACCTCCCTGCTTATGCCGAATGAATGGGAGGAACGCCTGCTATATGCAGACGGAGTAACAAAACCAATGATTATTCAATTGGCACCTGCCAAAACAATCATATAGCAAAGAACGGTGTAGCTCAACGGTAGAGCGATATTCACTTCATGCAAGAATTAAGCACCCCGAATGTAGATGGAGGTTCGATTCCACCCACCGTTCCCAAATTCTAATAATAGTATGAAAATAACAACATCCTTTGATTTCGGCAACAAAGACCTTGTTGCACCCAGCGACATAACAATAACGGTAGAAGTTGAAACTCGATTGGGCGACATCTACCAATTACCAAATGTCCGGGAGGTGATAGCGGATTCCATCGCACCTCTTCTAAAACATCTGAGGATGGATGGAGAGAGTATAAAAAACGAACAGGAAATAATAAGGATTTCCGGATATCTCTTTGAGAATGTCAACTATCCATATATCTATGATGTAGACAGACATAAGATAGTTGATCAAAGAGATAGAACCAAGAAATATCCCATTAGCGATTGGTTAGAAGGGAGATTGCCTGACTGATAAAGAATGATACCTGACCAAAGGAATAATTCTTTTGAGCAAATAAAATAGACGCTGCGTTGGCTTCATCAATAAGACGCTGACTCTCTTTTGCCGCTTCAACTTGCTCATAGAACTCGATGAAATCTTCCTTTTCAATATCTCCATAACCGACAACACCACACGCTTTATTGGCAATCATGTGCAGTTTGTCGGCCTTTTTTAGTGAGATTCCGCAGTATTCTGCAATGTCATTCTTATTCCACATTTCACGCTGATGCGCGCCAGTGCCGTCGCGATATTTTTCAATCCTACTCATAAGTCATTAGTTTTTTGGTTTCGCAATACAAAATTAATGATTTTCCCAGAACGGTGTAGCCTTTTCGGGGCGATAGTGGTCAATGAGGGTCCGACACCCTCCGCCGTTCCCCACCACCAATTTACACTACGATGAAAATTTCTTTTTCACGGTTGGCCGCACTGGCCGAGACGACACGCAGAAGCGTCCGCGATTCTTTGCACAGGATGCGGAGCATGGGGCTTATCACAATGTTGATTGAACCTTGCCGGGTTCCTGAGATAGAAGTCACTCAAAAAGGTGCGGTTCTTCTTTCTTCAGTGCCTCAAACTCTGAGTAGAGGTAGTCGACATAACGTTCAACCTCAGAGTCGAGATTTGCGAGTTCTATTTCTGTTGGGGCATTGTTGATGAGGTAGTCGCGGCAGAAAGTTGCCTCCTCCTCAAGATTGGTGTCGTCAACGGGAAAACCGATAACGTCAAGGGCGAGGTCCCAGAAGTGTTCAGACAGATAATCAATCGGCCCGATTGAAATCTTGAACTTCTCCAAATCATGTAGGAGCTTGTCGCTCTCAAAGAAGGAGCGAATCATTTGCGATACAATTTCTCGCTGAGAGTTAAAACGCGCCATATACGTAATTTTTAGTTAGCAGCGCAAAATTACGAAAATCCCCCGGTTAAGCATGAGCGGACGAATCGAATTGTCCCGGGGGTACAACATTCAAAAACGCAACCTATGGAAAAGACCAAAAGCAAGCGCGGCGAGATTAAAGAGCGCTTCCTCAAGATGGAGGTGGGCGATGTAATCTTCTTTCCATTTGAAGAGTATAACCCCAACACCATACGTTCAACCCCGGCATCCACACTCTACAATGAAGTCGCCGACGGCAAGAAGTGGATGACCAAAACCGACACATTCGGCAAGCGGATGATAGTCACGAGAGTTCTGTGATATGGCAAGATGTTTGGTTACCTCAGTCAATCCCGAGCAAATCCAGTTGGAGAACATCTATCGGGTGATGGCGAATGAGACATTTGGCAAGGACACTGCGGCTAAGATAGTAGGCGGCGTGAAGAAATTGGAGCGGTTGATTGCTGAGGGCAAGATTACCGCTGAAAAGCCGACCAAGAAGCAGAACGGCAAGTGGTATTGCAACGCGGCTGACGTGCTTCGGAACTGCCGCAATATGAGAACGAAATAACATTGAGCATATGACAGTGACAAGAAAAATCACGTCATGGACGTTGGTGACTGTCCTCTCCATCCCTGCCCTCATGGTGTTCAACGACAACTTTGACACCGCCTGCTACAACCTCATCGGCTTGGCTTATGGCTGGCTGATGGTGAAGTCGCACCGCAGCATACTACCAACAGTGGATGGTGGATTACATTCACGAGGACGTAGACCTCAACGATGAGTTTGAGGACTAATCAACGCATACAAGCCCGTGAGGGTGTGCCTTCAATATCTATCTATCTATCTATCTATCGACGCCTATGAACAGCCCGTGAGGGTCAAGGCATCATCTTAAAGTCAACATGCCGACAGCCGGGCGGCTAAACCCGGCTATCTGGAGCAGTGGCGAATAATGGAAACCGCACGGAGATACACGTGGTTCCGCTATTGTAGGTTCGAGTCCTACCTGCTTCACAATGGTGACGAAACTGCCACGGAAACGCCGCGTGGCTGATAACTTTCCACCGCTGACGTGCTACTCTGAAAATGCGGGCACGGTTGCAGCTTCGTCGCTGCCGTCACCACTATCTTTTTTAACTCATAAGCATATTTTGATAATTTTTACATGATTCCCCCGCTGTTTGCGAAAATCGCGGGGCTTTTAAACAGACAATCCCCAAACCAATATAACGACAATGGAACACACCGACACCACCCGCAACACGCTCCCGCCGATGAGCGACAGCATGATAATCAAGGCAGCCGAGCGACTGAACCCCACAACCGACTGCGCCTTTGCCCTTGAATGGCTGCGAGATGCAGCACAGAGCGAGGAAGCCAAACAGGCCGTGACCGCCGCCGCCCTGCGGCTCAACATCGACGGCCTCGCAACGATATAGCACATAGCAGAAATGAATGATAATACTGAATTGGCAGCGGAGGCAGCCCGTGAGGGTCGCCGACCTAAGACAGCCGGGAAAGACCGGCAACACGGTGACGATATACCCCGGAAAATGCCGGCCGGGGAATGATGAAGGATTAAGGTTAATATAGAATGGTTAAGAGCCGGTTGCAGCTTCACCGCTGCCGTCACCACACATCATCATCATACACATCATCAAAATGGAAAAGGCAAAACCCATATACTCCAAGCGTATCAGTGCCGGTACAAGAGTGTACTACCTTGATGTGCTCAAGGATAAGAACGGCAAGAGCTATATCTCCATCTCGGAGATACCGACAAGCCGTTCCCCCCAGAAGAAGCGACAGCGCATCTTTGTCTATCAGGAGAACCTTGAGGCGTTCAAAGAAGCGCTGGGGGACATCTCCGACAGAATATGTCAGTAAACGTTAAGGCACTAAAATGGCGTTCAATCAGTTTGCATAAATCGCTTATACTGACTACTTTTATAGTGGATTAAACCATAAGTCAAACCAATACAACTAACGAAATGGAAGATACACAAAGCAACTTCATGAGTGAGGCTATCGACCAGATAACCGTAGCACTCTCCGCCTTTCAGGGCGAGGTGGAGCAGCCTCAGCTCAACAAGGAGAACCCCTATTTCAAGAGCCGTTACGTTGACCTGTCTGGAGTTCTCAAGGCCGCACAGCCCATTCTCGCCAAGAACGGCCTGTGCGTGGCACAGATCATCAGTGGCGGCGACCTCATCACGCTGCTGTCACACAAGAGCGGCCAGTGGCTCAAGAGCATCTGCCCGATAGGCAACTACAAGAACCAGCAGGAGCGAGGTTCGGCAATCACCTATACCAAGCGATATGCCATTTGCGCCATCCTCGGGATAGCCGCCGACACTGATGATGACGGCAACTCCGCCTCAGACGCAGACAAGAAGCGCGGTGGCATCGGCAATGCCGCCTCTCATGCCGCCCCGGCCACGTTCACCGGCGCACAGCTCCAACAGGCCATCAGCGAGGTGAACGCAGTCAACGACATGACGGAGTTTGAGGCAGTGTGGGGCAAGTGGGCCAAGGCAGCGCCGGCGATCTGCAACTACGGCACCGAGTTCTACAAGGCAGCCGGGGCAAAGGCACAGCAACTAAGGAGCGGCAAGTGATGGACTTCAAGCAATCCCCTGTAATATTCAATGAGGAGCAACACAGTTACTACCTCGGCGAGAAGAGATTGCTCGGCATAACCGGACTCATACACTCAATTCTCGGATTGGGTGTATATCCGGGTGCCAGCGACTACACCAAGGACTTCATCATTCCCAGGGCCGGAAGCCGTGGCACGGCTGTTCACCATGCCATTCAGACATACGACACAATGGGCATCCGTCAGACTTCACAGCTCGTCCGCACACGCTACGGATGCAAGGAGCGTGACAATATCCAGTATATTGACGAGACGTGGGATGTGACCTACGAGCTTGACCGATACATCAGGCACCTCAACGGATTCAAGCCGCTCGCTAACGAGTTGACGGTCTCCGACAATGACAAGTGGGCGAGTCAGATTGACAATGTATGGCTGAGAGAGGCAACCGGCGGCATTTGGCTCGTAGACACCAAGACCAACAACACATCACTCTATCCCCTCTGCGGCTACTTCAACCCCAACCATTTCACAGATGGTGTTGACGCTCTCAAAGAGTATCTGTCATGGCAGCTCTCAATCTATGCGGTGCTTTTTGAGGCAGAGAACCCGGGGATGAAAGTCGAGGGACTCGCTTGCAACTGGCTCCGCAAGGATGACTCCGCATTTTGGGTGATAGAGCGCAAGCCGGATGAGTTGGTGCAGGAACTGCTCACCACCGAATATATCTTCACCGACAACGGCCCGGCCTATTTCCACCATAATCCGGTAGTGTTCGGTATCACAGCCAACCTACCGGCCACTCAACAAGAGAGTGTGCCGGTGGTTCCGCACGACGTGATAGCCTACGTCGCGGATCTTCTGAGGATGGAGCGTGAGGTCAAGGCCAAACTGGAAGATGCTAAGAAAGGGCTGAGGGCGGCCATGGAGCAGCACGGCCTAAAATCATGGGACAGCGGCCGCTTCAAGGCCACAATCGCCAAGGACTCCGAGCGCGCCGCCTTTGACTCCACCCAGTTCAGGAAAGACCACCCCGACCTTTACGCCCGGTATGTCACCATGAAAACCACCAAAGGCGGTTTCACAATAAAACCAACAGACAATGATTAAACTAACGGCAACGGCCCTCGTTCACTACATCTCACCGGTGAACCAGGTGTCTGCAAACTTCTCCAAGAGAGAGCTTATCCTCAATGACTCATGGGAGAAGAACGGTGAGACGCATCCCAATTTCGTGTCGATAGAGTTCAGCGGTGACGCGATGGCACAGCTTGACGCTTTCTATCCCGGTCAGCGAGTGACCGTGGAGGCTTACGTCAACGGCAGGGAGTGGAACGGCAAAATCATCAATTCCATCCGGGGCCGCTCTGTCACCCCTGTTCAGACGCAGCCGTATGCGCAACCGCAGGCACAGGCAATACCGGCCCAGTATCAACAGCCCTATCAGCAAGCGGCCCCCCAGCCGGCGGCTATGCCCGGTTATGCAACCCCGGCGCCCCAGCCAACCTATCCGCAACAGGTATACGCGTCGGCCCCACAGCCCGCGCAAGCGTATCAGCAGCTTCAATCACCCGGAGTGGCTGACCTCCCTTTCCCGACATAACCATGGAGGCCAACCTCTCCAAGGTCAACGGGGAGGTGAGGATGGACCGGGACTTCAACCTTATGACCTCGCTGCTCCGTAACGGTGAGTACACAGTCAAGATAGTCAGGAAGACCCAGCCGCGCACAATATCACAGAACGCGCTGATGTGGATGTGGTACAAGTGCATGGAAGAGAGCACCGGGCAAGCCAAGGAGGATTTCCACGACTACTACAAGGCAAAGTTTCTCCAACGACAGATCATGATTGGCCGTCGCATGGTGACGGTCATAGGGAGCACCGCCGACCTCAACACCATGCAGATGACAGCCTACTTGGAGAAAGTCAAGGCGGATGCCGCAACCGAGTTCGGCATATCGCTACCCCTCCCCGAAGACAGGAACTATCAGACGTTCGTGTCGGAATACAGAATCAGGTAACGTGTCGGACGGCCAGCGATGACCGCCCGGCTTTTTATTCACTAAAACACCATTAAGCACAATGGAAGAAACAGCACTTGAAACCGACGGCATGACCGCCGAGGCCAACCTTGACATACGCGTCAAGGTGAAAAAGGCCAAAGTGAGCAAAGGCGGTTGCGTCGAGGCATCCTATACGGACCAGGACGGCAACGAGATTACCATAAAGGGTAAGAACAAATGCCATCAAGACCTCCGAGACGCTTTGGCACGGCTCATCCCTTTCTTTGCTGACATTACGGAGCAGAAAGAGGCCGACCGCATAGACTGGGATAACATTGAAAGCGAGGAGAACGCTGACCTCCTCAAGAAGATTGAGGTGTCGGGCGTTTCAATCGGCGGCGACGCATCCAACAAAATCATTACCCTCACCGGCAAGCGGACGCTGTTCACCGGGCGTATCCTCAACCTCAACTCGCCCGGCATAGAACTTGACTCCGAGACATTCTACTGGGACCACACTGATGACTTTGACATCGCCGTCAATGGCTTCTTTTATGAGGTGGAGCAGTATATCGTCAACCGTAAGTGGGAGGTTGTGCAGCCGTCGCTGTTCTCCGATGACCCTGATGACCCCTTTGGCGAGGCCACGCCAACTGAGCCGGTGCCCCCGATTGATGAAGCCACTGACAATGTAGCATGACGCATGAGGCCGATATATGTCACCGAAACGCCCGGCACGTTCAGACTCTCCTTTGAATACAATCCCCGGCTCATTGAGATAATCAAGCGAGTGCCCAGCGTCCCCCGGTGGGATGCCGCCGACAAGGTATGGGTAGTGAAGAAAGAGAGTGTCTGCTATCCTGCCGGACGTGACGCCCGGTGGTATGTGGAGGCTTTCGCGCAATGGGCGGTCAATCAAAGGTTCTGTTCGGCCATATCCCGCCGGAGCGACAACAGCGATACGGTGTATGAGATACCGCCGATGAAAGAGTTCGTCGGTGAGCATTACATGCGGCTTGAGCCTTACCCCTATCAGTTGGAGGGTGTCCGTTACGCCCTCGACCATCAGCGTTGCATCTTCGGCGATCAGCCCGGACTCGGCAAGACGCTTCAGGCGATATGTGCCGTTGTCAAGGCTCACAAGGAGGCGCAACGCTATGGCGAGTCTTTTCCGACACTTGTAATCTGCCCGGCGGCCCTGAAAGTCAACTGGCAGCGTGAGTTCAAGAAATTCGCCGGTATCAATGCTATTATCCTTGATGACCGCAACCGCTATGACTGGCACAGGTTCTATGAGCTGAAGACCGGAAGCGGCGAGGCGATTGCAAGTGTGTTTATCGTCAATTATGAGAGCTTGAAGAAATTCTTCGTCAGGCGCATCAAGAACCACGCACGTTTCACCCTCGCCTCAATTGAGTTTGACGAGAGGGTGAAGCTTTTCAAGTCCGTCATCATTGACGAGAGCCACAAATGCAAGTCCCGCAAGACACAGCAAAGCAAATATGTCGAGGGTATCTGCAAGGGCAAGAAATGGATATTCGCGTTGACGGGTACCCCGGTGGTAAACAACAACACCGACCTTATCCAGCAGTTGAAAATCCTCGGACGGCTTGATGACTTCGGCGGCTACAAGCAATTTGTGGCGCGATACTGCGACGGCCCGAAGCAGTCGTCCAATCTCCGGGAGCTTAATTACAAGCTGTGGATTTGTTGCTTTTTCCGCACGGAGAAGCAGAAAGTCCTCACACAGCTCCCCGACAAGATGCGTCAATACATCACCTGCGACATAACCAACCGAAAGGAGTACACCGATGCCGAGAATGATGTCATCAAGTATCTGCGTCAGTACAAGAACGCAAGCGATGACAAGGTTGCAAGGGCCATGAGGGGTCAGGTGATGGTAAAGATGGGCATCCTGAAGCAGATAGCTGCCAAGGGTAAGATACAGGCCGTGTCGGAGTTTATCCACGATGTGATAGACGGAGGCGAGAAGCTGATAATGTTCGCCTATCTGAAAGACGTAGTGGAGGCCCTCAAAGAGGAGTTCCCCGATGCCGTCACCGTCACCGGGTCTGACAACATACAACAGAAGCAGCATGCCGTTGACAGTTTCCAGAACGACCCTGACTGCAAGCTCATAATCCTCAACTACAAGTCAGGCGGTACCGGCCTGACACTGACGGCGGCGAGCCGTGTGGGATTTATCGAGTTCCCCTGGACCTATTCAGACTGTGAGCAGGCCGAAGACCGCGCCCACCGCAACGGTCAGAAGAACGCCGTCAACTGCTACTACTTCCTCGGTGACAAGACTATCGACCGCTATATGTACAATGTCATTCAGACCAAGAAAGGCATTGCCAATGAAGTTACCGGCACCACCACGCAGATAGAGGAGGACGTGGTGAACATCACCATGAACCTATTTCAGGACAGGCTGTGAAAAAGCGATACAAGCTGCTCAAAAGCGGTGAGCCCATCTACATTCTCCGATGGGTGGCCGACGGCAAGCTGTTCGGCCCGGAATGGGAAGAGGCGGCAAAGTTGACAATAACGCTGACAACATTAAGAGATGCAAGACAATAATACGGCTAATCAACGAGTGCGACAAGCACACAAACCACCTTAACGATGACAACAGAGAAGGACATACTTGAATTAGAACAGAAGTACACTGAGTCCAAGATTCAGCATATCTGCGTCAGTTGGTTCCGGCAAACTTTTCCCCACGTCGCAAAGCTGCTTACGGCAGTGCCCAACGGCGGCTGGCGCGGGGCGAGGGCCGGAGCACAGATGGTATATGAGGGCCAGGTCAAAGGAGTGGCCGACCTCATATTGTTGTACCCATCCGGCGGCAAGTCCTCACTGTGTGTCGAGATGAAAGTCCCGAAGCGCAAGGGGCGGAGCGCCGGTGTCCAGTCAGTGGAGCAAAAGGAATGGCAGACTCTTGTAGAGACCTACGGAAGCACTTATGTGGTGTGCCACGGTCTGATAGAGTTTATAAAGGCCGTATGCTCATATCTTCAAGTCAGCGACCAACGCTACATTACAGAAGCACTCTGCAAATACCCGATGTACCGATGATACCATCCTATGTCGATTTGATAAACCATTTTTGGAAGATACACGATAACGTGTCCTTCAGCCCGCATGAGATTGCGCTTTACTTCTATATATTGAGGGAAGCGAATCGGCAGCTATGGCCGGAGCCGTTTGTGTGTCCCAATCGGAATCTTTGCTTAGGACTCGGTATCGCCGACAGCACATTGATAAGGTGCAGAGACAGGCTTGTTGGTAACGGCGTTTTATCGTTCAAATCCTCAAAAGATAAGCGTAAGGCCCCCGTTTACTACTTTCCCTCTGCAAGTAGTGATGCAAGTAGTTGCGCAAGTAGTGATGCAAGTAGTTGCGCAAGTAGTGATGCAAGTAGTTGCGCAAGTATTATAAAAGATATAAAGACTAAAGACAGTATATCTTCTGACGAAGATAGCTCTACTTCGCCCGCGCGCGAGGCCGGTCAGTTGCCGTTGTTCGCTGATGAGGAAAAGAAACCCAGGCGCAAAGCCAGGGCCAAAGACCCGCCGCCACCGCCTCCGACCTTCGAGGAAGTGAGGCAGTATTTCCTGACGCACGATGCCGACACCCGGATTGAGAACTGGGAGGAGTCGTGTCAGCGGTTCTTTGACAACTTCACCGCCGTAGACTGGAGAGACAAGTTTAACCGCCGCATCACTCGTTGGGACAGCCGCGCCAACAGCTGGATCCTTGACGATGAAAAACGGCAAAAGGAAACCAAGACACATGAATCTAAACAAGCTGATAGACTTTCAGGACGTCGAGGGACTGAGCCGGCTGCTACGGGCCGAAAGGGCTTCAACGGAGCGTTTTAGCCTTGAAATCCCGGTCAAGGACTGTGCCAACGGCATCTATGCGGCGTTCAGGCATGAGGTGGAGTCATGTGGCCGTAGCATCATACTTGACGCTGACGCCAAGGCCCACATCCTCCAAGCCGCTGAATGGCTGTCCAATCCAAGGGGCACACCGGGCCTGATGCTGTGCGGGCTCTGCGGCAACGGCAAGACCACCCTTGCCAAGGCTATCCGCAGTCTTGTCGGATGGCTGACGGAGCGGGAGCTGGGCTACTCCAACCGCAAGACCATCAGGCTTATGACTGCAAAGGAGATTTGCCGTTTGCTCAAATCCGACATCCGTGGCTATGAGAAGCTTTTCACGGAGGAGATGCTTATCATTGACGACCTTGGCGAAGAGCCTAAGGAGGTGATGATCTACGGCAGCATCGAGACCCCGATGATAGACCTCATCTCAGAGCGGTATGAGCGGCGCCTGTTCACCATCATCACCTCCAATCTGGAGTCAGACGCGATAGGAGAGAAGTATGGGGCGCGAATCTACGACCGCCTCTCGGAAATGATAACGTCAATCGTCTTTGAAAATGACTCATATCGCCCCAAAGGCTGAACGGATGATGGTCCGTTGGGGATACCACATCCCCGAGGCGGCCATTGCAGCGATAAGGAAGAGGTTCAACATCCCTCGCTACACCACCATCAACGGCCTCTCGCCCGCTGAAATCAGCGCGGATGACATGCCCGTGTTTGAGGAGACCGCCCGGCGCGGCTTCTTTTCGATACTGAGGGTAAAATGGCGCAAAAATGGTGACGCATACTCTTTCTAAAATCGTAAAGAGTGCCTAACTTTACAGTACAACATTCTAAAAGTCAAACCAATACAACCAATTATGGAGATAAGACAAATCCCCTTGTCATTGGTGCATCCGTCACCGATGAACCCTCGAAAGACATTCGAGGAGGAGGCTCTGCAAGAGTTGGCCGACAACATCGAAAAGCAGGGCCTATTGCAGCCTATAACCGTCAGGCCAATCAAGGATGGAAAACAGTTTGAGGTAGTTGACGGCAATGCTAACTTTCAGCAATCCTACGAGATTGTTTGTGGAGAGCGTCGTTATCGTGCCATGAGCAAGTTAAACGACAAGTGGAACAATCTTGACCGCACCGATGGAAACGGAGAGCCTATTAATCACTTCGATTGTATCTCCGCAATCGTGCGAGAGATGACCGATGACGAGGCTTTCGATGCGATGATCACCGAGAACCTCCAGCGCAAAGACGTTGACCCCATTGAGGAGGCTTTCGCCTTTGGCAAGCTGATGGAGACCGGGAAAAGCGCTGAAGAGATAGCCCTCCGCTTTGGCAAGAGCATCCGCTTCGTGCAGGACAGATGCAAGCTCAACAACCTCATCCCGGAGCTGATGAAAGCCGTCAGAGAGGACAAATGCCCCATATCGGCGGCGATGGTAATATCCAAGCTTGACGCGGACGCCCAGACGGTTTTCTACAAAAGCTACGGCAACAGCTACTACGGCTTCACCAAGTCCAATGCAGAGGCTTTTGTCAACAATCTGTTCATGACCCTCGACAGGTCGTTGTGGTATCAGAGCGATGACCAGGCCGACAAGGACTTTGAGGGAGGCTGTGGCCGCAAGTGCTCTGAGTGCCCGCTCAACACCGCCAACCACGGATGCCTGTTCTACGAGATGAAGCCTGAGGGGGCGGGCAAGTGCACCCACCGCTCCAATTTCAACGCCAAGACGGTAGCGTTCCAGCTGAAAGAGCTTGCCGCCATGGGTAACAGGCTCGTGAAAAAGGGCGAACCGCTCGCATATGGAAAAGTGGTGGTAGCCATCACGCCAATATCCTACGGCAGCGAGGCAGTCAAGGCCATGAAAGAGGCCATTATCACGGGTGTAGGCTCTATGGGGCTGGAGCTTGTTGACACCGACGAGGCATTCCAATCAAGATGCTGGTACGGTGCCGATGATGAGCGCACCATCGAGATGCTCCAGAATGGAGACCTCTATCGGGTCATTCGTCTGCATGACCACATGACACCGACCTTTGCCGAAGAGTTCTGGCACCTCAAAGGGTCCGGTACTGAGGGGGATAACAAGAGCGGGCTCCCCATAGAGGTGCAGTCGCTCCTCGGCAAGTACAAGGCAGAAAAGGATAAGCTGTCCTCATCACTGACCGTCACCGCCGCCGAGACGCTGGCCAAGAGCGACACCATCAGCACCGGGCCGCTCACCGACGATGAGAAGGTGCTGATGCTTTCGGCGATGATCGTCAACAACTACCACCTCGCTGATGTGGTGGGTGTGTCGGAGCGGTTTAACGTCAACATCATCCGTGGCCATGTGGCCGCCCACCCTGAGAAGTGGGACCAGATAATGCACGGCTGGATACTCTGCCAAGTGTCAGAGCGTCACCATGTCCTCAGGATGGCAGAGCCTATCCTCAGCGACCTCGGCAAGCTCCACTGCCCCGATGAGTACACGGCCAGTCTTGATAAGGTTAGAGAGAAGTTCAACAAGTTTGAGGACAAGACCAAGAAAAAGCTTGCAGCCCTCGGATACGACCTTGACGGCAAGCCTCTTATCATCAAAAAGAATGTAGCCGTTACTGACGCGCTCAAGCAACGCAAAGAGATGAAGAAGAACCATCCCGACGTACTGCTCATCTTCAGAGAGGGCGGCTACTATACCCTCTATGAGGAAGATGCGGAAGTGGCCGCTCCGATTCTCAACCTGACACTCACAACCGCTATCGGTAAGCCGACTGTCAAGACCTGCGGTTTCGTTCACCACGCACTCGACACCTATCTTCCCAAGCTCGTAAGAGCCGGAAAGAGGGTTGCTGTCTGCGAGCAGCTTGAACGCGCAGGGAAATAACCCCGCGAGATAATCACATCATCGACACACGGCACCGGTACACGTATCTGATACCGGCGCCGGTTTTTCCACATCATCATATGGATTATCAAGATATTCTTGAACAAAAGAAAGTCAGGCGTATCGAGTCGGGGTTTGAGTTCACGGACCTTAACCCGGCCTTGTTTGACTTCCAACAATACTGCGTCCGCAGGATGCTCAAGATGGGCAAGGGCGCAATCTTTGCCGGATGCGGCAACGGCAAGACACTCATGCAGCTTGAATGGGCAAAGCGGGTGGCTGAGCATGAGGGCAGACCTGTCCTGATACTCGCGCCGTTGTCAGTGAGCAAACAGACTATTGCCGAGGGAGCACGTTTCGGTTATCACGTCGTCCTTCACAGGGACATGACCGCAGATGACCGGCTCGTGATAACCAACTACGAACAGCTTGAGAACATCAATGCCGAGCAGTTCGTAGGGGTGGTGCTTGACGAGTCATCAATCCTGAAGAACTTCTCAGGCCATTACAAGCGGCTCTTGATCGAGGTGTTCGCGCGTACCCCCTTCAAGCTGTGCTGTTCTGCGACACCATCACCTAATGACCTCAATGAGATAGGCAACCACTCGGAATTCCTTGACGTGCTTGACGCCCAGGATATGCGCTCGCGGTGGTTCGTGCGCGAGGAGGGCATGAACAACTATCGGCTCAAAGGCCATGCCAAGTCTGACTTTTACGGTTGGATAGCATCATGGGCGATCATGTTTGAGAACCCCGCCGACATCGGTTTCACAGAGACCGGCAAGAGGTTCATACTCCCCCCACTGAATTACATAGAGCACACCATTGAATCAATGCCCGAACAGGGGAGCCTCTTCGCATCCGGTGTGGTCAACGCCACCAATTTCAACTCTGAACTTCGCAAGACAATGAACGAGCGGCTGGAGCTGGCCGCGCGGATAGCGAGGGAAGCCCGGGGACAAGTCCTCATATGGATCAAGCAGAACGCAGAGGGTGACATTCTCCGCAAGTTGTTGCCGGAGGCAGTGGAGGTGAGAGGCAGTGACACTGACGCCGCAAAGGAGGAACGCTTGCTTGACTTTGCGGCCGGCAAGTTCAGAATCCTCATATCCAAGGCGAAGATATGCGGCTACGGAATGAATTTCCAGAACTGCGGGACTCAGATATTCGCCGCCCCCGACTTCTCATTTGAGGACTTCTATCAGCAAGTGAGACGCTCATACCGCTTCGGGCGCAAGGGAGCGGTCAACATACACCTAATCATCACAGACTCCATGGCAAACGCAAGGGCCACCATAGAACGCAAGCAGATGAACTTCGAGGAAATGCTCCGGGAGATCAACCATAACGTCAACGAGAGCCACTACGGGTTGCTCAATGACTACGAGTACCGCGAGTACAGGGACGATTTCGTGTTCCTGATGAAGGGAGACACGGCAATAGAGATAAAACGCATACCCGACAACTCAGTAGACCTGATTATCTTCTCGCCGCCGTTCTCGTCGCTGTTCACCTACTCCAACTACATTCATGACATGGGGAACAACGAGAGCCATGAGGCATTTTTCACGCAGTACGCGTTCCTGCTGCGCGAGCTGTATCGCATACTCAAACCGGGGCGCCTGATGTGCTGCCATACCAAGGACCTCGGAGTGTATAAGAACTCCGCCGGTTACACGGGCATGTATGACTTCACGGGAGAGCACACGCGCCACGTCCTCGCCGAGGGTTTCAAGCTTCATTCAAAGGTGACTATCTGGTGCGACCCGGTACTGGAGATGCAGCGCACCAAGACGCAGCGACTTCTCTACAAGCAGGTGACCTCCGACAGCTCAAAGACAGGCATCGGGATGGCCGAGTACATCACCATCTTTAAGAAGTGGGAAGGCAATGAGGCAGACTGGGAGCCGGTCACCAACCTCAAAAGAGACAACTTCCCGCTTGAGACGTGGCAGAAGTGGGCGTCCCCTGTATGGATGGACATCAAGCGCACTGACGTGCTGACGGCATCGGAGGGCACCGCAATGGGTGACGAGAAACACATCTGCCCGTTACAGCTTGAGGTCATCAACCGGCTCGTGAATCTTTGGAGCAATGAGGGTGAGGTGGTGTTCACTCCATTTCTCGGCATCGGCTCAGAGGTTTATGAGGCGGTCAAGAACAATCGCCGTGGCATCGGCTGTGAACTCAAGGACAGCTACTTTGATACGGCCGTCAAGAACATCAAGAAGATAGAGGCTTCGGCCCGGCAAAAAACGCTCTTTGACTTCTGATGACACGCACCGGTTGCATCTATTCAGAGATGACCAACAAAGGCCGATGCTCGACAAAACTTGTGAGAGGCTCTAAACCGATATACTGCTTCCGCTGGGTCGCTGAGATAACAGTCCACGGCAAGCGGTATCGGTTCAGGAGTACAAACCACGATAATTGTCAGGCGTGGCTTAACGACATGATTGCGAAAGCAGAATCACTTTAATATCAATAACGCTATGGGAAAAGCAAGTACCGAAGACTATCAAACGGCTACTGGATTGTCCATGCCGGTTGTCGTGTTCCTGGTGTTCCTCATCCTCAAGCTAACCGACCTGATCGAGTGGTCATGGTGGTGGGTGACATCTCCGCTATGGATTGTGGCGGGTCTCATAATCCTCACCGCGCTCATCTCTACGGCGGCTGTCTATGTCCGCTACAAGAGGGATAAGCGCAGACATTGACAAAGCCATGCGCAGTTGCAGACCCCCTCCCGGATTGTTCAGCGAGTAGCAGACCAGTCATTCACAAACCCCTATCTTATACCAATGGCAATAACGCTGAACAAACAGGCTCTCCGATGCGAAGAGATAGCGGTCGCCCGCGGCAAGATCACTCCACAGTCATCTCCACGGACATCTCTCTATGACATATCCCGGCAATGGCGCGAACTGCTCGGGGCCTCAGGCTTTCCTAGCGAGGGCATGCCGGGATGGAGCGAGAAAGAGGCGGCGGCGGCGGAGCTACTGATTGCCACGCTTACCTATCTTCAGCACATTGGGTGCAAGAACATCGAACAGTTGCTCAGAGACGCTATCGAGCGTCAGGCCCGGCAAAATGAGTAGGTTTCGTTAATGGCTATTGATGATGATGTTTAATGATGATGTATGATAGCAATGACCGAAAACACGACATTGACAACAAGCCTCTTGGAGTTCAACAAGGGGCAACTGAAAGGACTCCCGAAGAATCCCCGGTTCTTTCGGGACTATCGCTACGAGGCGATGAAAAAGAGCATCAAGGAATCGCCGGAGATGCTCGAATTGCGGGAGCTGATTGTCTATCCTCTTGAGGAAGGACGTTACATTGTCGTTTGTGGCAACTTGCGTTTGAGGGCTTGCAAGGAACTCGGCTACAAAGAGCTTCCGTGCAAGATTCTCAACCCTGACACCGACGTAAAGAAGTTGCGCGAGTATGCCATTAAGGACAATGTGAGTTTCGGCGAGAACGATATGGACGTTATGAGCAACGACTGGCTCAAAGATGAGTTGGCCGACTGGGGCATTGAGTTTGCCCCGGAGAAGCCTGTCGATGAGTTCAAAGAGCGTTTCGACTCAATCACCGATGACACGGCTATCTATCCGTTGGTGCCCAAGTATGATGAGAAACACGAACTTTTCATCATTCAGTCTGCCAACGAGGTTGACAGCAACTGGCTGCGTGAGCGGTTGGGGATGCAGCGCATGAAGTCCTACAAGACCGGCAAAGTCAGCAAGAGCAATGTTATCGACGTTAAGGATGTGAGAACCGCACTGGAGGGCGAGAGGAAATGAGCGACTTAAAGATTGTAATCCCCTCGCACAAGAGGCACGACAAAGTCTATTCAAAGAAGCTCGTCAACAATCCGATTATCTGCGTTGCAGAGAGTCAGGAAGACCTCTACCGCCAGTACAATCCCGAATGTGAGATTGTGACGCATCCCGATGATGTGATTGGGTTAATCCCCAAGCGCAATTGGATGGCCCGGCACTTTGGCAATCTTATGATGCTCGACGATGACGTTCACGTTGTCAAGGCCCTTTTCTGCGAGAAAGGCGAGACGGGCGTTATCAGAGACCCCGATACTATAACCAACATCATAGAGAACCTGTATGAGTTGGCGTGTCTACTCGATGTTCATCTGTTCGGGTTCACCTCGGCAATATCTCCGGTGATGTACAACGAGTGGGGATATTATTCCCTCTCAAAGATGATCACCGGTTGCGCCTATGGTGTGAGATTCAACAAGAATGTCTGGTGGAATGAAGACCTAAGGCTGAAAGAGGACTTTTGGATTTCGTGCTACATGAAGTACAAAGAGCGCTGCATCCTCACCGACCTGCGTTACAACTTCGCCCAAAAGGGTACGTTTGTCAACGCCGGAGGACTGGCGGCATTCCGTAACCAAGAGGAGGAGCGCCGTTCAATACTCCTCATCAAAAAGCACTTTGGCGATAGCATCAACATCAAGGGCGCGACCAACAACGGCAAGGACAAGACCCAGCAGAAAGTTGAGTACAACATATCATGTAAGTTCAAATTCTGAACAGCTAAAAATGGCGGTAAAATGGTGTTCAATCTGATTGCATACCTCGTCATTAAAGGTTAACTTTACAGTAAATCAATATATTAGAAGTTATGGTAATAAGAACGATACATGGATATGACTTTTTTGAAGTCAGCTCTGCAATGCAGAAAGCAATCAGGCGTGGCGATGCGCGGGTTGCGGGCTTCTTTGCCCTGGAGTTGTGGCACAGCAACTATCGCGACTATGTGTGGAAGCGTCTTTTCACCATCAGCGCGGAAGACTGCTACGGACTCATCACGAAAGAGATTGAGGCACTTTGGCAGGGTCATGAGTTAGTCAACAAAAACAAGACTGAGCCGAAAGGCAGAATCTTCGTGAGCAAAGCCGTGCTACTGCTGTGTGAGTGTCGCAAGAATCGGGATGCCGACCACTTGCAGAACCTTGTCTATGACCGCAATGCAATAGAGGTTGAGCGGTGGATAGAGGATGTCTGGCAATATCCCTTGCCGATACCGCCCTACACCTTTGACGTACACACCCGAAAGGGTAAGAAGTACGGGAGGACGAAAGAGGAGTTTTTCAGAGAGGAATATGAGGCTTTGCGGCCCAGGGTTCCGGGACTCTTCGACGATCTCGTACCGACACCACAGAACAACAATCTATTCGGCGGCTTTGGAGCTGACTCCGGGCCGCTTTAATTTTCACGATATGGATTTACCACCATTAGACAAAAAGTTGTTGGCAACGATGGGGATTGCACCCGATGCGAGACCCATCATGCCAATGGCCAACTTCGGGATTGACGTTTCCCGACACGAGAAGAAACTGCCCCCGGAAAGAGACCTCACCGCCGACGAATGTATCTCAATGTTTGGCACACAAGAAGCGGTTGAGATGAATTTCATACCGCAGATGCTTACGGCCCTCGCTTTGGAGCAGGCCGAGCAATTCATCGACTACTGCCGTGACAACCGGCTGGGCGAGTTCAGGAAGCACAGCCGGGAGATGCGCAAGTGCATTGACGAGTACAACCGGGAACTCCGTCAGAGTTATGGCCCCGCATGGTACGCCTATCAGAGATACCTTGGTCGATTGCGTGAGGCAGTGGCCGGCGATTTATTCAAGTCCTATTGCACGTTCACCAATGAGGCGGCACGTCAGTATATAGGGCGCGAACACCGCGACATCCCGGCGATGGTGACGTTCATTAGGATGATACTCACGTTTGTAGAGGATTTTGACAAGAACATTGACAAGCTCGTGGCAGAGCGTCTTGATATGCCGTGCCACCGCAAGCAAAATCCGTGGACGTTCCTCATCTCGGTGCTGTGCATGGACATAGCGGAGACCTACGACGCTAAGATGGCAATCACTGACCTGATGACTCTGTGCGTCAGAGTCCTTGTCAGCCAATGCCGCCAATTGGTCATCGACATCATCAGGGAGGAGGACGCAGCCGCGAGGGAGTGACACTTTTTGACAAGTGTTATGGCGCTAAAATGGTGGCCATTCTGATTGCAAAACCCGCTGACGGTGGACAACTTTACAGCATAACAGACAACATAAGTCAAACCGACAGACCAGCTGACATGAAAACTATTCACGACCTCAGATCCATCATCCCCACAATCGTTGCACTCCTTGCCGCCAATGACCATCAGGTCGGAGAGTCATCCATTGAGCGGGACGAGGACGGATGGGGCCGATGCGATGACTTCGCCGACAACTGCCTCACATATGAGGGGGACGGATGGTATATCGAGGTTTATTATCAATGCAGCGGAGAGTGGGAGTATGACCCCGGCGACTACTGGACACCTTCATCAAGCGATTTGAGAAAGGCTTGGGGCGAGGTCACAGAGATAACGGCTTCCCACTACGATGATGAGACCGGCGAGGAGTCAGAGTTCAGCGGCGATGATTTAACAGAGCTTTGGCAAGAGCTTGACAAAGTACTTGAAAACATAGCATAAGTCAAACCGATATAACCAACCAATCAACTATGGGATACAGAATCTATCCTTGCAAGGTCTACCGCGTAGAGCGGGACTTTGACCACGGCGGTTATTTCAACCACCTTTCCGAGCAAGTCAACCGTATGTTCAACGAGGAGTGTGAGGACACCACATGGAGCGGCAATGACTCCGTTGAGTTTGCCGACATGGTGTTCGTGCAGAAGAACGAGCTTGCAAAGCTCATCGGCAAATTCGCCGACGAAGACACCGGCCCGGCTCTCATCGAGAAGCACGGCATCCGCAACGACTATACCCCGATGGAGATAGTCAAGATTCTCGTCGAGATGCTTGCAGCCGCAGACTTCAAGAACGATTTTGTTGCATTTGAGTGGCGATGAACAGCGACTATACTTACTGCATAGGGGCTTGCGAGCCTATATGCAAGCAGTGCAAACGCCACTGTCCGCCGTCAGAACCATGCAAACCGTACATGAAATGGTGGATGGCACCAGCGGCATGGAACAACAAGTGTATTTACTTTGACCCTAAAAACGATGGAGATAACCACAAAGAAATCAATTCAAGTAAGGACAGAGATGCTTGATTGTATCAAAGATGGAGAGTGTGTTAACGACTTCTCCCGACAAGCTCAGAAATGGGCGGATGAGCTTGTACGTGACACTTTCGACACGGCCGGGAAATGGCGGAAATTCTTTCACGGTGATGTCGTAGAATTCTCCGTATCTATAACAATTACAGACCCCAAAGAAGATGAGACCGATTAAGTTCCGGGGTAAACGCCTTGACAATAGCGAGTGGTGCTACGGCTATTATACCTTTGCCAACAATAGTCACACAATCCAATGGGAGAACGAAGATAATGCTCCCTGGTGGGCAGATGTCGAGCCATATACGATAGGGCAATTCACAGGTTGTAGTGACAAGAATGGCAAAGAAATCTATGAGGATGATGTCGTTCTGCTTAAAGACAACAAAGTTGCCGTTGTCAAATATCAACCCAATCTATATGGATTCTATGCCGACTTCCACACATTAGACCAATGGGATATGGAGGTTATAGGGAACATTCACGACAATCCACAATACAACAGATGAGAGGCATATATAAGCTGAGCGGCAAGGAGACCCTCATACGCGAGCTTTTGCTTGCGCAGGTTTCCAAGCGCAAGATAGCCCGGATATGCAAGGTTGACCGCAACACCCTTGACCGATACCTCAAGATTTTCAACATACAGCCCCATTGTGCTGCCGTCGTAGATGTGTGAATTGATGATCGATGGCAGTGGAGACTTTGCGCCCCGTCGAGAGATGTGGCGCAAAGTCGTTTTTTATCAGGACTGCGTGATATGAGTTCATAAGTGGCTGATTAGTAATGATGCGCAAGGTGAGCTGAGGAGAAATGAATTTTCAGAAAATTGAGCGATTTGGAGAATGAGGAAAGGTTGAGGATATTTTTGCAGACATCAAATCATAATACATCGATAGATGTCGAAAATAGACGCAATCATTACTCCACACAACCGCATCTTTGCGAGTGACAATGAGCTTGAGATTCCGACGCTACTGCTCAGCCGTCAACCCTCCAACGGCCTGTTGTTGCCGATTGCACCATGGGGCGCATCCCCTCGTTGCAAGAAAGGCATATCCACGTATCATTTCTATGTGGATGACTATCGGTTTGAGAACATATGGAAACGGCCCGACAAGGTCACATTCAGCGGATGCCGTGAACTGGTGGAGCCCAACTTCACTCTCCATTTGAATTTGCCGTTGGCGTACGGGCTGCACCTCATCTACAAAAAGCGATGGCTGGCACGTTGGTTTCAGGAGATGGGCATCGCCGTATGGGTGGATCTCAAGGTATCCGACAAGTATCGGGAGTACAATCTTCTTGGTGTGCCGGACGGCTACAACGCGTTTGCCACTCGCGGCTACAGCGACAACATACCAAGCCTTGACATAGAGTTGGGGATTGCCCGGCGAGTGTCGGGTTGTGACACACCTAATATGCTTGTCTATGGAGGCGGCAAAAAGGCCCATGAGTTCTGTCAGCGGCATGGACTCATCTATTGTGAGTCCATCATGGCGGCCCGGAGAAAGGAGGGCAAGCTATGAGCGACAGCAAGAGCTATGGCGGCTTCAGTGTAATTTCCACTGTCAAGGATGGAAGTTACGCACAACACGCCGCAGAATTTCGCGCCGCATTGGCCACCGGCAAATATGATGTGGAGCACTCATATATGTCGGATAGTGGCGCGTATGTCCTCTTTGAGAAAGGACATAACTTTCAGGCAGAGGAAGTAGAAGCGGCAAAGGTTATGGCCGACAGCGGGATAATAGTCAAGCTGACCCCGGAAAATGATATATCTTTCGCATCAGCAAAAGACCCGAAGGGCAATCCCAAATATACTGACGGCAAACTGTCAGTCCACACCTACGAGCAGAGAACTCCGAACAAGATAAATGAACGCGGTGCAGACCATACTGTCAATTCCGCATTACGACATGCTGCCTCAAAGAATGCAGATGTGGCCGTGATATATGACAAGAGCGGACTCTTACATCGTGGAGATATTCAACGCGGTATCCAGCGGTATGAGTCCTATCATCAAAACAAACATAGATTTAAGGCTGTCGTTGTTGTCAGTCAACAAGGGAAAGTATATGAGTGGCAGCATACAAGATAAAAAAAGAGCGTGCTTGGATGCCCATCACGCTCGCGACCTCTTCATCAGAACCAGACTAAGACATCATCGCTCCCTGGAGCTGGAGGTTATTAAAAGCAAGTTGCACTGAACGGGAAAACGTCCCGGGTCTCACTTGCTTCTCAATATTCGGTTATTTCCGATGCAAAGATAATAAAACCTTTTCTAATAGAACGCATTACGAGCGATAAATGTTGTGTGAAACTTTGAAAAATTGCAAAGTAACGACATTGTCCGATTCTGAACCCTCAATCATCATGAAAATCTACATTTCACTACCTATCACCGGCCACGACATCGCGCAATGCAGGGCATTGGCCGCCGATGTGGCGCGTATCGTCACCAAGCGCGGACACAGGGCGGTCACACCCTTTGACGTATGCCCCGAGGCAGACCGGCCATATTCATACTATATCGGCAAAGACATTGCCGCCCTGCTTGAATGTGACGCGGCTCTATTCATCGGGAATTGGGCGAAAAGCAAAGGCTGCTCCCTGGAGTACAAATGCGCCCAAATCTACGGCATAAGAAGCTACCACCATCTGGAACAAATCCCCAACCAATATAAATAGCAAGCAATGAAAGTAATAATCACCGGTGGCGAGGGCTTTATTGGCAAGGCTCTCGCCGCTGCTTTAATCAAGCGCGGCGTGCAAGTGACAAGCATCGACCGCAAAACGGGAATCGAGGCCGGAGACTTCTTCAACGGCACTGACCTGTCTGACATTGATTGCGTGTATCATCTTGCCGCCCAGACATCAGTGTTCAACAAGAACCAATCCGACATCGTTCACGACAACATAGAGACGTTCATGAGCGTGTGCAACGCCTGCAAGCGCCACAACGTGAAGCTCGTGTATGCCTCCTCATCGACAGCCGCGCCGGGCAATGCGACATCGCTCTACGGCATCACGAAGCGTTTCAACGAGGACTATGCAAAGTGCTATCTTCCGTCGGCAACGGGAGTGAGGTTTCACAACGTGTACGGCCCAAATCCGCGTCAGGGTACTCTTCTTTGGTATTTGCTCAATGACGATCACGTCAAACTCTACAACGAGGGCCGGAACGTGCGACACTTCACATACATCTCCGACATCGTGGAGAGCCTGATCTATGCCTACGGCTGCAACAAGCCTCTCATCAATGCCGCCAATCCCGAAGCGACAACCACCCTGCAACTCGCTGAAATTGTCAGCAAATACAAACCGCTTGAAATTGAGCTTGTTGAGTCAGAGCGCGAGTTAGACCGTGACGCACAGGCGATTGAAACGGCTGTTTTCACTGTACCTTTGCAGTACACCTCTGTGTCGGAGGGGATAAACCGCATATTCAATGGCTCGCAGGAGTAGAATAGTACGCATGGACAAATGGGACGAGGGTCTCGGAAAGCCGAAACTTATGAGTGATAAGGTTCCGCTTTGCGACCTCTCGCCCCGTCCTGCCATGCACCGCATCTGGGACACAATCTATTTCTCGCAGTTCAAGCGGAGCAAAGATGGTAAGACGTTCCGTCAGATAAAAGCCTCAACAGAAGATGCAGCCTCATTCGCCAAGGCTGCGTGTGATTTCCTCAACACCCTCATCAACTCCTTTGAGGGTTGGGCGATAGTCACGACCCCGCGCCGCCGGCATGATGACGGCTTCCACTTTGCCACAGAAGTGTGCCGCGTGATGGCCGGCACTCTCGGCATTCCGTTCTACGATGGAGCAGTGGCCACGATGAACCGCGACCGACTACACCCCGACTTCATCCTCATGCGTGAGATAGTTGAGCCGAGGGTGATTGTGTATGATGACATCATCACTACCGGAGCGACACTGATAGCGACCGCCAGCCTCTTTCAGGAAAAGGAGATTGTGTTGAACATCATCGGGATCAGCAACAGATAGGATTATGAAAAGTGCTCCCACGATCGCCAAAGGAGTTCCCACAATCGTCAATTTTGCGCCAATCCCCACCATATTTGAGCGCAAAAGCGGTCTCAAACGGCATAAAAAGCGGCTCTACGGGTAGAATTTTACGCAATCGCCAAAAATTTTTGAGGGGCGGGTTAAAGTATAATCAGTAAAACAATCTCCATATCTTTTACACATTCACTCGCATTAGTAAAAGTATTCGTAAAAGTTTTACACGTCAACACTGACAATAACATCATCAACAATAATACAGAATAGACAATGGCACGAAGAAAGAACAAACACGGTCTGACACCTCAACAAGAGGCGTTCTGTCAGGCTTACGTTGATGCATACGGTACAGACGAACACGGCATACTTGTAGCAGCCTATCGAAAGGCTTACAACTGCAAGGCTACGGCAAAGGATGACACCCATTACAGCAATGCGTCCCGACTAATGAATGATAGCAAGATAGTAGCAAGGATTGAGCAACTTGAAGAGGAGCAACGCCGACTCGCCACAATCAGCAAAGAGGAGCTGATAAGCCGCAACACTAAGATACTGTCAACTGACCCCTTAAAGCTGATGAAGCTCGACCCGACAACGGGCAACTACATCGCGAAACGGCTCAACGAAATACCCGTCAACATCAGAATGCTTGTGACACCGCAAGTGGTACACGGCAGAATGGTGTATGTGTTGGATAAGAAGACTGCCCAACAAGTGCTGATAGACCTTTGCGGCTATGATGCTCCGAAAGACATCAACGTCAAGAACACCGGCAATGTCAACGGCGAGTTGCGGATAGGTTTTGACGATGATGACGAGTGAGCGGGTGTAAGCAAAGCGCGCCTTTTTGCTTACAATCCGACAAAGCGAGTAGATAAAACCTCGGGGAAACAGAATGCCTGAGTAAGCAAAACGCCCATTTTACCTTACAATTTGTAAAAATCCATGCAAATCAACTTCAAGAAGCTGAACCCAGTAGGGTTCCACCTGCTGAAACTGCTCCAAGACCCTACGATACGCTTGATAGTGTTGTATGGCGGTTCCTCCTCGGGGAAGTCGTACAGCGCGGCGCAACTCATCCTCATTATGACCCTTTACGATGGTGAGAACACCCTCGTGGAGCGTAAGGTCGGTGCGTCAATCAACAAGACAATCTATGAGGACTTCAAGGTGGCGTCACGTCAGCTCGGCATCTTCAATCTGTTCAAGTTCAAGGACGGGGTAAGGCAGATAGTTAGCTTGACCAATGGAGCGAAGATTGACTTCAGCGGGTTGGATGACCCCGAGAAGATAAAGGGCATATCCAACTATAAGCGCGTGTTCATGGATGAATGGAGCGAATATAATAGCGAGGACTTCAAGCAAGTGCGCAAGCGTCTGCGTGGCAAGGAGGGCCAGCAGATAATCACCGCGTTCAATCCTATCAAGGAAACCCACTGGATAAAGAAAGAGATATTTGACGTAGAGAAATGGCACGAGATACCTATGGAGGTGACAATATCGGGCAAGCCGATACCTCCAGAGCTTACCGCCGTAAAGAGCATACGGATGAACGAGGCAAAGAAGATGCTCAACCCACGTACAAAAGAAGTGGAGGAGCACGCCCCCGACACGGTTGTTATCCAAACCACCTATCTGAATAACTTTTGGGTTGTAGGTTCGCCCGATGGGACTTATGGGTATTATGACGAGCAGTGTATTGCCGACTTTGAGAAAGACCGCCTCAACGACCCCGACTATTACAACGTGTATGCCTTAGGCGAGTGGGGTGTTATTCGTACCGGGTCGGAGTTCTTCGGCTCGTTCAATCGTGGCAAGCATACCAGGGAGGTCAAGTACGACCCTCGTCTGCCTATTCATTTGAGTGTCGATAACAACGTGCTGCCATATATCTCATTCACATTCTGGCAGGTTGACACTTCCCATGGGAATGACATCCGTCAGATAGATGAGATATGCGCCGAGAGCCCGAACAACACCGTCCGTAAAGCTGCCAAACTTGTAGCGGAGCGGATAAAGCAATACAATCCCGAGGCTGTGTATCTGCATGGTGACGCTTCAACAAGAGCCGCCAACAACATTGACGATGAGAAACGCTCGTGGTTAGATCTCCTCATTGATTGTCTTGCAAAGGAGGGTGTGGAGGTTGTGGATTGTGTCGGTAACAAGAATCCGAGTGTGCCGATGTCAGGCGAGTTTATCAACGCGATATATGACGGCATGCTGCCACGGATAACCCTCACCATCGGCGAGAACTGCAAGACCTCGATTGAGGACTATATGAGCGTGCAGAAAGATGTGAACGGCGCAATCCTTAAAACGAGGGTGAAGAACAAAACCACGATGCAGACATATGAGGAGCATGGACACCTCTCGGATACTAAGCGCTATGTGGTGGTTGACATCCTCAAAGATGAGTTCACCCAGTTCAGCAACCAGCGCAAGCGCAACATCTACGCCCGTGACGGATTTATCAAATACTTCAACCCGGAGACGGAGAACGCCTACTCTGCCGATATTCTCTACCTATTGCCGAATGTGAAGAACAAGGTGGTGTATCTTCATGGGAAGCGGTGTGGCAACGCGTGGCACATCGTATCTGCCAAGATTGAGGAGACAATATCACTTGACACTATCAAGGAGTATATTCTCACCGAGGGAGCTGATGTGACGGTATTGGAGTGTTCCGACTCCTACTTCTCGTTTGTGCGTGAATTACGTGCTGTGTTGCCGAATGTGAGGGTGAAGCGCGAGGGGGATGACATCGCGAAGCGGGTTGCAGCGACATCGGACATAGTCAGAGACCGCGTGTTGTTCAACCCTCATCTGGCAGAGAGTGACGATGGTTACAGTCGGTTCCTAACCAATATGCTGGACTATGGCAAAGACGCTGAAATCATAGAGGCGAGTGCCACAATAAGTGGGTTTATTCAGTTCGCTGAAAAGTGGATTTCACGCTGAAAAATAGCGTAACAAATTGAAATACTGGTAGCTACGGCCGATTTTGGGCATATGTCTGAAAGCGGTTTTTTTTGTTTTTGGGAGTGCCGGTATCAATAGCAATTATTTTTGCTTGCAAGAACAGAAAGCAATGAGTAGCATACTTGGCATATTCAAGCGAAAGAGCCGCACTCTCGATAAGATTTCGGCAGACGCGCCCATCAATAACATTGAGCGGGGCACCTCTCTTTCTGACTTAATCCGCAATATCAACCTGTTCTCCTTGACCGGTGGCCACACTTTCAAAGGTGTTGACGGCATGGAGATGTTCACCAATTACGCCGAGGTTCTCTTTCCCATCCACTTCATAGCATCAAGGATAGCGGGAGCGCACTTTGAGATAAAGAGGACATCCAACGATGCTATTGTCTGGTGTACGACACGAAGTGCCGCCGCCAGCACGATAGCCAAGATACTCACTCAGCCGAATGAACTCCAGACGTGGCCGCAGTTCGTGTACAGCCACTTTACAAGCAGGCTCGCTACAGGCAACGCCTTTGTGTTTGCCGGCATGTCGGACTTCGTGTCAGACACAGCGCCGAAGTTCAAGTGGCTGGAGCAGCTGTGGAGTGTCCCCGGCACGATGGTGAAGATTGACACTCTGACGTCATATAAGGTGCGGCTGTTCGGCATCTACAAACTTGAAGAGATAATCAAGGGCTACACCATCAAGGGCACCGACTACCGATGTGTGCGCCCCTCACGTGTTTGGCATGACCGCGACCTTGTGAGCAACTTCGGGCAGTTCTCCCAAACGGATTATCTGATGTCACCCTCACGCCTTGACAGCGTGAGACACAACTTGTCGATATTGGGGGACGTGTATGGAGCGCGAAAGACCATCTATGGTAATTGCGGTGCAGTCGGCATGATCACCAACAAGTCAAAGGATGATACAGGCACGGTAGCTCTGACGGATGACGAGAAGAAGGAAATCCACGACCAGTACAACCGCTCATACGGATTAGGCTCGGGCAAGAGCCCGATAATGATTTCCTCGCTTGACCTTGACTACAAGCAAATCGGGTTGAGCATCGCGCATCTCCAGCCGTTTGAGGAGACGCTTGCCGATGCAGTGACAATTGCCGGAGCATATGAAATCCCCTCCGTGCTGATACCCCGCAAAGATCAGAGCACATTCGACAATCAGGCAAACGCCGAGAAGGCTGTTTACTCCAACGTGATAATGCGTTTGGGGAAGCAGTTCTGTCAGGAGCTGACCGCATTTCTTGGGCTTGAGGAAGCCGGTTATTACATAGACATCAACTTTGACGATGTGGCCTGCTTGCAAATAGGCCGCAAAGAATCTGAAGAAGTTCTATCCCTTGTCAATACGACTTGCCGGCAGATGTTCATTGACGGCATGATAAGCTACAATGACTGGCGCGGGCGTATCCATGAATCGGCATTGGAGGGCGATATGTTCGACAAGAGCCGTCTGGAAATGGATGACAGCGAGATAGAGTTTTTCAACACGAGACTAAATAACATTTTTGGTATAACAACAAACCCTCAACAGGAGAATGGACAAGACGATGAAGAACCTGATGGTTCAGACGAAAGCGAATGATGTCGATGAGAAGGGGCGCGTGACCGTAGCGGTCAATCGCACAGGCATTGAGGACTCGCAAGGGGACATCTCAATGCCCGGCTCGTTCGATGCCACACTCACCACCGACATCAGCAGGATGAAGTGGCTCAAAGACCATGACGTGACCCAACTTCTCGGTGTGCCGTTGGAAGGACGCGAGAAGGACGGTGACATCATCATGGTGGGACAGCTCAACATGGAGAAGCAGCTCTGCCGGGATGTTTACACCGATTACAAGCTGATGGCCGAATATGGCCGTACACTTGAACATTCGGTAGGTGTGATAGCCGTAACACGCGACAAGGTGGATAAGCGCAAGGTGCATCAGTGGAAGATGTTTGAGTATTCCACTCTTTCGTTCCTCGGTGCTAATCCCTGCACCTATCTTGTAGACATCAAGACCGCGACACCGGCCCGCGTCAGAGATGCCGTTGAGTTCTTGCAGAAGGCATTGGAGCAACCCGAATACTCCGACTACAGACTCAAAGACATGGATAGACATCTTTCACTACTGCTCAAGAGCCTCAACGGGGCGCGTATCGTAACGTGTCCCCACTGCGGCCACGTGTTCGACTACGACGAGATGGAAGAACACACCTTTGAAACAGAAGTCCTGGACTGTGCGAGCGAATACGCTCGTGCCATTGTATCAGGCACTGTGTATGAATACATGCAGCAACAGAAGCCGGAGATACAGACAGAGGTCGGCAACGTCCTCGCTGCCATCAAGGCTGCCGGCATACCGTTGACCGCCAAGAGCATCACGTCAATAATGAATTGGGTGTGGTGTCCTCACTGCTGGAGCCGAGTTTACAGCGCTGTCAGTTGCGAGAGGTCGGTAGTAAAAGCCGGAAGCAAGGAGGACGAGGAGGAGAAGAACCCCTCATCCGACAGTGACGAAGATGCCGACACCGATGAGAGCGAGGACAAAGACCCCGTGAAGGAGGACGACAGGAAGGGCAAGTCTTTCGCGGGCTTCCTCTCCGGGCTTGCAAAGAAACTTTAATCAACAACCACAATTTATAAGTACTTATTTATGAAAGTAACCACCAAAGACATCTCCGGCTCGCTTGAGAATCTGAGCGGAGACGAGCGTGCCTTCATGGAGAAGAACGCCGACCTCGTGTGCAACATCGTCAACAAGGCCATTGATGGACTTCTGACCCCCGAGCAGGTTGAGGCGAAGTTCAAGGCTTTCACCGAGATGATTGAAAGGGACAAGCTTGTAGAGGCCGAGGCACTGAAGAAGCAGAACGATGAGCTCTGCGCCACCGTCAAGAACCTCGCCGCCGAGATTGAGAAGGCCAAGAACCGTGGGGCTTCCATCGTGAAGTTCAGCAAGTTCTTTGACCGCTTTGACGAGATGATGGACTCACAGAAGTTCAAGAATTTCTGTGACGGTATTGAGAAGACATCGGGCTGGTTTGACGGTTTCAGCGTCAAGGAGATTGCCGCCATCTCATCTGTCGAGAACAACTACGATGCCGACATCATGCTCGCTCGCCAGAGCAACGTGATGGTTTCGCCGTATGTTGGGCCAACCACCGCCATCCGCGACATCATCCGCACCATCCCCGGCGACCCGGCTCACCCCAACTTCACCTATCTGCGTGTGAAGAACTTCGACCGCAACGCCCGCTTCGTCACCGAGAACGGCCGTCTGTCGCAGTCCAACCTTGAGTTTGAGGAGGTGAACACAGGCATCAAGCGTGTGGGTTCTTACTTCGACATCTCCAAGAACCTGCTCCTTGCTCGCGTGCAGATCCGTGCTTTCCTCATCGCCCACATCCCCGGCATCATGACGCAGTCCGAGAACTCCTCAGTGCTGTTCGGTGACGGCACCAAGAACCTGCTCCAGGGTATTGTCAACATTGCCGGTGTGGAGTCCATCGAGAAGCAGATTACCGAGTCCATCGTGTCCGGCGGTGTCGGTGAGGTGCTCAAGGTTGAGAGCTATGCCGACGGCAAGAGCTGCTTCGTAGAGTTCAAGACTCCCATCAGCAAGGCACTCTCCACTATGATGATTACGTTCAAGGGCGCGGCTGTCAACACCGACCTCAACACACCCCACGCCATCATCAAGGTGAACGACCGTCAGGCCATCATCGAGGGCGCAGAGTACAAGGGTGAGGAGACCGGCCTCTCCACGATGTCGTATGTCATCAACCACTGCTCATTCAAGAGCGTTGACGCGCCCAACTCACAGGACGTCATCAACGCCATCACCGCGTGCCTCTCTTTCGCCCAGTATCGCCCCAACGCGATCGCGCTCAATCCCATCACGCTCTTCATCATGGAGACCGAGAAGGACACCATGGGTCGCTCGCTTGACCTTGTGCGCATCGTCAACGGCCGCAAGATGATTGGCACTCTCCCCGTGATTGAGTGTGCCGATATGCCTGTCGGCATGTATTTGGCCGGTGACTTTCAGAACGGCGCCAACCTCTACGACTATACCAACCTTGAGATGCAGTGGGTAGAGGACGCTGAGACCGTTCTCTACAACATGGTTCGCCTCGTGTTCCAGGAGCAGCTCGGCCTTGTCGTGTATATGCCGTGGGCATTCGCTTATGGCTCACTTGATGAACTCAAGAAGGCAATCACCAAGGAGTAAGGCCGCGCGATGGATTACATAATGAAAGGTGATCCAAAGGCCATCGGCAAGATTCTTCAGGAAAATTCAATTCGTGTGCGCCGGGGTGAGGTAAAATTCATCCCGGTCACCGAGGCGAATTACAACGTGCTGGTAGCGGATGACAAGTATGTCGCCGACCCCGACGGATGCGGATGCTCCGACAGCAAAGAACCGACAATGCCGGTGGACCAGAAGAAGCCACGCAAGACTAAGAAATCAGAGTAAAGATGCTCATAGACTGTTCATATTTCACCAAAGGCTCACGGCATATCCTCAACGCCACAATGGGCACCGCTGACACTCTCCCCAATCCTAATGCGGAGGAGGTCAACAACGCCATACTTGCCTACATTGAGGAGTTGCAGTCGGAGTTTCTTACTGATATGCTCGGTACGACCGTTGCCAACAAGGTAAACGCATATCTCGTGTGTCAGGAAGAGGACGAGAACCCTCTCCATGTAGAGCGAATGGATGAATTGTGCGAGCGATTGAGAGAGCCGTTTGCCGATTATGTATTCTTCCACATACTCCGCGACTCCAATACACAAGCCACGATGACCGGGCTTGTAAAGCTGAAAACCGCCAACACTATTGTCGCGCCCATCAGCCGTCAGGTCAGCGTGTGGAACTCAATGGTGAAGAAGAACAGACTCTTTGCAGAGTGGGCAAAGGAATCCCCTCTCAAAGGGATTGCCGTATCAGCCGAAATGACAACACCAATCAACGTCCTCAACTTATGAACCGTAGCCGAGAAATAATAGAGATACTGTCCGATGTAGTAGCCGCCACATCCGCCGGATGCTCCCTCATGTTCCCCGATGGGATAGGAGGGTTGAAGCGGTATGACTGCCCGACAATCAACTATATTTTCGGCAACGCCCAGTATGTCAAGGACAGGCTTGATGAGTTGAGCAAGACAGCGAGTGGCAACAGCGTCAAGTTTCCGCTTATCGCTCTGATGTGTCCGTTCAACGAGCAGCGCAACACCCCGGAGTATTATTCCAAGGCGAAAGTCAGGATATTGATAGCGTTTGCCACGAAGCAGCAGTACAGCAACGAGCAGAGGCTTGCTTTGTCGTTTCAGAACATTCTCCGACCAATCTACAACCGCTTTATGCAAGCGTTGAGGGAGGATGGCCGATTTGATTTCGGCTACAATGACACGATAGCGCATGAATACTCTGAGAACTATTCATATGGCAGATATGGGGCGCACACGGGCACCGGGGAAGAAGTGAGCGAGCCCATTGATGCCATTAACATCTCCAATCTTGAATTAACAGTCAAAAAAACTAATTGTAGAACACGATGAGAAATATTCGTCAGTGCGACAACGCACAACTCAACACCGGGGGCTCCAAGTGTGAGATACCCTATGACAAGTTGCTCGGCGCGATAGTCGTGCCTTATGGCTCCAAGCTCCCTGCCAGCCTCACCGAGGACAAGCTGGAGGAGCTGCTTCACGCCGATGTGTCAGAGCGCGTCTACGGCATCCGCACGTTCGTGGAGGCCGCCAAGAATGGCGGCGAGGTGCAGACCTCCGCCGTGGGTTACGGCCCTGAACAGATTACCGGCCTCAGTGCCCGCAAGGACACCATGACCATTGACCAGTACTCCATCGGTCTTGACGCTGCTATCTCCAAGGCCGGCAACCGCAAGTGGGGCGTTTACTACTTCGACTGCGATGGCTTTCTCTATGGCATCAATGACGGCACGGATGTCCTGGCACCGTTCCCCATGAACAACATCTACTCCGACTCCACGCCGTTCAAGACCTCGAGCAACGCCGCCCAGCTGACCGTGACATTCTCCCATGAGAACGCCAAGAAGTCCAAGGAGCAGGCCGACTTCATCAAGCTGGACTTTCACCCCGAAGCCCTTGAGACATTTGGCCTCACCGAGGTCATGCTTGTCAAGGCCGCCGCTGACGGCTCGGCATACAAGATTGTCGAGAAGGTTGGCGGGTATGATGTCACCGGCATATATGGGCCGCTGATTGCATCCGCCGGAGCCACCGTCCTCAATGGCTCCACGTCGGCCGCCACTTACAATGAGGCTGACAGCACCGTCACGATTGCCACAACCGGAAGCGCCGGGGTATCCCTCAAGGCACCCAAGGTTCTCTTTGAGAACGGCATCAAGGGCATAGTTCAGGTAACGGCATGATTTACGAGGGTGTCAACTTCAACGAGCCGGTTATAAAGACCATGACGAAAGAGGAATTTGAGGAACGGCACCTCAACCTCTTTTGGCTCGACAAGGATGAGGAGACCCGGACGAAGATGCTGACAGAGGTCTATAACCTCATCACAAAGCCGAAAAAGAGAGCCGGAAAGTAACGACAACCAACAGAACCGAGGGGCGGGGGAAGAAGTAGCCTCCGCCCCTTTTGAATGATATGGAGATTCAGAAAGTAGCCGACATAATCAAGAGCATATCCGATGGGTTTGAGGACGCTTGCAAGCAATGCCTCTCCAACAATAGCGGTATCGTGGTTCTCGCTATCCAAGAGCAGATATACAGCGGCTTGGATAGCGTGGGGCGTCATTTGTCGCCTACATATGATGATGACCCATATTTTGAAGAAGAGGGGCCATGGTATCACAGAGCGTATGCTTACAAGGCATGGAAGCGAGCGATTACGCCGCCTGTCTGCGGGTCAATGCTCGGATTGCCGCCACGCCCGGAAGAAGTGCCAAACCTTTTCATCAACGGCAAGTTTTTCAGCGAGATTACGGCGAAAATGAGCGGTGATGTGCTAAGGACAGATCCCGGCAATGAAGATGGCCCCTCAATAGTGAGCAAATATGGTGATGAGATACTGAATATGGGCGAGAGTGCCATAGGCTATTTCAACTCTACATATATGCTCCCGGCGATAGGACAACACTTTGAAAAATGCGGATATAAATGAGTTGCGCGTGTGAACAGAAGAAATTGGGGCAAGAGATAGAGCGCATCCGTCGGCTTGCCAAGAAATACGCCCAACTTGAGGGCGTGACCGTGGCATTGTTCAAGAAAGCCGACGGTACATACGGCTTTTGTCCTATTGATACCCAGATAACGGAAGAAGTAATCGAATACATAACACCATACTGATGGCAGACATAAAGATAACCGACCTGGTGGACCAAGCCACCATAGACAAGATTAAGGAGCTCAGCGCCGAGATGCAGAACACTTTGGCCACATACACCACTGTGGCCAAAGAGCTGGCAAAGGGCATTGACGTTCCGGTGAAAGGGCTTGATGATTTGGAGAAGTTGCAGAACCTGCTGGCGCAAAAGAGCAAGGAGGCGGCATCAGCAACAGACAAGCTCAACAATGTTGTGTCACAGCAGCGTCAGGTGATAGCCAACACCACCACTACCATTTCGCGTCAACTTATGGAGCAAGAGCGCGTCAATAAGACGCAGCGACAGGCATACACCGAACACGCAAAGGTCAAGCAGCTCCTTGACCAGTACCACGACACGTACGAAAATCAGGTGCAGAGCCTTGTCAAGGTCAACGCCAAGCTCTCCGATAACTCAAAGGCCCAGAAGGAGAATGAGAAGGCGTTGAAGCAGGGGAGTATCACCGCCGAGCAGTACATGCAGGAGCAGACAGCGCTTATCGCCGAGCATCGTGCACTGACGCAAGAAAAGCACCGCCTAACACAGGTAATGACCGCCGAGGAGAAGGCGCAACAGTCAGCCGAGACCAGCTATGTGCATATGTCACAGCAGCTCGAACTGCTCAAGAAAGCCTACAAAGACTTGAGCGAGGAGGGGCGTGAGTCTGATTTCGGCAAGGAGCTGGAGCAATCCATTCAGAACCTTGACGCTCACTTGAAGGACACCGCCGCCGACATGGGCGAGTTTCAGCGCAATATCGGCAACTATGCCATAGCCGGGCAGAACGGAGTGGTGGCCACCGAGAGCCTCATGGCCGTGATGGAGCAAGAGGCCCGCACACAGCAAGACCTCGTTGACCAGACCAAGATACTTGAGGAGGCCAAACTGATGCTGAACAAAGAGGATGAGAACTACCGGTCCACCATTGACGCGCTCAACGCCAAGCTGGAGGAGAACAAGCAGAAGCTCACCGATGTCAGCGACATCATCGGCAAGGACGCCACGAGCGTGGCCGAGGCCGAGGCACAGAACAAGAGGCTCCATGAGGCATTGAAGCACGTTGACCTCACCAGCGAGGGCGCACAGCAGAAAATCAAGGAACTCAATGACAAGATTGAGAGAAACACCGCCCTCATCAAGGAGAACACCCCGGCGATCCGTGACCAGACCAAGGAGACAGAAAAGCAGCAAAAGGCCAACGAGGGGCTTGCGAGCGGGCTGCTGAACCTTGTCGGCATCAATGGTCAGTTCGGCTCATCACTGAAAGGGCTTGAAGATGCCCGCACGGGGGACTTCATTGCCGGGCTTAACACTCAGGTTAAGGCATTCGGGCAGACGCTGCTCGGTTTGTTGGCCAATCCGTGGGTGCTGGCTATTCTGGGCATCGCGGGTGTTGGTACCGCCGTCAAGTGGTGGTTTGACTACAACAAGGGACTGATAGAGGCTTCACGCCTTACGCAGAACTTCACCGGCCTTACCGGCGAGGCAGCCGACAAGGTCACCACCGATATGCAGACTATGGCCGAGAAGATGGGCAAAGGATTTGAGGAGACCATTGGCGCGGCAAATACCCTCGTTCAGCAGTTCGGGATGTCATGGGATGAAGCCGCACGGCTCATAGAGGACGGTATCGTGGCCGGGGCTGACATGAGCGGCAAGTTCGTTGAGAACATTGAGCGATTCGGCCCGGCGTTGAGAGATTGCGGTGTCGAGGCTGACGAGCTTGTGGCGATACTTGCCGAGACCCGCAACGGCATCTTCAATGAGGACGGCGTTCAGGCCATTGTCAAAGCGTCAACCCGGTTGAGGGCCATGACTAAGCAGACCGAGGAGTCACTTGAAGCCGTCGGCATCTCCGCAAAGCAGATGCAGAAGGATCTGGAGAGCGGCAACATCACCATGATTGAGGCCGTTCAGCAGGTTTCGGCCAAGCTCAAAGAGCTGCCCGAAAACTCTCAGGAAGCCGGGCAGGTCATCAAGAACGTGTTCGGGCGCACCGCCGCCGAGGGTGGCCAGTTGTTGCTGCAATCCATCGCTGATGTCAACACCTGCCTTGACGAGCAGAAAGAGAAGCTGGGAGAACTCGGCAAGGTCAACGAGGCGCAGATGGAGGCACAGAAGGAGCTTAACGCCACCCTCGCCGCCGTGTTCAAGATGTCCGGCACGTCCTTTGAGGAGATGACCACAAGGGCCAAGACGTATGTGGCACAGGGGTTGACAGCCATAATAAAGGGGTGCGTTGACATAGCTAACTGGTTCGTGGAGATGTACAACAAATCCCTTTACGTAAGGACGGGCATAGCCGGGATAAAGGCCAACTTCATGGTGCTGTGGGACGTAGTGAAAGGTTTCTTTAACCTCATACTTAGCGGCTTCAAGTCACTCGGTGAGGTGGTCGACGGTTTTCTCTCAGTGCTTAACGGCGACTTCGCAGAGGGTATGAAGAAGATTAAGGATGGCGTGGTTGACGGTTTCAAGGGCTTGGGCAAGTCGGTGATCTCCACGGCCCGCGATATAGGCCGTGACGTGGGCGATGCGTTTGCAGATGCTGCCAACTCACGGCTTGACAGGGTATCGTTTGACCTTAAGGGTGACACGTCAACGCCTGAAAAAAGTAACACCGCGCCACGCACTCCGGCAAAACCCACCGGCGAAAGCGAGGCCGATAAGAAAGCCGCAGCAAAAGCAGCAAAAGAGGCAGAGAAAGAGGCGAGGGAGGAACTCAAACGCATCAATGAACTGGAGGAGGCCAAGATTGCCGTAATGGCAGATGGCCACGAAAAGGAGTTGTCCCTCATCCGTCTTAAATTCAAGAAGAAGATTGACGAAATCAAGGGCGAGGGAGACACACAGTTGGCGTTAAGGATTCAACTCGCAGAGCAGTGCGAGAAGGAGGTGGCCGAGTGTGAGCTGAAATATCAGCAGAACCTTGCCAAGATAAACCTCGAGAACCGTTTGGCGACAGTCAAGGCCGGAAGCAAAGAGGAGCTGACGCTCAAACTTGCACAGTTGGAGGCACAGCGGGAGGCAGAAATCAAGGAGGCCGAGGCCACTGGTGCTGATGTTGACCTCATCAACGAGAAGTTCAACGCCCGGCGTCAAGAGATGACCGAGGAATATGCCGCCAAGGCCGTTGATGCCATAACCCGACAGAAAGCTGCCGAGCAAGAGGAGCGAGACACAGCCCACATCTCCGAGATGGCGGCACTTGATGCAGAGTATGCCGAGAAGCTCGCCGCCGCCAAGGGCAATCAGGAGAAGATAGCCGAAATCACGGCAGGGTACAACCGAGAGAAAGCCGCCAAGGAGCGACAGTATGCCGAGGAGTCGGCACAAGCTGCCGTTGCCTCCCTTGAAGAAGTGTTGCAGACTGAGGATATGTCAGCGGAGGACAGGCTTGCCGCTGAGCGTGCGCTTGCACGTGCCAAGGCCGAGTTGGAACAGCAGATGGCACAAGATGCCATTGACGCCATCAATGAGATTTCAGAAGCTGATGACGCTGCAAATGATGGACGTCTCAAAAAAGCCCTCAAATGGTTGCAAGTTGCATCGGAGGCGTGTAACGCCATCAACGACCTCGTGGCCGCAGTATACGATGCCAAGATAGAGAAGATTGAAGAAGAACAAGAGGTTAATGAAGAAGCGGGTGAGGCAGAGCAGGAGCGCATATCCGAATTGGTGGATAAGAAGGTGATAACCGAGGAGGAAGGCGAGGCTCGTAAGCGTGCAGCCGAGGCGCAGACGGCCAAGAAGAACGAGGAGCTCGAGAAGAAGAAGCAACAGCTCCAGTACAAGCAAGCCCTTTGGGATAAGGCCAACAGCATAGCACAAGTGGGAATCAACACGGCAATGGCCATTATGACCACTGCCGCACAGTTGGGTTATCCCGCTGCTATCCCATTCATCGCCGTTGCAGGCGCAATGGGTGCATTACAGCTCGCCACCATTCTTGCAACTCCTATACCCAAGTATGCCAAGGGCACGGACTACCACAAGGGCGGCGCGGCTATCGTAGGTGACGGCGGACAGTCGGAGGTGGTGATGTTCAACGGCGGCGCATGGCTGACCCCTGACACGCCGACGCTCGTTGACATCCCCCGTGGCGCCGTGGTGATCCCGAGCGTCAATGAGTATGACCACAGCACGGGCATGACCATGTTGCGACCCATTCCCGACAGGCAGGTTGTGGTGTCAGGCTACGATGACCAGAACATTCGCCGAGGCGTGTCGGAGCTTGCCTACCTCATCAGGCAGAACACCAAGCAGCAACGTGCGATAGCATACCGTCAGGAGTACGAGCTTTTCAAGAGCAGAATATGATAGAGCATCTTCACGAGCTGACAATGGCTCAATTCATAGACCTTACGTGCGGTGATACAAGCGTACTTCTTAGCAAGAGGGAGGTTGTGTCACCCGCGAAAGTGTCAAAGGTTGTCAAGGATATAGTCTTTGAGTATCGGCGCATTGCCGATGAGGCTGGTGCCAAGTCCTACCTCTCCATGATGAGCGACATGGTAAAGGCCAAGGCGGCGGTGATACTGTTCCAGATGTGCCACAACCTTGTAGCCCTCGGCGAGCATGATAAGGCGCGTGAGGTGATGAGCCAATATGGCATCAGGGCCGGGAAGATGTCTGACCAGCGAGTTGCCGCCGAGGTGAAGTCGCGCCTTGAACGCGCCAGGAACAACGTTGCAAGGCTCGAAAAGGATAATGAGAAATCAGCCGTAGGGTTGTCGGAAATGCGCGCCTCGTTTGACAACCAGACGGCGGCTCTGATGGCTTACTTCAAGTTTCAGATAGATGTGTCAACGATAAAGGCCCCGCTCTTTGCCCACCTCGTAGCCCGATACAACCGAGAGATTAAGGCACAACTCTCGATGATGAAGAAGTAACACCGTCCCACATATTACCTCGTTCAGGGCCTGTCCTATCGGCAGGCCCTGATTTTTTATGCCCTGACCGCACCTTCCTACGGCTCGTTAGTAACCCCTTGCAAACCCGCAAGAGTTATGACGAACCGAAGAAGAAACAACCGCCGCCCCTCACAACTTGACAGGATAGAGAGGAAGTGTGATATAATCCTGTCAGAGTTGTTGATTATACGTCAGCGCCTCAAGCCGTCCGATGACTTGTACGCTACGATAGAGCGCTTGCATCGGAGTGCAAGGAGGCTGAGCGCACAAGCCGACAGGGAGCATGATGATGCACGCCGGAGGATTAACCTTAGGTATCCGGGGTGATGGGCATAGAGGAACTTGTCGTTCAGCACGCCGGATGGATAAGGATGAAAGCGCATCGGTACTGTCAGGACATGAACGACGCTGACGATCTCGCCAGTGAGACAATCTACAAGTGTTTGAGCCAGGGGCGGCGGTTTGACACGGCAAAGAGCTTCAAGCCGTGGGCGTTGACAATAATGGAGAACACCTACATCACGCAGTACAACCGAAGACGCTGCGTGATGTTCACCTCTTTGGAGGGCTATGACGCATACAGCGAAACAGACCGGGCCGACCAACGAGTGGCCATTGACAAGATATTGTCCGTTGTTGAGGAGTGTTCGCGAAAGTCGCGGTGCATAGAGTGTGTGATGCTCTACGCGGATGGTTACAGCATAAAGGAGATTGCGGAGCGTCTTGACATTCCTGTCGGAACGGTCAAGAGTAGGATTTCAGCCGGGCGAAAGATGCTCCGAGACGAGATGGAAATTTAACAAAGGAGGGTCAAAATGTCAGCAAATGTTAAGGTGGTAAAATGGTGAATTTTAGACGTTAAATGGTGGTCATTCTGTTTGCAATATCTGTTTTGGTGTACTAACTTTACAGTATAAAGGAAATAAAACCACAAAAGATATGAACGCAAAACAACTACATGAAAGCCTCAATAAAGACTATCCAAATCTGATAGTTTCTCTCTCAACAATCGAAGAGTATATCAGAGAGGGACACGAGCCTGACCTTGATTCCCTCATGGATTATATCCTTGATGCTGTCTATGTAGAAGAGTGAACCAAAAACTAAAAGTCAAACCAATAAAACCAACTTAGATATGGAGACAAAGAAAAATTTCCGCGTGAGAGTGATGAAGTATGCATGGCAACTCTGGCGAGCCACCAGGCAGGCATGGCGCCTCTGCATGATTAAGGCGTGGCAGCTTTACCGCCTCGCCAAGGCGATGAGAGAGGGCGTGGTGACGTTCTACTACACCAAAGCCGACGGCACCATTCGCAAGGCAGTCGGCACCCTCAAGAATGTGCCTGTCGGTTCCACCCTCAGCGGCAAGAGAGTGACCAAGCCCTCTTACAAGACAATGGCCTACTTTGACACCGAGAAGAAGGCTTTCCGATGCTTCAAGGTTGAGAACCTAATCTGTGCAATCTGATGGAACTGATACCTTCAAGCGCCTACCACATCACAGCAGAGGGGCGCGTCACCGAGACCTCCCCACTCAACGGCAAGACCTTCAAACTTGAAGAAGTGCAGAGTAAAGTAGAGGGATACATTGAGATTGTGTACCTCAACGACAAACAGATAATGATAGTGAACGAGGAGGGTAAATTCGATAAGGAATATAACCCGATAGCCACCGCGATAGCGCAACTGAATGAAGCGTTGAGCAGCCGTGACTATATTTGTGGCAATGTCGTTCTTTGCCCCTCCGAGATGCTACCTTGATAAAAGTCGCTTTCAGGGCAACTTTGGGCGCATAATCCCATGACTCAAAGAGTTAGCGCGGATTATGCGCTCTCTTGACTTGTCGGAATTTGCCCAAATTCTCCGAATGGGTGCAGCTATGGATTATTTTTGCTTTCGCCACTAATGGCATAAGTCATAATGCTCACCAAATACACCCTCCATGCCGGCTCCACGACCTACGAGTTGCAAGATGATGACTTGAAGAATTGGGACCAGATAGAATGTTCCTACAAACGGTCATCTTACGATGGCGTTGTGAGGTCATTCACGTCCAAATTTGAGTTTGTCAATCGTGCCGCCGAGCTGTTGTGGGGTATATATCTGCTTGACCGCTTCAACGCCTCGGCAGTGCTGGAGGTGCTGACGATGAATGACAACTGGGAGTTTGACAAGCGGTTTGAGTGTCCGCTTGACTTCTCCACGATAGAGAAAGAGAATGGGGTGGTGAGCATAAACGCCGTTGACAGCAGCCTCGCCGCGCTCATCAAGGCCAACAAAAGCACGAAGTATGAGTTGGAGGTTGGCACGGACATACCCACATCCGACAGCGTGAAGATTACGCGCCTCCCCATGAAAGAGAGCCTCACATACGGATTTACCCAAGGCTCGTCGTATGATGACTGCGAGGATATAAGGGTTACGTGCATACAGGGCGAACTTCCGTGGGTGGGCAACAAAGGCAGTGAAATAGCCATCAATCTTGCCGTTGACTGGAAAGATGACCAAAGCCACGATGAGGGCAGTTACATTCTCAGAGCCGTCAAGGATGTGCGCGTGGCATTCTCCTACAAGTTTAGCTATCGCAGCAACCATACCACGGAGGCAGTGACATTCATTCTGACTGTCAAGCGTAACGGCATCACGATGCCCTCGTATGGAGATGACGCAGTAGGTTGTGAGTGCGGGTCTGCACAGAACAACAGGGGGCATAACTTCGGTACGTTCTCAGACCCCTCGCAGCTCCCCGATATATCCTCGGCTGTGTGGTCTGACAGTTCTCAAGTTACAGACTGGAGATATGGCGGGTATGCAATCATAAATGGCATCGTGTGGGAGTGTTCCTATCGTGGGGGGAACTTTATATGGGAGGACACCCAAAAGACCGTTGATGACTACTTTTTGCAAGAAGTAGAGGGTGATGCGGTCTTAGACCTCAAGGCCGGCGATATTGTGTATATGCGACAGACAATGTCCGCCAGCGTGGCCGCAGTGTCAGTGCGGTTCAAAACGTCAGAGTTTGTCTTTGAGTGGATGGCCACCGGTGAAGATGCATACGTCGATGTTCTGACACCTAAGAGAGTGGCAAAGAGCGTCCTCCAGAAGATTGTCGGAACAGCATACAACGTGCATGTAGACATCAGCGACTATGACCCGCGACTGGCCAACACCTACATCATGGCAGCGGAGAGCATCCGCTTAATACCCTCGGCCAAGCTCTACACCTCATTCAATGAGTTCTGCGACTGGATGTCAGCGGTGTTTGGCTACGTCTACTACATCGGAGAGACAGCCCCTACGAAATACCCCAAGAAGCAGGACTTCGGGCGGATTAACAACACCCCCTACGAGCCTTCCGGCTTTTATTCTGGGACTGTTGACACCGACAAGATCTTGTACAATTCATATCGCAAGTGCTTCTTCTATTCAGACGATGGCTGGTATTACGCAACATGGATTGGCAGTGAGAAGTACAACAACCCCGAGACCGGCCATCCATGGACGGACACCGTGTTTTTTGAGCGTGGCGGCGAAACCGTCAACGCCTGGGTGTTCCCGGAGTACAATGGCGAGGCCTCACTTGACCCCATAGAGTATGACGGTGATGACGAGGTTGTCGGCTCAGATGACCAGACAGTATATTTCGTTCATCGCTCCGAGCTGCTTCGCCCCAGTGCACCGATAAAGCAGTTTGAGCATGTCCGAGATGTGAAGTATAGCGTGGACTCAGCATCTATCTACGCGTCCGTCACCGCCGGGTATGACAAGAAGGACTATGAGAGCGTGAATGGCCGTGACGAGTTCAACTTCAACAACACATACACCACCGGCTGCACAGTCAGCGATAAGACACTCTCACTGTTGAGCAAGTACCGTGCGGACTGCTACGGCATTGAGTTCGCCATTCAAAAGCGCGATGAAGATACCACCGACACCACCTCTGACAAAGATGTGTTCTTTACGCTCTGCACCAAAGAGGGCGGGCAGCTGATAATAGACAGGAGTTGCGAGATACTTAACGGCATCTCAGATGCGCTTTTCAACGGAGCCTTCTCACCCATGGCCTGCATCATGGCAAATGCCGGATATATAGGGCTGCAATCGAATGAAATGCAGCTGACGTTTGCCTCGTCCACGGGCAACAGCGACATAGAGGTGTCCGGTGTTGCCATGAGCGCAGACCTCACCATTGACACCCCACTGGCCACCGTCGGCACGGTAGAGTTTACCACCGATGAAGTTGAGATGACCGGGGATGAGAATGACCTCATAGAGGTGACTGGAGAGGACGGTACGTTGTATCGCGGGTTCCTCAAAGAGGTGGATATAAAGTATGCCAAGGCAGAGGCTGCCAAATACAAACTTATAGTAAAAGACATCGAGCCATGACAGTGTCACCATTCACTCCGCTGTTCTTCAACCTTCCAAAGGCTGACGGGATAGAGAGCGACTATATACAGACCTTCGCCCCCACGGACAGAATCCTCTTGGAGGTCATATGCTCCTCAAAAGAGCCACCACTCGCCGAGTTGCGAGATATTCAGTCGGACACGGCACAGGCCATCACATTAAGCATCTGGCAAATCAACACAGGCGTGTATCTGCATTTCGCGGAATTGATGCCGCCGGTGGGCATTTACCGCGTGAGAATTGAGGATATAGGGAGCTGCGCACTGTTCAAGGTGACGGATGACCCGGTGGAGCTTGATAACACCACCCTCATTCAATACTCCATGAAGAATAACCGACAGCGCACCGATGCCGTGTTCTTCATCGACCGCATGCAGTATTTCTTTGACTGGCGAGTGCCCGGCGGCTTCAAGGACAGCAACTGGACTTTCGGCGTAGAGAGCGAGCAGTTTGTCACCGCACACTCCGACATCTCTCAGCTCTTCGGACTGGAGTCAACGCAAAAGAGGTTCACCCTTGGCGGCTCTATGGGTGTCCCGGTGTGGTTTGGCGAGATGCTCAACCGCATCCTCGTCTGCTCGCACGTCTATTTTGACGGCGTGAAGTATACCCGCAAGGAGGCCAACGTGCCGGAGCTTACGGTGCAGCTCGATGGCGTGAACTCATTCGTTTTCAATCAGACGCTCCAGCAGTCTGTCAACCTTGACCCGGTGATCGAGGAGCGCAACCGCCTTATCATGCGGCGCACCGGCACCACTGATTACAGACAAATCACAACAGGTATTAATCGTAAAATCTAATGACGTATGGCATTTACATCAGATGAAATCAACAGCATCGTTGCGGCGGTGCTTTCATCTCTTGCGACCAACTCCAGGACTATCGAGCAGCTCACTCAGGTATCTACGCTGAGTGACTCGGATGTCTTTGAGATTGGTGGCGGGAGGAAGGTGAGCTTCGGGACGCTGAGGGATTTGGTAGTGTCTCTGTCCTCTGCGGAGCAGGAGGAACTCATGACCCTTATAAGCAAGTGTGAGCTTAAGTCGGCGGCAATAGACCTTTCCGACGGTATGGCCACGCTCACCGTGTCCTCCATCGGCAAGGATATCTCCACCACCATCCCGGCGGCCACGATGAGCAAAGCCGGGCTGATGTCAGCGGTGGACAAGCGGATGTTACAGACGGCCAATGACACCGCAGAGGCCGCTGTTTCTGCGGCTGAGGATGCAATGGCCCGGGCCGTGTTTGCCGATGACAATGCGACGGACGCTCTCAATGCGCTCAATAATCTGACTCCGATAATCAGCGGCGTTCAGATTTTCCCCTTTGACAGGATATGCTATCAGCCGCAGGAAGCGAACGATCTGCCCGACGGCGCGACAGTGTTCGGAGCCGACAACCATTTCTTCTATCTCAAAGTAGCCGGAGAGTGGGTAAGGCATCCAACGTATAACACCTCTGAGGAGGCTGTAACCGTTCCCAAGAGCGACCGCATATATCGTTGCGGCAGCAATCTTTACGCTTGTAGGAAGGTGTTCGGGCAGAATTACTACTATCCGATACAGTACGTGGTCGGCTCTGAGGAGTTTGATGACATTATGAAGACCGTTGCCGGCATAGCCATCTATCCCTTTGACGGCATTGTGGCCGAGGGCGGTGACGATGTTCTTGCCGGTTTGCAAGAGGGGCAAATCATCTATGTTCAGGCTGAGAGGACGTTCTACTCACGTCAGAACGGCGTGGCCGGGATACATGAGGCTTATTGCGTCGGCACTCTCCCCGCTTCTGACCGTCTTTTCCGGCTTGCCAACCAACTTTACCGTTGGGACGAAGGCATCTTCAAACAGCTTGGGGAAGACCCCGAGACCGTTGCGAAAGCCGATGGCGCACTCAGCCGGATTGACGGCATCGGCATCCTCCCCATCAACGGCATAATCACATCAGATGTCGGCTCTCAGTTGCCCGCGAATGGCATCTATTTCCGGCAGACAGCCGACGGCCCGACATTTGACATCAGGACTCTCCCCAACGGTTTTTCACGCGGTGACTACATCGACTCAGACGGCTCGCCACGCGCCGACCGCATTTATAAACTTGACGCGGAACTCTACAAGTTTGACGGAGCGACCCTTGTGACGATTGCGGGAGCAGATGATATGCCGGCCGGGGATGTACCTATGGTAAACATCAATGACCTTTGCGGCGACAAGGAATACACCATTGATACCGCTCTCGCGGCTCTTATTAGCAAGGAGGAGGACACCGGCATAGACTACCGCAAGGAGGGCCTTGTCCTGACATACCTCCGTGACCGCAATACAGGCACATGGGAGACCAAGCAATTCCATGGCCGACACACTGATGCCGAGACAACCGATATGGTGCCCAAGAACAGCGGGTTGTGGCATGACTTCGGTGGTGACGGTTCATCCGTGGAGGCCACTGACAAGATAGTCCCCTCCACGGATGCAGATGCCGACAAGACGGTAAAGTCATCCGCCATCTACGAGGCGTTGCAGACAAAGCCGATTGTAGATTTTGAGGAAGTCCCCGACCCCGACAATGTGGTTTGGCAGGGCATCAATGCCCAAGGCAATGCCGTAGGCTCTCCCATCAAGATACCCAAAGGCACCGGCCAAGGGCAACAGAGTGGCACCATCCTGACCATCTACCCCGAGTCGCAGGCCGTCTGGGGCGCTTTCGGGGAGGCCATCGTGCTGCGTGCCGCTGTCAAGAGCGTGTCATACGACGGTGACGCAGAGGTTTTAGGCACCGTCCGCACACTCCGCATACTCGACGCACAGACGCGCATAGAGCTGTGGAGCAACACCGTCAACACGTCATCGTCGGCCTCGGCCAACGACCTCAAGTTTGAATACCCCTTTACGGACTTCATCACCGAGGCCGCAGCCAAGGACTTCTATATTCAGGCCACGGACGTTGACGGCAATACCAAGGAGAAGTTGATTACCGTAACAGCGGTTGATGTCACCTGCACAGTGGTAGGCAAGCTCGGCTACACCGCCGAAACATCCCTCACCGTTGGCGGGGCTTCAAAGAGCCTGCCGATGTATAAGTTTGAGAACAACGTCAGTACCAAGCAGGGCATCCTCGTGACCACGGAGATGTTGCATGACGGCGAGTGGAAAGTGCTCGGCACCGCTACTGTCACCGACTCATACAGCCATAATATCAGCATTGACCCCACCAACGTCTTTGGCGGCGGGGAGAGGCTGACCCACGGCTCATACCCGCTGCGCATCAGCGGCAAGGACATTGCCAGTGGTGTTGTGGGCAACACCGTCTATACTGCGGTGATGTGCATTGACCCCGCGAGCAACGAGCCTGTTGTTTCGTTGCGATATGATGACCGCAACGACGGCAAGATACGGCTATATGACTCCCTCAAAGTTGAGGTTGCGGCATACACCCCCAACGCCATATCTGTGCCGGTTGAGGTTGTGATGGATGGCACACCTATTATCTCCACCAACTGCGACTCCGGCAAGAGTGTGACCGTTTCCAAGCAGGTTCAGGGCTTTGCCTCAGACGGCTCAAAGCAATTTGACGTTTACGCTCTGAGCGGGAGCGTAAAGAGTATGGCCATCACAGTCACCGTCAGTGGTTCTGCCATAGAAGCCCAGGTCAAGGACGGCGCCCTCTATGACTTTGACTTCTCCACAAGGAGCAACAACGAAACCGACCACCGCATAGTCAGCAAGGGCTATGAGATGACGCTGGAGGGGTGCAATTACAACTCCAACGGCTTTGTTACCCGACTGGGAGAGACCGTGTGCCGCATTGCCGAGAATGTGTGCGCCGAGATACACCACGCGCCATTCTCGTCAGCTGCCCTGGAAACCGCCGGCGCAGCCATTCAGCTGGCGTTCTCCACAAACAGCATCAAGGACAAGGAAGCAAAGCTCTGCGAGTGTTACGACCCCGCTGCGGGTGTCGGCTTCTACATTACCGGCAACGAGATTGTGCTGGCATCCCTCAACGGAGAGCCTAAGCGTCAGAGCGTCCGTTTCAAGTGTGGTGAGAAAATCACCGTGGCCGTGGTGGTGGAGCCCGGCACCAAGTATGTGACCGCAAAGGAGAGCGGGCGTAACTACTCATTCGTGAAGCTCTATGTGAATGGTGAGGAGTCCGCAGCCATAGGCTACGTCCCCGGAACAAACGCCCTGCGCCAGAACAAGACCATCACCTTCAACTCCGAAAGCGGCGATTTTAACCTCAACTACTTCATAGCTTATAACAGCTACATGAGTTGGGTAGAGGCGTTTGAGAACTACCTTTGCCGACTGAGCGATGTAAACGCCATGATTGAGGAGTATGGCCGTGAGAATGTGCTTGACTCCACCAAGAAGCCCTCGATGGCTTTGATGGCTGCTCACGGCATCCCTTACTACGTGATTGTTGCTGACCAGACCACGTTCAACAACTTTGACTATGCTCTGAATGGTGGCACAAGCACCGCTGACGTGTTCTCCTGCAATCTCTACTACTACAATCCTGACCATCCGGAAGTGAACTTCAAGGCCGAGAACGTCTATTGGCGTAGGCAAGGCACCACCTCCGCGCAGCGTCCTGTCAAGAACGACCGCTTCAACTTCAACAAGAAGTTCAAGACCGGCCCTCTTGCCGGACAAAAGGCCACTGTCACTCTGCTGAACCCCGATGACAGCACCGAGCTCGGACGCAAGGCCATCAAGGCCGTCAAGCACAACAAGGTGTACGTCTGCGAGACCGGCTTCTTCGTGGATGTTGTAACGGTCAAGGTGGACTACTCCGACTCCTCGATGGCCAACGACTGCGGCGTGTGCGACATGATGAACGCCACCTTCCGCGCCCTCGGCTCCTCCTTTATGACACCCGCGCAACGCGCCTTCGATGGCACTCAATACCTCGGCGATAGCGATGCGCTTACAGGCATTGAGATGGACCACTCCACAAAGAACCACCCGATTGCCGTGTTCCGTGCCACTTCCGACACACTGCAAGACGCATGGTTCCACGCGCGCGGCAATTGGAAAGAGGACAAGGGTGAGCAGGTTGCCCTCGGCTTCAAGGACACCCCCGGGTACAACCTCGGTTGTCTGAACTACGGCGACTTCGTGGAATACTTCGGCACCAAGGATGAGACGTTGGCACAGACCGAGGCACGCTTCAAGAGTGACCCCGATGTCAACACCGCCAACGTATACCTCATATCGCAGTATTGCGGGCGCGACTATGCCATCTACCGCTACAAGAACGGCGCGTGGGTTCGCTCCACTGGCAGCATGAAGCAGGTAGACGGCAAGTGGGTAGTGACCGGCGATGTCCTTAACCCTGTCAGCGGTTACGAGCTTCTGCAATACTCCGGCTTTGACTGGTGGCAGGGCGTGAACACAGTTGAGGATATGATGGCGCCCTCCACGCAGACATCCTCGTGGGTGCAGAAACTCGGCCTCGGCCAAAGCACTTACCCAGCGTGGACGTTCTACTTTGAGTGCATGATAGACGATGACCAGCTTCAGGAAGATTTGGCCCTCGGCAAGAAAGTGCCGTTTGACCTTTTTAACATGCTCCGCTTCCTCGGTTCTTGCGACTACTCCAGTGTTGACGGCTGGGAGCGCATCTGGCGGGAAAACGCCTACAAGTTCATGTCGATGGAAAGCGGCATGGCCTACACGGCGTTCACAGACTTCCTTGCCGCCGTGGATCAGCGTGCGAAGAATATGCAGCCGATGTTCTTCCTTGAGGATGGATGCTCCGTGGAGAATGGCGTCTATGCAGGTTACAAAGGCATGGAGCCGACCCGCATGTACCTCAACAAGGTTTACGACTGCGACACTTGCAACGGTGCCGACAACGACGGTGGCAGGGATATAGACCCCGAGGTTGACCCCAACAAGCCCACAGACGAGGCCACCGGCTATGAGAACCCCTACATGGGGCGTGGCTCCGTGCTGTTCAACAACATGGACAAATGCCCCGAAGTGTGGAACAGCAACGACAGCGGTGCCACGCTAATCTCACTTGCCAAGACCGTGCAGACCATGCGCACACGCACCACTACGATTGACGGCAAGACAATGTCACCGTTCTCCCCTGAGGGAGCACTGTATTTCTTCGTGGAGAAGCGTCTGAAGTTCTGGCCGAAAGTCGTCACCTCCTACGACTGCGAGCGCAAATACATTGACAACACTAACATTGCCAACCGCCTCTACTTCTATGCGCTTCATGGAAGCGGGCTGACCGCGCTGCCTCGCTTCATTGAGCAGCGTTGGGGCATCCGCGACGGCTACTATCAGGCCGGTGACTTCTTCACCAACCCTCTCACCATCCGCATGGCAGCGTTGAGCGCGGACTCAAAGATTGCCATCACCGCCCAACAGACGAGCTATTTCGGCATAGGCAATGATGCCGGACAGACCGTGTCGGGCAAAGCCGTGAAGATTGAGGCCGGCGAGACCTACGAGTTCACCGACTTTGACCACGGCCAGGCAGAGATACGCATCTATCAGCCCGGACGCATCAAGCGTCTTGACCTCTCGGAGATGAGTCTTGCCACGGGTGATTTTACCCCGTGCTCCATGCTTGAGGAATTGATTCTGGGCGGTGTAAGACACACATCCAACCCATCCACCGGCTTCGGCTACATGAGCGGCGTGAACCTCGGTGATATGCCTTTCCTGCGTTTGCTTGATGTCAGCAACACTACGGCCACGAGCATTGACGCCACGGGATGCCCCCGGATAGAGAGCATCAACGCCGACGGTACCAGTCTTCAGAAGTGCGACCTTGCGCAGACCGCACCCATCGAGACACTTATACTCCCTGCCACGATGACCGAACTGTCATTTGTCAACCTCGCCAACCTCACATACCCCGGTGGTTTGCAGCTCGCAGGGGTTGGCAACGTTGCACGACTTTGGATTGAGGGGTGCGCATATATCGACACGGACACGTTGCTGCGTGAAGTCGCCAAGGTCGGATGCCTCAGCCATGTGCGCATCCCCGGTGTCAACATGACGGCATCCGTCAAGTTGCTCAGAATGATTATGGACTTGGGCGCACAGGGCATTGACGCCGAAGGCGATGACTATAATGAGCCGGGCCAGTGCTCGGGCATCCTCGGACGGTGGATACTCACCGAGCTGATAGAAGACAATGACGTGGACGGCATGGCGGGCATGAGCAGCATCAGGGCATACTTCCCGCAGCTGGAAATAGTCAACGCCCAGTACTCACACATATGCTTCAGCGACTCTGAGGCCGACACCCAGAACATCACCAACATGGACGATGAGACCGGCTACAAGTTCGGCACGCCGTTCACCGTGCCCGGTCACTGGGCGAAAGTCAATGAGTTGAGCAAGGTATATAAGGCGACCTTTAACAGAGGCGATGGCAAGCTTTACTGCAAGCGGGTCAGCGACTCCGACTACACCAAGATGGCCGACGGCACAGACTTCGACTACACTGACCATACCAGCGAGGGCTTTGACATCCTGAAGCGCATCTACCCTCATTGGCGCAAAGGCGTGAATGACTATAAGAACCAGGAGAAGCACACGTTCATATCTTCATGCGCTGATGAGCCGGTAAGCACATCCTCCAAGGTTAACCGAGCGCTGATAGGTCAGCTGCTTGTCAAGGAATCGGCTGCCATCTTCTCCAACAGCCTTAACGTCGGGGACAGCTTTGAGATAATTGACAACCCCAATACTAATGTCTATGCCATGGATGTTGACGGCATGAGGCAGGTGCGCTGGCCCGGTGTTAACAACGCCACCGCCGGGGCCGTGTTCGCGGATGTCGATGGCAAGGTTGTGGGGACATTCAACCTCAGGGTCAGCGATGCTCATTTTGACTTCATCCCCGGTGAATATGTGTTCACTGACGTTCCCACGGGTGCCGTAAGGCTGTACTTCACCGGCCCGGTTGGGTTTGATGACCGAGAGGCCATAGCAGTGGATTCATCGGCCATCGAGGCGATAGAGCCTGACTGGGTATATGTCGGCGGCGACCGTGGCAACGCAGAAATCGCAGAGCTGTGCGGTGTCTATGGCATGAGCGTGGACAGTTCTATGAGAGCGCGGTCGATCAGTGGCGCCAAGGCGCGTGTCGGAGACAATAATCATGTCATCAATACCGAGTGGCAGTATGACAGTGACGGAGAGCTGACCAATACCACTGTGCCGACATCGACCATGCGAGGCTCCGCTGCCAACCTTATCAACCTATGCCGTATGCGCGGCCCCGGGTTCTATTCCATCGACTATGAGATGCGTGTCGACATAGACAACATCGTGCTTGGTCTGATTGGTGACAGGGATGTCCAGGCCGTGTGCGGCTACGGTTGCCAGGTGGGCTATACCACTGGGGCGAGCGGCATGAACAGCTACGGCAATGTGACGAGACGATGGAGCGGTGACAACTCGGGCAACATCATCTTCGGCATACAAAACTATGTCGGCTGTCACTCGGAGTGGCAGGATAACGTTGCTGTCAATGTGACATCATTCGTGGATATGCGTTGCAAGAAATATGCCGAGGATGGCAGTTTTCCGATTGATGCCAAGTGGCACATTTACAATCCTGTCACCAAGACGGAGCGAGTCGTGCAAGGTATCACCGATACAAACGTATGCGTGGCACGCGTCCGTCACGGCCGCTACTGCGACATGATACCATCCCGCTGCACGTCTGACACAAGCAAGTTCAATCAGAACTATGCAGACGGGCATTGGTATACAGCCGGGCGTAGCCGTGTGCCCCTGCGTGCTGGCTACCGTGCGTATGCGTATGGCGGTATTGCGTACACGAGCGCGAATAACGCCGGGACGAACTCGGTCCCGTACGACGGCGTGCGGCTGGCCTTCAGGGGCGCGTGCGTGTTCGAGGACGATTAGCGGATCGCGATAACGCGCAGAGCGCGGTTTGCGAAAGAGCGTCAGAGGGAGAGCCGGCCAACGGGCGGCTGCTCCCTCTCGATTTCTCGCCGTCAGGCGAGTCGTTTTTTTCGGATTTTAGCGGAATTGCCTAATTTTGCGCCTGAAAGGTAGACAATCCCGTGCCGTGTGCCCCTGCGTGCTGGCAACCATGCGAATGCGAATGGCGGTATTGCGTACACGAACGCGAATAACGCCGGGACGAACTCGAACCCGAACTACGGCGTGCGGCTGACATTTAGGACTGTAATGGGAAGCGGGAAGCCGCTTCAATTATATACAATCGCCACCCTGCAAAGCTCACGAGATGAGTAACGAAAGAGACGAGGGATTGGAGCCTCGGCAGCAGCAAACCCACCGATTTCGGTAGGTTTGGAAAGCCGAAACATGACAAAGAGCCCTGAAGGCTATGACCCATCTGTTTCCTCTCGACAATCTCATTCCCGAGATTGTCGCGCCCTCAAATATGTGCAGTGGCTATGATTACGTGATCCGACATTTGGAGAGCACGGAGCAGCGCGCACACTATGCGCCTGACTCCGTGCCGCTGCAACCCTGCGACTTTGACACGGCTGAGGAATATGCCCACTATGTGAGAAGGCAGGAGAAAGCGGCGGCTCTGCGTGAGGTTATCATACAGACCCTCACCGCAGAAATCAGCAACGGCACATTCCGCATCACAATGGATGATGTCAAGACCATCCTTGTCACGGACGGCCCTAAGCAACGTGAGTGCCAGTCGCCCAAAGTGGTGAAGCGCATAGGATGTCACTGCATAATGGTTATAGTGGAGAAATACGTTTATCCCACTCTCATCCATAACACGGCGGCGAGCATCAAAGGACGTGGCATGCACTGGCTGCACCATATCATCGAGGCCGACATCAAGGCCGCGCCTGAGAAGTTTCAGTACTACTATCAGAACGACATACACCATTACTATGACAGTATCAGTCAGGAGCGCATGAAAGCCGTAATCCGGGAGTATATCAGTGACCCGGTATTGTTGCCTATCCTTGACTGTTTCATCTGCCTTTTACCACAGGGTCTGTCCAAGGGTCTCCGTTCCTCTCAGACTTTCGGAAACCTGTACTGCTCCCCGGTGCACAGGAAGATGCTGGAGTATGTGGAGCGATACAAATTGACAAAGGATGACGGTAGCGAGGAGATGAGGCATCTCTACTACAACTATTGCGATGATACGGCTTTCGCCGCACCAGACAAAAAGACATTGTGGCGACTGCGGGATATATACATTGCTGAGATGGCCAAACTCGGTCTGACGGTGAAGCCGAATGAGGCGGTGCGCCCATTAACCGAGGGTCTTGACATGGTGGGTTATATCCATTACCCCACACATTCACTGATAAGAAAACGGACAAAGCAAAACGCAGCACGGAAACTGGCAAAGGTCAAGTCACGCAAGCGACGCCAAAGTATAATCGGCTCGTTTAAGGGCATGGCCTGTCACGCCGATTGCAAACATCTATATTTCACATTAACACATCATCGTATGCAGAAATTCTCAGAAATGGGGATTACTTACAAACCCGCTGACGGCAAGAAGAGATTCCCCGGCAAAGTGATGCGCCTCAGCGCAATCCAGAATATGCCCATAGAGATACACGACTATGAGAGCGACCTGACCACCTCTCACGGCGATGACCGCTATCTCGTGTCGTTCAGGATTATCCAGTCCAAAGAGTGGGGCAAGTTCTTCACATCCTCCGAGGAAATGAAGAATATCCTTGACCAGATCAGCGACCGTGAGGACGGTTTCCCATTTGAGTGCACCATAATCAGCGAGGTATTTGACGGAAACAAAGTGAAATACAAGTTCAGCTGATTTTCAAGATTTCGGCTGTTTGGCACAAGCTGCCGCTTTTGGATGTATATTAGCGCAAAATTGTTTTTGCGATGAGAAAGATATACGGAGCACAAGAGCGGCAGGATGGTCTTTACCTTATCGGCCGTAAGAAATGGCAGCTCATCTTCGGGTTCTTCAAGGACTCCGAGGATGCCGAATTTGGTTATAACTATCGGGAGACTTTTGACCACAAGCCCTCCACCGAGGAGATTGTAAAGGCTATCAAGGAGCAGGTCAATGCTGACGTTGACGCTAAAATCATATCCGGCTTTGTATGGCGTGGCATGCCTGTTTGGCTCTCCACCGAGAACCAGTTCAACTATAAGGCCGCCTATGACATGGCCGTTCAGACCGGCGGCGCGAGCCTCCCCCGTAAGTTCAAGTTCGGCACCGATGACAAGCCCGAATACTTCGTCTTTGACTCCCTGGAGGTCTTCACAGACTTTTACCTCAAGGCGATGGCATTTGTTGATGCCACCCTCAGTGATGGCTGGGATTTGAAAGACAGCGTTGTTGACGCTGACGGTAACCTGCTTATCCCGATTGTGGAATGATAGTCTGCGTGGCAATAGCCTTTGCTCTGTTCCTCACATTCATCATAGTGTATCTTGCTGTGCACGGATGCCCCGAGTCGCTATCAGCAACGTACTATGATATGCACTGCGGGTGGATACTACCTGTTGCACTTGGAGTATCCTCCGCGTTGACTGTCGCCCCGATGTTCAGTATCACGCCTGACCACTGGCGGTTCTTGGTGTTCCTGTTCATCATGGGCATGATGTTCGTTGCGGCAAGCCCCGCGTTCAGGGATGGGCTGGAGAAGCCAGTGCACTACGGCGCGGCTATAGTTATGACGGCGGCCTCACTCGCATGGTTTGCAGTGATGAAGATTATCCCCATCGCGGCGATAGCGTTTGCCGTGGCGGCGACATTCTGTCGCAAGTCATGGGTGTACCTCTGTGAGATGGGGCTGTTCCTTAGCATCTACATTTCATTGTTCAGATTAATGATGTGAGAATTGGTTGATATATGGGTGAATGGCTCGGGCGAAAGTCCGGGCCATGTCATTATTTTGGCAACGCGCTAATATTGCGCCGTTTAGAGCATCATGCGATTTTGAGATTTACGCCGATTTGTCAAGAGTGACGAATGTTGCATTATTTTTGATGCATAACGCAAAAATCATGGATAGTTATTTCAACATCGGAAAGGAGGTTCGGACATGGATTTGTCAGAATTAAGTGTGATGCTTGGCTCGATACTCGGAGTTCTCACACCGCTTGGCGGGGTTGGCGTATTCATGTATCGCAGGCAGAACAAGCGGCTCAAGGAGGCCGAGGTGAAGACCGCCGAGGCACAAGCCAAAGCAGAGGACTGGCACATCTGGAAAGAGCAGTGCGAGGAACTCCACGCCAGCAATATGCAGCTCATTGAACGCAACGCAAAACTCGTGCAGATCAACGCCGAGAAGGAAGACCGCCACGCCGCTGATTTGAAGGAGAAGGAGGAGCGGTTCAAGGACCAGACAACGCGACTCCGAGAGGTGCAGCGGGAACTCATAGCATCACAGCAGCGGGAGATAGAGCTTACTAAGCATGTAGCACACTTGGAGCGCAAGTGCGACCATTACAAGGAGTGGATGTGCAAGAAGCCGTGGAGCCTTTGCAAGAAGCGCGAGCCGGAACAGCAGATTAAGCACGACCACTATACCCCCCTCTCCGATGAGTGCGTCAGTGCGTGTGAGAATTGCAAGTCACTAACCACAATAGCAGACAATGACAACGATTAAGAAAGGAAGCCGTGGCGAGGATGTAAAGACCTTGCAACGCAAGCTCAACCTCTACCCGGACGGCATTTTCGGCCCCCTTACCGAAGAGTCCGTAAAGGAGTTTCAGAAAGCCCACAATCTGACCGCAGACGGCGTGGTGGGCGCAAAGACATGGGCGGCTTTGGGTATCACCTACAATCCCCGGAACATCAAGGAGATTATCGTCCATTGCTCGGCAACCCCGGAGGGTGAGGATTTCACGGTGGGCCAAATCCGGCAGATGCACCTTGCAAGAGGATTCTCCGACATCGGCTATCACTATGTGATTTACCGAGACGGCAACATCAATATCGGTCGGGCCGAAAGCATCAGCGGTGCACACTGCACCGGCCACAACTTAATCTCTATCGGAGTATGTTATATAGGCGGTAGCAATCCACGCTCCGACAAGGACTGGCAGAGACATCCCAAGGACACCCGGACACCGGCCCAAAAGTTGGCACTCGTCAAACTTCTCAAGGAACTCAAAAAGAAATATCCCCACGCGAAGATTTACGGACACCGAGACTTTGCCAACAAAGCGTGTCCCTCATTCGACGCTAAAAAAGAGTATATGACGTTATGAAGTATATAATCCCCATACTGCTTTGCTTGATGATGGTATCCTGCCACACGTCAAAGCAAGCCACGCCTCCGACACCGACCGTCACCCTCAATGACAGTCAGATTGAGAGAATCGTAACGAGAACCGTTACCATGATAGACACCGTAACCGTTTACGTTGAGATTCCGGCTCAATCCGTGGAGCAAGTAGTCAACGATACCACAAGCCACGTCGAGACCGATTTTGCCGAGTCTGACGCATGGATTAATTCAGACGGCACGTTGGGTCACAATATCCGCAACAAGCCGCAGAAAGTCCCGGCAGAGGCTTATGTGCCTAATACCACCACGGAAACGGAGAAAGAGAAAGAAGTTATAAAAGAAGTGCCGGTGCCATACCCGGACCCTTATCCCGTGGAGAAAGACCTTACAACGTGGCAGCATATCAAGATTGGCACGTTCTGGTATCTTATAGCGGTTATCCTTGCCGGTGTCGGCTGGATATTCCGCAAGCCACTGATTGCTTCATTGAGCAAATGTTTTTAGCTTAAATGTTGATAATTGAGTGATGGCCACGTTGTGAAACGCGGCCATTATCATATCCGAACTTTTGCGAAAGTCATTAGTAACTGTTGGCAGAGCGTCCACGATGATGTATTATGATGATGTTTGGACGCTCAGGGCTGTCGCGATGACAGCCCTTTTTATTCCCCGGCAAGTTTCAGACCATATCTATGCAGGAACGCGGCAAGATACTCAATCTTTGTCCTGCCGATCTGATGGATGTTGCGGAGGCTTTGGCGCGTCTGCTTTACCAAATCTCCGAGGGTCTTTATACCGGCATCTTCAAGCGGTATGAGCAGACGCAACGACAGGTCAAATTCCACCAGCTTCACTCGCATGAGCCTTTCCATGTGCAGACGCGGCTCATCGTATTTGTCAAATGAATTGTCTTCTTGCGGGACTGTGATCATGATATTGGAGTTTAGGATGGTTAACAAAAAAGGAGGCGGGAACCACCCACGCCTCCAAAAGTCAAACCAATAAAACCAACTGTGACGTTGAGATTATTGATATTGCAAATGTACCACTTATTTTAGATACGCCCAAACTTTATTTTCCTGTAACTCTTTTTGTGAGCCAAAATTTGTGTGTCTTGTCCAAAAACACCAGATAAAACGTATCTCCCACGACATGACCGACAAGAACGGCGGGTCCGTTAATATGTATCCTCGCCCAATGTGCATCTTCAGGGACATGCTTAGGATAGGTAAATTTCGTTTTATCAGCGGAGGGGAAGGACGGATAGATGGCGAATTTGTCGCCGTCAATCTGTTCCCTTAGGGGCTTCTTGCAGTAGCCTTGTAATGTTTCAAGCGCATGACTTAACAGTCCCGTTCTTTGCCAGTCTCGGAAACTTGACGCGTAAAGTGGGGTCGGGTCAAAATATGCCAGAGAGAGTTTAAAGTTCCGAGTGTTCTTTTCATCGGATACAGACCCACGGTCGACTTTGATTGATGACCGTTCAGGTGGTTTGAATCGAGACATTACAAACCCTGTTGGGTGCGATAAAATGAACGCGTTGTCTCCTTAGAGATTTCAACATGGCAGCGGTCTGCCTCGCCATATCCCTCTCTTGCTTCAATCCACGGCAACTCGCGGTGTGTTGCTCTCTCCAGTTCAACGCCCGACCATTGAGCCAGTGAATCCAGGACGTCGCTGAGTAAGTCACGGACATCAAACGGGAGATTATTGAAAGCGGTATCCTCATCAATTCCGTTCATCGGAGAATATGACATATCGGTATAAAGCAGTGAGGCGCCTTTCATCTCGTTGAATACGCGGCGGCATACAGGGCCATGAACCCATGCCTCAAATTTGTCGGGCAAGAGTTCCTCTCCAAAAAAAGCGAGACAATAAGCATCGCAATAGAAGAGTAGCTTTTGCAGTTTAAGATGCGACATGGGTCCATAGTGCTTCAATATATAATTGGCAAACACTATGGCATCAACTTTACCGGTTTTAGGAATGGCAATCATGACTTCGTTCGAGTAACTTTGCAACATCTTAAAGTAGCTGTGGCAAAATTAGCTCATTATCTCAAATTATCCAACACCTTACGTACGGCCTTTGTTGCCATTTCCGGGGTTACGCTGATGTACGAGAAGAGAGCCGTGCTTCCCTTGTCAACCCTGTGCCCCAGGATGTAGTCTATCACAGACTCCGACACACCGAGTTTGAAAGCGTGTTGGCTGAATGACTTGCGCGCCGAGTAGAACACCAGCTGACGGATGCCGGTTATCGCGGCAATCTTTGGTATCTGAGCCTGTAACAGAGAGTGGAGGCTTTCTCTGCGTTGTGCTGCCGTCATGGCGAGTAACCCATCTGGCTGCTTGTACTTGGCGATGATAGCCTTTGCCTCATCGGGAATGACGAACTCCACAAACTTGTTCAGCTTCGGCCGGTTCTCGGTCTTCTGACGGACGTAGTGGATAATCTTGGTCTGCTCGTTGAAGTTAATCTGACAGAGGTCTATCATGTTGATGCCCCCCAGATAATAGGAGAGCATGAAGAAGTCACGAGCCTTGATAGTGGTTGCTGTCGTCAGCTTCACATCGCGGATGGTCTTCACCTCATCAACGGAGAGCCATGACTGGCGAGGTTCCATCTTGGGAAGCTCAATCCCCGCGAAAGGGTCAACACGATACTGCACGTAGCCACACCGCTTGGCATAGTTCAACAGCACCATGACGAAAACAAGGCTGTTGCGGACTGTCATTGGCATGAGGTTGATTGAGAAGAGGTATTGCCGGAGGCTCATAATCGTGGCATAGTTGATATTCTCCACGAGTGTCTTGCCGTCAAGATGTCTTGACACGCGCCGCCATATTGTATGATAGCCGTTGAGCGTTGACGGCTTGATGCGGGCATTGGCAAAGTATTCCTCAACGATAGAGCCGAGGGTTCGGTGCTCATAGTTCCCGGCGTTCTTAATCTGGAACACCAGCTCGGCGCAGTTGAGACCGTTGACGTACACCAGACCATCAACGACAGATTGGTAGCGTTGGAGCAGGCCGCGTAGCTTGGTGTTCAGTAAGGCAGCATCGGAGCGCTTGACGATAGCTCCATTCTTGAACTCCTTGAGAGAGTCGATGGTGATGTCGGTGACGATGTAGCGAGTTTCGCCATTGTGTGCGACCGAGATTCTGACCTTGTGCCGGCCACCCTTGAGGACTTTCGCCGGCACGATAACTGCGTTCAAAGTTGCCATTTTTAGGACAATTTTTCGGAAATGTTGTTGGCTCAAAAGGTCAATCTGACGATTGTCGGCTATTGTCAGAAGCGACCTTATGGTGATTGTGGTTACTAACAAACCCCATTGAAGTTCAGTCATTAAGCCTCCAAAACGCCCTTATTCCTCAGGTTTACTGAATCTTAGGGAGACTTCGGTCTCCTTTTTTTGTATTGCCTGTCTATCTG
>JAMPDP010000005.1 GCA_023665605.1 Candidatus Amulumruptor caecigallinarius | reverse complement strand
ATTACACTTATATAATGCTAATAATAAACTGTTTATCTATTCAATATGCCTTCCATTCAGGAGTGCAAAACGGAGCGCTCACGCAAAGCGATTATTCAGGCGATGAATGACGGTGATGTCCGTGTGCTGTTCGGCTCTACTTCGATGCTTGGCACCGGTGTCAACGCACAGCAGCGTTGCGTGGCCATACACCACACGGACACCCCATGGCGCCCCAGCGACCTGGAGCAACGCAATGGCCGAGGGGTACGAGCCGGCAACGAGATTGCCAAGCTCTATGCCGACAACAATGTGGATGTGTTCATCTATGCCGTAGAGAAGTCGCTGGATGCTTACAAGTTCAACCTCTTGCAATGCAAGGCCACGTTCATACATCAGCTTAAGTCAGGTTCTCTCGGCTCACGCACTCTTGACGAGGGGGCTATCGATGAAAAGTCGGGTATGAACTTCTCAGAGTATATGGCCATCCTCTCCGGCAATACAGACCTCCTTGAAAAGGCAAAGCTCGAAAAGCAGATTGCCATGCTCGAAAGTGAACGCAAGGCTTTCAACAAGGGGCTTGCCGACAGCCGCTTCCGTCATCAGACTCTGAGCCATGACCTTGACAACATTGAGGCGGCTCTCGCAAGGATGAAAGAGGACTATGCTAAGTATTGCCGCGTGGTAAAGCGCGACTCGGAGGGCAAACCTCTCAACGACCTGCGTATTGACGGCTGCAAGTCTGCCGATGAGAAGGTTTTGGGGCAATATCTTCAGGAGCTTGCTCGCAAGACTGACACAAACGGTGAGTATCAGCGCATAGGTTCTGTCTATGGATTTCCCGTGAGCATAATCTCTGAACGCACTTTGGCCGATGGTCGCGAGTCAGTGCAAAACCGCTTCGTTGTGGAGGGTGCCTACAAGTATAAGTACAATAACGGTATCCTCGCCTTGGCCGACACTCACGCAGCTTGCATGAACTTTGTCAACGCGCTGGAGCGCGTGGCCTCCACGATAAGCCAGTTTGAGGAACGGGCGACGAAGCTGCGTGATGACGTGACCATGCTCCAAAGCTCTGTCTCCAAGGAGTGGGGCAGGGATCGCGAGCTGTCGGCTCTGAGGTCTCAACATACCGCTCTGGAACATAAAATCGCCACTGACCTCGTAAATCAGAAGTCTCTCCCGATACCCACGCCAACCACTCAACAAACGGAAGCACAGCAACCGGCAATTTCAACCACCCAACCCGATACTCCCGACATGACCTCCAAAAAAAACGAACCCAAGACTGAAAAGGCCACGGCTACTCCATTGCTGAAGCAATATGAGGAGATGAAGATGAAGCACCCCGATGCTGTGTTGCTGTTCCGCGTGGGAGATTTCTACGAGACATTCTCACGTGACGCGGTGACGGCCTCGGATGTCCTCGGCATTACCTTGACGCGGCGTGCCTACGGCAAGGACAAGTTTGTGGAACTTGCCGGATTTCCACATCACGCTCTTGACTCATATCTGCCCAAGCTGGTTAGGGCGGGGCTGCGCGTGGCCATCTGTGAGCAGCTCGATGACCCAAAGATTAAAAAAGCCAATGACCATAAGGTCACTGAGCTAATAACTCCCAATAATAAGATTACTCCCGACAATTCACAATCCGTTTCACCCGCTAATACCACCGATATGCCTAAGAAGAAAACTGAGCAAGCCCCGGAACAACCCAAGCCACAGGCCGAGGCCCCGGCAAAAGCCGAGGAAAAGGCGGAGGCCGCACGTCGCGCCCCGCAGATTATCACCGTCAACGGTGACAACATCACCCACGGTCACATCTTCAAGACCGAGAAGCAGCCGGACTGGATGTTCTCTGTCAAGGTCAATGACCGCCAGCTTCCCACCGTAAGAATTACGGAGCAACAGGCCGAGGCTTTCAAGGCGACAACCGCCGAGAAGGGCGTGGCCGAGGCCGTGCGTGACCTTATGAACGTCTATTACCCCTCCAAGATGCAGAAGCACCTCTCCAAGGAGGAGTGGACGCAGGGCATGACTCTCTCTGACGGCAGGGCCATTGACAAGTTCAACGTCTACAAGGAGTCCAACCCGGAGCGCGAGGGTTACGGCAAGTGGAAGTTTTATGCAAGTGTCGGCGGCGAGAAGATGTCGCGTGTCGGTGACACGGCCTCACTTAACGCCTACTTTGACAAGACGCAGACCCCGGCGCAGATCACCGAAAGGGTGTTCGGCGAACGACTGCACCTCGCGTCTCACTATGCCCAGTTCTCTCTGCCTAATGATGTGAAGGACGTGAGACTTGTCAAGGAGGATAACCGCTGGCACATTTCTGCCGACATCAACGGGGAGCGCACTCCCAAGCGGCAGCTCTCTTATGACGATGGGGCCTCTTTATACGTCCACAAGACTGCCACTAAGGAGCAGCTGGCCGCGAAGTATCTCTCGAGCGACTTCACCGCTATGCGCTCGCAGCAGCAGGAGTCACGCTCTCACGCCATGAGAGTCTAACCCCTTCACACGAATTATCCATATTACCAACACCCATTTATCACACTTAACATCATGTCACTTAGCTACGACGAAAGAGTCACACTTCGCAACGAGGGCCGCATTACCCCCATTGAGTTCGTAATGCTTGGCGAGGAGGGTCAGGATTATCTTGACTGGTGCCACGACCGGGACATCGAACCCTCCCCGGAGTCTGCGGAGTTTTACGCGGCAATGACTGACCCCTTCACGGCGGTCACTCAGGAGGCCGCGCCGATTGAGACCCTATGATACGCCCTCATGGCGATAACTTTTAGATGATTGGTTTAACATGAGACCTGCAACTACCGATGACTACAAGTCACGGATGAAACGTGAGCTCCGGGAACTCAAATCACGTGTCGGGGTGACAGATGTCGCCCTGCACCTTGGCTATCGCGTGGACAAACGCGCCGGCATAGGCCGATACGTGGAGATGGTTCTCGGGGCCGCGGCAGGTATCTCCGACCGTATCATCATATCGCATCCCAATGACAGGACCAATCAGACATATTTCAGGCGTGACGGCTCTCGCGGTGACGCGGCAACGCTTGTAAAGGAAAATCTCGGCGCGTTCAACGCACGTGGACGCTCTGACTGGGAGAAGGTACTCAATGTGCTTGCCGACATGGCAAATATGCCGTCGGCACGTATCGAGGATGCCACCATAATCTCCCGCAGCTCCGCTCCGCGACAGTATGACCCCTCGGTCTATGAGGTCAGGCAGTTTGCCCCCTCGGAGCAACTGCCATGGATGCTGCGTGACCGGGGGTTCAACATTGACACGTTCAACGCTTTCGCCCCTCATATAGTCAAGATCCGTGACCGTCGCATTGAGTCTTTCAAGGGCTTCAACATAGGCTTCCCCTACCGCAAGGCGGGGGAGGAGGCCGTGGAGGGCTATGAGATACGCGGGGCAAAGGGCTTCAAAAGCAAAGCTGCGGGCACCAACTCGTCAACGGCGGCATGGCTGGCCGACTTCTCTGCCGGTGACCCTGCGCAGGTGAGGAGTGTGGTGTTTGTGGAGAGCGGTTACGATGCCATGGCTTTCTATCAGGCTAACCGCTTGACGGTGGACTGGACGGCGACGGTGCTTGTGTCACTCGGCGGAGGCAACTCCGGGGAGTCGATGCGCAATGTGCTAACCCATTACCGCAATGCCTGTGCCGTGGAGGCGTTTGACAATGACACGGCGGGGAGGGCTTACGCCACGCGCCTCTTTGACATCGCCGCCCATCTCAATGACTCTCCCGGCCAACGTCACGACACTGACTCCCGCAAAGCCCCGGAGGGCTTCAAGGACTGGAATGACGTGATACTCGGCAAACGCATGGAGCCGGCGCTCAACGCGCCGTCCAAGTATGACCGTGACGCAAACCTTGCTCATCGCCGCGCACTCTCTCGCGGCATATAACCACATCATCACAATGAAGAAGACCATAATCTCACTTACGTTGGCCGCAGTGGCCATGCCCTTCACCGGCAACTGCGCAATTGACCCGGTGCTTACCGCCGGGGTGGAGTTCCACACCGTGCAGATCCGCGACACATACAAGGAGCGCAAGTCGCTTCAGGAGAAGATTATCGAGATGGATGCCGCTATCACTTTCGAGTTGGATCGGGTGCACAAGGTGGAGAATGACATCCTCGATTATATGTCAAACGCCAGCGCGGCCATTGACAATATGTATCAGCTCAAGCAGATTACCGATCTTGTCCCGGAAATCTATCAGGAGTACCAGCGTGTGCAGGATGCCATCAAACGCAATCCCAAGGGCGTGGTGTTCGCCGGCTTGGCAAGCAAGCAATGGACGAAAATCTATCAGGAGCTAATGCAGAGCACCGCGTTGATTACTGAGCTTGTGCAAACCGGCAAAACCAATGCCGACAACAAGAAGAAGGTGAACTTGCTCAGCGCGGCTGAGCGATATGAGATTACCAACACCATCTATTCCAACCTGCGCAACATAAAGTATTCGCTATGGATTCTTGCCTATCAGATACGCTATTGGACGTGGATGGATGTTTGGATGAACCTCGACTACCGCAGCTGGGCTGGTATAATTGGCATGAAGGCCAATGCCGATTACGCTATACGTATGTGGAACAAGACTTTCAACTCTCCATACTGAGACATCTGTCTCTACGATACTCAACTCTTCGCTTTACTAACACCTCTTATCACTCATTTCTCTATGGAAGAAACTCCACAGGTGGTCGGGAACTGCCCCAAGTGCGGCTCCCCGGTAATCAAAACCTGCAAGGGCTTCCGCTGTCAGGGCGAGATGCTCCCGGTCAAAACCTGCGACTTCATTCTCAACTCCATGATATGCAACCGCCGTCTCTCTGACGCGGAGGCCCAGGCCCTGCTGCAGGGACAGACGCTGCTGCTCGACGGCTTCGCCAAGAATGACGGCAAGATATTCTCATCCACCATCCGCATAGATGATGCCGGGGCTGTGCAGATTGACTCCCGCGTGGCGGTGTGCCCCAAGTGCGGGGGCACGGTGTTTGTCGGCACCAAGGCCTTCAACTGTGCTAATCAGGCGGCGGAGTCTAAGTGCGGTTTCGTGGTGTGGCGCAATTACAGCGGCCACGAAATCACTCTCGATGACATTCGCGCACTCTGCACAAAGGGTGTCACTGACACGGAGGTTCCCATGTATTCCGAGACCGGCAAGCCTTACGCGAAGCGGCTTGCCCTGTCTCCCGAGAAAGATAAGGTGGTGAGGATATGAAACTGCGTTATTCCTTTTTCGTGGCTCTCGCGGCCCTCTGTGTGCCGGCCACTTCATGCGTCGGCAAGCCCGCAAGGGCAGTGGCTCGTGACACGGCGCGGAAAAACATTGAGTTTACAGTTGACCCTGATGCGAAGATAGGGGCCGTGGGTGTCCCGGACTCCATTTTTGACGGGGTGCTATTCGGCCCTAAGGACCAGGATTTCATTATCCGTGTGATGATGTCTTCGTCATCATCAATCCTTGACGCGCTCAACGAGGAGAGTGCTGCTGAGAACCCCGACCTCGGAAGGCTCACCTCGGCTTCATCGGGCTTTTACACAATCGCCCAGGAGCTGATGACGCAGTCGTCAATGCCCGACCGCGTACGCCCGCACAAGTTTTCGGGATGGAGGGTGAAGGTCAACTACTCTTTGGTAGCCAACGGGCGTGAGACAACGCTGGAGCGTTGGTGCTACGTTGACCCCTCCGGCACGTCGGTGGTGCGCTTCTTTGACATTCCCATTGAAAACCTCCTGAACGAAGATGAATAAGACTCTTATTTTCCCTTTGGCCGCCATGGCCGTGGCGATGGCATCATGCACCTGCCACCACTTTGACGAGCCGGTGGAAGTCCCCGCGCCCGCCATGAAGGCCGGCCATGTGCTCTGTACTGACGGCGGGGTGCTACCCATATGCAAGTTCTTTGACAGCGACAAGGAGGCCGTGGGCATCGTGTTTTGGGTGAATCCTGATGTCAGTGCTCCCATCAAGGGCTACGCGGTGTATCTACATGACATAGCCCCGGAGGCTTTCTCTGAGGAGCTGACGGTGTCGCAGGGCACATCATGCGATGTTAACGGCCTTGATGGCAACGAGAACACCTATGCGCTCTACAACAATGCCAACGTCAGCTCGCCGATGGCTGACGCGGTGTTCGATATGTGGAAGTACGGCCAGTCGGCCTACGTCCCCTCTGTCCGTCAGGCACGGTTGCTCTTTGAGGCCAAGGGGGCGATTAATGACCGCATCGTGTACTGCGGCGGCGAAGCTATCCCCGATGACGCCGATGAGTGCTGGTATTGGACTTCTACGGAGGTTGACGGTCAGAGCGAGGCCAAGGCTTGGCTTGTCTCGCTTTACAGCGGAGTAATCCAGGAGACTCCAAAGACTCAACCCCACAAGGTTAGACCCATCATAACCATCCAATGACAAGTCACTCTTTAATCCGTAATACTGCGGCGGTCGCCATTATCTGTGTCTTGCAGTCTTGTCACACGCAAGGCCCGGCCCCGGTGGAGACTGAGCCGGAAGACCAGTGCCTCATTGACCTCTCGGCTCGTCACGATGTGACTGTGGTCTGTGACGTTGACGATGCTTTCCCTTATTCGGAGAGCTTGGCCTACATCCCGGAGAACTCTGTCACATCACGCTCTGAGGCTGACATGATGGTGAGACGCTACACGGTGAAGGCGTTTGTGCGCGGCACGCATCAGGAAGTTGCATCCGGGGTGTCTATGTCGCCGGAGGTGTCGCTGTCGCTCCCGGTGGGGAAACTCGACATTATCGGCTGGGCCGACTATGTCCCGCAAGGCTCTGTGGCAGACTATTATTGGTTTACCGATGACTTCTCCGAGATGCTCGAGCATGAGAAAGCTGAATACCGTGCCGATGATGACTATAAAGCAGCGGCGCACTGCATTGAGAATGTCACCGTGGCATATAACACCCGGCGTATCTCCGTGGGGCTATCCACTGTGATGGCCAAGGTAAGGCTTATAGCCTCTGACTCTCCCTCGCCTGAGGTCAGCAGGATAAGGGTGTCTTTCCCCGGCGGTGTGCCCTCCGCTGTCGATGCTTTCTCCGGCAAGGTGTGCTACTCCTGGCAAGGTGTCGCTTATAACGCTTTAGCACGCCCTCACGGCTCTGAGGAGTGGCTGCTCTCTGAGGCCATGATGCCGGCTAACGCTGATGCTTCCCGCATAGCCATATGCGTGGAGATGTTTGACGCTGACAACAATATTGTCGCAAGAATCCGGGGGATTGACGTACCGGTGCGCCGTGGCTGCATCACGGAAGTCAAGGCTCCTTTCTTCTCCGCAAAGGAGGTTGATCCTGTGCCTGATGACCCGCCATCAGGGGGAGGAATAGGCATAGATACTGACTTTGATGACTCTGTGGTCATCGTCCTCAAACCCGCTTGAACTACTATCACATTTCACATAATTTCATTCACTAACATTATCTCATTTTTTCTAACTCAACATTTAATTTAACGATGAAACTATCTGTATTACGTTTCTGCTCTCTGGCCGCTATCGCTGCTGCCATGACCGCTTGCTCCTCTGACGAACCGGCACAGGTTGCCACCTCTGATGTGCCTCTGCAGGGCGTTACAATCACGGCTCAGCTCCCGGTCGAGAACACTCTCCGTCCCCGTGCCGCCAGCAACAATATGCTGGCATCAGGTAACAAAGTTCAACGGCTGATTTATGCCATTTATGACCTTAATACCAACGAGAAGCTCCTCTCCGACAAGGTCCTTGTCACTCCGGGAACCAAGTCTTTCTCTTTCAACGTCAACCTCCCTGTCAACGCCCAATACCGTCTCTTCATGTGGGCTGATGCCGGAACCTTCTCCAAGAGTTCTGCCGAGCCCTACATAGTAGACACTGATGCTCATACCATTACTATGAACACTGAGGCTCTTTCTGACGCTAATTGGCTGAACACATCTGCCGAAGGCCTTCTCTATCCCGTAGCTGAAGCTCAGCCTGATGACATGGACGCTTTCATGTATTTCGGTTCAATGTTCCTTACACCCGCATCTGATGGGAATTCATTTACGTTGACACGTCCGTTGGTCGCTATGGCATTCTTCAGCAATGCCACAGATGCCATATATGAGGCTGCCAAGTCGCCCATTGTCGGCAGTACGATCCATTTTGGTGACACTGAATCATATGATTTCGCGGACTCCTACAATTACTTTGACGATACCGTAACGATGCATCAGGCATCGAACAACTACGTCAACTATGTGGACTTCGCTAACGGCGTTAACAGCTTCTTCTGCCCCTGGGGGTTCTCCAAGTACAAGGTTCTCGCTTATCAGTATTCTTTCGCCCCGAAGAATGCCGCCAACATCCCCTTTGAGACTGCTTCACTGTTCGCTACATTCCGTTACTCTGACGGAAGCGATGATGACCGCGGTCATTCATATGTCAACGTTGACCTCGGCGAGCCCGCTACGTGGTTTAAGCCCAACACTTGCTTGGCTATTATCGACGATACCGACTCTAATGGCGGAACATCGGCTCTGATTTCCAACACTAACGTAACCGCTAAGGTATCTGCCGGTTTTGACTCAAATACTCGATATTGATATCGCACAGCTACTTCATTATAGGTTGTTTCATAGCTACATAACCTGGTTTAATAGTAATTTCGCGTGGCCGCGTCGAGAGGCGCGGCCACGTCTTTCTCATTGAACGGCGGTGCATGTTACAGCGAGGGCTTGCCGCCTCACTCTTACAGAGCAAGGCCGCAATCCCCCGATAGCTTAAACGCCGGGAGGCATACGCCACCCCGCGTTAACTCGGAGCTATGATGGCTCCATATCATATGGAGTACGTGATTTCACAAGAACCTCAGGCCGTGAAATCTTTGCAGCCTTTTCCCTGCAAAGCTATGCCCCGGAGCCGCCAATCAAAAGCTTTCTGAAAAATTTCCCTGCGTGAATTTTTCAGACTCTGCTTTTGATGTGTCTGCTCCTTTCCGGGCATCGTTTGCCGGCATGAAAAAGGCTGCAAAGATTTCCCGCCGCGAGGTCAAGAGTGACCTCAAAAGGGAAAAGAATTAGAGCCTGTCTTTAACCACAACGTTTATCCCATCCGTCACTCGCTATGAAACAACTCACTCTTTCCATCGAGCACTTCTCTGCCTCGCATCCGCGCCTCTCTCTCGCCATCATTGGTGCCATAGTCATCATCCTAGCCATCATAGCCGGAAAGGCTATCCACGCTTTCCTGTGGGCCTGCTTCTACGCCGGCATCCCTATGTAGACAAACAGTATCAACCAACTAAACACCGCAAAACCGGGAAACTGTGCACAATTCCCAGCCGTAGCACGGTGTTATTTTACTACTGCTAACTAACCCCTATTGGCTAACCCAAACGAATAACCACACCCAAACACATAAAGATATGGAACGGCACAATATAACCGTAACATGGAGCAACGGCGACCAAACAACAACCGATATTAACGGCACACGTTACGAGATATGCAAATACTACGAAAATAAAACTTTCACATGCGGCTTCGATGACGGCCACGGATGGAAGGAGTATCAAGTGAAAGCGGTGCATCTACATTTCAATGATTAACCGCCCCGAATACAATAGTTCGTTTAAGACATACCTTTAGAATAATTGGGAAATAGGGTCACGTACCCTATGTTGATAATCTCTGAGTGGCTTCGCCGGGAGGCGCGGCCACTTTTATTTGCAAATATGAATTTTTATTTGTATTTTTGTAAACGATTAAGATATTCATATGAGAGTACTGAAACGTGCGACCCTTCAGGCGTTTTACGAGAAACATCCTAACGCCAAGTCGCCATTACTGGCATGGTATGAGGCTGCAAAGAAGGCTGATTGGCATAATTTTGCAGCGGTCAAGAAGACTTTTAACTCCGTTGACTATGTAGGTAATCAACGTTACGTATTTAACATCAAGGGTAACGATTACAGGCTGGTTGTTGTTATCCAATATAACCATAGCACTGTCTATATCCGCTTTGTGGGAACACACGCTGAATATGACAAGATAGACTGTACTACCATCTAAACATATGCGTTATGACAAAGATTGAGAACGAGACCCAGTATGACTGGACAATGCAGCGCATCGAGGAGTTGCTACCCCTTGTAAAGGATGACACTCCTCTTGATGACCCGAATTCTATCGAGCTGGGGTTGCTCAGTAATCTCGCTGCTGATTATGAGGATGAACATTTCCCGATGGAGTCACCCTCGCTTGTTGATATGCTCAAGCTACGCATGTATGAAATGGGGCTTACGCAGTTAGCACTCTCCAAGCTTTTAGGCATCAATACATCTCGCATCTGCGAGTACCTCTCAGGCAAGCGCGAGCCCACCCTCCGCCAGGCCCGCGTCATCAGTCAGAAGCTGAACATCGATCCCGCAATAGTCCTCGGTGTCTGAATACAGCCGGGCCATTGGTGGTGCCCTGTCACGCGCGGGGATGCCGTGGCGCCATCTGCCGCTCCACCGCCCCTCCGCTACTGTCAAGCCAGTATCTACGGCAGCGGCCCGCTCTGATGTCGCCACAGCATCCCCGATAGCGGGCTGAACGCCAAGCGACCTGCGTCGCCCCGCGTTCCTCGCGCCCGCATCAGGAGGACGGAGGCCGCTAAGGCGGCAAAATTCACGGCACTGCGTGATGAAGCCGGGGTGCATGACACACTTATTGCCGTGATTTCCATTACCACCGGGGAGGGAGCTTTTTATGCGCGAATATACGCCGGGCTTGATAGATCAAAAGCTTTCTGACAATTTTGCCACAGACTGCGTTTGCGTCAAAATTCTCACACTCTGCTTTTGATGCCCTCAAGCCGCTCCCGGCGTGTCCCTGTGCGCAAAAAAACTCCCTCCCCTCCGGTCAATGTCAAAATTGACACAATAGGGAAAAGAACTTCATTCTCCAACTCTCTCACTCCCCACAGTCACAACCCTAATCTCTCACTCCCATGGCTACCGTCATCCTTATCATCCTCGCCCTCCTTGCCCTCAAGCTCCTCCTCGGCATCGTCCTGTCAGTGGTCACCTCACTCTCGGCACTCCTAATGGTGCTCTATCAAATAATCCGGGGCATCGTCATCTTCATCTACCATGCCATCCGCCTCCTCCTTACCCCCTTCATCAGCCTCGCCCGCTATCTGTTCCGCCGCTACCGTCGGAAGCCTCTCCATGCTATATAAACAATCCGTGTACACAAAAATGTACACAGATTTGTTGTTACATTAAATAGTTGTTACCTTTGTAACGTAACCTATAAGACACAGCCCATATGGAAGCACTTTCAGTAAGAGACTATCGAAACAACCTTGCAGCATCATTCTCACGCGCTGACAGGGGAGAGCGCGTATATATACGCCGTAAAAACAACATTTATGCTCTTGTCAACCTTGGCAGAGAGGACCTTGTGATAACCCCGGAGATGCAGAAGCGCATCGAGGAGGCCCGTCAGGATTACAAGGATGGCAAGACTCTGCATTTCGAAAATGCCGAGGCAGCCATTAAATGGATGGATGAGTTATGAGTTACTCAATCGACTATTCCAAGCAAACAGAGAAGGTGCTCAGGAAATGGAAGAAGTCAAACCCGATTGCTTTCACCAAGTTTAAAAGTTTGTTGAAGGAACTGGGAGAGCATCCCAGAACCGGCACCGGCCACCCTGAGCCGCTTGTTGGCCGGGGAGACATCACATGGTCACGCCATATCACAAAGAACGACCGCATGATTTACGACATCTATGACGATGTGGTAAGTATCCTTATTGTGGAGATAGAAGGGCATTACGACGACAAGTAGCAACGCAGCCGCTAAAGAGCTATGGCATCAGTGGTTACATTGTGATAAAAAACGGTGCCTCTCTCTGCTTCCCATTCACTCTCGGTATATAGCAGGGGGATAATCTCTTCTCCCAACCTCCATCCAAGTTCGGCAAACGGAAAGGCATAGCGCTCAAACGAGCGCCCATCCGGGAGTTGGTCACTTGTTATGACCAGCACATCACAGTCGGAGTCCTCCCTTGAGTCTTGCCGAGAGCGGGAGCCGTACAAATACACCTTCACCGGCGAAGTGCCGGACATCCGCAAGGCAAGATTTCTCAACTCCAGCATTACGTAATCGGTGGTCGCCATCGCGGTCACAATTTTACTCAGCTTGAGAACGCAGAATGATGTGACATCTCATTCTGTAGCGCACGGTTGATAAACTCATTGATGGTGGTGCCAGCCGATCGGGCCGCATCCGCCACTTGCCCATGAAAGTCGGAGGACATCCTCAGAACAAGCCTCCCGCTGTATGACTTCTTGGGCTCCACGCCTCTTTCCCGGCAGCAGTCAAGATAGAAGTCTACCGCCCCCTTGAAGTCAGAGCGCAGTTCCTCCACGCTCTGCCCCTCATAAGTGATGCAGTTGCCACCCATCCCGAGGACTTTGCCGTAAAGGCAGCCATCCTCCTCGCTGAACTCTACGCTGCCAACGTAGCCTTTATATTTGAGTGTTCCCATGTCAACGTCTTTCTTTTTGATATTCTTCAATCAGTTTTTGTTCTCTAATGTATTTCACAAGTTGCTCAAGTGCTTTCTCCTTTATGATTGTTGAAGGGTGGGGCTTATGCATGATGTAGCTTTGATTGTCATTTCTATAGAACTGGACTCTTGACCCGGATGTGCTTCCTTTGCTATATTCCGTGAAGCCAAAGATTTTGAATATTCTGACAACTTCTGCGTATTTGAAATCCTTGGGTTGAGACAGGAGTCTCTCTATCAGCTTGTCTTTGGTGCTCATAAAGATGAAATAGAATTTATTAAATCAACACGCGATTCCTCGGTGGCTTCATCGCTGCAAAGATACCACTTCTGATACTAAAACCAAAATCCATGTAACTTTGTTCGTCACAACGATAGGGAGCAGGGTGATTGCCTCTTCCCTTGAAGCCGTCATTGCTCCCGCGCAAGCATTTCTGTATACCTCACTCTCAACCGCTCTGCATGCTCCGGCGTGGTGACGATGATTGTCCGGCGGTCAACACGCAGATGAACCCTCCGAGTGCTCGCCTCGATGGCTTGCGCCTCGCTTAGGGCACGGAGGTCAGCCTCCCGATAAGCCGAATTGATGTTGGCGCAAGTCGGCCATTTCTGATTATTCTCCATATTTTTGATTTTAAGCGTTGTTTTATGTCGTATTGAGGAAGTCTCTATCTTGACGGTTGGCATTGAAATTTGGCGCGCTTCTGTTAATTTTAGAGGCGTTTTCGGGTTAAAACGCCGAGAACAAGTCGGCGAGTCCGTTGGTCATGTCCTCTATCTGCCGCTTTTGGGCTATCTGAGTGTTGATGTCTATCGGCTCCTCCGGGCCTATGTCTGCCCGGCCGGTCGCACCCGGCATGGCTCCCGCTGGCGGTGCAGCTTCCTCTGCCGGTGCCTCCTTTTCCCTGCCGAGTAGTTCATCGATGCGCTTGCATATGGCCCCGAAGATGTAGTGCGCCGGACCAACCCGCGCCTCCGAGGCCTGACGCCGCCGCTGCGACAGCCACATCAGCGGGTCACCCTCCAAGTCCTGCCACTGCTTGATCTTCTCCTTGCGTGGGTTCATGAATGCCCCGCTCATGTCAAACTCCCGCTTCAGGTAGTCATACACCATCGGGTCGAGCAGAAACGACGGCTGGATTTCGGCGATAAGCCGCTTCCTGGCAAGCTCCGGGTCTTCATTCGCAGCCTTAAACACAGGGTAGAACGCAAACCCCGTCACCCGGCTACGCCCATTGCGCGGGTTCTCACGCACTTTCTCATACGTGAACGTCCACGGGCAGCTCTCATCAAGCGACTTCTTCGACGGCTTGATTACCCGCTCCTCCAAATGGTCAATCCTGTGGTTGCCATTCTTGTCCTTGTACTTATCCTCCGGGATGCCGAGCCACGCCTTCATCACCTCCACGGTCATCGTGATTTTCTTACTCCTGTTCTCGCTCATTAGCAGATAAAACCTTATGGCATACGGCGTGGGCAGGTCGAGGGCTTTCTGAAGCTCCACCTTGTGAAAGCCCTCAGCATAGTCACGGATAATCTCCCATAGCCGCTGGTATACGCCGAAACTCATGGTGTTTTTCCCTACATTCAATTCAGGATGCTCAATGTAACCGCAACTCCACCACTTCTCGTTATCAATATACTCAAACCGCCTCATAGCCATTGACTCAAGATTTAGCCGGGCTTCCTCATGAGTCACCCTTTTCATAAACACATCCCTTATCGGGAGAGTGATCTCCACCGTCTTACGGAAGAACTCTACCTTGTGCTTGTCATCTGAAATCTCTATCCCATTGAGTTGAGCCTGACAGTATTCCATAATGCGCAGCAACAAACGTTGCTCATGAATGCTCATGTCTGTTTGACGTGACCATGAAACCTTGAACGGCACGTTGACGTGTCGCTGGAGCTTGTTCTCGTCTTTCTGAGAAGGTTTCTTGTCGTCCATTGAACTATAGTCCCAATTTGTGGGGATTGCCTCTATTTGAGTCCCAATTTGTGGGGATTAAGTAGTGATTTTGAGTCCCAATTTGTGGGGAATGTAGTCCCAATTTGTGGGGAAACACCCCATCTAACCCACTGAGCATCACCGTGCTTATGCGCAACCGTCAATATATATAACAATATAAGCTATATTATCAAGCAACGCGCATACGCGTGTGCGCGCGTGTGCGAGAAGGTCACAGAGAACACACAAAAGGGAAAAAGAGGCTTCATGTCGTTCACCAAAGGCGCAGCTTCATGCAGCGTTCCCAGCAGAGCACTATCTCGCGGCCACGGAACCGCAGCTCCAACCCTTCTCGCTGTTCCTCCTCTCTGATGAGTCCTTTGCGGCGGTATACCCAAAGCGACTTCCGCCCGATGGGCTTCCCGTGCATCCCCAGCAGCTTGCACACTTGTGATTGTCTGTAAAGTCGGTCCTCCTCCACTTGGGGCACCGTGAGTGAGAGATTATGATAAGCCATGATGATGACCGTAATTGATGTTAGTATGAAATGTCGTGTTAGTATGAAGTCTACGTTTGCTTATGGGCAGGGCGAATAACCCCGTGATGCATCAGCTTTTAAGCACCCGGAGTATCTCCTTGCCGTAGAAGAATGGCCGTCCGTTGCACTGCCTAACGCCGCTTCGCCGGATTATTCCACGCTCCTCCCAGCGTTGCAGCGTGGTGCGTGACACGCCGAGGAGCTCACGTGTCTCCTTGAGTGAATACTTGGCCAGTGACGGTATGCTTGGTATCATTGGGTTCATGGTCGGGATGTTATGTAGATGATTGATTAGTGGGTTTATTGCATAGCTCCGGGTCATGCCGTGCGGTGCACGGCTATCACCCCCTCGCGCTTGTGGGTCACGGTGGCATACTTGCGGTTATTGACTATGCCCATCTCCGATGCCGCAGTCCTCACACTCGCAATCTGACTGATAGGAAACTCAGCCTTGTCTCCCACCTTCATGGGCCCAAGTGCCTCTAAGATTACTCTTCGTTTTGTCATGTTATGATTATTATTATTAACTTAGTAGCACAAAGGTAAAATAAATATCCCTAACGGCATAATTGCTTTACTATAATTGGTAGTTAAATATTGTTAATTATGGCATATTCTTTTAATTATTCCAAACTCAATGATTTGTTTGAGTCAAGCAAATATTCCAAGCGCGAAATGGCCAAGCAATGCGGTTTTACCAGACCGACTCTTGACGGTCTATTGCAAGGTGCAGACGTTAAAATCAGTACTCTTGTTGCCGCCGCAAGATTTTTCCATCGTCCGGTGTCCTACTTTTTTGACGAGGAACCCATTGCTATACGCGAGGCGGGGCGCGATTATGTTGAAACAGGAAAGATTGAACACAATGCTCCGGATGGTCAATGTACAATAGAAGCAGACCTGCGTGACCAAATAGCTCAGCTCAAATCTCAGCTCAAAGACAAAGAACGCATAATCACCCTTTATGAGCGCGGAGTTCCAAAGCCGGAGTAGTGCTCTCCTCATTCACACCACCCATCAATAAAACCCTGCATATCGTTCATCCCATTAATGAAACACATCTTCATAATCGCATTTCTTATCTTTTCCCTGACGAGTTGCAATTCCGGCGAGCGGCAAGCCCGCGCCACCGCCGAGAAGTACATTTCTACGTTAGCCTCCAAACAGGGAGCCACTCTCAACAAAGAGTCCATCGAGATATACGAGCAGCCTGTTCCACCTTTCATGTATGATGCAATCCGGCTGCTTGCTGCTCGCCAAATAGTGGAAGAGGACATAGTTCAAGGCCGGACTTCCGTATTCTCACGCACAACCCTTGAAAAGGCTAAGGTTAAAGCCCCGGCACTCAAGGACTCAATACGCGTCAAGTGTACTGATTGGAAGGCCCCTGAGGCTTATATCGCAACCGGCATCGTCAGCATTAATTTGTTTGGCATAGATGTCCCTGATAAGTGCATTGTATTAATTGACAAGGAAAATCCCGACTCTGTAATCGGACACTTCGTTGTCAATGGGAATTTTAAGAAAGTCACTAAAGTCATTCTTCAAGCATCGAAGGGCATATCATTCTCAAAAAACGAATTCGGCAAACTTAACACTGACTCGCTGACTCCGTTGGAAAAGTTCATCTTCGAGTAGCCAAGAACGCGCCTCAAGCATCTATTCACCAATCACCATTATCTACCCATGAAGAGATTTCTAATTATCCTTACCATCAGCCTGTTTTGCGTCTCGGTTGCCAAGGCTCAGTCAGCACCTGCAGATACCCTCTCCGCAAAGGTTGACTCGTTGACCACGCAACTTACCACCCTCCAATCATCAGTTATAGCCCTCCGGTCAACTATAGCATCGCTTGAAGGCAAGGTCAACGAGGTCACAGCACAAAACCTCGCACTCAAGCATGCCATCAGCCTCCAGCCAACCATCGCTGAAGATACATCAAAGCGAAATATCAACTATCGCCTCATTGAAGCTACAGGCAACAAAGAAACTGGAGAACTTACGTTCATTATCTCAGTCCTGAATAAGGGCAACTTCCCCATATCACCTACTATGCCATTAGCTTCCATGACAGATGAGCAGGGATATGCACACAGTGCCTTACCCTTTGAGTCAACTATTGGAGAGGCCCAACTTCCATCGGGTACAGAACTCCATCCCGATGTTCCTGTTCGTATGTCTATAAAGATGAAGGCAGAGAATGCGCCTCAATACGCTAAAATCATAATAATGAAACCTAACGAATCCACTCGCTTCCCGGAAGACGGTTTCACCTTCCGCAACATCCCCATCAAGTGGGAATAACCCACGGCTCCCTGTCGATTTATGTGCATTTTATGTGCAACAATCGGCACCGCCAATAATCACATATTTCCAACTAACCCTCAATCAATCACCACAATCCATCATCCTTACTTGGGCTTTGGGAGCAGGGGGTCGCGAGTTCGAGTCTCGCCACTCCGACAGTCATAACAACCCGCTGAGAGCGATGGAAGCAGATCCGTCGCTCTTTTGCTTTTGACAGCAACCTAAATCATTAGCTGCATAAGATGAATGCAATCAAGTGTAAGCGCTGCTCTAAAAAACTTATGTTAATGGTTTTACCTGTGGCGGGATGCTTGGCGTGAGGAGTCGCTTGGGGGAGAGGGTTGCTTTTGAGGAGGAGTTGCTTGGGGTGGGCAACTATTCTTTTTGGGAGGCTTGGATGCTGTTACTTGGGGAGGCTTTGGAGCTTGTTGTAGACTTTGCGGAGCAGGATTAGGGGACGGCGCAGCCAGGGGTTGCGGTATGTGAGGAGTTGCCTGTGGATCCAGGGGAGGCCTTGGCCATATGCTTTTAAATCGCGTGTGATGCCGCGGCGCAGGTCGGAATCCCACCAGTCGGGCTCAACGTAAACTTTATATCCGCAGTGGGGTTCGAGCGCACTGATGCGGCCCTGCAAGCCGTATGGCTTATATGCCTCTCGCTCCTTCTCAGGAACGATGTCGAGAAGAAACGCTCTAATTGTCTCGAAGTAATCCGGTGTAGGCTGAAAGCTGTTTGACACACTGTCGGGACGATGACGAACCCGATAGTGGAATTCGGGATGAACTTTTACCGGTTTGTCTGTAACGAAGGACAATCTTATGTTCATCGTAGCATCTTCGGCGAACCTAAATTCCGCCGGATGTGCTTTCTTTATACCCTTAAAGAGCGAGCGACGAAACAATTTGAAGCAAACGGATGGGGAAACCGGGAAACACACAAATGTGGCCTTCCTATATTCCATCAATGACAATTGTTCTCTGCCAATTATGCTGTAATCCGGGTTCGAAATGACGATGTCGGTGGTATCGTCGGCTAAGGAGTGGAGTCGCTGGAGGTATACGCTGTCAACGGTGTCATCGCTGTCAATAAAGGCTATCCATTCTCCTTGCGCGGCCTCTACGCCGGTGACGCGCGCCATATATGCTCCGGCATTGGCTTGCCGGAGCAGCCGGAAACGACGGTCGGCGGCAGCATATTCCTGAACAATGTCAGGTGTGGAGTCTTTCGAGCCGTCATCAACCACAAGGCACTCCCAGTCGGTGAATGTCTGAGCCTTGATGGAATCAAGACATTCCCGAAGATACTTCTCGGAATTGTAGGCCGGGATTACTACTGATATCTGTGGCATGGTGCTTTGTTGCAGGGGTTGTTTGTTAATAAACAAATTGGGGCATACCCTGTGCAAAATTAGTTATAATATCGCGTAGGTGCAAGCATTATGAACCAACAGCTGTCAACGCGGATTAGGCCGTGATGGCAGGAAGCACGGGCCGTTTAAGAGTTAAATATATATAATTTGAGCTTATAATCTTTGAGGTTTAGTTAAATATTGATAATTCGATGTGATTGGAATGGTCGGTTCGCCGGGATTTGTGGACTATTTAGCAAATAATTATTATATTTGCAGTGTACTTCAGGACAATGACACCGGAGGGGGCACCAAGCCTTCTCTTTTTCGTTTAAATACGTGGGTGAAATTGTTTCCGGGATGTATCGGGCTTATGCCTGCTATGTATTATAGAACTATTTAGCGCTTCTGCGCCACAGATATGATAGACAAACAAGCCGTAACAGAGGCCGTTGAGGCCGCCATCGCTGGCACTGAGTGCTTTCTGGTGGATGTCAAGGTCACACCTGACAACATCGTCACCGTAGAAATCGACCACCCGGTAGCGGTGGACATCGACACGTGTGCCGCAGTCAACCGTGCCGTAGAGGCTGCGATAGACCGAGACATCGAAGACTATGAGCTGGAGGTGGGTTCGGCGGGCTTGACATCGCCCTTCAAAGTGAAAGGACAATATCTAAAGAACATCGGCAACGATGTAGAGGTACTCACGCGCGACGGCAAGAAGCTCAAAGGCGTGCTCCGCGCCGCCGGCGACGAGACGTTCACCATCGCAGTAAGCCGCAAGGTTAAGCTCGAAGGGAAGAAACGCCCCGAGATGGTGGAGGAAGATATGGTGATACCCTACTCTGATGCCAGGAGCGTCAGCTACGACATCAAGTTCAAGTAATCCGCCGGAGCCCTCCCCTATCCCTACACAGAATATTTATACACACTACACATAACAACTCTCTGACAAACCGTAATGGCCAAGAAAGAAGAAGCTCCCAACATGGTGGAGCGTTTCGCCGAGTTTAAGGAACTAAAGAACATCGACAAAGCCACGATGATCAGTGTGCTTGAAGAATCGTTCCGCAATGTGCTCGCCAAGAATTTTGGCACCGACGAAAATCTGGATGTCATCATGAACCCTGACAAGGGTGATGTGCAGATATTCCAGAACCTTGAGGTGGTGCCTGACGGTACCGTCACCAACCCCAATACGCAGATTTCACTGAGTGATGCCCGTGCCGACCAGGATCCGGATGTGGAAGTCGGCGAGGAGCACACCAAGGAGATATTCTTCGCAGACTTTGGCCGCCGCGCCATCCTCACCCTGCGCCAGACGCTCCAGAGCAAGATTCTTGACCTGCAGAAGGAGGCCGTCTACTCCAAGTTCAAGGAGTTGGAGGGGGAGATAGTTGCCGGAGAGGTGTATCAGACCTGGTCAAAGGAGACGCTGCTCCTCGACGATGACAAGAACGAGCTTTTCCTCCCCAAGAGCGAGTCGATCCCCGGCGACTACTTCCGCAAGGGAGAGACCGTCAGGGCGGTGATTTCGAGTGTTGACAACAAGAACAACAACCCCAAGATCACCGTATCCAGAACCAGCAATGAGTTCCTGCGCCGCCTCTTTGAGCTTGAGGTTCCCGAGATACACGACGGCCTGATTAACATCCGCGCTGTGGCACGTATCCCGGGCGAGAGAGCCAAGATAGCCGTGGAGAGCTATGACGAGCGCATCGACCCCGTTGGCGCATGTGTAGGTGTCAAGGGATCGCGCATCCATGGCATTGTCCGCGAGCTCCGCAACGAGAACATCGACGTAATCAACTATACCACCAATCCCTCGCTGCTCATCCAGCGAGCGCTCAGCCCCGCGCGCATCTCGTCAATCCGCCTCGACGAGGAGGAGAAGAAGGCTGAGGTGTTCCTGCGTCCCGAGGAGGTGTCGCTGGCCATCGGTAAGGGAGGCCTCAACATCAAGCTCGCCTCCATGCTCACCGGCTATGTGATAGACGTTTACCGCGACACCGAGGAGACCTTCGAAGAGGATATATACCTTGATGAGTTCAAGGATGAGATTGAGGGCTGGGTAATCGATGCCCTTAAAGAGATAGGGTGCGTCACTGCCAAGAGCGTGCTCAACGCACCCCGCCAGATGCTGATAGACAAGGCCGACCTTGAGGAGGAGACAGTCGACAACGTCCTTGAAGTGCTCCGCGCCGAGTTTGAGGATGAGGAGCCCGCTGAAGAAGTCGCCGAGGCCAACCCCGCTGATGATGCCGCCGCTCCCGCAAGCTGCGCCGAGGAGGAGTCACCCGCCGAGAGCCTTGCAGCAGCCGCAGATGCCGCTAATGAAGGCGAAGCAGACGCTGCCGAGGATAGCGCCAAGAAAGAGGCGTGACCGGTCAAGCTCCAAGCACTGCGCCGCCCTCCATCAGATCAATCTCTCTTCACTAATCACACAAGCATTTCCCCGTAACACAATATATGGCGAGAACGAAAATCAGTAAAGCCGCAAAGGACTTCAACATCTCGGTGCAAACCGCCGTGGAGTTTCTGCGCAAGAAAAACATCTCTATCGAAGACAATCCTAACGCAAAGATCGACGAGGAAGCCTATGACATTCTCGCGCAGGAGTTCAAGCCCGACCAGGCACTGAAGTCGCGTTCCGACCGTCAGACGATGGATCGCCGCAAGGAGCAGGCACCTGCCGCTCCGGCTCCGGCCCCCGCTGCTGCCCCGCAGGAGGCCCCCGCCATCCACCGCCAGATACCCAAGGTGCTGGGCAAGATAGACCTGCGCACCGGCAAACCCATCGTTGAGCAACCTGCACCTGCTGCTCCCGCCCCCAAGCCGGCAGAGCAGCCCGAGGGTGCCGAGGCACCTCAGGCTACGCCCAAAAGCCAGAAGCCTGAGACTAAGGCACCTGCCGCCAAGCAGCCCGAAGCCGAGAAGCCTCAGACCGCGGCTCCGGCGGCACAGGTACAGCCTTCGGCAGCACCTGCCGCCAAGCAAGAGGAGCCCGCAAAGGCAGCTGAGTCCGCCAAGCCCGAGGCATCGGCCAAAACGGCTGAAACAGCTCCTGCCGGCACACCTGCTGCCCCTGTCGCCGAGCCGGCCAAGAAACCCGCACTTCCCAAGGCAGAGGAGAAACTTCCGGCACCGGCGGCAGAAACACCCGCCGCATCAGCCGCTCCCGCTGCATCAGGCACTCCTGAGGCAGCTGGAGATGCCGCTGCGTCGACTCCCGCCAAGAAAGAGGAGGAGATCTTCACCACCGGCACCCCGCTGCCCACTCCGCAGCTCAACATCATAGGCAAGATTGACCTCTCGGCCATCAACGCCGCCACTCGCCCCAAAAAGAAGCCCAAGGATGCCCACAAGCCGGGTGAAGCCGGTGGTGAGCGCCGCAAGCGCAAGCGCATCTCCGGAAAGGAGCGTGTGGATGTCGAGAAGACCGGCCAGAGTGTAACCTCCGGTGCCGCATCATCAGACCGTCCTCGTCAGGGCGGCGGTCAGGGTGCCGGCTCAGGCCGTGGCCAGGGTAATGGCCGAGGCGGTCAGGGTCGCGGCGGCAAGCGCGGCCAACAGCACACCGAAGTTCGCGAGGAGGATGTACAGAAGCAGGTAAAGGAGACCCTTGCCCGCCTCACATCCAAGGACAAAGGTCAGAAGAAGGGTGCCAAGTGGCGCAAGGAGAAGCGCGAGGCATTCGCCACTCGTCAGCATGAGGCCGAACGCGCCGAAGCCGCCGAGCAGCAGACACTGAAACTCACCGAGTTTGTGACCGCCAACGACCTCGCATCCATGATGGATGTGCCGGTCAACAACGTCATTGCCACCTGCATGAACCTCGGCGTGATGGTATCCATCAACCAGCGCCTCGATGCCGAGACCATCAACATCGTGGCCGAGGAGTTCGGCTTCAAGACCGAATATGTGTCAGCGGAAGTGGTTGAGGCCATCCATCAGGAGGAGGATGCCGAGGAAGACCTTGTTAACCGTCCCCCGATTGTCACCGTGATGGGTCACGTTGACCATGGCAAGACCTCACTGCTTGACTATATCCGCAAAGCCAACGTGATAGCCGGCGAGGCAGGCGGTATCACCCAGCATATCGGTGCCTACAACGTGCAGCTTCCCGATGGGCGGCACATCACATTCCTCGACACTCCGGGTCACGAGGCGTTCACCGCCATGCGTGCCCGCGGCGCCAAGGTGACTGACATCGTCATCGTGATTGTTGCCGCTGACGACGACGTGATGCCCCAGACCGTTGAGGCACTTAACCACGCATCAGCCGCCGGCGTGCCCATCGTCTTCGCCATCAACAAGATAGACAAGCCCGCAGCCAACCCCGACAAGATTAAGGAGGAGCTGGCCGGCATGAACTACCTCGTGGAGGAGTGGGGTGGCAAGTATCAGAGCCAAGACATCTCCGCCAAGAAAGGTACCGGCGTAGAGGAGCTTATGGACAAAGTGCTCCTCGAGGCCGAGATGCTTGAGCTTAAGGCCAATCCCAACCGCAACGCCACCGGCTCCATCATAGAGAGCTCACTTGACAAGGGACGCGGCTACGTGGCAACAGTCCTTGTGAGCAACGGCACGCTCCGTGTGGGCGACACCATCCTCGCCGGAACCCATTTCGGCCGCGTGAAGGCAATGTTCAACGAGCGTAACCAGCGCATCACCGAGGCCGGCCCCGCCACCCCTGTGCTCATTCTGGGCCTGAACGGAGCCCCTACCGCCGGCGATACCTTCAACGTGATGGACTCCGAGCAAGAGGCACGCGAGATAGCCTCCAAGCGCGAGCAGCTCCAGCGCGAGCAGGGTATGCGAACCACCAAGCGACTCACCCTGGAGGATATCGGCCGACGTCTCGCCGTGGGCAACTTCCAGGAGCTCAACGTCATAGTCAAGGGCGACGTGGACGGCTCGATTGAGGCCCTCTCCGACTCGCTCATCAAGCTCTCCACCCCGGAGATTCAGGTCAACGTGCTTCACAAGGCCGTTGGCGAGATTTCGGAGAGCGACGTCACCCTCGCTGCCGCATCCGATGCCATCATCATCGGCTTTCAGGTGCGCCCTTCGCTGGCCGCCCGTCGAGCCGCCGAGCGTGACGGTGTACAGATACGCCTCTATTCGGTCATCTACCAGGCCATTGAGGAGGTCAAGGATGCCATGGAGGGTATGCTCGCTCCCGAGCTCAAGGAGGAGGTCATCGGCACCGCCGAAGTGCTCCAGACCTACCACATATCCAAGGTGGGCACCATCGCCGGCGCCATTGTGCGCGAGGGCAAAATCAAGCGTGGCGCCAAGGTGCGTCTCATTCGCGACGGCATCGTGCGCTACACCGGAGACCTCGGCAGCCTCAAGCGCTTCAAGGATGATGTCAAGGAGGTGCTTTCAGGCTATGATTGTGGTCTGAGCATCGCCGGCTACAACGACATCCAGGAGGGCGATATGATCGAGGCCTTCGAGGAGGTCGAGGTTAAGAAGTCACTCTGACGAGGTAATATAGCCTCAGAGAGCGTTAAATGACAGTCTCTTAACTGCGCCACCCTTTGCCGAGAGCATACGTCAACACAGGCAGTAATATCGGTGACCGCGAGGGCAACATAGCCCGCGCGGTCACCGCCATTTCCGCACTCTCAGTTGACTCTGTGATGGTTAGCGATTCTTACGAGAGTGAGCCATGGGGCTACATCTCGGCAAATACTTACATCAACAAAGGCGTCAGTTTTGACACCTTGCTTGGTCCCGAAGAGCTGCTTGCCGCATTGCTGACCGTTCAGAATGAGATCAACCCGGCATCACACCGCCGGGAGGATGGCTCATACATGGACCGAGTGATTGACATAGACCTGATAGCCTATGAGGGTGTCAGCATAGACTCTCCAACGCTTACCCTGCCGCATCCCCGCGCTGCGCAACGGCAATTCGTAATGCTGCCGCTGCTGCAAACTCTCTTGCCTCTCTGAAATAAGTCCGCCCCCGGCCCTTCGATGAAACCAGCCACGCCACGTCAATGCACCCCCTACTCCGACACCGGAAATCTGCCCCGGTGGGTCAGTTTAGCGCTCGGAGGGGCTATACTGTTCTCGTTGCTGCTTCACTTTTGGGCGCAGGTGTGTCAGTCACAGCTCCTTCACTGGAACCTCACACTGCTTAATTATCAGGAATTTCTGATAAACTTCGAGGGAGGCCCGGTGCGCAGAGGCCTTTTGGGCGAATTGCTATTATGGAGCACGAGACTCACCGTGGTGTCGCCCATCCTCATCATCCAGACAGTGTGCATAGCGGCCTACGTAGCATTCACCCTGCTGGTCATACTTCGTAGCCGCAGGGCCGGATGGTGCTGGTGGCTGTGCCTGTCACCGCTGATGTGCGGCTACTTGCAGGATGTGATCAGAAAGGATTACATTCAGTTGCTCCTGCTCCTCCCCATCCTCGCTTTATGCGCCCGGGAGAAGTTGAGCGCCTTCCGATGCGCTGCCGTCGGGGCACTTATGGTGTTGGAAGTTCTTCTCCATGAAGCGTTTATCTTCTGGGGGGCTCCACTGCCGCTGCTCATCTTGTTGACAAGCGCTCAGAAACGACGCGACGGAGCGCTGACGGTGTGCATAGTGTTGGCTGCGTTTCTGCTCCAATGTTATTGGCATGGCGACAGCTCTGTGACGGAGGGGATTGTCGCTTCTTGGCGCGGATTGCTGCCCCACTGGAACTCGCTCAACGCTCACTCCATCGGCGGACTCGACTGGGAACTTCTCCCTACACTCGACAAACACTTCCACGGCAACTTCCACAGCGGCAGCATCGGCTGGTGGCAGGCTGCCGAGAGAGCGTTGGTGTATATCGTCAACAGCTTTGTGGTGACACAGTTTGCCGGGGTGTTCACCCGGGAAGCCTCAGAGGGGCGCGGGCGTGAGCTTACCGTCAGAGTCACGCGCACGTATCTGTTAGTGAGCATCTGCATGGTGCCGATGTTCACCGTGTTGAGCTGTGACTTCGGGCGCCTGTACCTCTACCTCACCTCTGCCACCGTGTTGGCATCCATGATTATTCCGGCTGATGTCACCGACAAAGCCACCGGCCGGTTTCTGACCGGGGCGGTGACGCGGTGGACGGATATGATAGACAGACTCCTCCCCTTGCGCCGGCGCCGGTGGGTGGTTGCTGTATTGCTGCTGGTGGTCGGCGACAGCACGTGGGGGTTCAGCTGGTCAAACTGGTTCTCGCAGACCGTCTTGGGAGCACTGTGGATTGGTTGCTACTCGCTGTGCACCAAGCTGGCAGCCCTCATCTGAGAAAGTGTATCAAAAGTGTTGGAGGGTGTTGCATAACCGTCCGAAGAGCGTCCGCAGGACGCTGATTTACCGTAGCCCTGGAAGCCGGAGCGCAGCGTAGGCATCCGGGGATGAGAGGCATCCAACAAACTGAGCGTCCGCAGGACGCTGATTTACAACACAAATTTTGTACAATGACCGAAGATTTCGGTTAAGAGGCACAGGAGATATAAATCGGCGTCCTCCAGACGCCATTTTCCCTGCTGACAATAACCCCGGATGCCTGCGCTATCGCTCCGGCTTCCGGGGCTACGGGTAAATCAGCGTCCTGCGGACGCCCCTTAAGAGGTTATGCAACATCACAATCACTTTTGATACACTTTCTCCGTCCGGGCATACGTTATGGCAACGATTTGATGCGGTTGCGCTGAAAAAAAAGGTTGCAAATATTTGGATTTTTGCGAAAAGTATTGTAACTTTGGGTTATGTATGCCGCAAAAGGTGTGCATAATTCTTGTTATTATACTCACGCTACAATCACTTTTCAAGACGATAAATATGCAACACAGCGATTTCCGCAACTTCGCGAACAAGCATCTCGGCATGAACGGCCTCGCGCTTGACCAGTATATCTCCGCGGCCAGCAATGACATCCGCGCCTCATATATCTCACCCACCATCATTGAGGAGCGACAGCTCAACGTGGCTCAGATGGATGTGTTCTCACGTCTGATGATGGACCGCATCATCTTTCTTGGCACGGAGGTGAATGACTATACCGCCAACGTCATCCAGGCCCAGCTGCTCTATCTCGACACGTCGGATCCCGGCAAGGATGTGAGCATCTACATCAACTCCCCCGGCGGAAGCGTATACGCCGGTCTTGGCATCTATGACACTATGCAGTACATATCCAGCGATGTGTCAACCATCTGCACCGGTATGGCCGCCTCGATGGCCGCCGTGCTCCTGGTGAGCGGTGCCCACGGCAAGCGTTTCGCCCTGAAGCACTCGCGCGTGATGATTCACCAGCCGATGGGTGGAGCCCAGGGTCAGGCGAGCGACATCGAGATTACCGCGCGCGAGATTCAGAAGCTGAAGAAGGAGCTCTATCACATCATAGCCGACCACTCCGGCCAGCCGTTTGAGAAGGTGGAGAAGGACTCAGACCGCGACTACTGGATGACCGCTCAGGAGGCCAAGGAGTATGGCATGATTGACGCGGTGCTCGTAAAGCCCGGCTCAGACAACAAATAAGCCGCCCCGACAGCGACACGCGACACACAGACACAAGCGAGACAGACATAATATAAAGGAGAAACAGTCATAAAGAGATTGCACAGAAGCATCCATGGCTAAGAAGAAGTCACAGGCCGGGAAGTGCTCGTTCTGCGGGCGTCCGGCAGATATGTCGGAGCTGCTGATTCCGAGCCAGTTTGGCGAGGTATATATCTGCTCGGAGTGCGTGGACGCACTCCACACAGCACTGGTAGATTACCGCAAGGAGGTTAACCCCAAGGGACAGGACGCTCTGGGGGTGGAGGCTCCCGAGATGGACAAGGTGCCGAAGCCTCAGGAGATATGCGAGTTTCTGGACCACTACGTCATCGGACAGGATGCAGCCAAGCGCTATCTGTCAGTGGCCGTCTACAACCACTACAAGCGCCTGGCGCAGCACCGCGATGATGATGTGGACATCGAGAAGAGCAACATCATCCTTGTGGGGCCTACCGGCACTGGCAAGACCCTGCTTGCCAAGACCATAGCGCGTCTGCTCGACGTGCCGTTCACCATAGTAGACGCTACGGTGCTCACCGAGGCGGGCTATGTTGGCGAGGACATCGAGAGCCTGCTGACGCGCCTGCTCCAGGCCGCTGACTATGACGTGGCCAAGGCACAGCGCGGCATCGTGTTCATCGACGAGATTGACAAGATAGCCCGCAAGGGTGACAACCCCTCCATCACCCGCGATGTGAGTGGCGAGGGGGTGCAGCAGGGCCTGCTCAAACTCCTTGAGGGTTCGATAGTGAACGTGCCTCCGCAGGGAGGCCGCAAACATCCGGAGCAGAAGATGATACCGGTGAACACGAAGGATATCCTGTTCATCTGCGGCGGGGCCTTTGACGGCATCGAGCGCAAAATAGCCCACCGACTGAACACTCATGTGGTGGGCTTCACCGCCGGAGCCTCGCGCGAGAGCATCAAGAGCGGCAACTACCTGCAGTTCGTGGCGCCTCAGGACCTCAAGTCATTCGGCCTCATCCCCGAGATTATAGGCCGTCTGCCTATCCTGACCCACCTTGACCCGCTGGACCGCGACGCCCTGCGTCGTGTGCTCACCGAGCCGAACAATGCGATAGTCAAGCAGTATCAGAAGCTCTTCGACATGGATGGCGTGAAGCTGACGTTCACCGACGAGGCCCTTGACCTGATTGTGGACAAGGCAATAGAATACAAGCTCGGTGCACGCGGCCTGCGAGCCATAGTGGAGTCTATAATGATAGACCCGATGTATGAAGTGCCCTCACAGAAGGTGAGCGAGTTCACCGTCACCGCAGAGTTTGCTCTGGAGCAACTTCGTAAAGCCAATTTCGAGCATATGCCCCAGGCCGCCAATAACGATTGACGGCCGGACCAACCCAATCATCATCCACCACGAACACACACCCACCGCCATCTCTCCACGCAACAATGACCACCGCAGCGAAGCAACCATCATCACATCCCACCCTGACAGAAGCGCTGCAACAGCACTTCGGCTTCGACCGCTTCAAGGGGAATCAGGAGGATATAATCCGGAGCCTCATCGAGGGGCATGACACCTTTGTGCTCATGCCCACCGGCGGGGGCAAGTCACTGTGCTACCAGCTGCCGTCGCTGCTCCTTCCGGGTGTGGCCATCGTCATATCGCCGCTGATAGCCCTGATGAAGAATCAGGTGGATGCCATGCGCCAGTTTGCCGAGGTGGATGATGTGGCTCACTTCCTCAACTCATCGCTTACGCGCGCCGCGGTGGAGAGGGTGAAGGATGACGTGGCTGCCGGGCGTACCAAGCTGCTCTACGTGGCCCCCGAGAGCCTTACCAAGGCCGAGAACATAGAGTTTCTGCGCACGGTGCCCATCTCATTCTATGCCATAGACGAGGCGCACTGCATATCGGAATGGGGGCATGACTTCCGACCCGAGTACCGCAAGATACGCCCGATAATCAACGACATAGCACGTCGACCCATCATCGCGCTGACGGCAACGGCGACACCGAAGGTGCAGCATGACATCCAGAAGAACCTGGGTATACTTGACGCGAGGGTGTTCAAGTCGTCGTTCAACCGCGAGAACCTCTACTACGAGATACGCCCCAAGACCTCAGACTCCGAGAAGGATATAATCCGCCTGATAAAGAACAACCCCGGCAAGAGCTGCATAGTGTATTGCCTTAGCCGCAAGAAAGTGGAGGAGCTCGCCGAGATGCTACGCCTCAACGACATCAGCGCCCTGGCCTACCACGCCGGGATGGATGCAGCCACCCGCTCGGAGAACCAGGATGCGTTCATCCATGAGAAGGTGAACGTGATAGTGGCCACTATAGCGTTCGGCATGGGTATCGACAAGCCGGATGTGCGCTACGTGATACACTACGATATGCCCAAGAGCCTCGAGGGGTATTACCAGGAGACGGGGCGCGCCGGGCGCGACGGCGGCGAGGGTCGTTGCATCACCTTCTACTCCCGCAAGGACCTGCAGCGCATGGAGAAATTCATGCAGGGAAAGCCGGTCAACGAGCAGGAGATAGGGAAGCAGCTGCTTGTGGAGACCGCCGCCTACGCCGAGTCCAACGTGTGCCGCCGCAAGATGCTGCTGAGCTATTTCGGCGAGGAGTACAAGCCTGACAACTGCGGCAACTGCGACAACTGCCTGCACCCGCACAAGGAGACGGATGCCACAGAGCTGCTGCTGGCCATGCTGGAGACCCTTGACAAACTCGGCGAGGGTGTTCGCGCCGACCATCTGTCGGACCTGATGATAGGGCGCGAGAGCGCCTCCATCAAGTCAGCCGGACATGAGACCTCAGAGTGCTTCGGTTGCGCCAAGGGTTGTGACATCAAACTGCTCAATACGGTGATCCGTCAGGCAGTGATAGCCGGCTATCTGCGGCGCGAGGTGGAGAACTTCGCCGTGGTTAAGCTCACCGATGCCGGCAGGGAGTTCCTGGCTCATCCGGGGAAGTTTGCCGTGATAGAGGACAACGACTTCTCTGACTCAGACTACGAAGCCTCCGGGACATCCACCGGCGCCACTGACTCACAGCTGTTTGCGATGCTGAAGACTCTGCGGCGTGATGTGGCGCGCAAACATTCGCTGCCCCCCTACGTTATATTTCAGGATCCGTCGCTCGAAGCTATGGCCACGATGTATCCCGTCACCCTTGAGGAGATGCGCGGCATCCCCGGCGTGGGCGAGGGTAAAGCCCGCCGCTACGGTAAGGAGTTTGTGGAGCTCATCAGCCGTTACGTAGCCGACAACGAGATAGAGCGTCCCGAGGATATGCGCGTGCGCACCCAGCCGAACAAGAGCAAGAACAAGCTGACGGTGATTTCGGCTATTGACCGCCGCATCCCTCTGGATGACCTTGCAACGTCGCAGGGTATGGAGTTTGACGAGCTGCTTGACATCGTTGAGTCCATAGTGTTCTCAGGATGCAGCATCAGCGTGAAATATTTCATTGACGAGATTCTCGATGAGGACTCGCAGGAGGACCTTATAGAATACTTCCGCGGCAGCGAAACCGACAGCATAGATGCTGCCGTAGCGGAGTTTGACGACGAATTTACAGAAGAGGAGCTTCGCCTGGCGCGTATCCACTTCTATTGCGAATACGGTAACTAATGGAGAGCACCCCCACCACACCGGTCATCAGCTACTCAGACGTAGAGCTTCTGCGCAAGGAGCATGTCGTGCTCAAGCACGTCACGCTTGATGTGGCTCCCGGCGAGTTCATATATCTGATGGGGCGCGTGGGGTCCGGCAAGAGCACGCTGCTCAAGTCGATATATGCCGAGGTGCCGGTGCACAGCGGCGAGGCACGGGTGTTTGACTACGACCTGCCCACCCTGCGGCGCAAGCAGATACCCTACCTGCGTCGGAGCATCGGCATTGTGTTTCAGGATTTCAGACTTCTGACCGAGCGCAATGTGTATCAAAACCTGCGGTTTGTGCTCGAGGCGACCGGCTGGCGTGACAAGGGAGCCATTGACGAGCGCATAGATGCCGTGCTCAAGGAGGTAGGTATGCTCAACAAGAGCTACAAGATGCCTCATGAACTGAGCGGCGGCGAGCAGCAGCGCATAGTCATAGCACGAGCGCTGCTCAACTCCCCCAAGCTGATACTTGCCGATGAGCCCACCGGAAACCTTGACCCGGCCACTGGCGAGCAGATTACGGCCCTGCTCCATGAGGTGAGCGCCACCGCCGGGGCATCGGTCATAATGGCCACCCACAACATAGCGCTCACCGAGCGCTTCCCGGCGCGCACCCTGCGGTGTGAGGATAAGCGCATCACCGACATTTCAACTCAGACAATTCAATAGGTAACAATAATAAACGATGAAAGTACTCAAATTCGGAGGAACTTCCGTGGGCTCCGCCCAGAGGATGAAGGATGTAGCAAAGCTCGTGACGGAGCGCGGCAAGAACATTGTGGTGCTCTCAGCGATGTCAGGCACCACCAACTCGTTGGTGGAGATTGCCGGGTATCTCTACAATCATAACATCGCCGGGGCGCGTGAATGCATCAACGCACTTGAGAGCAAGTATATGAGCGTTATTGATGAGCTCTACACCGACGAGGCTTACAAGGCCAAGGCCCGCGAAGTGGTGTCGGGCTGTCTGGACTTCGTGCGCTCGTTTACGAAGGATGTGTTCACCCTCTTTGAGGAGAAGGCCATCCTGAGCCAGGGGGAACTGATGTCCACCAACATGATGAACCTCTACCTCCAGGAGCAGGGCGTGAACTCCGTGCTTCTGCCGGCTCTGGACTTTATGCGCCTTGACAAGAATGCCGAGGCAGACATGGCCTACATTCGCACCAAGCTGACAGCACTGCTTGACAAGCATCCCGACGCAGACCTCTATATCACCCAGGGCTTTATCTGCCTCAACGCCTACGGCGAGGTTGATAATCTGGAGCGCGGCGGCTCTGACCTGACGGCATCTCTGATCGGTGCCGCCATGAAGGCAGACGAGATAGAGATATGGACCGACATTGACGGCATGCACAACAATGACCCCCGATTTGTGGAGGGTACCACTCCGGTGCGCAACCTTCACTTCGAGGAGGCTGCCGAGCTCGCATACTTCGGTGCCAAGATACTTCACCCCACATGCGTGCTCCCGGCCAAGCTCAACAATATCCCCGTGCGCCTGCTCAACACCATGCAGCCCGAAGCCCCCGGCACGCTGATTGACAACACCCAGGGCAGCTGCGCCATCAAGGCCATTGCCGCCAAGGACAACATCACGGCCATCAAGATCAAGAGCGGCCGTATGCTGCTTGCCTACGGCTTCCTGCGCAAGGTGTTTGAGGTGTTTGAGACCTACAAGACCCCCATCGACATGATTGCCACCTCCGAGGTAGGCGTGTCCGTGACCATCGACAACCGCAAGCACCTTGACGAGATCACCCATGAGCTGAAGAAGCTGGGCACCGTGACTGTGGATGATGATATGGTGATCATCTGCATAGTGGGTGACCTGGAGTGGCGCAACCGCGGCTTTGAGAGCGATGCTTTGGAAGCACTGAAGGAGATACCCATCCGCATGATTTCCTACGGCGGCAGCAACTACAACATCTCCGTGCTCGTGCGCCGCGAGGATAAGGTGGCAGCTCTGAATATGCTCAGCGCCCGCCTGTTCGGTCCCGGCAACGCCAAGCCTGAGGCTTGACAGCCGGGAAAGTATCCGTAAGGGACATTCTCATGTCCCCTGCTCCACCTCTCTCCTATTCAACCTCTTACACCTGACATTTACAGCCTGACTGATGACTGCATTTCCAATAGGAGTGTTGCGCGAGAGGCGCACGCCATTTTATTTCTATGACATGAAGCTGCTGGGCGACACGCTTGCCGCCGTCAAAGCCGCTTCCGCGCATCCCGGCTACCGGGTGCACTACGCCGTGAAGGCCAACGCCGACCGCGACATTCTCAAGACCATAGCATCAGCCGGCTTCGGAGCCGACGTGGTGAGCGGTGGCGAGATCAAAGCGGCCCTTGATGCCGGTTTTGACCCCGCGGACATCGTTTTTGCCGGAGTCGGCAAAGCTGACTGGGAGATAGAGCTTGCACTTGATGCCGGCGTCGGTTGCCTCAACGTTGAGAGTGCAGCCGAGCTTGATGCCATCGAGCACATTGCCGAGCGCACCTGCAAGGTGGCCACCGTGGCACTCCGTGTAAACCCCGACATTGACGCCCACACGCACCATTACATCACCACCGGGCTGGCTGAAAACAAGTTCGGCATAGCGATGGAGAAGCTGGACGAGATCGTGAAGCGCGTGGTGAAGAGCCCGCTGCTTGACCTGGCCGGCCTCCACTTCCACATCGGCTCACAGATAACCATCAATGAGCCGTTCAAGCTCCTCTGTGACCGTATCACAGAGCTGCGCGAACATTTCCGTGGAATGGGCGTGGAGTTTCGTTCGCTCAACGTAGGGGGCGGCCTTGGCATCGACTACGAGGATCCCGACAGCCACCCCATCCCTGATTTCGCCGGTTATTTCGGCACGTTTGCGGACAATCTGCGCCTTGACCCAGGGCAGCAGCTGCACTTCGAGCTTGGCCGCTCCATCGTGGCACAGTGCGGGTCGCTGATTACAAGCGTGCTCTATGTCAAGGAGGGCGTCAACAAGCAGTTTGCCATAGTCGATGCCGGTTTCACCGAGTTGATACGTCCGGCTCTGTATCAGGCGCATCATCTGATCCAGAACCTCACGAGCCACGACAAGCCGGAGAAGTATGACGTGGTAGGGCCCATCTGCGAGTCGTCAGATACATTCGGCACTGATGAGATGCTGCCGAAGACCCGCCGGGGCGACATTTTGGCCATCCGCAGTGCCGGGGCATATGGCGAGATTATGAGCAGCCATTACAATTGCCGCTCTCTGAATCCGTCTCTGTTCTACCGCGGCTGACCACGGGTTGATGTTGTAAATCGGCGTCCTGCGGACGCCCGCTTGATGTGATACTACTAACCCCGGATGCCTGCGCTATCGCTTCGGCTTCCGGGGCTACGAGTAAATCGAGGGTGTTGTAAAACCGGCAATTTCCGTTAATTTGTAGGGATGCACCATGGTGGATCCGCTGATTTACAGATCGTTGCGCCGGATGCACCACGGTGCATCCCTACAAGCTGCCGGTTTTGCAACACCCTCCGCTTGATGTAATACGAATAACCCCGGAAGCTGGCGTTGTTTGCCGGCTTCCGGGGTTGTTGTATGAATTGGATTCGGGAGTTCTTTAGAACTCGGAGGAGAAGTGGAAGCGGATGGCGGGGAAGTCCTGCTGTGCCATGCGTAGCACGTAGTCGCTGTCTGCCAAGAATACGTCGCGACCTTCGCGATCTACGGCCATGAACTGGTGTTTGCGCTTCTTGAAGGCCTCCAAGGCGGCGGAGTCATCGCTCTCTATCCAGCAAGCTTTGCTGAGTGACACCGGCTCCCATCGGCACTGTGCGCCATATTCGTGAAGCAGGCGATACTGGATAACCTCAAACTGAAGCTGGCCGACGGTGCCGATGATTTTCCGGCCATTGAACTGGTTGATAAACAGCTGAGCGACACCTTCATCCATCAGTTGACGGATACCTTTCTCAAGCTGCTTGGACTTCATGGGGTCAGTGTTCTCGATGTACTTGAACATCTCAGGAGAAAATGAGGGGAGCCCCTTGAAATGCAGTTGCTCGCCGGAGGTCAGCGTGTCGCCAATCTTGAAATTGCCGGTGTCGGGAATACCCACTATATCGCCGGGATATGCCTCATCCACAATGTTTTTCTTCTGGGCCATGAATGCTGTGGGAGCTGCGAACTTCATGTTTTTGCCTGAGCGGACGTGCAGGTAGGGAGCGTTACGCTCAAACTTACCGGAGCATACCTTAACAAATGCAATGCAACTACGGTGCGCGGGGTCCATGTTGGCATGGATCTTGAATACGAAGCCACTGAACTTCTCCTCGGCAGGCTCAATGCGCCGCTCCACGGCATCCACCGGACGTGGCGACGGGGCTATCTTCACAAAACAATCAAGCAACTCCTTGACACCGAATGTATTCAGCGCCGAGCCGAAAAATACCGGGGCAGTTTTTCCGGCAAGATAGTCGGCTTCGTCAAATTCGGGATATACGCCATCAATCAGCTCGATGTCTTCGCGGAGCTTGGCGGCATCGGCCTCCCCTACCGCCTCATCAATGCGCGGGTCGCTGAGCGAGTCTATCTCTACGCGCTCGCTCACGCGCTGTTTGTCAGGCGTGAACAGGTCGAGGGAGTGCTCATAGATATTGTAGACGCCCTTGAACTTGGCACCTATGTTGATAGGCCAAGACAGCGGGCGCACCGATATTTTCAGCTCGGTCTCCAGCTCATCGAGGATGTCAAACGGATCACGCCCCTCGCGGTCGAGCTTGTTGACGAAGATAATCACCGGGGTGTTGCGCATGCGGCACACCTCCATCAGCTTGCGTGTCTGCTGCTCTACGCCCTTAGCCACATCCACCACGATGATTACCGAGTCAACGGCCGTAAGAGTGCGGTAAGTATCCTCGGCAAAATCTTGGTGACCCGGGGTGTCAAGGATGTTGATCTTATAGTCACCATAGTTGAAACCCATCACTGACGTTGCTACCGAGATGCCACGCTGCTTCTCGATTTCCATCCAGTCAGAAGTGGCAGTCTTCTTGATCTTGTTGGACTTTACGGCACCGGCCACATGGATGGCACCGCCGAAGAGCAGGAGCTTCTCGGTGAGGGTGGTTTTGCCGGCGTCAGGGTGTGATATGATGGCGAATGTGCGCCGGCGGTCTATTTCGTCTGTGAGCTGCGACAAAGCGTTGTTTGCGTGAGTGGTTTATGTTCGTGCGTGATGCCTTAGTACGTGCGTAATCAATCCATCTCGTCAAGACGAGCTATCACCTTCTCCAGGCTCTCCTCCCAGTGCGGGATAGTGATACCGAAGGTTTTCTTAATCTTGGACTTGTCAAGGATGGAATAGCTCGGGCGTGTGGCCGGTGTCGGGTAATCCTGGGTGGTGATGGGCTTCACGTTGCATCCCTTGATGCCGCTGATGCGATGTATAGCCTTAGTGAAGTCATACCAAGAGGCTGCCCCCTCGTCCGTGAAGTGGTAGATGCCGGCCATCCATTGCGGGGCACTGATGATGGTGTAGATAGCCTCGGCGAGGTCAAGTGCCGATGTGGGCGTGCCGACCTGATCAGCCACCACGCCCAGCTCTTTGCGCTCGCGTCCCAGACGGCGCATGGTCTTGACAAAATTGTTGCCGTAAGGAGAATAGAGCCAGGCAGTGCGCACAATCACTGCATCGGGGAGCAGCGCCAACAGAGTGGTCTCGCCCTGACGCTTGGTGACACCATACTGGCTCACCGGGTGAACGGTGTCAGCCTCGTTGTAGGGGCGGCAACCCTTGCCGTCAAACACGTAGTCCGTAGAGACATGCACCACCTTTGCGCCCGCGTCGTAGGCAGCATCGGCCAGATTCTTCACTGCATCCACATTGATTTTGGTGCAGAGACCGCGGTCGGTCTCAGCTTTGTCAACGGCAGTATAAGCCGCACAGTTAACCACGTGCGTAATGTCATTGGCAGCTACAAAAGCCTTCACGGCAGCGGCATCCGTCAGGTCAAGCTCGGCAATATCAGTGTAGATAGTCTTGCCGGGCATCTTCTCTTCGAGGACATTGCGCATCTCGGTGCCAAGCTGTCCGTTGCATCCGGTGACAAGGATCTTCATGAGCAGCGATATTTATAAGGGTGTGATAAGTAAATTCCAATTACAGTTTCTCACTGCAAAGTTACAAACTTTTTCCACACGCGGCACGCCCCACCCTCATTCGAAAGGGCAACATGTGGCATTCCGGTGCAGTCATATGTACGTGTTTAAGCACAGTTATGACTGCGTATTGAGGGGAGGGGCTGTTGATTTGCGGAAAATTGCTAACTTTGTGGCTTGAAGGTGGGGGTTCCGGGATTCGGGAGCTCTGCCGCGCGAATGATTTAACTAACAAAACAACATACACCACCACACCACTCTCCTACAACGCAAGGAACTATGGCACAGCAAGATGACGTGTTCAAGAAGATTGTGGCACACGCCAAGGAATATGGCTTCGTGTTTCAGTCAAGTGAGATTTATGACGGCCTCTCAGCCGTGTATGACTACGGCCAGAACGGCGTAGAGCTCAAGAACAACATTAAGCGCTACTGGTGGGACGCGATGACGCTGCTCCACGAGAATATTGTGGGCATCGACTCGGCCATCTTCATGCACCCGACCATCTGGAAGGCATCGGGCCACGTTGATGCGTTCAACGACCCTCTGATTGACAACCGCGACTCCAAGAAGCGTTACCGCGCCGATGTTCTCATCGAGGACCATCTGGCCAAGATGGATGACAAGATAGAGAAAGAGGTGGCCAAGGCCCGCAAGCGCTTCGGTGAGAGCTTTGACGAGGCATTGTTCCGCGAGACCAACCCGCGCGTGGCTGAGATACGCGCCAAGCGTGAGGCTCTGCACCAGCGGTTCAGTGACGCACTGAATGCCAACGACCTTGACGGTCTGCGCCAGATAATCATTGACGAAGAGATAGTCTGCCCCATCTCCGGCACAAAGAACTGGACGGAGGTGCGTCAGTTTAACCTGATGTTCAAGACCGAGATGGGCTCAACGGCAGACGGCGCGATGACGGTGTATCTGCGACCTGAGACGGCACAGGGCATCTTCGTGAACTACCTGAACGTGCAGAAGACGGGGCGCATGCGCATCCCCTTCGGCATCGCCCAGATAGGTAAGGCATTCCGCAACGAGATTGTGGCGCGCCAGTTCATCTTCCGCATGCGCGAGTTTGAGCAGATGGAGATGCAGTTCTTCGTCCGCCCGGGCTCAGAGCTGGAGTGGTTTGCCAAGTGGAAGGAAACCCGTCTGCGCTGGCACAAGGCGCTTGGTCTTGGTGATGCAAAGTACCGTTACCATGACCATGACAAGCTCGCCCACTATGCCAATGCAGCCACTGACATTGAGTTTGAGATGCCGTTTGGCTTCAAGGAGGTGGAGGGCATCCACTCACGCACCAACTTTGACCTCTCCCAGCATGAGAAGTTCTCCGGGAAGAAGATACAGTACTTCGACCCCGAGCTCAACGAGAGCTATACGCCTTACGTGATTGAGACATCAATCGGCGTGGACCGAATGTTCCTCTCCGTGCTCTGCTCCAGCTATGAGGAGCAACCGCTGGAGGGTGGTGACAGCCGCGTGGTGCTCCACCTGCCGGCACCTTTGGCTCCGGTGAAGTGCGCCGTTCTGCCGCTTGTTCGCAAGGACGGACTGCCCGAGAAGGCACGTGAGATAGTGAACGACCTGAAGTTTGACTTCGCCACCCACTATGAGGAGAAGGACACCATCGGCAAGCGTTACCGCCGACAGGATGCCATCGGCACTCCCTTCTGCATCACTGTTGACCATCAGACACTTGAGGATAATACAGTGACGCTGCGCGAGCGCGACTCCATGGAGCAGACCCGCGTGGCCATAGCCGACCTCCACAAGCTGATTCATGACCGCGTGAGCATCACCTCACTCCTGCGCAAGCTCGCTTGAGCAATACCTCTCCCCCACCTCTAAATACGACAGCTATGAAACTTTCACGCCTGCTGGCCATACTGTGCAGCGTCATCATGCTCGGTTCACTGAGCTCCTGCAACTACAACTCACTTGTAGAGAAGCAGAACGGCGTAGACCAGGCATGGGCCGAAGTAGAAAACCAGTATCAGCGCCGTGCTGACCTCATCCCCAACCTGGTGAACACCGTGAAGGGGTATGCCACTCATGAGAGCAGCACGCTGGAGAATGTCACCAAGGCTCGTGCCGCCGCGACATCCATCACCATTGACCCTAATGACCTCAACGAGGAGACCCTCGCGAAGTTTCAACAGGCTCAGGGAGAGCTCTCGGGAGCACTGAAGAGCCTTTTGGCCGTGACGGAGGCTTATCCTGACTTGAAGGCCAACGAGAACTTCCGTGACCTCCAGGCCCAGCTCGAAGGTACCGAGAACCGCATCGCCACCGCACGATCGCGTTACACTGAGGCTGTCAATGTCTACAACGTGTCCATCAAGAAGTTCCCCACCAACATCTATGCCTCTTGGTTCGGCTTTCAGCCCAAGCCTCAGTTCAAGGCCGAAAGCGGTGCAGAACGAGCTCCTGAAGTGAAATTCTGATGCGAAGATTACTCACAACATCACTTGCGGCCATGGCCGTGGCACTCGTTCCGGCACTGACGTCATGCAGCCCCGACAATGATGACGATGACAAGGACAAGAACATCGACAAGGCGTGGGTGTCGGCCAACGAAGCCTACATCACGCAGGCGGCAGCTCTAACCGAAAGTGACGGTTCGCCCTTCTATGAGAGTGTGACCGCGCCCTGGAACAGCGGTGCCACCGTGCTGATGCACTGGTTCAATGACCGAGCACTCACCGAGGGAAATCTGCGCCCGATGCTGACGAGCACAGTGTCTGTGAAGTATCATGGCGAACTGATCAACGGGGTGCGGTTTGATGACTCATACAGCAACACTGACAGCCTGTTCACCACCGGCCTCACATCAGTGGTGGAAGGCTGGACCGTGGCTCTGACACAGATGCATGTGGGTGACTCGGTGAGAGTTGTTATTCCCGAAGGTGCCGGCTACGGGTCCACACAGCAGGGGAGCATACCGTCATACTCCACGCTGGTGTTTAACATCAAGCTGGTGGAGATACCTCATTACGAGACACGATGACCGAAACCGAAATCAGAGAACGCATAGCAGCGGCCTTCCCCAAGACGGGGGAGGCTGCTGTCACTTTACTGCCACAGGCCGGGTCGGACAGACGCTATGGTCGCCTCACGATGGCTGACGGCACCTCGATGATTGCCACCTTTAGCCCCAACCGTGAGGAGAACGACGCTTTCATCTATCTGTCAGACAAGCTGGCCGAGGCGGGTGTGAACGTGCCACAGGTAATCGCAGTCGGCCCTGACCATGAGGTTTATCTGCAAACAGATCTCGGCGACACGTCGCTATACGAGACTTTAGCCGGAGCGCGAGAGTCAGGCATCTACGGCTCCGAAGATATGGAGCTGCTTACAGCCACCATGAGAGCTTTAGCACATATCCACTGGTGTGCATCACCGCATATTAATTTCCACAAGTGCTACCCCTCAGAAGCGATGGGTCGGCGTGAAATTATGTGGGACCTGAACTACTTCAAGTATTGCTACTTGCGGCCATTGGTGGCCAATCTTAATGAGCCGGCACTTGAGGATGACTTCGAGCGGCTTGCAGAGCGCAACATGACGGCTATGGAACGGCAATCGACGCCCACCTTCATGCTCCGCGACTGCCAGAGCCGCAATGTGATGGTGACACCTAAAGGCCCGGCGTTTATTGATTTTCAAGGCGGACGGCGCGGATCATACCTGTATGACCTGGCGTCATTCCTTTGGCAAGGACGTGCCAAGTATCCCGAAGATGTGCGGGAGGCGCTTATCAATGAATATTTCGCCGAGGCAGCCAAATTACAGCCTTACTTCGCGAGTGAGGAGTGCGTTACCCAAGCCCGAGAGACACTGCCCGACATCTTGCTGCTCCGGAGGCTTCAGACCCTTGGCGCTTATGGCTTCCGAGGCAGTATCGAGCGCAAACCGCAGTTCATGGCTGGTGCCCCCGGCGTTGTTGACGCGATACTGTCCGATGACGTGATTACAGCCCGCTACCCGGCTGTGGCCAAGGCGTTGCGTGAGTCCGTGAAGGGGTCACAGAAACCAGAGCAGAGCGCAGAGGGTCTGACAGTTACTGTAACAAGTTTCTCGTACCGCAAGTGCTACCCCGAAGATGCCTCCGGCAATGGTGGCGGATTCATCTTTGACTGCCGTGCCCTACACAATCCGGGCCGTTATGACCGTTACAAGCAACTGACCGGCATGGATGAGCCTGTGATAGAATTTTTGGAGGCTCAGGGTGAGGTGGAGCCGTTTATAGCTCACGCCGAGGCATTGGTGGATGCAGCCGTAGACAAATATCTCTCGCGGGGATTCACGTCGCTCTCGGTAGGCTTCGGATGCACCGGAGGCAGGCACCGCAGCGTATATTCAGCCGAACGGCTTGCCCGTCATCTTGCAAAGCGCGGAGATATTAATGTTCGCCTGATTCACCGCGAACAGGGGGTAGACAGAATGCTCTGAGCGGAAAGATTTGTAAGAGGTTGTTTAAAAGCAATGAACGTAAAAGGACTGATTTTTGCAGCGGGCATAGGCTCACGGTTGCGACCGATTACCGACACCATCCCCAAAGCTCTGGTGGAGGTTGGAAGAGTCACCATGCTGGAACGCACTATTCGCCGTCTCATAGCGGCCGGTGTGACTGACATTACTGTTAACGTGCATCATCATGCACAGTTGGTTAAGGAGTGGATAGCGGCCAATGCAACCCTCTTAGGTGCAAACCTCCATGTCAGTGATGAAAGCTCACAGCTGCTTGACACCGGCGGCGGTCTGTTGAAAGCGATTTCCTCAATGACAGATGCTGATGCCATCTTGCTTCACAACGTTGACATTTTCACTGATATACCTTTGCAGCCGATGATTGAAGCGCATCTGGCACGCCACTCTGAGCTCCCCGCAGTGACGCTTGCCACGGCAGCGCGTCCCACAACGCGCTACCTGCTCTTTGACAAGCAGCAACGTATGCGTGGGTGGGAAAATGTGTCGACCGGCGAAGTGCGTCCCTCCGGGCTTGACAAAGCTGACCTCTCCCCTCTCGGCTTCCTCGGCATCCATGTGTTGAGTCCCGGCGTAGCCCCGCTTCTTAAAGAATATGCTGCTAACCATGGGGAAGTGTTTTCCCTGACACCCTTCTATTTCGACAACACGGAGGCACTTGACATCCGGTCACACCGTGCCGACAACTACACATGGTTAGACGTAGGACGCCCCGAAACCCTCGCCATAGCGCAAACACTTGTGCATGACGATTTGGATTTTATTTAGAGCTTGCTTCCTAAGCAAGTAGCTCCTCTATACGGGGGAGCAAGGGGTGCACGCCATCGTTGCAAATGGTATGAACCGGAAGATGGAAGCCGGCAGGGAGTGGACTCTGGCTGGCTATCCGTGCCCGGACGGCTTCTGCTGACATACTGTTGCGTTTCATCACGCGGTCGATGCGCAATTGCTCCGGGGCAGTAACTTCCCACACATCATCCACCATACCATCGAGGCCACTCTCTGTGAGAATGGCAGTCTCTACAAACAGCCGTCTCTCATCTTGATTAACTGCACGCCATGCAAGCAAGTCTGCGCGGACGGCTGCATGAACTATGCCATTGAGAACTGCCAGGCGCTTGGCATCAGCAAACACTATGTCGGCTATCAACCTCCTGTCTATCACTCCGTCAACGACACACCGGGGGTGAATGTCGCGGCTTAATGCAGCGTGAATATCGGTGTCAGCATCCATCAGTGCCTTGGCACGGCTGTCGCAGTCATACACGCTATAACCAATGGCTCGGATTATATCACTGACCACACTCTTGCCGGCACCGATGCCACCGGTGATGGCCGTAAGACGACTATGACCGGGTTTACACGGTGAAATTGCAATGGCTTGAGGCATTGTTCAATTATTGGCCGCGCTCTATGATATACTCCACGCTGTCAGGGGAGAAAGTGAGGCCGGTGCATCCGGGAGGTGGCGTGGTGACATACACGGGCACCTTTGAAGCATTTCTGCTGATGTCGGCATACTTGACGTAAGCCTTCATGGATTGTTCAGAATTGTACCGGCTCATCGGCACGAGATACGAGATGGTCACCTTGGAGGGGAACGTAATCAGCGAGGTGCCGGCCGGACATCCCGAAGCCTCTACGGGAATCTGGCGCTTCTTGGCAATCAGCGGCTCCACAGGAATCAACACCTTTACTTCTGCCGGTACCATCTTGACACCCTCAATGTGTTCCAGCGGCACAACTATCACGGTGGTATCCTTGAGGTCACGGCGCACAATAGGGGTAGTATTGACCTGAGTCAATCGCTGGGCGATGTCGCTGACTGAATAGAGCATCACCGAATCGGCACTGCACTGAATGGGACCGCTGACGGTGTATTGCAGGTCTGTGTGGATGTCGGCAAGCAGATGTATAGGCACCCTTACGCCGGGACGCGACGTGTAAGGTGTGCCTATTGAATCCGGTTTAAGAGCCATGACAGTGACGCCGGCACCGAAATAGTCGCGCACGGCAGCCTCAAGCTTGATGCGGGATGCCGAGAGCCGATTGTCTTTGGTCGACAGGTCGGCAAACTTCAGCTTCATGACCGGCATCTTACCCCACTCATAGCGAATGAGCTGGGCGCCCTTGCTCTTTACAGTGACGTTCAGAGTGCGGGGCACGGAGCCTATGAGATGCACACTGTCAGGCATCTCGGTGACTTCCATGGGGAGCTCATAGTCCTTGGTGACCTCCGCATCAAGTGAGAGGAGCACCCAGAAAATGAACGCGATAAACACGAACACCAGATACATCAGCACATCCTTGCCCTTAGACGAGTGGGTGGCGGCACGCATAGCGGCCGCCGCCTTAAGGATGCGTTGCTTGATGGGATTACCGGTGCTCATGGCAGTGAAAGAGGATTACTTCTTCTCCTCGGGGTTGCCGCCGGTCTGCTCGATGTCAACGGCTGAGGGATATACAGAACCCTTGTCAATACGGATGTTGACACCCTTGTCAATCTCCAGAATGATGTAAGAGTCCTTCATGTCGATGATCTTGCCGTAGATACCGCCGGCACTGATCACCTTGTCGCCCTTCTGGAGGCCTTCACGGAACTTGCGGATTTCCTTCTGCTTCTTCTGCTGAGGGCGGATCATAAAGAAGTAAAACACCACGATGAGAGCTACGATCATCAGCATATTCATCATGCCGGAGGATGCGCCTTCGGCCTGGAGGGTTACGAGGTTGTAAAGCATGGGATGTAAGGATTAAGAATTGGGTGAGTAGGGTTAGGGGGGTAATTAAAGTATGAGGAGAAGTGTGGTTGAGGGGGTGGTAAATATCAGAAGATTACGGGAAGCGGGGTTCAGCCTCGATTGAGACGCCCTTCCTCCTTGAGACGGTTGATGACGGAATAGAGTACGCCGTTGACGAACTTGCCGCTCTTGGGTGTACTGTAACTGTTGGCTATCTCAATGTACTCGTTGAGGGTGACGGGGATGGGAATCTGTGGATAGTTGAGCATCTCGGCAATGGCGGTGCACATAATCACCACGTCCATGAAAGCCAAACGCTCAGAGTCCCATTGGCGGCTATCAATGAACGAGTCGATAAGTTCACGGTAATCATTATAGTGCTCTACGACATCGCCGAAGAGTTCCGGGCCGAAGCGACGATCCTCGTCATCCTTATATTTGGGTAGGATTGCCGTGGCTCGAACGTCCTCGTCATCCGAGCCCAGCCGCTTGAACGTCTTCACAGCAAATGTACCCATGATGTCGAGGTCGTCGTTCCAATAGACACTCTTCGACTCCAGAGCCTCTGCCAGCTCGGTGTCAGGAATAATAATGCTGCGGAGCACGTGGCGCCAGAAAGCCGCATCGTCGCTTAGCGTGGGGTTGCTGATGGCGAGGTAATCCTTGTAGATGTCACTCTGGAGGATTTCATCGAGGAGATGGTCAATGAGCAGGTCGCTGTTTTCCCACTGCCCCGGGTGCTCCTCAGCAAATGCCGCTACGTCAGGATCAGCCTCAAGCTCAGCGACAAGCTTGTTGTCAAGCAGGCGTGTGTCCGGGTTAAGGTCAGCATCTGTGGGAAGAAACTTGTTGCGTCCGGCCTCGATGCGGCGCTCATATGCGCGGGTTATTTCGGCTGGGAGAGCAAGCAGTCCGTGGTATAGTTCATATGCCTTGTCAAGCGAGTGGTCAAGTGCATTGCGGGCGGCAGTCAGCGCGTTGCTCTCGTCGTTGAAATCATTGAGTGTGTGGATGACGGCTGGCACTCCCTGCTCCATACCTTTGAGCGTGAACCCTTCGTGGGCACGGGCAGCGGATACAAACGCCTCTGAGGGGGCTATCACCGTGGTGATAATCTCAGACCAGAACTCTACATCTTCCTGAAGACCGCGCTTGCGTGCACGGAGATACTTCTTATATAGCTCCGAATCAGTGACAGCGGTGTAGATAGCTGCGAGCGCCTTATCAAAATCAATGTGGTCAGCTCCACGACGGTTGATGATGGCGCGGATGTCGTCATTGGACGCGAGAGAGCGCATCATCTTAGATTGATTGAAACGGGGGTTGCGAGGCAGGGAGTCAGCCGCGGTGACACCCTGACTTGTTGACGTGCGATAACCACCGAGCTCAAGAAGCATCAGTAGCAAGTCAACATACACCGTGTGGGCAAATGCGCGGTCACGCGTCGGGTTAACCGGCGCCGGGTTAATCTTGAATTCGCTCTTAGTAAGCAGATATGAATAAAGGAGTTGCACCACCTTCATTCTGATCAACACACGGTTTATCATATAGAGATTCTCAATGTTCTTGTTAAGCGGAATATCGTGAGAAGTCGGCCCCGAGAGGCCGTAATAACGGTGCAAAGTTAGCAATTTCGCCCGAACGCGCCCGTATCACTTCCAAAAAAATTATGAGCATGGTATAACCGCGAAGATATCCACTTCTCCTATTCATCATCATAACGACTTTAGGAAGTGTATCAAAAGTTTTTAGAGGGTGTTGTAGAACCGGCCGAAGATGAAGATGTATCAAGAGTAATTGAGGGTGTTGAAAAACCTCCTAAGGAGCGTCCTGCGGACGCTCTTCAGCGGTTCTGAAACACCATCCAAAAACTTTTGACACGCATCCGCTGATTTACCGATTGTTGCGCCGGATGCACCACGGTGCATCCCTACAAGCCGCCGGTTTTGCAACAACCTCTTGAATGAACTTGAAAATCGCAGCTCCTAATTGTTTTTAACGTAGATGTGTCATATTCTTGCTCACCCCCTTTCTTACTTTTGTGCAGTAGCAGTTAATCTAAAATTTTGATTAACTTTGCAATCAATAAGTATATGTTAAATCTGATAATGACCGGTCATTAAGCAAAGATATGCAGCGAGAGCCGAATAGCCTTATGACAAAAAAGACAGCAACCAAAAAGAAACAAGAGAAATCGTTTGAAGCCACTTTGTGGGAAACCGCAAATTCGCTTCGCGGTACAGTCGAGCCTTCGGAATACAAGCATGTAGTCCTCGGGCTGATATTCCTTAAATATGCCGGATATAAGTTTGCAAAGCAACACGATATGCTCCAGGAGCAATATGGCGATATGGTGTGCGAAATGCAAGCTGCATACGGCAAAGACAATGTTTTCTATCTCCCCGAAAACTGTCGTTGGGATTATATCATGGAGCGAGCCAAGCAAGATGATATAGCTCTGATAGTTGATAAGGCACTTGCCGACATCGAGGCCAACAATCCGGCCCTCGTCGGTGCACTGCCGTCGAATTATTACAGCACCCTCGGCATGAACCCAGCCGATTTTGCTTCATTGCTTGACACCATCAACGGCATCGAGAGCCATATCTCCGACGATAAAGACTTTATCGGTAGAGTGTATGAATATTGTCTCTGCAAGTTTGCCCTTCAGGAGGGCAAAGGCAAGGGCGAATACTATACTCCCAAGAGTATCGTCAATCTCATTGCCGAAATGATTGAGCCATTTCGCGGCAAAATTTACGATCCCTGCTGCGGTTCGGGCGGTATGTTCGTTCAGTCGGCTCGCTTCATCGAGGCTCATGGCGGCAATCGCCGCGACATCTCAGTTTACGGACAGGAACGCACCACCACCACCTACAAACTGGCAAAGATGAACCTCGCCATACGTGGAATTGCCGCCAATCTTGGCGACAAGCCGGCATCGACTTTTCAGGACGATCAACATAAGGCCGAAAAGTTTGAGTTTATCATGGCCAATCCGCCGTTCAACCAGTCGAAATGGCGTCAGGAGAGTGAACTAACCGACGACCCACGTTGGAAAGGCTTTGCCACACCTCCCACATCCAATGCCAATTATGGTTGGATTCTGAACATCTACTCCAAACTGGCCACCGACGGCGTAGCGGGATTCCTCCTTGCCAATGGTGCTCTGAGCGGCGACGGCACTGAGAAAGAAATCCGCGCCCGACTGACATCTGAAGACATCGATGCCGTCGAGGCAATAGTTATACTGCCCCGAAAGATGTTCTATACCACCGACATCTCTGTTACGCTTTGGATTCTCAATCGCAACAAGAAAGCCCGCACTGTCAATGTCAATGGCGAAATGCGCCAATATCGCGACCGTTCCGGTGAAATTCTTTTCATGGATCTCCGCACATGGGGCGAGCCATTTGAAAAGAAATACATCGCATTCTCCGATGAAGAAATTGCCCGTGCTGCCCGGCGCTACCACCGGTGGCAACGCACCGACCTTGGCGAGTATCAAGATGAAGCCGAGTTCTGCAAGTCAGTTCGCATCGGCGACCTGAAAGACTCATCGCTCGTGCCGAGCAAATACATCGAATTTGCCACACGCGACGATGCCGAGGATTATGGCGAAAAGATGACAGCTCTGCAAGCCGAACTCCGCTCGCTTTTTGCAGAGGAAGCCGATGCTCGCCGCGAGGTGGAAAATGTGTTCCGTCAACTTGGTTACGAACTTTAGTATGGAAAATAACACCCCAATGCGCCGCCTCGGCGACTTCATCCGTCAAGTGGATGTCAGGAATAAAGACTTGGCTGTCACCAATCTTGTCGGGTTAAGCATCGACAAGATATACATTCCATCCGTTGCCAATACTGTTGGAACTGATTTGTCAAATTATAAAATAATTCGAGAAAATCAGTTTGCATGCAGTCTTATGCAGGTAAGTCGCGACAAGAAAATGCCCATAGCAGTCTATAAAGGAGATGATGCTATAATGTCGCCTGCATATCCCATTTTTGAAATCACCAACGAGGAAATCCTATTACCCGATTATCTCCATCTGTGGTTTCTTCGTTCGGAGTTCGATAGAGAAGTTACATTCTATGCAGTAGGCGGTGTTAGAGGATCTTTAGAATGGAGCGATTTTTGTGACTTACTAATTCCGGTGCCACCGATAGAGGAGCAGCGGGCGATAGTGGCGCGGCACAAGGCCATTGAGCATAAGATTGACGTAAACCGTCGACTGATTGCTGCTCTCGAAGAAACCGCCCGCACCATCTACCGCCACACCTTCGTCGACAACATCGACCCCGAAAACCTCCCCCAAGGCTGGCTCAAGGGCAAACTCTCTGATATTGCGGAAATTAGCAGTGGTAAAACATGTAAGAACAAACAAGATTATAAAGATTCGCAATTCAAATATCCAGTTGCCGGAGCTGCCGGAATTATTGGTTGGAGTACCGAATACAACCAAGACGTACCACTTTTAACTACTGGTCGTGTGGGCACATTAGGTGTCGTAAATCGCTATTATGGACTAACCTACACGGCAGATAATGTTCTGGTAATAAAAAGCCACTGGTTTGAATACTGTAATCAAATTTTAAAAAACTTTGATTACGAAGAAATAACAAAAGGTGGTGTTCAGGCACTAATTACACAAACAGAATTATCAAAAATAGACATCGTAATTCCATCCGAAACAGCCCTTGAAGAATTTGAACTAAAAGTAGGCAACTTGAGTAAATTATTATTGGAATACACGCGCGAGATTGATAAAATTTCAAAACTTTCCTCACTATGACCTTCAACGAAGCGACGCTCGAAGCGGCTATAATGGAGCTGTTTGAGCAACAAGGATATACACATAAATTGGGCGAGCAGTTGCACAAGAACCTTGCCGAGGTGCTTCTCGTTGAAGATATTGAGGCGTGGCTGCGCAGTCGGTATCCGGATTTGTCGGACACCGAGACTGCCCGTGTGGTGTTTGCGCTTAAATCGCCGCAGTCGCCGGATCTCTATGAAGAAAACCGCCGGCTGCATCAGATGATAGTTGAGGGATTTGCATTGAAGCGTGATGATGCCACAAAGCAACCGGTGTGGATTCGGCTCATCGACTTCGACAATCCCGAAGCCAACGACTTCAAGATTGTCAATCAGGTGGAGATTGTGGAGAAGTGCAACCGCCGGCCTGATGCCGTGGTCTATGTCAACGGTCTGCCGATCGTGGTGCTCGAATTCAAGACCGCTCTCAAAGAGAACGTTACGGTGCTGAACGCCCACACCCAACTGTGTACCCGCTACCGCAAGGACATACCCTCGCTGTTCCGCTACAATGCTTTTGTGGTGATTTCCGACGGTGCGCAAAACAAGTTTGGCACTCTGTTCACCCCCTATGAGTATTTCTACGCTTGGAAGCGCATAAATCCCGAAGACCGCCCGAGCGACGGCCTCGACTCGCTCACCACAATGATGAACGGCCTGTTCCGCAAAGACCGATTGCTCGAAGTGGTGCGCAACTTCGTGTATTTCCCGGACAGCTCAACCCATGAGGAAAAGATTGTATGCCGCTATCCGCAGTATTTTGCCGCAACGCTGCTCTATGACAACATATTGCGTCACCGCGAATTGGGCGACGGCAAAGGCGGCACATACTTCGGTGCCACCGGCTGCGGCAAGAGCCTTGCCATGCTGTTCCTGACACGCAAATTGATGCGCAGTCGTGAGCTTGGCTCCCCGACCATTCTGCTCATCACCGACCGCACAGACCTTGACGACCAGTTGTCGAGCCAGTTTATCCGTGCGAAACGCTTCATAGGCGACAACGTAATCGAGCAAATCGACAGTCGTGAGACCCTTGGCGAGAAACTGCGTGGCCGCAAAAGTGGCGGCGTGTTCCTCACCACCATACAGAAATTCTCGGAAGACATATCATTGCTCTCCGACCGATCCAACATCATCTGCATCTCCGACGAAGCCCACCGCTCGCAGACCAACATGGGCGAGACCACCGCGCTGAGTTTTGCCGAGGACGGCAAAGCCGAGGCTATTCGTCGCACCTACGGGTTCGCCCAGTATCTGCATCAGTCGCTGCCCAACGCCCTGTATGTGGGCTTTACCGGCACCCCGGTTGACTCAACCATCGAAGTGTTTGGCGGCGTGATTGACCGCTACACTATGGTTGACTCGGTAAATGACGGTATCACCGTGCGCATCGTCTATGAAGGACGTGCAGCCAAAGTGGTGGCCGACAACGCCAAACTTCAGGAGATAGAGCAATACTACGAGGCTTGCGAGAAAGCCGGAAGCACCGAGGAACAAATCAACAAGAGCAAGCAGCAGAGCGCCAACCTCGAAGCCATCATCGGCGACCCGCAGCGCCTCGATGCCGTGGCTGCCGATCTCGTCAATCACTACGAGCAGCGTATAGCCGAGGGCGCAACGGTGTGCGGCAAGGCAATGGTAGTCTGCACCAACCGCGAGATAGCGTTCGAACTCTACAAACGCATCATAGCCCTGCGCCCTGAATGGGCCGAGAAACTGCCTTGCGACCCCGATGCAAATATCAGCGAAGACGATAAGAAGAAACTTCTGCCCATAGAGCGCGTGAAGATGGTGATGACATCCAACAAGGATGACTCCGAGGAAATGGCCAAGCTGCTCGGCAACAAAGCCGATATGCGCGAATGGGCTGCGCAGTTCAAGCAACCCGGTTCCAACTTCAAGATTGTAATCGTGGTGGATATGTGGCTCACCGGCTTCGATGTGCCATGTCTCGACACCATGTACATAGACAAGCCGCTGCAACGCCACACACTCATTCAGACCATTTCGCGCGTGAACCGCGTATGCCCCGGCAAGGAGAAAGGGCTGGTGGTGGACTACCTCGGCATCAAGCGGCGCATGAATGCCGCCCTCAAACAATACGGTGGTGGCGGGCAAGGCGGCAATGGCGGTGACGATGATGACCCCACAAACGACATTTCAGAGTTTGTCAAGATTGTCAAGGACAGTCTTGAATCGCTCGACATCATCATGCATGGCTTCGAAGCAAGCGGCTTCTACACCGGCACACCATTGCAGCAGGTGCAGACTCTCAACCGAGGTGCCAACTTCGTCCTCGAACACGAGGAACGCAAGAACTTCTTTATGGGCCACGCCAAGCGTATGCGCCAGGCGTTCAATATGTGCAGCTCGTCGGAGGACTTCACAAAGGAACAACGAGAACAGGTGGTGTTCTACACCGCCGTCCGTGCCGTTGTCGCCAAGATGACCAAAGGCGATGCTCCCGATGTTGACGAGATGAACAAGCGAGTGCGCCAACTCATGCAAGAAGCCTTGCAGAGTAGCGGTGTGGAGGAAGTGGTCAAAATCGTGGAGGATGCCCATGGCGACCTCGACCTTTTCGACCCCAAGCATCTTGAACGCATCGACAAGATAGAGCTGCCCAACATACGTCTCAAACTGCTTGAGCGACTGTTGCGTCAGCAGATTTCAGAGCTCGGCAAGGTCAACAAGGTCAAGGCCGTGGAATTTGCCGAACGGCTGAAAAATCTGCTCAAAGAGTACAACGACCGTTCGGACGATGCAGTATTCGCCCAACAGGTAATGACCGCCGTAACCGACGGCATCAAGGACTTGATGGAGCAAATCAACAAGGAGCGCACAAGCAACGAAGCCCTCGGCATTGACTATGAGGAAAAAGCATTCTTCGACATCCTGAAGTCGGTCAGCGAAGATATGAAGTTCAACTACCCCGACGAGAAGATGATTGACATTGCCAAAGAGATCAAGGCAATGCTCACGAAGAACGCCCAATACACCGATGCCTTCCGCCGTGCCGACATCCTCGCGCAGATGCAGTTTGACATCATAATGATTTGCTCGAAATACAAATACCCGCCGGTAACCGAGGCCAAAGAAGCCGAAAAGGTCTACAAAAAAGTTATCGAGCAAGCCGAAAACTTCAAGAAATACCAACTGACTTAAATAGAAACCATGCCGGCAGGTTGGCTGGCTCTCGCAACATCGGAGCATTTGTCAGATTTGTGTATTCCGTTGAAAAAGCTTAACCTTGCGTATAATTAACGACTTTTCATTATGACAATACGCTCAATACGCCTCATCTTTTTATGTCTGTCCCTCTTTATTTCAAGTTGGGGCTGTTACTCCCAATCTTTGCAAGATTTCAAAGTGGTGAAAGTAGATAAGCCTGTTAATGCGTTTCAACTTGACTCTATTAACTTATCGACTCCGCTCAATTACTATTTATCAAGAGCATGGGTAAGGCTTTCAGGCAAAGGTGATAATTGGAATAAAATATCTTCATCAAAGTTTGATAATGAGAATACTCCTGATGATATTGTCGATGAAGCATTATGCACATATGTACTGAACGAACAAATAGACTACATAGTAACGTACCGTGACTCTGTAGGTTGTATCGTAACTCATACTGATGAACAAGATATTTTCCTCTTAAATAATTGTTGGTTGGAAAATGGACAATGGGTTAATGGTGGCCAAACCATAGCTAACGATAGGAACGACGCACAAGACAAGCTGTTACAGCAATTGCCAATGGCTTTATATAATTTGCCGCGAATTGCAATTATAAATAATTATCCTAAAGATGTAACACCATTTGTCAATTACCTCTCCAACGTTACATCTTCTCCAGAGTCTTTTGTGCTTGATATGTTAGACTCGCATAAGTTAGTCATAAACGGTGAATATCATCGTAGAAAGGTGTCTTGGGATATGCTCAAGCGACTTATAGCACTTCCTGAATTTTCGGATATTGTAGGTTGTGTATTCATGGAACTTCCATCACATCATCAGCCGACAATAGATGAATTCTTTAAATCTGATACTCTCGACTCTAACATAATTATAAAAATTTTTCAAGATGAGCAATTAAATGGTTGGTGGGATAGAGGCGAATTTGAGTTCTTATGCCAACTATGGGAACTTAACCGTTCCTTGCCTCAGAATAAAAAAATACGTGTCGTATTAGCAGACTATCAGGTTCCGTATTCAACCATCACTAATCGTGAAGATGCGCGTGAGACAGAAGACAGGAATACACATATGGCTGATATTGTAGTGAATACAATAATGCAGTCCACCGATTCAAGAAGCAACTTATTTCTTGTTGGCTGCGCCCACGCCTATAAATCCAAACAAATGGGTATCGCATCATCAGCACATGGAAAGGAGGCTGAATTAACCGCCGGTGCTCAAATCGCAGAACGACTTGGGAATGATAACGTATTTACCATCTTTCAACATGTTCTTCCCGGTGATAATCGAGGTGGTAATAAATCTGCAATACGCGGAGGAATTTTTGACCTTGCTTTTGAGCAGAATGGAAATCGACCAATTGGTTTTGAGTTAGCGAACTCTCCTTTTGGAAATGAACCATTTGATGGCATATACGAAATTAAATATAATACCGCAACCGGAAATTATGAAGATAACTTCGATGGCTTTCTGTTTTTAGCACCATTGGCGAATGAGCCTAAAGCTGACCCTTTGATTGAAATATTCACAGATGAATTTGTTGCCGAGATGCAACGCAGAGCAACCGTTTTAGGAATGGAGAACTTACGATGGATGTGGTTTGGTTGTCGCTCTACTGAAATGAAAAGAGAGCAAATAATCCAAGCACTTCTACATGAGTAATCGCGTCTTTTGACACTGCATAAAGGGTTCATACCTTTGCTGAGAATTCAGCAATCGTATGGACTCTTTGAATTATGCACCGCTCCGCGCTGATGGCTTTCTTCTCGGCTCGCTCCGCCCCGGGAGTCGAGCCGTTCCCCACGGATTTGTCTTGATGCGGATAATGTCGTTGTCATAGTCGTTGAGTTCATTCACCGCAGCTCTGAAAATTTGAAGCACCGTCCAATTCGAGATCTCGGAGGGTCAGTTTGTCATTGTACGAGAGGATTTGTTGTGAACAGAAACTGTTGACAAACGGGTCGGTGATGTCGCCATGCTTGTCGAGCTGCCTTGAGGTCACAACCTTGTCGGTTTTGATGTATCCGGGTTTAGTGGAATGTGCAGACGGTTTAAGAACAGGATAGGCCGTAAAGCCCTTTTCTATAAGGACATTACGGCCTATCTTATTGATAGTGGGTTATATACCGCTTAATCTTCGATTGCAGCCTGCGCCGCAGCTACGCGGGCGATGGGCACTCGGTAGGGGGAGCAGCTTACGTAGTTCATGCCGAGCTTGGCACAGAACTTTACGCTTGAGGGCTCGCCGCCGTGCTCGCCGCAGATGCCTACCTTGAGCTCGGGCTTGGTGGAACGACCCTTCTCTACGCCCATCTTTACGAGCTGGCCTACGCCTTCCTGATCAAGAACTTCGAAGGGGTCGGTCTTGATGATGCCGTGCTCCTTGTAGAACTTGAGGAACTTGGGCGCGTCATCACGTGAGAAGCCGAAGGTCATCTGGGTGAGGTCGTTGGTGCCGAATGAGAAGAAGTCGGCTACCTCGGCTATCTCATTGGCGGTGAGGGCTGCGCGGGGCACCTCGATCATGGTACCTACCTTGTAAGGCACGCTCTGACCCTTCTCCTCAAACACCTTGGCTGCGGTGATGTTGATGACGTTGGCCTGATTCTGAATCTCCTTGAGTGAACCTACGAGGGGAATCATTATCTCGGGGTGCACATCTATGCCACGCGCCTTGACGGCAAGTGCGGCCTCAATGATGGCACGAGCCTGCATCTCGGTAATCTCGGGATAGGTGATGCCGAGGCGGCAGCCGCGGTGTCCGAGCATGGGGTTAAACTCTTCGAGGGAGTCTACCTTAGCCTTTACCTGCTCAAGGGTGAGCCCCATCTCTGCAGCAAGCTCCTTCTGAGTAGCAGTCTGGTGAGGTACGAACTCATGCAGAGGGGGATCGAGCAGACGGATGGTGACACCGAAGCCGTCCATTGCCTCGAAGATGCCTTCGAAGTCGCCACGCTGCATGGGCAGGAGTTTGGCGAGGGCCTGGCGGCGGCCTTCCTCATCGGAGGCAAGAATCATTTCGCGTACGGCCTTGATGCGGTCGCCCTCGAAGAACATATGCTCTGTACGGCACAGGCCTATGCCCTGTGCACCGAAGTGGCGTGCCTGCTTGGCATCGCGGGGGGTGTCGGCATTGGTGCGCACGAGGCACTTGGTGAACTTGTCAGAAAGGTTCATAATAGCACCGAAGTCACCGCCGAGCTCGGGCTCTGTGGTGGGTACCTGACCGTCATATACCTCACCGGTGGAGCCGTTAAGTGAAATCCAGTCACCCTCGTTGTAGGTCTTGCCATCCATGGTGACGGTCTTAGCCTTGTAGTCGACGCGGATTTCGCCGGCACCGCTGACGCAGCACTTGCCCATACCGCGGGCCACAACGGCTGCATGGCTGGTCATGCCACCGCGCATAGTGAGGATGCCCTGAGCCACGGCCATGCCACGGAGATCCTCGGGAGAGGTCTCAATGCGGACAAGAACCACCTTGCGCTTCTTCTCTGCCCAAGCCTCGGCATCCTCGGCTGAGAATACAATCTGGCCGGTTGCGGCACCGGGAGATGCCGGAAGACCCTTAGCCACTACCTTAGCGTGCTTGAGGGCACTCTTGTCAAACACCGGGTGGAGCAGCTCGTCGAGCTTCTGGGGCTCCATGCGGAGCACTACAGTCTTCTCGTCGATAACACCTTCGCGGAGCAGATCCATGGCAATCTTCACCATGGCAGCACCGGTGCGCTTGCCGTTGCGTGTCTGGAGCATCCAGAGCTTGCCGTCCTGAATGGTGAACTCCATGTCCTGCATATCCTTGTAGTAAGCCTCAAGCTTGTTTGCGATGGCGATGAGCTCAGCGGCGCAAACGGGCATTGACTCCTCAAGTGAGGGATACTTGGCAGCACGCTCCTCCTCTGAGATACCCTGGAGGGCGGCCCAGCGACGTGAGCCCTCAACGGTAATCTGCTGGGGTGTGCGGATACCGGCCACCACATCCTCGCCTTGAGCGTTGATGAGATACTCGCCGTTAAAGATGTTCTCGCCGGTAGCGGCATCGCGGCTGAAAGCCACGCCGGTAGCGGAGTTGTCGCCCATGTTGCCATAAACCATGGCCTGTACATTGACTGCTGTACCCCACTCCTCGGGAATCTGGTTCATGCGACGGTAGATGATGGCGCGCTCGTTCATCCATGAGTCAAACACGGCGCAGATACCGCCCCACAGCTGCTCCCAGGCATCATCGGGGAAGTCCTTGCCGGTGTACTCTTTGACGGCACCCTTAAAGAGCTTGACAAGCTGCTTGAGGTCGTCCACGTCGAGCTCAGTGTCGAGCTTCACGCCCTTGGCGGCCTTCACCTTGTCCATAATCTCCTCGAAGGGGTCGATGTCCTGCTTGCTCTTGGGCTTCATGCCAAGGACCACGTCGCCATACATCTGCACGAAACGACGGTAGCTGTCCCAAGCGAAGCGTGCGTTGCCGCTCTTCTCAGCGAGGGACGCCACGGTAGCATCGTTCATGCCGAGGTTAAGCACAGTGTCCATCATGCCGGGCATAGAGGCACGAGCACCTGAGCGCACGCTGACGAGCAGCGGGTTTGCGGGGTCATTAAACTTCTTGCCGGTAAGGCTCTCGACATGGGCGATTGCCTTCTTGACATCTTCGCCAAGACGCTTCACCACTTCGTCGCGTCCGTACTGGGTGTATTCGGTGCACACCTCGGTGGTGATGGTGAATCCGGGAGGTACGGGCATACCGAGCAGGTTCATCTCGGCCAGATTGGCACCCTTACCTCCGAGGAGGTTACGCATCGAGGCATCGCCTTCGGCATGTCCGTCGCCGAATGTATAGACTCGCTTCATTGTAGGTTAATTGGGGGTATGTGTTAAGGTTAATTTATGATATGATTGTCAGAATTGATGCAAAGATGATGCAAATATAGCGTTTTGGTGTGAAATCACACAACTGTGAGCCGAAATAGTGTGAAGATGGACCACTACGGAGGTTACTTGGCAGCAGTGTCAGTCCACTTCTCGTAGTGTATCTGCTCGGGCTTCCACTTGTCCTTTGGTGCCGGACTCTCGGCGGGATAGCCTATGGGGATTACATTCAGAGGCACGATGCCGTCGGGGATGTCCAGCATCTGCTTGAGTGTGGTCACGCGCTCGCTGATGGGGTAAATACCACACCACACAGCGCCGAGTCCCAGAGCATGAGCCTCAAGGAGGAGGTTCTCGGTGGCAGCTGAGGCATCCTGTACCCAGTATTCAATGCCCTCTCCGGGGAAAGTGACGCTCAAGTCGCCGCACACCACTATGGCCAGCGGTGCCTTGGCAGCCATCTGTATGTTGCGGAAATTAGTCGCGATAGAGTCGAGTGTGGCGCGATTTTTGATTACGATGAAGCGCCAAGGCTGCTTGTTGCCAGCCGTCGGAGCGGCCATGGCAGCTCGGAGCATCTGCTCGATTTTGGCATCTTCCACGGGTTTGGCCTGATAGTCGCGGATGCTTGTACGGCTCAGAATGTTGTCCATAATGATAGCTTCTGGAGATTCGGTTACAGCGTCGACCTGGGGTCTTCCGTCATCCTTCACCAGCCTGACAGAAAGTACCACAAGCGTCACTGCAAGTAAAATGTTCAGCAATCGGGAAGTGTTCATGGTTATTTATCGGGATTTTGTGTTATCTGGAAAAGGCACCCCGTGGGGCATACGAAGCGGCAGTAGGGACGGTTCACCACCACCGAGAGCAAAATGAAAAGGATGGTCGCAATAAGAATTCCTGTCGAGGCTTGCTTAAATAAAAAGGCGGTGAAGAGCTCCCAGCCCATCCACTCGGTCCATAGACCCGCACACATCACGAACATGAGCAGGAACCAAAGACACTCTTGAAATGCGGTTAAGGCTTTGACCAAGCGCGGCGACATAGGGAGTTTGAATCGCGTGGATCTACCCGCAAGCTCCTGAAGAGAACCGAGCGGACACACCCACGTGCAGTAATGACTCTTGCGGCCGAAATAGGGAAATATGAAGGCTATGGTGAGCATTAGCAGGATGGGGAGAGATTGGAGTATGTTGAAGCCGTTGGCCATGTAATTAACCATCACCTCGTAAGAGAGGAACGTGCCGCTCCAAAATCCGAGAATTATCACATTTAGTGCAAGCTGGATGTAGCGGTAGCGTCGGTCATGGATGAATATCGGGAGTATGGATGCGCATAAAATCACGGCGAGCACGGCCAACCATTTGAGCGAGAGGGAGAATGAGCCGTTTGCATGAGCCGGCTGCTTGACAGACTCTACATTGCTCAAATAATAAGCCACGCCGGCCTTGACAGTGGCGTTGACAGCGCGTGATGAGAATGTGGCACCGGTAACGGCATCCACCTCTCTGCCGGCCACGTCATTCACTGGAACACCCTCCCATTGCGGAATTATTTCCTCGACGACGCGTGTGAAGAAGGGTGCTGTCTCTGCATTCTTCAAGGGTGTCACGGAGGTGATTTGGTCATCGCTGATAGTAATCTCCAATGGTACAGGACCTCCATAACCTTTGATGTCGGAGGCTATTGAAGTGGTGTTGACGGTGACAGAGGCACCACTGAAGGTTATGGCTGAATCCTCATCGTGGACAGCCTCCTTCTGAAGCAAGTCATGGCCGAAGACTGAGCCGTCACGCTGCACTGCCACAGCCATAAGCAGGAGGAAGCAAGTGATGAAGCGCACCAACATGCGCACTCGTTGAAACGTCATCTTAGTAAAGATATGGGCAACTGTAGTGTCACAGTGCAATGTGATAATTTCTGCACGACAAAGTTAGCAAACATCCCGAAATCATCAATCAGCATCATCATTACAAAATCGGGGCGGGAAATCGGGCCGGATGCGTGGGTGTGGGCGAAAATGCTTACATTTGGAGGTTGAAAGCCGCGCATATGTACGGCTTTTGGGCAGATGTACCTTATGGATATGATAACGCGCCAACGCCTCAGTTGTGTCTGCGGCGACTATCTGGCCACGGTGGCAGCGGTGACGCTCTACTACGTGTGCCACAACCTGCTCCTCCCGGAAGCCTCCGGGGTGAGCACGGGCGCATATCTGTGTCTGCCCGGAGTTAGAGCGGGCATATTGCTCTTTCCACTCGTGATGCTCGGATTCTACTGGCTTGCCGGCACGTACCGCACCGTGTTCCGCCAGTCGAGGCTGAGCATCTTCCTGCGCTCGCTGGCTGCATCCGTAGCCGGATCGCTCGGTTACTTTTTCCTGGTGCTGAGCAACCGCACCGTGCAGAGCCTCACCTATAATCATCTGCTCGTGGCAATCCTTGCTGCTCTGCTGCTTGCTTGCCTCTGGAGTGAGCGCTCGGTCATGCGCGCATGGGGGCTGCGGTGCATCCGTCGCGGGAAAGTGTCATTTCCTACATTGATAGTTGGCACCGACAGTGATGCCGTCGCCCTGCTTCGCCGCATGGAGGAGTCAGGATTAAGTCGGGAGTTTGCCGTAGCCGGTTTCATCAGTCCCTCTGCCAGCATGGTATCTGAGGATGTCAAAGCTACCGGCCTGCCGGTGTGGCCCTTGACAGAAATATCCCGCGTGGCATGGGAAGAAGGCATAAGCAGAATAATCTTCATTCCCACCGGACTCGATGAAGCAGAGCGTGACCGCGTTATGGCGCCGCTATATGCCCTTAATATGCCCGTAATGATGCGTGCATCCGCCACGGGAACTCCTGTGCGCCGCCCATTCTCGGACATCAAGGGAGAGCCGCTGGTAGACATCACACACCCTGTGATGACAGACTGCACCGCTTGCCTCAAGCGCGCCCTTGACGTGTCAGCCTCCATCCTGGGGCTAATAGCGGCAATCCCGGTAATAGGTATAACTGCGCTGGCCATCAAGACAGACTCTCCGGGACCGGTGTTTTACAGACAGACACGCTTAGGTTATCGGGGGCACCCATTCACCATGTTCAAGCTGCGGTCAATGCACACTGATGCCGAGGCCGACGGACGGCCACAGCTCACCAGCGTAGGTGACCCTCGCGTGACTCGTGTGGGGTCTGTGATACGCAAATACCGCATAGACGAACTCCCTCAGCTGTGGAACGTGTTGCGCGGTGACATGTCGCTTGTTGGTCCGCGTCCGGAACGTGAGCACTACGCACGGCGCATCCTGGAGCAGGCCCCGGCCTACTACCGCGTCTACCAAGTGCGCCCGGGTCTGACCTCCTGGGGCATGGTGCGATACGGCTACGTGGAGACTGTTCCCGAGATGGTGAGCCGCATGAAGTATGACCTGATATATCTCGACAACGTGACCATAGCCAACGACCTGCGCATAATCCTTCACACGGTGGTGACGGCCCTCTCCGGGCGTGGGCGCTGAGCAGAATGGTTTCATCTAAGACATTCATCCATTGAGTTTTCCAACGATACAAACAATGACAAGAGGCTTAACGATGGCTGGCGGAGCTATGCAGCGGATGCTTTCGGGCTTCCTGCTGTGGCGACAGAAGCACATCAAGGAGAAGACCTTCGTGGTGGCTATCGCTCTGCTGGTGGGCATTGCCGCAGGCGTAGCGGCTCTACTGCTCAAACTCGGCATCCATGGCATCAGCTCTCTCCTGAATCAGCATCTCAACATAGCCGGAGCCAACTATACCAACCTGATATATCCGGCAGTGGGCATCTTCGTGACCATGCTCTACGTGCGCTACTGCGTACGCGATGACATAGGTCACGGCGTGACACGTGTACTATATGCCATCTCGCAGAACAAGAGCCGGCTGAAGAAGCATAATATGTACACCTCACTTGTGGCATCGAGTATCACCATAGGTTGCGGCGGGTCAGTGGGCGCCGAGGGGCCGATAGTCTACACCGGAGCGGCCATCGGTAGCAATCTGGGGCAAATGTTCCGCCTGTCGCCACGCATCCTGATGATACTTGTTGGTTGCGGAGCCGCCGCCGGCATAGCCGGTATCTTCAAGGCACCGATTGCGGGGATGCTGTTCACCCTTGAGGTACTAATGCTTGACCTCACCACTGTATCTGTGATGCCGCTGCTGATGGCTTCCATCACTGCAGCCACGATGGCCTACATCTTCACGGGTTACGACTTTGAGTTCTTCTTCATGCAGAGCGAAGGGTTCATGATGCCGAGGATTCCCTACGTATGTGTGTTAGGCGTGTTCTGCGGCCTGGTATCGCTCTACTTCACACGCGTGGTCATCAGGATGGAGAACTTCTTCCGCAGGATAGGTAATGTGTGGCTGCGCGCGCTCACCGGGAGCGCACTGGTGGCCTCGCTGGTGTTCCTCTTCCCGCCGCTCTACGGCGAGGGTTACGACTCGATAGTTGCGCTGTTGGGAGGTGACCCGAGTGCGATAGTCAACGGCTCGCTCTTTTACAGCGACCGTGGCGACGTGTGGCATGTGATACTGTTCATCGGGGCCATAGTACTCACCAAGGCTTTTGCCACAGCAGCTACCACGGGCGGCGGTGGCGTGGGTGGCACCTTCGCGCCGTCGCTCTACGTGGGCTGTTTCAGCGGATTCCTCTTCGCTATTGTCACCAATACGGTGTTCGGGCTTGATCTGTCGCTGAAAAACTTCGCGCTGATGGGTATGGCCGGCGTGATGTCAGGTGTGATGCACGCACCTCTGATGGGCATCTTCCTCACCGCAGAGCTCACCGGGGGTTATGACCTGTTTCTACCGCTGCTGATAGTGAGTGCGTTGAGCTACTTCACCATCAAGTTTTTCGAGCCTTACAGCCTCTACACCATGCGACTTGCACAGCGGGGCGAGCTGCTGACCCACCACAAAGACAAGGCCGTGCTCACGCTGCTGAAAATAGATAATGTTATAGAGACAGACTTCAAGACCGTGACACCAGACATGAGTCTAAAGCAGATGGTGGAGGTAATCTCACAGAGCAACCGCAACCTCTTCCCGGTGGTTGACGCCGAGGGCACTCTGGTGGGCGTGGTACTCCTCGATGAGATTCGCAACATTATGTTCCGTCCCGACCTGTACCGACGAATGTTCGTCAACAAATTCATGAGCACTCCACCGGCCAAAATCGAAGTGGGTCAGAGCATGGAGAGCGTGATGAAGACATTTGACGACACCGGCGCATGGAACCTCCCCGTTGTGGAGCACGGCAAGTATGTGGGTTTTGTGAGCAAGTCCAAGATATTCAACTCCTATCGTCGCGTGCTCCGCCACTACTCCGAAGACTGAACCGAACACTGACTCATCATGGCAACACCATACATACAGGTAGAGAATCTCACCAAGAGCTACGGTGACCGGTTGCTTTTCGGCGACATCACCTTCGGCATCGACGAGGGGCAGAAAACCGGCCTCATCGCCAAGAACGGCACCGGCAAGTCAACCCTGCTGCGCATCATAGCCGGAGTGGAGACCCCCGACAGTGGTACCGTCACAGCACGTAACGGGCTGAAAGTTGGCTACCTGCCGCAGATACCTGAGTTCAAAGGATGCGCCACTGTGGCTGACCTCATCGGGGCACATGCTCCCGACGGAGCCGAAGAGGCCGCCGCATACACTTCGCGGCTCACCCGTATGCTGTCGCAGCTACGCATCATGGACCTGCGTGCCCCGGTAGAGAAGCTCAGCGGCGGCGAGCGCAAGCGCATAGCTCTGGCACAGGCTCTGGTGGATGACCCCGACCTGCTCATCCTCGACGAGCCAACCAACCATCTGGACCTCGATGCAATAGAGTGGATGGAGGGGTACCTGCGCAAAAGCCGTGTGGCTCTGCTGCTTGTCACCCATGACCGTTATTTCCTGGACCGCGTATGCAACAAGATTATAGAGCTTGACCGAACCGAACTCTTCAGCTACGCCGGCAACTATGATTATTACCTGCGTAAACGCCGTGAGCGTATCGAGGCCCTTACCGGCGAGCTTGCCAAGGTGCGCAACACCCTGCGTCGCGAACAGGAGTGGATGTCACGTCAGCCACAAGCCCGCGGGGGTAAGGCGAAGTATCGCATCGACGCGTTCCATGACCTCAAATCGCGTTCAAAGGCTAATTATGAGGAGCGGCAGGTGAAGATTGACATCAAGTCCTCCTACATCGGGAGCAAGATTCTCGTGGCTGAGGGACTCACCAAGAGCTATGGTGACAAGCGTGTGCTGGATGACTTCACCTACACGTTTGCCCGACGTGAGAAGGTGGGCGTGATTGGCCCCAACGGAGTGGGAAAGAGCACATTCATCAAGCTGCTGCAAGGGTTGGAGACTCCCGATGCCGGCCATGTGGAGCTCGGTGAGACAGTGAGGATAGGATATTACAGTCAGGACGGCATCAACTTTGACGACAATAAGCGCGTGATAGATGCCGTCACGGAAATTGCCGAGGATGTGGTGATTAACGATGGTGCCGTGCGTTTCTCACCGATGCAATTCCTCCAACGCTTCCTATTCTCTCCCGCCGACCAGCAGAAATATATCCGTACCCTCAGCGGCGGCGAGAAGTGCCGGCTCCACCTTGCAGTCACACTGATGCGCTCCCCCAACTTTCTGATTCTCGACGAGCCCACCAATGACCTTGACATTGTGACCCTCGGCGTTCTCGAGGAGTATCTGCGAGAGTTTGAGGGATGCGTGCTGGTGATTTCACATGACCGTTTTTTTCTTGACAGCATCATTGACCACCTCTTTGTGTTTACCGGTGAGGGTAATGTCAAGGATTTCCCCGGCACATACACTGAGTACCGTGCATGGCAGGCAGAGCGTGAGGCCGAACGGCGCGCCGAGGCAGCAGCATCGTCTGCGACAGCCGACACTGCCTCGAGGCGGCCGCAGCGGGAGCGCAAACGGCGACTCTCGTACGCTGAGCGCAAAGAGCTTGAGCGGCTCACTGAGGAAATAGACACTCTGACGGCTGAGAAAGAGGCTCTGGATGAACGATTCCGCAGTGGCGAACCGTTGGATGATATAGCGACCATGTCGCAACGTTACAGCGAAGTCTCAACACAGCTTGACGAAAAGGAGCTCCGGTGGCTCGAACTCTCAGAGATTGAAGAGGGTTGATATTATCGTATAGTATTCTATATGCGCTATGGGCCTAAGTCCTGACCACCGATGACTGCCAAACGTCAACATCGAGCCAAACGCCTCTTTGCGACCTCGCTCTGGCGGCTGCGTCACGTTACCTCAGCGGTGACGCGCGGATGCATCACGCTCCAGCACCGCTTCATCGGGAGGATACGTTTGACAAGCAAAGTTCTTGATGTGCTGGCGTTTGTGGCATCGTTTGTGGCATTGGGGTGTTTTGCAGCACACATCGGGTTTGACAATGATGCCGGGAGCTTCCGTCATCAGGCGCAGGTGCTCCGCGCGGTGCAGGGAGTGTTTCTTACCCAAGTGCTTTTCAACCTCATCTTTAACTTTCGCGATACACGGCGAACCACCAAGCCCCTGAAGTGGGTGGTTGACATTGCGCTGCTCACCACTCTCCTGCCGCTGCTCTACCCTCACCCGGCTCACCCCTGGATTCCGTGGCTTGAGCGGATGCTGTACGGCTCCCGCTACCTCAACTGCGTGCTGCTGGTGTGCTCGCTGTTTGAGGTCAGCCGCTGGGCCATGGCCTCGATGAGCCGGCGCACCAACCCGGCCCTGATGCTTAGCGTGAGCTTCATGGTGTTCATCATCATCGGTGCCGCGCTGCTGCTTCTGCCCAAGTGCACTTATTATCCCATCTCTGTCGTCGACAGCATCTTCGTGTCCACCAGCGCGGTGTGCATCACCGGGCTCACCACGGTGGATGTAGCCACAACATTCACACCCTTGGGGTGCACTATCATAGCGGTACTCATACAGATTGGCGCACTGGGTGTGATGACATTTACCAGCGCGTTCGCTCTCTTCTACACCGGTGGCAATTCCATCTACTCGCAACTGATGGTCAAGGATATGGTGTACACGCGCTCCTTCTCCTCGCTTCTCCCCACCATCCTCTACATCCTGTGGGTCAGTCTGTTCATAGAAGCCGTCGGGGCGTTGCTTATATGGCTGTCCATCCATGACACACTTCCCTTGACGGCATCGGATGCGGTGTGGACTTCGGTTTTCCACTCCATCTCAGCCTTCTGCAACGCCGGCTTCTCCAACATCCACGGCGGCCTGAGCAACCCGTTGCTCCTCTACGGTAACCAATGGATCTATCTGGCCATGAGCATCATCATAGGTCTCGGCAGCATCGGCTTCCCCATTCTTGTCAATCTCAAGGAGTGGCTGGGGCACTCCTTGCGACGACTTCTGGGTTCCAGGGACCGGTTGGTACACATTTGGAGCATGAACAGCAAGCTGGTCATCACCACCACTCTGACGCTCTACGCAGCCGGAGTGGTCACTTACTTCCTGTGCGAGTATCACAACACGTTGGAGGGGCTTCCCATTGCTGACAAACTGATTCAGAGCTTCTTCAATGCCGTCACTCCGCGCAGTGCCGGGTTCAGCTCATTCAACCCCTCGTCATTCATGCCGGTGACATTGGTCACAGTAATGGCCCTGATGTGGATAGGTGGCGCTTCACAGTCCACGGCAGGCGGCATCAAGGTGAATACTTTCGCTGCTATCATGCTCAACATCCGCGCCATCATCACCGGCAAAAAACGTGTCACGGCCTATCACCGTACCATCTCCCCTACCTCCATGCAGCGCGTTCAGGCAGTGCTGGCTCTCAGCATCGTCACCCTCCTGATATATACGGTCACACTTCTGGCCCTTGAACCTCAGCTGCCGGTCAAGGATGTTGTGTTTGAGGCGGTATCGGCAGTGTTCACAGTCGGCTCATCCATGGGCATCACGCCTATGCTCTGCGGGGCCTCCAAGATAGTCCTCTGCACGGCAATGTTCATTGGCCGCATCGGCTTCATATCGCTGCTGATGGGATTCGCCAACTCCCACCGAAGCAACGCGTTCAGCTATCCTAACGATAACATCATCATCAACTGACACACCTCTCCCCTATCCGTCTACAGCCATGAGATTTCTTATTATCGGCCTCGGCATCTACGGTTACAATCTGGCCACAGACCTCACCGCTATCGGCCACGAAGTGATTGGTGCCGACATCAAGCCCTCGCTGGTCGAAAGCATCAAAGACAGCATCTCCACCGCCTACATCATCGACTCCACAGATGAGGTGGCCCTGTCGGTTCTTCCCCTCAATAACGTTGACATCGTGATTGTGGCCATCGGCGAGAACTTCGGTGCCAGTGTCAAGACCGTGGCTCTGCTCAAAAAGCTTAAGGTGCCCCATATCTATGCCCGCGCCATGGATGAGCTGCATCACAGCATACTCGAAGGATTTCGCGTGGACCGCATCCTCACTCCCGAGCAGCGCGCAGCCTCCGATCTGGTTCACGAGCTTGCCCTCGGCACCCACGTTGAGTCCATGCAGGTCGACTCACAGAGCTACGTGCTGAAGTTTACCGTTCCACCCTACTTTATCGGCACGAAAATCAACTCCATAGACTTCCGCAAGGCCTACTCACTGCGCGTCATCAGCATAACACGTCCGCGCGAAGGCGTCAACGCCCTTGGTATCGAGCACCGTGAATACCGCGCCCTCACTCCGGACGAAGACACCGACTTCCGCGAAGGCGACATCCTCGTCTGCTACGGCACCCGCAAAGCCTTCACCACCCTCTTCAAAAACATCAACTGACCGGGCCGACAACTGACGGGAGATTTGTACGGGAGCGGGGTCGGAAATTTTTTCGTAAATTTGGGGGCTTATTATGAGACTGCCCGGAGTGAAACGCATGTATATGTTCATGCTGGAGAGCTTCTTGCCGCTCTTCGTCATGACATTCTTCATCACACTGTTCATAGTGCTGATGCAGTTTCTGTGGCGTTACATTGATGAACTTGTTGGTAAAGGCCTGAGCATTGATGTTGTGGCGGAGCTCTTTTTCTATGCCGCGCTGACGATGATTCCCATGGCGCTCCCCCTGGCCATCTTGTTGGCGAGTCTGATGACTTTCGGCAACCTCGGAGAGCAGTTTGAGCTTACGGCGATGAAGGCTGCCGGGGTGTCGCTGATACGCTCAATGCGGCCGTTAATCGTGCTGATCGTACTGATTGCCATCGGGGCGTTTTTCTTTCAGAACCAAGTGCTTCCTGTGGCGCAGACCAAGATGTGGACTCTGCTGTTCTCCGTGCGTCAGAAGAACCCGGAGGTGGAGATTCCGGAGAAGGTGTTCTATGACCAGATTCCGGGCTACAACCTCTACGTGGACCGCAAGAACCCGGAGACGGGAATGTTCTATGACATGATGATCTACGATGTGGGGCGCGGCTTCGAGAACTCCTCCATCATACTTGCCGACTCTGGCAAACTCGCCTTCTCCGAGGACCAGACTCATCTGTTTCTGCAACTATGGAACGGAGAGCAGTTCGAGAATCTCAAGGAGGCTGCCTCGGGCATGAAGAATGTGCCCTACCGCCGCGAGAGCTTCGCCCACAAGGAGCTGCTGGTCACATTCGACGGCAACTTCAACCGTCTGGACGAGCAGGGGCTGCGCAATCAGTATGTGGGCAAGAACCTCAGTGAGCTAAACCGTTCCATCGACTCCATGGAGCTCCGGATAGACAGCATCGGCGCAGGCTATGCCCGTGAAATGCGTACCCACACCGTGGTAGGTACCCCCATCAACAATATTACCCGGCACAACAACCGTTCCGGGTCCGCATTAATCCGACCGGACGAACGCGACCCGCTGGAGCTGGTGGCCGACTATGTGGCTCCCGCAGGAACGGCTCTTCCCGACATTGACTCGCTCTTCTCGGCACAAGGGGCGGAGCGCGAGCGTATGTACATCCAGAGTGCGCTTAACGCCGCCAAGATGCGCCGCCAGACCTTTGAGTTCAAGGCCATCACCATGAATGAAGACCGTGTGGTGCTCCGCAAGCATGCCATCGAGCTGCAGAAGAAGTTCACCCTGTCATTCGCCTGTATCATCTTCTTCTTCATCGGTGCCCCCTTGGGTGCTATCATCCGTAAGGGTGGTCTGGGCATGCCGCTGGTCATATCGGTGTTCCTGTTTATATTCTACTACATCATAGACAACACCGGTTACAAACTGGCCCGCGACGGCCGCTGGGAAGTGTGGGAAGGTATGTGGCTCTCAGCAGCCGTGCTTCTCCCCTTGGGTATCTTCTTCACTTACAAGGCAGTTAACGACTCAGCGGTGTTTAACCCCGACGCTTACCGCAACTTCATGCGCCGCATCACCGGGCGCGCCATATACCGCGTAGTCACCCTCAAAGAGGTGGTGATGGAAGAGGTAGAACCGGCCGCAGCACACGCCATACTCACGCGCCTGAAAGCCACAGCCGATGAATTCGTCACCCTGCATCCGCTGATGAAATTCCTGCCGCAGAGGTTTGACCGCCGTGCGTTCGCTGCAGTGGCCGAACAAGTGGAGGCCACAGTGGCCTACCTGTCGAACTCACGCAACCCTCAGGTGGTTAACAAACTGATGGACTTCCCCATCTTGCGCGAACCGCTTATCGCCCCACTGATGATGGGACGCGGAGGGGCTGTGCATGATGCCCGCATAGTGGCCAAGGTAGCCACAGAGCTCCTCGCCCTCATACCCCAAGATACAGATACTGACACTCAGCATACATCCTGACAATGAAAGATATAAAGCTCGACACCATAGAGGAGGCCCTGGAGGACTTCCGTAACGGCAAGTTCGTGATAGTGGTTGACGACGAAGACCGCGAGAACGAGGGTGACCTCATCATCGCCGCTGAGAAGGTGCGCCCTGAAGATGTCAACTTCATGGTGACCAATGCCCGCGGCGAGCTCTGCGCACCACTCACCATATCGCGCTGCGAGGAGCTCAAGCTCACCCGCCAGGTTGAGGACAACACCTCCATGCTCGGCACCCCATTCACCGTGACCGTAGACAAGCTCCCCGGATGCACCACCGGCGTGTCGGCCCATGACCGCGCCGCCACCATCAACGCCTTGGCCGACCCCACTGCAACGGCCGACATCTTCGGGCGCCCCGGCCATGTACACCCCCTATATGCTCAGAACCAGGGCGTACTCAAGCGTGCCGGTCACACCGAGGCCGCCATTGACTTGGCACGCCTGAGCGGCCTTACTCCGGCGGCAGCACTCATAGAGATACTCAACCCTGACGGCACCATGGCCCGTCTGCCCCAGTTGCGAGAGCGTGCTGATGAATGGGGGCTGAAGCTGGTAAGCATCCGTGACCTCATAGCCTATCGCCTCAAGCACGAGACACTGGTGGAGCGTGGGGTGGAGGTCGACCTTCCCACCGAGTGGGGACACTTCCGTCTTATCCCCTTCCGTCAGCTCGACAACGGGCTCGAGCATGTGGCTCTGATCAAGGGAGACATCACTACCCCTGAACCGGTACTCCTCCGTGTGCACTCCTCATGCGCCACAGGCGACATATTCGGCTCCATGCGCTGCGACTGCGGCGAACAGCTTCACCGCGCCATGCAGATGGTTGACAAAGAGGGTCGTGGCCTGATACTCTACCTCAACCAGGAGGGACGCGGCATTGGTCTGATGGAGAAAATCAAAGCTTACAAACTCCAGGAGGAGGGGCTGGACACCGTTGATGCCAACCTGCACCTCGGCCACAAAGCTGACGAGCGAGACTATGGTGTGGGAGCGCAGATTCTATCACAGCTCGGCGTGCATGATATGCGCCTGATTACCAACAACCCCGTGAAGCGCACCGGCCTCGAAGGCTTCGGCCTCCGCGTGGTGGAGAACGTGCCTATCGAGGTGCACCCCAACAAGTATAACCGCGCTTACCTCCACACCAAGAAGGAGCGCATGGGCCACACACTCCACGAGAGCTAAACAGCCTGATGACGCAATATTATGACCATGAGGGGACTTTTCCCCTGGAATTGGGAGGTACGCTCCCTCACCTGCGCATAGCCTACCACACTTACGGCACCCTCTCGCCTGAGAAGGACAATGTGGTGTGGGTGTGCCACGGCCTTACAGCCAACTCCGACGTGAAGGACTGGTGGCCCGGCACCGTGGAGTCCGGCAAGTTTCTTGACCCGGAGAAGCACTTTGTGGTGTGCGCCAACTTCCTCGGCTCCCCCTACGGCACCACCGGTCCCAACCACACCGACCCGGCCACCGGCGAGCTTTATCTTGATCGCTTCCCAGCCTACACCATCCGCGACATGGTGGAGGCTCACAAACTCCTGGCGCGTCACCTCGGCATCAGCCGCATCCATACCCTCGTGGGGGTTAGCGTGGGTGGCTTCCAGGCTATTGAGTGGGCCGTTAGTGACCCCGATATGATGGAGCGCATGGTGCTGATGGCCACGGATGCCACCGCATCACCATGGAGCATAGCCCTTGACGAGACTCAGCGCATGGCCATAGAGGCTGACCCGGAATGGGGCGTTCGTTCTCTTGATGCCGCCAAGAAGGGTCTTGCCGCAGCCCGCGCCATAGCCCTGCTGAGCTATCGCGGTCCTTACGGCTACAATCTCACTCAGCGCGACACCGAGGAGCTCCCCGCCATACACCGCGCATCCTCCTACCAGCGTTATCAGGGTGAGAAACTGGTGAAGCGTTTTGACGTGTACAGCTACCACGCCATCCTGCACAGCTTCGACACCCACGACATAGGACGCGGGCGCGGAGGCGTTGATGCAGCCCTGGCACGCATCAAGGCACGCACGCTTGTGGTTGGAATTACCACCGACATAGTCTTCCCCCCTGACGAGGTTAAGCTCTTGGCGGCCAGCATCCCCGCTGCCGAGTATGACCAGATAGAGAGCCGCTTCGGCCATGACGGCTTCCTGGTGGAGCATGAGGCGCTCAACGCCGTCTTTTACCCGTTCATAAACAGCTGAAACATCACGGACGATGAACCACATACGCAACTTCTGCATCATAGCCCACATAGACCACGGCAAGAGCACGCTGGCTGACCGCCTGCTCGAATACACCAAGACCGTCACCGGCAAGGACCTGCAGGCTCAAGTGCTCGATGACATGGACCTGGAGCGCGAGCGCGGTATCACCATCAAGAGCCACGCCATACAGATGGACTATGAGCTTGACGGCGAGAAATATACGCTCAACCTCATTGACACTCCGGGGCATGTGGACTTCTCCTACGAGGTTAGCCGCTCCATAGCAGCATGCGAGGGGGCTCTGCTGATAGTTGATGCCTCACAGGGTATTCAGGCGCAGACGATCTCCAACCTCTACATGGCCATTGACAATGACCTGGAGATAATACCTGTAATCAACAAGGTAGACCTCGACTCGGCCAAGCCCGAAGAGGTGGAGGATCAGATAGTGGAACTGCTGGGTTGCGACCGTGATGAGATAGTGCGTGCGTCCGGCAAGACCGGCTTCGGCATCGAGGATGTACTGCGCGCCATCGTGGAGCGCGTGCCCGCACCAAAGGGTGACCCGGAGGCACCGTTGCAGGCTCTCATCTTCGACTCGGTGTTCAACCCCTTCCGCGGCATCATTGCCTATTTCAAGATAGTGAACGGCACCATCCGCAAGGATGACTTCGTGAAATTCGTGGCTACGGGCAAGGAGTATCACGCCGACGAAATCGGCGTGCTCAAACTCGACATGGATCCGCGCCGCGAGCTCTCGGCGGGCAACGTGGGCTATATTATCTCAGGCATAAAGACATCCCGTGAAGTGAAGGTTGGCGACACCATCACACACGTGGAGCGTCCCTGCGCCAAGGCTATCGAGGGATTTGAGGAGGTGAAACCGATGGTGTTCGCCGGCGTCTACCCCATCGAGACAGAGGATTTCGAAAACCTGCGCTCCTCACTCGAAAAGCTCCAGCTCAACGATGCCTCTCTCACTTTCCAGCCCGAGAGTTCGGCAGCACTGGGCTTCGGGTTCCGTTGCGGCTTCCTCGGTCTGCTTCACATGGAAATCATTCAGGAGAGACTGGGCCGCGAGTTTGACATGGATGTGATCACCACTGTGCCCAACGTAAGCTACAAAGTATACGACAAGCAGGGCAACGTGCGCGAGGTTCACAACCCCTCGGGCCTGCCCGACCCCACGCTGATTGACCACATCGAGGAGCCCTACATCCGCGCCACCGTAATCACCGCAGCCGAGTTTATCGGTCCGATTATGACGCTTTGCCTGAGTAAACGCGGCGAGCTTGTGAAGCAGGAATACATCTCCGGCAACCGCATGGAGATGACCTTTGATATGCCTCTTGGCGAGATTGTGATAGACTTCTATGACAAGCTCAAGAGCATATCCAAGGGATATGCCTCATTCGACTACCATCTGCATGACTTCCGCGAGTCAAAGCTCGTGAAGCTTGACATCCTGCTCAACGGCGAGAGCGTTGACGCCCTCTCCACCCTCACCCATGCCGACAATGCCGTGACATTCGGGCGCCGTATGTGTGAGAAGCTGAAGGAGCTGATACCGCGTCAGCAGTTTGACATTGCCATCCAGGCTGCCATCGGAGCAAAAATCATTGCGCGCGAGACCATCAAGGCCGTGCGCAAGGATGTTACTGCCAAGTGCTACGGTGGCGACATATCTCGCAAGCGCAAGTTGTTGGAGAAGCAGAAGAAGGGCAAGAAGCGCATGAAGCAGATTGGTTCCGTGGAAGTGCCTCAGAAAGCCTTCCTCGCCGTGCTCAAGCTCGACTGAAGTTTTTTTGGAGCGGCGGGCGAAATCGTTTAACTTTGCAATATGTAAACGGCAAAGCTGGGCTGACTCACACTTTGTCATTCCGACACAGACACTAACTTACACTCTGACAGCAGATGAACCAACAACCGGACTTGGACTGGGCCAACCTCCCATTCGGCTACATTAAGACCGACTACAACGTGCGTTGCTACTTCCGCGACGGCAAATGGGGCGATATCGAAGTGACAGACTCCGAGACCGTCAACCTTCACATAGCCGCTACCTCCCTCCATTACGGCCAGGAAATCTTCGAGGGGATGAAGGCCTTCCGAGGCAAGGATGGCAAGGTGCGGGTGTTCAGGCTTGAGGAGAATGCCCGTCGCATCGCCGATTCAGCACGCGGCCTCCTGATGGAGCCGGTACCCGAGGCGCTGTTTGCCGAGATGGTGAAGAAGGCTGTGAAGCTCAACGAGCGCTTCATCCCTCCCTATGGCAGCGGGGCATCGCTTTATATCCGTCCTCTGGAAATCGGCATTTCAGCCGGCGTGGGTGTGCAGCCCTCCAGTGAATACCTCTTCATGATACTGGTCACCCCCGTAGGGCCTTACTTCAAAGGGGGCTTCAAGCCGACGAACATTTGCATAAGCCGTGAGTATGACCGCGTGGCACCCAAGGGTACAGGCCGCTTCAAGTGCGGCGGCAACTATGCCGCGTCGCTCGTGGCCGGCCAGCATGCCCACGACCTTGGCTACTCCGCCGTGCTCTACCTTGACCCGAAGGAGAAGAAATACCTTGACGAGTGCGGCCCCGCCAACTTCTTTGCCGTGAAGGGCGACTCATACATCACCCCCGCCAGCGAGAGCATTCTCCCCTCCGTGACCAACCGCTCGCTCCAGCAGCTTGCCGAGGATATGGGCCTTAATGTGGAGCGCCGCCACATCACCGTGGAGGAGCTTGCCGAGATTGACGAGGCAGCAGCCTGCGGCACTGCGGCCGTGGCATCGCCCGTGGCAGAGATTGATGACCTTGACACCGGCCGCAAGTATGTGATTGCCAAGGATGGGAAGCCCGGCCCCGTCGTGACAGCCCTCTATGAGAAGCTCCGCGCCATCCAGCTCGGTGAGGCTGAGGACATCTACAGCTGGAACACCATCATTGACTGACCCCAACAGACCCACAGCTAAATCATGAACCATCCTACACCGGGTGAGATCATAGACCAATATTATCCCGCAGGCACGCCCCTGCGGGATATTTATATCACTCACTGCCGGGCCGTGGCAGACTTGGCTGTGAGGATAGTATCTGAACGTGGCCTTGACGTGAATACGCAACTTGTAGAGGATGCGGCCATGCTGCATGACATCGGCATAGTGCGCTGCAACGCCCCGGGCATCCACTGCTACGGCACGGAACCGTATCTGCGGCACGGCATCAACGGCGCAGAGATGCTACGAGCACTCGGAGCCCCCGAAGAGTGGGCTCGCGTAGCAGAGCGTCACACCGGTGCCGGACTCTCACGAGAAGAGATCATCGCCGGCAACCTCCCTCTCCCCCATCGCGATTTCCTGCCTGAGAGCATGGTGGAGCGCCTTGTGTGCTACGCTGATAAGTTTTACAGCAAGACTCCCGGACGGCTCACCGAGGCCAAGCCTCTGGAGCGGGTGCGCGCTTCAATGGCAGCGTTCGGCCCGGAGCAGTCGGAGCGATTCGAGGCTATGCACCGTGAGTTCGGGATTAATCCCGATTAATCTCGATTAATCCCGATTATTCCTGATTATTCCTGATTAATCTTGATTAATCTTGATTAATCTTGATAACTTTCCTTTTGATAACTAATTCATAATAATATGTCACAATCTATTGACACCATATGCGTGCAAGGCGGTTGGCAACCCGGCAACGGCGAGCCTCGTCAGGTGCCCATCATTCAGAGCACCACTTTCAAGTACACCTCCTCCGATGAGATGGGTCAGCTGTTTGACCTGAAAAAAGAAGGATACTTCTACACTCGTCTGCAAAACCCCACAAACGATGCCGTGGCCACCAAGATAGCGCAGCTCGAAGGTGGCACCGCCGCAATCCTCACCTCCAGCGGTCAGGCTGCCAATTTCTTCGCGCTGCTCAACATCTGCGAAAACGGTGGTCACATCGTAGCCTCCAACGAAATATATGGGGGCACCTACAACCTCCTCTCCGTCACCCTCCCCAAAATGGGCATCCACACCACTTTCATATCGCCGGATGCCACTGATGAGGAAATTCGCGCTGCCGTGCGCCCCGAGACACGTGCTTTTTTCGGCGAAACCATCTCCAACCCCGCTTGCCGGGTGCTTGACATAGAGCGCTTCGCACGGCTTGCGCATGAGGCCGGAGTGCCGTTGGTGGTTGACAACACCTTCGCCACACCCGTGAACTGCCGCCCCTTAGAGTGGGGTGCCGACATAGTTACTCACTCCACCACCAAGTACATGGATGGTCACGGAGCTGCTGTAGGTGGAGTGGTAGTGGAGGGTGGAACCTTTGATTGGGACGCCCATGCCGACAAGTTCCCCGGTCTGACCACTCCTGATGAGTCATATCACGGCCTGACATACACCAAAGCATTTCCGGGCAAAGCCTTCACTGTCAAGGCCACAGCACAGTTGATGCGCGACCTCGGCGCAATCCCCTCGCCGCAGAACGCCTTCTTGCTCAACCTCGGGCTGGAGTCGCTGCACCTGCGCATGGAGCGCCACTGCTCCAACGCCATGGCCGTGGCTCAGCACCTGCATGAGCACCCGGACGTGGCATGGGTACGTTATTGCTCACTGCCTGACTCACCTGACCGCGCGCTGGCCGACAAGTACCTCCCCGACGGCTCATGCGGGGTGATGTGCTTCGGCATCAAAGGCGATCGTGCTGCTGCCGCACGCTTTATGGACTCGCTGAAACTCATTGCAATAGCTACCCATGTGGCCGATGCGAGAAGCTGCGTACTGCATCCCGCGAGCCATACACACCGTCAGCTATCGGATGCCCAACTGGCCGAGGCCGGCATCGCCCCTGACCTGATACGCCTGAGCGTGGGTATAGAGAATGTAAGCGACCTGATAGCCGACATTGATCAGGCTCTCCACATTGCCCTCCACACTGAGGCATAACCCGAGACGCTTCGTAATGCCTCCTCCCTCCGCATAAGGGCATTATAGATACGTGTAAAAAATCCGGGGGCGCACGGTGCCGAATGACGCGAAAATGCGTTATCTTTGTATGGAATTATCCATACACATCCCCGGCTGACAGATTTCGACAACTTCCTACCTGAAATATACCTCTTACACACAGATATGGCAAACTGGTTTGAAACCAAGGTGCGCTACGACAAGACCATGGAGAATGGCGCACAGAAGAAAGTAACAGACACATTCCTTGTTGACGCACTGAGCTTCACCGAGGCCGAAACCCGTATCACCGATGAGGTGGCTCACCTCTCAAGCGACTTCTCGATTTCGGCAGTGAAGCGCACCAAGATTTCCGAGATTTTCTTTGACGACAGCGACGAGGCTGACCGTTACTACCTGGTGAAGGTCGGCTTCGTGACCCTCGATGAGAAGACCGCCGTTGAGAAGAAGTCCTACTCGCTGATTCTCGTGCAGGCGCATGACTTCAAGGGTGCGTACGATGCATTCGTCAAGGGCATGAGCGGCACTCTGGCCGACTATGAGATAGCCTCCATCACGGAGACTCCTATTCTGGATGTATATAAGATGCAGGCTGCCGTATGAGTATCACGACATCGCTCCACCACATCACCGCCACGCTCCCAGAGGGCGTGGAGCTGGTGGCGGTGTCTAAGTTTCATCCGGTGGAGGCTCTCAGCGAGGCTTATGACGCAGGGCAGCGCGCCTTCGGCGAAAGTCGAGTGCAGGAGCTCGTGGCCAAGGCCCCGCAACTTCCCGGCGACATTCGCTGGCACTTTATAGGCCACTTGCAGAGCAACAAGGTGCGCCAACTGCTCACCGTGGATATTGACACTGTGCAGAGTGTGGACTCCATCAAACTCCTCCGGCTCCTCGACGCAGAAGCCCTGCGTGCCGGCAAGCGCATCAATGCGCTGATGCAGGTGCACGTGGCTCGCGAGGAGACCAAGTTCGGCTTCACACCCGAGGAGCTGCTTGCCGAGCTCACCCCCGAAGTAGTGGGCGGGCTGCAAGCAGTCACCATCACCGGTGTGATGGGTATGGCGAGCAACACTGACGATGCTGTCCGTGTAGAAGCGGACTTTGCTGCCATAGCTGCCACACAAGCCGCTTTGGCCAAAGGTGTAATGCAGGGACATCCCGAATTCCGACAGATTAGCATGGGCATGAGCCATGACTATCCTCTGGCTCTGCGCCACGGAGCCACTATGGTTAGAGTGGGTACAGATATCTTCGGCAACCGCGAATACTGATACCCCTATAAAATATCACAACCAAGACACTGAAATTCCTAAATAATTACCATGAAACCTGACTCTAAACCCAAAGCGACCGCTCAGGCAGCCGCGCCGGGCAAACAAAAGAGCAGCGTGGTGGCCATCATCACCATGTTCTTCCTGTTTGCCATGATCTCCTTCGTCACCAACTTAGCGGCCCCGGTGGGCACCATCTGGAAGAACCACTATGACTGGTCGGGTATGCTCGGCAACCTGATGAACTTCCTGGCCTACCTGTTCATGGGCATCCCCGCCGGCAACATGATTCAGAAGGTGGGCTACAAGCGCACCACACTGATAGCCCTCGCCGTGGGCTTCGCGGGTCTGCTGCTGCAATACATCTCCAGCTTCATCGGCACAGACATCACCGCACTGGTAATCTACCTTATCGGTGCCTTTGTGTCAGGTTTCTGCGTCTGCATGCTCAACACCGTAGTCAACCCGATGCTCAACCTGATAGGCGGAGGCGGCAACCGTGGCAACCAGCTGATTCAGACCGGATCAAGCTTCAACTCGCTGGCCGGCACGCTCACCCCTCTGTTCGTAGGCATGCTTATCGGTCAGGTTGGCCCCAAGACTGCCATGAGCGACGTCAGCCCGCTGCTGCTCATCGGCATGGGCATATTCCTGGTAGCGTTCTTCGCCATCCTTTCCATCAACCTTTACGAGCCTGAGCGTACTGCTGCTGTCAAAACCAAGGATCCACATTCACCCTGGAGCTTCCGCCACACGGTTCTGGGCGTGATTGGCATATTCTTCTATGTGGGAATGGAAGTGGGCATCCCGGCCATCCTCATCTTCTACCTCTCTGACCCTGTTGCCTCCGGCATCACCGAGAATGGCGCTGCCATCGGTGGAGCCGTAGCTGCCGTATATTGGCTGCTTATGCTCGTGGGCAGGTTTACATCATCATTCATCTCCGGCAAGGTGTCCAGCCGCACCCAGCTGCTCGTGGTGAGCTGCGTAGGTATCATATTGGTGGTTACTGCCATCTGCACCGGCAACTCTGCTCGCATCGACGTGCCTGCATACAGCGTGGAGGATGGATTCACCACAGCCGAAGTCCCCATTGCCGCACTCTTCCTGGTGCTTTGCGGTCTGTGTACCTCCGTGATGTGGGGTGCCATCTTCAACCTTGCCGTGGAGGGTCTTGGTAAGTATACCGCCAAAGCATCAGGCATCTTTATGATGATGGTGGTTGGCGGTGGCGTGTTGCCGTTCATCATGGAGAAGGTAGCCGGCAACTCGCACTACATGGCCTCTTACTGGATTGTGGTGGCCGTGCTCGTCTACCTCTTCTTCTATGCTGCCGTGGGGTCACGCAACGTAAACCGCGACATCCCTGTCAACGACGACACCGCGCCCGACTTGCGCGACCTCTGATTTCAGAACGCCAATACAACTAATCTCTCATCATCGCCCTGCGGCCGGCCCCCTCAACGGGTTGCCCGCAGGGCGAACAGTATTCTCAAGGGCAAAGCCACTGTCAGAGGCAAGAGCTGCCATACGAATGCATCCTCGGCAGTTGCCCCGCACAGGGAGGCAATGATTACCGCCAAAGGAGCAGCAGCAAGCAGAGAGCCCATGGCCAGTTCGTAGGCGCGGATGCTGCCACGAGCCATCACAACGGCATCAAGAGGAACGTCAATGCAACATAGCAGTGCTGCTGCGAGGGCGACTCTCACCATAGTCACGCACCCCTCCGGCACATCGTCAAGCCACAGGCCAAGCCACCATGGGGCCATCCACACAAGGAGTGCCAGCAGCAATGCAGCCATAGCGAAACAAAGTGCCGAATAGCGGCTGAGCAACTTGCGGACATCCCTCCGAGCACCTGCGGCATACAGCCTCATCAGGCGTGGCACCACCGCGCGTTGAAATCCTGCACAAAAGGCGCGTATGCGACCCAACAGCATCATAGCAATGGCAACGGCTGCTGTCACACCCAGTCCGTGTGAGGCGTTCATCACAGGCGTCATACCCTGGAGCCAAATTATCACACCGAGACCGCCCACTACATTCCACAGCATATATCGCCCGGCACCGTCAGTCTGCTTAACATCAGCAGCCTTACCGTCACGACTCGCACCGCTCACACGACGGTAACAGAGAAGAATCACACCCTCAACCGCGACGAGTGACCATACATATACGTAAGTTACATCTGCCTGTGACAGGGTGCATACCGCGGCTGCACAAACCAGTGTGGCAACCCCTTCGGCTATCGACAGCCACGCGTAGGCACGCCACCGCTCGGCGGCGACAAGCCATGACACATATTGCGTAGAGAGGCTTTTCAATGCCATCACAAGCGTGAGTACGGCCACAAGAATGCATCCGGTAGTAATCATCTCATCTGGGACAGATGCCAAGCAGGTCATCCACCAAACACCCGCGCCAACACTTATCACTGCTGAGAAGCCGACTATCAACCGGGCACGTCGCCGCAGGGCATAGAATATGGAGAGTTGCCGAGCCTGAGTTTCCCCGCGGCCTCGGCTCACACTGAGCCAACGGAGCGTCACCTCTCCGGCCACGTCGGAGGGAAAGCTCCACAGCATAACGAGCGAACAGGCGATGGTCCAAAGTCCGTAATCATCAACCCCCATTGCATCGAGCAGCAGGCTAGTCACGGCAAGCTGCACGAGCGTCAGCACTCCCATGCGCAGATAGAGCCACAGAGTAGCTTTCAGCAATCCGTGGCGTGCAGGTGTATACAGGTCAGCGGCCATACTCGGCCAGATAAGCCTCACAGGCGAGGCATAGCTCGTCATACCACTCCTGGCCAAATCGTTCGGTAAGCGGCTCTTTCAGAAACTGATAGAGCCTCAATCCGAGCTTGCGGCCCAACTTCTCAGCCGGGCGGCATATCTTCCAGCGGTGATAATTGACGGCAGTGAATGTAGGATACTCGGTGATACGCAGCGGGTAGAGGTAGCATGAGATGGGTTTGCGGAAGTCTGTACGACCTTCACGGAATGCCTTCTCCAGAGCACAAATGCACTTGCCACCCGGAGCGTAACAGGTGAACACGCAGTTACGACCGTCAATGATAGAGGTCACAAGATCGCCCTCCTCATCAATGTATCCAACACCCCGATGCTCAATCTCCTCACGAGCCAGTGGCAGGAGGTCATCTTTCACTTCCGACACAAGCTCCTTCAGACGGTCAAACTCTTCACGGGTTATGGGAGCTCCCGCATCACCCTCAATGCAACACTCGCCGCGGCAAGCGTCAAGGTCGCAGCAGAAGAAGCGTTCCGCAAGGTCAAGTGACACCAGAGTGTCTTGTATCTGTAACATAGTCTGTTCTTCGAAAGTATCGTTCATTGTCCCGATATGATAGAGGCGGTGCCCACGAGGCGGTCAGCGCGGGCTCCCGGTGGCCGGAAGTAGAGGCGCACCACGTATTCGTTGACAGTCTCGAACTTATCACCTTCCACAGGTGCTGTTGATGCAATCGTACTTCCGGCAGGGAGCAGCAGGTATTGGTAATTATATGAACCCTGCTTGAGTAGTATGGATGCCTCATAACGGTTTGTAGCAGGATTCCAGTTCATGCGGCTCTCCGGAGCGAAGCGTCGCTGCGTGAAGTCTCCATCCAGGTATATTTCGCCATCGACGCGGCGGGGCATGTCAAGTGCGAAGTGCACCATAACATAATCGGCATCAGTGTCAGAGCTGCCGGGGGTGTCATAGCCGTCGGAGTTGCGTACTTTGAAGCGACCGAATTGGGTGGAGTCATAGGAATATGGTTCCCCCGCGCGCGGAGCGTCGGGATAAAGTTCGAAGTGGTAGTATGGGTCTATCCAGCTCACGCGCTCCACACCCATGCCCGGATAGCGTGGAGTCACCGTCTCAAAGCGGCGGTATTCATTACCGGCATTAAATATCAGGCGCCGGTCATGCTCATATATAGCCGTCGAACCACGGAGACGGAGCGGCCGATCGGTGACTGCCATATTGTCCTGCCGCCCATTTTGAGTCACTTCCAACGTCAGCGTGCTCATCAAGTCTGCGCCCGGGTCAAGTCGGTGAAGGTCAGCAGCTACGGATAGCTGTTGGTGGCTGTCGTTGATGTCAATGTCGGTGCGTGAGCTGACGGTCATGGCCATGTCTGCCAGATTTTCAGTAATATAGAACGGAACCCGGACGAGTACATCATCAGGGTTCTCCTCATCATAAACCTCAAGGAGATAATTACCCGACCGAGTAGGTGCCATATCGGCAGATGGTATTGACAGCGTGTAGTTTATGTAATGATTAGGAGTGAGCCGTGAGTATGCGAAATCCTCCACCTGCGCCTCGTTGAAGCCATCCAGCCACTCGCTTTCCAGGAGCCGTGAGGGGTGCCAATCACGGTCGCAGTGTGTGAGCCGGTAACGCAGGTAGCGACGTTCATCGGCCATTTCGTCCCACCTCACTGTGAGCTTGTCAAGGGTGCCGAGGGTGATGACAGGCACACTCTGCGGTTGACCGTTCACTTCCGTTATAAGTGTGTGAAACCCGTCGGCAAGCATAGCGCGAGACTCCTCGGCTCTCGCGGTAGATACCGCGCAGACGAGGAGGCAGAAAGCAAGGGCGAGACGCCTGATATTCAGCCATTCACAACTCATTCACCCAGAGTGTTATGCAATTGGCTGATGGTATCCTCTATAAGTGTCATGCAGGGTATGTGCCCCTTAGTCTTGAGATCACGGCATGCACTGAAAGTGTGGCGGCGAATCCACTCGGCATTGAAGGCTGCTGCTTCCTTGTAGCGCTGCTGTTTATTGGCCGGACCGTCGTAGCAAAGTGCTCCCGTGAGCATATGAGCCCCTGAAAGGCACCCGCAGGTGTGGGCCATGTCACCCATACCGGCACCGAGAGGAGCCGCTGCTGCTTCGAGCGCGGCGAGGTGTTCAGGCGAAGCGACATCATCAAAGGCCATCACCACGCATTGCGCGCAGTTGTAACCCTGCTGATGGTTCCGGCGGGCATCGGCTATTCGTTGTTCTATGGATTTGGTCAATTGCATTGCAAAGCGTGTATATGATGGTCAGAGGATTCACCATTGTATTGGTGTGAGGCCCTTGGAGATGAGCCAGTCGTTGGCGCGCGTGAAGTGCCGACAACCGAAAAAACCTCGGTAGGCACTCAGTGGCGACGGGTGCGGTGCCGTCAGTACAAGGTGACGGCTGTTGTCAATCAGCTCGCTCTTGCGCTGTGCCCATGAACCCCAGAGCATGAATACAACGGCCGGCTGCGATGCCGAGATGGCGGCGATGGCTGCATCCGTGAGCCGTTCCCAACCATACCCTCGGTGAGAACCGGCAGCATGGGCATCGACAGTGAGTGCGGAGTTGAGCAAAAGCACACCTTGTTCGGCCCAACGGCTGAGGTCGCCGTCGGCAGGAAAAGCGGTCCCGGTGTCGGTGCTCACCTCCTTGAAGATGTTGACGAGCGATGGGGGTAGCTCCACGCCGGGGCCAACTGAGAAACACATCCCGTTGGCCTGACCGGGGCCGTGGTAAGGATCTTGGCCGAGGATTACCACTTTCACCCGGTCAGCAGGACATGCGTCGAAGGCTGCGAAGATGCGCCCGGCGGGAGGATAGACGGTAGCCTCGGCATAGCGTGAGCGCACCTTTGCGGCGAGCTCGGCAAAGTAGGGCTGTTCCCACTCAGCGGCAAGGAGCGTATGCCATGAGGGATGGATGCGTACGGTCATCGTCATACCGGAGTTGGAGGATTGCTGTCTGCCCCGGCCTTATTGCCAAAGAAGCGGTTGATAATCACGGCAATAGCACCGTCGCCGGTCACATTGCAAGCCGTACCGAAACTGTCCATAGCGATGTAGAGGGCAATCATCAAAGCGCATTGCTGCTCACTGAATCCGAGCATTGACTGGAGCACGCCAAGAGCTGCCATAATGGCACCTCCCGGTATTCCAGGGGCGGCTACCATGGTTATTCCGAGCATAGCTATGAAGCCGGCAAAGGTCATCATGTCATGCGGAAGTCCTTGCATGATGGTCAGAGCAAGTGCGCAGGCCACTATCTTAAGTGTGCTTCCTGACAGGTGGATGGTGGCGCACAGGGGTATTACAAAACCGGCCACATCCTCACTGACACCCATCTTAATGGTCTGTCGCAGAGTCACTGGAATGGTAGCGGCGGAGCTCTGCGTGCCGAGGGCGGTGAAGTATGCCGGAAGCATGGTGCGGAGCATCTTCAACGGATTGCGACCGCCTATGATGCCTGCGATGCAATATTGCAGCAAAAGCAATAGCACGTGTAGACAGAATATTACTCCAACAATCCACACAAACGAGCGGAGCACGGCGGCGACCTGTCCCTCAACTGTCATGCAGAGGAATATGCCGAAGATGTAAAGAGGCAAAAGTGGAATAACGGCACCACGGATGGTCATCTCCACGACGGTACGCATCTCAGAGGCAAGTCCCCGCAACCGAGGCGAGTCAAAGCGTGCCATGCACAGACCGAGTACAAAGGCGAGAACGAGAGCCGTAGTCACAGTACACAAGGGTGTGATTTGCAGTGTGAACCAAGGGGCTATCCCGGCGGCTTCCGTAGCTGCCAACGGGAGTGTGGAGGTAATCAACGAAGGAAACACTGCTGTCCCGCAGGCATAGCTCATCTGCCCGGCGAGCACAGTGGCAAGGTAAGCCAAAGCGGCAGTGGCAAGCAGCATCATGGGTGCGCGGCGCCCCGTATCGGCAATGGCCGGTGTCACGAAGCCCACTATGATGAGCGGAATCATGAAGTTGAGAAATGCAGAAAACAGCGCATCGAACGTAGCCATCAGCCGTCCGCACCACATCGGTAACACCATGCCGGCCCCTACACCGAGCACCATAGCGATAAGGATGCGAGGGAGCAACCCAAGCCGCCGCTTGCGCGGCTTGTCATTGCACCCCTCCGGCATATCCATGCGCTTTTCAGGATTATCAGTAAAGCCCTTCTTGGCAATAACATTGTCAGTCATACAGATGCAAAGTTAGCCCTTTGCCCGCTGAGTTGCAAATGTCACCGCATCTCAAACCGCAAGTCCCTCCACGGCAGGAGTAGTTGAGTACCAGAGCGGATACAAGTTGTGGGTGTTGATGAAGGGGATTGGGTGGTGGTTGGAAAAAAATTCGTAACTTTCGGGGCAAAATTCAACTACATCCTCATCACCGACTCATGAAAAAATATCTCGTGACGGGAGCCGCCGGCTTTATCGGGGCTAATTTTGTCAAGTACCTGCTTAAGAAGTGGGGCGATGACGTTGACATAGTGATCCTTGACGCTCTGACATACGCAGGCAATCCGATGACGATTGCCGAGGATGTGAAGAGGGCTAACGTGAGGTTCGTCAAGGGTGACATCGGCGACCGCGAACTGGTAAGCCGTCTGATGGCTGAGTTTGACCCGGACTACGTTGTCAACTTCGCTGCCGAGAGCCATGTGGACCGCAGCATCGAGAACCCGCGATTGTTTTTGGAGACCAACATCCTGGGCACTCAGAACATGCTCGACTGCGCCCGCGAGGCGTGGCTGGAGGGGAAGGATGAGCAGGGACACCCCAAGTATCGTCAGGGCAAGAAGTACCTCCAGATTTCCACTGACGAAGTCTACGGCTCTCTGAGCAAGGATTATGATGAGGCGCAGCCGTTGCACCTGAGCGATGATGTGAAGCGCGTGGTGACGGGGCGCACGAACTTGAAGACTTTCGGCAAGGGATTCTTCACCGAGGAGACGCCTCTGGCTCCGCGCTCCCCCTATTCTGCGGCCAAGACAGGCTCTGACCTGATTACGCTGGCTTATCACGAGACCTACGGGATGCCGGTGAACATCACTCGCTGCAGCAACAACTATGGCCCGTATCACTTCCCGGAGAAGCTCATTCCACTGATTATCAAGAACATCCTTGAGGGCAAGAAGCTGCCAGTCTACGGCAAGGGTGACAATGTGCGTGATTGGCTCTATGTGGAGGACCACGCCAAGGCTATCGACATGGTGCTCCGCGACGGGCGTCTGGGCGAGGTATATAACATAGGCGGCTTCAACGAGGAGCAGAACATCAACATAGTGCGTCTGGTCATCGACACCATAGCACGCATCATGAAGGAGGAACCCCGCTATCAGTCATTGCTCAAGGGAATTAAGCCTGAGGAGATTAACTATGACTTGATTACTTACGTCACTGATCGCCCGGGGCATGACATGCGCTATGCCATCGACCCGACTAAGATAGCCACCGAGCTTGGTTGGTATCCCGAAACGCCTTTCACGGAGGGCATCGAGAAGACTATCCGCTGGTATCTTGACAACCAAGAGTGGGTGGAAGGCGTTACTTCGGGTGACTATCAGCGTTACTACGAACAGATGTACGGTAACCGCTGAGTCAGTTCATCACCCACTTAACGTTTCACACAGATCTCTCTAACCACCACACCGTCAGTAGCATGAAAGGTATCGTTCTCGCCGGAGGCTCCGGCACGCGCCTGTATCCCATCACCCGAGGCATCTCCAAGCAGCTTGTTCCCATCTATGACAAGCCGATGGTCTACTACCCAATCTCGGTGCTGATGCTCGCCGGCATCCGTGACATCCTGATTATCTCCACACCCTATGACCTGCCGGGCTTCAAGCGCCTGTTAGGCGACGGGCATGACATGGGCGTGAATTTCAGTTATGCAGAGCAGCCTCGTCCCGAGGGGCTTGCTCAGGCTTTCATCATCGGACGCGAGTTTATCGGCGACGATGATGTGTGTCTGGTGCTTGGCGACAACATATTTTACGGGCAGGGCTTCACCGGTATGCTCAACGCAGCTGTGGCCCGCACGGCCGAGAGTAGCGAGGCTACAATATTCGCCTACAAGGTGAAGGATCCACAGCGCTACGGCGTGGTGACCATAGATGAGCGCGGCAAAGCCGTGAACATCGTGGAGAAGCCTCAGGAGCCTGAGACCAACTTCGCCGTGGTCGGGCTCTACTTCTACCCCAACTCGGTGGTGGATGTGGCATCTAACATCAAGCCGAGTGCCCGCGGCGAACTCGAGATTACCACGGTTAATCAGGTGTATATGGAGCGTGACAAGCTCAACGTACAACTGTTTGGCCGCGGTTTTGCATGGCTTGACACCGGCACTACGGACTCATTGATGGAGGCATCAAACTTCATAGAGACCATTGAGAAGCGTCAGGGCTTCAAGGTGGCAGTCCTTGAGGAAATAGCCTTCCGCCGTGGATTCATTGATGCCCCTCAGTTGCTCAAGCTCGCCGAGCCGATGCGCAACAACGCATATGGCCGCTATCTGATAGACCTCGCCGAGAATGGAGCGGAGTGACCGCGAGCCCAGAATCATCAGGCTGCCCAAGATTGAGGACCCGCGGGGCAACCTCACATTCGTGCAGCAAACCGGTGGCACCATTGACTTTGACATCAAGCGGTGCTACTGGATATTCGACGTACCCGCCGGAGCCGAGCGTGGCGGTCATTCGCATCTAACGATGCATCAGCTGCTTGTGGCCACAACCGGGAGCTTCAATGTGAATGTGAGTGACGGCTTCTCATGGCGTCACTTCACGCTGAACCGACCGTATGAAGGGCTCCTGATACCACCCGGCATATGGCGTACACTTGACAATTTCAGCTCCGGTGCCGTGTGTCTGTCGATTGTCTCTACGGACTACAATGAAGCAGACTATGTGCGTGACTATGACCGGTTTTGCAAGTTGCGAGCGGAAGCCGGACCTCTGTTTTAGTCAAGATTTACTGTTCCGCCTCTCATCTCGCGTCTTATTCATTGCTAATCACACATCGTGCAACATCACCGGCAGGAGTGAAGTATCCGTTTCTCGACTTAAAGAGGGTTAACGCCCATTATGAAGAAGAGCTGGCCGAGGCTGCCCTGAGGGTGGTCCGGTCAGGTCGCTATATCGGAGGTGAAGAGTGCGAAGCGCTGGAAAATGACCTCCGTTCTCTCACGGGTGCTGGGTATGCCATTGGCACCGGCAACGGTTTGGACGCACTGACATTAATTTTGCGCGGATACGTGCAACTGGGCAAGCTCCGCAAAGGTGATGGGGTGATAGTACCTGCCAATACGTTCATCGCTACCATACTGGCAGTGACGGCCGCCGGACTCCGTCCCATCCCGGTGGACGCAGACCCGCTGACATACAACATAGATGCAGCAGCCATTACTGAGTCTGATTTGGCGCAGGCCAAGGCCATAATGGTGACGCACTTATACGGACGCAACGCCTGGACGCCTGAGCTGCGCGACTTAGCCATGCGCCGTGGCCTCATAACGATAGAGGATGCAGCTCAGAGCATAGGTGCTACATCTGCTACGCCGGGTATAGCCGGGGGCTTGATGACAGGTCACCTGGGACATGCGGCAGCGTTCAGCTTCTATCCCACCAAGAACGTGGGAGCACTCGGCGACGCCGGTATCGTCACCACCGATGACCAAGCGTTGGCTTCCGCCGTACATGCGCTTGCCAATTATGGCAGCGACCGCCGATACCACAACATATACGCCGGTGTCAACAGTCGGCTTGACCCGATACAGGCAGCCATGATACGCGTGAAGTTACGCCATATTGAGCACGTCAACAGCCGACGCCGCGAGAACGCGGCTCTGTACACCGAGCTTATAAACTCGACATACATAGTCCCCCCGCAGGCACCTGTCCAGGCAAGTGACCATGTGTGGCATCAGTATGTGATTGATGCCGGAGCGCATCGCGAAGAGTTTCGCAGTTACCTTACTGACCGTGGCGTTGGCACAGACATTCACTACCCCACCCCGCCCATGCATCAGCCTTGCTATCAAGCTCTTGATTGCCGTAATAATTTCGCAATCACTGACAGGCTCGCGTCATCTATTCTGTCACTGCCAATCTCAGAGGCAACCTCGACTGCCGATGTACGCGAGATTAGTAACATTATCAATGAATTTAAGAGGTCAGCTTATTAAGGGCTGTAAATGAAAAAATTTCTATTAATTCTTGCAGTAGCAATTGGCATTGCTTGGAGCGCACGCACCTGTCTTAATGACGGCCCCAACTTCAATGGGCAACTTGACTCCGATGCCATGACGAGAGTGATGATGCCCTCCGACATACCGTCACAAATCAAGGAGTATGAGGGATATACACTCAGCTTCAACAAAGATACACACCTGCCCAACTGGGTGGCTTGGGAGCTGACGGCCGAGGAAGCGCGCGGTAAGGGAAAGCGCAACGGCTCGTTTTCCACAGACCCCTCAGTGGACGGCTGCGCCACACCCGACGATTATAAACACACAGGCTTCGACCGCGGTCACATGGCTCCCGCCGGTGACATGAAGTGGAGCCAACAGGCCATGACGGAGTGCTTCTACATGACCAATATGTGTCCGCAAGTGAAGTCGCTCAATAGTGGGGCTTGGAACACACTGGAACAGAAATGTCGGCAGCGTGCCGAAGCAGACAGTATCGTATATATAGTCACAGGCCCGGTACCCGGCGACACCCCGCTGGCTCACATCGGCCGGACACACGTGGAAGTTCCGGCACGTTTTTTCAAGGTAGTAGTGTCGCCGTACGCAAACCCTCCGCAAGGTATCGGCTTCCTGATGCCCAACGCATATGTGGAAGGGGGCGTCCAGCACTGTGCTGTCACCATTGACAGCGTGGAGAGTCTAACGGGCTACGACTTCTTCGCCGCGCTCCCTGACAGCATAGAGACCGTGCTGGAGTCGCAATGTAACTTCAACAGATGGAGCCGATTGCATTGAACCCATCCGACACAGCAGCAGACACCATCTGCGCCATCTCCACACCTCCGGGTCGCGGGGGCATAGCGGTGGTGCGCATCAGCGGACCGGCAGCAGTAACAGTGACTGACAGTATCTGGCGAGGCAAACCTCTGTCAGAGGTTGAGAGTCACACAGCTCATCTTGGAGCCATCATAGACACTGACGGAACCGAACTGGATCAATGTATGGCCACGGTATTTCGCTCTCCGCGCTCATATACCGGAGAGGACACCGTGGAGCTGAGCCTCCACGGCTCACCATACATCCAGCGTGAGGCTCTGAAAGCACTCATTCATGCCGGCGCACGCATGGCAGAACCGGGAGAATTTACCCGGCGCGCCTTCATCAACGGGCGCCTTGACCTCACTCAAGCCGAAGGGGTAGCCGATGTGATTGCGGCCGACACTGCAGCCCAGCACAAGCTGGCTCAATCACAACTTAAAGGAGCTTTTTCAGCCCGCATCCACTCACTGCATGACAGACTGCTTGAACTGGCCTCCCTGCTTGAACTGGAACTTGATTTCAGCGAAGAAGATGTTGAGTTTGCATCGCGTCAACAGCTTATTGCACTTGCCGAAGAAATCATCCACGAAATTGACACACTCACCGAAAGCTACGCCACCGGAGTGGCCGTAAAGGAGGGCATTCCCGTCGCCATCATCGGTACGCCCAACGCCGGCAAGTCCACACTGCTCAACCAGCTCCTGTCTGATGACGTGGCAATAGTCAGCGACATCCCCGGCACCACACGCGACACCATAGAAGGCACCACACTCATTGGCGGGACACTCTTCAGATTTATCGACACCGCCGGATTGCGTCGCACCACCGACATCGTGGAGCAGCTCGGCATAGATCGCGCCGCAGCCAAAGCTCGTGACGCCGCCATCATTATCTGGCTCATAGACCCCACAGCCACCCGTGAGCTTACCAGCGAAGTCAGCGAACGTCTTATTCAACTCCTCAACACCTCACACCCAACACCCACCATAATAACCCTTCTGGGCAAACACGACCTAATAGCCGACACCAAAGAGAGCGTCAGCAACCACGAGCATCAGATTCTCATAACATCGGAACCGGCCACTCCACCACATATCCTCCCAGAGACTGAAACACTCGCGACTCCACAAAAAGCCACACCATACAGCAGCCGGGAACCGCAAACGCTCGCAGCACTCAAACGCAGGTTGTCTGAGATAGCCAAAGTCAACTATGCCCCTTCAGAAGTCACAGTAACCAACATACGTCACTACGAAAGCCTCATCCGAGCCCGGTCCTCCGCCGCAGAAGCCCGCGAAGCCCTAATAGCCAACATCCCCGCCGACCTTGTAGCACAAAGCCTCCGCGCCACCCTCCGCCACTTAGCCACCCTCACCGGCGCCATCACCACCCCCACCCTACTAACCGCCATCTTCACCCGCTTCTGCATCGGCAAATAACTCGGTTATTAACAACGATTAAATTATAACATAATCTATTAATATGGCACTCTTTACGGGGTGCCATTTGTGTTGTCGCAGTATTCGATTTCAATCGTTTTTGCTCGATTTTACGCCCATTTTTGTACCTCAGTTGTATCTCATGACTCAACCGAGGCCGAACCAATCGCAAGGTCGTGGACGACTTGCACACGGTTGCACACCATTGCACGCCCTTGCACACTTTTAACAGAAAATTAACAGAAATAAAAGCGTAAAACGAATGAGTAGCACGATTGAAATCACCAAGACCTGCGAGTGGTGTGGAAACACTTTTATCGCTCGCAAATGCACCACACGCTACTGCTGTAAGCGTTGTGCTGAACACGCATACAAGTATGCAAAGAGAAAGGAACATGTAGCGAAGGAACAGGCTAAAGCCAATGAACCTAAGAATATCACTGAAAGCCCTTTCCTTACTCCCGGCCAGTGTTCTGCTCTACTGGGAGTCAGCCGCCGGAGCATCTACAATTATCTGGCGGCAAATTCTATTCCTTGCTTCCAGTTCAAGGGCAAAACTCTTATCCGCAGGGAATGTCTCAATTTTCTTTTTGATGGCTCTCATCAGTATGAGTTGCGACCGGCAAAAGAGAAAGCAGCCATTACGGAATTCTACACCTCAAAGGAAATACAGGAGAAATATGGCATCTCCAATTCGGGCTTATATGAGATTGCCAAGCGTGAGAAGTGGCCAAGAACTCAGAGCCGTGGCAAGACAATATGGAGCAAATCTCATGTTGACCGCTACTTTGCCACGCAAAAGCCGGCTGAAGACATAACCGAATGGTACACTACAGAAGAAATACAAAAGGACTATGGAATGACACTGTCAGCTATATACTGTTTCGTCTCCAAAGAACGGATTCCAAAGAAGAAAGAAGGAAGCAAAACATTCTATTCAAAAAGGCATTTTGACATAGCTAAAGGCACAGCCTTTCCAGTAGAGCCGGAATACTACACTATGGCAGAGGCAATGGCACATTTCGACATGACACGCGACCAACTTTACCACTATATAAAGACCTACAACATAACAAAGATAAAAGTTGGCAGAATAATTAAAATTTCAAAGCAAGAGCTTGATAATCTGTTTGCTCCACCATCGATTTGATGGGTGTATTGCAGGTGTACGAAGGGTGTACACCTGCATTATCCGGGTGTTCAATTCCACCATTGAAGCACCCGCTACCTTTGCCGTAAAATCATAAATTTAAACACCAACTGCGTATGAATACATGCACTAAAGTTTTCCTTCGCAAGAAGGCCATCTCAGGTGGACGCATATCGCTCTACCTCGACTTCTATCCTGCTATCCGCAACCCTCATACCAACCGTATGAGCCGCCGTGAGACACTCGGCATCTACATCTATGCCACGCCCAAGAATGAGCGAGAGAAACAGTTCAACGCCTCAATGGAAGAAAAGGCTGAAGCCATCCGTTGCCGTCGCTTTGAGCAGTTGCTCAACGAGAAGTTTGACTTCCTCGACAAGGACAAACTCCGTATGGACTTCCTTGACTACTTCAAACGCAAATGTCGTGAGAAATATGAGAAATGGGACTGTGTCTATCGCCATTTCAATATCTATTGCAATGGCAAGTGCAGATTCAACGATCTTACAGTCGATTTCTGCAACGGTTTCCGCGCCTATCTCCTTTCTGCCAAACGGCAACGCAACAATGGCAAAGGAAGAAACATCAGTCATAATTCAGCCGCCGGATACTGGTCAACATTCCGTGCCCTGCTGAAAATGGCATATCAGGAGCGTTATCTCAGAGAAAATCTCAATGACTTCCTTGACAAGATTGAATGGAAGGAAGTGAAAAAGGAGTACCTCACATTATCGGAGATTAAATTACTCGTCGAGACACCTTGCAAGATACCGGTTCTAAAACAAGCAACTCTGTTCAGTTGTATGACTGGTTTGAGAATCAGTGATATTCTGCAACTTGAGTGGGAGCATATTCAGATGTGTCAGGATAGCGGATATGTTATCCGTATGTGTACTGAGAAGACAGAGGAAGAGACCAACCTGCCCATCAGCGATGAAACTCTCGCTTTATGTGGAGAACGGTCAGAAGGTCTGGTATTCAAGGGTCTTAAACGCCACATGGTTAACCATCCTCTTAAGGAATGGCTGAAATCAGCTGGCATAACCCGTAAGATAACATTCCACTCCATGCGACACAGTTACGCTACCCTACTTGCCGCAAATGGTGTAGATGTGCTGACAATAAGCAAGATGCTGACGCACCGTAGCATCAAGAACACGATGATATACGCTGATGTCGTCGATGAAAAGAAACGTGAGGCATCGAAAATTATCTCACTAAAATAAATTTTTCAGACTCAATCTAAGATTGTGCCATCCGATCAAAGCCGGGTGGCATTATCTGTTTCGTTGAACATCAACCCATATTTGTGTGTTATAAAATCTGATGAAATCTTTACAAACATAAAAATTATAAAATGAAGAACGGACAAATCCCCGACCATTGGCAGCTATGGCTTTGGATAGGCCTGGCTGCCCTAATTCTCGCCGCACTTGCCCGCCAATCAGCTATTGACACTGCTGGTATCAGTGCCTTCAATGCCAACCTAATCTTTGGTGGCATAATCGTAATCTTCGGCTTGCTGTATCTTGCCTTGCATGGTGTCTTGACCCAGAAATTAGGCATGATGATAGCCGAAGGCTTTGAGACAATCTTCAAATGGTTTGGACTCAAACAGAAAGAACCAATTGTTGAAGTTGAGTCAATACAAGAAACCGTTCATCCACAGATTGAGGATGGAAAAGTAGAAGCATCCAAAGACGAGCAAACGGTTGAACAAACTACACATCCATCTGCCGAAATAGTCAAAATCGAAACTCCTGTTCCTGACAAGATAGTGATAGACTATGGGAGCAGACGAGACGAAGCCAAGAAGCGTTACGAAGAGCGTCAGAAGAAAAAAGAAACAAGCGTGATTCAATATGTTGGCTACACTATGTCTGAATTCGTTAATCCGGATATTGTGGAGAAAATCATAGACAGAGTTACTGATTTCATTAACTGCAATGATGTTCCCAAATATACCGAGGCTGATGCCATCACTCTTCCTGATGACATAACCACTACGGAGATGATGCACTTCGGATGGAATATTGCAAAACCATTCAAGAAATACAATCTACATATTGCACATTTTCTGAAAGGAGTGTTTCCACATACTTTCAATGATGCCGAAGTCTGCTCCATAGAGAGGAAACTCGCTTGCAATCCGAGACAAGGACGTATAAAACTCAATAAAGACGTTGAAAATTTTGTCGTTCCGAATCTGGAGGAAACTGCCGAACAAGAATCTGCAAAGGCAAAATTCTCATCAAAAAAAGAGACAAAGACAAAATCTGAGTCAAAATCCGCTGAGAAGAAAACCAAGTCAACAAAATCATCAAAAAAATCCAATTCAGCAAGGGAAGCAGCGTTCGCTGATATGGAATTAGAACCTTATTGCCTTGGTGACAATATTTTAGAAGATGATTGCTATGGCTATTGATGAATAAATTTTAGGGTGTACGCACGGTGTAAGCAGAGTGTATTTGAGACATTGTCGGGTGTCTAATTCCACCGTTTAAACACTTCCGAACTTTGCTGGCGATTCCATATAAAAGTGGAGTCGCCAGTTTTATGTTACAAAAAGTTTTAACGTTCGATGAGCTGCCGGGTGCAGTGTCATCGCTGGTCAATCTCGTAAGAGAATTGGCCAATGAGGTGAGGGAGCTTCGAGCTCAACTCTCCTCCGAGAGAAGTAAAAGTAAGTCGTCAACCAAATTCATCGGTATGCGCGATGCTTGCCGTATTCTTGGCAAGGCAAGGCCAACTGTGTATAAACTCGCACAGGAAGGTAAAATTCCGGCCTACAAAAATCCGGATGAAAAGGAGTGGCGTTTCATCGAGGATGAGCTTGTTGCCCATGTCAAAGGATTCAAGCGAGAGTCTTCTGTGAAGTCTTTCGCTGAGATGGAAGCCGAAATCAGTCGCGGCACACGTGTCAACTTCATTAAATCCCGATAGCCTATGGAAGCGAACAATTCAAAACCAAAGGGTATCGACCCGATGATGGTTCTCGGCAAGGCAGTGAACTTGGCTGTGAGTATCAAGGGCGGAGACTTTCCTCTCAGTGCAATGCCGATGAAGATCCAGCGTATCATCCGTGAGGCAAACGACTGCTACGGCTATCCGGTGGATTACCTTGCCGGGGCCATGCTTGTGGCTCTCGGTTTGGGCATCGGCAACACTCATTTCGCCCGGCTGAAGGGGAAATGGGACGAGAGCGCGATTCTGTTCATGGCTCTCGTCGGCCGTCCCGGCGCTTGCAAGTCGCATCCGCTGAACTTCGCCATCCGTCCCTTCTCCGACATCGACGGCATCGCCCACAATGCCTACACAAAAGAACTTGCGGAGTATAACCGCCAATGCGAGCTGCCGATGAAAGAAAGGACTGTGGCGCACCCCGTCCAGCCTGTAAGGAAACGTTTCCTCATATCCGACGCTACGCCGGAGGCCATGCTGCTTATACACTCCCATAATCTGCGTGGCATCTGCATGTGGAATGATGAACTTGCGGGATGGTTCAAGAACTTCAACCGATACAACTGTGGCTCTGACGAGGAGTATTGGCTGAAGCTCTACAACGCCAACCCCATCTTCTCCGACCGAAAGGGGGCGAAAGACTCCGTCTATATCAGCCGGCCGTTCATTTCGGTTATCGGCACTATCCAGAACGGCATACTCAATGAGTTGGCGCAGGGCAGTCGTAGTTCCAACGGCTTCATCGACCGTCTTCTCTTTGCCATAGCCAGCAATCAGGACAAGCAGGCATGGAGCGACAAAGAGCCGTCGTTCGACATCGAGGCTGCTTGGGCTGAGATTATCCAAAGGCTTGTGGATATGCCATACGAAACCGATGAAAACGGATTGGTAGTGCCGACCGTGCTATCTTTCACGCCGGAGGCAAAGGCACGGCTCTATGAGTGGCAGCGCGACAATACCGACGACTGCAACCGCGAGGAGAATGACTCTCTCAAAGGAGTGTTCAACAAATTCGATTTCCACGCCATCCGTTTCTGTCTTATACTCCAGTTGGCGCGTTGGGCTTGCGGTGAGGCCGACAAATCGGAGATTGACCTTGTGTCGGTGGAGAATGCCGTGAGCCTTGTGGATTACTTCA
>JAMPDP010000004.1 GCA_023665605.1 Candidatus Amulumruptor caecigallinarius | reverse complement strand
GAAGAAAACAAATTTAAACACTTCTTGAGTTTTCGCAAAAAGTTTAAATCACTTCAATGTGAGTGACGAGAGTTTCGCGGTGTCAAAGATACACATTCCCGCTTGAATTTTAAGAAAGTTTAAGGAGCGCCGACGCGGAAATTGAGCGGTTTGTGGGTAATTTTGTGGATTGAAGTGATTTAAACTTTTTTCAAATGCAAGATTTATTAAGATTTTGAGCAGATTTCAACTCTTGAAGAAGGAGTGATGCGGGCATCACGACTGATGAAAGAGGTGGAAGATGCCAAAATATTAATGAATATTGCTTTTGAAGAAAACCAATTTAAACACTTCTTGAGTTTTCGCAAAAAGTTTAAATCACTTCATTATGGAGTATAACGAGAAGAAAGCAATAGAATATATATTGTCGCAGCTGCCCGCGGAGCGTGCCGAGCGTTACAGCGACGACGAAATCCTCAATGTGATTGACATAATCTGGGACTATTATGAGGAGAGCGGCCTGCTTGACCCTGCCACCGCCCTTGAGGAGGACGACGATGACGAGGCCGCCGAGCTGGAGCTGCTGAAGGCACATGTGCGGAAGATGCTCTCCAAGGACAAGGGTTCGACCATCGCACCCGAGGATATCGAGCCGATCATCACCGCCGAGATTGACTATGAGAATTCCATTCTCTAAGGCAATCACCCTGCTTACAGTGGCCTTGATGGCAGCGGTGCTCCCCGTGACGGCACGGGGCGACAACTTCGTGGACCCATACGCCAACTATGACGAGAGCGCGGCCCTCGATATGGAGCTTGAGGAGAACCTTGCCACCCCACCGGTGCAACCGGCTGAGAAGGAGGCTGTTAAGCGCTATATGCGGGCCTTGGCGCAGAAACTGGGCCAGAAGTACAAAGTAGAGCTGATGCGCGGCGGCGAAGTGGTGGTGGTGACCATCCCGACTGACGCGCTGTTTCTGCCCAACGACACGCTGCTCTCTCCCGACGCGGCGGCGCAACTGAGGCCGCTGCTGCCGCTGTTTCACACGGCGGATATGTTTAAGCTGGTGTATGCCGTGCACACCGATGACACCGGCTCTGAGAGCTACAACGACGACCTGTCATCGGCCCGCAGCCAGAGCATATATGCATGGCTGATGGAGGATGGCCATGTGAATCAGGATATATTCATCATCAACTACGAGATGGGGGACAGCCGTCCGCTTGCCCCCAACGACACCCGCGCGCGGCGCGCCGCCAACCGCAGGCTGGAGATATTTCTCGTGCCCGGGCCGCGGCTGATCACGCTGGCCCATGAGGGGAAGATCCGGTGAGGGCGCGATGAATGATATAGACAGCCCCCTGCGGCGCGATTTGCGCGGCAGGGGGCCGGTTTTATGAGGTCCAGCTGAGTGGATTATGCGGGACAGGTCTCGGTGTCGAGGTTGGGGTTGATGGAGGCCCACTTGTCGATGGGAGGCATGATGCCGAGGCCAATCACCTCGTCGCGGAGTGCGCAGAGGTGCTTGTAGCTCTGCTCCAACTCAGCATCTTCGGCGGGAAGGCCCTTGGGGGTCTTGCAGCTTACGCCGTCGGCGGTGATGGTGGTCTCCATGGCCATCATGATGTGTGAGAAGCGGGCATTGTTGACATAGGTGCCGGCGGGCCATGTGAAAGGCTTGCCACCCATGGCGGCGGCTATCATCTCGATGGAGACGTAGGCCGGGCTCTGGAATGATGAGCGGCCTCGGAGGTCAATGATATGCTTGCCACCCTGGATCACGCGCTGGCGCATCTCATCCCAAGCCTCGTTGGGGAAGCGGGGTGTGCCGATGAGGCCAGTAAGGTTTTCGCCGGCAACGGTAGCCGTGGAGGCGTAGACTGCCATCTGCTCGCCGTGGCCGCCATAGGTGCGTGCACCCTTCACCTCATCCATGGACACGCCAAACTGCTTGGCGAGCTCCGAGCGCAGGCGCGTAGAGTCAAGAGCGGCCAGAGTGGTGACCTGTGAGGGCTTCAGGCCGGAGTAGAGCAGGATGATGAGGCCTGTGATGTCGGCGGGGTTGAAAATCACTACAATATGCTTCACGTCGGGGCAATAGGCCTTCACATCCTTGCCAAACTGCTCAGCGATGGCGGCGTTACCCTTGAGGAGGTCTTCGCGCGTCATCCCGGCCTTACGGGCGGCGCCGCCGGAGTTGACGATGTACTTGGCATCGGTCAGAGCCTCCTTGATGTCTGAGGTAAAGGTGATGTTCACCCCCTCGAAACCGCAGTGGCGGAGCTCCTCAGCTACCCCTTCAAGAGCGGGAGCGTAGGGGTCATAGAGACAGAGGTTCGGGGTGAGACCCATCATAATGGCTGTCTGAGCCATGTTGCTGCCAATCATGCCGGCTGCGCCGACGATGACGAGCTTGTCATTAGTGAGAAAGTTCATATCGGTCAATGTTTGGATATGTTGGTATGGTATATAATAAGGTATAACGTCAAAGTGATAGTCAACAAGCACTCGCGTGCTGTAAAAGAAACACCCGGGCACAGCGCGGGGTTCACTCTCCGGGCATCTCCCAGCCTCCGCCGAGGGCCTTATAGAGATTGACCAGAGCGAGGTATTCGTCGCGCAGGGCATTGCTCATGTCAAGCGACGAGTTGAGCAGAGCGCGTCGGGCATCGAGCACATCAAGGAAGCTGAGGGTTCCCCCGTGATATTGGAGCTCGGCGAGGCGCACATACTCGGCAGCCGACCGTGTGAGCTCGCGGTTGGTCTCGGCGGTGAGGTGGTAGCTCTCATAGGAGGCCACCGCGTCCCGCACCTCGGCAAACGCCCCGAGGAGCGACTGCTCATAGGCGTGGCACGCCTGGTCATAACGGGCTATGGCTGCTCGATACTCACGCTGCTTGCGCCCGAAGTCAAACACGTTGCCGGTGATGCCGCCGATGGGGTAATAGTACGGTGACTTGAAGAAGCGCGAGAACGAGGAGTTCCACCAGCCGGCCGAGAAGCTGAGGTACAGCGAGGGGAAGCGGTCTGTGTATGCCACACCTACCCCATCGGCCGCCGCACGCATGCGGGCCTCCGCGGCACGCAGGTCAGGGCGCTGACGGAGCAGATGGGAGGGTACTCCCGTGGGTAGCGTGGGAGGGAGCACGTCGGCGAGGTTGAGCGTGGGTGCGATGGTGTCTATTCCGGAAAATGAGCCGGTCAGCAGTGCCAGGGCATTGCGGAGCATCTTGCGCTGGCGCTCAATGCCCGGAATGAGGGTGGCTGCACTCAGATAGTCAGTGCGTGCCTGCTGATAGACCGTTTCCGAGGTGAGGCCCCCCTCAAAACGAAGGCGCGCCTTCTCCATAGACTCCCGGCGGTTGTCAAGGGCGTAACGCACTATGGAGTATTCATTTTCGAGGGCCACCAGGCGGAAATAGGTGGAGGCCACCCGCGAGATGACATCCATGCGCATGGCCCGTTCATCGTCGATGGTGGCTGTATAGTTCTCCGCCACCTGACGGCGTGCCCATGTGAGCTTGCCCCAGAGGTTTATCTCCCATCCCACGTTGAGTTTCAGAGTTATCTGAGGGTCCGGCGAGTAATTTCCCGCCTGCCGCTCGGCCACAGGAGCCCCGCCCGACTTGGACTTCGAGGGGTGCTCCCACTTGGTCTCGCGCTGACCCTCGGCGGTGAATGACACGTGGGGGTAATAGTCAGCCTTGGCGATGCCGAAGAGTTCGCGCACCTCCTCTACCCTTGCCGCCGCCGCCTTGAGGTCACGGTTGTGGGCCACGGCGCGCTCCAGGAGGGTCTGGAGTGTGGGATCATTGAATATCTGCCACCAGCGGAGTGAGGCAATGCCGGCCGAGTCGATGCGGAGCGCAGAGTACGCGCGGCGCAGGGAATCGGCTTTGGTGCCGGGGAGGATGCCCGCAGTGTCGACACGTGTGGTGTCTTCGGGGATGAAAGATGTGGGGAGAATGGCCGTGTCCGGTTGGCGCAGACCGGCCGTGGGGTGACAGCAGCACATTGCAGTGGCTGCTATGACGGCCACCGAATAACGCCGGAGCGTGGCGACAAGAGTGTGCCGGGGCTTCATGGCGCAACGGTTGGGGTGGCAGACGCCGTTGTGACATTGAGCGGCGTGAGCTCCTCGGAGATGAGTGTGGAGAGGCCGCCCACCACCACGTGGTCACCCGCCGCCAGCCCGGACTCAATGATGATGGAGTCGCCGAGGATGGGGCCGGGGTTGACTGTGCGCAGTGCGTAAGAGCTTCCCTCAGGGATGTAGACGAAGTAGCGCGGGCCGTCATGCACCACCGCGTCGAGTGGCACGGCTATGACATCACGCGGGGATGCCGCCTCCACGCGGACGCGCGTCCGAGACCCGGGGAGGAGTACATGGGGGAGGTTGGGAACCTTGGCGCGAATCACCACACGGTCAGTCTCCGCACGGTGGGCTGCGAAGTCCACACGCCCCTTGAATGGGTAAGGCTCGCCGTCTGTATTGGTGACAGAAATCACATAGTCACGCTCATGGGCGGGGTTGGTGCAGTTGGCGTCGAAGCAAAGACCGTGTGCGCGGGAGCGTGCGTACTGCTCCGTGGTGAGAGCGAACTCCACATACACCGAGTCCACATTGACCATCGTGGCAAGGGCTCCGCTACCGGGTCCCACGTAGGCTCCCTCATCAACGTTGCTGCGCGATATGAAGCCGGTGATGGGGGCCTTGATGCGAGTGTCTGCCAGCTCCACCTGCGCCATCTCCAGGTCAGCGCGCGCCACTTCGAGGTCGGCGGAAGCGTTCTCAAAGGCTGCCGTTGCATTGTCAAGGTCGAGCCGCGAGGCTGCATTGGCCTCATACAGAGGGGTGATACGGTCAAGGTCACGGCGTGCTTTCAGTGCATTGGCCTGTGCCTTGGTCACATTAGCCTTTGCCTTGCTTACCCGCGCCTGATATACAGTGGGGTCAATCTGGAACAGAGGCTGCCCGCGATGTATGCCCGCGCCCTCAACAAAGAGGCGGGAGCGGAGCACTCCTTCGGCGCGTGAGCTGACCTCAACAGTGTGCTGGGCCTTGATGATGCCGTCATAGTCGCCGTTGGCAATGGTGTTGACCGGGCGCACCTCAGCGGTGGTCACCTGCTCGCGAACACGCGAAGCGTTGCCGGAGTCGCTGCCGCACGATGCTGTGACACCAAGGAGCGTCACTGCGAGGAGCCACCGCCCCGAGTGCGCCGGCCGGGAGGAGACGGAGGAGAGAAAGGAGTTCATCGGGGGAATATTTTGTGCCAGATGGAGAGGATGTCCAGGCGGTTGGTCTTGACGTTGACGAGGCTGTCGACGATGCGCCGGTGCAGGTCATCGGCTCCGAGGCGCGTGGCCTTGTGGAGCATGGTGTTGAGCAGATGCACACCTTTGTCGCGCGTGGCCTTAGTCGCCACGAGAGCCTCGCCGAGGTCAATGGAGAGGGCGAGGCTGCGGAGGTCTGTCTCCGGATTGATGCGCGTGAGGAGCTTCAGAGCGCGGGTGAAGAAACCAACTGCCTGACGAGGCTTGCCCATCTGCATGAGCGTGGCCCCCTGGGTGGTGAGCGAGTCAATCAACCCATCGGTGGCCGTGCGCATTGCCGCGTCATCGCCGCCGGCCTTCATCATCTCCAGGTATGTAGCCGTGGCCACCTGGGCGTGGGCCAACACATTGGCCTGCTTGACGCTGGAGCGGTATATGCCCGCCGAGGCATCCATGGCCATGATGTGTGCCGGGCCATAGCGGTTGGCATCAGTGCGAGCGAGCCTTTCGAGCACCTTGACGGCCTTCTCTACCTCGCGCTCGGCACTCTTTAGCTCGCCGCGTGCGGCGTGAGCCTGCGCCAGGTCGAAGAGCAGACAGCCGAGGCAGGCCAGAAACGGTTCATCCTTGCGGCGCGGGTCAGCGGCGAGGAGTGAAAGGGCGGCGGCCCCGGTCACCAGTGCCTCGTCAAGACGTTGACGCTCTATGTGGAGAGCCGTGAGGGTGCTGAGGATAGCCGTGTGGAGGTCGGAGTCAGCGCGGCTGAGCGAGTCCTCCTCGGCGAGGATGCCGGCAAGCTCCTCCAGAGTAAGCACCGCCGTGGCGGCCTCGTCACGCTCCACCAGACGTGTCCCGTAGGAGTGAAGATAGTCAAGTGCGCTGTCAAAGGGGGCTTCGCGGAGGGCTGTCAGCATATCAGCAGCACTTCCGGCCACACGGCGGCGTGCCGGAGAGAGGACTCCGGCAGGAGCTGTGCGGGCCACGAAGGCTGGGCTCAGAGATGTGGTGGCCATGGTTATGATTGAGGATTGATGTTGCCGAGTATAGACAGACGCATATCATCGTTGAGACCGGCGCGGAAGTCTGCACAACCCACTCCCGCGGCGATAATGCCGGAGACGACGGCGGCAATCACCGATGCGTTGCCCGGGGCTGTCGTCACCATGCTCTCGTCGGCAAGAGGTTCCTGGATGGCATGCCCCTTGGAGAAGTAGGTGAGCGTGGCCAGGCCGGAGTCTGCGCTTAGGCCAATGAAGTCAGGGCAGTAGAATGAGATGCTGTCGCGGTAAGCCTCGGCAAGGTTGCGTGTGCCGAATAGCACCTCCACCTCATCAGCCGTGGCCACGGTGATGTCCGCCCACTCAAGGTTGTCGAGCAGTGCCGGTTTGACGGGGGTGAGCTGCTTGCCGGCATGGACGTTGAAGCCGGGAGCATAGAGGGTGATGCAACGGCGCTGGCGGCAGCTGGTGATGAACTCGCGGATGAAGCGTGAGTTGCGTGGCGCCACGGCGAAGTAGTCGCCGAACACCACGATGTCATCGGCATCGACGCGCGGCCATACGGCATCGAAATTCTCCTCGGGGTAAGCGCGATAGCGCACGGCATCCCCCTCGGGGTGAGTGGCATCGGGGGCGAAGCGAAGATTGACGGGGGTGTGCCCGCCGGCGTATCGGTCGATACAGCGGGTGTCTACGCCGGCGCGGGCGAGGTTGTCGACAATGATGTCGCCGACGCGGTCGCGTGCCGCCTCGCTGACGAACGTTACCGGCTGCGCGGCACGCGCCAGGGCCACGGCAGTGGCGAGCATGCGCCCGTCAGGGGTGATGGATATGGGTTGGTCGCCCTGAATGTTGATGTCAAGCGCGGCGGCGCCTATAACTGCCGTCTTTCTCATTTTCTAAGGTATTAGTTGCAGGATTGTTTGGCGACGCTGCCGAGATAACCTCCGTGGTGACGCTTGGCATACTCCTCGCGGGTGAAGCCGGTAGCGTTCATCACGCTGACCACCAGGATGTCGCCTATGACGGTCATGGCTGTGGTGCTTGTGGTGGGAGTCATGCCGAGCGGGCACACCTCGGGCGCGCCCCCGGTGCCGATGGTGATGTCAGTCAGTGAGCCAAGCTCGCTGTCGGGATTGCCGGTAATCACCATCATGGGGAGGTCGGGATAGAGATTGCGCGCAAGGTGAACGAGGTCAATAATCTCGCGCGTCTTGCCGGAGTTGCTCACCAGGAGCATTACGTCGCCGGGCTGAATCACGCCGAGATCCCCGTGCTGCGCCTCGCTGGGATGGAGGTTGACGGCGGGGATACCGGTGGAGCAGAACGTAGTGGCTATGTTCATGGCGATCTGCCCGGCCTTGCCCATGCCGGCAGTGACGAGCTTGCCGCCGCGGCGATGCACGCGGTCCACGATGAGCTCAACGGCCCTGTCAAAAGCGGGAGTGTATGGGATTTCCTTGATGGCGCGGCTCTCGGCATCGAGAATCTGCCTCATGGTCTGCTCTACGGATGACATATCGGAGTGTTGGGTATTATTAAACAAGCTCTAAATTACTTCAAGATGCAAATTTAAGGGTTTTCGGGTGATTTCAGGGGTTGGGAGCGGGCAAAAAAAAATTACTCGTCGTCGCGACGAATAATCTTCTTAACCTTAAATCTAATACCATGAAAAACACATTGCAAATGTAAGAACTTTTATGTTGTAAAACATATTTTTGCAGCAAAATTGCACGGATTTAACTTTATTTAAGAGTCGCGGGCGCAAAGCGAGCACGCAAAAACTTATATCCACTCGATGTCATCCAGAATGTTTCTTGCCGGGATGCGAGTCAGTGGCTCCCCGCTGGCAAGCTCGGCCTCGGCAAGCTCTCTTGCCCTGTTCACGTCGCTCCTCACCATCCCCGCAAGCAGCCGCATCGCCGCATATCGACGCATTGGAGCCTCGGAGGCGGCAAGCTGCTCCATCAGTTCGGGTGCGAAGGGGAGGTGACGAAGCAGCGTGTGCACCCTGATGTCTATCGCCTCTGCGGTGGGCGCGTCGTCTACCCACTCCATGCCTCCTCGGAAGTCTACCTGCTCGCGCGGCATTACCATCGGGGCTATCAGCACGCTCTCACGCGTGCCCTTGTCGCCCCGGAGCATCATCGCAAGCTCTGCTGACGGCTCAACGCCCGCCGCTATCTCCTTGAGCTGCGGCAGGTTGAGCCCCCATATAATACGGTGAGGCAACTTCATGGCCGCGAGGGTATCTGACACCACCCCGTTTTTCATCAGGGCAAATTGCTGCTTGATGGCATTGAACGCTTCCTTTACTCTATCTGTCTGTGGGTTCATCGTTGATTATCTTGTCTTTGTGGAATAGAATTTCATCACTCCCAGCCCTCCCGCGCCAAGGGCCACCAAGGCGCAGAGCACGTTACCGAGCCAATACTGCGGCAGCAGAACAGCCATGGCCGAACAGGCACTCACCGTCAGCAGTGCCAACGCCATCTGCCTGACTGTCCGCGGGTTCACTCTAACCCCGTAGCGGCGGGTCAGAAGCCACAGCAGCACGCTCTCGAAGATGTATGACCCCACGTAGGCCACGCCCATGCCGTTGAGGCCCCACTGCGAATAGCACAATATGCCCAGCCCCACAAACCCCACGGCTATCAGCACCTCTGAGAGCAGATAGCGCGGACCGTCACCCTTGGCAAGAATGATGTAGCTCAGGGACGTACTCCAGCAGCGGAGCACGGCCCCCAAGGCCCCGGTGTAGAGATACGGCAGCACGCACTCGAAGTCGGGGGCATACAGCACCTCAACCATCAGCGGTGCGCCGGCTATGAACGCGGCACACACCGGTACGAATACCCACATCAGCAGCGACACCTCATGCGACGCATACACTGAAAGCCGCCGCGCAGAGCCATGCACTGCACTCACCCTCGGAAAATACTCTGCTGCCAAGGCCCCGAAGATGAAACTGGTGTACCGCACAAGCAGCGTGTAGCCGGCCTGAAAGTAGCCGGCTTCGGCGGTGGAGGCAGCGCGGTTGATGTACGACAGCAGCGAGTAGTTCGCAAGGTCGCCGGCGGCATAGCCTAACGTCACCCACCAACCCAGACTGATCAGCCGGCGTCCGTCGGCGATGATGCTTTCGCAGCTCAGTGGATGCGTCAGCGGTGGCAACGAACTCAGTGTCCGGTCGCGACGTGCAGCCCACCAGAACCCGATGAGCGACACTCCCGCGGCAAGCGTCACCGCCGGAGCGATGCCATGCTCGCGGAATAATATAATCAGCGGTACCACCACGGCCACACCCCCCACGGCTCCTGTCAAGGTGCCGCGGGCCAATGCTCCGTAGCTGGCGGTGCCCCTCAGCAGCGATGACACCATCGCGGCCCCCACGGTGAAGGCCACACCGGCACCAAGCAGCATGAACCAACCGGTATGGCTCATGTCATTGAAGCTCCACAGGCTCAGCCACGGGGCGGCCAGCAGGGTCAGCAGCACGCCTATAAGCGCCAGACGGAGGCCCCAGGCTTTCACCACGGCCACGGCGCGGCTCTTTACAGCAGCGTTCTCGGCCATGGCTACCTCGCGGGTGCCTGACACACCAATACCCATCTGTGCGATGGTCCCGAGCATATCAAGGGCAGTCTGGAAGATGCCTATCAGGCCTATACCGGCGGGGCCGAGCCATATGGCCACGATCTTAACCCTCACCACGGAGCTCAGCACGGAGATTACCTGCACGCCGCTGAGCATACCCACGGCTTTCACCACTCCCTTGGTCAGCGTACCCATTGCAGCGGATTGAGTTTCTGGCGCTCTTTGCGCACCTCGAAGTGAAGCCGCCTACGTCCGTCATTCTCCGGGTCGGCGCGCACTACTCCCAAAGTCTGTCCGGCCGCAACATCCTGACCGCTCTTCACGGCTATATCCTCAAGTCCGGCATATATCGTCAGGTACTCGCCGTGGCGTATCATCACTATGGTGTTGTAGCCCGGCTGACGGAACACGGCGCTCACTGTGCCGTCGGCCACGGCGCGGGCTCGCCCGGCTCCGGAGAGCATCTCTATGTCAATGCCGGAGTTGTCTATCTCCACGCTCGGGATGTCGGGGTGGGGGTGACGCCCGAAAGCACTCACTATCCGGTAACGCCCCTCCACGGGGAAGGGGAGGCGACCCTGCATCGACGCGAACTTTGACGGGCGCACGGAGGCGGTCACCGGGCCGGCCTCACGCTCCTCGCCCTGTGGCTTCTCGGTGGCGGCACGCTCCTTGCCGGAGGCCCCGGTCTTGCCACCCTTGGAGGGGGTCTTGCCGGCGCGGGCCTGCGCGGCCTTCTCAGCTTCGCGCTTGCGGCGGGCGGCGGCCTCAGCCTCCTCACGCCTCCGCTTCTCCTCGGCTTGGCGGCGGCGCTCCTGTTCGGCGGCTATCAGGCGGTCGAGCTCGCGGTCGAGGCTTGCGAGCCGCTGCTGCTGACGGGCAAGATGTGCCTGAAGGTCTGACCCTTCGCGTTGCAGCTCGGCCACTATCCGACCGGTCTCCTCGGTGTCGCGAGCCACGGCGGCACGCGCTGTGTTGAGCCGCTCTATGTGATATGTCTTCTGACGCAGCAGGTCGGTCAACTCCTCCTGCCGGCTGTTGAGGGCGGCCATCGCCTCATGCAGCTCTGCCGACTTGCGGCGACGCCAGTGGCTGATTCTCCGCATATAGCGCACACGTGCCACAGCCTCGTTAAATGTCTCTGCCGAGAAGATGAACGACAGCTTCCCGGTCAACCGCTCCGTGCCCTGAAAGCGTTTCAGCACCTGCGCATAGCTCCTCTGGAGCTTTTCTACATGTGCCTGCATAGCTGCCACGGAGTCACGGAGCGTCACTATCCGCCCCTCCAGGGCCGCGGCCTGCATCTGATTGGTGCTGATCACCTTGCTCTGCTCGGCCATCCGTGCACGCAGGTCGCCCAGCCGGTTGAGCTGCTGCGCTGTGCTCCGCTTGTTTTCATCCAGCTTCGCCGCCGTCTGCTTTATATCCCGCGTAGTAGCCTGTTGCTCCCGCCTGACATCCCCGGAGCTCCTCTCCACACCCTTCTTCTTCCCGTTCCCGGCACCCTTCTTCCCGCCCGCCACCTTCTTTCCGGCTGATTTCCCGGCGGTTGCCTTCTTTGTACTCTTGACGGTGCCGCTCTTTTTTGCGCCTTTCTTCACGGTCGCCGACTTGCTCTCTTTAGCAGTCGGAGCGGCAAGTGCCGATGCACTGTGCATCCCGCTACATGATAGCATCAGCAACACTATCACATATCGCAGGACAAGAAGCTTATGAGAGACCGGAGTTTTCATAATAAGATATTCTCTTAATCTTTGAGACACCCTATGGGCACTACCCACACTCCGTCTCCCCTCCGATAGGCGTACTCGCCACCGGTGAGCACCATCATAAATGACGGGTGCCCCATACGGTCACTATCCACCTTCGAGCACAGTTTGAGCAGATTTGCGGCGGCCTCCTCTATCTGGCGTGAGCCGAGCTTCACCTCAATAGGTGCCCACCGACCGTCACGCAGTGATATGATCATGTCAGCCTCAAGGTTGTTACGGTCTCGGTAATGATACACATCTCCGTCATTCGCCTGTGCGTAAACCTTCATATCTCGGTGACACAGAGATTCAAACATGAACCCGAAGGTTTCAAAATCATCAAGCAACTTATTCGGTCCCGAGCGAAGGGCGGCAACGGCTATCGAGGGATCCACAAAGTTACGCTTCGAGGCTGTGCGCAGTGCGCTCTTGCTGCGCATAGCCGGAGCCCAAGCCGGGGTATCATCTATCACAAATATCCTGCTCAGTGCGTTCAGATAGGCATCAAGCGTGGGGGGAGCCATGATAACATCTCCTGAAGCTACATCCTGCTGAATGGTCACATTGGTGGCCATGGTACAGATGTTGCGCGCAAGCGACATCAGTAGCCGCCTGACTCTCTGGGGATTGCGTCCTATGCCGTCAACCCTTGATATATCGGTCTCTACAATGGCATCCACATAGTTGCGTGCCACCTCCATGGCATCTTCCCGCGGAAATGACAGTGACGCCGGCCAACCCCCACGGCTTATCACAAATGCCAGCTCCTCAATAGTGAGCCGTGAGCAGGCCCCCTCTTCCTGTGTCCCGTCAAACAAGGCTCCGAGCGACACATCTCCGGTGGATTCCCGTGACTCATACAGGCTCATGGTGCGCATCATCATGCGGGCTATGCGCCCCGTCCCGGTGTGGGCCGTCACATTATCGGATGGCACGGCTGAGCCGGTCAGGATAAATTGCCCGGGCACCTTGCGTCGGTCTACCTCAGCCCTGACGGCATCCCAGAGTACCGGTGCCATCTGCCACTCATCTATCAGACGCGGTGACTCCCCCTTCAGCAATAGCGACGGTTGGGTGTCAGCCATATCCATATAGGTTTTTCTGCGGTCCACATCCTGCATGAATATTGCACTCCGCGCCAGCTGCTCGGCACTCATAGTTTTGCCACACCACTTGCATCCAGTCACCAGCACGGCTCCGGAAGTGCGCAGTTTCTTGGCAAACAGCTTGTCGCTGACGCGTGGCAGATACTCTTGGTCGGTATTCATTGTCAGTGTATTACACTGCAAATATAAGCAAATTTTATGTTTTGACGCGAATTTGCTTTATGTTTTGACGGTGTTTTGCTTTAAGAAATGACGGTGTTTCGCTTTATGTTTTGACGGAAATAGGTGCTTAGGCGGGGTTGGCGGTGATGATGGCTGTGGTGATGTTGGAGGCGCCGCAGTAGAGGGTGAACAGGTGGGCGGCGAGCTCGGCGGTCTCGGCGACGGGCATATCCGGGCCGAAGGCGTGGATTGTCACCACGATGCGGCGTGTGGCCGGCGAGGTCTTGGTGCGCTCATTGTCGGAGGTGGGGGTGCCGATGGCTCCCTCGGCATCGCGCACCACGGGCAGATGCTCTATGTTCAGCGGCCCTCGCCCTATCCCCTCGTATGGCTCGCCGGCGAGGCCTACGCCAACTGTCAGCGTGTCACCCTTGACGGCGGCAGCGTCAAACACCCCCACGCTGTAGCCGCTCAGCAGCGACAGCAGGTTGCCGGTGTCTACAAGGGCGCTCACCGTATAGAGTCCTTGGCCTTTCAGAAATCGGCGCATCATCTGCTCATGGCTCGGACGGTAACGGTTCGGCTCCTTCCCCAAGGCCTTGTAGACGGCGCGCGTAGCCGCGATGCCGGGCCGCTTCGCAATGTCGGCCATCTCCATCACGTCCACAAATCCTTGGCCCACACGCTCAATGGCTTGGGTGAGTTCAGCGGGGGTGTCGCCACCCTCCACATCGGCCGTCAGCAGGATTACCTTGTAGTCCGGGGCGACGGACGCATATATCGGGTCAATAGTCAGTTCCATGCATGAAGCGGGCATCCCCGCGATTATGTTTAAGAGCAGAAGGAGGGGAGGCGGTCAATGGCGGCCTCGGTGGAGTCCACCACCTCAAACCGCCGGAAGATGCCGCGGTCAAGCACGCCGATGGAGGCCAGCTTCTCAAACTGCTCAAGCAGCGGGTCAAAGATACCGTCGATGTTCACTATCAGCAGCCGTCGCGAGAAGTCGGTGAGCGTGAACATCATCTGCGACAGCGTCGAGAGTATCTCGTCAAGAGTGCCGTAGCCCCCCGGCAGAGCCACGAAGCGGTCGCCCAGGTTTATCATAATATCCTTGCGCTGGTTCAGGTCCTCGGGGAGCAGGTTCTCGTCATTGCCGCGCCAGGCATTGCCGCGCCGCGTGGAGGGCACCACCCCTATCACCTGGCCCCCGGCGTCGTGACAAGCCTCGGCGGCGATGCGCATATCGCCGCGGTCCATGCCGCCATACACCATAATGTGACCATGTGTGCCGATCCACTCGCCTATGCGGCGGGCGCACTCATCATATTTCGGGTTGATGTTGCTCCGCGAGGAGCAGTAGAGGGTTATCTTCATCGGGTCTGTTGGCTGGGGTGTGGTTACTTTGTCGGGGTGGAAGATGCGGCCGGAGCGGATGGCGTGCCCGCACTGTTTCTGGCGGGGGCATCGGGGTAGCTCACGCGGGAGTGATAGATGGTGCGGAGTCGCTGGATGAAGCTCTCCTTCACTATCTTGATTTCGCGGAAGGAGATCGGCGAGTCGGAGTGCAAACCCTCATCAATCTGCGAGTCGATGATGCGGTTCACAAGCGCGGTGATGGCCTCGGCGGAGTGGTCAGTGAGCGACCGTGAGGCGGCCTCAACGGCATCTGCCATCATCAGCAGCGAGGTCTCCCTTGACCGCGGGTTGGGGCCCGGATAGGTGAACGGCGCCGGGTCTACATCCTCATCGGGGTGCGCCTTGCAGTAGGTGTTGTAGAAGTACTTGGCCTTTCCCTTGCCGTGGTGCTCGGCTATGAAGTCGCGTATCACCTGCGGCAGCTTGCTCTTCTCGGCGCGCTTGAGGCCGTCGGTCACATGATTTATTACTATGCGCGCGCTCTGCTTGGGGTCGAGCACATCGTGGGGGTTCACGCCGTACTGGTTCTCGGTGAAGAACGCCGGGTTGTTGATTTTGCCGATGTCGTGGTACAGGGCTCCGGCTCTGACAAGCTGCACGTTGGCTCCGATACGCGCCGCGGCGGCACTCGCCAGGTTGCTCACCGACATGGAGTGCTGGAACGTGCCGGGGCACTCCTCCGACAGCTCACGGAGCACCTGGTTGTTGATGTCACTGAGCTCCACAAGCGTCACGCGCGAGGTGAAGCCGAACACTTTCTCAAAGATGAATATCAGGAAGTAGGCGAACGAGATGAACAGGGCGTTGAAGCCGAACGCGGCAAACATCTCGGGGTTAATCTTACGCAGCGTCCCCAAGTGCATCACATCCACGGCGGTATAGGTCACGCTGCACGCCACAAACACCACCAGGGCGGTCCGCACAAGGTGACTGCGCTTTGACAGCTCGCGGATGGAGGTGATGGCGGCCACGCCTGAAGCAAACTCTATCGCGATGAACTGCAGCTGTGACGTGGCAATCGGGGCGCAAATCAGGGTCTCCACAATAAAGATGAACATCGCCGTGCGCGAGTCGGTGAATATCAGCACCATGATGGGCAGGATGGTGAGCGGCATCACGTACAGGCCGTTCATCACGGCATGGTCAAGCAGGAATGTCAGCAGTGCGAACCCCGTGAGGAGCACCATCATAAAGGTCATCACGCGCCGGTCATCGAAGTAGTCGCGACGGAAGAACACCAGATAGGTGTAGAACGCCCCCAGGAGCACCATCACGTAGAGGGTCTGTCCTAACAGCGGGTAAAAGAGGCTCACTCCTGTGGCACTGCTGCGCTCGGCAAGGAGCTCCTCATAGGTGTGGAGGATGGAATAGAGCTGCGGAGTGACGATGTCACCCTGGTCTATGATGCGCTCACCCTGCTGAATTACCCCTACCGGAGCCATCGCCTTCTGATACATCTGCTGGAGGATGCGATTGCTCTCCACGGAGTCGTAGACGATGTTGGGCTGCAAGGCGGCGGCAAGCTCGGCGGGTGTCAGATGCCCGCGGAGCCCCCCGGCGGCAAGGGTGCTGTCAAGGTCGGCATACGCCTCGCGCACTGACATATACCCGCCCGTGGAGGCGGTGATGGCGTTGTTGTCCACGATGAACCTCACCACGGGCATCCTGCCGGACTTGATGTGGGCGTGGGTCGGCCCGTCGACTATGCCTTTGTCATACAGCTTCTTTAGCCGGTTGATGAGCACTGTCAGGGTCTTACGGTCAAGGCGCGCGTCGGGCGTGGCGGCTGTCAGCCGGCGGGTGTAGTCATTCTCCACGGCAAGCTCCATGGCGGTGTTGCGCCGATACACGGGCTGGAAGGTCGCGTCGATGCTGTCTTTCACCTGTCGTGCGCTCACGGAGTCCAGGTGGATGGGGATGTCAAAGGGAGCCGTCAGCAGCGGATAGTTCCACGGTCGCGACTCCTCGTAGACGTAATGGTTCTCATCCACGGTGGGCTGGAAGTATATCGTCAGAAACACTGCCCCGATGAAGAGCAGCACTTGCAGCAGATATTTCTTCATGGTCTGTGCAGTTCGTTCTCTATATTATATATATGCGTGCGCCGTTCAGATGCTTACACGGGTGGCGGTGACTATACCCTTGATGGAGAGCAGCTTGGTGATTACGGAGTCGATGATGCCGGTGTCAGTCACCTGCAGCGACAGGTTGCCCTGAAACACTTCATTGTCAGCACTGATATCGAGGCCGCGGATGTCGATGTTGTCCATCTTGCTCACCGCGCCGGCGATCTCGCGAAGCATGCCCCGCCGGTCTATACCCTCCATGTGGATTGACGCACGGAACGATGTGCTCACTTTCTGCCACTCGGTAGCTACCACCCTCGGTCCATAGGCGGCTTTGAGGGCAGCGGCGCGCGGACAGTCGAGCTTGTGCACCTCCACCTGACCGGTGTCATTGAGGAATCCCATCACGTCATCGCCGGGCACGGGGTCACAGCACTCGCGCATTATGAAGTTGCGGTGGCCGTGGTCATCCACGAGCATATAGGTCTCCTTGAGGTTGACCTTGGCGGGGGTGGTGATGCCGGGCGAGTCGGGGGCGTTGTCGGCAGGGCGGCCGCTGCGTCCGAACGGCCAGAGCCTCTTGATGGGGTTGCGCTTCGGCGTGACAACCGGCTCGGCAGCGGCGCGCATACCCTTCACCAGGTAGTCGTCAAGCTCTATCTCCTCAGAGCCGAGGCCATAAAGGAGCTCTTCGCGGTTGGTCATGCCGTAATGTCCCATCAGTTTGGTCACCACCTCATTGGTCTCGGCTACGCCGTTGCGCTCGAGGTAAGCCTTAAAGATGGCCTCGCCCCGCTCCACCACCGGCTGCCGCTCGCGCCGCAGGGCGGCTCGCAGGCGCGTCTTGGCCTTGGCAGTGACAAGGAATTTCAGCCAGTCGGGGCTTGGCTTCTGGCTCTGCGAGGTGAGTACCTCCACCTGGTCTCCGCTCTTGAGCCGGTGGCTCAGTGGCACGAGGCGGTGGTTCACCTTGCCGGCTATGCACTTGTTGCCAAGCTCCGAGTGCAGGTGATAGGCCACATCGAGCACCGTGGCGTTGGTGGGCAGTGTCACCAGCTCGCCGCTGGGGGTGAACACCACTATCTCGTTGGCGAAGAGGTTGAGCTTGAGGGTGTCGAGGAAGTCGAGTGCATTCGGGTTGGGGTCATCGAGCACATCCTTGATAGTCTTGAGCCAGACGGTGAGCTCGCTCTCCTCGTCGCCCTCGCCTATCTTGTAGCGCCAGTGCGCCGCAAACCCTTTCTCGGCGATGTCGTCCATGCGGCGCGAGCGAATCTGTACCTCCACCCAGTTGCCGTCAGGGCCCATCAGGGTGGCGTGCAGTGCCTGATAGCCGTTGGCCTTCGGCACGGAAATCCAGTCGCGCGTGCGGTCGGGGTGGAGCTTGTAGATGTCGGTCAGAGCCGCGTATATGTTCCAGCAGATGGTCTTCTCCATCGCCGGGTCGTCACAGTCATAGATGATGCGCATCGCGTAGAGGTCATACACCTCCTCAAACGGGATGTGCTTCGTCTCCATCTTGCGCCATATCGAGTATACGCTCTTGAGCCGTGCGCGCGCCTCAAACTTAATCCCCATCTCAGTGAGTCGCTTGGTGATGGGAGAGGCGAAGTCGCGATACACGGCGGCACGCCGCGCCTCGGTTTCCTCGATCTGTCGGGTGATGCGCTCATAAGCGGCAGGATGCTCATACTTGAAGCTCAGGTCCTCCAGCTCGGTCTTGATGGCATATAGCCCCAGGCGGTGAGCCAGCGGGGCATATATATATAGCGTCTCGCCGGCAATCTTGTACTGCTTGTTGGGGGCCATGGAGCCGAGGGTGCGCATATTGTGCAGGCGGTCAGCCATCTTGATGAGCACCACGCGGATGTCCTCGCTCATGGTGAGCAGCAGCTTGCGGAAATTCTCGGCTTGCGCCGATGCTCGGTCGCCGAACTTGCCGCCTGATATTTTCGTCAGGCCGTCCACCAGCTGAGCGATTTTCTTGCCGAAGTGCTGTTCAATATCTTCCACCGTGTAGTCGGTGTCCTCGACCACATCATGCAGCAGAGCCGCGCAGATGCTTGTAGAGCCGAGGCCTATCTCACGGGATGCGATTTTGGCTACCGCTATGGGATGGAGGATGTAAGGCTCGCCGGAACGCCGTCTGATGCCCTTGTGGGCCTCCTTGGCAAACTTGAAGGCACGCTCTATAATCTCGACCTTCTTGCGGTGGTTGCTCGCAAGATAGCCGTTGAGCAGGTCCTGAAACTCATCCTGCACCAGCTTCTCTTCTTCCTCAGCAGTCATTGCAGATACCATTAAGCAGATACCAATAAGTGGAATTTACGCCAAATATACGATTTTTTTCAATAACCCATGTACAACGAGATTGCAATAAGGGAACAGCAGCCGGGGCGGGTTGAACCTGGGGTGGGTGAAAATTGTTGGTAAATATGGTGTAATGTGGCGATATTGACGTATCTTTGCGGCGGCCATATCGCGCACACTCCACGTTTTATTCAACAGGGAGGTCAGTTGACGACCTCTTAATCCGCTTTTTAATAAGTAAAGACACACATTAATAAGTAAAGACACACAGTATCACGATGGACAACAAAGAACTCCAGAGCATCAGCTACGCCCTCGGACTGAGCATGGGCAACAATTTCAAGGCATCGGGTATCGCCGAGCTTGACTACGCCGAATTTGCCGACGGCGTAAAGGCCGTGTTTGAGGGCACGAAGCCTCGCATGAGCTATGATGAGGCCAAGGAGGAGATCCGCAAATTCTTCACCGCCATGGAGCAGCGGCAGCAGGCCGAGGCCTCCAAGATGGCAGATATAAACGCGCAGGCCGGCAAGGCGTTCCTTGACGAGAACGGCAAGCGCCATGAGGTGAATGTCACCGCCAGCGGCCTTCAGTATGAAGTGCTCGCCGAGGGAGAGGGCCCGATGCCGACATCTACCGACCGCGTGAAGGTTCACTACACCGGCAAGCTGCTTGACGGCACCGTGTTTGACTCATCGGTGGAGCGCGGCGAGCCCGCCACGTTCGGTGTGACCCAGGTGATACCCGGCTGGGTAGAGGCTCTGCAGCTGATGAAGCAGGGCGCGAAGTGGCGTCTGTACATCCCCTCGGCCCTGGCCTATGGCCCCAATGGTGCCGGCGGCGTGATTGGTCCGAACGCCACGCTGATCTTTGACGTCGAGCTGCTTGAGGTAATCAAGTGATACGGAAAGCCAACTGTCACATTTTCGACACATACATAATTTTCACACAATATTTTTTCACGCTATGAAGAAATTGATTATCGCCGCCGGCATCACCGCCGTGGCTGTCACTTTCGCCTCATGTAACGGCAGCAGCTCCAAGAGCGCTTCGGAGTTTGCCGACTCAATCGCTGAATACACGGGCACCGTGCAGGGCGCAGACCTGTCACGCAGCTATGCCCAGCTTGACTCTGCCCAGAAGTCCAAGATGAGCAAGGATGCCATTCTGGCCGGTATTAAGACCGTTCTGATGGCCGACACGGCCGACAAGGGCTTCATCGTGGGCCTCGGCATCGGTCAGGGACTGCTTCAGCAGGCATCCTACACCGAGCAGGCCGGGGAGACCGTGAGCCACCAGAAGCTCTACGAGGCATTTGCCAAGGCCTTCAAGGCTGACTCCGTGTCGGGTCTTGAGGCAGACCGCTCCACCCTGCAGAGCCTGATGATGCAGGTACAGCGCAAGGCTATGATTGCCCAGCAGAAGGCAGACTCGATCCGCCGCGCTGAGGCCGCCAACACTCCCGAGGCCAAGAAGAACGCCGCCGACGGCGCCGCCTATGCCGCCAAGATGAAGGGTGAGGGGTACCTCTCCACCGCTTCCGGCCTGGTGTACAAGGTGAACCAGGAGGGTAAGGGTGAGAGCCCGAAGGATACCGATGTGGTATCAGTGAAGTACACCGGCAAGCACATTGACGGGTCGACATTTGATACATCCGGCGACCGCTCCGTAGACTTCCCCGTTAACGGTGTGGTGCCCGGCTTCAGCGAGGCTCTGAAGATGATGAAGCCCGGTGAGAAGATGACCGTCATCATCCCCGGTTCTCTGGCTTACGGCCCCAACGGCACTCCTGACGGTTCAATCCAGCCGAACGAGACCCTGGTGTTTGACATCGAGCTCACCGGCGTCAAGAGCAACAAGTGATCAGCCTGATGAAGACGACACTCCGCCTTGGCCGGGTCATCGTGGCAATTTGCGCTATGACGCTCTGGTCATGTGACGACAACGATGACGTAAACGAGCCCGTGATACCCGGTGGGAACTATGGTGTGACCTACATCACCTTTGACCGCACCATGGAGGATCCGCAGTTCATCTACAACCCCACCAACGGGGCTTGGAACGGGTGCTTCAACCCGTCGATGGACACATGGCTGACCTACGGCAACGTCAACTTCTCGCACACCGGGGGTACCAGCTACGGCTACGAAGTGTGGAACGGATTCTGCCCCTCGGTGAGCACCGACACGCAGGTATGGCCCGACACTGACTGGACTTCACACCAGTGGAGTGTGATGGGCGGTGCCGGTATCATGGTGGAGAACGGAGTGATGCGCACAGTGACAGGAGCCCCCTTCATGGTTGGCTTCTGGGATGTGAGCGAGAGTACCGACGGCATCCCCGCCTCACCGTCGCTGAAGATACAGCCCGTGAACGGCGTGAAGTTCATCCCGGTGCGCATCTACGTGAACAACAGCACCTACGCCTACTACTGCATGCGAGACGGCTCCTCGTTCAACCGTGCATTTACCGCCGAGGACAAGTTCATAGTCAAGGCAATAGGCGTGCGTGGCGGCAAGCAGACCGGTACGGTGGAGATACCCCTTGCTGCTGACGGTCGGTTTGTCACCAGCTGGCAGGCTGCCGACCTGACGGGTCTCGGCACTGTGGACTACATATATTTCCAGATGTCGTCCACCGACACCGGCGAGTGGGGCATGAACAACCCCGCCTACTTCTGCGTGGGTGCCATCACCCTTGAGGCCGTCTGAGCGGAAGATAACCCAAAAAGCATCCGGCCCTCCGAGCACATGCCCGGGGGGCCGCTTGTTTTGAGGCTGTTGCATTCTGTCTTTCATTTGCACTCTGTCTTTCATTGTACAACAATAGTGTTGTAAATCGAGGGTGTTGCAAGACCTACTGTTGGCGAAGGTGAAGTTGTAAATCGGCGTCCTCCAGACGCCATTTGCCTTGCTGACAATGACCCCGGATGCCTACGCTATCGCTACGGCTTCCGGGGCTACGGTAAATCGGCGTCCTGCGGACGCTCTTCGGGTGGTTCTGCAACACCCTCTTGATTTTTGGGGCGTGGGGTGTATGCAACAAAGCGGGGTGTGAGGGCGTTACATTAACAGAAAGTAACGATGTTTAAATCACTTCAATATAAAACACACGTAAGATGAAGATAACCACATTACTCGCAGCCGGTGCGGTGGCTCTGGCGATGTCGGCATGTACAGACAGCAGCAAGCTCGCGGGCGAGCTTGAGGGTTCGTGGAGCGGTGCTCCCGAGCGGTTTACGGTCAATGAGGCCGCTACGGCGACGATGACGCCGATCTACACGTTTGAACTCGGACAGGATAACAAGAGCGGCGGCGATGTGACGGTGGCCATGATGGTGAGTGCCATCATGCCTATCAACACTCCCACTGACGGTGTGGTGCTCCCCTTCCAGGTGACGGTGAGTGCTGTGGGTACCGTCGAGGGTTCGTGGAGCGTGGCGGGCGATGACCTTACCATCAACCTGAACATGAACACGCTGAATGTCAATGTCAACCCTGACAATGTGACGACAGCTGACGATGCGCTCACCGACCAGACGATGAGCTACTGGCAGACTAACCGGCCTGCTGTGGCTCAACGCCTGGAGAACGAAATCAGCTCGGCTCTGAGCACACGTCTGCTGGCGATGCGTTCGTTTGAGGATGTGAAGATCAAGAATGACGTGATGGAGTACAAGCTGATGGGTGCCAAGATGTACATGCACCGCGACGGGACTATCCAGTAAGTGAGCTTTCCGCTTGCGAGGGTCTGTATAACAGCAGTCTATAAAAGCAGAAACGTCCCGTATGCCATCGGGCCTGAACCGACGGCATACGGGACGTGTCCGTTATTTGAGGAGCTGCGGCACTCGCCGTGGCTCACCGCCGCCGAGCCCGAGGTGGCAACCCACGGCGCCAGGGGCGGTTGACGGGGGCCGCTGAGAAGGGTAAATTTTTGCCAGAGTGAGACGAGTACAGGCACCGTCATCGCTTGGCCATCGCAGGGCGCTGAAAGGAGGAAAGTGCGCTCTGAGTTTCGCGGTCCGTCGGGGAGGGATGGAAGAATGTCAAAGAACTATGTGCCCACAGGGGCAAATTTCGGGCTATTGAGAGGCGGGGCGCACTCTTGCAGCCTCGCTGAAGACTTTTTCCGGATTGGCACCCGAGCCTATCCCTATGCCTTCGTGTGCAAAGTTACGGCGTGGCGTGGCGGCTGAACCCGTAACTTCGCACGTTGGGTGATTTTTTTGATTTTTTTGGGTGCCTCGCTGAAGCTCGGCGCTTGTCCAAAAAAACTTTTGGAACGGGAATGAGGATGTAAATCGGCGTCCTGCGGACGCTCTGTGGGGGTTAGAGCACAGCATGTGTATGGCACAAAACGCTTCTACGAAGCTTTTGCCTCTCAGGTGGATAGACCCCGGGCTCCGCTTCGCTCCACCCGGGGTTTCTGACAACCACGCGCCTCCGGCGCTCCGTCGGTTCGACGGACGGTTGCACCGGGTTGGGGTCAGGGCAACCGCATCAAAATGAGGTTAGAGATATAGCGGTACCACAGCCCATCTGATTGTCGCACCGCTACGCGGCGCTATTCCCTCTTGTGCTTGGCATGAAACAGGCGCTGAGACTGCCGAAGCAGTCCTTGCACCTGCCTATTATTGTCCACGCCGCTACGCGGCTCTTATGATTACAACTCTCTCGGTCCTCATTATAATGTGGGTGTGGTGTGTCGGTTAATGTGGTTGGGGTGGGTTGGGTGGGGGAAATTGGGGAGAAGTTGCTATATTTGCATGGGGAAATGTTGGCTCGCGGATAGTGCGGGCGGCATTGTCCCTGTTTACTTAACTTAGAAGTAGTTAAAGACAACCTTTTAGAACATCTGTTGACCATTGAGCAGACGGGCATCCAAGCGTGGCCCAGAAGGGCTTGACATGACACCTGACGAGTTCGATACCCCGGACTATTCCGACCTCCGCGAGGCCGGGAGAGGGGGTGGCGGCCGTTCAGACCGAGAGAGCGAACGACTGTCGGGCAACGGGCCGGGCTTCGATATACGTGAGGCCCGGAGTGCTACGCCTGCGGAGCGGGACTTAGAGAAGGCACTTCGCCCGGGGAGCTTCGAGTCTTTCACGGGCCAGGATAAGGTGACGGCAAACCTGAAGGTGTTTGTCACAGCCGCGAAGATGCGCGGCGAGGCACTGGACCATATCTTGCTGTACGGACCTCCGGGACTTGGTAAGACGACCCTGTCGGGGATTGTTGCCAATGAGCTTGGAGTGGGTATCAAGATAACGTCCGGCCCCGTGCTTGACAAGGCCGGCGACCTGGCCGGCATCCTGACGTCGCTTGAGGAGAATGATGTGCTGTTCATCGACGAAATCCACCGACTGCGACCCGAAGTGGAGGAGTATCTCTACTCGGCGATGGAGGATTACCGCATTGACATCACCATAGACAAGGGCCCCGGCGCGCGGTCTGTGCAGCTGACGCTGGCCCCGTTCACGCTGATAGGGGCGACTACACGGTCGGGTCTGCTTACGGCGCCGCTGCGTGCGCGCTTCGGCATCAACTGCCACCTGGAGTATTATGACCATGAGCTGCTGGAGCGGATACTGCTTCGGTCGGCGTCACTACTGCGCGTGAAGTGCAGCGGCGAGGCTGCGCATGAGATAGCCCTACGCAGCCGCGGTACTCCCCGTATAGCCAACTCGCTGCTGCGGCGCGTGCGCGACTTCGCGCAGGTGAAGGGTTCCGGGGCTATTGATGTGGAGATAGCGCGCTATGCCCTTGAGGCGCTCAACATAGACCGCTACGGGCTTGACGAGATAGACAACAAGCTGCTTCGCACCGTCATCAACAAGTTTGGCGGCGGCCCGGTGGGTCTGTCGACCATCGCGACAGCGCTCGGCGAGGACCGCGGCACGATCGAGGAGGTTTATGAGCCGTTTCTGATCAAGGAGGGGTTCATCAAGCGGACGCCCCGTGGCCGTGAAGTGACCGACCTTGCTTACCGTCACCTGGGCCTGAGCCGATTCAGCGACGGTACACAAGGGACGCTTGACTTTGACTGAAAAGTTTAAATCACTTCTGACAGAAAACGCTTCAGAGAATGGCGGGTACAAAATCGCTTTTCAAAGATACGGCCATCTACGGGATGAGCTCGATAGTGGGCAGGTTCCTGAACTGGTGCCTTGTGCCGCTGTACACCATCATGTTCCCGGCAGCGGAGTATGGTGTGGTAACTTATATCTACTCCATCGTGGCGCTGGCGCTGATAATCCTGATTTACGGCATGGAGACGGGGTTCTTCCGCTTTGCCAACCATGACCGCTACAAGGATCCGATGGAGGTGTACTCAACGACGCTGATTTCGCTGGGGGTCACGTCGACGCTGTTTGTGGTGCTGTTGGCGGTGTTTCTGCCGCAGGCCACAGAAGCGATGCAGTGTGCAGGTCATCCGGACTATGTGATGATAATGGGAATTGCTGTTGCGATAGATGCGTTCACAGCCATCCCGTTCTCGTATCTGCGGTTCCGGCACCGACCGCTGCGCTTCGCCACGCTGAAACTGATAGGCATAGGTCTTAACATAGGACTTAACCTGTGGTTTATCCTTGTGTGTCCGTGGCTTGCGGAGCAGAATGAGTGGTTTGACAAAATCTACGACCCCGGTTACGGCATCGGCTATATCTTCCTGGCCAACCTTGTGGGGTCAGCAGTGACACTGCTGCTGCTGATTCCCGAGCTGCGCGGTTTCCCGTGGAAGTTCAACCGGGCTCTGTGGCGCGAGATGCTTGCATACTCGGCACCGCTGCTTGTGCTTGGAGTGGCCGGCATCATGAATCAGACCGTCGACAAGATCCTCTACCCGTGGCTTGCTCCCGACAAGAGCACAGCGATGCAGGAGCTTGGCATCTATGGCGCGAACTATAAGATAGCCATCATCATGGTGATGTTTATCCAGGCGTTCAGGTTTGCCTACGAGCCGTTCATCTTCTCGAAGGAGCGCGGCGAGGGTAGTGACCGTCGCCGGGCGTATGCTGATGCGATGAAGTATTTCGTGATCTTCGCGATGGTAATCTTCCTTGGGGTGATGTATTACCTTGACGTGCTGAAATATTTCATATCACCGCGGTACTTCTCGGGCCTGAAGGTGGTGCCTGTGGTGATGATGGCAGAGTTCTTCTTCGGGGTGTTCTTCAACCTGTCGGTGTGGTACAAGCTGACCGACCGCACTGTGTGGGGTATGTGGTACTCGCTGGGGGGCCTTGCCGTGACGCTGACGCTCAACATCGTGCTTGTGCCCCGGATGGGGTACATGGGCTGCGCGTGGGCTGCTTTCAGTTGCTATGCGCTGATGATGGCGGCGAGCTACGTGATGGGTCGCAGCCGCTATCCGATTGATTACAAGCCTGTGCGGCTCGGAGGCTATGTGGGGCTTGCGATGGCACTGTGGTGTGCCGGAGCGATGATCACCACGGGTCATCATGTTGCTGACATGGCCCTGCGCACGCCGTTGCTGCTACTATATATATATGTTGTGCTCCGCTGTGAGCATCTGACCTTGAAAAGCCTAATACCACACCGCAAACATGGATAACACCCAAGCGACACCTGCCGCCACCACTCCCGCCGCCGATACCACCGCAGCCGCCACTTCCGCTGCCAATGGGCCTGCACCGCACATCGGCAAGTCACAGCGCCCGCTGAAGGTAACGATCATCAGCCACAGCGACAAGTTGGGTGGCGCAGCCGTGGTGACCTACCGGCTGATGCGTGCGCTGCGCAATCTGGGCATCGAGGCCCGGATGGTGGTGTTCACGCGCCACACGTTTGACCCGCACGTGACGAAGGTAAGCTCACGGTTCATGCGGTCGATGCGGTTTCTGTGGGAGCGAGTGCGCATCTATATGTCCAACGGGTTTGACCGGAATAAGGTGTTTCAGGTGTCGATAGCGAACACGGGCAGTGACCTGAGCAAACATCCGTGGGTGCGAGAAGCCGACGTGCTGATGCTCGGGTGGACCAACCAGGGTCTGCTGTCGATGCACGGGTTACGTAAGCTCGGGCTGCTTGGGAAGCCGATAGTGCAGGTGATGCATGATATGTGGTGCCTGACGGGTATCTGTCACCACTCGCGCGGATGCAAGCGGTTCGAGGGGGAGTGCGGATGCTGTCCATTCCTTGGGAGTGACAATCCGGATGACCTGTCGCACAAACTGTGGCGGAAGAAGAAGCGCATCTATGACGAGCTGCCGATAACGTTCGTTGCGGTTAGTTCGTGGCTTGAGGAGCAGTGCCGTCGGAGCTCGTTGCTGAGAGACCGCCCGGTACTCACCATACCGAACGCCTTTCCGGCAGAGAGCTACTACACTCGTCCCAAGGCATTGCGCCAGCGTCTGCCGATAGACTACACGCGGAAGATCATAGTGATGGGGGCCGCTCGGCTTGATGACCCGATCAAGGACCTGCCGACCGCGATAGCCGCGCTGAACTATATCTTTGACAACAATCCCCGGGTGGCCAATGAGGCGATGATAGTGTTCTTCGGGGCAGTGAAAAATCCCGGGGCGTTCGATGACCTGCGGTTCCCGTATATCCATATCGGGAGCATCAGCGATGAAGTCGTTCTCCGCGAGCTGTATGCATCGGCCGCCGTAGTGCTCTCGACGAGCCTGTATGAGACCCTCCCCGGCACCCTCATCGAGGGACAGGCTGCGGGGTGCGTGCCTGTGACCACTGGCAACGGGGGTCAGCGAGACATAGTGGAGCACCTGGTGAACGGGTACATCACCCCCGACCATACTCCGGAGGAGGTGGCCAAGGGCATCATCTGGGCACTTGACAATGTGCCCGACCGCAACAAGCTGCACCGTGGAGTTGAGAGCCGCTTTGATGCTCCGGTGGTGGCACAGCGGTATGCCGACCTGTTCCACACCATCCTTGCCGGAGGCGACCCGCGGGGGTTATGACGCAGATGAGACCGGACTGTTATCAACGACCTATGAGACTTTATCGGTTCATTGCAGACTGGATACTCATCATAGCGATAGTGGGGGGTATCCTGAGCTACTTCGTGGCGGCATCCGTGCCGGCCAGCGCGCAGACCCGCGCGACGGTGCTTAGCGTGGTGCAGACCTTGCAGCCTCTGCTGATTTTCGCCATGCTGTTTCTGACTTTCTGCAAGGTTGACTTGCGGCACCTGCGTCTGTGCCGTTACCACTGGTGGCTTCTTCTGTTTCAAGCGGGGTTGTACCTGGCTCTCGGGGCGGTGGTGATGAGCCTGCCGCGAGACGGACTTCGGATCGTGCTTGAGGGGGCTATGATCTGCTTCATCTGTCCGACGGCCACCGCCGGGGCTGTGATAGTGAAGAAGTTGGGCGGGAGTCCGGCGCATATCACCACCTATACCATACTGATAAACCTGACGGCGTCGCTGATGATACCGGTGACCATCCCCCTTGTTCACCCCAACCCTGATATGAGCCTTGGCAATGCGATGGTGCTGATATTGGGGAAGGTGTTTCCGCTGCTGTTGCTGCCGCTTGTGGGGGCATGGCTGCTGAGGCAGTTGCTGCCGAAGGTGCATGCCACGGTTCAGAAGTACGGGCACCTGTCGTTTGAGCTGTGGGTGGTGGCCTTAGGGCTTGCCACGGCCGTGACGACGCGCTATATCATGCACAGCACTACGTCGCTGAGTACCGACCTGTGGCTGGTGGCGGTGTCGCTGATAGCGTGCGTGATGCAGTTTTGGGTAGGGCGCAAGATCGGGGGGCATTATGGTGAGACCATCACGGGCGGTCAGTCGCTGGGTCAGAAGAACACGGTGCTTGCAATCTGGCTCGGGTATACATTCTTTACGCCAGTGACGTCGGTGGTGGGCGGTTTTTACAGCATCTGGCACAATATCATCAATTCGCGTCAGCTTTATCGGCATAAGCATGGCTTGGGGTGAGGGACGGTAGAGGTACCGCTGGTGATGTTGTAAATCGGCGTCCTGCGGACGCCCTTTGATGTACCGCAAGTAACCCCGGATGCCTGCGCTAACGCTCCGGCTTCCGGGGCTACGGGTAAATCTGCGTCCTGCGGACGCTCCTTAGGAGCGTTTTGGGGAGGTTTTGGGGAGGGATTTTTTTGGAGGGGATTTTTGGGGTGAAGGTGTTTTTGGGGTGGAAGTTTGGGGAAATTTAGTAAATTTGCAGGTGCCTGCGCCGGGCGGGGCTACTCTCGCCGGCAAAATCTGAACCAGACAAACACCAATCCCCTGACATAACCACGTACAGATGAGCAGCTGTATCAAGCTCAGACGCGGCTTTGACTTGCCGCTGAAAGGAGCCGCGCCAACGGCGGAGAGCGTCGCGCCGGCCCCCACGGAAGTTGCGATATGCCCTGATGACTTTCCCGGATTTACCCCCAAGGCCGCAGTGCGCGAGGGGGACCGGGTGAATGTGGGCTCTCCGCTGCTGTTTGACAAGCTGCAGCCCTCGGTGTGCCTGACCAGTCCCGTTGCCGGTCGCGTGAAAGCGATAGTGAGAGGGTCGCGTCGGAAGATAGAGCGCGTGGTGGTGACACCCGACGGCAGCGCAGACACTGACAGCTACGCCGTGGGGAGCACTGCGGAAGCGGCTGCCCAAGCACTTGCCACGAGTGGCCTGTGGGCTTGGATGAGGCAGTTGCCGTATGGCATAGTGCCTGAGCTGACTGTGGCTCCTCGCGACATCTTCGTCACTGCTATTGACTCGGCGCCACTTGCCGGTGACATTGCCGCAGAGCTCAACCCGCATCATCTGGAGGCGGGTGTAAGCCTGTTGCGGCGGTTTACCACGGGCAATATATATATAGGCGTGCGCAAGGGACAGCCGTTCCCGGCCATTAAGGACGCGCAGACCGTGTGCTTCACCGGGCCTCACCCCGTAGGGTTGGCGAGCGTGCAGGCCAACCATATCGCGCCCGTAAACAAAGGGGAGACGGTGTGGTTGCTTGACATAGTGACCTTGGGGAAGATCGGCATCCTCGCATTGACGGGTAAGCCTAACTTCAGCACCACGGTGACCCTTGCCGGCCCGGAGCTTTCGCGCCCGGGGACAGTGAAGAGTGTGGTCGGGGCTGACCTGACGACACTGCTTGCCGGGAGAGTGAAGGATGACGGTAGCCACAAGCGTTACATAGCGGGCAACGTGTTGACCGGGTTCCGCGAGACCGCGTCCGGGTTTCTGCACTACCCTTACCGTCAGGTGACTGTGATAGCCGAGGGTGATGACCGCGTAGAGTTCATGGGCTGGGCATCGCTGTCGCCTTCCAAGATGAGCCTCAGCCGGACGTTTCCCGCCGGGTTCATGCCCGGGCGTAAGCTCTCGGCCGATGCGTTGCTGCACGGTGGTCGTCGCGCGATGATAATGAGCGGTGTGTATGACAAGATGGTGCCGATGGACATCATGACCGAGCCGCTTGTGAAAGCCATCCTGGGGCGCGACATAGAGCGAATGGAGGCGTTGGGCATCTATGAGGTGACACCTGACGACTTTGCACTGGCCGAATGGGCCGACCCGTCGAAACTTGAGCTGCAGCGGATAGTGCGCGAGGGGCTTGACTATATGCGCAGCGAAGCGTAACCGGATAGAGGTAAAAGAAACATCACAGAAACAGATATTCACCACATATACAGCAAAGTGAATCCGCTAAAGAAACTGATGGACCGTGCGCGGCCCACATTCTCCGAGGGAGGGAGGTTTGCGTCGCTCCACTCGGTGTTTGAGGGTATCGACACATTCCTGTTCACCCCGAATACCGTGTCCACCTCCGGCGTGCATGTGCATGACGCGATAGACTCCAAGCGAGTGATGATCACCGTGGTGTGCGCGTTGTTGCCGTGTCTGCTCTTCGGTATGTATAACGCCGGATACCAGAACTGGCTGGGGTCCGGGGCCACTGAGTTTCCGTTCTGGAGCCTGATGCTCTACGGATTTCTTGCAGTGTTACCGAAACTTGTCACGGCTTATGTGGTTGGCCTTGGGATAGAGTTCATATCGGCTCAAATCAAGAAAGAGGAGATTCAGGAGGGATTTCTGGTGACCGGCATCCTGATACCGCTGATATGCCCGGTTAACACCCCGTGCTGGATGATAGCTGTAGCGACGGCCTTCTCGGTGATATTTGCCAAGGAGGTGTTTGGAGGCACGGGCTACAATATATTTAATGTGGCGCTTGTGACCCGCGCGTTTCTGTTCTTCGCGTATCCGGCGCAGATGAGCGGCGACAAGGCATTTGTGTCCACTGAGCCTATATTGGGCGTGGGTCACACCGTGGGGTATGCCGACGGGTTTACGGGAGCGACGCCTCTTGGTCAGATAGCCACGCATACCGGGGGCGACCTGACGCTAACCAATATCCTTGGAGAGCCGTTGAGCTTGTGGGATGCCTTCCTGGGGCTCATCTCGGGGAGCTTCGGCGAGACCTCCACGCTGTTTATCCTCGTAGGGGCTGCCATATTGCTGATTGGCGGCATCGCCGACTGGAGGATAATCCTCTCGGTGTTCGTGGGGGGAGTGGCCGTGAGCGGGCTGGCTCACTACTTTGCGACGCCGACTTATCCCGTGTCGTTCCTGACGCCGTGGGAGCAGCTGTGTTACGGGGGCTTTGCGTTCGCGGCCGTGTTCATGGCCACCGACCCGGTGACGGCGGCGCGGACGACGGCAGGGAAATATATCTACGGCTTCCTGATAGGAGCCATCGCCATAGTGATACGTACCTATAACAACGGCTACCCCGAGGGAGCGATGCTCGCCGTGCTGCTGATGAACGCCTTCGCGCCGCTTATAGACTACTGCGTGGTGGCCTCGAACATACGCCGTCGCCGCCGTCGCGCCGACTCCACCCTGACAACGTCCAACTGAACCAGAGCCTTTCTTGCCATGAGTATCAACAAGCAAAGCAGCGTCTATACGGTGGTGTATATCACCCTTTTGGTGGCAGTGGTGGGAATAGCCCTGTCATGGACCTATATGACGCTCCACGGACGTCAGCAGGCAAATGCCGATGCTGACAAGATGAAGCAGATACTTGCGTCGCTCCATGTCACCCCCGAGAAGGGAGAGGCGGTGGCGCCCCTCTTTGAGCGGTGCATCACCGGGTCAGCCGTGGTGACTGCTGCGGGTGACACCGTGGCGGGCGCCGATGCCTTTACGGTGGATGTGGCCGCGCAGGCCAAGGAACCCGCCGAGAGCCGTCTGCTGCCGGTGTATAAAGCCAAGACAGCCGACGGGGCAGTGAAATATATACTGCCGGTGAGCGGCAACGGCCTGTGGGGCCCTATCTGGGGGTATGTGGCGGTTGATGCCGACGGTACCACCATCTATGGCGCTTACTTCGCGCACCAGGGGGAGACCCCGGGGCTCGGTGCCGAGATAGAGAAGCCGGCGTTCAGCGACCAGTTTGACGGCAAGCACCTCTTTAAGGAGGGGGTGTTCAAGCCGGTGGCCGTGGTGAAGAAGGGCCAGAGTGCCCCCGGCGGCGAGGATACTGTGGACGGCATCTCGGGAGGCACCATTACCTCGAAGGGAGTTGGCGCGATGATAGACAACTGCATCAGTCCGTATCAGGCGTTTTTAGGGCGCGTAGCCGAGATGCAGTGACGCTCCTTTACGGATTACTTAATATAGACAGAGTTAACCTCGAAAGAGAGAGAACTACCAGAACACACCATAAGACAGAGCCATGGCCGACAAAACGCCGTTAAGGCAGATAATATTCAATCCGCTGTCACGCAACAATCCCGTCATCGTGCAGATACTCGGAATCTGCTCGGTGCTTGCTGTCACCGTCAAGCTGCAGCCCGCAATGGTAATGGGGCTTTCGGTGATTGCGGTGCTGGCGTTCAGCAATTTCATCATCTCGCTGATTCGTACCACCATCCCGGTGAATGTGCGTATCATAGTGCAGCTTGTTGTTGTGGCGGCCCTTGTGGTGATAGTGGACCAGGTGCTGAAGGCTTACGTGTATGATGTGAGCAAGCAGCTGAGCGTGTTCATCGGACTGATCATCACCAACTGCATACTGATGGGGCGTCTTGAGGCGTTTGCTATGGCCAACAAGCCGTTGCCGTCGCTGCTTGACGGTATCGGCAACGGCATCGGGTATGCCATCATACTGATTATAGTGGCTTTTTTCCGCGAGCTGCTCGGGAGCGGCACGCTGCTTGGTGTGCAGGTGGTGCCGCAGTGGTGTTATGACCACGGCTATGTGAATAACGGCCTGATGATACTGCCACCGATGGCACTGATAGTAGTGGCGTGCATCATCTGGGTGCATCGCTCACGCAACAAAGACCTCCAGGATAACGACTGACCGCAAAAGCAACCAGACAACACTCCACGATGGAAAATTTCAACATATTTCTCCGGTCGATCTTCGTAGACAACATGGTGTTTGCCTACTTTCTGGGCATGTGCTCGTTTATCGCCGTGAGCAAGAACGTAAAGACCGCTCTGGGCCTTGGTGCCGCTGTCACCTTCATGCTGATTATCTCGCTGCCGGTGAACTGGCTTCTGGAGAACTACGTGCTCCGTGCGGGAGCGCTGTCGTGGCTCGGTCCGGAGTATGCTGATGTGGACCTGAGCTTCCTGTCGCTGATTATGTTCATAGCTGTGATAGCGTCGATGACGCAGCTTGTGGAGATGGTTGTGGAGAAGTATTCTCCGTCGCTCTACTCGCAGTTAGGCATCTTCCTGCCGCTGATAGCTGTGAACTGCGCCATCCTCGGCGGGTCTCTGTTCATGCAGCAGCGCGACTTCCCAACGGTGTGGACTGCGGCGTGTGCGGGCGCGGGCTGGGGCATAGGCTGGCTGCTGGCCATAGTGGCGGTAGCTGCCATCCGAGAGCGTCTTGCGACGTATTCCGCCATCCCCGGCGCACTGCGGGGCGTTGGCATCACCTTCATAGTCACCGCCCTGATGGGCATAGCCTTCATGAGTTTCCTCGGCATAAAGCTCTGATACAGCCATGATAACTACTGCTATAATGACAGCCGCCGCGCTGATCAGCTCAACGATAACACTTGCGGCCGCTACTCTCACCGTGGTGACAGCCACACTGATATTTCTGGTCGTCACGCTGGTGCTCGTGGCGGTGCTTCTGCTTGCCAAGCGGTTTCTGGTGAAGACCGGCGATGTCACCGTGACCATCAACGGGGACACTCCGGTGAAGGCTCCTGCGGGCGGTTCGCTGCTGTCATCTCTGGCCACTGAGGGTGTGTTTCTGCCCAGCGCATGCGGTGGCAAGGGGAGCTGCGGTCAGTGTCGCGTGCAGGTGACCGAGGGTGGAGGCGATGTGCTGCCCACCGAGACCGTGCATCTGAGCCGCCGTGAGGTGAAAGAGCATTGGCGACTGGCGTGTCAGGTGAAAGTGCGCGAGGATATGGCCATCAGCGTTCCTGCATCGGTACTTGCGGTGAAGGAATGGGAGTGTACGGTGCTGTCCAACAAGAATGTGGCTACGTTCATCAAAGAGTTTATCGTTACCCTCCCCGAGGGAGAGCATCTGGACTTCATCCCCGGCTCATACATACAGATCCGCATCCCGGAATACACGATGCTCTATGATCGGGATATTGACAAGGCTTCGATAGGGGAGGAGTATCTGCCGTCATGGGAGAAGTTCGGGTTGTTCGGACTGGCCGCGGAGAACCGAGAGGCTACTGTGCGAGCTTACTCCATGGCCAACTATCCTGCGGAGGGGGACCGTGTGATGCTCACTGTGCGTATAGCGACGCCGCCTATGAAGCCGAAGCCGCAGACGGGTTTTCAGGATGTACCGCCGGGGATAGCGTCGAGCTATATCTTTACGCTCAAGCCGGGTGACAAAGTGCTGATCAGCGGTCCTTACGGCGACTTCCATCCTATCTTTGACTCCAAGAGGGAGATGATGTGGATAGGTGGTGGCGCGGGTATGGCACCTCTGAGGGCGCAGATTATGTATATGCTGCGCACGCTGGGCACTACTGACCGCGTGATGAACTACTTCTACGGAGCGAGGGCCCTGAATGAGGTGTTCTATCTGGAGGACTTCCTGCAACTGGAAAAGGACTTTCCGAACTTCAAGTTCCACCTGGCTCTTGACCGTCCGGACCCTGCGGCAGATGCAGCGGGGGTGAAATACACGCCGGGGTTTGTGCACCAGGTGATCTACAACACTTACCTGAAGGATAAGGATGATCCGGAGGATATAGAGTATTACATGTGCGGACCGGGCCCGATGAGCGCGGCTGTCAACCAAATGCTTGACTCGTTGGGTGTAGACCCCAAGGACATCCACTACGACAACTTCGGGGGGTGAACCTTGGGGGGACGGATGGCGTTGTGACAAGAGAGGGCAGCGCAGGGGCGTCTGCCTGAAACACTGTTATTTTGTGTCACAGTCAAGCAGTATGAAAAGCGTTAAAGAGACTTTGTTGGAGCGCCGGTGCGTGCGCCGCTATGAGCGGGAAAGCGTGAGCGATGATGATATGCGGTTCATCTATGAGGCGATCCGCAATACCCCTACATCGTATAACGGTCAGCAGTTTTCGGTGATTGATGTCACCGACCAGGATACGAAGCTGCGGATAGAGGCCTTGTTGGGTCAGAAGCAGGTGAAGACTTGCTCGCACTTCATGGTGTTTTGTGCGGACTATCACAAGATAGGCATTCTTGCGGATCGGAAGGGGCTTGATGTGCCGGATTTCGGGCACACTGTGGATGGCGTGATAGTGGCCACCATTGATGCGTCACTGGCGATGATGAGTGCAGTGACAGCTGCGGAGTCGCTGGGCCTGGGAACCTGCCCTATCGGGTATGCGCGTACAGCGGCCCCGGAGGAGATTTCCAAGGTGTTGGGGCTGCCGCAGGGTGTGATGGTGGTGTGCGGTTTGGCCATCGGTGTGCCGCGCGAGAAGCCCGACCTGAAGCCCAAGCAGCCGATGGAGTGCGTGGTGCAGCCTGAGCGTTACACGGACGACGAGCGGCTGCTGCCACTGCTTGAGGAGTATGACTCACAGATCAAGACCTATAACGCCACGCGCGCCGGGGGTACTACCACTGAGAATGATTGGTGTGACCACATCCTCGGATACTATCGTGAGGCGATGGGTTACCGGATGCTTGATGCTCTCCGCCGCAGGGGCTTTGACGTACAGCACTGACCATGACACGCAAGGACTATACCGCCGTGACAGGGCCTCTGCGCGAAGAACCGCGCGTGAAGGTGCTGTTCGTGTGCCTCGGCAACATCTGCCGGTCGCCGGCCGCAGAGGGCGTGATGCGCGCCATAGTCGAGGAGGCGGGAGATGAACGCCGATGGGTGATAGACTCTGCCGGTACGGGTGGCTGGCACGAGGGTCAGTTGCCGGACAAGCGGATGCGAGTTCACGCACAGCGGCGCGGTCTGGAGTTGACGCACCGCTGTCGACAGGTGCGTGAGTCGGACTTTGATGACTTTGACCTTATCATCGGTATGGATGACTCTAACATTGCTGACCTGCGGGAGCTTGCACCGACTGTTGAGGCGCAGGAGAAGATAGTACCGATGGCAGCGTTTGTGGATATGGCTCTGCGTGCCGACAGTATCCCTGACCCATATTATGAGGGTGCGGAGGGTTTTGAGCTTGTGCTTGACCTTCTGGAGAACGGTTGCCGTAATCTGTATCGCCAGCTGACGCCTTGATGCCCGCTGTTGCCGTTTTTGGGTTGTAAATCGGCGTCCTGCGGACGCCATTTTGATATGGTGCTTGTAACCCCGGATGCCTGCGCTGTTGCTCCGGCTTCCGGGGCTACGATAAATCGGCGTCCTGCGGACGCGCTTTCGGAGGTTCGGCAACATCCATATTTTGATATGGTGCTTTTAACCCCGGATGCCTGCGCTGTCGCTTCGGCTTCCGGGGCTACGATAAATCGCGTTCTGCGGACGCGCTTTCGGAGGTTTTGAGGGTGTTGCAAAACAGGTAATTTCCGTCAATTTGTAGGGATGCACCGTGGTGCATCCGCTGATTTACAGATTGTTGCCTCGGATGCACCACGGCGCATCCGAGGCAAGCTGAAGGTTTTGCAACACCCGCAACATGGTTTCTTTAGGAGGGTTTGCAACAAAGTGCCTGCCATCTTTGTACTGAAAGTGTAAAGTGCTTATTATTATGACCAAGATTTCGATTGAGAGAGTATATGCGGATCCGTCGGGTACTGAGGGATTCCGTGTCTTCGTGGACCGACTGTGGCCGCGCGGGGAGTCGAAGGAGAAGTTTCATTATGACCTGTGGGCCAAGGAGGTGGCTCCGTCGACGGAGCTGCGCGAGTGGCTTCATGCCGACCCTGACAGCCGCTGGGAGGAGTTTGAGCGACGCTACACTGCGGAGCTTGACGGCAATGCCACTGCGAAGGCTCTTGCCGATGAAGTGGCACGTCATGCGGCGGTGACGTTGCTGTATTCGTCGCGTGACACGGTGCATAATAATGCGGAGGTGTTGGCGGAGTGGCTCCGGCGGCAGCTTGATAAACAGCCCGGTGCATGAGAATGAATAACCCCGGATGCCTGGTTTGGCACCCGGGGTTTTATGAAGTGATTTAAACTTTTTGCGAAAACTCAAGAAGTGTTTAAAGTTGTTTTCTTCAAAAGCAATATTCATTAATATTTTGGCATCTTCCACCTCTTTCATCAGTCGTGATGCCCGCATCACTCCTTCTTCAAGAGTTGAAATCTGCTCAAAATCTTAATAAATCTTGCATTTGAAAAAAGTTTAAATCACTTCTATGTGTGGAAGTAACGGGAGTGGTTACTGCTTGTCGGATTTGCCTTCTTTGATGAAGACTACGCAGATGGAGCCGATGACCAGAGCTATGCCGGCGATGATCATCATGGCGTACTGCGGAGCAACCTGTCCGGGAGTGGAGAGGGCAGCGAGAATGACACCGCCGAGGAGAGCTGCGACAATCTGTGGTATGCAGATGGAGCAGTTGAAGAGGCCGAGATAAGCACCGATGTTGCCACCCTTGAGAGAGTTGGTCAATATGGTGAATGGCCAAGCGAGCATAGCGGCCCAAGCGCAACCGATCATCAGGAATGAGATGAACAGGAGGTACTGGTTGGTGAAGATACCGGCTGTGATGAAGCCAGCAGCACCGATGAGGAGGGAGAGGGTGTAGCTGAACTTGCGGTTGCGGAACATCGGGAGAGCGACGGCCCAGAGGACAGAGCCCACGGCCTGAACGGCGAAGAGGATGCCTACCCAGTTGCCGGCGTCGTTATACTGATGGCTCTCGGTGTTGAGCTCCACGGTGTATGCGTAGTTTGCTTTGTCGGCATCGGAGAGAGTGACTTCCTTGACGCCTTCGAGATATAACTCGCCGGTCTTGGGGTCGTGGGTGTAGATGTCGCAGAGGAGGAGCTTGGCGTTGCCGTGCATGCGGCTGAGGCGGTCCACGAAGTGGAAGTTTGTGACGCCGTCGAGGTTCTGATTGTGGTTGAGCACGAGGAATCCGCCGTCAGTGGCGATGTCCTGACCGAAGTCGTACTTGGGTTGACCGTTGACGGTGGTGATGAGGCCGCCGATGAGGAGGGTGTCTGTGGGCTGTGTGGGACGTACGATCTCCACCATGTCAGCTGAGAAGAAGCGACCGTCGTTGGTGACGATGCCTGCGGCTACCGCTTTGCCCTTCTCGACCATGAGAGCCGAGTCAGAGGAGAGGATGAACTTGGCATTGTAGGTGGCATTGATTTCGTCGTTGGGACCAACCTGATTGATGCCCTGGATGCGCTGGATGGAGGGGGTGTTGAAGCACTTTTCGGCGATGGTGCCGTTGGTGTATGTCCACATGAAGAGGAATGCGAACCAGCAGAAGAACTGCACGATGCCAACGGTCCAGAAGGTAGAGGGAGCCTTTACGAGGAGGCTGAGGAGGTTTTCCTTCTTCTTCTCGGAGCCCTCAGCGGTAGTCGCCTCGGCGCCGCCGTTGTACTCGGCATAGAGTTGCGGAGGCCACTCCTTGATTTTAGCGAGAGAATAGACGACGCAAACCAGCAGGATAGCTGCACCTATGTAGAAAGAGTAGATGACAGTCTGGGGAATCTGCCCCTCGGCGGCGGTGTTGCGGAAGCCCATCCAAGTGAGGAGGAAGGGGAACACGTAGCCCACGATGGAGCCGGCGTTGCACAGGAAGCTCTGGATGGAGTATGCGAGACCTTTCTGCTTCTCGTTGACCATGTCGCCGACAAGCATCTTGAAAGGCTGCATGGCCATGTTGATGGAGGTGTCGAGGAGCATCAGAGCAATCAGACCCACGAGGATGGCGCTTGAGACAGCGAGGCCGAAAGAGCCGGCGTTGGGAAGGAGGCACATCACGATGATTGCCACCAGTGCACCGAATATGAGGTAGGGGAGTCGTCGGCCGAAGCGGTTCCAAGTTTTGTCAGAAGCCGAGCCGACGATGGGCTGCACGATGAGGCCCATCAGCGGGGGGAGAATCCAGAAGTAGCTGAGGTCATGTGGGTCGGCACCGAGAGTGGCGAAGATGCGGGATACGTTGGCGCTCTGGAGGGCGTATGCAATCTGCACTCCGAAGAATCCGAAGCTCAGGTTCCAAAGCTTCCAGAACCCGAGGTCTGGTTTTTGTCTCATAAGGTTGTCAGGATGTGTGTATGTTTGTGAAGATGTGAGTTTCTGATTGGAGTCAAGCGTGGTCTGTGGCTACCGTCATGGCTCCCGGGAGGGAGTATAGCCAAGCAATCTCGTCGGCCCAGAGGCTCTCGTCGGGAGTCTCAAGGATGAGGGGTATGTTGTCGAGCCCGGGGTCGGCCATGAGCATGCAGAAGAAAGACTCGCCGAGAGTGCCTTTGCCCACGCTCTCGTGTCGGTCAACGCGTGAGCTGAGGGCCTTCTTGGAGTCGTTGATGTGCATGGCGCTGAGGTATTGGCGGCCGATGATGGTGTCGAATTGTGACCATGTGTCGCGGTATCCCTCGGGCGTGGCCAGGTCATAGCCGGCTGAGTAAGCGTGGCAGGAGTCGATGCAAACGCCGATGCGCGACTTGTCAGCCACTCGGTCAATGATATGTGCAATCTGCTCGAATCTGAAACCGAGGTTTGAGCCCTGGCCAGCGGTGTTCTCGATGACGGCCTTCACGCCGGATGTCTTGTCGAGAGCATCGTTGATGCTGTCGGCAATGAGGTCGAGGCAAGCGTCAGGGGCGATTTCCCCGAGGTGGCTTCCGGGGTGGAAGTTGAGCATGGTGAGACCGAGCTGCTCGCACCGATGGAGCTCGTCGAGGAAGGCTTCGCGGCTTCGGCGGAGCTTCTCGGAGTCCGGGGCTCCGAGGTTGATGAGGAAGCTGTCGTGAGGCAGGATATGGTCGGGAGAGAAGCCGTTGGCGAGACAATTGGCCTTGAAAGCATCGGCTTCTTTGTCGGAGATCGGCTTAGAGGCCCATCGAGACGGGTTGCGCGTGAAGAGGGCGAAAGCTTTTGCTCCGATTGCGGCAGCGTTGAGCGGGGCGCTGCTGACGCCGCCAGCTACGGCTACGTGTGCACCGATGTATTTCATTATCTGAAGGGGTGTGTTGGTCAGTGTTTCGTGCGGTAAAAGGGGTCAAGAAGAATGAGGTGAGAGAGTCCCTCCGGTCTACAATTTGGCAAATATACAATTAATGCGGGGAGTGACCTACGCTTTGAGGGCGTAGGCGGGTTTTGGCGGCGATGATTTAACATTTTTTTGCGGAAGAGTTGTCCTTTGGGGAGGTGGATTTGGTGCGGGGGGCAAAAATGTGTAAATTTGCCGCTATATACAGTACCAACACACCCACACATACTCCATTTATACTTGCACACAATGGATACTAAGCGACTTGACAACGCGGCGGACAACATCAGGGTTTTGGCCGCGACCATGGTCGAGAAGGCCAAGTCAGGACATCCCGGCGGCGCAATGGGGGGCGCGGACTTTGTCAACGTGCTCTATTCGCAATTTCTCGTGACAGACCCTGACGATCCGACTTGGTTCTGGCGTGACCGCTTCTTCCTTGACCCGGGACACATGTCGCCGATGCTCTATGCGGTTCTCGCGCTTGCGGGCCACTATACCGTGGAGGAGCTGAAGGAGTTTCGTCAGTGGGGCTCGTGCACACCGGGACACCCCGAGGTGGACCAGGCGCGCGGGGTGGAGAATACCTCCGGTCCGCTTGGTCAGGGTCACACCATGGCCGTAGGCGCGGCGATAGCCGAGCGGATGTTTGTGGCCCGCTTTGGCGAGGCGTTTGCCCACAAGACTTATGCGTTTATCTCCGACGGCGGCATCCAGGAGGAGATTGCTCAGGGCGCAGGTCGTCTAGCAGGGTATCTCGGTCTGGAGAACCTGATAATGTTCTATGACTGCAACGATGTGCAGCTGTCAACCAAGGTTGATGAGGTGACGCGTGAGGACTATGCAGCAAAGTATGAGGCATGGGGCTGGCGCGTGATCAGCATAGACGGCAATGATGCCGTGGCTATAGCGGGTGCGCTGAGCGACGCTTGCACTCCTAACGGGAAACCCACCCTGATAATCGGTCACACCGTGATGGGCAAGGGGTGCATGACAGCCGACGGGGCCTGTTTCGAGGGTGAGACCTCAACGCACGGACAGCCTCTGAGCAAGAGCGGTGCCGACTATGCCGCAACGGTTCGCAATCTCGGGAGCGACCCCGAGAAAGCGTGGGAGATCCGCGAGGATGCCTCCAAGCTCTATCAGGAGCGTGCCGCCGAGCTTCGGAGCATCGTATCCAAGCGCCGTGCCGCCATTGAGGCATGGAAGCAGTCCAACCCAGACAAGGCTTCCGAGCTCGAAGGGTTCGTAGCCCTCAAGCTGCCGGAAATAGACTGGGCCGCCATTCCCCACAAGGCCAATGTTGCAACCCGTACGGCCTCTGCCGACGTGCTAAGCGTGCTCGGGCAGAAGGTGAAGAATATGATAGTGGCATCGGCCGACCTTGCCAACTCCGACAAAACAGAGGCATTCTTGAAGCAGACCGGAGCTCTGGCACCCGGCGATTTCTCCGGAGGGTTCCTGCATGCGGGAGTCGCTGAGCTGACGATGGCCGCCGTGCTCAACGGCGTTCTGCTCCACGGTGGCATGTATGCCGCTTGCGGCACCTTCTTTGTGTTCTCCGACTACATGAAGCCCGCCATCCGTATGGCCGCGCTGATGGAGCTTCCGATGAAATATGTGTTCACGCACGACGCCTTCCGCGTCGGTGAGGATGGCCCCACACACGAGCCGGTGGAGCATGAGCACCAGCTCAGACTGCTGGAAGAGGTGCGCAACTGCTCCGGTCGCCCGTCGATGCTTGTGCTACGTCCGGCCGACAGTGCCGAGACCACTGTGGCGTGGAAGCTGGCCATGGAGAATTCGCATACTCCCACCGCGCTCATCCTCACTCGTCAGGATGTCAGCGACCTGCCCTGCTCAAGCGGCAACCGATATGAGGCGGCCCTTGGCGTGGAGAAGGGTGGCTACGTGGTGATGGAAAATCCCGAAGCCAAAGTGACGCTGGTGGGTAACGGCTCAGAGGTGTCGCTGCTGTGCGATGTCGCCGTGCAGCTTGAAGCGGCTGAAGTGCCTGCGCGCGTGGTGTCTGTGCCCTCCATCGGCCTGTTCATGGAGCAGCCCGAGGAGTATCGCCAGAGCGTGATACCGGTCGGGAAGCCGGTCTATGGTCTCACGGCCGGTCTGTCCAGCACCCTTAGAGCGGTGGTTGGTGACCATGGCGAGATATTCGGCCTTGACCGCTTCGGAGCATCGGCTCCTTACAAGGTGCTTGATGAGAAGTTCGGGTTTACCGTTAATAATATTACGGTGAAGGTGCTGAGCTATCTCAAGCGAATCGGGGCCGTGAAAGATTGAGTGTTGCAGACCTCGCTATTGTCTGTTTGAGGATGTAAATCGGCGTCCTGCGGACGCCCCTTTTGATATGCAGCTTTTAACCCCGGATGCCTTCGCTGTCGCTGCGGCTTCCGGGGCTACGGGTAAATCGGCGTCCTGCGGACGCCTTTTGCTGCGCTGACTATGCCCCGGATGCCTTCGCTGTCGCTGCGGCTCCCGGGGCTACGAGTAAAGGGGGGTGTTGCAAAACAGGCTATTTCCGTCAATTTGTAGGGATGTGCTGTGTGTATCCATTGATTTACAGATTGTTGCGCCGGATGCACCACGGTGCATCCCTACAAGCTGATGGTTTTGCAATGCCCTCTTACGTTGACGGAAACAATCACTTATTTAAATGAGGCGCCGGAGGCATTCAAGTTTTGATATGGGATTAGTGAGGAGAGGGGGCTTTTTTCAACATTTTTTCACACGGAGTTGTAGATTTTAAAAAATTTTCAATAACTTTGTGCTGATATTGTACCAATGCACTGAATATTCTTTCTACTTCGTTTCAATAAAAATCATGAAGAAATCATTTCTCGTAGGCGCAATGGCGGCCCTTCTGGCCGGTCAGTCTGCATTCGCACAGGAGCAGACCAAGGAGGTGACCTATGTTGAGGATGCTTCACAGGGCCTGCTGATGAACCGCATGAAGGATAACTGGTTCATCACCGGTGAAGTAGGCGCCAACAAGGTGTTCTCCGGATTTAACAACCACCGCAATTTCTGGAATGGCTGCGCACCGGCGTTCAGCATCTGGGGCGGCAAGTGGTTCACACCCATCATCGGTGTTCGCTTCGGTGTGAATATGCTGATGACCAAGCAGCTCTCAAACCTGAGCTATCCGACTTACGGCGGCAACAACTCGATGCACAACGGCTACTATCAGGCTAAGTTCAACGAGATTGGGCCTGTGGCAGACGTGATGTTCAACCTCCACAACTGGATAGGCGGGTACAAGCCTGACCGCAAGTGGAATGTGATAGTTTACGCAGGTGGTGGCGGTTACTGGTCGCTGTCTCGTCACTATGAGCCCCTGGCAAACGGAGGCTTCAAGGATGAGGGCTGGGAGAACAACCATGACCGCGTGCTCACCATCCACGGCGGTATCATCAACACGCTGCGTCTGAGCAAGCAGGTTGACCTGTCGCTTGACTTCCGTTACAGCTTCTATGACGCTCACTCATTCTCATATAAGTACACTGAGGAGTCGGCTCCTGTGAACCGCACCACCGGCAACCTGCAGGCTTACCTTGGCGTGACTTACAAGTTCAAGAAGCGTGACTGGAACGGCCCGATGGTACCTGTATGTCCTCCCGCCGAGGATTGCAGCCAGTACATCGCCGCTCTTGACGATGCCAATGCCAAGATTTCAGAGCTTGAGACCCAGCTGAAGGCATGCCTGGATCGTCCGGCCCCGCAGCCGGTAGCCGCCCCCGTGCAGGATCACCTGGCAACCATCTACTATCCGATCAACGTGAGCCGCCTCACCCCGCAGGACAAGCAGGTTGTTGCCGCTATCGCACAGGTGATGAACAATCACCCGGACACCCGCTACGTGGTGACCGGTTGGGCTGACAACTATACCGGTAACGACCAGATCAACACCCGTCTGCGTCACGCCCGTGCCAACGGCGTGAAGGATGCGCTGATTGCCAACGGTGTGAACCCCTCACAGTTTGACGTGACCATCAACGCGGGCAACCTCTGCGACCTCGGTGAGAAGTGCGTGTCACTTGACCGTGCTGTGACCATCGACGAGGTGCAGTAACTCGCAGTCGCACCGACACCATAACACGGGAGGCACCCGGCCGGAGACCACTCCGCCCAGAGGCCTCCCGTGCGTTTTTTAATGATATTGTGCAATGAAGACAACCATTAGCGTGAGCCGTATGTGCGTGCATGGCTTCCATGGCGTGTCGGCCCAGGAGCAGCGTGTGGGCATTGACTTTGAGGTGAGCGCGTCGCTCACCCTTGATCTGCCCACTGAGGCGCTTGCCTCAGACAGGCTTGACGCCACAGTGAGCTATGCCGAGATGGCCGAGGTGATACGCCGCGAGATGGCGTGTCCGCACGCGCTGATAGAGACTGCGGCGGAAGCCATACGTCGGGCGCTTGTGGCTGAGTGGCCCCAGACTGCGGGTGGCTCGGTGACAGTGGCGAAGCTGCATCCGCCGGTGCCCGGAGCGGAGATAGCTCAGGCAGAGGTGACGCTTGTGTGGCCGTAGTGAGGGCTGCTCCTCTTTACATCTTCGGGGCCATATCAATTAATGGACGTTGTAAATCGGCGTCCTGCGGACGCCCTGTTTGTTGGATGCCTCTCAACCCCGGATGCCTGCGCTATCGCTCCGGCTTCCGGGGCTACGGGTAAATCAGCGTCCTGCGGACGCCCTGTTTGTTGGATGCCTCTCAACCCCGGATGCCTGCGCTATCGCTCCGGCTTCCGGGGCTACGGGTAAATCAGCGTCCTGCGGACGCCCTGTTTGTTGGATGCCTCTCAACCCCGGATGCCTGCGCTATCGCTCCGGCTTCCGGGGCTACGGGTAAGTCAGCGTCCTGCGGACGCTCCTTTTTTGGAGTGTGCGCGAATTTGAAGGACGGATTTGAAGCACCGGGGGCGGTGTGTTGCACAGATGAGGGGGATTGAGTAACTTTGCAGTGTAATACACTTGGATATAAACTTGCTTAGAGATACATAATTATGGCAAACAAAGCACTGCTGATTATCCTGGACGGCTGGGGTATAGGCAACCACACCAAGGGTGACGTGATCTACTCCACCCCGACACCTTACTGGGACTATCTTGTCAACACATATCCTCACTCACAGCTTCAGGCCAGCGGTGAGAATGTGGGTCTGCCCGACGGTCAGATGGGCAACTCCGAGGTAGGTCACCTCAACATCGGTGCCGGCCGCGTGGTGTATCAGGACCTGGTGAAGATCAACAACGCCATCAAGGATGGCTCCATCGCCAACAATGACCAGATAGTAGAGGCATTCAGCTACGCCAAGCGTACGGGCAAGGCTATTCACTTCATGGGTCTAACGAGCAATGGCGGCGTACACTCGTCACTTGAGCACCTCTATGCGCTGATTGGACTGACCAAGACTTATGGTCTGGAGAAGGCTTACATCCACTGCTTCATGGATGGCCGCGACACCGACCCTCGTTCCGGCAAGGGCTTCATAGAGGATGTGCTCGCTCACTGCGAGGGTACCCCTGCCAAGATAGCGTCAATCGTTGGTCGCTACTATGCCATGGACCGTGACAAGCGCTGGGAGCGTGTCAAGGTGGCCTATGATCTGCTGGTTAACGGCGAGGGTAAGCAGGCTACTGACCTGGTGAAGGCTATGCAGGAGAGCTATGATGAGGATGTCACCGACGAGTTTGTGAAGCCCATCAACAACTCTGCTGTTGACGGCACTATCAAGGAGGGCGACGTTGTGGTGTTCTACAACTACCGCAATGACCGCGCCAAGGAGCTCACGGTTGTGCTCACGCAGCATGATATGCCTGAGGCCGGTATGAAGACCATTCCGGGGCTGCAGTATTACTGCATGACTCCGTATGATGCGTCGTTTGAGGGTGTGCACATCATCTTCAACAAGGAGAATGTGGACAACACGCTCGCTGAATACCTCTCATCGCTCGACAAGAAGCAGCTTCACATCGCCGAGACCGAGAAGTATGCCCATGTGACTTTCTTCTTCAACGGCGGCCGCGAGCAGCCTTTCGAGGGCGAGGAGCGCATTCTGGTGGCATCGCCGAAGGTGGCTACTTACGACCTGAAGCCCGAGATGAGTGCCTATGAGGTGAAGGACAAGCTGGTGGAGGCAATCCGTTCGCAGGAGTTTGACTTCATCGTGGTGAATTATGCCAACGGCGACATGGTGGGTCATACCGGAGTGTATGAGGCTATCGAAAAGGCAGTTAAGGCTGTTGACGCATGTCTGAAGGACACTGTGGAGGCCGCCAAGGAGAGTGGCTATGAGGCCATTATCATCGCCGACCACGGGAATGCCGACAATGCCATCAACCCTGACGGCACCCCCAACACGGCACACTCGCTGAACCCTGTGCCGTGCATCTACGTGACGGCTGACAAGCAGGCGAAGGTGGCTGATGGCAAGTTGGCAGATGTGGCGCCGACTATCCTGTCCATCCTTGGCGTGGCACAGCCCAAGGAGATGACGGGCCACAGCCTGATCAACGGCTGAGCGGCATCCCCGGCACGCCAGTTATGATTGTCGCACTTCTACGAGGCGCTTTCTCTACGTGCTTGCCATAAACAGTCGCTGCGGAGGGCGTTGCAGCACCTCCTGATGGCGGAGGTTGTTGTAAATCGGCGTCCTCCAGACGCCCTTTGCTGTGCAGACTATTACCCCGGATGCCTGCGCTAACGCTCCGGCTTCCGGGGCTACGGGTAAATCAGCGTCCTGCGGACGCTCGTTGGAAGGTTTTGCAAGACCCTCCATGCACCTGTCTATTATTGTCCACGCGGCTCCGATGGGCATGCGTTATGACAGCGATTTGATACAGTTGCCCCGGAGCAGCGTCGCTGAGAGTTGCACAACACGCACCAAAGCGTTAACTTTGCACCGATAGCGGGCGGCACACCCCATGGAAAAAGCGAGTGTGCCGCCGCGCTGATACATAAGGTAGGTCCGGTAGCTCAGTTGGATAGAGCATCTGCCTTCTAAGCAGACGGTCACGCGTTCGAGTCGCGTCCGGATCACGAATAAACAACTTGCTGAGTCGAAATTACATGAGTGTTGGATACTTTTTTTTGTATATTTGCAATATATCTTCAGCCAAATGACCTACTCGACTCAAAATTATATAAAACTTATTGCTGATTACTTCAGTGGGAAACCTGTTTTGAGGGCATGGTTGTTCGGCTCATATTCAAGAGGTGAAGAGACTGCAGATAGTGACATTGATATCCTTGTGGATTATGATAAGACGACCCGACTTTCGCTACTTACAATATGCGGAATGATGACTGACCTTGAGGATCTCTTAGGGAAAAAGGTGGATTTGGTGGAAAACGGGCGATTGAAGGATTTTGCAGTCAGGTCGGCAAACAATGATAAAATTTTGATATATGAGAGAACAGCTCAGAGATAAGGAGAGGCTTGGACACATAGAGGAGGCAATCCAAAAATTGATTGAGGGGACCTCCGGTAGTCTTGATTCTATCCGGGAAGGGTCATTGGAATATTTTGGGATAGTCAAACTCATAGAGATCATAGGGGAAGCCATATATAAGCTAAGTGTGGACTTCAAAACGTCACACCCTGACACTCCATGGCGTCAGATAGAACGGATGCGCCATGTATTGGTTCATGGCTATTACACTGTGGGGTATGACTTTATTAAAGAGGTTATCGAGACAGATATTCCTATGCTGAGAGAGCAGATATTACGCTATATTCGGGAATTGAAATAATCAGCTATTGTCTTATCCGGTTATTGCGTCGGATGAGTAGCCGTGAGAAGGAGCGGGCGAAGGGACTTGGGGTTTTGGCTCATTGGGATATATTGCCTACCTTTGCATAACAACCATAAACATTGACATCAATCCTACTCCACAATGGCAACTACTCTGGTTAAGACAGACTATAAGTTTCCGTCGCAGACGGCAGTGTATCACGGTAAGGTGCGCGATGTGTACACCATCAACGATGACTTGCTGGTGATGATCGCCACCGACCGCATCTCGGCATTTGATGTGATTCTGCCTGAGGGTATCCCCTACAAGGGGCAGGTGCTCAATCAGATAGCTGCTTACTTCCTGGATGCTTCCGCTGACATTGTGCCGAACTGGAAGCTCGATGTGCCTGACCCGATGGTGACTGTGGGCGTGCAGGCGAAGGGTTTTCCGGTGGAGATGATAATCCGCGGCTACCTGACCGGGAGTGCCTGGCGCGAGTATGCTGCCGGTGCGCGGGAGCTGTGCGGCGTGAAGCTGCCTGAGGGTATGAAGGAGAATCAAAAGTTCCCGGAGCCTATCATCACTCCTACTACAAAGGCTGCCGAGGGGCATGATGAGAATATCTCCCGCGAGCAGATTATCGCCCAAGGACTTGTGAGCGAGGAGCATTACAAGGTGATGGAGGATTACACCCGCCGGCTGTTTGCCCTTGGCACCAAGATGGCAGCCGACAAGGGGCTGATACTTGTGGACACCAAGTATGAGTTCGGTCTGCGTGACGACGAGGTGATACTGATCGATGAGATCCACACCCCGGACTCATCGCGCTACTTCTATGCCGAGGGCTACGAGGAGCGGTTTGCCAAGGGGGAGCCTCAGCGTCAACTCTCCAAGGAGTTTGTGCGCCAGTGGCTTATGGACCATGGGTTCATGGGCCGAGAGGGTCAGCAGATGCCAGTGATGAGCCCTGAGTTTATCGACAGCGTGTCAGCGCGTTACATAGAGCTCTATGAGCACATCACCGGTCAGCCCTTTGTGAAGGAGCCAGAGAATGATCTGAAGGCACGCATCGCCACCAATGTGACCGACTGTCTGCAGCGACTCAGTCTCTGAGATGGCATAATCATAATAATCAGCCTCGAAGAGGGCATATAAGACAGACCTACACACTCTCCTATGACCACAAGCGACGCACCCGGACAGCAGCACCTTGAGGCGCGCTGCCAGAGCGTGAACCCGACGGAGGGTGACACGCGGCGTAAGCGCGAGCAGGTACGCGATATGTTTGACCATATCGCGCCCTCATACGACACCATGAACCGTCTGATGAGCTTCGGCATAGACCGGCTGTGGCGTCGCGAGCTGGTGAGCGTGCTTGCCAAGGCGCGTCCGCGTACCATCCTCGACATAGCCACCGGCACCGGCGACCTGGCTATCCTGCTGGCCGAAAAGCTGCACCCCGAGAGCGTGACCGGCCTTGACCTCAGCGAGGAGATGGTGGAGGTGGGTCGGCGGAAGGTGCTTGCTGCTGAGCTGAGTGATGTGATCACACTTGAGACGGGCGACTCACTCAACCTGCCGTATGCCGACGAGAGCTTTGATGCCGTGACTGTGGCCTACGGGGTGCGCAACTTCGAAGACCTGCTGCGCGGTTACCGCGAGATGCACCGCGTGCTTCGCCCCGGAGGCATCCTGTGCGTTCTGGAGCTGTCCACGCCCACCAATCCGTTGGCGTTGCCGCTCTACCGGGTGTACACGGGTCACGTCATACCCCTGATGGGTAAGCTGATAGCGCATGACCGCGGTGCGTATGACTACCTTCCGCGGAGCATAGCTGCCGTGCCTCAGGGGAAGCAGATGCTGGCCATAATAGATGCCGCGGGCTTCCGCTCCAGCGCGTGCCACCCTATGACTATGGGTGCGTGCACGCTCTATGTGGCCCGCAAGTAGGGGCAAAGACCACATTTATTACTAAACAAGCTCTAAATCGGCGCATGTCAAAATCTCTTGTAATCTTTGACCTCGACGGCACCCTGCTGGACACCATCCGTGACCTGGGGGAGGCCACCAACCATGCACTCGAAGCTACGGGCTATGCGCCGCATGCGCTTGAGGCGTACCCGCTGTTTGTGGGTCACGGCGTGCGCCGGCTCATAGAGCGTGCGTTGCCTGAGGATGCTCGTACTGATGCCGTCATAGCGCGCGTCAGGGAGTATTTCATGGAGTATTATGACAAGCATGCCACCGACAACTCGCACCCCTATCCCGGCATCCCCGAACTGCTGGAAAACCTCACAGACAACGGCGTGAAGGTGGCTGTGGCATCCAACAAATATCAGCGTGCGGTGACCGAGCTGATTACCCACTTCTTTCCCACGATACCGTGGGTGGCCGTGGAGGGGCAGAAAGAGGGGGTGCCTGTGAAGCCGGATCCCTCTGTGGTGTTTGAGATACTCGGGAAGTGCCCCACGCCGAAGGAGCAGGTGCTCTACGTGGGCGACTCCGGGGTTGACATGGAGACTGCCCGCAGAGCGTGTGTGGACTCTGTGGGTGTGACGTGGGGATTTCGTCCAGTGCGAGAGCTGAGGCAGCATCAGGCCACCCATATAGTGACCCTTCCGGCCGCCATTATGCCTATCGTGGAGAGTGACCCCGGCAACGTCACCCCAGCGTGGTAAAGCTAACCCGATAGCCCGATATTCTGCACTGCGTCCAGAAAAGCTCCATGCGTCGCCACCCCCTGTGTATCCGTATCGCCATCATGGCTCTTGCAGCCGTGATGAGTGCTTGCAGCACCACCAAGTATGTGCCACAGGGGGAGTATCTGCTTGACAAGGTGAACATCGTCATAGAGGCCGACAGCAACGGCTACAAGCCAGCGGGGCTCTCCGGCACCGACCTGCACAACTACCTTCGGCAGCAGCCCAACTACCGGGTGTTCGGCTTCCTGAAGCTGCAGCTCAACACTTACAGCCTTGCCGGCCGAGACACCACCTCGAAGTGGAACAACTGGCTGCGGCGCATCGGACAGCCGCCGGTAATCCTTGACTCCGCGCTCACTGAGGCCTCTGCGCGGCAGCTTCGGCAGGCTCTGGTGAATGGAGGCTATATGGATGCCACCGTTGCAGTGGACTCCCTGCTTCGCCCTGACAAGAAGAAGGCCGAGCTTACCTATCGCGTCACCCCGGGGCAGCCGCACCGCGTGCGGAGCCTGCGTTATGAGGTGCCCGACTCAGCCATCAGTGCCATAGTGCTGCGCGACACGGCCCGCATAGACATCACCGGAGGAGCCTTTGACCGCGACCGGCTTGAAGATCTGCGCGTCAACATCGCCCAGCGGCTTCAGGCGCGCGGCTACTACGCTTTTACCAAGGAGTACATCACTTTCATAGCCGATACGGCAGCCAATTCGCGGGATGTGGACCTGACCATGGTGGTGCATGCGCCGCCTGTCGAGGGGTCGTTGCGGGAGGACTCCACGGCGCGTCACCGTGTCTACACGCTACGCAACGTGGTGTTTGTCACTGACTACCAACCCGGCAGGTCGGTGGAGAGCTTGCTGCGTAGCGCCAAGCGCACTGAGGAGTATGACGGCTACTATATAGTGTATGGCGACGACCATTACATCAAGCCTTCGGTGTTGGTGGAGAAGTGTTTCATCACCCCCGGCAAGCGTTATAACCTGCATGACATAGACCGCACGTATGAGTATATGTCGCAGCTGGGGATTCTGCGCAGCGTCAACATCGAGCTGCAGCCGGTGAGCCACACCGACACTACGGCTACGATGGATGCATACATCCTGCTTACGCGCAACAAGAAGCAGTCAGTGTCATTTGAGGTGGAGGGCACCAACTCCGAGGGGGATCTGGGGTTCGGCCTCGGACTGACCTATCAACACCGCAACCTTGCGCATGAGAGCCAGTTGCTCACCGCCAAGCTGCGATTCAGCTACGAGAGCCTGTCAGAAAATCTGACGGACATCATCAACGACCGCTACACTGAGGAGGCTGCCGAGGTGGGTCTGACCTTCCCGAGGTTCATCTTTCCGTTCCTCAGCCGCGGCTTCAAGCATTCCATCAAGGCTACCTCCGAGCTTGCACTCGCGTTCAACTATCAGGAGCGGCCGGAGTACACGCGTATCATATTCGGTGCAGCGTGGAAGTACCGTTGGCACAACCGGCGGAACACCCGCCGGTCCACGTGGGATCTTCTGGACATCAACTATGTGCGTCTGCCCAAGAGCACCCTCAACTTCCTCGATGAGGTGGCTCCCGACAACCCCCTGCTGCGTTACAGCTATGAGGACCACTTCATAATGCGCATGGGCTTTGCCTATCAGTGGACCAACCGGAGGATGGCTGCCACCACAGCCACGGGGTTGCTGCAGCCCACACGGTTGCAACCGCTTGTGTACAGCGTGCGCACCTCCGTAGAGACTGCCGGCAACGTGCTCTACGCCCTCTCCAGCCTCAGCGGCCAGAAGCGTAGCGACGGGGTTTACAAGATTTTCGGCATCCAGTATGCGCAATATGCCAAGGCCGAGCTTGACTACACCGTGCTCCGCAACTTCACCCCGCGTCACTCTGTGGCGTTTCACGCCGGGTTCGGCATCGGTGTGCCCTATGGCAACTCGGCCGCTATCCCCTTTGAGAAGCGTTTCTATGCCGGTGGGGCCAATGGCGTGCGCGGCTGGTCAGTGCGTACCCTCGGCCCGGGGAGCTATCACGGGGGCAACACTGTGGAGGACTACATGAACCAGTGCGGCGACATCTCGATGATACTCTCCGCAGAGTACCGGGCCAAGCTCTTCTGGCTTCTGCAGGGGGCGCTGTTCGTGGATGCCGGCAACATCTGGACCATCAAGGACTATCCGAACCAGCCGGGGGGCGTGTTTAAGTTTGACGAGTTCTGGCGGCAGATAGCGATGGCCTACGGCGTGGGTCTGCGCATGGACTTCACTTACTTCATCTTCCGTGCCGACTTAGGCCTGAAAGCGCACAATCCGGCTGAGGGTGCAGAGCGTTGGCCTATCATCCACCCCAACTGGCACCGCGACGCCACGTTCCACTTCGCCGTCGGGTTCCCGTTCTGAACAATGGCCAGAGGATATGATATTTGCTGCAATGCCAGAACTCAATCATAAGTGAAAAATTACCATTATTTGTAGCCGATTGATATAATCTTCGTAACTTTGCAATATAAGATGTTCATTAAAAATGACTTTTGAAGAATTAAAACACATTATTTACAGCTATAGAGATTTGAGCTTTATAGCTACTTCCGATAGATTGCGAGAAATAGTGTTTGCTTTGAGCACCGCTGAGACCATAGAACTTATATCTCAGATAGGTGCTATTCCTGAAGATATTGGACATGATTCTTCAGAAGAAAAATTATATACCAAAGTATCTGATATTCTTTTGGCCAAATCTTTGCTTGAAATGAACCTTGAAGCAAAGGTGTTGACACAGAGGGCAGACTGTGCCGATGTTGTGGCCCAGAGCCACTTTCATAAGTATTCTTTAGTAGGGGATGCCAAGGCGTTTAGATTGAGCAGAACTGCGCGGAATGCTAAAGATTATAAAGTAAGTTCAATGGCTCTTTGGAGAGGGGATAGTGAGTATTCTGTTTTAGTTTGCCCATATTTCCAATACCCTAAAAGCAATAGTCAAATATACAAGGAAGCACTTAGTGGGAATGTAACGTTGTTTAGTTGGGAATATATTTACATACTGCTTAAATCTGGATAAAAGAAACGGCATCGGTAAATATTTCCCCTCTTTGGAACCAAAGCGCTGTTATCAGTCAAACAACGCCTATATCAGCTTCTAAAAAATCTTTTCTAGTGGAGCAAGATTATAATATAGCTAAGATTATTGGAATCACACCTGATGAGTTTTATCAATATTTTCAAAACATAAAAGACATAATAATAGAGAGAAGCAATGCTGAAATCCAATACTATGAGCGTGAAATCGAGCGAGTTAATGGGCTTAATAGAGAAGAAGCAATAGAAGAACTTCTGAAAACTCTGAGGATAGATAGTAAAATTGCAACTATCAGAGGTTTCATAGCTCAGATTAACGAAAGAGATTTAGGAACATGAAAAAAGAATACACAAATCAAATATTTAATGGGAACTGTGTGGAAATTATGGGAAATTTCCCGGATGATTTTGTGGACTTAGTTGTAACATCCCCTCCATATGACAATTTAAGAACCTATAAGGGTTATGTTTTCCCCTTCAATGATATAGTACTCCAACTTTACAGAATCCTAAAGAATGGCGGCATTGTTGTATGGGTTGTCTCTGATGCCACAATTAACGGGAGTGAGACCGGGACTAGTTTTAAGCAAGCGCTTAAATTTATGGAAGCAGGTTTTAATCTCCATGATACAATGATATTTAAAAAGACCAACCCCGTTCCTCAAATTTACAGGAAACGATATACAAACGTATTTGAATATATGTTTGTATTCTCAAAAGGCACCGTATCTACCCATAACGGGATAAAAATCCCATGTCTGCACGCTGGCTTAGAACTAAAAGGGACCACCTATAAAAACTATTCAAAAGGGGATCAAAGCAGAGGAAAGTTGGCCAACCCGGTAAAGTCTGAAAAACTCAAAGGAAATATTTGGGAATATGTTGTGGGAAAAAATGCAGTTGATCAAGAAGCTAAAAAGCACCCGGCTCCCTTTCCTTATCAACTGGCTCTTGACCACATACTAAGTTGGACTAATGAGGGTGAGATAGTGTTAGATCCGATGTGTGGAAGCGGCACTACTTGTGTAGCAGCACTTGATGCAAGACGGAACTATATAGGTATAGATATTTCTAAAGAATATTGTGACTTAGCTAAGGAACGTGTGAGAATTCATTCGATGCAGCCTTCTTTATTTGAATATGAAGAGTGTCTTATGGCAAGAGAAGACGAAACTCCTTATGCTGCCATAGATTCAAAGGATTAGAGGTATTTTGATTATACCGATTCATGCTAACAACAAAAAAACCATGCCGTTTTGGCATGGTTTTTTAATCCTAATTTGATAGATTGCGGCAGTCAGCGGGTGGGGCCGTTGGCGGGGGTGCGGGGGTGGTTGGTTTCGGTGAGGTGTTGGCGGACGTAGGTTACGAGGCCTTCGAGCCACTGGCCGTTGATGGTGTGGAGGGTGTTGAGGATGTCGGTGGATGCGAGCTTGCCTTTGATGGACATCTCGGTTAGGATGCGGCAGCCTTTGCCGTTGGGGCCCATGGCTACGAGCCATGCGTGGCAGTAGCTGAAGGCGGCTTGGTCGGAGCCTATGGCGTTGCCTTCCCAGGAGATGCGACCTGAACGGTCGTCCTTGGGCTTGATGACTTCGAGTGTGTGTGCAGCGAGGTCAAGACCGGCTTCCTTGTATGTGAATTCGGCCTTGGGGAACAGGTGCGGGTCTTCGACGGCGGGGTCGATGAATGTGGCATCCATCACGTCTTTGGTGAAGCGGTCCCAGTCAGAAATGTTGGTGAGGTAGGGCCAAATCTGTTCGGGTGTGAGGTCTTTGACCTCGATTTCGTTGCTGACGATTCCGTCGGCGAGGGCGGGCTCATAGGCAGGTGGCCACTGTATTTCAGGGTGAATCATGATATTATGCTGTTAATGAGTGTTGTAGTTGTTATAGAAAGTTTAAATCACTTCATATTGAAGTGTTTGCAGAGGGCTACGTCAGTGGTTTGGTCGCCCGGGACGTCCGGGGGAGCCTCCGCCGGGGATGTTCGGGGCACCTCCGCCACCGCCCACGGGCTGATTGCCGGGCAAGGGGGTGGGGCGTGAGATGGCTCCGGATGGGATGTTGGGACCCCCGGATGGGATGTTGGGGCCGCCGCCTATGCCGGGCTGAGGACGTGGCGGACGCGGGTTGGGTGGCGTTGAGGGGAGCGAGTTGCCGGGCCAGTAGCCACCGGGCCAGTATGTTCCGCCGGGCCAGTAGCCGGTGTCCGGCCAATAGCCAGTGGCGATAGAGGGCCAAGTGTAGCCGGAGCCGTAGTAGCCGCTGTCGCCCACGGAGATGTATCCGTCAGACATCGGGCCGCAGCCTGAGAGTGCGACGGAGCCTGCGAGGATGGCGAGAGCGCCGGCTCGGCGCGTGAATCGTGAGGTATAGTCAGTGCGTTTCATTCCTTCGCTTTTAGGAATAACGCCTCAGCGGTCGGTTGCGTTCAGCCTCGGTCAGAAGTTGATGGTGAGCGAGAAGCCGGGGGCGCCGCCGACCGTTGTGGGCACGAGCGATGCCGTGATGTCGGGGTACTTGTGCTCGTCAGGGGTGAGCGTGTAGCCTCGGCAAGGGTTGCCTCGGAAGTAATCAAGAAGCTCGTTGACAGGGTCAATGAGGAAAGCTACGATGTTGCCTATGACTGGCGAGCCGAAGAGGCAGTAGTTGTGGGCAACGATGTCGCGCTTGAGCTTGTAGAAGAGCTCGCCGATGACGGAGCCCACGATTGGGGTGATGACGATGTCCTGATAGGAAGGCCGCTCGGTGAAGGCCTCGATGCCGAATTCCCAAAACACCGTGGAGACGAAAGCCGATGAGAGCATTGACCGCCAGAAGTTGAAGCCCACGGAGCGCGCGGCCATGAAGTAAGCAGCCCCGGCATAGGGGTGGAGCAGGTAATTGAAAACCCAGCCGTCATGGTCAATCTCCGGGTTGCGGACGAAGATGTTGCGGTACCAGCGCTTGAAGGGGGGCACCGACTGGATTTCGTGACGGTTCCATGAAGTAGCATCCTCGGGGAGGCACTCCAGCACCACGAGAGTGCCCACCATGGCCCCGGCGAGGAGGCTCATGTTAGCCCAGTAACGTCCCCAGTTGGGGTCGTTGGTGGTCATAGAGTAGGGCCGGAAGTATAGGGGGAGTCCCTGGTAGCCGGGTACGGGTACCTGCACGGGTGCTATGGCAAGGAACTCCTCGGCACACAGGCGGTCAGAGTAGACAATCTCTTTCTGGAGGACACCCTCGTCAAGGGGCAGGAGGATGCTGTATTCAAGTTCAGCGAGCGAGTCGGCGGGGGCTGTGACAGTGGAGTCGGAGAGTGCCACCGGCGCTACAATCTCCTCGACATATGCAGAGTCCGTTGTCTCGACAAGTGCCGAGTCCGGCACTGTGGGAGCGGTACAGGCAAGCGCCGGAGCCGCTGAGAGCGCAATCAGTGTGGCTGCTCCAATGATGTGTGCATATCCGGCTGTAATCATACCTTTTGGAGTTAAATTGAACGTGGTGAAATGACTAAACGAGGTGAAGGGACTATTACCGAGTGGTGAATGACATCAGGTATCAATACAACGCTCTGAGAGGTGTTAAGGTTAACGGAAGGCCCAAATGGCAAAAAAAAGTGCTAAATTTGCCACAACGAACCATACGGACCGCGAGACTTGTAAGCTGCCGTATAACTGCATGATAACCATACGAATGAATCATATGTCACGTCACATAGCGCGCGTAGCGCTGTTCCTGATGCTCTGTGTGCCCGGCATTGCTGCCGCGCAGATGTTTGACCCTGTGAAATGGGCCATGACACTCACCATGAGTGATGACGGCAAGACCGCCACAGCGGAGATGACCGCTCGCATAGACCGTGGGTGGCATGTGTATTCGCACCTCGTCAACCCCGAGGCGGGGCCCACGCCTCTGACGGTGACGTGGAGCGATGTGAAGGGGGCCAAGCAACGTGGCAATCTCACGTCGCAGCCCGCTCCGACGGTGAAGTATGATGATATGTTTGGGGCCGAACTGTCATGGTGGGCTTCGAAAGTCACACTCCGCCAGGCGTTTGACGTGATTGGTCCGGCGGTGACGCTCAAAGGTACGCTGCGCTATCAGACCTGTGACGACTCCAACTGCCTGCCTCCGGCCAAGGAACCGATAGAGCTTCATGCGAAGGTCGCCGGGAGCACCGTGACTCCCGTGGAGGCGCCCCGCGAGAGTGCTGACAGTGCCACCGTTGCCGTCACCGACACGCTTCCCGCAAAGATCGCACCGATGGCGACGGACAGTGCCGCGACATCCCCGGTAGGAGTGGGGGGTGCGCTGTGGGCTCCGGTGACCTTCAGCGAGAGCAATGCCGCCGACAGCTATGAGTCCACCTCCCTGTGGTGGATATTCTTCACCTGCTTCCTTGGCGGGTTTTTGGCGTTGCTTACCCCGTGCGTATGGCCGATGATACCCTTGACCGTGAGCTTCTTCCTGAAAAAGAGCGACACTCGAGGCTCCGGCATAGGACGTGCGGTGACCTACGGGCTTTCCATCGTGGTGATCTATGTGCTGCTGGGCATGGTGGTGACGCTCTTGTTTGGAGCAAGTTCGCTTAATGCACTGTCGACCAGTGCGGTGTGCAACATCATCTTCTTCCTGTTGCTGTTGGTGTTTGCCGTGTCGTTCTTCGGGACGTTTGACATCAAACTGCCCTCGAAGTTTATCAACAAGATGGATGCCCGCGCTGAGAGCACCACGGGGTTGCTGGGCATCTTCTTCATGGCGTTCACGCTCACATTGGTGTCATTCTCATGCACCGGCCCAATCATCGGCACCCTGCTTGTAGAGGCAGCCACGAGCGGCGACAAGTTTGGTCCGGCGATAGGCATGCTCGGGTTCTCGCTGGCCTTGGCGATACCGTTTGCGCTGTTTGCCCTGTTCCCCTCATGGCTTAAGAGTGCACCCCGCAGCGGCTGCTGGATGGATACCGTCAAGGTGGTGCTCGGGTTTATCGAGCTTGCGCTGTCGCTGAAGTTCCTCTCCGTGGCAGATCTGGCCTATGGTTGGCATCTGCTTGACCGGGAAGCGTTTCTGTGTTTGTGGATAGTCATCTTCGGACTGCTGGGAGTGTATCTGCTCGGCGGGTTCAGTTTCAGCCATTATGGCCCGAAGCCGCAGGGCATAGGCGTGGGGCGCTTCTTCTGTGCCTTGGTGTCTCTGGCTTTCACGTTCTATCTTGTGCCGGGGCTGTGGGGCGCACCGCTGAAGGGTGTGAGCGCGTTTGTGCCGCCGCTTTACACTCAGGATTTCAACCTCTACGGCGAGGGTTTCAAGGAGTACCATGACTATGATGAGGGTATGGCAGCGGCACAGGCTGCCGGGCGTCCTGCACTGGTGGACTTCTCGGGTTACGGGTGCGTGAACTGCCGCAAGATGGAGGGGGCCGTGCTTGACTTGCCCGAAATCAAGACTATGATAGAGGAGCGGTTCACTGTGATTAAGCTGATGGTGGATGAGAAGAAGGCGTTGCCGCAGCCTGTGGTGGTGACGGAGAGGGGCCGCGAGATGAGCCTTGACAGCTACGGTGAGCTGTGGAGCTACCTGCAGCGCACCAAGTTCGGGGCCAATGCGCAACCGTACTATGTGATACTTGACCCGTCCACGGGGGCTCTGCTCTCAGGCCCGTACAGCTATGACGAGAACGCTGCGCGCTTCACGCGCTTCCTGGAGAAAGGGCTCGCCGCGCGGTGAGGCGTCTTGGGGAGCGGAAGGATGTAATATACAACAGGATGGAAATCAGCGAGAGAGCCGCAGGGCCCACTTATGACTGAGGTGAAGTTGTAAATCGGGGGAGGGCAGAACCTACTGAAGGCGTAGGTGAAGTTGTAAATCGGCGTCCTGCGGACGCCTTTTGCTGTGCTGACTATTACCCCGGATGCCTGCGCTAACGCTCCGGCTTCCGGGGCTACGGGTAAATCAGCGTCCTGCGGACGCTCCTTAGGAGGTTTTGCAACACCCTCGTAGGATTTCAAATCTCACCGTCCTCATTTTGATGTGGATGGGTTGGGTTGATGGGGTTGGGGTTGCGGGGAGAGGGGAAAAGATGTAACTTTGTGGTTGAGCATGAATGAGCAGACTCTTAACCAGCTTTACCTGAAGGACACGGCCTTTCAGGACCTAATGCAGAAGCGCATTTTCAATGTGCTGCTGATAGCGTCGCCCTACGATGCGTTCATCATGGAGGATGACGGGCGCGTTGAGGAGCAACTCTTCTTCGAGTACATGGCTCTGAACCTGTCGTCGCCGCCTCGCGTCACCAAGGCGCGTTCCAACGAGGAGGCTCTGGAGAAGCTGTCGCAACATACGTTTGACATGGTGATCACCATGCCGGGCAATGACATTTCAGAAACTTTCGCGGGCACCCGTACCATCAAGGCCCTCTACCCGGAGCTGCCCATCGTGGTGCTGACGCCGTTCAGCAAAGCTGTGTCGCGCCGTCTGGCCAATGAAAACCTTGACAGCGTGGACTACGTGTTCTCGTGGCTGGGCAATGTGGACCTGCTGCTTGCCATAGTGAAGCTGCTGGAGGACAAGGCCAACGCCGATGCCGACATCAACGAGGTGGGTGTGCAAATGATCATGCTTGTGGAGGACAGTGTGCGTTTCTACTCGTCGGCGCTGCCTCAGCTCTATAAGTTTCTGTTCAAGCAGAGCCGCAACTTTGCCACGGAGGCTCTGAACGAGCATGAGCAGATGCTGCGTATGCGCGGCCGGCCCAAGGTGATGCTTGCCCGCGACTACGAGGAGGCTGTGGCACTCTATGAGAAGTATGGCCACAATATGCTGGGCGTGGTGAGCGACATATCGTTCATGCACGAGGGGGTGAAAGACTCTCATGCCGGCCTCCGTCTGGCTGAGTATCTGAGGGAGAAAGACCCCTATCTGCCCATGATTCTGGAGAGCTCCGAGGCAGAGAACCGTGAGGCTGTGGAGGCCATGGGACACCGCTTCATCGACAAGAATTCCAAGAAATTTCCCGTAGACTTGGGTGATGCCATCATGGACACCTTCGGCTTCGGTGACTTCATAGTGCGTGACCCGGAAACCGGCGAGGAGATAGGGCGCATCCATAACCTCAAGGAGATGCAGGATCGCATGATGAGCTTTCCTGCCGGGGCACTTCTGCATCACGCCAGTGGCAACGACATATCGCGGTGGCTCTACTCTCGCGCCATGTTCCCGATAGCTGAAATCATCAAGCGGCATCGGTTTGTGTCAATCGAGGAAGCCCCGGCGGTGCGCCAGTTCTTCTTTGATCTGATTGTCAAGTACAGGAAGATGAAGAACCGCGGCGTGGTGGCAGTGTTCAAGAAAGGGCGCTATGACCGTTACAGCAACTTCGCGCGCATAGGGCAGGGGTCGCTCGGGGGCAAGGGTCGCGGTCTGGCTTTCATCGACTCCATCATCAAGAAGAATCCCGTGTGCGACGACTTCGAGGGAATCACCATCACCATCCCGCGCACGATAGTGCTGTGCACCGACATCTTCGATGAGTTTATGAGCTCCAATCACCTCTATCCGCTTGCGCTGAGCGATGCGCCGGACGATGTGATACTGCACCACTTCCTGCAGGCGCGCCTCCCCGAGCAGTTGATAGAGGATTTCTTTGCCCTATTCGAGGTGATAGACAAGCCGCTTGCCATCCGTTCGTCATCACTGCTGGAGGACAGCCACTATCAGCCGTTTGCCGGCATCTACTCCACCTACATGATACCCCATGTGGCAGACAAGTATGAGATGTTGCGCATGCTCAGCTGCGCCATCAAGGGGGTTTATGCCAGCGTGTATTTCGCAGACAGCAAGGCATATATGACCGCCACGTCCAATGTCATAGACCAGGAGAAGATGGCCGTAATCATTCAGGAGGTGGTGGGCAAGGATGTCGACGGGCAGTATTTCCCGTCCTTCTCCGGGGTTGGCCGGTCGCTGAACTATTATCCCATCAACGATGAGAAGCCTGAGGATGGCGTGGCCGAAGTGGCCGTGGGTCTGGGCAAATACATAGTGGACGGCGGGGCGGGCTTGCGGTTCTCGCCGCGCCACCCCGAGAAGGTGCTCCAGACCTCCGAGCTGGAGCTTGCCCTGCGTGACACCCAGCGGCGCATGAATGCCCTGGACATGAGGAGCATCGAGACCGACTTCAATGTCGACGACGGCTTCAACCTGCTCAACCTCAAGGTGCAGGATGTGGCCGAGAAAGGGGCACTCCGCTATCTGGTGAGCACTTATGACCACCAGAACATGATGCTCCGCGACTCTGACGCAGGCCCCGGGCGCAAGGTGGTGACATTCAACAATGTGCTCAAACATGGCGTGTTCCCGTTGGCGCATGCCCTTGACTTCATGCTCACCAAGGGGAGCGAGGAGATGTGCCACCCCGTGGAGATAGAGTTTGCAGGAATGGTTGAGCCGGATGCCGCCACATCGCCAGTCAAGGGGAAACTCTACTGGCTGCAGATACGTCCAATAGTTGACCGCAAGGAGCTCGTGGATGACTCGATGATGAGCGCCCCCGATGAACGTGTGCTTCTGCGAAGCCATACCGCCCTCGGTCACGGTAATGTAGAGGGGGTGCAGACCGTGGTGTATGTACGCCCCGAGAGCTTCTCGTCATTCAAGAACGACCTCATAGCCCGCGAAATCGCCAAGCTCAACACCGAGATGGTGGAGCGGGGCGAGGGATACATCCTTATCGGTCCGGGCCGGTGGGGCTCGAGTGACACCGCTCTGGGCATCCCCGTGAAATGGCCCCACATAGCCGGCGCGAAGCTCATCGTGGAGTCATCACTCCCCGGCTACCGCATTGAGCCGAGCCAGGGTACGCACTTCTTCCAGAACCTCACATCATTCGGCGTGGGCTACTTCACCATAGACACCCGCCTGGAGACCGGTTTTGTGGACTATCCACTGCTCGACTCCATGGATGCCGTGTATGAGAGCGAGAATATCCGCGTGGTGCGCTTCCCGGCACCGCTCCCCATCGGCATCAATGGCCTCAAGGGCGAGGGCGTGGTGCTCAAACCCGACACATCCACCTCATCATGTCAGTAATCTCAACATTTCTCCACTCCATAGGCCTCGGCCACACCGACACCGACCCTGACGACGACGATGCACCGGAGTTCCGTCCGGTGACGACACCCAGAGCCGACGAAGCCGCAGGGAGCGCCGACTCTGCAGCCCCCTCAGCAGTCGAGAGTGCGGAAGCCGCCGGTCAGCCGGAGGTTGCCGACCTCTTCGACCCCTCGCTGCCGGGGTGCATCTTCGACTCAGTGATACGCCTGTTTAACCGCACAATGCCCGAGTTCGTGACCCGCTGCCTCGACACCGACTCGCAGCGGCAGTATCTCTATCACGCCATAGAGAGCGACGTGCGCCGGCAGATAGAGCTCGTGGCGCGCCGCGCGCGCGTCTACGGTGCCGCCATGGCCACACCGTTGCCCGTGAACCCCGATGCCGCCGCTGACGATGCCCGTCGCCGCGACCGCCAGCTGCTTGCCGACAGTGAGCGTCGCCGCAAGGCTTGCGAGCATCGGATAGCTGACCTTGAGGCGATGCTTGCCAAGGCCGGCGCCCGCGAGGCCGCTCTGGCCGAGGAGAACGCGCGCCTTCAGAGCCGTCTTCGCCGCTCGCGCTTGAAGCCGGACGAAGCCGACGGCCAGCTTTCACTGTTCTCATAGTGAGTCTAATAGCCACATTCACTTTTACCACATTATCACCCATCGTGCACCAGATGACACTCCGCATAGCTCTTGCATCCACCATCGCCCTTGCCGCAGTCACTTCCTCGGCAGCCGATATAGACCGGTTCACATATCCCGGAAACCGTCCCGAACCGGCGCCCGCCATCACATTCATGCCTGATGGAGAGACATATGCAAGTCTCTCGGGCGACGGTAAGCGTGTCACCCTCCATGAAATCCGCTCCGGCAAAGAGACCGGCACTCTAATAGATGTGGAAACCACCCGCGAGGGGAAGATTGATGCCATAGAAGCCTTCATGGTGAGCCCCGAGGGGAGCAAAGTGATGGTGCGCACAGCCACAGAGCCGGTGTACCGTCGGAGTGTGACGGGCGCATATTACGTATATGAGGTGCGTTCGCGCATCCTCAAGCCTCTCTCCACGGAGCATCGTCGGCAGCAGGCGCCACTTTTCTCGCCGGACGGCCGCATGGTGGCCTTCGTGGACTCAGGCAACATCTTCATCAAAAAACTTGACTATGGCACCGAAGTGGCCGTGACCCGTGACGGGGCCAAAAACAAGGTAATCAACGGTGTGCCTGACTGGACATATGAGGAAGAGTTTACCACCACCTGCTCGATGGCGTGGAGCCCCGACAACCTCACCCTGAGCTATCTGCGTTACGACGAGAGCGAGGTGCCTCTCTACACCCTCCCCATCTATGCCGGAGCTTGTGACCCCCGGAGCCGATATGAGCTGTATCCCGGCACGTTCAGTTACAAATACCCGGTGGCGGGTCAGCCTAACTCCAAGGTAACACTGCGCAGCTATAATGTGGAGACCCGCAAGGACTGGCAGGTGCCGTTGAACGGAACCGACATAGAGTATGTACCCCGTATAGCTTACGGCCCGTCGGCAGACAAGCTGATAGTGGCTACCTTGAACCGAGACCAGACACGCATGGAGCTCCTCTCTGTCAATCCCCGCTCCACCGTTGGCCGCTCGCTGCTTGTGGAGCAGAGCGGCGCCGGCTGGCTTGACCCGGCAACCTATGAGGAGATAACCCTGCTCTCGTCCGGCATAGTGTTGCAGTCAGAGCGCACCGGGCATAACCACCTCTATCATTACAGCTACGAGGGGGAGCTGACACGGACTATCACCGAGGGCGACTGGGATGTGACCGCTTTCTATGGCTATGATGCCGCCAAGAATGCCTACTTCTTCCAGAGCACCAAGGCCGGCTCGATGAACCGCGTGATTTCGCGTATTGATGCCAAGGGTAAGGTGACTGACCTCAATCCGTCTCCCGGCACCTTCTCGGCCATCTTCTCACCAGAGATGAAGTATGCCGTGCAAACCTACAGCTCAAGCACCGAGGCACCCAAAGTGACAATCACCGAGGGTTGGACAGCCAAGCCGCTTCGTACCCTCGTTGACAACTCCGGTTACGCCGCCGCTTATGCCGCGTGTCCCAAGAGAGAATTTTTCACCGTCAAAGGAGCCTCCGGCGATGAGCTTCAAGCCATGATAGTGAAGCCCGCCGGTTTCGACCCCTCCAAGCAGTATCCGCTGATAGTAGACCAGTACTCGGGCCCCGGTTCGCAGAGCGTGCTTGACCGCTGGAGTGCCGACTGGACCCTCTACTTCGCATCGCAGGGATATGTCGTGGTGACCATTGACCCGCGCGGCTGCGGCGGTAAGGGCCGAGACTTCAGTCGCACTGTGTATCGCCGGCTTGGCGAGGCTGAGACCGCCGACCTCTGTGCTGCCGTGCGCAACCTTTGCGCCGACAAATCCTGGATTGACCCCGAACGAGTGGGCATATATGGCTGGAGCTACGGCGGCTTCGAGTCGCTGATGTGTGCCACCCAGCCCTCCACGCCCTTCAAGGCCGCCGTGGCCGTGGCTCCCGTGACAGACTGGCGCTTCTATGACACCGCCTACACCGAGCGGTATATGCTCACACCGGGGCAGAACCCTGACGGGTACCGGCTATGTGCTCCGCTCAACCGCGTGAGCAATTTGGGCGCCCGCGTGTTATTGATGTGGGGTACAGCTGATGACAATGTGCATCCCGCCAATTCGCTGGAGTTCCTCTCACGTCTGGAAGCCTCCGGCAGATGGGCAGATGCGCTGCCGTTCCCCAACTCCGACCACAGCATCAACGGTTGCACCCTGCGCTCCACCGTATACTCACGAATGCTGCAATTCTTCAACGACACACTCTGATCGCCGCTACCGGCATCCCAGACGATAAATCATGGAGATTACCAAGCGAAAACATAATCTTGACATGGGGATCATCACCCTGTGGCTCCATTGGGCAGTGGGCACAGGTGCCCTTGTGCTGCCGATGCTGCTCAGTGTGTGGATCAGCCTGACCTATATCCCTCTTGTTGTAGCGGCCGAGGTCGTGGGGCTCTACTACTACATACAGACGCAGGCAGTGCACTATCCGCGCTGCTATCTGATACTCAACGTGTGTGCCCGCTCGCTGGTGGCGTCCACGATAATCATGATGGCCATCTGCCTGATATACACCACCGGGCATATTGACCGCCTCTATGACCCCGAGTCGCTGAACTACGGCATCCCGTACATCTGCGCTCTAATCATATCGCCCTGCACATTCGCCATCAGTTGCTACAATGCCCTTCACCGTGACGACGTGACATTCTGTGTCAACTGCATAAGGCGATACGGGTCGAGTTCAGAGCGCGGCTTCATCGGTTACGTCTACCGCCGCGAGGGGCATATGCAGATGGTGATTCTCGCCTGGTTCTCGGGCGTGATTACGCTCTATACGTGGGTGTACTATCTGGCGTTCTACATCAACGTAAACCTCAACCGCTCCGACATCTTCTTCTTCGTAGTCATCCCGGTGATATTCTACGTGCTGGGGCTGATATACACGGGACTCCGATACGTGGGTCTGCTTACCTACTATGCCCGCGAGATTGTCGGGACGGCACGTCAGAAAGGGGCCATCACCCAGTTGCGCTACATAGCCATCTGCGGTGACTCGATGTTTCTCGCCCCTGTGGACCCTGAGCTCTCCAACACGCGGCTGGACACACCATACGAGCTGACGCTGCGTTATCGCAAGGATGTGGCACCCGAAGAGGCTACCGACTACTTCTGCAACCTTGCCCACGCCCACAAGGCCGTGGTGCGCTACCTATACACTTCCGAAAGCGGCAACCTTGACGGCACCATCCGTCATTATGTGGCACTTGTCAACTCCGAGGATGCCATCAATACAGAGGAATTCCCATTGGGGCAGTGGTATAACCTATATCAAATCAAGCAGATGGTGAACGACGCGAAGCTCACCCCGTTGCTGCGAGCCGAGATAGTGCGCGTCTACACCATAGCCACAGCCTTCAAGACCTACGACCGCGAGGGGCGGCGCCTCTACAAGGTGAAGCGTTACCGTCCCACGTTCAAGCTCTCGCAGCTCCCGGACCTTGATGTGGACTTCAATGACAACCGTTGGCTCTTTATCTCGGCCAACAATGAAGACCGGCGATTCTTCAAGCTCCGCCGACTATATCACAAGCTCCTCTACGCCCGCGATATATGACCTCGGGGCATGAGTATATCCCGGCAGAGTCGGCCCCCGGCGCAGGTAGAGTAGGGCTTCTTGTGGTCACCGGCCCTACGGCATCGGGCAAGACACGCCATGCCGTAGCGCTGGCCCGCGCCCTCGGCGGGGAGATTATATCCGCCGACTCCCGGCAGATATACCGAGGCATGGACTTGGGCACCGGCAAAGACCTTGAGGAGTATGGAGAAGTGCCGGTGCACCTGGTGGACATCTGTCCGGCCGGCTACAAATATAACCTCTATGAGTATCTGCGCGACTTCGCCACGGCACGTGCCGACATCGAGAGCCGCGGGCACTTGCCGATACTCTGCGGGGGGACAGGCCTATATGTGGAGAGCGTGCTGAAAGGGCTGGAGTTGCCGCAGGTACCGGCCAATCCGTCGCTGCGTGCTTCGCTTGCGGGACTCTCATTGCCGGAGCTTGCCGCGAGGCTCTCCGCCATGAAGACTCTGCACAATGTTACCGACATTGATACCTGTGCCCGCGCCATCCGCGCCATAGAGATAGCCGAGTATTACCGCGAACATCCCGATGCAGCCATGCAGGCTACCCCCCGGCCACTGACTGATGCTCTGGTGATAGGGGTGGGCATCGACCGGGAGACCCGTCGCCGCCGCATCACAGAGCGCCTGCGCGCCCGTCTTGAAGCCGGGATGGTTGATGAGGTGCGAGGTCTTTTGGAGCAGGGAGTTGCCCCGGAAGACCTGATATATTACGGTCTGGAATACAAGTTCGTCACCCGCCATATCCTCGGAGAACTAACCTATGATGAAATGTTCATCGGGTTGGAGACAGCTATACATCAGTTTGCCAAACGACAGATGACATGGTTCCGAGGCATGGAGCGCCGCGGCTTTCCCATCACCTGGCTCCCTTATGACCTGACCGAAGATGAGTTCGTGGGGCAGGTGCGTCAGCTTATGTCAGAATTTCAAGATTACCACAATGGCAGACCATAACGACATAGGCCGCTGGGGTGAAGAAGCAGCACGTGATTATCTGGTGAGCCGAGGCTACGCCATAGTGGGCACCAATGTGCGATGGGGCAACGTGGAGATAGACATCATTGCCATGGAGGGTACCTTCATAGTGTTTGCCGAGGTGAAGACCCGCGCCGACCGGAAACTGGATCCGGCCCTCGCCGTGGACGAGCGCAAGCTCCGGCGGCTCTGCCGTGCCGCCGACTCGTACGTGAGTCATTACGACCTCCACGCCGACCCGCGCATAGACCTGCTCTGCGTCACCGGCACGCCGGAGGAAGGCATCCGGCGGCTCGACCACTACCCTGACATCTACCTCCCTGGAGGGCATCTCACCATCCCTGCCATCCCAGACACCGACTGACCTCCGCCGGCGGAGCTATTCATCAGAAGGAGAAAGAGAAAGGGAAGCGCATAGCCTCCCTTGTGCGTTAATAACCGTTAAATATGGTATTGGGGTATTGCATTATTGGGCGAGAGTGCCTACCTTTGCATCGCTTTTGAAACCCAATCGGGGTGTAGCTCAGCCAGGTTAGAGTACGCGTCTGGGGGGCGTGTGGTCGGAAGTTCGAATCTTCTCACCCCGACACAGCAAAAGCACAAGAGCGATGGTGACTCCCCAAGTCCCCATCGCTTTTATTTTTATTAAACAAGCTCTAACTTTGTGGCTACGATAGGTTATGGATAATTCATCAAACAACAATAGCGGCACAGGGCTTAAGCCTGAGGGCACTCCTGGACGTGGCTCGGGTCGAGCGCAGTTTGCCACGCGGCTGGGGGTGATTGCCACCACGGTGGGTTCGGCTGTGGGGCTCGGCAACATATGGCGCTTTCCCTATGAGGCAGGGGTGCATGGGGGCGGGGCCTTCATGGCAATCTACCTCTTCTTCATATTCGTGGTGGGGGTGCCGGTGGTTACGGCAGAGTTCATCATAGGGCGAAGCTCCGGGGCAAATGTCTATGGAGCTTTCAAGGCCCTACATTCACATCCGTTCTGGCGGGTGGTGGGGGGTGTCGGCATCCTCGCCTCGCTGATGATTCTGAGCTTTTACAGCGTGGTGGCGGGTTGGACTCTGGACTACATCTTCCGCTCGCTGCAATCCTTCGGCGGTGAGTCTACGCCGGCGCAGCTTCATGCGGGATTCACGGCCTTCTCCGGGTCATGGGCTGCCGTGGGCTGGACGGTGGGCTTCCTGCTGCTTAACTTCCTGATATTGCGGCGCGGTGTGCAGCAGGGCATCGAGAAGGTGTCTAACGTAATGATGCCGTTGCTGTTCATTATCCTGCTGGTGTTTTGCGCAAACTCGCTGTTGCTGCCGGGTGCATCGCGAGGGCTTGCATTCCTTTTCAAGCCGGACTTCTCGCAGGTCGATGCCGGGGTGATGATCGGAGCCATGGGGCAGGCGTTTTTCTCTCTTAGCCTTGGTCTGGGGTGCCTGATAACGTATTCCAGTTATTTCAACCGTCAGACCGACCTTCTACGCAGCGCCACGGTGATGGCTGGTCTTGACACGCTTGTGGCCATACTTGCCGGAGTGATGATATTTCCGGCGGTGTTTACCTTCGGCGGAGCTCCCGAGGCAGGGCCGAGGCTTGTGTTCGAGACACTGCCGTCGCTCTTCATGGGGATGCCGTGGGGAATGGTGTGGTCCACGCTCTTCTTCGTGCTACTTGCCATAGCCTCGCTCACCTCGACCATCTCCATGAGCGAGATTTCCATAGCTTACTTCACTGAGGAGCTTGGCATGGGGCGCACCAAGGCTACCTCGCTCAATACACTCATCGCCGTGGTCTTCGGCACCCTCTGCTCCCTGTCGTTCGGGCCGCTGAGGGATGTGACTGTGTGCGGCATGACGGTGTTTGACCTGTTTGACTATGTGTCATCTAACATACTCCTGCCGGTGGGAGGCATGCTCATAAGCATCTTTGCCGGGTGGGTGATGGACCGCCGGACCCGTGAGAGCGAGCTGGTGATGACTACCCCATGGCGGCGTGCCATCGTCACCGTAGTGGTGTGGTGCATGCGCGTGGTGGCTCCGGCCTGCATATTGCTTGTGTTTCTCTCAGGCCTGAAATTGATTTGATAATTATGCTTACCATGAACCACAGTCGTAAAGACTTTGAGATAATGGCCCCCGTTGGCTCTCGCGAATCGCTCCATGCAGCAATCAATGCCGGGGCCGATGCCGTGTACTTCGGCGTGGAGGGGCTGAACATGCGCTCGAGGTCGAGCGCCAACTTCACGCTTGATGACCTGCGAGACATAGCCGCAACCTGTACGGCGGCGGGTGTGAAGACCTATCTGACGGTCAACACCATCATCTATGACAACGAGATGGAGAAGCTGCGCGGCATCATTGATGCGGCGGCGGAAGCGGGCATCAGTGCCATCATTGCCACAGACATCGCGGCCATCGAGTATGCGCGCACACGCGGCGTGGAGGTGCATATATCCACGCAAGCAAACATCAGCAACACACCCGCTGTGCGCTTCTTCGCGCAGTGGGCTGATACCGTGGTGCTTGCTCGTGAGCTCAATATGGAGCAGGTGTCGGAAATCCACCGCGCCATTGTCGGCGAGAACATCCGCGGCCCACACGGTGAGTTGGTGAAGATCGAGATGTTCTGCCACGGGGCACTGTGCATGGCCGTCAGCGGCAAGTGTTACCTGAGCCTTCACCAGATGAACTCCAGTGCCAACCGCGGGGCTTGCACACAGATATGCCGCCGTGGATATGAGGTGACAGACCTCGAAACCGGCGACCAACTGCGAGTAGAGGACAAGTATATCATGTCACCCAAGGACCTCAAGACCATCCACTTCCTTGACCGTATGGTTGATGCCGGAGTCAGCGTGTTCAAGATAGAGGGACGTGCGCGCGGCCCGGAGTACGTAAGCATAGCCGTGCGATGCTATGACCGTGCCCTGCGTGCCATCTGCGACGGTACATTTGATGAGGCGCTTGTTCAGGAGCTTGATGCCGAACTCGTCAAGATCTTTAACCGCGGCTATTGGGACGGCTACTATCTGGGGCAACGCCTTGGTGAGTGGTCCGGCAAATACGGTTCGTCAGCCACTCGCGTCAAGGAGTATGCTGCCAAGGCTCTACGCTACTATCCGCGCCTGGGCGTGGGCGAGTTTATCATGGAGGCCGGAGAGCTGCGCCCCGGGGACGAGGTGGTGGTGACCGGCCCCACCACGGGTGCTCTCATCTTTAACGTAGAGGAAATCCGCTATGACCGCGACCCCGAACCGGTGGCTGTCAAAGGGCGTGTCTTCTCCATTCCTGTTCCCGAGAAAGTGCGCCCCGGCGACCGGCTCTACCGCTGGGTTGCAAAATAAAAGGTTGTTTGCCGGGTATGCAACACCCTCAGTTGTCGTTACAGGTCAGGGGAAGGGTCAAACGTTGAAGCGGAAGTGCATGATGTCGCCGTCCTGAACGACGTATTCCTTGCCTTCGACACCCATTTTGCCGGCTTCCTTAACGGCTGTTTCGCCGCCGAGGGCTACGTAATCGTCATACTTTATGACTTCGGCGCGGATGAAGCCCTTCTCGAAGTCGGTGTGGATTATGCCGGCGCACTGGGGGGCTTTGCTGCCGCGGAGGAATGTCCAAGCACGCACTTCGTCAGGCCCGGCGGTGAAGTATGTCTGGAGATCGAGCAGAGAGTAGGCAGCGCGGATGAGGCGTGACACGCCGCTCTCCTCAAGTCCGATTTCGGCCAGGAACTCCTTGCGCTCCTCCCAGGTGTCGAGCTCGGCAATCTCGCTCTCGGTCTGGGCGGCTACCACGAGAATGTCGGCATCCTCACCCTTGATGGCTTCGCGCACGGCATCGACGTACTTGTTGCCGGCGGCAGCGGAGGCATCGTCCACGTTGCAGACGTAGAGCACGGGCTTGCTTGTGAGCAGGAATAGCTCGCGGAGAAACTTCTGCTCGTCGGGGGTCTCGGGCTTGACGGCGCGTGCGGGCTTTCCGGCATCGAGGGCTTCCTTGACGCGGCGTAGCACTTCATATTGCATTTTGGCGGTCTTGTCGCCGCCGGTCTGTGCCTGCTTGTAGGTTTTGGCAATGCGGCTCTCGACGGTTTCGAGATCCTTGAGCTGGAGCTCCATGTCGATAATCTCCTTGTCGCGCACGGGGTCGACCGAGCCATCGACGTGAGTGATGTTGTCATCGTCGAAGCAGCGGAGCACGTGAAGTATGGCATCCGTCTCGCGGATGTTTGCCAGGAACTTGTTGCCGAGACCTTCGCCCTTGCTTGCGCCCTTCACCAGTCCGGCGATGTCGACAATCTCCACTGTGGCGGGCACCACGCTGCGGGGGTTGCACATCTCCACAAGCTTGGTGAGACGGTCATCGGGCACGGTGATAACGCCGACGTTGGGCTCGATGGTGCAGAAGGGGAAGTTGGCACTCTGAGCCTTGGCGTTGGAGAGACAGTTGAACAGGGTGGACTTGCCGACGTTGGGCAGTCCTACTATACCGCATTGAAGTGACATTCGGAGTGATATGTTGGGAGTGGGTGGATATACTGTAATATTGGTGCAAATTTACGCAATTTTCCGCGTGTGGACACATCTTTTAACCCGCGGGGGTGTTATGCAGATATATGGCATCACCAACTCTTTTCACAGACTTTCTGACCGTGCTGTCGGTGCCGCACACCGCAGCCTACTCCGATATGCGCTTCCGGGCTTATCCGTCGAAGCTCACGCTGACAGCCATGCAGGACCTTCTGGCCGAGTATGGCGTGTTGAGCCGTATAGAGAAAGCTCCGGAGGGCACCGACCCGTCAACAGTGAGCGCACCCTTTGTGGCATCCACGACAGATGGATTTATGATAGTGCGCTCTGTGGGCTCGGAGGGTGTGGAGTGTCGTGTGAAGGGTGGGACAGACAAGAGGATGCCCTTGACGCAGTTTGAGAAGATATGGCGCGGCGAATACCTTACGGCATCGCCCATGAAAAGCGCCACTGAGCCTGACTATGCGCTGCATGTGCGCAAATGTTGGGTGAACAGCCTGCTGCGACTGGGTATGGCAGTGCTGGGTGCTTTTTTTGTTGTCGTTCTTTTCATCGCCAACCGGCTGTATGAATCATGGTCAGCCACCGTGGCACTGGTGCTGTTAGGGGCGGGTGTTTATGTAACCCACCTGTTGCTGCTCAAAGAAAGCCATGTAGAGAGCTCCGCGGCCGACCGGCTCTGCGGAGTGATACAGAAGGAGGGGTGCGCTACCGTTCTTGCCTCCGACGGTTCATCCTTTATGGGTGTGCTCCCGTGGGCTGAGGTTGGCTTCACATACTTCACGGTGAGCTTCCTGTGCCTGTTGCTCTTCCCGGCGCAATGCCTGCCGCTGCTTGCAGGCATCAGCGTGCTGTGTCTGCCCTACACCGTGTGGAGCGTGAGCTACCAGCACTTTAAGGCACATGCGTGGTGCACAATGTGCCTGACAGTGCAGAGCCTCTTTTGGCTGCTGTTCATAACCTATCTTGTGGGTGGCGATTTCCACGGGCTCTTTCCGCTTCAATGGTGGCCATTGTGTCTGATGGTGGCAGCCTACGGGCTGATGCTATGCAGCGTCCACACCATCATACCGCGCCTCTATCACACCGACCGCGCCGAGCACGCAGCCTCAACAGCCGCTTCAACTTCCGATCCGGTCAGATGAGGGAGTCAGCGAGTGGCTGATGCAAGAGCACGTAGAGCGAGATGCAGACGGGGTTCGAGATGCTGGTAATGCGTGCCGGGCACCGAGCGGAACTCAGCATGGATGCCTGCTGCGCGCAGGATGGCGAGCACCTCGCGGGTGTCGGTAGCCACACTCTGAAATGCTTTTACCTTAGTGTGTGCCTCCATGTCTCCCAGACAGAACCATGCGAGGCCGCTTCGCTGCGGTATGGTGATGGAGCTGAGCCACTCCACGAACCCCTGATACCAGAAAGAGCCTGAGAGGCAAGCGATGTCGTCAAACAGCGGCGACTGCATCCATTGCCAAAGCGCGAACAGCCCCGAAAGAGACACCCCGACGAGCTGCCTGCGGTAGGGGGTTACGCCGAGAGCATGTTCAGCTCCCGGCACCACCCGGTCGTTGATGAGTTTGAGGAATGCCGGAGCCAACCCCTGAAACGGCGGTTCGCCAGCCGGAGCACCCGGGGCTACCCAGGGTGTGAGGTCATTGTCCCAGTCCATACCGGTGACGCTCACCATAGCTGCGCCACTCTCTGTGGCGAGTTCGGCGAGCTCCCTGTCAGTTCCCTGAAGCGGAAACAGGATATAGATAATGCGTGTAGCCGATGCATCAGGGGCGATACACCGGCAGTTGATGTGTCCGAAGCGGAGCAGTTTGTCAATCATTACGGGAGTGTGAAGAGGGTGGTGTGCAGGTAGGCGGATGTCAGCGGCGGTTGGCCGTCAAGGAGAGCGGGAGCTTCATCATGCCGGGCAGGTCTTGAAAGCCGAGCCGGCAGTAGAGGCTGTGCGCCGCGTCGGTTGTCTCAAGGTAGATTTTGTCGCAGCCGCGGGCACGTGCCTCCTGCACCAGATGGCTTACGATGGCCGTTGCCACCCCCTGCGACCGCCGTGCGGGACGGACGTAGATGTTCATCAGATAGGCGCAGAGGCCGTCGGGGTTGTCAGGCGAGGGTAGTTCTCGGCTGAAGCATATCGCGCCGCACCCTGCCGGTTCTCCGCCAATGCGGGCTTCAACGGCAAAGTGGTCGCCACAGCTCACCTGCCGCATATAGTAGTCGCGGTTGGCATCAATAAGTCTGGGCGACGGTTCCACGCCAAACACAGCGCGAATCACCTCCACGCGCCACTCCATTAGGCGGTTGATGGAGGTGACGGGGAGTATGGTCATGCCACGGCGCCCTCCTTGAGCACCACCGGCAAGGATGCCACGTCAACTTTGCCGTGAGAGTTGAGCGGGATTTCACGCAGTGCCACAAAGAACTCCGGCACCATGAAGTCAGTGAGTTTCGAGGCCAGCCAGTGACGCAGGTCGCTCAGGGAGATGTGATGGCGCGCCGGCACCACATAGGCCACCAGATAAGCGAGCCCGCTGTCGTCGAGAAACGCCCGTACCACGGCGCGTTCCACTTCAGGGGCCTCCGAGAGGACATTCTCAACTTCAGACGGCTCCACGCGTTTGCCCAAAATCATCACCTGGTCGTCACGGCGGCGCAGGAAGGCGAGGTTGCCGTCAGGGAGGATGTAGCCGAGATCGCCCGAGCGATACATGCGCGAGCCGTCAGAGAGGGTGACAAAGTTGCGCTGTTCCGGCACTCGCCCCAGATACCCCCGGCTCACACCGGGACCGAAGATACAAATCTCACCGACTTTCCCGGCAGGCACTTCCCGCCCGTGAGAGTCCATCACCTTGACTGTCACTCCCTTGACGGGATAGCCTACGGGGAATGTGCCGTCAGGGAGCGGCTCGCAGTTGTCACAACGGTGGTATGTGGCGCACACGGTGGTCTCCGACGGTCCGTAGGTGTTGTAGATCTGCGGCCCCATGTGACGCAGGCGGTCTATGTATGCCCCCCGGAGCACGTCGCCGCCACTGATGAGCAACCGTAGCGAGGCGGGGATGGCGGGAAGGTGATTCATCTCAGCAAGCAGATAGGGGAACCCGCTAATCATGGTGGCACCGTGGCGGTTGACAAACTCCATCAGTGCCGGCAACCCGGCGTCGCACACCTCACGCGAGGGGATGGCTATGGCCGCGCCGTTGAGGAGCGTGGCGAACACCTCCTCGACGAAGATGTCAAACGAGCACACCGAATATTGGAGCATCACATCGCCCGGCGCGGCATGAAACTCCGCTTCGAACGCCTCGGCATAGTTCACCACCGAGTGGTTCTCCACAATCACCCCCTTGGGTCTGCCGGATGTGCCGGAAGTGTAGAGGATGTAGGCTACGGAGTCAGGCGTGGAGCGGTCTGCCGGGTCAGACGCTGCGGGTGCCGCGGGGAGGGAATCGAAGAAAGCGTCATCAATAACAGTCTTCACCCCGGCGGTGTCCATCATGTAGCGGATGCGGTCAGACGGGAGCGAGGGCTCAGCGGGCACGTATGCCATGCCCGAGCGTAACACACCCAACATAGCGGCAATCATCTCAGCGCGGTGACTCATCACAATGCCCACCGAGGGAGCCGCAGGAGCGCCGGCCAAGGCGAGAGTCACCCCGGCCGACATTCTGTCAAGCTCGCCGAATGTCACCGAGCGGCCATCCTCCTTCACCGCAATGGCTTGAGGATGGCGGTCGGTCCACATCCTGAAACGCGAGTAAATGGTGTCAGTTCGTGTCATATCAAAGTGAATCATGGAAACATGTTCCGTGAATGAGGCTGTTGCACCGAACAGCCCCGGGAAGGTGAGGGGAGAGACCGGTCAATACTCCACCATCGGGGGGAGTTCCTTTGCCTGATCAATCATCTTCTGGACCTCAACCACAGAGGGCACGCGGCCACAGAGCTTGCGGGAGTCGTTGATCTCCACGAGCTTGGGCTGGAGGTTGTCAGCCTTGCGGTGGGCGAACTCCTTGACGGTGTCCACGCCGGCAGCTTCGAGCAGCTCGGCAAACTGTCCGGCCACGCCCTTGATGCGCATCAGGTCAGCATGGTTCACCCATGTGAGGATGAGCTTCTCGCTGATGCCCGTCTGCTGGGCGAGCTGCTGGCGTTTCTTCTTGGTGTGTCCGTGCTCGAGGAGGGCTTCAGTTGTGGCCACGCCTGCGGCTTGCAGCTTCTCGGCATAAGCGGGGCCGATGCCTTCGATCTGGTCAATCTTGTAAGTCATGGTAATAGAGAGTGTTATGAAGTGTGAGAAATGTGGGAGGCGGTTGCTCCCGAAGAATCTTCTGAATGGTCGCGCCGCCTGTCGCGGCTCACCATGATGTAAGCGGCGCTGAAGAGGCCCAGAGCCACAAGCATGGCAGCCTGGCAGCTCCACATCACCATGGAGAAAGCTGCGCCCTGAGTCTCGGAGATGCCGTAGAGGCTCAATGCGAAGGTCACGGCGAGGTTCCAGGGTCCGAGGCCGCCGTTGCTGGGTATGGCCATGCTGAACGAGCCGAACACAAAGGTCACCAGTCCCGGCACGAGGCCCCAGCAAGAACCGGGCTGTGTGATGAGCTCGCGGGTGAAGGGAAAGGCGAAGAAGCACACGTAGGTCTCCAGGTAGTAGCAGGTCCAGATGCCGATGGTGTAGAGTATGTAGAGCCCCATCTGGTTCATGGTGAAGAGCACCTTGAAGCCGGCCCACACGTTGCGCAGACCCTTTGCTACATTTGCCAGACGGCTGCTGTCATCCTTGCCGAAGTGCACCACCGTCCAAAGGATGGCTATCACTGCCACGGTGATAATCCACACCCATGGGTCGGTGGCATATTCGTGGATGTAACGCCCCACGGCATAGTGTGTCAGGAACTTCTCGATGGCCGGGTGGGCCACAATCAAGGCCAGCACTGCGAGGAGGCCGACCACGAGTCCGTCAGAGGCACGGTCGCCTACGTCGGTTCCCACCACCTTCATCAGCGAGCAGTCCTGACGATGTGCCACATAGACACACCGCCACACCTCGCCCAGACGGGGGAAGACAAGGTTGAGAGCATATGCCCCGAATATCGACACGCTCTCGGCCAGCACCGGCATACGGGGTATGCCGACCGCGCGCAGCTGTATGCCCCAGCGCACACCGCGTATCATATGGCTCAACGTGGTGATCACCATCATCAAGGCTATGTACTTGAAGTCGCAGCCGGAGCGGATGATAGCCATCATCTTGTGGATGTCCACCTTGTGAAACAGCCACACAATCAGAGCCACGGAGATCACCGTGGGGAGCACATAGCGGAAGAGAATCCGCAGCAGCTTGTCGGCAAGCTCCTCGGCTTCATGCCCCAGAGGCTCATGGCCGTTAGCCGGGGCGGTAGTGGGTGCGGATGTGGGTTTTGAGTCAGGCATGTGAATTATTAACACACCGCGGCGGCGCAAAGTTGCGGCGAAAAATGGCTACCTTTGCAGGCAGTTATGGCAAACATCATCAGCATAGAGACCTCCGCTGACGTCTGCTCGGTGTCACTGAGCAGCGACGGCTTCATCCTGCTCCACCGCGAGGAGTGGGAGGGACATAACCACGCCGCTCGCCTGAGCGGCTTCATAGCCGAAGCCCTGGACCATCTGCGGGCACATGAGATGTCACTTGACGCCGTGGCGGTGTCAATGGGCCCGGGTAGCTACACGGGTCTGCGCATCGGCCTTAGCGAGGCCAAGGGGCTTGCTTACGTCAAAGGTGTGCCGATGATAGGGGTCGACACACTCCAACTGCTTGTCACGTCCCTGATGTTCAGCGGAGCGGAGCTACCGGAGGGATGCCTCTACGCTCCGATGATTGACGCGCGCCGCATGGAGGTGTTCACAGGCCTCTATGACGCTGCGCTTACCCCCTTGACAGAGCCCGGGCCTCAGATACTCACCCCCGACACCCTCGCCGAGCCGCTTTCGCAAGGCCCCGTGGTACTCTTCGGCAGCGGTGCCGATAAGGCTATGGAGGTGATAAAGAGTCCCAATGCCCTGTTCATCAGTGGCATCCGTCCCCTCGCCACCGACATGATGCCTCTGGCCGAGATGGCGTGGCGTGACCGCCGCTTCCTCGACCTGGCATACAGCACCCCATCTTACCTCAAAGAGTTCTACACCACCGCTCGTCCTGCCGGGGCGACGAAATAGGGTGGTGTCAAGTTCCGTTTCCGGCGCTTACGGCGCAGGGTTGATGCCGATGTCGGGGAAAATGCTTATCTTTGTGGTCTTAAGAGGTTGTTTAAAAACAAATGTGAACCGAGAGGTTGCGCATTTTTGAGCTAATCTGCTTTCACCGAGGAGGGAATGTAGCGAGCTACATGACCGACGAATGAAAGCGGAGTAGCCAAAAAGGCGCAATGCTTAAGCTAATTTTAAATCCATTAATGATTATGGCCGACCTTTACCCAATAGAGATATTACCCTCCCGCCGAATCTGCCGGGTATCTTGTCAGCCCGCCCTCAATCGCATAGCTCGCTATGCTCAATCGGACGAACTGCCAATATGCTCCGGCATATCCGGCCTCTCGATTCACATTTGTTTTTAAACAACCTCTAAAGCAGCCCGCTGTGGGCGCATCAATTCTCTTTTCTCACTTCTGACCTTTCTTACACCAATCATTATATGTGCGGCATCGTAGGTTTCGTCGGCACAACGCCGGCCTATCCCATCCTCATAAAGGGGCTCCATCGCCTCGAATACCGCGGCTATGACTCCGCCGGAGTGGCCCTGATCAATCCGGAGGGTTGCCTGAACAATTACAAGTCACTCGGCAAGGTTGCTGACCTTGAGGCTCATGTCAAGGGCAAGGACTTGAGCGGTACCATAGGCATAGCGCACACCCGCTGGGCCACGCATGGCGAGCCATCATCGGTCAACGCCCACCCACATTGCTCAGCCGACGGCAAGCTCGCTCTGGTGCATAACGGCACTATCGAGAACTATGCCGTGCTCAAGGAGGCTCTGCTTCAGCATGGCGTGGAGTTCGTGAGCGAGACCGACACCGAGGTGCTCGTCAAGCTGATAGAGTACGTGAAGTGCACCAATGACTGCTCCACGCTCGAAGCCGTGCGCTCAGCGCTGAAGGAGGTAATCGGAGCATACGCCATCGCCGTGATTGACACCGACACTCCTGACCGCATCATTGCCGCCCGCAAGAGCTCGCCGCTGGTGATAGGCCTCGGCGAGACCGGTTGCTACCTGGCATCTGACGCTACTCCGCTGGTGGAGTACACCGACAAGGTGGTGTATCTGCGTGACGACGAGATAGCCGTGCTCTCACGCACGGAGCCGCTGAAGGTGGTGACTACCGACAATGAGGATGCCGACATCGACATCCAAACCCTCCAGATGAGTGTCAGCGAGCTTGAGAAGGGGGGCTATCCGCACTTCATGCTCAAGGAGATATTCGAGCAGCCACGCACTCTGCGTGACTGCATCCGCGGTCGCGTGGTGAACCAGCACACCCAAATCAAGCTCTCGGGCATCATGGACAACTGCGAAGCGTTTCGCAACGCCGGGCGCATCGTCATAGTGGCGTGCGGCACCTCGTGGCATGCGTCGCTCATCGGCAAGCGCTTGATCCAGGACCTTGGCAAGATAGCCGTGGAGGTGGAGTATGCCTCAGAGTTCCGTTACAGCAACCCGGTGCTGAACTCCAACGACATAGTAATCGCCGTGAGTCAGAGCGGCGAGACCGCCGACACTCTGGCCGCCATCAAGCTCGCCCGCAGCAAGGGTGCCATGGTGTATGGCGTGTGCAACGTCGTAGGCTCCTCCATAGCGCGCGAGACCGACACCGGCACCTACATCCACGTTGGACCCGAGATAGGTGTGGCCTCGACCAAAGCCTTCACCGGTCAGGTTACAGTGCTCGCGATGATGGCTCTGGCCATCGGACAGTTGCGCGGCACAATCAGCACCGACGAGGTGGCACGCATCGCGGCCGCCATAGAGCAGCTTCCCGAGCAGATAGAGGAGGCATTGAAGACCGAGCCGCTGATCAAGGAGCTGTCGCAGACCTACACTTATGTGCACAACTTCCTCTACCTCGGTCGCGGTTACAACTATCCCACTGCACTCGAAGGGGCTCTCAAGCTGAAAGAAATCAGCTACATCCATGCCGAGGGTTATCCCGCGGCAGAGATGAAGCATGGCCCCATCGCTCTGATTGACAATGAGCTGCCCACCGTGGTGATAGCCCCCCAGGATGACCTCTACGAGAAGATTATCTCCAACATACAGCAGGTGAAGGCTCGCGGCGGTGCTGTGATAGCCGTGGTAACCCGTGGCGACAAGTCCATCAAGGCCATGGCAGACCATGTGATAGAGATACCTCCCGTCATAGAGCCGCTGTCGCCCATCATCGCGTCTGTACCTCTGCAGCTGCTGGCCTATCACATCGCCGTGAAGAAAGGCCGCAACGTGGACATGCCTCGTAACCTGGCCAAGAGCGTCACCGTGGAGTGATGCCCGCTCGGAAGGCTTGATGCGCCCGTTTTCGCGGATAATTGTTAACTTTGCGCCCGCATGGCTATGTATATCATAATGTGACGCGGCAATGGCGCTCAACCTCACCATTGACCAAGGAAACACGGTGGCCAAAATGGCCCTGTGGCGCGACGGAGAGCTCGTTGACATCGTCATCGAGCCGGACTTGACTGCCCGTGCCGTGGAACGCTTCACCCACGGGCGCGGGCCGGTGGATGGAGCCATTTATTGTTCCGTGGCCCATTCCGGCGAGAGCATAGTGCGCGAAATCCGCCACATTGCGCACCACGTCACCCGTATGTCGCCCACCTCGCGCGTGCCCATCAAGATAGACTACGGCACCCCCGGCACCCTTGGTGCTGACCGCGTGGCCGCCGCTGTGGGGGCCCGCGAGCTCCACAGCGACTGCAACCTGCTGGTGGTGGATGCCGGCACAGCCTGCACTTACGACTTCGTGACCGCCGACGGCACATTCCGCGGCGGCAACATCACTCCCGGCCTGAAGATGCGTCTCGATGCCCTGCACCGCTACACCGCACGGTTACCGCAACTCGAAGTGCCCCGCTCCATTGACCATGACCGCGTGCTCGGCAAGAACACCGCAGATGCCATGATACTCGGAGCTGTCTACGGCATAATCGGAGCCATCAGCTTCTATATGAGCAAGCTCCGCGACACGCGCGCCGTGATGACCGGCGGCAATGCCCGGCTTCTCGCACCGCTCCTGGACTTTGACGTAGAGGTGGAGGATCACCTTGTCAGCCGGGGACTCAACCGTATTCTCACCTATAATGAAACCATACACCTCGACTAACCTCCTCAGGCGCGGGGCGATGCTTGCCCTCGCCGCAGTCATGGCATTGGCCGCAGCCGCGCAGAGTCCCTACTCGAAGTTCGGCTACGGCTTGCTTCGCGACAATGCCACCTCAGCTCAGCGGCAGATGGGCGGCGTGGGCTACGCCATGGCTTCCGGCCGCCAGACCAACGTGATGAACCCCGCAAGCTATGCGGCCATTGACACGCTGACGTTCCTCTTCGATATGGGTCTTGACTTCTCGGCCATCAAGTCGACGGAAAACGGTGTCAAGGAAACCAATTACGGCGGTGGTCTGGACTACGTGACCCTCCACTTTCCGGTGAGCCACACCGTAGGCATGAGCTTTGGTCTGCTTCCATATTCATCCGTGGGCTACGCCTTCGGCTCCAAGATAGACAACGGCTCGTCAGCCCGACAAGGTTCGGGTGGCCTCAACCTGCTCTATCTCGGTGCGGGGTGGGCACCCTTCAAGGGGGCACGTGTGGGTATGAACTTCTCTTACTTCTTCGGCACCACCTACAATGACGTGTACGCCTACCCGTCCAACTCATCTATGACCTCGCTCTTCGAGCAGGTGATGCAGGTGCGCGACTTCCACATGGACTTCGGCGTGCAGTATGGCTTCGAGCCGGCTCCCCGTCACCGCGTCACCTTCGGTGCCACGTTCTCGCCCGGCAAGAGCCTGCTCGGCAATATGTGGGTACTGCAGTATGACAATGCCGTGACCAGTGCGTATGCCACCGAGGCTGTGGCTGACACCGTGCTTCATGCCAAGCTCAAGGACCACTTCTCCATCCCCTGCACATGGGGCGCGGGCGTGAACTATGAGTGGAACCGCCGCGTGGTTGCCGAGGTAGACTTCACCTATCAGCCGTGGAAAGATGCGAAGTTCGCCAAGCTGGATGACTTCATCGGCACCACCTTCGCCAACCGCTGGCGTGTGGGAGCCGGTGCAGAGTGGACTCCTGACCCGCGCGGCAGCTACTTCCGCCGCATGAACTACCGCATAGGCGCATACTATAACCGTGACTACATCACCGTCAACAGCAACAATGTGCGTGACTATGGTTGCTCACTCGGCTTCGGGTTCCCGGCAGTGTCCGGCAAGTCGGTGATTAATCTGGGCTTCGAGTACCGACACCGCGCCTCGGCACCTCAGAAGTTGCTCACCGAGAACTACTTCAACATCACCTTGGGCATCAACTTCAATGAGCGCTGGTTCATGCAAAGCAAGCTCCGCTGACGCCTGCCTCCCGATTGCCCCATCCTCATAGCCGTCCACACACACACCACTTCACGCCCCACATCCACGATGTCACGCCTTCGCGCACTCCCCGTCATAGCAGCAGCGGCCCTCACCGCAGCAGCAGTCACGGCGTGCGGTGAGGAGAAGAAGGAGGTGCTCTCGGGCAATATTGACCCGGAGAAATTTCCCACGATGCTCACCCGTGAGGTTGAGACACTTATCTCAGACTCCGGCATAACCCGCTACCGCATCATCTCGCCGCTGTGGCTGGTGTATGACGAGGCCGCCGAACCCTATTGGTCATTTCCGAACACGCTGCGACTGGAGAAGTTTGATGACCTGATGCGCATTGATGCCACCGTGGAGTGCGACTCTGCGCGCTACTTCAAAGACCGTCAGCTATGGCGCCTTGACGGCAATGTGCGCATAGCCAACGTTCTGCGCGAGAAGTTTCTCACCGAGCAGCTTTTCTGGGACCAGCGTAACCGCAAGATTTACTCCGACTCGTTTATCCACATTGAGAAGACCGACCGCGTCATAGAAGGTTACGGCTTCATCAGCGATGAGCAGATGACCAACTACACCGTACACAACGTGGCCGGCATCTTCCCCGTCAGTGAGGAGGCGACACCCGGTGGCTCACAGCCGGCTCCGGCCGACACTTCGGCCCGTGCAGCGGCAACGCCTGCCGCCCCTGCTCCCAATCCCGCCAAGCCCACAGAGCGCAACTCGCAGAAGGCCGCGGCCCCCAAAGCTGAGGATTCCGGCGGCACGGGAAAGCTCCAGCTGCGCAAAGCCGCGCCACCGCGCTGAGCCTCCACTATATCATAACATCCCATCAAAAACTAAAGACCCATGCTCTTTCTGACGCTCGTCTGCCTCATCTTCTCCGCTCTCTTCTCCGGAGTGGAGATTGCCTACGTCACCGCCGACAAGGTGCGCACACAGCTCGACGTGGAGCGTGGCGGCTTCATCAGTCGCATCATCGAGAGGTTCTACAGCTCGTCGCAGATGTTCATCTCCACCATTCTGGTGGGGAACAACATCGTGCTGGTAATCTATGGTATCGGGGCGGCAGCCCTGCTTGAGCCACCGCTGCAGAAGTGGCTTCACAACGATGCCTTGGTGCTGATAGCTCAGACGCTTATCTCCACTGCTGTGATACTCATCACCGGTGAATTTTTCCCCAAGACGGTGTTTCGCATCAACCCCAACGGCTACCTGCGGTTCTTCGCTCTGCCGGTGTGGCTTTTCTACATAGTGCTCTGGCCCGTGTCGGCCTTCACGGCATGGCTGTCGCGCTCGTTGATGCATCTGGTAGGTATAAAAGGTGACGACGTGGCGCCTGCAACGCTCTCCATCGCCGACCTCAATTCATACCTTGACCGTACCATCGACACGGTAAACCGTGACCGTGCCGAAGCACCCGTGGAGACCGAGGTGAAGATATTCCACAATGCTCTGGACTTCTCCACCACTCACCTGCGTGACTGCATGGTGCCGCGCAACGAGATAGTGGCCGTGGAGATAGAAGGCACCACCCGCGAGGAACTCAGCGAACTCTTCACCTCGTCGGGGCGCAGCAAGATTATTGTGTACCATGAGGATATCGACAACATCCTGGGCTACATCCACGTCTCCGAGCTCTTTGATCCGGAGGTTGACTGGACCAAGCGTCTCAAGCCGGTGCTCTTCGCACCGGAGGCTTTGCTGGCCAGCAAGATGATGCGCCGCCTCCTTGGCGAGAAGCGCTCCATGGCCATAGTGATTGACGAGTTTGGAGGTACCGCCGGCATGGTGACGCTTGAGGACCTTGTGGAGGAGATATTCGGCGATATCCGCGATGAGCATGACCAGGTGGCGGAGCAGGTGCGCCGCGTGGCCGAGGGGGTCTATGAGTGCTCCGGGCGTGTTGAAGTAGAGTACCTGCGTGACACCTGCGGGCTTGACATCCCCGAGGACAGCGAGTATCAGACCATCGCCGGCTACATCCTCTATTCCACCGGTGCCATTCCCGCCAAGGGGGAGAGCGTGGTTATCGGCAAGCTGATGTTCACCATACTGCGTCGCACCAGCACGCGCCTTGAGGAAATCCGCATTGAGTCCGCCCCTGAGGCGTGACTGTCTTCTCGCGCCTTGACATGGCAAGAACGAGGTTGTAAATCAGCAGCCTGCGGTCGCCATTTTGATAAGTTGCATATAGTCCCGGAAGCCGAAGCGATAGCGCAGGCTTCCGGGACTATAATTGAAATCAGCGTCTCGGAATCGGGTCAGAAGCTGATCTGGCGGTTGATTCTGCGGATTTTGCAGGCGAGCATCAGTCGGTATATGCCGAAGAAGATGAACGATAGGCCGATATAGAGCCATACGGCGACACCTCCGGCAATGGGGCCGGCAAGGAACACTATTGTCAGAACGAGGGTGACGAGGAGGAACGCAATGAGCCATCCGATGAAACCGGACTCATAGGTGGCCATTACGCAAGCCTCGCAGATGGAGTTGATCACCACAAACAGCATATATATGCCGATGGCATAGACGAAAGTCATCGTGAGGGCCGGCATGGGCAGGGTAAGCAGCCAGATGCCGCACACCAGCTCAATTATGCCCATGGCAAGTGCCCAACCCCATGTGGGGAGAGTGCGCCGTGCTGTGATGGCCAGACAGCTGTTAGCGACACCGGCTATAATCAGCAGGATTGAAAACACATAGGCCAGTGTGGGAATTGACGATGCCGGTGAACACAGACACCAGATTCCAATCACGATGGCAAAAATGCCGGTAAGCATGGGCACCCACCAATACTTGGTAAGTCCGCCCTTGAATATCATCTCTTTCATGGTTGTTGAAATGTAAACGTGTAAGGAGCTTGCAGTTCTGCAATCTCATATCCACATAACAATCAAAGGCCGCCTGAGAATTGGTCTGCGGGCGGCTGTTAGTGGTCAGATGGATGTGAGGGAGTTTGCTTGGCCGACAGTACTTCAGGGCTGGTTGCGGTAAGCTTTGGGAGAGAGCCCGGTGTGGCGTTTGAAGTATTTGCCGAAAAATGATTGGTTGGGAAAGTTGAGAGCATAGGCTATCTCCTGGATGCTCATTGAGGAGTATTTTATGAGGTTCTTGGCTTCAAGAATCACATAATCGTCAATCCATTCGGTAGCGAGACGACCGCTCACCTTTTTGATGAGCAGGCTCAGGTACTTGGCGCTGAGGTTCATCTCGTCGGCATAGAAGCGGATGGAATGTTCGCGGGTGTAGTGACTCTGGAGCAGCCGCATGAAGGTGCGGAAGCGATTGTTGTCCTGTTGCGGCAGCAGGCTTGTCTGTTCGTCACTCTTGAATTGCTCATTGGTCTCGTAAAGAGTACGATACACGAGGGTGCGGAGCGATGAGCGCACCATCTCGTGATAGAACTGGTTGGCCCGGTCGCGCTGTATGGCATCCTCCGCGCTTCGCATCAGAGTCAGGAACTCGCGGCATCCCTCATCGGAGAGCTTCAGCGAGTGGAGCTCACTGTTGATGCGGTGTTGCAGCGGGACGTTGCCAAACTTGATGCCCAGCTCGAACAATAGCTCTTTGGTGAAGATAGCAATGTAAACGCGGCTTGGTTGCAGTGAGTTTATGCGCAGGATGGTGCCCGGATTGTAGAGAAAGATACTTCCGGCGGCGAGAGTAACCCCTGCCAGGTCGCATGACAGCTCAATGAGCCCTTCGGCGCACACCACCACCATGTGAGCATCCACGCGCGCGGGATATTTGAAGATGTCTTTATCAGTGTCGGTGTTCACCTCCTTGAAGCAGCAGTAGTTGGCGTAGCGCGTGCTCTGCCGCAGGAAGCGGCTTAAGGATAGCAGCCTGTCAAATGACAGTGACTCTATCTCATGTGGCGACGGAGCAGTTTCATCTTTCATGTCACAAATTTAGCTATTTTTGCAGAGCATCCACCTCCAGTGCCATAATTGCGACAGAACGACCATTTTTGCAATCCATTGAGCCTCTTTTGCATTTCCGTTGGAACAATACAATCCGTGCCGAGGTTGTTATATCTGAGAGAAAACACAATTCATCAACATACGAATTAAAGGAAATTCATAACCACGTTTCACGCCATGTTTCAACAATTCGACAATATGCCCGGCTTCAGTAAATGTATCTCGGTGGTCGCGCTGCTGATGCTTATGAGCTCGTGCGGCAAGAGCAATCCGGCGATTCACGGCGGCAACAGTGACCCCGTGAGGGTCAAGACGGTGACGGCCTCACCGTCAACCGGCCCCACTTCCGACAGTTATTCCGGTACCGTGGAGGCGGGCACCGCCACAACTCCGAGCTTCACTGTGGCCGGCACCATCACCTCCATCCCCGTCACCGAGGGGCAGCATGTGAGCAAGGGGCAACTCCTGGCCACCATCGACGGTGCTTCTCTCAAAAACAGCTATGAGATAGCTCTGGCCGGGCTGCGTGAGGCTCAGGATGCCTATGCCCGCATGAAGAAGCTCCACGACGCAGAGGCTCTCCCTGATATGCAGTGGGTGTCGGTGCAGGAGAAGCTCAAGCAGGCCGAGGCCGCAGCTGCCATTGCGCGCACGGGAATGAACGATGCGAGCCTGCATGCGCCGATCTCAGGCGTAATATCACGCAAAATTGCTGACGTGGGACAGACGGCAGCTCCGGGTATCCCCATTGTGGAGATTATGGACATGGGTTCCATCAAGGTGAAGATTACAGTGCCGGAGGCTGACCTGGCACGGATGAAGACCGGGGCCGCGGCCTCCGTCACGGCCGGCGGTCGCGAGTATCCCGCCAAGCTGATTGAGAAAGGCGTGGCGGCCAACGCTCTGTCGCGTAACTATGACGTGAAGTTCCTTATCAACAAGCCCGATGACGCCATCCTCCCCGGCATGGTGTGCAGCGTGGTGGTGGATGGCGTAGCACCCTCTGTCACCGGGACTGACTCCACTGCTCTGATAGTGCTGCCTCCTCAGGCAGTAGTGCTTGATTGGAACAATGAGAGCTATGTGTGGCTGGCAAGTGACGGCAAAGCCGTGCGTCGGCGCGTCACTACCGGTGGTCTCGACTCCCGCGGCATCATAGTGACCGGCGGTCTCGCTCCCACTGACAGCGTGATAGTCGAGGGTCAGCAGAAACTCAGCAGAGGTCTGAAGGTCGTTTCCATCAACTGATGTGAGTCATGGAGAAGTACAGGAACCCCAACATAGTGTCGTTCGGCTTGCAGTACAGGCGCATCGTGCTCCTTATATCCTGCGTGCTGATAGCCTGGGGCATCTACTCTCTGGTGAAGATGGACAAGAATGAGTTCCCCTCATTCACCATCCGCGAGGGTGTAGTGGCCGCTGTCTATCCCGGTGCCGACGCCACACAGATGGAGCAAGAAGTGCTCAAGCCGCTCCAGGACTATGTGTTCAGCTACAAGGAGGTGAACAAAAAGAAGACCACCGCGCAATGCTCCGACGGGATGGTGATGATATTCGTCACTCTGGACGACAATGTAGACAAGGTTACTTCCGACCATTTCTGGGATGAGTTCAAGCTCGGTGTGGACAATGTGAAAGCCACCCTTCCGGCCGGCGTGCTTGCCGTGAGGACCATCTCTAATTTCGGCAACACCTCGGCCCTGCTGTTGACCATGCAGGGGAAGGACAAGACTTATCGTGAACTCCATGACTACATGGAGCAGCTGCGAGACCGGCTGCGTGCAGTGCCGAGCATAGGCACCATGACCGTCTACGGCGAGCAGACCGAGCAGGTGAGCATCCGCATCAACACCGAGCGGCTCTCGCACTACGGCATCGACGAGAAGACCCTTGCAGCCTCCATGCTTGCTCAGGGATTTCAGACCACAGGAGGGCGCTTGAAGTCGTCCGCCTATACGATGCCGCTCTACGTGGCCGAGTCATTCAACTCTGTCAACGACATACGCCAGACGGTTATATTCTCCACTCCCGACGGACAGGTAGTGCGTGTTGGCGACATTGCCGACGTGGTTCGTGAATATCCTGACCCAACAAGCTACATCACCAACAATGGCGACAAGTGCCTCCTGCTCAGTATTGAGATGAAGGATGGCGAGAACATCGTGGCCATGGGCAACGCGGCCGGCAAAGTGATAGATGAGTTTGCCGACGATATGCCCGTGGACATGGAGCTCTTCAAAATCACCGACCAACCCACGGTGGTCAACCTCAGTGTGATTGACTTCCTGCGCGAGCTGCTCATAGCCATTGTGGCAGTGCTCGTGGTAATCATGGTACTGTTGCCGCTGAAGGTGGCCATTATCGCCGCCCTCACCATCCCGGTGACCATATTCATCTCTTTGGGTCTCTTCTACGCGTTTGGCATTGAGTTGAACACGGTGACTCTGGCGTGCCTCATTGTGTCACTCGGCATGATTGTGGACAACTCGGTGGTGATTATCGACGAGTATGTCGGACTCATCTCAGAGGGAGTGCCGCATAAACAGGCCACAATCAATGCCGGTACGATGTTCTTCCGAGCCATCGTTTCGGCTACGGCAGCCATTTCCATCACTTTCTTCCCTTTCCTGATAACGATGACCGGTATGTTCCGCGACTTCCTCACGGACTTCCCCTGGGCCATCCTGATGATTCTGACCATCTCGCTGATAGTGGCGGAGCTGCTGGTGCCTTACCTGCAGTTCAAGATGATCAAGAAGCCGATCTATGCCATCGAGAAGCAGCAGGTGGAGAGCGGCAAGAAGAAGTTCTCATTCTTCATCAGCCTCCAGAAGTGGTATGACAAGCTGGTGGCTCTCTGCTTCGCGTGGCCCAAGACCACAATCGTGATAGGTGTGTTGTCAGTGGTGTTCGGCACATGGCTGTTCCTGTCGCGCCCCATCCAGCTGATGCCGATAGCCGAGCGTGACCAGTTTGCAGTAGAGATTTATCTGCCTGAGGGGTCCTCTCTGGATGCCACCGATGCCATAGCTGACTCACTGGCGCGGATTCTCCGCAAGGATGACCGCGTGGTGTCCGTGGCCTCGTTCCACGGTATGTCCTCGCCCCGCTTCCAGACTACCTATGCCCCCCAGGTGGGTGGCCCCAACTACGCTCAGTTCATCGTCAACACCAAGAGCAACGAGGCCACCATCGAACTGCTCAACGAGTACACTCCCCGGTATCAGGACTACTTCCCCGGGGCTTATGTCAAGTTCAAGCAGCTGAGCTACTCCAACAGCAAGTATCCCATCGAGGTGCGCTTTGCGGGCCTTGACTATCTGCAGAATATGCAGGCCGCCGACTCGGCGCTGTCAGTGATGCGTCGCATCCCCGGTATCACACTGGTACGCCCCCAGGCGGGTAGTCAGCTTGTGGCTGCAACGGTAGAACCTGACGATGCACGTATGTCACGCCTGGGCGTGAACAACGGTCTGCTCGAGCTTACCCTGGCCATGCGTTACGGTGCCGGTGTGCCCGTAGGGACACTTTGGGAAGGTGATTATGGAGTGAGCGTGGTGGCAATGACGCAGAACTCCGACAGTGCCTCCTACGGAGCGTTGCTGCGCGAGCCTATCCCGGTGCTTGGCCTCGGGAGTGCGCAGCTCAAGTCATTTGCCGATGTGAAGCCCACATGGCATCCCGGGCAAATCAACTATCGCGGAGGCATACCCACAGCCATCATCTCTGCTGACAATGTTCGCGGCCTCAACACCCTTGAACAGACCGACATCGTGCGCGACTCGCTTGCCAAGATAGACTTCCCCGAGGGTGTGAGCGTGAGCTACGGCGGCGACTTTGAGCAAGCTGAGGAGATGATACCTCAGATGCTCAGCGCGCTGATGATAGCCGTGGTCATCACATTCTTCATCCTGCTGTTTCACTACAAGGGAGTCACCGTCCCCACGCTGATGCTTGTGTCGCTGCTGTTCATCATCCCCGGAGCAGGCATTGGCCTGGCACTAATGGACGCGGTGATAAGTCTCACCTGTACACTCGGTCTGATAAGCCTGATGGGTATTCTGGTGCGCAACGTCATCATCATGTTTGACTACGCCGAGGAGCTTCAAGACAAGGGTCTATCTGTGAAGGAGTCCATCTATCAGGCAAGCGAGCGGCGAATGCGCCCCATCTTCCTCACCTCCGCAGCCGCCACAATGGGTGTGCTCCCGATGGTGCTCACCGGCAGTGCGCTGTGGAAACCCATGGGCATCGTGATATTCTTCGGTACGCCGGTCACTATGGTGTTTATCCTCACGGTCATCCCGATTCTCTACTCCATATTCTGCCGCAAGGCTTCCCCGACCATTGAGCCGCCGGTAGATCCGGTGGAGATTGTTCCCGCCACTGCATCATCATCTACCCCCAACCCCACAACTAATGACGATGATAAGTAACAAGATGATATATGCGGCAATGGCCGCCACTGCCGCTCTCTTTATCCTTCCGGCGCAAGCCGCAGAGACTGCCGACAGCGTAGCCGCGACCACCGTTTGCCCGGCGACGCAGTCTGTCGATACGCTCTATCTCACCCTGGACCGCTGTCGCGAGATGGCCCTGAGCGGCAACGCCGCCACGCGCACGGCAGCAAACAATCTCAAGGCAGCATCCGAGACCTCCAAGGAGGCTTTCACCAAGTACTTCCCTGAGATCTCGGCTTCCGGCATGGCCTTTTGGGCAAACCATGACGTATTGCAGTATGACGTGCTTGATATGTTTGAAATCGGCCTTATCAAGAAGGGCGTCATTGGGGGAGTGATGGCCACGCAACCCATCTTTGCCGGCGGCCAGATTGTGAACGGCAACGCATTGGCCAAGGTGGGCGCGAAGGTTGCGGAGCTCCGCAGTGTGCAGACACAGGAGGAGGTGGCCGTGACCGTTGACAAGTATTACTGGAAGCTCGTGTCGCTCAACTCACAGAAGGAGACTCTGGCCTCGCTGCTTGTGATGCTCGACACACTGGCCTATCAGACCAAGGCTGCCGTAGACGCGGGGGTAATCCTCAAGAACGACTTCCTCAAAGTGGAGATACAGCGCAACGAGTACCGCGCGACGATGATAGACCTTGACAACGGCATCGCTCTTTGCTCCAATCTTCTGGGTCAGTACATCGGAGCCGGTCTGACACCCGTTAAGGTAACTCAGAGCGTCACTCCGGGCGATTCGCTCGGTCTCGCCTACGACATTTGGCGTGAGCCCTGTCAGGCTGTCACCTCTACACCCGCATACGGGATGCTCTCCTCGGCAGTGAAAGCCGCAGAGCTTGAGAAGAAGCTCGCCGTGGGCAAGAATTTGCCCACAGTGGGATTCGGCGCGGGGTGGTTCTATCACAATCTGTTGGAGCAGGACCAGAATTTCGGTGCTCTGTTTATCTCGGTGAGCGTGCCCATCACGGCATGGTGGGGTGGCTCACATGCCATCAAGAAGAAGAATCTGGAGCTGGAAAATGCCCGCATTCAGATGGAGGACGGCGAACAGATGCTTCAAATCGCCATGCGTGATGCCTGGGACAATCTCACCGCCGCCTACCGCAAGGCTGAGACTGCCGCCGAGACCGTCAACCAGTCACGCGAGAACCTGCGGCTCAACGAGAACTACTACAAGGTAGGTGTGTCAACCATCACCGACCTGCTTGATGCGCAAACCCTCTACAAGAAGGCGTGTGACCAATACACCACCGCCTATGCCGACTATCAGGTTCGCACCGCCGAATACCTCAAGGCTACTGCCCAGCTCCCCCTCAACACCTACACTCCGGCAGAGTGAGGGGGGGAGAAGGTGTATCAAAAGAAATTGAGGTTGTTGAAAAACCTCCTAAGGAGCGTCCTGCGGACGCTCTTCGGATGGTTATGTAACTCCCTCCAAAAACTTTTGATACACTTTCTGACCTAAGCCGAAAATATTGTATCACCTGAAAATACTAAGGGGCTGCTCGCGCAGCCCCTTAGTATAGGTTTCCAATAGGTACAATTTCTAAGGTAAAAAAGATTGTTTTAGGTTTGCGATACAAAGGTAAGGCCTTTGAGTTGGGGAGCCAAGAGATTTTATATGTTGTATAACAGCATTTTCCAACCTCTTAATCGTTGCTCATCGCTATAACGCTGACAATCTGGATGTTACCTTGGTGTGAAATTGTGTGTTCGATTGTTAAATGTTGTTGCAACGGGCCTCAGGCGATGCCCAGATCCTTCTTGATGGCCTCAATCTTGGCATCGGCGGTGTTGATGGCGTTGTCATACTCTGACGCATCGGCCATCTTGCCGCGCACCTCGATGTAGAACTTGATCTTGGGCTCGGTGCCTGAGGGACGTACTGAAACCTTGGAGCCATCCTCGGTGAAGTACTGGAGCACGTTGCTCGTGGTGGGGAAGTCCATCTTGGATGTGGCGCCGGTGGTGAGGTCGCGGCAGTCAAGTGAGTCGTAGTCCTTGACCACGGTGACGGGAGAGCCGCCGAGACTCTTGGGCGGGTTGGCGCGGAAGTTCTTCATCATGGCTACAATCTCCTCGGCACCGGTCTTGCCCTTGCGTACAACGGAAATGCCGGCCTCGCGTGAGAAGCCATACTTGATGTAGATGTCCTGGAGCATCTGCTGGAAGTCAAGACCGTTGTCCTTGGCCCATGCACAAGCCTCAGCAAGGAGCGAGATGGCGGATACCGAGTCCTTGTCGCGTGCAAAGTCCTCGGCCAGGAAGCCGTAGCTCTCCTCGCCGCCACCCAGGTAGCGTGCGCGACCCTCGTTCTCGCGAATCACAGAGGCTATCCACTTGAAGCCGGTGTAGCAGTCGTACATGGTGATACCGTTGGCGTCGGCTATCTTCTTGATCTCCTCGGTGGTGACGATGGTCTTGACGATGTACTCCTTGCCGGTGAGGCGGCCGAGCTCCTTGTTGCGGGTGATGATGTAGTAGAGCAGAATCATCACGATCTGGTTGCCGTTGAGGAGCACATACTCACCCTTGTTGTCACGGATGACGGCACCTACACGGTCAGCGTCAGGGTCGGAAGCCATCACCAGATCGGCGTTCACCTCCTTAGCCTTGGCGATAGCCATGGCCATGGCGCTGGGCACCTCGGGGTTGGGGCTCTCCACGGTGGGGAAGTCGCCGCTGGGCACATCCTGCTCCGGCACGTGGATGATGTTGGTGAAGCCGTAGTTCTTCAAGCTCTCGGGCACGAGCTTCACGCCGGTGCCGTGAATGGGGGTGTAGACAATCTTCAAGTCCTTGTGGCGTGCGATTACGTCGGGGCTCAGCGAGAGGGTCTTGATGGCAGCGAGGAAGTCGGCATCCATCTTGTCGCCGATAATCTCGATGTTGGCGGGGATACCCTTGAACTTGATGTCACGGACACTCTTGATCTTCTCCACATGATTGATGATGTTCACATCATGCGGGGCGATGATCTGAGCGCCGTCAGCCCAATAGGCCTTGTAACCGTTATACTCCTTGGGGTTGTGGGAGGCGGTGATGTTCACGCCGCTCTGGCACCCGAGGTGACGGATGGCGAACGAAAGCTCCGGGGTAGGGCGGAAGTTGTCAAAGAGGTACACCTTGATGCCGTTTGCCGAGAAGATGTCGGCAACGATTTCGGCGAACTTGCGCGAGTTGTTGCGCACGTCGTGACCCACCACCACGCTAATCTGAGGCTCGTCGGAGAAAGCCTCCTTGAGGTAGTTGGCCAGACCCTGGGTGGCAGCCCCCACGGTGTAGATGTTCATACGGTTGGTGCCGGCACCCATGATGCCGCGCAGACCGCCGGTGCCGAACTCCAGGTCCTTGTAGAATGACTCGATGAGCTCGGTCTTGTCTGGGGCGTCGAGCATACGGCGCACCTCGGCGCGGGTCTCATCATCGTATGCGTCCGAGAGCCAAGTCTGAGCCTTGGCAGTCACTTGGTCTATAAGTTGCTGATTGTTGTCCATATCTGTAAAGAAAAAAATATTGATGTGAGAGGGAATATCAGAGTAGTGTGTGGCTCGATTGCGGAGCGGTGTGGTAGCGGTGCAGCAGCTGCGGGGTGCCGGCTCAGGAGCGGCGGCGGTGCGTCTTGCCGGGACGGTCCTTGACGCGGTCGGGGCCGCCGGAGCCTTTCTTGTAAGAGTGACGGTCGTTGCGGCGCGGCTTGTGGTTGCCTCCCCGGGGCTCGCAGAGCAGGCGACCTTCGTCGTCCACGAGCACGAAGTCGAGCTGGCGGCGGTCTATGTCGGCACGAGCCACCTTGATGGTCACCTTGTCGCCCAGGCGGTAGCGTGAGCCGTGACGGCGGCCAACGAGGGCGTAGTTCTTCTCGTCAAGGTCATAGTAGTCGTCGGCGAGGTCGCGTACCGGCACGAGTCCCTCGCAGAGGTTCTCCTCCAGCTCCACGTAGAGGCCCCACTCGGTGACTCCCGAGATAACTCCTTTGAACACTTCGCCGAGGTGGTCAGCCATGTACTCCACCTGCTTGTATTTGATGGAGGAGCGCTCGGCATTGGCGGCGAGCTGCTCCATCTCTGACGAGTGCTTGCACTGCTCCTCGAGCTTGTCGAGTGTGGCGGAGCGGCCGCCGTGGAGGTATCGTTCCAGCAGGCGGTGAACCATCATGTCAGGGAAGCGGCGGATGGGTGAGGTGAAGTGGGTGTAGAAGTCGAAGCCCAGGCCGTAGTGGCCGATGTTCTCGGTAGAGTAGATGGCCTTGGCCATGGAACGTATGGCGAGGGTAGAGAGGTAGTTTTCCTCGGCAGTGCCGCAGCAGTCGGCGAGCATCTTGTTGATGGAGCGGTTTACCTCCTTGGCTGAGCCGGAAGTCTTGATCTTGTAGCCGAAAGCGCGGCACACGGTGGCCAGGTCCATCAGCTTGCCGGGGTCGGGCATATCGTGGATGCGGTATACGAACGCCTTGGGCTTCTTCTTGCCGTGAGCTTTGCCCACGAAAGCGGCCACAGTCTTGTTGGCAAGGAGCATGAACTCCTCGATCAGCTTGTTGGCATCCTTGCTCACCTTGAAGTAAACGCCCGTGGGGTGGCCGGTGTCGTCGATGTCAAAGCGCACCTCAGCGCGGTCAAATTCCACCGAGCCCTCCTTGAAACGCTCCTTGCGCAGGATTTTGGCCAGTGCGTCGAGCGTGAGGATTTCGTCGGCGAGGTCACCCTTGCGGGTCTCAATCACTTCCTGAGCCTCCTCATAGGTGAAGCGGCGGTCAGATCGTATCACGGTGCGACCGATGCGGGAGTTGATGACTCGGGCATTGGCATCCATCTCGAAGATGCAGGAGAAGGTGAGCTTCTCCTCGTCGGGGCGCAGCGAGCAGATGCCGTTGCTGAGGTGCTCCGGGAGCATCGGCACCACACGGTCCACGAGATAGACGCTCGTGGCGCGCTTCTGTGCCTCCTTGTCGATGATGGAGTCAGGCTTTACGTAGTGTGTGACGTCGGCAATGTGCACACCCACCTCCACGTTGCCGTTGGCCAACCGGCGGATTGACAGGGCATCGTCGAAGTCCTTGGCATCCTTGGGGTCAATGGTGAACGTGGTGACATCGCGCAGGTCCTCACGGAGGGCTACCTCCTCGGGGGTGATACCCGCGCCGATGCGCTTGGCGGCATCGTCGACGTTCTTGGGATAGCGGTAGGGGAGACCATACTCGGCGAGGATGGCGTGGATTTCCGCCGTGTTCTCGCCGGCGCGGCCGAGGATGTCGATTACAATTCCTTCGGGGTTCTTGGCGTCGTCGGGCCATGATGTGATTTTCACCACGGCTTTGTCGCCCGTCACGCCACCTTTGAGGCGGTTCTTGGGTATGATGATGTCGTTGGCCAGAAACTTGGAGTCGGTGGAGAGATACGCCAGAGAGCGGTCCACATGGAGCGTGCCTATGAACGTCTGGTCCAGAGGCTCGGTGATTTCTATCACCTCAGCTTCGGGGAGCACTCCGGGGCGGCTGGCGGCAACAATCACCTTCACCTTGTCGCCGTTGAGAGCATGCAGAGAGTTGCGCTCAGCCACGAAGATGGCTTCGCCGTCGGCATCGGTGATCACGGAGTTCTTGCCGTTGGAGCGGCGCACGAAGGTGCCGGTGGTCACATTGTTGCGCTGAGGCAGCTTGTACTTGCCGGGCGACACCTGGATGAGGTCGCCGTCAAAGTCCATCTCGGCGAGCGTCATGGCCACGGTGCGCAGCTGCGCCTGAGCCGTCAGGCCCAGGGCTGCTGCCACCTGCTTGTAGTTGAAAGTGCCTGTCGACAGAGTGGCCACATGGTCACGCACCTGCTGGCGCAGGTTCTTGCCGCCGGCTGGGCGCGGGGAGTTGTGAGATTTTACCATATCTTCATTATTAACACCCGGTTAGGCGCCAAAGTTGGTTATTCGTTATTGAAGTGATTTAAACTTTTTTCGCAAACTAAAGAAGTGTTTTAAATATGTTTTCTTCAAAAGCAATATTCATTAATCTTTTGGCATCTTCCACCTCTTTTATCAGTCGTGATGCCCGCATCACTCCTTCTTCAAGAGGTGAAATCTGCTCAAAATCTTAATAATCTTGCATTTGAAAAAGTTTAAATCACTTCAAGGGGAAAGTGGTTCAGGCGTCGATGTTGGCGTAGTTGGCGTTGGCCTCGATGAAGTCGCGGCGGGGGGCCACATCCTCGCCCATGAGCATGGAGAAGATGCGGTCAGCCTCGGCGGCATCGCTGATGTTGACGCGCTTGAGCAGTCGGCCTTCGGGGCTCATGGTGGTGTCGCGGAGCTCTACGTCGCTCATCTCGCCGAGACCTTTGTAACGCTGCACCACGGTGCGGTCGCCATGCTCGGCGATAAACTTCTGCACCTGGGCGTCGGTCCAGCAATACTCCTCCACGTCACGCAGCTTGCACTTGTAGAGCGGGGGAGTGGCCAGGTAGAGGTAGCCGTTCTCGATGATGGGGCGCATGCGGCGGAAGAAGAAGGTCATCAGCAGCGTGGCGATGTGCGAGCCATCCACATCGGCATCGGTCATAATTATGATCTTGTGGTAGGCGAGCTTGGATATGTTCACAGCCTTGGGGTCATCCTCGGTGCCGATGGTGACGCGCAGGGCCTTGAAGAGGGCCGTGATCTCCTGGTTCTCGAGAATCTTGTGGTCCATGGCCTTCTCCACGTTGAGGATCTTGCCGCGCAGCGGGAGGATGGCCTGGAAGCGACGGTCGCGGCCCTGCTTGGCGGTGCCGCCTGCGGAGTCACCCTCGACCAGGAAGAGCTCGCAGTCCTCGGCGGTGCGTGAGGAGCAGTCGGCGAGCTTGCCGGGGAGGCCGCCGCTGCTCAGCGGGCTCTTGCGCTGTATCTTGACGCGTGCATTGTAGGCGGCATGACGAGCCTGAGCGGCGAGAATCACCTTCTCCACGATGGTTTTGGCCTGACGGGGGTGCTCCTCCAGATAGGTGCGCAGGGCCTCGCTCACGGCAGAGCTGACGGCGCCGCTCACCTCCGAGTTGCCGAGCTTGGTTTTGGTCTGGCCCTCGAACTGCGGCTCCATCACCTTCACCGACACCACGGCGGTGAGACCTTCGCGGAAGTCGTCGGAGGAGATTTCCACCTTGGCCTTCTCAAGCATCTTGTTGTCCTCGGCATACTTCTTGAGGGTGGTGGTGAGGCCGCGGCGGAAGCCGCTCAGGTGTGTGCCGCCCTCTATGGTGTTGATGTTGTTGACGAATGAGTATACGTTCTCGTTGAAGGTGTTGTTGTAGGTGAGCGCCACCTCCACGGGTATGCCCTGGCTCTCCTTGTTGAGGTGAATCACATCGTCGATGAGCGACACCTTGTTGGAGTCGATGTACTGCACGAACTCACGCAGACCATCCTTGGAGTAGAACTCCTCGTGGCGGAAGTTGCCGTCAGCGCCTATCTCGCGGCGGTCGGTGATCGTCAGGGTGATGCCGGCGTTGAGGTAAGCGAGGTCACGGAGGCGGTTGGCCAGCGTGTCATAGTCATAGTCAGTGACGGTGAAGATCGATCCGTCGGGCTTGAATGTGATGGAGGTGCCGGTGTGTGAGCTCTCGCCGATCACCTTCAGCTCCGTAGTGGGCTTGCCGCATGAGTACTCCTGCATATAGGCCTTGCCGTCGCGGTGGATCTCGGCACGCAGGTAAGTGGAGAGCGCGTTGACGCAGCTCACGCCCACGCCGTGCAGACCGCCGGACACCTTGTAGGAGCCCTTGTCAAACTTGCCGCCGGCGTGGAGCACCGTAAGCACCACCTCGAGGGCGCTCTTGTGCTCCTTCTCGTGCATATCTACGGGGATGCCTCGACCGTTGTCAATGACGGTGATGGAGTTATCTTCGTTGATGGTCACGTCGATGTGGTCGGCATAACCGGCGAGAGCCTCATCGATGGAGTTGTCCACCACCTCATATACGAGGTGATGTAGGCCCTTGACGCTGATGTCGCCTATATACATGGCCGGGCGCTTGCGCACGGCCTCCAAGCCTTCGAGCACCTGGATGTTGCTGGCGCTGTATTGCTCTTGTGTTTGCTCTGACATGGAATAGTTGTGTCTATTGAGAGTTGGGAGTAGGTCTTTTCGAAATGTGAAAGTAGCAAACAAAGGTACAAATTTTCCCCGTGAAATGCAACTCGCGCGCACGTACATATATAAAATATAGCAGTTTCTGTTTTGCCGGTGTTATTTAGTTAAATCGTGTTAAGGAGGGGCTCGCGGTTTGTCGGATTGTGGATATGTTGGTACTTTTGGTGCAGTTACTATTAACCGTTTAAAATCTTGTTATTTTGTTGTATTCTACTCTTGCATTTGCGAACAGGGCTTTGATGGCTTGCCGGAGCGTGATTGTGACGTTGTTTTTGCTCTGCTCCTATGCAGTGGGGGTGGCAGAAACGCCCGTCTACACGTGTGACTTCGGGAGTGTGCGGTATAGTGGCTATACATCGAGCTATACTGCAAGCGAGTTTACAGTTACAGCAGCCTCGGGCGAGGCATGGACGGTCAGGAATTTTGCCAGTGACAGTTACTGGAGCTATGTTAAGGCCGGCGATATGTCTCAGGATGTGACGGCTGAGATTGTCAATAAGAGCGCTTTTGACGCGAAAATAGCTCGGGTAGATGTCACCATCAACAAGATACGCGAATATAAGAGTACGCCCAACGTTCCGGGCGTGGATTACGTGGAGGCGTGCCGGCTGCTTGTTGGCAAGACTCCTGATTTGAATGATGATA
>JAMPDP010000003.1:87876-106820 GCA_023665605.1 Candidatus Amulumruptor caecigallinarius | reverse complement strand
AACTCTCCGCTGTTAGTATATCTTATATTGATATATTCTTCAGTTTTGTTGTTGTGTGTCCGCCTGTCGGCGCTTCGCTCTGCCCGAGGGCTCGGCGCGCTCCGTGATGGCCGGACCGGAGATTGGAAATCACCGCCGCCTCTGATGTCGGACGACATCTGCGGCTGCGGCGGTAAACGCTGCTCTTGTGTATGAACTTGAAAAAGTTGTCAAGTAATTCCTGAATTGACAGTTAGCTTCTTGTACTACTTTTGTCTATTGCAAGTATGTCAATGTTCTCGGTGTTACCGACTGTCCATTTCGGAACAGCTCTGCAAAGTTGAGGATTTTGTTCACAACCACCAAAAGTTTAACTTCCGTTAACAACTTGCGGCTTCTTGGCTGTGGCCTCGGGTGGACTTGTTAGGTGGCGCGACCTATGTGGCTGCGCGGCCTCTGGCGCCCTGCGGTGCCTCTGCACCGCTTTCCGGGAGGGTCATTCCTCAAAAGCGGGGGCAAAGTTAGGCGTTTTGACGGTGCTGTGCAAGAGTCGGGTGTGGATTTTGCTTATTTTAACATTTGGGGATGCGGAGAGTGGTGCAAAACTTACCGATGGCTGGAACAATGAGAACCCCGGAGGCCGAGGCTTGCGCCTGAGCTTCCGGGGGTTGTCGGTCAGTGGTAAAATTGTTTTATTAGGGCGCAAGTTCTCGCGCACATACATGGTGGTTGCGCTGGTGGGCCACCAGCGCAAGCTATGTGCCGGGTTAGATGATGCCTTGGCCGAGCATGGCGTGGGCCACTTTCATGAAGCCGGCTATATTGGCGCCCTTCATGTAGTTGATGTAGCCGTCGGGCTCTGTGCCGTAGTTGACGCAGGCTTCGTGGATGCTCCTCATAATGGTGTGAAGGCGGGCATCGACTTCCTCGGCATCCCACTGGAGGTGCATGGCGTTCTGGCTCATCTCAAGACCGGAAGTGGCCACTCCGCCGGCGTTCACAGCTTTGCCGGGAGCATATGTGGTGTGGGAGCTGATGAAAGTGTCGATGGCCTCGGGGGTGCAACCCATGTTGGAGACTTCGGCCACGAGGAGCACGCCGTTGTCAACAAGGCGGCGGGCATCGTCGCCATCGAGCTCATTCTGTGTGGCGCAGGGGAGAGCGATGTCGAGCTTCTGCTCCCAGGGCTTGCGTCCGGCGAAGAACTTTGAGCCGGGGAACTTCTCGGCGTAGGGCTCCACGATGTCATCGCCGGTGGCGCGGAGGTGGAGCATGTATTCAATCTTCTCGTCGTTGAGCCCCTCGGGGTCATATATGTAACCGTCAGGACCTGAGATGGTCACAACCTTTGCACCGAGCTCAGTGGCCTTCTTGGCAGCTCCCCAAGCGACGTTACCGAAGCCGGAGATGCCCACTGTCTTGCCTTGAATAGAGTCACCCTTCTTGGCGAGCATGCTCTGCACGAAGTAGAGTGCACCGTAACCGGTGGCCTCGGGGCGTATCAGCGAGCCGCCGAAGTCCAGGCCTTTGCCGGTGAAAGCACCGTCATGCTTGTCGACGAGCTGCTTGTACATGCCGAACATATAGCCGACCTCGCGGCCCCCCACGCCGATGTCGCCGGCGGGCACGTCGCGGTCAGGGCCGAGATTCTTCCAGAGCTGGAGGATGAATGCCTGGCAGAAGCGCATGATTTCGCCCTCGCTCTTGCCACGTGGCGAGAAGTCAGAGCCACCCTTGGCACCACCCATAGGGAGCGTGGTGAGCGCGTTTTTGAAGGTCTGCTCGAAGCCGAGGAACTTGAGGATGGAGAGATTGACAGAGGCATGGAAGCGGATACCGCCCTTGTACGGGCCAATGGCCTTGTTGAACTGCACGCGGTAGCCGAGGTTGGTCTGGACCTGTCCCTTGTCATCTACCCATGTCACGCGGAAAGTGACGATGCGGTCAGGCTCCACCATACGCTCGACGATGCGTGCACGCTCAAACTCGGGGTGGGCGTTGTAGACATCCTCGACGCACATGAGCACTTCTCTGACTGCCTGCAGATACTCCTTCTCACCGGGGTGCTTGGCCTCGAGCGAGGCCATAATCTGATTAATATCCATTAGTGTTCTTGATGGTATAAGTGTGATAACGTGTGTGTTGCGTCCCTACGGGGACAAGGTGTTAAGGTATGGTTCAAATTTAGCTACTCGGAGTGTAAAGTTGAGCCGCCTCAAGCGTTAAATAAAGTTAATAATCGCGGCGTATTGGAGTTGAAGCGACTCGGTTCATGCCAATAATATAAAGAAACCCCGGAGACCGTATGGCTTCCGGGGTTGAGTGAGAATCGCTGAGTCTGGCGACACCGGCGATAATTGGAGATAGTGGTCTGATTAGAATGTCCAGCCGAGACGGAGGGCGGGGGTGGCGTAGAACTCGAGGTCGAAGCTGTTGCCCTTGTTACCCTTGGTGGTCTCTACCTCGGGCACACCGGGGGTGTTGATCTTGTCATACTGCCAGCTGTCATGCTCGAAGCCGAGGCCGAGGCCGAGCTCAGCGCCAACATAGAGGCCCTTGTAAACGCTGAAGTTGATGCCGGTGAAGAGATTGAAACGGAAGTCGTTGCCGCCGCGGAAAGCCTTGCCATCCTTGTCGGTGGCATAGTTGAACTTCTCATCGGTGCTGATGATCATAATCTCATTACCGGTATAGGGGTCAGTTACGCCGGAACCAACCTCGCTGTTGATGGTCTGCTTGGCCCAACGATGTGTGTATACAGCCTCAACGCCGGCATAGAGGTCGATGCGCTTGTAGTTGTAGAAGTGACGCTCGTAACCGAGGTTGATGGAGAAGCTGCCGTAGGAGTTCTTGGTGTTGGCATCCTCATTGAGCTCGCTGGGAGTCACCTTGTTGTTGTGGAGGTCAAGACCGAGACCAAAGCGGAGACCGTCCTTCTCGGAGAACATATAAGTACCCTGAAGACGCTCCATCTTGAAGGTCTCAAAGTTGTCGCTGAAGGGGTTGAACTGGAGCTCGAGAGAGATGTCGCCGGCTTCGGGAGCGAAGTCCTCCTGGGCCATTGCAGGCATGGCTGCCGCCATGATGGCTGCTGCAAGGATTACCTTTTTCATAATTGTAGATGAATGAAATGTATAACTATTGGAATAAAAGTGAAGTGTAATGATGTGATTATGAACGTGTCGCCTCCTCAACCGGAGGTGTGGAGGGCCCGATGGCCCCGGTTTACAGGGCGCAAAGTAAGTTTAAAAAACAGAGATATGCAAGACTTTTTCACAAAAATTGGCAAAATTTGGCCGTCATATATAAGTATGGGAGGTAGGGAATTTTTCTGTAACTTTGCATATTGCAACGGCGGCAACTTGAGCCGTGACGACTACCCTACTGACACACGATGCGCATCGACATACTGACCGTACTGCCCGAGATGCTTGAGTCACCCTTGGGGTGCTCCATCCTGAAGCGCGCCCAGGATCGCGGCCTCGCCGAGATCGTGGTGCACAACTTGCGCGACTACACCACCAACAAGCACCGCAAGGTTGACGACTACCCCTTCGGCGGGGAGGCCGGCATGGTGATGCAGGTGGAGCCGGTGGACCGCGCGCTCGAGCACCTGCGCTCGCAACGTGACTATGACGAGGTGATCTACACGTCGCCCGACGGCGAGGTGCTGACTCAGCCGATGGCGAACGCCATGTCGCTGCTCAACAACATCGTGATACTCTGCGGCCACTACAAGGGTATAGACCACCGCATCCGTGAACACTTGGTGACCCGCGAGATTTCGATAGGTGACTATGTGCTGACGGGCGGCGAGATGCCCGCGCTGGTAATCACCGACGCGATAGTGCGCCTCATCCCCGGGGTAATCGGTGATGAGCAGAGTGCGCTCAGCGACTCGTTTCAAGACGGGCTGCTGTCGGCCCCCATCTACACCCGCCCCGCGGACTACAAGGGGTGGAAGGTGCCTGATATCCTGCTCTCAGGCCATCAGGCACGCATCGACGAGTGGCGCTACGAGCAGGCTCTGGAGCGCACGCGGTGCCTGCGCCCCGGTCTGCTCGACGAGTGACCGCCGTCACACTCCACACACACACATCCCTCATACCGACACACATCGCCAATCCGCCACAGCGTTGAGCCCCACCACCCCCTTCACCCCCTATGCGCCGCATCCCACGCCGGCCCGCCAGCAGCTCCTGTCGCAGGTAGCTCCGGGCCCCATCGGAGTGTTTGACTCCGGTTACGGCGGCCTGACCATACTCCGCGAGATCCGCCGGAGGCTCCCGATGATGAGCTACCTCTATCTTGGCGACAACGCCAGGGCCCCGTATGGCACACGGTCGTTTGACGTGGTGTATCAGTTCACGCTGGAGGCCGTGCGCTACCTGTTCAGCCGCGGATGCCGCCTGGTGATATTGGCCTGCAACACCGCCTCAGCCAAGGCTCTGAGCACCATCCAGAAGCGCGACCTCCCGGCCATGGATGACGGGCCGCGCAAGGTGCTCGGCGTCATTCTCCCCACCGTGGAGGGAATACAGGGCATCACCGCCACGGGCCACATAGGGCTGCTCGGCACACCCGGCACTGTGCAGAGCCACAGCTACGACATAGAGATATCTAAAATCGACCCGTCGCTGACCGTCACCTCCAAGGCGTGCCCCATGTGGGTGCCTCTGGTGGAGAACCGCGAGGCTGACGGCCCCGGTGCCGACTACTTCGTGAACAAATATATCAACGAACTCTTTGCCGCCGACCCGGTGATAGACACTCTGGTGCTCGGCTGCACGCACTACCCGCTCCTCCTGGGCAAGATAGCCGACGCAGTGGATGGCCGCGCGCGCATCATCACCCAGGGCGACCTTGTGGCCGAGAGCCTGGAGCGCTATCTTGACCGCCATCCCGAGATAGACGCCCTGTGCAGCCGAGGCGCAGACTGTCGCTACCTCACCACCGAGCATCCCCATAAATTCAATGAACTGGCATCGCTCTTCCTCAACCACATCGTAGAGGCCGAGCATGTCGACCTGACCTGATTCACCACACAACTCTCCTGAACATCAATGACACAATACCTACTCGACCACAACCTCCTTGGCCTGGCCATCGGCGCGGCCACCTTCATAGTGATCGGCGTGTTTCATCCGCTTGTCATCAAGGGCTACTATTATATAGGTATGCCGGTGCGCCGGCTGTTTCTGTGCGCCGGACTCCTTGCCGTGGCCGCCGCCCTTGCCGTGACCGACATCTTCTGGCAGTCGCTCTTAGGGGTCACCGCCTTCTCATGTTTCTGGTCAATACTCGAAGTGGGCCAGCAGCGCGAGCGGGTGCGCAAGGGATGGTTTCCCGACAACCCCGCGCGTCGCGACCGCCGCAGCCTGTCGCCGCGCCCTGAGCCCTCGTCAGTCAACAGTGAAGACAATCCGTAACACACCATGAAATATTTCTCCAAACCCATCGTCACATTATCGGCATCGCTTATGCTGAGCACAGTCGCCGCCACGGCGCAGACCCCGGAGAGCCCGGAAGCCGAGGCACCCCTGATTGAGAAACCGGCTTTCACGCCCGGCCCCGACGGACACTACACCATCGATGCCCTGGAGGCACTCGGCTCGGTGAAAGCCCCCGCGTTGTCGCCCGACGGCAAGACCCTGCTGTTTGGCATAGGCTATGAGAGCGTGGAGCAGAACCGCTCCAACGTGGACCTCTACACCTGCGCCCTTGACGGCACGGGCCTCAACCGCATCACCCGCACCCCCCGCAGCGAGAGCGGCGCAGTGTGGATAGAGGGAGGCCGCCGCATCGCCTTCAGCTATGAGGACAAGGATGGCAAGCAGCAGCTGTGGAGCTTGGCTGCCGACGGCAGCGACCGCCGCCAGCTCACCGCTGTGGAGGGTGGCATCGCCGGATTCCTCTTCTCGCCGTCAGAGAAGAAGGTGCTTCTGATAGGCTCGGTGAAATATTCACGCGAGGCCAAAGATGTCTATCCCGACCTTCCCAAGGCCACCGGACGCCTCATCGACGACCTGATGTACAAGCACTGGGATGAGTGGGTCACCGAGAACCCGCACCCTTTCATCGGCGACTACACCGGTCAGGAGGTGATCAACCTCAAGGATATCATGGCAGACGAGCCGCAGTTTGAGGCCCCGATGAAGCCCTTCGGGGGCATCGAGTCATTCGCATGGGCTCCCGATGACTCCGAGCTGATATACGTGAGCCGCAAGAAGACCGGCATGGAGTATGCCGTGAGCACCAACTCAGACCTCTATGTCTACACCCTCGCCGACGGAAAGACCCGCAACCTCACCGAGGGGATGCAGGGCTACGACACCTGCCCGGCATACTCTCCTGACGGGAAGTATGTGGCATGGCTCTCGATGGAGCATGACGGCTATGAGAGTGACAAGAACCGCATCTTCATCCTTGACCGCGTCAGCGGCGAGAAGACCGACCTCACAACAGACTGGGACTACACGGCCGATGCCATAGCCTGGGCTCCGGACTCCAAGGAAATCTACTTCATAGCCCCCAAGGACGGCGTGACACCGGTGTTCAGCGTGCGCCTCAAGGACAAGGCCGTGCGCACCCTGGCCGAGGGCGTGTGTGACTTCGCCACACTGCTGCCCGCCGGCAAGAACAAGCTGGTGACCATGCGCCACTCCATGCTTGCCCCCAACGAAATCTGCGTCATCGACCTCAAGGCCAAGGATGCCTCCAAGGCCGTCACACAGATTACTGACGTGAACACAGAGCTGCTCTCGCAGCTGAAGATGCCCACCGTGGAGAAGCGCATCGTACGCACCACCTCCGATGAGGAGATGACCGTGTGGGTACTCTACCCCGCCGGCTTCGACCCCGCCAAGAAGTATCCTGCCATCCTCTATTGCCAGGGTGGCCCGCAGCAGGCCGTGAGCCAGTTCTGGAGCACCCGCTGGAATCTGGCCTTGATGGCCGCGCAGGGCTATATAGTGATAGCCCCCAACCGCCACGGGCTCCCCGGTTTCGGCACCAAGTGGAACGAGCAGATTTCCGGCGACTACGGCGGCCAGAATATGCAGGACTACCTCTCGGCCGTGGACGACATGAAGAAAGAGAGCTACATCGACGCTGAGCACATCGGTGCTGTCGGCGCCAGCTATGGCGGCTTCTCCGTCTACTGGCTCGCAGGCAACCATGACAAGCGGTTCGCTTGCTTCATAGCCCACGCCGGCATCTTCAACACCGAAAGCCAGTATCTGGAGACCGAGGAGATGTGGTTTGCCAACTGGGATCTCGGCGGCCCCTTCTGGGCCAAGGACAATGCCACCGCGCAGCGCACATACGCCAACTCCCCCCACCGCTTCGTGGACCGCTGGGACACTCCCATTCTGGTGACACACGGCGAGTATGACTTCCGCATCCTCGCCTCGCAGGGGATGATGGCCTTCAACGCTGCGCGCCTCCGTGGCGTGCCCGCCGAGATGCTCATCTTCCCTGACGAGAACCACTGGATTCTCAAGCCACAGAACGCCGTGATGTGGCAGCGCGTCTTCTTCCGCTGGCTCGACCGCTGGCTCAAGGACGAGAAGTGAACCGACATCTCCGGCTGACAACCTCCGGCTACGGAGCCACTTGGGTATTTGCCATAGCCTTCGCGGCGGTGCACTATGTGGTGTACACGCTGTTTCCGAGGGTTGACGATGACCTTTGGTATACCGAGAAATTCCTTGACTACGCCCTCCATGGCATAGGCGACTACCCCTGGCGCCAGATGTTGGACACGACAATGGACCACTTCATGGGGGGTGACAACGTACGCCTTGCCAACATCGTGCTGCTGCCGCTGCTCACCATTCCACGGTGGGTGGCGGCGCTCCTGCCCGCTGCCGTGACAGGAGCCATGCTTGCGGGAGTGGCACGCTTCGCCTCCTCAGTCCGATACCCCACGCCGCTGATGCTCACCGCATCGGCGATGTGCATCTCCTTCATGCTTCCGTGGCATGAGTGCTTCTTCACCTTTTGCTTCTCGCTGAACTATGTGTTTCCCGCCGCCATGATGGTGTGGTTTCTCATAGCTCTAAGGCGAGGATCCTCGGGACGCTCGGAGCTCCCAGATAACAGAGAAGCGCATGGCACGAGCTCATGGCGATGGGTCGCACCGGTGAACGCGCTGCTCTTGGGCGCGTTCAATGAAGCCCTGTCACTCCCCGTCTTGGGAGGGGTTATAGTCACCCTGCTCCTCTTCAGAGAATACCGCACACGGCGCGTGGCACTTCTCACGGGATGCCTTCTCATCGGCGTCCTCTACGTGGTGGTGAGCCGTTACTTCATCCTCTCAGCCGAACAGCTTGAGGAGGAGATACACTTTGGCATTATCAAAATAGTTAAGCTCCAATGGCCACTGGCCCTCTATGTGTTCGCACTCGCTGTCACGGCGTGTCGTCGCGGCATACGCAGTGTGCTTACCCCCGGCAATGCGGCGTTGCTCACCATCGCTGTGACCAGCGTGGTGATCAACATCTTCTTCGAGCGCGGAGAGCGCATCTCCACAGCCGCCCACATGGCATCGCTCTGTGGACTGTTGCAGGTGTCCGGAACCTATAGATATGGCCGCAGTCTCCGCATCACGGCCATTGTGGCGAGTCTGGTGATACTCGCTGTGCATTACGCCGCCGTAATCAACCTGACGGCAAAGGTACACCGTGAGTGGGACAAAATCTTCGGAATAATATTTGCGGAGGGAGGCCCTGAAACCAACGCCATAATCACAGAACTGACCCTTCCCGACCAGGAGAGCCTGTGGGGCTGGCGAAAACCCACGAGTGCGATAGATGAGGGCTGGGACCTCACCGTGGTCAATCGGCTGGTGCGCCGGGCAGGCTACATCGGCCCCGATGTATACTTCATCCCCGAGGAGCTGCGCCACGTGACAGCCGACTCCGGCACCCCCGTGCCCGGCACAGCCGGGGTGAGACGCCTAGGCCGATGGTATTTCACCCCTTACCGTGAGCCATGGATAAGGCTTCCCATGACGCACATCGGCCCCTTCTACGCACCAAAGCAGTTCCTCGAATTCAAGTTCACCTCCGAGGCGGATGGCCGCGACTACTACTTCCTGCGTCCCCAGACCGCCTACTTCCCGTCGTTCCTGCTGCCCATCCACGGCATCGACCTCCCTCCCGAACTAATCCTCCTCCACGAATCTCAACAAACACAGGCTCCAGCTGACGCCTCAGCTCAATGACACTTTACGAGGGTGTTGCATTACCTAATGATGGCGGAAGTGAAGTTGTAAATCGGCGTCCTGCGGACGCCCATTGCTGTGCTGACTATGCCCCCGGATGCCTGCGCTTTCGCTCCGGCTTCCGGGGCTATGGGTAAACCAGCGTCCTGCGGACGCCTTTTGATATGTGGCACGTAACCCCGGATGCCTGTGCTTTCGCTCCGGCTTCCGGGGTTACGGTAAATCGGCGTCCTGCGGACGCTCTCAGGGAGTTTCTGCTACCCCCCGAATGTTTTTACTGAACTGCACAACCCTGTCAGTGGGTTGCCGGGTCTATCAATAGGGCTTGATTTCTACATTGTCGAAGTCAACCTTCGTGTTACCGAAAGCGAAGAAGCCGAAGCCGTTGGACTCAATGGGAGCGTAGCGTACCTTAAGAGCCATCACATCGTCCACGCGGAACTCCATGTCACCGCCGGAATACTGTATCTGCACGTCCAGACGAGCCTTCTTCTGCTTGGGCAGGTGGAACATGTTCTTCCAGAGGTTAGTCATCTTGCCCTCCTTGATGCGTACGAGGTAAGCCCAGTTGCGGCGCATCATGAAGATCATGTAGTTCATGTCATCGGTGTAATCAAGGATGATGCCGAAATACTTGTCATCGGCTATCTTGTCGACATTTGCATCAAAGGTGATGGTGAAGCCGTCCTTGGGGTCGATAGGCAGGTAGGCGTGTGACGAGAGGTTCTCGGCAATCTTCTCCCACTCAATGTCAGTGCGGGTGTGTGTCTCAAAGCGGAGCACTCCCTCCACTATGTAAACTTTGCCCAGGTCTGTCATCTGCTCGGTCCAGCCCCACTGGTTGTTGTCAAACGTCTCGGTGAGCTGAGCGTTGGCTGCACCTATGCCGGCGAGCCCGAGCATCAGCGTGAATATGAGTTTCTTCATCTGTCGTGTAGCGAATGTATATGTGTGTTTCTGCTATGGATTGCTTCCCGGTGTAGTATTACCGCTGTTATTTCTCACCCAGACGGGTCTGGAACTCACTGATAAGCGGCTCAAGCTCACGTATGACACGACTGGTCTCCTGATAAGACTCCTCGCGGTTACGGCCCTGGATAGGAGCCATCTCGGACTGGAGCTTGATCTGGAAGGTGAGGTCGCCGCCTATGTTGGCTTCCTTGATGGTGACACGTGCGCGCAGCGTCTTGCCGCTCTCGACGTAAGTCTTGATATACCAGGGGGTCTGAATGAAGCCGGAAGCGAGGTCAGAGGTCTGAATCTCATCGAAATACTGCAGCAGGATGTTGTGGGCGAGCTTCCATGCCTGCTCGGAGTTGCGGGTGCCGGTCTTGGCATCATCCTTGTACAGGCGCTTGGCCACCTTGACGGTGAAGAAGTTGTTGGCCAGTGACGACTCAGAGGTCTGCTTGAGAAGCATATCCTCCTTGAGCTTGATTTCTATCGTTTTGCGGTTATCGTTGCCGTAGACGCGGGTATTGATTGTCTCGTAGCCGGGAGCGGAACATTCAAGCGATACGAAGTCGTTCTTCTTAATCTTCACCCGGGCAGAACCCTCGCCGTAATATGAGCCGTTGACCTTGATGGTGGCTTCAGCGGGTATCACCACCACATTGATTTCCTTGGCCAAGGAGCTAAGGGCTATGCAGATGGCAGAGAGAAAGAGAAATATCTTTTTCATGATGTATGGTTAGAAATGTGAGGATAAGTGTATGTGGTTTACTTAATCTGACACTGTCAGTTTACTTACAAAAGTAACGACATATTGCGAACTTTGCAAAAAAACTTGAATTAATCATAATTATAAGTGTTCAGAAAGGGAAAATCCACGAATCCGTATAACTTAAATGGAGAAAAAAGGCGGGGGTGTGCAGTGGATTGGAGAATTTGTTTAACTTTGCAGTTGATGCGGCTGAATGTGCCACCATGGCGCGCTTTTTCCCGTCAGCTTAATGTACCACAGGGCCGGATAACCCCGCCAGTGGCGGCCGCAGGCATGACACACCTGACTTAGAGAAAACATTAACTTATACAACCTTCTTAACTTAAACTAACACCGACATGAGCAAGCCTTACGTTATCGGCATTGATATAGGCGGCACCAACACCGTATTCGGCATCGTGGATGCCCGCGGCGTGGTGATAGCCTCCGGCTCAATCAAGACCCGCAAGCACAACGACATCCACAATTACATTGACGAGCTCTACCAGGAGACTATGCGTCTGCTGGAGGCTAACGACGCCGTAGGCAAGATTCACGGCATAGGCATCGGTGCTCCCAACGCCAACTATTTCACGGGTGTGATAGAGGATGGCGTGAACCTGCCGTGGCCCACTCCGATACCTCTGGCTCAGCTTGTGAGCGCCAAGTTCGGTGTGCCCGTGGCTATCACCAACGATGCCAACGCTGCTGCCATCGGCGAGATGACCTACGGCGCGGCCCGCGGCATCAAGGACTTCATAATGATTACTCTAGGCACGGGCGTAGGCTCGGGCATCGTGATCAACGGTCAGCTTGTCTACGGCCATGACGGCTTTGCCGGCGAGCTGGGTCACACCATTATGAAGCGTAACAACGGCCGTCTGTGCGGCTGCGGCCGCACCGGATGCCTTGAGGCATACTGCTCGGCGACCGGCGTGGCCCGTACGGCCCGTGAGTTCCTGGAGAGCCGCAAGGATGAGCCCTCAGTGCTCCGCGAAATACCCACTGAGGATATTACCTCCAAGGATGTATATGATGCCGCAATGGCCGGCGACAAAATTGCCAAGGATGTGTTTGAGTTCACCGGCGAGCTCCTCGGCGAGGCCTTCGCTGACTTCACGGTATTCTCCTCGCCTCAGGCCATCATCCTGTTCGGCGGCCTCTCCAAGAGCGGGGAGCTGCTTCTGCGCCCTCTGCGCAACTCCATGGAGAAGAACATGATGCCTATCTTCAAGGGCAAGGTGAAGGTGATGCTCTCCGAGCTTAAGGAGGCCGATGCCGCCGTGCTTGGTGCATCGGCTCTCGGCTGGGAAGCCAAGCCCATCGTCACCATCGTGCCTCCCCCCAGCGCATCAGCAGTAGTGGCCCAGGCATAAACCCCACTTTTGTCAACCGGACAGGCGGCGGACATCCCCGGCAACGGGTGTCCGCCGTCTCGCTTTATGTTACGACCTCATAGGAGGCTGTTCAAGAAGTTGCTTAAAAACAGCCTCGGATATATGCAGCAATCCCCCGCCGGGCCGTCAGCTCTGCGGGGGATTGTAAGATTTATGTAACTCTGCTACGGATGCCTCAGAAGATAATCTGGAGGCGAGCCTGGAGGGTGTTGACGTGGCGAGAGTCGGCCATGTCGGCGATGCGGCGGTCACGCACGTTGGTGTAGCTGTAACGCAGACGTGCAATCATGTACTTGTTGATGTAGTAGTTGAACGTGCAGGAGATGTCGTTGGTGATACCGCCCCACACTTCGGCGCTGCCGTCAGAGGCATTGGTGTAGTTGTATCCGAGCACACATTCGAGGCTCTTGGGGGCCGGAGTGGCGAGACCGCCACCGGCGTGGTCATAACCGTAGTTGGGGCCGATGAGGAGGCCGCGGAGCAGGCCGTAGGCACCCTGAGCGGTGTACCCCTTGAAGCCATCTTTGCGCCACACGTGCAGCATGAAGTACTGGGCCTCGAGGGCAAACTTGCCGGAGCAGAGCAGGAGCTCGGGGGAGAGCTTGTATGAGCCCTTGGCGTGGGGAATGACCGCCTTCAGGTCAGTAACCTTTGACACGCGTGAGGGGAAGTTGGCTGAGAAGGTGAAGGAGTCATGGTCAAGCTCCTCGTCAGAGTTGTAGACGGGTGAAGCGTAGTTGAGCGACAGGCCTACCTGAGCCACAGAGCCGGTCTCGGCCTTCGGACGCCACAGCTGGCGGGTCTGGATGCCCCAGCCCTGGCGGCCCATCTCGGAGGCGTTGCGCTTGATGGCTTCCTCTTCGACGTAGACGCTGGTAGCCCCAAGGTAGTGAGCTTTGTCCATCTCATACATCACGCCTATCATACGCGGGCCGGCCTTGAAGAACTCATTGCTGGTGGGCTCCTCCATGGAGGGCTTCATTGATGAGCTGGTGGCTGCACCCAGACCGAACTGCTGCACGAAGTAGCCGGCGCGGATAAGGTTCTCCTTATTGAAGTCATACTCGATGTAGATATCCTTCATGTTCACCTTGGCATAGGCGAAACCCATGTCGATCTTGGCTTTCCACTTGCCGTAGCCTGCCTTCACGCCGATGCGCACATCGGGGATTGCAGCGCCGGAGGTGAAGCGGCCTCCCCCTTCGTCGAGGTCGGAGTGGTCACCGTTGCCGCCGAAGTAGGCAGCTCCGTCAAGGAGTATGCGCCCGGTGGGTGTGATAGTGAACTTGGGTTCATCCTGAGCGTCCTGAGCCTGCATGGCCGAGCCAACGAGGAGCATAGCGGCCACTAAGAATGTGGAGCGTTTCATAGTGAGTGTTCAGTTGAAACTGTGGGTGAATGTGTGTGTGGGTGATGAATTGAATGAAATATGACAGGTAAGAAGGACGTGTCAGTGTCAATCGACGGGAGTGGGGACGGGAGTGCCTGCGGCCACTTTACCGGCTTTCTTGAGCTTCTTGAACTCAGCCTTGGCAGCGGCGAGCTTCTTCTGGAAGCCGGGGTCGGCATGGAGGCGTGCCACGGTGACTGCACCGGTGATGCGTCCGGCATCCACGTCGCTCTGGAAGTGGTAACCGCAGATCACGCGGCTCTCGCCCATCTCAAATCCGCGCTTGAGAATCTCGTTCTGACGCTCGGGATTGAGCTCAGCGAGCACCAGGGCGGTGGCCCAGCCTATGGAAGTGTGGCCTGAGGGATAGGAACCGTTGGTAGAGAGCTCTTCTTGCTGCTCGGGGTTGCAGGTCATCTCCTCGTAGAATGAGAAGGGGCGCACGCGATTGTAGTGGTTCTTGGCTTCGCGGGTGCCAAGGTCGCCGGCATCCTCGCGCATATTTACCACCAGCTCATAGATGGCCGGGGTATCTTCTTTGGTGATGGGCACACCGAAAGCCTCTGAGAAGGCCTGAGGCACGCCGTCGCCGCTCACACGGGCATCGGTGAAGGCCTGCGCGCCGCGCGGGGTGTTGCGCTGCTGCTTGCCCCAATTGTAACGGGCCTGGTCATAGAGGAACTGTATTGAGCCGCCATCCGGGGGAGCGGGGAGGAGCAGAAGGCTGTTGGGGACGTCACCTTCCTGAAGGAAGAACAGGTCAGGCTGAGTGCGGTGATCCTTGATTTTGGCAGGGTCGTCAGCGTAAGCGTTGAAGCTGAAAGTGGCCACGAAGAGAGCGGTGGCGAGAATAGCACGAAGGGCTTTCATGTGATGGAAGGAAAAAGTAATTATGGTAAGGATTAATTAAGGTCATGCGCACCCTGAATGTGAAACGGGGTGCATCTTTTCACTTGTTAACATGATAACGCCTCTAAATGCAAAAGGTTCTTAATAATCTAAAAAAAATTATATGTATATGTAATTTTTCCTCAAAAGCCCCGGATGCCGATGCGTAAGCAGGGCAACCGGGGCCGGATGTTATTTTATAATGATGAGGGTGTTACATAACTTAATGTTAGTTGCGTGGGGTTGTAAATCGGCGTCCTGCGGACGCCTTTTAGTATGTAGCAAGTAGCCCCGGATGCCTGCGCTATCGCTCCGGCTTCCGGGGCTACGGGTAAATCGGCGTCCTGTGGACGCTCCTTAGGAGGTTATGCAACACCTTAGAGGCAGGCTCGTCAGCGGCGATTGCCCTGTTTCTTCTGTTGCTCGCGCATCATGGCCTGCTGGCGGCGCTGGGCCTCTTCGAGGCGTGCCATGAACCCGCTCTTCTTCTTGCCCTTGTTCTTGGCGGCGTTGGCTGCGAGGGTGGCGCGAACCTTCTCTTCGTTGACCACCTGACGGAAGATGTAGGTCTGGATGATGGTGATGAGCAGTGACACGAAGTAGTAGTAGCTCAGGCCAGAGGCGTAGTTATTGAAGAACACCAGGAACATGACAGGCATCAGATACATCATCCACTTCATGCCGGGCATGGAGTCGCCGGTGGGCTGCGACTGCATATTGAGCTTGGTGTAGATGATATTGGTGACGGTCATCAGCAAGCAGAAGAGGCTGATGTGATTACCGAATGTGCTTGAAATCAGCGGAATGTTGGTGGTCCATGACACTATGGCATCCGGAGCCGAGAGGTCCTTGGCCCAGAGGAACGGCTCGCCGCGGAGCTCTATCGCTGAGGGGAAGAACTGGAACATGGCGAAGAGGATGGGGAGCTGGAGCAGCATCGGGAGGCACCCGGAGAAGGGGGAGGCCCCGGCACGCGAGTAGAGTGCCATTGTCTCCTGCTGGCGCTTCATGGCGTTCTCCTGACCGGGCCACTTCTCGTTGATGGCCTTGATCTCGGGCTGCAGCACGCGCATCTTGGCCTGCGACATATAGCTCTTGTAGGTGAACGGGAAGAGGATGAGCTTGATGAAGATGGTCAGCAGCAGGATGATGATGCCGTAGTTGGAGATATAGTGTCCCAGGAATGTGAACACGGGGATGATAATCAGCGTGTTAATCCAGCGGAAGAGGCTCCATCCCAGAGGTATCAGCTTGGTGAGGTGGAGGTTGTCGCCGGGCGACACTTCCTTCTCCAGACCCTTGAGCAGCGGGTAGCTGTTGGGGCCGAGGAAGAATGTGAACGATGCGGGATTGGCGAGGGTGGATGAGTACTCAAGCGTGGTCTTGACATCCATACGCTTGATGAAGTTGGGGTCGTTCTTGAGCTCAACGCTGGAGAGGTCGGCAGAGGTGAAGTTGGTGCGCGCTATCAGCACTGAGGAGAAAAACTGGTTTTTGCATCCTATCCACTTCACGCGCTGGTTAAGAGCCTCGGAGTCGTCGCCTGACGACGAGAGGTCGTCCACATCGCCGCCGGCAAGCTGATAGTAGAGGCCAGACTTCTGCTCCTCGAAGACGCGACCGGCCTCGGTACGCTCCATCATGGAGTGCCAGTTGAGGTCCATGGATGCCACACTCGGGGGGATAATGCCCTGCATACCCTCCTGCACCACGTCGAGCTTCACCAGATAGCCCTCGGCAGGGAGGGTGTAGCGCAGGCCAAACACAGCGCCGCCGCCTAGGTCAAGCTGCATCAGCACTGTGGTGTCGCTCTCCACAACGGGCTTGAAGAAGAACTCGGAGGTGTCGTAACGGCGTGTGGCTGAGGTTAGTGTGAAGCTGTACCCGTCGCGGTGCGGGGCCATAAGCTCAACGGCGGTGGAGTCGTAGGCATCGTAGTGGTTGAGCGTGGCGCGGGCTATGATGCCACCCTTGTTGGAGAGCTCCAGGGTGATGTCGTTGTTGGCGAGCTTCACGGTGGTGGAGTCGCCGGAGAGGTAGCGCGCGAAGCCCTGATAACGTGACACGCCGTCCAGGTCAGCCTTCAGGGCTGTGATGGCGGCAGCACGGGTGGCGCGGTTGATGTTGTCGGAGTGATGATTAATGATGTCAGCCATCGGCACGGATGTCCCGGCGGCCTTGACGCTGCCGGAGATGCTGCCGTCACCGCTCACGCTGATGGTGGAGTTGGAGGCATGGAGGGTGTAGACATCGCTGACGGAGTCAAGCTGGCCGTACTGGCGCACTGTGGCGCGGAGGTCGGCTATCTCGTCGGGCGACACGGAGTCTACGGTGAGCACTGTGCCCTGGGCAGCCTTGGCCTGCTCGTCGCGGGCCTGTTGCTCGGCGAGCTCGCGCTGCTGGCGGAGCTCCTCCTCACTGGGCTTGTTGAGCCACATGAAGGCCATGATGATGGCCACCATGAAGAGCATGCCCAGCATTGTATTCTTGTTCATTTATCAGTCCGTAAAGGGTGGATGAATAAATTATGAGTGATGAATGGGGTTATGATGAATCAGCAATTTTCGGCCACGCCCTCAAGGTTGGCGGCCTCGTGATACTCGATGGCGGCACGCACAAAGTCTACGAACAGGGGCGCGGGACTGAGCACCGTTGAGGAATATTCGGGGTGATACTGTGTGCCGATGAACCAACGCTTGTCAGGAAGCTCCACAACCTCCACCAGGTGTGACGCGGGGTTTTCGCCCACGCAACGCATGCCGGCGGCCTCGAAGCGCTCGCGGTAGTCGTTGTTGAACTCGAAGCGGTGGCGGTGACGTTCCTTCACCTCGGTGGTGCCGTAGGCCTTGGCAGCCTTGGAGTCGGGGAGGAGAACGCAGTCGTAGGCACCGAGGCGCATTGTGCCGCCCATATTGGAGATGTTCTTCTGCTCCTCCATCAGGTCAATTACATTCTCGGTGGTGTGAGGGTTCATCTCCGTGGAGTTGGCATCAGCGAGGCCGAGCACGTCACGGGCAAACTCTATCACCATGCACTGCATGCCCAGGCAGATGCCGAAGGTGGGGATGTCATGCTCGCGGGTATAGCGCAGTGCGGCAAACTTGCCGTCGATGCCGCGCTGGCCGAAGCCGGGGGCTATCACCACACCGTCAAGGCCACGCAGGAGCTCGGCGGCATTGGAGTCGTTGAGCTTCTCGGAGTGAATGTAGCGCAGCTCGAGCTTGTGGTCATTGTATGTGGCGGCGTGCAGCAGCGACTCATTGATGCTCTTGTAGGCATCCTGCAGCTCCACATACTTGCCCACGAGACCGATGGTGACGGTCTTGTCGGCATTATGGAGCTTTTCGAGGAAGTGCATCCACGGTGCCATGTGTGGCTCACCCTCGGGAGTGACATCCATCTTGGAGAGGACTATTTCGTCGAGGTGCTGCTCGTGCATCTTGATGGGCACCTCATAGATGGAGGGCACATCCACGCTCTGAATCACCGCGTCGGGGGCAACGTTGCAGAACTGTGCTATCTTCTTGCGCATCGCCACGGGTATCTCCCTCTCGGTGCGGAGCACCAGCACGTCAGGCTGGATGCCGACCTCCTGAAGCTGCTTCACGGAGTGCTGCGTGGGCTTGGTCTTGAGCTCCTTGGCGGCGCGGATGTAGGGCACATATGTAAGGTGGATGCAGAGGGCATTCTTGCCGAGCTCCCAGCGCAGCTGACGCACGCTCTCCAGATAGGGGAGGCTCTCGATGTCGCCCACGGTGCCTCCGATTTCAGTGATGATGAAGTCGAAGTTGCCGGTCTGCCCCAGCAGCTTGACGTTGCGCTTGATTTCGTCAGTGATGTGGGGAATGATCTGTACGGTTTTCCCCAGATAGTCGCCGCGGCGCTCCTTGTCAATCACACTCTGGTAGATGCGGCCGGTTGTCACATTGTTGGCGCGCGTGGTGTGGACGTTGGTGAATCGCTCATAGTGCCCCAGGTCAAGGTCAGCCTCATGACCGTCGACGGTGACGTAGCACTCACCATGCTCATAGGGGTTGAGCGTACCGGGGTCAATGTTGATGTAGGGGTCAAACTTCTGTATGGTGACGCGGTAGCCCCGGGCCTTGAGCAGGCAAGCCAATGAGGATGAGATGATTCCCTTGCCGAGCGACGACACCACGCCGCCGGTGACGAAGATGTATTTCGTGTCCACGCTTAGAGTGTATGAATGAGTCAGTTTTACGCCCGCAAAATTAATCATTTTTCCCCGCCCCCGCAATCACCCTCCTGACTCTCCAGGGCAACCGCATCAAAATATCATTACTAATTATTACTGTCCGCTAAAAAATTAGACAGACGATAAATAAGGGCTGATCCTATTGC
>JAMPDP010000003.1:0-87776 GCA_023665605.1 Candidatus Amulumruptor caecigallinarius | reverse complement strand
CCGGTGCCAAAAAGAGGTTCGCCCTTACCGGATCAGGAAAGATCAAGAGAAAGCACGCTTTCAAGAGCCACATTCTCACCAAGAAGACCAAGAAGCAGAAGCGCAACCTGACGCACTTCTCTATTGTCTCTCACGCCGACGAAGGCAACGTAAAGGCTCTCCTTGCCCTCAAGTAACTCACTCGGCTTCGGGCTTACAACCTTATCACCCCAACCACACCAGTATTATTAACCGAGTGCACAGCAACCACCGTGTGATTAGGTCACACACTAAGTGCATAGCTGACAAGCCTTGCCGCTGACACTCACAACAATTCTGACAAATGCCAAGATCAGTCAATCACGTAGCTTCACGTGCTCGCCGCAAGAAAATCCTCAAGCTCACCCGCGGTTACTACGGGTGCCGTCGTAACGTATGGACCGTTGCCAAGAACACCTGGGAGAAGGGTCTGACGTACGCTTACCGCGACCGTAAGGACAAGAAGCGCAACTTCCGCGCTCTGTGGATTCAGCGTATCAACGCTGCCGCCCGCATGGAGGATCTCAGCTACAGCAAGCTGATGGGCCTCATCCACAAGTCAGGCATCGAGATTAACCGCAAGGTTCTCGCTGACCTCGCTCTCAACAATCCCGCCGCTTTCAAGGCTATCGTTGAGAAGGTGAAGAACGCCTAAGCTACCGCTCAAGATATACAAGCGCAGTACAAAACAAGCCACCCGGACACTCCCTTCAGGAGCATCCGGGTGGCTTGCTATCCGGATTAAAGACATGCTGTTCGTGTTGATTTACTTGAGCACTGAGATGGCGGCTTCGTAGTCAGGCTCGTGAGTTATCTCCTCAACGAGCTCTCGGTAGAGCACCTTGTGGTCTTTGTCAATGACCACTACCGCGCGGGCCAGCAGGCCAGCCAACGGGCCGTCGCAGAGAGTGACACCATACTTCTGTCCGAAGAGGGGGGAACGGAATGCTGAGGCGGGAATCACGTTCTCAATATTGTTGATGGTGCAGAAGCGGGCCATGGCAAAGGGAAGGTCCATGGACACACAAATAACCTTGACATCCTTCAGCTTGGCGGCTTCTACATTGAAGCGACGCACCGATGCGGCACAGACATCAGTGTCGAGGCTCGGGAAGATGTTGAGCACGATGCGCTGGTCGGGAAAGTCCTTGCATGTGATTTGTGACAGGTCAATGCCGGCCAGATGGAAGCATGGAGCCTCGCTCCCTACTTCGGGAAGCGACCCATAAGTGTGGCACGCGGTGCCTTTGAAAAATACGGTTTCCATATCTTGCGTATTCAATAAGAGAAATATCAGGAGCAGTGGTCGGAGGAACAATCAGCGCGTAAAAACCGCAATGACTGCAATTCACATCCATTAAACACTCCATCCCCCCGGTTTGTTCCGCCCCCCTTTCACATACGCTTACGAGCATAATCAGGGCGGTTGATGCGAACCATCCCGGATGGTGTGTCAGAGCTTGTTTGAGATTGTAAATCGGCGTCCTCCAGACGCCCTTGCCTTGCTTGTGATAACCCCGGATGCCTGCGCTATCGCTCCGGCTTCCGGGGCTATGAGTAAATCAGCGTCCTGCGGACGCTCCTCACGAGGTATGATGCAGTTTTTGTCGTTGGGAATGGACGGGTGAACGGGGGAGTGGTGCTACCTCCCAGCTGTCACATCTGCAGCAAGGAAGAGCCGTTGTCTGAATTGTTGAGCGAGCGCTTTGACGAGCGGAACAGCGAGCCGAAATCTACCGAGTAGCTTGCCGACAGGACCACCATGTTGCCGTTGTGCTTTATGTATCGCTCCTTGTAGTACGGGTTTACGCTCGAATACCCCCAAGATGGATACTGCGTACCCTTTGGGTCAAACATATACATCCAGCTGGCCTCCAGCGTCCAATGTTTGTCGGGCTTTACCTCAAAGCTGAGGGCGTCGCCGTTTTCCTCCTTGCTTACGACATTGCCGCTCAGATACTTGCCGGGAATCTTGCGCCAGTAGGATATGGTGCATGGTCCCTTGGTCCACCATGCTGTGAAGCTTCCGCTGAAGGATGTCAGGTGATGGCTCCAACCGGCTCCCATCGTCTCATAATGATCCAGACCCAGATTGACGTTAGCTCCGAAGCCGGCCACGTCGCTGATTTTCATGTTGAGATTGCCCCAAGCAGCCCAACACCGGCGTGCGTTGACGCTCTGCGACAGAAACAACCGGTTGCCCATATACATCATGTCAGCCATAACAAAGTCGTTGATATTCCGGTAGTTCATAAGCAAGGATGTACTGAACTTCTTGTATTTGAACGAGGGCATCAACTGGTAGACGAAATTCTGAGCGACCTTCAGACGTGGATTGCCGTTGGACACGAGGTAGGGCGTCTGCTGCTGGGGATAGTCGGTCAGGGCAGAGAGCGAGGGGATGCTCGGCGAATACTGGAAGGCGGCAACAAGGCTCCATTGCTGTGATATGTTCCATGAGGCCTGCACCGTGGTGAGATTGCGGATAAAGTGACGCTTGTTGAGGTCATTCTTGATCCAGTAGAGCTTGGCACCGGAGGAGAGAGACAGGTAGACTTTGCGCAGCTGCTGCCCGAGGCGGGCGTACGCGTAGTTGTTGTTCTCGGTCAAGATGGGTTTGTAGTCTGTCGCGAGATAGGTGTTGCGGCTGTGGGACAGCGTGTTCTGGTAACCTGCCGTCAGCGAGGTGTTCTCGCAGAACTGATGAGTGTAGTTTATCTCGGTGATGAGTGACCGTCGGCGGCTGTCCACATCCATAACATAGTCCGATGTGGAGCCGTCGCTAAAGAGGTAATCGTTAACTCGCCGATAATCATTATCGCTCAGCGTCCCGACTACCTGAACTTCCATTGAGTTCTTCTGGTTGAAGTCACGCCGGAAGAAGAGGTCGAGCGACGGGGCCAGATAATCGGACGTCATGTGGCTCTCGTTGCTGTAATCACCCAGATAAGAGTCGATGGTATGCGCATATGTGCGCCGCTTGTTGAAGCTCGGATTGATGCGGAATGTTGCCGAGAAGACTGTGTTGACATCAGGGCTGTAGTCATACTTCAGCCCGATGTTGTGATAATGATAGTTGAAGGGATTGCGGTCATGTTCATCAAGGTTCACCCGGAAGTCATTACCGATGTAGCTCTCCGTGGTGTTGTCATAGACCTCATGGTAGTTGCGCCACGAGGGATTGTAAGTAAGCGTGAACTGAGATGGCCCCTGATGATAAGATGCACGTGCAGAGCCGTCAACAAATGCAGTGGTTACTGCCGAGCGCCCCCATATGTACACCTGTCCACCATCGCTCCTCTGCTTGAGGGTGATATTCAGAAAGCCGGTGTTGCCGCTGTCGGCATAGCGCGCGGGTGTGATACGCGAATACTCCACCTTAGCTATGTCTTTGGGCTGAAGGGAGTTGAAGTCCTCTATTGTAGATGGGATGCCATTGATAAGAATTACCGGTGTGCCGCCATCCACGCTCAGTGTCCTGTTGATCGGGTTGGCCTCCAGTCCGGCCAGCGGCAATTTCTGAAACAACCCAATCGATGTAGAGGAAGCCTTTACGTCGGCCACAGAGGGGAAAATCACAGTTCTTCCCTTGACCTCCATTATCGAATGGGCTGTCACCTGCACTTCGCCAAGCCTCACGCCGTCGGTCAGATATACAGTGCCGACATTCATACTTTCGCCCGCTTTTATCAGAATCTCGGCCGAGGCGTATCCCGTCATTGAGATTTCCAGCCTTACTTCCTCAGTCTCCTTGGTGGATATTTCAAACCGACCATCTTCATTGGTTGTCACGCCTGCTATGAATTGCTCCCCAGCCATCAGGCGACAGGAAGCCCCGGCTATTGCCGTAGAGTCATTTTCCGCACGCACTTCACCCTCGATAGTTCGCCCATATATCGCAGTCACCGAGAGCCACACCGCTGCCATTGTCATCAAGAAACGTATCATATTATCAATCAGTTTGGTTATGCTGTATATGTGATGTATATTTTCTATAATTCTTGTATGCCTATACTCTTGAAGTAGCGGTAGGTGTCTTCGTAAAAAGCCGGCAGCCGCGAGGGGTCTTCGGCGAAACCCTCAGCTGTCTTGTGGGGATTGCCTTCAGGGATACATATAATCATGCCCTGGCGCGCCCGAGTGAGCAGTACGCGATAGGCATTAAGCATATATTTTTGTGTCTCAGGGTTCTTTTCGGGAATCCATTGAGTCTTGCCATTAAATTTCCAGAATGACCATTCTCCGTCGGCGGCACGCATGTCTGCATCCCAAAGCACGCAGGCAAAGTCTACTTCGAGCCCTTGAACCTGTATCTCGGTAGCAGCATCTTCAAGATAATTGGAGGACCTCACATCTGTCTTGTCTTCGAGAAACCAGTGCACGGCGTTGTCATCTTGTTGTGGCAATACATGGACGGCCAAGGGCTTAAAGCGTGCGGACACTTTTGAGATTAATATGCCTGTTTGTTGGGTACCTCGTGCCTGTTGACGGAGCCATTGTCTGGCTTTGGTCATGTCACGGGTGAGGAGGATGGGATATTTATTGTTGACAACATTCTGATAGAGTTCGGCTGCATCAGGCTTGAATAAGAGTAGCGAATGGACAAAATCAGATAGTCTTTCGGCACGGAACGACCTTAGACTTACAGCAAGATGGAGTTTGTCGGAATACACTACATTGTTGTTCTGTTCCAACAGCTCGTGGACTTTTCCTTCGGCATATTCAGGAGCTGTCAGTTTGTCGGAAATATATACTTTCCAATGCGGGAACCGGTCATTAAGTGCCGAAATCCATTCAGAAATTCCAGCTTCGCCGGTGTTAATCTCTTGACCTCCGCCGATGAGGCAAACAATTGTGGCCCAATCCTCGCGCCGGTCAAGAGACCATATCAGGAATGCCGCTTCCGACATGGGGAAGTTCGGCACCTTCAGTTTGTTGCCGTAAGTGCCTCCGCGTTTGAGATAGTTAGCTATACGCTGATGAGTCCATGCTCGTTGAGCTTCATCAAAGATGGCCACATGTTCCACTTCGCCATATCCGCTATGTTTCTGTTTGACAGCTTTCTCCGGATCTATTTCAAGCACACCGTTTTCGACAGGGTTCTTGATTTTTGCGAGCATGTTGTCGCGATATTGGTGGATAATCTGAATGAATTTAGTCACCTCGCGACGCGAGTCAGAAAGTTTCTTATCTTCACCCTTTTCCCGACACTTCTTATAGTTGTCGCGGGCCAGAGCTTCCTGCAATACAGCCACCAAAGGACCATTGCCTGAGAGATATACGGCACCGTCCTCCTCATTTAGGTGACCATCATGCTCATAAGATTGCTTTACGGCAACATCCAATCCCACCAAAGTTTTGCCGGCGCCCGGCACGCCTGTCACAAAGCATATGCTCTTTTCGCCACGTACCTTAGAGTGATTTATCACGTCGAGGATATATGCTATTGTGGCATCGGTTGTCACCTTGTCAGCTTCATGTCTGGTGATATCTTCAACAGAATGATTCTGATAAAGCGCACGTGCTGCTTCGATGATGGTTGGTGTGGGGGCATAGGGACTTATGATCCACTGAGGGATGCGCTCGTTGGTATGCGCATCGAGATGAGCAATAACATTGGCAATAATCTGTTGCAGCCCGGTTTTACCGGTGATTAGTGGGTTAACTATTGCATCATCGTAGATTGATGGGCTGATTGAGTCGGTAGCACTTTTCCGTTCAGTCGGAATCAGGATTGGTACAATAACATTATCGTGGCTGAATTTGTGGAAATTCTTGAGGTCTAAGGCATAATCCATAACCTGCTCAACATCTGACTGCAATGCATCCTTTTTACCGACCTTGAATTCGAGGCAAAAAATCATTTTGCGCAGGATTAAGACTGCATCTATCCTTTTGCCAAGCCGTGGAATGTCGTATTCAAAGATAATGTCAGCATTCTCATCCTTCCATGGTGCAAGAGCAGATTGCAATATTTCAATTTCCGCCATCCAGGCTTCGTCCGTGGTGGTGAGAGTTGAGCCATGATAAGCGTTATGCAGACACCCTAAAATATGATATGGGTCTGCATAGATAAACGTCTTAAAATCCGAGCAATATAAGCACCGGTTGGTAGAAGTCATGGTCACTGCAAAAGTTGAAGATGTAAATGGGAAACAGAAAATTTGAACAGCGATGTAAAGCTACAAAAATTTTCTTATTTGAAAGCAATTTAGCGGAATGTGTAATCGCTCCTGCGATTTGCTTGCCTAAGGCTATTCGCTAAATCTTGTTGACTTTCTCGTTTATGAGAATGATGATTCTCTCACGATTGGGGCATCTGTCATTTGGAAGGTTATTCTTGAAGTCCCAATGCTCTGCACTTACAGATATTCCAAGACTCTGATATTTACGTTTGTTGTCTTTACAGACACACAGCATCAGAGGATGTTCGCCATCACTGAGCGTTTTTGATTTGTAGCACAGTACCTTAACTGTTCCTGTCAATTGGTTTACTGGTTTTACATCTCGGTTTACAGAGGATGCGAAACTGTGCTGTATTTTGAAGCATCAAGTAAAGAAAAAGCAGTCAGATTTTAGCCTAACTGCTTGATTTTCAGGGTTTTATCTGTGATCCGCCTGGGGTTCGAACCCAGGACCCCAACATTAAAAGTGTTGTGCTCTACCAACTGAGCTAGCGAATCTCCGTGGTTGCTTCAGGCGTAGTGGGGCTTGCCTAAAAGCGATGCAAATTTAAGGGATTTTTTTTTGCTGTGCAATAGCTTGATTGGAAATAATCGCCATGAAGTGACATTCTTTCGAGAGAAGTTGCTATACTTGTAGCACATAGTTAATGATTTCGCCTTGAATATTTCTTTGTTAATAGTCTGTGTGGTGGCGGCTTTTGCCGGCGTTGTTCGCGCATAGAACTACGGCACTCTCGAGTTGCAGCGGGAAGACGGCTCGGTGATACCTTTACTTTGATGCTTCCATGTCCGTGTCGTTCGGTGCTGGAGCTCTGTGTGTGTCAGGCTCTACGGGCGATTTCAGTTCCCGTTTGGTGATATAACCGGATGGAAGTATAGAGAAGAAGCACTTTCAGTAGATGCAGCAGAGACTGATACTGAGGAAGAGTCTGTGATGGAAAGAAGGTGAGCTTTGCAGCCCCGACCAATTTAGATGTTTCCACTCTTATTGATTCGCATCCTACCCACGGCTTCGGGTCGGATGCAGAGCGAGATTGACATGGCGATTCTCATGTTTGCACGACGATATTTTTAGTGATGAAGGTGTTGCTTTTTTCACCCGGGTGAGTTAAATTTGCATCACCCTCAAATCTATTGAACAAGCTCTAACACACCCAATGCAAATGCGCCACATCAAGCGTACCATCATGGCAGCCTCCATTATGGGGCTTGCCATCGTAGCCTCGGCAGAGACGCTCACCATAATTCACACTAACGACACCCACTCGCAGATAGACCCGACAAGCAAGGACCTCGGTGGCATCCTCCGACGTCAGGTGCTGATAGACAGCATCCGTGCCGAGCATCCCGGGGCATTGCTTGTGGATGCCGGCGATATGGTGCAAGGCACACTCTTCTTCACCCTCTACGGTGGCCGAGCCGAGCGTGACATGATGAATGCTTTGGGCTATGACATCCAGATACTCGGCAACCATGAGTTTGATAATGGACTGGACTCAATAGCGACCATCTACCGCGGCCTCAATGCCGATAAGATTTCGACTAATTACGATGTGCGCGGAACAGCTCTGCAGGGTGTGCTGAAGCCATACGTAATCCGCCAAGTCGGCGATCGGAAGGTGGCGTTCATCGGCATTAATCTCGACCCCAAAGGGATGATTGCTGACAAGAATTACAAGGGTCTGAAATATCTGGATGCCATCAAGGCAGCCAACTCTACGGCCTGGCATCTGAAGCACAATGAGGGCGTGGATCGCGTGGTTGCAGTGACCCACATAGGCTATGTTGCCGACAAGGGGATCACCGATCCCGAGTTGGTGAAGGCATCCGAGGATATTGACCTTGTAATCGGCGGTCACAGCCATACGCTCATCGATGGGAAGAATCCGGCAGTGCCCCCATATGTAGCCAATTTGCGCGGCGATTCCATTCTCATCACGCAGAATGGCAAGAGTGGTCTGTGGCTCGGCGAGGTGACGCTTGACCTTGACTCCGGCCATGCCACCGAAAAGCTGATAAGCGTGGACAAGCGGCTTGACGACCGCATCAATCCGGCTACTGCCAAACTGATAGAGCCGTATAGACAAGGTGTTGACTCACTGATGAATGTACGTATCGGCACGACAGCCGGAGCATTCCCGCTGGAGAAGACCGGGCTCGTGAACCTTGCCTCAGACATGGTGATGACCATTGGTCGCGAACTCACAGGCAAGCCGATGGACCTCTCGATAATGAATGTGGGTGGCGTGCGCTCCGGATGGGGCAAAGGCACGCTCACCAAAGGTCAGGTAATCAACACATTCCCATTTGACAATCGCGTGCGCGTGCTTGAGATCAAAGGGCGCGATCTGCAAGACGCATTTGACGTGATGGCTGCTCGTGGAGGCGATGGCGTGAGTGCCAATGTGGACGCTGTCTATGACCCCAAGACCGGGAAGTGCACCTCCATCACCATCAGCGGAAAGCCCCTTGATGTAGATGCCACCTATCTGTTGGCCACAATCGACTATCTGGCCAACGGCGGCGACTATATGTCATCTCTCACACGAGCCAACACACTTGCCACAAGCGATGTTGTACTCTATGACGACTTTATCCGACTGATTTCCACGCCTCCCCTCAATGGAACGCCGCTTATGCCTGATGACACACGGCGCATGCATCCTGCCTACTGAGGCTGCTCTGACTAAGCTAAAGGCTTATAACGAACTATCTCTAATCTATGAATCGAAAACTTATTTCACTCGCTGCCTCGCTGGCCATTCTGCTGCTGTGCTCATTGACAGTGGCCGGCGGCAAGGCGGCAGACCCCGTGACACCGCGTGACAAAGCACGTATGGAAGCAGCCTACGCCTGGGCAGATTCTGTGATGGTAACTCTTGATCTTCGCCACAGGGTGGCACAGCTTGTGTTCCCACGCCTCGACATCAAAAATGATGCTGCTGGTCGTGCCACTATTGACCGTATGGTGGGCAATCTCGGAGTGGGTGGATTTCTACTCGGCAAAGGCACACTCGCAGACTATAAAGGTCTCATCGACTATGCGCGTACTAAAGCCAAGGTTCCCTTGATGGTGACTCTTGATGGAGAGTGGGGGCTTGCGATGAGGGTGACGGACGCTCCGCGATTTCCTCACAATATGGCTCTGGGAGCTGCGGCCGATCCGGCTGTTGTTGAGCAGTATGGCCGCGAGGTGGCCCGCGAGTGCCGCCTGGTCGGCATAAATGTGAATTTTGCTCCTGTGCTTGATGTCAACTCCAATCCGTCCAATCCAGTGATTGGCTACCGCTCTTTTGGCGAAGATCCGGCCAAAGTGGCCGAGCTGGGCGCGGCGTATTCTCGTGGCCTTGAAGCCGGGGGAGTGATGAGCGTAGCCAAGCACTTCCCGGGGCATGGCGACACTGACACAGACTCCCATAAGGCACTTCCTCGCATCAACCGTTCCGCTGCTGAGATTGACAAGGTGGAGCTTGTACCGTTCCGTCGCTACATCTCAGGCGGCTTTTCAGGAGTAATGGTGGGGCATCTTGACATCCCTGCACTCGATCCGACCGGTGCTCCGGCGTCGCTCTCGCAGCCGATTGTCACGGGACTTCTCAAAGGGAAGATGGGCTTTGACGGTCTTGTATGGACGGACGCGCTGGCCATGAAAGGGGCCGGCTCCAAGGAAAACAATTGCGTAAGGGCACTGAAAGCCGGCGTGGATGTACTGCTACAGCCGGAGAGTCCCGTACATGATGTAGACCAGGTGCTCGCCGCCATCAAGAAGGGGACAATTACCGAGCAGACCATCAACGAACGCTGCCGCAAGTTGTTGGCCTACAAATATCTATTTGTCGTAAATCCAGTGGGCGTGATGCCGGTGGCTGCATCGGCATATATTGTCAAGGCTGTAAACTCTCCACAGGCCGAGAGCGTCAATCAGACGCTGGCTGATGCATGCGTCACTGTGATTGAGGATGACCACCGGATACTTCCGCTCCGTGACTTGCAGGAGCGCAGCATAGCTGTGGTATCGCTCGGAGCCCCTGCTCAGAACATGTTCTCCAATACGTGCAACAAATATGCTGCCTGCGCGCTCTATGGAGCACCTGAGGGGACGTTGACTGATGCCCAGCTCCACAAGATTGAGGACGCCAATACGATCATAGTTGGTGTGTTCAAACAGTCAGCCGCCGTGCTATCTTCGCTGCGCAAGCTCACTCGCGATGATGCGGAGATCGTGGCAGTATCGTTCGTCAACCCCTATAAGATGGCACGCCTCAGGGATGGACTCGATGATGTAGATGCACTCGTGGGACTCTTTGATGACACCCCCTCACTCCGCCGTGCAGGAGCCGAGGCACTGTTTGGCGGGGTTGCCGCTACGGGTCGCCTCCCGGTGAACCTCTCCGGCTGGCTGAAAGCCGGAACCGGTGTTGACACCCCCAAGACCCGACTTGGCTTCTCCACACCGGGTGCCGTCGGACTCCCCTCTGACCTCAGCTCCCGATATGACTCCATAATACGTGCCGCAATGGCCGATGGAGCTTTTCCCGGCTGCCAGGTACTCGTCGCTAAGGATGGGGAGATTGTCATTGACAAGTCCTACGGCTCGCTCAACCCTCGTGGTTCCGCTCCGGTTACGGATGCTACGCTCTATGACATTGCCTCAGTCTCCAAGATTGCCGGAGTGGTGAGCGGACTTATGAGGGCGTATGATGAAGGAAAGTGGCAACCGACCGACACCATTGGCCGCTTCATCCCTGAGTTGGCGGGAACCCCCAAGGGGAGCATAACCATGCGGCAACTACTGCTGCATCAGAGCGGCATGCCGGCGATGATCAGCATGTATGACGTGCTTCTCGACACGGCCACTTACACCGGATCGGCCGTAAAGGGGCGCCCCGGTGGGGACTACACCGTGAAGCTCGCCAAAAATGCCTATGCCAACCGTAACGCCCGGCTTCGCACTGACCTCGTTTCACCACGTGCCACTGCCGCCCTCCCGACACCGGTCGGGGAGGGCGTGTTTGTAGGGCAAGCAACATTTGACACCATCTGCCGCCGCATCTTCAACGTGCCGCTTCGCCCGGCGGAATACCGATACTCAGACCTTAACTTCGTGCTGCTCATGCTCGCCTTGGAGCAAATGGAGGGTAGGCGACTCGATGAACTGGTGGAGACAGATGTATTTGCCCCGATTGGTGCTGACCGCACCATGTATATACCCCTTCAAAAAGGCGTGCAAGCGGATGCCATCGCCCCTACTGAACGTGACCCCTTTCTGCGCAAGCAGCTCGTGCGTGGCTACGCACACGATGAGCTTGCCGCCTTTTCGGGGGGAATTCAGGGAAACGCAGGACTGTTCTCCACGGCAGATGACCTTGCCAAGCTCGCCCAGACATGGCTCAACGGAGGTACCTACGGCGGCAGCCGTGTGTTTTCGCCCGAAGTGGTGAAGCTCTTCACCTCCACACGCAGCGCCGACGGCAAGCGCTCGCTGGGCTTCGACACAGCCATGCCGCGCAGCGGTGCCGGCTCACCCCGTTCATACGGTCACACAGGTTTCACCGGCACACAGCTCAAGGTTGACCCCGATAACGGGCTGATATTCATCTTCCTGAGCAATCGCGTGAATCCCACCCGCGACAACGATGCCTTCACCCGCTCCGACATCCGCGGCCGCCTCTGGTCAGAGCTCTACAAGTAAGAGGTTTTCCCTATTGTGTGTGGGAATTGGTATTGGAATAACGGGGGAAAGGGTGTAACTTTGCAAGGCTTTATGCTTGCTTTATAACTTCTTCACTGACTTACATGATCACTGACCTCATTACGCTCGCTCTGTTTGACCCGGCGGGCATCATGAACCAGTTTCTCAATGCCGATGCCACCACGGTGTATCTGCTGGTGCTTGGCTTTATGATTATCGAGAGTTCGTTCATCCCATTTCCTTCGGAAGTGATAGTGCCTCCGGCGGCTTATCTGGCGTGCACGAGCCACGAGGTGAACATCGTGGCTGTAGTGGCTCTTGCCACGGCGGGGGCTATCATAGGTGCGCTGATTAATTATGGGCTGAGTGTGTGGATTGGCCGCCCGCTGGTGTACAAGTTCGCCAACAGCCGCTTTGGCCATGCCTGCCTGATAGATGAGGCGAAGGTGCTCCGCGCAGAGGAGTACTTTGACAAGCACGGGGCCGTATCGACATTTGTGGGACGCCTGATTCCGGCAGTCCGTCAGCTGATCAGCATACCGGCCGGCCTGGCGCGCATGAATGTGTGGAAGTTTATCCTCTACACCGGGCTTGGGGCTTTGTTGTGGAATGTGGTGCTGGCTTCCCTGGGCTATTGGCTTGGCAAGGTTGTCGACCGCGCTCACCTGTATGCCAAGGTTGAGGAGTATAACAGCTACCTGAGCTATGCCGGCATAGCCCTTGGTGTCATATGCGTGGGCATTATCCTCTGGAATGCATTCAAGCCCCGCAAGCCGAGTGTGGAGTAAGGCTCTGCAGCAGCCACACTGTTCACTCTGAACAATCATTGTAACGGACGACATCCGTTCAACAATCACTTGACAATATTCCCTCTCTCCATTCATTATCATGCTCGTAGCTCCCTCGCTGCTCTCCGCTGACTTTGCCAATCTTGGCCGTGACGTGCAGATGCTCAACGCCACTGAAACCGCCTATATGCATCTGGATGTGATGGATGGCGTGTTTGTCCCCAACATATCGTTCGGTTTCCCCGTGATGCAGTCGATAGCCCGACTCTCGCAGAAGCCGCTTGATGTGCATCTGATGATTGTCAACCCGCAGAATTACATCGGTCAGGTGCGTGACCTCGGTGCAGAGTTCATGAATGTGCATGTGGAGGCATGCACTCACCTACACCGCACGGTGCAAGCTATCCGTGATGCCGGGATGCGTCCGGCTGTCACACTTAATCCTGCCACTCCGGTAGTGATGTTGGAAGATATTATATCAGATGTTGACATGGTGCTTCTGATGAGCGTGAATCCCGGTTTCGGTGGGCAGAAGTTCATAGCGCACACCATCGACAAACTGCGTCGCACCGTGGAGCTGCGCGAACAATCCGGTTCCAAGGCGCTGATTGAGATAGATGGTGGCGTCAATCTCGACACCGGACGACAGCTTGCGGCAGCTGGGGCCGACATCCTTGTGGCCGGCAGCTACGTGTTTGGCAGTGCCGACCCGGCTGCCACCATCGCCGCCCTCGCTGCCCTCTGACGTGCTTCATTGCCAACGGAATTGCGTTAAAGGCAGTCCGTATCTCAGCTCCCAATCCACTCTCTCACTTCTCTGACAACACATTATGCCCATACGATACAACGCTTCCACCGCCGACTTCGATCCGCTGAGCGACGTAGATCTCCCCACCTATGATGGAGACGGGGAGGCGATATTTACCGATATACCTCAGGCGGAGCCGGAGGAGCCTGCGGCACCCGAACCCGCTCCACAGCCTCAACGAGCTCCGCGGCAGAGGACTGCCCGCCGCCGGCTAACCGAAGAACAAATGCCGGCGAGCAATGCCGCCCACAGTAATGGACGGCGTGGCGTGCTTCGTCGACTTTTTGCTGACGGTCGCGCGTCAATGTTCTGCGGCATTGTCCTGATAATGTTTGCGCTCTATCTGATAGTGGCCATAATAAGCTATCTGGGCAACAATGCTGCTGACCAGAGTGCCGTTGACAGCCGCAGCCTTTCCGAACTCGCGGCAGAGAGTGGCTCCGTGGCCAACACCACCGGCCCCCTCGGTGCCATTATCAGCAACTCGTTAGTGTCGCGCTCACTGGGGATTGCCGCCCTGGTGGTGGTGTTCTATTGCTGTGCGCTCGCACTGTCGCTGCTCAAGGTGATGAAGATGCACTTCTGGCGGTTGACAAGCAAGTGCCTGCTCACGGCGATTGCCGTGTCAATCATAGTGGGTCTACTGACTTATGACTTCACCGGTAGCGTGTACTGGGGTGGCACCCACGGGCATTATATCAACCAGTTGCTTCTGGCATATTCCGGTCTGACCGGAGCCATCTGCATCAGCGTCGTCATGGCTGCGTTGGTGCTGTTGCTCTTCCTTCCCGACCTGCAAAAGGTGTGGGCAAAGGTGGATGCACTGTTGGAGAAGCGACGTGAGCGGTTGCGTCGCCAGCGAGAGGCTGCAGAAGCCGCCCGTGCCGAACGCGAGGCAGCCGAACGCGAGGCAGCCAATGCGGCAGAGGCTTCAGAGAGGACCGCCGAAGATGCCGTCACGCCGGCTTTTGCCCCGGCGGAACCTTCATGGCAGCCTGTTGACACAGATATCGTCGATGAATCAACACGAGGTGCTACGCCTTTGGAGCAGCCGGTGGAAATAGCCCCGTTGGCAGACATAGCACCTGAAGAACCGTACAACCCTTCAGACCCCATCTGCGACACCGGTGGGGGAGAGGTGGATGAGGACCCCGTAGAACCGGAATTCACCGTGGAAGTGGCTCCTGAAATCAAGGAAGCGCACCATATTCTTGAAGAACCGTATGACCCCACGGCTGACCTGCCACACTTCATGCTACCGTCATTGGACTGCATGATAGACCGACCGGTGAAGACCAACAGCGTGGATCAGGTAGAGCAGGATGAGAACAAGGAGCGCATCATCAAAACCCTTGGTGACTATGGCATCGCCATCCAGAGCATCAACGCCACCGTGGGACCTACGGTGACGCTCTATGAGATAGTACCGGCCGAGGGGGTGCGCATCGCAAAAATCAAGCGGTTGGAAGATGACATAGCGTTGAGTCTCGCCGCTATGGGGATACGCATCATCGCGCCTATTCCCGGGCGCGGAACCATAGGCATCGAGGTGCCCAACAAAGACCCGCAAATCGTGTCCATGCGCTCCATCATCACTTCCGAGGCATTTCAGAACTGTCATATGGAGCTCCCGATGGCTGTTGGTGCAACTATCGCCGGGGAAGTGTTCATTGCCGACCTGTGCAAGATGCCGCACTTGCTTGTGGCCGGTGCCACCGGTATGGGTAAGTCAGTGGGACTCAACGCCATAATTGCCTCCATCCTCTACAAAAAGCATCCCGCCGAGGTGAAGTTTGTGATGATAGACCCCAAGATGGTGGAGTTCAGCCTGTACAGCCGTCTGGAGCGTCATTATCTTGCCAAGTTGCCGGACGAGGAGGATGCCATCATCACCGACCCGGCCAAGGCTGTTACCACCCTCAAGAGCCTCTGCGTGGAGATGGATCAGCGATACGAGTTGCTGAAAGATGCCAATCTGCGTAACATCAAGGAGTATAACGCCCGCTTCGTGGAGCGGCGTCTCAACCCTGAGCGCGGCCATCGCTTCCTGCCTTATATTGTAGTGATTGTCGACGAGTTCGCCGACCTGATTATGACAGCCGGCAAGGAAGTGGAGACTCCGATAGCACGTATTGCCCAGAAAGCCCGTGCAGTGGGTATACACATCATTCTCGCCACCCAGCGCCCATCAACCAATGTGATTACCGGTATCATCAAGGCCAACTTCCCGGGGCGCGTGGCATTCCGCGTCACCCAGATGGTTGACTCGCGAACCATAATAGACCGTCCCGGTGCCAACCAGCTGATAGGTCGCGGCGATATGCTCTTCTCCCGCGACGGCGAAATCACCCGCGTGCAGTGTGCGTTCATTGACACGCCCGAGGTGGATGCCATATGTCAGGAAATCACAGAGCAGGTAGGCTATGAACATGCATATTATCTGCCTGAAGCACTGCCGGATGAGGTGGAGAGTGTGGCTACTGCCGGGTTCGGCGACCGCGACCCGCTTTTCGATGATGCCGCCCGTTACGTGGTAGGCTCCAACATCGGCTCCACTTCCGGCATCCAGCGCCATTTCTCGATTGGCTATAACCGCGCCGGCAAGATAATGGACCAGATGGAGGCCGCGGGCATCGTCGGCCCGAGTCAGGGTGGCAAGCCGCGCCCCGTGCTCATGGACATCGTGACACTCGAAACCCTTCTGGCCTGCTGAAACCTTTGCCCGCCGAGGGTGTTGTAACAATGTGCCACCCCCGGTTGACATCAAGCTCAAAGAGTGTATCTCATTCACACGAAGAAGTAAGCAATATGATCCGTCACCTACTCCTTTCCTTCACCCTGCTGCTCGCAGCCCTTGGCGGGAGTGCAGCAACGTCAGACGATGCCCGCACGATGCTTGACAAAGCTGTGACACGCCTTTCATCAGCCAAGAGTGTAAAGGCCGCCTACACTGTGAGTATCAAGGGTAAGGGGGGCTCCGCTAACGGCAATCTGCTGATGGCCTCTGACAAGTTCACAGCCACACTTGGCGACATCACCACATGGTACGACGGCACGACGCAGTGGACCTACGCCCCGGCCAACAATGAGGTGACTATCATAGAGCCTACGCCCGATGAGCTTGTACAGAGCAATCCGCTCGCTATAATCCGCTCGTTGCGAAGCGGTTATAAAGCCACTGTGGCCAAGAGTGCCCCCGGCACACGCACCATCCGGCTTACTCCCGTCGGCAAAGGGGGCGAGTACAAGCAGGTGGCAGTAACACTGACGGCCTCCACGCTGCTCCCCTCATCAATCGTGGCGACACTTGCCGACGGCAATGTGATGACCATCCACATCAGCTCCATCACCACGGGCGGTGCAGTGGCAGACTCAACGTTCAAGTTTGACAGGACTAAACACTCCAAGGCGCGTCTGAACGATATGCGCTGACACACAGATATAACACACCACACACCATGGAAGCAACCAGAACCAAATGCCTTATAGTGGGCTCCGGCCCCGCAGGATACACTGCCGCCATCTATGCCTCACGAGCCGGTCTGGAGCCGGTGCTCTACGAGGGCTATGAACCCGGAGGACAGCTCACTACTACCACCGAGGTTGAAAATTATCCCGGTTTCCCCGAGGGGGTGCAGGGCACAGACCTGATGGAGGTGCTTCGCAAGCAAGCCGTACGCCTTGGCACTGACATCCGTTTCGGTGTGGTGAGTGGCATAGACTTCTCGCAGCGCCCCTTCCATGCCGTAGCCGCAGACGGCACAGATGTCATGGCCGACACCGTGATTATCTGTACCGGTGCTACAGCCCGCTACCTCGGACTTGCCGATGAGGAGAAGTTTAAGGGTATGGGCGTGAGTGCTTGTGCCACATGTGACGGCTTCTTCTACCGCGGTCGTAAAGTCGCTGTGGTGGGAGGCGGCGACACCGCCTGTGAGGAGGCTCTTTATCTGTCGAACATTGCAGAGGAGGTGTATCTGATAGTTCGCCGTGACCGTCTGCGTGCCTCCAAGGTGATGCAGCAGCGCGTGATGGCTAAAGAGAATATCAAGGTGCTCTTCAACACTGTCACAGAGGGTCTCTACGGGAGCGACGTACTCGAAGGTGCACGCCTCGTGGAGAAGGGTGCCGATGGCGCAGAGCGCCATTACGAGCTGCCTCTCGAGGGCTTTTTTCTGGCAATAGGCCGCAATCCCAATACCGACCTGGTAAAAGGGGTGATAGAGCTTGACGAAAACGGCTACATTAAGACCGTAGGCGACACGACGGCCACTAATGTAGAGGGTGTATTTGCCGCCGGTGATGTTGCCGACCCGCGTTATCAGCAGGCCATTGTGGCCGCCGGCTCAGGAGCCAAGGCAGCGCTCGACGCTGACGAATTTCTGATGTTGCATCAGTAAGCGCACTTGCATAAATGGCAGGGCGCGACCCACTCGACAAACGCTATTACCGTCCCGCCGAGGTGTCGGAGCTGCTTGGCGTGCCCACATCGACGCTCCGCTTTTGGGAAGGTGAATTTCCACAGCTCTCACCCCGGCGGTCACGCGGCGGGGTGAGGCTCTATACTCCATCGGACTTGCAGCATCTGCGGGTCATTCACTATCTGCTTCATGTCAAAGGACTTAAAATAGAGGCCGCCCGTGCCGCGCTTGCAGAGAATCCGGAAGGGTATCCTAAAGATGCTGCTGTGGTGGCACGACTCCGCGACATACGGGCGAAGCTGACCGAGCTTATCGACTCGCTCTGACGACTGCGAGTTAACAGGGTGCAGTTCAGCGGATAATGGTGTCTGTGTCGGACATTTTCTCTCATTCGCACAGAACCGAAGCATCCCTGTGGACGTTTAATTTGATGAAGAGATTTGCTGAATCTCATCATCAACATGAATAATAACGCCACGCTTCGCACTATGAAAATCGTCACACGTCTGCTGTCGCTGTTATGTCTGACCGCTTTAGTCAGCTCTTGCAGCCCGTTTACGTTGGTCAACAGCGAGACTTACAACAACGCTGACCTGGCCTCCTATCACACCTTCCGCATCGTTACCCCCGCTGAGGGGCATCTGCCTCCCGGCATGGAGATGGTGACATATTACAACATTGCTTCGGCCATCCGTGAGCAGCTCGCGATGCGAGGCTTCACTGAAGATCCGCAGAGTGACCTGCTGGTGAACATTGCTCTGACGGTACAGAAGGAGATTGCCACCGAGCCCGCCATCCCGCCGGGATACGTGCCTTATGGCGGCCCGATCTACAACGGTTACTACCCGTTTTATATGTATCCCTATTCCTACTGGAATAACTACTATGCCGGCTATTACAGTAACGCTCAGGTCATCACCGGTATCTATAAGGAGGGTGTCCTGACAATGGATATGGTCAACATGAAGGAGAAGATGCCGTTGTACAGTGCGTCCGTGGCATCCATCATTGATAACGGCAGCGGACAGTTCCGCAACCTCAAGGGAATTTATGAGGCAGTTCAGACGCTATTCTCCAAGTTCCCGGTGCCGTTGTTGCCGCAATACGTTAACCGTAAGTAACTTCACACACAGACATCCCGCATGACAGACAAGCATATGCGCTTACATCTGCTGATTGTCGCACTAATTACCACGCTCTGCGCCACGGCGCAGAGCGCGTATCGCAATTGGGTGAAAGACCCTCTCGGCGAGGGCTTCCAGATGCGTTATGTCTGGCTTGCCGATGACTATGCCGGTCACCAGCGGTGCACGCTTGTACGCTCGGTTTGCGCTGACTCTACCCGGCGTGGCGTGCTCTATGTTCACGGGTTCAATGACTACTTCTTCCAGGCCGAAGAAGCTCGCGAGTTTAACCGTCACGGTTATGATTTCTACGCGGTAGACCTTCGTAAGTATGGTCGCTCATGGCTCAAGGGGCAGAAGCGTTGTGATGCGCGTGATATGAAAGAGTATTTCGCCGACATAGACTCCGCGTTGATGCAGATGTACCGTGACGGCATCTCGCGCATAGCCCTGATGGGGCACTCCACTGGAGGATTACTCTGTGCTTACTATATGGCTCATCGTGCCAATCCCGTCAAGATTGATGCTCTGATACTCAACTCACCGTTCCTGGACTGGAACCTCGGCAAGATAGAGTGGGCAGTTCCGGCAGTGAGCGCCATCGGGTATCTCTTTCCTGATCTGCCTGTGCCGCAGGGCAAAAGCACGGCTTACGGAGAGAGTATCCATAGCAGTCATCACGGCGAGTGGACATTCGACACCCGTTGGAAGTCGCTGCATAGTGAGCCTGTGTCCGCCGGATGGGTGCGTGCTATTGACAAGGCGCAGAATGACCTCCAACATGCCGACCACCCCATCAAGGTTCCGATACTGTTGATGTATAGCTCCCGCAGCCATTCTGCCGATGCTTGGGATCCTGCCTGCAAGGACTCTGATGTGGTGCTCGATGTGAACGACATCAAGCGTTACGGCGTACTTTTGGGCACCGATGTTACCTGTGTCAAGGTAGTGGGTGGAGTGCATGACCTGTTCCTTTCGGCTCCTGCGGTGAGGAAAGCGCTTTATGCCAAGGTGTTTGATTGGCTCGGAAAAAATACGCAAATGTGAGTCTCCGATCGGTGAACCATCAATGCGCGGAAGGTGTTATATTACCGTAATCCAACCGAAATCTACACTATACATCATGGACAAGCTCACTGCTGATAAGGAGAAAACGAATGTAGCAGCCGATGACCAGTATCGTGGCGCTGACATAAATGCCGCTGATGACGGTAAGGTTAATGAACGCCTCGTCAAGCAGGATATGAAGATTCGCAATAGCAATCCTCATTCCAAGGGTCTTTAAGCGGCTCAACCCAAACAAGGCGAAACACGCTGCCCGGCCGAGGGGCCGGAGTAACACCCCATCAATATGGCCGGAGCCATTTGACTACGGAGTATTCCCGGTCAAAAGCTACCGGCCACCACTTTTAGAGGTTGTTTATAAACAACTCTTTAGAGGTCGTGTGTAATCGGTGACCCATTGTGTCCCAATCACGCACACCTCTGCAAAAAATGGTCGCGTCAATCTCAGATGCGGCCATTTTTTTTTGAGGGGTGGTAATCTATTTTGTGGGGAAAGCAAATGTTCAAGAGTCGGACCGGGTGCGGGCCTGTTCGTCTTGCTTGGCGATGGTCATCAGCTTGTATTGTGCTTCGAGGGTGGCCCAAAGGAAGCCGGGATGACCGTCGCGCCATCCTCCTTTCATTATGTATGAGCGGAAGAAGCGGCTGAACGGCTTCAGTGCATAAGCTGCGGCACTGTAGCGCCGGGGCCCTCGCCGGCGCACTTCCATATCTGTGTACCGTGCCATCTTCTCCAGACGTGAAGCCACGGTGTTGCGCTCCAGATGAATCAGCGCGAGGTTTCGGCGCGAGGCGGGGATGCTGTCAATGCGGCCCGTCACAAACGGCTGGGCATGGATGGTCGGGGGCCAGTCTATCAGTGCCTTTTGTGCGAAGCGGGTCACATAGTCAGGATAGAGGCAGTGCATCTGCCGTCCCATGAATGAGTTGATGCGGGGAATGCGCAGCGCAGCCGGAGCGTCTTCGGCGGCTGCAACTCGGTATAGATAATCGCGCAAAGACTCGGGGACAATCTCATCGGCATCCACAATCAGCACCCACGGGTTACTTGCCGCCTGAATGGCGGCGTTGCGTGCCGGCTCACATATGCCGCACCGTGGATGATCCACTATGCGTGCTCCATGGCGAGTGGCTATGGCGCGGGTGTCATCGTCGCTGTGCATATCCACCAGCACTATTTCGTCGAAGCCATGTAGTGATTGCAACACGGCATCAAGATGCTCGGCTGCATTGTAGGTGTTGAGTACGGCTGATATGCGCGGGGAGGTCATCGCGGTTGCAGATGCGTGAAGTTCAGGTACTTGTCAGCTTCGTAGAGGGCAATCAGCTTTCGCCGGTGTGAGGCGGCGTTGGGGCTGAGTCTGTCAAGCAGTGTCATCACGTCGTCACGCTTTGCGGCCATAAGTTGCGGGAACTTGCCGAGACGCTTCCATGTACGTCCGGCAAGCATGGCGCGCTGACGAGGTGAGAAGTCGAGAGCATCGGCAATGCGTGCCATAATCGGCAACCCTTCAGTGAAATACAGTCCTGCGCGTGAGGCTCCCGGCGACACTTTGGCATCATGCTGGCGGAAGTAGTTGAGCTTGCGTCTCACCTCGATGGCATCGCCACAGAGCGCCGTATTGACCCAAAAAAGCCAGTCGCCGCAGTAACGCATAGTGAGCTGCGCCGGCTCGATGTCCGGGGCTGTATCACGGCGGAACAATACCATGCTTGCATTATATACATCGCTGGTCCACAGTAGTTTGCGGATGATTAGCTCACGACCGGAGTAAAGTTCCGTGTCCGGCTGCCCCTTGCGGTAACGATCCCAGTCCATGCCGGTTACCGGTTGGCCATCGGGGCCCACCATGTGTGAGCCGGTGAAGGCCATCACGGCACTGGGGTTAGCATCAAGGAGAGGAACCAGGGTGGCCAGAAACTCAGGAGCGGCATAATCGTCGCTCTCGGCAATCCACACATATTTGCCGGTGGCAAGGGCGAGTCCCCGTTGCCACTGGGCAAATGTGCTCCCGGAGTTGGTTTCGTTGTAGACGATGTGCTCCACTCGCGGGTGATGGCGGTAGCTTTCGATTACTTCACGGCTGTTGTCGGTGGAGCAATCGTCAAGGATTATTACCTGCAAATCCGCAAAGCTCTGCTCCAACACGCTGTCAATGCGCTGTTTCAGAAACCGCGCATGGTTATAGTTGGGTATGATGACCGACACTGTCGGCCTGATGCCCAAGCGTGTGGATGATGAGGGAGCCATGAAAGCGGGTTGAGCTGATGCGGGCAGGCTGCGTTATCGGCAGCAAGTGGGGCAGGGGAGGGGTCAGTCGAGCTTGTGGATTACGAGGCCGCTGCGGAGCTTGGGCTCGAACCAGGTGGTCTTGGGAGGCATGATATTGCCGGAGTCTGCGATGGCCATGAGCTGATCCATGCTGACGGGGTAGAGGGCAAGAGCCATGGCCATTTCGCCGCTGTCCACGCGGCGCTTGAGTTCTCCGAGACCGCGGATGCCGCCCACAAAGTCTATGCGCTTGTCGGAGCGCAGGTCAGTAATGCCGAGGATGTCGCGAAGTATCAGGTCGCTGCTCACGGTCACGTCAAGCACGCCTATGGGGTCGGCATCGTTGTATGTGCCTTCACGAGCGGTGAGTGAATACCACTGTCCGTCCAGATAGAGTGAGAAGTTATGGAGTCTGGCGGGACGGTACTCCTCCGTACCCTTCTCCTCAACGATGAAATTCTCGCTCAGCTTGGCCAGAAATTCAGCGGGAGTGAGGCCGTTTAGGTCGCGGACCACGCGGTTGTAGTCGATAATCTTCAGGTGCGAGGCCGGGAAAGCCACAGCGAGGAAATAGTTGTACTCCTCATCGCCCTTGTGTGCGGGGTTGGCGAGCGCCTTTTCGTTGCCTATGAGAGCGGCTGCGGCTGTGCGGTGGTGGCCGTCGGCTATGTACAGGTAGGGTATTTTGTCAAACTCGCGTGTGATTGTGTCAATAATTGAGGGGTCGCTCACTACCCAGAAGTGGTGACCGAAGCCGTCGGGAGCCGTGAAGTCATATTCCGGCTCACCCTTGGTAACTTCGTCAATCACGGCCTGAAGGGCGGGATTGTCAGGGAAAGCGAAGAACACCGGCTCGATGTTGGCGTTGTTGACGCGCACATGCTTCATGCGATCCTCCTCCTTGTCGCGGCGGGTGAGCTCATGCTTTTTGATGCGCCCCTCCATATAGTCAGCCACGTTGGCCGCGAGCACTATGCCATACTGCGTGCGGCCATCCATGGTTTGGGCGTAAATGTAATAGTGGTCCTTGTCATCGGCCACGAGCCATCCCTGCTCCTGAAAGGCGTTGAAGTTATCCACAGCCTTCTGATAGACTTTGGGGTCATGCTCATCGGTGCCCTTCTCGAAGTCAATCTCAGGCTTGATGATGTGATAAAGAGAGCGGGGATTGCCCTCGGCCTCGGCGCGGGCTTCCTCAGAGTTGAGCACGTCATAAGGGCGTGAAGCCACCTGCTCGACGAGCTCTTTGGGAGGGCGTATGCCCTTGAAGGGTTTTACTTTTGCCATGGCAGTTGGTCTGAAGGGGTGGGAAGTGTCAGAAGGGTATGTCGCCGTAGAGGTCATCGTCGCTGTCGCGGCGGATAGTCTGCTCGCGGTCCGGGCCGATGCTCACTATCGAGATGGGAGTGCCCAGCTCAGCCTCCAGGAAGTTGATGTAACGGCTGAATGCGGCGGGAAATTCATCCTCGCTCTTCATGGCTGTCATGTCGGTCTTCCACCCGGGCAGGGTGACGTAGACGGGCTTGAGGCTCTCGGACTCAATGGAGTAGGGGAATTCCTCAACGCGCTCGCCGTCAATCTCATAGGCCACGCAAGCCTTGATTTCGTCGAATCCGTCGAGCACGTCGCTCTTCATCATAATGAGGTTGGTGACGCCATTAATCATTATAGCGTAGCGAAGAGCCACGAGGTCAATCCATCCGCAGCGACGCTCACGGCCTGTCACGGCACCATATTCGTGCCCGAGGTCACGGATGCGCTTGCCGGTCTCGTCGTGGAGCTCGGTGGGGAAGGGACCGCTGCCCACGCGGGTGCAGTATGCTTTGAATATACCATAGACCTTGCCGATGTTGCGGGGAGCCACACCGAGGCCGGTACATGCGCCGGCACATACGGTGTTGCTTGATGTCACAAAGGGGTAGCTGCCGAAGTCCACGTCGAGCAGTGTGCCCTGAGCGCCTTCGCAGAGCACCTTCTTACCCTCGGAGAGCATCTTGTTGATGACATGTTCGGAGTCTATCAGGTCATATTCCTTCAGATAGTTGATGGCATCCAGCCACTTGGCTTCGAGGGCATCAAGCTGTGCCTGGTCAGGCTCGGCACCCATGGAGCGGAGTCGGTCAAGATGACGGGCTTTTGCAGCGGCATACTTGGCTTCGAAGTCATGGAGAGTATCGCCGACACGCAGTCCGTTGCGGCTCACCTTGTCAGTATATGTGGGGCCGATGCCCTTGCCGGTGGTGCCGATTTTGGCGTCACCCTTGGCTTTCTCGTTGGCGGCATCAAGCAGTCGGTGTGTGGGGAGAATCAGGTGGGCCTTCTTGGAGATTTTCAGTACCTTCTTCAGGTCAGTGCCGCTGGCTTCGAGGGCTTCGGCCTCTTCGCGGAAGAGCACGGGGTCGAGCACCACACCGTTGCCTATGATATTGGTCTGGCCATCCTGAAAGATACCGGAGGGGATGGAACGGAGCACATATTTCTTACCCTCAAATTCAAGGGTGTGACCGGCATTCGGACCTCCCTGAAAGCGGGCAACAGCGTCATAGTCAGGCGTGAGCACGTCTACAACCTTGCCTTTGCCCTCGTCGCCCCATTGCAGACCAAGGAGCACGTCGACTTTTGATTTGTTCATGTCGTGATGTCAGTGGCCGACACGCGCCGAGTCATGGTCGCCGGTGCCGGTGTGTCATTATGATGTGATGGATGTGAGTTTGACAGCGTGTGTCAGTGGATGAGGTTGTGAGTCCGCAGGACCTCAGTCAAGCCCCGGAATAACAGCCTCACCGGCCTCCTCGGAGGCAATGCGGTTGCGGCACTTGGTGCATATGCCTTCCACGCGGAGCTGGAAACCGTTGGCGGTGAACCCTCGGTAGCGGCGCTTGAGCACGGTGGAGGCTATCTCGGGCACTTCCACGGCTTTTACTTTGCCGCAGGATGTGCATACGAGCTTCACTCGCGGGCCCGAGGCCCCCACTACCACGTAGCAGGCTTTGCCGTCGATGTTGACGCTCTTGGTGAGGATGCCGGCGTCACAGAGGAGGGCAAGATTGTTGTACACGGTGGGGAGGCACACATGGAAGCCGTTCTCTTCGAGTTGGTTAACTACGTCGGCGGGCACGAAGCCGCTGCCGAGCTCCAGAGCAGCATCAAGGATGTGCATACGCTCGTCAGTGCACCTCATGTTGTTACGGTAGAGGTGTGACAGCAACTGACGTTTCGGGGTGATGGTGGTTGACTTCTGTTTCACATCACAAAGTTAAGGATTTTCACTAAATATCTTATAATTCTTTTAACTGATTTTCTTACACATATCCATAAAGTGCCAAGGCTCAGGCCAGGGTGAGACGCGAGAGGGTGAGGGTTGCTGCGGCACGTTCTATGTCGGCGGCGGTGACGGCGTGGATAGCTTTGGTCACAGCGTCGGGAGATGGCGGGGTGCCATATAGCTGTACGCTGCGGCCAAGGCCGAGTGCGCGGCCTTCGGCATTTTCGGCAGCAACGGTGAGCTGGCCGAGGTACTGGCACTTGGCGCGTTCAAGGCGCGTGGGGGAGATATAGCCGTCAGCAAGCCGGCGGATGGCACCATGCACATGGTGGATGCACTTGCCGAGGTCGCTCTTGTCACACCCAAAATAAATCTGGAGCATTCCGCAGTCACTCAGCAGTGTGGCAGACGCGTCGACGGAATACACAAGTCCCCGCTTCTCGCGCAGCTCCACGTTGAGCATCGAGTTCATGCCCGGACCGCCCAATATATTGGTCATCAAGAGCAGTGCATGTCGGTCAGGGGACAGGGCATTGCACGTTGGAGAACCGATGATGGTGTGAGTCTGGTGAAGGTCAAGGTTATGCACAGTGTCAAACTGCGGGTTGAACTCTGCTACTTGTCGGGTGACGGCAGGAGAGTGGTGTCTCAGAGAGCCGAAATGGCGGTCAACTTCGCGCACCACATATTCGGGTGCTTGCGGACCGCAATAGAACACCACCATCCGTTCCGGCACATAGTGCGTCTTCAAAAACTCCCGCAGCCGATTGGAAGTGATGTCTCTGACGCTCTCCGCACTACCAAGAATGTTGTGAGCCAGTGCTGGATGGCGGAAGGAGAGTTCCTCGAAGTCATCAATCACGGCATCGGCGGGGGTGTCAAGATATGAGCTGATTTCGTCAACCACCACCTCTCGCTCGCGTTCCACTTCGTCGGGGGGGAATACCGAGCAGGCTATCAGCTCCGCGATAAGTCCGGCTGACCGTCGCAGGTTGCCGGCGGGAGCTATGGTGTATACCACGGTCTCCTCCTTGGTGGTGTATGCGTTGAGCTCGCCGCCCACAGCCTCCATGCGGTTGATGATATATGACGAACGGTGTCTGTCAGTGCCCTTGAATATGGTGTGTTCCACCATGTGAGCCATGCCGAAAGCATCTTCCGGATCGTCGCGGGAACCGGCGTTGACGTTCACGCCGAAGTAGTCCACGCGGCTTCGGGGGAGCTGCATGGCAGCCACTCGAAGGCCGTTGGCGAGCGTGACGAGGGTCACCGGTGGGTCTTTTTGAGCAGGATCCGAGCTTTTCATGGAGGGTAGATGGGTGGAGGGGGCTGATGTCAGAATGCCGAGGCCTTGAGGTTGAGCCCCGTGCGCTCGTGCAGCCCGAAGAGCAGGTTCATGTCATGGACAGCGGTGCCGGCCGAGCCTTTGAGGAGGTTATCAATCACGGCCACTATCACAAGCATCCCGTCACTCTTGCGCAGGTGGAGCAGGCACTTGTTGGTGTTAACTACCTCTTTCAGATCAGGAACGTCGGGGCTGACGAAAGTGAAATTATGGTCGTCGTAGAAATCTGTGTAGAGCTTCACCAGCTCATCCGTGGCTACGGGACAGTCGAGATAAGTGACGGTGATAAGTCCTCGGGCAAATGGGCCGTCCAGCCCGACTACATTCACCTTGGATCGACAACTTGACTGCACGCCCGAGAGGAGGCGTGTCACCTCGGCCACATCGGCGTGAGCAAGCAGAGCGGAGGGAGTGACGTTTTCGGCGCGGCGGGTGTGGATGGCCTCGTTGAGCGAGCCGTCAGCTTCGCTGGAGCCAATCACGGCAGTGGCGTGGATGTCGCTGTTGAGCAGCAGGTGTCGTGCCAACGGAAGCAGCGACAGTTCCAGGGCTGTGGCAAGTTCTCCCGGCACCACCGCGCGGGTTGCCCCGCGAACAAGTGCTTTGCGGGCGTGCTCAGGGAGACCGTAGACGGTACCTTCGGTAGCTTCCGAGTCAATCGACGCTGTGGTACGAGCCTCGCATCGGAGGTCTATCACCTTTACATCAGCAGGCAGGTCAGCCAGTGCCGAGCCGGCATCGCCGCATACGAACAGAGCATTAATCGCCCCGGTGTCTGCGGTGTCGGTGAAGCAAATGTCTGTCTCGCCGGTGAGGCCGCGATGGCAACTTGACAGCGGCATGCCTGCGTGGTCACGAGAGGTGACCCATGTTATCTCTACGTCGGGATGGTTCAGCAAAAGGCGGATGAGCTCACCGGCCTTGTAGCCGGTTCCCTCGATGATGCCTGCTTTAATCATGGATGTTGAGGGGAGTTAATATGTTGTGGTTATGATGTGCAATGGATGTTCAGCGGGATGTGTGCACGGTATCGGGTGTGCCGTAGACACTCTCATATACTCGGTCGGTGGCTCCGAGGTTGTCGCGGATATAATCTCCGGCGGCTTGGCCGGCGGCAGCGAGTGCCTGCGGATTTGACTGAAGACGGGTGACGACACCGGTGAAACTTTCGGGGCCGGCCACTTCGTAGCCGCCTCCGCACTCCATGAGTCCGCGGGCCTCGCGGAATTTGTGATGTTCAGGGCCGAATATTACGGGCATACCGTAGACAGCGGCCTCGTTGATGTTGTGGATGCCGGCGCCAAAGCCACCACCTATGTAGGCCACGTCACCGTAGCGATAGAGTGATGACAGCAAGCCGAAAGAGTCAACCACAAGCCCGTCAATGTCAGCGGGTTTTCCGGCGTCTATCCACCTGCTCATAAGCATGACTCGGCGATGAGGCAGAGCAGCGACGAGACGGTCAAGACGTACAGCGTCAAACTCATGTGGGGCAATGATGAACTTCATACCGGGTTGCGAGTCGAGCCAGGGCAAGTAAATCCGTTCATCCTCCGGCCAGGAGCTGCCGGCCACGAAGCGAAAACAATCCGGAGTCATCACGCGCTCTATGCCTTCCACTTTGCAAGGAGTGGAGCGGACGGCTGCCACGCGGTCAAAGCGTGTGTCACCGGCCACAGTGACCGCAGTCACACCAATGCCGGCAAGCAGTCGGCGGGACTCTTCGTCCTGCACGAAGATGTGACGTAAACTCCGCAGCATATCGCGGAACGTGCCACCCCAGGGCTTGAAGAAGCTCTGTGTGGGGCGGAAGATTGCCGACACAAGATATACCGGTATCTTCCTGCGTGACAGTTCCTGCAGGTAGTTGCCCCAGAACTCATATTTTATGAAGTAGACCTCGCGAGGATTTACCGCGTCTATAAACTTACGTACACGCCGTGGGGTGTCAAACGGCAGGTAGACCACCGCATCAGCCAGCGGATAATCCTTGCGCACTTCGTAACCCGAAGGTGAGAAGAATGAGAGCACAATGCGCACTCCGGGTTGTTCGCGCCGCAAACGCTCAATAAGCGGACGCCCCTGCTCAAACTCGCCAAGCGATGCGGCGTGCACCCACACCACAGGGCCGTTGCCGGCAGCAAGCCCATCGCGGAGTCGCGCCAAGGTGTTGCGCTGGCCGGCAGTGAGCTTGGCGGCTTTAGAGTTGGAGATGGCAGCGAGCCTCACTGCTGCTGCATAGGCCCTGATGCCTAAGTTATAGAGCGGGTTCAATGCGGATGAGTCAGAGGGTGGGGGTGATGTTGGCTATCGCGCGGTCAATGCGGGCGAAGGTCTCGTCGCGGCCAAGCAGGTCGATGATGTCAAACATCTGTGGCCCGCGGCACTCGCCCACCACTGCCAGGCGCAATGCGTTCATGACGTTGCCGCGATGGTAGCCTTTCTCAGCAATCCAGTCGAGCACCGGCTGTTCGGCACTCGCCGAGTCCCAAGCCGGCAGAGTAGCCAGAAAGTCGCGCAGCTCGCCGAGTATGCGGGGCATCTCCTCGCTCCAGCGCTTCTTCACATCTTTGGGAGCATACTCTTCGGGAGCTTTGAAGAAGAAGCCCCCCTGCGCGAGTATATCCTTCACGAAGTTGGCGCGATCCTTGACCAGGCCAACAACGCGAGTTATGTAATCGTCGCCAAAAGCCTCGGGGTCAATGCCCTCTTTTGTCATCTCGGGTTTGAGCATGGCAGCGAGTGAGGCATCATCCATAGCTTGGATATACTTGTGGTTGAACCACTTGCCCTTCTCGAAGTCAAACTTTGCACCAGCCTTGGAGCAGCGGTCGAAGCCGAAGCGACTCACCAGCTCATCCATAGACATGATTTCGGTGTCGTCGCCGGGGTTCCATCCCAGGAGGGCCAGGAAGTTGACCACCGTCTCCGGGAGGTAGCCGGCCTCGCGGTAGCCTGACGAAAGGTCGCCGGTCTTGGGGTCGCGCCAGTCAAGTGGAAATACAGGGAAGCCCAGCCGGTCGCCGTCGCGCTTTGAGAGCTTGCCTTTGCCGTCAGGCTTGAGCAGGAGCGGCAGGTGCACGAAGTCGGGACGCGTGTCAGCCCAACCGAGAGCCTCATAAAGAAGTACGTGCAGCGGTGCCGAAGGCAGCCACTCCTCGCCGCGTATCACGTGGCTGATTTCCATCAGATGATCATCGACGATGTTGGCCAGATGATAGGTGGGCAGGTCGTCGGCACTCTTGTAGAGCACCTTGTCATCAAGTACGTTGCTGCTTATCACCACTTTACCGCGGAGTAGGTCGTTGACTTCCACATCGCGGTCAGGCTCTATAAGGAAGCGTACCACATATTTCTCGCCGGCATCAATGAGTCGTTGCGTTTCCTCAGCACCAAGGGTGAGCGAGTTGCGCATCTTCATGCGGGTTGTGGCATCGTACTGGAAGTTGGGAGTGGCGGCACGCGCAGCCTCCAGCTCGGCGGGAGTGTCAAAGGCTATGTACGCCTTTCCATCATCAAGCAGCTGCTTGACGTACCGGCGATATATGTCACGGCGCTCGCTCTGTCGGTACGGCCCGTGGGGGCCGCCCTCACGCACACCTTCGTCAATGCCTATGCCGAGCCAGGCCAAGGCCTCGTTGATATAATCCTCGGCACCCGGCACAAAACGCTGGCTGTCAGTATCCTCGATGCGAAGTACCATGTCGCCGCCGTGACGGCGTGCAAACAGATAGTTAAACAAGGCAGTCCTGACTCCGCCAATGTGCAGCGGTCCGGTGGGCGAAGGTGCGAAGCGCACTCTGACTTTGCGGTCCATTAGTTAGCTATATATTATGTGTGTCAAATTGCCCCGCAAAGTTAACCAAAATATAGTAGGCTGTCAACATACACATCCGAGGTGTAAATGAAATGCCTGATTTACAACCAATAAACGTATAGGCAAAGATCCGAGGAGAGATTTTTTGATGAAAAGATAAAAAAAGTTGCAGAAAAATTTGGTGGGTAAAATATTTTGCGTACCTTTGCAGTGTCGAAAGACAAACGGCACAGCGAAGAGACGCTGAGACACCGCAAGTCAAAGAAATTTCGACCGTGCAACGAATGGCGATTTAGTGTAGAGGCCTAGCACGCCGCCCTCTCACGGCGGAAACCCGGGTTCGAATCCCGGATTCGCTACACGACAAAAGCGGATTTCCTTTCATGGGAGTCCGCTTTCTTATATGTGTACACTTCTGTATCCGTTTTGCGGTTTGGCTTCTTCCCGGCTCGTTGACCAGTGCTGATTTTAAAGAAAGTGGGACAATCACATAACGTCATTACGGTTGATTCTTATGTAGCCTTGTCTTTGCTTCGCTCTGACGGTTGATATGTTCCTGATATTCGCTACTGATTGATGCCATTGCTCCGGTCGGATAGCGGGGCGGGAAATCCAGGGCAACCGCATCAAATTGTGCGGATAAGCCTCTGTCGGTACGGCTGCGCCGGGCCGGAACCATCAAGAACTATCATTAACCATCTATCAACTATCATTGAATATTGCCTTTCAAGCTATCTATACTCAACCATCCTCGACCATCTTCGACCATCTTCGTCCTTGCTTCGCTCGGACGGCTAACGCACCATTCTCTACTGGAGCCTCCGGGCAGAGTCCGAGTGAAGCGAGGATAAAGATGGTCGAGCATGGTCTATTTTACCGGACAGTATATTGCATTAAATAGAGAGGAGAAAGCATTGATTACTGAAATATTGCTGGTTGATAAATGGTTAAAGATAGTTCTTAAAGGTTCTGGCCCGGCGCAGCCGTTTTATTATTAGTAATGATATTTTGATGCGGTTGCCTTGGTTGGTTATCGGGGAGGGTTGGGTGGTTCGGCAAAAGTTCTTACATTTGTGTGGCCGCATGGGGGATGAGCGCTTTTGCGAGTCACCCTCAGTTCGCGCACTCCTCAGCATATTATCCTATGCACCCTTTCAGTTACCGCAATCTGACCTCACTATGAAAAAACTCGTCACCCGCACCATCGCCGGTATCGTCTATATTGCCCTGATTGTCGCCGCCCTGTTATGCGGTGATGTGTGGTTCATGCTTCTGCTTGCCATCCTTGCTCTGCTTGGCCTTGCTGAGACAGAGAGCATGGCCCGTCACCTTACGCGTATGCCTTTTGTGGCTATGGGGGTGGATCGCGTGACTGCTGTCGTGATAGTCATTGTCAATATGCTCATGGCCCAGGGCTTTTCATACGTAGGGGGCAGCAGCTTCGACCCGGTGTTGACCGCAATGCCTGTGGTGTTGTGCCTGCTTGTGCGCGGCATAGTCCAGCTGTACCTGCGTGACTGCAACGGGCTGCTGTGTGTGTCGGTATCGGGAGCGACGCTTCTCTATGTGGCGGGATCCCTGTCAACGCTTCCGTACATTTATTATATAGCCGGATCGCCGCTGCTCATTCTTGCCATGTTCGTGATGATATGGCTCAATGATACCGGCGCGTTTGTTGTGGGTTCGCTGATGGGACGACACAAACTGTTCGAGCGGCTATCGCCCAAGAAGTCCTGGGAGGGCTTCTTCGGGGGGCTTGCTTTCTGTGTTGCCGCAGCCTGGCTGATATGGCAATTCCTGCCCGCGTGGCTCCCCGGGTTGGGGCTGTGGACATCGCTGGGCCTGGGTGCTCTGGTTGCCGTGATGGCCACGTGGGGCGATCTCTTTGAGTCGCTTCTCAAGCGTACAGCTGAGGTGAAGGACTCCGGGCATCTCATCCCCGGACATGGGGGCATCATGGACCGCATCGACTCTCTGCTGTTCGTGGCTCCCGCGACGCTGATTTACCTGATGTGTGTCGCCAAGTTTTGAACTTGGGCTTGGGTTAATAACTTAGGGTGTTAAATATTTGCTTTTGGGGCGGATTTTCACTACCTTTGCAGTCCGATTATGTCCAATTAATATCTTTTGGGCGCGTCAACGTGTGGGCCTTTGGCCTGGCCTTATGCTGAGAAACCGTCCGCAACACTTTATTAATTAAACATTTAACCAAATCCTAAAGTGGATACCCTTAGTCTCAGAACTACCTGCCCCAATGCGCAGAGCATTGAGAAGGAATGGGTGGTAATCGATGCCACCGATCAGGTGCTCGGCCGCCTTTGCTCGAAGGTCGCTAAGATTCTTCGCGGCAAAAACAAGCCTTGCTATTCTCCCAACGTGGAGTGTGGCGACAACGTCATCATCATCAATGCCGAGAAGGTGCTCCTGACCGGCAAGAAGATGACCGACCGTGAGTACCTCAGTTACACCGGCTATCCCGGTGGCCAGCGCGTCACCACCCCCGAGGTGCTCATGAAGAAGGCTCACAACAAGCACCTTAAGCCCGGTTACAACCCCCTGTTTATCAAGGTGATGAAGGGAATGCTTCCCAAGAACCGCATCGGTCGTGCCCTCATCGGCAATATGCACGTCTACATGGGCGCCGAGCATCCCCACGCTGCTCAGAACCCTAAAGTCATCGACATCAACACCATCAAATAAACAGGCATGGAATCAATCAACGCAATCGGACGCCGCAAGGCCGCCGTGGCCCGTGTCATCGTTAAGGAGGGCAACGGCACCATCACCATCAACAAGCGCCCCCTGGACGTTTACTTCCCCTCACCCATCCTTCAGTACATCGTCAAGCAGCCCCTCAACAAGCTTGACGTGGCCGAGAAGTATGACATCCGCGTGAATCTCGACGGTGGTGGTTACAAGGGACAGGCCGAAGCACTCCGCCTCGCCATCGCCCGCGCCCTCGTCAAGATCAACCCCGAGGACAAGCCCGCTCTCCGCGCCGAAGGCTTCATGACCCGCGACCCCCGCGCTGTCGAGCGTAAGAAGCCCGGTCGCCCCAAGGCACGCAAGCGCTTCCAGTTCAGCAAGCGTTAACAAGTGTTTTCTGCTGCCTGAACTCACCTGTCACAAGGTATGCTCGCTTCTGCGAGTGTGTTTAGCATCTAAATCCCCGAGATGGACCCTTACGTTCCCTACTCCCGGATTGTCATTAACCAAAGAACGTAAACCAACCTCCGAACAACCCACAAAATGGCAACTCCCAATTTTGACCAACTCCTCGAAGCAGGATGCCACTTCGGCCACCTCAAGCGCAAGTGGAACCCTGCCATGGCGCCCTACATCTTCATGGAGCGCAACGGTATCCACATTATCGACCTCTATAAGACCGCTGCTAAGCTCGACGAGGCTGCCGCAGCTCTGAAGAATATCGTCAAGAGTGGCAAGAAGGTGCTCTTCGTAGCCACTAAGAAACAGGCCAAGCAGGTGGTCGCCGACAAGGCTGCTGCCGTAGGTATGCCCTATGTCATCGAGCGATGGCCCGGCGGCATGCTCACCAACTTCCCCACCATCCGCAAGGCTGTCAAGAAGATGGCCTCCATCGACAAGATGAGCAAGGATGGCACTTTCGATAACCTCTCCAAGCGCGAGAAGCTCCAGATCACACGTCAGCGCGCCAAGCTCGAGAAGAACCTCGGCTCTATTGCTGACCTCAACCGTCTCCCCTCGGCTCTGTTCGTGGTAGACGTTTGCAAGGAGCACATCGCCGTCAACGAGGCTAACCGTCTCGGTATCCCCGTCTTTGCAATGGTGGACACCAACTCTGACCCCTCCAACATCGATTTCGTAATCCCCGCCAACGATGACGCTTCCAAGAGCATCGAGCTTATTCTCGACACCGTATGCAGCGCCATCAACGAGGGTCTGGAGGAGCGTAAGGTTGAGAAGGCTGACTCTGCAGCTGCTGCTGAGCAGGATGATGCCGAGCAGGCTGCTCCCCGCCGCGAGCGTCGCACGTCAGCCGTCGCGATGAGTCAGAGGCTCCTGTAGCTCAGGCTGCTCCTGCTGAGGCTCCCGCCGATGAGGCTGCTCCCGCTGCTGACGCTCCCGCTGCCGAGTAATTCCGGCATCGGCACAACTGTTTATCTAACTTCAATCATCCCTAACTCTTACATACACATAAGATTATGGCTGTAACAATGGCAGAAATCACCAAGCTGCGCCACATCACAAGTGCCGGCCTGATGGACTGCAAGAAGGCTCTCGCAGAGACCAACGGCGACATTGAGGCCGCCGTGGAGATTCTCCGCAAGAAGGGTCAGGCCGTAGCTGCCAAGCGTGAGGACCGTCAGGCCTCAGAAGGCTGCGTCCTCGCCAAGAATGAAGGCAACTTCGCCGCCATCGTCGCTCTCAAGTGCGAGACTGACTTCGTGGCAAAGAACGCCGGCTTTGTGGCTCTCACTCAGAAGCTCCTCGATGCCGCCGTTGCCAATAAGGTTAAGACCATCGATGAGCTCAAGGCTCTCACCCTTGACGGTCGCACCGTTGAGGCCCTCATCGTTGAGGAGGTCGGCAAGACCGGCGAGAAGATGGAGATCGGTGCTTATGAGTTTATCGAAGCTCCCTCTGTCACCTCTTATAATCACCAAGGCAACAAGCTCTCCACAATCGTTGGCTTTAACCTCGAAGGCGTTGATTATCAGGTAGGCCGCGACGTAGCCATGCAGGTTGCCTCAATGAACCCCGTGGCTGTAAACCGCGAGAGCGTTCCCGCTCACATCATCGAGAGCGAGCGCAACGTGGCTGTTGAGAAGACCAAGGAGGAACAGGTGAAGAAGGCTGTTGAGGCTGCTCTGAAGAAGGCCGGCATCAACCCCAATCTCTGTGACTCAGAGGCTCACATCGAGAGCAACATCGCTAAGGGATGGCTCACTGCTGAGGAGGCTGACAAGGCACGCAAGATTGCCAAGGAGACCGCCGAGGCCAAGGCTGCCAACCTCCCCGAGCAGATGATTGAGAACATCGCCACCGGTCGTCTCAATAAGTTCTTCAAGGAGTCATGCCTCATGGAGCAGGAGTATGTCAAAGACGGCTCTCTCACCATCGGCAAGTTCCTTGAGCAGGCTCAGAAGGGTCTTGTGGCCGTTGAGTTCAAGCGTGTTAACCTCAACGAGGACTAATACAGCACGTACATAAGCCTGTATATTTTAATCTGAATACGATATGCTCCGCCGCGTTATCCATTTGGATAATGCGGCGGAGTCGCTTTATTTCGTAACTGAAGAATCAGCGTTCAGCCCGGATGTAAACTACATAACCTGCTTCAAACTAAGAGCGTGTTTAATAATTATTGTGAACATCTCGGCGGTGTATCTTTGAGATAAATTTCTCGTTACGAGGAAGGAGCGATGCGGGCATCGTGACTGACGAATAACAGAAATTTAGCCAAAGAGACACCGAGGCGGAAGTAATTTCACAAATATTCAAGCTCTCATAACAACACGTTAATTATCAAAGAATACCCTCATGCGAAAATCTTGGGCATCTTCCATCCTTCAACTCAGTCACATAGCTCGCTATGCTCCTTCGTCTCAGGATGAAATCTGCTCCAAGATTTTCGACCGAGATGTTCACATTTATTATTAAACAAGCTCTAAGTATATACTCGTGAGAGAAGCAACTGTGCCGACAGGGAGAGGAAATCTCCTGTCGGCACAGTGGTTGTTTATTCCGGGGCAGAATTTACTGATGATTAGTTGACGTTGTACATCAGCGTCCTGCGAACGCTCCTTGGCAGTTCTGCAACCTCTCGGTATATGTGGATTGTTGTCTTACGCCTCAGCGTTGGTCTGCTCGCTCTTCTTGTCGAGCATCGCCTTGAACTCGTCGAGGGTGAGTTCCTTCTTGTCGAGGGTGACAGCCTGCTCGATGGCGCCGAACAGCTTGGCCATGAAAACGTCCTGATGAAGACGCTGGGCTGTCTGCTTGTCGGCAAGCATACGCTTGGCGTAATCCTCATAAACGTCATCGGTGAGATTGCTCATGCCATACTGAGCGAACTGCTGGCGTGCCATCATTGCAGCATAGTGCAGCATATCGGCCTCCTCGACCTTTACTCCGAGCTTCTCGGCGATATTGTCGCGGATAAGCTGCCAACGGAGGTCGGGCATCAGTGAGGCGAAAACCTCGTCAATGTTGCTCTCGTTGACATCGCGATTGACGCTCATATACCATTTCTTGAGCACATCCTCGGCAACTACGATGTCCTTGCCGTAGGTGTCGGTGAAGTAGCGGTAGGTGTCGCCCTGGAACACCTGTTTGGAGTTGCCGTCAAGTTGCTGGGCAATCATATCCTTGAGTGCTGCGCGGTAGCCCTCCTCGTCCTTTACCTTGTCCTTGCCGAAGACGTTGGTGTAGAACTCCTCGCCGTGCTCTGCGGGGCGGAGCACAATGATTTCAGAGATAGTCATCTCGAAGTCAGCCTTGACATCGGCGGCCTTCTCCTTGTCAATCTGGAGCATTGAGGAGAGTTCAGCCATGTCGCCACCGGCTGCTGCTGCGGGGTTGAAACGAACCTTGTCGTCAACCTTCTTGCCGGCAAACTTGTCAGCCTCGGCCTTGTCCTTGAAGTACATGGGAGCGACAATGCCGGATGTCACCTGGATTGCGTCCTCAGTGTCCTTTACTGAGCCATCTTCATTGAGCTCAAAGATGGAACCCTTCACCAGTGCGTCAGGCTCAACCTCCTCACCGGGTACCTGTGCGCCGAAACGCTTGCAGAGAGCCTTGTCCTGCTCGTCAATCATCTCGTCGGAGACCTTGATGGTGTAGTAGGGGAGGGTGACGCTCTTGTCAACTGTAATGTTGAGTTCAGGCACCAGGCAGAGTTCGTAGCTGAAGGTGTAGTCCTTGGTCTTGTCAAGGTCAAGGGCTATCACATCAACGGGCACGGGAGCACCGAGGATGTCAATCTTGTTTTCACGCAGATAGTCGGTGACAGCAGTGTATACGGTCTCGTTGATGACGTCGGAGGCCATGTCCTTGCCGAAGCGCTTCTCAAGCATACCGAAGGGCACATGACCCTTGCGGAAGCCGGGGATGGTCTGTGTCTGGCCGAGCTTCTTGAGCTGGTCCTTTACCTTGCCGGCGTAGTCGCTCTCCACGATGTCGACTTTCAGAAGAGCCTTGTCTGCGCCCTGTTTCTCGAATGATAAGTTCATGGGGAATATCTAAATATGTCTTGTGTATCTCTGTTATTCTTATATTCTTACGGTTCTATAACCAAAGTGCAAATTTAACACTTCCGCTCGTAACCACCAATTACCCGCTCCGAATTATCATAAATTAACCTCTTGGGGGCCCCTGAGATGGCAGGCCTCTTGCCAGCGTCATGCCCTTTTGCTATCTTTGTGGCATAGATGGCACATTCTGATTGCCTCAAACATTCATCTGCTGATCGCTCCAATTATTGTCACATCTTGTTCAATTTACTGGGAATGAGTGCGTTGCAATATCTGGGGTGAACCAAAGAATTGCCTGTATCCGCTGTGGCGTCCATTCAAGACGATACTCCCCGATGGTATGCGATGAGAGCATACAAGGCCGAGAAAGCCGCTGAGGAGTGGCTTGACGCTCACAAAAAACGTTATTTTTTGCCAAAGCAATGGGCAGTCAGGGAGTATCATGGCCGGAAAGGACGTTATCTGGTGCCTGCGATTCCGAGCGTACTGTTTATCAAGGCTACCAAAGCAGAGGTTTCGCAAATTAAGATAGGTATGCCCAGGCTGCAATATATCATGGACCAGTCCGTCACCCCGCCAATGCCGCTTACCGTCCCCGAGAGGCAGATGGAGAGTTTTATTGCAGTAGCATCTCGTGCGGCTGATATAGATAGCGTGGAATTTCTGTTGCCCGACGAGAGTATGCCATCGGAGGGTACACAAGTGCGTATTCTCGGCGGTCCATTTGACGGAGTCATCGGAACTTTCAAGCGCGTCAAGGGACACCGTAACCGGCGCCTCGTGGTGGAACTTCCCGGCCTCGGGGCGGTGTCGGCCGAAGTGAGGCCTGACCTGGTGGAGGTAATCCGTTGATACGAGGGCAGTAGCCCTCTGGCAGCCGTTCGATATTGATTAGTCATAAGCAATGACGGAAACACAGTCAGGAAGCGAGAAGGTGACGAGCGACTATGCTACGACAGACTCGCGCGTGAAGAAGTCAATACTCAATGCACGAATTAACATGATATGTTACTTCGTGTCGTTGTTGACATCTTTCTTCACTCGGCGTACTTTTATTGACTATCTTGGCCTCGACTTTATGGGACTCACCGGCTCTATTGCATCTCTACTCAGCTTTCTGAATCTGGCCGAACTGGGCATCGGCGGGTCAATAGCGTTCCTCCTCTACAAGCCGGTGCATGACCGCGACCGCTTCAAGGTCAACGAGCTGATATCGGTGATGGGGTATCTTTACCGTTGGATAGGCATCATCATCATCTCTGCCGGCATCATCCTGTCGCTGTTCTTCCCGCTTATATTCCCTGACACGGGCTTCTCACTGAAGCTCATCTACTTCGTGTTCTTCTGCTTCATGGCCAACTCGATGTGGGGTTATTTCTTCAACTACAAGATGGCCATCATGAGTGCCGATCAGCGCAACTATCTTATCACGGGGTATTTCCAAGCGACTACGTCGGCGCGACTGATTGCTCAGATGGTGTTTGCGATGCTTTGGGCAAACTTCTATCTGTTTGTGATAATTGAGGTCGTGTTTGCCATAATCAACACGCTGCTCATCAACTGGAAGATCCGCAAGACTTATCCATGGCTCAAGACCGAGCTTAAACAAGGGCGCAAGCTGCTCAAGAAATATCCAGAGGTGAAGAAATACATGAGTCAGATATTCATTCATAATGTCGGCTCATTCGTACAGTGGCAGACACTCCCGTTGATTATCTATGGCTATGTCTCTTTGCCGGTTGTGACTCTGTATAACAACTACACCACCATTACGACTCGTTGTTCCAGTTTTGTCAACGGTGTGATAAACAGTGTGGGTGCCGGTGTAGGTAACATGATAGCTGAGGGAGATCGCGAAAAAATATTCCGCGTATACCAGCAGCTATTTTCCGGTCGTTTCTACATCGCGGGAGGTATGGCAGCCGGATTTATGTACCTGATTTCACCCTTTGTAGCCGCGTGGCTCGGTCCGGAGTGCGTGCTTGACCGTGGGGTGGTCACGGTGGTGATATTCAGCTATTTCCTCGGGATGATGCGAGGCATCAATGAGAACTTTATCGGCGGCTTCGGCCTGTTTGCTGATGTTTGGTCCCCTTTGGCTGAAAGCGCTGTATTCCTGCTTATCACCATTGGTCTGGGTTCCATATGGGGGCTTCTTGGGGTGGTACTCGGGCCGCTGATTTCCACGTTTATCTTCATCTATCTGTGGAAGCCTTACTGGCTCTTCTCACGCGGGATGAAGCGCAGCGTTTGGCACTATTGGTACCTCTTCTTCCGGTGCTCGGTGCCAATCCTGATTGCCTATGGAGTGGGTTATCTGGTGGCCGAGACATTGATGAACCACTATTTCCACTTCACAAACCTGTGGACATCGTTTATAGTACGTACCTTCTGCTTCGGCATACCATTTGTAGCAGTAGCCACACCTGGTATGTGGCTGTTTGTGCCCCAGTTCCACGCTATATTGGTGCGTCTGTGGGGCGCAATCTTCAAACGTAAAAAGAAGCAAGCAGCCTAAGTATTAAGACAGTCGGCAATATTCTTAGACAGATTATTGTATGTCAGACGTGAAGGTGTCGATTATCATGCCGGTCTATAACACCGCCAAATATTTGCGGCGATGCCTTGACAGCATTGTCAGCCAGACACTTACCGACTGGGAATGCGTGGCCGTAGATGACGGCTCCAATGACGGGTCTTCGCAAATACTGAGCGAATATGTCGCCCGTGATTCCCGCTTCAAAGTACTGACGCAACGCAATTCCGGCCCGGTTGTTGCCAGGTCGCGAGCCATCAGCGAAGCAACGGGTGAATACCTTCTGTTCGTTGACAGCGACGACACCATCGAGCCGGAGCTGCTTGCCACAACCGTCCATACGGCTGATGCCGGGAAGTTGGATATCGTATGGTTCAAAGTGGCCACCGAAGCAGACGGCAAGAGAATAGCTGTGATGGACGAACCCTTCAGCCCCGACCCCAAGCGCATGATATCGCTTCTTCTTCAATATCGACTGCAGGGATGGTTGTGGTCAAAGCTCGTGCGCCGTGATTTCTGGCAAACTGCAGATATCAAGGTAATAGCAGATTGCTGGGTGATGGAAGATACCGTAATCTGTTTGCAATTGCTTATGGCACAACCACGAATCGGCAAAGTTGATGTCATAGGCTATAATTACAATAGAGGCAATACTGAGTCGCTCACCGGTTACTCTCGCAGCCATGATATTGTGGGGCGGTCTATTCCCAATATAGAGTTTATTGGACAGTTACTGCGTATTAAAGGTATGTTTGATGCATATCGTGCAGATTATGCAGCAATGGTTATACCCATCAAGGTGTACCTAACGCGCATCGGTCTTGTCAGGCAAGCTCAGCGCATGGAGCGATGGGTGAATGGTAAGCCGGCACATTTTTCCTGTTTGGGACGCAAGAAGTGGCCGTATTGTCTACTGATGAATGGAGGGCCGGTTGCAGCCTGGATTTTAAAGTTGAGATAGACAAGTAAAATTTATTGATAGGAATGAAAGTGACAAAGACCCCAAGGATAGCGATGCTGATACCATATTTTGGGAAATGGCCCGAATGGATGTCACTTTATCTGTATACCTGCAGCCGCAATCCGCAGATTGACTTCCATTTCTTCACTGATTGCAGTATCCCCCAACAAACTTATGTCAATACCTTTTTCCATGGCATGACCTTTGATGAGTATCGGGCAAAGGCCAAAGCGTTGACAGGACTTGACATTCCCGGACATACCGATAAGTTATGTGACCTTAGACCGTTCTTCGGACGTATTCACAGAGACGTCATTGACGCAGGTAGTTACCAATGGTGGGGTTTTGGTGATATAGATGTAGCTTATGGCGATTGTGCACAGCTGGTGAACCCGACGAGAAATCCACACATTGAATTGGTGACGTCTCACATTTATCAGTTGGCAGGTCACTTTTGCATCATCAAGTGTGGCTCAGTTGCATTTGACAACTTTCAGCCTACAGACGAAATGAGGCGGATTATCGAAGCAGATCCGGCGGGTTTTATTGATGAGGTGCACTATAGTCGCGCTATACGCCCAAGGCGTATGTGTTTGATAGACAAATTGTGGTTCGCCATAGGACTTCGCGTAAAGTGGGAGCGAAATTCTTTTTACCGATTAATGGACCGCATCCTACCGGGAAAGCGCCTCAATGCGTATTATTGCGACCCTTCCACTACTTTTGATCCGATACCCGGTGAGAAATATATCCTTGACCTCTCCACAATGCGCTGGACTATGGGTAAAGGACATTTTCAAGGATGTCTGCGTCCTCGGTCCAATATGCCATATCTTCACTTCTTGAAGTTCAAAAAGTGCGCCAATAACAAAACAGATTTCCACTGGCCACAGGACTATTACAAGATACCGGCCAACCACCAGTGGCAAGGGAATGAAAAAGTAGAAATTACCCTCGAGCACATTAAGTTGGTGTAATGTCCCTTTGACTTTTGCGAAAGCGAGTGTATGCAATGGCGATAGATTCACTATCCACTGAGAGAATAGCGATGCTGATACCTTATTTCGGCAAGTGGCCGGAGTGGATGCCGCTGTATCTCTATACCTGCTCGCGTAATCCGCAGATTGATTTCCACTATTTTACCGACTGCGGCGAGCCGGAGGTGACCTATCCCAACACTTTCTTCCACTCAACATCTTTTGATGAATATTTGGTGCTGGTGGAGCAGGTGGTTGGGGTGCGTCTTCCAAAGATAGCTTCCAAGCTCTGTGACGTGAAGCCTTTCTACGGGCTGATGCACAGTGATTTGCTTGCCGAGGGCAAATACACATGGTGGGGATTTGGCGATATTGATGTGGCTTATGGAGACCTTACGCCTCTTACAAGGCTTACCTCACGCAAACAACTTGAGCTCATCACTACACACATCAAGTGCGTGTCCGGGCATTTCACATTGATACGCACAGATTCTTCTCTCAACCGGATTATGTTCCCGCTGGAATCCTCGCTCAAGGAAATAATCGAAGCAGAGCCCCCGGGTTGGGTGGATGAGAGGCAATATTCCGAGACGGTAAGACCACGCGGTATGCGCATTATTGACTGTCTGTGGTATAGTTTTGGACGAAAGACCGGGATTAATCGTAATCGATTATATCACACGGTCGGACGCTTATTGCCGAATGGCACCGGACGACAGTACTATTGTGAGCCCGGCACAACGTTCACACCTTATCCGCGAGAGAAATATATCCTTGACCTCAAAACTCTAAGATGGCAGATGGGTAATGGAGAGTTTCCGGAAAATATATTGCCCGAAGAGACGCTGCCATACCTCCATTTCCTGATGTTCAAGAAGATCAGTTACAATCATACAGGTAACTTCTGGACCCCGGGTTTTTATCGCATACCTGCCGGCTATCAGTGGCGAGGTGATGAGTGCGTGGAGTTCACCACTTCCCACATCCGCCTGAAATAACGATGAATCCATACGCACATACCTCTGCCGAAGGAACATTGCCGCTTGTCACAATAGTTGTGGTGACTTACAACTCTGCCGAGTTTGTGAATGAGACACTTGCAAGCATCTCTGCGCAAGATTATGAAGGTCCGCTGCAGGTGATAGTGAGTGACGATGGTTCTACGGATGATACTTTGGCTGTTGCTCGCAGTTGGGCTGACATTGAAGTCGACCGATTTTCCGAGGTAGCTGTAATTAAGACTCCACACAATTTGGGCATAGTGGGCAACTATAATTTTGCTCTCAGACATGTGAAAGGGGAGTGGGTGAAGTATATCGCCGGAGATGACCGTTTGCGCCCTGATTGCATCAGCAAGTTCGTTGAAGCTACCAAAAGGAGCAGCGATAAGTTCTTCATATGTGAAATTGTGCCTTTTGACCAAAACGGTTTTCAGAAACCGCGCCTGCGTTGCCGCGAGTACTTCAAGGATGCTGATGCCCGCGAACAGGAGTCAGCACTTGCCGGCATACCCTATCTCATTGAAGGTCCTACCTTATTCATTCATAAACCAACCTTGGAAGCCTTGGGCGGATATGATGAGAAATACCCTTTGGTGGAAGACTGGCCTACTGCGATGAAATTCGTGTATAATGGCTACAGAATTGAGCCTGTGGATTTCCCTTTAGTAGAGTATCGTGAGCATCAGAGTGTGTCAAAGGAAGGAAATCCGAGATATAAGAGGTTTTGGAAATGTTGGTACGGCTCAGTTAATGACTGGCGCATGAAGATTGCAGCGCGTGATCACAGGCCTCTTGATTGGTGGCATGCTTACGTGCAAACTCGGCTAATCAGATGGCCCGATTGCGGAGTCGGATGGAATATCATACGCAAGCTATTAATGCTCACAGATGTAAAACGAGTCTTCCCACGATGAAAAAGGCCGAGTGTATTAACATACTTTGTGCCTGTGATGAACGATATTCCGCTTATTGTGGGATAATGCTTACATCCCTACTGGAGTCTAACAGGCAGAATCAAATAGCAGTTTATCTGCTTACCGACGGTCTTAGTGGGGCAACCCAAAATAGATTTCGCCTTCTGTCAGATACATATGGATGTGAAATTTCACTCATCACACCGTCACAGAATGTATTCCGCCATTGTATAGTAAGAGATGGTGATCATGTGACCACGGCAGCCTATTATAGGGTTGCATGTGCGGAATTGTTACCTAATTACGTGGAGAGAGTCATATACCTTGATTGTGACATTATCGTTAATACAGACCTCCGAGAGTTATGGGATACGCCTTTAGATGGAGCTTTTTGCGGTGTGGTGACTGATAGTTTCTATGTTGAAGGCAGTGAACGGCTTGGAATCTCTACCAGTTACTTTAATTCCGGCATGATGCTGATTGATGTTGAGGCATTCCGACGTCAGGATGTTGCGCGGAAGTGTTTTAAGCTGATGCGTGAAGAACCTGAGCGCATCAAGTTTCATGATCAAGATCTGCTCAATATTGTGGTTGGTGACAAGGTCAAGAGATTGCCGTTGCGCTGGAATATGCTCACTGCCTTTTTGCGCACGGACCATGCCGAACAATACATTGCGCCGGAGATGGAAGCTGAGATAGCAGCCGAGGCTGCTCATCCCGAAAGGCTCATTATCCATTACGAATACCTGCCCAAGCCGTGGCAGCCTTGGGTGATGATCCGGCACCCATTCTATAATCTCTGGCATGAGGTGCGACACCGTTCGTTGTGGGCGGATGCACCGATAGACCGTAAGGTGCCACTGAGTCTGAAGCTCCGCATCCTAACTCTTAATGCATTGTGGAGCATCGGACTGAAAAAACGTCCGCAATATTATATCGTATGACGAAGGTTTCCGTCATTGTCCCTGTTTACAACAAGCAGGAGCGTCTTCGCGAGTGCCTTGACTCCATCCTTGCACAAAGTTTCAGAGACTTTGAGCTGATATGCGTTAATGACGGCTCCACCGATGGCTCAGCGCAGGTTCTGGAAGAATATGTCGCAAGCGATGACCGGGTATGTGTGTTGACTCAACCAAACCAGGGAGTCAGCATGGCACGTAATGCCGGCATAGAACATGCAGCAGGCGAATACCTCTGTTTCATTGATGCCGATGACACGATAGATTCTGACTTCATCTCCACGCTTGTTAATGCCGCAGGGGCAGCTGACATCATTGAGTGTTCTCCTTCCGGCCGGGCACACCGTTGGATTGACAGTGAAATTGCTGAATATGCAGACACCGTGGGGCGTTCCCTCCAAGGCACTGCAATCTGGGGTAAGATATACCGAGCGTATATGATTAAGGAGGGCGGCTTGAGGTTCCCTCCGGGAGTACGCTTTGGTGAAGACACAGAGTTTAATCTTGCAGTGTGGGCACACGCTCGCGAGATTGTTGACCTCCCCTTCGACGGTTATCATTATTACAATGATGGAACCCGACGGTATCAGCTCAATAAAAGTGAGATAGAAAATAAGATAGAAGCATTGCGCCGAGGATATGGCGCTCTGGAGAGACGCTTTGGGGTGAAGTTTGATATATCACGTGACATTAACATCACGCTATCACTATATCCGTTGGAGCGGGCGTTCCTCAATGGGGTTGAATACCTGAAACTTTTTTCTCGCTACACTCCCGGCGCAACAATCACCCGTCTATATGGCGATGGACGGTGTAGTCCGATAATCCGCTCGGTAGTAGAGTCCAAGGCCCTTGCGACTGCGGGTGACACGGTTGCAGCGCGTGAAATGCTCCGAAAAGCACGCAGGCTCTACGGAAGCCAATTCTTGAAGGTGAATTACCCGTATCGTTCAGTTGCTTTGCTCGGCCATCTTGTCGGACTGGGTCTGATATCGGTAGCCATTAAGCTGATGACATTACGATGAAGATTGTTGCGCTGTTCCCAGGCGTTGCCGATGGTCCTGTAGGAGGCTACAAGGTTCTCTTGGAGTATCTCTCACAGTTGGCTGATGAAGGACATGATGTGACGGCATGTTACGCAGGCAGCATCTACTTTGCCCGTAAGACACCCAAATACAAGGTTACAGGCATTTTACGCATGGCGCAGCGTCTGATTCAAGGGTATTCGTGCCGCCGTTGGCTTCCAACTCTGAGCCGAAAACTGAAAGAGCGGCACACACTGTCGCTTAATTACCGGCATGTGCCTAAAGGTGCCGACCGCTACATAGCCACATCACCTTATACTGCTGATTACCTTGAAAAGTATCCTCTGGAGCCTGCGCTGAAGTATTACTTCATCCAGGATCGTGAGGATTGGGGTACCGGTTTGCGTGAAATTGTTGATGACACATATCATATGTGTCTGAATAAAGTGACAGTGTCACACTGGTTGCAGGATATGCTCCGCTTTCAGTATGGCGAGATGTCAGAACTGGTGCCTAACAGCTTCGACTTCGCTAATTTGCAATTGGTTAACCCGCCCGCAGCACGTTCTGTTCCGGTGGTAGCAATGCTCTGGCATCAGATGCCGCGAAAGGATTGTTCAACCGGCATGGAGGCTCTGCGCCTGGTTGCTCAACAGGTTCCTAACTTACAGATTGAGCTGTTCGGAGCACCATCTCGTCCCGATGATATCATTGCATCTCTCGGTTCTGACCTTGCGACACGCGTAAACTATACACGCAATGCCACACGTGCTCAGGTCTGTGACATTCTCAACCGAGCCACAGTGTTTATCGGCACGAGCCGTACCGAGGGATGGGGGCTTACAGTAGGCGAAGCTATGATATGTGGGGCAGCGGTGGCGTGCACCGATTGCAAAGGTTATCTGGAGATGGCGCGTCCCGGCATAAATGCTCTTGTCAGCCCCGTGGGTGACTCCAAGGCTCTTGCCACTAACATCGTCAGGCTTCTAACCGACTCGGAATTGCGAATCACGTTGGCAAAACGTGCCTCTGACGATATTCGCAGGTTCAGTCCTGACCGCTCATACCAACTCTTCAAGGAGGCACTTGGCATAAACTAATGACAGCGAGTTTCGACATATTCGACACTGCTTTGCTGCGTCGGTGCGGTGAGCCTGTTAATGTCTGGCGTATGATGGCGAAACGCCTGTGGCCCGATGACACGGCAATGCAACGAGCATTCGTTATCTGGCGCCGCTATGCCGATGCTCATTCTGGCCCTACGATAGCAGATATATATACCGCTGAAGGTGCGGATTCCTTCTATCCCTACAATGCAGATACCCTTGCTAAGGCTGAAATGGCAGAGGAGGGTGCTCAGCTCACCGCTAACCCGTCAGTGGCCGACATCATAGCTAGTCACCGCGCTGCCGGAGATGCGATTGCTTTCGTAAGCGATATGTATCTTCCATCGACACTCCTCCGTGAGATTCTCACACGCGAGGGACTTATGATGCCGGGAGACGCGTTGTATGTCTCTTGTGAAGAGGGGGCGCGCAAAGATGTCGGGGGTGCGCTCTTTAAGAAGGTATTTGGCAAAGATGTGAAGATCGTAGTTCACTATGGAGACAATCCGCACAGCGACGTGCATATGGCAAGGGCAGCCGGTGCCAAAGCCAAACTCGTTAGCTCAAGTTTCACGTCTACAGAACAAGCGATTGTCACATCCGCCAAAACGGAAGCTCATGCCACAGAGCTCAGCCTGCTTGCAGCGGCATCACGTTTGGCGCGTTTGAAGTTGGGCGATACCCCCGATGTACGTTTTGCGGCTGATTTTGTGGCACCTGCGATGATTGCATATGTAGCTCACGTCATTGAGTCTGCAAGCCGTCGAGGCTTGCGACGCCTATACTTCATCAATCGTGACGGATGGTTACTCAGTCGTATCGCAGAGGCACTCCCGCATCCCGGACTCGAACTCCGATATCTTTACGCATCACGCAAGTCGTTACTTCCCCCATTCCTTGCCGGTGCTACCAAACAAGACCTTCTCCGCATCATAGATGGTCACACCCTTCGCGGCCGGCGCCCCGACGATATCCTTGCATATTTAGGCACATCCTGTTCGCAGCTCAATCAGCGGTTTGCGCTTGGCTTGACCAATGCCGTGATCCGCACGGATGCTGAGGCTGAAAAATGGCTCGATTTGCTGTTCGTCGACTCAGAGGTGCACCATGCTATCTTCAGTGAGTTTGACGAACAATCCCGACTGTTTCAACAGTATCTGAGGCAGGAGGGTTTTGATGACGGCGAACCTGCCGCAATGGTCGATGTGGGATGGTTCGGATCTTCTCGATTGATGCTAAATGCAATACTTTCACGAATGGGATTGCCGCAGGTGTTTACCTATTACTTCGGGGCACGTCCTGATATGCTGCCACCTTCAGCCGGAGCATATGACACTTATGTAGAGCGAATGGACATAGCCCCGGGTGTTTCGGCCACAGCCTCCATTGAAGCCTATTTCTGCGCATGTCCGTTGGAGTCCACCGCATCATACAAAATGGCATCCAATGGCATCGTGGAGCCGGTGGGAAACGGCAAGCCGGTGTCTCAGCGCGTTACTGACGTGGCAGATATTAATGCGGCAGTGTGCAGCCACATCTGCCATACGCTGGCCGCTCAGGGTTTGCCATCCGAAGCCGCTTTCTTTAGTTGGATGATGCGTTCGCTGCGTTCGCTTTTCATGATAGAGTATGCTGACATTGACATCTCACCCTTGGCTTCGCTCGGCGGTTTTGATGATCGCCAGATAGTGCGCCGGCTCTCAGCAGGCGAAACGATTATGATGTGCCTCACAGGTAAGCATGACGTGACGGGCTTTGACAAGGCCTCACTCCACATCTCCGCACCTCGCAGGATTGCATCTTCGCTCTGGAGTATGCATCGCCGTGCATTTGCCTTGCGAGCCAAGTTATACCGCATCTACCGCGACCTACGCTGATTGCAGCCATGACCGGAATTGTAATCCTCAACTATAACTCGTCCACAGACGTGGCCAAGTGCCTTCCTATGCTAAAAGCACAGAGTGATGCGGCAAATTCGATTATAATTGTCGTTGACAATGCTTCAGAACAGTCTGACAAGGCTGCTCTTGAAGAGCTCTGTAAGTGTGAGGGAGTCCGGATGATAGCGTCTGCCCAAAACCGAGGCTATAATGCAGGAAACAATATCGGCATCCAAGCCGCGCTGGAGCTGGGCTGCGATGCTGTTATGATAGCCAATCCGGACATGGAGTTTCCTGATAAGGACTATGTAGCGACGTTGAGGAAGGTGCTGTTCTCATCACCGGAATATGCTGTGGCAGCTTCGCGCATAGTCGGCCCTGACGGGCATGACCAGAATCCGATGAGGCCTGATGGAAACTGGACATCATCATTGTCATGGATTGGAGAGCTCTTCTTTCGAAGGAGAACAAATTTCATAGACCAGCCTGCCCAGAGCCATGATTGCCACAAAGTGAGCGGTTCATGCCTGATGCTACGCGCTGACTTCCTGCGGTCAATAGGGATGTTTGACCCGGTGCCGTTCCTCTATTGTGAAGAGGCCATACTTTCAAAGCAAGTTGAGCACATCAGGTTTAAGATGCGTTACGATGCCACTCTCACAGCCATCCATCGCCACATCCCCTCCGCAAAGGGCGATCCCCGGCCTCGCTTCCGACATTGGTGCAGTTCACGCATATATTTCATAAAGCACTATAGCGGTTGGCCACTTGCCGGACGCATTGCCGCAACTTTGTCCATGCGTACTTACACAGCATTGCTAACTTACGGAGTAACCTTCAGACGTTTGCTTCACCGATGACCCCCACTCCGGCTCTACATAAACGGGCTCGCTACCTTGACATTACCAAGGGGCTTGCCATCATTTGCATCGTGCTGCTGCATTTCGGCACAGGCCTTATACCGGGTCTAATCAACGTGTACATAGGCACGTTCATGATTACCACGTTCTATGTGACGGCAGGGTGGGTAGACTCGATGAAGCCGCGCCAGCCGTCATTTAGAGCACGAATAAAACGTCTGTGGCATCAACTGGGCGTGCCATATGTTGTGTGGACCATAATAATACTGGCGTTTGACGTGATGTTTTGGGCGATTGGCCATTATGATTCGTATATCATAATGCGAGACATCTTCAAGAGCCTTTGTCTTAGAGGTATTGGCACGCTGTGGTTCCTTCCGGCACTGTTCGGTGGACAGATTCTGTGGTGGTGGATTCGCGGTTCTCGGCGTTGGTGGGTTGTTGGACTGTCTCTGGTTTTGCTCTATTACGTTATAATTGTTGATGCTAAGCTAATCAACCACATAACTTCCGGCATGGACGCAGAGGCACGGCACATGATGCACACCGCTAATTCGCTGATTGGTTCGGTTATAAATGCTTATGTTGGACTGGTGTGCGGTTTCGCATATGGGCGGATGAGTTCAATGTGGAAATTACCGAATCGTTCGCGCTGGCTCCTTATCGTCCTTGGACTTCTGGGGCTGTGGCTCGGCTGGTTCTTTACTTTCTTGCTCCCCTTTAATGCGGGATTTCTTTGGAACTGGTTGGCTCCTAATGTGATCCCTGCCGGCTTCATCGTTCTTTTCATGACTCTTGAAACATCACCGGTTCTTCGCTTGCTTGATTACTGGGGCCGTAACAGCATGGCTCTTATGGTGACACATTATAGTATCCTTATTGTAATTGCAAATATCATAGCACTCAGAATTACGGGCCACATAGCCACCGGTAGCGGATGGCTCTCATTTGCTACGTTCTGTGTTATCATGGCTGTAGAATATTTCGTAGCAGAATGGTTGCGTCATCGCTTCCCTCTCTCTCTCGGCATTGTCACCAAACATTCTAAATCTACAATTACAGAAACCAACGATGCCAAGCATTCCTGAAATATTTTGTTCGATATTACGCTTTATAGGCGGATTTTTCCAGGCGCGAAACTACAATCTGCGAAACTTCGCGGCATATGTTCTGGTGATTATGGTCATCCAGTATATCCCACTTGAGTCTCGTGCAGGGGTGAGTCCCGTCAAGGTAGCTACCATGGCAATCTTGCCTTTGTTCTTAATCGCCAATTTCCACCTTAACCCGTCAGTGATATGTGGATCGCTGTATTGGCTTTGGGTGTTCTTTACTTCCTATGTGCTTCATCCAATGACGTTCAGAGCTTCTACAGTGTTCTACAACGCAATGTTTGTTATAACATTCATGACTCTGTACACCCTGATCTATGACCGACATATATTCACCATTGATTGGTTCATTGTATTTCTCAGACGATTTATATGGGTGTTAGCGGGATTTTGCGTAGCTCAACAAATATTGCTGGTATTAGGTGTCTGGTATTTCCCTCCATTGAACATGGTTCAATGGTTGTTTACTGAAGGCTCGCAGTTCAGAGTAAACTCACTTAGTTACGAGCCATCCTCATTCGCACGGTCCGTCGGAGTACTTTACTATGCCTACCTTAAATGTAACGAATATCTAACAGGGCAGAAACTTAGTATCGCTACCGTGTTCAATCAGGAGCACCGATGGGTGACAATTGCTGCTTTATGGAGCTTGGCTACCATTGGTTCAGGCACAGCCTTTGTTGTGATAGCATTGGTGTCATTGTATTTTCTCAAGGGTTATTGGACTTTGCTCACAGCTCCTCTGTTAGTTGTGGCTTTTATTATTCTCCGTGATAGTGAGATTGAGGCTTTTCAAAGAATGCAAGCAACAGCAGAAGCCGTTACCACCCTTGACCCTAAAGAGGTGAAAGACGCTGACACGTCTGCAGCTGTGCGCGTTGCACCTACCATAAACACAATAGCAAACTTTTCCGAAAACCTAAACAAAGAAGTCTTTTGGGTTGGGCATGGATGTGATTATAGTCGGCAATTCGCATATGCACCCCAATTAAGACAATATGGGGAAATCGATGATTACGGTTTTATTGCTTGCCTTTTGGGTTTTTTGATAGTGTTCTGTTGTTGTATCCGTTTCTTTTCAATTGCCACCATAATGTTTCTTCTCGGTGTTGGTGGCGGATTAGGTAATATTGCATACAGTTGGGGCTTACTCTTTATTCTGATGGCTACAAGATATTTCTCAAAGTATCAGATTCTGTCGGATGACTATAATAAGTATTCTGGAGAAGAACCTGATGCACAACAAGGGCTGAGACAGCAACAAATGGTTGACTAATTCCTATGACTAAAGCTATAACAAAACATAGGATTGAATTCATCGATCTTGCCAAAGGAATCTGCATACTTTTAATCATTTGCGGACATATAGGGGTGAATATACCCATACCTGGTTTTGGCGTTTATATGCTTCCTTTGTATTATCTGATTTCAGGGATGTTCTATAAAGAGTCAGATCGGACAATCTTGTTCACAAAAGATAAGATTAATAGACTTCTTATCCCATTTTTATTTTTCTATATCTCTGCATATCTCTTTTTTTACTTATGCAATTATGCCATTCCGGGATTAATTCAGGCAGGTGCGACAGGGATAATGGATATTTTCACACAACGTCAATATTTTAATGGCCCAATTTGGTTTGTGCTTAGTCTTTTTTGGTGTACCTTGATATTCCATTTAATCTCTTTGGTTGTCAAGCATGAACTCTTTCGAGCAATTATAGTTGTAGCCATAGGATCTCTTGGCGCATATCTGGGTGTTAACAATCTTTTTGTACCGTGTATGCTTGATACTTCATTAACAGCTTTACCTTTCTTTTATGTTGGGACACTTCTAAAAAAATCATCAATCTTAAAACCCAATAAATATGACAAATACAATCTTCCAATAGCAATCGTGTTATATACGATTCTATACTTGACATTGATATATGCCGGCGATATTCATGTCGGGTTCAGAGATAATCGTATCATTGGTAATTATTATATTATTCTTTTGGTCACACTCTGTGGAGTTATGTCGGTGTTATTGCTATGTAAAAGTATAAAAACAATACCCTTTCTGGTATTTTACGGTCGTTTTTCTATGATCCCGTTAGCAACTCACCATTTGGTGTATCGGCCGTTATTTGTTTTAATTCCGGATTATGTTAGCCACAAAGATTATGTTATTACTATTTTAACAATCGCGATTACTGCAATATTAATTCCTATATGTAATAAATTTATACCGTATTTTGTCGGGAAAAAAAACTTATTAAAATAATGCTGATTGATTTCTTTGATCGTTTGCGATTCTGGCAAGGCAAAAGAATTATGATTCTCAATAGATTACACTTTTATGGGATGATTAATTCATTCGTCTCAATTTGTGCTAATCTTATTCTGTCGTTGACATTCAGAGCGTCACATTCTTCAGAGCGGTTTCGCCTATCAGAATATTCTCATCATTCTCTGCGTCCGAACATCATTGTATCGCTTACGTCCTTTCCCCGCAGGCTACCCACTTTACATCTCGTTATTGAAGGATTGCTGCGACAATCGGTAAAACCGGACAAAATTGTACTTTATTTAACTCAAAGTCAGGTGCCCGATGTCGAGAAGTTACCTCACAAGTTGCTTGCGTTGCGTAAACGCGGTTTAGAGATACGATTGTGCCCTGATGAGATACGTTCCCACACCAAGTATTACTATGCCATGCAAGAATTTCCGGAAGACATTGTCATCACGGTAGATGATGACCTGTTTTACCGGAGCGACCTTGTGGAGTCCTTATTGAAACATCACAAGGAGCATCCCGGCCATATCATTGCCAACTGGGTGAAGCGGATTAACAGCGACACAGACAGATATGCATGGTGGCCTGACGTGACTGACAGGCCGCAAGCGTCCAATCGTTTTTTGCTGCTGGGTGTAAGTGGGGTTCTTTATCCGCCTTATTCGCTGCATCCCGACACATTTAATGTGGAAAACATCAAAGCTCTGTCACTAACAGCCGACGATGTTTGGCTCTCGGCAATGGCTATACGGCAAGGAACACCTATCTTCTACACGCATTATCGTTACAATCACCTCCCGGTGCATATCCGGAACAACGAGACACTCATCTCAGGCAATTATGTGCGCAATCAGCAGTGCGTCGATGCCATCAATGCCCACTATGCCGCCAAAGGGGAGCCTCGCCCGTTTATTGATATACCGGATTGATCGTTCACGCAAGTTCACTACATTGTCTATGCGCTTATTTTGGCTCTGTTTGTATTACGGATTCGCAAGATTTCTGCCGGACAGCTTTTCACGGCCTTTCGGGCGAGTGAGTAATGCTCTGCGTGTGGCTTGCTGCCGTCGGCTTTTCAAGGCTTGTGGAGGACAGGTGAATATCGGCCGAATGGCTTATTTTGGCAAAGGAGCAGGCGTGGAGCTTGGAACACGCAGTAACATCGGAGCATATTGCCATGTCCCGTCCGATATCCGCATCGGGCGCGATGTAATGATGGGGCCTTGCAACTATTTCTTTGAGCCTGTGACTCACGTGTTCACACGCACTGACATCCCTATGATAGATCAGGGTGTGAAACGTGTGGCCGGACGAATGGAGATGACGATGATGTGTGGATAGGTCGCGGATGCCACATTCTGCCCTGTCGCAAAATTGGAGCGCACTCGGTGGTGGGTGCTTGTAGCGTGATTACAAAGGATGTGCCGCAATATGCAGTCATTGGAGGAGCTCCTGCTAAAGTTATAAAAATGAGAAAGTAAGCTGTTATGGATTTAACTATCGCGATTTGCGTATACAATAAAGAACAGTGGATAGAAGAAACCTTGCAGTCAGTCGCAGCACAGACCAAGCAGGGCTTTAAACTATTGTTCGTTGACGATTGTTCGACAGACCGTTCAATAGAAGTTATCAGAAAGTTTTTCAAGGGGACATCTCAGATAATTGATGTAAAAGCACTTGATAAGAATAGTGGAATTGGGTATTGTCGACATATTGCAGAAAGAGAAGCCACCACTCGTTACATCATGTTTCTTGATGCTGATGATGTGTTGCTTCCAAACGCAGTTGAGCGTCTTTGGAATACCATGCAGACTGATCCGACTCTTGCCGCCGTGGGTTGCTATATGGATTTTGTTGATGAAAGGACAAGGCGAATTGGCGGGGGAATTTATCTTGGTGAGACCTCCAGAGAGGCTGCACTCAGAAAAGCTGAGGCACGAAAGCTGTTTTTTCTTCCTATTGTCGCCATCTATGACCGACAGGCCTCCCTTCGCGTGGGGGGCTTTGCCATTGATGGCTTCCCGGATGGGAGACCCCGCTATCAGGACTTCTGTGAGGACCTTGACCTCTGGACCCGCATGAGTGACCTATACACGGAGGGACGAGCCATTGTGGTGGTGCCCGAGGTGCTCGCGCTTTATCGAAAGGCCGGTTCAGGGCTATCGGGTCACACCCGCGAGATGCTGCTGAAAATGCGCTGGGTGAAGCATTGCCTCATTGAGCGGCGTGAAAAGCGTGTGCCACCAACTTTCACCGCATGGCTTGACGGCCTCGCTCCCGATTACTTGCGCTCCATTGACCGCGAAGCGCGTGCTACCGACAAGCTCCGTCTCGGGGCATACCGTCTGCACCGGCACAATCCATTAGGCGTCATCAATGTGTTGCAGTCTTTTTGTATCCGTCCATCATATCTGATTGATAAAGTGAGTCACAATCTGCTCGGCAAAAAGAAGAAATGAACGCCAAAGAATCACTTATCCGGGCCGTCATATCCCTTCTCAACGAGAGGGTGAGCTATGCCGTGCTGCGCAATTACGAACAGCTGCCCACAGGCAATGATGCCCGTGATATAGACATCATCATCCGCCGCCGCGACTTCATGGGGGTGCGCCGTGAGCTTGTCGCTCTGATCGATGCCATGGGTTGGCGCATCGTTAACTATCTTAACTCCGACCGGCTTGTCACGTTTGTGTGTGGTCACAATTCCCCCGGCGCAACTGACATGGTGCAGTGGGACTTCTTCTTTGACACATCTGTGTGGGGAATACGCCTTATGAGTGCCGATGAGTTTCTGTCAGACAAGGAGTTTAACGGTTTCCTCTGGCATTCACTCCCGGCTTCGCGCTTCCTTGACAAATATCTCTACGACCGAGCCGTCGGAGCTGCATATCCCGATCGTTACCGCGCGTCACGCGAAGCTGCCGAGCATCTTCCGGCGGTGCATGGCAAGTTGCGCCGCATATTCGGTTGTTCTACGGCTGCTGAGTGTGACACCAAGAGCCGCCTTCGCCTCATAAGTCGGGCTTTCCGTCATAATCTGCTGCACCGACCCTTACCGCTTGCTGCGGAGATGAGCCGCTGGGCATGGAGCTATGTTCGCAACTATTTCACATCGGCCACAGGTCTTTCCATTTCATTCACAGGCCCGGACGGAGCCGGCAAAACCACAGTCATAGAGCAGGTTATCGGTCGTACGGGCGATGTCTTCCGCAAGGCTCACGTCTATCTCCATTTCCGTCCGGCCCTCTTTGGCAACCTTGGCGATGTGGCACAGAAAGCCGGAGTGAAAAAGGAGGTGGACCGCAACTACTCTGACCCTCATCGCGGTGGTCGCACCTCAGCACTTAATTCTCTGGTGCGACTGAGCTACTATACAGCCGATTATATCCTTGGTCATTGGCTGCGTACCAAGCGGATCACCCGTATCACACGGCTGGTAATCTTTGACCGCTACTTCACGGACATCATCTGTGATCCGCGTCGCTCACGTATCTATCTTCCTTACAAGCTCCTTAACGCATGGCGACGGCTCCTCATTCCGAGACTCAATTACAACGTACTTCTCACAGCCTCTCCTGATGTGATTCTGCAGCGCAAGCAGGAACTCTCACGCGCGGATATCGACGCTATAAATGCCCGCATAGACAGTCTCGCCATGCAGCCCGGCTACCTCAAGGTGATGAATGATACCACTGCAGATGAAGCCGTTGACGCCATCGTGGCTCATGTGTTTGATGATCGTCATCGACGTAACCTCCGGCGTCTAAAATTTAAGAAATGACAGAGCAGAAAGACACAGAGCGGCCTCGGCGCAAGCGTCTGATGGTATCGGCTTACGCCTGCGAGCCCGGTAAGGGGAGCGAGATTGGGGTGGGATGGCACTGGGTGCTCGAACTGTCACGAGCTTTTGACCTTTGGGTGCTTACGCGAGCCAACAATCGCCCCCCCATCCATGAGTGGGTTACTTCACACCCAGACTACAAACACATTCACTTCGTGTATTTCGACTTGCCGGAGCGTGACTTGCGGCGTAAACATGGCATCCGGGGTGTACACCGCTACTACTTGAAGTGGACGCGAAAAGCTGACGCTGTGATAGCCCGGGTGATGGCTGACAATGACATCCCCAACTTCCTTCACCTCACCTATGGCAACGCTCTTTGGCCGGTCAGTGCTGTCGGGGCTAAAGCCAACTTCATTTGGGGTCCGTTGGGTGGTTTGGAGACTATATCCGGCGAATACTCCCGCCGTTACTCATTGCGCTCACGCATTACCGAAGCTATACGCCGTGTAGCTGCCCGCTTTGTGCCGCACACCCCCGCATTCAAGAGGCGTTGCAAAGCAGCCCGTCTGATTATCTGCAAGACAGAGATTACGCGCGATAAGCTCCCGTCTTCTTGTCGGGAAAAATCTGTTGTGATGACTGATGTTGCAGCTGATACGACTAATAGGGGCAAAGCAATAGGAAAACCAAATGACACCGAGGCCATCCATGCTCTGATGGTGGGCAAGATGGACGCCTGGCGAGGCTTTGACCTCGCAATCGAGGCGGTGGCGATGGCTCGTAGCAAGGGTGTGGAAGTTACGTTGTCCATTCTCGGCAATGGCGCTGACAAGGCTCGTCTGCGCAAGCTCACTGACCGGTTGGGCATCGCTGACTATGTTACATTCCATGGGCACCTGTCCATGGAGCAGTATCAGGACGAGATGGCGAAGGCCGATGTCGTGCTCAACCCTGCTCTGCGCGAAGGTGCTGTGACCGTGGCATACGATGCCATTGCCGCCGGGAAACCGCTGGTGGCCATTGACACTCGCGGCTACACGCGAAACTTCAGCTCTGACCACTGTATCATCCTGCCGCAGGGTACGCGTCGCGACACAGTGTTGGGATTGGCTGACGCGCTGGGTCGTCTGCGTGTGCCTGCCGTACGCCATCGTATGGGAGCGGCTGCTCTTCGCCACGCCTCCGAGGTGTCGTGGTCCCGCCATGGCGAGGCAATCCGGGCTCTCTTTGATTCTGTACTGATATGAACCTTGATACGTTGATAGTCAAGGGTATGACCCCGATGATAGAGCTTGCCAACTCTGACGGCAAGTGCTGGTTGTTGCCTGCGCATGACATACGCACGGCATTGTGCCTCTATCAGCCCGGAAGTACCAAGGGGAAATTGCTGAAACAGTGTCTGCCGACACTCGCTGCAACCGGGTTCACTACTCGCGCCATATTGCGACGTATCGGCGGAAGGATCCGTTCACTTGACCTTACACCCTCAGCTCACGCGGCAATATCCGAAGCCTTCGGCAATGACTCGTTTTCGTGGGCTGCTTTCGGCGGGACTCCCTCTCCGCACTCCAAACCTACGCTGCAGGTGTGGCATGATGACCGATTGCTCGGTTACTGCAAATTCACTGACTCTCGGGAACTTTACGACGCACTCTTTATCCATGAGGCATCCATCCTCTCACATCTCGCTGAACGGGGCATGGTGCATATCCCTGAAGTCAGAGCTTGTCGACAGCTTTCCGACGGACTGTTCTTTTTTGCCCAGTCCACCGAAAAGACCATTCGTGCGAAGTCTCCACATATCTGGACTTCGGCTCACGACCGTTTCATTGCTACTCTTGAAGCGGCATCTCTTCAGAGGATACTATGGGAGGATACTGATACTTACCGCTCTCTAACGATGCTTGGCAACGACATCGGACGCATTGCACCACACCACCGCGAACCGGTGAAGCGTCATCTCTCTGACATAATGGCACATATGCAAGGTCGGCAGGTAGAGGCTGTGACGGTGCATGGCGATTTCACACCATGGAATTCGGTGCTTACCCAGGATGGCAATCTTTTTGTATTCGATTGGGAATACGCCTCTGAGGCAGGTATTCGCGGAATGGACAAGTGTCATTTTCTGGTGCAAAGCGCCATCTTCGAGCGGCATCTGGACATTGACTCCATCGTCGAGGAGCTGAACATGGCCAACACCGATGCAACCACTCTGCGCATCTATCTCCTTGACATACTCTCACGATTTTCAGCACGGGAGCCTGAGAACTGGGGTACCAAACCAAATCCATTGGCCGACACATGGGTCGCTCTTCTTGAACGTCACATCTGAACAAGTCCGGCACCAGTCTCTTCTTACAACGCCATGCGCATCCTTGCTTTTCATCTCTTCAATGACTACTCCGGGAGCCCGAGGGTACTAACCTCGGCCCTGACGGCTTTACATGGGGCAGGTGCGGATATTGAGCTGTTCACATCCGAGGGAGGTATTCTTGATGAGGTCGCCACACTTCCCGGTGTCACTTTCCATCCTGTCAAGTATCGCTTTTCGGAGCGTGGGATTGTCACTATCGCGCGCTTGCTTCGGGCGCAAGCTGTGGCATTTGGCAAGCTCCTGACACTACCCCGACATGATGATGATGTGGTGTATGTCAACACTATCCTCCCGTTTGGCGCCGCCCTGGCAGCAAGGCTATCGGGTCGCCGACTCATATACCACTATCATGAGAATGCCTATGCAAAAGGGCGTGTTTACAGTGCTTTGGCAGCGTTGATGCAGCGTTTGGCGCACGATATAATCTGTGTCAGTGACTTTCAAGCTTCGCGGATTGCCCGCAGAAGAGGCGTGATTGTAATTCCCAATTCCGTTTCAGCTGCTCTTGCCGCTCAATTGCGTCCGGATCCGGAAGCGGCGTTCTCACGCCGTCGGGTGCTGATGCTTTCCTCTTTGAAAGAGTATAAAGGCACCCGTGAACTCTTCGAGTTGGCCGGGATGCTCCCCGATGTCAACTTTGAGGTAGTCATCAATGACTCTGAGGCTAATATCCAAGACTGGATGTCCCGCAATGAACTAATTTCTCCAAGTAATCTTGAGGTGTTTGCTCAAACACGCGACATTGCCGAGCATTATAGTAAAGCATCTATAATGGTAAGCTTAACCAAGGCTGACGAGTTTGTTGAGACCTTCGGTCTCACAGCCGCTGAGGCCATGACAGCCGGGCTCCCCTGCATCGTTCCCGTGACAGGCGGCATTGCCGACCTCGTAGAAGATGGCGTCAACGGCTATCGGATTGATGTGAAGCAGCTGCCCAAGATTGCTGAGACCATCCGCACGATACTCAGCGACAAGGCCCTTTATCTTCGTCTTGCACAGGGGGCATTGGCTAAAGCCCCTGAGTTTGAAGAAAGGTGTTTCGCTGATTCAATTGCTGAAATCTTCTCACATCCCACTGACAATGAGTGACAAGCTAATCCGCGTGGCTGTGATTGGCACACGGGGTGTTCCGGCGGCTTATGGCGGTTTCGAGTCCATGGTGGAAAATCTACTGGGCGAAAACTGTCCCGATGATATCCGCTACACTGTGTTTTGCAGTCGTCCGGATCAGACCTCGCATCCGGCTACCTACAAGGGGGCGGAACTCCGCTACGTGCCCCTGCGCGCCAACGGAATTCAGTCCATCCCTTACGATATGCTCTCGATGGCACGCTGCCTGCGCGGCTACGATGTCATTCTCGTGCTCGGCGTGTCAGGATGCCTGGCTCTGCCTCTATTACGACGCTTCACCCAAGCCAAGATTATTGTGAACATCGACGGTCTGGAGCATAAGCGCGACAAATGGGGCAATGCTGCCCGGCGCATTCTCCTCGCCTCAGAGCGCACTGCCGTGAGGGCTGCCGATGTAGTAGTGGCCGACAATGAGGGAATTGCCGAGTATGTCCGCACAACGTATCGTACAGACCCCGTAGTGATAGCTTATGGTGGCGACCAGGCTGTTCGCACAGTTTCTGATGCTGATGCCGATGCTACGCTGGCCTCTTATGGCGTCACACGTGGTGGGTATGCCATGGGCGTATGTCGCATCGAGCCGGAAAACAATTGCCATGTAGTGCTGGAGGCCTTTGCCGGTGGCGATATGCCTCTCGTTATGGTAGGTAACTGGGAGCACTCTGACTACTCACGGTCGCTGAGGCAGAAGTTCGCAAGCAAGAGGTCTCTCATCCTCGCCAATGCGGAGTACGATCTTGACCGCTTGTGGGCACTACGTTCCAACGCGGCACTATATGTCCACGGCCATTGCGCCGGAGGCACTAACCCCTCGCTTGTGGAGGCGATGCACTCCGGAGTACCTGTCGCGGCGTTCGACGTGAACTATAACCGATATACCACTGCCGAAGCAGCTGCATATTTCAGCGATGCAAGCTCACTACGAGCTATCGTCAGAAGTATCCCCGCTAAGGCCGGTGTGGCTTTACGCGAGATAGCCCGACGCCGTTACACCTGGCGCGAAATCTCGCGCCAATACACCGACCTTTTCCGCCAAGTCACCTCATCCACGTGTAAATAGCTATTGACTCAAGCCGACGAAAGCTACGAAAACGTGATAATTCTCAATTCATATCATCCGGCTGCGGGAGGGTGTGTCGATCATCAAGTCCGACGCACCCTCTCCTTTTTCAGCTTTTTGATGCCTTTCGTCTCATTTATCCGACGATTGGTCGCATTAATTGGGGATGTGGAGATGAAAAGCACTAACTATGCATAATGACGCTGAATAAGAAGCTTAGATACCTGATCCTCACGTTGACATTCCTCCTGATGTCACCGGGCAACTGGACTGTGACCGCTCTCTTGGATGCCCGCTGCGATTACTGGTCGGGATTGTGGATGTATTTTCCTTCCCCGATCATTTTCCTGTTGGCATTAGTCATTAATGACCGATGGATTGTCAATCCCCTCCTGCGCAAAGGGAACTTCAGTCAATATGTCATTGCGTCATTTTTACTTTCATTCGCGGCAGCAACTTTAGCCTCAGCGATAGAGGGTATGCTCGCTCTGTGGCTTAACTTGCCATACCGCGCCCCATTCGGCGTTATTCCATCGATCCTATCAGAGGGCTTGGCAAACAGTCTGTGGCTGTCACTCATATTATTAGGTGATGCTCTCATCCAACTCTATGATAAGCTCCGCAGCGATGTCCGAGAGCAGAAGGCGATGGCAGAAAGTTTGACCCGATATATCAACAGGGTGAAGAGTCTCCTCGATCCTGCATATATTTCTCGGAGACTACAGGAAATACAGAGCCTTATCCATCAAGATGCCGTCTCGGCCTCTGATTTAATTTCCAACTTCTCTGATTGGCTCAGGCAGCAGCTGTCGCTGATGCCTGATACTCCGATGGCCGTAACGAGACCCTCCGGCAGCAAACTGTTTACTCCGCTACTTGACCTTATGGTGGAGCCGCGATACAGGGGCTTCCGTCATGCCGGCGTGGTTGTAACGCTGATCATGGTCACTGTCTTCACGGCAGCTTTTGACCTAAACAATGATACCGGACGAAAAATCGGGGTTGGGATACTGGTCTTCACTGAATTATTGGTGATCCCTTACGTAATCTACTTTTGGTTCTATCGCCGTTTCCGGGCCACTCTGAATTTGCGACACTATACCCGAAGTGTGTGCATCTTTCTTGCGGTGCTTATTTCCCCGATGCTGGCTTCGATACCAATGTACTATATCAAAGCACCTACCGACACTCCCATCGCCTCGCTGATAGTCCAGACACTGGTGTTTGCCGCCGGGATTGTATCATTACTGCTGTATGAGTATGGTATCTCGGCGTTTCTTTTCTTCGTGAACTGGATAAAAGTGAACCGTCGGAGCTCGGCGTTGCAGACTGAGGTGTTACGTCAGGAATATCTGTTTTTGCGGAGGCAGGTCAATCCTCATTTCCTCTTCAACGTGCTCAACAATGTTGAGATTTCTGCATGCGATAGTCTCGCCTATGCCTGTCAACTGCTCGCTGATATTGATAACCTGTTGCAGTATCAGTTTGCCGAGAGTGTGGCTGAGGCCGTCACAGTACGTGAAGAGGTTGACTTCCTTAACAGTTATCTTGAGCTTGAAGGCTCGCGCCGTGAGCGTTTCGGTTACGTCATAGAGATGGATGTGGCATCAGCAACAGTCCGTATTCCCACGATGCTCTACATCACATTCATTGAAAATGCCGCCAAGTATTCCTCTCCTGACCATGAAGGGATGAATGTGAGAGCAACCTTTAGTATTGATGACAGCGGAATGTTGCTATTTGAGTGTCACAATCACTATGATCCCAGGCGCGTAGCCTTGGCTCGTCACAATGCCATCGGTATAGAAAATGTCCGCCGACGCCTCAATATACTTTACGAGGGTCGAGCTTCGCTTGTTATCATTAGTGACCACCACATATACAGCGTCAAGTTGACCATCCCATTACACTCTATCCGAGATTATGAAATGTATCATTGTTGATGACGAACCGATAGCCCGTAAGGGCATGAAGCGGCTGATTGACAGTCATCCCAATCTTCATCTGGAGGCGGCGCTTGACTCGGGGGAGGGTGCTGTGCAGTGGCTTTCCGCTCACGATGTCGACCTGATTTTTCTCGACATAGAGATGCCGGGCATGAGCGGCCTGGAGCTGGCTTCCGTTCTTCCCGCTAAAAGCATGGTCATATTCACCACGGCATATCATGACTATGCCATCGACAGTTATGATGTGGATGCCATTGGCTACCTTGTGAAGCCCATAAGGAAGGAGCGATTTGACCGCGCAGTCAATCGCGCCATCGCCCATCGTGAGCTGATAGACTCTGCGGCCAAGACTGATGAAGCGTCTGATGGACATGATTTTATCATTGTCAGGTCTGAGCGTAAATATGTGCGCATCAGGCTTCACGACGTACTTTATTTGGAGGGACTCAAAGATTACGTGATTATTCGTCTCACAGAACGACGGATTGTTACTCGCATGATTGTCAAGCAGATGGAGGACCTTCTGCCGAAGAATATGTTTTTGCGCGTCAGCAGGTCTTATATCGTAAATAAGGAAAGGATTGATGCATTTGACAGTAATGACATCACCGTCGGGGCCACTGAAATCCCGATTGGCGCAACATACCGCGACTCCGTGATGGCTGCACTCCTGAAAAAGTAGTATTTGTCTCTTAATTCAGGCATCTCATCTCATTTTCCCAATCCCTGCATCATAAAGCTGTAGCTTTGCACGTAATCATTTGCTCGCATCATCGGTTTAACCATACTCGTTACAGACTATCCAACTATGAATGTATATGCGATAATAGGATGCGCCGTAATCGCAATCGGTTGTGGCTTATATGCAGAGAAAAAGCAAATACAGAAGAAAGCGACTCGGATCCTTAGTGTGGGGTGTGTCGCTCTTGGCGTGCTGCTGATCTGCCTGTCGCTTTATATTAACCCTGATTGACAATGACAATTTTACAACAAAAGCTAATCATTGCTTTAATAGCTCTCTGCGTTTCATTGGTGTCATGCAGTGACAAAGACGAGCCTACGCCTGAGCCCTCCGGGATTGTGAGATGCAAGGTGACGTGTGATGTTGAGTATCCGCAATCTTGCCAAGCGGGAGAGACCATCGAGGTGAAGCTGCTCTCGATTACTGTGGAAGCGGAGCGTAGCCCCGCGCCATATGTCAAGGACGTAGTGTTCTGTGCGCGTGGCGAGAAGCTGTTCACCGAGGAGAAGCCATGGACAGGCGCCCCCCTCACGTTTCGCACTAAGGTAAATCGTGAAGACGATCCGACCCTTGACATCGTCTTCGAGTTCAAGATGTCAGACAACCTCCAGACCTATACCTCTGATATCTATTTTGTGCGGGTGCACTGAGCTTGCGCTATGATGTGAAGGGTGTCGACTGCTACTAAGGCGGCGGTTTCGGTGCGAAGCCTGTTCAGGCCGAGGGTGACGGGCGTGAAGCCCGCATCCACGGCCATTTTTATTTCAGCCGGAGAGAAGTCTCCTTCGGGGCCGATGAGGATAGCGGTGTCTGCCCCGGGCACGCAGCGAGCAGCCAACTCTACGCGTGGATAGTAGTCATCGCAATATGCCACGAAGCGTTCTGCCACACCCTCTCTCTCTATTAGTGCAAGGGCATCGCGCAGCGGCATCATTTCGGTGACCTCCGGGAGTACGGCTTTCAGTGACTGTTTCATTGCGGCGACGGCCACTTTCTCCAGGCGCTCACGTTTCAGCTCCTTACGCTCGGAGCGATCACAGCGCACGGGGATGATGCGGTCCACGCCTATCTCTGTCAGCTTCTCCGTGAGCCACTCCATGCGGTCCATGTTTTTGGTCGGGGCCACGCATATGGTAATCTTCCCCTGCCACGGATTTGGCTGCTCACGGCGGGCTGTCACCTCAAAGGTCGCGCGCTTGGGGTGAGCGGCGGTCAGCACGCAGTCATACACCCCTCCGCTCCCGTCAATCACTTGCAGCGGATCGCCTTCGCGCATCCGCAACACACGCACTGCGTGCCCCGAATCGCTCTCGGGAAGCACGCAGCGCTCGTTTATGTCAGGACAATAGAACTGTATCATCAAGCAGTCTCAACAAACCCTTCAGGAGCACTCTCGGATAGCTTGACATCGCGCTTTCCGGCAGCATCACTCACGCCCTTGCCGCTATCCTTGAACGCGAAGATAAACGCCACAGTCACCACAAGGGCGAAACCGGCGAAAATCAGCCATGTCGCCCTCCAGTTGCCGAGCAGATAGCTGCCGCCGGCAACCTCTTGCCAGTGGCAGAAATGGTCAACCACGGCACCGGCGGAAAGTGTACCTACGGTGGCTCCGATGCCGTTGGTCATCAGCATGAACAGGCCCTGTGCAGATGCCTGGATGCTCTTGTCTGTCTGCGTCTCCACGTAGAGAGCGCCGGAGACGTTGAAGAAGTCAAACGCCACGCCGTAAACTATCATCGAGAGGATGAACAGTATCACGCCGGGCATCTCAGGCGACCCGATGCCGAAGAACCCGAAGCGGAACACCCACGCAAACATCGCGATGAGCATTACTTTCTTGATGCCGAAGCGGCTAAGACAGAATGGGATGAGGAGAATACAAAGAGCCTCACTCACCTGCGACAGAGAGGTGAGAAGCGTTGCATTGTTTGCGGCGAATGAGTGGATGAAGCCTGCACCCTTGAAGCTTGTGATGAAGGGCCCGGCATAACCGTTGGTTACCTGCAGGCACATGCCCAGTAGCATAGAGAAGATGAAGAATATGGCCATGCGCTTCTGCTTGAAGAGCTTGAAAGCATTCAGCCCCAGTGCCTCGCCGAGAGACTTGGCCTTGACTCCCTTGGTGAGGGGGCATTGCGGCAGCAGCAGGCAGTATAGAGCCAGCAGGATGCCGAGGCAGCCTGACACGAGCAGCTGCATATAAGTGTACTGGAAGCGCCCGGGATTATGATCAAGCGTAAAGAAGAAGCGGTCGCCGTCAAGCGTGGCTCCATTCACGAACCACATTGCGGCAATGAAGCCCACGGTGCCGAATACGCGGATGGGCGGGAAGGCCTGTACTGTGTCAAGTCCGGCACGGCGCAGCAGCGTGAACGCCACGGTGTTGCTCAGTGCGATGGTGGGCATATAGAAAGCCACGGATATTGTGTAGATAGTGACGAACAGCGCAGCGTTGGGGTTGACACCTCCCATGGCGGCACTGTGGCCGAGCCAACACAGTAGAAGCATGAACGAGCCGGCGACCAGATGACATAGCGACAGCACGCGCTGTGGCTGCATCCAGCGGTCAGCCACTATGCCCATCAGCGTGGGCATGAATATTGACACTATACCCTGTATGGCATAGAACCAGGCGATGAGATGGCCCATCCCGGCGCTTCCCAGGTAGTTGCCGATGCTCGTGAGGTAGGCGCCCCAGATGGCGAACTGCAGGAAGTTCATCACTATCAGGCGCAGCTTGATGTTTTTCATGTGTATGTGTGTGGATGTGATATGATTGGTCTGTGGAAGCGGATAGCGTGATATTCTAATGCCGCAGCATTACTTGCTGTCGCGCTTGCGGCGTATGATGTCTGAAACTCGGGCGGCCTCCTCATACTGCTCTTTGGCAATGAGGTCTGCAAGCAGCTTCTCAAGCTCCTCGATGGCGTAGTTTTCGAGCTTCGGATTGGTGGGGTGGGTGAGCGGTGAGTCCTCAGCCACTATGGTGTCGGTATCATCGGATTCATCCTCTGAGTCGGCTTGCGTCTGCGAGGGATCGTTCTCCATTACAAATCCCGTTTCTTCAAGTATCTCACGGGTGGTGTAGATGGGACTCTTGGTTCGCATGGCTATGGCTATGGCATCCGATGTGCGCGCTTCGAGCACTATCTCGCGCTCACCATCGGTGAAGGTCAGTTCGCAGAAGAACAGTCCGTCCTCAAACTTGTTGATAAACACCTCCTTGAGGGTCACGCCGAAGCCATGGGCAAAGCTCACGAAGAGGTCATGTGTGAATGGCCGCGGGGGTGTCACCCCCTCCATGCGCATGGCCACGGACTGCGCCTCGGGAGCCCCTATGATGATAGGCATCTTCACGGGGCCGTCGACCTCAGTGAGAATCAGTGCATAGGCCCCATGCTGTATCTGGCTGTAGGAGAGTCCCATGACTCTCATCTGTACGCGATTGCTCATTTGTTTTTATATCAGGCTGAATAGCTGTTGAGGTGGTGTGTCAATGTCGTTTGGAAGGTTGACCGGTTATCACGCCGCTGCCGTAACACAGATGCGAGTAACGGTCATAGATCACCGCAAACTGTCCTGGGGCAATGCCTTGTACCGGCTCTTCGCTCTCTATGATGAAACTGTCGTCGGCATGGCGCACAAGCTCTGCGGCGATGAACTGCGGAGTGTGCCGGTTTTTGAATGTTATCGCCATCCGCTCTGTCCCGTCGGCCATCGGGTCACGGGTAATCCAGTGCATCTCGTCAAGGTGAAGCCGCTTGCCATATTGCCGCGGAGTGTCATAGCCTCGGCTCACATACACCACGTTGTCTCTGACGTTCTTCTTCACCACATACCACGGGCCTCCGCTCAGTCCAAGACCCTTGCGCTGTCCGATGGTGTGGAACCAGTATCCACGGTGTTCTCCAATCTTGCGCCCGTCGGCAATGTCGATGATGGGGCCGCGGCGCTCACCCAAGTGACGAAGTATGAAGTCGTTATAGTCTATCTTCCCAAGGAAGCAGATACCTTGACTGTCAGGCCGCAGCGCGTTAGGCAGCCGCTGCTCTATGGCTATCTCACGCACGCGGGCTTTGGGCAACTCTCCGAGCGGGAAGGTGACGTGCTCCAGTTGCGGATAGGTGATGCGGGCCAGAAAGTCTGTCTGATCCTTGACGGGGTCAACGGCAGTGGCAAGATATTTCAACCCGTCCACCACGGTCGTAGAGGCGTAGTGGCCGGTGGCCGTCATGTCAAACTCATGCCCCCAGCGCTGCTCGAAGTAACCGAACTTAATCACGCGGTTGCACATTATGTCGGGGTTGGGCGTCAGACCGGCCTTGACGGTGTCAAGCGCATATTGCATCACGTGATCCCAATACTCCTGATGCAACGACACTTCTTCAAGCGGCAACCCGTAGCGGCGCGCGGTGAGCCGGCACATCTCGAGGTCTTCCTCAGCGGCACAGTCACCCTCGCCATTCTCACCCTGGATGCGGATGTAGAACAGTGTCAGGTCATGCCCCTGCTCATGAAGCAGGTGCGTTGCCACTGCGGAGTCGACACCGCCGGAAATCAACATCGCTATCCTCATAGAACTTGATTGGCTTACTGTTCAGTTGCCGTCTCCACCTGAGTGGCCCCGGCTGCCTGATTAACATCCTTCAGTCGGCGCAACCGATAAAGGATAGCCATGGTATCGTCCACACCAAGATTTTTCTCAACGATGAAGCCCTGACCGGTGAGCACGTAGAAGCAGGGCTGCGTGCGCAGGTCATATATCAGATCTGCCTCCGGGAGCGCTCCGGCAGTCCATCCTGCCGGAAGGCGCTTCACCATCCGGCCGAACTCCTCATCCGACGCCTCACCGGGATATATTGAGGTGATCTTCACATGTCCGGTGTTTACCAGACGGCTCACCAGATAATCTGCGTCGAGCTTGATGCGGGCCAAATCGCAGGCATCGCAGGAGGGGTCGTTGAAGAAGAGCACGTTGAATGTCACCGAGTCGTCAGGGAGATACACGGCACGCTGTGTGCCGTCGGCCATGGTCATCATAGGTGCCGGTGCGCTCTCGCCGCGGCGGTTGGTGTTGAGGATGCGTGCCAGCTGCTCCATGCGCACACGCTCCGCGGCGGGAGACTTCTTATTGGTGGCTACGGCTTCCGCAAAGGGTATCATCAGCTCATCGCTCCAGAAGCTCGCTGAGTCGCCGTAGAGCATCTCCTTGGCACAGAGTGCCACAAATGTAAGGTCATCAGGTTGCTTCTTCAGCTTGTCAAGGAGTGCCGTCACTGACTGTTGCGCCACGCGCCCGTCAGTGTGGGGCATCATGGCCAGGTAGTCGCCGAACGAGGCCTTCAGGGCGGCCTTGTTGGAGAACACGCGCTTGAGGTCTGCAAAGTCCCAGAAATGCGTCACAAAGTAGTTGGCGCGCCCGTTGAAGGTGCTGATGGTGTCAGGCACGGTGGGGTAGGGAAAGGCTGTCTTGGCCGGTGTCTGGGCGGCAACGCTTACAGGCATGAGCAAACAGGCTATGGCTATAAGTGCCCATGCGGCTGTGTGCGTGATGATATATCGGATCTGTTGCATGTAATCAGATGGGTGAAGTGCCCAGCAGAGCACTAAGGATTATCAATTGCAAATATAACAACTTCCCGCCAATCAGCGAAACACTTTTTGAACCCCACGGCTATGCACCGTGTTTCTCAGTTGAGGTTCCGCAAGAGGGAACTGCGACACGTTTCATCACCGCGTCACTCTCAACACCGCATTACATACTTCACTTCTATGGAATGGCTTACTGAGATATTTCGCGCCAACCCGGTAATCCCTATTTTCCTTACCATAGGCCTGGGCTTCTGGCTCGGCAACCTGCGTTTCAAGACCTTCTCGCTCGGACCCGTCACTGCCACGCTGATAGTCGGTGTCATCATCGGTCAGCTTGACATCCCCATGTCGGAGACTCTTAAGTCGGTGGCTTTCATGCTTTTCCTGTTTGCTATCGGTTACAGTGTGGGCCCGCAGTTCTTCCGCTCGCTCAAGGGCGACGGCCTCAAGCAGATAGGGTTCGCACTGGTTGAAGTGGTGCTTTGCATTGCCACAGTAGTTGTGGTTTGCTTAGTGATGGGCTATAACAAGGGTATGGCCGTCGGCCTGTTCTCCGGGTCCCAGGCGTTCTCGGCTGTGATAGGTGTGGGTACCGGCACCATCCGTTCCCTCGGGCTTCCACCGGAGACTCAAAAGGCGTATCTCGACATCATCCCTGCCTGCTACGCAGTGTGCTACGTGTTTGGCACCATCGGTTCGGCATGGGTGATTGCCAATCTCGGTCCGCGGCTGCTCGGCGGACTTGCCAAAGTGCGTGAACAGACCGCCCGGCTCGAGGAGGAGATGGACACCGGCGACACCGACCCCGGGCCCGGCACCTTTGTGGCCAACCGGCCTATCTCATTCAGAGCATACCGCGCTGAGAGCGACTACTTCTTCCGTCCGCGCACGGTGCGCGAGATTGAGCAGCACATTGCTTCTCTTGGATTACGGCACTTCATTGAGCGGCTACGAATCAATGGTGAGGTGATGGACCCCCAGCCGGAGCTGAAGGTGCGCAAAGGTGACATCCTCGTTATCTCAGGGCGTCGTGAGTCGGTGATTGACGATGCCGGATGGATTGGCTCTGAGGTCACTGACCATGAGCTGCTCAACTTTGAGGCTGAGAACCTTCCCGTTACCGTGGCCAAGTCGGGAGCATCGGGACTGACTCTCGGAGAGCTGCGAAAGCAGGACTATATGCGCGGTGTGATGGTGCGCAAGCTGGTTCGCGATGAGGTGCCCATTCCCATGCGTGCACGCACACGATTGCATGCCGGCGATGTAGTGACGCTTGTCGGCTTGCCGCAGGACGTGGCTGCTGCGGTGTCTGAGATTGGCTATCCTGACCGTCCAACAGAGGTCACTGACATGGTATTCACCGGACTGGGCATAGCCATAGGTTGCCTTATCGGTGCGATAACCATCTACTTCAAGGGTATCCCCATCTCGTTGAGCACAAGCGGCGGCACTATCCTAGCAGGCCTCGTCCTCGGGTGGTGGCGCAGTCGCCGCCCAACGTTCGGACGTATCCCCGCACCGGTGCTGTGGTTTATGAACAATCTGGGGCTCAACCTCTTTATCGCTGTGGTTGGCCTTGCAGCCGGACCGACATTTATATCCGGACTACATCAAGCAGGCCTTGAAATTTTCCTCGCCGGTGTCGTTTGCACCACTGTGCCTCTGGTGCTCTCAATCATCATCGGTTCACGGCTGTTTCACTTTCCGGCAGCCGTCACACTCGGATGCGTGGCCGGCAGCCGCAATGCCGTAGCTGCCCTCGGTGCCATCCAAGACAACTTGGAAAGCACCCTCCCCGCCATGAGCTACACCGTCACCTACGCCGTAGGCAGCATTACACTCATCTTTGCCGGAATGATTGTCCCCCTGATAGTTTAATAGTCAGGTTCTTAGGAGGGGACACTACAAACTGTAATCATTCCGGAGTACCCATAGGGTATCAGCGGAGTTGGCGGCGGGGCATGATTTTTTCTTCGAGCCACTGGAAGGCCACGAAGAGCACGGGAACCAGATAGAGTAGTGCTATGACACCAACGAGCATACCTCCGCAGGTGCCTATGCCGATGGAGCGATTGCCGTTGGCACCGACACCGGAGGCGAAGGCCATCGGAAGCATACCCACAATCATGGTGAGCGATGTCATCAGAATGGGGCGCAGACGCACCTTGGCGGCTGAGACGGCTGCGGCGGTGATGCTCATGCCGGCACGACGACGCTCGGAGGCGTATTCGGTGAGCAGAATGGCGCTCTTGGCCATGATGCCGATGAGCATCAGCAGACCCACTTGCAGATAGATGTTGTTCTCCAGCCCTGAGAGGTTGGCGAACAGCAAGCTCCCTGCAATGCCGAAGGGTAGCGATACAATGATGGCGATGGGGATGAACAGGCTCTCATAGAGCGCACAGAGTATCAGGTAGATAAACACCACGCATACCACGAAAATCGTTACCGTACCGGCTCCGGTTGAGGCCTCCTCGCGCGACATACCGGCAAATTCGTAGCCATAACCTAATGGCATTACGTCGTGCGCTACCTCACGCACTGCCTTGATTGCTTCGCCAGAGCTGTAGCCCGGGGCAGGAGTGCCGTTGACGCGGATGGCCGGAAAAAGGTTGAAGCGAGTGAGCGACTCTGTGCCGAACACGCGCGTCACTGTCAGATACTGGTTAACGGGCGACATCTCACCCGCAGAGTTGCGCACAAACAGGTTGGAGAGAGCCTGGGTGTCCAGACGATATTCGGGCGATGCCTGCACCATGACGCGGTAGAGCTTGGAGAACTTGTTGAAGTTTGACGCGTATGAGCCACCTATATAGCCCGAGAGCACATCAAGCACGTCATCCGGGCTCACACCGTTGCGCTTGCACTTGGCGGCATCGACTTCCACGAGGTACTGTGGATACTTGGTGTCAAACGCCGTGGTGGCGCGCGCTATCTCCGGACGCTTCGCCAACTCGTCAAGGAAGTGGAAGGTGACGTTTTTCAGGCTTTCGATGTCGCCGCCGTTGAAGTCCTGCACATAGATTTCAAAGCCGTTGGTCATGCCGTAGCCCGGTATCATCCCTCTGGTGAACACCTGTATCTTGGCAGACTTGATGTCGGCGGTGCGGCGGTATATCTCCTTGATGATGCTGTCAATGTCGTCACCTTTGCCTGTACGTTCATTCCAGTTCTTCAAGCGTATGTCAAATGTGCCGGCAGTGACGCTCTGGCCGCTGATCATGCCGAAACCGGTCGTACGGGAGTATATCTCTATCTGCGGGATGTCACGCACCAGCGAGTCTATGTGGTCCATCATCGCCTTGGTTTCGAGCAGGTTGGTGGCCGGGGGCATCTGCACGTCAATGTTGATGGAGCTTATATCCTCTGAGGGCACCAGGCCGGTCTTGGTATGGACAAGAAGCCATATCACGCCGCCGGAGGCAATCAGGATGAGCACTGCCGTCACCCACTTGTGGCGAAGCATGGCCGTGACACCACGCAGATACACTTTGCTGACAGCGCTGTAAACCTTGTCAAACCCGCGGTGAAAGCGCGTCGAGAAGCTCTCCTTTCGCTTCTCTTGCCCATGGTCGCTCCCGTGGGGAGTGAGGATAAGGGCGCATAGGGCAGGGGAGAGGGTCATGGCATTGATCAGCGAGATGCCCACGGCGGCAGCCATCGTCAGGCCGAACTGCTTGTAGAAGATACCCGTGGTGCCACCCATGAAGCTCACGGGGATGAACACTGCCATAAAAACGAAGGTGGTGGTCACCAGAGCCGAGGCGATACCTTGCATGGCCTTGATGGTGGCGCGGTAAGGGGAGCGCTCGCCGGCATCAAACTGGGCCTGCACTGCCTCCACCACCACTATCGCATCATCAACCACGGTGCCTATCACAAGCACTAAGGCAAAGAGGGTGATAAGGTTGATGCTGAACCCGGCTATGTGGAGAAAGGCAAAGGTGCCCACAAGTGACACTACGATGCCTACCGTAGGCACAAGCGTGGCGCGGAAGCTCTGGAGGAATATGTACACCACAAGCACCACCAGGATGAATGCTTCAAGGAGTGTCTTCACCACGTTGCTGATGGAGGCATCAAGGAAGTCCTTGGTGCTCATCAGGTCTACCATCTTGAGGCCGCGGGGGAGCGTCTCGCTGATTTCGGCCATCACCTTATCTACCTGCTCGATAATCTCGTTGGCGTTGCTTCCGGAGGTCTGAGAGATGGAGGCTACGGTGCCGGGGTGCCCGTTAACCATGCCTATGTAGTCGTACCCGCGCTGACCGAGCTCCACTTCGGCCACATCGCGAATGCGCAGCAGGGTGCCGTCGGGGTTGGACCGGATTACCATATCCTTGAATTCCTCGGGGTCTTCGTAACGGCCTCGATACTTGAGCACGTAGCGGAATGTGTTGTCGGAGTCGGCGCCGAGGGTTCCGGTGGCCTTCTCAATATTCTGCTCGTCAAGCACATTGCTTATGTCGGAGGGCACAAGCCCGTAGGCCGCCATCTTGGCCGGATTGAGCCATATGCGCATAGAGTAGTCGGCACCGCGCACATCCACCTCGCCTACACCGGGCACACGTGACAGACGCGGCTCGACATTGATTTTCATGTAGTTGTTGATGAACCGCTCGTCGTAAGAGTCATCGGGCGAGTAGACTGCTATGGTCTTGATGCGGCTCGTCTGACGCTTGCGCACGTTAACACCGCTGCGGGTCACTTCGCCTGGGAGCAGGCCTTGGGCAGAGGCTATACGGTTCTGCACATTCACCATGGCGATGTCGCCGTCGGTGCCTTGCTTGAAATAAATCTGTATGTTGGCGTTGCCGCTGTTGGTGGCAGTGGAGGTCATGTAGATCATATCCTCCACACCGTTTATGGCCTCCTCCAACGGCACAATCACGCTCTTCTGTACGGTCTCGGCGTTCGCTCCCGGATAGTTGGTGCTTACGCTGACGGTGGGTGGTGCTATTTCGGGAAATTGCTCTACGGGGAGCTGTGTAAGGCCGATGATGCCCAGAAGCACTATGGCTACCGAGAGCACGGCGGCCAGAATGGGGCGGTCAATAAACAGGCGGGCGTTCATGTGACGGGTGGAGGGTGCGCATTGAGCGGCAGGGCGTGACGGTGCCCGCAGCTATGCTGCATTTTGGACTAACGAAGTTACAAAAAGTTTAGCACCCGCAGTCACAAGCCACAAATTTTTTTGGCCCGCTGAAAATTTTGAGTCTCTTAGCGCAACTCCGTTACGCTAAACAGCTACCATCACGGCTGTATCTCGGCCACGCGAGATTCAAATGTCGACCGTTCACCCAGGGCGGCGTTGCGCAGCTTCACGCGGTAATTGTAGATGGTCGACACCGAGCGGCGCAGGAATGTGGCTATCTGAGCCGAGTCAGTGACACCGAGACGTATCAGGGCAAATGTACGCAGCTCGTTGGGCATCGTCCCGTCGGAGCGGAGCTTCAGGTGACTCGCGGGCTCTATAAGCTCGTTGAAGCGGCTCACAAAGTGAGGAAACAGCTGGAGGAATGTGGTGTCGAAGTTGGCGTAAAACTCCCGCACATCACGCTCGGAGTCAATGTGTGCCAGCACTTTCTCCACCCCCTCTATGCCTCGGGAACGGGCAGCAGCTGATATGGCTGAGGTCAGCTGTTCCGAGCGTCCAAGGTATTGCGAGCAGAGGTTGAAATACTGCATGAGGTAGGCGTTCTTCACGTCATTGCTCTCTTTGAGCTCTGAATTGAGGCGACGAAGGCCCTCGTTGGCCTCCTCCATGTTGTCATTGCTCAGCTCAAGCTGACGGTTGAGGGCTACGGCCTTGCGTCTCTGAGTTTCGGCCACTGTGCGTGAGCGATATACGATAATCAGTGCGCATGCCAGAGCCACTGCGAGTGCTGCCAGGGCAATCCCGAACCACAAGGCATGACGCCGTTGCTCGGCAATCTCCTTCTCGCGGGCTTTCACAATGGCGGGCATCAGCTCATTGACGGCATAGAGATTGTCAAGCACTCGGGCGGAGCGGGCATCATCTATGGCAAAGTTGATATAGGAGTGCGCGCGGGTCACGTCACCTTTGGCAAGCAGCAGCTGGATAAGCTCGTAGAATGACTTGTAGTCACGCACCGGCACCGTCAGGTCATGGGTGGCGCTCATGGTGAGCTGCTTCAGGGCTGCCGTGCTGTCGCCGCAAGCCAGCAACAGCTGTCCGCGCAGGTATGCGGTGATGGCACGGTGGTGAGGGGTGGAGGTCACAAGAGAGTCATGGTCGGCGAGCATCTGCAGAGCCTCGCGATAGCGGCCGGTGGTGCGTAGCAGGTTACTCTCGTTATATACCCAGCGTGTCGATGTTGAGTCAAGGGTTTCGCTCAGTCGGGCCATCCATTGTGCCGGGTCTTGTCCCTGGAGTCGGGCGTTGCTCTCCATCGCGTCATAGTAGAGGCGTTGCACCTCGGGGAACACAGTGTCGGGAGCGGCCTTGACAATCCCCTCACGGGCAGCTTCCTCATGTCCTTGCGAGAGGTTGACAATGGCATTGTTGAGCCACGCCTCTGAGGCGCGTTTGCGCAGACCTAATTCTGTGGCCAGCCGCGCACGGACTATGGCATAGTGCGCCGCCGAGTCAAGGTCAAATGAGTTGTAGGCGCTGTACAGGCGGTCAGCGGCTACAAGTTTCTCCTCGCCGTGCGCATTATTATATATGTGTGTGAGGCTGTCGAGGCTCACCTGCTTGGCTGCCAGCCGCTGCGGGTGGGCGCGGATGGCGCTGTCAAGGCGGTCAAGTTCCGACAGCGGCTGCTCGTGGTCTGACATCACTCGCCGACAGCCGGCGATAGTGAGGGCGAGAACGGCGATGAGAGCTACGGTTTTGCAGCAATGGTGAAAATTCATGCAAGAAAAAGAGGTAAGTCATGCAATGACCCTGAAAGTCCGCTGACTCGTACATCAGTTCTTGAGATGCCCCTGAGGCGTGTACGGTAGACAGGCGAGGGTCTGAAAGATTGTAGATTAGCGTTAAGGTAGCGCAAAGTTAATAACTTTTGTCTAAAATTCCTCAACAAGCTCTAAATTTCTCCAATCGATTCTGCTTGTAGCGTCTTCGGCGAAACGCCTTGCCAGTCGTGAATAAATGTTAAGCGAGAGGGTATTTTACTCCCGCGGCTGTTTTATTGACAAAGGATATGCGCTAACTTTGCAATTCGTTTGGCCGTCAGGTTTCCTGAATGGCCGCTGAATACAGATATCCCACCCATCCATACCGATGCCACACGTGTCAGCTAACATACTCACCAACCTCATTGACGAGGGCGTACGCCGCTCGCCTGACGTTGTGGCATTAAGCGGCTGTGATGGCGCGGAATGCCCGAGAACACCTTTCACATGGCGGGAGCTGGAGCATCAGCGTACCATGCTGGCACGCGCACTCTGCGACCTCGGTCTGGGCGAGGGCGACACTCTGACGGTATTCTCCGACAATCTGCCGGAGGTAATCATCACCGACTTCGCGGCGTTTGCCCTCCGCGGGATACCGGTATCAATATACGCCACTTCCAGCTTCGACCAGGCGCGTTACATCATTGATGATGCCGCCGCCAAGGTGCTCTTCGTCGGCAATGATGCTCAGTATCGCATCGGGCTACGACTGATGGGTGAGTGTAAGTCGCTGAAAATGCTTGTGCGCTACGGCAAGGTGACTCCAGACCCTGCCGACAACCTCTCAACCGACTTTAAAGCCCTGCTCGTACGCGGGGCGGGGGTCTCTGATAAAGTTATCGCTGAGGTGGAACGTCGCACTCAGGCTGCTATACCTGACGACATCGCAACCATCATCTATACCTCCGGCACTACCGGTGAGCCCAAAGGCGCCGTGTTGCCTCATTCATGCTTCAATGCAGCCCTCCCGGTGCACCGTGAGCGGCTTGATATGCTCTCCGCTGCTGACACATCGCTCTGCTTCCTGCCGCTGAGCCACATCTTCGAGAAGGCTTGGACATATTTCTGCCTCTACATGGGTATTCACGTCACCGTTAATCGTGACCCCAAGGAGATTCAGAAGGCCCTCCGAAGCGTGCGTCCCACTTGTATGTGCGCCGTGCCTCGCTTCTGGGAGAAAGCATTCATGGCCATAGAGGAGCAGATGCTCGGCATGGGAGCCGTAAAACGGGCTCTGATTCGCCGGGCTCTGAAAACCGGTCGCCGGCGCAATCTCGACTACGTGCGTCACGGACGGAAGGTGCCGATGCTGCTCGAACGCGAATACCGGTTCTTTGACCGTCGCATATTCGGTCCGGTGCGACGTGCCATGGGCATAGACAGGGGCAATATTTTTCCCACCGCCGGTGCGCCACTAAGCCCCGCCATAGTGACATTCTTTCACTCTATGGGTGTCAACGTGCTGATAGGTTACGGACTGTCTGAGACCACAGCCACCGTAACTTGCTTCCCTGACCGTGACTTCGTGATAGGGAGCGTGGGCACGCCGCTACCCGATGTGGAGGTGAAAATCGGCTCCGATGATGAGATTCTTGTCAAGGGACCGTCAGTGATGCGAGGCTATTACAACAAGCCGGAGGCTACCACCGAGGCCTTTACCGCTGACGGATGGTTCCGTACGGGTGATGCCGGATTCTTCGACGCTCACGGAGCCTTGGTGCTCACCGAGCGCATCAAGGATCTGCTGAAGACCAGCAACGGCAAGTACATTGCCCCGCAGTTGCTTGAAAGCCGGCTTGCTCAGGATCGCTTCATCGAACAGGCAGTGGTGATAGGTGATAACCGTAAGTATGTCACAGCACTGATAGTACCCGCCGAGAAGCCGTTGTTGGAGTATGCCGGCAAGCATGGCATCCCGTTCACATCATTCGCCTCGCTTCTCGCTGACGAACGTGTGCATCACCTCATCGGTCAGCGCATAGAGCGTCTCGAACAAGGCTTGGCCTCATTTGAACGCATCAAGAAGTTCACGCTCCTGCTGGAACCCTTCACCATGGAGGCCGGTGAGCTTACAAATACCCTCAAGGTTCGTCGCCGGGTGGTGGCCTCGCGCTATGCCCGGCAGATTGACAATATGTATAAGTGAAATACTTTCCCTAACGAGATAACTATCCGAAATATTAACCCCGTTCGCATCAAACCAATCACGATGATTACACCCGAACAGCTAAAAGAGACTTTTGAGCGCAAGCTGGCGCTGAGGAGGTATCTTTGACATCGACAGCAAGAAAATAGAAGTCGAAGAAGAAGAACTGCGCACTCACGTGCCTGACTTCTGGGAGCACCCTAAGGAGGCACAGGCGCAGATGAAGAAGATCAAGGACATTCAGGCCTGGATCGACGGTTACGAGGAGATAGACAAGGCAACCGAGGAGCTGAAGCTCGCCTATGACTTCATCAAGGAAGGCTTGGTGGAGGAGGCGGAGCTTGATGCCATGTATGCCGATGTGATGGCAAAAATCGAGGCTCTGGAGCTGCGCAATATGCTGCGCCGCGAGGAGGACAAGATGGATGCCGTCATCAAGATTAACTCCGGAGCCGGTGGCACAGAGAGTCAGGACTGGGCTCAGATGCTCATGCGTATGTATCTGCGCTGGGCTGAGAAGAACGGTTACAAGACCTCTATCGCAAACCTTCTGGAGGGCGACGAGGCCGGCATCAAGTCATGTACTATCAATGTAGAGGGGGCTTTCGCCTACGGCTACCTCAAGAGCGAGAACGGCGTGCACCGACTGGTACGCGTGTCGCCTTACAATGCTCAGGGCAAGCGTATGACCTCGTTTGCCTCAGTGTTCGTCACCCCTCTGGTTGACGATACCATCGAGATTGAGGTGAAGCCGGCTCTCCTCTCATGGGACACTTTCCGTTCCGGTGGTGCCGGCGGCCAGAACGTAAACAAGGTGGAGAGCGGTGTGCGCCTCCGTTACCAGTTCACAGACCCCTACACCGGTGAGCAAGAGGAGATTCTCATAGAGAACACCGAGACCCGTGACCAACCCAAGAACAAGGAGAACGCTCTGCGTCAGCTCCGCTCCATCCTCTATGAAAAGGAGCTCCAGCACCGTCTGGCCGAGCAAGCCAAGGTGGAAGCCGGTAAGATGAAAATCGAGTGGGGCAGCCAGATCAGGAGCTACGTGTTCGATGATCGCCGCGTTAAGGATCACCGCACCAACCACCAGACAAGTGATGTCGGAGGGGTGATGGACGGCGACATCGACGAGTTCATCAAGGCTTACCTGATGGAGTTTGCAGCCACCACCGGCAATGACTGAAGAGTATCTCACACATCTCAATGACCAGCAGCGCGAGGCCGTCACTTACACTGACGGCCCGCAGCTCGTCATTGCCGGTGCCGGCTCCGGCAAGACGCGAGTGCTCACCTACAAGATTCTCCACCTCCTTGCCAAGGGTGTGGAGCCGTGGCGAATCCTGGCCCTCACGTTCACCAACAAGGCTGCCCGTGAGATGCGTGAGCGCATTGAGGCCCTTGTTGGCCCGACAACGGCGTCTAAGCTATGGATGGGTACTTTCCACTCCATCTTCGCGCGCATCCTGCGCATTCATGCTGACCGCATCGGCTACCGCAGCGACTACACCATCTATGACGCGGCTGACTCCAAAGCCCTCATCAAGCTCATCATCAAGGATATGGAGCTCGATGACAAGCTCTATAAGCCCGCCGTGGTGGCATCGGCTATCTCTTGGGCCAAAAACTCGCTCATATCTCCCGCTGATTACGCAGCCAACAGAGAGCTGATGGAGGCTGACCGCCGCGCACGGCGTCCGCGCATTGCAGAGGTGTATGCCGCCTATTGCTCACGCTGCCGAGTGGCTAAGGCCATGGATTTCGATGACTTGCTATATTACACCAACCTGTTGCTGCGCGACAACCCCGACATCCGCAACCATTACGCCGAGTATTTCCGCTATGTGCTTGTGGATGAGTATCAGGACACAAACTTCGCTCAGCATCTCATAGTGTCGCAACTGTGCGAGGGGCACGGCTCTCTTATGGTGGTGGGCGATGATGCTCAGAGCATCTACAGTTTCCGCGGTGCCAACATCGCCAATATCCTCAACCTCAATCGCACCTATCCTAAGTTGCGAGTGTTCAAGCTGGAGCAGAACTACCGCTCTACCCAGACTATCATCAACGCCGCTAACTCTCTGATAGACAAGAATCGCGACCAGATTCCCAAAACCATCTTCTCGCTCAACGCCCCCGGAGAGCGTATCGAGCTGGTGGAGGCTTACAGCGACTATGAGGAGAGTTTCATCGTCGCCAGCCGCATCAGCCGTCTCAAGCGGGTAAGCAATGACAGCTACGATGACTTCGCCATCCTCTACCGCACCAACGCCCAGAGCCGTGTGCTTGAGGAGAGCCTGCGCAAGCAGGGCATCCCATACCGCATATACGGTGGCCTGTCATTCTACCAGCGCAAGGAGGTGAAGGATGCCGTGGGCTACTTCCGGCTGGCCGTAAATCCTGATGATGACGAGGCTCTGCGGCGCGTCATCAATTTCCCGGCCCGCGGTATCGGTGAAACCACTCTGGGACGTGTTTCGGCAGCTGCCATCAGTGGCGGCGTGTCGCTCTGGCATGTCATTACCCATCTTGATGACTATGAAACCGGCATCAACCGGGGCACACGTGGCAAGCTTGATGGATTTCGTGCTGTGGTGGAACCCTTCATCGCCGCCAACAGTGAAGGGGCTACGGCTGCTGACCTTGCCGAAAAGATTATCACTGACACCGGCATGATTTCCATGCTCCAGCATGACCGCACTCCCGAAAGCATCTCACGCATCGAGAACCTTCAGGAGTTGCTCAACGGTGCACGCCAGTTTGTCAAGCTCCACATTGAGGCCGGTGAGACCGACCGTCTTTCCATGGCCCAGTTTCTCACGGAGGTGTCGCTCGCTACTGACCAGGATTCTGACGACGATACCGACGGAGCCAAGGTGACGCTGATGACTGTTCACGCCGCCAAGGGCCTTGAGTTTGGCAATGTTTTTGTGGTGGGCGTGGAGGAGGAGCTCTTCCCAAGCTCGCGTTCCAAGGATGACCCCGCAGCCATTGAGGAAGAGCGACGTCTGCTCTACGTGGCCATCACACGTGCCAAGCGATTCTGCATGATCAGCTATGCCGCTTCGCGGTTCCGCAACGGCGTGACGGAGCGGTGCGTGCCTTCGAGGTTTATCCGCGACATCGACGGACGCTATCTCCGTCCCGTGGGTGGTACTGATGTTGAGGGACGCTCACGGGTGAATCCTGTGGAGCGTTACCGTGACTCTTTTCACAGCCCTTCAACGGTAGGTCACCGCAACACGACACGCGGACGCAGCCAGGAGGCCGCGCTTAACACCATCGCTTTCCCCGGCAGTCGCGGCGCATCATCACGGCCGGCTACCTCCACTCGCGGAGCATCCGGCTCCAAGGCTGACGGCTCGCTTCACACGGCCTCCGAACTTGCCGCCGGCATGCGCATCGAGCATGGCATCTTCGGCAAGGGCCTCATTGAGGAGGTGGTCACGGACACTGCCGACCATAAAATCAAGGTGCAGTTTGACAACTCCGGCTTCAAGACTCTGATGCTTAAATTCGCCCGTTTCAATATCTTGTAACACATACTCCCGCTATGGATGAACATTCACTCGCCACGCCTTTTTATATCGTCTATGAGGAGCGAATACGCCGCAATCTGGAGCTTATCACGAGTGTGAGCCGTCGCAGTGGTGCCCGGATAATCATGGCCTTCAAGGCCAACGCGCTGTGGAAGACTTTCCCCATAGTCCGGGAATATTGCCGCGACTTCACAGCCAGCTCGCTCAACGAACTGCGGCTCGGGTGCGAGGAGATGCGCGGGGAGGCGCACAGCTACTGCCCGGCTTACACGGATGAGACGATAGGGGAGTACCTTGACCGCTCCACACATATCACTTTCAACTCCCTGCACCAGTGGGAGCGGTTTGCCCCCCTGTTTGAGGGGCGCACGGTGTCACCGGGACTCCGTGTCAATCCGCTTTGCTCGGTAATCGACACAGACATCTACAATCCCGCTCTTCCCGGAAGCCGTTTCGGAGTCACTGCCGAGGAACTGGCGGCTGCCGGCGGCCTCCCCGAGGGTATACGCGGACTTCACTTCCATGCTCTCTGTGAGTCTACAAGTCACGACCTGGAGAAGGTGCTGGAAGCCTTTGAGAGTCAGTTCGGCCTCTGGATTGACCGCGTACAGTGGGTCAACATGGGTGGAGGCCACCTGATGACTCGCGAGGGATATGACACCGACCATCTGGTAAGCATACTCCGCGCTTTCCGCGAGCGACATCCGGGGGTGCACGTAATCCTCGAACCGGGAAGTGCTTTCATGTGGCGCACCGGCGACCTGATAGTGTCTGTGGTTGACATCGTGGATAACCAAGGCGTTAAAACCGCCATCATTGACGCTTCATTCGCCTGCCATATGCCCGACTGCCTGGAGATGCCCTACAAGCCCGCCATATCATCAAGCGTGCCCACAGACCCCGCACTGCCCACCTATCGTCTCGGTGGCAATTCATGCCTGAGCGGTGACTTCATCGGCGATTGGAGCTTCGTCCGCCCGTTGCGCATCGGCGACCGTCTGCGTCTCGAGGACATGAATCATTACACCACCGTCAAAACCACCATGTTCAACGGCATCCAGCATCCCGCCATAGTCCTCTCCGATGCGCAAGGCGAGATACACCTCCTCCGCGAGTTCACCTACGCCGACTACAAAAACCGCATGGACTAACCGGTCCCGCCATCCCTCCAATTTATTTCACGACACCCCAAAAAATCATCAACTCGCAGAGGCTGCCTGTTTGCATCTCTGCGAGTTGATATTTATTGTGCTACAATAGATTCCTAATTCAAAGCTAAAACTATATGTCGCCGGTGGCGCAGGGGTAGCTCAACCTGCCACCATGCCGAGCTGCGTCAGTGGCGCTTGTGAGTGTGGTTCTCGCCGTAGCCGTAGCCGTAGCCCTTGGATATGTGGGTGCCGTTGACCACAAGACCCATACGGGGCAGGCGATGCTCGTCATACACCTCACAGGCGAAGCGGATGTCATCAATGGGTGTGTATTCGGCGCGACACACGTAGAGCGTAATATCGGCCAACGGTGCGATGGTAAACGTGTCGCTCACCATACCTACGGGTGCTGAGTCTATCACAATCACATCATACTGCTTGCGTAGCTCGGTCAGCATGGCCTTGAACTTGGGCGAGTCGAGCAGCTCGGCGGGGTTCGGGGGAATCGGCCCGGCGGTAATGACATCGAGATTCTGACATCCGGGAGCCTTGGTGGTAATCTGGCTGAGGCTGAGCTCGGAGTTGGACAAGTATTCCGTGAGGCCGAAGCGCGGGCGGATGCCAAGATACTCCGGCAGACGGGGCTTGCGGATGTCAGCTCCGAGCAGCAGGGTCTTCTTGTCATTGAAGGCAATAGTGTAGGCCAGGTTGACTGAGATGAAGCTCTTGCCCTCGCCTGAGGTGGTGGAGGTCACAAGTATCACCTTGTCGTCGGTGCCTTGCATAGAGTATTTCAGGCCCGTGCGGATGGCGCGGAACAGTTCGGCGGTACTTGACGATGCCTCGGCTGTAACTACCACCTTGTCGCCGGTGGAGTCTGTGCACATCTCACCATAGATGGGTATACTGGTCAGCTTCTCCACGTCTGCCTTTGAGGAGAACTTTGTGCGGAACTTGTAGAGCAGGAACACTGCTGCAAACGGGAGGCCCAGGCCGAGCACTATCATAATGGCAAGCATCTTTTTCATACCCATGCCGAGGGGAGTGGAGTAGACGAACGCCTGATCAATGATGTCTGAGCGGGGCTCTGCTTTGGCGATGTTGAGTTCAGTCTCTTCACGCAGCTGGAGCAGGTAGAGGAATATCTTCTCCTGGATGGCTTGCTGGCGCTTGATGGTGATGTACTGACGTTCGCTGGTGGGCAGGTCGCTGATGCGTGAGAGGGACTCGGAGTTTTTCTCGCGAAGATTTGCCACAACGGCCCGCTGGTTAGTGTAAGTACGTTCAAGCGAAGCCAGTACGTTGGTGCGCATCGCGTCGATACGCTCATCAAGCTGTCGGAGCACGGTGTTTTCACCTTTAGCATTATTGGCCAGCTCCATGCGTTTAAGTATCAGCTGGTTGTATTCGTGCACGCCGGGGAGGCTCACGCCCTGACTTGCTTCGCCCATGGTGGGAATCAGCGAGTGCCGGTTATCGGGGTTGGCAAGGAACGTGCGGGCCATGTTCACGAGCTCAAGGTGAGTCTCTGCACTGAGGAGGTTGCTCTGAATCTCACCCATCTTGTTCATGGTGAAGGCAATGTCGGTGCTGATGTCAGTCAGCTTGTTGTCGCGCTTGAACTTCTCGATGTCACCTTCGCTTACTGAAAGCTCCTGTGCCAGACGGTTAAGTCGGTCATTGACGAACGACAGAGTGCGTGACTGTGAGGCTCGCTTCACGTCCACGTTCTGCGCCTGATACTCCTTGATAAGGTTGTCTATTACCTTTACGGCAAATCCGGGGGTGTTAGACTCGCACGTGATGCGGATCAAGTTGGCGCGTTTTGACGGTATCTTGATGCTGAGGTCATCCTTTAGAGACTCTGTGGTGAAGCCGTAGGGGAGCACCTGTATGGTCTCTTTCAGCTTCTCGCCGGCCTTGAAGAAGCGGGTTTTGTTGATGGCGAACAGCCCGAATGGGGTCTTGATGGTGCAAGGAAGCTTCTTATCCTCAAGCTCAAACTTGATTTTGCCTTTCTTGCCGCACTTCACTTTGATGTCAGCCAGCTGGTTCTCATGCACGGTCACCTTGAAGGTCAGGCCATAGGAGAGTGTGTCGGGGATATTGCTGTCATAGAATATCTCCAATGGCGAATTTTCCGGCGCGGGGACTTTCTTGAGGATGTTTTTCTGGACTGTGTAGCGGTTGTTCAGCTTCATCAGATGCACAACCTTGTTTATCACAGAGTATGAGCTTATTATGGCCAGCTCATCATCCACCTCCTGTGACTGGAGGTCGAAAGCAGACACATCCATCTGCGATGCAATGTTGCCCAGCGAACTCTTCTCGGGACGTACCATCACGTTGGCCTCCACGAGGGCTTTGGGCAGCGTGCGATACTTTTGCAGTAGCCCGATGCCGATAAAGAGCAGCAATGAGGCCACAAACCACCACCAGTGTTTGCGGCAGAGCTTCAGCAGGTCTTTATAGTCAATGGCTCCGGCTGATTCGGGGGTGAAGGAGGATTCGGATGATTTGCGGTTGTTATGGTCAGACATTGCGCGATGAAGCTGGGTTTGGGGTATCGTGACACGCCGTAAAAGGCATCAGGGATAGAGCGGGATTGAGTAGGGCGGAACTGTGGCGGTAATGGAAGTTAATTACTTCACGGTTAGAGCAATAACAAGGCTGGCAATTACCGACACGGCACTTACCACGGTGGAGATTACCGAAATCTTGTAAGCACTGTACTGGTTGTAACGCGCGTTCTCCTTGCGGATAGCATTAGGCTCCACATATATCACATCATTCTGCTGGAGATAGAAGTAAGGTGAAGTGAGCGTCGACACGTCGTTGAGGTTGAACGTGTGGTATGTGCGCTTGCCATTCTCCTCGCGGATGAGAATAACGCGGTCACGCTCGCCGTAAGGAGTAAGGTCGCCGGCATCAGCTATGGCATCAAGCACTGAATAGCGCTCGCGGGTGATGGTGCGGCTCCCCGGATGATTGACCTCACCAAGCACGTTAACGCGGAAGTTTAGCAGTTCCACCTTCACCACCGGATCCTGCACATCCTTGCTTATCAGCTTGGTGAGCTTGTCGGCGAGCTCCACTGTGGTGAGCCCCTTGACATACAGCTTTCCGAGCACGGGCATGGTGATGTATCCCTCTTCAGTCACCTTGTAGGTGGTCTGGCGGGGTTGCTCTGTGAGTTTCAGCGAGCCGACGGATGCAGGATTGCTAAGTGGAAGGTTGTAGGGCGCGGTAGCGTCGGGTACAAGTGAGTTGACGGATATAAACAGCTCATCGTCAGGCTCTATCTGCACATTGAAGTCCCCGGCAGGGATGGAAACATGGCTGATCGAGTCGATGTTCTCGAAGTATGAGAGGGAGCTGCGTTGCTTTGATGCGCATCCCGTGACGGTCAGCAGGATGAGCAAGGCTATCAAGTGAAAACGGTTCATATTTTGCACCGGTGATGTGTTGTAGTGATGTAGTGGAAGCGTGATGAACTATCGGTGTCTGAATAGATATACTACTAAAGGACTAAACGTAGCTCATTGTTCATTATTGTCCAAAAACGACACAAAATTATGTAATTCCCCGCTAAGCACAAAATCCACGGAATCCTCGCGCAGATCCGCAGATTAAACAAGCAAGTGCGAATTTACGGAAAATGTGCAAAGAATTCCCTGAGCGGTGTCGAGAATCCGAGTTTTTTCATGGGTCTGCTGTTGAGCTTTTTCTGAATCTCCC
>JAMPDP010000002.1 GCA_023665605.1 Candidatus Amulumruptor caecigallinarius | reverse complement strand
ATGAACCTCACCTCATGGGGCGGTATGCCGTGGTCTTCAATGAGCTTGCGCTTCACCTCCGAGTAGAAGTTCCATTCGCCCGGCTTGTAGGTGCCAAGGTCGCTGAACACAAACTGAGTGCCTTTCTGAGCATCATAACGGTGATAATACTCCGCGATTTTTGCCGCGCATAGGGATGCCTTGTTGCTGGGGTCGTCGGAATACTCCGGGCTTATCATGCGCATATCGAGGGCCATTTTACGGGCATAGTCGGTGGCGATAAGCATCTTTGCCTTCTCCTCCGAGTCCGAGAGCGGGCCACGTCCGAGAATAGTGGCATCCCCACTGTTGGCAAACTGCATCAGCTTGCCGATAAACGCCTCCTGTTCCTTGGTCGGTGGAGTGTTGACAAGAATTTCGTTTTTGCGAGGCCGGACAACGCCCACCGACTCAGCTGTGCGGTAGTCCGTTATTTCGTTGTAGAAGGCTGCGAGTTCGGGCACCTTGATGAAGTAGCGGAAGCGTTCCTTTTGCACCAGATTGTTGGTAACGTTGAACTCGAAGTCCGTGGTCTTCTTGGTGAATATCGCTGCCCAAGCGTCAAAGCAGTTCACATTCTGTCTTTCCAATTCACGGGGGCGCAGATATTTGAACAGGGCATAAAGCTCCGTCAGAGAGTTGGATATGGTTGTGCCACTGAGGAAAGTGGCACCGAGGTCACGTCCGTTGCGTTCCTGAATGGTGCGGATGGCGTAAAGGAGGTTCAGGGCGCGTTGGGAGCCATCGGCGTTTCCCAGCCCTGCCACGCGAGTGTGGCGGGTAGTAAACATCAGGTTTTTGAACTGATGACTCTCGTCCACAAAGATATGGTCGATGCCCATCTGCTTGAAGTCCACCACCGCGTCCTTGCCCTGTTCCATCTGATGCTGCAGCGTGACGAGCTTGGCATTGAGGTTCTCCTTTCGTTTGAGCAGACCTTTGAGCATGGCGCGGGAAATCTCGCCCCCTTGCTCTTTCACCACCTTAAGGTTCTCCTCGACGGTATCAAGCTCTGCGGAGAGAATCTGCCTTTGGATTTCCGGCGACTGCGGTATCTTGCCGAACTGGTCATGCGACATTATCACGCAGTCAAAGTCGTTGTTCTTAATCTTGTTGAAGAATGCAACGCGGTTATCCTTGGAGAAGTCCTTCTCAGAGGCATAGAGTATTCTGGCCTCCGGGTAAGCGGTCTGATATGTCATGGCAATCTCCGCCACATTGGCCTTCATGGCGATGATCATCGGCTTGTGAGCGGTGCCTATGCGCTTCATCTCATGTGCGGCGATGCACATGATAAGAGTCTTGCCGGTGCCCACTTCATGGTCGGCTATGCCGCCGCCGTTCTGCTTGAGCATCCATATGCAGTCCTTCTGCGAGGCATAAATTGAGCTGATGCCATAGCGGTCTCCCAGCATCTTCATGTTTAGGCCGGGAAATGTCTGATGGCTGCCGTCATAATGCGGGCGCACGTAGCAGTTGAACTTGTCATTATACAGGTCAACCAGCCGCTCCCTGAAATCAGCAGACTGAGCACGGAGCCAGTCCGAGAAGCCGTTGCGTATCTCGTCTATCTTGGCGTGAGCAAGCTGTATAGCCTCCGTGTCCGGCACCTTAATGTCATTGCCGTTGTCATCTTTCCCGATTGACTTCTTGATGTCAGGGATGGTGTTGTGCAGGGCGTGTTTGAGCAGGGCTATACCGTCATATACCCGATAATAACCTCTCACGGCATACTCATCCCATATCTTCATGTTTTTGCGTCGGACATCAACAGAGAACTCATCCATCGATGACGAGTAGTTGATGTGTACGCTCGTGCCGAATAGCTGCGACATATATGCCGAATAAATGGATGCAGGGATCCAACGCTCGCCGAAGTTGAAGTCAAGTTCCTCAAAGGTGATTCGCTTGGGACGCGCTTCTTCGAGGGCTTTGAGTGACTCCTGAGCCATTTCTATGTAAGGCTCGATGCCGTCATAGCCGGGGAAACCGCTGATGCGCTTTTCCTGCGCGTCAATCCATGCTTTGATGTCAGCGGCCTTTTGTACCACATTCCCCGCGATAAAGCGGTCAGATGACTCATAGTTGGCGTCACCAAATGGATTGCCACCTGCGAGAGGATTATAATAGACATGTCCTTCGAGGGCTTCCAACAAGTTCCACTTATACTCTCCCTTGACATAACCGGCATTCTTGTCAATGCCCAAGAGGTCAACCATATACTCCATGTTGACCACGCCATACCTGTTGAGCGACGCGGTAAGAGCTTCAAGGGGAGTCTCTACTGTGGGGGTATCGTCAAGTGAGAAACTTACGGGACGGTCAAAGATGTCGGCCTTGACGTATTGGCCGTTTTCCAGCCGTTCAAGACCGAGGGTATCGCGTCCATTGGCATCCTGAAGAATGAATCGGGCGTTGTCCTTTTCATTGAGCGGGCCGTAGGTGTTGACATATGCGTCGTAATAGTCATTGAGGTGCTGACGCAGTTCCGCGCTCGGCTCATGAGTCTCAGCCTCATAGTGGTAGAGTTGCTGATAAGTGTCGGATATTGTGACGTAAAGAGCTGCGCGGGCAGTCTGTGAGGCATCAAGGTCAAGCGGGGTGAAACTGGCACCCAGTGGGGTGACATCCGACAATAAGCCGGCCATGCCCCGGTCTATGACCATGCTGCCGTTGCGGTGGTAGAACTGTATATCTTCCGAGAAAGGATGTGAAGCCAGCCCGGCAGACTTCATCTGCTCTTGAGCAATTATCATCATTGTCTCATAGAAGCCGTTCATCGGGGGATTTGTCTCCCAGTTGAGCCGGCTGTAATAAGCAAGTTCATCCGGGGAGAGAGCGCGAAACGACTCGATGTGCAGCTGTGTTCCCTCTGGGGAAATTGTATTAGGAGTGATGGATGCTGATACCGCAGTCCGGATATGGTGATTATAATTCTCCGAATTGAACCGCAGACGCATAGACTCGCCAAGTGCTTCACGTAAATCCTTGGCTATGCCGTCAACACTACCATCATGCTTATATATAATGGCGGGCTTGCCGTAGGGGTCTGTGCCAATCTTTGCCTCCGTGCAAATGACATTCTGCGGGTAGGCGGCGAAATATTTGTTGTTTGGGGTATTGGTTTCCCGGTCAACGATGGACTGGATGAAGAATTCTTCATCAGATGACAGCCGCTTCTTGTCAGAATGCTTTTGAAGCACGATAAGGTCGCTCCCCACGTCGGTACCGGCATTGTCCGAGAACGTGTTGTTGGGCAGACGGATAGCAGCCACAAGGTCAGCCCGGCGCATCAGCTCCATGCGGATAAAGGGGCTTGCGGAGTTCATCACACCCTGCGAAGTGATAAAAGCGACCAATCCTCCCTCTCGGACATTGTCAAGTGTTTTGAGGAAGAAGTAATTGTGGATGGCCTTTGTTGACTGTCGGTAGGCTATCTCCTTGCTTGTGGCATAAGAAGGGTCAGCCACAGCGAAGTCACCGAACGGGATGTTGGACGCAGCCACATCAAAATATCCCTTGAAGTCGGGGTTGATTGTCTCAAAGCCCTTAATCTCCGTGGTGATTGCCGGATGCAGAGCTGACATGATTTTGCCGGTGAGCAAATCCTTCTCAAAAGCGAGAGCCTCGGCACCGGGATTGTCACGCAGAAACGATTCGATGAAAGCCCCCTGCCCGGCAGAGGGGTCAAGGAAGCGGTCAATCTTCACTCCGTTGTCACGCAAAGAGTCCGCGAGGGCATCTATAATCGGCGACGGCGTGTAAAATGCGGTCAGTACGGATGCTTTCAGTGAGTCCATGTAAGCTGCAAATTCCCTGTCATCCTTAGAGTAGTCGTGGATTATGCGGTGCAGTTCCATGGTGTGTGCAAACAGCGGCCTGTCGCTGGTGCTCCATTTTGCGATGTCCGCCGGCTCATTGGCGTCATTGAGGATGCACTTTAGTCCTCCGAAGCCGGAGTATCGGCGCAGAGCCTCGCGCTCAGCCGCAGTGACTGCGCGGTGGTTTGCATCGAGGTCAAGGGCAGTGCGGATGGCCTCGATGTTGTCACGCATTACAGAGAGCTTATCGTATGCCATTATCCTCAAGATATTGGGCTATGCGTCCGATTACCAACTGGCGTGAGCTGTCCGGGGAATAGGGGTCGACCCCTGTTTCAAGAGACGGGACACCATCGAACAGAGAAGGGATCTCAGCGACAAGCGTCTGCGCCCATACCGTTGCCGAGAGGCGCTCATTATCCTCCTCAAGGAGTTGGGCGAAGTTGTCAAGGAGCACCTCGGTGACGTAAATCACGCCGGGAGTGCCTATGCGGTCAACGAGCACGGCAATTGCGTTTTCCTCGGCCACATGGAGCGGCGCTCCGTCGCGTCGGTCACGCTCGAAAGTGTCCCATGCCGCCTCACAGCGGGCATCAATGTCTGTGGTCGGGAAATCTTCAAGCGAGTATCCCGACTCGGCGATGAAACGGATGAAGTAGTCGCGGAAATAGTCCGAGAGGACGTATGCAGCGGTTGCCATTATTGTCGGTTTATAAGGTTGGCTGTAAAAATCAGATGTGCATTGATGCAGTGCGCTCACGCTGCACAGAATGAGCGGAGGAGTGACGGTTGACCACCTGCTGGTATTCCCATCGGTTGCGGTCGGTCTTAACAAATCCCATCACTTCGGGATGGGCGATGTCATAACGCTCAAGTTCGCGGCGCTTCCACTCGTCCATGTCACCCTTGATAACCTTGAAGTGGTGTGGCTCGCGGAGGTCTACGCCTACGGTCACTTTCTCATCGCCCACTGTAAGCTCCACCGGCCGTCCGAGGCGTATCTGCTCTTTCTGCTGAGTGCCAAGCTGAATGTCGTTGATTGACTCCAGCTCGCGCACCCGATCATCAAGACGGAGGCCCGTTGACGGAGTGTGGACGAGAGAGTTGGTGCGTCCGTCATATTGTATCAAGTGGGCTTCAAGCTTGCCGTTAATCATCAGTTCCTTGGATAGAGTCTCGCCGTCGCGCAGCTTCTCAAGTTCATAGCGGCTGAGATTGAGCGTGTTGTCAAGTTGGCTGCGAGTGGGGAAAGCCATCAGGCGAGGCTCCGCAGACGTGCCATCATGCACCACCTGCAACCGCAGGGGGAGAGTCACCACCGCGCCATTGGAAGCCACCACAGAGATTTTGACGATAGGTGTTACCTCGCCTCGTTTCAGGGCATCCACGAATTGTGAGGGCATTGTCTCCAGCACTTCGCGGGAGAGTCCAACCTTGGCAAGCTCTGCGTAAGGGAGAGGGACGTAGCGGTTTGATGTGTCAGTATTCATCGGCGAGTGAAGTGATTGGTATTTTTGCAGTGCGCAATGTGACGTTTGCCACACACTGCAAAGGTATTTTGCAAATCAACGCCATTTTCAAAGTGAAACATCAAAATTTTTTCTTGTTGATATTCATGCTGTTACACTGGCTCTATGTGAGTGCCGACACATTTAACACAGTGTCATTTGACAAGCACGAACCTTACAATGTCAATCCCGTCATGGAAGTTAACCGAGAGGAGATGGAGACGTATGCCATGGCCGACTCCCTGCGAGGTATCACTATCATCCCTGTAGAAGTAGGCGTAACAATGCCTGACAGCCTCGTCACTGACGGCGAGGCTGACAGGGTGCGCTCCATTGCCTCTCGGCAAGTGGTGTATTATGAGTCGTTGGTTGACAGCCTCCTCTATGAGAACTTCATGCTCAGGATTGAGTTGGCTGTGGCAAAGCGGCAATCTGACCGGATAAGTTACTTGGCTACGGAGCCGTCAGACACCGGCATCAGCGGCACGTATGCCCCGGCCGATGACCTGACAATCGAGTCACTTATCGCTGAGATTATCAGTAACGGCATCAAGCACCCCCGTGTGGTGCTCGCCCAAGCGATCCTGGAGACCGGGTGGTTCAAGAGCCGGGTATGTCACACGCACAACAATCTCTTCGGGTTGCGTCAGCCGTGGGATGGTGAGTATTTCCGGTTTGAGCGGTGGCAGGACAGCGTCAAGGCGTACCGCACCAAGGTACAGTACAAGTACAAAGGTGGTCCCTATCTGCAGTGGCTCAAAACCCTCGGCTATGCCGAGGACCCCCACTACACAGACAAGCTCCGCGTCCTCCTCTCAGGCCCCCTCAAAGACCTGTGAAGGGGTCGTCAATCACACGATGTCCAGTAAATCAAAATATAACATACGTGTTCTCAAGCTGTCGTCATCCTTAATGTGATAGAATTCTTTCTCGTCTGCCTCTCTGGGGAACAACGGCTTAAACCCATTGCGGTTATAATATGCTAATGTATGGAGATTATTAACTGCATCCACTAACACAAAACGGCATCCTGTCTTATTGTCTTCTGCGACAAACCAATCCTTAACAAAATCCATTATTTGAGTTCCGGCTCGAAACTCTTGCCCCTGAAACTCCTTAGCCACAGCTACTCGTCCAATCAGCACCGCCGGGTATGTACGTCCTTGTTTTTCAAAAGGGATGTGTCTGTTGAGATGTCTTTTAGGATTGTTGTGCATATGGGTCGTTTGAATACCCGCATTCGCAAGGGTGACAAATCCAACGATTTTAGTGTTGTCGTCATTGAGAAGCCAACAGTATGTTTTGCCCATCAAACCTTTTTCATACAACAACGCATCGTTGAGAAGGAATTCATCGAGGTCTTCTGCTCCGCATGAAAAAGGTTGACAATGAGCTAAAAGGTCAGAGTCAACCTTTATAAGTTTACAATCCTGCGTTAGTTTGAAAGACATTGAGCTTTATGTGTTTAAGCATTATGCCTCCATGAAGGAACAAAATCCTCCATTTCACGCATTACACGTTTGATTTCGGACTCTCTTTCTTTGGGCAATTTCCCATGGGGCCTTCTCTCATTAGCTTCTGCCTGACGCACAAATGCCTCGGCCAGTTCGCCGGTTAATATAGGGACTTGTTTTATTGGAGTTGCCATAACTGTGTTGTTTTAGTTTGCAAAAATACAAAATATTTATAACAAACACAACGCAGAAGCCCTCGCGGATGACGCGACGAAGCTGCTCGCTGACACCCATAGCAATATCTTCGGGCTGCGTCAGCCGTGGGATGTTGAGTATTTCCGGTTTGAGCGGTGGCAGGACAGCGTCAAGGCGTACCGTACTAAGGTACAGTACAAGTACAAAGGTGGTCCCTATCTGCAGAGGCTCAAAACCCTCGGCTATGCCGAGGATCCCCACTACACCGACAAGCTCCGCGTCCTCCTCTCAGACCCCCTCAAAGACTTGTGAAGGGACATCACCTAAACTTGGCTAAAGCATAGCCGCCACGCGGCGGATATTGGCCAGCTTTGACATGAACGAGGTGTCCGACTTGGCTACCTGCATATTGTAATCAGCTTGGAGGTCAAGCAGGATGTGCGCGGCTATACCAAGGGATGCTTCAACCATGAGAGCGAGTTCGGTATTAATAGCTCGCTTGCCGTTGACTACCTCATTAATAAAAGATGGAGCCACGCCTATCTGACGAGCAAAGCTCGCTTGAGTAATATTGCGTTCTTCAAGCTCTTCCTTAATGAGTCTGCCGGGATGGGTGGGTTCCGATGGTGTCAAGTTATTGGCAATCATCCTCGGATCTATACCGGGAAGTGTAATCATAGTACGGCTGCAATTTTACGAACTGCTGCAAGACGAGCCAAAAATGACTTGTTGGCTTTCATCGTTTGAATGTCATATCGAGACTGCATACCTATAAGAATATGAGCCGGAAGATCCATGGCCGCCTCAATCAAATAGGCGGTTTGTATAGATATAGGTCGCTTGGCATTGAGGATTTCATTCAGCGCAGTATGTGACATACCGATGCTTTCAGCCAACTTGCGCTGAGAAATCTTGCGACATTCTATTTCATCCTTTAGAAGCTCTCCCGGATGAATAGGATATGCTCCGAAATCGTTGTCGTTCATGCTATTTACTTATAATGGTTTGACAAATCCAATATGTTACAGATAACAACTATTGTCTCTCCTACATCTTCCTTGGTGGTAAATTCTATCCTGTATTGACTGTTTGCTCTGACGGACTCAATACCCTTTTTATCGCCAACAAGCTTTTCGTAGTGGAGACTGTTGAAATGATACAAATCCTCTACCGACTTAGCCTCCATCAGCACGAGGATTGCCTTTATATAGCCTCTTACGACTTGTGGCTGGTATCGATGTTTCTTGTCAGAACACTTGCCAGTGTGGAAGAGTTCGTCGAGATATTCCTTGTCAAAAGTTATCTTCATAATCCATTTGAACAACGCAAAAGTAAGAAAATTTAACCGTGTTCACAAACCATGTGAACACGGTGTCAAAGAACACTAATAAAGGATTAATCACTGTAGTCAGAAGGCGAGTTCGCCGGATGGCATTCGGGGGATGCGCATACCCTCGCGGATGATGACGCGGCGTAGCTGCTCGCTGACCTCCTTGCCGAGTATCTCGGAGATTATGCAATCCACCTCGGCGTTGACGCGCTCAAAGTTGCGGTTAAGTATTATCCCGCGCTCGCGGTCGCTGTGGAATGTGTAGAACTTGGGGAGTTCCTGATAGCGAGCTTCCTCTGCCTTGATGCGCCCCATATCGAAGTGGGTCTTGCAGAAATACTTCGAGGTCTTGAATTCCTCGGACTCGTTGATGTCAAACCCGCTGAACACCCCCTCGGCAGTGGCCGTGAAGTCACGTGCCGTCTGTCCGGCAAGCCAGCCGGTAGCCATGTCGGCAATCTTTGCGGCGGGGACAAGGTAATCCATCTTCTCAGAAATGGATGTCGACACCTTCTGGTCATTGATAGTGATGGATGTGGACTGCTGCTTGACCTTGCCGAAGACATCATTCTGCGCCCATTCAAGGGTTTCCTTGTTTCGTGCCGCGCCCATGAAGATGTTGCCGCAGGTTGATATGATTTTCTGCATGCCGTTCTTGCCGTAGTCGGCCTCAAGCTGCGGCAGTTCCTGAAAGCCGAGGGTCACTGCGACCTTGTTGCTGCGGGCTGTACCGATAAGTCGGTCAATCTTGTGGAAGTATAGAGTAGGCAACTCGTCGACGATGATGCTCACGGGAATGTTGCCCTTGGAGTTGACACGCGTCACAAGACGGTTAAGGATCACGGCGTTAAGAGAGCCTATAACCTGCTCCTTCTCCGGGTCGTTGGCAATGACCAGATATGAGGGGTTGTCAGGGTCGGAAATCTTCAGGTCGAAGTCATCGCCGGTGAACACCCAGTAGGCCTCCGGCGACACCAGCCTCGCGGAGTTGACACGCAGAGTGCCCACCATGCCTTCGAGCTGTTCCATGGCCTTGTTGGTGTACGCGCTTTGGAAAGGAGCCATCAGCGATGCGATGTGGCTATCGCCCATCAGTATGTCAAACACATCCGAATAGGCTTTGCCGAGGAGTGCCAGGACGTGAGGCATATCTGAGTACTCGCCGGTGAAGGTGTCAGGTGTCACCTCGTTGCCATCGGAGTCCTCCCACCATTCACGTTCTATCATCACCAGTTGACGGGCTGAGTCATAATACTTGAACCCGACAAGCGAGTTAAACATATTGTCCTCGTCAACCGACACGTTACCCCGGTCGCAGTCCACGAAGTCAAGCACCCTCTCCCCCTTGGCATTGACGGCCTCAAGGGAGTTACGACCCCGGATAATCACCTCCAGCTTCTCACCCCGGCAAGCGATGTAGCGGCGGCACTTCTTTCCCTTATGGTAGCCTGTGGGGTGGAAGTTGACAAAGAAATAGATAATAGCCGCGAGAAAGTTCTCTGCCGAATTGGTGAAGAAGGCCTCGCTGCCCCCTTTCTTTTCTCCGCCCCCTTTGTTGAGCGCGGCCAGCAGCGTCGACGCAGTCTCGGAAGCAGCCGCCAAGTCAGGGATATACTTCTTCTGTATGGGGTTAATGCGGTGAGAGTGCTCCACGTCTGAGAAGTTCACCACATGAAACTTGCACCCCTCGGGCAAGTGTCCGTAGTGCTTGTTCTTGCAATATTGATAGAACAGGCTCTTGGCGAGTGTGGGGAACTTGTAGTCATAGACCATCATGGCAAAGCCCTTAGAGGCGTGCTGCCGGATAAACGGGTCAATGATGCCAAACGATTTGCCGGAACCCGGAGTGCCGAGCACGATAGTGCCACGGAAAGGATTGATGATGTTAATCCAGCCCTTGTGCATCTTCTTGCGGTGGTAGAATATCATCGGGATGTTCACCGAGTAATCGGTATCCTCTTTAGTCCGGCTCTGCTCAAACGACTCGTTTTCGAAGTTGAAGCGGTCCTCCGCCACCTTGTTGTTGTAATATTTGGCGAATCCGTCAAGCCCCTGGTTGACCAGCACAAGACCGGCCACGCTGCACAGGGCATAAATCAGACGGTTTGCGCTAACGCCAAAGTCGGTCATGCCCCCCCACAGTCCATGATGAAACACGAAGCAGAGGGCGGTGAGCACAGCCCCGGTTACAAGCGGGGTGACTACCATTCTGCGGAACGAGAAGTTGAGCGACTTGGTGGCCTTGGTGCCTATGCAGGTGATGCACACGCAGACAATCTCGATGATTTTGCATGACCCCACAGTGTTGAACACCTTGAATGACCGTATCAGCCTGAGTATCATCTCCGGGCATAGCGATGCCGGGATGGGGAGGTTCATCACCAGCTCAAAGATAAGCACGATGTACACGAAGCTGCGAAACATCGTGTACATCTGCTGCATCTCTTTCGTTTCCTCAAATGCCATAATCAGCTACGAACAAAATTTTTATGTTTCAGGACGAAGAATTAACTTTGCGAACAAATAATAGGCTCATGTGCAAAGACAATAAGCGGATAGCTTTCACCATTCATGTTCCAAAATATTTGGTCAGCAGACTGGAGTGCATGGCCAGGGAACAACAATGCAGTACTGACGAACTTGCCGCAACCCTTTTGTTAGATGCCGTCTACAACGAGCCTAATGAAACAACAATCAGGGCAATACAAGACGCAAAAGAGGGAAAGCTCGTAGGCCCTATTGAAACCACAAGCATAGAGGCAATGTTGAAATCAATGGGGCTGTGATAGTGCACAAATTATCCTCAGAGCGGGAACTTGAAGCCGATGAGCAAGCCGTTGCGGAAGGTGTCGCCGTGAAGGAAGTTGATATTGTTCTTCTGAATGATGCAGAAGCGGATGCCGCAGGGGAAGATGTAATCATACTCGAAACCCAACTCCGGGCCGAAGAAGAACTTTCGGCGGTCAGCCCCGGCGGTTACCCCACCCCGCACACGGAGCATGCCGTTTTTGAAGCGTTTCAGCCGGTACTTGTAGTTGACGCCGCCGTCCCAATAGTAGCCTTTCCAAAAGTTGTGGCACGTGGGCTGCTGCCAATGGTTGCCCGCCTCGCCGTAGACCTCGATGGCACTTCCATAGCTCAGGTCATGCTCATAGCCTATCTGAGCGTCAAGCGTAGAGGGGAAAAGGAAACCGGCATTGACAGTGATGCGTCCGTCGCCGTCACCGGCATATGTGGCCACGGAAACCGTAAGCAGGAATATAGTGGCAAGTATCAGTTTTTTCATTGTCGCGAAGTGTTGTGATAAATGAATGATTGAGTAAATCAGCGATAGATGTGTGAAGGGATGTTCTGAGGGAGTTTCTTGAAAAGCTCCGGCGAGAAACCGTCAGCATTGAGGATGTCCTGATACTCAATCTCCAGGGCGATGACACGGCCTGAAATCTGATTTTCCGACACCTCGATGCGAAGCACCTTCTCCTCCGGGAAGGTCAGTTTGTCAAGCACCATCACGTTACGGTAATCCTTGTCAAAACCCTTGGCGAGGTTTAGGGTGTAGACCGGCGTAAGCTCGATGGTCTGCACATTGGTGGCCTTCACCTCCTTCTTGTCAGAGAGGAACACGCGCATCTCGGCGATGTCATAATGCACGTTAGTCTTGTTGCGCAGGGTGAAGTCGATGAAGAAATAGTTACCAACGGAGTAGATATTGTTGACGGCCCCCTTGATGCCGTTTCGGTCAGAGGTGATGTTGTTGAACTTGCGTCCGCTGCGGTAAATGGCCCAGCAATAAGAGGCCATGTCCGACTCCGGCATAGCCACACCGGGGTTGATGTAGTCATCGAGGTCACGCTGCTTCACCTTGTAAATCGAGGCCGCGTTGACAGGGCGGTCGGCATATGCCACGTCATACTGTGCGATGTGCCTCTCCCCGATAATGGTGATGGTGCCCAGCATCTGGCAGTTGTGGAAGCGGAGCTGCGGACGGCCCAGGGAGTCCTGTTCCAGCGAGGGCTTGATGCGCACGATGTTTGCCTCACACTGGTTGCCTATGATGTTGTTCGTGGAAATGTCCACAAGCTTGATGTTCTCCGGCATGACGATGTGTGTGGTCACATCTTTGTTGATGAAGATGGTGGCCTTGGATGCAAGCTGCGCCACAGAGGGCAGAGCCGAAAGGGCCACGGCGCAAACGGAAGTGATAATGCGGTTCATATTGTTCAGATAGCCTCTTTAGAGTTAATGAGATATACGAGGGTGTTATATTTAATCTTGGCCCGGTTCTTGCGCATATTGGCTGATATGGCATTGGTGCCCGCCGAGTATACGTTCTGAAGGGCCTGAAGTGCAATGTTCTCCCCGGAGATTTCGCTGCCATAGTTGCCGGAAGTGAAGTTTATGTTGTTTGACACGGCAGAAGCCCCGGCATTCTTCATGAAGTCCCGAAACGCCGACTCAGGCACGTAGAAGCCCTCCATGCCGTCATTGTCAAACACAGCCAGCGACACTTTCAGGAACTTGTTGCCCACAAGTATGTTCGACACCTCGGCCATCACACGCTGCTGGCCGAAGCCCACCACTGTGCCGTAGAGATATGTGCCTTTCTTAAGCTCCACATCCTCGATGGTGACATCATCAAGGAGCTTGAAGCGGAGCCGCGTCCCCTCATGCGCCTTGGTTGTCTTGTCAATCATGGCCTTGATAAGGGCGTCATCGCCCGTGATGTCCGTGTCAGAAATGGTGTGGAACTTTTCAGCGTTAGCCGCTGCGCTTTTGAGCACCAGCTTTGGTGGTTCGGGAGGCGTGACGGCAACCGGGTCCGGCTTCTTCTCCTCGACAGCGGAGCCACCGTTGATAAATGACTGCATCAGTCGCTGCCGTTGCTCGGCAAGCTGCTGCATCTGCCTGTATGACTCGGCGTAGTCATCTTCCTGAGCCTGTGCAGTGTTGACACTTCCGGCAGTGCGTACACGCTCGCGAGAACGGGCGAAGCTCTCCTGCATCTGCTTCAACGCCTCCTCTTGGGCAGCTCTCTCGGCATTCTCACGGTCGATGCGCTCCTTCTCGGCATCTGTGTAGGCATCATCAAGCGACTCCTTCTGCTCAATGTCCCTGCCAATATCACCCATGGCGGTGTAGGCGTCGTCATCGCGAGCAAACCGTCGTGACATCGCGTCATACTTTGAGAGGATGTCATCAGTGTTTGCATCCGGCACCTCAAGGTTCAGACCCTCTGAGGCAACCTGAGTGTTGTCAGAGTCCGGGAAGAAACCGGCGATGATGTAGGCCAGAAAGATAAGCGGCGCGGCGATGATAAGCGGGAATATGTATTTTGGGTCCCGCAGGTTAATCTTTTTCATGCTGTTCAAAGAAACTTATGATACCTTCAAGTTGCTTTCCCTTTCGCATTATTGCCGCCGAGTCCTCGGCGGTTTTCACCGGCAATGCGCGCAGGGAGTCAATCTCATAGCGGAGTTGGTCACCCGTCATGCGAGCCTTGAGCACAGTGGTGCTGATGATGTCGTTATTGGCATGAATGGCCCTCATGCCGCCAATCACACGGTCAATGCCTACGTTTTGCGAGTGGGTGACAGATGGCGCCGAGACCTCCGGCTCGTCAGGGTTACCGCAGAGGCCCATTGCAAGCGATGTCGCCAAAATCACCGCCGATACTCCCATGACATATCCAAAGAAGCGGCGGGGGTGCGCCTCTGCCCACATATTGGCTTGCTCCACGCGACGGTCGAAACCCACGCGGGTTTTGAGTCGCACCCAACATGACGAGGCACACTCACTCAGCTTGGAGTGGACGGACTGCGAGCATGCCCGCATCCGTTTTTTAATACCGAACATATATCAATCAACTAAAGAGGGGTTAATATTCCAAGTCCTTGTTCTCTAATGTGCGCCACCCGGTGATAAGGAGCCCGTGAGGGTTGTTCTTGGTGCGCCGCACATTCTCTATGGAGCCGCTTGTCACCAGTGTGCGTCGTTGCAGCCGGGTGCGACGGCGTATCTTCTGAGTGCCGTAGTACACGAACTTGCGCTCACTTTCGTCAATCTTGATGGAGTCACACTTTATGGTGCAGTTGGCGGATGAAGAAACTATATCGTTGTAAAATCCCGCCTCCTGCAGTGCGTGTTTCTGTCGAAGTGCCGAGCCGTCGGCCATATAGAGTGCCTGATTGACGCTCCACTCTATGTAGTCGTCATCGGGAGGGAGCGTGAAGAAGTATTGGTGAAACAGAGACACATGAGCCTGAGCCTCCATAATGAAATTGGCCTCAAGCTCAGCCCTTTCGGCGAGAAACGGGATGTCACCGTCGAGCACGTAAATCTTCTTGCGCTCCTCAGAGATAATCCGCGAGGCATAGCCGAAACACAGGCAACACAATGCCACACACATGGCGCAAGCAGCCACTACCGTGAAAAACGCCAACCGCGTTTTCTGTTCAAGGTTCTGTATCAGCATAGTGGTGATACTACTTATTTTTAGACTGTAGGTCACTGTTCATGCCCCTGAAATTTTGCATGGCGCCGCGAGTACCTGAGGCTGCCCCTCTCACAGCTCCCGCAACCGTACCACCCATAGCCCCTATGACAGCACCACCTGCCATGTTAGCCACACTTCCTCCTGCGTGAGCTGTTGATTTTACGGATGAAACAATAGTGCTACCTACTGAGCTTCCTGCTGAAGAAGCCCTTCCGACAACGGCCCCCATCACGGCCCCGGTGGTGGCAGCTCCCATGCCTGACGACATACCCCCCGGTATGAGCCATCCGGCAATCTCAGTGGTCATGCTGATCATCTTGGCTCCGATGAACATCGCCGTGGCGTAAGTGACGGTAGTCCCCAGCATATTCAGGCCGAGACCGCCGATCTGTCCCCACGACATATCCGTGATTTGGAGCATTGCTGCAGTGTCGTTTTTAAGTGAATATCCTATTATCATATCTACATATACCACCATCATGTAGGCGATAGGAGACCAGAGGGTGACGCTTAAAAACTTGGATATGAATTGCGACCATGCCGACTTGAACGGCGGGGCCAGCGATAATGCGAAAGCCAACGGCAAGAACTGCGTCATAAGGTTGAGAGCAATCTTCTGAGTAATCAGAATCCCGTAAAACATCATCTGAAAGATTACCTCCGACAGCCAGCGGATGACGTAGTTGAGAGCGTTGGCAATATTCACCTGCAACCATATAGCGGCTTTCTTACCCCAAGTCTCAACGAGGTCTCCTAATGAATCTATTTTTCCGGTGACTTCACCCAACCACTCGTCCTCATGAGCTTTTATATTCTCTGCTTTCTGCTGTTGATAAAGAGTGTCAAGGTCATTGAACATCTTTGTGATGAACTCATCCTGCGCCTCTCTCAGCTTCTCCTCCTGTTCTGTCAGGAGCTTGTTTTGTGTATTCATCTGCACACTCATCTGAGCAGCCATACTCAGCCCCGGAGACTTCAGTCTTCCGGCAATCCATGTGGATTGGGATATGCAGAGGGCGATTATGACAATGCGGAGTATCTTCATCACATCCATGCCGCGCCGTCCCAGCATCATCATGTATGATTCGTAAGCACCTACGCCAAGAGCGAGGCACACGCCGATATTCTTGGCGATGGAGAGAATGCCGAGTTGCGGCCCGGTCTTGCCGAGGGCATCTATTATGTCACACATATGGTCGTCAATAAACGACAGACCAACCGTAGTGGTTATTAAATCGAGCAGCATAGCAATCAGTTCTTGGGGTTGAAGTCCACCGGCTGTGCCGTGATGTTTGCGGACTTCCGATACTTTAAGTAGCAATACTTGGCGAAGTTGACGGCATGGCCGTATAGCTCGCCCATCTCGGTGTATATCCTTTCAAGCTCCTTCTGCCGCGCCCCGCTCTCCATGGCTCCGGCGGCGAGTGCTCCGGCATTAGGCACTTGTGTCGTCACATACTCCACTTCCGACACCAGCAGCTCGTTTTTGAGCATCAGCTTCTTGATGCTCTCCATCTCCTTGCCGCCGCTGTACTTGCAAGCAAGGTTCAGAGCCTCCTCCATGCCGTCCTGATACTTCTCGAAGTACTCGCGGTACGACTGTGACACTATCGGGTTCTGACGGTCAAGCACTGACATTAGCATATCGGTGTATGACTTGTCAAGCTCCTGGTTCTGTTCCTCCATCAGCTGCTTGCGCTGCTCCTGGAGTACAACCTCGTTGATTATCGGACGCCATATTCGCTTTGTGCTCGCCTTCTCCTCGTCAAACTTATAATTGATTGAGAACGGAAAGCTGTAATGCATCGAGGCTCCTGAGTAATGCTGATGGAGCAGCCAATAGTTGAAACCGGGCGCGAACTCCCACTTGTCGACTCCAAACACTGCGTTAATCTGCTTGCGCAGGTTGGGGTCATTGTGCTGAGCTGCGGCATACGGCATTGCAACGCCTATGGCAAGCATCATTATCAATAATCTTGACGTTAATCTGTTCATGGTCGTTATTAATTAGTCTTCTCTGTTTCCTCATTATGATGCCGTGACATCCACCAGTCAATGGCCGACTTGGCATATCTCTGCATTTCATCATCCTTGACTATCTCGCGTATATGTTCCAAACGAATCTTGTCACCAAGCATCCAGCGACACTTGAAGAGTGTTGAGCGCAGTGCCCCTCTAATTATCGTTATGGAAGAGCCTATGGAGTACATTACAGCAAATTTCTGTTCCATTGTTGATTTGAGCACACCGGATTGCGCCAACGAGCTTATGGCTACCTGCTTTGAAAGACGTTTGATTTCGTCGGAGACATAGGTGTAAGTCTTATAGTAGTAAAATGCGGTCGCCGGATTTTGGCGTATAAGCGTTTGTCCTTCTGCGATAAAGTCATTTAGCTCCGTTGACAGGTCGATTACGTCAAGGCTTGTGGTAATCAACAGCGTAGCGAGCGAGGCCCAAGCGCTTGCTGCATCAAGTCGTTGATTGACGACCTCACGGGTCTCCTTCCACTTCTGTTGCAGCGATTTTTTCTCTATATTTTGTGGAACAGTTGCAGCGACAAATTTCGAGGACGTGACGGCATCTTGATAGAGGCTTTTGTGCATGCTTATCAAGGCCTCTATCTCCGGGCATCCGGGAAAGGCTTTCATGTTCTCGGTTGCAGCATGGGCCATCGGGCATAAACAAATGCAAGCTATGATGACTGCGGCGTATTTAATGAATGTGCCCATGGTTATTGGTTAAAAGTTCGGTTCCACAGGTTGATGGAGTAGCGTGCGTTGGCATCCATACCTATCAAGGTGGCCCAACTTCGGTAGTCAAGATTGCATAGCAAGTCTGTAAGCCCCCAATAACGACATCCTATTACCAGTATCTGAAGCTGACGGCGCAAATCCTGAATGTTACCGAGGAGAGTGACGGTGAGCCTCAGTCTCTTCTCGCGCTGCATATAGTTGCCTCCATCCTTGTGCTTCTCAACACCGGCAAGTTTGAAGGGGTGGTCAATCTTGCCGTTGTTGACTATGTTGCAGAAGTCATTGACGATATGGGCACCGTTGACAGTGAGTGACCAGCCTTTGGCAAGGATAGCGGCGGTGCTGAAGCCGGGACGAGCCTTTGCGGCAGCGATAAGTTCTGTATTGGCCTTGACAATAGCCGCCATTTCGTCCACCATCATTTGATAGTAGACGGACTCCTTGCCGAACTCATCACAGTCAGCCATCACGGCCTTAATCCCCTCGCTCCACAGAGCCATCTGAGCCGTTTTCCTTTGGATGGAGTCCGTGGCATCCTTGGTGTTGGTGATTAAGTTGTTGTTGCCGGTCTCCAGCTGCGTTATGTACGTGCTACCTACCGTCCAGGCCAGCACGGCTTGCGCGTCGACATTGACCTCATTGGCTCTCATGTGGTTCCACAGAGAGGCGACCATAAGGCATACGCCTAAAATCTTCAATCGTTCCATAGTGACATCACTTTTTGTTTAGCGTTGACCATTCGGGCGAATTCGAGGTAGCCACGTGCACCGGCTTTCTTGCGGTCGCGCTCTATCGCTTCTATCGCATCCTGAAAGTTGTGATAATATGCGCGGTATATCTTCAGGGCCTCCTTCTCGGCCCGCTCGGTGGTATATGCCCAGTAACACTCCGGGGGTTCCTCCACGCCGTACACGTCCGACACCTGACCCCGGCATATCCACACCTCCTTGAAGTAGTTGCGTCCCTCCTTGTTGTTAAGCGCGTTGATGGTGAATATCTGTTGCCGCTGCACGTCCGTCAGGCCCAGTATGCGGGAAATATCTTCATAGCGATCCTTAAACTTGCTTTGGTCAAGGAGTATCTTCACATCCGAGTTGTTGATGATGGCCTCTTTGACGATGGGAGAGTCTATCACATCATTAAGCTCCTGAGTCACCACCCCGGCAATGCCGTGAAACTTGCGCACCGTCTTGTAGAGATACTTGATATACTCGGCCATGGTAGGTGACGCTATCGCTTTCCACGCCTCCTCAATGATAAGGGCCTTGCGTCCTTTCTTGATGCGCATCTTTTGCAGGAACACATCCATGATGATAAGCACCACGATGGGAAAGAGCACAGGGTCATCCTTGATTTTGTCTATTTCAAAGACTATGAACCGCTCGTCAAAGAGGTTGGTGTCAAGGTCGGAGTTGAGCGTGTCTTGCAGCTCGCCCCCTTTGTAGAACTGTGCGAGGATTGAGGCGAACTCATTGATGTCAAAGTGTATCTTCTCTGAGAGGCATATCTGCGGTATGCGCTCTATGGCGTACTCATAATAGGAGTTGAATGACAGTTCCCTGACCGGCATGGCCCGCTTCTTGCGCTCCATGTCATCGATGCGGGCGTCGATTTTCAGCAGATAGTGGTCTTCCATGAGCGTCTCCAACTCATCCATGATTTTCATCAGGGCCGAGTTGGCGTTCTTGCGCTCACCCTCGGTGGCTTTCTCATCGTTGATCATGGCAACGAGTTTGTCTGACTTTGCCTTAAGGTTGCGCCGTCGCTCGGCGCGTTCCTCGGAGGTGTCAAATGCTTCATCTGCGTTGATGTCAGGGTTGGGTGCGTCGCGGTGATACTGTCGCTTGAACTCCTCGGCATATCGGTCATATTTGCCGTCGCGCTTGTCCTCCAAAATCAGTCGGCGGCGCAATGTCTCGCGCTCATGGGGCGTGAACTTGTCAAACGGACGGAAGTATGCCTCATAATACTCCACGATGGTTTGATTGATGATTTTGTCCTCAATCTTCGTGGGCACATCATTTCCCTTGTATATCAGGAATATCAGCGACTTGAGGAAGTTTTTCTTCTCACCGAAGTTCTCGTTATACTCCACATCGGTGATTTTAAATGGGTTCATCGATATGGGTTTTTCCTTGGTGTAGCTGATGTAGGTGCCCTCGAAGTAAGCGTTGATACCCTCATAGGAGTCGCCGGTGTCAACCATCACCACGTCAGTGCCCTGTTCGAGCAGCTGACGCACCACTGAGTTCATGTGAAACGACTTGCCGCTCCCTGACGGACCGATGCAGAAGAAGTTGGCATTGTCAGTCATCTTCACGCGCCCCTCCTTGCCGGTGATATCGATACACACCGGGAGACCCTGACGGTCGGTGTAGAATGTCTTCAGCGGAGTGTCCTCGGAGTGCTTCAGATGCTCCTTGTAGAAGAAGCATAGTGCTGCTTCAGCGAGTGTGATAAAGAGGTCATAGTCCGAGTTAAGCGAGTAAGCCCTTCCGGGGAAGCTGTTGCAGAACAGCTCCAGCTGATTGTATGCAGTCTTTGATGGGGTGAAACCGCAGTCATAGAGTTTGGTCTCTATGTAAGATGCCACCTGGGTTGCTTTATCCACGGGGCAGCTCACAATTAAGTTGAAGTTGGACAGTACCAGCAGTGAAGAGTCCACGGCTATTTTTTCAAGCACGGTGTCGATGTCGGCCTTGGCAATCTTGTTGCTTGGGTCTGGCATGGATGCGTGACGCTTGGACTTCTGCTGGAGCTTGCGGAGCAGTGCGCGTTGGGCCGGTATCTGCACCACCTGATTGTAGACAACAAGGTCTGTGTCAGGTATCCCGGAGAGGAATGAGAACAAGTCTGTGCCGATGGTGTAGCCGTTGACCGGCGACAGGCTGTAGGGCACAACCCATGTCGGGGTGTTTATCTCGTCGATGTCAACGAGAGGGAACGAGCGTATAATGCGGTCGCCGGTGCGTAGGTATTCATCGGAGCACTTGAAGTTAGTCATCGAGAATGCACCATCACGGAAATTGAAGCACATGAAGCGGTGCAGATACTCGTTGACCTCCCGCTTGTCGAGTTTACGGCATGCTATGCCTCGCTCATTGAGACAGTCCATCACCTTTGATATTTTGGTGTAGAAGTCCTCCCATGTCTTGGGGTCGTACTTCACCATGCGCCCCTGCAGTGGGCGCTGCGTAATGATAAGGTATGTCTTGATTTGCGTGTACTCTCTGCCGTTGAAGTAGGCAAAGTATTTGCGTGTCAGGAACTCAGCCTCGGCAGGAGGCGTGAACTTGTAGGCCTGACGGCAGAATATATCCTGTTTCTGCACGGCATATCCCTCCCCCACAATCTGCACAATGTTGAGCAGCACACTGTGAAATGTCAGGTAATCATTGACATCAGTTGAGAGTGTCAGCACCGGGTTTTCAATCTCCATGATGCATGACCCCTCACCCTTCTCACCGAAAATGATGGTGTTGACCGTGCCTGTCTTGGGGTCGGGAACATCCTCAAGTCCGACAAACAAACCGTCGAACACGCTACGCTTTGTCTTGGCCATCGGTTGACTAATGATTGAATAGATGGTGATACACCTTTATGCCACGGTACTTCTTCTTGGAATGAAGGCCTGTCTTTTGCTTGACGTAGATGGTAAGCAACCCCGCGGCGAGGCAAGCGAGAGCCACAGATATGCCTGTTGCTTGCCCTACGGTTGTAGCCAAGGCAAAATAGACTATAAATGTGACACCGATGGTGGCGGCGGCTATTCCCAGAAAGCGTCCGCGAATACCCATGAATTCAAGGGGTTTCTGCAACCCCTTGAAAACCGGGTAGCCATACTGGCCCTCCATCTTATCAATTGAAGAAAGCGGGGAGAGCCGAAGCAGCAGCTACGAAGGCCACGCAACCGCCCACGGTCATCATGATGGTCTTCTTCACATCCTGGTCGCCGTTCTGCATCTTGAAGTAGATGTTGAATGCGCCTACAAGGCTGATTACAGCCGCGATGGCGTAAAGGAGCTTCTGCACAGGGTCCTTGTACTTCTGAAATTCGGTGGTGGCCTGAGTGAACCCTGCGGCTCCGGCACTTTGAGCCATGGATGACTGGGCAAGTACAAGAGCCACTCCAAAAAGGAGAGCCTTATGGCCAAGATTGCTGTTCTTGGCGCGCACTGCGGTGCGCAGTATCTTTTTCCGAATATTCATTGCTTATACGAAACATTATATGATTGATGGATAAGGGTGTTGGTAGTAGCAATATGTTGGTATAAGCACTGGGTTGGTATAAGCAGTGTGTTGGTATAAGCGAAATGTTAGTATAGGCAGGTGTTGGTAGTAGCAGTAAGTTCTTTCACATAATGTTGCAGTGTCAAGCTGCCGGGGCACAATCCCAGTCCTCCATCATGGCGTGAAGTTCATCGTAGTCTTCTCCCTCGGCGAAAGCGTCGATGTGCTTCATCAGGTCGGAGATCTCAAGCCCGGCGGTGTTGCACACCACTGCCGGGTTATCAGCGGTGGATGTGTCGTGCGAGGGGGTCTTGTCACGTGTGATGTGCTCCGACTCAAACTGGCTCACCTCCTGTGATATGTCCACGTCCTCCTCCTCAGCGCGGGTGGCCACTGTGGGCTCTTTCTTGAGGTAAAGGTCGTTGACTATCAGATAGGCGTAGTAGAGGACATAGCCGATGATGATGAATGTGAGAAAAGTGCTGAACATATCAATCTGTTGTGTTGGAAGAATAAGCGTCCCCGGACGGAGTGATACGTTGTGAGGTCTCTCCACCGGTTTGTCCGGGGGCGCTTATTGTCTCTGTATGAAAGATAGTTGATGCGGTGGAGGGGCCCTTTGAGAGTAATGTCTTTATTGCTTCGAGATGATGCGTGATGTAATGGCGCAGTATCGCCGACACCACCAGTCCTTGCGGCAGTTGGTGTGACGACACAGTGCGGAGGATAAAGGCCACGTCGTCACTCAGCTCTATGTTGAAGCGGCGGCGGTCAGCGAATAGTGTACGCTCGGCCTCTGTTATATTATATAGGTGGGCGAGTGCGTCGCCTCTGTCAGGCAAAGGCGAGGGAGTACGCTCCGTGGTCGGGGACTCAGGCTCGGCCAATGGCTCCGGCGTTGTGGGCATGATAGGTGTTGTCACTTCGGCTGGGGTCATGGGCAGGATGTCGGCCATGAGGCTGTCAAGCGCGGGTGCGGTGATGATTTCCTTACTCATGGCTCTCCTCCTCTGCTTCATTGGTTGTGGTAAATGCCTCCTGAGCTGCTTTCAACGCGGACAAGCCCAGGGCAGAGGCGAGAAATCGGAAGGCTTCCCCGCTCACCTCTGTCTGTTCCTCGGAGAGGGTGAGGGTTGACACACGCTGCATGCAAGCCCGCAGACCTATCTCCGGCGATATGTCACCGTAGTGGCTCAGGTGGAGCTTGGTGGCAGAGATATTCTTCTTCTCGGCGGCGGTGCCGACACGTCCGTCAACTCGGTTGGGCACGAAGATGGTGCGGGTCTTGAATACCTCGCCTATGGTTGCCCTGAGACGGTTGATGAGCACCACGAATGTGGCCGTAGACACTATGGAAATCTTGTCAAGCGTGAACGGACAGATGATGAAGTCACTGTTGGCGAAGATAGGCACAAGGCCCGCTTCCTTGAGGTTGCCGGGAGCGTCAATCATGACCACCCCCTCGAAGTTCACCAGCGAGGCAATCATGGCCTGTGTGCTCTGAGGGTCTTTCAGCTGATGCACATCGATGGCATAAGGTTCCGCTGCGGGAGCTTCTTCTCCGTCGGAGGTTGACAACTCCTTCTTGCGGATAAGAGCGATTGTGGTCTGACCGTCACAGTCCACCACCCTCACAGGATAACCCAGCGAGGAGACATAGGTGGCAAACATGGCGCAGAGGGTGGACTTGCCGACCCCTCCCTTCTGATTAGCGAATGTGATAATAAGGTTGTTATCTTTCATAACAGAGGTGATGATAGATGGGTAAATGTTCGTATCGACGCAAAGGTAAAGCGCAGACCAATGCCATTTTCAAAGTGAAACATTATAATTTGTCTACTCAACCAAATAGACCTCACAACACTCTCAGAGGGTGACAGAGTATATTTAGGAGTATAAAAAATGAGGCAGCACGTGTGATGCCGCCTCAATCAGTACAAGTGCCGGGGTCAATTGTATGTCCTACCGTACTCGCTCCACATACATCGTGGCGTCGGGTATGTACAGGTAATCATCAGCTGATACTGCAGCGGGGATTGACTCCAAGTAAGACCCGTTCATGACGAATGTCTCTGCGCTGAACGTATTGATGTCGGCGAGGGCATTGAGAGACAAGGTCACATCCTCAATGCTCTGAACTATTGCCAGACTGAAATCATAGATGTAGGAATACATCCCGATGCGATGGGTGAATGCCATCGCCGTGATTATTCCGGACGGGTCATCAGATGAGCCGCTATATTGGTATATGTCTCCGATGGTCTCGAAAGATTGATAGAGGTCAACCGAGTTAAGAGCGAACATGATGTCAAGCTCCTTCTCGGTACCGTCTGGGAAAACGACCTTGGTTAGCGCCCACTGGCCGCACATCTGTTCGGGGGTAACGGTGGTGATGACTTCATCATCCCCGTCTGTGTCAGTCCCGCCGCCGGGCTGCACCGTGGGTGTGACATATGTCGGCTCGTCACGGTCATCGTCGCCGCCACAGGAGGTGAGAAAGACTGAAACGAGAAGGAATGATAAGGTCAGGGAGATTTGTTTAAATGTAAGCATAATGAAAGATGATTGATTATTGATGGTTGATATTGCAAAGATAATCTGATTGGAACAATGAGGGTCAAAATGACACATCATAATTTCAGCCGCTGCTTCATCTGCTCATCGAGGTCATCGGAGTTGACACCGGTGCCTACTTCATGTTCGCGGCTGACGGTGGGTGCGCCTTGAGCATTGGAGCTTCTGATGTGAGATGAAGGCTCGTGAGTTGTGGAGGGTGTTGATTTATTGAAAGACGTTCTCGATATATTGTGTGAAGAGAAAGATGGATGTTCGCTCCGGGATGTCGGGTTCTCCCGCCGATATGCTTCCCGGTTGTTGTTCTTGAGGACGGCAGTGACTGCGTCATCGAGAGCATATTTATTATGGCCTATGACAATGTTTCCCTCCTTAATATAGGCATGCCATTCGCGCATCAGGGTCTTGTTGACCTCGCGGGTAGTCGCCTCCGGGTTTTCGGCCAGGAGACGTGAGATTGTTTCTTTGGCCCCGTTCAGTCTCTCTTCCACTGTTTGAAATGTGAACTTGTATATATCCACCACGGCATAGTGAACGGCTTTTTGGCTATGGTCGACTATACGGTAATCGGTGGGGCTATCTTTGCTGCCGTAAAACACAAGGTCAATGCCAAATCCTTTCTTCATGCTTTCCGCAAACTCCTTGAGGGAGCTGCATGAACGCATGTATCTCTTAATGATGCCGTATAGCTGACTTCGGCGACGTATAAGTTCCTTTGTACGGTTATCATCGTTAAACGGATGTGTGTGTTTCCTGAACCAACTCTCTACCTCGCTTTGGTCGAGGGCTTTCTTAATGGCCCCGCCCTTCTTGATGTAGATCTTGCCGGTAGCGGCCTTGAAGTAACACTCATATCCGAGGCTCTGCATGATGGACTGGAAGCCCCCGATGTCGTTAAAAGTATACCCACGGGCCGTTTCTATGTCATCTTCAACAGCCTTTTTGTCATCAATGCCCATAAGGGAGTCAAGTATGGACTGACTTCGCCGCCATTCATGGTTATGGTCAATCTTTTTCCCTTGCGGGTTCACCCTTGACGTTATGATGTGGATGTGAGTATTGTCTGTGTCATGGTGACCATAGATAAGAAGTGGTTGGCCTTGGTCAGCATAACCCATCTTGGCAAGCCAGCGGTGAGCAAGTCCCACAAGCTGTTCCTCGGAGTATTCATGCCCCTTGCACGAAATCGCTACATGAAACTGCGGGAATTTAATCCGCGAGTTGCGCGAGGAGTAGTCCATGAAAAACTGACGCATTTCCTCAGGGGTGTAGTCATTGAAAGCTGCCGCTCCGGAGATGTTATCTTTCACAAGCAACGTCGCCACACCCTCGGCCACCTTGCGCTCATTATAAAGCACAGCATGGAAGTTTGCGCTCTTGGGAAGCATCGTTACTATCATAGTTATCTGTCACGGATTACTTTTGTGAGAATACTCTCAAGTGTGACTTTTGTGAGATATATGTCATTTCTCACATTTCTCAGCTCCGGCATCAGCACCTCGGTGAAGAAAGTTCCGGGTATGACACCTGCCCGGTGAGCTTCATTGGCTCGCCGTGCAAGCTGGTTGATATTGCTCCCCTCCCATGAAAGACGGTTGTCAATTTCCCGGCATAGCTTCATCAGCTCGTCGACGCGGCGCATACGCTCGGCCACCGATGGCTCGTTAAGCCGCGTCACGGCAGTGCGCACCATGTCGCTGACGCTTCCGAATGACTCGGCTTTGCGCTTATAGAGGGTCATGTCAGCCTCGCTGACACGGATCCAAAGTCGCTTGGTTCTCTTTTCCATACCTTACTATATTCAAACAGACCCGCAGGGGCTGTTTCCCGCCCTGACAGGGGCGGCAAGTGACTTTTGGCCGCGTGTGCGGACAAAAGTACTACTTGCTATTTCGCCTGCGGCTGTTTTTTCCACAAAGGTACCGTAAAACACTCCTTGACCCTCAAAATGACACATTAAAAACATCAATTACCAATAAGGTGCTGATTATCAAAACTTCAATAGATAAGTGAGATAAGTGAGATATGTGAGATATATGAGATATATGAGATGTGTGAGATATGTGAGATATGTGAAATAAGTGAGATAAGTAAGATATGTGAAATAAGTGAGATAAGTAAGATATGTGAAATATGTGAGATATATGAGATATGTGAGATATATGAGATATATGAGATAAGTGAGATAAGTGAGATAAGTGAGATAAGTGAGATATGTGAGATATATGAGATATATGAGATGTGTGAGATGTGTGTGATATGTGAGATATGTGAAATAAGTGAGATAAGTAAGATATGTGAAATATGTGAGATATATGAGATATGTGAGATATATGAGATATATGAGATAAGTGAGATAAGTGAGATAAGTGAGATAAGTGAATTAAGTGAGATATGTGAGATAAGTGAGATTTGTGTGTTATGTGAGATATGTGAGTTATATGTGTTAAGTGAGATATGAGAGATATGAGAGATATGAGAGATATGTGAGATATGTGAGATAAGTGATATATGAGATAAGTGCGAAAAAGACCGGCTCCGAAAGAATCAGAGTCGGCCTGTGAGGGAGTGCACAAGAGGGAAGTCAACGCTTGCCGTAAAGCCCCCGGTCAATAATCTTTCTTGTGATGGTTTGTAATATCAACCCTTGGTGGGCTCTGTCACCTCAATAGCCAATGAACTGGTTGTTTACAAATCCAACGAGTTGTCATTCAATAAGAAATCGTAAATACCTATCGTCATTATTCCGGCCTCATTGCGCAAGATAGGAATGTCTTCCCCTACTATTATGATTTTCTTAAAAGAATCATCAATATTCACCAATGATGCTTCTTCCTGTTTTAACTTTTCTTCGTCAGGCATTCGATACGCGGACTGGATATAATAGCGCTTGCTGCCAAGATTGCATACAAAATCAACCTCCAATTGACTTCTTGCGTTAATCCCGTCTACAGTCCTTTTTCTGACTGGAACGACGCCAACATCAACATTGTATCCTCGCACTCGCATCTCATTATAGATGACGTTTTCCATTAGGTGAGACGGCTCTGTTTGACGAAAATTTAGACGTGCATTTCTAAGTCCACAGTCCACAAAATAATATTTGTAGGGGCTATCGATATACCGTTTTCCCTTAATATCATACCTTGTAGCTTTCTCTATGAGGAATGAGTCGCAGATATAATCAAGATATGACGAAAGAGTCATTCTGTTAACTCGTTCATGCTTTACGCTTTCAAACGTGTTCACAAGTTTAGTTGGATTGGTCAAGGAGCCAATCCCGGATGCAAGAATGTTTAACAACTCATCGAGGATTTCTGTATTGCGAATATGATAGCGTTCCACTATATCTTTTAGGTAAGTGTGGGTGAAGAGGGCCTTAAGATATTCGTTTTTTTCTTCATCTGTGTTCTCAAAGAGTATCTGAGGTAATCCTCCATAAAGCATATATGTTGTTAGGGCACGGTCCTTGAGCATATCCATGTGAGGGTATATCTCACGGAAGCTCAGTGGGAACAACTTTATCTCATCACCACGACCACGGAATGTGGTAATAATATCTTTAGAGAGGAATTTAGCATTGCTGCCAGTTACGTAAACATCAGCATTAGGCATTTTCAGATAGCTGTTAAGTACATCCTCAAATTCCGGGACATGCTGAATTTCATCTATCATTATGTAGTGCACAGAATTATCTTTTATCTTGGAGTCTATATACCCCAACAGCACATCCGGGTCACGCAACTGCTTATTGCGCCTGTCCTCCAAATCAATTGTTATAATGTGGCTTTCATCTACACCCTGCTCTCTGAGCCAGCTTGCGTAGATGGTAGAAAGTAGAAATGATTTGCCACATCGTCGGACACCAGTGACAATTTTTATCATTCCATTATGTCTGCGCGAAATAAGTTTTCGCAAGTATGTATCTCTGTTTATAATCATGCTTATTGTCATTAAGTGGTATTTGTTCCACAATTAGACAACGCAAAGATAGTGACAATTATTAAGCACAGCAAAAAGTAGCAACCGTCTCATGGATATTATATATATCTTACAGCAATGCAAAAGGTCACTACAAAAGGCTAATATCACATTTTCCCTCAGTGATTGTGCTTTCGTCCGTATACTCGTGATAAATGTGATATGTAACGAAAAGGCCGGCTCCGAAAGAATCAGAGTCGGCCAGAGGTAAATATGCAAGAGGGAAGTCAACGCTTGCCGTAGAGTACCCAGTCAATGACGCGACGGTTGGCGACATCAACCTTCGTCTGGTCAAAGTCGATGTAGATGTCGGTCACGCTTGTACGTCCGTGCCCTAAAGCGGCAGCTATGGTTTCCTTGGGGATGTCAAGGCTTGCCGCTATAGTAGCCCATGTGTGGCGCGACCAGTAAGTACTAAGCTCCGGGAACAGGGGCTTTACCTCCTTCCTGCCGCCGCGTCCGCTTCGGGTCACCGGGCCTATCTTCTTCAGGGCATCATTGATGTGCTGGTTGAAGTCCCGGTGATTGTTGTAACGGTCAAGCGGGTCTATGAGATAGTCCTTTCCTTTCAGACGTTCAAGCAGCTCAGCCGCCTCAGGCTCTACCTTGATAGAGTACTCGCGCCCGGTCTTGGCCCGCTTGTATTCGATGCGCCCATCCCGGCTGACCGATTTGAGGTTGCAGAGGTCAACGAGGTTGATGCCGATGAAGAAGAACATGAGCTTGAATATGTCACGGTAATATGCCGTGTACTCGTCGCAGGGATACTCGAACAGTTGCCGGAGCGCATTGATTGACAGCGACCGTTTGCGCGTCCGTTCCGTCTTTATCTGATACTTGCGGAATGGATAGCACGTGATGTCATCCTCGGCAATGGCCGCGTTGAATACCGTGCGGATGTTCCTCATGTGGATAGCCCGTGCATTGGCCGATGGGGCCGTCTGAGCCATGAAAGCGTCAAAGTCGCGGAGCCACATGGGCGTGATGTCCTCAAAGGCGAGTGCCCGGAGCTTCTTCTCACCGAGATAGGCCAGCAACCTGCGCCGGGTGTGTTCATACACCTCCGCTGTCCTGTCGCTCTTGGTGGCCGCGAAACGGTCATACCATCGCAAGAAAGGGGTCTTGCGTACCATTCCGCCACTCACCGGGGCGGGCATGAGAGGATTGGCTATCGTCAGAGGCGAGAAGTTCAGCGTGGCCACCGCCTCCTCGTCCGGCAGAATGATGGGAGGGAGCAGCGGCTCAAGGTTGCGGCGGATGTCCGTTGCCGTCATCGAGCGGATGTAGCCCCGTGACTCCCATTCCATCAGCACAAGGTTGATCTGAGCCATGCGGGCGGTCAGCGTCTGATTGATAAGGTCTCGGTCAGGGTGGCGCCGCGTTACCTGACGCTTCACCGCGTCCCACTGATAGGGAGTAAGCTTGATGCCGGTAGGGAGGAGTGCAGTACGGCATGACTGTGAAAAAAGCCACTTGAGTGACAAGGGCCCGCAGCCGGAGCTACGCTTGTCGAGATAGAGAGTTACGGAAGCCATGATGGTTAAAAAGTTGTGTCCCGAATTGTTCCATAATGTTCCATTTTGACCACACACCTGTATGTGCAAATTTGCACATAAATGCACCGAAAGGTACAAAAGGGGTCACAACTTTACAGAATGGAACAACCGCAGACCGTTTTTTTAATCATCCTCACGTGGGCTTCAAGGGCGACACATATTGAGACTGGAATTCTACCTCATAGACCCGCTTGAAACGGCAACAATCTTATTAATAGATATTTATGAGAGAGTAAAAAGCGATGGCTGGTGTGTCGGGCCATCGCTTTCTGGGGCTGTTAAGACAGTCGGAGTGGCGAGACTCGAACTCGCGACCCCCTGCTCCCAAAGCAGGTGCGCTACCGGGCTGCGCTACGCTCCGAGGGGTTTTGTGCTGCAAAGTTAGTAATAATTTGCGAATATTTCTGCACACGCTTTATGTTTCCGGGTCAACTACTTCAAACTTTTTTCATATCGCTTGCCAATCAGCACCGAGCAGAGGCATTGACTTCTATTGACCGCAGCTGTTTATGGTTGCCACCGGTTATTGTTTCGATTTTGACACCTATTCTAACTTTAGTTGGCAGGCTGTGGAGAGGTTATTGCAGGTCGGGGAGCTTCGAGAGCACCTGTGTGCGGGCTTCTCCGGTTGTAGTTGCGGTTTGAGTAGGGGAGGGGCTGATTTTCACCGCCTTGGCCGGAGCGGGCTGAATGGTAGCCGAGCTTGCCGTTTCCGGAGTATTGCCCGTTGACTGAGCATTCCGCGATTCCGGTGCAATGACGGCAGGGCTGCTTCCGCTGGTGGCAGTAGGCTCGTCATTGGCAGGCGTTTCATCACTCTCGGGGGTCTCAAATTCGTAAAAGGGGGAGTCGGCGGGTGCGACTGTTGCCGCTCCTTGCCCCGGGGTAGCAGATGTCCCGGGTTGAACAGGCGACGCTGCCTCCGTTTCCTGCTGTGCCGGTTTGTCACTTTTTACCGGTGTCGGCTCCTTGGCGCGTTCCGGGGCACGCTCAGGTGTGGCATTCTCGCTCTTGCTCTTCGCCTTGGCGGACTTTTTCTTCTTGTCTGCCTTTGTCAAGGAGGCAAATTCGCTTACCCTGCCGGCACCTACGTATGCCTTTTTGTAATAGTCGTCGCTGAGGTCCTGCACTATGACACCTCGGCGGGTGGATGCGTGAATCATCTTGTTGTCACCAACATAGAGACCCACATGACTCACGCTGCGGCTACCCTTGTTTGTAGCGAAAAACACCAGGTCGCCCGTTGCCAGGTCTTCGCGCTTTACCTTGGAGCAGTAGTCATGCTGACGAGCTGAGTTGCGTGGCAGCGATATGTCAAGCGAGTTGCGGTACACGTGATATACAAACCCTGAGCAATCCACTCCGCTACGGGTGTTGCCACCATATTTATATGGTGTGCCGAGCCACTGGCGCGCTTCGCTGATGAGCGTCCGCTCCGAGCCGCTCAACCCCTCAAGCGACACATCGCGGTTTTGCGACGACGGTTTGGGCTTGACGTAACTCGTGGTTTTCGTCTTTGAGGTGGCCTTTTTGCTTGACGAGCAGCCGCCAAGAGTCAGAGCGACAGCTGATAGAATGATTACGGCAAGCCGTGGCAGTGATGTGGTGTGGAGTCTCACAGGTCAGTGGATTGATAGGATGTGTCGACAGAGCGAGGAGTGATTACGATGCTAATTTAATCATTTCTCCCAAAATTCTGGCACGAACAGCACAAAGATGGTGAATATTTCCAGACGCCCGATGAGCATCACAAGTGACAGCACCCACTTGCCGGCATCGGGGATGATCTCATAGCTGCTGCCGTAGCCGGTAACACCGGCACCAAGTCCATTGTTGCCCATACATGAGAATGTGGAGAAGAACGCATCCACCAGCGGCACATGCAACGCAGTCAATATTATCGAGCTGATGAATATGGTAATCATGTAGATGGCCATGAAGGCCATGATTTTGTTGATGGTCTCCTGCGACACCACGCGGCCGTTGACGCGGATGGTGTACACTGAGCGGGGATTCAGCACCTGACGCAACTGGTTGAACGTGTGTATAACCACGCACCGCAGTCGGTCGAGCTTCGCACCGCCGGAGGTGCTCCCCGCGCTGGCTCCGACAAACATCAGCATGAACACCAGCACAAGCACCGACGTGCCCCACTTCTCGAAGTTGGTCACCATGAAACCTGTTGAGGTGATGGTGGAGGTGATCTGAAACAACGGCTCTATCAACACATCCTTTGGCCCGAAACACTGACCGCGTGCTATAATCGCGATGTCAAACAGCACCAATGCCACAAGCACCACATACACATAGGTGCGAAACACATCGTTGCGCCACAGATTGCGCACGCCCCCGAGCACCGACGCGTAAATCAGCGAGAAGTTCACGCCGCCGACAAACATGAACAGTGTCACCACAATCTTCACATACAGAGAGTCATCCCAATGCGACAGACCGCTGTTCTCTGTGGAGTAGCCGCCGGTGGAGATTGTGGAGAACCCGTGGCACACGGCCTGAAAGAAGTTCATCGGCCCTACCCACAGAAACGCTATCAGCAGCACGCTCAGTGATATGTATATCAACCACAGCCCCTTGGCAGTCTGCGAGATGCGAGGTCGCAACTTGTCATGGGTAATACCTGTCACCTCGGCGTTAAACATCATCAGGCCCCCGGAGTGATTGAACTGCGGTAGCACTGCCAGGGTGAACATGATGATACCCATGCCCCCCAGCCATTGCATCACACACCGCCACATCACTATGCCGTGGCTCAGTGACTCAACATCCTCTATCACGGTGGCGCCGGTCGTCGTGAAGCCTGACATAGCCTCGAAGAAGGCCTCGCTCACCGTCAGCGGCGTGCTGCTGATAAGCAGCGGCAGCATCCCGAACAGCGAGAACACTACCCATACCACCGCCGTCAACAGGAAGCCCTCGCGTTTACCCATGCTGCGGACGCGCGGCCTGAAGATGTTCACGGCTATCAGGCCGGCAAGTGCCGTGGCTCCAATAGAGAGCGAGAATGCATACCAGTCCTCCTCGCCATACACCACCGTGGTGAGCAGCGGGATGAGCATGAACGCAGACTCTATCAATAGCAGCCAGCCGAGCATGCGACCGATGGCCGTTAGGTTTACCACCGGTGTCTTTAGTCCCAGATGAAAGAAGTGGCTTATGCCGTTAGCCATGTGTGCACGATTGTATATTGCTGATATATGGCGTGATATAATATGCTCGCTGGTGGTTCCTCTCAATTAAAGAGTTTGTCGAGCTTGTGGATGGCTCCGCCCAGAGTGAACACCAGCACATAGTCCCCGGCACGCAGCTGCGTGCCGCCGCTCACAAGCATACCTTTGCCGTCACGTATCATACCGGCCATGGTAATGTCGCGGGGCAGCTTGAGGGTGTGTATCGGGCCCTTGGTCACTTTCGCTCCCTCATGCACCTCAAGCTCGGCAACCTCGGCGTCGGCCAGCGCAAGGCACTTTGACGAGTCTGTGTCCGTGTCAAGCAGTATCTGGAATATCTTGCTCGATGCTATCAGTTTCTTGTTGATGATGGTGCCGATGTTGAGGTTTTCGGCCTGCGAGATAAACTGTATATCTTCTACCTCGGCAATGGTCTTCTCAACCCCTAACTCTTTGGCCGACAGACAGGTCAGAATGTTGGCCTCGGAGCTGTCTGTCAGGGCTACGAAGGCGTCGAAGTCCTGCACACCTTGGTCGCGGAGGGTGTCGATGTCGCGAGCATCGCCATACACTATCCTCGCATCGGGGCATTTCTCGGCCAGCTTGTCACAGTGTTTGCGGTCTATCTCTATCATCTTCACCTTAAACTTGTCGCGCGCCAACTCGGCAAATCTCACGGCTATGCGGCTGCCACCCATCACAAGCACGCGCTTGATGTGCTGGTCCTGCTTGCCGCAGAGGGTGCGGATGTCGGCCACATGCTCCTTGGTGGTGGTGAAGTAGATGATGTCGCCCGCGGCCACCTCATCGTCGCCACGCGGTATGATGGTGCCATGGTTGCGCTTGATGGCGGCCACGTGGGTGTAGTGGTTCGCTGAGGTCAGCTCCTTGAGCTGATGCCCTATGATCGGGGCATTCTCACGTATCTTCACGCCTATCAGTATCAGCTCTCCGTCATGTAGCTCAAACCAGTGGCGGGCCCACGACACTTCCAAAGCTGTCATAATCTCGCGCGCGGCAAGCATCTCGGGGTATATCAGCGAGTCCACGCCCAGATCGTCGAAAAACTCGCGGTTCCCCTCGCGGAGATACTCGTAGTTGTCTATGCGCGCCACGGTGTGAAGCGCACCCAGGTTCTTAGCTATCTGGCAGGCAAGGATGTTGGCGGTCTCTGACGGCGTGACGGCAATGAACAGGTCGCTCCCCTCCACGCCGCTCTCCCTTTGGGCGTCAAATGAGATGGGACTCCCGCGGTGGGTCATCAGATTGTAGTTCGCGTCAAGAACCTCCAGCTTCTCGCTGCTCTTGTCAAGCACCAGAATATCTTCGTCCTCGCTGGAGAGCATCTTGGCCAGATGGGTGCCCACTTCTCCGGCACCGGCTATTATGATTCTCATCTTGTCTCTGTTTTGGTCTTCACTGCATCGCGCACCGCTTGAGCGATGCTCTCGGCATCAAGCCCGGCGAGCTTGTGGAGCTCGGCTACCGTGCCCTGAGCAATGAATTCATCAGGCGTGCCGAGCATCGTGATGTGCGGAGTATGGCCGTTTGCAGCCATCCATTCGGCCACGGCGCTACCCATGCCTCCTGCTTTCACGCCATCTTCCAGCGTGATGACGGGCACATCTGACACGCCGACTTCGCTGAGTATATTGCAGTCAAGCGGCTTGACGAACACCATGTCATATACGGCCACGCAGAGTCCCTCCTCGCGCAGCTTCGAGGCGACTTCTACGGCACGCAGAGCTAATGGTCCCACGGCCAGGATGACGGCGTCAGCTTTGGCAGCCCCGACACTTGTGAGCAGTTCTCCGGCCCCGCGGGAGAGTGTATTCATAGGTGTGCGCCAGTCGGCCAGTGACCCGGCTCCGCGCGGATAGCGGATGGCCATAGGTCCCTGCGGGTCTGACTGCGCGGTATAGAGCAGGTTGCGAAGCATCCGCTCGTCACGCGGTACGGCTACGGTCATTCCCGGAATGGTGCGCATGTATGCTATGTCGAACAGTCCGTGATGGGTCACGCCATCCTCGCCGACGATGCCTGCGCGGTCTATGCAGAATGTTACAGGGAGCCTCTGGATAGCTACGTCATGTATGATGTGGTCGTAGCCGCGTTGCAGGAACGAGCTGTATATGGCGCAGTAGGGGAGAAGCCCCTCCTTGGCCATACCGCCGGAGAATGTCACCGCATGTCCCTCGGAGATGCCCACGTCAAATGTACGTGCCGGGAACGCCTCTTGCATCATGTTCACGGAGGTGCCGGAGGGCATCGCTGCTGTCACGGCAACGATGCGGTCATTGTCGCGCGCCAGCTCAACGAGAGTTTCGCCGAACACATCCTGATACTTCCGGGGCTTCCCTGCGTCTACGCTCTTTGGGCGCTCGCCGGTGACCGGATCAAACTTGCCCGGGGCGTGCCATGTCGACGGGTCGGCCTCGGCCGGTGCATAACCTTTCCCCTTGATGGTGCGCAGGTGCAGTATCTTGGGGCCGTCCATATCCTTTATGTCGGTGAGCACGCGTATCATCCTCTCCAGATCATGCCCGTCAAACGGCCCGAAATACCTGATGTTGAGACCCTCGAATATGTTCTGCTCGCGGGCTATCAGGGCCTTCAGGCTGTTGTTGAAGCGCAGTATGCTGTGGCGCGAGTGGTCACTCACCAGACGCAGCTTCCTCAGTACCTTGTAAGCTTTGTAGCGCAGGTTGTTATATGTCTTGGATGTGTTGAGCCGCGTCAGGTAGGAGTTGAGTGACCCCACGTTGCGGTCTATCGACATATCATTGTCGTTGAGGATGATCAGCAGGTTGCTCGCCGAATTGGCGGCATTGTTGAGTCCCTCGAAGGCGAGGCCGCCGCTGATGGAGGCATCGCCTATCACGGCCACCACGTGGCGCTGCGGGTCTTCCCCCTTGAGCGAGGTGGCCACGGCCATACCCAGAGCAGCGGAGATGGAGTTGGAGGCATGACCGGCCGTGAACGTGTCATAGGGGCTTTCATCAGGGTTGGGAAACCCGCTCAGGCCCCCGAGCTTGCGGTTGGTGTCGAAGTTGCGGGCGCGCCCTGTGAGCAGCTTGTGGCCGTATGCCTGATGCCCCACATCCCACACGATGCGGTCAAACGGGGTGTTGAACACGTAGTGCAGCGCCACCGTCAGCTCCACGGCTCCCATCGACGATGCGAAGTGGCCGGGATTCACGGCAAGGCTCCGGATAAGGAACTTGCGCATATCGGCGCAGAGCTGTGTCAGCTCCGCTATGGTGAACTTACGCAGGTCGGCGGGAGCGTCAATCCTGCTCAGCATCGGATATTCCTCAGGCGAGATTTCAATCATTGCTTCCCTTCCTGAAATGCTTTTTATACAGCGGCACGAACACGACAATGGCAGACGCGGCTATGACAAACACCGTGTAGAGCGTCACCGGGCCGGAGCTTATCACCAGGTAACACAAGGCGAGCCACAGCAGGACGATGCACACCATGCGTATTATCAGTGCTTTATTCATCTGTCAGTAACAGGTACGCCGGTTGTGGCGCACCAACCACAAAATTACAAAACATTCCGCGTCCCCGCAACCCCCGCGTTTTTAACACTCCACTTAACGTTTTTTATGCACATGGGCCACAATAATGCCGAACCATTGCCCCACAGAGGCGTTTTCATAGTAAAATCACAAAGATTCACTGACATGATTTACACACAGCCTGATTTACCTTACGCTAACGACGCTCTGGCGCCCGCCATCTCCAAGATGACTGTTGATTTCCATTACGGCAAGCATGAGAAGGCTTACATTGAAAATCTCAATCGCCTTATCGAGAACACCATCTATGCCGACATGGACCTTGAGGAGATAATCAGGCGCAGCGACGGCGCTCTCTTCAACAATGCCTCCCAGGCATGGAACCATATATTCTATTTCTTCTCATTCTCGCCCAACGGGGGCGGAGAGCCTCATGGCAAGCTCCGCGAAGCCATCGACTGTGACTTCGGCTCCTTCGACGAGTTCAAGAAGAAGTTCGTGGATGCCGGTGTCAAGATTTTCGGCAGCGGCTGGGTATGGCTCTCCCGCGATGACGAGGGTAAGCTCCACATCACGCAGGCCTCCAACGCAGCCAACCCGCTGACCGAACGTCTCACGCCCATCCTGACTTTCGATGTCTGGGAACACGCCTATTACCTTGATTACCAGAACCGCAGGGCTGATGCCCTCAACGCCCTCTGGGACATCATCGACTGGGAAGTTGTGGAGAGCAGGTACTGACCCCCGGTCGCACCTTACAAGCCACAACTCAACGTAATAGCGTTACGGACAAGCTAAAGCTAACTGACTATTTCGTAATAGATTATATAGCACTACTTTTTAAGCATAATGTGATGAATGGAGAGAGAGGCAGTCGTGAGACCCCCTCTCTTTTTTATGTCTATATCTGCCAAATTTTTTATATCCATCCGTGACCCAAAATGCAGGCTCCCCCCGCCTTCCGTACATTAAACGGATGGCGGGGGGAGCTTTCAGGGTTGTTACTATATAACCTGTTGTTGTTTCAGGTCAGAGGGGCTGCTTAGTGCAGGCGCACCTTCTTGCCTTCGATGATATAGATACCTTGGAGGCCGTCAACCACGGTCTCGCCGGCGGGAACGTTCAGCTGGCGTGAGGTACCGTCAATGCCGTAGAGCATCATGCTGCGTGCAACTGACGTGCGGATCACCAGGTTGCCATCGGCGTTCACTGCTATCATAAGCGACGGGGCGTTGTCGCCGTCCACGCTCTCAATGGCGCCTACGTTATACATACCCATATCCTCGACGGTGCCCTTGTTAGGGTTCCCCTTGTAGAGGTGGCCGTTCTGGGGTGCAGAGGTGTAGTCTGCGGTCTGCTTGGCATCGCCACCGTTGGCCTCGCCCGCGCAGAACAGGAAGCCTGACAGATTGGAGGGGTCGCTGGTGAAGGTGTACTTCCAGATGTGGCCGCTGTGGTTGGTCAGCGCAACGCCGGGCCAGTTGGTCTGCGGGTTGCTCCAGTGGTGGATGTGGGGCGTGCTCCAGTTGGTCACGGAGTTGTCGTAGTAAATCACGAAGTCGCCGCCGGGTGTCGGGGGAACCGGGTCGGGAGCCTGGCCGTTGTAGAGCTCGTGTGAGCCATCTTTCTTGTAGATGTGGCTGTCCACCCATTTCAGGTCGTCGGTCTTGTCGCCGCCGTTGTTGAAGATCACGTTGACCATTGCCTGATCGGCGGTCCAGCTGTATACGTTACCTTCGACCTTGGTCATAAGGATGCCGGGCCATGCTGCGTTCTCGTCTGACGCGCCGGTATTCCAGGCGTAGCAGTAAACGGTGCTCCAGTTGGCCGTGCTGTTGTCGAAGTATACGGTGTGGCCGTTGGTCACGGGGGTGTCGGTCTTGGTGTAGATGAAGGTCTGCACGTTGTCACCGGCCTCGTTGGTCACGAAGGTCTTCAGCGTGGTGGTCTCGGTGAAGGTCAGCGGCGAGGTATACTTGGCTGAAGATGCCGAGGGGGTTGAGCCGTCGGTGGTGTAGTGGATATCGACGGCGGGGCTGACGCTGAGGCTGACGGTGATGTTGTCAGTGAAGGTCTTGCCACCGGCGGGGTTGGCTGTTACCACGGGCTTCGAGGGGCCGGGGGTGGGGCCATCCACGTCAATCTTCTTGGCGGTTGTTGCACCGTCGTACTCGAAGTAAGTGTCCTCGGTGATGCCGGTGATGTCATTGGTCTTGACATCGCCCATGTGGAACACTACGTTGACAGACTCTGCATCGTCGCAATTGACGTACCAGAACTCGGTGCCGTTGATAGTGGTCTTTTCCTTGGCCTGGCTGTTGGCCCATGCGCCGTTATACTCCTTGGTGACGCCGCCCACTTTGCTCCATACGTAGATGTCAGGCTGCTTGGGGGCCTTGACGTAGATGGTGATTGAGGCGTTGGGGTCAACCTTCTTGTAGGTCACGGTGCCGGAGTAGCTCTTGCCATCCTCGCCTGTTGCGCCCCAGCTTACGGTGACGCTCTGGCCGTAGCTCATGTCAGAGCCGATGGTGAAGCTGCTGCTCTGGCCGGAGGTGAGGTTCACCTTGGAGCCGTTGCCGACCTGATACCAGCCGCTCTTGGCCACTTCATTGAGGGTGGCGGTGACCGTCTGTGTCTCGGTGCGGAAGGAGCCGCCGGCGGGTGAGAAACTTACCGAGGGAGAGCCTACGGCATCATCCTTGGTGTAGAAGAATGAGGCACCGGGGTCGGTAGCTGTCGGGTTGCCCCCCTTGCTCACGGGCGAGGAGGTGTAGATGAACTTGCCGTCGCTCACCACCTTGCCGCCGGTCCAGTTCTTCACGAGCACGCGGAGCTGACCCTGGGTGGCGGGAGCGTTGACGGTGATGGTGCCGCCGCCGTTGTAGGTCTGGCCGGTGACGATGTCGGTGTAGGTGCCTGCGGGAACACCGGTGAAGGTTGCGCCGCCGTTGACGGCTACGAGGGCATAGCTGTCCTTGTATGCGCGCTTGAAGGCCCATCCGCCGTTGGCACTGCAGCCGTCATAGGTGTACTGGCCCTTGCGGAGTGCGGGCACGGCAGCACGGATCTTGTTGAGCTGCTGGATGTGGAAGGCGAGGTCGCCGTTGAGGGTCTTCTGCACCTGGCCGGAGGCGGTGTATTCGCCGAAGTCAGAGGCGGTGACGTTGCCCTCGAGATAGTGGCCGAAGTATGCGCGGCCGGTCTGGCCGAGCACGGTGTTCATGCCGTCGTCGATGGTCTTGCCGGCCATGAACTCCACCTCGGAGCCGTAGTAGATGCAGGGGATGCCGCGGAAGGTGAACATCCATGAGAGGTTCTCAGCCCACTGCGAGGTGCCGCCGTTGAAGCGGATGCCGTCGTTGGGGCCGGGGGAGTAGTCGTGAGAGTCAACGTAGACAACGTTGAAAGAGGCGTCGTTATAGTAGTTGTCCTCCTTGAAATACTGCTGGATTTCGCCAACGTTCTTGAAACTGTAATGCACGGGGAAGTCGATGACATTGAGGCCCGATGCCTGGCTGTAGTCAGGCTCGTGCCACTGGCCGTTCTTCATCCACACGTTTTCGGAGCGGGGCTTGTCCTTGGTGTCCTGCTCGCAGAGGATCATGGGGCCGACGGGGGTGTCGTGACCCTCGTTGAGGCTCTGCTGGCGCCACCATGCGGGGTCGCCGTTATACTGGCTCAGGAGGCTCTCGTCGCTCTTCCAGGTGTAGAAGTAGCTTGACAGGTTGGCCTGGTTGCGATATACCACGGTACCCTGGAAACGCTGGCACACCTCGCCGAACATATAGAAGTCAATGCCGTTGAGACGCTTTGCGCGAACCTCAGGCTTGTTGGCTATGGCGTGGAACTGCGGGATGAACTGCTTGTTGAATGTCAGGGGCGCGATGTGGCCGGAGGTGTCGATGCGGAAGGCGTCAACGCCCATCTCGATGAACTTGCCGTAGCACTCCACGATGTACTCGGCCACGGCGTTGTTCTCGGTGTTGAGGTCCACGCAGTCACCGGCGATCTGAGCCCACCAGCGGTTGGGGAGGTCCCAGTTCCATCCGGTGCCGTAGTGGTGGTAGTAGTTGTTGGGCTCGCCCTGCGGGTTCTTGAAATACTGCCAGCGCTGATTGTACTGCGCGTCGCCGTCCTGTTTCCAGTAAGAAGCGCCGCCGAGCTTGTCGCAGGGGATCATGCAAGCCTCGATGTTGGCCTGGTTCTTGATGTTCTGGTCGCGGGTGAAGAGGGGGTTGAGCTTAGCCTCGCCGAAGTTGCCGGTGTGCTGGAGCACCACGTCGAGCACAATCTTCATACCCTTGGCGTGAGCTGCGTCAATGAGGTCCTGGAACTTCACATCCTTCTCGCAGCCCCACTCCTTGCGGCTCTCATAGCGCAGGTCCACGCTTGAGAAGTCCATGGCGTGATAGCCGTGATAGTCGATGCCGGAGCCGTTCTGCACGATGGGGGTAATCCAGATGGCGGTGAAGCCGAGGGCCTTGATGTAGTCCAGCTTCTCGATCAGACCGGCGAAGTCGCCGCGCCACGCGGGATCCTTTGTGTTGATCTGCTGTTCCTGCTTGTCCCATGAGGTGACATTGTTCTTGGGGTCACCGTCATAGAAGCGTGTTGTCATGGCAAAGTAGATGGTCTCGTCGCGGAAGTCCGTGCGGTTCTGGTCAAACGTGGTGTTTGCCATTGCCGACGTCGCTGCCGTAAGAGCCAACGTACACCATGTGAGCGTTTTGGTAAAGACGTTCATGATAGTGCTTTGAGCGATTGAGATAATGAATAGGATAAAAAGATTGATGTTAGATAAAGGGTTTATGAACAAGCATAGCAGTCATAGCAAAAGAGAAGTGACCCTCTGTATCGTAATGTCCGGTTAACAAGATTACTTACTGAGTGTCAGTATCACAAGATTACTCATCCGCTTGGTAACGGCTCTACTTTTTCATGGTATGCAAAATTACGCATTTTTTCCCAATCTCCCAAATTATTGAGTGCGGAGAGGGTAGAAACTAATGATGGTGGAGGGGATGTTGTAAATCGGCGTCCTGCGGACGCCTGTTTTGGAGGATGCCTTTAGCCCCGGATGCTTCGCTGTCGCTTCGGCTTCCGGGGCTACGGTAAATCGGCGTCCTGCGGACGCTCCTCAGAAGGTTTTGCGACACACTCCGATTTACAATATCAGTCAGTTCTGCAACACTCTCTACATTGTGCGAAGCTACGCTGCGCGGCTCATTATGATTTTGAATCTCACCAGCCTAATTTTGATGGGGTTGCTTGGGTCCGGAGGGGATAGAAATAGGAACGTCCCGCGAGTCGGCGTGCCTGGGGTGCTGACTTGCGGGACGTGTCCGTTGGAGTGGAGCTGCGGCACGCGCCGCTGCTCACCGGTGCGCAGCCCGAGGTGGCAACCCAAGGCGCTGCGTGGCGGTTGACGGGGATCGCTGAGGGGGTGAGTGAAATTTTTGCGTGAGCGGGACGTGTACAGGCAACGTGGTCGCTTCGCCATCGCAGGGCGCGGAAAGGAGGAAAAGGCGCTCTGAGTTTTGCGGTCTGTCGAGGGGGATGGAAGTATGTCAATGTTCTATGTGCCCACAGGGGGCAAAATTTCGGGCTATTGAGTGGCGGGGCTGCACTCTTGCTGCCTCGCTGAAGACTTTTTCCGGATTGGCACCCGAGCCTATCCCTATGCCTTCGTGTGCAAAGTTACAACGTGTGAGGGCGGCTGAACCCGTAACTTCGCACGTTGGGTGATTTTTTTGCACAAAACGCTTGTGCGAAGCATCTTCGCCTGCTTGCGAATTGCCCCGGGCTCCGCTATGCTCCACCCGGGGTTTCTGCACATCCACGCGCCTGCGGCGCTCCGAGAGTAGAATCTTCTTTTGTGGGCCGGGAGATGGGTGTTGCAGAACCATCAGCTTGTAGGGATGCACCGTGGTGCATCCGGCGCAACAACCTGTAAATCAGCGGATGCACCACGGTGCATCCCTACAAATTGACGGAAATTGCCGGTTTTGCAACACCCTCTTTTGTTTTGGATGCAAGTAGCCCCGGAGGCCTTTGCTGTTGCTTGGGCTTCCGGGGCTACCGGTAGATTGGCGTCGTGCGGACGCTGGTGGCCGGGGGTTAGCGGGCCAGCTTGAGGGCTTTTTGGCCGGGGGTGCGGCGGATTACTATGCCCTTGGCATCGCCGGCTACCTTGCGGCCGCTCAGGTCTATGTACTCAGCCTTGGCGTTGATGCCGTCGGCAGCTACATCATTGATGGCGCCGCTACCGGTTACCGTAACCTCTTCGTAGCCGAGGGTTTTGTATGTGGCAGCGTCAAATACCATAAACAGGTAGTTGCCCGAAGCAATGTCATCGGCGAGCGTGCCCGTGATATAGAAATTCGCGGTTTTGCCGGCGGCAATCGTCTTGTTGGCCGACTGGCCGAGCATTGTCACGATAGAGCTGCCGCTCTCGTTGGCAAGAGCTGCGAGCAGCTGCATCGTGGCACTCTGCTTGCCCTTGTTCTGCATCGTGATGGTGACGCGGTAGCTCTGGGCGGCCTGGAAGCTCCTGGCGTAGGTGATGTTGGTGATAACCACATCAGTGCCGCCACTCACCGTAATCTGCGGGAAGCAGCTATCATCGTTGATGATGGCCATCTCAGGCGTTACGAGGAGGATGTAATAGGTGCCTGATGAAATTGACGAGTCAACAATGCCGGAGAACGTCACTTCCTTGCTCTTGCCACCCTCTATATCCACAATCTGCTCATTGCCAAGCTGGGCACTGATCGAATACTGGCCATTGCTGAGAACGCACAGATAGGCGGTCAGAGGCACGGCTCCGGCTACTGCATCCTGATTCTCAATGGTGAATTTCACCTCCAGGCTCTTGCCGGCCTCAGCTGTCTCGGGGCCGTCATAGTCAAACGCATTGTAGTCGGCATAGCTGCTGTACAGATATGCTTTCTCGCCCTCGATGCCTATGCGCACGAAGGTGGCGTAGCCGTAGGGGGCCAGCATATCCTTCCACTCGCCGTTGCCGTTGCGGTACACTGTGTAGTAATCGTATATTCCGTCGGGCAGGTCTGGCATCCCTTCCACAGTGTATGTATATTTATTGTTGGCATTTCTCCAGAAGGCGAGGTCTGGTAGAGCCATATTATTCATGTTGGAGCTGGCGTAGGTGCCAATCACTTCCTTGGTGTCGGCATTGACTAACCTCACGCCAAATGTGCATGAGCTGAAGTCACGGCCTGACCAGTTGGCGAAACGCCCGTATGTGCCGAGCCCCAATTCTATGGAATTCCCGTCGTAGGCATTGACTTCAAGGATATAGTCGTTGTAATACATGATGTATGGTTCGGGTGCCACGGAACCTGATACAGGCTTTTGTATGCCTATCACGGCATCCTGACCGGAGTTGAAGCCTTCGCCGCCGTTGCCGCCGATGCCCTGACTGTTAGGATCAAGAGCGTCCACCAGGAAGTAGCCGTCAGAAGCTCCGCCCCAGCCCCAGTTAATGTGGAAAGCCTTGTCGGATGCGCGGAAGCCGTCAAACACAAACTGGTGGCCTCCCGAATCACCGTGACCGCCGTAGAGCACGGGGCGTCCGGCTGCCATTTCGGTGTAGATGATGTCTACCCACTGGTCGTAGCTGTAAAAGTCGCGGTGAGTGTAGCTGATGCCCTTGTCATAGCCGAAGTTGTTGATAAGGCCACCCACGAGGTTGGATGACATTGCCCCGGATGCGCCGGTGCCGTAGTCCATCTCTACGGAGTAGCCGCAAGCCTTCATCAGCAGGGCCACGGCGTTCTTCTGCGTGGTGGTCGAGGAGCCTGAGTAGCTCAGAAGCATATTGGCCCAGTCAAAGGTAGTCCCGGAGAAATCCATGGAGTAAGTCCCTCCGTTTTCATCAGAGGTGGCGCTGCCAGTGCCGGAGCAAGAGCCCTGCGGCCACTGGTGGTAATACATCACCTGCGCCATGGCCGTAGCCACGCATCCGGTGTAGGCGCGCTTGTTGTTTATGGTGGGACACATTAAATTATAAGGCGTGCCCTGATCCCAGGTGGTCTTTATCATAGGGGCCACATCATGATAGCCGGCCTCGCGGGGGGTGCTCTCCTTGAGGGCCACCTTCAGACGGTTCTGGCTATTGGCCCCCTGCTCCACGGCCCAGGCGATGCGGCGAGAGTACTCGCCGAGCCACCACTTCATGTTGTCAGGGATGGAGTTCATGTCGGTGACGGCGCTGTCGAAGGAGCCGAGCAGGGGAGCTGCGACGTCGTCGGCGCTGACAATCAGTGTCTGATCGTTGCCGGAGAATACGTAGTAGGTGGTCACACCATTGAGCTTGGCGGTGTCCACCAGACGCGAGGAAGCTGCCGACGTATAGCGGACGCCGAGTTTGGCAGGGTCGGCGTAGACACGCGACAGTGCCTGCTGGGGGGTCAGGCTCTCAGCGGTTGCTCCCAGGGCAAGGGCTGCGACCGCGCCGGAGAGTAAAATTCTTTTCATGCGGATGAATGTAACTATGGTTTGTTTATCAGAATATGCGATAGCAAGTGTAAAGATTGACAAAATTACAACCAAATTGCGAAACATCAACATAATGCTGCTAAAAATTTGTTAATTGTGCTCCAAAATGCCATGATGGTGTCTCGGGAAATGTGATGGGTGGTGGGTGGTGGGATTGCCGATACCACAAGACGCTTCTCCGAAGCATCTTTGCCTTGGAGCACCTGACCCCGGGCTCCGCTGCGGCCTTGCAGGCCTCCGCTCTACCCGGGGTTTCTTCACAACCACGCGCCTCCGGCGCTCTGCGGCTTCAACTCGCTTGCAGTTCGACCCCGGGCTCCGCTGCGGCCTTGCAGGCCTCCGCTCTACCCGGGGTTTCTTCACAACCACGCGCCTCCGGCGCTCTGCGGCTTCAACTCGCTTGCTGTTCGACCCCGAGCTCCGCGGAGAAGGTGTTGGGGCACCTACCGGTGGCGTAGGTGATGTTGTAAATCGGCGTCCTGCGGACGCCTTTTGGGGGGGGCGCCTTTGACCCCGGATGCCTGCGCTGTCGCTCCGGCTTCCGGGGCTACGGTAAATCGGCGTCCTGCGGACGCCCTTTGGTGGGATGCCGTTGACCCCGGATGCCTGCGCTGTCGCTCCGGCTTCCGGGGCTATGGGTAAATCGGCGTCCTGCGGACGCCTTTTGGTGGGGCGCCTTTGACCCCGGATGCCTACGCTATCGCTCCGGCTTCCGGAGCTATGGGTAAATCGGCGTCCTGCGGACGCCTTTTGGGGGGAGGTGCCTTTGACCCCGGATGCCGAGGCGACAGCGCAGGCATCCGGGGCTACGGTAAATCGGCGTCCTGCGGACGCCTTTTGGGGGGGTGGCTTTTGCCCCGGATGCTTGCGCTGTCACTTCGGCTTCCGGGGCTACGGGTAAAATAGGAAAGTGTATCAAAAGTTTTGGGCCGGGCTTATGCGCGGCCCTTGGATGATTGCGGTTGCGGCGCTACGCGGCGCATTGTTTATACAGATGGCAGACTTTGCGTTACCTATGGCTGCGGTCGGCTGTGCCTCCCTTGCCATAGGCTATTTACACCCCGCCGCTAACGCGGCTTCCGCTGACGGAAGCAATCGCCTATTATGTGAGAAGTCTGGAACACTCAAGTTTTGGTACACTTTCTTTCGCTGACGGAAGCAATCGCCTATTATGTGATTTAAGGGAACAGTGAGTTTTATACATAGTTTCTTTTTGGGATACGCGGGAGGGTGGGTGTTAATCTATTATGGGGTGTTGGTTGTTATAGTTGCAAGGGGGGATTGGCCCCCGCCATGATAACACTCAGATTCTCACACCATGAGCCATTCCGACATTGTAACTCTCCTCGGCAATCAGGCCGAGTATCTTCTGGACCACAAGTGTACCACTATTGACAAGTCGCTGCTGCACCTGCCTTCGGGTGACATTGTGGACACCGTATGGAACCACACAGACCGCAACATTCAGACGCTCAACAACCTGCAGCGGCTGCTGAACCACGGGCGCCTCGCCGGCACCGGCTACGTATCCATTCTGCCCGTTGATCAGGACATCGAACACTCCGCCGGGGCATCGTTTGCGCCCAACCCGGTGTATTTTGACCCTGAGAACATCGTGAAGCTCGCCATAGAGGGTGGCTGTAACGCCGTGGCCTCCTCCTTCGGCAATCTCGGGGCTGTGGCCCGCAAGTATGCCCACAAGATACCGTTCCTGGTAAAGCTCAACCACAACGAGCTTCTGACCTACCCGAACAGCTTCAATCAGGTGATGTTCGGCACTGTCAAGGAGGCGTGGGACATGGGAGCCTGCGCTGTGGGTGCCACAATATATTTCGGCTCGGCGCAGAGCCGCGAGCAGCTCGTGCAGGTAGCCGACGCCTTCGAGTATGCCCACGAGCTCGGCATGGTCACGGTGCTGTGGTGCTACCTGCGCAACAGTGACTTCAAGAAGGATGGCACAGACTATCACACCGCTGCCGACCTCACAGGGCAGGCCGACCGCCTGGGCGTCACCATCAAGGCTGACATCGTGAAGCAGAAGCTGCCGACCGTCAACGGCGGTTTCAAGGCCTTGAGCTTCGGCAAGTATGACGAGAAGATGTACACCGAGCTTACCACCGAGCACCCCATCGACCTGTGCCGCTATCAGGTGGCCAACGGCTATATGGGTCGTGTAGGGCTGATTAATTCGGGCGGCGCGTCACATGGCGACTCGGACCTGGCGGATGCCGTGACTACCGCCGTCATCAACAAGCGCGCAGGGGGTATGGGTCTGATTTGTGGGCGCAAGGCGTTCCAGCGTCCCATGGCGGATGGCGTGAAGTTGTTGAACAGCATTCAGGATGTTTATCTGGATGAGGAGATTACCATCGCCTGATGGTCTTGTGAGGATGTAAATCGGCGTCCTGCGGACGCCCACATTGATATAATGCTTGTAACCCCGGATGCCTGCGCTGTCGCTTCGGCTTCCGGGGCTACGAGTAAATCGGCGTCCTGCGGACGCCCCTTGGGGGGTGCCTTTGACCCCGGATGCTTCGCTATCGCTGCGGCTTCCGGGGCTATGGTAAAATAGGAAAGTGTATCAAAAGTTTTGGGCCGGGCTTATGCGCGGCCCTTGGATGATTGCGGTTGCGGCGCTACGCGGCGCATTGTTTATACAGATGGCAGACTTTGCGTTACCTATGGCTGCGGTCGGCTGTGCCTCCCTTGCCATAGGCTATTTACACCCCGCCGCTAACGCGGCTTCCGCTGACGGAAGCAATCGCCTATAAAATGAGAAGTCTGGAACACTCAAGTTTTGCTACACTTTCTTCCGCTGACGGAAGCAATCGCCTATTATGTGATTTTAAGGGAATGGTGAGTTTTGATACTTTTTCCGTTGCGGTGCAATTGCTGAGTAGCATGGCTTTTGCTGTGTGAGTGTTGCAGGGTGTTGGGTTAGTTTAGGGAGGGGTTTTTTGGGTGGAGGAGCCAGTGGGCGTAGGGGTTGCCCATGCGGCGGACTACTTTGTGCCAGTAGGCATCGTCGGCACCGGTGAGGGCTTCCTTGGGGCTGAGGATATTGGGGGTCACGGCCCAGACATTGCGGGCACATTCACCCTCGAGCTGGCCGGCTTCCCAGCCGCTATAACCCACGAAGAAGCGGAGCGTGGAATCGAGGGGGTAGCCCTTGTTAACATAGTCGGTGACAGCCTCAAAATCGCCGCCGATGTACAGGCCGTCAGCGAGTTGTTCCGCGCCCGGGAAAATGTCGCCGAGAGTGTGGATGAAGAACAGCCGGTCAGAGTTGACGGGGCCACCGCAATAGACGTTCACCTTGTCGCGGCGTTTTACGTCGGGAATCAGTTCCTGGAGCGAAGTGTCAGTCAGCAGGTTGTTCATCACCACCCCCATGGCACCGGCGTGGCGGTCGTAGTCGGCAAGCATGATGACAGCATGGTTGAAGTAGCCCTCGCGGAGAAACGGTTCGGCCACAAGGAGGCAGCCCGGGGTGATGTCGCGGTGCACTACGCGGATGTCAAAGAGCCGGCGGCTGTCAATCGTCTTCATACCTATATATAATTAGTCAAACAGGGATAGCTGCACGGACTCACCGGGAGAGGAATCCTTGGGAGTGGCATCGGCAGAGGAGGTCGTGGAAAGGGGAGTGGTGTCGCTCGCCTGAGCATCGAGCATCCGCAAAAACTCATCTTCGCTGACAAGGGGGATTCCCAGGCTGTTGGCTTTTTCGAGCTTTGCCGGGCCTATGTTGTCGCCGGCGAGTATGAAGGAAGTCTTTTTAGACACCGAGCCGATGTTCTTGCCGCCGTTACGCTCAATCATCTCCTTGTATTCGTCGCGGGAGTGATGCGTGAACGTGCCGGAGATCACGATGCTCTTACCGGCAAGGATGTCAGACGTGGAGCCACCCTCGGGCAGCTCCGCCTCCATGCGCACCCCGGCGCGCCGCAGCCGCTCCACATTGTCGCGGTTGGCAGGTTGGTCGAAATAGTCTATTATCGAAGCAGCAATGCGCGGGCCAACATCATCAATGGCGACAAGCTCCGTGGCAGTCATGGCCATGAGACGGTCCATGGAGCCAACGGCACGCGCAATCTTGCGTGCCACGGTCTCGCCGACGTAAGGGATAGAGAGGGCGTAGACTACCCGCTCGAAGGGGACTGCAAGTGAAGCCTTGATGCCGTCGAGCAGACGCTCGGCACTGCGCTCACCCATTCGGTCGAGACGGAGCAGGTCGGCAGGGGAGAGGTCATATAGGTCAGCGGGCACCTTGACGAGGCCGGCATCATAGAGCATCGTCACGGTCTCCTCGCCGATGCCGTCAATGTCCATCATGCGGCGTCCGGCGAAGTGCTCGATGCGTCCCTCAATCTGTGGGGGGCACCCCCAGCGGTTGGGGCATACCCAAGCAGCCTCCCCCTCCTCGCGCACCAGCCGGGTGCCGCATGAAGGGCAGTGAGTGACGAACGTAACCGGGCGAGCATCCGGCTGACGTGCCGATGTGTCAACTCCGGTGATCTTGGGGATAATCTCGCCACCCTTCTCCACATAGAGCATATCATGCTCATGGATGCCGAGGGATGACACGATGTCAGCGTTATGGAGCGAGGCACGCTTGACCACGGTGCCGCTCAGGAGCACCGGCTCCAGGTTGGCCACGGGAGTGACGATGCCCATACGGCCCACCTCGAAGCTGACGAAGCGGAGCTGCGTCAGAGCCCTTTCGGCCTGAAACTTGTATGCTATGGCCCAGCGGGGGCTCTTGGCACGCAGGCCGAGGTTGAGTTGCTGGCGCAGAGAGTTGACCTTGAACACGAGACCATCCGTGGCCACGGGGAGCTCCTTGCGAGCAGTGTCCCAGTGGCTGATGAACTGGTCCACCTCACTGATAGAGTGCAGCGGTCGCATGATGTCGCTCACTTTGAAGCCCCATGACTTGACCGCCATCATGTTGTCATAATGGTTGTCGGAGGGAAGCTCGTCGGCCAGCAGATAATAGAAATAGGCGTCGAGACCTCTTCGAGCCACCTCGGTCGGGTCCTGGAGCTTGAGCGTTCCGGATGCAGCGTTGCGCGGGTTGGCGAAGAGCGGCTCCTCATTAAACTCGCGCTCGGCATTGAGTCGGTCGAAAGCCTTCCAGGGGAGGAGGATTTCGCCGCGCAGCTCAAAGCGGTCAGGCCATCCGTTGCCGCGCAGTCGCAGAGGTATGCTGCGGATGGTGCGGACGTTGGCCGTCACGACGTCACCCTTCTCACCATCGCCGCGAGTGACAGCCCTCACCAGCTCGCCATGCTTATAGATGAGGGATATGGAGGTGCCGTCAAATTTCATCTCGCCCACGATAGTTACCTCCTCGCCCATGAGGTCCTTGCGGGCGCGGTTGACGAAGTCATCCACCTCGCCGACGGAGTAGGTGTTGCTCAGGGATAGCATGGGGTAGAGGTGGGCGACCTGCTCGAACCCCTTCGTCAGGTCGCTGCCCACGCGCTGCGTCGGCGACATCGGGTCATGGAACTGCGGGAACTTCGCCTCGAGGGTCTCCAGCTCTTTGAGCATCTTGTCAAACTCAAAGTCAGAGACTGCGGGGTCGTTGAGCACGTAGTAACGATGATTGAGGTCGTTGATGTCATTGCGCAGAGAGTCGATGCGCGCTTTTGCTTCCTCGGGAGTCATTCGCGTGGGGTGAAGGTGGGGAATATAAAGGTAACAATGCGGCGCGGTGCAAAGTTGCAAATTCACTCTGCGCCGCGCCGCCGTGGTAAGTGAGTCAGGAGTGCGGGTTACTTGCCGAAGTAGCGGTCAAAGAGCCCCTTGAAGCCGCGTCCGTGGCGAGCCTCATCCTTGGCCATCTCATGTACGGTGTCATGGATGGCATCGAGGTTGAGCTGCTTAGCGCGCGCGGCGATGCGCATCTTGTCGGCATTGGCACCGGCCTCGGCGTGCATACGCTTCTCCAGATTGGTCTTGGTGTCCCAGACGACGTCACCCAGGAGCTCGGCGAACTTCGAAGCGTGCTCAGCCTCCTCCCAAGCGTAGCGCTTGAAGGCCTCGGCAATCTCGGGGTATCCCTCGCGGTCAGCCTGACGTGCCATTGCCAGGTACATGCCCACCTCGGTACATTCACCCATGAAGTGAGCGTTGAGGTCCTTGATCATCTCCTCGTCGGTACCCTTGGCAACGCCAATCTCATGCTCGGTGACAAAGTTAAGGTCGGCCTCCTCGGTCATTTCCTTAAACTTGGATGCGGGGACACCGCACTGTGGGCACTTCTCGGGAGCCTCGGGGCCTTCGTGTACGTAGCCGCACACGGTGCAAATCCATTTCTTGCTCATAGCAAATGGTTTGTGATAATCGGTTAGTTAAAAAACGTGTGATGAAAAGTGTTCTTTTGGTGCACAAATATAGCAATTTCTGCGGATATGGCGTATATTGTGTGGAGGCCTCGCTGAAGCTCGGCGCTTTAGCAAAAGAGCGGCTTGATTGGGGATGTAAATCGGCGTCCTGCGGACGCCCTTTACCGGGCTGACTCTGACCCCGGATGCCTACGCTATCGCTTCGGCTTCCGGGGCTACGGGTAAATCAGCGTCCTGCGGACGCCCTTATGGGGGGCACATACCTACCTCGCGGGACAAATGTGGAGGGGATAGGGGAGGATAAGGGAGTATAGGAGTGGGTTAGGGGAGGATGTGGGCGTGTTGGAGGAGTTGGCGGTAGTAGGCGGCTTTTTGGACGAGGGGGAGGGGGTAGGCTCGGGAGGTGGAGGGCATGCGGGTGATGTCGAGGGTGCGGGGGGTGTTGTCTTGGGTGCGGGAGGTGTTGTCCTGGGTGCGGGGGTGGGCGGTGAGGTTGATGTGGCCTGTTACCCATTGGCCCATTTTGGGTAGGGGTGAGTCGGTGAGGTTGGCAATGATGCCGGCGGCTTTCTCGCCTGTGGTGGCTATGGTGTGGCACTCCGGCATCTGACGGAGGAGTGCGGCGAGGTCTACCGGTTCGATGATTTCCAGGAATTTGTCAGAGGCGTTGTCGCGCAGGCGGCGTACGACGGCACCGGTGTCGTGTAGGGCGATGCCTTTGTCGGTGAGCAGGCGGCGTAGGTCAGCCTCGCGAAACTTTCGGTTGGCGGCATCCCACAGAGCGTCTTTGTCATCGAAGAATATCAGGCCCATCACGCGCCAGAAGTCGTTGATGACGTTGGGGTAATAAAACTCCATGCTCCACCGGTGAGGCTTGGGCGGGAAGGTGCCCATAATCAGAACCTTGGCGTGAGGAGGGAGGAATGGCGGGAAGGGGTGGCGTTCGAGTGGCAGTGATGTATCGGTGTCCATAGTACTATTATATAGTACAAGTATAACGGTATGGGCGTGGGGGTTGTTTGTGCAGAAAGGAAGCCCCGGAAGCGCGGGCATGGTGAGTGCTGCGGCTTCCGGGGCTGTGAGTAAGTGTGTGTGACGTGGGGCAATCAGAACTCCGCGTTGCCCGGGGTGCGGGGGAAGGGGATGACGTCGCGGATGTTGGTCATGCCGGTGACGAAGAGCACCAGTCGCTCGAAGCCGAGACCGAAGCCGGAGTGTGGCACGGTGCCGAAGCGTCGTGTGTCAAGGTACCACCACATATCCTTCATGGGGATGTGCATCTCCTCGATGCGTTGGTTGAGGAGCTCGAAGTGCTCCTCGCGCTCGGAGCCGCCGATGATTTCGCCGATCTTGGGGAAGAGCACGTCCATGGCGCGGACAGTCTTGCCGTCAGCGTTCTGCTTCATGTAGAAGGCCTTGATCTCCTTGGGATAGTCTGTGAGGATGACCGGGCGCTTGAAGTGCTCCTCTACGAGGTAGCGCTCATGCTCGCTCTGGAGGTCGGCGCCCCAGTAGACGGGGAACTCGAATTTCTTGCCGCTCTCCTCGAGGATCTTGACGCCCTCGGTGTAGCTGAGGCGGACGAACTCCTCGCTGACGACATGGTTGAGTCGGTCAATCAGCTCATTGTCATACATCTGAGCGAGGAACTCGATGTCGTCCTTGCAGTGCTCCAGTGCGTAGCTGATGCAGTACTTGATGAACTCCTCGGCCAGGTCCATGTTGTCGGTGATGTCATAGAAAGCCATCTCCGGCTCAATCATCCAGAACTCGGCGAGATGGCGCGGAGTGTTGGAGTTCTCGGCGCGGAAAGTGGGGCCGAAGGTGTAGATAGCTCCCAGAGCAGTTGCGCCGAGCTCACCCTCGAGCTGTCCGGAGACGGTGAGAGCCGTCTGCTTGCCGAAGAAGTCCTGGGAGTAGTCGACAGAGCCATCCTCACGACGGGGCGGGTTGGCCACGTCAAGAGTTGTCACCTGGAACATTGCGCCGGCACCCTCGCAGTCGCTTGCGGTGATAAGCGGGGTGTTAAGGTAGAAGAACCCGCGCTCGTTGAAGAACTTGTGGATGGCGAAAGCCAGTGTGGAGCGGATGCGCAGCACGGCTCCGAAAGTGTTGGTGCGGGGGCGCAGGTGTGCCTTCTCGCGCAGGAACTCGAGTGTGTGGCCCTTCTTCTGCAGAGGGTATTCATCAGGGTCGGCTGTGCCGAGCACAGTGATGCTCTCAGCCTGAATCTCGGCCGACTGCCCTTTGCCCATAGACTCCACGAGCTTGCCGGTGACATCGAGCGATGCTCCGGTGGTGATGAGCTTGAGCTGCTCCTCGTCGGTGAACTTGGCCAGATCAACTACAATCTGAATGTTCTTGATTGAGGAGCCGTCGTTGAGGGCGATGAACTGCACGTGCTTGTTGCCACGGCGCGTGCGCACCCAGCCCTTAACGTTGACATCGCGCCCGATGAGCTCGGGCGCGAAGATATCCTTGATTTTCGTTCGCTTCATGTGTGTGTGAAGTGTGAGGAATTATTCGAAAGAACCCATCTTGAGGAAGTTGACCTCCTCCTGAGTGAGGTAACGCCAGCGACCGCGGGGGAGGTTCTTCTTGGTGAGTCCTGCGAAATAAACGCGGTCAAGCTTGGTGACGTGATAGCCGAGGCTCTCGAAGATGCGGCGCACCACGCGGTTGCGGCCTGAGTGGATTTCGATGCCGGCCTGATTGCGGTCGGTCATAGTTGCGTAGCTGATGGCGTCAGCGTGTATGGGTCCGTCGTCAAGCTCGATGCCGTCGGCGATGCGCTGCATATCATCCTCAGCGATATCCTTGTCGCACCATACGTGGTATATCTTCTTCTTGACGTACTTGGGGTGAGTTAGCTTCGAGGCGAGGTCGCCGTCGTTGGTGAGGAGGAGCACGCCTGTGGTGTTGCGGTCAAGGCGACCAACTGGGTAAATGCGCTCGTCGCAAGCACCCTTGACGAGGTCCATGACGGTGAGACGACCGTTGGGGTCGTCGCTTGTGGTGACGCAATCCTTGGGCTTGTTGAGGAGGATGTAGCACTTACGCTCGAGGGTGACGAGCTTCTCGTCATACTCGACGGTGTCGTTGCGAGTAATCTTGGTGCCGAGTTCGGTAACGACGTTGCCATTTACCTTCACGAGGCCCTGCTGGATGAACTCGTCAGCCTCGCGACGTGAGCAGATGCCGGCATTGGCCATGTACTTGTTCAGGCGGATCGGTTCGTTGGGGTCAACGACAGTCTCCTCATACTCTATGCGCTTGGGGCGGGGAGTGAAGCTCTTGCCGCCGTGGGGCATGCCGAACTGGTTGCGCTGCATGCCCTGCTGGTTTTGGCGGGGCCCGCGCTGCTGATAACCGCCCTGTTGACGGTTGCCGTAGGGACGCTGACCGCCCTGCTGCTGACGGGGCTGGTAGCCACCCTGACGCTGCTGATAGCCGCCCTGCTGGCGAGGCTGATAGCCGCCTTCGCCTTGCTGACGGGGCTGGTAGCCTCCCTGACGCTGCTGATAGCCACCCTGCTGACGGGGCTGGTAGCCGCTCTGACGCTGCTGATAGCCACCCTGCTGGCGAGGTTGATAGCCGCCCTCGCCTTGCTGACGAGGCTGGTAGCCACCCTGACGCTGCTGATAACCACCCTGCTGGCGGGGCTGGTAGCCACCCTCACCTTGCTGACGGGGCTGGTAGCCGCCTTGACGCGGCTGATAACCGCCTTGACGCTGCTGATAGCCGCCCTGGCGCTGCTGATAGCCACCTTGCTGGCGGGGCTGATAGCCGCCTTGACGGTACTGGCTGTTATAGTTGCGATGGTAGCCTCCCTGAGCGTCGCTCTGTGCATCGGTGCCCTCGGCAGAGTGGTCGGTGCGGGGTGCGTAAGTATTTTCGGTGTGTTCCCCGGCGTATTCCCCGGGTACGCCTCCGGGAGCTGTTGTGATGCGGGGGCGCTTAGATTTCTTCTCGTTGCTCTCCATAATGTAGATTAGTGAGGGTGCAGGTTAAAACGATGATGCTGTTGTGTGTGTCACCGTAGCGGTGAGTGGAAATGATAGTGTGTGGATATTGCGGCCTCCCGGCCGTACCGGCGTTGGTAGTGTGCATTGAAGCCGGTGTGTAAATGTCTGAGTATTAAGATGGTGTCTGTATCAGTAGCGTGAAGGATTGAGGTTAAATTGTGCTTAAATGGAATATATAATATATATGTGTCGGACATTCGCTGCCCGTATCAGCTGCAAAAATAGTCGTTAGTTTTCACATCTGCAAGATTTTCGGTGAGAAAACCGATGAGGCCGACAATGATGGCGGAGGTGATGTTGTAAATCGGCGTCCTGCGGACGCCCTTTGGTGTGGTGCCTATGACCCCGGATGCCTGCGCTAACGCTCCGGCTTCCGGGGCTACGGGTAAATCAGCGTCCTGCGGACGCACTTCGGGGGTAGACTTCTGTTCTTAAATGTGTTATGCTTCTGTTTGAGGAGCTGGGGTGGCGGGTGTGGCAGGGGTGTCGGAGGAAGAGGAAGACGAAGATGAGGAGGAGGTGTGGGTGACGGCGTCGGTTACGTAGACCGTGAAGACGGGATAGAGCATCAGGCCTTCGGCGGCGAGCACTACGGCGAGGACTTTGCCTGTGGGGGTTATGGCGTTGATGGCGCATCCGCAGGTGGTGACATCCATGCATGCCCAGTAGATCGCGCTCCAGAAATCGGTGACGGCAGAGTTGACGTAATGCTCCTCGATGTAGAACATGAGAGAACCGAAGTAGAGCGAGAGCACCAAAATCATCAGGTAGCTGAAAAACAGCCCCTTGATCCAGCTCTTAGACATGGCCCCGCTGACGATGGAGAGGGCATATACGGCTCGCACCATAGGGATGAAGCGGAACACGAAAGACATCTGCGGCGATAGGTGGACGCCGTAGCGCTCGAAGATGCTCAGGTAAGGCACGCAGATGATGATGAAGATGATGTGCGTCAACCAATCCCAAGCGGTAAGGTGTCGACGCAGGATGATTTCGGCAACTATTGACAACTCAAAGAGGAGACATATCCAGAGCTGCGTACGCAGGTAGCCCTCGCTGCTGATGAACGATATGTTGCTGAGGCAGTCGTAGGTGATGATACCCACGAGCCAAGCTGAGAGGCCGATTACAATGAGGTGGACGGCTAAGAGCAGACGCCGGCGCAACTTGTCGTGTGATGGCATAGTGATGTGATTTGACAATATTAACGCGCCGTGACTTCATCGGGTTCACTGAGTGTTTGCGGCATTGGGATGAAAAATGTAACTTTGTCATTGACTAATCATAACCTCTAATCATGATACTAATAGCTGACGGGGGTAGCACTAAGATAGACTGGTGTCTGCTTGAGGCCGGGGCCGTGGTGAAGCGGTTTGCCTCGCAGGGCCTCAACCCCTGTATGCTTACTCGTGACGAGATCAGCGCGCGACTGACGCTTGATGTGCGCGATGAGCTGTCGGGCTACGCGGAACGACTGCGCGACGTGTACTTCTACGGCGCGGGGTGCCTTCCCGGGCAGGTGTCAGACACCATGGCACAGGCACTGCGTCCCGTGGTGGGAGAGCGGCCGCGCATCCATGTGAGTAACGACCTGATATCAGCTGCGAGAGCCGTGTGCGGCAACAGCCCGGGGATAGCGTGCATTCTGGGCACGGGAAGCAACTCGTGTTACTATGACGGGCGCGAGATAGTGGACAACGTGTCACCCTTGGGCTTCATTCTGGGAGATGAGGGCTCGGGGGCCGTGCTCGGGAGGCAGCTCCTTGGCGCCGTGCTGAAGCGACAGTTGCCGCCGGAGCTGTGCCGCGAATTTCTTGTGACATATGACCTTGACCTGCACACCATAATAAAGCGCGTGTATCGCACGCCGGCGCCCAACCGCTTCCTGGCATCGTTAGCGCCATTTCTGGAGAAGCATATGGATGTGGAGGGGGTGCGCGACATAGTGCGCGACCAGTTTCGGCTCTTTTTTGAGCGCAACGTTGCCAACTATGCCATCTACGGGCCTTGCGAAGTGCACTTCGTTGGTTCAATAGCTTATCACTATCAGCATATACTGCGCGAGGTGGCCGAAGAGCTCGGCTATCGCATAGGGCGCATCATAGTATCACCGATGGACGGGCTGATAGCGTATCACACGGCGACCGAAGCCGCCAACCTCAACAGTTGCCAATGAAAACAACATCACACCATATCCGTCACCGTTGTGCAGGCAGAGCACGCCGCTGCATGATAGCCGTGGCATCCCTACTGATGCTCGGGTCTTGCTCCGGCCCCAAGCTGTCGCAGGCCGATGAGCAGATGGCACGCGGCGAATACTTTGATGCCGCGACCACCTACCGCAAGATATACAACAAGCTGACCAAGCGCGAGGAGCGACCGCAGCGCGGTGCCGTGGCATACAAGATGGGGCAGTGCTACGCAAAGTTGGGACAGAGCGCGCGTGCCGCCGCAGCCTTCCAGAATGCCATCCGTTACGGCGTGCCCGACACCTTAGCCCAGCTATATCTTGCGCAGAACCTCCAACGAGAGGGGAAGTATGCCGCCGCTATCAAGGCATATGAGGAGTACCTGATGCGCTCGCCGGGCGACAAAGTGGCGCAGGCCGGGCTCCAAGGGGCCCGCGAGGCACAAGCCAAAGCCGGGAAGACACGCTACGTGGTGCGCCAGCCCAAGCTCATCAACTCACGCCGCAGCGACTTCGGGCCGATGTTCGGCCCCGGCGACCGCGATGTGCTGTACTATGCCACTACCAATGAGCATGTCAAGGCCACCAAGCGGTCAGAGATTACCGGCCAGAAGAATGCCGATATATGGATGATGCGCAAGGATGAGCAGGGTAACTGGATGAAGCCCGAGCCTGTGGAGGGGGATTTGAACAAGCCCGAGATAGATGAGGGTATCATATCGTTCACGCCGGACGGCTCCACGATGTATCTCACGGTGGCCCGTCGAGAGAAGGACAGAGGCACCGGGGTGGAAATCTACACCTCGCAGCGAGCCGATGCCAAGTGGAGCGAACCTCAGAAATATGAAATCACCGCTGACACCCTGTCTAACTACGGACATCCGGCCGTGTCACCCTCAGGCGAGTATCTCTACTTCACCAGCGATATGCCCGGGGGCCAGGGTGGTTATGACTTGTGGCGAATCAACCTGAAACAACCGATAGGGTCACTTGAGAACATTGGCGCCGACATCAACACCGCCGGTGACGAGAAGTATCCGTATGCTTTGACCGACAGCATACTGTACTTTGCCTCCGACGGGCATCCCGGTTACGGAGGACTCGACCTGTTCAAGGCCGTGCTGACGCCCGCCGGCAAATGGACTGTGACCAATATGGGTACACCTGTAAACTCCGCAGCCGACGACTTCGGCATCACCTTCGCCACGCCAGAGCGCGAGGAGGGGTACTTCACGAGCAGCCGAGGAGATGGCCGAGGCTATGATCATATCTACAGCTTCGAGCTCCCCGACTTGAAAATAACCATCAGCGGATGGGTGGTGGATCGCGACGATGAGCCGGTGCCCAATGCAGTCATCAGGATAGTGGGTAACGACGGCTCGAACCAGAAGACCGTAGCCAAGAATGACGGTTCGTTCAGCTTCCCGATACAGCGCGGTGTGAGCTACGCCATGCTCGCCGGCGCAAGAGGCTACCTCAATGCCAAGCAGGAGTTTACGGCAGATAACGCCGAGGAGGATGCCGACTACTCGATAGACTTCATCCTCTCGTCCATCAGCAAGCCAAACATAGTGGAGAATATCTTCTATGACTACGACAAAGCCACTCTGCGTCCCGAAAGCAAAGCCGCGCTTGACGAACTGGCGCAGATGCTCCGCGACAACCCCAACATCACCGTTGAGATGGCATCGCACACCGACCGCCACGGCACCGACGAGTACAATCTCGACCTGTCGATGCGTCGCGCCAAGTCAGTGATAGACTACCTGATAGAGGAGGGAGGCATAGACAAGCGCCGATTGCAATATCAGGGCTATGGCGAGTCACGCCCCAAGACAGTGACCAAGCGCATCAACAAGGCGTACCCGCAGTTCCCCGAGGGACAGGTGCTTGACGAAGAGTATATTCTGTCACTGCCTGAGGCCGATCAGGAAGCCGCCGACCAGGTGAACCGCCGTACAGAGTTTCAGGTGCTGAGCACTGATTTTGATATGTTCTGATGAAACTGCGCACAGAGATAGAGCCCGCAGAGTCGCCGGTGAAGGTCACATTCGACCGCCCCGTGTTCATGGCCGGCTCCTGCTTCACCACCAATATCGGTGCCAAGCTCCGCGAGCATGGTTTCGAGGTTTGCGTCAACCCCACGGGAAATGTCTACAACCCCGCGTCGTTGGCGTATATGCTTGAGCGAGTAGCCTCCGGGAGGTACTATACCGCCGGTGAACTCTTTGAACATGAGGGGCTTTGGCACAGCTTTGACCACCACACATCATTTTCCGACCCTGACAGGGAGTGCGCGTTAGCCACGATGAACGAGGCTCTGGAGCGGGGACGTGATGCTTTGAGCCGCGCCTCGCACGTGATACTGACGCTCGGCACCGCTATGGTGTGGCGACTGTGGGGGAGCGGGCGTGTGGTGTCGAACTGCCACAAACTTCATGCCGACAAGTTCAGTCGGGAACGGCTCACCGTGGATGAGTGCGAGGGCGCACTGTGGAAATGCTTCAACGCCATCAAGGAGGTGAACAGTGATGCGCAGATCATATTCACCGTCAGCCCGATACGACATGCCGCAGACGGGCTACACGGCAACCAGCTGAGCAAAGCCACGCTGCTGCTCGCCGTTGACAACCTTGTGGCCACCGATGGCGACAGCTACAACAGCGACTACTTTCCGGCTTACGAGATGCTGATTGACGACCTGCGCGACTACCGTTTCTATGCTTCAGACCTGACCCACCCGTCAGAGGTGGCGATAGAGTATGTGTGGGAGCAGTTCTGCCGAACCTTCCTCAGCCCGTCCACACTTGAAGAAGGCAGGCGCCGCCGCAAACAGATATTGCGGTCAGCACACCGGCCGCTCACCACCTCCTCAGCAGCTACGGCACCACAGAACTCATGAAATCATTATGACATACACCATAAGTGATATAGCCCGCATCATCAACCCGGTGAATGCAATGTTAGTTTCACCGGAGGCAAAGGTACGCTATCTGCTCACAGACAGCCGCTCGCTGTCATACCCCGAGGAGAGCTTGTTCTTCGCCCTCGTCACCCGCGATCGGGACGGCCACGCTTTCATACCGGCCCTTTACAGCGCCGGAGTGCGTAACTTCGTGGTTAGCGAGTTTGCCGAGGAGCTTCCGGAAGAGTGCGCGGATGCCAACTTTCTGGTGGTGAACGACACCACCGATGCACTGCGAAAACTGGCCGGATACCATCGCGGCCGCTTCGACATACCCATCGTGGGCATCACCGGCTCCCGAGGCAAAACCACTGTGAAGGAGTGGATTAACCAACTGCTCCACACCGACGAGACCGTGCTACGCAGTCCTCGCAGCTTCAACAGCCGCATAGGGTTGCCGCTGTCATTGTGGGAGCTCGACCCGTCGGTGACACTCGGGCTGTTTGAGGCCGGCATATCACGTAAGGGGGAGATGCAGCCCCAGGCTGAGACCCTGCGCCCAACGGTATGTATAATCACAAATGTGGGGCATGAGCATGACGAGGGGTTCAGCTCCATGGCCGAGAAAGCCTCAGAGAAGGCACTCCTTGCAGCCGATGCAGATGCCGTGATATTCTGTGCTGATGATGCCAACATCGCCGAGGCGTTGATGCGCATCCCCCTGCGCGGGAGCCTGCTGCCATGGTCACGCAAAGACCCAGAGGCACGCCTATATATAAAGACAGAGGTTGATTTAGGCGATATGACCGAGATAGAGTACGTGTATGACGGAAATACATATGTGACGACGGTGCCTTTTACCGCGAAGGGTGACATGGAGAATGCCATCACCACACTGGCTTTTCTGCTGCTGTATGGTATGCCCCCGGAGGTGATAGCGGCGCGTATGTCGCAGCTTCAACCGGTAGATACGCGCCTGCGCATAATCGACGGCGTGAATGACTGCATGCTGATGCTTGACGGCTACACCTCCGACCTGCACTCCCTGGCACCTGCACTTGACTTCATGTGCCGCACTCGCACGAATAACCGCACCCTGACAGCCGTTCTCGCCGACTTCTGCCATGAGAACAGCGACCCGGCCACGCTTTACCGCGAAGCAGCCGAGCTGCTGAAAGTTCGCAAGATAGACCGTATAATCGGTGTAGGCCCCGAGATAACAGCCAATTCAAAATACTTCTCGCAGGTCAACGCCCGCTTCTTCACCACGGTGGAGGAGATGATGGATGCCGTGTCGACGAGTGATTTTGACCATGAACTGATACTCATCAAGGGGAGTCCCGCCATAGACCTCACCCCCTTGGCGACCCGTCTGGAGGCACGCCAGCATGAGACCGTGCTCGAGGTAAACCTCGACACGATGATGGCCAACTACAACTTTTTCCGCTCGTTCCTGAAGCCGAGCACCGGCATAGTGGCCATGGTGAAGGCGAGCGGCTACGGAGCGGGGTCATATGAGTTGGCAAAGACACTGCAAAGTGCCGGGGCGGCCTATCTGGCCGTAGCTTCGCACGATGAAGGAGCCGACCTGCGCAGTGCCGGTATCACCATGCCTATCATGGTTCTCAACCCAAAGGTAGTCAACTATCCGTCGATGTTCTTTAACCGCCTCGAACCGGAGATCTACAGCTTCGCGATGCTTGAGGAGATTATCAAGGAGGCAGAGAAGTGTGGCGTCACCGGTTATCCCATCCACATCAAGATAGACAGCGGGATGCATCGTTTAGGGTTCCTCAAAGAGGAAATTCCGGCCCTGTGTGCCATGCTGGTTGGGCAAGAAGCCGTGGTGCCGAGGTCAGTTTTCAGCCATCTGTGTGCAGCCGATGATCCTGCTGACGATGACTATACACGGATGCAGTTTGCCTACTTCGACGAGTGCTGTGACCGGCTGCAGGAGGCTTATCCGGAGCAAAAGATACTGCGCCATATACTCAACTCCACGGGTATAGTCCGTTTCCCCGAGCAGCAACATGACATGGTGCGCCTCGGGATAGGGCTTTACGGCATAGCAACGATGCACGACGGCTCCATGGATGCTCTGCGGCCGGTGTCGTCGCTGCACTCAGTGATAATCTCCATCCGAGAGTGGCCCGAGAGTACTACCATCGGCTATAATCGCCGCGGGAAGTTGACCCGCCGTTCCCGCATCGCCACAATACCTATCGGGTATGCCGACGGCGTGGACCGGCACCTTGGCAACGGGCACTCGTGCATGAGCGTGGGAGGCCATCGCTGTCCTACGGTGGGTAACATCTGTATGGATGTGTGCATGATAGATGTGACAGATGTGCCGGAGTGCAAGGTCGGGGACAGGGTAGAAGTGTTCGGCGAAGACATTCCCGCGGCGGAGCTTGCCACCATCCTCGGCACAATCCCATATGAAATACTCACGTCGGTGGCCTCGCGCGTCAAGCGAGTGTGCTTCCGCGAATGATATATAAACTCTCAACATATCCCTATAAATCAACGCCATGTTAGTGATAGGAATAGCCGGGGGCACCGGCAGCGGCAAGACCACCGTGGTCAACAAGATAATCAAGAGCCTGCCGGCCGGAGAGGTGGCAGTGCTTCCGCAGGACAGCTACTACAAGGACTCCAGCCATGTCCCCCCTGAGGAGCGTTCAAAAATCAACTTTGATGAGCCGGCAGCAATCGAGTGGACACTGCTCGAGGAGCAGCTTCGCGAACTGAAAGCCGGTAATGCCATCGAGGTGCCCACGTACAGTTATCTGACGTGTACACGCCAGCCCGAGACCATCCATGTGGAGCCACGAGAGGTCGTCATAGTGGAAGGAATTCTGGTGCTTACGCAGCCAGAGTTGCGTGACATGATGGATGTCAAGGTCTTTGTGGATGCTGATGCCGATGACCGTTTGATCCGTGTCATAGCCCGTGACTGCGTGGAGCGCGGACGCACGCCGATGATGGTAATCAACCGTTATCAGGAAGTGCTCAAGCCAATGCACGATATGTATATCGAGCCATCGAAGCGCACAGCCGACCTTATAGTGCCGCAGGGAGGCAACAATACCGTGGCGATAAACCTGCTGACAGATTACATAGAGTCACGCCTCAACCGTCCGCAATGAGCATAGCAGAAGAAACAGCCGCAGCCCCGCTCGCAGAGACACTCTCCTCCGTAGCCGAAGCAAGGGAGGAGAAGATGGTGCTCCGCACTGACAATCTGGTGAAGAAGTATGGCAACCGCATCGTTGCCAACCATGTCTCCATCAATGTGACTCAGGGGGAGATAGTCGGATTGCTGGGCCCGAATGGAGCCGGCAAGACCACCACATTCTACATGACCGTGGGGCTTGTCACTCCTAATGAGGGGCGTATATTTCTGAATGACCTGGACATAACGAAGTATCCGGTGTATAAGCGTGCCCAGAACGGCATCGGGTATCTCGCTCAGGAGCCATCAGTGTTTCGCAAGCTCACCGTGGAAGATAATATCCGCTCCGTGCTTGAGATGACAGGGATGAGCAAGGAAGAGCAGCGCGAAAAGCTCGAAAGCCTTATCTCGGAATTTTCGTTGGAGAAGGTGCGTCGCAATCTCGGCGACCAGCTCTCCGGCGGCGAGCGCCGACGCACCGAGATAGCGCGATGCCTCGCCATAAGTCCCAAGTTCATCATGCTTGATGAGCCCTTCGCGGGTGTAGACCCGATAGCCGTGGAGGATATACAGTATGTAGTTTACAAGTTGAAGGAGAAGAACATAGGCATCCTGATTACTGACCATAACGCACCGGAGACGCTCTCTATCACAGACAGGGCTTATCTGCTGTTTGAGGGCAAGATACTCTTTCAGGGCACCAGTGAGGAGCTCGCAGAAAATCCCGTAGTGCGTGAGAAGTATCTTGGCCGCGGCTTTATCTTCCATCGCAAGAAATTCAATTGATTCATGTCAAGGAAACGTAAAGAGCTGCCACTCCTCAGCGGGGTGGAGATAACAGGTGTAGCCGCCGAAGGCAAGAGCATAGCCCGTGTAGAGGACATGGTGGTGTTCATACCCTACGGAGCACCCGGCGACATCGCCGACGTGAAGCTCGACAAGAAGAAGCGTTCATATGCCGAGGGACATATCGAGAGACTCGTCACCCCGTCACCCATGCGCATCACTCCGCGGTGTCGGCACTTCGGCACTTGTGGCGGCTGCAAGTGGCAGCATCTGCCCTATGATGCCCAGTTGCGCTTCAAGCAGCAGCAGGTGGAGGATGCGCTCATCCGTATAGCGAAGGTAAAGCTCCCTTCGATCAGTACTATTATCGGTTCGGATGATATATGGTGCTACCGCAACAAGATGGAGTATACATTCTCCAACAAGAAGTGGCTGACGTATGATCAGATCAAGAGTGGCGACATTCCCGCAGTGATGGATGCCGCAGGCTTCCACATTCCGGGAGCGTTTGACAAGGTGCTCGACATCGAAGAGTGTCATCTGCAGGATCCGTTGGGGGACCAACTACGGCTTTTCATACGAGATTACGGCATAGCACACGGGCTTGACTTCTATGATCTGCGTGCTAACGAAGGGCTTCTCCGCACCCTAATGATACGCATCGCCTCAACCGGGGAGACCATGGCCCTGATGGCGTTTGGCCGTGACGACACCGAAGCCATCACACGGCTGCTTGATGCTGTGCGTGCCGAGTTTCCGAGGCTCACATCGCTACTCTATGTTATAAACACCAAGGCTAATGATACCTTCAATGATCTGGAGGTTCACATCCACTCGGGTAGAGAATATATAGAGGAAGAGATGGAGGGGTTGCGGTTCCGTATAGGTCCGAAGTCCTTTTATCAGACCAATTCGCATCAGGCTCACAAGCTCTACTCTGTGGCGCGAGACTTTGCCGCACTGACAGGGCGAGAGCTGGTCTATGACCTCTATACCGGCACGGGGACCATCGCACAGTTTGTGGCCCGCAACGCCCGCCATGTCATCGGCATAGAATACGTGCCAGAAGCCATTGAGGATGCGAAGCTCAATGCCCGCGTCAACGGTCTGAACAACACCGATTTCCTTGCCGGAGATATGAAGGATGTCCTCACCGATGATTTCATCGAGGCCAACGGTCGACCGGACGTTATGATAGTAGACCCTCCACGCGCAGGAATGCATCAGGATGTGGTGGATGTGATACTTCGCGCCGAGCCGGCCACGATAGTGTATGTTAGCTGCAATCCTGCCACACAGGCACGTGACTTGGCTCTGCTTGATGCAAAGTATCAGGTGGAGGCAGTGCAGCCTGTGGATATGTTCCCGCACACACACCACGTAGAGAACGTGGTGAAGCTGACTCTCCGTCGGAACACACTCTGAGGGGCCTATTCGAGTTCCTCAGGGTCGTACTTCTGGTAGAGCAAATCGTTGTAGGGGAAGCGGGAGAGGTGAATCTCTCGTGCACGCTCGTACAGCAGGTGACGGAGTTCGTCAATGTTCGTGCCCTCCTTGGCGGAAATGAACACGCACCGGTCGCCCATGCGGTTCATCCATGAGGCTTTCAGCTCGGGGAGGGACACATTCTCGCGGGTGGCAGGTGTCAGGTCATCGGCATCCTTGGGGGTGTAGGAGAAGGCATCAATCTTGTTAAAGACCATGATAACCGGTTTCTGCTCGCCAGCGAGGAGATCTCCAAGAGTCTTGTTGACCACATCAATCTGTTCCTCAAAGTTGGGGTGAGAGATGTCTATCACATGCACCAGAATGTCAGCCTCGCGCACCTCGTCGAGAGTTGACTTGAAGGAGTCCACCAGATGAGTGGGGAGCTTGCGGATAAATCCCACCGTGTCGGTGAGCAGGAAGGGGAGGTTCTCTATTGTCACCTTGCGCACGGTGGTGTCGAGAGTGGCAAAGAGCTTGTTCTCGGCAAACACATCGCTCTTGCTCAGCAGGTTCATAATGGTTGATTTACCCACGTTGGTGTAGCCTACGAGAGCCACACGAGTGAGCTTGCCGCGGTTCTTGCGCTGGATGGCCTTCTGACGGTCAATGCTGCGCAGCTCCTCTTTGAGACGCGCTATGCGGTCAAGGATTATGCGTCGGTCAGTCTCAATCTGCGTCTCGCCGGGGCCACGCATGCCGATGCCGCCACGCTGGCGCTCGAGGTGCGTCCACATACGGGTGAGTCGCGGCAGCAGATACTGATATTGAGCGAGCTCAACCTGAGTCTTGGCGTTGGCCGTCTGCGCGCGCTTTGCGAAAATGTCAAGGATGAGGCTCGTGCGGTCGAGAATCTTCACCTTCAGTTCCGCCTCGATGTTGCTCACCTGCTTTGAGGTGAGGTCATCGTCGAATATAACCATACCAATGTCGTTGGCCTCAACATACAGACGGATTTCCTCCAACTTGCCTTTGCCTACGAAAGTGCGCGGGTTGGGATAGTCGAGCTTCTGCGTGAAAGTCTTGACAGTGACAGCTCCGGCGGTATCAGCAAGGAACTCCAACTCATCAAGGTATTCACGGGCCTTGGCTTCACCCTGATTGGCGGTGACGAGACCGACGAGCACGGCGCGCTCCGTCACCTCCTGGTTTATGATCATATCCTTCATCGGGAAATGTGTCTGTAATTAAAACAAGCTGTTATACTTCTCTAACGCTTGACGTGCGTGTTTGGTGGTTACAAAATTAACAAAAAATCGGGAGTGAGAGCCACAAAAAGTGGAATACGGGGGCTTGCAGCGTCGGGCGAAAATCTTAACTTTGCGTGAATAAACATACGTACATCCCTCACCGCTTATGCAATCACGCGGCAATATGTGGTCATCCATTCCCCCGGTGACCAAAAATCTGCTCATAATCAATGTGATAGTGTGGCTCGCCATGTTGGTGTTGCCTCAGCGTCTCGGTCTTGATGTAATCAAGCTCGGAGGCCTGCATTACTTTAAAGCTCCCGACTTCAACCCGGTGCAGCTCGTGACGTACATGTTCATGCACTCCACCGACACGTTTGCGCATCTGTTCTTCAATATGTTCACACTCTGGATGTTCGGCATTACGCTGGAGCGAGTGATGGGGTCGGCGAGGTTTCTGTTCTTCTACATGACAGTAGGTATCGGTGCCGGCCTCTTTCAGGAACTGGTGTGGAGCTTCACATGGGAGGGCTCATTCCTGAAATGGGTATCACTCTCGACGGGAGCACCGATGGCGGCAGTGCAAGAGGCATTCAAGGCCGGGCAGCTCACGGAGTGGCAGGATTTCTTTCTCAATCACTTCAATGTGACCATCGGAGCCTCCGGTGCTATATACGGCATCCTGCTTGCTTTCGGTATGCTGTTTCCAAACCGTCCGCTCTACCTTATGTTTATTCCTGTGCCTATCAAGGCCAAGTGGATGGTGCTCGGGTATGGAGTTATCGAGATACTCTTGGGCATCTCGGGCAGCGACGGCGTGGCGCACTTCGCGCATCTCGGCGGCATGATATTCGGCTTCATCCTTCTCTATTATTGGAAGAAGAAAGGGGAGGTTTATGGCGATCCATTCTGATGCGCGGATTCCATGATGCTGAATTTGAGCGATTATTAAGCTGACAGTAAAGGTGAAACTAAGTCCGAAAGTAAATCCCGTAAGCCGTCGTTTCCTCCACGACCTGTGGCCTGACGGCCGATGGGCGAGGGTAGGTGTCGTGACGCTGGTGCTCCTGTGTGTTGTGACGATATGGAGCGCGTATGCCGGGTATGTGCGTCCGGCTCATACATTCTTCGGCACCATCTCACCGGGACTCGCAATGGCATTTCCGCTGTTGCTTTATGTCTGCTTGATAGGGTTGGTAGTGTCCATATTCGTATGGCGTCGAGGTGCCACGATATTTTTTGTGACACTATTGGCTGTGCTCCCTTCGGCTTACAGCATATCACCCCTGCACCTGTCGCCATACATCACCTCCAATGATGACCGAGACCAGTCATTCTCAGTGATGACCTACAATGTGATGAGCTTCTTTGACTTCGAGGGGCCGTTTAAGAGCGACGTACCAAATCGCACGGTGCAGTATTTCCTTGACAAGAATCCGGATATACTGGTGCTTCAGGAGACGCTGCGAGCCGCTTACATCAACACGCTCAACATCACCCGCGGACAGCGGAACCTTCGTGACCTGCGCTACCCATATCAGTTGCATTGGCATGACGGAGGCGCAGCCATCCTCTCGAAGTACCCGATGCGGGAGATATACATCGGCGACCATCCGTCAATGCCGTGGCCACACTACAAGGCAGCGCGCGTCTATCTGAAAGGGGACTCGGTGACCATCATCAACTGCCACCTGCAGAGTCTCGGGCTTGACAAGTCAGACCGCAACGTGTATCACAGCATTACAGACGGAGACCTGAGCTTCGAGCGCATAGACAGTGCTTCCACGCATATTCTGGACAAGCTCACCAATGCATTTATGCTCAGAGCCGTGCAGGCAGAGTGGGTGCGCCATGTGGCCGACTCGATAGGTGGCAACCTGATAGTCTGCGGTGACTTCAATGACGTGCCCTTGAGCTACGCAGCCCGTACAGTGAAGGGAAATGATATGGCAGATGCCTTTGAGCGCACCTCCTTAGGCCCCCGAATCACCTTTCACGATAACAGATTCTACTTCCGCATAGATCATATGTTCTACCGCGGCAATTTCACGGCGTACCGCACTGTGATAGACCCTCAGCCAAGCTCAGACCACTATCCTATGACAGCCAGCTTCATGTTTAACCGCAACACCGACTGACCCCTGAGATGCTAAAGCGAATCACAACCATCATAGTGAGCATAGTAGCCGTAGCAGCAATCGTCTGCGCATATGGCGGTTATGTGCGGCCGGCAGAGAGCCTCGCAGGCAAATTGGCACCATTGGCCGTGATGGCATGGCCGGTTGTGGCTCTTTTGTTAGTGATACTGACTGCTTTTGCCGCGATTATCAAGAGCCGCGGGTGGATACCGGGTGTGGCAGCCATAGGCATCTGCTTCGTGCCGTTGGCCACGATATGCCCTGTGCATCTGCTTTCCGGCGAGGTGCCTCCCGGTTCGCGAGAGATAAAGCTGCTCACCTTCAATGTGATGGGGTTCAAGGGATATGATGACGAACAGCCGCTACACAGCGACCGGGGAAACAACGTGCTCAGCTTCATCATAAGTCGTGACGCGGATGTGGTGTGCCTTCAGGAAGCTGACACGCGGCTTCGTGCCGGCCGCTATGGAATGAGCGAGGCCCAGATTGACACCTTGCGCGCGATGTATCCCTACATCATCTACCGGAGCGAGGGTGCTCTGGAGGTGCTGTCAAAGTTTCCCGCAAAGTTCTTCTCGATACCCAAGGCCGGAGCATATTCCCGCTACCCATACATGGGTGCCATCCTTGATATAGACGGTGTGGAGGTAGCCTTGGCGAACTGTCACCTGGAGAGCATCGGACTCAATGGTGAGGATAAGCAGGCATATGAGGAGATGACAGACGGCGACGCACGCCGTGAGGCATTGAGCCGAATCCACCATTCGGCGATAGGCAAGCTCAACGCCGCATTCCGTCAGAGAGCCGCGCAGGTGGATTCCATCATTGCAACTGTTGACACCATCCCGGTTCGGGCCTCGATAGTGTGCGGTGACTTCAATGACGTGCCGCTCAGCTATGCCATCCGCTCACTGGAGCACGTAGGGTTCACCCCCGTATATCCGGCCACCGGCTTAGGCCCGGCAGTCACTTATCATGCCAATAAATTTTACTTCCGCATAGACCACATACTCACCCGCGGTCCGATAGAGCCTATAAGCGTCAGGATATTCCGCAACGGTCTGAGCGATCACTATGCCATGGAAGCCACACTCGCAATAGTTACATCACACCAATAACCATTTCACCGACCCATGAACCGACCGGCACATTTCATCCTACTGTCAGCGGCAATGACACTTGGCGGCACCATAGCCCTGAGCAGTTGCAGCAACAGCAACGCCAAGACGGCAGCAGATGCTGACAATCCATTCTTCCATACCTGGACAACACCTTACGGAATTCCCCCCTTTGACTCCATCAGGATAGAGCATTACCTGCCGGCATTTGAGGAGGGAATCAAACGTCATCGCGAAGAGATTTCAGCCATCACCTCCAATCCCGAGGCACCGACATTCGAGAACACCATACTGCCGCTCGAATACTCCGGCGAGATGCTCAACCGTGTGGCGCGCGTGTTTTTCTCACTCAACGAGTGCCTCAATACCCCCGAGATGCAGGAGGCCTCCGAAAAGATAGTGCCACTCTACACCTCTTATAATGATGAGCTGCTGATGAACGACTCGCTTTTCGTGCGTGTCAAGACCATCTATAACCAGCTTGACTCCCTTAACTTACCCACCGACAAACGTCGGGCCGTGGAGGAGCGCTACCGCGAGTTCACCCTCAACGGGGCTCTGCTTACCCCCGAACAGAAGAAGCAACTTGCCGACATCAATTCGCAGCTTGCAGAGACATACCTGAAGTTCAACAACAACCTGTTGAAGGCCACGAATGCCTTTGAGATTACCATAACGGACCCTGATGAGCTGAAAGGGCTCCCCCAGAGCGTAATCGACATAGCAGCCGAAGAATCGCGCAAACGCGGCAAAGCACTTAGTTCATGGACGTTCACTCTCCATGCACCTTCACGCCTGCCGGTGCTCCAGTATGCAGACTCGCGCGAACTTCGGCAGCAGATGTGGGAGGGTTACACATCGCTGGCCTCATCAGGTGAGTTTGACAACCGCCCGGTTATCGACAAGATCGTGCGTCTGCGTACAGAAAAGGCCAAGCTCCTCGGATTCCCCGACTATGCTTCGCTGGCCACCGCCCCTTATATGGCCAAGACCCCGAAGGCAGCCCGCGACCTGCTGATGCGCATCTGGCGACCTGCCGTAGCCAAGGTAAAGCAGGAGGTAAAGGATATGCAGGCCATAGCCGACTCAGAGGGTAACGGCGTGAAGATTGAGCCGTGGGATTATTACTATTACGCCGAGAAGGATCGTAAGAAGAAATATGATCTCGAAGAGAACGAGATTCGTCCGTATTTCGCCGTTGACTCTGTGAAACAGGGTATCTTCAAGATGGCAGAGAAGCTGTACGGGTTGACGTTCACCCCGCTGCCCGACGCGCCCAAGTATCACCCCGAGGTAGAGGTCTACGAGGTGAAAGACCGGGAGGGCAAGCATCTTGCGGTGTGGATGTGCGACTACTTCCCCCGCGACACCAAGCGTCAGGGCGCATGGATGGATGCCATCGAGCCGGGTATGGTGACACTCGCCGGCGACAGCATCCGTCCCATCATATACAATGTAGGCAACCTGTCACGCCCCACAGTTGATGCCCCCGCGCTGATGACGATAGACAATGTGGAGACCATGTTCCATGAGTTTGGCCACGCGCTCCACGGGATGCTCACCCGCGCCGGTCTGCCGTCGCAGGTTGGCACATCGGTAGACCGCGATTTCGTCGAGTTTCCGTCGCAGATACATGAGCACTGGGCATTTGAGCCGGAGTTGCTTAAGGAGTATGCCCGCCACTATCGTACGGGCCGAGTGATTCCCGATGAGCTTGTAGAGAAGATCGTAGCCTCACGTACACACAACCAAGGCTTCATGATGACCGAGCTTGTCGGTGCCGCTCTTCTTGACCTGTCGTGGGGTCAGCTTGTGCCTGACAGTACCGCCATTGACGTGGATGCCTTTGAACAGCAGGTAGCCACCGAATTAGGGATGCCTGCAGAGCTAACGTTCCGTTACCGCTCACCTTATTTTAAACATATCTTCGGTGATGAGGGTTATGCTTCCGGCTACTATACTTATCTCTGGGCTGCCGTGCTGGAGTGCGACGGCTACGAGATGTTTGAGCAGAAGGGAGTTTTTGACCCTGTAAGTGCCGCCAAGTTCCAGCATCTTCTGGAGATGGGTGGCAGAGAGGACCCCATGAAGCTCTATGAGCAGTTCCGCGGGCACAAGCCCGATGCGTCGGCTCTACTTCGCGCACGCGGGCTTACAAAGTGACCTCGGAGAGGTGACTACCGATTCAGATACAGATATTTCCTAACATTATATTCCACACCATGAACCACCACCACACACGGCTGATGGCCGGGGGCGCGCTGATGGCCACAGCCATGTGGCTAAGCATAAGTGCGTCAGCTCAGGGCGAGGCAGTGGCAACGCTGCACAGCGGGGCCACAGTCACCGTCACGGCTCTCAGCGATGATGTCATCAAAGTGACTAATATGGCACCGGGCGAGACCCTGCGAGAGTCACGCGCTACCGTGCTTCCCAAGCAACCCTTTAAGGGTCGCGAGTACACCGAGGGGGCGCTGAAGGTTATCGCCACCCCAACAGGTGTCGTTGCCAAGCTCGACACCATCACCGGTGCAGTGAGCGTGACCTCAGGCCCGGGACGCACGGTGACAGACAGCGGCGTGCGCACCATGGCAGACGGCAAGCGGGTGCTTGAACTCCGCACCGAGGGGACAGGCTCATTCTACGGTGCCGGGGAGCGCGGGCACAAGCTCAATCTTGCCGGTGACTCTCTACCGATGTACAACCGGCAGAACTATGGGTACACAGCCGGAGATCCCCGCATCCGCCAGATGAACATCACCATGCCGCTGTTCCTGTCATCCAACGGTTATGCCGTTGTGTTTGACGATTACGCGGCAGCAGAGATGATAATGGGCAACCCCATCAAGTATGTCACAGAGAGCAAAGCACCCGTGAGCTTCTACTACGTGAACGGCGGTGGCTCACTGAAGGGAGTCACCAAGGAGCTGTCACGACTCACCGGCCGTCAGGCTCTCGCTCCATTCTGGTCACTGGGCTACATCACCTCCAAGTATGGCTACAAGACCGAGGAGGAGACCCGCGGCGTGGTTGATACACTCAAGATGAACCATTATCCGCTTGACGGCATTGTGCTTGACCTCTACTGGTACGGGCAGGAGACAGACATGGGACGCCTGGCCTGGGACTCTATCCAGTGGCCCAACCACAAGCAGATGCTTGCAGACCTCAAGGCAAAGGGCGTCAATCTGATTACCATCTCGCAGCCTTATGTGCTCCGTAACGGACGCGGTATAGACAACTACAACATGGGCGACTCGCTTGGCTTGTTCGTCAAGAATGGCAGCGACACACTCGGCGGCACTCAGGAGGTGAAAATCTGGGTAGGCGAAGGAGGTATGTGGGATGTCAGCAACCCCGACACTCGCAAGTGGCTCGCGCAGCGTTATAAGGAGCTTACCCTTGACGGAGTAGGGGGCTGGTGGGGAGACCTCGGCGAACCGGAGGTGCACCCCGAGAGAGGGCTACACGCCAACGGTCTCACAGCCCGCGAATATCACAACCAATATGGCAACGACTGGAGCGAGATTATCTATGACCTGTATAAGACCGACTTCCCCGATACCCGACTGATGACAATGATGCGTGGTGGAACCACCGGCCTGCAGCGTTACAGCGTCTATCCCTGGTCAACTGACGTGTCCCGTTCATGGGGCGGCCTTCAGCCGCAGGTCATCATCATGCTCAACTCCGGCCTCAGTGGCCTTGGATATATGAGCCATGACGTAGGCGGATTTGCCATTGACCCTGAGCACCCGTATGACCCGGAACTGTACGTTCGCTGGCTCCAGTTAGGAACATTCTCACCGATACTTCGCACACATGCGCAGGCCACAGCCGAGCCTTACCGTTATCCCGAGCATCAAGGCATCATCCTTCCGCTGATCAAGGAGCGTTACCGTTGGCTTCCCTATAACTACACGCTCGCTTACGAGAACGCAACCGAGGGAACACCGCTGGTACGCCCCCTGAACTTCTATGAGGCGGGGAGCAACGCCTATGATAATATAACAGACGAGTATCTGTGGGGTAAGGATGTTCTTGTGGCACCCGTACTCACGCAGGGTACGACAGAGCGGTCAGTCACCTTCCCGCAAGGTAAGTGGGTGGACTGGTATGCTCCCGCCAAGGTATATGATGGTGGAACGACCGTTACGGCATATCCGGCTCCGCTGGAGAAGCTCCCGCTGTTTGTACGTGCCGGGGCCATCATACCCACAGCAGATTACGCGATGGAGAACACCCTCGGTTACCGTGACAACGAATACACACTCAACGTGTTTGCCGTGGAAGGGCAGGGAGGTCAATTCACACTCTTTGAGGATGACCGCACATCACCCGCATCTATCAAGGACAAGAAGTATTCGCTGATAGAGATGAGTGACCGACTCGAAGGTAACACGCTCAACATCACCGTTCGCAAATCTCCTGATTCACCTGAAAATGTGGAGGCAAAGAAGCTGCACTTTGTGGTGAACGGTATTCAGAAAGGCATCAAGAAGATGACAGCCGAATGTGGTACCGCTCCCGTAGCAGTCAAGGCAGACTATGATAAGAAGGCACAGAAGGCGACCTTTACCATCGATTGGGACGGCACGGCTCCGCTCTCTATCAATATGCAGTTGAAGTAACAGGACAAGAAGAACACACGCCTGTCAAGGCTACTGATAACCTGCGCCCCGGCGATGCGTGGTGAGAACATCCCCGCATCACCGGGGCGCAATGTGAACTAACGGATGCAGAAAATGGTTACTTAGCTGTAACATTTCTTCCCATTCATCACAAAAATCGTAACTATTCAGCCAATTCAGGTTTATTATCAGCTGATAATCAAAAGTAGGGACGCGCGGCTCGTGCCTTCGATATTACAAAGCCCCTCGGCCGGCGGACGCACGAGCCGTGCGTCCCTACAAATCAGTCTGTTGTATTCGCTGAATAGTTACCAAAAATCACCGCTGATATGCGTCCATTTATCACCTCTGCTTTATGCCTGTGTATCGCTTCAATCAGTATCAGCTCTGCTGCTCAAAACATGAAGGACGAGCGCATTGCCGATAAGCTCACCGACTCTAAGATTGTGTTCATCGACGGACTGCCACTGTCAGCGGCCGAAAATGACTCGGTGAGGAGAGTGATGTCAACCTTCTACTATGACCAGTTCAGGCATTTTGAGGATCCAGATGCGCCTTACTTCATGTTTATGAGCCGGGATGCAAAGCTCTCGATGGGCATAGGAGGCAAAGTAAAGTTGACCGGATGGTATGAGTGGGGTGGAGCCGTGCCGGACAAGGGACTGGTGCCTTACTTGATACCCATTCCCGAGAATCCGGCGGCGAGAACCCACCTGGGCACGGATATAGGTGGCACTGCGTTGTTTTTCCGCGTGATAGGCCGCAACAACAAAGTCGGGCTTTACTCCCTTTACATAGAGGCCGGTTTTTCGGGTTACAAAAACCGGGACTTCAAGCTGAAAAAGGCTTATGCCACTATGCGTGACTTCACGGTGGGCTACGCATCGTCAACATTTTCCGACCCGTCGACACTCGCGCCTGACGTGGATGCGCAGGGTGCTACGTCGCAGTTTGACTTGACAAGGGTGCTGGTGAGATATATGCCCACTTTCGCCGACAAGTACACCGTGGCCGTATCAGCAGAATATCCTGCCGATGTCACGATACAGAGTACAGCCGATGCCGAAGCACTTGACGCAAGTGTGCCAGACTTCGCCGCGTTTGCACAATATAGCTGGGAGAAGGGGAGCCACGTACGCCTGTCAGGCATCATCCGTACCATGGGCTACCGAGACCTTGTAGCCGGACGCAATCACCACATAACCGGTTGGGGCACTCAATTGTCGGCAGTCGGGTCATTAGGGCGCTCCGTTACGCTCTACGGGCAGGCAAATTACGGTCTTGGTATGGCCGGAATGACACAGGACCTCGGGGCGGGTGAAATGGATCTGTTGGCCGACCCTGCTGCTGCGCCCGGCACACTCTATTCCCCGAAGTCATGGGGATGGAATGTGGGTGCGCAGTATGATTTCAGCAAGTCGGTATTTGCCAGCGTTCAGGCGAGTCAGACGCGGCTGCTTCCCGGTCATCCTGTCGAGCCGTCCACCTACAAATACGGGCTCTATGCCGCTGCCAATGTCTATTGGTCAGTAACGCCGCGCATCAAGGTTGCCGGGCAGTTCACGTGGGGTCAGCGTCATAACTTTGACGGCAGTCACCGTGCGGCGCGGCGCGTGGAAGCTCTCGCTTCATTCTCTTTCTGATTTGACGAGGCGTTAAAGGGAGGGATGGTTGTTTGACGAACTGTTACTAACTTTGGGGCCATGAAACCGTCAAAGCAGCTGTTACAGCTATTTTTGTCATTCTTAAAAATCGGAGCTTTCACCTTCGGCGGAGGGTGGGCCATGATTTCCATTATCGAGAAAGAGGTGGTAGACTCGCGCCGCTGGATTGACAAGGAGGAGTTTCTCAATCTTCTTGCTGTGGCCCAATCGTTGCCGGGTATTCTCGCGGTGAACATATCGGTGGCCGTAGGCGATAAAATCAGAGGCATGAAGGGGAGCGTGTGCGCCGCACTCGGCACGATATTGCCTTCCTTTGTCATCATTCTGGCTATCGCGATGTTTCTCACACCCGAGGCCATCAATAGCAACCCTGTGTTGAGTGCGATATTCAAGGGAATACGCCCCGCTGTGGTGGCTCTGATTGTAGCGCCCGTGATAACGAGTGCTCGCGCTGCGAAAATCAATTGGAAGACCATCTGGATACCTGTTGTTGTGGCGTTGCTTGTGTGGAGCAAGTGGGATTGGGTGAGCAATCCGATAATTTACATTGTGCTGGGTGGTGCCGGTGGCTATTGGTGGCTCACGCATCAGCGCAAGCAATTGCATGAAGCAGCGGGGAAGGAGGCCGGTGACAAATGATATATCTACGACTGATCTTGAGCTATCTGAAAATCGGTTTTTTCGGTTTCGGCGGCGGCTATGCCATGCTTGCCCTTATCGAAAATGAGATAGTGGGCCCCGGGTGGATAACCGAAAAAGTGTTTACCGACATCGTGGCAATCTCACAGATGACTCCCGGCCCGATTGGCATCAATTCTGCCACATATATTGGCTATGTGGCACCGGGACTCACCACCCCCGCACTTGCCGGAAACCCGTTGTGGGGTATTCTTGGCTCCATTGTCTGCACGCTGACGGTGATTATTCCCTCCTTCCTGCTTGTGCTTTACACGAGTCATTTCATCACGCGCCACAAGGACAGCCCTGCCGTGAAGGGCGTGTTCACGGGCTTACGTCCCGTGGTGGTTGGCCTGATAGCGTCGGCAGCCCTCCTGCTGATGAACAGCGCGAACTTCGGCAGCACGGAGCCGGATGTGATCAAGAGCATCGGCGTGTGCGTCGGAGCCTTTGCACTGGTGTATTTTGCCAAGCTGCACCCCATTTTCGTAATTTGCCTGGCCGGATTGGCCGGGTATATCCTGTTCTGATACATTGTTATGACTGCATATCAAGAAGCAATAGATTTCCTGTACAACAGTGTGCCGATGTTTCAGGATGTCGGTGCCGGAGCGTACAAGCCCGGGCTTGAAGGTGTACTTAAACTTAGCGAGGCGTTTGGCAATCCGCACAAGTCACTGCGCTGCATCCATGTGGCCGGAACCAATGGCAAGGGCTCAACCTCAAGTCTGATAGCTGCCACTCTCACAGCCGCGGGTCACCGTACGGCACTATACACATCGCCTCACCTGCTTGACTTCCGAGAACGGATGCGTATTGACGGCGAGATGATTAGCGAAGATGATGTGGTTGACTTCGTTAAGCGTTACCGGGCAATGCAGTTGCCGCTCACGCCATCCTTTTTCGAGCTCACCACCGTCATGGCTTTCGAGTGGTTTGCACGCAGTGGGGTAGAGTATGCAGTGATAGAGGTGGGACTCGGCGGACGCCTTGACAGCACCAATATCATCAGTCCGCTCGTCAGCGTAATTACCAACATTTCCTTTGACCACACAAATCTGTTAGGCAACACATTAGGGGAGATAGCCGCCGAGAAAGCCGGCATCATAAAACCACATGTGCCGGTGGTGATAGGGGAGGCCGAGGGCGAAGTGCGGGAAGTGTTTGAGGAAGTAGCAGAGCGACAGGATGCACCTATCTGTTTTGTGCAGGACGAGATGCCGTATGTCACGGCAGCTTTCACAGGAGATTTCATTGATTATTTCCCGACACCCTTTGGAGACAGCCTCCGCTGTACGCTAACCGGTGAGTACCAGCCGAAGAATGCCGCGACCGCAATGAGGGCGTTGCAGATACTCCGCCATGATTGCGGTGTGCGCATCCCCGACGAGGCCGCTGCACGTGGCTTCGAGGAGGTGGGGTCTCTCAGCGGTCTTGCCGGACGCTGGATGCGTCTGTCCGAACACCCGCTCACCATATGCGACACCGGTCATAATACCGGCGGCTGGCATTACCTTTCTCGCCAATTGGCCGAACTCTCGAAAGATGGCAACCTGCAGATGGTTATTGGCTTTGTTAATGACAAGGATGTCAGCGGAATACTTGAGATGATGCCCCGAGATGCCCGTTACTGCTTCACGCAGGCATCGGTGCGCCGTGCACTCCCCGCAGAAGATCTGGCTGATCAGGCACGGAAAGCCGGCCTCAAAGGTGAGGCGTATGCTTCTGTCGCAGAGGCTTACAGAGCAGCCCGAAAGTCGGCGGGGGAGAGCGGTACTATCTTTGTGGGCGGATCCACATTTGTGGTAGCCGACCTCCTTGCCCTTGCCACTCAGCAGGCTGACGGAACATATTTTATCGAATAATTACTTGATATTATGACAACCATACCGTCTGACCCCGTGATGCTCCTGAGCTTCATCAACATGAAGCTACGCGATGAGTACCCATCCCTTGAAGAGTTGTGCCGCGCCCTTGACATTGACGAAAGTGAACTTCGTGAGAAACTCCGTCAGATTGATTACGAGTATATCCCGGCAGTCAATCAATTTCGGTGAGGGCGGGATTGGATTAAATTGAGAAAATTTCTTTATCTTTGTGGTTAGAAACACACAAACTTAAGATATGCAATTCAACGTTCCCAGCCGAGCACTCTATGCGTTTGTGTCGGCAGTAAGCAAGGTCATCAACTCCAAGAATGCGATGACCATCCTCAACAACTTCCTGTTTTGCCTTGAGGGCGACAAGCTCCAGGTGGTGGCCTGCGACATGGAAAACACGCTCGTGGGACGTATCGACGTGATGGATGCCCAGGGAGCGGGCAAGTTCTGCCTGGACTCCTCGCGCATCATCGAGCTTCTCAAGGAACTCCCCGATCAGGGCATCACCTTCAAGATTGATGACGAGAACCTTGCCGTGGAGATCGACTATGCCGCCGGCTCATTTAACCTGATGGCTGTTAACGGCGCTGAATACCCCTATGACCCGGCAACCGCAGCGATAACCGAGGAGAAGGAGGGAGAGTTTGATGCTCCTACATCAGCACTTCTACGTGGCATCGAGAGCACATCGTTTGCCGCGTCGCGTGATGAGCTCCGCCCCCAGATGAACGGAGTGTATTGGGACATCCATGAGGATGACATCACATTTGTGGCCACTGACACCAAGCAGCTTGTGAAGTTCGTGGACAAGAGCGTCAAGAGCGGGATGACTACCGGATTCACACTTCCCTCCAAGCCGTGTGCCGTGTTCAAGAATGTGTTCTCACGCGAGGGTGATGTGCATGTCACCATCTATCAGAAGTGCATAGTGTTCGAGAACGAGGAGTTTAACTTCACCTGCTCACTGCTGAAAGGCAAGTATCCGGACTACAACCGCGTAATCCCGCGCGAGAGTGCATATACGGTGACCGTAGACCGCAGCGAGTTTATCAGCGCGCTGAAGCGTGTGAGCGTGTTCAGTGGCGGTCAGGGGCTTGTGAAGTTCAAGATTACTCCCGACATGATCCGTATGCGCACTGACGACAGCGGTGTCTGCGGTAACGCTGATGAGAGTGTGCCCTGCACCTTTACCGGTCAGTCGCTACTGATAGGATTCAGCTTTAAGTTCCTGCTCGATATGTTCGGGGTAATTCGCTCGGATGAGGGTATCCTCAAAGTGACCGACCCGAGCCGCGCAGGACTCATCGTCCCCTCGGAAAATGATGAAAACACCGAGCTGACCATGCTTCTCATGCCGATGACCGTGAATGACTTCCAGGAGTAAGAGGTTGTTTTTAAACAACCTCTAAGAGTGAGTTCACTCTTATCCCATGGCTTTAAGACAACCACAGATATAGGCAATGAAGCTGCAACTCAAGCGCCCCATCATATTCTTTGACCTGGAGACCACAGGCGTCAATATAACACAAGACCGCATCGTTGAGGTGTCGTTCATCAAGGTGATGCCTAACGGTGAAGAACTCTCCAAGACCCGCCGAATCAATCCGGAGATGCACATACCGGAAGAGTCTACTGCCGTCCACGGCATTACGGATGCTGATGTGGCAGATTGTCCCACATTCCGACAGATTGCCAAAGATCTGGCGGCACATTTTACCGGTTGCGACATTGCGGGCTTCAACTCCAACAAGTTTGACATCCCGATGCTTGACCAGGAGTTGAGGCGTGCAGGCATCAAGTTTGACTTCTCGAAAGCGCATTTCATTGATGTACAGGCAATCTTCCATAAACGAGAGCCACGCAATCTGGTTGCAGCATACCGCTTCTACTGTGACCGTGACCTGACGGATGCCCATTCAGCCAACGCCGATACCCGAGCTACTTACGAGGTGCTGTTGGCTCAGCTTGACAAATACCCCGACCTGCCTACGGAGGTAGAGGCCCTGAGCGACTATGCGTGTCATAACCGCAACGTTGATCTGGCCGGGCGTCTGGTGCGCGATGAATCCGGCAGGGTCCTGATCAACTTCGGCAAGTATAAGGGCAAGCCCGCCGCCGATATACTGCGCAAGGATACCGGCTATTACAGTTGGATACTTCAAGGGGACTTCCCGGACAACACCAAGGATGCGTTCACACGCATCAAGTTATCACTCAATGACTGACAGTACCCGACACAATTCCGGCTCAGAGCATGTCTCGCCTTTAAAGGGAAAACACATTGTGCTCGGAGTGACCGGAGGCATTGCGGCCTACAAGGCTGCGATGCTCATTCGTCTGCTGGTGAAGAAAGGCGTGGAAGTGCAGCCGGTGATGACGCCGGCAGCCAAGGAGTTTATCACACCCTTGACGCTATCAACGCTCAGCGGTAAGCCGGTGATCAGTGAGTTCTTCACCCGCAACACCGGCGAGTGGCATTCCCACGTAGACCTCGGCCTTTGGGCCGATGCGATGGTAGTGGCTCCAGCCACAGCCTCAACCATAGCCAAAATGGCAACCGGCGTTGCAGACAATATGCTTGTCACCACATATCTGTCAGCAAAAGCCCCGGTGTTTGTGGCACCGGCGATGGACCTTGACATGATGGCCCATCCCTCCACCTCCCGCAATCTTGCCACACTCAGAGCCGATGGTGTAACGATTATTGAACCCGCCGAGGGTGAGCTTGCCAGTCACCTATGCGGCAAAGGGCGCATGGAGGAACCGGAAGAGATTGTCAAAGTCCTTGAGCGTTATTTTACAGAAGCTCAATCAGGTTGTGGTAATCCACAGGGTGACACGGACATCCGTCACTTAGCAGGGAAACGCGTACTCATCACAGCCGGACCCACATATGAGAGGATTGACCCGGTGCGGTTTATCGGTAATTTCAGCACGGGGCGTATGGGTTTTGCCCTCGCAGCCGAAGCAGCAGCAAGGGGAGCCGAAGTGATACTTGTGGCAGGCCCGGTGAGTCTGGATACGCCGGCGGGTAACATTCGACGCATTGATGTTGAGAGTGCACACCAGATGCTTCAAGCGTGTGAGCAGCAGTGGCCGCAGGCTGATATGGCAGTGATGTGTGCCGCTGTTGCCGACTACGCGCCGGCACATCCCGCAGAGCTTAAGATCAAGCGTGAAGGCTCGGATGCTCCCGTAATCGAACTGGTAAAGAATCCTGACATTGCAGCCATCCTTGGAGCTGAGAAACGGCCGGGGCAAATTCTGGTTGGGTTCGCTTTGGAGACCAACGATGCTGCAACCCATGCCACCGACAAGCTTCGCCGCAAAAATCTGGACTACATAGTGGTCAACACATTAGAAGATGCCGGAGCCGGCTTCGGTACGACAACCAACAAGGTGACGGTAATCAGTGCCGAAGGTGAGGTGACACCTTTCCCGCTCAAAGACAAGCGGGCTGTGGCCGCTGATATTCTTGACGTCACCACTTCACGCCTATGAAAACCGCTTTGCGCACCATCGTTCTGTTGACAGTGGGAGCACTCGGGGTCGCCTCGGCTTGCGCACAGGAACTTCGTTGCGATGTAGATGTCAACTTCTCGCAGGTGCAGGGCACTAATACATCGGTATTCGAGAACCTCAAGCAAACGGTGAGTGACTACATGAACAACACCAAGTTCTCCGAGATGCAGTATGCCGCGAATGAGAAGATACAGTGCAAAATGCTCATCACCATATCGGAGTTCAAGGATAACCAGCAGGTGGTAGGCGATATTCAGGTGCAGGCTTCAAGGCCTGTATATAATTCTTCTTACACATCGCCGATACTGAATTTCAAGGATACCAAGATAGATTTCAGCTATACTGACGGGCAAGTGCTCACACACACCGAGGATGTGTGGGATTCACAGCTAACTGCCATACTTGACTTCTACGCAAACCTCATCATAGCGATGGACACAGACACCTTCGCCCCCCGTGGCGGACAGGCACAGTGGGATCGCATAGGAAATATAGTTCAGATGGGACAGTCATCAGGCGAAGTGGGTTGGCGAGCTTTTGAGGATAACAAAAACCGTGCAGCAGTATATGCAGCGTTTACGCAACCCAGCACAGCCGTGCTTCGCGACATGGCTTACCAGTATCACCGCAAAGGACTTGATGAAATGACAGTGAGTCCCGACAAGGGACGTGCTGCGATTACCACGTCGCTTGAAGATCTCGACAAGGTGTACAAAGCTTCACCAATGAGCGTGGGGCTGTCGATGTGGCGTGATGCCAAACTTGATGAGATTGTCAACATCTACACAAAGGCCTCCACCACCGAGCGGCAGAATGTGTATGAGATAATGCAACGGCTCTATCCCACAGAGACGACGCGCTTGGAGATGCTTCGCAAGGGCACCAATCAGTAACGCAGTCAACAGAGTTCTGCCTCAGCCAACTCGCCTGTCAAGAACATCCTGAGAATTAAGAACAACAATATTAGAATACCACATTGCTCTCACGCCTTCAAATAACCAACTATGCCCTGATTGACAACGCCGACATCGAGTTTCGAGAGGGGTTCAACGTCATCACCGGCGAAACCGGAGCCGGCAAATCCATCATGCTCGGGGCCCTCAGCCTGATTCTCGGCTCGCGTGCAGACTCACGAGCCGTGAGTCGTAGAGAGGCAAAGAGCGTAATTGAGGCCACATTCAGCGTAGAGGGTAATGAGGCAGTCAAGAAATTTTGCACGGATGCAGATATAGACTGGGATCCCTCCACGATAATACTCCGACGGGAAATTACTCCTGCAGGACGGTCGCGAACGTTCATCAATGATACACCGGTGACGTTGGCGCAGCTCCGTGAGGTTGCCATCCATCTGGTCGATATCCATTCGCAACATCAGAACCTTCTGCTGGCATCACCGGAGTTTCAGCTGCAAGTGCTTGACCACATTGCCGGCAATCAGATAATCATGGCCGAGTACACAACGCGCTACCGTAAGCTCCGGCAGGCCGTGCGTTCGCTCAAGACCGCCCGTGAGGAGCTACGCAAGGCTCGTGAGGAGGAAGAATTCACCCGCTACCAGCTTGACCTGCTGGAAAAGGCCAACCTCATACCCGGGGAGCTTGCAGACCTGGAGCAGCGCAGAGAACTGCTTGCCAATCTTACGGAAGTCAAGACGCGCCTCACTACTGCCTCGGAGTCACTTGACACCGGCCACCACAACGCCCTTTCTTTACTAACTGCAGCGAGCGGTGCCATCGAAGCTCTTGGTGACACGTTGCCCGGGGGCAAAGATCTTGCCGAGCGGCTGGACAGTGTGGCCATAGAACTGCGTGACATTGCCGACACCGTAGCCGACCTTGACAGCGACCTCGATGCCGACCCGGCGGAGCTTGAAGCCATTGAGGCACGTCTTGATGAGCTGTATTCTCTCCAGAGCAGACACCATGTGGGGAGCGTTGAGGAATTGATAGAGCTTCGTGACACTCTCCGACACAGGCTCGATGCCATAACGGACGGTGATGACACCATAGCCGACCTCGAAAAGGAAGCACGCCGCGCCATGAGCCTTGTTAAAGAGAGTGCAGCGCGTCTCACAGCCACGCGTACCGAGGCTGCATCCGGCCTGGCAGCGCAGCTTCGTGACACTGCCGCTCCGCTCGGCATGGCCAACCTGCAAGTTGACATAAGGGTGAGCCCGGCTGACATAGGAGCCACCGGAGCCGACCATGTGGAGTATCTGTTCGCGTTCAACAAGGCACAGCCTCTGATGCCGGTAAGCGCCACAGCCTCCGGGGGCGAGATTTCACGACTGATGCTTTCACTCAAAAGCATCATTGCCCGCCACATAGAGCTACCCGCAATCATTTTCGATGAGATAGACACCGGAGTGAGCGGAGACGTTGCTGATCGCATGGGACGCATGATGAGTTCCATAGGCGACCGTATACAGGTAATCGCCATCACCCATCTGCCACAGGTGGCTTCTCGCGGAGCTACACACTTCAAGGTTTACAAAGAAGATGATGATGTGGCTACCCACACCCGCATAATCCGTCTTGACGATGACTCCCGTGTAGGAGAGCTCGCGTTGATGCTCAGCGGAAGCCGCGATGACGAAACCGCACGGGCAGCCGCGCTCTCACTTCTTGGCAAGCGGTGAACTCACGTTGTCATAACCTAACACCGATGCTGCTTCTCTGAGGCAGCTCATTATACTCAATAATGGAATCTACAGACTATATCTATGGCATACGCGCCGTGATGGAGGCCATTGAGGCCGGACGCGACATTGACAAGGTGCTTGTCAGTAAAGACCTTCACGGCGACCTCATACAGCAACTCATTGAGCTGATACGCCGCGACAAGGTAGTGATGCGGAGGGTGCCTGTGGAGAAGATCAACCGAATCACCCGCAAGAACCATCAAGGCGTGGTGGCACTCCTGTCAGCAGTGACCTATCACAAACTCGAGCACCTGGTGCCGGAGCTTTACGAAGCCGGGCGAGTGCCGTTCGTAGTGGTGCTTGACGGTGTGACGGATGTGCGCAATTTCGGTGCGATAGCCCGTACATGCGAGTGTGCTGCTGTCGATGCCATCGTTATCAGTGAGCATGGCAGCGTGGGAGTGGGCGGCGATGCAGTCAAAACCTCAGCCGGAGCACTCCTGCACATTCCCGTGTGTCGTGAGCGCGACACAGTTTATGCTGTCAGGTATCTGCGCGATGCGGGATTTCAGATTGTGGCGGCCACTGAAAAGAGTTCCATTAACTACACTGAGGGCAACTATACAGACCCTGTAGCCATAGTGATGGGTGCTGAGGATGTGGGTGTATCGCCGGAAGTAATGCGGCTGTGCGATACCCGCGCCGCCATACCGATGCTTGGCAAGGTCTCATCGCTAAACGTTTCGGTAGCAGCCGGCATAATGATATACGAAGTGGTGCGTCAGCGCCTGATTGCTAATGAAGAAGTGATATGAAAACCGGTATCATACAGCAACATAACACGGCCGACGTAGCAGATAATCGCCGTCGACTTTCCGAGAAGATTCGCACACTTGCGGCTCAGGGTGCTGAGCTCATTGTTCTTCAGGAGCTACATGATTCACTCTACTTCTGCCAGACTGAGGATGTTAGTGCCTTTGACCTTGCCGTCACGATTCCATCCGATATAACCGACTTTTATGCCTCACTGGCCAAGGAGTGCGGAGTTGTGATAGTGACAAGCCTGTTCGAGAAACGAGCTGCCGGTCTGTACCATAACACTGCCGTAGTGTTTGACTCTGATGGTTCTATGGCAGGGAAATATCGCAAGATGCACATCCCCGACGACCCGGCGTATTATGAAAAGTTCTACTTCACGCCGGGTGACCTCGATTTCATTCCAATTGATACATCAGTGGGGCGTCTCGGTGTGCTGGTGTGCTGGGATCAGTGGTATCCCGAGGCAGCACGCCTGATGGCTCTCCGCGGAGCCGATATGCTGATTTATCCCACTGCGATAGGGTGGGAGAGCAGTGACACTCCCGAAGAGAAGGAGCGTCAGCGAGAGGCATGGACCACGGTGCAACGCGGTCATGCCGTTGCCAACGGTCTGCCGGTAGTCACCGTTAACCGTGTGGGGCATGAACGGGACCCGTCAGGAACTACCGGAGGTATTGATTTCTGGGGCAGCAGCTTTGTTGCCGGACCCCAGGGAGAGCTTCTCATGCGTTCCCCCTCAGATACCGAGGACACAGCCATCGTTAATATTGACATGCAACGCTCCGAGCAGGTGCGCCGCTGGTGGCCCTTCCTGCGCGACCGACGCATCGAATCTTTCTCACCGCTTACCCGTCGCTTCATAGACTGAGAGGATCCACATCACATCTACATTTCCCAATGATAGAATATATTGAGGGCCGGCTGGATACACTAACACCCACTCAGGCTGTAATCGGCACGGGCGGTGTGGGGTATTTGCTCGAAATCTCACTCAACACATACGACACCTTGCGTGACAAGCGCGAGACACGCTTGCTGGTGCATGAGGTGATACGCGAGGATGCTCACTTGCTGTTCGGCTTTGCCGCCGAACGGGAGCGGAGCCTGTTCCGTCTGCTCATAGGAGTGAGTGGCGTGGGTGCCAACATAGCCCGCACCATCATCTCGGCACTTCCGCCGGCATCACTTGAAGCAGCCATCTCCGGGGGTGACATCCGAACCCTGAAGAGCATCAAGGGAGTAGGGGCAAAAACAGCAGAACGCATCATTGTTGACCTCCGCGATAAAATAAAACCCACAGACGATACGTTAATTAATGTGACACCTGACACCAACGAGGCACTTGACGAGGCACTGTCAGCTCTCATCATGCTCGGATTCCAGCGTCAGGCTTCACTTAAGACACTCAAAAAGATATTTGAGAGCGACCCGACGGTCAAGGTTGAGGCAGCCATAAAGAAGGCACTCTCCATGATGTGACGCGGCGGGGAGCCTCCAAGATACCCTGAACGGGGCATGAAGCGTAACCGCCTGACTCTCACTGCTTCCGCGCGATTCATCACAATAGCATGCATCATAGCCGCCATATGCGTGGCCTTGGTGAGACCGATGTATGCGCAATACAGACAGAGCACGCTTGCCCCTCCGCCTCCACCGCCTGTACCTGTCAATCCGCTGGAGGCTGCCGCCGACACGGCCATGATGCCCTTCCCTGTGGGCTACACAGTGCCTCCTGATGTGGATTATCTGATAGGTGAACAGATGGCTGTTGACCTTCGCACTCCCTCCAACATCACCACGGACTATGAGTATGACCCCGAGACGGGATGCTACGTGGTGCGCACCAAAGTGGGGGAGATTGACATCATGACCCCCTTCCTGCTCACTCCGGGGCAGTTCAACGACTGGCAGACACGCCAGTCAATGCTTGACTATTATCGCCGTCGCAACTCCGAGTCTCTGGAACAAAGTCTCAAGGAGCCGTTCAACATTTTCGACATGAACTTCGCTCTGGGGCCGTTGGAGAAGATATTCGGTCCCGGAGGTGTCAACCTGCGTCTGCAAGGCTCCATGCAGGTGAAGCTCGGCATCAACAGTAATTTCACCAACAATCCGGCACTTTCCGAGGAAGCGCGTCGGCGTACCTCATTTGACTTCGACCAGAAGATACAGGCCACCGTAAACGCATCGGTGGGCAACAGGTTGAAGTTCAACATGACATACAACACGGATGCTACCTTTGAATTTGACTCCAAGAACCTCAAGCTCGCCTACGAGGGTGAGGAGGATGATATCGTCAAGTCAATAGAGGCGGGTAATGTGAGCATGACCACCGGGAGCTCGCTTATACGCGGTGCCACAGCCCTGTTCGGTCTGAAGACCCAGCTGCAATTCGGCAAGCTGACCGCTACCGCCCTCGTCTCGCAGCAAAATTCGCAGTCGGTGAGCGTGTCGTCAAAGGGTGGTGTGCAGACCACTGACTTTGACATCAATGTGCACGACTATGATGCCAACCGTCACTACTTTTTGGGGCACTATTTCTATGACAACTACGACACATTCGCATCCCGGTTGCCATACATCAACTCAGGCATAGAAATCAGCAATGTGGAGGTGTGGGTGACTAACGCCAACACCAATTTCAACCAGAGCCGAGACGTGATAGCATTCATGGACTTGGCCGAGGGAGACCCAGCGAACCTCCAGAACAGTCGTTGGGCCACAGCGTCGACTCCTGTACCCAACAATGGCTCCAACGACCTTTACAGCACCGTAAGCACACTCCCCGGCATGGAGAGCATCAACACTGTGGAAGCGACCCTCAGCGCGATGGGGCTTGAAAGCGGAGTTGACTATGCCAAAGTGGAGAACGCCAGATTGCTGAGCTCCTCGGAATACACACTCAACTCCAAGCTCGGCTACATCTCGCTGCGCACAGCTCTGAGGGATGAGGTTTTGGGCGTAGCATTCCAATACACCTATCAAGGTAAGGTGTACACCGTGGGGCAGCTCTCCAGTCAGGTATCGGAGACCGGGAGACCGCTCGTCATAAAGCTGTTGAAGACCAACCAGATCACACCCGAGCTTAAGAACTGGAAGCTGATGATGCGCAATGTCTATTCGCTTGGCGCATACTCACTTGAGCGAACCAACTTCAAGTTGGACATCAAGTATCTGAACTCTTCGCAGGGGAACGTGTTTCAGAATTATCTGCCGGCTTCCGGCATGACCGACCGCACCCTGCTTCAGGTGCTCGGTCTTGACCGTCTTGATACCAACCTTGAAGGGAGTTCCGACGGATTCTTCGACTACATAGAGGGCTATACAGTCAATTCGCAGCTGGGTAAAATCATATTCCCCGTAACAGAGCCTTTCGGCGAATACCTGGCAGAGCGCATACGAGCGCTTTCTCCGGGCACAGACCCCGATGATTATTGCTATTACGACCTCTACACGAGCTTGCCCTCGGAGTGCAGCGAGAGCCGCAACTCCAACCTCTACACGATGAGCGGCCACTATCAGGCCTCGTCAGGAGCCACTATCCGCCTCAATGCCGCCAACGTGCCCCGAGGGTCAGTGGTTGTCACTGCCGGCGGCCAGACGCTTACTGAGAACACGGACTATACCGTTGACTACTCTATGGGCATCGTCACCATCACGAACCAGAGCATCATAGACTCCGGCCAAAGCGTCAACGTGACCCTGGAGAATCAAAATCTATTCTCCATGCAGCGCAAAACCCTTGTCGGGCTTAACCTTGACTACAAGTTCAACAAGGATTTCAGCATCGGAGCCACGGTGATGCACTACTCCGAGAAGGCACTGACAGAGAAGGTGAATATCGGCAACGAGGTGGTCAACAACACCATCTGGGGTCTCAACTTCGCTTACAACACCAATTTCAACTGGCTGACCAACCTTCTCAACAAGATACCCACCGTCAATGCCACCCAGCCGTCGAGTTTCAACGTGCAGGGTGAGTTCGCGCAGCTGTTGCCACACAACGCCGCCTCCGGCTCCAACAAGGGGAGTTCATATATCGACGACTTCGAGAGCACGCTCTATGGCATAGACCTGCGCTCTCCCTCGGCATGGCAGCTAAGCTCCTCGCCATTTACCAACCCCATGGGTAGTGCATACGGGCTGACCGGCGACCTGGAGAGTGGCAAGCGCAGGGCACTGCTCAACTGGTATTATATAGACCAACTGTTCACCAGCCAGAACTCCAACAGTGCCCCTCCGGGCGTGCGCGGCAATCGCGATATGCTCTCCAATCCTTACATCCGAGAAGTGAGGGTAGAGGAAGTGTTCCCCGGACGTACGCTCACCTATGGAGAGTCCAACGTAATCCAGACACTAAACCTTACGTATTATCCGGGCGAGCGTGGCCCTTATAATGTTAATCCGGACTTCTATCCCCCCGAAGAAGTGACACCGGCCTTCAAACAAGGCAACTGGGGTGGCATCATGCGAAAGATGGAGACCACCGACTTTGAGGCCAGTAATGTGGAGTATTTGCAATTCTGGCTGATGGATCCTTACATGGATTGGAAGGGAGACGGTTCAGAGATTCCCTCGGGAGGCGGCAAAATTGTGATACAGTTCGGCGACATCAGCGAGGATATTCTGCGCGACGGTCGCAAGAGCTATGAGAACGGCGTGCCCGTTGACAACAATGCCGCTCTGATGGACTCCACCGTCTGGGGCCGTGTTGCATCCAACGCCTCGCTGTCATATGCCTTTGACAACAACACCACCGCCCGCACCATTCAGGATGTGGGTATCGACGGGCTCAATGACGAGATGGAGCGCACATTCCCCGCATATGCAGGATTTGTGGAGAAGGTGCGCACCAAGACCGGCACAGTGCCGCAGGATGTTCTAATTGACCCTGCTGCCGATGACTACCATTACTTCCTCGGGGCAGATTATGACGAGCAAAACCTCGGTGTGCTTGAACGTTACAAGAAGTACAATGGTCTTGAGGGGAACTCCCTGCCGCCCGAGGATGCGCCATACAGCGGTTACCAGTCTTCGCGTAACACCCCTGATGTGGAGGACATCAACCAGGATAACACGCTCAATGAGAGCGACAACTACTTTGAATACACCATCCAGTTCCCCGAGGGGAAGCGCAATATGGAAGTGGGTGACTGCAACGGCTTTCTCACAGAGGTCAACGAGGCGCAGGTGCTCACCCAAAATGGTGAGATGCAGTCTGTCAAATGGTATCACTTCAAGGTCCCCCTGAGTGAGTACACCGCGCAGAAGGGTACAATCAAGAACTTTTCGAGCATCCGCTTCATGAGGATGTATCTCACCAACTTTGATGCCATCACGCATCTGCGTTTTGCCGAACTTGAACTGATGCGCGGAGAGTGGCGTCCTTACAAGTACCGTCTCGATACCCCCGGGAGTGTACCAGCCGAGGGTCAGATGAGCTCGTCGGTAGTCAACATTGAGGAGAATTCCACCAAGCGCCCCGTAAACTACGTGCTGCCTCCCGGTGTGACCCGCCAGGTTGACCCCGGTCAAAACAATGCCACTCAGCTCAATGAGCAGTCGCTTGCACTGACAGTGCGCGACCTCCCTGCCGGAGCCGAGCGAGCCATCTACCGTCCGTCATCGCTTGACCTGCGCAACTATAAACGGCTGCAGATGTGGGTGCATGAAGAAGCGATAGAGAACAGCCACGCCCAGCTCGGAAATGGCGACCTGTCGCTTTTCATCCGCCTCGGCACGGATGCCAAAAACAACTATTATGAGTATGAACTACCCCTGAGCGTGACACCTCCGGGCGTGTACTCCAATGAAAGCAGCACCGACCGTGAGCGCGTGTGGCCGCTTAGCAACTATCTTGACCTCGAACTCCAGAGGCTTATTGACCTCAAACGCGAACGTAACCGTGAGAAGACTGCGGGGCAGCCCGGAGTAGCCTATAACACGGTCTATCACAAGATGGACGATGAGAAACCGGGTGCCATAATGCGTGTGCTCGGCAACCCGTCGTTGAGCAATGTGAAGACCATGCTCGTGGGTCTGCGCAACAACACACAGCGCAATCTTGAGGCAACCGTGTGGCTCAATGAGCTTCGCGTCACCGACTTTGAGAATGATGGTGGTTGGGCGGCCAAAGTCAATGCCAATCTCGGCATCAGTGACGTGGCTCAGGTGAACTTTGCCGGCCACATAGAGACCGACGGGTTCGGCTCCGTGGACCAGAGCCTTAACAACCGCCGCATGGACAAGTATGAGAATTACAATGTTGCCGTTCAGGCCGACCTCGGACGTTTCGTGCCTGAGAAAGCCAAGCTCAAAGCTCCGGTGTATTACTCATATGCCACGGAGAAGACCACTCCGAAATACAATCCGCTTGATCCCGATGTGCTCCTGACGGATGCCATTGACGATGCCCAGACCGAGGAGGAGAAACAGAACATCAAGGATTACTCGATCACGCGCACCGTCAATCAGAACTTCTCACTCTCCGGGCTCCGCTTCGAGCGCCAGGCTCAGACTCCCAAGCCTTGGGATCCGGCCAACTTTACGGTCAATTTCTCATTCAGCAAGAAGGATTTCCGCGACCCGACCACTGACCATGAGTATGACAACCATTACTCCGGGGCACTCCTTTACAGTTACACCCCTTATGTGAAAGGATGGAAGCCGTTCAATTTCATAAAGAGCAAAAACCGCAACCTCCGGTTCATCAAAGACTGGGAGCTCAACTATCTGCCGTCCAACATCTCGATCTTCAACACCATCACGCGTGACTATTTCGAGACCCAGGCCCGCGCTGACTATGAACTTGGCGATGCCATGCAGACGCAGATGCTCCCCGTGTCTGCTCGCAAGGAGTTTTACTGGGATCGACAGTTCCAGCTGTCGTGGAACCTCACAAAGTCACTCAGCTTCAATATAGACACCAACACCAAGGCACGCATCGAGGAGACTATGGGAGCCGTGAACCGCAAGCTGTTCCCGGACAAGTACCGCGAGTGGCGTGACACTGTTTGGCAGAGCCTTCTGCACATGGGCACACCGTGGAACTATAACCAGAACTTCACCGCAACCTACAAGGCACCCTTCTCACGAATCCCCGTGCTTGACTGGCTCACGGCAGATGTGAACTATGCGTCAAACTATACATGGGACCGCGGAGCCACCGTGGCCGGCATCAACGTGGGCAACAATATAGCCAACCGCGGTGCATGGGGTGCCAACGGGCGTATCAATCTGGAGTCCATCTTCAATAAGTTCGCATATACCAAGCAGATTAACCAGCGCTTTGCCAACAGCCGTAACAAAGCGCCTGAGCGCAAGCCACGCAAATATGAACGCACCTTCGCCCTGAAGCCCGACACAGTGCTCACCATCCGCCACAACCTGCGCACCAAGAAGGTTAACGTGGTGGCTGTAACACCACAAGGGGAACCGTTTGAGATACGCACGAAAGTTGTGGATGCCAATACCGTCAACGTCCTTACCCACGGAACCCAGTCGCTAAAATTCACGGTTACGGAGATTATCAAGGACGAGAAGACATTCTGGACCGAGGCTCTTGCTTACTCAACACGTCTGCTGATGAGTCCGCGCAATATTAGTGTGAAGTGGCGGCGTACCAACACCAGCAACATCCCGCTGTTTATCCCCAATGCCGGCGACATCTTCGGACAAAATCTCGGCTACGGCCCGATGGCTCCGGGTATGGCATTTGCCTTCGGTTTCACCGATCAGAGTTACTTGAACAAAGCCAAGAGCAACGGCTGGCTGATGACAGACGGAGGCCAGACATCACCGGCAGTGTTCAACACCACGGATGAATTCAACGTGGAACTTAATCTTGAACTGTTCAAAGGCTTCAAGGTGCAGCTGACCGGCAACCGCACAGACAATCGCACCAGTTCGGTGCAGTTCATGTATGCACAGGAACCTACCACCTATTCAGGATCTTACACAAAAACCCACGTGGCCATAGCCACAGCACTTCGCAGCTTCAGCGACAAGAACAATTACAGGAGCGATGCGTTCGAGACATTCTGCGATAATATCCCCATCATCAAGCGCCGCTTCGACTCGCAGTTTGCCGGCATGACATACCCGGTCACCGGCTTCTTCGGCGAGGAGGCCACTACCTATGCCGGGCAGCCCTATAATCCTGAGCATGGTGCAAGTGCCACCAGCAGCGATGTCCTCATTCCCGCCTTCCTTGCAGCTTACACCGGGCGCAATCCCGAGAAACAGTATCTCGACGTGTTCCCGGGTCTCGGAGCCATCCTCCCCAACTGGCGCGTGACATATGACGGTTTCGTCAACCTGGGTAACATGCGTCAGTGGTTCAAGACGTTTACCCTGACACATGCCTATCAGTGCACCTATTCGGTGGGTTCATACACAAGTCATCTCACCTACGTCGGGATGGACGGAAGCAAGCGCGGCTTCATCTACGACGAAATCAACGGTTGTCCTCTTCCGTCATCGGCCTACAACATATCATCCGTGGCCATCACTGAAAGGTTCGCTCCGCTGATAGGTCTGAGCGTGACCATGAACAACGACATTAACGTCAATGCCGAGTGGCGCGACCAACGCACGCTCACACTCAACACCTCAGCCGGACAGGTGGTGGAGGCAACCTCCAAGGGGCTCACCGTTGGCGCGGGTTATGTCATAAAGAACTTCAACACCGTGCTGAAAATGCGCGGTTCCCAGACCGGCGTCAGCAATGACCTCACCCTTCAGGCAGACTTCTCATGGCAGGTGACACAAGCATTGATTCGCAACATTGCCAATCGCTTTACCCAAGCCACCAACGGCACATCTACCATAGGCATCAACTTTACGGCCAACTACGTGATGTCACGCCGTATCACCCTCGGCGCATTCTTCGATCATCAGATTAACACCCCCATCGTAACCAATTCCGCTTTCCCAACAACCAACTCGCAATACGGACTGTCACTCAATGTCACTCTGGCACAATGAACTATAAGGCTTATACAGACCGGTTGAAAGCTGACGGCAACTTCCGCTCCACAGCGGCTCTCCACAGCACCGGCGATGAAGCCTCTCTCCTTGACCTTTCTCTAAATGACTATATGGGCTTCGCAGCTGACCGAAAACTGCGTGAGTCATTCTTCGCAGACACCGCAAATCAAGGTCTTGCCATGACAGCATCGTCCGCCCGACTTCTTGCCGCCGACCGTCGGGAGTTTGAACGTCTGGAGGCACGCCTTGAAGATCTATACGGCCGACCTGCCCTGCTGTTCAACAGCGGTTATCATGCCAATACGGGATTGGTCAGTGCCCTTGCTGACTCCGACACAGTGATTCTGGCAGACAAGCTTGTGCATGCCAGCATCATAGACGGCATCAAGCTAAGCGGGGCACCGTTCGAGCGGTGGCGCCACAACGACCTGACACATCTGGAACGGCTTATACGGAAACATTCATCAGCAGAGCGGCTGTTGGTGATTGTGGAGAGTGTTTACAGTATGGATGGCGACCGGGCGGACATAGATGCACTCATTGACTTGAAACGACGTTACCCGCAAGTGATGCTCTATGTTGATGAGGCGCATGCTGTCGGCGCCACAGGCCCTCGCGGGCTCGGGTTGGTGGCAGCCTCAAAGTCACCGCATGAAGTTGACGTGGTGGTAGGTACATTTGGCAAAGCATTAGCTTCACAGGGTGCATTTGCCGTAATGGATGGTTTAATTCGGGATGTGGCAGTGAACAGAGCGCGCAGCTTCATCTTCTCCACGGCATTGCCTCCGATATGTGTGGCATGGACACAACACGTGCTGCAACACAGTTTGCTGTGTGATGAGCAGCGCGACCGTCTTGCGGCTCTTGGAGTCCGCCTGTCCGAGAAGTTGGGTTTGCCGGGGCTCCATTCGCACATCATACCCTATATCATTGGGGATGCCGCGGAAACCGTCAGGGTGTCGAAGAGGCTGCTTGATGATTATTCCATCAAGATATTGCCTATACGGACGCCTACGGTGCCACCGGGTACGGAGCGACTGCGCATTTCGCTAAGTGCATCACTCTCGACTGAGGAGATAGACCGTGTGGCAAGTGCAATCCTTTCGCTCCGTGACCGATGACAGTAGAACAGATTACTCACGGCAACAGCCGTGCCTTTATCATATTCGCCGGATGGGGGATGGATGCCAATCCTTTCCGCGAATTGTCGTTGCCGGGATATGACCTCTATGTTGCCTGGGGGTATGACGGAGATATACCCGAACCGGCTCACTTTCGGCAGTATCAGGAGGTCGGGATAGTTGCGTGGTCATATGGTGTAGCCGCTGCCGCTCGTTTCATAGTCAATACCACCGAAACACTTACTCTCACAGCCCGCGTGGCCGTGAACGGTGTTATGAAGCCGGTGGATGACGTGGTGGGTATGCCGAGAGCTCTCTATGAAGGCACACTTGCCAATATAAGCGAGCGCAGCATGTATAAGTTCTACCGCCGCATGTTTGCCTCGGCTGACAGGTTCCGGCAGTTTCAGACCGTGCTTCCCGAGCGGTCGACAGACAGTTTGCGGGCTGAGCTGGAAGCCTTCGGCTGTTTCCCGGACAGTCACTATCCCTTGACCCTGTTTGACCGCGTTTATATCAATCCGGAGGATAAGATTATTCCAGGTCGCTCGCAGGAGAGTTGTTGGGAGAGCCATCCCGCAGTGAGGGAGTTATCGGGTGACCATTTCCCTGACTTCAACAAGCTGCTGGCTGTTACATACCGCAACAAGGAATTGGTGAAAAGCCGCTTTGAGAGGGCTGCCGAGACATACTCAGGCAATGCGACACCTCAGCGTGTTATCGCCGAGAAGCTACTGGACCGATGGCGTGCCTTTGACAGCAGCACAGGAACTGATATTCTGGAGTTCGGTGTCGGTACCGGCTACTTCACATCGTTATATAGAGACATCTTTTCACCGGCACGACTGTTTCTGACAGATATCGCTGCAGTAAGTCCTGACATCAGAGTTTGTGATGCAGAGACAGCCATTATTGACTTTCCGGGAGAGTCACTGGATGTGGTAGCCGGTGCGTCAGCTTTGCAATGGTTCAATTCGCCACAGGCATTCGTCAAGCGAGCAGCAGGCAAGCTGCGCTCCGGCGGGTTGATGGTGATGTCCACATTCTCCGAGGGCCACTTCCCTGAACTGAGACCGTTTCAAACCACCGCACTCCCTCTGCCGACGGCATCCGAAGCTCTTTCTTGGGCCGTACAAGCCAATCTCGAACCGCTGCTCGTGGAGGAGGATGCCATCAGCATTGACTTCCCCTCACCGAAGCATCTACTGGAACATCTGCGGCTCACCGGTGTCAATGCACTGGGCGGCTCGGGACGTGGTCTAAGGACATTCTTAAGTGATGACAGCCCTGCCAGACTCACTTATCGTCCTATCTATCTGATATTTAAAAAACCATAATTCAATCTCATCACCACGCTAATGGGAAAGACAGTTTTCATAAGCGGCATTGATACAGATGCCGGGAAGAGCTATGTCACCGGATGGCTTGCCGCGCAACTTGAACGCAAGGGAGAGCGTGTGGCCACCCTCAAGTTTATTCAGACCGGTAATGTTGGCCGTTCCGAGGATATCGAGGTGCATCGCGCAATAATGGGTCATAATTTGCCCGAAGATTCGGACCTGCTCACCTCACCGCAGATTTTCAGTTATCCGGCTTCTCCAGATCTTGCAAGCCGCATTGATGGCCGGCCGATAGACTTCGAAGCTATTGACACTGCCATAGCCCGGCTCGCAGAGCGCTATGATGTGGTTCTTGTGGAGGGTGCCGGAGGCTTGGCCGTACCGCTTACGACAACCATGCTAACCATTGACTACGTGGCTCAACGGGAGATGCCCGTAATCCTCGTGACAAACGGACGCCTCGGCAGTATCAACCACACTGTGCTCTCGCTTGAAGCCATCAAAAGCCGCAGGCTGATACTGGATAGCGTGATGTATAACACTTATTACGACACCGACCCTGAAATCTCGACAGACACAAAGAGATGGATAGGGGAGTACCTCAAGCGAGAGTTCCCGGGTGTGGAGATGCAACTCTGTCCTGTCATCACATTGGGAGATTGAATATAGCCTGTCGCAGGGTGAACCAATACGGGTGCAGAGGCATTTAAGAATATTATGAATGACGTTCTCATCACCGCTTCATCCATTCTCACAGATTACATCCTGGTAATCGCGCTGCTGATAGCAGCGGTGTGGTTCACTTTTGCCACACGGGGCGTGCAGTTTCGTATGTTCGGAGAAATGTGCCGGCTGCTCCTGAAGTCAGACAATGACCCGAAAGCCCCGGCCACACATCATCGTCATGTGAGCTCATTTCAGGCGTTCACCGTGTCTATCGCCAGTCGCGTAGGTGTCGGTAACCTCGCCGGGGTGGCCACCGCCATCACCTTAGGCGGTCCCGGAGCAATCTTCTGGATGTGGGCCATAGCACTGCTTGGTGCAGCGTCAGCATTCATTGAGTCTACACTGGCACAACTCTTCAAAGTGCAGGGTAAGGACTCTTACCGGGGCGGCCCGGCATACTATATCCTGAAGGGAACCGGCAAGCGTTGGTGGGCAGTGACTTTCGCCGTGCTGATTGCGGTGACTTTCGGACTCGCTTTCAATTCCGTGCAGAGTAATACGGTGGCGATGTCGCTGTCGTCATCCTTCGGAGTGCCTGTGATGGTAACTGCTGTGATACTCACGGCACTGTCTGTAGCGATTATTTGCGGCGGTATCACAGGTATAGCTCGTTTCAGTCAGCTTGTTGTTCCGGTAATGGCTGTGCTGTATATAGTGGTGGCACTCTTCGTTATGGTGATTAACCTTGACAAATTGCCACAGATTTTCGGGCTTATCTTCGGCGAAGCCTTCGGCATCTCGCAAGTGGCCGGAGGAAGTATCGGAGGAGCTATGGCAATAGGCATCCGCCGAGGGCTTTTCAGCAATGAAGCCGGCGAAGGGTCGGCACCTAACGCCGCAGCCACTGCAACTGTGTCACACCCGGTCAAGCAGGGGTTGATTCAGACCCTCGGCGTGTTCACAGACACACTTCTGATATGCTCCGCTACGGCTTTCATAATCCTGTGCAGCGGCCACTGGACCGGCTCTCAGCAGGGCATCGTCCTCACTCAGCAGGCTCTTGACACCACAATAGGATTGGCGGGGTTCGGCAGTTCGTTTGTCGCAATAGCGATATTCTTCTTTGCCTTCACAAGCATAGTGGCGAACTACTACTATGGCGAGACAAACCTTCTGTTCATCCGACAAAGCAAGTGGCTCATATATTGCTACCGTGCGTTGGTGGGAGCGTTAGTGTTTATCGGAGCGATTCAGCCTCTCGGCTTCGTATGGCAGTTTGCGGATGTCACCATGACACTGATGACCCTTTGCAATCTGGCCGCATTGTCGGTGCTTGGCAAATATGCCTTGCGCTGCCTTCATGACTATGAATCCCAGCGACTTCGTGGTTATGATCCGGTATATCACCGGCGCACTATCCCCTCCATAGCCTCGCATACGGAGTGTTGGCCCGAATAAGCCGTAGATTTTTGCTACCTTTGGAGCAAAATTTGCTCCTTTCGGAGCAAATCCCATTCAACCAACCCTCCAGAAGAATGTCAGCTAACATCATAAATTTGATAATGGCCGGAGAGCCGGGATTTTCGTTTGAGGTGCTCCCGCCGTTGAAAGGGCGAAGCATCGCCGGGCTGTTTGCCAATGTTGACTCCCTACTTCCTTACGGCCCGCGCTACATTAATGTGACCACTCACAGAAGTGAGCTGGTGTATAAAAGCGTGGCTGACGGGCTGTATCAACGTGTGTCCGAACGGTCGCGACCCGGCACTGTGGCCGTGGCGGCAGCTATTCAGAACCGCTATGACCTGCCTGCGGTGCCTCACCTGATATGCAGCGGCTACACAGCCTTGGAGACTGAGTATGCACTTATTGATCTGAGCTTCCTCGGCATTACGAATCTGCTGGTGCTCCGTGGTGACAAGGCCAAGCATGAACCGAGATTCACCCCTCAGGAGGGTGGTTACAGCCACGCATCTGAGCTTGCCGGACAGATTAACCGATTCAATGACTGTCTGTTGCTCGACGGTACCCGCTTTGACCACGCCGCTGAGGAGCGCTTCACATATGGTGTGGCCGGTTATCCCGAAAAGCATGAAGAGAGTCCCAATATGGAAGCTGACCTGATGCGACTCAAAGATAAGGTTGATGCCGGAGCATCCTACATAGTGACACAGCTCTTTTTTGACAACGAAAAGTTCTATCGCTTTGTGGACTCATGCCGCGCAATAGGCATAGATGTGCCCATCGTGCCTGGGCTGAAACCGCTCGTCAGTGGCGGCCAGCTAAGTGTTATTCCCACCACATTCAAAGTGGATATGCCCAAAGTGCTGGTTGACAAAGTGGCCTCAAACAGCGATGGTGCCTATGTCAAGGCCGCAGGCGTGGAGTGGATGATACAACAGAGCCGTGAGCTGATTGAACAAGGATTCAACCACATCCATTATTACAGCCACAACTCAGTGCCAAGCGTCAAAGCTGTGGTGGAAGCGGTTTTTCCACGTGTGACACAATAAAACCATGCTTATTGGAGTTAATATGTAAGAGGTTGCTGAAATGCAGTCTCTCAGTCAACCATCGATTATCCTCCCTTTGCCAATGATATTTAACAGGCCCGTCATTATCGCTCTCGCAGCTGCTGCAGCTGCGGGGAGCATGATGCCCCTTGCTGCCAAAGATGCCGGCGATGTGCAGGACTTCAACCCTGTTACCACCGGCGTTGCCTCCCTCAACATATCACCTGACGCCCGCGGCGCATCTATGGGTGAGCTCGGCGCCGCCACCGACCCTGATGCCAACGCGCAATATTGGAACCCCTCGAAATACGCTTTCGCATATTCTCAGGGGGCAATTTCCGTGAACTATGTGCCCTGGTTGCGTAAGATAGTCAACGACATCTTTCTGGCCGATGTGAGCGGCTACTGGAAGCTCGGTAGCAGTGACCTGCAAGCCATCAGTGCATCGTTCCGCTACTTCTCACTCGGTGAGGTTATCTCGTCAAGTCAGGGTGGCTCCACCACACTCAATCCCTACGAGTTGGCCTTTGACATCGGTTACTCACGAAAGCTCTCCACGAAGTTCTCGATGGGTATAGTGTTCCGCTACGTCTACTCTGCCATGGGCTTCGATGACAGTGCCGCAAACAGCACCAACATCGGCGCGTCAGCCTTTGCCGCCGACATTGCCGGCTATTTCACCACATATCCTATCATCGGACGTAACGAGTGCCAGTGGTCCTGGGGCTGGAATATCTCCAACATCGGTTCCAAGTTGAAGTATGACAACATGGATCCCTCCTTCCTACCGACCAACCTCCGTCTGGGTACCGCTTTCACCTTCCCCCTGGCCGACTACCACAATCTTACATTCGGTCTTGACCTGAACAAGATGCTTGTGCCCCTGAAGCCTCGTCTGCAAGATTATGACGGCGACCAGATAGCTTATCAGGAGGCATACCAGAAGTGGCGTGATATGTCACCTATCACCGGTATTTTCAAGTCATTCAGCGACGCTCCCGGCGGGTTCAGCGAGGAGCTCAAGGAGATTACCTGGAGCGTAGGTGCAGAATATGCCTACAATGATCAGTTCTTTGTACGCGCCGGTTATTTCTATGAGCATCCCGAGAAGGGCAACCGCCAGTACTTCAACGTCGGAGCGGGATTTGCACTCAATGTGCTCAAGCTCGATGCCTGCTACACCATCGCCACCGCCTCCACGTCACCCCTTGACCAGACTCTGCGCTTCTCGCTGACCTTCGACATGGAAGGGGTCAAGAATATGTTCGGCCGTAAATGAGTGCTCCCTCATCAGTGAAATTACCGCTCAGAGTGGGGCAGGGGTTTGATGTCCATGCCTTTGCCCCTGACTGCGAACTATGGCTATGCGGCGTGAAAGTGCCCGCTCCGCAAGGTCTGCTCGGGCACAGCGATGCCGATGTAGCTTTGCACGCACTGTGCGATGCACTGCTTGGTGCGGTAGCAAAGCGTGACATCGGCTATCATTTCCCCGACACCGACCCTGCATACAAAGGTGCTGACAGTCGCTGTCTCCTCAGACGAGTGGTTGAGATAGTCGCTGAGGCCGGCTATGCCCCCGGGAATGTTGACATCACTATCATAGCTCAAGCACCCAAGCTGCTCCCATATATTCCTGACATGATTGCCACGGTAGCCTCGGATATAGGCATTGACCGGGGTTGCGTGTCGGTGAAAGCCACCACCACTGAACATCTTGGCTTCACCGGTCGCAAAGAAGGTATAGCTGCATTGGCAGCCGTTACAGTCGTAGCACTCTAAGAGATATGCGAACCATGCCGACCATGCCGACCAACGGCCAAGGAGCCACCCTGCGCACACTGCGCATCATCGTATCGTCACTCTGCATGGCCGGGGTGACGTTGCTGCTTGTGCTCCCGGCCTCGGCTCTCGCGGCTCACCTGACAGAATTAAGCAGATTGCAATGGCTCCCGGCAGCCATGACCTTTTCACTGCTGACCTGCATAGGTTGGCTCGTGGTTACACTCGTCTTCGGTCGCATATATTGCTCCTCTGTGTGCCCGCTCGGCACCATGATGGACTTGGTTAACAGGCTGCGACGACGTAACCGTCCTGTTTCTGACACGAGGGTCACCTTCCATTACCACCCGGCCATGAGCACTTTGCGCAACCTGCTGGTTATAGCAACATTCGTCACTCTTATAGGCGGCATCGTAATTCTTGCGAAGCTGCTTGATCCGTACGGTACTTACGCACGGTTCTGCAACTACCTGTTTCATCCGGTGCAGATGTGGTCACAGCCCACATTCTGGTATGGCTGTTCTGTGGCTGTAGTCACATTCATAGCCGTAGTGGTTATGGCATGGAAGCGCGGTCGACTATGGTGCAACACCGTCTGCCCCGTAGGAACAACCTTGGGCTATGTAAGCCGCCATTCACTGTTTCGCATTGACATTGACACAGACTTATGCACCCATTGCCGTCGCTGCGAGTGGGCTTGCAAAGCTGAGTGCATAGACTTAACGGATCACATAGTGGACGGTTCCCGCTGCATCAACTGCTTCAATTGCCTTGACGTGTGTAATGACGGAGCCATACGTTATACATTCTCCCGCAAACAACTGTCCATTCCCATGATGCAGCGCACAAGTCCAAAGACTGCTGCCACCATGGAGGGAAAGAACTGAACAGCGTGCAGCGGGCTTCGCGATTACATGATTATCTGAAGCACGTTCACTAATGTGCGCTTGGATGAGCAAAAATTTCAGTATCTTTGCAACGATACTTTTGACATCACCTTTATATGGCTATATACGTGGAAAACTCCGGGCCTACCGAATCACACAATAACGGAGGTAAGCGCCCCCAGACCCCGTCACCAAAACGTCCGGCAGCGGTAGTGATAATTCTCAATCTGCTGTTGATGGTGTTGGTGGCCGGTGTGCTCGGTTGGCTCACTATGGTGTGGCTCTCGTGGTGGACTCATCACGGAGAGACAGCCACCGTGCCCGCGGTGAAAGGCTTGATGTATGACAATGCCGTGGCCGAGATAGCAGCCCGGGGTATGGAGGTGGAGTTGAGCGACTCCGTGTATGAGAGTAAAGCACGTCCCGGCGAAGTGATGGAGCAAAATCCGCGAGCCGGGAGCTCTGTGAAGCCCGGTCGCACGGTGTATCTCACCGTCAACGCGTTTTATCCCCGCAAGATTACCGTGCCGGTTCTCAATGACGTGTCGCTGCGTCAGGCTCGTTCCGCGTTGGAAGGACTGGGAGTGGTTAATATCACGGAGATACCGGTGGTGTCGGAGTACAAAGACCTTGTGCTGGGGGCGGAATATAACGGCAAGCCTCTGCGTGCAGGTATGCGCATACCTGTCACTGCCCACGTTGTGCTCAAAGTAGGTGACGGTCTCTATGAAGCTCTTGACACGCTGAGCCTGGAGGACATCAACGACGTTACCGGCGAATGAGTACCGATGCAGAAGACAGGGCAGGACGCGACGAGCGTCTGCGCATAATAACCATTGCCGATGAGGATGCTACTGACGAGGAAGGTGGACTCTATGAACACTTTCGGTTTGTGGCTGACAAAGGTCAGCAGCTGCTCCGTGTAGACAAGTTTCTCACCGAAAGGCTCCAGAAGTCGAGCCGTAACCGTATCCAGCAGGCAGCCGAGGCCGGGTGCATTCTGGTAAACAGCAAGCCCGTCAAGAGTAATTACCGCGTGAAGCCGCTTGATGTGGTGAGCGTGGTGATGGACAGGCCGCGCTATGAATTTGAGATAATCGCTGAGGATATTCCGCTTGACATAGTATATGAGGATGCCGATGTGCTTGTGGTCAACAAGCCAGCCGGTCTGGTGGTGCATCCGGGTCACGGAAACTATTCTGGCACACTCGTTAATGCTCTCGCATGGCATTTCCGTGATAACCCGGACTACGACGTAACCGACCCTCGGCTCGGCTTGGTGCATCGCATAGACAAGGACACATCCGGGCTGCTTGTTATAGCTAAGACCCCTGATGCGAAGACCGATCTCGGGTGGCAATTCTTCAACAAAACTACCCGACGGGAGTATATAGCGCTGACTTGGGGTGTCCCCGAACCGTCACAAGGACGTATAGTTACCAATATAGGACGCGACCCCAAGGACAGACTTCGCATGACCACATTTCCCGAAGGGGGGGAGCAAGGGAAGTGGGCCGCCACAAATTACACCGTAATAGAGCCGTTAGGCCATGTGGCTATGGTGAAGTGTGTGCTTGAAACAGGACGTACACATCAAATTCGTGTACATATGCGCCACATCGGTCATCCGCTGTTTGCCGATGCCCGCTATGGTGGAGACAAGCCACTGCGCGGCGTTCGTTCAGCCAGCTACAACCGCTTCATAGACAACTGTTTCAAAGTGTGTCCTCGTCAGGCACTACATGCCCGCACACTTGGGTTTCGCCATCCGCGCACGGGGGAGGAGATGGATTTCTCCGCACCCCTCCCGCCGGACATGGAGGCGTTGATAGAGCGCTGGCGCAACTATCGTGACGGTCGTGCAGTTGACTGAATCCGATTGACTCAGACAGCCTGAGAACAGACACCATGAGTCAGTCACGCCCTATCGCTTTCATCAGCTCTGATACGGCAGCCTCGGGCGAATCTGGGTTAGCTTCGAGGCACTTGATGAACTTTGACCCGATTATAGCACCCGAAGCATGTGCGCAGGCATCGGCAAATGTTCCCGGATTGGAGATGCCGAAGCCTATAAGACGATGATGGTTCAGCTTCATGTCATCCACATGGCGGAAGTATGCACGCTGCTCGTCACCGAATGAGTCACGTGTGCCGGTTGTTGCCGCCGCCGATACCATATAGATAAACCCGTCGCAATGTTCGTCAATAAGACGGATGCGCTCATCGGATGTCTCGGGTGTGATGAGCATAATCATAGGTATGTCATACTCACGGCATAGGGCCTGATACTGCTCTCGATATTCGCGGAAAGGGAGATCAGGTATAATCATGGCATCAATGCCTATGGCAGCGCAACGCTCAAAGAGATTCTTTACGCCGAACTTGATGATAGGGTTGAGGTAACTCATCAGCACCAAGGGGATGTCAGGTGCTGATATGCGGGCTTGCTCAACTTGATCAAGAATCTTGGCGAGCGTTATGCCATTACGCAGAGCTATTGTGGAGCTTCCTTGAATAGTCTTGCCATCGGCCATGGGGTCGCTGAACGGTACACCCACCTCAATCATGTCCACGCCGGCATCTGCAAGTGCCTTGATGATGCTCTCGGTGGAGTCGAGATGCGGAAATCCGGCGGTGAAGTATACAGAGAGGAGGTCGTTATTTTTTCTTCCAAAAAGGGATTGGAGTCGGTTCATTTTCGTTGAAGTTACGGAGTTTAGCGATAAAAGTAGCAAGAGAAAGTGGATTCTTGACACCGGGAGAGGTCTCAAAGCGGCTGTTGACATCTACGCCGGCCATCCTTGGACGCATTGCGGCAATGACAGCGTCTATATCGTCAGGGCCGATACCGCCACTTAGCAGATAGGGCGTGGATAGGGGATAACTGTCGAGCAGAGACCAGTCAAACTTCTGCCCGGAGCCTCCATGAGAGGGTGTGGAGGTGTCAAAGATGAACATCTCCACTACATCTTCATAGGGCTTGAGTCTATCCCAATCAAAATCCTGCGAGATGCCGAAGGCCTTGAGTACGTACAGACCTCGCGAGCGCAATTCGCCGCAAAGTTCGGGTGACTCTTCACCATGGAGCTGTACGGTGTCAATGCCATAGCGGGTGCAGGTGGACGCTATGACATCGGCATCCTCGTTGACGAACACTCCCACAGGAGTGACAAAAGAGGGGAGTGCTTGCACCGCTTGCGGGTCAAGAGAGCAGGCATTGCGGGGTGATGGCGGGTAGAAGATAAAGCCCATGAGCATCGGAGCCAGGGCACTGACCGAACGGATGCTTCGCGGGTCAGCCATGCCGCAGACTTTAATCATTCGGTCGGCATGGCCGGAGGGATTAAAGGGTGCCATTGATGAACTTGCTGAGGGCTTCGCCCGGATTGTCATGTTTCATAAATGTCTCACCTATCAGAAAGCCTCGGAAGCCAAGTTTGCGCAGTCGTTGAACTTCTCCGAAGTTGGTCAATCCGCTCTCGGCAACCTTTACCATCTCCGCGGGAAGCATTGCGGCAAGTCGCTCCGAGAGCGAGGGGTCCGTGTGAAACGTGGTGAGGTCACGGTTGTTGATGCCCACCATGTCGGCAGCCGGGGTGAGTCTGTCGAGTTCACGCTCCGAGTGCAGTTCCACGAGAACCTCCAGACCACAGTCATGGGCAGTTGTGGTGAATCTGCTGATTTCGTCAGCCGTCAGAAGGGAAGCAATTAAGAGCACTGCCGAGGCCCCATATATCCGAGCCTTGAGAATCTGCCTCTCACTCACCACGAAATCCTTGCGAAGCAGAGGGATGTTCACCAAGGACGCAGCGACCATCAGGTCAGATGGGGCTCCGCCGAAGAAGGGCGTGTCGGTCAGTACTGAGCATGCGGCTGCGCCGGCGGCTTCATATGCCGGGATTACATCGGCAGCGATAGCCTTGGCATGAATCTCACCCTTGGAGGGGCTGCGGCGCTTGAACTCTGCTATAATCCCGGTGGGGGAGGTTAGCAGAGCACGTGACATAGAGGTGACATCCGGCAGGTCTGCCGGAAAAGTCACAGGACCCTCGATACGCTCTTCGGCATCAACCTCGCGCCGCTTGTTAGCGGCAATCTGTGTGAGTATATCTGTCATGGCTGTGTCAGCTGTTGAGTTCAACAAACTTGCGGAATGCCTCAAGTGCACTTCCGCTCTCTATCGACTCCCGTGCTGTGGCAATGGCATCGTCGATGGCAAGCTGCGGTTCGAGTGTGCGCAGAGCAAAAGCGGCATTAGCCACCACGCAATCCTGTTGGGCGCGTGTGGATGTACCTTGTAGCACGGCATCAAATATCTTCGATGCATCAGCGACTGTCTCCCCACCGTACAGGTCATCCTGGCGGATGGTGGACAGACCTATCATCTCCGGAGTGAGCAGGCGTTCACCGTTGGCGGAGGCCACCTTGAAGGGTGATGTGAGCGAAATCTCATCGTAGCCGTCCAGTGAATGCACCACGGTGCAGTTGGTGCCTTCGCCACGTGCTATGTAGTCGTAGAGGCGGAGCAACTTCAGGTTGTATACACCGAGCAACTGATAGCGTGGTACCATCGGGTTGACAAGCGGGCCCAGCATGTTGAAGAAAGTACGCACTGCCAAGGCTTTGCGCACCGGTCCGACGCTCTTCAATGCGGGGCTGAACAGCGGGGCATGCAGGTAAGCTACGCCACTGCCATCGAGAGAACGCCTCAGAGCATCATTGGAGTCCGTGAACTTTACACCATGCTCCAGAAGTACGTTTGAGGCTCCCGACACCGAGCTGGCACCAAAGTTACCATGCTTAACCACCTTGCGTCCTGCGCCGGCTATCACAAAGCACGTCGCTGTGGATATGTTGAAAGTGTTCTTGCCATCGCCGCCGGTGCCGACAATATCAATGGCATCAACGCCTCCCAAATCCACGGGACGGCGCCGCTCAAGCAGGGCATCACGGAATCCGGAGAGCTCGTCAAGGGTGATGCTGCGCATCAGGAACACCGTCATGAACGCAGAGAGCTGCGCGTCGTTATATAGGCCGTCGGCTATATTGAGAAGCACCTGCCTCGCCTCCTCGCGTGAGAGCGAGCGATGCTCGAACATCTTGTTGAGTAATGCTTTCATTGTGTCAGTGATTGATCCAGTTGCTTATGATACGCATGCCGTCAGGTGTAAGGATGGACTCAGGATGAAACTGAACGCCCCGCACATCAAATATGCGGTGACGCAGTGCCATGATTTCACCATCGGTACTCACGGCCGTCACCTCCAAAGATTCGGGAAGCTCCTTGCCATCAACGACCCATGAGTGATAGCGCCCGACATCGAAGCTCTCGCCGAGTCCGTCAAACAGGTAGTCGGGAGCAGTAACGGTGACTGTCGACTTGATGCCGTGATACACTTGGGTGAGGTTGCGGAGCTTCGCCCCGAAATGTTCGCCGATAGCCTGATGGCCGAGGCAGATGCCAAGCAAGGGCTTTTCGGAGGCATAACGCGCGAGTATCTTCGGCACCAGACCCGCCTCGGAAGGGATGCCGGGGCCGGGAGATATTATGATTTTATCATAGCCGGCCACCTCGTCAAGTGAAAGCTCGTCATTACGCTTGACAGTGGGTGTCACTCCGAGCTGACGAACGGCGTGGACTATGTTGTATGTGAACGAGTCGTAATTGTCGATAATCAGTAGTTTCATAGTTTGGAATGGTCACTTGCCGAACTGACCGGCATAGATGAGTGATGAACGGAGGGCACCGAGCTTGTTGGAAGTCTCCATCAACTCGCTCTCAGGGTTGGAGCGTGCTACAATGCCGGCTCCGGCCTGTGAGTATAGAGTGTGGTCGTAGCTCAGGAAGCTGCGGATGGTGATAGCCTGATTGAGGTCGCCATTGAAGCCTACCACACCGATGCAACCGCCATACACCACACGTGAATGTGGCTCCAGCTCGTTAATGAGCTGCATGGATCTCACTTTGGGAGCTCCGCTGAGAGTGCCTGCGGGGAAGGTGGCGGCGAAAAGCCCCAAACGGTCCACATCATGCGGCAAAGTGGCCTTGACGCGGCTAACCATGTGGATCACATGACTGTAATACTGAATCTGGCGCAGGAAGTCTATGCTCACTGTGCCACCGGAGCGGCTAAGGTCGTTGCGGGCAAGGTCAACGAGCATGATGTGCTCGGCATTTTCCTTCTCATCAAGGAGCAGTGCCTGAGCCAGTTCGTGATCACGAACATCATTGCCTGTACGCTTGAAAGTACCGGCTATCGGGTCAATATAGGCAGTGTTGCCACTTACACGCAAGTGAGTTTCAGGCGATGAGCCGAAAAGACGGAAGTCGCTGAAATCAAAGTAGAACAGATACGGAGAGGGATTGACACAACGAAGAGCTCTATATACGTTGAAGTCATCGCCTCGGAAGCTCTGCTCATGCCGCCGTGAGAGCACTATCTGGAACACATCGCCGCGCAGAGCGTGTGAAATGCCCCGGCGAACCATGTCCATATATTCCTCATCGGTGATGGGAGATGAAGGCTCGCCCACCAGGCTGAACGGATACTGCGCGATGTTGTTGTTGTGAATCACACTGATGAGCTCGTCTATGCCCGATGCTTCGCCGGGAAGCACGCGCTCATAAATGGTAAGCTCGTTCTTGTAGTGGTTGAGGGAGATAACGTAACGGAAGAACACATACTGCATATCCGGAATGTCGCGGAAACGTTCCTCACGGGGCTGAATATCAACCTTTTCAAAGTAGCGCACGGCATCATAGGCAGTAAATCCGAAGAGCACATTGTCGGCAATCGGGGTGCCGTCAGAAGATGTAAAGGTGTAGCTGCGCAGATAGTTGTTGAAGACATCAGTTACTTTCACTCCACTCTCCACAGTGTCCTTACGAGCTGAGCCGTCAGGCCAAGTCATGTGTACGGTGTCGGCGCGCAGAGTAAACTCGCCTATGGGATTAACACCGATATAGCTCATGGCGTTGGAGGAGGTATGATAGTCAGAGCTCTCCAATAGTGCCGACACGGGAAAAAGGTCTCTAATCTTGAGGTAGAGACTCACGGGAGTCTCAAGGTCGGCGGGAATCACCCGCTTGTTGACGGTGATGTTGCAGCTCATAGCAGGTGGTCGGCTGAATAGTTTTTGATATATGTGTCAAGGTCCTTGTCACCGCGTCCTGAGAGGTTAATTACCACGGTGTCATCCTTGCCGAATTTCTTCAAGTCAAGAACGCCGAGGGCGTGGGCACTTTCCAGCGCCGGTATGATGCCTTCCAGGCGGGTAAGCTTCAGGGCAGCGTCAAGAGCACCACGGTCGGTGACAGCAAGCACTTCTGCGCGTCCGGAGTTTGCCAAAAAGGCATGCAGAGGCCCGATGCCCGGGTAATCGAGGCCGGCAGAGATGCTGTAAGGCTCGATAATCTGACCGTCGTCTGTCTGCATCACAAGCGAACGTGACCCGTGCAAAATGCCTTCGGAGCCGGCTTGGATTGTGGCTGCGGTCATGTCTGTGTCGACACCGAGCCCGGCGGCTTCTGCAGCGATGAGTTTCACTGAGGTTTCGTTAATGAAATGGTAGAACGCTCCGGCGGCATTGCTGCCACCACCCACGCATGCTACCACAAAGTCCGGCAGCTCTGAGCCTGTATGCTCCAGCAACTGTTTGCGTATCTCCTCCGATATGATACTTTGGAAATATGCCACAATCTCAGGGTAGGGATGAGGACCCACCGTGGAGCCTATAACATAGTAGCTGTCAGGATTGCAACACCAGTCGCGGATGGCCTCGTTGGTGGCATCTTTAAGGGTCATGTTGCCCGAGGTGACGGGTTCGACCCGAGCACCAAGCATACGCATACGCTGTACGTTAGGCTGCTGGCGCTCCACGTCGGTCTTACCCTGATACACCACACATTCAAGTCCCATCAGCGCGCAGGCCGTAGCCACGGCCACCCCATGTTGCCCGGCACCTGTTTCGGCTATGATGCGCTTCTTGCCCATGCGCATTGCAAGAAGCACTTGACCTATGGCATTGTTAATCTTGTGTGCACCGGTGTGATTGAGGTCTTCGCGTTTGAGATAGATGTTGGTGCCGTAGGCCTCACTTAACCTGTCGGCTCGATAGAGTGGAGAAGGGCGCCCGACGTAGTCACGCATCAGTCGGTCAAAGCAATTGCGGAACTCCGGTTCGTTCACCCAACGGGCAAATGCCTTGCTGAGTTCCTCGACGTTGCGGTGAAGGATTTCAGGAATGTAAGCCCCTCCGAAGCGACCATAGAAGCCTTCATCGTCAACGGGCAGCAGATGAGAGTAGGGTAGCATATATATGCGGGTTATTGTGATGTAATAGTCAGTTAGATTGATTACGGGAACGTGAAGATGGGGGTTGGTTAAAAGCAACGGAGCCATCGGTGATGTGTTCACTCGATGGCTCCCTGTGGTTTCGCTTTGGTTGATACGTCTCAGTTGTCATGCCGTCACATAGACACACGGTCAAAGCCATCGATAAATCTTACCGATGCGCCACCAACGATTGCGGGTTGTGATGAGCATATTCATGTCTATATAAATAATGTGTTCGGGCGACTGATTGCCGTTCAACAGCGCAAATATACAACATTTTTCCACCGGATGCAATAGTTTTGCGTGAAAATGCGATAATTCGCAGCGTTTTTCGTGTAAATGCGTGCAGAATTTCATAATGCGGAGTAAAATGGTTACATTTGCACATGAATAGCCCGCGCAAAACCAGTGTCGTCACAGGAAAGCCGAGCATCCGCACCACTTCTACCTAACATCGTGAAGCTCAAAACAACGCTCACCGCCCTCTGGGTCATTGCTGCTCTCGGTATGTCCGGGCAGACTACCCGTGAGGAAACCATTGCTGACCTCAACCGCTGCGGAGGGGTCTATCTGCCTTACCCTGCGCCTGAAGCGCAGCTTACCGCCGCGCCGCGAGGTTATGAGCCTTTCTATGTAAGTCATCTCGGGCGCCACGGTTCCCGCTATCTCATCGGTGACCGCGACCTCACCCGATGGGTTGACGTGATGACTCAGGCTGACAAGGCAGGAGCTCTAACCCCGAAGGGGCAGCAGGTGCTCGCCACTCTCCGCGCCTTCGCTCAAGAGATGGACGGCAGGGGCGGGGAGCTTACACCGCTCGGCGAAAGGCAGCACAAGGGAATCGCTCGTCGCATGGCAGCAACCGCACCCGGTGCTTTTGCCAAGGGAGCAGAAGTGACAGCCGTATCCACTCCTGTGATGCGCTGCGCATACTCAATGATGGCTTTTACCGACGGGCTGAAAGAGGCGAACCCACAACTTGAAATACCCCGCGAGTCCAGCGAGAGGCACAGACGCTATCTTAACTACCACTCACGGGAGAGTGACGCGCTCAACAAGGCAGACTCCATCAACGCCCCCATCGAGGCTCTGAAAACACGGCTCACTCACCCTGAACGGCTGATTTCGACTCTGTTTGCCGACAGCCTGTATGCTGCCCGCAACATTGATGCCCCGGCACTGATGCACGGATTATACTGGATAGCCGTGGACCTGCCCAACTCCGAGCGGGGAACGTCGCTCTACGATGTTTTCACTGCCGACGAGCTCTATGACTTGTGGCAGATATACAACTTTGACTTCTTTGTGCACAACGCCAACTACACACGTGCCGGCGGCCTGCATGTTGACAATGCCGCACGACTGCTCAACGATATGGTTACCAAAGCTGACAGCTACATAGCCGACGGTAAGCATGGTGCCACACTGAGGTTTGCACATGACGGCAACTTGATACCGCTCGCTGCAAAGATGCAGCTTGACAGTTGCTGGCAGCCTGCCACATCGCCCGAGGAGCTCCCCGGAGTGTGGGCAAACTGGAAAGTATCGCCCATGGCAGCCAACATTCAGATGATCTTCTACCGCTCCAAGGCCAACCCGAAGGATGTGCTTGTGAAGTTTCTGCTCAACGAGAACGAGATTGGCATACCGGTGAAGACTGATATCTATCCCTATTACCGTTGGAGCGATGCCCGTGCTCATCTGCAGAAGATGATTGACACCCCGTTTGAGACTCTCGGTGCTACCAAGACTGACAACACAACAACCAGATAACCCCAACATATCACCAACAGACGTTATGAAGAAGCATAACTTTTATGCAGGGCCCTCTATCCTGAGCCCCTACACCATCAAGAACACCGCTGATGCCATCCTTGACTTCGCCAACACCGGCCTCAGCATCCTTGAGGTGTCACACCGCAGCAAGGAGTTTCAGGCTGTGATTGACGAGGCTGTGGCTCTTGTCAAGGAGCTCCTTGAGGTTCCCGAAGGCTACCACGTGCTCTTCCTGGGCGGTGGTGCCAGCATGCAGTTCTGCATGGTGCCTTTCAATCTGCTCAAGACCAAGGCTGCATATCTCCAGACCGGCACCTGGGCCACCAACGCCATCAAGGAAGCCAAGCTCTTCGGCGAAGTTGATGTGGTGGCTTCATCAGAAGATGCCAACTTCAGCTACATCCCCAAGGGCTACACGGTGCCTGATGACGCTGACTACTTCCATTACACCTCCAACAACACTATCTACGGCACCGAGATGCGCTTTGACCCTGATGTAAAGGTGCCTCTGGTGAGCGATATGTCGTCTGACATCTTCTCACGCCCCGTGGATGTGGCCAAATATGACTGCATCTATGCCGGTGCCCAGAAGAACCTTGCTCCCGCCGGCGTAACCATCGTCATCGTCAAAGAGGATGCACTTGGGAAGGTCAGCCGCGCCATCCCGACGATGCTTGACTATCGTACTCACATCAAGAAGGGTTCGATGTTCAACACACCACCGGTTCTCCCCATCTTCTCGGCACTCCAGACGCTCCGCTACTACAAGCAGATCGGAGGCATCAAGGAGATGGAGAAGCTCGACCTGGCAAAGGCAGGTGCTCTCTATGAGGCCATCGACTCCAGCAAGATGTTCACAGGCACCGTCACTGACCCCGCAGACCGCTCAATCATGAATGTTTGCTTTGTGATGACTCCCGAGTATAAGGAGCTTGAGAAGGACTTCGTGGACTTTGCCTCCTCACGCGGCATCGTCGGCATCAAGGGCCATCGCTCAGTAGGGGGCTTCCGCGCTTCACTCTACAACGCCCTCCCCATGGAGAGTGTCAACGTGCTCATTGACACGATGAAGGAATTTGAGGCTAAGCACTGATTTGCTAAAACTCACACAATTCACTCTTAACAAGAACTTACACCTATATTATATATAGCATGAAAGTATTGGTAGCTACCGAGAAGCCCTTCGCGGCAGTGGCTGTCGACGGCATCCGCAAGGTGATCGAAGATGCCGGCTATGAGCTGGAGCTTCTTGAGAAGTATCAGGACAAGAAAGACCTGCTGGCTGCAGTGGCAGATGCCGATGGCCTTATCATCCGCAGTGACATTGTGGATAAGGCAGTGCTTGATGCCGCCAAGGAGCTCAAGATTGTGGTTCGCGCAGGGGCCGGTTATGACAACGTTGACCTCGCAGAGGCCACAGCTCACGGGGTAGTGGTAGAGAACACACCCGGCCAGAACTCCAATGCCGTTGCTGAGCTCGTATTCGGCATGATGGTGATGGCAGTACGCAACAGCTACAACGGTACAGCAGGCTCAGAGCTTAAAGGAAAGAAGCTCGGCATCCAGGCTTTCGGTCAGGTAGGTCGCAACGTGGCACGCATTGCCAAGGGCTTTGGCATGGAAGTGAGCGCTGTTGACCCCTATTGCCCGGTTGAAGTGATAGAAGGTGCCGGTGTCAAGGCTCTCCCCAATGTGCAGGATCTCTATAAGGAGAACCAGTTTGTCAGCATCCACATCCCCGCAACCGCTGAGACTAAGAAGTCCATCGGCTATGAACTGCTGATGTCAATGCCCAAGGGCGCAGTCGTTATCAACACAGCCCGTAAGGAGGTGATTGATGAAGATGGTCTGGCCAAGGCTCTGCGTGACCGTGCCGACTTGAAGTATTTTGCCGACATCAAGCCTGACAATGCCGAGGCGTTAAAGGCTGAGTTTGGTGACCGTGTGTTCTTCACACCTAAGAAGATGGGGGCGCAGACCGCCGAGGCAAACATCAATGCCGGCATCGCCGCAGCCAATCAGACGGTGGCATATTTCAAGGAAGGCATCAACAAGTATCAGGTCAACAAGTAATCCACAAGAGGATTACACATACATCATTGAGAGTGGCGCAGTTATCCGGACTGCGCCACTCTTCTGTATACATTATACGACGAAGTTATCCAAAAGCATTAGCATATATGCTGAATATCAATGGATTGTGAATTTCACGGTTATTGAAAGTTTTCCAAAACGAAAATTGCAACTGAATTTTTAACAGAATATTTTTGGAAGTAGGCACTACAAATAGCTACTTTTGCATCGCGTCTTCAAGAGAGGCGTCACCTTATCTAATCATCTCTGCACTCTTATCCCCATCACAGTATAATGATACAGACAGTCATCAAGCGAGACGGTCGCGTTGTCGGCTATAACGAAGAGAAAATCAAGGCCGCCATCCGTAAAGCCATGCTCCAGACCGACCTCGGCGAGGATGAAGCTCTCATCCAGAAAATATCTGATCGTATCGGCGTGACCGGTGCCGAGAGGATGACTGTGGAGGAAATCCAGGATAGGGTAGAGCTGGAACTGATGAAGAGCCCCCGTAAGGAGGTAGCCAAGCGATACATAGCATATCGTGACCAGCGCAGCATTGCACGGCGCGCAAAGACGCGTGATATGTTCCTCGAAATCATCGAAGCGAAGAACAACGAGATTACCCGCGAGAACGCCAACATGAACACAGACTCGCCGGCAGGCATGATGATGAAGTTTGCCAGCGAGACCACGAAACCGTTTGTAGATGACTATCTGCTCACGCCGGAAGCCCGTGAAGCCGTGAAGCATGGCTATATCCATATTCACGACAAGGATTACTATCCAACCAAGAGTCTCACTTGTGTGCAACATCCGCTGGACAAGATTCTTCAACACGGCTTCACGGCAGGACATGGCGAGTCCCGTCCTGCTAAGCGCATTGAGACGGCATCAATTATTGGGTGCATATCCCTCGAAACCGCTCAGAATGAGATGCATGGTGGTCAGGCAATTCCGGCCTTCGATTTCTATCTTGCTCCCTTCGTGCGAAGCTCGTTCAACGAGGAACTCAAGAAGCTGGAGGCCCTCACAGGCTCCGATCTCAAGCACCTGTATGATGTAGAGCTTGAAGATTTTGAGCACAAGAGTCTTGACGGTCTGGAAGGGGAGGGGCGTCTGCTCCAACACGCCATAAATCAAACCACGGCGCGCGTGCATCAAGCCATGGAAGCCTTTATCCACAACATGAATACCATCCACTCGCGAGGTGGTAATCAAGTGGTGTTCAGCTCCATCAATTATGGCACTGACACTTCGGCAGAAGGGCGTTGCATAATCCGAGAGCTTCTCAAATCCACTTATCGTGGTGTGGGCAACGGCGCCACAGCCATCTTCCCAATCCAGATATGGAAGAAGAAGAGGGGAGTAAGCTATCTGCCCACCGACCGTAACTATGACCTCTATCAACTTGCATGCAAGGTAACTGCTCGTCGGTTCTTTCCCAACTTTGTGAACCTTGACGCTACTTTTAACCGGCACGAGAAATGGACCCCGGAAGACCCCAAGCGGTATATGTATGAGGTGGCTACGATGGGTTGCCGCACGCGCGTATTTGAAAACCGCTTCGGTGAGAAGACATCCGTCGGACGTGGCAATCTGAGCTTCACCACTGTCAACATAGTGCGACTCGCCATTGAGTGCATGAACATAGTAGACCGTGAGGAGCGCATCGCATTATTCTTCGTCAAACTTGATAACGTTCTCGATATAGCCGCCCGTCAGCTGAATGATCGCTTCGATTTCCAGAAGACTGCCCTTGCCAAGCAATTCCCGCTGCTTATGTCACGTCTGTGGGTAGGTGCCGAGGAACTCAAGCCGGGTGATACCATTGAGAAGGTTATCAATCAAGGAACTCTTGGTATAGGTTTCATAGGCCTTGCCGAGTGTCTGGTGGCACTCACGGGCAAGCACCACGGTGAGAGCGGTGAGTCACAGGCACTCGGCTTGCGTATTGTCAAGCATATGCGTAGCCGCATCAATGACTACTGCGAGCAGTATCAGCACAACTATTCCGTGCTTGCCACGCCCGCAGAAGGACTTGCCGGAAAGTTTACCATCAAGGATCGCAAGAGCTTTGGCGTGATTCCCGGTGTCACTGACCGCGACTACTACACCAACTCCAATCACGTGCCCGTATATTACCACTGCTCGCCGAAGCATAAGGCTGAGGTCGAGGCACCATATCACGAGTTGACCGGCGGTGGCCATATTTTTTACGTGGAGATTGACGGAGACGCTACGCATAACCCACAGGCTATCAGTAATATAGTAGACCTGATGGATAAGTATAATATGGGCTATTGCTCTGTAAACCATAACCGTAACCGATGCATGGACTGTGGTTATGAGGATGCGGCTGACGGCCTTGAAGAGTGCCCGCAGTGCCACGGTCATAATATAGACCGACTGCAGCGAATCACCGGTTATCTCGTTGGAACCACAGACCGATGGAATCACGGCAAATTGGCGGAGCTCCATGACCGAGTGGTCCACAAGTAAGACCCTGCGCGTGCTCGATATCAAGGAGGGCACTATTGTTGATGGCCCCGGGCTACGCACATCCATATATTTTGCCGGCTGCTCACATCATTGTCCCGGGTGCCACAACCCGGAATCATGGGATCCTGACACCGGCCAGTTGGTCAGTGTCGCAGAGCTGATGGACGTGATTACTGACAACGGGTTCGATGTCACATTCTCAGGAGGAGACCCGTTGATGCAGATAGATGCCATACTCCCGCTTGCTGAGTCCATCAAGAACAGTGGTCTCGGCCTTTGGGTGTATACCGGCTATACATATTCGCTGATAGAACAATCGCAGTCATTGAGCAGAATTTTAAAGTTCGCGGATGCTGTAGTCGAAGGCCGCTTCGAGCTAAACCTTCGCGACACATCGCTTCATTTTCGAGGCAGTTCTAACCAGCGCATCATTAGCCACGGCCACGATATTACCGACCGGTTCGACAGAGAGGATGCAACGTGCATATTCCGTTGATTAGAAGAAGCGGCAAATTTCAATGACGGAAAGACTGCGTGACACTGCCTAACAGAGAAGCGTCGGATTGGCACCATGCGCAAACAATTTCCTCCCTCTTGTGAGGAGCCATAATTCCTCTGCTCAAATCTCCCATAATACATATTATGATAAATAGAGCGAGGCTTGCATTTGTGAGTCTATAACTTGTGGTTTATCTGCCACAATGTTATGGCCTCAATATGCAGTGTCAAAGACAGCGTTATCGAATAGTATAATCAGTTGAGTTTCCGGTTGTAAGTACAAAATCAACGAGATTAAATCGGACAAAAGTGTATAACATCAAGGTTTTAAGTCCTATATTACATTCATATTGTCCACCGGCTCCTGCCTCTTGTTTTGTTTTGACTATAATTTCAGGAATTTCAACGGTGTGTTTTCCTAATGATATTTTCAGATTGGGCAGCTTGTATCCGTCAATGAAATCTACCCCACCTATTCCGGCCATTCTAACGGTATCTTTAGTGCCGTTATCCAATACGAACTGTTTATTTTTCTCAAAGAAAGCGTTACCTATACTTCCATACGATGAGTTGCCGGAGTCAATACACATAAGCATTGATTCGTTGTGAATTGATCCACTGCAAAGCAGATTCATCGAGGGCGAAAAACAGAGATTTGGTTTCGCATCGGTTTTGACAGGAATGAATGGAGCTTTTGAAGGTACTGTTATCGTATTGGTTGAGAAGTTGATGTTAACCTCTTTAAGGTGTAACATCAAATCGCTACCTAAAATTATGCTAAAAGCGTCAATATATTGGTCAGCCTCGCTATTGTGAGATGATAATGAAACAACGGTAAAAGGTACATCTTTTATTGTAATGTTTCCTATACTCAATTCATTGGCCATAGCAATGTAACCCTCAGTTTGAGCCATACCATTTACGGTAACACGAGTTGTTTCCAATGGTATAAGGTTATATTTCTCTGCCATCTCTGGCGAAATCAAATTTGTTCCCGCACCCGTATCAAAAGTAATATCAGCCGAGATACCATTGATTGTACTTTCTTTAAGGTGCATCAGAACGGAGCCTTTCTCAATTGGTCCGACAGGAACAATGGCAAATGGGACTTTGCCTGTGCTATCTCCGTTAAACTGTATTTGATAAGGGTTATAGGCGGCAAGAGCTGAATACCTGTTAGCTTGTGATGCGAAATTTGAAACCATTACCGAATCAAGATATTGCCTTGTCGCCTCCAATACAGAATTGGTCATCGAAGCAGCAGCTTCGTTCTGCCCTACCCGGCTTAAGTCCATGCCGAACATAAAGGTTGATGAAATCAAATTGCTCAAATCAAGGTTGCTTGATTGGGTATTAAACAACTCCCGAAATGCAGGGATAGACACATCAGGGCGATTCAGACGGTTGCCAAGTAAACAACGAGAGTATATTTCAAGGAACGGATGGATTGAATCTTTTGGTGCGACTGAATAGATTGAGTCAAGGGCGAACCAATCAGAGTTGTTCATGGCGTTAGCTATCTGTTCATCATATGATTGAGCAGACGCTTCAAGAGTTGAAAGAATCGCCAAGAGCGGGAGCATTAATTTTTTGAACATCATGTATTGACGTGGTTTATTATTTCGCAAATTTACGTACTTCCAGTGGGAGACGCAAATCAAATGAACACTTCCAAATCTTCGCTCTCTTTTTGCTTTCGTTGCACATTATTCCACGGCGTAATACGCTCTTTGTTATTCAAGTCCACACATAGAGCCAATTGTGTCGGTGGGTCTGGTGTAGTCGAGAGCTTCTTTATACCTGTAAATTAGCAGATTAACTATTTTTAACGGGGGGTGAAACGTCAACAAATGTTGAGGGTTATGTGTCACAAAATCGTTAATTTTGCGTCATACTCATAAACAACGGTTTTCAATATGTTCAAATACTTTGTTTCAACTGCACTAATCCTGATCACTGCACCGGCTTTTGCCCAAGTGACGAACGATACAATCGAGGCACAGGAACTGAACGAAGTTGTTGTGGAGGCCCGAAACCAACGCATCAATGCCGACGTGTCGACTTACATCCCTGCTTCGCGACAAAAGAACGCCGCACAGAATGCTGTGTCACTATTAGCCCAGATGTCGATTCCGCAGATTGAAGTTGACCCGGTCAGTCTTGCCGTAAAGAACGCGCAAGGACAGGATGTGTCTCTTTTCATTGATTACCTTCCTGCCACCAAAGAGGATTTACAGGGAATGAGGACGCAGGATGTAAAGAAAGTTGAGTATTATCTACACCCTGCTGATGCACGTTTTCAAGGAGCTAAATACGCTATAAATTTCGTGATGCATAAATATGAGTGGGGAGGATATACAAAAATTAGCGCTGACAAATGGTTTGGGGTTAACCGCACCGAGGGGTCTGTCTATTCCAAAATGGCATACAAGCGTATGACATTTGATTTGTTTGCTGATGAAATTTTTCTGACAAACCGCCATACGGGACAAAATTCTGTCGAGACATTCAATTTCACTGATTTATATGGCAATGGGGCGCAAACTGTCATTCGTAATTCCGACACCAACTCATCGTTGTATCGAAACAACAGCAATGACATCAGTTTCCGAGCCCTGTATAATACCGATAAAATACAAATTTCAAACCGTGTGGGCTGGAGTCTTGCCAATATACCACATAATGATCTCAGCACCTCACTTGCCTACACCCCCGCCATCATTGCTCCGGCTAATTCATCAACACTCGCATCGCAACGTGACTGGTCGTTGAGCTATAGCGGCATCTACTATTTCTATCTTTCAGAGCACGCAGCTTTAAACACTCGCTTGGGGTATTCATATGGCCACAATACCTCTAACTCTTTATATACAATTCCTCAATCGCTGTCTATTACAAACGATGCCAAGGAGGATGTGCACAGAGTGGAGGTTTATCCTCGGCTGAATTGGAATCCCAACAAGACCAATAAATTTATGTTTTCGGCCGGAGTGGTCCACAATAGTAACATCATAAACTATTTCGGCAATTCTCCCTCAAAGCAGAAATATTACCTGGGGGCGTATTACACAGGAGCGGTGTATACACATATCTTTGACAAGTGGGAAGTCGGTGGTGAACTCGCATGGATATGGGAAACCAACCGAATATCCGGCAACAAGATGGATAATAATTTTCCGCAAGCAAACATCAACGTCACATGGTCGCCCAACGATATGCACCAGTTGTATTTATTCGGCAATTATGGACAAGACGTGCCTGAGGCCTCACAGAAAAGCCCCAATATGCTCCAGCAGGATGAGTTGATGTGGTACAGAGGTACACCGGGATTGAAAGACTATACCTATACAAACGGCGGCATTACCTACACATGGCTTCCGAACAACAAGTGGCAGCTGTCTGCTGACGGATACATCGGAATTACCAAGGATAGATGTGTCACTCTATATTCACCAACCGGTCCCGACGGCACCATGCTTCGCCAGTACTTCAATGGCGGAGACTATCGCTCGGGCTTCTTTGGAGCATCTGCTACTTCCAAATTGTTCGGAGGTAAGCTCGTTGCAAAACTTCGTCCTCAATTTTGGATTCGTAACACATCCGGCGATTATGCTTGGAAGAGCAATGAACTTACCTGCACCGTCCAGCTTACTTATTATTTCGGCAACTTCTATGTGTGGGGCTGGTATATGACACCAAGCAAATATCAGGAAACTCACAGCGGAGTTATCAGACGCACTCCATCCCAATACCAGTTACAGATTGGCTGGGGAAAGGGGTCATGGAACATTAACGCCTCAGCATACAACTTCGCCCATACCTCATGGGAGGCTTACAAAGAATCCCTGTCAAGCGAATATTATAGCTTTGACCGCACAACCTTCGGCACCCAACAACATGCCCGCTATTCAGTGTCCGTTACTTATACTATCGGCTATGGTAAGAAAGTGCAACGCGGCAATGAGATTTCGGGTAGTGGAACATCAGAGTCTGCCATTTTGAAATAACGACACCTCTACCCTATTGCTCGCTCCTCTCGGATACCTCGGGCGGACACTGTTGCTTAAAGCGAAAGGGATTTTCCGGGTGGATGCCGGCGTTTGCGCGCAGTGAGTCACTTGCGGTGCAGCGGGCTGCCCTCCCGTTGGGTTCAGCACGGTTTTGTTGGTATGGGTGGATGGGGGTTGACAAGCGGGTGTTAATTTTGTAAATTTGCATCGCTTTGGCCGGATGGGAGCGTTGCGGATATATGCGCAATTCCACGTCCGGGTGAAGCGGTTGTTTTTGTAATTTTTATTGTTTCATTTTTTAATCGTAACACAGATATGGACTACGTTAAAGGTAAGTCTTACACCTTCCCGGTGAGTGAGGTGATGCTCAAGCCCCTTTGGGGAAAATATTATTTTAATGTGTTGGCCAACGGCAACATGGTGCGGGTGCCGGCGATGGAGTTTCAGCGCAACAACAAGCCCACTGAGCTTCAAGTGATATGCACATCGGACGACCCTAAGAATCTGAAGTTTGAGCAAGACAGAGCGGTACTCCTCCCCCAGCTCTATGAACCGGGTAAGGAATATGAATTCAAGGTGGTGAGCGACTCGCCTTCCAACGGTGGATACCGTCTGCAGGACAGCAACGGCTGGTCATTCAAGCTGGAACAACGGAAACGCGAGAAGCTGATGCGCTACTCTGTGATCAAGTGCCGGGTGGTTGGCATACGAGGCACGGACCTCGACCTGGAGCTGGTCACTGAAAATAAAGTTACCAAGGCTCCGGTGCTCTCCATTGCTGATGTGGGAGTGATGGATGATAATCCCCACCCCATCACGCCGCTGCTCGAGCACCGTCTGCGCCGTGACCGCACTTTTGCCGAGGCGATGGCTGAGTACGACCAGGGCAATCCGCTGTGGGTGCTTCTCGCTGTGGATGCCACTCGCGTGGCTATGACCCGCTGGGTGACTCTCAAGCCCAAGAACGCCCTCCGGTTGCTCAACGGAGTGCGCTCCATCGCCATGACGCTGCTCCAGACCTCCAACTTCCTTGACACTTACAGCCCGTCGCAACGCGAAGAATACCGCAAGCGGCTGATGAACTTCATCCTCTCTATCGAGGACTATATCGAGGCATTCGAGCTGGTGGACCGCGGCCTTGACCAGAAGTATGTTGACGACACCCTGCAACTGATCCGTCAGGCATTTTACATCTACCGCCCGGAGCGCCGCATGCACGTGCTGATGGCCATCTTCACAATTAAGGTGGCTTACGTGTCAGGGTGCATCCACCAGATTTTCGCCATCATCAAGGAGCGGCATGACACCAAGATATTCATGGATCGCCTGAACAAGGCGTTCTCCGAAATGCTTGAGCTCTACATCTCCAACTCCAGCAAGTTCGTCAACGCCGAGTCTAAGTCATCGGTCAAGGATATGATGGAGGCTCTGGCTCTTTGGCTGCTGCTGCTTTCGGACCGGTCAGACCGCAAGGAACTGCCGAGGCTCATTCGCGAAACACGCGAGACGCGTGACGAGGATCACTCCGAGTCGCAGGATGCTCCGGTGGATCCGGACATCTATCGGGCCCGGCTCTACCGCTACGCCTCGATGCTCGTGGGGCGTGATGCTGCGGCAACCCTGCTGATGCACGCCTACTGCCTGCTGCTCTCGCCCGAAGATGGCGAGCAGAGCATCAACTGGAAAGACCTCGACAACATTCAGCTGACGGCTCTTGCCATGACGCGTCGCTCCATGCCTCGGAGCTTTGCCTCGGTGTTCACCTTCGAAGCGCGCAATGCAGAGCTGAGCATAGACGGTACAACCATGCGGTTGCGTCCCACCGTTAAGAGCGCCACCAAGTGGGTGACCGCTCTACCTGCCGACTTGTTGCCCGACTTTGACATCAGCGTGGACCTCAATGAGCGACTTTCCGAGAAGCCGGGTGGCGTGGGCAGGAGCATCCCCAAGGCACATCGCCTGTGGACAGATCTGGAGGCATCGCTCTTCACCACCGTAGCTCCCGTCAAGACTGTAAAGCGTCGCAAGCCGCTTCCCCCTGTCGGCCAGACCGTGACGGTTCGCATCACCGATATGCAGTGGGTAATGAACGGCGAGAAAAAGGAACAGATATACGGTTGTCAGGTGGTCAGCCCCGACTACACCGGTGCCGGCTTCATACGCCGTGAGAACCTTGTCACTTACCCCGCCAAGATTGATGCCTCGCTCTTCCGCAATGAGGAGGGTGTGCAGCGTCTGCTTGATGCTCAGGTGCTTAATATCCAGGGCGACTCAGTGGAGTTCAGTCTCCGCCACACCCTCCAGAGCACCGGCGCACGTATGGCCGAAGAGTACCGTCAGCGCAACGCCGAAGACCGCAACTGGATCAGCGATGATGCTGATATTGTGGCCATCGTCACCGGTGGCGACGAGATCTTCAACGCCCGTTACCTCTGTGTGAGCGAATTTGGCTTCGCACTGAGCATTGACAAGAAAGATATGACCGATACGCTCGCCAAAGGCGACCTCGTGTCATGCCGAATACACTACGTTGACTATAAGGAGGACGAAGAAAAGCTCTATGTCAAGGCCGACGTGCGCGACTTCGTTGACGAGGTACCATTGGCCCCTGATGCCATCGCCGTCGAGGTGTCTCGATACTTCAGCCACCTGGTAGAGGAGGCCTCCCGTGACCGTCTGTATATCCCTGACGATGAGGACCCAACCGCCGATGCCAACGAACGTCCCGTGGAGTATCTCTCGCATGACACTCTGCATGAGCTTATAGCCACACTGAGCAGCCGCGCCGCCGCCTACACCGACTATTTCACAGCCTTCAACCTTCTCGCTTTCACTCGTATCATAGCCCTAATGGCCGGCGAAGCCGAAGAGGCGGACATCATAAACCTTCGTATGGAGCTGATCCGCGCCATTGATCAGTTCAGCAACAACGGACGCCCGGACATCTCGGTAATTGCCCCGCTGCTCGAACAGTGTCGAAAACTGCGTGACCGCGATCAGGACCTCAATATCAAGCTCTCAGTGCTCACCATCCTGAGCAGCCTTGACCGACCCATCACCGAGTCAATCCACATCCCCGCCGCCTCCATCGACGATGGACGCCTCAACAAGATGGCTCGCCTCGCCATTGCCTATAACGCCCTCGGAGGATTGGAATTCGGCGACGAGCAGTTCCAGCTCCGCAGCGGTCTCTACACCCTGGCCGGCCTGGAATACACCAACCGAGGCCAGACGGATGCCGTCACCGTGGCCGACGGCGAGGACCAGACCACCGAATTCAAGAGCTCGCTCATCTACCCTGCCGACAACAAGATGAAAGCCGACGAGAAGAAGCAGGTAAAGGAAATCATGCAGATTGTGTGCGGATTCCTAAACTCACGCCTCGGCGGCACTCTCTACATCGGTGCCGACAACTTCGGTCAGCCGGTTGGGCTGGAGCGTGACTTCGCTTACCTGAGCGGCGGCCGACATGACTATGACATGCAGCTCGTCAAGGACAAGTTCGAACTGCTGTTCCGCAACGGCTTCTATGACCACTTTGGAGTCACTCAGGGTGGCTATAATCTGTCGGCTGACAACGTGGAGACCTCCTTTGAGCAGTATGGCAAACACACCGTCTATGTGGTGCGCGTCAAGCCTGCCGCAGAGGCTGTGACCATGACTGACGGACTGATGTTCGTGCGTCAGGGCACATCCACGCGCCCCATTGTAGGCGAAGATAATCAGGATAAGTTCCGCACCGTCCGCGCAAAGAAGTGATGCAGGGCTCCAAGCCACGCCAATATTCGCAACCTACCGCCTCCCCCGCCGCCCCCGGCTGCGGGGAACGCGATTTTGTGGCCACGATTCGACATTCTCTTCATGGCCCATGTGGAGTAACTGCCGGACAGCCCGTGATAGTGGCACTCAGCGGAGGTGCCGACTCTGTGGCTCTCTTGGTGGCGCTGCGTGACATCGGCTGTCCACTTACAGCGGCTCACGTGAACTACGGGCTCCGCGGTGCCGAGAGCGATGCCGACGAGCAATACGTGCGCGACCTCTGCCGGTGCCTCGGTATACCGCTGAAGGTGCTTCACGCCGACGTGCCCGCACGCATAAAGCGTGACGGCATATCGCTCGAAATGGCCTGCCGTGATATACGCTATGAATGGTTCGAGGCCCTCCGCACAGCCTCGGAGGGTGCAGTGGTAGCCGTGGCTCACCACCGTGATGACAATGTGGAGACATTCATGCTTAACGCCTTGCGAGGCACCGGCATTGCAGGGCTGCGAGGGATGGAGCCACGCCGTTCTCCCGGAATAGTCCGTCCGATGTTGGGGCTGTCAAGGGCTGACATTGAGGTATTCCTTTCTGGCCGGGGGATAGACTGGCGCACAGACTCCAGCAATGCTGTGGCCGACGTGAAGCGTAACCGCGTGCGCCTTATGCTGATGCCGACAATCCGTCAAGCATTTGGCGAGGACGCACCGGAACGCATAGCTCACACCATGGAGCATCTCGCCGACGATGAACGTCTGCTGCTCCATCTCATTGACAACGAGCGTCGTGCCGTCACCACCGATGATGGAGCCTTGGATGTGGCGGAAATCTGCCGCCGACACCCCGAAGTGGCGGCATCACTGATATACAAGATGATGCGCGGTACGGGACTGACACGCGAGATGGCCGCCGAGATTGCCGCCGACCCGATGCGCCCTTCAGCCACGTTCAGCGGCTTTACACTCACCCTCGGTCTCCTCACCCTCAGGTGCAATGAGGTTCCGGAGCCTCGCATACTCACCTCATTGTCCGACGGCCCGTGGACAGTGACCGAACTTGAACCCGAGGAGTTTGCCCCGGGGCGTGACGCACGTATAGCATGGTTTGATGCCGATGCCCTACCCGATGCTGCCGTTTGGGAACTCCGCACGCGACGCAACGGCGACCGCATGCGCCCCTTTGGTATGCGCGGCACTCGCCTACTCAGTGACATCTATGCCGGAGCAAAACTCACCCCCGCGCAACGCATCTCGCAGCCTGTGCTGACCTGCAATGGTGTTATAACGTGGCTTCCAGGCCTTGCCAACGCCCAGTTCGCTCCCGTCACTCCGTCCACTCGTCACATTCTACGTCTGGAATATAGCGGTGGAAATCCGGCAAGTTTTTCTTAATTTTGTCGGAACATATGAAAATAGCATTAGCCCTCCTCTGCACACTGATGGCCGGCATGGCCCCCGCAGCCGGGGTGGAGTTCAAATACTACCCCTACGAGCTTCAACTTACCCACTCATTCAACCTGGCGTCAATGTCCCGCACCACCACCCCCGGGGTGCAGGTTGAGATTACCATAGACTCCATCACAGGCTACGGGGAAGCCTCCATGCCCCCATATCTGGGCGAGAGCGTGGAGTCTGTCACCGCTTTTCTCGGCAAGATAGCCCCAGAAAGGCTGGCCAACCCCTTTGCGCTCGAAGATATTCATGCCTATCTCGACTCCGTAGCACCCGGCAACCGAGCCGCAAAGGCCGCCGTCGACATTGCCCTGCATGACCTCTCGGGCAAGATGATGGGCCGTGCATGGTATGAGATTTATGGTCTTGATCCGGCCAAGGCTCCGGCGACATCTTACACCATCACCAACGACTCTCCCGAGGAGCTTGCCCGCAAGATGGCGGAAGCTGAACCTTACAGCATCTGGAAGGTAAAGATGGGCGTGCCGGGGGATCGTGAACTCATCGAGACGATTCGCCGCCACACTGACCGGCCACTCTGCGTGGATGTCAATCAGGGGTGGAAGACCCGCGAGGAGGCACTTGAAAATATCTTGTGGCTCGCCGACCGCGGCGTGCTTTTCGTCGAGCAACCAATGGACAAGAACGACCTCGACAGCCACGCTTGGCTCCGCGAACGCTCCCCGCTCCCTATCATTGCCGACGAGGCGGTGCAGACCTCCGCTGATGTACCCGCTTTGTCCGGCGCGTATGACGGCATCAACATCAAGCTGATGAAGAGCGGTGGCCTTACTGATGCCTACAAGATGGCCATTCTGGCCCGCGGTCTCGACATGAAGGTGATGATCGGCTGCATGACCGAAACATCATGTGCTATAAGTGCCGCCGCCCAGCTTGCCCCGCTGGCCGATTGGGTTGACCTTGACGGCAACCTGCTGATATCCAATGATATTTTTGACGGCATGAAGATTGTCGATGGCCGTGTTACCCTCACATCCACTCCCGGAGTGGGCATCACACCACGCAATCCTGCCAAGCAGTAAGTCCCCCTACTGAACTTTCCCTGACCCACAGCTAAATGCCCTCAGAATACACATCCAACCGCAACGCCTCGGCCTACGCCAAGCGTGGTCCCGCCAATCCGGAGACCCAGGCCATCGCCGAAATAGCCGGACGCAAAGCTCCCCGCGACAAGGAGCTCGAAGAAGCCGTGCTCGGTGCACTGATGCTGGAACGAGACGCTTATACCATTGTGTGCGACCTGCTCAAACCTGATAGCTTCTATGAGCCTGAGAACAAGGTGATTTACGAAGCCATTCAAGCTCTCGGTGCTCAGCAGAAGCCCATTGATATGCTCACTGTCACCGAGCAGCTGCGTCTCAACGGCACCCTTGACAAGGCCGGCGGCATGGTGCGCATTACCGAGCTTACCACGCGCGTCACCTCCGCTGCCCATGTGGAATTCCATTCGCGCATCATCGCACAGAAATATCTGGCCCGCGAGCTGATCTCCTTTGCCACCCGCATCGAGTCAATGGCGTTTGACGAGAGCAACGACGTGGAAGACCTCCTCCAGGAGGCTGAGGGCAAGCTCTTCGAGATCTCACAGCGCAACGTCAAGAAGGATGTTGTGCAGATAGACCCGGTTATCGAGGAGGCCCTCAAGCAGATTGAAGCGGCTTCAAAGCGCGAGAGCGGACTTTCGGGTCTCGCTTCAGGCTACACTGACCTTGACAAGCTCACCTCCGGTTGGCAGAACTCTGACCTCATAATCATCGCCGCCCGCCCGGCCATGGGCAAGACGGCTTTCGTGCTCTCCATGGCCAAAAACATGGCCATGGATTATAACACACCCGTCGCAGTTTTCTCGCTTGAGATGTCGAAGGTGCAGCTCGTCAACCGTCTGATTTCCAACGTTACGGAACTTGAGGGCGAAAAAATCAAGAGCGGCCACCTCTCCAATCTGGAGTGGCAGCAACTCATGGCCAGAGTGCGCCGTCTGCAGGGTGCACCTCTCTACATTGATGACACAGCCTCGCTATCCATCTTCGAGCTTCGCACCAAGGCGCGTCGACTCGTCAGGGAGCACAATGTGCAGTTCATCATCATCGACTACCTCCAGCTGATGAACGCATCGGGCATGAAGTTCGGCTCACGTGAGCAGGAGGTGAGTATGATCTCCCGAAGCCTCAAGCAGCTCGCCAAGGAGCTCAACATCCCCATAGTGGCTCTATCGCAGCTCAACCGCTCTGTGGAGAGCCGCGGCGACACGGGAGCTGCCGGAAAGCGCCCGCAGCTAAGCGACCTCCGTGAGAGCGGAGCCATCGAACAGGATGCCGACATAGTCTGCTTCATCCACCGTCCGGAGTATTACAACCGCTCGGGAGTGGATGGCGAGGGACATGACATCCGCGGCCTCGCCGAGTTCATTGTGGCCAAGCACCGCTCGGGCTCTGTGGACGATGTGAAGATGCGTTTCCGCGCCAAATACGCCCGCTTTGAGAACTGGAACGGCTCCGAAGATCACGAGAGCACCACCCGCCCCTCGCGCATGAACGATGCCGACGACGGCCCGATGGCAGCGTTGCCCGAGCCTGCCCCAAACCCGCTCTCCACACCTCTCTCCGGCGGCACTGCCGACTTCCTCTCACCCTCCGCCAGCGGCGAAGCGCCTTTCTGACACATGGACGCTGCTCCCCTGTCACCACTCACACGCAATTCAACCAACCACCACATAACACCAACCATTTATGAGAACCCTCAACAAGTGCCACATCGCACTGGCAGCCATCGCTGCCGTCACTCTGAGCGGCTGCTCCTCAAAGCTCAAGAACCTTGAGGCTAACTACTTCAGCTGCAACCCCTCGCCGCTGGAGCTCGTGGGACAGAACGTGCCCGCTACTGTCACCGGACGCATCCCCGCCAAGTACTTCGTCAAGAATGCCAAGCTCACCGTTACCCCCACTCTCAGCTTCAACGGCGACCAGCTTGCCGGTACCCCCGTCACCTATCAGGGTGAGGATGTGCGCGGCAACAACCCCGTGATCGGCTACAAGAACGGTGGCACCATGACCGTGCCTGTCAACTTCGTATACCAGCCTGAGATGCAACGCTCTGAGTTGTCTCTGGCCTTCAGCGTGGACCAGAATGGCAAGAAATATGTGCTCCCCTCAGTCAAGGTGGCCGACGGAATCATAGCCACTGCAGCTCTGGCAAGTGCCGCCACCGTTAATCCCGCCAATGCTGCCGACAAGTATCAGCGCATTGTCAACGAGAAGTACAAGGCTGACATTCACTTCCTTGTGAACCAGGCCAATGTACGCGGCTCGGAGACATCTTCCGAGGGAGTGAAGGGCTTCCGCAGCGACCTGCGCAACGCAAGCGCAGACTCCACTCGCGTCATCGAGGAAATCAACATCTCCAGCTACGCTTCTCCTGAAGGCACTTATGAGTTCAATAACCAGCTTGCCCAGAAGCGTGAAGAGAACACCAAGAGCTATCTTACCGGCGAGCTCCGCAAGGATGGTGTAGCCTCTTTCGGCGAGCTTACCGCACAGTTCACACCCGAGGATTGGGAGGGATTTCAGGAACTTGTGGCTGCCAGCGACATTCAGGACAAACAGCTCATCCTCTCCGTGCTCTCCATGTACAAGGATCCCGCGCAGCGTGAGCAGGAGATCCGCAACATGAGCAGCATCTTCGACCAGCTTGCCGAGACAATCCTGCCGCAGCTCCGCCGCTCACGCCTGACGGCTTCCGTCAACGTCATAGGCCGCAGCGATGACCAGATCAACGCCCAGTTTGACAAGGATCCCACCGTGCTTTCTGCCGACGAGTTGCTCTATGCCGCCAACCTCACCAACGATACCGCACGCAAGCGCGCCATCCTTGAAGCCGCAGCACGTCAGAACCCTTCTGACTACCGTCCCTTCAACAATCTGGGCAAGCTCTACTATTCACAGGGCGACTACTCAAACGCCAAGGCATACTTCACTCAGGCCCGCTCCATCAACCCCTCAGCCGGTGAGGTAAGCCTCAACGAGGCTCTCCTTGACATGATAGGCTCCGACCTCGGCGCGGCTGAGCAGAAGCTCGGCGCTGCCGGCAACGTGCCCGAAGCCGGTGCCGCCCTCGGCACATATTATCTGCTCCACGGCGACAACACCAAGGCACTCAACGCCTTCGGCAATGACAAGAGCAACAACGCAGCCCTCGCACAGATTCTCAACAAGAATTACAGCCAGGCTCAGCGCATCCTCAACGATGTCACTCCTGATGCCACTACCTATTATCTGAAGGCAATCGTAGGCGCTCGCACCAACAATGCCAACGAAGTGGCCGCTAACCTCGCCAAAGCCATCAAGCTCGACAACTCCCTGGCCAAGCGCGCCGCCTCTGACCTGGAGTTCTCAGCATTTGACCTCAGCTCCATCCTCAAGTAAACGGCCCATTCTCTCATCAGACTGATTCGTCTAATTGGTCTGTTTATTTGGCCGGATTACATCATCCCGCTCCCCGGAACCGCTCCGGGGAGCGTCTTTTTTTGCCGGCAGTGCAACCAAATGGCACGGCGCGTGTTATTTATAGCAGATAAAAACCTTATCTACCACCACCTATATAATATCACACACCATGCATTTAACCCCGAAAGAAGAAGACAAGCTGAAGCTGCTCACGCTCGGCCTCATCGCAGAGCGTCGCCTCAACAAGGGCCTCAAGCTCAACTATCCCGAGGCTGTGGCTTACATCACTTCATGCGCGCTTGAGGGTGCCCGTGAAGGCAAGACCGTAGAGGAAGTCATGCATGACGCTGCCCAGAGGCTCACCAAAGATCAGGTGATGCCCGGAGTGCCTGACATGATTAATCTGCTGCAGGTGGAGGCCGTATTTACCGACGGCTCCCGTCTGGTCAGCATACATCATCCTATCAAATGATCTAACGCACTGACATCATGGCAACTCAAGATTCATACACCACTCCCTCGGGCATCTATCCCGGCAAGCCCGCGATAGCTTATCCCGAAACCCCGGGGTACAAGCCCGCAACATACGTCCCCGTCGGAGGCGTAATCCTCGCCGACGGCGACCTCGAGTATAACGCTAACCGACGCACCAAGAAGATTGTGGTTCGCAACACTGGCGACCGCCCCATTCAGGTGGGCTCACACTTCCACTTCTTCGAGGTTAACCGCTACATGGAGTTTGACCGCCCCGCAGCCTACGGCTACCACCTCAACATACCCGCCACCACAGCTATCCGCTTTGAGCCCGGTGAGGAGAAGGAGGTTGAGATTGTTCAGTATGCCGGCAAGACCCGCGTGATCGGCTTCAACGGACTGGTGGACGGCTTCACCGGACTGGAGGACTCCCCTACTTATTACCCCAACCGTATGCGCGCCATCAAGCGTATGAACGAGTTTGGCTTCAAGGCTGTCAGCGAGGACGAGGCCGATGCCGGTTACACCGAGGCCGAAGAGGCCAAGGCCGCCGCAAAGGCTGCCCCCGCAGCATCCACCGATGCCAACAAGCAGTCATAATCCCACCCCTCATCACAGCTAAGACTCATCATGGCAACAATATCAAGAGTACAGAATAATCAGTTGTTCGGCCCGACTGTAGGCGATAAGATTCGTCTGGCCAACACTGACCTCTACGTAGAGATAGAGAAAGACCTGCGCGTCTACGGCGACGAGACCGTCTATGGCGGTGGCAAGACTCTCCGTGACGGCATGGGCACGGCCAACACCATCACCTCCGACGGCGGCTCTGTTGATCTCGTCATCACCAACGTCACCATCATAGACCCGGTGCTCGGCGTCGTAAAGGCTGACGTCGGTGTCAAGGATGGCAAGATTGCAGGTATCGGCAAAGCCGGTAACCCCAACGTGATGGAGGGCGTAACCCCCACCCTCTGCACCGGACCCTCCACAGATGCCATCTCCGGGGAGCACATGATTCTGACCGCTGCCGGTATCGACGGACACGTGCACTTCATCTCACCCCAGCAGGCCTACAACTGTCTGTCTAACGGTATCACTACCCTTGTGGGGGGTGGCATAGGCCCGACGGACGGTACCAACGGCACCACCATTACAGCCGGTCGCTGGAACATCGAACAGATGCTCCGCGCTGCCGATGGTGTGCCCGTCAACCTCGGATTCCTTGCCAAAGGCAATTCCTCAGTAGCCGAGACGCTCGACGAGCAGATCGAGGCAGGTGCCTGCGGTTTCAAGATTCACGAGGACTGGGGCTCAACCCCAGCAGCCATCCGCGCATGCATGACCTCGGCCGATAAGTATGACGTTCAGGTAGCCATTCATACAGACACCCTCAACGAGGGCGGCTACGTGGAGGACTCCATCGCCGCCATCGACGGTCGTACCATCCACACATACCATACCGAGGGCGCAGGTGGCGGTCACGCACCTGACCTTCTGAAGGTCGCGTCTATGGCCAACGTTCTCCCCTCTTCGACCAACCCCACCCTCCCCTACGGCATCAACTCCGAGGCTGAGCTCTTCGACATGATTATGGTTTGCCACAATCTGAACCCGCTCATCCCCTCCGACGTGGCATTTGCCGAGAGCCGTGTACGCCCCGAGACTCAAGCCGCAGAGAACGTCTTCCATGACCTCGGCATCATCTCCATGGTGTCATCTGACTCACAGGCCATGGGTCGTGTAGGCGAGTCATTCATGCGAACATTCCAGATGGCAAGCTACATGAAGAGCGCCCGCGGCAAGCTACCAGAGGACTCTGATTCGAACGATAACTTCCGCGTGCTCCGCTACCTGGCACAGATCACCCTCAACCCCGCCATCACCTATGGTATCAGCGACATCCTCGGTTCTATCGAGGTAGGCAAGATGGCTGACCTCGTGCTCTGGGAGCCCGCATTCTTCGGCACCAAGCCCAAGCTCGTCATCAAGAACGGCCTGATCAACTGGGCTAACATGGGCGATCCCAATGCATCGCTCCCCACCCCGCAGCCCTGCATCATGCGACCAATGTTCGGTGCCTACGGCCAGGAGCTCGCCAAGACCCGCTTCACCTTCGTAAGCCAGGCATCAGTAGATGCCGGCATCGAGAAGAAGCTCGGCCTGCAGAGCAACATCTACGCTGTCCACGGCACACGCCAGCTGAGCAAAGCGGACATGGTACGCAACACCGCCACTCCTCACATTGAGGTCAATCCCGAAACTTTCGAGGTATACGTCGACGGCATCCTCGCCACCGTTCCTCCTGCCAAGGAGCTCCCACTCGGCCAGCTCTACTGGTTCAGCTAACCCAAGCTCCACACACCCTACGACAGGGCCGGCGCCACACCAAGCGCCGGCCCTGCCCACATCTACCCACCCCACAAGCCTCCGTATCAAACAACTTCATCACAATTGATTTGGCAATTCATATGTTTTTCACTTACTTTGCATACCAATTATCACTTTGTTTTGCTTTACATGGGTCACATTTCGGCGCAACATTCCGCTCCACATAGACATTTAATCTATAAAACCCCACCGAAATACGTAATATATGTGCCGATGGTCAGTTTTTCTGACCATCGGCTTTGATTTTTAGGCAAATAATTTTGCCAAGTCAAATTTTTGTTGTAATTATGTATTACGCCTTGGCGTAATATTGTAAAGACTATGACACCACCTGATTGGGCTGTAAAATTCCGTCGCCCCGGAACTGAGTTGAGACGAGTGAACGATGCGTTGTACAAGTTGTACGAGTGCAGCAGTGTGTATGACAAGACCAAGAAGAGGGCTCGTAAGATTACGGGCAAATATCTGGGTTCTATAACGGAAGAGGGCGGATTCAAGGAGTCCAGGAAGCGTATCATGGAGCGGGAGATTGAGGCTCTCAAAAACATGTCTGAGTCAAAGGTATCAGAACCGAAGGTTGGTGAGGTCAAAGAATGCGGCCTCGAGCTATATTCTTAACTATTACTGTCCGCTAAAAAATTAGACAGACGATAAATAAGGGCTGATCCTATTGC
>JAMPDP010000001.1:1569965-1585627 GCA_023665605.1 Candidatus Amulumruptor caecigallinarius | reverse complement strand
CAATTTGTAGGGATGCACCGTGGTGCATCCGCTGATTTACAGATTGTTGCGCCGGCTGCACCACGGTGCATCCCTACAAGCCGATGGTTATGCAACACCCTCCTTTTTTGTGGGTATGCTTTTGACCCCGGATGCCTGCGCTGTGCTTCGGCTTCCGGGGCTACGGTAAATCAGCGTCCAGCGGACGCTTCATCCAATGGAAAATGCAACAAAGAAAAGACAACCAAGACGACCTTTATCTGACAACCATTTTTAGGAAAAGACAATATGGAGACAACCTCAATGTTAGCAACATTGGCTTCAATGAACGATAGCCAGAAGAAGTATGTTTCCGGTTTTCTCGCAACGATTATGGTTTTCGATGGAGACATTGATGATGCCGAGATGAAGGTGTGGCAGCTAACAAGCACTTTGATGGGATGCCCCACCATGTCACTGAGGGAAGCCCTTGAATATTGGCGCAATAACTGAGAGGCCGTTAAAAGTGATGGCCTTTCAACAACGGCAATCGAAAGGCGCAGCCCTGAGTGGGGTTGCGCCTTTTGGTGTTGTTGCGGGGGGGGGGTGGGTCAGAAGTGGGCGAGCACCATGTTGGTGATCCAGATCCAGAGGGGGCAGAAACCTATGAAGAGGATTACTGACAGGGTGAGCGACGAGGTGCCCGTTGCGGTGTAGACGTTGTTTTCGTCGGCTATGATGATGCCGGAGAAGGCGGGCGGAAGTGCGCCGGCCACAACGAGCATCTTCAGGTTGAACGGGTCCATGTGGACGAGCAGGCCCAGGATGAGGAGCACGGCGGGCATGACCACCATCTTCATGATGGAACCGAGAATCACCTGCCAGTTCATCGTGAACTTGATGGCAGAGAGCGTTATGCCGGCTGAGAATACGGCAAGTGAGGCATTGGCCTTCGCTATAAGGTCAAATGACGGTGAGAGATACTTCGGCCAGGGTATGCCGAGCACCACCCACACCACGGCGAGGATAGGCATCCATGCCACGGGCTGCGACAGCGCGTGGAGCACCGGCTTCCATGCGCTCTCGTGGCTCGTGGAGCCCGGATGCTGCTTCTCAAGCGAGGCGTTCATCAGCGACAGGCCCACGGGGATGCCGATAGCGTTGACCACGATGCCGACGATTGCCACCACAAGGGCCACGGAGGGCGATGTGCCGAAGATAGGCTCCAGCACGGCGAAACCGAGGAAGCCGATGGTGGGCGAGCCGCTGATAAGGGCACTGACGGCGGCATCGGCGCCGGTGTTCTTCTTGAAGCAGTATTTGAATATGAAATACACTGCCATGAAGCAGGCCATGATGCCCACGGCCGATACCAGCGTGAGCTTGATGTCCTTCACCAGGTCATCACGCGAGGCCTGCACGATGGACACGAACAGCGCGGCGGGCAGCGCATAGTCAAGCACCACCTTGTTGAACTTCTTGGCGTCGGCTCCTGAGAACACCCCCTTTTTGCCGGAAATGAAGCCGGCAAGCATCACCACGATAATCGGGACGATGGCATATAGTATGACGTGTGACAGATCCATAAATGAACAGTCGTTAAGAGGTTGGTTGATGACAACCTCCAAGTGATTAAAAAATAAGAGGGGCGTCACCGCTGTGGCAATCCGCTGCAGCGGTGACGCCATCCTCACTGATGGTCAGACCGTGAAGTCAATCAGCGGGGCCGGGTTGAGGTAGCCGATGTGGCCGCTCTCCTTGCCGGCGTCGGCAGCGAGCTGCACGTCGATGAGGGCCGGAGCCTTGGAGGCGATGGCCTCCTCAAGAGCCGCCGAGAGCTCGGCGGGGGTGGTGACGTAGTAACCCTTGGCACCGAAGCACTCAGCAATCTTGTCGTAGCGGGCTTCGAGGTCGAGTGTGGTGGGCGCGGGGTCATGGTCAATGGCGGGGTCCTTCGACGGGTTGACACCTATGTTGTTATAGATGCCGCCGTTATTGAAGATCACCACCGTGACGGGGAGCTTGAAGCGGCAGATGGTGGCGAAGTCCATGCCTGAGAAGCCGAAGGCCGAGTCACCCTCAATGGCCACGACGCTCTTGCCGGTGGCCACAGCGGCACCTACGCAGCTGCCCATGCCCATGCCCATGATGGCCCATGTGGCGCAGTCTATGCGGTGACGGGGCACGCTCATGTCGATGGCATCGCGGGTGTCGTCAAGGGTGTTGGCCCCTTCGTTGACAAGTATCACCTCGGGGTGAGCCTCAATGACGGGCTTCACGGCACTCAGGGCGCTCCAGTGGTTCATGGGCTGCAGCGGGGCGGCCTCCTTGAGGCGGGCTTGGAACTTGGCGTTCTTCTCGGCAGTCTCAGCCCGGAGGCTTTTGAGCCACTGCGGGTCGGCGCTCATCTGCTTGCCGTCGAGGGCGGCGAGCAGAGCGTCCAGCGACAGGCCGAGGTCGCCCACCACGGGGGCGGCGATAGGCACGTTCACGTCCATCTCCACAGGGTCGATATCCACCTGAATGAACTTGGTGGTCTTGCTCCATTTCCCCTTGCCAAAGGAGAGGAGCCAGTTGAGGCGCGCGCCGAGGATGAGCACCACATCGGCCTGCTCCATGATGGTTGAGCGGCATGAGAGGGCACTCAACGGGCCGGCATCGGGCATCAGGCCCTTGGCCATTGACATCGGGAAGTAGGGAATCTGATACTTCTCGATGAGGGTCTTGATCTTGTCATCAACCTGCGCATAGGCGGCACCCTTGCCAAGGAGCACTGCGGGACGCTTGGCGGAGGCGAGCAGCTCGGCAGCGCGGGCCACAGCATCGGCGTTTGGAGCCACGGCTGCGACGGGATCGACCGGCTGGTAGAAGAGCTTCTCGGCCTCATCGGCATCCATGATTTCTGCGAGCGCGGGGGTGGTCATGTCAAGGTACACACCGCCGGGACGGCCGCTGACTGCTGCGCGGTAGGCACGGGCCACAGCTCCGGGAATATCCTTGGCGTGCGAGCAGCGCAGGGCAAACTTGACAAGCGGACGTGCGGTGTTGAGCTGGTCAAGCTCCTCGTAGGTGCCCATCTGCATATCGACCATCGTGGGGTCGGAGGCTCCCGAAATCTGAATCATCGGGTAGCAGTTGACCGTGGCGTTGGTGGTGGCTGTAAGGCCGTTGAGGAAGCCCAGGGACGACACCGTGAGGAGCACGCCGGGGGTCTTGGTGAGATAGCCGTGGGTGGCGGCGGCCATACCGGCCTGCTGCTCGAATCGGAAGCCCACAAACTTGACGCCCTCCATCTGCATGGCATAGGCGGCCTCGGTCACGGGGATGCCCACGAGGCCGTATACATGGTCGAGGCCGACGTTCTTCAGAGCGCGGGCCAGGATGTACATGCCCGTCACCTGCTCCGGAAACTTCGGAGCAGGCTTGGGGGCAGTACAGTTACAGTTGCTGGCTGTATTCTGGGTCATAACGAATAGTTGAAGTAGTTAGGATTACATCTTGCCGTCGGCCAGGGGCGCGGTGGTGCCGTTCTTGGCAAACGCAGCAATCTGGTCGTCGGTGTAGCCCAGACTCTTGAGAATCTCGTCGGTGTTGCCGCCGAGCTCGGGGCACGGGCCGTATGTCGGCTGGTAGTTGCTGATGGTGAAGGGGCAGCCGACGGTGACGAACTCACCGATCTTGCCGCCCTGGTTGATCTTCACCAGAGTGTTGCCGTCGTAGGAGGTGGGGTCATCCATAATCTCCTTGGTGTTGAGCACCGGTGCGCAAGGCACGCCGAAGGGTGCAAGCTGCTCTGTCACCTCATACTTGGTGCGTGTCTGAGTCCAACCTTCGATGCGGGCGATAATCTCCTTCTTGTGGCGGTCGCGAGCATCGGCGGTGTTGAAGTCGGGGTTGGTGAGCCAGTCCTCGAAGCCGAAAGCCTGGCAGGCCTTCTCGAAGTCCTTGGCGCCGCGCTGCAAAATGACGTAGGCATATGCGTTGGGGTCAGTCTCCCAGCCCTTGCACTTGAAGGTCCAGCCGAGCACGCCGGAGCCCTCGATGTTGCCGGCACGTGGCACGTAGTCGGGGAACTTCTCGTCGGGGTACTGCGGGAACTGCGTCAGATAGCCGATCTTGTCCAGCGTGAGCTGGTCGCGGGTCTTGATACGGCAGAGGTTGAGGCAGGCGTTGTGCATCGACTGGTACACGTATGAGCCCTCGCCGGTGACGTTGCGCTGGATAAGGGCGGTGAGCAGACCGATGAGCAGGTGCATGCCGGTGTTGGAGTCGCCGAGGGCGGCGCCGCTCTGCGTAGGGATGTTTTCGGGGCCTTCGTACCAGCCGGTGGTGGAGGCTGCGGCAGCCGTCACCTGGGCCACAGGCTCGTAAGCCTTAAGGTTGGCATACTTGGAGGCGGGGGGGAAGCCCTTGATGGTGCCGTAGATACACTTGGGGTTCAGCGCGTGCACTGCCTCCCATCCGAAGCCGAGCTTGTCCATGGCCCCGGGGTGGAGGTTCTCCACGAAGATGTCGGCCTCCTTAATCAGCTTGGTGAGAATCTCCTTGCCGTCAGGGGTCTTGGCATCCAGCGCGAGCGACTTCTTGTCGGAGTTGAGCTGGAGGAAGTAGTATGAAGGGAGTGTGGGGTCAAACTGGAGCTCGCCACGGGTGGCGTCGCCCACGCCTGGACGCTCAATCTTGATAACCTCGGCGCCGAGCCAGGCAAGCATCTGAGTACATGAAGGGCCGGACTGCACTTCGGTGAAGTCGACCACCTTGATTCCTTGGAGGGGGGCTGTGTTCATAGACTGAAGGTGTTAGATAAGAATTGTGTCGTAATGTAAATAATAGTCTGTTACTTGATTTTGGTATTCAAAATCCCTTTCTCACATAACATTTCCGCGCCCGTCAAAGTTGCATAGCCCGAAGATTATCGTTAATTTTGACCCACTGCATATCACATCATAACATATCACCATGAAACTAAAGCACCTGTTATCGACATTGACATTGGCGTGCGCCTCGGCCGCGTCGGCCGCCCCGGCTCTCACCGTGGACCGCGTGGAGCCCCCCTACTGGTGGACGGGCATGCGCCAGGACACCCTCCAGATTATGCTTCACGGCCCCGGCATCGCCGATGCGAAGGCCTCGCTGGAGTATCCGGATGTCAGGCTGCTCGAGCAGGTGCGCCTCGAAAGCCCCAACTACCTGCTCCTATATATAAAGGTGGGTGATGAGGCCAAGCCCGGCACGGTAGACATCAACCTCGCCGAAGGGAAGCGCAAGCTCCGCCTCCCCTACGAGCTTAAAGCGCGCACCACCGACCCCGACTCCATCAAGAGCTTCGATGCCGCTGACGTGCTCTACCTGGTGATGCCCGACCGATTTGCCTCAGACGGCTCCAAGCCCTCGAAGGAGGTGGCCAAGCTCGATTATCCCGTGATGCCTGACCGCGCCAACCCCAACGGACGTCACGGCGGCAACATCGGCGGTCTGCGTCAGCACCTTGACTACCTCGACACACTCGGCGTGACGGCAGTGTGGGTAGGCCCCGTGCTGGAGAACGATATGCCCGGCGGTTCCTATCACGGCTACGCCACCACCAACTACTACCGCATAGACCCGCGCTTCGGCACCAACGAGGAGTGGCGCGGATTCATAGCCGACGCCCACTCCAAGGGGATGAAGGTGGTGATGGACATGATATTCAACCACTCCGGCTCCAACCACCTGTGGCGCAAGGATATGCCCACTAAGGAATGGTACAACAACCCTGACACTTTCGTGCAGACCAACTTCCGCCTCTCCACGGTGCATGACCCCTATGTGAGCGACTTTGACTTCAAGCGCACCGTCGACGGGTGGTTCGTCGAGTCGATGCCGGACCTGAACCAGCGCAACCCCCACCTGCTGAAGTATCTCACCCAGAACTCTATATGGTGGATTGAGGACGCCAAGCTCGACGGCATCCGCATGGACACACACCCCTATGCCGACTTCGACGGTATGGCGCAGTGGCTCCGCGACGTCCGCAAGGAGTACCCCGGCTTCAACATCGTGGGCGAGTGCTGGTATGGCAACGAAGGGGGCGAGGCGTTCTGGCAGAAGGGCTCCATCGTGAACAAGAAGGGAGACCCCGAGCTGGAGACCGTCATGGACTTCGTGCTCTCCATCAAGGCCCGCAACGCCTTCTCGTCGCAGACCAACCCCTGGACCGGCCTCAACGACATCTATGACCATCTGGCCCTGGACTACCTCTTCCCGAATCCCTCGAAGATACTCACCTTCCTTGACAACCATGACACAGACCGATTCCTGCTTGAGCTCCCCGAGAACCTCGGCTGGTGGAAGCAGGCCATCGCGTTCCTGCTCACCACCCGCGGCATCCCGCAGCTGTATTACGGCACGGAAATTCTGATGAACGGCTCCAAGGAGGGGAGCGACGGCTACGTGCGCCGCGATATGCCGGGCGGCTTCCCCGATGACCCGGACTCCATCAATGTGTTCACCGGCAAAGGCCTGACCCCCATGCAGGCTGAGGCCAAGGAGTTTATGACGAAGCTGCTGCAGTGGCGCAAGGGGAATGAGGTGATTGCCAAGGGCTCCCTAAAGCACTTCATGCCGCTGCAGGGCATCTACGCCTACGAACGCCGCCTGGGCGACAAGCAGGTGGTGGTGATCATGAACGGCAACGACACCCCCGTGACCGTTGACATGAGCCAGACCGAGGAGATACTCCCCTACGGGACTGTCCGGAAGGATATGCTCACCGGCAATACCGTCACCATAACCCGCAAGATGACATTCGGCCCCCGCGAGCTACTTATTCTCGAAAACTGACCTCACGAAGATTTTGTAAATCTTAGAGCAATGAATCGCGTCTCAGCCACCGGATTAGTACTCGTCACCCTTATTGCCACCCTATTGGGGGCATGCAAGCCCTCGGAGAAGAGCTACCGCGAGGCCTATGAAACCGCAGTGAGCAAACGCAAGGCTGCCGAGAGCGAGTATCTTGACAGCACCGTACAGGCCTCCTTACAGCAACTTGGTCGTCCCGAGGTTTATGCCGTCGGCTCCGACACGCTCCGCTGTCATGCCGATGTGGTGACTGTGGCTACCGGCAAGGAGCTGCCCGGCGGCTCGTTGAGGCCCTTCTACGTGGTGGCCGGCTCATTCAAGCAAGTGTTTAACGCCAAGGAGCTGCTCAAGAGGCTCCAGGCCCACGGGCACCTCACGGCAACCGTGCTGCTCAGCCGTGACCGGCGCTACCTGACAGCCGTGCCCTGCGGAGCGACAGCCACGGGCGCCCTTGACACGCTGCGAAGCATCTCCTGGGACACCGGATTGGGCCTCCGCGCCCCCTATCCGTGGGTGCTTCGAGCCACAAACAGCCGCGAAAAGCACGAAAACGAGCAGAAAGTGCAATGATTTATGATTTATTATCATTAATTTAGACATTTTCACATACAAAAGCCCTATCTTTGCATCACAAAGCAACAAGGACATGATTTCGCTGCTTTGAGAGCATTTTTCCAAATATATATGTTTTTATAGATTGTAGATTATGAAACAAAACGGACAGCTTCGTGAGAAGCCGTCCGCTTTTGTTTTTAGAGCCTGTTTACTAACAACTTCTTATATCCATGGATGCCTGCTGTCTTCGCTCGGGCGTCGGACGCACGAGCCGTGCGTCCCTACAAATCAGTCTGTTGTATTCGCTGAATAGTTACCCACATGCATGGCATATAGTTAATGTATGTTAAATAATGCGATTACTTGAACCAACTGTGCCGAACCGCGTTTTAGTGATACATAGCAAGATTACTTTTTCCATTGCAAGAAATGTGATAATGATTGGTTTATTATCAGACGAGGAGACACTGTGAAGCGTCTCCTCGCCTGGTTTTTATATCGTCAGGGTGCAACGGGGAGGTTGGCACGCTACTCCAAAACCACTATATTTGCACATACCAACCTCACTCACACTTCACTTGCTTATGAAAGTTATCAGCATGACAGCAGCTGTGGCCGCTGCGATATGCGGTATCTGCACGCCGTCCTTCGCTGCGGCTTCACCCACAGCTACGCCCACCGAAATATCATCAGGCACTGTGACAGCCGTCAACTACTCCGACGAGCCCTCCCCGTTGGTGGTCAACGTGACAACAGGTCAATTCAGACTCAATATGGACACTCCGGATATTACAGCCGGGACACATCTTGTCTGCAACAATCTGACAAACAACACGGTGAGCCGATTCTTTGGGTATGCAGGCATAGGCATACGCTCAGCCGGGGGTCAGCTCAAAGCTGTGGTTGGCTCCACGATGGTGACAATCTATAAAGGAAACAGCTATCCGTCAGTAGAGTTGACTGCGTCATCGTTTCCCTCCGGCCTGAGCGTAGCCGATGATGATGAGGTGGTGCTCCTCAGTAAGGCCGTTGACGACAACACGTGGCACCCCGTACTCACTCATGTAGGAGCACCGATAGCCATCCCTGCCAAAGGGTACTCGCCGGTCAACACCGTCATTCACATGACAATCAAGGGAGAACCGACAGGTAGACTATCCATGTTTGGCGAGGAACCGTTACGCGACTTCACCATGACCGTACCATCAGGGGCAAGGTTGATTGTATATTTCACCGTCAAAGATGATGTCTGCCGCGTGACCACGCGTGAAAATGGCGTTACAAGTCTACTTACAAGCTCGAGTGGGGATTACACACAGCTTTTCGGGCCCTTCACCGGCGACACATGGGAGCTGGGCATCAATTGCTACACCGACCTTTTGGATCTCCATTACACCGATATGCACCCCGGAGAACTCGCCTTCCGCACTCAGTTCATGGACGCGGGCTCTGTGGGAAAGGTCACACTGCAAGGTACGATAGACGAGCGCGATTTCGCCACAATGCGCAACTTGATGATTCCCAATGTCGACATCAAGGATGTGACTATAAGCCAAAGTGGCGATAACCCTGTGGATTACATCCCGATGAGAGCGTTCGAGGATTGCTACTGGTTGAAAAGCATCACCCTTCCGGAAACACTTAAAGGGTTCCGTAACAATGGGTTCACGAGTTCAGGCCTCAATGAAGTAGTAATCCCGGAAACGGTGGTATCAATCGGCCTTAACCAGTTCAACGCAGTGAGGTCGCTCACCAAGGTGTGGGTGAAGTGGGCCAAGCCCCTCCCTATCTCATGGTGCGTGTTCAACGGCTCCGGGCGCAACTCTGCGGACGGCACACTGTACGTGCCGTTCGGCACCAAGCAGACTTATGCCGCTGACTCTCAGTGGGGTCAGTTTACCAACATCGTGGAATATGACCCCGCCTCGATTACTGAGGTTGCGGCTGACTCTGGAGACGGCCTGAGCATCTCCGTAAGCCGCGGGGCTGTGACGATAAGCGGCCCGTCGCCACGCCATGTTGCGGTCACGGGCATTGATGGCCGGCTTGTTCACAGCGTCCCTGCGGGGGCCGCACCTGTCACACTGGCTCTCCCCGCGGGTGTCTACATAATGGAGGGCCGCAAGATTATGGTGCCCTGACGGTGTACCAACACCTCACCGATTTACACCTCAACTCGGCAACGGCAACTTCCCTTAATGCGTTAAATAAGAATAATGCGCGGAATGGTACTGCATGAAAATTGTTAACTTTGTGGGGGAGTAACATCCCTCACGTTTTAACAGAACACTAACCTGCAGAATCATACAACGCCATGAGTCTTTTTGACAAACTCATCGCGACAGCCCGCGACAAGCGTCAGCGGATTGTCCTCCCCGAGGGCCTTGAGCCCCGCACTCTCACGGCAGCCGACCGTATCATTGCCGACGGCGTGGCTGACATCACTCTCATCGGCGACCCTGCCGAGATTGCCCAGATGGGCAAATCTCTGGGGCTGAGCCATCTGGAGGGCGCACGCATCGTTAACCCCGCTGACCGTACGGTGATTGACACCTACGCGCCCCTCTTCTATGAGCTCCGCAAGAGCAAGGGCGTCACCATGGAACAAGCACGTATGACCACCGCCAACCCCCTCTATCTCGGTTGCCTTCTGGTGAAGGCCGGCGAGGCTGACGGTATGGTGGCCGGTGCCATGAACACCACCGGCAACGTGCTCCGCTCTGCATTCCAGGTAATCAAGACACGCAAGGGTATAGAAGTGGTGTCAGGTGCGTTCCTGATGCTCATCCCCGAGGGGATGCCCTATGGCGAAAACGGCGTGCTGGTGTTTGCCGACTGCGCCGTGGTGCCTGACCCCACCGCCAAGGAGCTTGCGCAGATTGCCGTGAGCGCCGCACAGACAGCGCGCGACATCGCCTGCATCGAGCCCCGCGTGGCCATGCTCAGCTTCTCCACCAAGGGTAGCGCCAAGCATGAGCGCGTGGAGAAGGTGATTGAGGCCACCAAGATAGCCAAGGAGATGTGCCCGGCACTGAACGTGGACGGTGAGCTCCAGAGCGATGCCGCCATAGTGCCCGGCGTGGCAGCCTCCAAGGCCCCCGGCAGCTCCCTCAACGGCACCGCCAACGTGCTGGTGTTCCCGTCGCTCGAAGCCGGCAACATCGCCTACAAGCTCGTGCAGCGCCTCGGCGGCATCGAGGCCGTAGGCCCCATCCTGCAGGGCCTGGCCGCTCCGGTCAACGACCTGTCACGCGGTTGCTTCCCCGAGGACATCTACAAGACCATTGTCATCACCTGCAACCAGGCTATCGGCATCAAGGCCGGCATTGGTGGCGGCGTATGCCCCGCTCCCATGCCCAAGGGCGGCGCCTGCTGAGGCTCCCGCTCCTCTCCCCTACCCCGGAGGTGACACTGCCGGAGGTTGAATTTTCCCGTTTCAATGACATAACAGTAACGATATGAAGATATTAGTGCTCAACTGCGGCAGCAGTTCCGTGAAATACAAGCTCATCGACACCGACCACGCCGAGGTGCTCGCCGAGGGTGGCGTGGAGCGCATCGGCCTTGACGATGCCATGATCAAGTTCAAGCTCCCCGACGGGCAGAAGAAGACGCTCGGACTCGGTGAGGTTGACCACGCCAAGGCCATTCAGGCCATCCTTGATGTACTCGTCAACCCCGAGTACGGCTGCATCAAGAGCCTCGACGAGATTCAGGCCGTGGGTCACCGCGTGGTGCATGGTGGCGAGAAGTTCAATGCCAGCGTACTCATTGACGATGACGTTAAGGCCATGATCCGCGAGTGCTATGACATAGCACCCCTCCACAACCCCGCCAACATGACCGGCATCGAGGCCATGGAGCGCATCCTCCCCGGTGTCAAGCAGGTGGCCGTGTTTGACACGGCATTCCATCAGACGATGCCCGCCGAGAACTATATGTATGCCCTCCCCTACAAGTATTACAAGGAGGATGGCGTGCGCCGCTATGGCTTCCACGGCACCAGCCACCGCTACGTCAGTGCCCGCGTCTGCGAGATGCTCGGCGTAGATCCTGCCAAGCAGCGCATCATCACCTGCCACATAGGCAACGGCGGCTCCATCACTGCCGTGCTCCATGGCAAGAGCTATGACACATCCATGGGTCTCACCCCCACCGAGGGTCTGATGATGGGCACCCGCGTGGGCGATGTAGACCCCGGAGCGCTCACCTTCCTGATGGCTCGCCATCACCTCTCACCCGAGCAGATGCAGGAGATAATCAACAAGGAGAGCGGCGTGGCCGGAGTCAGCGGCATATCCTCTGACATGCGCGAGATTGAGAAGGCTGACCGCGAGGGCGACCCGATGGCCGTACTCGCTCTGGACATGTATGAGCAGCGCATCATCAAGTACATCGGTGCTTATGCTGCCGAAATGGGCGGCGTGGACATCATCGTGTTCACCGGTGGGGTCGGCGAGAACCAGACGGGCGTACGCGAGAACGTATGCAAGCCCCTCGCCTTCATGGGTGTGGAGATTGACACCGCACTCAACGCCACTGTCCATGGCACCGAGACCGTCATCTCCACCCCGGCATCCAAGGTGAAGGTAGTGGTGGTGCCCACCGACGAGGAGATGATGATTGCCCGCGACACCGAGGCCATCGTCAGTGCCAAGTGACAGAAAGTTCTTGATTACTAACCCGATAATTCCCAACAAGAGAACATGACAAAGATTCGAGCCGCCATCGTGGGTTACGGCAACATCGGTCACTTCGTGGCTGAGGTACTCCGCGAAGCCCCTGATTTTGAGATAGCAGGCGTGGTGCGCCGCGACGCAAGCGGCCCCAAGCCGGCTGCCATCGCTGACCTTGCCGTGGTCACAGATATCCGCGACCTTGGCCAGGTGGATGTGGCCATCCTCTGCACTCCCACCCGCGAGGTGGAGACCAAGGCTGTCGACATCCTCGCACAGGGCATCAACACCGTTGACAGCTTCGACATCCATACCGACATCGTGAAGCTCCGCCAGCGCCTTGACCACGCCGCCAAGGCCCACGGTGCCGTGGCAATAATAGCCGCCGGATGGGATCCCGGTTCCGACTCGGTAGTGCGTACCCTCATGGAGGCCGCAGCCCCCAAAGGCCTCACCTACACCAACTTCGGACCCGGTATGTCTATGGGTCACACCGTCTGCGTCAAGTCAAAGCCGGGCGTCAAGGATGCTCTCTCCATGACGATACCCCTCGGCACAGGCATACACCGCCGCATGGTATACGTAGAGCTTGAGGAAGGTGCCGACCTCGCCGATGTCACCAAGGCCGTAAAGGAAGATCCCTACTTCGCATCTGACGAGACCCACGTGATGGCCGTCGACTCCGTAGACGCCGTGAAGGATATGGGTCACGGCGTGCACATGACCCGCAAGGGTGTCAGCGGCATGACCCAGAACCAGCACTTCGAGTTCAACATGAGCATCAACAACCCCGCGCTCACCGCTCAGATACTCGTGTGCGTGGCCCGCGCCTCCATGAAGCAGCGCCCCGGAGCCTACACCATGATCGAGATCCCCGTCATCGACCTCCTCCCGGGCGACCGCGAAGCCCTAATCAGCCACCTCGTCTGACCCCCATTCCCCTAATCATTACCCCCGAGTCCACGGCAGAAACGCGGACCCGGGGGTTCTTTTTTAGCAAAATTTTTCACTATCTTTGGCGATACCAACCATCCCTCATGCCAAATGCCCGAAAAAGGCCCCTTTCTCCACCCCTCTCCCATCCACATACTCTGCTCCACTGATGACCGGTTCGCTCCCTGGTGCGGGGTAATGCTGACGTCGCTGCTGCATAATCTTGACAGGCACGCCGCTGTGGTGCACATCGTTGATGCAGGTATTAGCGGAACAAAACACCGCCAATTGCTGTCGCTTGAACACAGCTATCCCGCGCGCCTGCATTTCATCACTCCGACCCCCTCACTGCTCGCCAGACTTCCGCAGAGCGTCAACGGCTGGCCTCCGGCCTCGTTCCTGCGGTTGATTGCCACGGAAATTCTTCCGTCAGACCTCCACCGCGTGATATACCTCGACTGCGACATCGCCGTCGACACTTCTATCGCTCCGCTGTGGCACCTTGACCTGGGCGGGAAAGCCTGCGCAGTGATTCCTGACGCACCGCCACACATCGGCCAACAACCCCGAAGTGCCTTCTGTGACATAAAGGGAAGCTATTTCAATTCCGGTGTAATGGTAATAGACCTTGACAAGTTCCGTCACCTTGACATTGCCGCACGCAGCCTCGCCATGCTCAGTGCTCTGCCTCCTGAATTCTGCTTCCCGGACCAGGACATTCTCAACATCCTCCTTGACGGCAATCACGTTGACTTGCCCGCCCGTTGGAACGTGCAGTCAGGCCACTTTAAGAGGGAGCGTACCGACATCTCCGGTCAGGAACTGGAAGAGGTCAGAGGAGTCACGCGAGGTAAAATATCAGGCATCATCCACTACACCGAGTTTCACAAACCATGGTGCAACGGCATCAATGACTTCCATCCACTCGAACACATCTGGCGCCGCTACCTAAAGCTCTCACCCTGGGCCACTCATGGCCTCGCACCGCGCACCCTGCCGCTGCGCACCCGCCTGGCGCGCTTCCGTCACGCGCTGGCTTTCAGGCTTGGCCTCCCGTCAGCCTACCTCTCCGTATGGAAGCACATATAGCACAGATTTGAGTGCACCCACATGCATTGTCACTATTCAAGTGTCCCGGGATAGTTACTGAAACCGGCTTAATAGTCAAAAAGTGTTAATGCCATTGCAAACCACAAAAATCGCCGTACCTTTGCAGTGCTTTTGACCCAAGGAGAGATGGCAGAGTGGTCGATTGCGGCGGTCTTGAAAACCGTTGAGGGTCACACCTCCGGGGGTTCGAATCCCTCTCTCTCCGCAATAAAGCCTGATTATCAGGCTTTTGTTGTATCTACACCCAATTTTACACCCAAATCTGTAAAGTTGGGTGTTTTTATGAATATTTAACGCCGTCAGCAGCTCAACCGATAGCCCCCGTTAACATTTGAGGCGGCTCGTGATATGGACACCCGGCTATGATAATTTCTCTTTTGCCTTGCATCCGCATATAGGTTTAGGTTTGTCCGGGCATATATAAAGCCCGAACCAAACCAAACTAAGAGTAGAGTAAGGATATAGACTGCGGAAAAGAAGAATCGGCAGCTTGGATTTTCCCAATCGCCAGGTTTTTAGTAATTTTGCACATAAATATGAAACATCTTCTTCATACTATAATTTTATGTCTTCTTTTTGTCGGATGCACGAATAGTGGGTCGATAAATAGGCAGTTGACCCTGGCCGATGCATTTCTTGAAAATGCACCCGACTCGGCATTACTGATTCTTGATGAAATCAGTAATCGAAATGACTTGACAAGCGAGACTAAAGCTTATTCAACGATGTTGACAGCTAAGGCGAAGCTACGCAAAGGAGAGTCTTTCCTGATGGTTGAAGATTTTGATTACGCCTTGGGTTATTATGAAACAAGCATGGATACCACGGCTTTGCTTGACATGTATCAACTGGCAGCTATTAAGATGCGCTGGCTTGGCAATCAAGATTCAGCTTCGATGTTTCTTAATAAAGCAGTTGATATTGCATCAGAAACAACGAGTCCCTCAAAATCGGAACTCTTTATCGAGTTGTCTAATTTGTACGCAATGCCGTCGTTGAAAAAGGATTATACGAAAGCAATCTCTTATGCAACGGAGGCTCTGAATTTCGCGAGGACTAATGAGGAACGTGCGAGAGCCATGCATGACATTGGCCTTTTCCATTCCTTTACCGGCCACAATGACTCGACTGCCATTTATATGGAGAGAGCTTTGGCTGAAACTGATGCTGATGATCCGCTGTTTATAACATACGCCCTCAATTATGCCAACAATCCATCGGCAGACTTCAAAAGAAGTGTGGCATATCTCAACCGGATAAAGACGCAAAGCCTCGGAAAACTGATAACACTGGGATTTATCTATCTGAATAATTCTCAACTTGATTCGGCAAGACACTACTCAGAGGTGTCAAAAAGCATGTATAACGAAAATCCGGCAAGATTCTCCATAAATACTTACAACAATCTGAGACTGTTAGACCAAAGTATCGGATTACTTGACAAGGGAACTGTTGTCCCTTACGAAGGAACCGTAACAAATGATTCTATCAGTGAGGTCACTTCCATCCAAAGGAAAATATCTGAAGAACGGAGAGATTACAACAACCGGCTTCAGATGCAGTTGCTCCAATCAAAAGCGCACAGGCAAT
>JAMPDP010000001.1:1495701-1569865 GCA_023665605.1 Candidatus Amulumruptor caecigallinarius | reverse complement strand
TATCATCATTCAAATCAGGAGTCTTGCCAACAAGCAGCCGGCACGCCTCCACGTAGTCGACGCCCGGAATGTTGGGCGTACTCTTATATTCGCGTATCTTGTTGATGGTGACATCTACCCTGGCTATTGTGGCGTCAAAAGCGCTCTTATTGACAATCTCAGCCGTCACATCCTCAGACATATCGCCGGCCTTAACATAGCTCCAGTAACTGTCACTGGCAAAATTCCTCACCGTCCATGCCTCGCCCGAGGCTGCTGTGACAGTAAACTCGCTCGCAGTATAGCTCGATGTGTAGCCACTATACCGCACACTCCCGAAGTCACACGTGTAAACGGGCGTTTCTGCCACCCCCACTGCGTAGTAGCAGAGCAAAAACAACGTCACAATCACGCTCCGGCAAGCCATCAAAGCCCTGTTCGCAAATGCAAGAGTAGAATACAACAAAATAACAAGATTTTAAACGGTTTATAGTAACAGCACCAAAAGTACCAACATATCCCTAATCTGACAAACCGCGCCCTTCTCTTTAATACATTTTAACTAAATAACGCCGCCAACGTAACTATTCAGCGGACACGCCGAGTCTGCTCTTAAATATATGCCTTATCCTTTCCCTCGTGAAGGCTGAAGTCTACCACTGATCTTGTCCTCCGAGTTCCTACCGAGGTATAGAATTAGTGCTCCAATCGTTGAGTAGGATGAGCTTTGTAAATGTCCTTTAACCAATTATTCAACAGGTTATTTATGACCTCATCCTAATAACGGGGTGGGGCGGGGGAAGAAATGGCCGGGCAGGCCTTGGCGCTTTGCGCCTTGGCTTGCCCGGCCATGGTTGGTTGGAGGCCCGGCGAACGAGGTGCAAGGGGTGAGGCGAGGTTACTTGAGGATTTTGGCGGTGGAGCCGTCGGCGCGGCGCACCACGTAAATTTGGCCGGAGACGGGATTGGTTACCCGTATGCCTTGCAAGTTATAATACTCAACGGACTGCGCCTCGGGGGCGGGGTCGGCGGCCACGCCTGTCAAGGCTGAAGCTGATGGCAACGTCACGGTGATATAGGAATCTCCCTGATGCCAGCTGGGGAAGCTGTAGTTGTAACCGTAAGTGGCCATGGAGAGGGGGCTTGGTTCGCCTTCAACGCCCTTGATGGTTATCTCTTTGGCGGTTCGGGTCCCGAAAAGCTCCGGGAATGAAGCTCGTACCTTTGCAGGGTCGGCACCGGCACTCATGAAGCGTTCCACGCGTGACGACAGAGCGACATCACCGGAGGTTGTGAGGCCGGTATAGAACGGCTCGATGTAGACATACTCGGGGCGCTCGGCATGGATGTATAGATGATGGCTGTGACCGGCGTGAGAAGTGTTGTCGAAGCCCGCCTGCATCACACGATAATATCCCTTTGCAGTCATATGCTCTTGAATCTCACACTCAGTGGTTGTTGAAAAGTTGTTTAGGCGGAAGGAGTAACTGCCATTGCCCAACGTGACCCATTCATCGTCATCGTCTGCAAAGCAATATGCCACATCACCGGCGATAGCGATGACGTTGCCCTCCGCGTCCACAGCCACACAGAAAATGCTGGCAGGACCTGCGTAATCACCCATCTGCATTGAATATGAAGCTCCGGTGGACAGCACTTGCCCATTTTTCAGTATTGCCTGAATAAGGTCGTCAATGTCATCTATAACGCCTCCGAAAGCAGCTCCCCAAATCTGATATGGAGTGGTAGAGCTTTCTAATTTGAATGATAGTCTGTTGGAGCTGCCGCAGAGGCTCTGGAATGTGGCGGAAATATATGGATAATCGGCAACATTTTCCGGCGCAGAGGGGGCGGGATTGTTGTCGTCATCAGAGATGAGCGGGTTGGACCAAATCTCGGTTGTGGGTATCGGGAAGAGCATCAGGGGGTCATCGGCAGGGATGTTGAAGCACCAGGCCTCTTCCCAGCCGCCGCCCCGGCGGTCAACGCCCTTGCCAAGGCGCATGAGGTCAAACCAGGCGAGGCCTTCGCCCCACATCTCCACGCGGCGCTGCATCCACACCAGGCGCTGAATATCAGAGGCCGAAGAGTAGTCAGGGAGCTCATAGGCATGGTCGCGATACTCGCGGACGAACTTGCGCAGCAGCGCCGCGCCTCCCACCACGTCGCCGGTCATGGCCGTGGCTTCGGCTCTTACGAGATACATCTCCTCGATGCGCATCATGGGCACGTCACCGGCCTTTTCACCATATCTGTCATCCTGATGAGGAGCAAACTTCACATTGGCGTAAGGGGCATTAGAGTCGAAGTAAGTGTCAATTGAATTTTGCCAGTCCGGCGCCAGATTCTCGCTCCGGCCATTTTTGTCGAGCCACCAACCGCGACGGACGTCAGTAGAGGGGATGCGGTCAAAGAGCGCGCGGTTTATCTTACGGGGGACAAGGCTGGCGTAGCTGTGGCTGTACAAAGAGCATATGTGCGAGGGCCAGTTGACAATGCCGGAGGAGACAGCACGGCTATTAGCAGCCGGGTGAATGCCCCACATCCAGTTGCGCTCGTTCATCTCTTTGAAGGTCGGCCTGGCCACCTCAGCGGCAGATGCCGGAGCGCCATCAAACAGCCGGATAGCCATATCGGCATCGGCGGCAGCTTCGGCGTATGCATGCATTGTCATGTAGACACGTGCGCGGAGCCCGTAGGCGGTGGCGAGGCTCACAAGGCGGCGACCATCGTCGCCGGCCACGCTCTGCGGGGTGTGGCCGCAGCGGGAGAGATAGTCGATAGCCACATTAAGGTCATCCAAAATCCGGTCATACACCGCCTGCACCGAGTCCCGGGGAGCACCTGACTCAGCGGCGGAGAACATATTGGCAGAAGTAATCAGCGGGACGCACGGAGCTGACTTGTGGCCTACGTAGTTGCGCTGAAAGAGTTGGGCGAGCACCCAGTAGTCAAACGCGCGGTATGCGCGGGCTTGGGCGATGACAAACATTTCATCGGCATCCTCGGAGGTTTCGCTACCAACGCGATGAAGGATGGTGTTGGCCACTTTGATATTGGCATAAGGGTATTTCCAGGGATATAAGCTGTAAGTACTTCCGGGGTTGCATACATCCCTAAAGTCAGCGGCAGAGCTGAACCAGTTATACCCGTTTTTTTCGCTGACCATGTCAGCGGTTTGGGTATCGAGCCACATCATCAGGCTCGGATAACCGAAGTCATTGTGCACATTCGTGGAAATCCGTTGACATTGATACAGATCATCGTTGAGCGACAGCGGCGTCAGCAGATCCCACGGCCCGTCAGCCTCATATCTTGTCAGCGAGGCCATAGAGCACAGCTCTGTGTCGTCGGTGTCGAAGGCAACGGCCACCAAAGTATACCGGCCGGTTTTAAGGGGCATAAATCGTCCTTCTCCCGACGCAGAGTGGTAGTTCCACATAAGCGTGTTGTACTCCTTGAGCATCGTTGCGGCAGCCTCGATATCGTCCGGTGTAAGCTCCTCGATATCGTCGGAGGCAATAATGCCTACCCTTACGGAAGCCACGACAGTGGGGTCAATGGTGACGGCATATTTGATGGCGATTTCCGTGGAATTCTGAGGGACGGAGATGCTCAGGATACTGCTGTCGATGTTTTGACGCTTAGCGGGAGCTGCCTTGGCAGGAGCGCTTTGTAATGTCACCGGGCTCTGTGCGGGGACGGTCGGCATCGCCGTGGCCTCCATCAGTTGGTCTGTGGCACTCGGCGCCGAGGGTCGATTAGAGCCGGCAAAGGCGCAGAGCATAGAGCTGAGAGCAAAGGTAGAGACAAGTAAAACTCGTTTCATACGTTATTTGTGAAGTTGATTGGTTGGGAAATGTGAAATTCATGGGGAGTCGAGAGGATATAACAACCCATTATTTCACAAAAATAACCAATGATAACGTATTTTTTACCCCCCCCAGTTAATAGTTAATTGGGCGGTGGTTTTTGATTCTTCCCTGTTGTAAAATGTTTTTAGCGGTGGCCCCGTTGTAAGCAACACACTCGACTTACTATGTCAAAAAGAGGCAACTCCCTCGTATAGAGGGCTTTTCCCGGAAACTATCCGGCGATTAGCTGACGGCTCCGATGCGCATTACGTTGGCCTCGAAGTTCTCGCGGTCTACGGCGCGGGCTCGCATGCGGTTGCGGTAGGTATAGACGGTGTTGAGCGACATCCCCAGGAAGCGGGCCACGCGCGCGGTGTCGTCGATGCCCAGACGCAGGAAGGCGAGGATGCGCAGCTCGGCATTGAGCTGCATGGGGGTCTCCACGCTGATGCGACGGTCAGGGTGCAGCAGGGCGTTCACCTCGCTGACAAACTCCGGGTAGAGGTGCAGGAAGGCGTTGTCAAAGAGCTGGCAGAACATCTTGGTCTGGCTCTGTGACACACTGCCGCTCTTGAGCATACGGTGCAGGTCTTCGATCTGTCCGGTGGTGATCTTGCGCTGCGCCAGGCGCCCGAACTCCTCGAGCTTGTCGGCATACATCGAGGCAAGCTCTATGAAGCGTGATATGTTGCGCTCCTTGGCGATGTTGGCGTCGGCGAGGGTCTGCTGGAGCACCTTCATGCGAGCCATCTGCCGCCTCAGGTGCACCATCACGGCCACTATCACGGCTAAGGCCACAAGCAGCCCCACGGCAAGCACGCTGAGCCACACGAACCGCTTGCGGTCCTCGCGGGTGAATGACTTTGACACTTTCGGAAGGCTCTCCATAGCCTCCACGGCGCGGATTTTGCTCCCCGAGGCAGCGGAGCGTTCCAGGGCTTCATTTATATAGCGGAAGGCGCGTCCGGTGTCGCCCATGTCGTAGAGCAGCTCGCCCAGCCGCAGCAGTGCCACACCTTCGAGGGTGGCTCCGCGCACATCGGAGATACTGCTCAGCGCATAGTAATAGGCGGCTTTGCTGGTTGCCCCGCGCTCCTGGTAATACTGGCCGAGCTGCGCCGAGGCGCGGGCAAACACATTGCTGTCAGGGGCCGTGGTGTCTATTATGTCGTTGAGCGATGCCACAAGGGTGGTATAGTCATTGTCATGCGCGGCGCGCTGGGCGGCCATCAGCAGGTATAGCGGGTCGGTGGTGGAGAGGCGCGTCATCAGCGAGTCGCCAAGCTGGAGCGAGGCGAGGACATAGGTGTCGCGTATGGCCGACCGCGGGTAGAGCGCGGCGGTGTAGTCCATCATGCGGTTGCCCACGTCGAAGAACTCCGTGCGGTTCTGCGGATACACCTCCCAGCGTATGCGCTGGAAGCCATCGACGCTCTCGCGGGCCACGCCCAGGAGCGGGAGGCGTCCGTAGCGGTTGAAGGCCATGCGCTGCGCCGTCACCGAGTCGCCGGCGGCCTCGGCCACCTCCTTGGCGCGGTAGAAGTAGGTGATGGCCGAGTCAACGTTGAAGGCATCGTAGCCGCGGGCTATCGACTCCAGCAGACGCATCTGTTCGCGGGCATCACGGCCGGGGAGCAGGGCTTTCACCGAGTCGATATGCGCCTGCCGGTCACGGGCATAGCGGTCGGCGCGGCCAAGCTCTCTGTCAAGCAGCGAGATGGCATCATCCAGCGTGCCGGGCAGCGCCTCGGCTGCACGCGCCGTGCAGGCCCCAGCCCAAAGGATGGCGCACATCATGCCGGCGGCAACAGCCCGTGTGATGGAAATGGATAATGACAATTGGCAGAATTCTATGTGTCCGCAGATAGCTTGCAAAGTTAGCAACTTTTTCCGTAACTCCCCCTCACCCCAAGCCCGTCACATTGCGCACTGTCACAAAAATTGCTAAAAGGGAGGGGCGGATGACACAATGTTGCGCAAAATGCGTAACTTTGCCATAATGAACGCCCAAGGAGACTTCTCCATTGCCATAGCAAAAGACACGCTCGCCGCGATGCCCGTGGTGACTTACGCCGGCGAGATAAAGGTCATAAGCACGCCCGAGGATGCACTGACAGCCCTCGCCGAGATTATGACCCATAAGCGTGTGGGCTTTGACACGGAGACCAAGCCATCTTTCCGCAAGGGGCGCATGAACGAGGTTGCCCTGATGCAGGTGTCCACCGAGCGGTGCGCCTACCTGTTCCGCCTCAACCTCATCGGCATCGAGCCGGTCAGGGCGTTTCTGGAGAGCGATGACGTGGTGAAGGTAGGTCTCTCACTCAAGGATGACTTCCAGATGCTGCACCGCCGGGGCGAGTTTGAGCCCCACGGCTTCGTGGAGCTTCAGGAGCTTGTCAAGCACTACCACATCACCGACGCCTCGTTGCAGAAGATCTACGGCATCATCTTCAACGGACGCATAAGCAAGGCGCAGCGCCTGAGCAACTGGGAGGCGCCGAAGCTCACCCACGGCCAGCAGGTGTATGCCTCAATCGACGCATGGGCCTGCCTGCGCATCTACGACTGCCTCAGCGCCGGGGCGTTCCACCCCGACGAGTCGCCCTACATAGTCTACGACGCGTAGCCCCGCGCCTCTTCACGCGATGCCTCTCGGGCATTCCCCCCCTCTCTTCTCTTTCTCCCCCGCCTCTTTCCGACGACCTTAAAATCTTACAGAACACACACATCCCCGCACCAATTTTCACCCTTCAGCAATGAAACGCTCCATCTGGATACCCTGCGTGCTCCTTGCCTATCTCGGCACCATGAGCTACATCGGCCGCGGCGAGCTCGCTCAGGGACGTTATCTCTATTACTTCGGCCTGATAGGCCTCACCCTCATCTGCATCCTGCTGCTCCACCTGCATCTGCGCCGCCGCGAGCAGCACCGCCACTCCTCCAAGTAGCCCGTTCGTTTCGATTTTTTAAAGTTTCTGAACGAATTTTTTGGGAATAATCCGGGAATTGCTTACCTTAGCCGTGGATTTTGGGCTGAAGCCCAAGGTTCGTCATACCGCTAAGCCTGAGAACACAGATTATCACATCTAATACAATTCCCTTATTATCAAACCCAATTATTCTATCACATGAAGAAACTTTACTTCCTGATGATCACCATGCTCTGCGCCATCGCAGCTCAGGCATGGACTGTTTCGTTCACTAACCCTAATGGATGGCAGAACGTTTATGCCTACTGCTACAACGGTGCAGGCGAGGTGCTCGGCTCATGGCCCGGTTCTGAGATGACCAAGAGCGGCGACGTATGGACCATCACCTGCGACAAGGGCGAACCCCAGAAGATCATCTTCAATGACAAGACCGGCTCTCACAACCCCAAGCAGACCGGCAACCTTGACTTTGTGGCCGGTGCTACTTACGACATGAATGGTGTTGTTGGCGCTGTCACCGAGGACTACAGCGTTTACTTCGACAACTCTGTCAGCAACTGGGACAAGGTTTATGCTTACACCTATATGCCTGAGATGTTTGGCGGATTTCCCGGCAAGGAGCTTTCCAAGAACGCCGATGGCCTTTACGTAGCCACAGTGTCTCTGACCTCTGCCCCTGAGTGCGGCGGTCTCATCTTCAGCAACGGCGATAGCGACCAGACCTCCGACCTCGAGTGGATCACCGGCGAGACCTACAACAAAAACGGCATCGCCGGTCAGGAGCCCTGGCCGATGGAAGAGTGGTTCGTAAGCATCGGCGGCTCTTTCGTTGAGGGTCAATATGAGTGGAACTGGGGCGACGGCCACAACCCCATTGACGGCGTGGCTAACCTCGGCGAATACACCATCGGCACCAACGAGTTTGAGCTCAAGGTTTACAATGGCATCAAGGACACCTATTATGGCACCACTACTCCCATCGTGGCCGGTGCTGACAAGTGGAACCAGCTCAGCGAGGGTGGCGGCCACATGACCATCGAAGGTGCTACCGAGGGTGCCGAGTACAACGTGAAGTTCGACTGCAATACCAACGAGCTCTGCCTCACCCCCACCGGTGCTTCAATCAACGCCGTAGCTGCTGAGGCTGCTGTGGCTCCCGCCGCTTACTACAACCTCCAGGGCATCCGCGTGGCTAACCCCGAGGCCGGCGTGTTCATCATGGTTCAGGGTGGCAAAGCCGTAAAGGTGGTTAAGTAACCCCCCGACCCACAACTCACACTCCCAAGGTCAGTAACTATTTACATATATTCATAACCGACCTGTTTTCATCGCTCCCCGAGGCCACGGCCTCGGGGAGCTTCGTTTTTGCCGGGGAGAGCAGGGGCGACGCCATCGCCCCTGCTAATCCCGATTAATCCCGATTATTCCTGATTAATCCTGATTAAACCCGATTAATCGGGATAGTTTTTTTGGTCAGGATGCGAAGTTGCGGGTTCAGCGGGGAGCGGGTGATGTAACTTTGCATCGTGAAAGGAATTGAACATCATCCAAGATTATTGAAATGCAAAGCAACCTGTCATTGCCGTCACTCGCTGAGATGACGGCCGAAAACATCCGTCGCAACGAGCAGCGTCGCGCCCGTGAGGCCGAGGCTGTCAGAAGCATGGTAGCGGCCCCCGAGGAGCCGGCACAGCTCATCGAGGCGATGCGCGAGGACTTTGAGCTGTGGGCATCGCGTTGCGTCACTATACGCCACAAGCTCACGGGACGCCTCGAGCCGCTGCGGCTCAACGCGCCTCAACGCCGCGTGGTGCAGGCGTTGGAGCGTCAGCGCCGCGCGGGTCGCCCCATCCGCCTGATTCTGCTGAAAGCGCGTCAATGGGGCGGAAGCACCGTCATTCAGATGTATATGGCGTGGATTCAGTGTATGCACCGGGAGAACTGGCACTCGTTTATATGCGCTCATGTCAAGGACACCTCGGCCACTATCCGCGGTATGTATTCGCGTATGCTCGCGGGCTATCCGTCGGAGCTCTGGGAAGGGGACGAAAAACCGGAGTTCCGCGGCTACGAGCGGAGCCAGAACACGCGGATGATAGCGGGCCGCGGGTGCCTGGTGACGGTAAGCTCTTGCGAGAGCCAGGAGGCAGCGCGGGGCAACGACGTGGCCATGGCTCATCTGAGCGAGGTGGCGTTCTGGCGCGACTCCATCACGCGCTCACCGGCTGACTTCGTGCGCTCGGTGTGCTCCGGCATCGCCATGGAGCCGCTGACGTTCATCGCCATGGAGAGCACGGCCAATGGCGTGGGCAACTTCTTCCACACCGAGTGGCTGCGTGCCAAGGCGGGCGAGAGCGCGTTCACGCCGGTATTCGTGCCCTGGTATGAGATAGAGCAGTACCGGCTGTCGGTGATTGACCCGGCGAAGGTGCGCCGCGACATGACGGACTATGACCGCGCTCTGTGGCACAAGGGGCTCACTCTGGAGCAGATAGCATGGTACCAGATGAAGCGGCGCGAGCTCCCCTCGGCGCAGGCCATGATGGCGGAGTATCCCTCGGACGATGTGGAGGCGTTCACCTACTCGGGCGACAATGTGTTTGACCGCGATGCCGTGGAGGCGTTGCGCCCGGGGTGCCGCACCCCGCACGCCCGTGGCGAGGTGGTGACCGACGGGGGTGTACGCTTCGTGGCTGACTCCTGTGGCAAGCTGGATGTGTGGGAGTGGCCCGACGATGCTCCGGACGATGAGTATGTGGTGACTGTGGATGTGGGCGGACGCTCGGCCTCGGCTGACTGGTCGGTGATAGCCGTGATGGCTCGCGGAGGAGGCGACAGCGGCGGCTCCATGCCCCGCGTGGCGGCTCAGTGGCGCGGACACATCGACCATGACCTGCTGGTGAAGAAGGCTGTGGCTCTGGCTCGCTTCTACCGCGACGCCCTGCTGGTGGTGGAGAGCAACACCCTGGAGCAGGGGCTCACCGACGGGGGCGCGGCGCTGTTCATGCTCGAAAGGGTCAATGAGGCGTATCACAACGTGTACCGCCGACGACGGCTCGACACCCGCACGGGTATGGCCGAAAGCCGCGTGGGCTTCCACACCAACGCATCCACCAAACCGATGGTGGTGATGCAGCTGGTGGGCGATGTGCGCGAGAGTCGGTATGTGGAGCGTGACGAGCGCGCCCTCAACGAGATGCTCACCTATGAGCGACGGCCCAACGGGAGCTACGGGGCGCGTGACGGCCATCACGACGACATCCTGATGACCCGCGCCATCGGGCTGTACGTGATGGCGACAACCAGGCGTTCAGGCGACCGCGCAGCAGCAGAGTACCTTGCGGGGCGCCCCTGCTGAAGCGGGGCATCGCCGGCATAAAGGCCTGACCTTAACCGGCGTTGCCCTGACCTATGAACCGGCGGTCACTCGTGGCTGGAGCCGTCGAAGCAATGGGTGCAGATGCGGCACTTGGGTAGGCCGATGGCCTTCACCACATTGTCGATGGGGTTGAACTCCAGAGAGGTGACACCAAGTCGCTGACGGATTTTCTCGACCATGCGGCAGTACTCCGGGGTGCCGTGGGTGTGGTAAGCCTCCAGGTTCTTGTCGGGGTCTCCTTCGAGCTCCTCGATGACACGGCGGGTGATTAGCTCCATATCGCTCTTGGAGTTGGTGAAGTTCACGAACTTGCAGCCGTACACCAGCGGAGGGCATGAGATGCGCACGTGCACCTCCTTGGTGCCGCAGTCATAGAGGTCCTTCACATTGTCACGCAGCTGTGTGCCGCGCACTATCGAGTCATCGCAGAATATCACCTTCTTGTCGCGCAGCAGCGAGGCGTTGGGGATGAGCTTCATCTTGGCCACCAGCTCACGGCGCTCCTGCGTGGAGGGGGTAAATGAGCGGGGCCATGTCGGGGTGTACTTGACGATGCCGCGCTGGTATGGCTTGCGCATACCTTGGGAGTAGCCCAGGGCCATGCCTATGCCGCTGTCAGGCACCGCGCTCACGAAGTCAACCTCAGTGGCGTCAGCCTCGCCCATGCGCATGCCCGAGTCGTAGCGCATCTGGTCGACGTTGCGCCCCTCATACTCGCAGGCCGGGTATCCGTAGTAGGTCCAGAGGAACGCGCAGATCTGCATCTCGTCACCGGGGGCCTTGAGCTGCGTGAACCCCTCGGAGTCGAGGCGCACTATCTCGCCCGGGCCTACGTTGTAGCACAGCTCGAAGCCGAGGTTGGGAAATGCGCAGGTCTCGGAAGTGGCCGCCATGGCCCCGTCCTTGCGCCCAAGGGCTATGGGAGTGCGGCCGAGGCGGTCACGGGCGGCGATGATGCCGTCAGGCAGGAGCAGCAGCATCGAGCATGAGCCCTTGACGCGGCGGTACACATTCTCTATCCCCTCAACAAACGTGGAGCCCTCGCTGATGAGTGCGGCAATCATCTCCGTGGGGTTGATGATGTCATAGCTGTGCTCGCAGAAGTGGTGCCCCTTGGCGAGCAGCTCACGCTCCAGCTCGCGGATATTGTTGATGCGCGCCACTGTGACGATGGCAAACTTGCCAAGGTGACAGTTGACGATAATCGGCTGAGCGTCAGTGTCGGAGATTACACCGATGCCCACGTTGCCGCTGAACTCCGCCAGGTCTTTCTCAAACTTGGTGCGGAAGTACGAGTTCTCGATGTTGTGGATGGAGCGTGTGAACACGCCGTCGGCGCAAGTGGCCATGCCGGCACGCTTGGTGCCCATGTGGCTGTTGTAGTCCACTCCGTAAAAGAGCTCGTTGACGCACTTGTCACGCTTGGCGATGCCAAAAAAGCCTCCCATAGATGTAGATGATGCGATGATGCGGGGCTCCGCCCCGCCGGTTTAATAGTTTTTGGGGTTTATAATCAGATATATGACTTATAAATCTTATATGTCTTATAAATCTTATATGTCTTATAAATCTTATATGTCTTATATAAGTTGCTGCAAGTTACTGATTTATCCGCTCCTCGATCCAGCGGCGTGCGTTGACGAAAGCAGTGGCCCAGGGCGTAATCTCCTGACCGGCGCGGGCCTCGGGATAGTAGCCGCACTGCCAGGGGAAGATGGCGCGCTCCAGGTGGGGCATCATTGCCAGATGACGGCCGTCGGCCGAGGCGATGCCGGCGATGGAGCCGCGCGAGCCGTTGGGGTTACCCGGATAGGCGGCGTAGCTGTAACGCAGGGCCACGTTGATGCCGTCAGCTCCGAGGGCATCAATGAAGCGTCCCTCGCCGTGAGCCACCCAGATGCCGAGCTTCATGCCGGCGAGGGGGCCGAACATCACCGTATTGTTCTCGGGAATGGTGACGCCCAGGAAGTTGCTCTCAAACTTGTGGCTGACATTGTGGTCCATACGCGGACGCTTTGTAGCACCCTCAGGCGAGAGGAGCCCGAGCTCCACCATGAGCTGGCAACCGTTGCACACACCCAGGCTGAGCGTGTCCTCGCGGGCGTAGAAGCGGCGCAGGGCCTCGCGGGCCTTCTCATTGTAGCGGAAGCCTGACGCCCAGCCCTTTGCCGAGCCGAGCACGTCGGAGTTGGAGAATCCGCCGCAGAACACTATCATGTTGACATCATCAAGCGTCTCACGCCCGCTCATCAGATCAGAGAGGTGAACATCCTTGACATCAAAGCCGGCAGCGTAGAGCGAGAAAGCCATCTCGCGGTCGCCGTTGATACCCTTCTCGCGGATGATGGCGGCACGCACACCGGTGCGGCCCGGGTGACGGAGAGCTATGCCCCAGTCAGCCATTTTGCCGCTGAAGGATGCCGGGATAGCGTAGCGCACTGGCTGCTTGGCATAGTTGGCGAAGCGGTCAGCGGCGCATTTGTCACCGCTCTGGAGGGTGTCGAGCAGGTAGGAGGTGCGATACCATGCCGTGCGCATGGCATCAATGTCGATGCTCACGGCACCGCCGGCACGGTCAATGACGAGCTGACGGTCAGCCACCGGCTCGCCGATGACACACCACTTGACGCCGGCACTGCCCAGAGTGCGCTCCACATGGAGAGCCGAAGCATCGGCCACCTGAATGACCAGCGCGGGATTTTCGGCGAAGAGCACCTTCACCAGGTCGGCGCCGAGAGCCATGCATAGCTTGTCGGCATCAAGGCGGATACCGCCCCGGCGGTTGGCGAAGGTCATCTCCAGGAGGGTGGTGACGAGGCCTCCGGCGCTCACATCGTGGGCGGCGAGGATGGAGCCGCTGTTGACCAGTGTCTGCACGGCATTGAAGGCAGCCACAAACTTGGCAGGGTCAGCCACCGTGGGGGCCTCGCTGCCCAGACGGTTCATGGACTGGGCCAGGGCTGAGCCGCCGAGCCTCAGCGGGCATGAGGAGAAGTCGATATAATAGAGCTTGGAACGACGCTTGCGGAGCACGGGAGAGAGCGTGCGGCGCACATTCTTCACCTCGCCGGCGGCGGAGATGATTACCGTGCCGGGAGCGAACACCTTGTCGTCACCATACTTCTGAGTCATCGAGAGAGAGTCCTTGCCGGTGGGGATATTCACACCTAAGGCAATGGCGAAGTCCGAGCAGGCCTCGACGGCGCGGTAGAGGGCAGCATCCTCGCCGGGGTTCTTGCAGGGCCACATCCAGTTGGCACTCAACGACAGCCCGCTGATGCCCCCCTTGATGGGGGTACCGACGATATTGGTAAGGGCCTCGGCAACAGCCATCACAGAGCCGCGAGCCGAGTCGACGAGAGCCATCTGCGGGGCGTGGCCAATAGAGGTGGCCATGCCGGCGTGGCCGGTGTAGTCCAGGGCTACCACGCCGCAGTCGCTCAACGGGAGCTGGAGCTCACCCTGGCACTGCTGGCGTGCCACCTTGCCGGTGACAGAGCGGTCAACCTTGTTGGTGAGCCAGTCCTTGCAGGCCACGCCCTCGAGCGAGAGCACGTCAGCGATATAGGCGGGTATGTCAGCCTCATTATATTCAGGGTCGGCGTAGCGGAGGGTGACGGTGGTGTCGGTCATCACCGTCTTGGGGGAGTTGCCGAACATATCAGCCATCTCCAGGTCGATGGGCTTGACGCCGTCAGGGTCGGAGAATACGAAGCGATGGTCGCCGGTGGTCTCACCCACCACGTAGAATGGGGCACGCTCGCGCTCGGCGATGGCCCGCACGCGGTCTATATCCTTCTCCTCGATGACGAGGCCCATGCGCTCCTGGCTCTCGTTGCCTACAATCTCCTTGTAGCTAAGTGTGGGGTCTCCCACGGGGAGCCCGGCGATGTCGATGCGGCCGCCGGTGGCCTCCACAAGCTCCGAGAGGGCGTTGAGGTGTCCGCCGGCACCATGGTCATGGATGGAGATGATGGGGTTGTCAGGACTCTCGGCGAGCGCGCGTATCACGTTGGCCACGCGCTTCTGCATCTCCGGGTTGGCACGTTGCACGGCGTTGAGCTCGATGGAGTTGTCATACTGGCCTGTGGCCACAGAGGAGACGGCTCCGCCGCCCATGCCGATGCGGTAGTTGTCGCCACCCATCACCACCACTTTCTCGCCACCCTTGGGCTCACCCTTGAGGGCGTCGCGGCGGGCTGCAAAGCCCACGCCGCCGGCGAGCATGATTACCTTGTCGTAGGCGTATAGGCGACCGTTCTCGTCATGCTCGAAAGTGAGCACCGAGCCGCAGATGAGGGGCTGGCCATACTTGTTGCCGAAGTCAGAGGCACCATTTGAGGCCTTGATAAGGATGTCGGCGGGAGTCTGGTAGAGCCATGCGCGCGGGTTGAGCATCAGCTCCCAGCGGTGCTCCGGGGAGAGGCGAGGGTAGGAGGTCATGTAGACCGCCGTACCGGCCAGGGGGAGCGATGCCTTGCCGCCGCCCAGACGGTCGCGGATCTCACCGCCAGAACCGGTGGCCGCGCCGTTGAAGGGCTCCACAGTGGTGGGGAAGTTGTGGGTCTCGGCCTTGAGGGAGAGCACTGTGTCGAGGTCAGTCACCTCGAAGTAGTCAGGTTTCTCGGGGTTGGCCGGATAGAACAGGTCTATGCGGGGGCCCTTGACGAAGGCCACATTATCCTTATATGCGCTGACGAGGCCGCCGGGATTAGCCTCGGAGGTCTTCTTGATGAGCTTGAAGAGCGAGAGCGGCTTGGTCTCGCCGTCAATTACGAAAGTGCCGTTGAATATCTTGTGGCGGCAGTGCTCCGAGTTGACCTGCGAGAAGCCGAACACCTCGCTGTCCGTGAGTGGGCGGCCCAGACGAGCGGCCAGGTCGCGGAGATACTGCTCCTCATCGGGGCTCAGAGCGAGGCCTTCGGCGCGGTTATATTCGGCGATGTCCTCAATGTAAACGATGGGCTCAGGCTTGCGTGCGATGTCAAACACCTTGACATCCAGGCCGTCATAAACGCGCTGGAGCATCTTGTCATAGCGGGGCTCGGCACCCGGAGCCACCCGACGGAACTCCTCGATGCGGCTGATGCCCCGGATACCGGCATTCTGGGTGATCTCCACGGCGTTGGTGCTCCAGGGAGTCACCATCTCGCGGCGCGGACCCACAAAAGAGCCCTTTACTGACGTAGAGGCGAGCTTTTTGGCACCGGAGAGGAGCCAGGTGAGTTTGTCGATTTCGTCGTTTGAGAGCTTGTGGTCAGCGTCCACGGCGTAGACCGTATCGCTGCCTTTCTTGAAGAAGAAGACCATTGGAAGCGGAGTGAATGATTGAGAGTGCAAAGTTACGCAATCCGCGCCAATAATCACAGCGCGGAGACAGAGGTGAGAAAAAAATCGCAAGAAATGAACAAAAAATTGTGCGGGGTATTGCACAGAACAAAAAAGGTTCATACCTTTGCGGTGTCAAAACGAATACACCCCGTAGTTGACACACAAAGAAATTGCCTTGTGGTGTAATGGTAGCACGTCGGATTCTGGTTCCGCCTGTGAGGGTTCGAATCCTTCCAAGGCAACAAGATGCAAGAGCTGAGTCACCCTCGCGGTGAGTCAGCTCTTGTTGTTTGTTCGGGGGGTGGGATGATTGTTTTGTGGCGTTTCGGGGGAGTTTTTGCGGATGATTGGGCGATTTTTAGCATTTTGGGGCATTTTGGGGCATTTTGGAGTTGGAGGGGAGGGAATTGTTTGTATCTTTGCAGTTAGGACTTCCACGCTGTGGGGCATCGCTCGGAGGAGCTTGCTGCCACTGAAGGCGGGAAATCTGACTACATATTTAAGAAAAGCGTATATTGACGCTTTGTCTCTGTCTGTTCAGAACTTAGGACACTCTGAAAAACTCACCAAAGACATTGCCGCAGTAGACGTCACGGGTATGTATATACCAATCCGGGCTCATTTCAAGCGCAGGCTTGGAATGGGTTTGGGGTATCTACATAAACAGCGTGGAGTCTGTTGCTCAATCCGGTGAGTTGGGCGGTCCTAAGGCCTTGAACAGCGGGACGAGTAACAATAATGACTCCCCGCTTTTCTTTTGTACCGACCAACCATATATGCCATGCCGGAGTCCGTGGCCGAACTCTGAAACATGGTGCATATTACCCGATTATCAATGCGCAGCATGGACGTAGCCTCAGGCAACGTGGCAAAGATTGCTGCGTTGTTTCCGCAGTGTGTCACCGAATGTAAGGATGTCGATGGGGTCCGTTATAAGATAGACTTTGACAAGCTCCGCAGTGAGCTTGGTGATGACATATTTGGCGAGGGGGAGGAACGCTATCAGTTCACATGGCCGGATAAACGAACTGCCTCGCACAAAGCCAACGAACGCACCACGATGACCTTACGTCCGTGCCGCGAGGAATCGGTTGACTTCGACAATACACAAAATCTCTATATTGAAGGCGACAACCTTGATGTTCTCAAAGTGCTTCGCGAAACCTACCTCGGCAAGGTCAAGATGATTTACATCGACCCACCATACAACACGGGCAATGACTTCGTTTATAACGATGACTTTGCACAGGATTACGCCGGCGCCCGTAGGGACATCGCTTTGCGATGTTTTGATGAAGCCGGCAATCAGATAGAAGATTTCAGAATGGTGCGTAACACCGAGTCCAACGGACGCTTCCACACCGACTGGCTCAATATGATTTATCCTCGCCTGAAAGTCGCTCGCGACTTGCTTGCCGAGGATGGAGTAATCTTCATATCCATTGACGATGGCGAGTTAGAAAATCTTCGTCGTTTATGCGATGAAATATTCGGCATTTCAAATTTTAGAAATACTATTCTCGTTAGGCGCAGGATAAAAAGTCTAAATTCTCAATTTGCTGATAATGGGCTGCAAAGTATGAATGTGGCATTTGAATATGTTTTAGCATATTCAAAGTCGGATAAATTTCTAATGAAAGCAATCCGACAAAAAAAAGTAGATGCATCTCCGTTAGGGCGATGGGATGTGTTTTGGAGCAATGCAGATAGACCAACAATGCGTTACGAATTACTCGGTTTCACTCCTGAAACTGGTCAATGGCGAAATAGTAAAGAAAAAGCATTAACTGCGGTCGCTAATTATCAAAAGTTCATTGATGAATATTCATCCCAAATGTCCATTGAGGAATATTCTAAGAAATTCGGTATTACCGACTTTATTAGACGAATACCGAATGGCACAGGTAAAAATGGTGGCGTTCAACATTGGGTTGCGCCTTCTGATACAGCCTTACGTACAAGCAATTGGACAGATATAGAAGTATCTCAGATAAGTAAAGAAATAGACTTGCCTTTTGATAATCCCAAAAGTCGTCAGCTTATTTCAGAGTTAATTAAATTATCTGAATTTACTTCTACAGACATAATCCTTGACTTCTTCAGCGGTTCAGCCACTACCGCTCACGCTGTTATGAAGTTGAACGCTGAGGACGGAGGGCACCGCAAGTTCATCATGGTTCAACTTCCCGAAGTCACCAATGAAAAGAGTGAGGCTCGTAAAGCCGGCTACAATACCATCTGCGAGATTGGCAAGGAGCGTATACGCCGCGCCGGCCGGCAAATTCGTAGGGACATGCCTGCGGCACGTTTCGAAAGCAATGGTGATGTATTTGAGAATCCTGATATAACATGCCAAAGGCATGTCCCTACGTTGGACACCGGCTTTCGTGTGCTGAAACTTGACTCGTCGAATATGGAGGATGTCTATTATACGCCAGAGAACTTCGACCCGAACAATCTATTTGCCGCAGTTGATAATGTCAAGTCGGACCGCACCCCGGAGGACTTGTTGTTCCAAGTGATACCTGAACTCAATATAGAGTTGTCTGCAAAAATAGAACAAAGGGATATTAACGGCAACAAGGTGTTCTTTATCGACGGCTCTTACCTTATCGCCACCTTCGACATAGGCGTTAACGAATCCACTATAACGGAGATTGCCAAGATGCAGCCGCGATACTTCGTAATGCGCGATGCTTCGGCCGCCAGTGACAATGTCCTTGACAACTTCGAGCAAATTTTCAATCTTTACTCACCCGACACCTTCTGCAAAATTTTATAACCTTGTAGAGACATACCTTTGGAATGTTGCAAACGAGCGAAGAATGAAAAATCAAATGGCAAGATGATTGTTTCTACGAATGAAGTTTCAGTTTAAGATACAACAATATCAAACGGAGGCTGTCGAGGATACGGTGAATGTGTTCAGAGGGCAACCCTCGCACGATGCCACGAAGTATCGCCGCGATATTGGGAGGAAGATGCAAGGCTCTATATTCTCGGATGATGAGGAGGCCGGTTACCGAAACGCTGATGTTGAGCTGACAAAGAGCCGGTTGCTCAACAATATCCGCGACATCCAGATACAGACCCAAATCACGCCAAGCACATCGCTTGCTCCCGGTCTCGGTGCGGTTAATCTCGACATCGAGATGGAAACCGGCACTGGCAAGACATACGTCTATATCAAGACGATGTTTGAACTCAACAAACGTTATGGTTGGTCGAAGTTCATTGTCGTTGTACCGAGCATTGCCATCCGCGAGGGTGTAGCCAAATCGTTCTCCATGCTCGAAGATCACTTCATGGAGCATTACGGCAAGAAAGCCCGGTGGTTTGTCTACAACTCGTCAAACCTCAATCAGCTTGACCAGTTCTCGCAGGATAGCGGCATATCGGTAATGATAATCAACACGCAGGCCTTTGCCGCGTCGCTCAAAGAGGGAGGACGCTCAAAGGAGAGCCGCATCATCTACTCAAAGCGTGATGAATTCGGCTCACGACGCCCGATTGACGTGATAGCCGCCAATCGTCCGATTATCATAATGGACGAGCCGCAGAAGATGGAGGGCGCAGCCACACAGACAGCCCTTGCCAAATTCAAGCCATTGTTCGTGCTGAACTATTCGGCCACTCACAAGACCAAGCATGACACTATATATGCTCTCGATGCCTATGATGCCTACCGCGAGCGGCTTGTAAAACGCATCGCCGTTCATGGCTTTGAAATCAAAAACCTGAAAGGCACTTCGGGCTATATGTATCTCGACGGCATGGTGCTCTCGCCCAAACATGCTCCGGAAGTGCGTCTCGAAATCGAGGTGAAACGCAAAGACGGCACAATCCGTCGCGAGGTGAAGCGATTCTCCGTAGGCGATTCTCTTGCCAATGAAAGCGGACTTGCTCAGTATGATGGTTACACCATCACTGAAATCAATCCTCGGGGCCGTGGCTATGTTACGTTCCTCAACGGTAAGACGCTATATTCGGGCGAGGTTGTCGGCGACACGAACGAAGAAGCCATGCAGCGCGTACAGATTCGCCAGACAATCATTGCCCACCTCGATAAGGAAAAGGAACTTTTCAACCGTGGCATCAAATGCCTGTCGCTGTTTTTCATAGATGAAGTAAGCCACTATCGCAGTTACGACGAGGAGGGCAATGAGATAAAAGGCAAATTCCAGAAGATATTCGAGGAGGAATATGCGCGTATCGTAAATGACTATATCACGGTGTTCGACACACCTTATGATATGTATCTGCGCAGATTCTATCCTTATCAGACGCATTGCGGCTATTTCTCCATCGACAAGAAAGGCCGCTCGGTCAACTCCGAAACCAAACGAGGCTCCGATATTTCGGATGACATCTCAGCCTACGATCTTATTCTGAAGAATAAAGAACGTCTGCTGAGTTTTGACGAGCCGACGCGATTCATCTTTTCGCACTCGGCACTGCGCGAGGGTTGGGATAACCCCAATGTTTTCCAAATATGCACACTGCGACACAGCAGCTCCACCACTGCCAAACGTCAGGAAGTGGGTCGCGGTCTGCGCATCTGCGTTGACAAGAACGGTATTCGCCAGGACAAAGAATTGCTCGGCGAGGATGTGCACTTGGTAAACCAACTCACTGTAATTGCCAACGAAAGCTATACCGATTTTACCTCGGCGCTCCAACGTGAGACACGCGAGGCACTGCGCGACCGTATCACAGCCGCTTCGCAAGACTACTTCCTCGGCAAAATCGTTACCGATACCAATGGCGAGAAACACACCATTGACCTCATGGATGCCACTCTCATATTGGGGTATCTCTATCAGAGTGGCTATGTGACGCGCGATGGCAACCTTACGCCCAAATATCATGCCGATGCAGCGGCCAAAGAGCTGCTTGTACTGCCAGATGATTCGCCTATCAAGATTATTGAGGAGGGTATGCAGACACTCATTGCCGGTATCTTCAATCCCAAAGCGCTTGAAGAAATGGTTGAGGAAGCCACCGCTTCCACTGAGGCAAATGAGCTTAACGAGAACTTCTCGGATGAGCGGTTCCAGAAACTCTGGAACGAAATCAATCACAAGTACGTCTATACCGTACATTATGACAGTGATGAGCTCATTGAGAAGTCAATTGCTGCCCTGCGCAAGAATCTGACCGTCACCAAACTGCAATATGTGATGGTGTCAGGCGAGCAAGACCGTGAGAAAGTCACAGAGTTTGGCAATACTCACTCCACCACCCGCGAGCTGACCGATGTCTGCACATCGTCAGTGCCTTACGACCTTGTCGGCGACATCGCCAAAGGTGCGCGACTCACTCGCCGCTCCGTGGTGAAAATCCTTCAAGGTATCGGTTTGAAAGCCTTGCTGTTTAAGAACAACCCCGAAGAATTTATCCGTAACGTCATCAAAGAGATCCGAGAGCAAAAAGCGACCATGATTGTAGAGCATATCACCTACAATCCTACTGCCGCCGAACCTTACGACAGCACAATCTTTGTGCCGGAGCGCCGGTTGAACATCAACAAGGCAATTGAGTTGCCGAAGCACATCACACCATACGTTGCCTGCGACAGCGATGTCGAGAGGGCTTTTGCAAAGGGATTGCAAGAGAAAACGGAAGTGGCCATTTTTGCCAAACTTCCGAGGAAGCTCAAAATCCCAACCCCGGTGGGCAATTATGCTCCCGACTGGGCAATCGTTTTTGAGGAGGGCTGCGGGATACGCCATATATTCTTTATCGCTGAGACAAAAGGCACACTGGAGGATATTGAGTTTCGCGGAGTAGAAAAAGCGAAAATTGAATGTGCCAAGCGTCTGTTCAACTCAATATCGACCGGCACCGTGCGCTATAATGTGGTGGACAAGATTGAGCATCTTGGTGATATTGTCAACGAGATAGATTAGGCTTCGGTCATTAACCCTTATTAACATTGTCGTGCGGCTATTTGGCCGAGCATATGCGGTATATTTGTGGGTGAAGACTCTCTTTGGGTTTTCGCTTTGGCTTTTTTGTATTACTGCTTAATAGTTTTGACATGGGCTTCTGGAGTTTTATCGGCGGTTTTGCTCTGTTCAGCTGGGTGTGCGGTATGCTTTCGGGCAAGCGGCGGCGGCACGAGGATGGTGCTGTGCCCCCTTATGTGTCTTATGAAGAATGGGCTGCAAGAAGAGACAGTGAGGGGTGTGGTGACGCAGAGTGCGGCGATGGCGGCGATAAAGCGGCGTTGGTGACACCGGATGCAGTGACGCCGGATGCGACGGCTTTGCAGGCGCGTCTGGATGAGATGGAGGAGCAGCTTATTGATATGGATGCGCCGGTGGAACGCTTCGACGAGCTTGCCGCGCGGCTTGATGCACTCCGGGAGCGCGTCGACGCTCTAACGGATGCTGAGGCTTCACAAGAGGAACTGGAGGATATATACTGGGACCTGGAGATGCTTCAGTCTGACATCTATATATATGATGGCGAGGAGGACTGTGAGGAGGATGACGAGGAAGATGATTTGGATGAGGAGTATGATGAGTATGAAGATGAGGATGAGTATGAGGAGTATGATGACTATGAGTGGTACGATGAGTATGAGGGATATGATGGGTGTGAGGGTGGTGATGAATGATTGTAAAAAAAAATACCACCCGCGCAGACTCATTCAGGTCTGCCGGGTGGATGTGAGCTGTGACTACTTAGTGTAGGGGGCTCAATTCGGATAGATGGGGATTTTGCGGTGGATGCTGTGGTCGAGCGAAATAAGCGTCTCGGTGTGCGTCACACCGGGAATGTTCTGGATCCGTCCGTTCAACAGGTCCATAAGATGCTCATTGTCACGCGCGAACAGCTTGATAAGCATTGTGTAAGGCCCTGTCACGAAGTGGCACTCCGTCACCTCCGGTATCTCACGGAGCTGCTCGGCGACGCTGTGATAGAGCGCCCCGCGCTCCAGGGTGATGCCGATATAGGTGCAGTTATGCAGCCCCAGCACGTGAGGGTTCACATAATAACCCGAGCCGGTGATCACATTCATGTCAATCATGCGTTGGATGCGCTGGTGCACCGCCGCACGCGACACCCCGCAGGCCTCCGCCACATCCTTTGACGGGATGCGGGCGTTGTTCATCACTATCTCGAGTATCTGCCTGTCAAGGCTATCTATCTTTTCCATAAAGGACTCTGAGCAAATCTGTTATAGGGCCGTGCGGGAGCCGGTAGTCTCCCCGTAGCCCGGCCGAAAATCTAACGCAAAGTTAATCAAATATTTTAAACCACCCATCCTTCGCCCTCTCTTTCCATGCGCTCTCTCGGGGTGCTATGACCGGTTCCATCCAAATCTCTAATCAAGAGAGACTTGCTTTGGTAGCAAAGATATAAATAGAATTTGAGAATGAGTGCCAACAGGCTCTTGGCAGGGATCAGCCGGATTAGCGGTGAGCGGGGATTAGCGGGAAATGCGAGCGGGGCCGTGCCGGTGTGGCATGGCCCCGCTTTGCGTGTGGGTTCTCGGATGGGTGAGAGGTTACTTCACGGCTTGCTTGCGGCCGTTGATGATGTAGATGCCGGCGGGGAGACGGTTCAGGTCGGCCTCGGTGCTGATGCCGGGGAGCATGCGTCCGTTGAGGTCATAGGCCTTCACGGCACCGTCATGAGCCTCGGCGTTGATGCCGGTCAGCGATGCGGAGTCGCTCACTGTGAGTACAAAGCGGAACTCGTCGCTGTCGGTGTCGCCCCAGTCATCCTCGTAGGTGAAGGCACCCTTGGGGAGCACAATCAGATACTTGCCGGGAGTGGTGACAGGCTCAGCCAGTGTGTAGGTGAGCAGGTTCTTGTATGACCCGGAGGTTGACGTGGTGGCATCAACGTCGGAGCCGTTGATGCTCAGCTTCTTGCTGCTGTTGGCCACGAGATAGTCATACTCTGTGGACTTCACAGTGATCTCAGTGATTGAGAATACGGAGCTGCCGGCTTCGGGTATCACCTGGAAAGTGGTGGGGATTACCTTGGGGTCTTCCTCGGGTTCGGGGGTGGGCTCTGGGTTGGGTTCGCTGCCGCCGCCAATGGTGACGCTGAATGAAATCTCTTCATTGGGCTCCTCCCAGCCAGACTCACCGTAGTCAAATGAGCCGGAGGGGATGCGGATGGTGTGCTCACCGGCGGCGGTGATGGCGTCGGTGAGGGTGTAGGTGATCACGTTGCTCAATGACCCGGATACCTTGGCGGTGAAGGCCACGGAGGCATCATCAACATAAATCTTGGCGTTGGAGTAAGGCCAGAAGTCGGTGTCGACGCTTGAGGTCACTACGATCTCCTTAATCTCGGTGACGGTGCTCCCGGGGGCCGGGGTCACGCTGTAAGTGGCGGGGATGGCTGCGGTGGCCACGGTGGCGCTTGTAAGCGCCACCAGGCCGGCCATCAGACTCTTGACAGTCATAGTTCGGATTACTTTTTGTGTGATTATTTTACTGTTACTTTGGTTGCAATGTTGCCTGTGGTCACCACATACACGCCGCTCTCCACCTTGACGCGGGCATCGCCGGTGCCGGTGTGGCGGGTGGTGCCGTCAATGGCGTGGATGGCTACGCGCATGCCGGCGGGGACGGTTACTTGAATCTCGCCGCGGTGGGTGGTCACCTTAGCACCGGCATCAGCAGTGACATCGCTGATGGCATTCGCGCCGAGCAGCAACGCCTCTGACAGGGCAGACTCACCCTTGTTATAGAGAGCGGTGACGTGGTAGGTGTGAGTGGCTGCCACGGGGTTGTGGTCGGTGAAGGCCGCAGTCTCAGTGCCGGCGAGGAGCTTCGTGTCGCGATATACGTTGTATCCCTTCAGCTCAAGCCCTGCGGTTGGCGATGCGGGTGTGTAGGTCACGTCATCCACCATGAAGATGAAGCTGTCTTCGGAGATGCACTCGATGGCGAAGTAGCGTGTGCCGGCGGGCACCCGGAACTCATAGCGGGTCCATGTGGTGGGCACATCCCACTTGGTGTCGATGCGGGTGAATGACCCGGTATCACGACCGGTGTCGGAAGTCAGGAAGCGGAACGCCTCAAGCTCATAGGTGTCAGTGTAGCTCTTGGCCCAGAAGCTGATGGTCTGTGCCTCGCCGTTGAGCTCGGGCGAGATCATCCAGTCATCGTTGGCGCCGGCTGTGGCGGCCATGCAGGCCATGTACTTCTGTCCGGAGTGCGCGGCATAGGTGTCGCTCAGGCCGGCGAGCGATGAGTCAAACACTATGTAGGCCATGCGGGCACCGTTGTTGGGGAACGGTATGCCCTGGAGCGAGTATGTGGCTGAGCCATCCATGTCTACAAATGCCCACTTGCCGGAGGGGTTGAGCTCGAATGAGGGGAGGCTCTCGAAGTCCTCGGTGGTCTCTGCACCGTCGGTCTCGGTGAGCACGGGGGCTGTCCAGCTCATCTGAGGAGCTGCGGCGGAGGAGCCGCTGAGGTTCGTCACGCCGGGGTAGGGTGACTCGGCTACCGTTACCTCGGTGCGTTCTGAGGTGTTGTCGCTCTTGTCGCCGTCAGTGGCATAGTCCACCTCGGCGTAGCACACCAGACGTGCATCAGTGAAGGGGGTGGTGGTCATCTCCAGCGTGACGTTGGCACTCTTGCCGGCGGCCAGGGTGAGCGGCTCGCTTGACGTCACCTTGACGCGGTTGGCATAGAGGCTGACGGTGAAGGCAGAGGCGGCGTTGGAGCCGTTGTTCTCCACGGTGACTGCGGCGCTGAGCTTGTTGCCGGCATAGAGCTCGCGCGGCAGTGTGATGTCGCGGATGCTCAGGTTGTCGGGTATCATGTTCATCACGCGCAGGTTGTCAAACACCATGTCGTCGGTGTAGTCCTTGACGTTGCAGGTGATGCCCACCTCCACGTTCTTGCCCTTGTAAGCGGCAAGGTTGACCACAGCCTTTGTCCAACCCTCTCCCTCGCTCAGGGGGATGCTTGTCAGGATGGTGGCAGCGGTGCCGGCGGTGAGGTCGCGCACGGTCACATCCATGGTGTTGGAGTTGCCGGCCACGGCGTAGTAGAAGAAGGTGAAGGCGGGGTTGGCAGTCTCGCCGAGGTCTATCTTGCCGGAGAAGAAGCGTCCGGTGCTCTCAGCCTTGCGCGGGGTGTAGCAGAGCATGCCGCCGTCATTATCCTGCGGGTCGGCTGCCGGTGCGTTGGAGCTGGCTATCACCATCCAGTCGCCGTCGCCCCCCTGAGCCCACAGGTGGTTGAGGGTGCCGTTGGCAAAGGTTTCGGTGAACGGGAGTGTATAGGGGGTACCTACTGCGGTGAGGGGGGTCACACCGAACTTCATCTCGTTGAGACCTGCGGGGCTCTCGGCGTGGACGTAGAAGCGGGTGAACGCCTGCTTGTCGGCAGCCACGGCCTGATAGGTGTGTGACAGCGAGGTGAGATAAGATGCTATCTCGTCATTGTCAAAGTCAAAGATGCTGTAACTCAGCAGCTCGGGGTTCATCGGGTTGCCGTCGGTGTCGGTCTCCGGGGCATCCCAGGTGATGACTACCTTGCCGCTGTTGCCAATCTCGGTCATCGCCGCATTGCGCGGAGCCCCGGGCAGGTTCATGCCCACATGGTTGGTCACCTCAAGCAGTTTGCCGGCACCTGACTCGCCGTAAGCGGTGAGCCCGTAGGTGTAGTAGCCGGCGGCGGGCACGGCATCGTCAAACTGATAGCTTTCGCCGGGCACGGGGTTGAGTTTTTCGAAGATTTCCGTACCGTCACGGGTCACGGTGAGCTTGGCGAGCACGTCGAGCTTGCCGCCTGTCACGTCATGGGTCGGAGCTGTCACCTTGACCACGGCCTTGTTGGCGCCGTTATAGTCAGGTGTCACAGTCATTTCGCCGCGGTCAGGGGAGTTGTCAAACACGCCATCCTCTATCCGGATGTTGGTGATACGGGGGTAGAACTTGTCCGGGTCACTGCAGCCATGTATGCCCAGGTAGTAGGCTCCCGAGCTCTTTACCACCACCTTGGTGGTGATATGCTCCTGGTCGGCAATCACTGTGACAGGCACCACCTGCATGGTCATGCCGTTGACTGTGGGCGACGTACCCACATAGGCGGCTATCTTCTCGGGGCCGTAGCGGGGGGTGCTCTCGATGGCGTCAAACGATACCTCGTAGCTCCTGCCGGCCTCCAGCATCACCGGAGGAGTGATGAGCCAGTCATCCATCTGCTCGGTCTTGCTGTAACGGATGGTCATGCAGTGGTTCTGCTGGTTGTATTCCCAGGTGAGGCCGTCGCCGTTGGCATCAATCACCTTATACTTCTCAGCCCCGGCCTCGGTGCTGAAATCCTCGAAGTAGGGGAGGCGCAGTGCCCCGAGAGTGAGGTCAGCGGAGATGGCGGGGTCGCCCTCGCGGCCGTCAAAAGTGGCGGTCACGGCGTAGCGGTACACGGTGGTCTCCGCAGGCTCCTCCACGATGTCGGTGTAGCCTGTGGCGGTCAGGCCGGTGGCTATGGCGGTGTTGTCGGGGTAACGATAGACGCTGTATGTTATCTTCGACGGGTCAACGTAGCCGCCGTTCTGAGCCGTGGTAACGGCATCCCAGGCCAGCACGTTCTTGTTGCCGTCACGCTCCAGACTCACTTCGGCGGGAGCGGCGGGGTAGTCGTTGCCGATATACACGCGCAGCGATGAGGCGGGGGAGTCGCCGGCTTCATTGTGCATCACCACGGTGATACGGTAGTGGCCGGGATTGGCTACGGTGAGGGGCACGCGCTCAGCTTTGCCCCAGTCGGTAGCTCCGGAAGCCACCTCGGTGCCGGTGCGCTCCAGTCGGTAGGTGAGGGCACCGCTCGGTGCCGACCCGTCATAGAGCTTGTCAGGGGCGGTGAAGGTGACATAGCCGCTCAGTGCACCGGGAGCGAAGTCAAGTGCGGGAGTCGAGGCCGCGAACGGGGCCTTGTCAGCGGCCAGAGGGTCGCCCACAAACATACCGCGCATCTGTATGTCCTCACCGAAGTCAATGATGGCAGTAGCCTTGGCCGTTGCCACGTCGATGGCATAGAGCTTCCACTCGGTGTCGGTGTTGGACGCGAAGTAGAACTTCCCGTCGCGGTGGTTGATCACTCCGGAGGTGAGGTAATCCATCGGGATGCCGGTGTTGCCCACCTTGGTCTTGTCGCCGGTGCGCTTGTCCACCTTGTTAAGCGAGCCGTCGTCGAGCAGCACGTAGAGGGTGCCGTCCTCGGCAAATGCCGCAGCTTGCCAGCTCTCGCGGAGCTTGCAGATGGTGGATGTGCGCTCGAAGGTCTCGATGTCTATCGTGCCAAACTCCTGGCCCTCGCCGTCGGAGGTGAGGAAGCAGCCGTAGATTTTGCCATCCGTGGGATCCTCGGCCATGGCGTAGGAGAAGGTGTTGACCGGAGCACTCTCCGTGCGGGTGATTTCCCGCCATGTGGAGGCATTGTAGAGGATGTTGTAATTCTTGAGGGTACCATCCACACGCGCACTGTTGGCCACGAAATACTTGCCTCCGGCCTTCACGCCGCCGTAAGTGGCATTATAGTCCTCACCGACAGCCAGCCCGGCAAACTCACCCATCTCGTTGAGCGAGTAGATGCCGTGGTCAATGTCGGCGGAGTAGACTATGCTTATGCCGAGCGAGAAGGGGCCGTCGCCCACATACAGACCTTGGCGCAGCGGGGTCTTCAAGCTCACGGCATTGTTACCTTCGGTAGCACGCATAGCCCGCTCCAGGCTCACGCCCTTCACGCGGCGGTGCGATGCCTTCTCATAGAGTCTCTTGAACGCGGCCCCCTCGGTGCCATCCTTCGCCATAACGGCCTTGACAGCCGTTGACGGCGGTGTCGCCGAGAGGGTCACAGAGCCGCCGATTACCGCGCCCAGCGGTATCATCACGGCCATCATAATCCGTCGAAACATAATATTATGGTATAAATGTGATATGATTGAGCAGGTCAACAGTCGGCCTTTGTGGGGATGCGGATGCAAGCATTTTGCACGCCAAGAGTGCCCTCAAGCACTCATTTTGTCAGACAAAAGCCAATATTCGCGACAAATTTAGTTATAATCTGTTAACTCCGCAATACTGCAAACTGAGTATCCCCTCCAATTCGGCCCAAACGCATCCTTTATCAGCAAGTGTGAATGTGTTTTGGTGTGGTTAACCGCTTTGTGGGGTGTCCTGTTTGGTATATCGCCAAAATGTTTTTAACTTTAGGGCATAAAAACAAAAATACTTCTTAACCGAAACAAATACCTCAACATGAAGCTAACGTTCAACATCGACTACCGCACCAACTGGGGTGAGTCGGTCTATCTCTGCGGCAACACTCCCGCATTGGGCGACGGCGATGAGAGCAAAGCCCTGCGTCTCGACCTTGAGGGCGCCGAGCATTGGTCGGCCGTGGTGGAGCTTGACGACGCCACTCCCTCGTTTGACTACTTCTACATTGTCCGTCACGAGAACGGCTACACCAAGCATGAGTGGGGCACTCCCCACCGCTTCGTGCGCGGCCGCGCGGCCAAGACCTTCGAGATCTATGACCGTTGGCAGGACCAGCCCTGGGACAAGCCTTACTACTCGCAGGCTTTCACCAACTGCATCTGCAAGCGCACTGACCTCGAGGCTCAGCTGGTGCCCAAGACCGGCGTGCTCAACATCCGCGTGTCTGCCCCCATGGTGCAGAACGATGAGGTGCTCGCCATCGGCGGCGGCTGCGAGGCCCTGGGCAACTGGAACCCCGCAGAGGCTCTGGTGATGAACGACGCAAACTTCCCCGAGTGGGAAGTGAATGTTGAGATCAAGGCCCTTGACATCCCCTTCGACTACAAGTTTATCATCCTCAAGCGCGACACCCATGAGGTAGTGGCATGGGAGGGTGGCGACAACCGCCGCTTCGACATCGTGCCCGCTCAGAAGAATGAGGTGCTCGTGTATTCGGGTATGCGCTTCGTCAATCCCCTCGCTCCCTGGCGCGGTGCCGGCGTGGCCATCCCCGTGTTCTCGCTCCGCACCAACGATGACTTCGGCGTGGGTGAGTTCTATGACATCAAGCAGATGGTGGACTGGGCTGTGGAGACCGGCCAGAAGTTCATCCAGCTGCTCCCCATCAACGACACCACGATGACCGGCACTTGGGTTGACTCCTATCCCTACAAGAGCAACTCCACCTTCGCCCTCCATCCGATGTATCTCCACCTCCCCGCCATGGGTCGCCTTGCCGACCATGGCCGTCAGGAGTACTTTGACAACCTCGGACGCGAGCTCAACCAGCTCGCCGATGTTGACTACGAGCGCGTGAACAACGCCAAGAACGAGTTCACCCGCGAGCTCTTCAACGAGCAGGGAGCCGTTACCCTCGAGAGCGAAGCCTACAAGGCATTCGTGGCTGCCAACGACCATTGGCTCACCCCCTACGCTGCCTTCTGCGCTCTGCGCGACATCAACCACACCGTAGAGATGAGCCGGTGGGGCGACATGGCCGAGTACACCCCCGAGAAGGTTGCCGCCTTCACCGAGGCTCACCGCCATGAGACGGACTACTACAAGTACCTCCAGTTCCATCTCGACAAGCAGATGCGTGAGGTGATAGACTATGCGCACTCCAAGGGTGTGGCCCTCAAGGGTGACGTGCCCATCGGCATTGCCCGCACCAGTGCCGACGCATGGACAGATCCCCGCCTCTTCAATCTCGACTGCCAGGCCGGTGCTCCCCCCGATGACTTCTCAGTGATGGGTCAGAACTGGGGTTTCCCCACCTATAACTGGGAGGAGATGAACCTCGACGGCTTCGCCTGGTGGAAGTCACGCTTCCGCAAGATGGCTGAGTACTTCGACGCTTATCGCATCGACCACGTGCTCGGTTTCTTCCGCATATGGCAGATTCCCGGCGACGCCCTCCACGGCCTGCTCGGCTACTTCAACCCCGCGCTCCCCTTCACGCCCGATGAGTTGAAGTACAACTACGACTTCTGGCTTGACGTGGACCTCCAGACCACACCTTATATTATGGACTACTTCCTCGGCGACTTCTTCGGGGAGTACACCGACGAGGCCCGTGGCCGATTCCTCAACGATGCCGGCTATGGCCGCTATCGCCTCAAGGAGGAGTTCAACACCCAGAAGAAGGTGGCCGACTACTTCGAGACACAGCCCAAGGATGACAAGAACAACAAGCTATGCAACGCACTGCTCGGCCTGATCGACGAGGTGCTCTTCATCGAAGACCCCTACGAGAAGGGCAAGTATCATCCGCGCATCTCGGCTCACTTCACCTACATCTACCGCTCGCTCACGGATTATGAGAAGTGGTGCTTCAACCGCCTCTACAACGACTTCTTCTACCACCGTCACAACGACTTCTGGTATGGCAAGGCCATGTGGAAGCTCCCCCCGCTGGTTGACGCTACCTCCATGCTCTGCTGCGCCGAGGACCTCGGCATGGTGCCTGACTGCGTGGCTGCCGTGATGAGTCAGTTGGAGATTCTCTCCCTGGAGATTCAGCGCATGCCCAAGGACCCGAAGGTGAAGTTCGGCAACACTTGGAGCTACCCCTACTACTCAGTCTGCACCACCTCCACTCACGACATGGGCGGCATCCGCCAGTGGTGGGAAGAGGATCACGACAAGACGCAGGAGTTCTTCAACCATGTGCTCGGCGAACCCGGTCTCGCTCCCTATTATGCCGAGCCCTGGGTGTGCGACAAGATCGTGACCAACCACCTCGCTTCCCCCTCAATGCTCTGCATTCTGCCTCTCCAGGACTGGCTGTCGATAGACGGCGACATCCGCCGCGGCGACCCCCGCGAGGAGCAGATCAACGTCCCCGCCAATCCCAAGCATTACTGGCGCTACCGTATGCACCTCACCCTTGAGGAGCTTCGCGACAAGAAGACCTTCAACGCCCGTCTGCTCGACAAAGTGAAGAGCTCCGGCCGCTGATAGAACCGACTGACAAGCTATAAAAGTTTCGCCGCCAATATTCCCGTCCGGGGATATTGGCGGCGCAGTTTTTCAGGGGCTGTGCGGTCAGGCGCGGTTGCACCTGGCGGCACTGATAATTATGTGGGGAGTCAGGCGAGCTGCTCCTGCAGGCGCTGCATCTTGGCGGCTATGCGGTCGTTGCAGAGGTTGCCGATGGAGCCTTCGTGGGTGTGGTGTACCTCGCGTGTGGGGTGGTACTCGCCATGCTGCACCTGAAGGCCGATGGTACGGTAGGCGTCGCGGAACGGCATCCCGGCCAGGGCCAGTCGGTTCACATCCTCCACGGTGAACAGATAGTCATACTTCGGGTCGGAGAGGATGTCGCGGTTCACGCGGATATGCTGGAGCATGAAGTCGGCCATGTCAAGGCATGAAATCAGCTCAGTGGTGGCCGGGAAAGTGATGTCCTTGAGCAGCTGGAGGTCGCGGTTGTAGCCCAGAGGCAGGTTGGTGGTGAGCAGAGCCACCTCATTGGGGAGCGCCTGGAGTCGGTTACACTTGCCGCGCATTATCTCGAACACGTCGGGATTCTTCTTGTGGGGCATGATGGACGAACCGGTGGTCAGCTCATCGGGGAATGAGATGAAGCTGAAGTTCTGGCACATCCACATGCACACATCCATGGCCAGACGGCTCAGCGTGGAGGCGATGGAAGCAATGGCCATGGCGGCGGCGCGCTCGGTCTTGCCGCGGCTCATCTGAGCGGCCACCACATTGTAGTTCATGTCGGCGAAGCCGAGCAGCTGGGTGGTCATGGTGCGGTTCAGAGGGAAGGAGGAGCCGTAGCCGGCTGCGGAGCCCAGAGGGTTCTGGTTGGCAACGTTGTAGGCCGCCACGAGCATCTGCATATCGTCGGTGAGGGCTTCGGCATAGGCCCCGAACCACAGGCCGAACGATGAGGGCATGGCCACCTGCAGATGGGTGTAGCCCGGCATCAGCACATCCTTATACTCCTCGCTAAGATGCTGGAGACGGTCGAAGAGATGACCTACGGCTGTGGCGATGTGCTTGAGCTCATCGCGCATGAACAGCTTGAGGTCCACAAGCACCTGGTCGTTGCGCGAGCGTCCGGAGTGGATTTTCTTACCCAGGTCGCCAAGGCGTGCGGTGAGCATGAACTCAACCTGCGAGTGCACATCCTCCACGCCCGGCTCAATGACAAATTTACCCTCCTCGATGGTGTGGAGGATGTCGGTGAGCGCGTCAAGCAGCAGCGGAAGCTCGTCACTGCCGAGCAGACCGATGCTCTCAAGCATCTTGATGTGGGCCATAGAGCCCTGCACGTCATACTTGGCGAGGCGCAGGTCGAGCTCGCGGTCGCGTCCCACGGTGAACTCCTCAATCATCTTGTCAGGCTCGAAGCCCTTGTCCCACAGTTTCATGCGTGTGTATGTGTGTAAGGTTATGTGTTAAGCGGATTTCAGTATGTAGACGAATAATCAGAGCCGCAGGCCCCGCAGAAGCGCTGTGTACAGCTCCACGGCCTCGGCTATCTCGGAGTAGCGGATGAACTCGTCAGCTGTGTGGGAGCGGGCTGAGTCGCCCGGCCCCATCTTCAGTGACGGGATGCCCCACATCAGCGCCATGTCAGACATGGTGGGTGACACATACGGCGTGCGCCCGAGAGCCACGGCACCTGTGACAAGTGGATGGCTTCGGTCTATCACCGAGGCTTGCAGGCGTGTGGAGCGGGGTGCCGAGGTGGTGTGGGGCGACATGGCGGCAGCCAGAAGTTCGGCGGTCTCCTGATTGGTGTGGGCATCGGTGGTGCGCACATCCACCACCCAGCGGCATTCGTCAGGGATTACGTTGTGCTGACGACCCGCCTCTATCTGGGTCACTGTGACCTTGACGGGGCCAAGCTCTGCGCTCTCGCGGGGGAAGCGGAAGTTGCGGAGGGCCTCGATGTCGGCCATGGCGCGGTAGATAGCATTGACACCCTCGGTGCGCGCGGCGTGGCCTGAGATGCCATGTGTCACGCAATCCAGCACTATCAGGCCGTGCTCGGCCACGGCAGGCTGCATCCCGGTGGGCTCACCCACAAGGGCCGCCTCCGGGCGGATACCACGCTCGGCGAGCGCGGGGAGGAGCATACGCATCCCACCTTCGCCGCTCACCTCCTCTTCGGCAGAGATGGCAAGGAGCAGGTTGTAGGGGAGGGGTTCGGCGCGCAGCAGGTCATACACCTCGATGAGCGACACCACCGATGCTCCGGCATCGTTGCTGCCGAGGCCATAGAGGGCACCGTTGCGGTGCTGCGGCGTAAACGGGTCGAAGCTGTAGGTCGCGGCAGGCTTCACCGTGTCGATGTGTGAGTTGAGCATCAACGTGGGCTTGGCCGGGTCAATGGACTCAATGCCGGCAACGATGTTGCGGCCAATGCGCTCGGCGCGGATGCCTCGGGCGGCAAGCTCATCGGCTATGAGCAGGCTCACCGCCTCCTCATCACGCGAGATGGAAGGGGTGGCTATCATGCGCTCAAGCAGAGCTATGGGGCGTGCGGCAGCAGCGGGGATGCTCATTGGCGGCTGATGATGGTGAGACACGGGGAGTCGGCGCTCATGCCGTGATGGTGGTGCCAAGCTCGCGCAACAGGTTGTCGCTGTGCTTGATGGTGACGCTCTCCACACCGCGTTCAATGGCGGCCAGAGCGTTGGTAATCTTGGGTATCATGCCGTCGGCTATCACGCCCTCCTCCTTGAGCGAAGCAAAGAGGGTGGGGGTGATGATGGAGATGATGCTGCTCTCGTCGTTGACATCGCGAAGCACTCCGGGTTTCTCGAAGCAGTAAATCAGCTCCACCGGGGCGATGCGTGAGGTGGCGATGGCCACGGCCGATGCCACCGAGTCGGCGTTGCAGTTGAGCAGGTTCCCCTCGCCGTCATGGGTGATGGCGCAGAACACCGGCACTATCTCCTGGCGGAGCACGTACTCAATGTATAGGTCGTTGATGTTTGCCGGGTCAATGTCGCCCACAAAGCCGTAGTCGACGGGGTTGGCGGGGCGTTTGGTGGCGCGGATGCAGTCAGCATCAGCGCCGGTGAGCCCCAGTGCGTTGCAGTCACGAGCCTGGAGGGCGGCCACGATGCGCTTGTTGATGAGGCCGGCGTAGACCATGGTCACGATGTCGAGCGTGGCGCGGTCAGTAACTCGGCGCCCCTCAATCATGGTGGTGGGGATGTCAAGGCGCTTGCTCAGGCGCGTGGCCTCCTTGCCGCCGCCATGCACCAGAATTTTCGGCCCCTCGATTGAGGCAAACTCGGTGAGGAAGCGTGAGAGGGCCTCGGGGTTGTCGACGACGTTGCCGCCGATCTTGAATACTTTTACGGGACTCATTTCTGCAGCCCCTCCAGCAGGCGCTTGAGCACGGTCTGTGCTGAGATTTCACGGTTGGCGGCCTCGGGGATGACGATGCTGCGCTCGCTCTCTATCACCTCGTCGGTGACTATCATGTTGCGGCGCACCGGCAGGCAGTGCATGAAGAAGGCATCGTTGGTGAGCCCCATCTTCTCGGTGTCCACCGTCCATGCGCGGTCAGTGTTGATAACCTTGCCGTAGTTGGGATCCATATAGGCGCTCCAGTTCTTGGCGTACACGAAGTCGGCGCCTTCGAGGGCTTTGCGCTGGTCATACTCCACGCGTGCGCGACCCACGAACTTGGGGTCAAGTTCATAGCCGTGAGGGTGGGTGATGACGAAGTCATAGTCCGTGGCGTTCATCCACTCGGCAAACGAGTTGGGCACCGCCTGCGGCAGTGCCTTGGGGTGCGGGGCCCATGTCATCACCACCTTGGGGCGCTCCACGGTCTTGAACTCCTCGATGGTAATCAGGTCAGCGAAGCTCTGCAGGGGGTGGCGCGTGGCTGCCTCCATGCTGAATACCGGGCGCCCCGAGTACTTGATGAACTGCTCGATAACGCGCTCCTCATAGTCCTCGGCCTTGTCCTTGAGCCCGGCGAACGAGCGCACGCCGATGATGTCACAGTAGCAGCCCATCACGGGGATGGCCTCCAGCAAGTGCTCCGCCTTGTCGCCGTCCATGATGACGCCGCGCTCAGTCTCGAGCTTCCATGCACCCTGGTTCACGTCCAGCACTATTACGTTCATGCCCAGGTTCATGGCAGCCTTCTGGGTGCTCAGACGGGTGCGCAGACTGGAGTTGAAGAATATCATCATGAGCGTCTTGTTGCGCCCGAGGTCATTCCATGCGAAGCGGTCAGCCTTGATGGCGCGGGCTTCAGCCACGGCGGCGCGGAGGTCGCCTATGTCGGTGACAGATGTGAACTTGTCCATAATCTGTATGTGAGTGTCAGAGTGTGGGGATGATACAGGGTGATGGTTATGAGTAAACGTAGGTAGAGCGCAGGGTCACTCTGCGAGAACCCCGCGGAATGCGTCGAGGAACTTGTCAGCCTCAGCCATGCCTATGGTGAGAGGAGGGAGCAGGCGCACCGTGGATACACCTGCGCCGCCGGTGAAGATGTGACGGTCAAAGAGCAGCTTCTTGCGCATCTCCGAGCCGGAACCCTCCACCTCGACGCCAATCATCAGGCCTCGTCCGCGTACATCCTTGAGCTGCGGGAGCTTGCGGAGCTCGCTCAGGAGATATTCGCCCACGCGGGCGGCGTTCTCCACCAGGCCTTCGGACTCCATGACGTCAAGCACGGCGATGGCAGCAGCGCACCCCAGGTGGTTGCCGCCGAAGGTGGTGCCGAGCTGCCCCTTGACCGGAGCGATTGCGGGAGAGATGAGCACGGCCCCCATGGGGAAGCCGTTGGCTATACCCTTGGCCACAGTGATGATGTCCGGGCGGATGCCGGCGTGCTGGTGGGCAAAGAATTTGCCCGTGCGACCGTAGCCGCTCTGAATTTCGTCGAGAATAAGCAGAGTGCCGGTGTCCTTGCACTCCCGGGCGAGAGCGCGCAGGAAGTCGTCATCGACCATGCGGATGCCGGCCACGCCCTGAATACCCTCGACGATGACGGCGGCAAACTCGCCGGTGGCGAGTTTGGCCTTGACAGCGTCGATGTCGTTCAGAGGCGCGAACTCCACATTGGGCGTGGCATTGAACGGAGCCTGAATCTTGGGGTTGTCAGTAGCGGCGACAGCCCCGGATGTGCGACCGTGGAAAGCCTTGTCAAGCGCCAGAATCTTGCTGCGACCGGTGGCGAAGGACGCGAGCTTCATGGCGTTCTCGTTGGCCTCGGCTCCGGAGTTGACAAGGAAGAGCTGATAGTCATCATAGCCGCTGATGCGTCCGAGCTTGTCGGCGAGCTTCTGTTGCAGCGAGTTGACCACAGAGTTGCTGTAAAAGGGCATTGCAGCCACCTGACGGCTTACGGCCTCCACGTAGTGAGGATGTGCGTGGCCTATGGAGATCACGGCGTGACCTCCGTAGAGGTCAAGGTATTCGGTGCCGTCGGCGGTGTAGACGTAGTTGCCCTTGCCGCGCACCGGCTCAATGTCATATAGAGAGTAGACGTCAAAGAGTTTCATCGCTTGCGTTGGAGTGTGTCAGTGAGTGAGGGTGTGGGTCAGAATGCCGAGGGCTTCAGGCGCAGCCCCTCAGCCTCGGGGAGGCCGAACATGATGTTCATGTTCTGCACGGCCTGGCCGGAGGCACCCTTGAGCAGATTGTCGATAGCCGAGATAATCAGCAGCTTGTCCTCGTGCGAGATGAGGTGGATGAGAGCCTTGTTGGTGTTGACCACCTGCTTGAGGTCGATGTTCTTGTCAGTGACATGAGTGAACACCGCTCCGGCGTAGAAGTCCTGATAGAGCTCCAGAGCCTTGTCGGCGGGCAGCGGGCAGTCCAGAGTGGTCATGGCGAAGATGCCTCGGGGGAAGTCGCCGCGCACGGGGATGAAGTTGATGCGCCCGTCATAGCCCTGCTGAAGCTGACGGAGCGTCATCTTGATCTCCTTGAGGTGCTGATGGGTGAAAGCCTTGTAGACCGACAGGTTGTCGTTGCGCCAGCTGAAGTGAGTGGTGGCTCCGGGCTTGACACCGGCACCGGTGGAGCCGGTGATGCCGGTGACGTTGATTTCGGCAGGAAGGATGCCCACGCTGGCCAACGGGAGGATGGCCAGCTGGAGAGCCGTGGCGAAGCAGCCGGGATTGGCCACCTTGTCGGCGTGGGCTATGCGCTCGGCGTTGACCTCGGGGAGACCGTATACGTAGCCGTCATGCTCGTCGCGGTAGTCCTGGGCAAGATCCACCACCTTGACCCCCTCGGGCAGAGTGTTCTCAGCCCAGAAGGCAGAGCTCTGGCCGTGGCCTGAGCAGAGAAACACGACGTCAACGCTCTCCAGCGGGTGAGAGTCGCTGAACCGCAGGTCAGTGTCGCCGATGAGCCCCTCGTGGATATCGGCCACGTGGTTGCCGGCGTTGGATGTGGAGTGCACCCACTCAATCTCCACCTCGGGGTGGTTGATGAGGATGCGGAGGAGTTCGCCGGCAGTGTAGCCGGCGCCTCCGATTATGCCGGCGCGTATCACTTGTTGTTGCGGGCCTGAACGTTGTAGAATATCTTCATCTGGTTGCCAAGGATCTTGGTGAAGCCCTTGACATCGTCGGCACTCCATGCCTTGTTGACCTCGCCGTATTCGCCGAAGTCGGTCTTCATCAGGTCATAGGGAGAGTCGACACCCACCAGGGTGTAGCTGTAGGGGCGGAGAGTAATCTCCACGGTGCCGGTGACATTCTGCTGCGAGCTCTCGAGGAACTTCTCCATGTCACGCATCACCGGTTCGAGATACTGAGCCTCGTGGAGGAACATACCGTACCATGTGCCGATCTGGTCCTTCCAGTACTGCTGCCACTTGGTGAGGGTGTGCTTCTCAAGCATCTTGTGAGCGGCGATGATGAGGATGGGGCCTGCGGCCTCGAAGCCTACGCGGCCCTTGATGCCGATGATGGTGTCGCCGATGTGCATATCGCGGCCTATGCCGTACTTGGAGCCGATGGCCTCCACCTCGCGGATGGCGTCCACCATCTTGGGGAACTTCTTGCCGTTGACGGCGGCAATCTCACCTTTCTCAAAGGTAATCTTCAGAGTCTCCTCGCCCTGAGCGGTCACCTGGCTGGGGTAGGCGTTCTCGGGGAGTGTGGTCTCGCTGTGAAGAGTCTCCTTGCCGCCGATTGATGTGCCCCACAGACCCTTGTTGATGGAGTACTCCATCTTCTTGAAGTCAGCGTCGATGCCATGCTTGCGGAGGTAGTCTATCTCATACTCGCGGGTGAGGGTCATGTCGCGGGTAGGGGTGATGATCTCAATCTCGGGAGCGAGAATCTGGAATGTGAGGTCAAAGCGCACCTGGTCGTTGCCGGCACCTGTGGAGCCGTGGGCCACGGCATCGGCGCCAATCTTCTTGGCATACTCGATGATGGCGATGGCCTGGAAGATGCGCTCGGAGGAAACGCTGATGGGGTATGTGCCGTTGCGGAGCACGTTGCCGGCTATCATGTAGCGGATGCTCTTGTCGTAGTAGTCCTGCGTGATGTCAAGGTTGACGTGTGACGCGGCACCGAGTTTGAGGGCCTTCTCGGTAATCTTTTCGAGCTCCTCGTCGGAGAAACCGCCGGTGTTGGCCAGTGCGGTGTGGACCTCGTAGCCGAGGTCTTCGGAGAGATACTTGGCGGCAAATGATGTGTCGAGGCCGCCGCTGAAGGCGAGCACCACTTTCTTCTTCTTGTCCATAGCGCTTATATTATATGGTGGGGTGGGGGTTATTACTTCTTGAGGTGAAAGAGCTTGCGCACACCGGTAGCTATCCATGTGCGGTAAGGGGTGAACCAAGACTGCTTCTTGAGCTCGGCCTTGGGGTCATAGAGCATACCGTAGCAGAGGCAGCGGGTGCGATTGTTGCGCATCAGGATGTCGTAGTTGACGCATCCCTGACATCCGTTCCAGAACTCATCCTCCTGAGGGAGTTCGGAGAACGTCACGGGCTCGTAGCCCAGGCGCGAGTTGAGCTTCATCACCGGCAGAGAGGTGGTGATGGAGAAAATCTTGGCGTAGGGAAATCGTCGTCGGGCAAGTTCAAAGGTCTTGTTCTTGATGCGCCCGGCCAGGCCGAGCTTGCGGAACTCCGGATCGACAATGAGGCCGCTGGTGGCCACATAGTCTCCGTGGCCCCAGCTCTCGATGTAGCTGAATCCGATCAGCCGGTCGCCGTACATGGCCACCACGGCTTTGCCGCCACGGATTTTGTCCTCGATATACTTTGGGCTGCGGCGGGCAATGCCGGTGCCTCGCTGCAGAGCCGACTCGTAAATGAGGTTGACGATGTGTTCGGCGTATTTGATATGCTCCTCAGTGGCAAATATCACCGAAACCTGATCATTGTTCATCTAAAAAACTTACCTTAGACAATTAAACTATGCTTCAAGCTGCAAAGTTAAGCAAAAAATTCGGCAAAACGGGCTGTAAAGTAACAATCCCTCACAAACCGTGCCTTGCGGGTACAAAGTTACAGCACCGACCGTGCCGGTGAACCCGCAACTTCGCAGCTTATCGAAATTTTTTTCTCCTCCGGCTTCGAGGTCAGTTGAAGAGATGGTGGGCGAGGGTGTCGCCGCGCTGTTCGAGTGCGGTGCGGAAGCCTTGCTCATAGTCATCGGCGGCTTCGGGGCTCACGTGTGTCCGGATGGTGGTGATGCGTGAGCGCACCTCGAGGAGGCGCAGGCGCAGCTCCGCGGGCTCCTTGCACTGGTCAAGCATGGCCTCGGCATCGTCATGCCCCACCTGCCAGGCGCGTTTCTGCTGCGCGGCATCCACGGTGGCTCCGTTGCCGGCCGGCGCGGAGCTGCATCCTGCCAATGCCGCGCCGGTGACTATGCCGGCCGCGAGGGCTAAGAGGCGCAGACGGCGGGTGAAGACACTTGTGGATGGTGTGCAGATAAAGCGGGTGAGCATCATAACAGTGTCATGGCGATTTTGGCGCACGCCTCGGCATCGGCGAGCGCGTTGTGATGGTTGGTGAAAGGGATGCCCAGAAAGTCACACACTACGGGGAGAGAGTGGGAGCCTATCAGAGCGCGTGGAATGGTGCGGCGTGACTTCTGGAGCGTGCAGTAGAAGGGGTAATCCGGGTAATCCATTGAATAGCAGCGATGGCACGCACGGATGCACCGCTCGTCGAAAGCCTTGTTGTGGGCCACCAAGGGGAGGTCGCCGATGAGTCGGTCAAGGTCGCGCCACACCTCGTTGAAGCCGCGGGCAGATTCTACGTCGGCCGGGCCGATGCCGTGAATCTCCTCCGTGAAATAACGGTAGAAGTAGTCAGGCTCCGGCTTGACAAGCTCGTAGAAGCGGTCAGTAATCACCCCGTCCACCACCTTGACAGCACCGATGGCACACACAGAGGTGGGCTCACCGTTGGCGGTCTCCACATCAACGGCTACGAAGTTATCCATTGGCAGAGAAGGCTTCGGCGAGGCGTGCGCGGACAGCCTCCATAAGCCAGCGGGGGGTTGAGGTGGCGCCGCAGATGCCTACGCTGGCGGCATCTGCCACAGTGTCGGGGTCAAAGGCGCGAACGTCGCTCACCATATATGTGCGCGGATTCACCTGCTTGCATTCGTTGAACAGGATGCGGCCGTTGGAACTCTTGGCTCCGCTGACGAAGATGATGGCATCATGGGCGGCGGCGAAGTCGCGGAGCTTCTGCACGCGCGAGCTTACCTGACGGCACACGGTGTCGTGGGTGTTGAGCGTCACATCCGGGCGCAGGCGCTCACGGAGGCCCTCGGCTATGAGGCTGAGGCCCTCGGTGCTCTTGGTGGTCTGCGAATACAGCTCCACGGGACGGTCGGCGGGCACAGCATCAAGGTCAGCAACGCTCTCCACCACAATGGCGCGTCCGGCGGTCTGCCCCACGAGGCCGTTGACCTCAGCGTGGCCATTCTTGCCGTAAATCACTATGGTGGAGTCAGTGCCGCCGGCATCGTATGCCTGCTTGATGCGCTGCTGGAGCTTGAGCACCACCGGGCATGTGGCGTCTATAATCTCGATATTGTTGCGGCGCGCCAGCTCGTAGGTAGATGGAGGTTCGCCGTGGGCACGTAGGAGCACCTTGGCATCATGCAGTTCTGCCAGCTGCTCATGGCTGATGGTGACAAGACCCTTGGCGCGCAGGCGCTCCACTTCGTCAGAGTTGTGCACGATGTCGCCCAGACAGTAGAGGATACCCCCCTTGCTGAGTTCCGCCTCCGCCTTACGGATGGCCGACACCACACCGTTGCAGAAGCCGCTTCCGGGGTCTATCTCAATCCTCACGAGCAAGGGCGGCGATGGTGTTGTGGTACAGGTTCATAAGCCACTCATCCTGCTGAGCCGGAGTGAGGGAGGAGTTGTCGAGCACCTTGGCATCGTCGGCACGACGCAGGGGGCTCTCGGCGCGCGTTTCGTCGATGTGGTCGCGGCTGATGACATTGGCCAACACCTCCTCATAGGTGGTGTTCAACCCCTTGTCAGTAAGCTCCTTGAAGCGACGGCGGGCACGTGTCTCCGGCGAGGCGGTGACAAACACCTTCATCTGCGCGCCGGGGAACACCGTGGTGCCGATGTCGCGGCCATCCATCACTATGCCACCCTCCTTGCCGTATGACTGCTGGAGGGCGGTAAGGGCTCGGCGCACCTGCCCGATTTCCGCCACGAGGCTCACTTTGGAGGCCACGGCCATGGAGCGAATGTCGGTCTCCACATCCTCACCGTTGAGCAGTGTGTGCTGGCCGCCGGGAGTGGCGCGGAAGTCAATCTTCAGCTCCGGGAGCAGTGCGAGCAGTGCGTTGACATCAAGGGTGCCGGCGGCATCAAACGCTCCGGCACGGATGGCGGCAAGCGTCACGGCGCGATACATTGCTCCGGAGTCGATGTAGCGGTAGCCTATCTCGCGGGCAAGCTGCTTGGCCATTGAGCTTTTGCCGGATGATGAGTAGCCGTCAATGGCTATGGTGATCAGAGGCGCGGCCGACGGGGTCGCGGTGTTGACGCTGGAGGGTGTCATTTGAGGAATTTAGACAGGTCGGTGCTGAGGTTGAACATCAGAGTGGTGCCACCGGTGTGGGGCTGTGAGAAGGCGAGGTTGAGAGCAAACATATCCACATTGACACCCGCGCCCAAGTAGATGCCGGAGAAGAAGTTGCGGTCATAGGTGCTCATGTCGGTGCGGGTCTTGTAGTTATAGCCCAGGGAGAGGTAGAAGCGATCCGAGGGCACTATATCGGCACCGAACACCAGATGGCGGAACAGGTTGCTGCCGAATGAATCCTTGCGCTCGGCGGGTTCGGTGCCGTCGCCGTTGTCCCAGTAGGGTAGCTTCCACTTGGTGAGGTTCCAGGCGGTGACATTCCAGCGCACGGGGAATGTGCCGAACTGCTGCGACCACCCCAGACGCACATCCACGGGGAGGCGGTCATAGGCATCGGTGAAGCGCTTGACCTGACCGCCGAGGTTCATCACCGTGACAGATAGCGAGAGGTCATGTTCGTCATCATAGTAGTTGATGCCCAGGTCAGTGGCGATGGCGAGAGCCGAGTAGCTCTCATAAGAGCTGTAAGCCATCTTGAGTGTGGCACCACCGCGCAGGCGGTCGGTGAAGTCATGGGAGTATGTGCCTGAGAACACCACATCCTGCGAGGTGAAGTCGCCCAGCGGGGCTCCTGTCTCGTCATAGCCGTGGAAGGTGCCGTAGCCGAAGTATTGCAGCCCGACGGCATAGGCGCTGCGGTCAGTGGCGCGGTGGCCGAACTTCAGTCCGGTGAAGTTGCTGTTGCCGAACCAGCGCGTGTAGTTGACCGACGCAGCGGCCCCAATCTCGGGGCCTATGAGCGCGGGGTTCTGCTCCACCATGTCGAGGCCGGCCCCGATGGCGGATATGTTGACACCGCCCAAGCCATAGGCTTTGGCGGATGAGGTGATGTTGAGGAAGTTATAGGCCGGCGAGCTGTCGGCGGCGCGACAGGGGAGAGTGGCGGCAGCGCATAGGGCGAGGGCTGCCAGAGCCGTCCGGCCGCGGCCGGTCATGGTTGGTTTCATACAATAATATAACGTAGCTCAACGGCTGATTAGTATATTCCGGCGACACGCACTCCGGGGAGCGACCCGCAGCGTGCGGACAGCTCCCCGGGTGGTGTGTGAGTCAGTGAGCGGCGGAGCCGTTACTTGATTAGATACTGGCTGGAGATGGACTGGCAGTCATGCACGCGGCGGATGGTGTCGGCAAAGAGATGAGCCACGCTGATGATGGTGCACTTGGGGCACTCCTTGGTGTAGGGGATGCTGTTGGTGAAAATCATCTCGGTGAGGCCGCTGTCGTTGACGCGCTGTGTGGCGGGGTCGCTCATGATGGCATGGCTTGCGAGGGCGCGTACGCTCTTGGCGCCGTTGGCGAGCATCAGGTCAGCAGCCTTGGTGATGGTGCCGGCTGTGTCGACCATATCGTCGATGAGGATAACGTTCTTGTCCTTGACGTCGCCGATTACGGTCATAGACTCAACGACGTTAGCCTTGGCGCGCTGCTTGTGGCAGAGCACCAGGGGCACGTTGAGATACTTGGCGTAGTTGTTGGCACGCTTTGCGCCGCCCACGTCGGGGGTGGCGATGACGAGGTTCTCCAGGTTGAGGCTCTGGATGTAGGGGATGAACACCGACGAAGCGTAGAGGTGGTCCACGGGGACGTCAAAGAATCCCTGAATCTGGTCGGCGTGGAGGTCCATGGTGATCACGCGGTCAACCCCGGCAGCCATCAGCAGGTCGGCGACGAGCTTGGCAGCGATGCTCACGCGCGGCTTGTCCTTACGGTCCTGGCGGGCCCAGCCGAAGTAGGGCATCACGGCAGCGATGGTCTTGGCAGAGGCGCGCTTGGCGGCGTCAATCATGAGCAGGAGCTCCATGAGGTTGTCGCTGTTGGGGAACGTTGACTGCACAAGATACACCTCGCAACCGCGGATTGACTCCTCAAACGACACTTCAAACTCGCCGTCGGCGAAGCGCTGGATGTTCATCTCACCAAGCTTCACGCCGAGGTCCTTGCAGATTTCCTCGGCCATATAACGGGAGTTGGTGCCGGAAAAGATTTTGTACGGTGTCATATAAGAGATATGATTGGTGGTATGTAATTGTAGATTGTCGATGTGGGTAACTTATCAGGCTTTCTTGCGGGCACGCATGGCGCGGGTGGGAGCAGCCTTGGCATCCGGGTCGGTGATGTTGCGGTGCTTCACCTTCCACACAACGGCGTCGTAGGGTGGCACGAAGGTCTCGAACGGGGCAGTGGGTGAGAAGTGCTTGCGCATGGTGTCACCGGTGAGCAGGTCGGTGGCCACACACTCGCCCTGAGGGAGGTTGAGCACGTCAAAGGCGTGGTCAGGGATGTTGATGCGCAGGTCGCAGCTCTCGCTGCCGAAGTTGGCGGCTATCACCAGCGTCTCGCCGGCGGTGGAGCGCATGAACACGTACTGGCGGTGGGGGTTGAGCGAGGGGTTGTCGTAGTTGACATACATCAGGTCAAAGAAGCGGCCCTCGCGGATGGCACGCTCCGAGTTGCAGGCGGTGAGGACGGTCTGATAGAGCTTGCGGAGCCAGAGCTCGCGCCCCGTGAGGGTGCTTTCGCCATCCTTGAGTCCCTTGAGCCAGCGGCGCAGGGTCTCTATGCTCCAGTAGTCAAATATGGTGGTTCGCCCGTCGCGGCCGCTGTAACCCTCGGCATCGAGGCCCTGTTCGCCAATCTCCTGACCCATGTAGATCATCATCGGGCCGGTGGAAATCATGGAGCTGACCACCAGTGAGGGAATCACCTTGGCGGGGTCTCCGGCATACTGTGGTGAGCCGAAGCGCTGCTCGTCATGGTTCTCCAGGAAGTTGAGCATATGGGGCGCGATGCCCTCGACGGTCTGCCAGCAGTTGGTGAGTGTGGCAGCCGAGTGGTTGTGGCACTGCACGCCGCGCAGGGTGTCGTAGAGGTTTACCTTGTCATAGAGGTAGTCGAAGCCGCCGAAGCTCAGGAAGGGGCGGTAGAGGCTCACGTCGTATATTTCGGCGATGAACTTCACGTGCGGGTAGCTCTCCTTGACGTTGTTAATGGCCCAGTGCCAGAACTCCAGGGGCACCATATGAACCATGTCGCAGCGGAACCCGTCGACCCCCTTTGAGGCCCAGAAGCGGAGGATGTGGAGCATCTTGAACCATGTGTCGGGAATCGGGTCGAAGTGCTGCGAGCCGTCGCCGTGGTCCACACCGTAGTTGAGCTTCACCGTGTCATACCAGTCATACTCGCCGGGGAAGGCCGAGAAGCAGTCGTTGCCGGTGGCTTTGGCGGGAAACTCGATGTAGGCATCCTTGCCGGTGCCCAGGTCAATGTTAGGGGCAAAGAGCTGGCGGGGGATGTAGTAGAAGTTGTTGTCGCGGCCGAAGTAGAGGTTGGTGTCGTCATGTGCACCGAGGTCATCGACCCCGGCGGGAGCCACGTCAGAGTGATACTGGCGGCCTACGTGGTTGGGCACGAAGTCGATGATTACATCCATGCCGGCATCGTGTGTGCGTGTCACCAGCTCCTCGAACTCGTCCATGCGGCGGTCCACATCCACGGCGATGTCAGGGTCTATGTCGTAGTAGTCGGTGATGGCGTAGGGCGAGCCGGCCTTACCCTTGATGATGTGGGGGTTATTGCGGGCTATGCCGTAGCGGGTGTAGTCTGCGGTGTGGGCGTGTTCGATCACGCCGGTGTACCACACGTGTGTCACGCCCAGCTCCTTGATGGATTTGAGCACCAGGGGGGTGATGTCGTTGAGCTTACCCGAGCCGTTCTGCAGGATGGAGCCATTGGGGATGCAATGGTCGTTGAGGTTGGTGAAAAGGCGGGGTATGAGCTGATAGATGATTGGTTTGTTTTTCATTGCTGCGATAACAGTCGCTTGGTGGCTTGATAGCCAAGAGTATAGATTTTCTCTACTTCGTGAAGGTTAAACACGTTGTAGTGGGCTATGTCCTCGACCTGGATTACGTGGTCGCAGAGCAGCATGTCAGGCACGGCGTTGGTCTTTGCCATGAGCTTGAATGATGCGGTGGCCATGTCGAGGATGGTGCTTTTGGGCCGTCGGTCGCGCTTGTCGGGGGGCGATACGTTGACGCCGTAGAGGGTGCGGCACCTCTCGCGGATGGCCCATGCGGGAAGGTTGTGGAGCACGCCGCCATCCACGTAGCGGGTGCCGTTGATCACGCGTGGCTTGAACACGATGGGGATGCTGCAAGAGGCCAGGACGCACTCTGCAAGAGGCCCTTCCTCAAACACCACTGCCTCACCACGGTCTATGTCAGTGGCGCATATCACGGTCTTGACCGGGAGGTCTTCGATGCGCTCGTAAGGGATGTTGTTGCGTAGGAACTTGCCGAAGCGGTCAAGTTTGAAGAACCCGTCCTTGGGGACGCCGAGCTCGGCGAAGTCCGAGAACTTGGCCTCCTGAAATGCCCGGAGCATCTCGCTGAAGGGGATGCCGGCGCCATAGAAGGCTGCGGCCACCGCCCCGGCGCTCACTCCGGCCACAATGTCGGGCTTCACTCCGGCCTCGTCAAGAGCCTGGAGCACACCGATGTGGGCGAAGCCACGGGCACCGCCGCCGCTCAGCGCGGCACCCACGCGGTAGCCGGGACGCGAGAAGAGCCCGGAGAGCATCGAGAGGGTGTTGGCGACGATGTCCGCTTTCATTATTTCACAGGCTTTTTGTTGCGTGAACGCTCCTGAGTCCTGTCAGGGGCATCCTCGTCGGCGAAGCGGTTGGGGAAGGTGAGCACTTTCGGAGGCCGCGTCATGGCGTAGATCACCAGGAAGATGCCGAGCAGCACGAAGGGGATGCTCAGCCACTGACCCATGTTGAGGGTCATGCCGGCCTCGAAGTCCACCTGGTCGTTCTTGATAAACTCTATGAAGAACCGGCTCAGGAAGGTGCCTATCATAAACACGCCGAATATCAGTCCGGGGCGGGCTTCGGCGTTCTTGCGCCAATACATCCACATCAGCAGGGCAAAGAGTGCGAAGTAGACCAGCGCCTCATAAATCTGAGTGGGGTGACACGCAAGGCCCTCATAGAGGCGGTGATACTCGGCGGAGCGCACGAACTTGAAGCCCCAGGGGAGGGTGGTGGCGTGGCCGTAAATCTCGGAGTTCATCAGGTTGCCCAGGCGAATAAGGCCGCCGGTGAGGGCTATGGGCACCACCAGACGGTCAAAGGTCCACAGCGGGCTGCGCTTGGTGGTGAAGATGGAGAAGAGAATCACGGCGATGATGATGCCAATGGTGCCACCGTGGCTGGCGAGGCCACCCTGCCACACGTAGAGTATCGTGACGGGGTTCTGACGGTAGACATCCCATTCGTAGAAGAACACATGCCCCAGACGTGCTCCGATGACGGTGCCGGCGATGGTCCACAGCAGCAGGATGCCGAGCCAGCGCTCCGGGGCACCCTCGTGGCGAAACATGCGGGCCACAATCTCGTAGCCGGCAATGAAGCCGATGGCGAACGCCAGACTGTACCAGCGGATGACGATTGGGCCGAGATGGAAGAGGACCGGGTCAGCAGTCCAAGTGATGTAGCTGAGCATTGTGACGATTGACAGCCGCAAAGTTACATAATTTCAGCCACAATTCCTCATTCAAGCAATCGCAAACAACGGCGGCAAGCACAGGTATGGCTGCTACAACCAATAGCATAGACATCAGTCACACTCTTAAAAAGGCAGGTCACCTCCATAGCAGCAATATGGCTCACTAAGGACTGATGACTGATTTTCTGCAATCAGCAAGTCATTAAGTCTACGTTTGTAAAGGCTTCGAATAGAAGAATCGTCCAACTCTCTCCGACGATTTATGGATAGATGAATGAACGGTTTTTCTTTCTCAATACCAAGATAGCGGCGACCGCAAAGATTGGCTGCAATGCCGGTGGTTGAAGAACCGGCAAAGGGGTCAAGAATCCAGTCGTTGCAGTCAGTGCATGCCAGAATGACGCGAGTGAGCAGGGGAATAGGTTTCTGTGTCGGATGCTTGCCACATGATTTTTCCCAGGGTGCAATAGATGGCATTCTCCACACGTCAGTCATTTGCTTCCCATGGTTTATTTCCTTCATAAGGCGATAATTGAATTTATGGGGAGTTTTGTGCGATTTACGTGCCCAAATGAGGTATTCAGTGGAAAAGGTAAAATATCGGCATGAAATATTAGGCGGAGGATTTGTCTTTACCCAGGTAATGACATTAAGAATCTTGTATCCCAGCGCAGTAAGTGTATTGGCAACGGAGAAAATATTATGATGTGTGCCGGAAATCCATATTGAACCGTTATCGACCAACTTATCATGGCAGAGGGACAGCCATTCACAATTGAAAGCATCAATCGTCTCAGGTGTTCCATTTTTATCCCAGTCACCTTTGTCTACACATACTATTTTACCGGCATGATAGCTAATCCCTCCATTTGACAAAAAGTAAGGAGGGTCGGCAAAAATCATGTTGAACTTAAACTCAAATTGCTTCAGCAGATCAAAGCAATCCCCATGCAAAAGAGTGAAAGCCCTGTCATCGGATTTGTAGTCTGCTGCTAACATAGTTGACACAGGGATGGTGTGGAGCGTTACGTTACAATAGGGATAATCTTGATTTTATTTCAGTGATAAGGCATCGGATATCAGTAAGATTATAGACGGACGGGATGTTTTTATAAGCTTCGGCAAGTTTGCTCCGAGCTGTTTTCCAACCGATGCCATCAGTTATCCATACAAATTCAAAGCCGGGAACCGAGTTTATTTTCGGTGCTAACTCAGAGTAAGCACGTGCTACTTCGTTTAGTTTGGAGCCGCCGGAGGCATAAAAGTTTGTTTCAATCAGATATGTCAAACCAGGAGTGGTGACAACGAAGTCAAAACGCTTTTTATCTGCTCCAAGCGCGGCGGCAATAGCAGGAAACTCATTATAATTGATTTCCCGTGCATATGGGATATCATTGGCGGTTAGAATGTCTGCCACTAAGTTTTCCATGAGATGACCTCCTCGATTCTTTCGGGCATTGGAATCCAAGCCAACTTCTATACCGAACACATAGTCCACAAGATTGTTGATTTGTTTAGACCGAAGCACTTCTGTCAATCCTGTTTCATCCAGAAATGTAGTTATGTTCTCAGGGGTGTTAAAAAAGTCGGAAACAAGTCTGACGCTTCCATCAGCTGTAATAGCTTTCTTCTTATCGGTTGGACGCACTGCGATAAGAATATCAAGAACCGAGAATGCTTTGGGGTTCTCGGCCCACAGCTTTTTCACAGCCTCTGCCATATCTTGCTGTCCTATAAGATAATTCAGCTGATTTAATTTGATGGCGACGGCATCAACGTTAGCGGCGACTTTCTTAAAGTCCACATAATGGCTAAGGCCAACATTTGTTTGCTTTAGCGGCTTGATAAAATCGTCAAGATTTTTCATCTATTGAGCATGATTAAAATAAGGAATTTACAGTATCGATACTATCAGTGTAGTTCAATATAAGTAGCTCTGTGAGAAAGCCTCGCTTGTTGGGATTGGCATTGATGGATCGTTTTGCAAGAACTCTCTTAATGTTGTATGCCATATATAGATTATCAAAAAAACAATCATCGGGGTTCCGTCCTTTGCAATCAGAGTTGCTCAGCATTGTAGTGCATCCTTTTGCCGACAACCTTTCATAGAACTCTTTTAGCCTAATCTGTTCGGCATCGCCAAAAGGTTCTTTTACATATGTGTTAAAGGAAGACGTGGCATCTAAGGGCCGATACGGAGGATCAAAATATACGAATGTGTTGCTGTCAGCATATTCGTATATTTGACTGTAGTCACCATGGAGAATTTCTACTCGCTGTAACAACTCACTGTCTGCGAGAAGTACTGCTTTATCGCATATTACTGGATTGGCATAGCGCCCGAAAGGTACATTGAACTCACCCTTAGAGTTTTCTCTATACAATCCGTTGAAGCATGTATGATTAAGAAAAATCATATAGGCCGCAACCTCGATGTCAGAAAGATTGTCAGAGTTGAAACTAGTGCGTATATCTAAATAAAACTCCTTTTGCTGGTCTTGACCGGACAATGCTCTGTAACTGGCTTGCAACTGCGAGAGAGACTCAATCAGTTCTATGGGTAAATCACGTATGACCCTGTAAGTGATGACTAGATTATTGTTTATGTCATTTATTATCGCCTTGGAAATGTTGGGATAAGATTTCAACATATGAAAAAGCATGGCTCCACCACCGACAAAAGGTTCAATATAAGTTACGTTATGTCGACGATTAAAATCCCTCGGCAGGAGTGTGTCAATCGTGTTGAGTAATTGGCTCTTTCCTCCTGCCCATTTCAAGAATGGTTTAGCTTTGTCTATTGATCGATGCTTAGGGGCCACTGTACTATTTGTCGTTTGGATGAGCTGTTCCATGTCGCCACAAAGCTACAAAAAAAATGTAACTTCATGTTGTTTGTTCGATAAATTTGAAATGGACTATAATTTATCAGGCTGCCATAAGCAATAGAGAAAGCTTATTATTGACGCCTTTAACTGCTCTGGGATGTTGAAACGGGAGCGGTTTGGGAGGTTTAGCATGTCCCTGACGACCCCGTAAAGAAATGCCTTATAGAAATGCAACAATCCACATTTCTATAAGGCATCTCTACAAGGCATTTCTTAAAATCGAAATTTTTGTGGAAGGCACGGTGGATAACTGTGACTCCCATGTTCAAGCGTATTGGCGTTTACGCTACTGATGGAATTCCGAGGGGTGCCGGGGTGTCAGGCGCGGGTGATGTAGTCGACGATCCATTCGCCTACTTCGCGGGTGCCGTAGGTGGCGCCGCCGGGCACCTGGATTTCGGGGGTGCGGACGTTGGCGTCGAGTGAGGCACCTACGGCTTTGCGGATGAGAGTGCCCTCCTCCTTGAGGCCGAAATACTCGAAGAGCATGGCCACGGAGAGTATCTGTGCCAGAGGGTTGGCGATGTTCTTGCCCTTGGCCTGGGGCCATGAGCCGTGGATGGGCTCGAAGACGGGAGTCTTCTCGCCTGTGGAGGCTGAGGGGAGCAGGCCCATGGAGCCGGAGATGACGGAACCCTCGTCAGTGAGGATGTCGCCGAAGGTGTTTTCGGTGACCATGACGTCGAAGAAGCGCGGATCCTGAATCATGCGCATAGCAGCATTGTCCACGAACATGAAGTCGGTGGTGACATCGGGGTATTGCGGGGCCATCTCCTGACCGATCTTGCGCCAGAGGCGTGATGAGGCGAGCACGTTGGCCTTGTCAACCACGGTGAGGTGCTTGTTGCGGCGGCGTGCATACTCGAAGCCCACCTTGAGGATGCGCTCTATCTCGGGGCGGGTGTAGGCGTTGGTGTCGTAGGCGCGGTCGTCGCTCTCGAACTTCTCGCCGAAGTACATACCGCCGGTGAGCTCGCGGATGCACACAAAGTCAGCTCCCTCGATGATGTCCTTGCGCAGCGGTGACATATGCAGCAGGCAGTCAAAGGTCTCCACGGGGCGGATGTTGGCATAGAGGCCGAGCTTCTTGCGCATGGCGAGCAGTCCCTGCTCGGGGCGCACTTTGGCTGTGGGGTCGTTGTCAAACTTGGGGTCGCCTACGGCTGAGAAGAGCACGGCATCAGCCCACAGACAGGTCTGAAAGGTGTCTTCGGGGAAGGGGTCGCCGGTCTCGTCGATGGCGTGAGCGCCGCAGAGGGCGTGGCGATACTCCACGTTGTGACCGAATTTGCGGCATACGGCGGTCATCACGTCGACGCCCTGCTTGGAGATTTCGGGGCCTATGCCGTCGCCGGCAAGCACTGCGATCTTGAAGTCCATGATAGGGGAGTGTGTATTGTTGGATTTGTGTAGAGTTGGCGGGGGGTTATTTCTGCTCGGCGCGGAGGTTCTCGATGATGTTGAGCATCTTGACGGTAGCGCTGATGGCGCTCTCTGTCTGGTCGCCGTCGAGGCCTCGTGTCTTGATGATGTGGCCGTCATAGTCCCAGGTGATGGTGGCGTGGACAAGAGCGTCCGACCGGCCGCCCGGGGGAATGTTGACGGTGTAGTTGGTCAGCTTGGGGAATGTGCGCTTGAGCTTGGTGCGGTATATGTTGCGCAGGGCGCGGACGAAAGCGTCATACTGGCCGTCACCCGAGGCGTTGGCGGTGTATTCCTGGCCGTTTACGCTCAGGCGCACCATGGCCATGGGTTGCAGCCCCATGGAGGCGGAGATGGAGTAGTTCACCAGCCGCACATGCGAGGGGATGGAGGCGTGCTTCACCACGTCGGCCACAATGAAGGGGAGGTCGCTCTGGGTGACTATCTCCTTCTTGTCGCCGAGGGCTATGACGCGGTCGGTGACCTCGCGCACATGGCGCTCGCTCAGCTCGATGCCGAGGGCTTCGAGGTTCTTGCGGATGTTGGCTTTGCCCGAGGTCTTGCCCAGAGCATACTCTCGCTCACGGCCGAAGCGCTCGGGGAGGAGGTCGTTGAAGTAGAGCTGCTTCTTGTTGTCGCCATCGGAGTGGATGCCGGCACATTGGGTGAACACCGAGTCGCCGATAATCGGCTTGTTGGGGGGCACCATGATGCCCGAGAATGACTCTACGATGTGGCTCACCTTGTTGATTTTGCTCTCATCGACCCCGGTGGTGCTGTGGAGCTGGTCATGAATCACGGCCACGCAGCTTGACAGCGCGGCGTTGCCGGCTCGCTCGCCCAGGCCGTTGATGGTGGCGTGAACCCCTCGGGCCCCCCCCTTGAGTGCGGCAAAGACGTTGGCCGTGGCCAGGTCATAGTCGTTGTGGGCATGGAAGTCGAAGTGCAGACCCGGGTAGGTCTTGACCATGCGGTGTATGTAGGAGAGCGTGTCGTAGGGGTTGAGGATGCCGAGGGTGTCGGGTAGCATGAACCGCTCGATGGGGAGGTGGCGGATGGCATCCATCAGGGTGAACACGTAGTCCGGGGAGTGCTTCATGCCGTTGCTCCAGTCCTCAAGATAGAGGTTGACGCGGAGGCCGGCAGCCACGGCACGCTCCACTTCGGCGCGGATGGCGTCGATGTGCTGCTGCGGTGTCTGCTGGAGCTGGTAGCGGCAGTGCTTCTCGGAGCCCTTGCTGAGGAGGTTGATTACGCGGGCACCAACGCCTTTCACCCAGTCCACGCTGACTCCGCGGTCAAGGAACCCGAGCACCTCTATGGCGTCAATGAGGCCGGCCTGCGAGGCCCAGCGGCATACGTCAGTGACCGACGTGCGCTCACCCTCGCTTACCCTTGCCGAGGCAATCTCCACGCGGGGTATGTGGAGCTCGGTGAGGAGCAGGCGTGCTATGGTGAGCTTCTCCGAGGGTGTGAAGCTCACGCCGGATGTCTGCTCGCCGTCGCGGAGTGTTGTGTCAAGAATTTCAACAAACCCCATTACTTCGCTTGCTGCTGCTCGTAAGCCTCGATGTCGGCGGTTTTGGTCAGGAGATACTCGATGTCGTCAAGGCCCTGGGATAGGCACTGTTTCTTATAGGCGTTGATGTCGAAGTGTTCCGAGCGGCCGGTGGCGAGGTTGGTGACGGTCTGCGAGGGAAGGTCAACCTTTACTTCCATCTTGGGGTTGGCCTCGATGGAGCTGAAGAGCTCGGCCAGAAACTCCTCGCTGACCACGACGGGGAGCACGAAGTTGTTGAGCTCGTTGTTCTTGTGGATGTCGGCGAAGAAGCTGGAGATGACCACGCGGAAGCCGTAGTCGGCAATGGCCCATGCGGCGTGCTCACGCGACGAGCCGGAGCCGAAGTTCTTGCCTGCCACCAGGATTACGCCCGAGTAGGTGGGGTCGTTGAGCACGAAGTCGGCTATGGGGTTGCCATCCTTGTCATAGCGCCAGTCGCGGAACAGGTTCTCGCCGAAGCCTTCGCGCTTGGTTGCCTTGAGGAAGCGGGCGGGGATAATCTGGTCAGTGTCAACGTTCTCCATGGGCAGGGGAACGCATGTGGAGGTTATGGTGGTGAATTTTTCTTTCATCGGGTTGACTGTGAGAGCGTCAGAGGGTGTGACGTGCTGTGAGTGAACAATCAGAGGAGGTCGCGGGGGTCGGTGAGCACACCGGTGATGGCAGTGGCGGCGGCCACAAGCGGCCCGGCGAGGATGGTGCGTGCACCGGGGCCCTGCCGCCCCTCGAAGTTGCGGTTGCTGGTGCTCACGGCGAGCTTGCCGGCGGGAATCTTGTCATCGTTCATGGCCAGGCATGCCGAGCAGCCGGGTTGACGGAGCTCGAAGCCGGCGTCGGCGAGCACTTTGTCGAGTCCCTCGGCCTTGATCTGGTCACTCACGCCCCATGAGCCGGGCACGAGCCATGCGGTGATGCCGGGGGCTTTCTGCTTACCCTTGACCATGGCTGCGAAGGAGCGGAAGTCCTCAATGCGGCCGTTGGTGCAGCTTCCCAGGAACACGTAGTCCACTTTCTTACCCTTGAGTTTCTCGCCAACCTTGAAGCCCATGTAGTCCAGAGCCTTCTCATAGCTCTGGAGTCCGGCCTCGTCAGCAGCATCGGGAGCGGGGACGGCCTCGCTGATGCCGATGCCCATGCCGGGGTTGGTGCCGAAGGTGACGCGCGGCTCGATGTCAGCGGCATCAAAGTTTATTTCGGCGTCAAAGGTGGCGTCCGGGTCGGTGTAGAGAGTCTGCCAGTAAGCCAGGGCCTTGTCCCACTCCTCGCCCTGCGGGGCATATTCGCGTCCCTTGACATAGTCGAAGGTGGTCTGATCCGGAGCTATCATGCCTCCGCGTGCGCCCATCTCGATGGAAAGGTTGCACACGGTCATGCGTTCCTCCATGGAGAGCGAGCGGATGGCCTCGCCGGCATACTCCACGAAGTAGCCGGTGGCTCCGCCGGTGGTCATGCGGGCTATGATGTAGAGTGCGATGTCCTTGGCGGTGACTCCGGGGCGGAGCTTGCCGTTGACGTTGATCCGCATCGTCTTGGGCTTGGGCTGGAGGATGCACTGAGAGGCGAGTACCATCTCCACTTCAGAGGTGCCGATGCCGAAGGCCACGGCCCCGAAGGCCCCGTGGGTGGAGGTGTGGCTGTCGCCGCACACTATGGTGTAGCCGGGGAGGGTGAGGCCGTTCTCGGGGCCTACGACGTGTATGATGCCGTTCTTGCGGTGGCCGATGCCGAAGTGGTTCACGCCAAACTCGCGGGTGTTGCGCTCCAGAGTGTCCACCTGATTGCGTGACACGGGGTCGTCGATGGGCTTGTCCTGGTCGTGGGTGGGGATGTTGTGGTCAGGCATACAGAAGGTGCGCGCGGGGCGCATCACCTTGAGGCCGCGCTGGCGCAGCCCCTCGAAAGCCTGCGGCGAGGTCACCTCGTGGCAGTAGTGGCGGTCGATATATAGCTGGTCGGGGCCGTCGGTGATGCGGTTGATCACGTGTGCATCCCAGATTTTGTCAAAGAGAGTCTTGGGCATTGTTCGCTATTGGAAGAGTTTGGATGAATGTCTTTTTTGGGGGTGGGGAGAATGTTGCAAAACAGGCAATTTCCGTCAATCGATGGTTTTGCGACACCCCTCGCGGTCATATGAGGACCCAATCCTTGGGTCAGTGGACGAACTTGTTGATGGCGTCTATGAAGGCTTCGGCGCTGGCGGCCACGATGTCGGTGTTGGCCGAGAAGCCGTTGTAGTGTGCACCGTCATACTCGACGGTCATGTGCACCTTGCCCACGTCGTTGCTGCCCTTGTTGATGGCCTGTATCAGGAACTCCTTGAGGAGCATCTTGCGGTGGATGATGTTCTTGATAGCGTTGATGGCGGCATCTACTGGGCCGTTGCCGGTGGCACAAGCCTCAAACTTCTCGCCCGCGATGTCGAGCCCCACGCTGGCCACGGGCTGCACGCCCACGCCGGTGGTGACTTGCAGGAAGTCTATCTTGATGCGGCTCTTGGAGCGGTGGTGCTGGCCGGCGAGCATCAGCACGTCGTCATCGTTAATCTCCTTCTTGCGGTCAGCGAGTTTGAGGAACTGCTCGTAAGCCTTGTCGAGGGCTTCGCTGTCGAGGTTGATGCCGAGGGTGTGGAGACGGTGCTTGAGGGCTGCGCGGCCTGAGCGGGCTGTGAGCACGATGGAGTTCTCGTCGATGCCTACTTCCTTGGGGTCGATAATCTCGTAGCTCTCGCGGTTCTTGAGCACGCCGTCCTGATGGATGCCCGAGGAGTGGGCAAAGGCGTTGCGGCCCACGATGGCCTTGTTGGGCTGCACGGGCATATTCATCAGTGATGACACCATACGTGAAATCGGGGCAATCTTCACGGCGTTGATGTTGGTGTCGATGCCCAGATCGCGGTGTGAGCGGAATGTCATCACCACCTCTTCGAGGGCGGTGTTGCCGGCGCGCTCGCCTATGCCGTTGATAGTCACCTCCGCCTGACGGGCGCCGTTGATGACACCGGTGACGGTGTTGGCGGTGGCCATGCCCAGGTCGTTGTGACAGTGTGTGGACAGGATGGCCCGGTCAATGTTGGGCACATGCTCCATGAGGTAGCGTATCTTGGCTCCATACTCCTCGGGGAGGCAGTAGCCGGTGGTGTCGGGGATGTTGACCACGGTGGCTCCGGCGGCTATCACGGCCTCCACCACGCGAGCGAGGTACTCATTTTCGGTGCGTCCGGCATCCTCGCAGTAAAACTCCACATCCTCCACCAGGCTCTTGGCATACTTCACGGCAGCCACGCCACGCTCCAAAATCTCCTCGCGGTTGGAGTTGAACTTGTACTTGATGTGATAGTCCGAAGTGCCGATGCCTGTGTGGATGCGCTTGTGCTTGGCATATGCCAGGGCTTCTGCGGCCACGCGGATGTCGCCTTCCACGGCGCGTGTCAGTGCGCAGATGGTGGGCCATGTTACAGCCTTGGAGATCTCCACTACCGAATTGAAGTCGCCGGGACTCGACACCGGGAAACCCGCCTCGATGATGTCAACTCCGAGGGCCTCGAGAGCCTTGGCCACCTCGATTTTTTCAACAGTGTTGAGCTGACAGCCGGGCACCTGCTCGCCGTCGCGCAGCGTGGTGTCGAAGATGTAGAGACGTTCGCTCATAGATTTTGGTCGATTTCTTTATTACCTTAGAAGTTGCAAAGGTAGCAATATAATTTGTGGCGGCAAAAAGTTGCACAAAAAATCACCAACTGTGCTTTCAGATTGAAGTAAAACCCCGTGTCATTCCGTCAATATGTTGCCCCGGCGCGGTGTGAGTGCACAAGCGGGCGGATAGGTGTGCAAAGGGGTTGCGGCATTGGGGAATTCTCGCTAAGTTTGCATCCATTATGGCCACTCCGCACGGACAGGCCGTATGTGACGTCAATATAGCCTGACTGCTATGCCCTGGATGAAGATAGACATCGATGCGGTGATACGGGAGCGGTTGCCCCGCTATTACCGCTACATCCCGCGCCCGCTGATAGCGTGGCTCGAGCATGAGGTGTGTCAGCGTGACCTCAACTCCCTGTTGGGTCATGCCGAGGGGCTTGAAGGGGCCGACTTCTGCCGCGATGTGCTGGCATACCTGCACGTGGACTATGCCGTGCATGGCGCGGACAGCCTGCCCGCTGCCGCTGACCGGCGGGTGACCTACGTGAGCAATCACCCTTTGGGCGGCCTGGACGGGATGGCCCTTATAGATATGGTGACGCGCCATCACGGCGTAGAGCCGTACTTCGTGGTCAACGACTTGCTTATGGCCGTGGAGCCTCTGCGCAAGGTGTTTGTGCCGGTCAACAAGTTGGGACGACAGAGCCGCGGGGCCACCACTATGGTCGAGGAGGCTTTCGCCTCGGAGCGACCGATGATAGTGTTTCCCGCCGGGCTGGTGAGCCGTCGCGGAAAGGGTGGCAAGGTGGCCGACTTGCGGTGGCGCAAGAGCTTTGTCAACCTCTCCGTCAGCTCCGGGCGCGACATCGTGCCGCTCTATTTCGACGGCGAGAACTCACGTCTGTTCTATCGGCTGGCGCAAGCCCGCGAGCGCCTCGGGCTGAAGTTCAACTATGAGATGCTTCGCCTGCCCCGCGAGGTGATGCTCAGCCGGGGGAAGCATTTCGACATATACGTCGGCAGACGTATCCCCGTGACACGCCTGCACGGTGGTGCGCGCGCCGTGGATGAGTCCCTGGCCATCCGCAAGATAGTGTACTCACTCAAACTGGGTCCGGCAGAGTGACACCAACGCACTTCCACCACGCCTGCATGAGGCACAGCAATCAATCATTTACAATCACACCTAAAGACAGCAATCGAGCTACAACACATAGCGCTATGGCAAAAATGCAACGCATCATCGACCCCGTGGACATCAGCCTGCTGAAGGCGGAGCTGACGGCTGACCGCTTCCTGCGCCACACCAACAAGGGTGGCAACGACATCTATGTGGTGGACGGCCGCGATGCTCCGGCGGTGATGCGTGAGGTGGGTCGCCTCCGTGAGATAGCCTTCCGCAGTGCCGGCGGCGGCACCGGCAAGGAGTGTGACATCGACGAGTATGACATGATGGAGCCACCGTGCCGCCAGCTCATAGTGTGGGACCCTGAGAATGAGATGATTCTCGGCGGCTATCGCTTTATCCTCGGCCCCGATATCAGGCAGCTCCCCGACGGCACGCCCCGGATAGCCACGAGCCATATGTTCCGTTTCAGTGACCGGTTCATCAACGAGCTGCTGCCGGCCACCATAGAGCTTGGCCGCTCATTCGTGCGTCTGGAGTATCAGTCAACCCGCGCTGGCGTGAAAGCCATCTACGTGCTTGACAATCTGTGGGATGGCCTCGGCGCTCTGACAGTGGTTTACCCCGAGATGCGTTACCTCTTCGGCAAGGTCACCATGTATCCGAGCTACGATGAGGAGTGCCGCAACATGATTCTCTACTTTCTGTCCAAGCACTTTCCAGACCACGAACACCTCGTCACGCCCATCACGCCGCTGCCCACACATATGGATACGGCGGCCATGGAGGCTTTGTTCCCGCACGATGATTTCAAAGCTGACTATAAGGTGCTCAACCGCGCCGTGCGTGACCACGGCTACAACATCCCTCCGCTGGTGAATGCCTACATGAGTCTGTCGCCGACCATGAAGATGTTTGGCACGGCCATCAATGATGAATTCGGCGACGTGGAGGAGAGCGGCATCTTCTTCGCCATAGACGACATCTTCGAAGAGAAGAAGCAGCGCCACATAGGCACCTACACCACGGCGACATCCTGCGCCTCTCAGACATGAGCAGGGGGGGTGAGAGCCGAGACCGCGTCACGGCTCACAACGCAGCGTCATGGCTTACCGGACCGATCCTGGTGGTCGGGTGTTTCGCTCCGTTGACGTTCCCGTGTGGTGCCACTTGGCAATTTCTGCTGATGCAGCTTGTGGTTATTGGGCTGGCTCTCTGTGCCTATCGCCTCACGCCGTCGCGGAGTGCCGCCGGCCGGATTACTCTCCTTGTCACATGGTTGCTGCTGAGCTGGGGAGCTGCCGCCAACCTGCACCAATGGACCGTGGCCTGTGGCCATACCGTCACTGACCCGCTGCTCACATGCGACGATGACTTCACAGCGCGCCAGACCGCTCTGGAGTGGCTTGGCTTCGACACAGAGACCTATTATGGCTTCATAGTCCACCAATATGCCGTGCTCCTTGCGGGGCTGATCAAGGTTTTCGGCCTCACTGTGATGCCGGCCCTGGGGCTGAGCATGCTGGCCACGCTGCTCTCGGTGGTGCTAACCGGCGTGCTTGCCGTCAGGATAGCAGGGGAGACCCCTCGGCAGGATAACGGAGCCGCTGTGAGGAGCCCGCAGTGGATGGCCGCGTGCGCCATGATTATGATAGCGGCACAGGCTTACTGGCTCACGATGGGCACGCTGATGATGAAGGAGTCATTGGTGGGCCTCGGCATGGTGTTGTCGCTCACCGGACTCACCGTGTTGTGGCGACCTGCTGCCACCCGTGCGCACACACTGCTGCTGGCGGCGATGGTGGTGTGCGGGCTGTTGCTGACCGGGCTGTTGCGCCTGCCTATGGCTATGATGGCCGCCGGGGCATCGCTCTTTATGCTGCGGCGCGACAATCTGCGGGGTGTGGCCGCTGTCATTGTACTTGCAGTGATTGTGTGGGCGTTGATGCAGACTCTTGATGTCGCCCTCCAGCCCTCACTCTATTTCAATGACGACGCGATAGAGAGCGCCTACTTCGAGTATTTCAACGAGCGCGAGACACAGGCCGGCTATATGCGTCTCATCGGCGACTACTCCTCGTGGCCATGGCTGCGACGCATACTATGGATGCCTGTGTCGGTGGCCGTGCAGTGGGTGATACCGTTGGCATGGAATGCTGCTGCCGATGTGCATCGCGCCTATACGTTGGCCTACGCCCACCAGGGGTGGGTGTGGTATGCCGAGGGCGGGTTGGCACTGTCATGGCTGGTTACTGCCCTTGGCGGAAGCATCCGCAAGCGCCATCCGCTGTCACTGGCAGAGCGTATGGGCCTGTGGCTCGCGGCAGTGTGGGGAGGCATCGCGGTGATGTATGGCGGCTCGGTGTCGCGTTATCTGCTCCCGATGATGCCTGTGGCCGTATGCTTGGCAGAGCAAGGGTGGATTGCCTGGCGAAGCAACCCACCCTTGCATAGAGTGTTCCTGATTTATCTGGCCCTGCTTGCAGCGGCTCTGACCACCGCCGCCCTAATGTAGGGACGTGCCTGTGGCTCGTCACGGTGGGGGAGCCTCACTTCTTGCGGAGCGACAGGGAGTCGAGCAGGAAGTGGTTGGTGTCTATGTTCATGTTTTCGTTGTCGGGCAGGAACTCCAGAGTGAGCGTATGCTCGCCGGGAGTGAGGCCGGGGATGAGTATGGAGTTAGACCAGCCCCAGTCATCCCAGTTGCCGCTGCCGCGCTGCGGGAACACCATGATGCCCGCGGGCTTGCCGTCGACAAGCAGCGTGCGTATGGCGCAGCGGTTCTCAGTGTTGACCGGACCATTGCCGTTGGCGTAACGCATGGATGCAAACCAGTCACCCTCCTCGGGTATGCTGACAGTCACGCTCAGCGGAGCCGAACTCTTGTCAAGCTCCACAAAGCCGTTGCCTGTCCAGCCGGTCACGGCATCTGCGGGACGATAGTCAACGGGAATCTCAGAGGATGTCACCGCGACGCCTTCGCCGGGAATCTGGGCTTTGACAGCCTGAGCTGTCGACACCGGTTCGGATGCAAAGGAGGGGATGCCCTCGCCGCTGATGCCTATCACCTGATACTCCCCGGGGAACTCGGGTTTGTAGGTGGTGGAGCGAGTCACCGCCACCACTTCGCCATTGCGAAGCACCTCGTAGCGGTTGATGTACTCGATGGGGTTCCATGCCAGCATATCGCCCTCGATGCGCAGAATGGGGGTGAGGGGACTCTTGGCGTTAGGCACATTGTTGACCTTCAGTGGTGGTATGGGCTGAGAGTCCATGACGATGTGGATGTCCAGGGTGCCCTTAGCCTTCTTGGCAGCAAGGAAGGGCTCCTGCTCCTTGCCGTTGACAGTGAACGACTTGATGCGCGCGCCGTAGCCCTCCACGGTGATGTTTAGGATGGCGTCGCGGTAAGTGAAATTGGAGAGTGTGCGCGTCTGGCCGAGCACTTCCGGCACGAAGGGGGCAAAGGCCAGTCCGTCGGCGCGGTAGTCGATGCCGAACAGCACCTTGTGGGTGATGGCGAGGTTGCCGGCCAGACACCACAGCATATTGGAGGAGTTAAGCTCGGTGGCGATATCGCCGTTGTCGAGCACCAAGTTCTCCTTGTTGGTGCAGAACAGGGCCGCCGGGCGCAGCAGAGCACCGAAACCTTGCAGGGTTCCCTGCTCGTTGCCCGCCTTGGCGTTTGCAATGGTCCACCAGGCATCCACCCAGGGCCAGAGAGAGTTGTTGTGATAAGGCGGCATATCGGCAATCTGCGGGAAGAACACTCCGGGGCCGAAGGGTGTCACCGGGTTGTGCTCAGTGATGGACTGAGCACGCTCCTTGTCAGCCACGCCCCACACTATCGCCAGGCTCTCGCCGAGGGTTTCTGCGCGAGGGTTGATAATCTGATTGTCACGCCCATAGAGATACATCGCGTAATATCCGCGCTCGGGCATCCACAGATATTTGTTGACGGCGGCGTCAATGGCAGCCGCGCGTTCCAGATAGCCGTCAGCCTCTTTCTTGATGCCCAGCTCTGTGGCCATGGCAGCGAGTGACTTCCAGGCCTGCGAGTGGACTATGGATGTAGAGAGGGTGAGGGTGGAGAAGATGTCGGCGGTCTGCATCCACTTGGGGTGGCTCTGCTCGCGCCAGTCGATGAAGGAGGTCTCGCCTCTGACGAGTCCTGTTGCGGGGTCGTAGATGGTGGCAGCATCTGTCATAAGCGACCGGCGGGCCACGTCATATGCGTGGCGGAGCCACTTGCGGTCGCCGGTGGCCTTGTAGACCTCCCACGCAGCCACGGTCCATATCTGGCGGTCAGAGCTTACAGGCCACGCTCCGCCGCTGCCGGTATCCTGGATGATGCGGCCGAGGCGGTCAACTTTCTTTTCGAGCGAGATGCGCGATGCCTCCGGCTGCATATAGGCCATGGACAGGAGGATGGAATAACTCACGTCGCGGGTCCAAACGCCGGCCCACTCCTTGCCGGTACGCAGTGTGGTGTCGGCCTCCACAGCGTTGACCATCTCGTCGAGCCCCATGTTGTAGACGGCGGTGTGCAGCCGGTCAGGGGTGATGAGCTGAGGGTAGGCTGAGATGTCATTCTTCAGCCGCCACTCACCCTCGATGGGCATGAAGTAGCCCGGCTGAGCCTTGTAGGTCGACACGATGTGGTCAGCCGCCGGGGCTGTGGCCACGTATTCACCTTGCCGCACAGAGTCGCGGAGCCACTCGTAAGCCGGTGTCTTGACGTAGGTGTCGGCGGCGGCAGCAGTAGCGGCGGCAGTCATGCAGGTCAATATCAGTGCTATGTTTTTCATTGTTAGGTATAGTTACTCTCGTCGGAGGGTAAAATTACTAATTAAATTTGAAAAAATCTGCACCCGGCTGCAACCTTTCACTATATTTACTGCGTCAAACATGCGAACACACCACCAATGGTGGTTGCAACGAAATTAAATACACCTTATATAATATATATAACATTCAGAACAATGACACACTCCATGCGACACATTCTACTCTCCATCGTCATGCTCTGCTTCATGAGCATCATGGCCGCGGCCGCCCCTCAGAGCGCCGCAACACAGACCGTCAAGGCCGAGGCCGGCAAGGCTGCCACCGTCACCCGCAACCAGCTCAACGCCGCCCGTCAGGCCGCTGACGTAGTGAACTTCGACAGCATCGAGGCCAACATTGACTCCGCGCTGGCCGATATGCCCTCCGCCGAGACCACAGAATCATTCTCAACAAGCACTTTTGTCGATGATGATGATGATTTTGATGCCTCCGGTTTGTTTGGCCATGACAGCAGTACCGGCCTGGCCAGAATGGCCATCTTCGGCATCTTCATCATGCCGCCGCTGGCAGTGGTGCTGATAGTGCTGATAGTGCTCTACTTCCGCTCGCGCAACAAACGTGCACAATATGAAGCCATGGCCCGCGCTGCGCAGAATGGCGTGATACTTCCCCCCATCCCCGAGGGCACCAACAATGCCTCGCCCAATGCCGGTGCCGTCACCTTGATAGCCGTGGGCATAGGCATAGCCATCTTCTTCGCCTGCATCGACGAGTGGGAGTTAGGCATTGGCGTGGGTTGCATCCCGGCACTGATAGGCGCTGCCCGTCTGGTGACCCGATGGCTTGACAACCGCGAGCGCTAATCGCCGGACTGCCGATGATTTAACTCCTTGACAAAGAGCTTTCATACAAACCACCAATAATACTGATGAACCGCCTCGAAGAACTGGCCCTGGTGGCGCGGGTGCTCGCCGTAGATGACCGGCGGGCATTCGCCCGCCTCGTTGATGCCCATCAGCAGGCATTGCTTCGCTTCCTCACGGCCATGTGCGGCGATGAGGTGGAGGCGGCAGACATTGCCCAGGAGACCTTTATAAAAGCATGGAGAGGTCTGCGGGGATGGCAGCAGTCAGGACGGTTTGCCACATGGCTCTATGCCATAGCCATCAATGAATGCCGCTCGGCGATGCGCTCACGGCGCGAATACTCCTCGGAGCTTCCCGATGAGGCTGCCGACTCAACAGAGGCTCCGGCCGATGCCCGCATGGACCTTGCCACAGCAGTGGAGAGCCTGTCGGAGCCGCAGCGGGAGGTGGTGCTCCTGTTCTATTACCGCGATATGGCTCTTAAAAATATTGTGAAGGTCACCGGCATGCCCGAGAACACCGTGAAGAGCCACCTGATGCGTGCACGCACACGTTTGCGAGCCATTCTTGATGAAAAATAACCTGTGAAACACTATATTTGCATACCGCAATGAAACACACCACCCAGCATACCGACACTGATGCCACCCTCAGGGCAGCCTTCAAGCGTGACCTCAGGCCCGGCATTGACGACCCGCAGTTCACCCGCAAGGTGCTCAACCGGCTCCCTGACCGCCGCCGCTCACCTCTGAGATGGCTGGTGGTGCTCCTCTATGCAGTTGCAATACTGCTGGGCATCTATCTATGGGCCACCATCGCCCCGGACTTCTTCGGCGGCCGTGCCCTGAACTTCCGCAACGCAATGCTCTATATGCTCACCGTGGGTGTATTCGGCATGGTCACCGTGGGATGCTTCATCCCTTCAGGTCAGCCTCGCCGGGGGTAGCCTTGCCCGGGGTAGGCGCGGGGCTCCAGCGGCGGGTCTGGAGGGCTGCTGCGGCACTCTCTGAGGGGTTATCGGCAGGATGCCAGAAGGCACGGTGTCCCAGCTCGTCAGGCATATATTGCTGGCGGGCGAAGTGTCCCGGGAAGTCGTGGGGATAGATGTAGTCACGCCCGTAGCCCATATCCTTCATAAGCGATGTGGGTGCATTGCGCAGATGCAGCGGTACCGGGAGGTTGCCGCTGGCTTTAACCTCGGCCAGGGCGGCATCTATGGCCTTGTAGGCCGAATTGCTCTTGGGCGATGTGGCCAGATATATGGCGCACTCCGCGAGGGGGATGCGCCCCTCCGGCCAGCCGATTTTCTTGAGTATGTCAAACGTGGCATTGGCCAGTAATAATGCATTGGGATTGGCCAGGCCAATGTCTTCGGCAGCGAGAATCACCAGCCGGCGGGCAATGAACTCCGGGTCTTCGCCACCCGCCACCATACGTGCCAGCCAGTAGACAGCCGCGTCGGGGTCACTGCCGCGTATGCTCTTGATGAATGCCGAGATGATGTCATAGTGCATCTCGCCCCCCTTGTCATAGGCCGCCGGATTCTCCTGAAGACGTAGTGTGACGGTCTCATCATCTATGACCATCTCCTCATCGTCCGGCGTGGAACGCTCCATCAGCTCCAGGATGTTGAGGAGCTTGCGGGCGTCACCTCCCGAGAAGCGGAACAGGGCAGTGGTGCTCTCTACCCTGACCTTGCGGGCTGCCAACACGCTGTCATGCGTCAGCGCGTGGTCAAGGAGCCGCTGAAGCTCGTCGGCATCAAGAGGCTTGAGTGTGTAGACCTGCGCGCGTGACAGCAGCGGGCGTATCACCTCGAAGGAGGGGTTTTCCGTGGTGGCACCGATGAGAGTCACTGTGCCCTCCTCTACGGCACCGAGCAGGCTGTCTTGCTGGCTCTTGTTGAAGCGGTGAATCTCGTCAATGAAGAGTATGGGCCGTCCCTTGGCAAAGATGCTTGCCGCGTCAGCACGGCATTTGTCAAGCACCTCGCGCACCTCCTTGACGCCGCTGTTCACAGCCGAGAGCGTGTAGAACGGACTCTGAGTGGTGGCCGCGATGATGCGTGCGAGGGTGGTCTTGCCCACTCCCGGAGGCCCCCAGAGGATGAATGATGACACGTTGCCCGAGTCAATCATACGGCGGAGCACCGCACCGGAACCCACCAGGTGGGTCTGCCCGATGTAGTCGGTGAGAGAGCGCGGGCGAAGCCGCTCGGCAAGGGGAGGTAGATTGGCAGCCATCGTGATACGGTCGTGGTTACGGAAGTAGAGGTGTTATGAAAAACTATGATGTTCTACAAATGTACGCAATTTGAAGGGTGAAAAGTTGTCACCGTGATGTTAAGTGATGTGAAAGGTGGTGATTTTGGTAGTCATATTCCTCTTATTTCACTCACGAAATCACTACTTTCATACGTTATATAATATGCCTCACAGATATGCAGAGCCGAAAATAGGCTACTGAAACGGCTACCGAAACACCACTTTTGCGTTACCGCAGTTTCGGAGACGGCTCAGGTGTGAGGGATATTGGCTAATTTTGCATCAAATCTTTTTAACCAACCAACCTTGCTATGAAAAATCTTTACAAGAAGATTGCCTGCGGAGCGATAGCGCTGAGCGCCGTCGCCGGCCATGCAGCCACCTTTGTGGGTGACCGCACGGACTTTCGCGACGAGACAATCTACTTCACGATGACCACCAGGTTCTACGACGGTGATCCCAACAATAATGTATATTGCTGGGACGGCGTCAACAACATCAAGGACCCCGAGTGGCGCGGTGACTTCAAAGGTCTGATACAGAAGCTCGACTACATCAAGGCCCTCGGCTTCACAGCTGTGTGGATCACCCCTGTGGTGGAGAATGCCTCAGGCCTCGACTACCATGGCTATCATGCGCTGGACTTCTCGAAGATAGACCACCGCTACGTGAGCAAGGAGAGTACCGCCGCCGATGCCGACGTTGCATTCCAGGAGCTGATTGACGAGGTTCACAAGCGCGACATGAAGCTCATCCTCGACATCGTGATCCAGCACACCGGCAACTTCGGCGAAAGCAACCTCGCCCCGATGTTTGACAAGGACTATACCAAGGACCTTGCGGACATCAACGCCTCCATGAAGCCCCGCACCATCAAGGATGGCGGCGTGCTGCCCGACAACTACATTGACCTCCCCGCCCAGGCTCAGTATGACACCCGTCTGGCACTGATGAAGAACTCTGACTTCACCAACCGCGACGTCCATAACTACTACCATCACAAAGCTTGGTTTGACTGGGACGACCCCTCCCGCTGGTGGGGCCAGATTGCCGGAGACTGCGTGGACCTCAACACTGAGCATCCGGCAGTGAGCAAGTACCTGGTGGACTGCTACTCGCGCTTCATCAAGATGGGTCTCGACGGCTTCCGCATCGACACTGCCGGTCACATTCCCCGTCTGTCGTTCAACAACAACTTTATCCCCCAGTTCATCGAGGCCGCCAACTCCGCCGAGGCCAAGGCAAAGCGCGGAAACACCCCCTTCTTCATGTTTGGCGAGGTGTGCGCACGCTCGATGGAGGTAATCTATCGCGGCGACAACTACAACTGCTCTCCATGCTACTATACCTGGAAGGAGAACAAGAACTACGCGTGGGACTATGACCCCAAGAGCTGGGACTCGGTGGTAGCCATTCCCACAGCAACCGAGCAGTCACAAGACTACTTCACCGTGCAGGGCCACACCAACTGGGAGTCAGTGCTCCAGTCAGCCACGGACGACAAGGGTCACGACGACAGCATCCTGCGGCGCAGTGACAACGCCGCCCTCAACGGCAACGAGTACCACGCCCCCGACCACTCCGAGCACTCCGGGCTGAATGTCATCGACTTCGCGATGCACTGGAACTTCAACAGTGCCAAGGGAGCCTACGGCGTGCGCAATCAGGACTGGCTCTACAATGACGCCACATATAATGTGGTGTACGTGGACTCACATGACTACGCCCCCGACAGCAACTACCGCTTCAGCAAAGACCAGGCCACCTGGGCCGAGAACCTCTCGCTGATGTTCACATTCCGCGGCATCCCCTGCATCTATTATGGCTCAGAGGTTGAGTTCCAGAAGGGCAAGGATATCGACAAGGGTGCCATCCTGGCACTGAAGGAGACTGGCCGCGCATACTTCGGTGGATACATAGAAGGTGATGTCAACGTCACCGACTTCGCCGAGTACAGCGGAGCCACCGGCAACCTCGCTTCCACTCTCACTTACCCGCTCGCGCGCCACATCCAGCGCCTTAACAAGATACGCGCCGCCGTGCCCGCTCTGCGCAAGGGCCAGTACAGCAACGACGGCTGCTCCGGTGAGATGGCCTTCAAGCGCCGCTACACCGACTCCAAGACTGACTCCTACGTGCTTGTGACCATCAGCGGTGACGCCACATTTACCGGTGTGCTCAACGGCCGCTACGTGGATGCCATCACCGGCGACGTGAAGAACGTGACAAACGGCACCCTCACCGCCAGCTGCTCCGGCAAAGGCAACCTTCGCGTGTATGTGCTTGACACCAACCTCACCAAGGCTCCCGGCAAGGTGGGCGAGGATGAGAAGTATCTCTATGGTGCCGCATCAGTTGACCACACATGGGTCACATGGCCCGACGAGACCATGCCTGACGAGACCTGGACAGAGAAGCCCGTGGGTGGAGGCGGCTCCACCGAGCGTGAGGAGCCCGAGACCCCCATCGCTCCCGCCATGGAGCCGGGCGAGCAGGCCATCTTCTTCGAGCATGACTCATGGAGCACCGTCAGCGCATGGATATGGACCGACTCCCAGAACTTCACAGGCGGCAAATGGCCCGGCCAGAACTTGTCATACCTGGGCAACAACGTGTTCAAGTGGACATACACCGGCACGGGCACCATCTCCGAGAGCGCCAAGGTTATCTTTAGCCGCGCCGGCAATGACCAGACCTCCAAGGATGGATGGAAGTACGTAAACGGCGGATACTACAACAGCAACGGCTATGTCAAGACCATCGAGGTAAACAGTGACAATGCCTACGTAAGCCTTTCGCCCAACGGCGGCGAGTTTGACGGCGTGCTCACCGTCACCGCCACAGCCAATGCCAAGACCACCTCGGCATGGTATAAGATAGGCAACGGTGCGCAGAAGTCATTCACAGGCTCCACTACCTTCACCATCGGAGAGGATATGCAGGGTGGCGAGAGCGTCACCGTCACCTGGAGCGCCACCGGAGCCACCGGCACTTTCACCGGCTCGGCAACATACACCAAGAAGCCCGAAGGCGCGGCCCAGGATGACATAACCGTGTTCTTCGACAACACCAAGTCAGGCTGGGATGCCGTCAACATCCACTATTGGGTTGACGGCGGCAAGGGCACTTCATGGCCCGGTCTACCTATGCAGAAGGTGAGCGGCAACATCTACACTTACACCTTCGCACCCGAGCATAACGGCATCATCTTCAATGCCGGTCAGGGCAAAGCGCAGACCAAGGACATCAAAAATGCCGAGATAGTGCATAACCACATCTACTCCTGCGACTCCAATGGCGGCAACGTCACCCACGAGGCATACTCCCTGGCAATCGAAGGTGTAGCTGCCGATGCGGCAGATGATGTGAAGGTAGAGGTGGTGAACGGCATCCTCGTGCTCACCAGCTGCCGCAGTGCCTTTGTCACCATCAGTGACCTCTCCGGACGCACCCGCACCATGGGCATCGCCCCGGGCATCACCGAGGTTGGCGGTATGCACGGCTTCTACATCGTCAACGGTCAGAAGGTGCTCGTGCGCTGACACCGAGTCACTCAAGACAATTCCTGAAAAACACCCGCAAGGCGGGCATGCCACGGCACTGTGCCGCAGGCATGCCCGCCTTGGCTGTCTTGGGAAGTTCCGTAACATCGCCCTACACATACATGGTTTCCGTGTGCAGTCAGACCTGAATGGTGATGGACGAATTGGCGTCTGTTAAGAGATTTTAAATTTCGGAGCGGATTTTTGATTTTTGGTTAACTTTACCCTCGGCATGGGTGTTAATAAAGCAAAGGGAGCCTGCGGGCACCTGACACGTTGACACTTAAATTCTTACAGATATGGCACCAGACACTCAGAAGACCAGACCCACCTCGACGCTGCGCACAGTGCTCGGCATCATTATGATTATCATCTACGTGGGCATGGGCGTGTTGTTCCTCTGCAATTTCTTCCCCTGGCTTTCAGGCTCTTGGGCATGGCTCCGCTGGGTTGGAGGCATCCTGTTCATAGTCTATGGACTGTGGCGCGCCTACCGCCAGTTCTCAGGCATCGACACCTCGGTGTGAGCCTGTATGTGAGTTAACCCCCAAGTCCAATCACAGCCAAACTTACCGTGAAGATTACAGCTTCATTCAAGATAATCATCGCCGCCGCCGCAGTTGCGGTGGCGATGACCGCGTGCGACAAGAAGGTGACCAACACCTCCACCTCCGGCATCGGCACTGTGGTGTGCGATGCCAGCTTCGAGAATATCCTCGACCAGGAGATTGACGTATTCGAGTACGTCTACCCCAAGGCAAGCATCATTCCCTATTATGTGGATGAGAAAGCGGCCGTTGACTCTCTGCTTGACCTCAAGACCAAGGCCATCATCATAGCCCGCCCGCTCACACGTCAGGAGAAGGACTACCTCAAGAGCAAGGGTAAGAACGTCAAGGAGAGCCGCATAGCCGTGGATGCTCTCGCGCTGATTGTCAACCCGGAGAATCCCTGCACCGTACTCTCCAAGGAGGAGATTGCGGAGATTTTGACCGGCAAATACACCAAGTGGGACCAGATAGTGCCCAACAAGGGGCTGGGCAACATCGAGGTGGTGTTTGACCACCAGGGATCCTCGACGGTGCAGTATATGCGCGACTCTCTGATTAACGGCGCCGACTTCGGCCCGAACGTATATGCCCAGAAGAACAATGAGGATGTGTTTCGCGCCGTGGCTGCCAACAAGAACGCTATCGGCGTGATTGGCGTGAGCTGGATCAGCGCTGACCTGCGCAACCGCGAGGTGTCGCGTGAGGAGCTCGCCGCAGCCTCCGAGAAGAGCGATACCACGGTGGTGGACTTCGACCCCGCCGTGAAGGTGATCAAGGTGCGCGGCAATGGCGAGGTGACAGCCTACAAGCCTTACCAGGCTTACATCTTCGATGGCTCCTACCCGCTCTACCGCTCCATTTACATGGTCAACGTGGCTGCCGGCGGCTCCATCGTGCAGGGCTTCTACAGCTTCGTAACCTCAGTGCAGGGCCAGAAGATCATCCAGATGACCGGTATACTTCCGGCCACCGTCTACACCCGCATGGTCAGTCTCGAATAACCATGCGGCAATCCGGGCGGAGCATACTCTTGTTGGCTCGTACCGCAGGAGCAATGTTGCTTTAATCGCAAATTTTCGTATTTTTGCAAAAACTTAACAACAAACGATACATTAACCAGACTCATCAGACATCATCAATGAAGAGAACCGTGTTACTCGCAGCATTGGCCACCACCATGGTCAGTGCTTTCGCGCAGGGTGGCTACTCCGATGGTATCGACTACTTCAAGGCCGGTTACCCCGAGGAGGCTTCGATCATCCTTAACAACACCATCAACGATGCCGCCACCGACAAGGCGCTCGCTAACTATTACCTCGGCCAGGTGGCTCTGACCAAGAATGACAAGGCCGCAGCCGCTTCCTACTTCCAGAAGGGTGTGGAGGCCAATCCCGCCTGCGGCTACAACTACATCGGCCAGGGACAGATAGCACTGCTCGACGGCAAGGAGGGCGATGCCGAGAAGCTCTTCAAGCAGGGCATCGGCTGCAACAAGAAGGATGGCGGTCTCTATGCCGCAGCGGCCCGCGCGTACTATGACGTGAACCCCATTCACTACGCCAAGAAGATTGAGAAGTACATTGCCGACGGCAACAAGGCTACCAAGTTTAAGGGGAGCGACATCTTCGTGCTCCAGGGCGATATGGTCAACAATAACCCCGGTGAGGCTGCCGGCCAGTATGAGACTGCCATCGTCACCGATCAAGAGGTTGGCAACCCCGTGCGTCCCGAGGCATTCGTGAAGTATGCCAAGGTTTACTTCCGCGTTAATCCTCAGTTTGCCATCGACAAGCTCAAGGAGCTCAACCGCCTCCAGCCCAACAGTGCTCTTGCTCAGCGCGAGCTCGCCGAGAAGTACTATGAGAACGACCAGTTTACCATGGCTGCCGAGCAGTATGGCAAGTACCTCCAGAACCCCAACCACTTCACCAAGGATGAGCAGCGTTATTGCGGCCTGCTCTTCTTCGGCAAGAAGTATGAGCAGAGCCTTGCAGAGGCCCGCAAGGTGCTCGCCAAGGAGCCTGACAACTTCTATATGCAGCGCATGGTCCTCTACAATCTTGTAGCTCTGCAGCAGTATGAGGGTGCCGTAGAAGCCGGTAAGAAGCTCTTCGCCATGACCGACAAGAGCAAGCGTGAGGCCAAGGACTATGAGGACCTGGCAGATGCCTACAACCATCTCAAGCAGTATCCCGAGGCTCTTGCCACCCTCAAGGAGGGTGTGGCAGCGTTCCCCGAGCGCAGCGCCATGCTTGACGACCTCGCCAAGGCTTACAACTACAACAACGACTTCGAGCAGGCCGCTCAGACCATGCAGAAGTACGTTGACTCCGGCGACCGCTCGCTCAACGATGTGTGGGACCTCGCCGACTATTACAAGAACTGGGGTCTCTCCCTCCCCGAGGGCTCTGAGGAGCGTGCCGCAGCTGCCGCTCTCGGCATCAAGGCCATCGACGGTGCCATCGAGAAGGCTCCTAACGCAGGTCAGCTCTACCGCACCAAGTCACAGCTATTCCAGGTGGCCAACGCCGAGCCTAACGTAGAGGCTACTGACGCTTACAAGAAGATGATTGAGTGCTACGAGAAGGCCGGCGACATGGAGAAGCGCAAAGGTCAGGTGGTGGCCGGTTACATGTACATGGGTCAGTATTACGCCCACGAGCATGATATGACTCAGGCCCGCGAGTACTATCAGAAGGCCCTCGACCTCGACCCCTCCAACGAGGGCCTCGCCAAGTACATCGAGACCCTGAAGTAATCCCGTTGCAACACCCCGGAAAAATTACTCGGGGTGTTGCAAATATCAAACAAAGGGATTACCTTTGCGTTATCAAGATAAACGCCACATCAAAGTAGATTGGGAAACTCATCAAATTTTTCTGAAATACCGAGACACAGCGTAACCGCCCGATGGCGGGCCTCATCCCCGCAAGGGGAGTCTCACTGAGACCGGAGGATTACAAAGGACGGCGAGCACTCAAATCCTGTCATTCGGAGTTTCATCGCATCCTTTGATGTGGTTCACAAAAGAGAGCCGGCAGCCCCGCAGGGTGCCGGCTCTCGCTAGTACTGTGCTCGAACAAATGGCTCAGTTCACCTTGCGCTTATTGGTGGCGATGCTGTAGAACTTCATAACGGAGGATGTTGCAGAACCTACTGATAGCGGAGGTGATGTTGTAAATCGGCGTCCTCCAGACGCCCTTTGCTGTACTTACTATGACCCCGGATGCCTGCGCTATCGCTTCGGCTTCCGGGGCTACGGTAAATCAGCGTCCTACGGACGCTCCTTAGGAGGTTTTGCAACACCCTCCCTACGGAACGGTTCTGCAACACCCTTTTATGTGGTGTTGCGACACCCTCGATTTAGAGCTTGTTTAATAATAAATGTGAACATCTCGGTCTAAAATCTTGGAGCAGATTTCAGCCTGAGACGAAGGAGCATAGCGAGCTATGTGACTGAGTTGAAGGATGGAAGATGC
>JAMPDP010000001.1:1458785-1495601 GCA_023665605.1 Candidatus Amulumruptor caecigallinarius | reverse complement strand
TGATTTCAGTGCCGAAACGCAATTCTCCTTTCCATACCGGGAGCGATGCTGTGATGTTCCCTGCTAATAAACAGTTGTCTACATCGTTATCAGTGGAGAATTTACGATCTGTGTAGAAAGAAGAAGTTTCCGATTCATCGGTACTGCGATTGTTTAACTGCCATAAGGCATCAAAGTTGGCTGTGAGCAGCCATTTTCCCAATGTGCCTGTATAATAAAGACATAAGAGGTGCTGTCGGCGTAGACTATGATAATCTCCCTTATAATATATTTCATCTTCAAGTATGGAATCAAGGAGTCTTGACGTAGATGAATTACTATAACCGGAATTTGGCTTGTATGAAAAATCATAATAGAAGCCCGCATACTGGTTCTCTGAATTAAAGTTGAGCCCTACTTTACCTTCGTAAATAGGATATTTGGCAAAATCCTTTCCAATACTGCTTTGCGAAACGGTGCCGGACTTGAGATATTGGATAGTGTTATTCTCATATTGGGGACACTCACGGTAATTCTCGTAATTCAGCATGCCAAAGAAGTCGAATCCTTTCTTTCGGAAGTTGAAATTGGCCTGCTCAAATAAATAGGCGTAGTGCTTGTAGCCAACAGTTGTTCGGTCATTGAATGAGAAGCCCTCACCCACGGGTGCAACGGTCGTAATTCTTATGACTGCATTGACTGATGAGTCGTAACGAGCACCTGGTGAAGTCACCACCTCAACACTCTTGATGTCGGCAGATGAAAGTTGGTCCAGCTCCGACTGGTCGCGAACTTGTCGGCCATTAATATAGACAATCGGAGTCCCTTTGCCAAGGACTTCAAGTTGCGAACCGGTTTTGGAAACGAAAGGCATTTTGCCGAGCACATCAAGAGCCGTCCCGGTATTTGCCAGATAAGTTCCCGATATAGTCACTTGCAATCCGTCCGTCTTTAACTTTGCGACAGGGCGAGAACCTTTCACTATAACCTCGCCCAGTTCATAAGAAGCCGGAGTAAGCGGTATCGTTCCGAGATTACCGTGAGGATTGGTGATTTTTGTTTCCTCATATCCCATTGCGGAAATACGAAGGAAACAAGGGTTAGTGGATTCAATCACTGAGAAATTACCGTCCGCATCTGTAACCGTCCCATCGACAAGAAGGGAATCTTGAAGGGTCAGCAGTGCTACGTTGGCGAACTCCACAGGGGAGCCGGTCTCATTAATAACAGTTCCTCTGACCGGCTCAGATGCGGCGTGAAGAGTGTAAGTGGTGAGGCAGTGCATCAGCCCTGCCATTAAATGATTTAATGGCATACCGTTTTGTTATTTATTGATTTTTATAACCCGCCGACCACTATCCAACCTCCGCCGGCAGTCTTTTGCAGAACAAGATTGTGGCTTCTTGTGGTTCCATCCAACATAATCAATGTATATGGAACGTATGTGTTACCCTCTTTACCTGATGTAAAAGCATTACCGATGGAGTCTAATACCGCGCCTTGAAATTCCTTGCGATAGAAAGTCTCGAGAATGTCTGTGTCGATTGCCTGTTCAAGCATCTTTGTGTCCCATAATTCCAAAGCATTCAAGAATACCGATGCAGCCTCAGTCGCAGTGAGGTTCTTAAATCCTGACAGCGAATTAGAGGCATCATTTATGAATCTGATATCCGAAGGTATAGACAACACATTAGATTGTGGCTGCCCATAAATTATATCCGTTATTCTCAAAACTTCGGTTTCTCTTTTACCATTTATGACACTGACTGTTGCCGATTTGAGATGCTTGGTATCTGCGTCAATCACATAGCGGCGAATATTTTCTGATTCAGCGATTGAGGCATTCAGCATATATGGATTGCTGAAATTGCCCTGTGGCTTGGAATGTATGGTGAGAATAATCTCCCCATTCTTTTTATACACATCATAATGAGCATCATTGTTATTGATGCAATTCTGCAATTCAGATTCAATAATCTTTTCGGGGGTGAGTAATATTGCCATCTCGCCAAGCAGTTCCCTGGGTTCAGCATTACAGGTGCGCCAACCGATATTGAGTTGATCAACCCAATTGTATATAACTTCTCTGTTACCCGTTGCGGCACGCCCCCCCTTGTCAATACGCCAAGTAAAGGTTGAGTCTGATTTGGCTACATAAATTTTATGCTGAACGAAACTCTCGGATAGATTGATGTACCTGAAATTTTCCATGGGGCGTGTCCTTACCTCCACAGTCATTTCAATGCCATGGTTATTAATGAGCGTATTCAGCGTCTCCGACAGTATCTCTTTTGCAGATATTCCTGTTGGAATAAATATCATAATCAAGACTGCAGCTGCCACGCACGACGAGCCGACTCCCCACAACCACCGATACGGCTTTCTTTGCCGTGTATGGGCCTCAAGAGTCGAATCTATTCGGTGGCGCAACCCGTCAGATGCCGCAAAGTCACGGCGAGGTTTCAGCATATCCCTTATGTTTATATAATCGTCTTTGTATTCTTCCATGATTATTGATGTTCGAAAAATTGCTTTCTTAACTTTTCCATACCCGATTTGAAACGAGATTTGACCGTGGATGCCGGAGTGGAAAGAATCTGACTGATCTCAACAAACGAGAGTTCATCAATCACATTCATTCTCACCACCTCTGCCTCTCTCCCAGGAAGGTTTTCAAGCAGCCTGTTCAAGCGCTCTATCTCCTCTAAATCAAGCTCGTCTTCATGTGATGTGTCTGGAATTTCATCATCAATTTCAGTGAGCGCACGTACATTCTGACCCTTGAGATAATAATCCTTGCAGAGATTATAGACAATGCGGAATAGATACATCCTGAGGCTGTCTCGCTTGACTTTGGAAATTTCTCCCTCCAAAAGCTTCTTGACTGACTCATGCACCACATCCTCGGCATCCGCCTGGTTGCCGGTGCGAAAGGTAGCGAAGCGCACAAGGTAATTGAGATTGTCCTCAATCACCTCGCCAAGCATCTGCCGGGTATGTATGTCAAGCTGTTTCTTCACCTCTTTATCATTGGTCTCTATTGTAAAGACTGAAAACTTTCCAAATCGGCGAAAATTAAGTGTTAAAAATTATCTTTCCAAATAACTCTTTCCTGTTCTTCATGGCAACCGCATCAAATTGTTGCCAAAACGTAGGCCCGGACGGAGAGGGTGTTGCAAAACCTCAAAAGGAGCGTCCGCAGGACGCTGATTTACATCATCACCTCCACCATCATTAGGTTCTGCCGCAACCTCGCTTCGTATGATGTACGTCTCTCCGGACGGAGCCGCGTAGCGGTGCCACAATCAGATGGGCTGTGACACCGCTATATCTCTATCCTCATTTTGATGCGGTGGCCCTGTTTGGTTCTTAGATAAATCCACCATTCAATAGCCAACTCTCAGGTGCAAAAAAAGAGGCTGCGCCTATTTTGACACAGCCTCCCGGTTGATGAGGGTAGCGGGACCGAGAATTGAACTCGGGACCTCCGGGTTATGAATCCGACGCTCTAACCAACTGAGCTATCCCGCCAAGAAAATGGAAACATCGAAACAAATATGGCGTCGTAAGGCTGTTCTCTATCTGCCGCACAAGCCGGTTTCGTGAATTTGACGGCCTGAGAACCGCCCGAAACCCTTGCTTCGTGTTTCACGGTGCAAAGGTAGTTATTTTGTAGATAAATGCAAATCCACCATCTGTTAAGATGTGTTAATACAGCTATCCTTACGCGTCTCTTTTTCGTTCTTCCGGCACGCGAAGCCGCCAAAGCAGATATAGTGTCACGATGGTAGCGACGGTACTCGCGGCTATCCATGGCCAATGTGCCACAGGGTCGGCACCAAGGGTGTCAACGATGCTTTTTACCTCAGGATGCCCCTCTCTCACAGCTCTCCAAGTGGCTATGCAGATGACGCTGTTGTTATAGATGTGACACAACACCGGTATCCACAGCGACCCGCTCCAATAGAGCATGTAACCGAAAAAGGCACCTAACAGCACTCGTGGAAAGAAACCGTAGAACTGCAAGTGCACCGCGCTGAACACAAACGCGGCTATCCAGATGGCCGCGTGTGGGTTCATAGGCCGAGTGACGAGCAACCTCTGCACTCCTCCACGAAAGAATAGCTCTTCGCTGAAGCCGGCAAGCACGCCCACTATCAGCAGCGACATCACCAGTGACCCGACCGAGCCACCACCCGTCAGCATATTAATGGTGGTGCGGGCACTCTCCTCTGACAGCTTCATCCACTCCTCAACAGATGCGAATGCCGCCGGGAGGTGAAGGCCCTCGTTCCATGCTATGATACAGTTCATCAGAGGCACCGAGCATATCATTGCTACAATAGCGAGTATCAGCGTGAGCGGGCGCGGAGCGCGCTCTATGCCGAGATAACGTGCAGGTACGGCACTGAATATCACCGCGCAAAGTATTGCCGGTGTGACGAACACTATCAGGTCCTGCACAATGGCGGCAATCCGGAGCGACTTCACGTTCAGTCCGGCACGGGTCACTACGGCCATTATCACTCCGGTTATGAGCATACAGATAGTGGAGATGCACAGAAACATGACAATTCTGCGCGCAAAGGTCATCCTGACGCTCGGTGCCGGCGCGGGGGTGTTCAATGTAGCCATAAGTAAAAGTCTTTGACGAGGGTAAGGTAGGTGTCGGTGTACGTGCCGTCAGCGTGACGGAGTGTGAGTGTATCAGTTTGCACGGGACAGTCACCGGCGCGTAACTGCCACAGCAGTCGTGAAGGAGGCTTACCATTCACGGTGCATACTCTTGTAAGCCGCTCAATGTTGAGGCGCCCACTGGCAGCTGCAAATTCCAGTGCATCGGCATTGCGAACAGGGGTAATCATGCAGAGGCATCCCCCCGGAGCAAGCAGCTCGCGGGCGCGCCCTATAAGTATTTCGGGCGACAGAGTAGCTGCATGGCGCGCCAAAGCTCGACGGCCATCAGGCGCCTGAAGAGTTTCGGTGAAATAAGGTGGATTGCTGACTATCAGGTCAACGGGAGCCGGCGGTTGCCACTCGGCAAAATCCGCGCATGTCACACTGACGCGCTCGCTCCATGAGGATATGCTCACGTTGGACTCGGCTTCGGCGGCTGCCCGCGGGTCTATCTCCACTGCTTCAACCAATGTCTGCGGAGCGCGTTGCGCGAGCATCAAGGCTATCACTCCACACCCCGCGCCTATATCGGCTATGCGGTGGACGTTGCTGTCTACCTGCGCCCACGCACCGAGGAGCACGGCGTCAGTGCCCACCTTCATGGCCGCTGACGAGTGCGCTATGCTGAATTGCTTGAACCGAAACTCGCGCTCTTTCATCGTTTGCGTTCCCGCCGGTTTCGGTTACTCTGCTGCCCGCGCTGCGCAGTACCCCTCCCCTCTCCATGCTCATATCCGTGCTGAGGACGATACGCCGGGAAGAGTCGCCCTATAAGGTCTTCACGGTGAAGCCGTTTGAGCGACGCTATTATGGAGCCGCGCCGAGCCGGGTCATACCAGAAGAAGTACTGCCGCTGCGCCTCCTTGTCACGCGGCGTGCGGGCCACGGGTACCGGTTCGAGGGTGTACGGGTGGAGCCCGGTGTAATAGATTTCCGTGGCGAGGGTCATCGGCGTTGGGGTGAAGTCCTGCACTTGCTCCAGGTGAAAATTGAGCTCCCGGGTTTTGCATGCCAACTGTGCCATGTCTGTCTCGGTACATCCTGGATGTGAGGAGATGAAGTATGGGATCAGCTGCTGCCTCAACCCCTCACGCGTGTTCACGCGGTCAAAGACAGCCTTGAACTCATGGAACAACTTGAAGTCAGGCTTGCGCATCAGCGCAAGCACCCCCGGTTCGGTGTGTTCCGGGGCTACCTTGAGCCGGCCTGATACATGTCTGGCTATCAGCTCCTCATTATACTGCCGGTTGGCGGCATCCACCTTGGCATCGCCGGAAGTGTGCATGGACAGATCGTAACGCACACCGCTGCCCACAAAGCTCTTCTTCACACCCGGCAGTGCGTCCACAGACTTGTAGACATCCAGTAGTGGCCGGTGGTCATTGTTGAGGTTGGGGCATTGCTTGGGGTGCAGGCAAGAAGGGCGCAGACACTTGGCGCACACGCGTTTATCCTTCCCTCCCATCGCATACATATTGGCCGAAGGCCCCCCGAGGTCACTGATATACCCCTTGAAGTCAGCCATACGCGTGATTTGCTCGGCCTCTCGCAGTATCGACTCCTTGGAGCGCGAGGCTATGAACTTGCCCTGATGCGCCGAGATGGTGCAGAACGCGCACCCCCCGAAGCATCCGCGGTGCATATTCACCGAGTGGCGTATCATCTCGTAAGCAGGGATGGTCTTGCCGCGATAGCGAGGGTGAGGAAGGCGTGTATAGGGCAGGTCAAACGAGGCATCAATCTCGCCGGTGGTCATGGGTGGGTGCATCGGGTTGACACGCACCACCCTCTCGCCATGTCGCTGCCATAGGGTTGCACCCTCAACACGGTTGCTCTGCTGCTCGATGTGGCGGAAGTTTTCAGCCTGGCAACGTTTGGCGCGCTGGCAATCTTCATATGAATGGAGGATGATGTTGTCGGCATCAGGCGCAGGCATAGCCTCAAGCGGCTCGAAGAGCACTGTCTGGCGAAGGTCATGCAGGTCAGTGATGCGCTCGCCGCTGTCCAGACGGTGCGCTATCTCTGTGATGGTCTTTTCCCCCATACCGTAGATGAGCAGGTCCGCCGGGGAGTCGGCAAGGATGGACGGGCGCAGCCGGTCTTGCCAGTAGTCATAGTGGCTCAGCCTACGCAGCGACCCTTCGATGCCGCCGAGTATCACCGGCACATCGGGCCACAGTCGCTTGAGTATTTCGGTGTACACCACCGAGGGATAGTCGGGACGCGCTCCGTGACGTCCGCCGGGGGTGTAGGCGTCATCATGCCGAAGCCGCCGCGCGGCGGTGTAGTGGTTCACCATCGAATCCATCGCCCCGGGCGATACGCCGAAGAACAGTCGCGGAGCCCCCAGCTTGCGAAAGTCGCGCAGGTCATCCTGCCAGTTGGGCTGAGGCACTATGGCCACTTTGAAACCCTCTGCTTGAAGCACGCGGCCTATCACCGCCGCACCGAATGCCGGATGGTCAACATAGGCATCGCCCGAGAAGAGTATCACGTCAGGCCGATCCCACCCTAAAGACTGCACTTCTTTGGCAGTAGTGGGTAGCCACAGTTGGTTGACGGGGTTCATGACTCGGCCTCCTGAGCCTGCTTGGTTTTGAGCAGCTCCTCCATTTTCATCAGCTCATCACGCATACGGGCAGCCTCCATAAATTCCATCTTCTTGGCGGCCTCCACCATCTGTCCGCGGAGGCGCGTGATGGCGCGCTGAAGCTCGTCAGAGTTCATATATGGGATTATCGGGTCGGCGGCGATGTCCACGTTGGTGCTCATCTCGGTGAGATACATATCAGTCCGGGCTCCCTTGGCGGCTTTCTTCCCGGCCCCCTTCACCTCCTTCACGCCGAGCGAACCGCGGTTCACCTTGGGGGCCTCCTCATCGAGGTCAAGACCCACAATGCGCGTGCGCTCCTTGATGATGGCCTGCGGCGTGATGCCGTGAGCCTCGTTGTAGGCCAGCTGCAGTGACCGCCGGCGGTCGGTCTCGTCGATGGTCTGCTGCATGGAGTCAGTAATCTTGTCGGCGTACATGATGACGGTGCCGTTGATGTTGCGCGCCGCGCGTCCCACAGTCTGTGTCAGCGACCGATGGCTGCGCAGAAACCCCTCTTTGTCAGCATCGAGGATAGCCACAAGCGACACCTCCGGCAGGTCAAGGCCTTCACGCAGCAGGTTGACGCCTATCAGCACGTCAAATGTGCCGTCACGCAGTCCGTCAAGCAGCTTGATGCGGTCCAGTGTCTGCACGTCGGAGTGTATGTATGCCGCCTTGATACGGAGCTTGAGCATATAGTCATTCAGCTCCTCGGCCATACGCTTGGTGAGGGTGGTCACAAGCACGCGCTCGTTGCGCTCCACGCGGAGGTTGATTTCCTCCAGAAGGTCATCAATCTGGTTGGCCGATGGGCGCACGGTGATTACCGGGTCAAGCAGACCCGTGGGGCGTATCACCTGCTCCACTATCACCCCCTCGCTGCGCTCCAGCTCATAGTCGGCCGGGGTCGCGGAGACATAGATGGTCTTCGGAGTGAGCCGCTCATACTCCTCGAAGCGCAGGGGACGGTTGTCAAGTGCCGCTTCCAGACGAAATCCGTAGTTCACCAGATTGAGTTTGCGCGACAGGTCGCCGCCATACATCGCGCGAATCTGCGGCACGGTCACATGGCTCTCGTCAATGATGGTGAGAAAATCCTTCGGGAAGTAGTCCATCAGGCAGAAGGGGCGCATCCCCGGCTCGCGACCGTCAAAGTAGCGGCTGTAATTCTCTATGCCCGGGCAGTGTCCCACCTCCCGCATCATCTCCACATCGTATGTCACGCGCTCCTGAAGGCGCCGAGCCTCCAGCTCGCGACCCTCTTTGTAGAATGCCTCCACCTGTGTGCCAAGGTCGAGTTCTATCTGTGCGATCCCTCCGGCCATACGGGCCGGTGAGGTAACAAACACGTTGGCCGGGTATATCTTGAAGCTGTCATGCTGGCCGAGGTTCAGGTTATCCTCCGGATGAAAGGTTTGGATGGACTCTATCTCGTCGCCCCAGAACACCACACGGATTATAATATCCTCGTACGCCAGGCGTATATCCACTGTGTCACCCTTCACGCGGAAGTTGCCGCGCCCCAGCTCCATCTCGTTGCGCGAATACAACGAGTTGACCAGCGAGCGCAGGAACGCGTTTCGGGCCACCTTCTGTCCTACTTTCACCTCGATGACGCTCTGATGGAAATCCTCGGGGTTGCCGATGCCATAGAGGCATGACACTGACGACACCACAACCACATCCTTTCTACCCGACAGAAGTGCCGACACCGTGGCAAGACGCAGTTTGTCTATCTCGTCGTTGATCATCAGGTCCTTCTCAATGTACTTGTCAACGGACGGGATGTAAGCCTCGGGCTGATAGTAGTCATAGTAGCTCACAAAGTATTGCACCGAGTTGTGCGGAAAGAACTGCTTGAACTCGCTGTAAAGCTGTGCGGCAAGGGTCTTGTTGTGGCTCAGAATGAGCGTAGGCTTCTGCACACGCTCTATCACGTTGGCCATCGTGAAGGTCTTGCCCGAGCCGGTGACTCCTAAGAGCACCTGCGCGGGGTTGCCCGCATCAACGCCCGCTGCAAGCTGCTCTATGGCTTGCGGCTGGTCGCCGGTGGGCTTATATGCCGATTCGAGCTGAAATTTCATCTGGCCGGTCTGAGAGGGAGGGAAATGCGGCTCAGGCGAATTTTGCCACGAGCTCGTCCTCGGTGAGCTGCTCCTGTGTGCCGCTCACCATATCTTTAAGTGTGACTTTGCCCTGCTTGAGCTCCTCGTCACCGATGATGGCCACGTATGGGATGTTCAGCGAGTTGGCGTAGCCGAGCTGCTTCTTCATCTTGCCGCCGTCGGCATAGATTTCGGCCGATACTCCGGCACGGCGAAGGGCGGCAATCATGCGCAGCGATGCCGCGGCCTCGGCATCTCCGAGATTCACGAACAGCACGGTGGTGGTGCGTCGCGCCTCGGCAGGATAGAGGTCAAGAGCGTTGAGCACATCGTAGATGCGGTCGGCACCGAAACTTATACCCACGCCGCTAACGCCGGGAAGTCCGAAGATGCCTGTGAGGTTGTCATAACGGCCGCCGCCGGTGATGGACCCTATCTCCACGTCGCGAGCCTTCACCTCGATGATGGTGCCGGTGTAATAGTTCAGTCCTCGGGCCAGACTCACATCAAGGTCAAGCTCTGCCTCAAGGCCCACGCCGCGCACTCCGGTTATCACCGTGCGCAGCTCTTCCACACCCTTCATGCCCGTTTCGCTCGCGGCAAGCAGTGTGGCGAGCTTGTCAAGACGCTCATCTACAGTACCATCCAGCATCAGGATGGGGCGCAGACGTGTGATGGCCTCGTCGCTCAAGCCACGCTCGCGCAGCTCTGCCTCCACATTGTCAATCCCGATCTTGTCGATTTTGTCTATGGCCACCGTGATGTCGGTGATCTTGTCGGCGGCATCAAGGAGCTCGGCGATGCCGGCAAGCACCTTGCGGTTGTTCACCTTGATAGTGACACGCACCTTCAGACGGCGGAACACCTCGTCAATCATGCTCAGCAGCTCCACCTCGTTGAGCAGCGAGTCACTCCCCACAACGTCGGCATCACACTGATAAAACTCGCGGTAACGCCCTTTCTGCGGTCGGTCGGCACGCCACACCGGCTGTATCTGGCTCCGCTTGAACGGGAAGGTCAGCTCGGATCGGTGCTGCACCACGTAGCGGGCGAACGGCACCGTCAGGTCATAGCGCAAACCCTTCTCGCTGATCTGCGGCGTAAGGTGCACATAGTCTCCCTCCTCGGCCAACTTCAGGTCGGCTCCGCGCAGGAAGTCGCCGGAGTTAAGTATCTTGAAAAGCAGCTTGTCGCCCTCGGCTCCATATTTGCCCATCAGCGTGGAGAGATTCTCCATCGCGGGGGTCTCTATGGGTGCGTAGCCGTAGAGGCGCATCACCTCACGGATGGTGTCAAATATGTAGTTTCGGCGAGCCATCTCGCCGGTGGAGAAGTCGCGGGTACCCTTCGGTATTGACGGTTTCTGAGCCATGATTCTATAACAGTTACTTTCTAAACACACAAAGTTAAGCATTTTTCCCAAAAAAGGGAGGCCACCCTCAATAGGCGACCTCTCCACAGCTATTAGTCAATATGTTTGTGCAGCTATTACAAGATCTTAACAGGCACCTACTCGGCCTTCTTTGTCACGATGCTTATCACCGGCTTGCCATCCTTCTTGTTGATGGTCATGGACTCGATGGTCGAAGGGGCTATGACCTTGATGTCTTCGTAGGTCGCCTCTTTGCCGTCAATGGTGTAAGTGGCATCTTTCAGGGTGTTCACCGGCCCCTGACCGCCCCCGAGGGCTATCACCTGGATGCCTGACGACTCAAGCTCACCCTCGCTCACCGGCTTGCCGTTGAGTGAGATCTCGCGTTTGCCGTCAGTACTGGTCATCGTCACGTTTGACGGGCCGGTGCTGACTGCCGCCGTAAACATCGGTTCGGACTTGCCGGCTGTCGCGGTGGAGGCTTGCGACGCGGCCGTCTTCTTCTTACTCGGGGTGCTCTTCCCCATCAGTCGGAAGTTGACAGGAAGTGTGTAGTACACCGATACGGGCTTGCCGTTGACAGTGCCGGGGGTGAAGTCCGGCATCACGCTCACCACGCGCAGAGCCTCGGCATCAAGCTCGGGGTCTACGGAGTTGATGACAGTGGCCTCTCCCGGCTTGCCGCTCTTGTCCACCACGAAGCGCACTATTACCTTACCCTCCTTGCCGGCCTTCTCTGCGGCTGCCGGATACCTCATGTTCTCCTGAAGGAAAGTGAGCAGTGCCTTGATTCCTCCGGGAAACTCCGGCATAACCTCGCACACGTCCACGGGTGACTCGTCTGTCGCCGGGGCTTGCGTGGTTGACGGATTGGCGTTAACTTTGTGGGCGGTGACGGAGGCAGGAGTGGCCAACGTGGCCTCAGCGGCACTCTCCATGGCGGTTGCCACGGCAGGAATCTGCCCGATTAACCCTGCGGCTGCTAAAGCCGGCACCATGGCCAGCGCGCGCATAGAGCGGCGCCCTGACCTCTTCTGATTGTACATCATGGTGATACGTTTTTTAAGTTTACTATGATTGAGGCTGTTGGCGAGTGACGGGAATCTCGCGCCAACAGCTTTTTTTATCAGCAACAGTTGATATTGACGGGCATTGATGCCCGAGGTGAGCACCGCGCGGTCTGCCTGATACTCATGCACGGCCTTCAGCTCCTCGCGCATAAGCCACGCCGCCGGATTCCACCACTCGATGATGGCCACACACTGCGCCACTATCAGATCCACAGGATGCCCCAGACGCAGATGGCGTGTCTCATGACACACTATCATTTCACCCGCCTCGGCATAGTCCGCGCGTGACATCACTATGAAGCGCAGCCAGCTGAACGGCGCTATATCAGTCCGGTCAGTGAGCACCAATGTGAACCGCCCGCACGGACGCTTAACCCCGGCGGCCACAATGCGCGCCAGACGCACCCATATATATAAGGTGTGCGCAGCCACCCCCACCATTCCGGCCAAGTAAATCCACAGGCACACGTCAGCTACAGTCAGTGTGTCAGCCTCCGGAGCCAGGCCCACAGCCACAGGCATATCCATCCATGTCACAGGCAGCGCACCGCCCGCATCCGCAGCAAGCAGCCCCTTCACCGCAAGTGACACCGGCAACGCCACAAGTGCCGTCAGATAGATGAACATCAGTATGGCACGATTGGCAGCATGCTGCGCTTCGCCCGCAAGCACCCACTTGTAGGTCAGGTAAAGTGCCGCCAGAAAGATACCCGCATAGATTGAGTAAGAGAGGAGTGTACCCATAGTGACATCAATTATTTGCTGCGTTGTTCTTCGACTCGATGAGTCCGATAATCTCGCGGAGCTCATCCACTGATATTTTCTCCTCTTCCACAAGTGCCGACACCGCACTCTTGTAAGAGTTGTTGAAGTAGTCACGCACCAGGTCTGTCAAACTCCGCTCACGGAAATCCTCCATCCGCGCCACTGCTGCGTAGCGGTGCGACCCGCCTACGGATTCATGCGCCACGTATCCCTTTGATTCCAAGATGCGCACGGTGGTTGACACGGTGTTGACATGCGGCTTCGGGTCATCATAATGCTCAAGCATCTCGCGCACAAACATCGGCCCCTTGCTCCAGAGCATCCGCATAATCTCAGCCTCCTTAGGCGTAAGCACCGCCTTCTTGCGTCCGGCTTTCATATCTCAGTGTTTAAGAGGTTGTTTAAGATGAATGTATTAGGGTATGTCTGATAATTCCGTTGAAGTGTGTGCTGAAATTCAGCATACCCGCCCAAACGAATAAATTAGTTGACACGGCAAAGCTACAACGAATTTTTTAGTTCTCCAAATTCCCACCCACTTTTTTTCAGAAAAAAATAAAGCAGCCGGGCCTTCAAGACCCGGCTGCCTCTGATGGTTGTCTTACCTGGATTCGAACCAAGACAGGCAGAACCAAAAACTGCAGTGCTACCATTACACCATAAGACAATCCTCTGCGCCCAACGCGTATCACAGCTTTTGCCGACGCGCTAAAGCAATTGCAAAGTTATAAAATCCGCCGCAAAACTGCAAATCCCCCGAACAGATTCACCCCAAATTCATCACAATTTCATCACTCAACGCATCAACCTCATCCCGCCTGTGCAACCCTCACCCCATTTTTACCCAACATTCTTTACCCCTACTTTTAAGAGGTTGTTTAAAAACAAATGTGAACCGAGAGGTTGCGCATTTTTGAGCTAATCTGCTTTCACCGAGGAGGGAATGTAGCGAGCTACATGACCGACGAATGAAAGCGGAGTAGCCAAAAAGGCGCAATGCTTAAGCTAATTTTAAATCCATTAATGATTATGGCCGACCTTTACCCAATAGAGATATTACCCTCCCGCCGAATCTGCCGGGTATCTTGTCAGCCCGCCCTCAATCGCATAGCTCGCTATGCTCAATCGGACGAACTGCCAATATACTCCGGCATATCCGGCCTCTCGATTCTCATTTGTTTTTAAACAACCTCTAAGAATTTTAGCTAACTTTGCGTGTGTTTGCAACACTTCGACGGGTTCCCCCGTTGTTGTGTCACAGTCTCTTTCATAGCCTCATTACCGACAGTGAAGATTTTCAGCAATGATGACATTCGGGCCATCGACCGCGAGACTATCGACGGCGAAGGCATCCCTGCTCGTACACTCATAGAACGCGTGGCCGATGCCGTGGCCGCAGAAGTGATGCGCTTGTGGCGCCCGTCTCAGCCATCTGCCATTTTTGCCGGCCCCGGCAACAACGGTGCCGACGCTCTCGCCGTGGGGCGGATACTCATTGAAAACGGCTGGCATCCGGTGATTTACCTCTTCAACATCGGCGGCAACCGCCTCTCACAGGAATGTCGCGCCCTGCGTGACGAACTCCTGCAGATGCAGCCGCCGGTGCAACTGCTTGAAGTGACTTCGAGCTTCACCATGCCCGAGATTGACCGCCATTGGCTCGTAGTGGACGGCCTCTTCGGCTCGGGGCTCCATGACCCGCTCCCCGGCGGCTTCCAGAGCCTTGTGCGCACCATCAACGACAGCGGCGCCGCTGTGGTGTCCATCGACGTACCCTCCGGACTGTTTGCCGACTGGAACGTCAACAATCCTCAGCGAAACATCATCCACGCATCGCTCACCATGGCCATCCAGTTTCCGAGGCTGTCATTCATGTTCGCCGACAACGCTCCCCTGCTCGGACAGTGGAACGTGGTGGACATCAACCTCAGCGAGCGTGCCATCCGCAATACCCGCACCGACTACTACCTCGTCGAGGAGCATGACGTGCGCCGAATACTCCGCCCGCGCTCGGACTTCTCCACCAAGCATGACTACGGCTCGATGCTCCTGGTGGCAGGCAGCTACGGCATGATGGGTGCCGCAGTCATGGCGGCCCGTGGCGCAATGCGCGCCGGCGTCGGCAAGCTCACAGTCCACGCCCCACGCTGCGGCTACAACATCGTGCAGACTGACGTCCCCGAAGCGATGTTCAATGCCGACAAACATGACATTTTCGTCACCGAGGTGAAGGCGTGGCAGAAGTACTCCACCCTCGCGCTCGGCCCCGGCATCGGCACAGCCGAGCAAACCCTCAACGCCCTTGACTCGCTCCTCGGCTCTCTCGACAAACCGGTGGTGATAGACGCCGACGGTCTCAACTGCATAGCACGCCGCCCGTCGCTGCTCAACAAGCTCCCCAAGATGTCCATCCTCACCCCCCACACCGGTGAGTTTGACCGTCTGTTCGGCACCCAGTCCGGCAGCGAGGCCCGATTCCTCCGAGCACTCGAAGTGTCTCGCCTATACGGCGTCATCATCGTGCTCAAAGGGCACTTCACGGCAGTGGTCCGTCCCGATGGCAAGGTCTACTTCAACTCCACCGGCTCCCCGGCAATGGCCACCGCAGGCAGCGGCGACGTGCTGACGGGTGTCATCGGGGCCCTTCTCGCTCAGGGCTACAAGCCGGAGATGGCTGCCGTAGCCGGTGTATATATCCACGGACTCGCCGGTGAACTCGCCGCCGACACCCACGGAACATACGGCACTACCGCCGGCGACATTGCCTCCTGCATCGGCCGTGCCATCCACTCCATAATGAACTGATCTATCCCCTACCCGCATATCCGCATGATTCGCATCATAATACAACCCGCCCGTATGGCTCGCATTCTGGCAGCTGCGGCAATCCTTGCCACAATGCTTCCGGCCACCGCCACCGCACAGACCACTCAGAAACTCACCGCCACCAAAGCAACGGACTGGGGGCTCGTATACAACCTCCCTGATCTGGAAGTGCGCGTCACCCTCGAAGCGAAACGCACGGTACGCCGCCCCGGCGAGCTGCATAATTATGCCGTCAAATACCTCAAGTCCAAGCCCATAACCGAGACTTCCGAGGAGTGGCAACTCATGTCGGCCACCATCAACACACGCCCGGTCGTCAACCCCGACGAGCGTTACAGCGTCCAGTTCAAGAGCGGTTCGCAGGTGTCGATGCTCCTTGGTGCCGACGGCACTCCCCTATCCGTCAACGATGAGTCGTACCAACCCGCCGTGAAAGCAGACCCTCTGCCGCAGGCCAAGGAGGCCGCACCGACCATCCTTGACCTCCCCGTGGCTCGGCAAGCTCTCACCGAGGAGATGATGCAGAGCACATCCACAGCAAAGCGCGCCGAACTCGCCGCCGCCAAAATCTACGAAATACGCCAGCAGCGCAGCGACATTATCTCCGGCAACGCTGACGCTATGCCCTCCGACGGAGCAGCCATGAAACTGGCCCTTGACAATCTCGCAGCTCAGGAGGAGGCTCTGACGGCCATGTTCAACGGCGTAACATCTGAGTCAACCGAGGTGATGACATTCACCTTCCGCCCCGGCACCTCTGACGAAAAAGCCATCATAGCACGCATCTCGGAGCTACGCGGACTCGTCCCCTCCGACGACCTTTCAGGCGCCCCGGTCTACATCAATTACACCGTCAACAGCCGCGGTGAGCTCCCCCTCACCGACCGTGGCGAGGAGCGAAAGTTCCCCAAAGGGGGTCTTGCCTACCGCATACCCGGGGAAGCCACCGTAAGCATCAGCTTTGACGGGCGTACCCTCGCCAAGCAGCGCCTCGAAGTGCCTCAGCTCGGAGTGGTCTACGGCCTCGACCCCGCCATTTTCACCGACAAGAAAGCACCATCCTACGTGCACTTCGACCCCGTCACCGGTGCCATCGTAGAGACCGGCACCCGGAAGTAGCCACTTCGTCCATCCTCTTTTTCACTTCGCAATCCCCCTTCATCATAATCAGTAACCAGCTCTAAACCACTATGTTTTCACTTTTCAAGAAATCGCAGAGCGCACCGGCTCAACTGCCCGTCGCCACCGACATCCATTGCCACATAGTGCCCGGTGTTGACGACGGCTCCCCCGACGTCTCCACATCGGTGGAGCTCATCGACCGCCTCCGCGGCATCGGCTTCAAGCGCATCTTTGCAAGCCCACACGTCACAGGCTCGGTGTTCGAAAACACAGAGGAAACCCTCGCCGGCCCCCTTGCCGAGCTCAATGCCGCCCTCCGGGCCAAAGACGGTTTCAGCATTGACCGTCACGCGGAGTACCGCCTCGATGACTTCTTCGTCGAGCAGCTCGAAAAGGGTGCCATCAAAGCACTCCCCGGCAACTTCATCCTCGTGGAAAACTCCTTCCTCCAGGAGCCTTGGAATCTTGAGCAACTCGTCTACGAACTGAAACTCAAAGGCTACAACCCCATCCTCGCTCACCCCGAGCGTTACGGCTATTACCAGCACCACCGCGAACGCTACCATCAGCTGCACTCAAGCGGCCTTTGCTTCCAGATCAACTTGCTGAGCCTCGCCGACCATTACGGCGGCGAAGAGCGCGAAACAGCCGAATGGCTCATCAGCCAGGGCCTTGTTGACTTCCTCGGCAGCGACGTTCACCGCCACAACCACCTCGACAGCATCGAAGCCTACCTCCGCACCAAGCGCGCAGCCCGCCACTTCGAAGCCCTCCAAGGCAAGCTCCTCAACGACCGCCTCTAACCAAAGTTAGGGAGAATACGCCGGCATCTGTCAGGACTGTGTTGCAGGCAAGAATATAACGCCGCCTGACCCCCACATCCATTGTGAAATACTTATTAGCATTCTTGCTGTTGCTCACTACATTCAATATGAGCGCCGGCATAAAAGTAACGGTCATTGATGAGGAGGATTCTTCAGCACTCCCCGTGCGACAGACAACTCTACCTCGCGGTGGCGAGGGGTACAAAAACAACAGACTCCCGGATTATTCCGAGAGTCCGCGTTAGGGATATTCGCCCGAATGGGTTGAGACTACAGGCTCAATGGTTCTACCGCTTAGCCCGGCGGCGGTGCAGCAACGCCCTAAAAAAGATTTAGAGAAGTCCTAACCTTTTTAGAGCTTCCTCGGCACAATCACAATGTTTTCTTTCACGTGAATGGCCACCTTGGTTGATAAGTTCAACACAGAAAGCCGCAAGAGCTAAAACTCCATTATGTGCAACACCAAAGGTGTCTTCAGGGATTACACAATTGGCAAGAGCACAAAATTTCTCTGCGAGAATAATTTTGGCATCTTCATTCCAACATGCATAATACCGTGAATGGTCTTTAAGCCACAACATAATAGTGTAGTCATTACACATCCCCATGAATTTATCCATAGGAATAGAACATCCTTTATCTGCAAGAGAAAGGAGTTCAAAAGTTAACAGAGAGAATGTCCCTGAGACTAAAATCGTACCTTGTAATTTTTCTTTCATATAAAAATATTGGTTGCGCTCTATATTAAGCGTACTGTAAAGTTAGCAAAATATAGTTTATCATACAATAGTTAATTCATCAGAAACACAAAAAGTTATTGATAAACTTAGAAGTCATCGTCATAAATACCCGAATTGAGGTCATCGTCAAAGTCTTGTTGGGCGTAATCATTGTTGCTGTAACTATTGTAGCCGCCCGAATGGTAATCATCGTGTGAGTGATTCTCATAAGTATTCTCTCTGCGGTTTCGCTCCCAAAAAGATTCTTTCTTCCGAAGTCCGAACAACCAATCAAACACAAACATATCACGTAAGATGCTCCAAAACCCCATAGTCAATCCCAATCGTTAAGGTTATCTACAAATTCGTCAAGGTCTTCTTCATCGAACTCATCGGCAAGCTCGCCGGTGTTTTCGTGATAAGTTAAGTCAACCCACATATCATGCTCGGTGTCTCCGTTGTATTGGTCCAAATCATCGAAGTCATTCATGTTATTTTTCGTGAATAATGCAGCATAGCGCAGACCAATATTAATTTGCGAAATGTTCAGCTGCTTGAGTGCTAATATATTTATTTACATTGTTTCATCATTGATGAATGGCAATTGCTTTTGTCGTGTGATTTTAGTATATCGCGGATAACTTATAACTTTCGTAACGGTGTATTTAGTTTTTGTTGATTTTTCAATTATAATTGTCTGGATATCTATATCAGCTACTATTTTGTCACCATAACCAAAAGCAATTCCTTGAGCTTTCATCGTTTCAAGGAAAGTCAAATCTTTCAGATACACTGCAACACTCTTGCCATTGAGTAGCACTTTCCAGTATCGAGGTTCTGCGACAAATACAGGTGAGATAATTTCTAACTCTTGTTTATATAAAGTATTAGATATTTCGTTGTCAGGGATATCTCTAATAACTGAATGCAAAGTGTTTTTTGAAATAACTACTTTTGAAGTAGTGTCTTTGGTGGTCTCATAGGTAAGTGACAAGGACTCGACTTCATCATTATGTATAACTGTTGTTGCAATTTCATTAATTGATTCTTGTGTTGAAGGGTTTTGGATTATTTCGTCGTTGTAAATGTTAATTACTCCTCCCTCATTATTAATAATTGTAATTGGTTGTTGAGAATTATTCAATGAATTAACAATAAAGCCACCGATGACAGTTGCAGCGGTACTCACAAATAATGGAGATTTAATAACTTTCTTGAACGATAGAGGAATCTTGAAGCTGCCTTTTTCAAGAGCAATAACTGATACTTCTATTTCGTCATATCCTATGTTCCATTTTTTACATAGAGTCCCATTGATTGACAATACTAATTTATCAAGATTCTTTAAGAAAATTGATAATTCAAAAAGAGGCAAAGAATGTTCCTTTGAATTCAAAATAAATTCAAAGATCTCTTGCTGAATAATTGGAGCGTTAGGATTCTTGACCATAGAGAAAGATGTTATTCCGCTTTGGTAGAGAGAATTGCTCGGATATGTTCTTGTTCGGGTTCATCAATGTTGAATAAATTATAGAGTTGAGCATTGATGTCGCCGGAGAAATCTATCATGCCGTTTTGGTCGGTATAGTCCATAAGGTCGGGAACTTTCTTGGCGAGAGATGTAAGAGATTCATCTGTGAGCAAGAAAGCAAACCTTATAAGTTCGGAGCGGCAATACTTATAGAAGTTCTTTGCCTCGGCCTCCGTTGCGAACGACCGCAGAGCAACGCGCGAACGACCGAAAGCAGAATGATTGTCGGCGATGGCGATTTGGTTGCTACGCTTTTGACCTCCGGCATTGGCACTTGACACAATCACTTTCCAACGGTTGATATGCTCAATGCCCGTAGTAATGACGGAACGGTTGGCAATATACCAACGCGCACGTCCGGCTTTGCCCGCTTTGTCGTTGGTAAAGAGCTTGACTTCGGTTTCCGGGTCGAATTTATCGAAAAGATGGTCGCCTTCATACTCCCGCACCTTGTCAGGGTTATTCTCCACAAAGTCACTTTCAATGGAGAAAAGACTACGAGGAAGTATCGCATCATGAAGATATGATAATTCGTTATCAGAAACGAAATTCTCAATATTCTCAACGATTTGGGTATCGCGAGGGTCAAGAGAGAATAGCGATTCGCCGGGATTGTCAGCGTCGATTACTTGAACAGCACCATTCTTTGAGTATATATACTTGAAGCCCGGGGTGTCCTTACGCATATTTTTCAGCACAATAGAAAGACCGTCAGCAATACCAACGCTCTCGAATATATCGGTGGAGTCAGGGAAGAACTCAAGCATCATAAGGTGAGGGTCGTTGATTTGTGCAAGTCCGAACTGGTCAAGACCCTTACCTGCACGGTGAATCCAACGGACACCGGGGTATATGAGCGATGAGTAAGCACCCAGTTTATCACTTACAGTTTGAAAGTGCTGGAAAATACTAACGCTTACTTTTTGACCGTTGGCACTTTCCTTTTGAGCCACTACTTCTTGATATGGTGGGTTGCCGACAACGGCTTTGAATTTCATATTATCGTCGTTAATTGCTTTCCAGAAAGATTTGCCCTTTACAACTTTCGCAAGGAAGTTGTCGGGCTTGTTTTTGATTTGATTGATTAAGTCCTCGAAGTAGCGAGTATTGACTTTAGCCTTAGCGCGGAAGCCAACGAGCGTTCTGCGAGTAATGGCTTTTGCCATAGGAGTTTTGCAGATAACAAAAATGTTTTCTGCAACGACCTTATCCCATATACGCAAATGTTCTTCGAGGGTTTGCGGAGAGAACATAGCCTCTTTAAGCGCGGTACGGTAAAGATTATACGCAAGATAAAGAGGATATAAGCCGGATTTGGAGTTAATCTCCAAAAGTCGGCTATCAGAAGCAAAAACTTCGGAGGTCGGTTTGCGCTCAACGAAACGCGGTTCTTCAAGAGGATTTTCTTTATCGAAATCCTCACCGAAGAAACAATAACCGCCGAGGGTGTCGCTCATGTGGCGGTTGACGATATGCCACGGAGTCAGAACGGTTTCTTTGTCGGGATTACGGAATGTACGGAAAATTGAAGTTATACGCTCAATACGCTCTTCGATAGTAAGTCGGTCAGCGGCGCGAGCCATTTGTCGTATGCGCTTGGCTGATGCCGTGAATATATCTTCATCGTAGTACTTCTTGAAGCGATTGAAAATCTGTTTAGTAACCCCGGCAGGCATAAATTCCTCCCATGACTGGGGGTCAACAAGCGAAGTGAAGTTGTGGATTGAAAGAACTTCTTCCTCGTCTTCCTCGTTAATGTCAGCTCCATATATCAGGAGCGGCATACGAATAGAGATACCGCGCAAGATGCTTACAGCATCGTCGCACACCTTTTTCTTTTTCTTCAGTTCTTCAAGGCGAGCCTTTTCTTCCTCTGTGAGCTGCTTCTTCTTTTTCTTCTTTTCAAGGTCGCCCTTTTCGCTGTATTCTTCATTGGTAAGACCTTGCGCATTAACATCAATGTCGCCCGAAGAACCAATTGCTTTGGTCTGACCGATAATGCCCTTAAGATTGTCGAAGTCTTGAACGTCAACATCGGTGAGCTTCATAAGCTCATCGTTGTAAAGGTAGCTATCCTCGAAACCGTTGCGCACAACGCGCTCAACATAGGCTTTCTTCAACTGCTCCATCATTTTGTTGACATCGTAGGGCTTCATTTTGGAGCCCTCCATGCCGATGACCGGACAGAAATTCAAGAACTCACGCAGTGCGTTCTTTTGGTGTTCTGTCGTTTTACCGGCTTTGGTACTGACACGCGGCACAGTGGCAAGTACTTGCAGAGTGCGGTCGGGCGCAAAGTCAAACACATAGCAGTCCTCCTTGACAAGCCCATTGACAGTGTAAGGGGTCTGCACACGAAAGATGGTCTGCATATATGCGGAGGCGGCAGTATTAAAACTGCCCGACAGCATAAGCACACCCATCCATTGAGGAACGGAAACGCCCGTGGTCAAGCGGCCACAAGAAAGCGTGATTGTACCGTAGGAACAATCGGCAATAGCTTTCTTGACTTTTTTAAGAGCCTTTTCGTGGTCTTCTTCCTCATCGCCATCACCGGCCACGTTGACAATATCAAACTTACCGAACACCGGATGCTCACGCAAGAGTGCTGACAATGCTTTTGCGGCTTTCACACCGGGAAGCATCCAAAGAGTATGTTTGAATATATTTCTGTAGCGTTGATTGGCAAACGGATACATACTTTCGGGGTCTTCTTTAGTAAGAAGATTAAGAAAGTGTCGCACGTCTGATTCGTGAATGAAAGAATCATCTGTTTCAGAGGTACGGAAAAACTCGCGGAATTTGAAGGCAATTTCCTCATCCGAGAAATCGCCCATCAAGCGACCGAGGTCATAAGTATAGATATTCATCCTCGGAAGCCCGGCATAGGGGTTGGGGTCTCCGAAATGATTTTTATCCCATTCCTCTTTGGCTCGCTGTTCCATAGTGTAATCCCATGTGAAAACTTCATCTTCGGAAAAGTTGTCAAGGAGGTTGAACGCGGTTCCTGTCAGCTCCAATCGTTTAGGCGTGTGCTTGGTTAACTCATCAAACACGGCTTTGCCAATAGCGGTTTGGGTGCCCTCATGGGCTTCATCAATGATAATGAAATCCCACTCGGTTGAAAAAACGTCATCGTTTTTCTCAAACTTACCGCCTACAATCTTTGAGCCTCGGAGGTCTTGCATCGAGGCGAAATAGACGTAGTTCAAACCCTCTTTCTTGTGGCGATGTTCGAGGGTTTCAAGGTCAGATCCGACCTCAATCTTTGAGCCGAACTGATAATCGGGGCTATCGAAGAATATCTTTTGGAAATCGTCAAACCAACCCTCGATAACGTCAGGACGATGGGTGTAAAGGAGAGTCCGACCGAAGCCCATCTCTTTAACCAATTGAAGCGCAGCAATGGTTTTGCCGAAGCGCATCTTGGCGTGCCAAAGCATTACAGGATATTTGGAGTAACGCTTCTTCGCCATATCAACGGCTTTGCGCTGTTCGGGTCGCAACTCAATTGGGGTCTGATTTTGAGTTACCTCGGAAGCAGACAACGCCTTTCTGCCCTCTTTTACTGCGAGGATAGCTTTCTTCACTGTTGCGAGGTCTGTTTCAAACCACTCTCGACCTTGTTTAGAGGTGGCTTCAAAAGTTTTGCGCTTTATGCCTGACCGTCGGAGCACTTCATGCACATCTTTATCATTGAACCAACCCAACTTCAAGCCGCGCATGTGCATCGTACATTCGGTATAAAGCAATTCGTAAGCAATACCGGCAGTTTGCGTATATTGGTCTATACGTTTGCGAGCGGCAGCATTGAGGATGCTTGAATTGGGCTTGATTTCTAATGGATTTACGTCATCATCAATATCAAAAGTGGTTTCTCCCACTTTCAAACAACCTTGATGAGCCGCATCGGTAATGCGGAAAACATAAATCAATTTGGGTTTTGGTGCCTCAAAATATCTTTCCATAGAAATTATAATTATGCAAGAAGGTCAACAAACCGAACTTTCTGTTTCTCTTTTTTTGCGCTCCAATCTTTTACAAGGGCATAGATGCCATTGTGTTGTCGTATATTTCCACTATCACATCCATTGCAAGTCTCAATCCGTTCTGTCCTATCAAACAAATTATCTTCTACAATCACACGCTCACTACACGTATTTGGAACTACACATTTAAGTCCGTCCATTTGGAAAAGATTCCAAGAAATAATGTAGGCAATATAGCGTACCGACTTCATTTGGAGTGGATAATCCACACCAAATTTCAATGCGTGATTTTCAAAGAAAGTTTGCAACAATGCTTCCCGAGCAAGCAAAAGATTGTCTCCCTGCCATTCGTAACCATATACATTCTGATATGCGACTTGTACCCATTTTAGCCATTCTTCGTGGTTGTCAACATTTTCATTGACAACGCGGAGCTTACGGTCAAGGAGGCCGATGCGTTGCTCAACAGGGATTAATTCTCCAGTTGTAGAGTCGTATCTACTTACAAGATAAGGGGCTTCACCACAAGTTATTTCCAAACGCGTATCGCGCACGTAATCGCTCCATGTCTTGCCGTCAGGGAAAGAAATTGGATTGGGATTAGTAGTCCACGTATGGTCGGGATTTTCAACGTTAAAGGGAGAGGTATCGGTGCCAAACCACACAGCATCAATACTGTTGTTTTGGTGGTTGCACATCCAAGCCGGAGTAAACACCTCACCCTTTTCTTTTGTGCGGTCGCGTTGTTCTTCCAACGATTTCAGAGCGCGAGGACGTATTAGCTTGTCAAAATTCCCGGTAATACGTTCTATGGTTATTTGGTCGGTGGGTTGATAGCCATCTCCGATATGAGCGTAATCGTCAGTGCACCACATTATATTCCTCTTGATTTCACCTTTACTGGTGGAATGATCAAGAAGAAGTTTCTCCATAACTTCGTGGTCGAAGTTGTGGAGCGCGGTTTCTGATATGTCAATTACACTAAGTTTTTCCACTTATATTTAAGGTGAAAACTTCCAAGTAGCATCTGAAGGCCGACCTTATCGAGCTGTGCTCGCTTTGCCAATGCAAAGAAAGCCGTAACGACTACAAGGGAGTTTTCAAAAGATTTTCGTCTCTCGCCGTGTACTTTATTCCATCGGAGGTCTGTTTCAGATTTTGACGTATTGTTTAGGTGCAAATTTAATCAAACTTTCTTAATCAACGGCCATACCGTTGGCGAAAAGTTGATTATTTGATGTTTGCACCATCATGAAGTGGTTCTTTCTGCGAAAACGGCAAGCCGATATCTCCAAACCAGGGGAGAAAGCATATAATTGCAATAATAAAGCCCATAGTTAGCGGTCAATTTTGAAGTGTCGAGGAGGACGACTATCGACCTCGACCGCAAAATCAACCGCGAGGAGTGCAAATACTTTGGTAACTGTTCACCGGCGCGGCCCTCCGGCCTCACCTTAATACTGTCTGTAATTTGTCTGTGACTATTTAAAAAATCACCCGCAATCACCTGTAAATCAAGCGGTTGCGGGTGGTTTGGCGGAGAGGACGAGATTCGAACTCGTGGTAGGATTGCTCCTACGTCAGTTTAGCAAACTGGTGGTTTCAGCCACTCACCCACCTCTCCGTTGGTGGTTATTTGGGGTCGCGCTGCGGGGCTCTCCCCGTTTTGCTCTGCAAAGGTAAGGTTTCTTTTCCAATTCTGCAAATTTATTTTTCCGCACTTTTTTGTGAAAAATTTGGAGACAGACGCGAAGTTGCGGGTTTGCCGGCGCAGGGGCGTTGTAATTTTGTGGCATCAGAAATTCCTATTTTATCCCATGACTAAAAATCCTAACTTTGCATCTATGAACTCGGACGATTCTGCTTCTCGACTTATATCTTCGGCTTCTTCACGAGTTGATTCTCCTACGCCACAACTCACCTCAGCGAAACCCTCGGCTGTGATGGCGGCGCGCCTGGTGTCTTCCTACGGCATCTGCAAGGTGTTTGCCTCACCCGGCTCGCGAAACACGCCTCTGCTCCTTGCCCTTGAGGCTGAGCATGATGTGGATGTTGAGATGGTCGTTGATGAGCGTTCAGCGGCGTTCATGGCACTGGGCTACGCGCGCCGCTCTCTCAACCCGGTGGCAGTGTGCTGCACTTCGGGCTCGGCACTACTCAACTATCTCCCGGCTATCTCGGAGGCTTTCTATGACGGGGAGCGCATCGTGGTGCTCTCTGCCGACCGTCCAGAGCCGTGGATTGACCAGGATGACTCGCAAACCATCCATCAGCGCGGCGCCCTGGAGCCTTATGTGCTTGACTCGGTGGATATTCCTGACTTGGAATTTGCCTCAGAGGATGACGCTTGGCGCGCTGAGCGCGACATGATATGCGCCCTCGATGACTGCTGCCTGTCGGCGGCCGGCGGCCCCGTGCACATCAACCTCCGTTTCGACAATCCGCTCGGCAAGACCATACCCCTCCACGAGGCACCCCGGCCACGCAAGGTGGATGTGGTGCGCCCCCTACCTGCGCTCCCCACGGCGGAGGCGCGCGCTCTCGGCGCCTCAATCGCCTCCCCGGAGAAGGTGCTTGTCGTGGCCGGATTCATGCACCCCTCGCAGAAGCTCAACAAGGCCATAACGCGCCTCGCTGCGCTACCCAACTTTGCCCTTATCGCCGAGCCGGAGGCCAACCTCCATTGCCCGAAAGTAATCAACGAGGTTGACACTGTGCTCGGGTCGCTTGATGATGACCTGCGCCGCCGGTTGGCTCCGGACGTGGTTATCAGTCTGGGCGGTGCCCTCGTGTCACGACATCTCAAGACTTTCATCCGCTCGCTGCACCCGCGCCGCCACTGGCATGTGGGGGTCACGCACACTCTTGTGGACTGTTTCAAGGCTCTCACCACACGTATTGATATGCCCCCGGAGCTGTTCATGCCCCAGCTGGCATCGGCCATGCAGCCGCACCGCGCACCGAGTGACTATGCGGCGTTGTGGCAACGCGCTCGCTCCCATGCATCTCTGCGGCGGAAAGTGTTCCTGCGTGGCGCCCCCTGGTGTGCCCTCACTGCCATGGACGGGATTGTCTCATCCCTGCCGCAGAGGGCTGACATTCAGGTGTCAAACGGCACATCCGTACGCTATCTCCAGCTTCAGGACACATCGCACCTGCGGCTTGTCTCCGCCAACAGGGGCGTCAGCGGCATTGACGGCTCCACATCTGCGGCAGTGGGTGCTCAGCTCGCCGCTCTCCACAATCCCACAGTGCTCATCACGGGCGATATGTCGCTGCAATATGACCTCACGGCCCTCGGTACCTCGCAGGTCACTCCGCGTTTCAAGGTAATCGTGATGGACAATGGCGGCGGCGGCATCTTCCGATTCATCCCCTCCACGGCCTACATCCCGGGGCGTGACAAGCTCTGCGTGGCTCCCAAGCCCTTCCCCATCGAAGCTCTTGCCGATGCATGGGGGTTCAGGGTGTGGAGAGCCGAGACATTCGGCGAATTGGATAATGGCCTCAAGGAGTTCTTTGCATGGAATGGCTCTCCGGCTATGCTCGTGGTGAAGACTGACGGGCAGATGGATGCCGACATCCTGCACCTCTACTTCGACTCGCTGAAGCATCCCTATATCGAAACATCATAATATCAACATATCATATAATGCGCGACTGGAAAACCATCAAAGAGTACACCGACATACTCTTCCAGCAATATGGCAAGATTGCCAAGATAACCATCAACCGTCCAAGGGTTTATAACGCCTTCCGCCCGTTGACGAACGCTGAGATGCTTGACGCCATGGCTTATTGCCGCGAAAACCCGGAGATCGGGGTGATTATACTCACCGGGGCCGGTGACAAGGCATTCTGCTCCGGCGGCGACCAGAATGTAAAGGGCGTGGGCGGCTACATCGGTGAGGACGGAGTGCCCCGCCTCAACGTCCTGGAGCTCCACAAGGCCATCCGCAGCATCCCAAAGCCGGTGATAGCCATGGTCAACGGCTATGCCATCGGTGGCGGCAACGTGCTCAACGTGGTGTGTGACCTCAGCATCGCTTCTGACAATGCACGTTTCGGCCAGACCGGCCCCAAGGTGGGCAGCTTCGACGCCGGCTTCGGCTCCAGCTACCTGGCTCGATGCGTTGGTCAGAAGAAGGCACGCGAAATCTGGTATCTCTGCCGCCAGTACACCGCCGCCGAGGCTGAACAGATGGGTATGGTCAACAAGGTAGTACCCTTTGTCCGCCTTGAAGATGAGACTGTTGAGTGGTGCGAAACCATCCTCAAGCGCTCGCCTTTCGCCATCCGCATGATCAAGCGTGCCCTCAACGCCGAGCTCGACGGCCAGGCCGGACTGATGGAGTTTGCCGGTGACGCCACCCTCATGTATTACCTCATGGACGAGGCCCAGGAGGGGAAGAACGCCTTCCTCGAAAAGCGCGACCCCGACTTCGACCAATTCCCGAAATTCCCCTGACCTCAGGGATTGATTTAGACGTTGTTTTTAAACGACCTCTTATGCAGCTGACTCCCAACATACGCGCCGAGTGGTGTCGCCGTGACCTCCACTTCGGGTTTACCGCCGTCACCTCACGGGCATCCATGACCGAGAAGGAGACCTACTTCCTGCGCCTCACCGACCTTGACACGGGGCTGGCGGGGATTGGAGAGTGCGCCCTGTTTCGCGGCCTCGGCTCTGATGATACCCCGGACTATGCCGACCGGCTGGCGGCTCTCTGCGCCGACATCAATGCCGGGCGCGAGTTCTCGCTATCCTCATCGAGTATCATCTTCGGACTGGAGACAGCCATGCTTGACCTTGCCAACGGGGGGCGTGCCCTCATCTATGACACACCATGGAGCCGCGGCGAGCGTGCCATAACCATCAACGGCCTCGTATGGATGGGGTCGGAAGAGGAGATGCAGGCTCGCATCGCCGAAAAACTTGCTGCGGGATTCCGTTGTGTCAAAATCAAGATCGGAGGTATAGACTTTGACCGCGAACTGTCTCTGTTGGAGGGTATTCGCCGCAGATTTTCACCGGATGAGTTGGAACTGCGGCTCGATGCCAACGGAGCCTTCACTCCGGCGGAAGCTCCGGCCAAGCTGAAAGCTCTGAGCCGGTTTGGCATACACTCCATTGAGCAGCCCATCCGAGCCGGCCAATGGTTTGCCATGGCAGCACTCTGTGCCCGCTCCCCCATCCCCATCGCGCTTGATGAGGAGCTTATAGGCATCAGTGATGCCAAGCGGCGACATGCCATGCTCGCCACCATCCGACCCGCCTACATCATCCTCAAACCATCGCTCTGCGGTGGCCTGCAAGCAACGCGTGAATGGATTGCCGATGCCCGCGCCCGCCGCATCGGCTGGTGGATAACCTCGGCTCTGGAGAGCAACGTCGGGCTTAACGCCATTGCCCAATTGGCTGCCACACAGCATCTCCGCGTGCCACAAGGCCTCGGCACAGGACAGATTTACACCGACAACATCCCGTCGCCGCTCCACCTCAGCGGCGACCAATTGGCCTACGCCCCCGGCACTCCGTGGGACTACTCCACCCTCGATTTCCACTTGTGAACATCAGGCATTTGCTCCTTTAACCTCCCCCTCAAACACTCAACAAATGAATCCCAACAACGACAACATAGCATCGTGGCCCGCAGCGGCGCGCGAATTTCTTGACCGGTGGCTCGATAACTCCGACTTCATTGAGGTACAGACATCCGGGTCCACCGGCACGCCGAAAAAGATACACCTTCTCAAGGAGGATATGCGCCGGTCAGCACTCGTCACCAACGAGTTTTTCAACATCGGTTCTGACAGCATCCTTGCCTGCCCGCTCTCGCCGGAATATATCGCCGCCAAAATGATGGTGGTGAGAAGCGTCATGTCCGGTGCCAAGCTCTGGTTTGAGACCCCGTCGGCAAAGCCGCTCACAGACTTTGACGGCCCGCAGATTGACCTGCTGGCCATCGTGCCTTATCAGTCCGAGGGGCTGAGACAGAGACTTGCCGACACCTCCCGACCGCTGAAAGTCAAGCAGATAATTGTGGGAGGGGCTCCGCTCACCCCGGGACAGATGCAAATCCTTGAAGACCTCCCCTCTCACGTATATGCCACATACGGCATGACCGAAACGTCCTCACACGTGGCACTGCTCGACATCTCGGCCGGACACGTACTCTACAAGGCACTCCCCGGCCACACCTTTGCCAACGATGACCGGGGCTGCCTGGTGATTACCAACCCTGAGCGTTCGTGGAGCCCGGTTGTGACCAACGACATCGCCGAAGTCACGGACTCTCAGCAGTTTGCACTCTTTGGACGCATTGACCACATCATCAACTCCGGCGGTGTCAAGGTAATACCGGAGACCGTGGAAGAGCGCATCCATCACCATTGGCCCGACCTCGATTGCTACGTCACGTCGCGTCCTCACCCAGAGCTTGGCAGCGAGGTGGTGCTGGTGGTGGACAGTGCCGCCGAGCTCCCCTCCGACTTTACCCTTGAGTCAATGCGTGAGAAAGCCGGCCTATTACTCACCGGCAAATATTGGCTCCCCCGCGCCATCATTCGCCGTCCCATCCACCGCACCCCCAACGGCAAGCTCCGCCGCGACCCCATTCAATAATATCGCCGTCCGTTGCCGTTGCTCCGATAGATATTCACAGTTATTATTACACAAGTGCTTAATACCATGAAAGGATATATTTGTTTGGGTATTGCCGTGCTGGTCGGTGGCTTGTCAGCATCGGCTCAGGAGGCTCTCGGCTTCCGCCCCAATGTGGCATCACCGGTGGTGGCCGCCACCGACTCGTCAATAACCTTCGCTGTGTTCGCACCTTCAGCGGAGAAAGTGGAACTTACAGGCAATCTGCCCGGCACTCCCCTGCCGCTTGTGCGTGACAGCGCGGGCGTGTGGGGCGTGAAAGTGAGCGGTCTGCACCCGGATCTGTATAACTATGTGTATGAGATAGACGGTGTGCGCACTGTGGATCCGGTAAACCCCTACGTGATGCGCGATATCGGCTCGTTGACGAGCTTCACAGTGGTACCCGGCGGGCTGGCAGACAACTATTTGGCGCAGGACGTGGCACACGGCACGGTGCGCAAGCTGTGGATGCACTCCGACACCCTCGGCATGGATCGCCGCATGACCGTCTACACCCCTGCCGGATATGAAAGCGACACGCTGCGCCGCTATCCGGTGCTCTACCTGCTGCATGGCATGGGTGGTGACGAAGATGCATGGGGTGAACTGGGGCGAGCCACTCAGATTCTTGACAACCTGATAGCCAAGGGAGAGGCCGAGCCGATGATTGTGGTAATGCCCAACGGCAATGCCCTTCAAGCTGCCGCTCCCGGCCTTACCGGCGAGGGGCTCTATCAGCCGTCGGGTGAACGCTCGGTGGCCCCGCGAGGACGCTTTGAGGCCGCCGTGCCCGAGATTGTGGAGTATGTTGACGCCAACTTCCGCACGCTTCCTGACAAAGCACATCGCGCCATAGCGGGACTGTCGATGGGTGGCGGCCACTCCTGGAGAGTGTCGCTGGCCAACCCCGATATGTTTGACTATGTGGGACTCTTCTCCGCAGCCGTGCGCTGGAACGGACAGGGAGGCGTTGACCCCGAGAGCGAGGACGAAGCGCTTATAGCACCGCTGAAGCGGCAATTTGCCACCGCACCCCGCCTGTACTGGATAGGTATCGGCAAGGATGATTTCCTCTATACCCTTAATGCCGACTACCTCCGGCTGCTTGACCGTCTGAACATCCCCTACACCTACCATGAAAGTGCCGGCGGGCACACATGGAGCAATTGGCGAGACTACCTGAGCATCTTCGCTCCGCAGCTTTTCAAGTAACACATCTGCCGGTCATTCCCCAGACAGGAGGCCAGCAGAATTTTTACGCCCCAAAATGAGGCGGCATGATTATTTAGAAAATCATGGTGCTTCGCCTCCGAAAAATGCGAGTGTAAAGCGGTTAAGCAACAATGACAGCAGAGGACTCTGATACATCAGAGCCACCAGTTTGTCTTGCCACGGGAGGGCGGTGAGCAGAGTCATCAGTGCTCCGGTGACCCATGGATTTGGAGGAAGCACACGGTCTATGCCCCTTACTATGCCTGCTGTGACCGTCAGCCACCAATCGGGCAACAACTGCGCCAAACGCCCTGCACCGACAGTCAGCACAGTTCCGAACAGCGCCATAAACAGATATTGCCACAGCCTCTCATAGTCATTGCTGAGGATTATGAACATGGGCAGCATGCAGATAATCAGGCCGAGGTAACACCCGAACGTAGCCACACGGTGGCGTTCGGTAAAGTTCGTGCTTCCGAGGCGGAAGAACAGAAGCATATTGAGTGCCACATATGATGCACCGATAAATATCAACAGCTGGAGCATCCACTTCGGAAGGCTGAAAAAGTGCAGGTCAAAATTGCCGCAGAAGTTGAGCTGCAGATGGTGCCGGACCGCCTCGCGCAGAGTCCACCCTACAGACTCCACTGTGGCCGTTGGTTCGGCGGGTATTAAATCCGGAAACAGCGAGTGCCAGGATTGGGCAATGCTGAGAGCAGTGTCAGGTGTACCCTTGGCAAAGGACAACAGGGCGCAAGTGGCAACAGCTAAAGTGGGATATATTACGGCAGCCCACTTGACTTGCTGCCGGGTGTGTTGAATGGGTAACTGACCGGGGTGTAGTCTGGATAGTTGATTGGGCCGGCCGGCGATGACCAATGTCGTGACAGGCACGCCCCAGAATATGTACGCCTCGTGCATCAGCAATGTCAGCACGCAGAGAGCACACAGTCCGGCGAAACCCCATGGCGTCAAAGGTCGGGAAGCTACCCAAAGTGTGAACAGCATAATGCCAAAAAGTATAAAATCCTTATGGACAAATCCCTTCCAGTAGCCGCACAGGAACATAATCAGTGGAATCCAGAAGCAAAATCCGCGGCGACGGAACAGCAACACAAACGCCAAAAGGACAGCGATGTAAGCCGTCAGACACAGGGGATAAATGATGCGAAGCGGAGGGATACTGAGCGATCGGCACAGTTCATACAGGAGCTGCCCGACCACTCCTCGGCGCACGAATCCGCCCTCGAAGTTGATCAGAAAATCGGTGACGCCCCAATCATACACATAGGGGTTGTAACCCTCGTCCACCGAGATGAAGCCGGCGAAGAGCAACGGTAACAGCCTCCTGACACTCAACGCAAAAGCGAGCATAAGCACCAGAGCCACAATAATCTTGCAAGCCCTCGGAGCCGGGGGCTTGACAATGTGTCCGGGAGCGATGTCCCGATGGGAATTATCGGACATCATGCCGGGGTGGAAAATATGTTGCACGGATTCATATCAAGTGCAAAATTAGCACATTTCTGTTATGGAAGTGATTTAAACTTTTTGCGAAAACCTAAGAAGCGTATATATATGTTTTCTTCAAAGCAATCTTCATTAATATTTTGGCATCTTCCACCTCTTTCATCAGTCGTGATGCCCGCATCACTCCTTCTTCAAGAGGTGAAATCTGCTCAAAATCTTAATAAATCTTGCATTTGAAAAAAGTTTAAATCACTTCCTAAGCGGCGGGGGAGTGTGCTTGCAGAATGATGAAATGTGTGTAACTTTGCACACGGCAACCGCCCTCCCTCAGATCCCCTTTGAGACTCCTTCTACTATATATCACCATCGCATTATGCGCTTTCGGGCTTGTCCCGGCGGCTTACGGTTCACCTGATGCCCCTGACACTGAGGCACCGGCACGTCTGCGCCTTGACTCAGCCGAAATGAAGCGCACGTCGCTCGATGCGCCGTCCGACACCACAAGGAAACCGCCCAAGCGGCTTGTGCGCGAGAAGGCTGACCTTGACAACATTGTGGAGTTTTCGGCCCGTGACTCCGTGGTGCTTGTGGGCACCGACAGGGCATATATGTATGGCGACAGCAAGGTGACGTATGGCGACATCAAGCTTGATGCCGCCAACATAGATATGAACATGGCTACGTCGCAGGTGTATGCCGTGGGAGTGCCGGACTCCACCGGGGAGATGATTGGCGAACCGGTGTTCACGGATGCCGGCACGGACTATGAGTCCAAGACGATGCACTACAACTTCAAGACCGGCAAAGGTTACATCACCGACGTAATCACGCAGCAGGGTGACGGCTATCTTACCGGCGGGCAGACCAAGAAGATAGACGAACACACCTTCTATTTGCAAAACGGTCGTTACACCACTTGCGACCATCATGATGACCCACACTTCTATCTGCAACTGACCAAAGCGAAGGTCACGCCGAAGAAGAACATAGTGTCAGGTCCGGCCTACATGGTGCTTGCGGGGCTTCCGCTGCCGCTGGCAGTGCCCTTCGGGTACTTCCCGTTCTCGGAGAAATACTCCTCGGGCATCATTATGCCCACATTCGGCGATGACTATAACAAAGGGTTCTATCTGAGCAACGGCGGCTATTACTTCGCCTTCAGCGACTACATGGACTTGCGCCTAACGGGCGACGTGTACACCAAGGGGTCCTGGCAGATTAACGCCCAGAGCCGCTATGTGAAGCGCTACAAATACAACGGTTCGTTCGCGCTGAGCTACCTCGTGACCAAGACAGGCGACAAAGGGATGCCGGATTATGCCAAGAGCACCAACTTCCAGGTGCTGTGGACACACACCCAGGATGCCAAGGCCAACCCCAATCTGACCTTCTCCGCGGGCGTAAACTTCTCAACCACAGGGTATGCACGCAACGATGTAAATTCGCAATACACCACCGCATTCACCGACAACACCAAGAGCAGCACCGTGTCGCTGACGTATAGAGTGCCTAACTCCAAGTGGACCATAGCCGCCACAGCCAACATCTCTCAGCGTCAGAGCGACAGCACGCTGACCGTCGGTTTCCCGAACCTTACGGTGAGCATGCAGCAGGCTTACCCGTTCAAGCGCAAGAACGCCGTGGGAGCAGAGCGTTGGTATGAGAAAATCAAGCTGTCATACACAGGTATGTTCCAGAACTCACTGACCTCGAAGCAGGATCAGTTTTTCAAAAAGAGTCTGCTGAAAGACTGGAACAACGGCATGAAGCATACGGTGCCCATTCAGGCCACCTTCAATATGTTCAAGTACATCAACGTCACGCCTTCGGTAAACCTGACGGACCGTATGTACAAGACCAAGCTGTGGCAGCACTGGGATCCCGGCACCAACACGGTAGTTACCGACACCACATACGGCTTCTACAACATCCTTGACTTCACGGCAAGCGTGTCGCTTGACACCAAGGTGTATGGCTTCTTCCGCCCCGCGTCATGGGCCGGAGGCAAGAAGATCTCGATGATTCGCCACGTGATGACCCCCACCATCTCCTTCTCGGGTGCACCTGACTTCAGCGACCCATTCTGGGGAGCGTATGGCGAGTATTACCGCACCGGCAACGCCAACACGCCTGACACGAGAGTGCGCTATAACCACTTCAGCGGGTCGCTGTTCGGTGCACCGTCGCAAGGGAAGTCCGGCGTGGTGTCATTCAACCTTGCGAATAACGTGGAGATGAAGCTGCGCTCCGATAACGACTCCGTGCCGGAGAAGAAGATTTCGCTCATCGAGAATCTTTCGATCGGCACAAGCTACAATATGGCAGCCGACTCCTGTAACTGGAGCGACATCTCCGCCAACCTGCTGCTGCGACTTGTGAAGAACTTCAACCTCAACCTCAACAGCACCTGGGATCCTTACTTCTATAAGGTAGGGATGCGAGGTTCGGCAGCCAATCCCACACCATACTATTATAAATCGCGGCAAACACGAGTAGGCGCAGGCAAGGGTCTGGCACGCCTCAAGTCAGTAGGCACATCATTCAGCTACACCTTCACCAACGACACCTTCCGGCGCAAGAACACCTCCGGCTCATCCGGCTCCGGAAGCAAGGACAATTCGGGAGCCAACGCCTTTGACGGCACCATGCAGGGAGCCGAGGAGGATGAGGAAGAGGACGAGTCAACCGGGTCCGGTAGCGGGCGCAACAAGCACTCTGACGATGACGGCATGGAGTTTAACCCCGACGGCTATATGAAATGGAGCTGCCCGTGGAGCCTGACGCTCAATTACTCGTTCAACCTCCACGAAGACGCGTTCAACTACACCAAGATGGAGCGCGACTATGCCATCACGCAGAACCTGAGCCTGTCTGGCAACATCCGCCCCACCGCCAACTGGAACTTCTCGATGTCGGCGAGCTATGACTTCAACACGCGGCGCATCAACTACATGAATTGCAGCGTGAGCCGCGACCTGCACTGCTTCACGATGACAGCGAGCTTCGTGCCATTAGGGCCGTACAAGAGCTACAACTTCCACATCGCCGTGACTTCATCGCTGCTTGCTGACCTCAAGTATGACAAGCGCTCCTCCACCTCCAACGGAGTGCGCTGGTATTGACCGGGGGAGGGTGAGCACCTGAGAGGGGTCAGAATGTGCGTCCCTGAAAAATCGTTGACTGCGAGGCCGGAACGATTTTCCCTTCGAGGGTCATATTCAGCGAATTGAAATTAGGCATCACCGTGGCCGAGGCCCGGTCAGTGCCGGGGATGAGAGACAGGATGATGTTGGCTGAGAGGGCGTTGCCGTTGACGTTGGCCCGAAACTGCAAACCGCCGTTGTCGAGATGCTTGATGGATGCATCTGTAACCTGGCCTGAAAGGGAAATGCCTCCGACACCGTTAGGGCCGCCGCCGTTGGCCGGCGACACTTGGAGCACGGCTTGGCCGCCCCTTACGGATATGAAATTGGTGGATGAAGTTACATACATTCGCCTCCCTGTTCTGCCGGAAAGATAGTTCCCTTCGAGGACGAAGTCGCCGGAGGCGATGGCCTTTGCGGCCTCTGTGAAAGCAATAGAGTCGCGTCGGGCTTCCTCGGCTTTCTTGGCGGCCTTCTGCTGCGGGGTCAACGAAGAACAGGCAGTGAGGGATATAATAAGCGATATTGCTCCGATGATAGCGGCAAAGGGTTTCATAAGCATCGTAATTGTTACGGTGCAAATATAATCCTTTGCGGGGAGATTGGAGCAAGAATTATTTGGGAAAATGTAGCGGGGACAGAAATGGATGATGGCGGGTTGAGGTTGTAAAGTTGAGGTTGTTGCAGAACCTAATTATTGCGTGGTGAAGTTGTAAATCGAGGGTGTATCAAAATTCTGATGCGCCCTCTTGTCATAACATGTTGTAAAACAC
>JAMPDP010000001.1:1407078-1458685 GCA_023665605.1 Candidatus Amulumruptor caecigallinarius | reverse complement strand
CTTCCTCGTAACGAGAAATTTATCTCAAAGATACACCGCCGAGATGTTCACATTTCTTATTAAACAAGCTCTTAAAGGATGTTAAAACTATAACACTCCTCTCTCTGTTTTGTTTGCCCAATCCGTAACTTTGCAACAGAATTTTTCAGCTTCTTCCTTGAAAGTTCAGCTACCGCTTATATCTAAACCACATACTATCTATATGGTAAAGCATATCGTAATGTTCAAGTTGCGCGGCACAGCCGCCGAGCGCCGTGCTGTGGCCTCTGAGTTCAAAGCAGCTCTCGAAGCCCTTCCTGCCAAAATTGACGTGTTGGAGAGCATCGAGGTGGGCCTCAATGACAATCCCGCCGAGGAGTGGGATGTTGTGCTCACTGCCACCTTGCCCGCTATGGCTGATGTTGAGACCTATGCCAAGCATCCGGCCCATGTGGCTGCTGCCGCCATCGTAGGCCCCCACAAGGAGGGTCGCGCCTGCGTGGACTACGTGGTCTGAATGTCCGTTTAACTTTTTTTGCCTCAAAAGCCCCCTCTGCGGGTTTGGCACACCGTTTGCTTATTTGTTTATACTTAAAGTAACTACGTATAAACAGATAAGCATACATCGCTATGAGTACAAAGAACGGCACTATCGGCGTGACCACGGAAAACATTTTCCCGGTCATCAAGAAGTTTCTTTATTCAGACCATGAGATATTCCTGCGCGAGCTCGTCAGCAACGCTGTCGATGCCACGCAGAAGCTGAAGACCCTCGCCGGCTTCGGCGAGTTCAAGGGGGATGTCACTGACCTGAAGGTAAGCGTGAAGGTTGACAAGGAAGCCGGCACTCTCACCGTAAGTGATCAGGGCATCGGCATGACGGCTGACGACATTGACAAGTATATCAACCAGATAGCATTCAGCGGCGCTGAGGAGTTTCTGGCCAAGTACAAGGACTCGGCAGCTAACATCATAGGTCACTTCGGCCTGGGCTTCTACTCTGCCTTCATGGTGGCTAAGAAGGTGGAGATTCTATCCCTGAGCTACAAGGAGGGGAGCAAGCCGGTGAAGTGGAGCTGCGACGGTTCACCGGAGTACACCATGGAGGAGGCCGCGAAGGAGAGCCGCGGCACTGACATCATCCTCTATATTGACGACGAGAGCAAGAAGTTCCTTGAGCAGGCGGAGATTGACTCGCTGCTTCGCAAGTATTGCCGCTTCCTCCCCGTGCCTGTCACCACTACGCCTGATGATAAGGTGGTGAACATCACCGAGCCGCTCTGGACCAAGAAGCCGGCGGATCTGACGGATGAGGATTACCACACCTTCTACCATGACCTCTATCCCGGTCAGGAGGATCCGCTGTTCTGGATTCACCTGAATGTGGACTACCCCTTCACGCTCACCGGCGTGCTCTTCTTCCCGAAGATTCGCAATAACTTTGACGTGGCCAAGAACCGCATCCAGCTCTATTGCAATCAGGTGTATGTCACCGACTCGGTAGAGGGCGTGGTGCCCGAGTTCATGATGCTGCTCCAGGGCGTGATTGACTCACCTGACATCCCTCTTAACGTGAGTCGAAGCTACCTGCAGAGCGACACTGCCGTGAAGAAAATCTCAGGCTACATCACCAAGAAGGTGGCCTCACGTCTGGAGGAGATTTTCAAGGCAAACCGCGAGGAGTATGAGAAGAAGTGGGATGACATCCGCCTGTTCATTGAGTATGGTATGCTGACGGACACCAAGTTCTGTGATGCGGCCATGAAGTTCACGCTGCTCAAGGATACCGAGGGACGCTACTTCACTCTGGAGGAGTACCGCAAGCTCATCGAACCCGCTCAGACCGACAAGAGCGGCGACGTGGTCTATCTCTATGCCACAGATCCCGTGGCGCAATTCAACTACATCAAGGCTGCCACTGACAAGGGGTATGACGTGCTGCTGATGGACGGTCAGCTTGACTCTCACTTCATCGGATTGCTGGAGAGCAAGATTGAGAAGTCACGCTTCGTGCGCGTGGATGCCGATGTCACTGACAATCTCATCCCCAAGGATGACAAGAAGGCCGCTGACCTGACGCCGCTGGAGCGCGACGTGCTCACCACGCTCTTCCGCTCACGCCTGCCCAAGATGGAGAAGGCTGAGTTCCTCGTCACCTTTGAAGCTCTGTCTGCCGACAGCAACCCCGTGCAGGTTACTCAGAGCGAGTATATGAGGCGTATGAAGGAGATGGCTGCCATGCAGCCCGGCATGAGCTTCTATGGTGAGCTTCCCGACTCCTACTCCCTGATAGTCAACACCTCCAACCCCATCATCTCTAAGGTGAAGGAACAGGCCATGAGTGCCCTGGAGGGTAGCGTCAAGCCTATGGCTGACACTCTTGCCGCAGCCAACGACAAGATAGAGGCTATCCGCAAGGAGGCTAAGGATGGCAAGCTCGATGCCGAGCAGCAGAAGCAGACTGACGACCTCCGCGCCGAGGCTGACAAGGCCCGCAAGGAACAGGAGGAGGCTGTCAGTGACTATGCCGCCACGCAGCCTGTGGTCAAGCAGGTGATTGATCTGGCGCTCCTCGGCTCGGGTCTCCTCAAGGGTGCCGAGCTCACCGCTTTCATCAGCCGCTCCATTGACCTGTTGAAGTAACATATATAGTCACGCAACACAACAAAGGAGGCCGCCCCGGTTGTCAAGGGCGGCCTCTTTTGCTGTGTATCTTTGTTGCGGTCAGCCTATGAGGGTTGCGATGTCCTCATCTACTGTAGAGATGGTGCCAATGCCGAACTTCTCCACCAGCACCTTCAGAATGTCAGGGGTGAAGAACGCCGGCAGGGTCGGACCGGTGTGGATGTTCTTCACGCCCAGGGCAAGCAGCGCCAGGAGCACGATGACGGCTTTCTGCTCATACCAGGCAATGTTGTAGACAATAGGGAGCTCGTTGAGGTCTTTGAGACCCAGAGCATCACGCAGTGCCATGGCTATTCGCACCAGTGAGTAGGAGTCGTTGCACTGACCGGCATCAAGCACGCGGGGCACACCCTCGATGTCGCCCAGCGGCAGCTTGTTGTAGCGATACTTGGCGCAACCGGCTGTGAGAATTACGCAATCCTTGGGCAGCGCCTCGGCAAACTTGGTGTAATAGTCGCGTGAGGGGAAGCGGCCGTCGCATCCGGCCATCACAACGAACTTGCGGATCTTGCCGCGCTTCACCAGGTCAAGAATCTTCGGGGCAAGCTCCACGACCTGATGATGGGCGAAGCCGCCAACAATCTCGCCATGCTCTATGGCCGTGGGGGGCGGGCATGTCTGCGCACGTGCTATCAGTTCGGAGAAGTCCTTCGGCTTGCCGGGCTCGGGTTCGGGGATGTGGTGAGTTCCGGGCATCGCTACAACTCCGGTGGTGTAGACGCGGTCAAGATAGGTGCAGTTGCGGCGCGGCGGCACAATGCAGTTGGAGGTGAACAGGAACACGCCGTTGAAAGTCTCGAACTCGTCGGTCTGCTTCCACCAGGCGTTGCCGTAGTTGCCGGCGAAGTGTGGATACTTCTTGAACGCGGGGTAATACTGCCCGGGGAGCATCTCGGAGTGGGTGTAGACATCCACTCCCTTGCCGGCGGTCTGCTCCAGCAGCTCCTCAAGGTCCTTGAGGTCATGGCCGCTGATGAGGATGCCCGGACGGGAGCGCACGCCTATGTCCACCTTGGTGATTTCGGGATTGCCGTATGTGCCGGTGTTGGCGCGGTCAAGCAGGTCCATCACCTTCACGCCACCTTCGCCCACATTGATCACGAGCGATAGGAGTTCGGCGACATCCACGTCGGGGCGTGCTGTCTCGGCCATGGCGTTTTCGATGATGGCATATACATCATCATCCTCATAGCCGAGGTTGGCGGCATGGCGGGCATAGGCTGCCATACCCTTGCAGCCGTATATGGCCAGCTGCTTGAGGGCGCGGATGTCGGCATCAGGTTCGGCCAAGACTCCGGTCACTGACAGCAGGCCCTCGGCCATGTCGGGTGTGGCTTGAAACTCCACCTGAGGAAGGTCGGGGAGTTCGATGCCGCGCTTCTTGGCTGTGCCGGCAAGGATGTTTTTGATTTCAAAAGCGCCGGTGATGTAACGGTCGAGCGAATCGTTGTCGAAGTTTGCGTTGGTGATGGTGGTGAAGAGCGCGTCAATCACGAAGGTGCTCGCATCATGTGATGCCGCTCCCTTTTCGCGGAGTGCCCTGTTGATCAGCGATATGCCGCGCACGGCATAGAGCAGCATGTCCATGCGTGCCGATGTCTCGGCGTGCTTGCCACATACACCTTGCAGTTCGCATCCGGTGCCACGCACTGTCTCCTGACACTGGTAGCAGAACATCTTGGGCTGGGTCGTGTCCATTTCTCTAAGAATAGGTTGGTATTGATTGTGGGGTTTTGTCAGACAAAACAACTCAGCGGGGCACTCGGTTTGCTCATCCGCGCCCCGGGGTATGAACCCGGTGGGGTGCAGCGGTGTTAATCACGTAGTAAATCACACGTTTAACAACCCATCCATCTTACAACTATGTCACTTATCAACAGAAAACCCTCAACGAGCAGCGAGATAGAAGTGCTTGAGCGTTTGGAGCAGCAACTGAAGATGCGCGAGAAGCGTCAGCGCGTGCAGAAGTTCATCATCGGCGGCCTCGCTTGCCTCGTGGCCATCTCTTACGTCACCGGTCACTGCGTAGGTCACAAGACGGCCAAGAAGTCAAGCCTTTGGTGAGACACTGACACATCACGGTCACTTGCCTGACTCCTTGCGAAGACGCGTAGCCAGGCGCGCCGGAGTCAGGTCGGCCGGATAGCTCTCGAACGGGAGACGAAGGGGGCACCCCTCGGCATAGCGCGAGCAGCCGTAGGCGGTGCGCCCTTTAAGTATGTGCCCTTTGCCGCATACGGGGCAGGGTACCTGCTCCAGCTTGGTGATGCGCGGCTTGCGCGGGGCCTTCGGCTTGGCGGCTGCGGGTTCGGGCGCTGTGGCGGAATTGGTGTTCCCGGAAGTCTCGACTGACTTGGAGCCACGGGCAGTTCCCTTGGTGTCCTGCCCGGTGACAATGGTGCGCGGGGTGTTGTCGGCAAGCACCGTCAGCACCGTGTCGCTGACCATCTGCTTAAGCTCGGCTATGAACTCAGCGGGGGCATAGTCACCGCGTTCTATGCGGCGCAGCTTGTTTTCCCAGATGCCGGTGAGCTTGGCACTCTTCAGCAGCGGTTCGCGGATGGTGGCTATCAGGTCAATGCCGGCTTGCGTGGGGAGGATGCTCTTGCCCCGGCGCATGATGTAGCGCCGCTTGAACAAGGTCTCGATGATGGATGCGCGGGTTGAGGGGCGCCCGATGCCGTTTTCTTTCATAGCCTCGCGGAGCTCTTCATCATCCACGGTGCGCCCTGCCCCCTCCATGGCGCGCAGCAGCGTGCCCTCGGTGTATTCCTTGGGAGGCTGGGTGGTTTTCTTGGCAAGGGCAGGGGAGTGCGGGCCATGTTCACCCACCGTCATTGGCGGCATCGCCGATTCTGCTTCACCCTCCGGCTCGGCACTCTTGTCGCCGGCGTACACCTCGCGCCAGCCGGGTGAGGTGATTACTTTGCCGGAGGCCTTGAACTCCACACCGCCGGCTGCGGCCTTGACGGCAGTGGTGTTGAACAGGCAGTCAGGGTAAAAAGCGGCAATGAAGCGGCGCGCTATCAGGTGATACATCAGCTTCTCATTGCCTACAAGCGAAGTGGGGAGCTCGCCGGTGGGGATGATGGCGTGGTGGTCGGTTACCTTGGCGTTGTCAAACACCTTCTTGCTCTTGGGGATTTTTCCGGCGAGCACCCGCGCGGTCAGAGGCGCGTAAGGGGTCATGCGGCGCAGTATCTCCGGCACCTTGGGGTAGATATCCTCGCTCAGATAAGTTGTGTCAACGCGCGGATAGGTGGTGACTTTCTTCTCGTAGAGACTTTGGATGAGGCGCAGGGTCTCATCGGCGGTCCAGCCCCATTTTTTGTTGCACTCCACCTGGAGCGATGTCAGGTCAAAGAGGCGTGGCGGAGCCTCGCGTCCTTTCTTGTCCTGTATGTCGGTGACGGTGAGCTCGTCGGCGCTGACGCGGGCCAGCGCTTCGGCACCGTCAGCCTCGCTCTTGAAGCGACCGGAGGCGGCACTGAAGGTCACGTCGCGGTAGACGGTCTTTAGCTCCCAGTAATCCTCGGGCTTGAAGTTGACTATCTCGTCGTGACGGCTCACGATGAGCGCGAGGGTAGGGGTCTGTACGCGCCCCACGCTGAGCACCCCGCTGCTGTTGCCCGCATACTTCAGCGAATACAGACGCGTGGCGTTCATGCCAAGAAGCCAATCGCCGATGGCGCGTGACAGCCCGGCGTAATACAAGTTGTCAAACTCAGCCTGTGGCCGCAGGTCGCTGAACCCCTGGCGGATTGACTCGTCGGTGAGCGAGGAGATCCACAGTCGCTTTACGGGGCATGTCACCTCAGCCTTCTGCATTACCCATCGCTGTATCAGCTCACCCTCCTGCCCGGCATCGCCACAGTTCACCACCTCATCGGCACCTTTCACCAGTGAGGCTATCACGCCAAACTGACGCTTGTAGCTATCCTGGTCAATCAGCTTGATGCCGAATGACGGGGGCACCATAGGGAGCGCACCGAGAGCCCACCGCTTCCATGCCGGCGTGTAGTCATGCGGCTCTTTGAGGCAGCACAAGTGGCCGAAAGTCCACGTGACAGCCCATCCGGAGCCTTCGAAGTAGCCGTCGCGGCGTTCGGTGGCTCCGAGGATGGCCGCGATGTCGCGGGCCACGGAGGGTTTCTCGGTGATGCAGACCTTCATATACGGGTTTGCAACGCTCTTATTCGCCGCTCTTGGCTTCCTGCCAGAGGGCTTCCATCTCGGTGAGGGTCATATCCTTCAGTTGACGCCCCGAAGCGCGGGCTGCCTCCTCAATATGGTTGAAGCGCCGGCGAAACTTCTTGTTAGTGCGTTCCAGAGCGGTGTCGGGATGTATGTCATAGAGGCGTGCCAGATTTACCACACTGAAGAGCAAGTCGCCCATCTCGGCCTCCATACCCTCCTTGGAGCCGGCCTCTGCCTCGGCCTTGAACTCGGCCATCTCCTCACGTACCTTGTCCCACACCTGGTCACGCTCCTCCCAGTCGAAGCCCACATGAGCGGCCTTCTCCTGCATGCGGTAAGCCTTGATGAGTGCCGGCAGCGACTCGGGGACACCGCCGAGCACCGTCTTGTTGCCCCCCTTCTCGCGCAGCTTCAGCTGCTCCCAGTTTTGTAGCACTTCGCCCGCAGAGTCAGCTCGCTCGGTGCCGAACACGTGCGGGTGGCGGAATATCAGCTTGTCGCACAGCGCATCGCACACGTCGGCAATGTCAAAAGCCTCCTTCTCCTCGCCGATAAGGGCGTAGAAGAGCACATGCAGCAGCACGTCACCGAGCTCCTTGCGTATGTTGGGGTTATCATCGTTAAGCAGGGCATCGCAGAGTTCATAAACCTCCTCGATGGTGTTGGGTCGGAGCGAGTCGTTGGTCTGGACGCGATCCCAGGGACAGTACTTGCGGAGACGGGTGAGCACGTCAATGACGCGGCCAAACGCCTCCAGCTTATCTTGGCGTGAGTGCATGGGCATGAATCTGATTTGACCCTGCAAAGTTAATCATTTATTCCATCCCATCCCCCGTGATTGTCATTAGGCGTCAGATCGGTTCAGTTCGATGGTGGGTTTAGAGCACAGAATCTTTATCTTTGCGCTGTAAACAATCCCTAAGCGACGGAATGGACGTTATCACCCCGATTCTCTATCACTCACCATGCGGCAGGCTCGCGCTTGCCTCGTGCCATGGCTCTTTATGTATGTGTGACTGGGCTGAGTCGCCGCATCATCAGCAGGTTTTACGGAGACTCAGCCGTGAGCTTGGATCAGAGCTTGATTTGCAACCGTCTGAGGTCACCACTCGGGCAATGCACCAGCTCGATGAATATTTCAGCGGCCTCCGGCGCGAGTTTACCATCCCCCTTTTGCCCACGGGCACGCCCTTCATGCAGAGAGTGTGGAGCGCTCTCCCTGCCATTGCCTACGGGGCCGCGATAGCATATGCCTCGCTGGCTCAGTCCCTTGGTATTCCCGACGCAGTCAGATCTGTGGCACGTGCCATAGGCGCCAACCCTCTATCAATCTTCATCCCCTGCCACCGAGTCATAGGCTCCAACGGTTCCTTGACAGGCTATGCCGGCGGCCTCTCCGCCAAGCACTATCTGCTTCGCCTTGAACGCTCATCTTCATCTCATAGTGATAAACTCGGGTGATGAAGGCAGCCGGCCAGTCAAAACAGTTTGCCAAGCAGCGGGATGCGCTTGATGATAAGGGCCAGAGCGAGGGAGGTTAGTCCGATGGTGAGCGCAAAGAGGGGGATGGGCACCCAGCCCCCTTCGAGCAGGCGGAAGCCGTGGCGGAGCGCGACGAGAGTGAGAGGGTAGTGAAGTATATACACGCCCATAGTGCTGACGGCCACTACGTTGACAGCCCGAGCAAGCGTCGCGGGGAGCTGAGCGTACTTGAATCGTCGTCGGAACATCAGAAAACCACCAACGCCTGATATGCAGACGTTTAGTGATGAGCACTCATTGAAGGAGCTGATGTAATGGCCAGTGAGCAGTTGGCACGCCATGGTCAGACCGAATGTCATGAACACTCCCGCTAAGAACAGCGACAACCCCAGACGGTCATAACGGTCACCCGCGGGGCCGGCAAGCATCTGGCCAAGAATGAAGTATCCCGAGTAGAGGCCGATGCCTTCTAACCCTATGTTGGCCATCAGTGAAGGAAGGAAGCGGTGGAGCTTCGGAGCACAAGACAGCGTAGGTAAGATTATGCAAAATGCGAACCACAGTATCAGGAAATAGCCTGTTGTGCGCCGGTCACGGGCTATCTGTCGCAGTATAGGGGTGATCAGATAGAGACCTCCTATCATGTAAAGAAACCACAGGTGATCAGGTTTCTGTATCATATGCAGTGCGATGGCGATAGGGGAGTAGTCTCCGTCGCCACCCATCCAAGGAGTAGTGATGATGACTATATAGGCTGTGCCCCACACGAGTAGTGTGAGCACTGCGCGACGCACGTAGCGCCACATCGGGGCGTCGCGTGGCAGCAACATCGCGCCGCTCACCATCACAAATACCGGGATGCACATCCGGCAGAGCGAATTGTAAGCGTTGCAAGCATACCATGTGCCGCCCCCGGGCGAGACTGCCCACAGACCATATGCCGCCACATGAGCTAATACCAGACAAACCACGGCTGCACACCGCAGCATATCAATCCACACCACGCGCCCGCTAACCGGACTCCGCGAATGCCCCCTCAAACCACCCTCCGCAGCCATGGCACCAATTTAATCAGCATCACTCCGACGATTGACAGGAGTAATATAGCCAAAGTGAGCATGGGAATGTACAGAAGAGGGCTTTCGAAAACACGAGTCCCGGAGTAGTCAAACAGCCACTCTAAGAAAATCATGTGAATCAGATAGATTCCAAGGCTGTTGACGGCAATGAGATTAACAAATATCTGCCCGGCTCTACTCAGACGGATTCGTTCAAACATATGCTTGAACGTTAGAAACACACCAAGCGAGGCTATAAACACCGGCAACTTCAAATTTGCATAATAGGTTTCGTTAAATGCTCCTTCGTCATTGGATAATTTCCAGGTAAGGATGATGGTGGCAAGCATACCTATCAACGCGAGTATCAATCCCGTGCGTTCCAGAATGGGATGGTGCGCCCTCGCAAGGAGATAGCCAAGGACGTAATATCCTGCATAGTTTGTAGCGACACTGAGTTGTGTGTTAACCCGAATGATTTTAGTTACGTAACCAACCCATGGTATGCAATCAAGTGAAGGAAGGATAATTGTAAACACCAGCCATAGAACGATGAACCATCGGACGGCGTTTTCGTCACGCACGATTGCACGTAAAATAGGTGTGACCAAATACAATCCGGCTATCATATACATGAACCAAAAATGTATTGGACGGAAGAAGAACCTCACCATTAGAGGTAGATTGATTATACCAGTTCTCCAAGGTACCCCATAGAGCACCACCATATATAATAATCCCCAAAAAATCAGGGAGCCGACAATCCTTACCACATAGCGTTTCATAGAGTTGTCTCTGGGTAAGAACAATGCCCCGCTAATCATCACAAACACCGGTACGCAGAAGCGCACACAGGAATCAAACACATTCCCCATATGCCATGAGTAACTTCCCACTGGTGTCATTAAGACACAACCACCGGCAACGTGAAGAGTAATCATGCTCAGAACCGAGAAGCACTTGAGCAGGTCTAACCAAGCCAGACGTGTTCTCAATGGAGGGGAGGCAGGCGCATCGGTCACACAGCCTCCATCTCGTATGGGTTGCTGCTCAGACATCGGCATCGAGCTCTACCTTGGCATCGGTCGAGGCCTTGTTGGGAAGCTCAAGTCCATAGTGGTTGCGTGCATCAAGAGCCTTGAGCCACAGGCCGAAGAGCAGCGCAAGAACACCAAGTGCCACGAAAACACTCATTGTCACCGTGTAATTGTATTGCAGAGGGTCTTCAATGCCGGGGTTGGATGCCTGAAGCACAGAGCCTATACCCTTGCGGAACCCGTAGAGGCCGATGTTCTGAATCCAGAATATCACCGCGTAAGCAGAGCCGAGCAGCTTGGGCTGAATCAGCTTGGGCACTGAGGGCCACAGCGACGCCGGTACCAGAGAGAACGAGATGCCCAGCAGAATGATAGACACATATGCCAATAGAACGCTTGGCACTCCCGGGAGGACGTAAGCGAAGATGCTGTGGCAGATAATCATTAGCAATGAACCGAATATCAGCATTGTGGCACCTTTTCCCCTGCGGTCAAGGAAATTGCCGAGAAATGGGGTGATGGCCGCCGCGCCTAACGGAAATACGAAAAATATCAGGCCCGCTTCTTCCTCGCTGACCTTCAGTGTGTTCTGGAGCATCAGACCGGCATAATTCTGGAATGGGAATATTGCCGAGTAGTAGAGCACACACAGCAATGATACAATCCAGAACACCTTGCTGGTGAAGATGTAGCGCAAATCGGAAATCTTAAACGGATCCTCCTCCTCGGCAGGTTTGTCGCCATGACGCTGAGAGTCGAGCTTTCGGTCCATGAAGCCATAGGCAATGAAGCAAATCAAGCCAATGCAGCACAGAAGCAACGCGAAAGCCACCGGGCGCGATACGTCAATCACACCACCCAACTTCACAATCCAGGGTGACCCGAAGAACACCACGGCGACTCCCACACGGGCAATAGCCATCTCCACGCCCATGGCAAGTGCCATCTCCTTGCCCTCAAACCACTTCACGATACCGCGGGACACCGTGATACCGGCCATCTCGATGCCGCATCCGAAAATCATGAAGCCTATTGTTGCCATCTTGGCCGAAGCCGGCATGCCCACCACCCACGGGGTGATATTCCACCAGGCATCAGGGAGATTGAGGATTCCATCGAAAAACGAAGCAATCGGACTTCCGGCAAACGATTCCGTCAGCGCATACCAATTGATAGCACCACCGGCCACCATCACAGCACCCGAGAGGATAGCCGTGAAGCGCACCCCCATCTTGTCAAGAATAATGCCCGCAAAAATCAGGAAGAACACGAACACATTCAGGAACGTCTCCGAGCCGAAGAAGTTGCCCCACGTCACAGGGTCCCATCCGCGCGTCTCCTGCACATAGCTCTGCAGGGGCGAGAGAACGTCGACAAAGATGTAGCCGAAAAACATGGCCGAAGCCAGCAGCGCGAGAGCTGTCCAGCGCGCCCACGCCTTGTCACTCAGGGCAGTGACCGCCGAAGATAAATTCGTTTGCATAGTGATGATTGGTAGGGGCATCCGGCATATGCTCCATGGTGAGCACCCGATGCCACGCTACAAATGTAGCAATAATCCCCGCCGCGACCATGCCACTGCCGGCATGAGAGGTTCAAAATCCAAAGAATTAACATTTTTTCAGAGCAGCTTTCCCCGCAAATCCATAACTTTGCACACGGTTTAGCAATTCACCCTTAGCAAAGTCAGGGGAGTAAGCCCAAGCCAAATTTAAAGTCTCCGTAGTTCAATGGATAGAATATTGGATTCCGGTTCCAACGATTGGGGTTCGACTCCCCACGGGGATACTACTCAGATACCTGATTAGATGGTATAACACTACTGATTTTAAGTGGATTAGCGATTGGATGGATGCCCTCGGAATTATTGCAAGGGTCTTTTTAAACCCTCTTGAAATTGCCCCGTTTGTGCAGGTTTACCCCGATTTGAGGCTGATGGGTTCCCCCCTATGGCCCCCTCTCGGAGTGTTCTTGCTTGAATTCTATGGTAACACCTTTATCTGATAACTCAAATATGTGATGTTTACAGACCAAGCTCCCCCGTTCATTCTCACACTGAAAAGCGTTAAATTAGCTCATGGCATGAATCATGTCCGAAGTATAATTTATGCAAATAAAAAACCAGCATGAACAGCGGATGCTATCCATGCTGGGCTCTCGATTGTGGAGCGGCAAACGAGGCTCGAACTCGCGACCCTCAGCTTGGGAAGCTGATGCTCTACCAACTGAGCTACTGCCGCATTATGTTGGCGACTGTTGCTTTGGCACCCGGTGTGGGCGTGGCGTGAGTCGCGCTTGATTGATGCAAAGGTACGCCTTTTTTCAATTTCCGCAAAAAATATTTTATGGTGGGGGGGATGCGAGTGTGGGGGGTGGAAACAGGAACGTCCCGTATGTCGGCGTGGCCTGGAGCGCCGGCATGCGGGACGTTCGTGCTGGAGTGTGGGAGCTTCGGCACGCGCTGATGCTCACCGCTGCACAGCCCGAGGTGGCAACCCAAGGCGCTGTGTGGCGGTTGACGGGGATCGCTGTGGGGGGGTGAGGATGTTGCAGAACCTAATGATTGAAGGGTGATGTTGTAAATCGGCGTCCTCCAGACGCCATTTGCCGGGCTGACAATGACCCCGGATGCCTGCGCTATCGCTCCGGCTTCCGGGGCTACGGTAAATCAGCGTCCTGCGGACGCTCATTTGGCGGTTTTGCAACACCCGCGGGTGAAATTTTTGCAGAAGCGGTACGTGGACAGGCAACGTGTCCGCTTTGCCATCGCAGGGCGCGGAAAGGAGGAAAAGGCGCTCTGAGTTCGCGTTCCGTCGGGGAGGGATGGAAGTATGTCAAAGAACTATGTGCCCATAGGGGCCAAATTTCGGGCTATTGAGTGGCGCGGCTGCACTCTTGCTGCTGCGCTGAAGACTTTTTCCGGATTGGCACCCGAGCCTATCCATATGCCTTCGTGTGCAAAGTTACAACGTGGCGTGGCCGCTGAACCCGTAACTTCGCACGATCGGCATTTTTTTTGCACAAAACGCTTCTGCGAAGCATCTTCGCCTGCTTGCGAATGGCCCCGGGTTCCGCTTTGCTCCACCCGGGGTTTCTGCACATCCACGCGCCTGCGGCGCTCCCGTGAGGAAAATCTTCTTTTGTGGGCCGGGGGATGTAAATCGGCGTCCTGCGGACGCCCCTTAGGTGGCGGGGTGCAACACCTTCTCCTTAGGGTTGGGGGAAACAGGAACGTCCCGCATTTTTTTGCACAAAACGCTTCTGCGAAGCATCTTCGCCTATTGCGAATGGCCCCGGGTTCCGCTTTGCTCCACCCGGGGTTTCTGCACATCCACGCGCCTGCGGCGCTCCGAGAGGAAAATCTTCGTTCGGGGGCCGGGGAGCGTCCTGCGGACGCCTTTTTTGTAGGGATGGTTGTTGCCCCGGATGCCTTTGCTTTGCTTCGGCTTACGGGGCAACAATCTGTAAATCAGCGGATGCACCACGGTGCATCCCTACGAGTTGACGGAAATTGGTGGGGGTAGTGGCGGGAGGACGCGGGTTAGTGGGATTGGAGGTGGAGGTTGGGGGTGAAGTTGGTGGCGGCGGTTTGGAGTAGGGCGCGGGTGTGGGGGTTGGGGATGGTTGCCCGGATGGTTTTGTCGGGGTGGAGGAGGGCTATGAGTAGGGCTTCCTCGCCTTGGGAGTCGGGGTTGTCGATGGTGATGTGAATCACGCCGTCGGGGGTTGACAGGGATTGCAGCTGGGGGAGGCGTGGCATGAGGGTACGGAGGTTGCGGCGTGCTTGGGCTGCTATGTCGCGGCCTTTGTAGATGTAGCGGCCGTAAATGAGGGTTTGGAGGGATGGTGTGCGCTTGTGACGAAGCGGACGGAGGAGTGCTGCGAGGGTTAGGGGGGTGCGCCGGAGGCGGCCCCGGCGGTCACGGACGAGGAAGTTGAACAGTAACGGTGGAATGAGCCATGCCATGATGACTACTGACATCATACCTACGACTGTCACTTCGCCGAGGGAGCGGAGCGCAGGGTGTCGGGCGATGACGAGTGTGCCGATTCCGGCAAACATGATCAGAGCGGAGACGATGATGCTCGCCTTGTAGGAGCGGAGCACCTTGCGGCCATAGGCAAATTCATATGTGAGGCCTTCGGTGATGAAGATGGTGTAGTCGTCGCCCTGGCCGAAGATGAATGTGGCAAGAATGATGTTTACGATGTTGAAACTCAAGCCTGTAAGACTCATCAATCCCAGAATCCACACCCAGCTGACGGCCATTGGCAGGAATGCAGTTATGGCGAGTTCGATGCGACCGAACGAGAGCCACAGAAACAGGAAGACGATGGCACCGCAGGCAATGCCGATATAGTTGAAGTCCGCGGAGAGTGTAGAGGCGATGGAGCCGTTCATGCTGCGCACGTCGAAAGCAAACCACCGGCCTTGAGAGCGAGAGTTTAGCAGTTGTGAGACCTCGGCAGCCTGACCGACCGGCACTTCAAGAGTCTGCACCACAGACACCGTGCCATCGGCATCACGGAGGATGTTGCGTGCGAGGATGGTAGAAGTCAGAGGTGTGTCGAGAGAGTCGGTTAAGGATTGATAGTCAGCAGCAATGATGTTAAGGAAAGGGAGGAATGCCCCGTCAGAAAATCCGGCCCTTGCCGTTTCTGCGGCGAGAGTGTCGGCAAGTAATGAGGCATGGGTGTCAATGAGCGAGCGCCAACGGCTGAGGCTCTCGGTACGGCGGCTTTGTGAGCGGAGGAATGATGCCGAGATATCAGCGCGCTGGACGCTGCCGGCTGCCGCGAGCGAGTCAATCACGGAAGCGGCCGATTCGTTAGCTGTCAGAGCTTCATCCAAAGAAGCAGCGCTGCTCACCAGATAGAGCGATTCGCCCGCGTGTCCGCCCGATGCCAGAGCTTCAAACCATGCAAGGTCGTCGCGCTGCCCGTCAGTTATATAGTTGATGTTGCGCAGGTCAGAGTCGAACTCCGTTCGCATGGCGTAGTAGCCTAAAAAGCAGGTTATTACCACCACCGCAAGCACGGCAGCACGGCTTCGGGAGGGGGATATGGCGGCGAGCCGGCCAATGAAACCGCGCGGCTCCGCCTCAGAGGTACCCGCCGGAAGCGTCTTGACAAGGTGAGGGAGGAAGATGAGAACAAAAATGACGGTGCCGGCCAGCATAAGCGAGCCGAAGATGCCCAGGTCGCGCAAGGCCGGCGAGCTGAGAGGGACTAAACAGAGGAAAGCACCAACGGTGGTGACATTGCCCACAACGAGAGGAGAGACAATTTCGCGTAGGGCAGCGCGAGTGTCGGAGGATGCAGCAAGATGGTCAATCAGGTGCAGTGGATAGTTCACCGCTATGCCCACGACAACCGATGCGATGCCTATCACGATAACAGACACCGAATCCCTGAACAGTGCGATGCACCCGAGGGCAAAGAGCCATCCCCAAGCCACGGAGAGGAGGATGAGAAGGATGTTGCGAGCCGAGCGGAATACATAAATAAGGAGCGCCAATATCAGGAGCAGAGCGATGCCCAAGGCCAACAAACTATCCGACTTGATTTGCCGGGCGTTGCCGGCCGCAATGGCCGGTCCGCCCGTGAGTCGCACCTCGATGTCGGGGTGGAGGCTCTGTGTCAGTTGCGCGGCCTGCTGCAACAGCGCCAACAGACGCGAGTTGCCATCCGACTCCCGCGAGCCGAAAGCCGACTCCAGAATGATCACCGCCCGCGAGTGATCAGGCGCGAGCAGGTAGCCGTCGCGTGTGTCGAGCTGCACCGGAGCTGCACTCTGCGAGAGCCGATCCAAGACGGGCGTGAAGAGCCCCAACGGGTCATGCGTTACGGCCCCGGCAGAAACCGAAGCACCCGGGAGCATGAGCAGTTGCCTGACCTCCGTAAGCCGCTTCGCGACATAACCCGGCGAAGAGAGCAGACTGTCAGCCCGTGCATAGTCAGCATCAGAGAGATAAAAAGGTATGCCCGAATATACAGCCTGCATCACCTGATCCAAGGCCTCAGTGTCAATCCCCGTGACGGTTGAGGCCACATATCCGAGAGAGTCCAAGCGCTCCACGGCATCGGCAAAGGTCAGCAAGGCTGCCACCAGCGAGTCAGCCTCAGTCTCCACGTCCGAGTCAGCGAGCTTCCCGATGACAGCATATATGCGGTTGGCACCCGAAACCTGCTGATAGACCTCCAGAGCCGTTCGGCAGCGCGTATCCATCGGGAGGAAGTCAGATATATCCTCCTTGTAGCTAAGCGACAATGTACCGATGGCCGCCGCAGCCGTGAGGATAGCCAGGAGCAACCAGAGGATAGCCTTGTGGCGGCCAAAGATGTCGTAAATGTGCAGGATGAAGTCAGTCACGACCGCGCAGATCAATGAATTTCACCGGTTTGCGGTTGTTGGCGGGGAACAGAAGCCGGTTCACGTCGGCCGGTGCCATCACCTCGACAATGGGAGCCACACGAATACGTGAGCGGAATCGGTCTTTGAGATCCTTGATGACATCCACCGGCGGAGTGTGCGCCACGCCCACCTTCACCACTACCTCATCAGTGCCTGCAAAACTCTGTCGGACGACCACCACATAGTTGACCACGTAGGGAGTGTTGTCGAGCACATCGTTGATGGCCGGGGGGTATATGGTGGTACCCTTGAGCTTGATCATGTTGTTCTTGCGGCCTACAAGGGGGGTGAGCCGGTAAGAGTTGCGTCCGCAGCGGCAGGGGGTCGTGACCTTGCTGCTGAGGTCGCCCGTGCGGAACCGGAGCAGCGGCATTCCCTCCACACCGAGAGTGGTGACGACCACCTCGCCCGTTTCGCCGTCAGCCACAGGGAGGTTGTCCTCGCCGATAATCTCCACGATAATCAGCTCCGGGTGCACATGTCCACCGCAACCGTAGGGGCACTCCGAAAATGTGGCCCCCATCTCCGTGGACGAATAAGTGGCAAAGAGCTCCACGTCCCACTTCTCGCGGATGCGGCTGCCGAGGAGGTTGAGGCTGAAATCCTGCCGGCGCAACCCCTCGCCGATGCCAATGATGCGACGCACACTCGAAGCTCGGTAGTCAATGCCATGCTCCTCGGCATATTCAATAAGGCGTAGAATGAACGAGGGGACGCACATCAGCGTGTCGGGGCGGAGGCGGCGGATGGTGTCCCACTGGAGTTCCGGCATACCGTTGCCGACGCGGATAATGCTTGCCCCGAGAGCGCGTATGCCGAGGAAGTAAGCCAGGCCCGCCATGAAGCGTTTGTCGAGCGTGGTCATCAGCTGGACGATGTTGCCGGGAGCCACGCCGGCGCAACTGAACGACTTACGCTCGTTGAAAGCCAGACGGTCAAGATCACTGTCCGTGCAACCGAACGTCACCGGGTCGCCCAGAGTGCCCGAGGTGGTGATATAGTCGACAATCTTAGCGGGAGGGACGCAGAGAAAGTCAGCGTTGTGGAGCTGGAGGTCACGCTTTTCGGTGAAGGGTAGCTTTGTGAGGTCAGCGATGGTGCGGATGGACGCCGGGTCAATGCCGTGCTCGCGAAACATCCGCTGATAGAACGGCGAGTTGGCAGCAAGGTAGGCCACAGCCTCGCGTAGGCGGCCGTTCTGATACTCGTGAATCTCCTGCAGGGAGGAGAACTCTATGTCGTTGGTTTCAGTCATTGGTTATCGGTAATATCAGAGAAGGGCTGCCTCCGGGTGGTCAATCTTTGCGGGTAAGGCACCGATGTGACGGAGCCATGTTATGAAGTCAGCTTTCCAGGCAATCGCCTCAGAGGTGGTTTTGGCAGGGTTGGCTCCGAAGCCGTGTCCGCCGGTGGCATACTGCCGATATCGGTGAGGCACGTCAGCTGCTGTGAGAGCAGAGTCAAGGAGCACCGAGTTGCGGAAGTCCACGACAGGGTCATCCACGCAATTCATCAGGTAGAGCGGTGGCATATCAGGACGGACGTGGCGCTCAAGGGATAGCGAATCCTTCATGGCCTCGCTGATGGAGTGCCCCTCGCCGAGGAGGCCACGCCGGGACCGCTTGTGAGTGCACTCCTCAGTGAGCGACACCACAGGATAAATGGAAGCGACAAATGCCGGCTTCAGCGACTGTGAGAGCGAGCCGCCGGAAGCATCAAGCAGTCCGGCATCAAATTGTATACCGGCCAAAGCTGCCAGGTGTCCTCCGGCCGAGAATCCCATGACACCGACACGTTCAGGAGCGATGCCAAACTCCCCGGCGCGTTCACGAAGCAGGGCGATGGCGCGCAGGAGGTCGCAGAGCATATCCGGGTAGCGGTTGCCCCGGGCGAAGAGCCTGTAATGAGTGATGAAAGCCGGGATGCCCGCCACGCGATATTCCAGCACGAAAGCCGAGACCCCCTCGCTTCGTAGCCACTCCGCCACGCCCTTCCCCTCGGTGGAACGGTCCAGCCAGAAGTAGCTTCCTCCGGGGCATACAATCACCGCCGTGTTTCCGGAACCCTCGGCGAGATAGGGCGTTAGCGTAACGCGAGCATCGCAGTCGGTACCCTCCCAAATGTTGAAGCCCTGCTGAGCCCGCATAGCCGGGAAGACGGATGCGAGCGTGACGATGAGGGATATGATGACCCGAAAGGGGGAGTGGGTTCTAACGGTTAGCATTGTTAATAGCGCGTATCAAGTAGTTGTGGCCAAGTATGGCCTCCGCGGTGTTAATGGCCGTGAGGGGCACGCCGCAGATGCCGTGGAGGTTGAGATTTTGCCCTGTGAGGAGCAGGTTGCTAACCTTGGTGTGAACGGGTAGCCGGGATAGCATCAGGTCATGGCAATCCTTTCGGTAGCCGAAGATGGCCCCCTCCTTGGTGTTGAAATAGTCGCGAATGGTAAGAGGTGAGGCAGCGTACACATGGTTGACCATCCCGCTGAAACCGGGGAAGATACGTTCGAGTTTGGCGAGCACACAGTCAGTATGCTCCCGCTTCCACCGCTCATATTCAGGCCCGCGCCGACCCACAGAGGAGTCCGCCCAACGGTTCACCTTGTCATAGCTCATAATGCAGTGCACGAGCATCCTTGAGGCAAACTCCCCTTGCGCGGCATCCGGCGGAGTCATATACATGAAACCGAGGGGCCAGTCCGGGCCATCGCAGAGGTGTTGTGACCATATAGAGCCGTAATGCTCCATATAGTAACATGTGTGGTCAATGTAGGGAAGAGAGTTCGGCTTGAGGTCGATGAATAGCGAGAATGCCGAGTAAGAGAGGGGGATGCTGTCGAGACGCTTGATGAAGCCCCGGGTGAAAGCCCCGGGCGGGAGCATCCGCGCCAGCGCGACAGGGTGTATGGCCGAGATGACCCGAGAGGCCGGCCAAGCATGGCCGTTGGCCGTCACGACGTGAGTCACCTTGCGGTCAGTCACGTCAATACGCGTAACCTCGGCATCCGTCACCACGCGGCCCCCGGCATCCGTTATGACATCGGCGAGAGCGTCAGCGAGCTGTTGGCTGCCACCGATGAAGCGGGAAGCCCCGTTGATGTAAAGCACATTGATGAGCGCGTGGATATAGGCCGGCGTGTGTCCGGCAATACCTCCGTAGAGCGGATTGAGGAAGGCGAGGATTTCGCGCAGCTTGGGGTCAGAGACATACGCCGCAATAAACTCGTCGGCAGCCATGGAGAACTCCGTGGAGTGCATGGCAATGTCCTCCGGCGCCTCACGCAGATAAAAGAGCGGGACCTCGTCAGCCAGTCGGTAGAGAGCATCGACGTATCGGCGTATCCCGCGGGCTTCCGCAGGGAAATAGTGGATGAGGCTCTCTGCAAACCCTTCGCGGGATGAAGCGATGTGGTAAGAGTCGCCGCAGCAGTGATAAGTCACGGTGTCAGAGCACTCAGCGGGGATATGGTGGATGTGGAGCTTACCGCTGATGCCCAGATAGTTGCAAATCTTGGTGAGAGTACCCTGCGGGCCGAAGCCGCCGAGCAGGTGCATCCCGGTCTCAAAGAGCTTGCCGTGGCGCGTGAAGCACTGGAGGCCACCGCCGATGATGTGGTCCTTCTCCAAAACCGTCACCGGGAAGCCGTTTTTCGCCAGGAAAGCACCGGTGAAGAGCCCGCCGATGCCGCCGCCTATTATTATGGTGTGTCCGTTCATGAGCCAGCCTCCGTTATCTGTCGGTAAATTTCACCCGGAGAGAGTAGTTCCGAGCATGTGACGATGGCTCCCACGAGCACACCGAGCATGCCGTGGGAGTTGATGTTCTGGCCGGTGAGAAAGAGGTTTGGCACCCTTGTGCGGTGCGCCACGCGGCAAGCCGGACCGAGAGAGATGTCGCGTGCCACGCCATACATAGAGCCATGCTCCGTGCCTGTGTAGTCACGGTAGGTGAGGGGTGTGGAGGTCCATATGCCATCAATGCATTGCCTCAGCCCCGGGAAGTCGCGCTCGACACACTCCAGCAGTTTATCAGCGTGGGCGCGCTTGAACGCTTCGTAATCCACGCCGCGATGCCCCGGAGCGGAGCCTGCCCAGCGGGCAACATCCGCCATGTTCATGTAAGAGAGAATCACTCCGCTGCGGGCATAGGGAGCACCGTCGCGGTCGCAGAAGTGCATATAGAGGTACCCTTTGGGCCAATCCCGGGCAGAGTAGTCCTCGCACCCCCAGGGGGAGTCGGAGCGGTAGCTGTATACGTTGTGATTGAGGTAAGGAACCGAGTTCTCCTTGAAACGGACATACACCGAGAAGCCCCCGACCGTCTGGGGTAGCGAGAGCATGCGGCGGCGCGTAGCCGGGCGGATCAGCGGCGAGTCGAGCAGCTCCATCAGACGTGCCGGGTGGATGTCAGCAATCAGGTAGTCCGCCGGCAGGAAGGTGTCGCCGTTCACCTCCACGCCCGTGGCATGGCGTGAGTCACAGAAGATGCGCGAGACGCGGTTGCGCGTCAGCACCTCGCCACCGGCCTGGCGAATGTTGGCAATGAGGGCCTTGGCGATGTTGTCGCTGCCGCCCTCGATGCGAAAGGCACTCCTGTTGTAGAAGTCCATGATGAAGGCGTGTTGTGCAAAGGGTGTGCGACCACGGCGCGCAGCATATAGCGGGAGAGTTCCGGCGAGGACGTTGCGCAGCTGCCGGTCCGGGGTAAGGCACTCCAGCACCTCATTGATGCTCAGAGTCTGGTAGCGCGTGTTGATGACCATGTCGGTGTCATCGCTGCGGAGCGAGTGGAGCGAGGAAGCAGCCGCCACCTGTTGCACCAAATCGTAATAAGCGACGATATTGTCAGTCTCGGCGGGGAAATATTCGCTCATGCGGCTGATGAAGGGTTCACGACCGTTGGCGAATCGGTATGACTCACCTCCGAGCTTGACCACGTCATATCCCTCCGGGTCGAGGCGACTGAGCTTCACAGAGTCGAAGCCGAGGTAGCGCATGAGACGGTGGAGTGTCTGCCCCGGGAGAGCACTTCCGATGAAGTGCATACCCGTCTCAAACCTCACGCCCCCACGGGAGAAGCATTGCAGGCATCCACCCGGCTGAGAGCCCTGTTCCAGCACCGAGACATCATAGCCGTTACGGGCCAAAATGCCCCCGCAAGCCAGGCCGCCGAGTCCGCTCCCTATGATTATGCATTTACCTTTCATGGACGTGGGGTAAGTTGACGGTGATATATTCGGAGCCTATGGAAGAGGGGAGCACCCCCATGTCGCCGCGCATCAGTAGGAAAGTCTTGTCAAACCGGACGTCAGCCGGGCAATAATCGCCATCGCTCTCCGGGCGGTGAAAATGGATGTTAGGGGGGAGTGCCGTGGTGGCTGTGGCCACACGGTGCATTGCCACAGACTCCTCAAAGGCGTGCACCTCCACGTCGGGATGCACCAGCGCGTAAAGGAGTGGGAACAGGCCGATGCCGCTGTTGATGATGCGCACCGCAGCGACCGGAGACAGCGTAGAGTTTGCGGGGGGTGCATCAATGACGTGTGCATATGAGGGGAGTGTAGCGAGCTCCCGCTTAGCGGCCGCGACAATGCCGCGTCCGCGCCAGGCGTAGCGGTAGAGGAGAGCGGAGCGGAAGTAGGCCGCGCACTCCACCTCATGAGCCAGCTCCGCGTGTCGGTCAGCTATCAGCTTGCGGAAGAACGAGGCACACTTGCGCGGCGGGGTGACATCGGCAGGATCATGGGGCACGCGGGGCATGATGCACAGAGTGATGTGCCCGCGCCGGAAGAACGGGTCACCCTTGCGGAGGAAGTGTCCGGCACCGTGGAGCACCATCGGCACGATGTCCAGAGCGAGTTCACGTGCAATAAGGAAGGCCCCTTGGCGGAAGCGGAGCAGCGAGCTGTCCCCGGAGCGCGTGCCCTCGGGGAACACCACTATCGAGTAGCCGCGGTCGCGGAGGTCACGGAGCCTCGGGAGCAGCTCCTCCATGCCGCATGACACCGGCAGATACTCCGCTTTGTGGATGAGAGAGCCGTAGACGGGGCTGTGCCAGACACGGTCGTTGGTGAGGAACACGAGTTTGTGATGCACCGACATGACCACCGGGAGGTCCAGATGTGACTGGTGGTTGCAGACAATCAGAGCGGGACGCGAGAAATCCTCGGCAGAGGGATTTTCTATGCTCACTGTACCTCCCGGGAAACGGCGAGTAAGGTCAACAGCAGAACGCCTGAGCAGGCGGTGCAGCCATAGGCGCTTGCGCTCCGTCACCTTGCCGATGCTGAAATAGAGGGATACCAAAGGGGATAGCACCGTGATGGCCGGGAGTGCGAAGTAGCCCATGCCGAAGATGGTGCGCCCGATGCGCCCGAGAGTGATGGCCGCCTCGCGCTTCTCGCCTTTACGGCGAGTGAAGAGGGTGAACTCACGCTCACGTAGCGAGCCCCGTCGCACAGTCCGAAGAGCCTTGGCGGGATAGCCCCATGCCACGGCACCGAGGCAGAGCAGTGTGTTGAGTATGCTGATTCGCGTGAAGTCCAAGGCCGGTCGGAAGTGGCTCACGCGCTGCGACTGCGGAGGATAATATACCCGAATGGGGATGGTCACGATTGGCGTGCCGCTCCATGCCGAGAGGACAAGCAGCTCCAGCTCAGCCTCATAGCGTGCAGTGAGCAGAGCGAGGGAGCGGAGGCGACGCAACGGGTATGCGCGGTAGCCGCATTGAGTGTCGCGTAGGCGGCGCCCGGTTTGCACGGCAAACCAGAAGTTTGAAAACTTGTTGGCAAAAGAGCTCTTGCCGTTGATGTCCACGCTCGTCAGGTCACGCTCACCGGCTATAAGAGCTCCCGGGTGAGCCATTATGGCCCGGGCGAACGCGGGGATGTCAGAGGGGTAATGCTGGCCGTCAGAGTCGAGAGTTATGGCGTAGTCAAAGCCGCGGGATAGAGCGTGTAGCAGGCCCGTTTTGAGAGCTGCGCCCTTGCCACGGTTTGACGGGTGTGTCACCACATCCACTTTTCCGGCGAAATTGCGCAAGAGCAGAGCCGTGTTGTCAGTGCTTCCGTCATTCACCACTATCACGTCATCGCAATAGTCAAGCACCCGGGTGAGCACGCTCACCACCGTCCCGCCATTGTTGTAAGTCGGGATCAGCACGCACACCTTGCGAGCGCGCAGGGAGGCTTTGAGGTCGGCGTGGTCAGGGGTGGGCATCAGGCGATGTAGAGGAGAGAGAGTTTTGCAAAGATGACATCCCCGCGGCTTACGACAGCAGTCGCCTTGAGAGAGCCGGCAGCCTCGTCGCGGGTTAAGCGCGAGAAAGAGTAAGTCACCGATGGAGACTCGCGCGGGTCAATGACGGCAAGAAACTTGGCGTTCACCACCTCACGCAGAGACAGAGAGAGCCCGGTAATCCGGCTCAGAAGTTCCGTGGCGATGCCGATGATACACACTCCCGGCGTGACCGGGCGCCCCGGGAAGTGTGCCGCGAAGATGTCGCTACCTGGGCAGAGCGTCACCTCGGCGGTGAGACCGTCAATGGAAGAGATGGAGTAGAGGTTATCTTGCAGTTTCATTGGAGTGGGGATGCGTCGGCGTCAAGCGGGTGGAAGGAGTAGGTGATGTGATGGCTGGGATTGGTGACAGTCACGGTGTCGGCTGAGATGTGAGTGGAGAGGTTGCTGTGTTTGCCGCGGCAAGGCGTGGAGTAGAGAATGTCGAGACAGTGGGAAAGGTCATTGCGGAGCACGCGGCGGATGTACCACTTGTCGAGGAACGGCGCGGGGTCGCGGAGCTCCATCTTGCCGGTGTCAGCAGGCCTGATGAACGACAGCGCCGTGATGCCAAACTCGTTGACCAGCGTCCCCGCAATCTCAGTGCCGAGGTCGCGGGCGAGCATTATGCCCGATAAGTGCCCCGAGCCAACCGAAATGTCGAAGGCATATCGGCGTGTAGCGGCAGTGTCGTCGGGAGCAGCCTCCGGAGCGATGGCATGGGAGGTGCCTGCTATGCTAAGGGATAGCAAAAAGAGAATCCTTGACAGGGACATTGGTCTTTACGTCGCTGAGTTTGATGACGGTGCGATCGCCGTTCTTCTCCGTGATGGTGATTTGGGTGATGGTGAGTGAGTTCTTGGCAAAGAGCAGCTCGATGCGCGACATCATCTGCCGCATCGTCTTCTTGCGTGGGAGGAGCGTCACCTCCCAGACGGATGAGGTTTGGCCCACCGAGATGTCGAAGTCCTGTTTGTCCGCCAAGGCTTTGCCGGTGACTGAGGCCATCATGATGCGCGTCACCTCGGCAAAGAGCTTGTTGGATGCCGTGTCAATCACATCCTTGCGGGCGTTACCTCCGGTCTGCACTTTGGAGCCGTTGATGACGAACAGATAGCTGTAAGGTGAAGTGTACTCCCAGCGGAGCCGGTCAGGCTTGGTGTAGGCCATTTGTCCGCGAGAGGAGAGCTTGTCGTTGAGGAGCGAGAGTTGCTTGACCTGAACAAAGGAGGCCGTCAGTGAATTTATTGCCGAGGAAGCAGCGTTGATTTTGTCTATGACCCGCTGCTGCTCGGCTCCGCCGAGCACCGAAGTCGCCGAGGTTGCCGAGGTCTCTGCGGCGAGAAGGAGCATGAGCGAGATGAGAGTGAGAAGTTTCTTCATAAGTCAGTCTATTTAGCCACAAAGACGCATCCGGCCATAATCAGGGCCACGCCGAGCCATCGGTTCCATGCCACGCTCTCATGGAGGAAGATGACCGCCAGCAGGAGGGCCACCACGTAGCCCATGCTTGCCATGGGGTAGGCCATGTTGAGGGGATAATGTTTGAGGATGTACATCCAGAGCAGCGACGCACCGCCAAAGAGCAGTCCGCAGAGCAGAAACCACCAGTTAGTGAAGAGCGAGCTCCAGAAGAGACGGTTCCACCCGAAGGGCATCATCTGCTCCAGAGCGAGCTTGAGGGTGAGCTGGCCGAAGGCGAGCATCACGCTTTGCACCAGAGAAAGCATCAGGAGTCGCCACATTATCGCAGAGCGGGTTTATAGAGCTTGACGGCACCCCATGAGCCGTCGGCCGAATGGTTAACTATCAAAATAGCGTTGACAGGCTGCGGCATCTGCATGGCTGCTTCCCGGCGCCAAAGGTGGGACGGGAAGACACCGGCAGCGAGCATGCGCGCGGCGGCATATATTCCGGCGGCAGAGGCAGAGAAGTTCTCGCCAAACAGCGGCTTGAACGACAAAGAGTCAGCGGTATAACCTAAGGCCTCCACAAGGGAGTCATAGGGGTCATCGTTGGCCGGGTTGCCGTTTGTGCCGAGCATCAGGAGGACACCGTCATGTATCTCCGAGGCTAAGACCGCCGCGACTTCGGCGGGGGTGGCACGGTGAAACAGTTCTACCCGCGACAATTCACAGAGCGCATTGTCGGGGTCAGTGTCGAGCACCATAGATACAGAAGTCTCGCTCACGAGCTGCATCCCGGGATACACACGCTCCATGACCGAGGCCATGAGGGGTGTCACCTCGTCATGGGCACCGACGAGGAGGTTGCGGACGTTGGCGGTGAGCATCTGCAACCGGGCATCAAGCATGGCACTCTCCATGGAAATCTCCCCTTGCGAGAGCGTGTTGTTGTAGCCGTGGCAACGGAGCAATATGGCTATGCGCGCGCCGAGCGTGTTGTGGGTGGACTGCATGAAGAGCGTGGGCTTGAGGCAGCTTTCGCCGAAGCGCACCATGTCGGTGAGAAATCGTTCCGAGGTCTCCAGACATCCACCGCCGGTGGCTGTAATGATGCCGTCCGGCATCGACAGAGATGCCTCGCGGAGTGCGGTTAGCGAAGTGCACACCGCCCGCTTCATCAGCCGATCCATGCGACGCGCCTCCATGGGTGGGATGAGGCTCCTGAAGTCAGGCTCCATGGCCCGCACATAACGTCCGGAGTGGCTAAGCGGCGCAGAGAGCCACTTGTCGGAAAGTGGCTCCTGACATGACACCATCGCCATGGACTTTATGTAGCAGCGGGTAGTGGTCATGGGCGAGAGAATATCAATGAGGTGTCATTGCCGCCGAAGCCGAATGAGTTGTTGAGGAGATGGCGCAGGTTTGCGGCATCGGAGGTTTCGCAGAGTTGAGGATGTAAATCGGCGGCTTGCGGACGCCCGTTTGTCGGGGTGTCTTTAACCCCGGATGCCTGCGCTATCGGGGCGGGGATGAAGGCGTGGTTTAGCGCCAGCAGGCAGATTACCGACTCGATGGCTCCGGAGGCACTTGTGGTGTGGCCCGTGAGAGACTTTGTGGAAGAGAACGGGGGAAGATTTGCGCCCCAGAGCCGTTGCATGGCGATGAGTTCGGCGGCATCATTGTCAGGCGTGCCGGTGCCGTGGGCGTTGATGTAGCTGATGTCAGAGGGGCGCAATCGCGCCATGGCGAGGGCCGCCGTCATCGCGCGGAAGGCCCCCTCAGCGTTGGGTGATGTGGCCGTCTGGTGGTGGGCGTCGCAGGCGTTGGCGTAGCCGCTCAGGCGTGCCAAGGGAGTGCGACCGCGTCGCTTGGCCGAGTCCTCGCTTTCGAGCACCAAGTAGGCTGCACCTTCCCCCAAGTTGATGCCGGCTCGGTCGCTGCTGAAGGGGCGGCAGCGCTTGCTGTCAAGAATCATCAGCGAGTTGAAGCCGTTGAGATGAAATTTTGTCAGGGCCTCCGCGCCACCGGCCACCACAATGTCAGCCATGCCGGTCTTAATCATGTTCGCGCCGAGGATTATGGCGTTTGCGGCAGAGGAGCAGGCTGTGGAGGTGGTGGTGACCAACTTGAAGGGGCCGACGTGGTCAGCAATGAGGGTGGATGTCTCCCCACAGGCGTTGTAACGGAGAGCCTCAGCGACCGGGGATTGTCCTTCCGAGGCGAGGAGGTCCGCGAAGCAACTCTCCGTCAGGTCCATGCCGCCTACGGTGGTGCCGTTGATGAATGGAATCCGCCTGAGGTCATCGTCACTGAGAGAAGCTGAAGCGACAGCCTCAGATGCAGCGGCGATGCCGAGGAGCACTGTGCGCAACTCCGCTGCCGGATAGCCCACGCCGAGCATCCGGGCGAGTTCCCGGTTGGAAGCCTTCACTTCACCCACGGGAAGATCGGAGTGAGAAGTGCTGAGGTAACGGACGGGCGCGATGCCACACTCCCCGCGGAGGAGAGCGCGGAGGGTGGCGGGGAGGGTGTTACCGAGAGCCGAGATGATGCCGGCTCCTGTTACGAAGACCTGTGGCGAGTCCGTCAATGTGATGAGTTGTGGGATGGGGGGGGGTAGGCAGTCAAGGGATGGGTTTCGGTTACTTCTTGCGGTTGGCGCTCACATAGTCAGCGATGCTCGCCACAGACTTGAAGATCTCCTTACCCTCGGCGGGGTTGGTGAGGCGTATGCCATATTCGCGTTCAAGAAGTACAATCAGCTCCAGTGCATCTATGGAGTCGAGGCCAAGGCCTTCGCCAAAGAGCGGGGCATCATTGTCAATATCCCCCGGAGTGATTTCTTCGAGGTTAAGGGCTTCGATGATTTGCCCTTTGAGCTTGTCTATGAGGTTGTCCATTGTATGTCGATGGTAGATTATCTTTCGGGAATGATTAGTTTGAAGTCTGCAAGATAGTGATTTTCGTCGGCATACTCAACCCATCCGGCGAGTACCGCTGTCGGGCGGGTGGCGGCCAATGAGTCGGCCACGATTGCCTTTATCTGTGCATCATCGTGATGGTCAAGTATATAGAAAGCCGTTTCACCCATAATCTTGTGACGGATGGCTATCTCCCCGGTCACAATGTTTGCCAAGGTGTAGACAAATAGAGCCGGGCTGGGAAAATAGTTTGCAGTGTCGGCAATGGTGCGCTGATAGTTGCGGTCAGTGACGAGCGAGCCGCTGCGGTTGAACAGGATAATCGCCATGTGCTCGCGCAGCTCGGCGGGCATACCGTTAAGGGCGAGTTCGGCAGCGAGGAAGCCCGTCTTGCAAAGGCCGTCCATCTTGTGAAACTTCGGGTAGGAGCAATTAAGTTCGCGGTATAGGTCGCCAAGCGAGGTGGCGTTGCTCACAGGCGAGCCATCCACCACCACTTTGCCGGGAGTGACCATCACATATTTCAGCACGCGGAGTTGAGCGGGTCCGGTCATTCCACACCTCCTTTCCGATAAGCGATGCCGGCATTGGAGCCGCCGAAGCCCGACATTATTTTGAAGAAAGCGAGCGGGTTATTACTTACGGGCACCTTGCGGAGAGAGTCGCAGAGATTGAGTGATACCGATGTGCCTTGTTCGGCAAACCCTCGCGTGGGGAGCAGGAGCCCCTCATCAAGGGCATGGAGCGTGAGAATGGTCTCCAAGACACCGGCAGCACCGAGAGTGTGACCGTAAAACCCTTTGAGTCCGCAAAGCGGGAGAGCTGCCAATCCGGCACGGCCCAAAGCGATTGCTTCCATCTCGTCATTGTAAGGCGTTGCCGTGCCGTGGGCACTGACCACGGCGAGCTCCTCGCGTGGCACAGAATCCAGCAGGTCGCAGAGCACTCTGAACGCGCCCTCGCCGGTGCGAGAGGGGCCTGATATGTGGTTGGCATCGTTGTGGTTGGCACTTGCAGCATAATGCCACGCCACGGCATCGCAACTGTCCGTGCGCTCCAAAATGAGGGTTGCGGCGGCTTCGCCAAGGTTAAGGCCCGTGCGGCTGCGGTCATATGGACGGCAAGGCTCGAAGCTCAACGCCTTGAAAGACTGGAAGCCGGAGACGATGAAACGCGAGAGGAGGTCGGCACCAATCACCACGGCGCGGCGGAACCTCCCCGCCAGGAGAGCCCTGACAGCAGCTATCTGAGCGCAAATGCCCGAGATGCATGCGTTAGAGACCACAATCGGCTCATTAGGGTTGGCAAAGTGGCGCGCAATGCGGCGTGCCGAACTGCTCAGGTAGCAGCGCGGGTCATCGGGGTTCTCCTCCAGGCAGGCCACGTTACCCTTGGTGGTGGAGAGCAGAATCAGAGTGTCAGATGCCGAAGGGTCAATGCCGGCAGCGGCCGCCGCGCGAGAAGCACTCAGGATGCAAAGGTGCTCAAAAAAAGTGGTGTCGGCGGCCGGTAGCGTCTCAGCGAGTGCAATCCGCTCAATCTCCTCCCTGTCAAGGAGCGATGCACAAAAGGGCTCGGGGAGCCCGAAAGTGTGCTCATGCAGCCGCAGACAGCTCTCGCCGGCAAGAATACTTAGCAGGTTAGCAGCCGAGTCGAGTCCGAGCGGCGAGAGGATGTTGTCACCAATCACCCGTATCATCGCTCGCTCACTCCCCATCTCTGTTTCCATTTTCGGTAAAACTCCGGGGTGTCCCACACCAGTTTGTAATCACGGTCCAGAAACACCTGCACCGAGTGACCGGTGGCATAGACGGTGCCGCTCACGGGGTCAAAGATGCGGTAGTCAAACAGAATCTTAGCCGCCTCCGAGGGGATGTATGTAATCTCGATGACCGGCTTAGACTCATACACCAGAGGGCTCTTGAACTTGAAGGTCATCTCCACCAAGGGCGCATAGAAACCTTGAGAGAAGATGGTCATGTACTCCAGTCCGTACTTTCGGCCGAACTCCTCGCGGGCATCCTCGAAGTATAACGGGTATGAGCCGTGCCACACGATGTTCATCGAGTCTACCTCGCTGAACCGTATCTCAATGGGTCGTGTCGCTGTAAGTGGCTGAGTCATGCGGGTGAATGGTTGGGGGCGTTGCTCAGAGCGATTTTCATGGAGCCTTCGGCAATGATTTCCTCGCCGCATATAACGGTGGCGTTAACGAGAGTCATGCCGAACACTTCCTCGACAGTGTCAATGGTTGTGGTGAGCCGTTCGCCCACGCGCGGCAGCCTGAGCAACCGCAAGTTGCGTATAGCTCCGATGAAACCGATTCTGATCTGTTGACGGTAGATGAATTTGTTGACATAGCCAATCCTCGCGGCGCAGGTCTGCGCGATGTTCTCAATGAGCCCCGGAGCCGATAGGGAGCCATCGTCCACGAAGATGTTACCGGCACGCACGAGGGTAGTGGTGACGGTTCGCTCCGGCGTGAATGAGACGAGGGAGTCGACCATGACCATAGGTGGCCGCTGGGGCAGAAGTTGCAGGATGTCAATCTCGGCGATGTTCATCGGCAGAGTCGGAGGACCAGAAGTCAAAGTAGTTATACCACTGCGTGGGGTGAGCGCGTACGGCGGCTTCGAGCATAGTCACGTAGGCAGCGCAGAGCTGTCGGGCACGTTCCCTCACATGGTTGCCGGCGGGAGCATCCTGCGCCGGAGCCGCCGAGACTTCAAGAGGGCGAACGGAGACATGATAGTGACGGTGTCCGGCCTTCATCACTGCCACGAAAAGCATCGGCAACCCCTTTGCTGCGCCGAGCATGAACGGCCCTTGAGGGAAACGGGCAGTGTGCCCCAGGAAAGGGAGCTCAAACACCTTCGGCGAGCCGAACACCCTGTCAGCCGGCATAGAGAGAATCTCCCCGGCGGAGATGGCCGCGTTGACCACAAAGAGGTGCGACATATCGGCCTGCATGGGAATCATGCAGATGTTGTTGCCTGCAAACATCCGGTTGCGGTTGGCCATCACCGACTCTTTTTCACCGGCAAACACCAGGGCGTTAAACCGCTTCTGCTCCGCGCGGAGCGAGTAGCCGGCAATCTCGTAATTGCCAATGTGCGAGCTAAGTTGCACGAAAGAGTCAGGGCGATTGGCAAGCGTATGAAAGTGGTGGTAGCCGTCGATGGTGACCTCGAACGACTTGCCGCCATACATGGCAAATCGGTCAATCACCACCTCGGCAAAGTCGCAGTGGTTGCGGAAAGTCATCCATGCCGACTTCAGGCGACCGTAACGGAGCCCCTTTCGGAAGAAGCCGTACATGGCACGCAAAGCCTCGCGATGGGTAGCCATGGCCGGAGGCACCACGAAGATGTAAGTAAAACCGTAGAACAGCCGCAATCCCGTGAACCGCAGCACGTTGATGAGCCAACGGTGCATACGTCCGCTGCCATACGTGGTGCCGGCCCACTTGTCATGCTTAAGTTCGTTGTCGGCCATCAGGGAGCAGGGGAGTGTTAAGCGTTGACTTTGCGTTCGATGTAGTCGTAGAAGTCGGCCAGGGTTGTGACGCCGGTCATTTCCTCCGGCTTTATCTTGAAGCCGAAGTTTTTCTCTACGATTACCACGATGTCCACGAAGTCAAGGCTGTCAATCCCCACATCCTCTTTGAGGCGTGCATCGGGGAGCAGCTTGTCGGCGTCGACCTCGAGGTCTTCGATGAGGAAGTCGCGTACTTTGGATTCGATATCTTTGCGTTCCATTTGTCAGGTGTGTATCAATGTGATGGTGATTGGAGAGAGCAGGTGAAGATGCTGTGCCCTTGTCCGAGTCGGTCGTGAATGGCATCAATCTTCAGACCCGCCCGAGTGATGATGCGCTCAAGGTCGCGGGAGTGAAACATCTTGCTGTTGCCGTTGGCTATTGCCGTGAAGTACAGGCTGGTAAGCGTCAGGCAAAGAGCCGCCGGCTCGTATCGCTGGCGATCCCAAACAGTCTCCATTATATACAGGTGTGAATCGGGCCCCATCAGCTGCTTGGCGCGACTGAGTATGTCTGTGGCCTGAGCCTCGCTGAAACAGTCCAGGAACTGACTCATCCAGATGGCATCAAAACTCATGTCCGTCGGCATAGAAGAGCCCTCGTCAAGCAGGTTGATGCCGAGCCCGTCAATGCGGTCAGCTCCGGGGCGAGCGGCGATGTTGCGGTGCATCATCTCAATCTGCCCGGGGAGGTCAAGTATGGTGACGCGCACGGAGGGGTCGTGAGCCACGCATCTGAGAGCCCATCGGCCGGTGTTGCCACCCACGTCAAGGAGCGTGCGGGGCCGGTTGGCGAACACTATCGCGAGTGCCTCATCAAAGGAGCTGTCGGAGTAGAAGTGGTCAAAGTTGAGCCAGCTCGTCCTTACTTGCTCAGGGAGCGACGAGAGGCCTTCATATACCGTAGGCCAGTCACCCAAAGTGGGGAGTCCTGCGGGTTTGCCGGTGCGCAAGGCCTCGTCGAGGTGATACCATCCGCGGTAGTTCACATCATGGTTGAAGTCGATGTTGACGCGCGTTGCCGGGTCAGTGAGCAGGAACCACCCTGTTTTGGAGAGGCGGAATCGGTCAGTGTCGGGGTCAACAAGAACGATGCCGATGCTCAGCGAGGCTTCCAGCAGACACTGCGCGGCGTAGTCAGAGAGCTCCGTCCGACTCGCCACTTCCGTCACGGTCAACCCCGAGTCGCTGTCACGCAGCAGGTCGAGGATACCGGATTTCAGCATCACGCGAGCCGTCTGAAACACCACGGGCCCGAACGCAATGAACTCCGCCAGTCGCTGCGCCTCGCGGGCCGACAGCTGCTCGGTGGTGTAGCGCTTGCGTAGCTCAGGTGATAGATTCATAGTGGTGGAGATGTGCGTAGCCGGTAAAAATCAACTGCAAAGTTAGCGATTCTGCCCGACATCTCCATCCATCACCTCGCGTCACTTGACCGACTCGTTGGAAGTCAGTCAGGGAGCAGCGCGCAGGATTAGGGCGCTGTTGGTGCCACCGAAGCCAAAGGAATTGGATAGGACCGTGCGGAGGACTGCCGGCTCGGCCCGTCGGGCAATCCTCAGCGAAGCTGCTTGCTCGTCAACATCATGCAGGTTGATGTTCGGAGCCACGAAGCCCCCCTGCATCATCAGCACGCAGTAGACAGCTTCACTTGCTCCGGCCATCCAGCACTCATGGCCCGTCATGGACTTGGTAGAGCTCACCCACGCACGCCCTCCGCCGAAGATACGGCTGAGCGCAATAGCCTCATACATATCGCCTTGTGGCGTAGAGGTGGCGTGGGCGTTGATGTAGTCAATGTCATCAGGAGTAACCCCTGCGTCAGCCATGGCACGAGTCATAGCCTTGACCGAACCATCATCACTGGGCTGTGAGATGCCTCCGCCGTTGGAGGAAAAGCCATAACCGCACACTTCCGCCAAGATCGTGGCACCGCGAGCCACTGCATGCTCATAATCTTCGAGCACCAAAGCAGCAGCCCCCCCGCTGGGAATCAGTCCGTCACGCGCCTTGTCGAATGGTCGCGAAGCTGCCGTGGGGTCATCCATACGCACGGAGAACGCGCCGAGGGCATCAAAAGTAGCCATCGAGTAGTAGTTGGTCTCCTGCGCTCCGCCGGCAAGCACCATATCCTGTAGCCCCTGCCTGATGAGCATACAGGCGATGCCTATCGAGTGAGAGCCGCTGGCGCATGCCGAGCTTATGGTGAAGTTGATGCCCTTGAGGTGGAATATGGTAGAAAGGTTCATGTTGACCGTCGAGTTCATCGACTGGAAGATGAGCCCCGAGCCGAGGAGAGCAGAGTCATGCTTGTCAGCCATGATGTTTGCGGCCTCAATCACCGGTTTTGCCGAGGAGTCGTTGCCGAAGATGATGCCCACTTCGTTATCCCGGAGATAGTCATCAGAGACACCAGCCTGTTCGAACGCCTCGCGTGCAGCCATGTAGGCGTATTCCGCCTCCTCCGAGAGTCCCACGCGCAGGCGCCGCTCTATCACCCCTTTGAGTTGCGGGCGGGGCACGATGCCGGTGAGGGCAGAGCGATAGCCGTAGGCAGTGCGAGCCGGATCGAGGCCGATGCCGCTGTGCCCCGCGCGGAGCGAGTCGGCCACCTGCTCCTTGTTCTGACCGATACATGACCATATGCCCATGCCGGTGATAACTACGCGCCTTTCCATCAGTATATACCTCCGTTAATTGAAATAGTCTCCCCCGTGATGTAGGCAGACTCGGGAGATGCGAGAAAGGCCACGAGAGCCGCCACCTCCTCCGGTTCGCCGAAGCGCCCCAACGGCACGAGTTTAGTGAGCGCCTCGCGGTCAAGGCTCTCCGTCATGTCAGTGTTAATGAAACCCGGGGCCACCGCATTGACCGTCACCTTACGGGCAGCCACTTCCTGAGCCAGAGCCTTGGTGGCACCAATCAGTGCAGCCTTGGCAGCCGAGTAGTTGGTCTGACCGGGCAGTCCCTTGAGGCCGGATAGGGATGCTACATTGATGATGCGGCCGTTGCGCCGTGTGAGCATCCCTTTGAGCACACGCCGCGTGACGTAGAAGAAGCCGTCGAGCGTGGTAGAGATGACCTTGTGCCACTGCTCGCTCGGCATGAAAATCATCAGGTTGTCCTCGCGGACACCGGCATTGTTGACGAGCACCGTGATGCGGTCGTCGGGGTGTGAGTCCTCCCATAACCCGATGGCATCGTCCACGCACTGCTCATCGCTCACGTCGAAAGGGAGCAGCTCGGCCACGGCACCGCGAGCGCGAATCTCTTCGGCTACGGCGAATGCTGCTTCGCGGCCCGAGCGGTAGTTAATTATGACGCCAAGCTCAGGGGTGGCGAGGCGCTTGCATATCGCGGCACCCAGGCCACGTGAGCCGCCGGTTACCAAGACAAAGTTCATGTGTCGAGATCTGTGATGATGTTAGAGGTTGTATTTAAACAACCTCTTAGTTCGAAGGTGATGTTCCACCGCTGCCACCTCTTGATAAAACGGTTCGTCAGTAACGCGCTTGCTGCAGAGCTTGCGGATTGAGTCATAGCAGGAGCGAGTGCGGGGAGCGAGGGAGTCGGCGATGCCAAGGCAGTCAGTGGCCTGAGCTAATGCTATGTAGATGATAGCCATCACCTGAAAGGTGTTGTCAATCACCCGCGAGCATAGCAATGCGCTGTTGGTTCCCATACTCACGATGTCCTGGTTGTCGTTGTTGTTGGGGATGGAGTGCACATAGTTAGGCATTGCGAGCGTCTGGCACTCTGCGGTGGTGGATGTGGCCGTGAACTGACATGCCTGCATACCATAGTTGAGGCCCCGTGTGCCGAGGTTGAGGAATGGTGGCAGGATACCGTTGATGCGGTCATGGAAGAGGTAGTTGAGCTGGCGCTCTGCGGTCATGGCCAGGCGCACGGTGGCAATCTTCACCTTGTCTGCCTCCAGGGAGATATAGTCGCCGTGAAAGTTGCCACCATGGTATATGTTTTGGCTGTCAGGGTCGATGATGGGGTTGTCGCATGCCGAGTTCACTTCATTGGCAATCACGCGGCGAGCGTTGGCATATGTCTCATATATGGGGCCGAATATTTGCGGCAGGCAACGCAGGGAGTAGTATGGCTGCACTTTGTGGTCGAAGTACTCTGCCCGGTTGCGCGCGGGGTCATATAGCTCGTGTTCGCGTTTGCGCAGCCGCTTGCTGCCACGACTCACCTCTCGCAGCCAGCGAGCCACTACCTGCTGTCCGTGCTGCCGACGGCAGGCGTTCTCGGGCTCCGACATATAGTCGTCATATGAGTCAGCTATCTCGTTGAGCCAAGCACCTGCAATCACGGCGTGGCGCAACAGGTTGTCGGCGTAATACTGGTTCACGAGAGCCACGCCTGTCATAACCGATGTGCCGTTGGTTATCGACAGGCCTTCGCGAATGTGGATGGTCATTGGTGAAAGCCCCTCAGCGGCCATCACCTCGGCGGTGGGATGCCACTCGTCCCGGTAGTGAACCTTGCCTTCACCGATGAGGCAGAGGGCGATGTGGGCGAGCTGTACAAGGTCGCCGCTTGCGCCCACGCTGCCGTGGGAGGGGATGTAGGGGTGGATGCCGCGGTTGACGAACTCCGTGAGTAGTTGCACGACAGAAGGGTGTATGCCTGAACGCCCCTGAAGGAAAGTGCCGATGCGAGCCATCATGGCGGCGCGCACCACCAGGTCGGGGAGGGGTTCTCCGGCACCGGTGGCATGGCTGCGGATGATGTTGTACTGCAACTCGGTGAGGTGGTCATCGCTCACGCGCCACTGCGCCATGGGACCAAATCCGGTGTTGATGCCATATATCACCTTGTCAGCCATGAACTCTTTGAGGAATTCATAGCTGCGCCGAACCTCACGCATATCCTGCTCGGAGACGCGGAAGGTACCGTGGTTGAACAGCACGTTGTAAATCTCGTTAAGCTCCATAAATGTTTTCCATCACAAAGGTATGAAAAATCGTTAGTGAGATTATGGGACAGGCTCTATTGAGGTTCTTGGGGGGTCAGGGTATGGGGGTGCCGATGAGTATGGGGTATGTGTAGCGGTTGACCATCAGCGAGAGGAGGGGGCTGGAGTACATGAACTCTACGAGGTTCCACTCCCAGGCGTAGCCGGCGAGGATCACCATGATGAGGGCTGTTGCCCATGCGTTGGGGCGCAGTATCCTGTCGAAGGCGCAGACAAATCGGTCGATGCCGCGTAGGTACCACTGCGGCAGGCAAGACAAAATAGTGCTGACCGGCACCAGCAGGAAGCAGCCGAATACGGCGGCAAAGATGCTCTGCCACAGTCGGGGGTAGTCCGTGCTCAGGACGATAAACATCGGAAGCATACACGCGTATACAATCACGAAGCAAGCGAAAGTGACCACCCTCTGTTGAGGTGAATACATACCTGTGCGTTTCCTGAAAAACAGGAGCATATTAAGTGCCAGATAACATGAGCAGATGAGTACAATGATGTGCATGAGCACTTTGGGTACACGGAAGAATGTAAGGTCATACCACCCCACGAAGTTGGCCTCCATATGGCGGAGTGCGGCGAAGTCGACGGTCCAGCTGAGCGACTCCACAGTACCGTCAGGTGTGACCGGCACCAGGTCGGGGAGCAGGCGATGCCAAGATGCAGTGATGTCAGCCGCGGTTTGTGCTGAGCCTTTGAACAGCGAGAGGAGCAGGAACACGCCTACTGACACGGCAGTGAATGTGAGCAGACTGCGCCTTTGCCTCGCCATGAGCATAATCAGAAGAGGCACGCCCCAGAAGATATAGGCCTCGTGGAGGAAAAGCGCAAGGACTGTGAGGAGCGTAACCTCGCACACCCGTTTGCTGTTGAGCGAATGACGTGCCACGGCGAATGACAGGAGGAGTATGCCTATCAGCAGGAAGTCCTTGCGGATGAAGCACCCCCAGAAGCCGCACAGGTACATGATGAATGGGAGCCACCAGCAGTATCCCCGCTTGTGAAACAGATAGCAGAAAGCCAAGGTGACAGCAAGGTAACAGGCAGCACTGAAGGGGTAGATGAAGTCGAGCATTGAGAGTCCGGTGGCACTGCAAAGCTCATAGAGGAGTTGGCCGAGGAGGCCGCGGCGCACGAATCCGCCTTCAAAATTGATCATGAACTCGGTGATGCCCCAGCTGCCCATCCAGGGGTGGGCAGGGAAGATGTTGTGCAGGTTGCGCATGAGGCTCATGCCCAGGGCAAGCAGCAGGATTATGGCTACCGCGAATTTGAGTCCTCCGGGTGCGGGCTTATACTCTCTCGGGGTAAGAGTTTTGACAGTGGGTGACATACAATGCCGTAAAGATGCGATAATGATACGCCAAAGATAACAATAATCCGCCAATAATACGGCGCGGATGTGAAGAAGGTCGCGTGTTATTGGCGGGGATGTTGGGGGCGGGATTTGTTGTGGGGCTAAAAAAGGGTTAACTTTGCAGTCCTCAAACCTCGCGTGTCAATTGTTGTTCAATATATATAATGCAATATCTCACGTTCAACATACCGATACTCACCTACTGCCTATGCGGAGCCTCGGTGGCGTTTGTGCTGGCGTTTTGGCTCATGTTGAGCGGCAAGCTCAAGAGAGTGGTTCGCCGTTGCATGAGTTGCTCGAAGCTGAAGATGCCAGCGGATGCCGATATGCCGGCTGTGTCCGTCATCGTGCATGACGATGCGCGGGCATGGAACCTGAAAGAGCTGCTGCCGCGACTCCTGGAGCAGGACTACCCCTCGCAGCTGGAGGTGATAGTGGTCAATGACGGTATGCGTCATGCCTCAGAAGACGCCATCGCGTCCCTGGAGGGGCGTTACCCTAACCTGTACATGACATTTCTGCCCGAGGGGAGCCGCAGTCTGAGCCGCCGCAAGCTGGCGCTGATGATAGGGATAAAGGCAGCCCGCTACGATACTATCGTGGTGATAAACGGCAACTGCATGATAGATTCGCCGATGTGGCTGCGAGCCATGACACGCCATATAGCCCGCGGCAAGGACCTGGTGATTGGCTGGGCATATCCGGCAGCGCGTCCGGGAGCGGAGGATGCGGGTCGAGTGACCCGCAGGCATGCCTTCGACAGTGTGCGTACCGGGCTGCAGTATCTGGCATGGGCCATAGCCGGGCACCCCTGGAGGGCCAACGGCAACAATATGGCTTTCCGCAGTCGCCTGTTCTATGAGAACCGAGGCTTCGCCGACACCCTCAACCTCACCCGTGGTGAGGATGATCTGTGGGTGAAGCAAGTAGCTACGGCTGACAATACAGCCGTGGAGCTCTCTGATGAGTCGATGGTGGCCGTGTATGAGGATTCGTTGGCCGATGCTCACCGCACGGACAAGCTGGTGCATGAGTTCACATCGCGCAGGCCCGGGCGCTCGGCACGCCTCACATTCTCACTTGTGTCGTGGTGCTGGTGGCTCGCGCTGCTCTGCGGTATTGCGGGAGTGGCAGTTGGCTACCCCTCGATATGGCCTCTTGTGGCGATGCTTGTAGTGGCGCTGTGGATTACCATTCCGCTGATGGTTCGCTGGCGGCGCTGCTCAGTGAAGCTCCATTCACGGCCGCTGCTTCTTACAGTGCCCTGGCTGATGCTGTTTCATCCGTTCTATACTCTTGCCTACCGGCTGCGCGGCATTGGCAAGCGTCACCTGCACTATACCGCCGGAGGGCTGCGATAGTCCTATGCTGACTCTCACCTATATTCATACACGTCTACAACTATAACCCACTCACTTACTCATGACCATACAGAAAGCCACCAAAGAGGCAGCCCAGCAGACGGCAGGGGTGTTCTACGCCGCCACACAGGCCCTCCGGCGCCATGCCACAGCCGGCAATGTGCTGCTTTTTGCCACGGCCCTTGCACTGATTATCGCCAACATCCCCGGCGCAAATATTTATTACTCCGACTTCTGGACGCAGGAGGTGCGACTTCAGGTGGGGGACTTCAACCTGTTCAGCCATCACGGCGAGCCTATGGATATGCTCGCGTTCATCAACGATGCGCTGATGGCCATCTTCTTCTTCACTATCGGCTTGGAAATCAAGCGCGAGGTACTTGTGGGCGAGCTTGCGTCCTTCCGTCAGGCCTTTCTCCCCATCATGGGCGCCGTGGGGGGCATGGTGGTGCCGGTGCTCATCTTCTACCTTATGAGCAAAGGCACGGAGTTTGCCGGCGGCGCAGCCATCCCGATGGCCACGGATATAGCCTTCTCACTCGGTGTGCTCGCCATGCTCGGCAGGCGTGTGCCGGTGTCGCTGAAGATATTCCTCACCACCCTGGCGGTGGTGGATGACATCGGTGGCATCATCGTGATAGCCGCCTTCTACTCCACACATATCGAGGCCACGCTGCTGCTCTATGCCGCCGGCTTGCTCGTGGTGCTGATGCTTGGCGCCAAGATGCAGATACAGAGCAAGATATTCTACATCGGTCTGGGTACGATAGTATGGTTCCTGTTCCTCAACTCCGGCATCCATCCGACAATAGCGGGAGTGCTTGTGGCATTCTGTGTGCCCGCGCAGCCGGTGTTTGCGCCCAAGAAATATATCAAGATGATTCGCACGGCCATCTCGCACTTCAATGCCGAAGATGATGAGACCTTGTCGCGCCGCACCATCCTCAGCCATGAGCAGATGGACTGGCTCAAGCAGGTGGAGCACGCCGGTGACAAAGTGATCTCGCCGCTCCAGGACCTTGAGGACTCGCTGCACCCGATTACCACTTACATCATCATTCCACTGTTTGCATTTGCCAACGCGGGCATCTTCCTGCTTGACATTGACCCCATCACAATTGTAGAGGGTATCAGTCTGGCTGTAATCTTAGGTCTTGTGCTGGGCAAGTTCCTGGGCATCTTCATCTTCTCATGGTTCACCGTCAAGCTCCACTGGGCGCCGATGCCGGCACACTCCAACTGGAAGATGATGGCCTCCATAGCCATGCTTGGAGGTATAGGCTTCACCGTCAGCCTCTTCATTGCCAACCTCACCTTCACCGGTGCGTCACCTCACGACCCGTACCTGCTTAACCATGCCAAGTTGGGCATCGTGGTAGGGTCCTTCCTGGCGGGCATCCTTGGCTTCATCATGCTTCACCGCACTCTTCCGTGTCGCTCGGAGCTCCCCGAGTGTGAGGAAGAGCTGCAATAAACAGATTCTAATCCATACCCCTCTATCCCACTTGCCATGAACAGCATCATCCTCGTTGACATCGAGGCAGCCCGCACGGGGCTGCTTCCTCTGACGTTCACCCGTCCCGTAGCCGGCATCCGCGTCGGCGCACTCACTATCCGCGAGAAGTGGCAACGTATGCTCCCCGGCGACTACTCCTATCTGACTCAGGAGTATCTGGCAGAGAAGTTCCCTATGGGGGATGCAACGAGTGAGGATACCTTGTTCATCGCCGGCAATCTGCTCCCTGACCCTGCATTGGTTGAGTATATCACTCTGCTCAAGCCGGGGCAGGCACTGTCAATAGACGGAGAGAATGTGGCCGTACGCGGCTCGATGGATACTTACAAGGCCGTCAGTGAGGCGGGTATGCCTGTCAATGGGGTAATGCTTCGCAGCGTCATAGACATCTTCAAGCTCAACGGGGAGCAAATACGCCATGACTGGCGTCTGCTCACCAACGGCCGGTCATCGGCACCGCTCAGCGCGACCGTCACTGTGATTGGCGATCCCTCGGAGGTGTTCGTTGAGCAGGGGTGTGACATAGAGTGTGCCTCCATCAATACCAAGCATGGCCCCGTGTATATAGGAGCCGGCGTCGAGGTGATGGAGGGTGCGCGTCTTCGCGGCCCACTGGCCGTGATGGAGGGCACCAAGATCAAGATGAACGCCATGGTCTACGAGGACTGCACCTTCGGCCCCGAGTGCCGCATAGCCGGCGAGACTGCAAACGCCGTGTTCCAAGGCTTCAGCAACAAGGGGCATGACGGTGTGTGCCTCAATGCTGTGATAGGGGAGTGGTGCAACATCGGTGCGGCCTCCACAGCCTCCAACCTTAAGAATAATTATGCCCCGGTGAAGGTGTGGAGCTACGCCAAGAAGGGGTTCGTTAAGACCAATGAGCAATTTTGCGGGCTGATCATGGGAGACCATTCGAAGCTTGCCATCAACACTTCGCTGAACACTGCCACCACCGTGGGCGTGGGAGTCAACTTCTTCGGCGCGGGCTTTCCCCGTACGTACATCCCCTCGTTCAGCTTCGGTTCGCCGGTGAAGATGACGAAGATGCCGTTTGAGGATGTCATAGAGACGGCCCGCATCATGATGGGGCGCCGCCACGTGGAGCTTACCGATGCTGATGAGCGCATCCTGCGCTATCTGTACGAGCACGCCGACTGAGGTAGGCGTCAAACCCTGCGGGGAGCACTCCGGTTGAAACCATTTAGGCACAGGATTTGTTAATCTTGCATAACAACAAGATAACGTCACAAATTCTGCCCTAATGAATTTCAACAACTTTACCATCAAGTCTCAGGAGGCCATCCAGAAGGCTGTTGACGTAGCCAAAGGCAACGGTCAGCAGTCCATCGAACCGGTTCACCTGCTCAAAGGCGTGATGACCGAGGGTGACTCTCTCGTCAAGTTCATATTCCAGAAAGTGGGCGCCAATCTGACGCAGCTTTCTGACCGTGTGGATGCGGCCATCGCTGCACTCCCCAAGGTGAGCGGCGGAGAGCCTTATCTCAGCCGCGAGTCTAACGATGTGCTCCAGAAGGCTCTTGATGCTTCCAAGAAAATGGGTGACCAGTATGTCACCCTGGAGGCACTGCTACTCGCGCTGCTTCGCGTCAGCTCCCCGGCATCCACCATCCTCAAGGATATGGGTCTGACCGAGAAGGAGCTTGAGGCCGCCATCGCCGAGCTCCGCAAGGGCAAGACGGCCACCGACCAGAGTGCCGAGGACACGTACAATGCCCTGAGCAAATATGCCATCAACCTCAACGAGAGAGCCCGTTCCGGCAAGCTCGACCCCGTGATAGGCCGCGATGAGGAGATACGCCGCGTGCTCCAGATTCTGAGCCGACGCACCAAGAACAACCCCATGCTCATCGGCGAGCCCGGTACCGGTAAGACTGCTATCGCCGAGGGCCTTGCCCAGCGCATAGTTCGCGGCGATGTTCCTGAAAACCTTCGCTCCAAGCAGATTTTCTCACTTGACATGGGTGCATTGGTGGCCGGTGCCAAGTATAAGGGGGAGTTTGAGGAACGACTCAAGGCCATTGTCAACGAGGTGACGCAGAGCGACGGTGAGATTATCCTCTTCATTGACGAGATTCACACTCTGGTGGGGGCCGGCAAGGGAGAGGGTGCCATGGACGCTGCTAACATCCTCAAACCGGCTCTGGCACGCGGCGAGCTCCGCAGCATCGGTGCCACCACCCTTGATGAGTACCAGAAGTATTTTGAGAAAGACAAGGCTCTGGAGCGCCGTTTCCAGAAGGTCATGGTCAACGAGCCAGACGAGGCAAGTGCCATCGCCATACTCCGCGGCCTGAAAGAGCGCTACGAGAACCACCACAAGGTGCGCATACGCGATGAGGCGATTATTGCCGCTGTCACACTCTCGGAGCGTTACATTACAGACCGTTTCCTCCCTGACAAGGCTATCGACCTGATAGACGAGGCAGCCTCCAAGTTACGTCTGGAGACCGACTCCGTGCCTCAGGCAATAGACGACATCGCGCGCCGCATCGCCCAGAAGGAGATAGAGCGCGAGGCCATCAAGCGCGAGGGTGACGATGCGAAGGTGAAGGAGATCGAGAAGGAACTCGCTACCATGCGCGAGGAGGAAGCCGACTACACCGCCAAGTGGCGTGCCGAGAAGGATCTGATCAACCGCATCCAGCAGAACAAGATTGACATCGAGCAACTCAACTTTGAGGCCGAACGCGCCGAGCGCGAGGGTGACTACGCCAAGGTGGCCGAGATTCGTTACAGCCGCGTTCAGGAGAAGGAACAGGAGAATGTCCGGATTCAGGAGCAGCTGAAGATGATGCAGGGCGACAAGGCTATGATCAAAGAGGAGGTTGACTCAGAGGATATCGCCGACGTGGTGAGCCGCTGGACCGGCATTCCCGTCAACAAGATGGTGCAGAGCGAGAAGGAGAAACTGCTCCACCTCGAGGCCGAGCTTCACAGCCGCGTGGTGGGCCAGGATGAGGCCATCGCCGCCATTGCCGATGCCGTGCGCCGTAGCCGTGCCGGCCTTAACGATCCCCGCCGCCCGATAGGCTCATTCATATTCCTCGGCACTACGGGTGTCGGCAAGACCGAGCTTGCCAAGGCTTTGGCCGAGTATCTCTTTGATGATGAGAACATGATGACCCGCATCGACATGAGCGAGTATCAGGAAAAGCATGCCGTGAGCCGTCTTGTCGGCGCTCCTCCGGGATACGTCGGTTATGACGAGGGTGGTCAACTCACCGAAGCCGTTCGCCGCAAGCCGTACTCAGTAGTCCTGTTCGATGAGATTGAGAAGGCACATCCCGATGTGTTCAACATTCTCCTTCAGGTGCTCGACGATGGCCGACTCACCGACAACAAGGGGCGTCTGGTCAACTTCAAGAATACCATCATCATTATGACCTCCAACATGGGGTCAAACGTCATCCGTGAGAACCTTGCGGGACTCACCCCGGAGAATCGCGATGAGAAGATAGACTCCACCAAGGAGCAGGTGCTTGAGATGCTCAAGCAGACCATCCGTCCGGAGTTCTTGAATCGTATCGACGAGATTATCATGTTCACGCCCCTTAATGAGGCAGAGATAGAGGAGATTGTAGGCCTACAGATAGAGGGCGTCCGCAAAATGCTGGCTACCAACGGAGTCACACTGAAAGTCACTCCTGAGGCAGTCAAGCTCCTCGCTCGCGAGGGGTACGACCCCGAGTTCGGTGCCCGTCCTGTCAAGCGAGTGATTCACCGTCAGGTACTTAACCGACTGAGCAAGGACATCCTTGCGCAGAAGGTTGACAAGGAGAAACCAATCGTCATCGACGTAGACACCGATGACAATCTTGTCTTCTCCAACTGATGATACCCGCTCCCCACAGAGGGAGCCACCAAACCGAAGAATATAAAGGGGCGCACGAATGTGCGTCCCTTTTCATGTCATACACCTGAGACTGGTCCGAAGCTATTGATTTGGCAATTCAGATATAATTCACTTACTTTGCAGACCAATTATTATTACGCGCTGCTTTAAATGAGCCACCGTTCAGTACCATCTACCCCCCCCCCGCAAGCTGCTGATATTCAGCAGTTTAAGGTCGTTGTTGCTTTCGTCGCACGGGAGTTTTTTCGTTCAGCTCTTCCGGTACTTTTTTGTCGGCGGCGCGGCATTTGTTGTGGACTTCGGGCTGCTTGCCCTCCTCACTGAATATGCGGGCTTCTCATACCAGCTCTCTGCCTGTCTGAGCTTTACGGCCGGTCTTACCATTAATTATCTTCTCAGCATAGTGTGGGTGTTCGGCTCAGCGGCCCGCTCACAGGCTGACCATATCATTGAGTTTGTATCATTTGGGCTCATCGGTCTTGTCGGACTTGGGATGAATGCCTTGATTATGTGGTTCTTCACAGAGTTGTGCGGTGTCCACTATCTTGTGTCAAAAATTATTTCCACCATTATCGTCTTCTTCTGGAATTTTCTGGCAAGACGTTCCCTCATCACATATCTCCCTCTTGCATCATGGCGAACAATCCTCACCAACAGAATATAGTAGTCATAGCCGGCGGCGGTCCTGCGGGGCTCACTGCGGCTTATGAAATAGCCTCACGCACAGACAAGTTACGGCCCGTCCTCTTTGAGGCATCGGATATGCTCGGGGGCATCTCCCGTACAGTCAATCACCACGGCAACCGGATGGACATCGGAGGCCACCGCTTTTTCAGCAAAGAGAAGCGAGTAACCGACCGTTGGGAGGAGATCATGCCCATGCAGTCATCGCCCGCCATTGACGAGATTCTCTTGGGCGAGAAGCCTCAGGATGCCCATCCGGCCACTGACCCGGAGCGTGCAGACCGAGTGATGCTGCGCCGCCGCCGCATCTCACGCATCTATTACCTGCGCAAGTTCTTCGACTACCCTGTTTCCCTCAGTGTGAAGACCCTGAAAGCCATGGGACTGTGGCGCACGCTGAAGGCCGGAACAGGCTTCTTGGCCACGAAGTTTCATCGGCTCCCCGATGACAGCCTCGAAAACTTCTACATCAACCGCTTTGGCCGTCCGCTATACAATATGTTCTTTGAGGACTACACCGAGAAGGTGTGGGGCATACATCCCTCACGCCTGGGTGCCGACTGGGGTTCACAGCGCGTCAAGGGGCTGTCGCTCACAGCCATAGTCCGCGATATGTTCATGAAGAAGCTCGGCCTCAAAGGCAAGGGGAAGGTAGAGACCTCGCTGATAGAGGAGTTCATATACCCCAAGCATGGCCCGGGGCAGCTGTGGGAGCTCACCGGCGAGGCCGCGCAGGCCAAGGGGGCCGAAGTGGTGATGAACACCACAGTCGAGAAGGTGCACATCGGTGCTGACCGACGTGTAGAAGCTGTCACGGTGAAACATCGAGACGGGCGCAGTGAGCGTCTGGCATGCGAGTGGTTTGTCTCCTCCATGCCCCTACGTGACCTTGTAGCCGCCATCGAGGGCATCGACATCCCCGAAGAAGTCCGGAATATCGCTGCAGAACTCCCTTACCGAGACTTCATCACGGTGGGTCTCCTTGTGCCACGCCTCAAGATAAAGAACTCCACGAAGCTCCGAACAGTCAAGGACCGTATCCCCGACACATGGATATACGTACAGGAGCGTGAGGTGAAGCTGGGCAGAATCCAGGTGTTCAACAACTGGTCTCCCTACATGGTCGCCGACTTTGAGGACACCGTGTGGATTGGCCTCGAATACTTCTGCACCGAGGGTGACGAGATGTGGCAGATGGATGATGCAACATTCATAGACCTTGCCAAGCGCGAGCTTGAATCGATCGGCATCATCAACGCAGCTGATGTGATGGATGCCGTAAGAATCAAGGTCAAGAAGGCCTACCCGTCTTACTTCGGTGCGTACTATCAGCTGGACAAAGTGCGCAGCTTCCTCGACACCATCCCGAATCTCTACTGCGTCGGCCGCAACGGACAGCACCGCTACAACAACATGGACCACTCGATGCTCACCGCCATGATAGCCGCCGACAAAATCCTCGCCGGCGACACCGACAAGAGCGCAGTCTGGAACGTCAACACCGACACCGACTATCATGAAACCAAGCAGAGCTGAGATGACGCGCCTACTTGGCGACTCCGGCTACCGCTCCGGGTGGCTGTCATATACCACGCTGTATACCTTTGTCATACTGTTAGCTGTCGCATATGGTATGATAGCCGGATGCGTGTTGTTTGTTGATAGCTATGACTACATTGCTGCCTCAGAAGCACTTTTGCACGGACGGCCTCACGACGCACGTCCGCCTGTTTATCCTCTTATCATAGCCCTGTCAAGATGCGTTGCCGGACTGAAATATCAAAATGCGGGAGTAGTCCTTGTGCAATGGATAGTATTTATCGTATCCATAGGATATTTTAGAAGGGCGTTGTCAATTATCATTAAGTCAAGGCGTTGTGTGTTCTGGGCTACCGCTTTCTATGCCATTGTCCCGGTTTTTAGCATTTTCAACCAAACCCTGTGTTCGGAGGGGCTGTGCTGTTCATTCGTAGTGTTTTTCCTCTATTGCTTATTCAACAAGCTGCCCCAAACACCTGATGTGAGAAGTGCCGTTTGGTCGGGATTTTGGTTGATTGTGCTCGTCTTTTTGAGGCCGGTGATGGTATGTATGTTGCCAGTATACATTTTTTACTGGGTGTTCGTCGGAATTAGATGGCGTAAACAATCAAGAATGGCTGTAACAGCTGCTTGTTTGATAGTTATTTTATGCTCGGGTTCTCTGTTTTGCTATAAGCAAATAATGCACAATAGCTTCGGAATCAACACCATCAGCAGAGCTTCGATAGTCAATAATTGGTTTCTCCTTCGTGAGCAAAATGCCGTTGGCCCTGAATGCTCAGACAATATTCAGGTTAAGGCCTATCTTGACTCCATAAAGAATGAATCTCCGTGGAAAGGACACAATTTGTCATGGGATGAACTGTATGTGCTTGGGAATGAATTACATCTTAGTTTGTCTGAGCAAGAAGCATTACAGGCCCGTGCAATATCCTCCAACAAGCTCTTTTATGCCCGTGCCTTTTTGCTGCATCTGCGCAAAGTGAATTGCGACACTTTTGTTCCTGCATATTTCTATGCCTCACCTTTAAGATTTATATATTCAGCCTTTCCCGTATCGTTGTCGTGTTATCTTGTTTTTCTTTTACTGGCGGGGATCTTGCTTGTATGGAAGGTGCGTGACATCGTCCCTTGGACGCTATTTCTGACAAGTGCTGTCATAGCCGGTGCTGCATTAGTCGGTTCTATGAATGACTGGTCTCGCCTTTTCAATCCGGGCTATGCCCCGGCATGGATGCTCTGCGCTTACCTGATGCTGCCGGCCATCCGCGCATGGCGCAAAGCATTCAGGTAGCCTCGGCTCACAATCCCACATCGTATAGCTCCCATAAGATTCGAGTGCACCTACTCGATTGCATTGGTGGCGTGCAGATACTATCCGGAGTTTCAGAGCCTAAGAGGGTGGGGTGCGGGTTCTAAATTCCAGTCCCTAAATTCAAGTCCAGAGTGCGGAAGGTCGGGGGTTGCCTGTGTCGGGGGAAATTTGTATCTTTGTGGTTGATTTTGCACGCGGCCCGTCCGTATGGGTCGTTCATTCTCACAAAAGTATTAATACTTAGATGATTAACATCACTTTTCCTGACGGAAGCGTCAAAGAATTTTCCGACGGTATCACTCCCTTGCAGATTGCCGAAAGCATAAGCCCGCGCCTGGCACAGGATGTGCTCGCTGCCACTGTCGGCGGTGAAGCGTGGGACCTCACCCGCCCCATCCACGCTGATGCCACCATTGCTCTCCACAAATGGGAGGACCCAGAAGGCAAGCATGCTTTCTGGCACAGCTCAGCCCACCTGCTGGCCGAGGCACTGCAGGAGCTGTTTCCCGGCGTGAAGTTCGGTATCGGCCCTGCCATCGAGAACGGTTTCTACTACGACATAGACCCCAACGGTCACAACATCACTGCTGCTGACTTCCCTGCCATCGAGGCCAAGATGCTTGAGCTGGCTCGGCAGAAGCAGCCGATTGTGCGCAGCGACATTTCAAAGGCTGACGCGATGAAGATGTTTGGCGACCGTGGCGAGAACTATAAGTGTGAGCTCATCTCCGAGCTTGAGGATGGTCACATCACCACCTACACTCAGGGAGCCTTCACCGACCTCTGCCGCGGGCCGCACATCCCCGACACTGCTCCCATCAAGGCCGCCAAAATAATGAGTCTTGCCGGAGCTTACTGGCGCGGCGACGAGAAGCGCAATCAGCTCATTCGCGTCTATGGCGTGACCTTCCCCAAGAAGAAGATGCTCGATGAGTATCTGGCTCTCCTCGAAGAAGCCAAGAAGCGAGACCACCGCAAGCTCGGCAAGGAGATGGAGCTGTTCGCATTCTCGCAAAATGTGGGAGCGGGACTGCCGCTGTGGCTCCCCAAGGGCGCAGCACTGCGTGACCGACTGGAGCAGTTTCTGCGCAAGATTCAGAAGAAGTATGGCTACCAGCAGGTTATAACGCCGCACATCGGCAACAAGATGCTCTACGTGACCTCCGGCCACTATGCCAAGTATGGTAAGGACTCGTTCCAGCCGATTCACACCCCTGAGGAAGGGGAGGAGTATCTGCTCAAGCCGATGAACTGTCCTCATCACTGCGAGATCTTCAAGGCGTTCCCCCGCTCTTACCGCGAGCTGCCTCTGCGCTTGGCTGAGTTCGGCACCGTATACCGCTACGAGCAGAGCGGCGAGCTGCATGGTCTCACCCGCGTGCGCGGCTTCACGCAGGATGACGCTCACATCTTCTGCGCGCCTGACCAGATTAAGGATGAGTTCCTGAAGGTGATGGACATCATCTTCTACATCTTCAAGGCTCTGAAGTTTGAGAACTTCGAGGCTCAGATTTCGCTCCGCGACCCCAACAACAAGGAGAAGTACATCGGCTCCGACGAGAACTGGCACCTTGCTGAACAGGCCATCATCGAGGCATGCGCCGAGAAGGGTCTGAAGGCTCGCACGGAACTTGGCGAGGCGGCTTTCTACGGTCCGAAGCTTGACTTCATGGTGAAGGATGCCATCGGTCGCCGCTGGCAGCTCGGCACCATTCAGGTGGACTACAACCTCCCTGAGCGTTTTCAACTCGAATACACCGGTGCCGACAATCAGAAGCACCGTCCCGTGATGATCCACCGCGCGCCGTTCGGCTCCATGGAGCGCTTCGTGGCTGTGCTCCTTGAGCACACAGCCGGCCGCTTCCCGCTGTGGCTTGCGCCTGATCAGGTGGTGGTGCTACCTATCAGCGACAAGACCAATGACTATGCTGCTGAAGTGGCTAAGGAGCTTGCCAAGTATGACATCCGCGCCATCGTCGATGACCGCAACGAGAAGATTGGCAAGAAGATTCGCGACAACGAGCTCAAGCGCATCCCCTATATGCTCATCGTCGGTGAGCAGGAGGCCGCTAACGGCGAAGTTTCGGTAAGAAAACAGGGCGAAGGTGACCAAGGTAAGATGAAAATTGCTAACTTTGCACAATCTTTGGCCCGCGAGATCGAGGAGATGACCGCTCCGGAGTGACCCCCGGACTTGACAACTCGTTAATCAGTAAGCCATTGACATAACAGGTGCGCCGGAGGGCGCACCGCCATATCCCTTCATACCCCCTACTCACCACCTTTCCCCGAATGGAGAAAAAACCATTTCGTCCCTCTCCCGGTCCCCGCAAAAAGGGGCCGATGCGCCGCGGCGGACGCGTAGAGCACAAAGATCCGCACAACATCAACGAGCACATCCGCGCTCAGGAGGTGCGCCTCGTCGGTGACAACGTCACCCCCGGCGTGTACCCCCTTGCACAGGCCATGAAGCTCGCCGACGAGGCCGGCCTCGACCTGGTGGAGATATCACCCACTGCGGAGCCGCCTGTATGCAAGATTCTTGACTACCAGAAGTTTCTATATCAGCAGAAAAAGAAGCAGAAGGAAGCCAAGGCTAAGGCCACCAAGGTTGTAGTCAAGGAGATACGTTTCGGTCCGCAGACTGATGACCATGACTACAACTTCAAGCTCAAGCACGCCATGGGATTCCTTCAGGAGGGCTCAAAGGTGAAGGCCTACGTGTTCTTCAAGGGTCGCTCCATCCTGTTCAAGGAGCAGGGCGAGGTGTTGCTTCTGCGCTTCGCCAATGACCTTGAGGAGTATGGCAAGGTCGAGCAGATGCCCGTGCTTGAAGGGAAGCGCATGATAATCATGCTGACTCCGAAGAAGAAATAATATACCCATCAATACACTTTTTATTAACAACAATGCCCAAGATTAAGACTAACTCCGGTGCCAAAAAGAGGTTCGCCCTTACCGGATCAGGAAAGATCAAGAGAAAGC
>JAMPDP010000001.1:1257982-1406978 GCA_023665605.1 Candidatus Amulumruptor caecigallinarius | reverse complement strand
CTATCTCTCAAGAAGTTGGACTCGATACCTTATGTTTTAGCGGACAGTAATAATTCTTAACCAACAGTCGGACTGCCTCTCCACGCTGAAGAAGATATTTCCGCACGACTGGACGATGATTGTAGCCCTTGCATATTGCTGGCTGCGCTTTCAATCACCGATGCGGCGTGTGATGGGTGATTTTTCAGACAGTTATCTGTCAATGAAGATTGGGACAGCAGGGTTGTCAGCCAACGCGCTTTCGGGTTTTCTTCATGATCTTGGCGAGAAGCGGGATAAGCTTCTTGAGTACATGAAGTCCAACATTGATCCCCTTGACGGCCTCATATTCGATGGCACCGACCAACTTTCCGCCTCACGTTGTATGGATTATCCGCAGCTGACTAAGACCAAAAAAGGCACTTTTGATACGGCTGTGAATATAATGTGGATATTCAACAGCACCAAGCATCTCCCGGTATATTATCGTCTACTTTTCGGGTGCGTAAAGGATGTGAGCGCGTTCAAACTGTGTGCACAGGATGCTGGCCTGACTGATGGTATCGGTATTGTTGACAAGTGTTTCCAGTCCAAATCGAACATTGATAAACTTATAGAACTTGGACTTAAGTTCATAATGTCGCTCAAACGATCCACAAAAGGATTGGACTACAGCGTGTTCAGCAGCAGGGACAACAGCGGTGCAGACGGAGTGTTTCTCTACGAGAAAAGGCCGATATAGTGGAAACGCTTTGAAATAGACGGGCATGAGGTTTTTCTGTATCTTGATGAATCAAAACGCAGCGATGAGTCGGAGGATTACATGCGCCGTGTCCTAAACCCGGATCTCGAAGAATTCACCATGGAGGGATATCGAGCAAGGTCGCTGATGTTCGGCACATTAGCCCTTATGAACACTACGGCCAAAGACGCCGAGGGCGCATACATTGCCTATAAGACACGAGGTGATGTCGAACAGGCTATAGATGCTTTCAAGAATATCATAGAGGCCGACCATTCTTATATGCAGGATGAAAAATCCATTGAGGCATGGATGTTCATAAATCTTATCGCTCTGCAGTGGTATTACGATTTGAGTTCTCGTATGAAAGCCGCTGAACTCACCAACCATTTTGCGCCAATGGACATGGTAAGAAGCCTCAGCCGTGTAAGGACTGTCAGGGTCGGCGATAAATGGATGATAGCTGAGACTGTAAAGAAAGACCGACAGCTCGTGCAAGCCGCCGGCCTTGACATTACGTCTATCGGTGGGGTTTTATAGTTTAAAGCGTCATTGGGGACGTTTAAGAAGAAACACGCTGAAATCAGCAGTATTATATACTGTGAAAATCAGCGTGTTATCTAAGCGGAGCGACCGAGATTCGAACTCGGGATACCCTTTTGGGGTATACACGCTTTCCAGGCGTGCCTCTTCAGCCACTCGAGCACCGCTCCATAAGCTAAGAATTTGGGTGTCTGGTGAAAATCGCTAACTAAAAAATTTCCAATCATACTTGGCCATCTTTAAGCGGAGCCTCTGCCCCTCGCGCTTTCAACGGCACAAAATTACGTGTAATATTTGAGTTATGCAACATCTGTATTGGTTTTTTCGTTAAATTTGTTGCGACTCTCCATACTGAGCACTCACAACACCACATATGCAGCTGATGAACTCTGAACTTGTGAATGACCACCCGACAGCTTCTTCCGATAATTCCGCAACAATGGCCTCTGACAGCACTGAGGCGGCCATTCTGAGAGCTGAGTGTGATGAGCGTCCGTTGCTCGACTTTCTTGCTGAATATGCCGGTTATATGCTGGGCAGCGGTGTCAGCACACTTCGCGTAATCCGCTGCACCAAGCGCATCGGTGAGGCTTTCGGGCTGAATATTGAGATGACATCTACGGCACGCCACTTTACGCTTTCGGTTCGTGACTCGCTGTCCTGCAAGTCGGTGACGAGAGTGGTAAGTGTGCCTCCGCTTCCCATCAGCTTTCACCTTAATGCTGACCTAAGCACCCTGTCGTGGCAAGCATATGATGAATGTCTTTCTCTGGACGAGGTTCGCGCCCGATTCAAGAAACTGACGTCGAAACAAAGACTTGACCCGATGCTGACGCTACTGCTTGTGAGTCTGGCTAATGCTTGCTTCTGCGCTCTGTTTGGTGGCGACCTCACCGCGATGATAATAGTTTTTGTGGCCACGCTTATCGGCTTTGGGGTGCGACAGCGCATGGCCATGCACGGCGTTAACCAATACCTTGTGTTTATGGCTTCGGCTTTTGTGGCTTCAATGTGCTCCACGATGGCTCTACGCTTTGACTGCACGGCACATATCGCCATAGCTACAAGTCCTTTGTTCCTTATCCCCGGAGTGCCGCTTATTAACGGAGTGATAGATATTGTGGACAATCATATATTAGTTGGCATAAGTCGGCTGGTCAATGCGATGCTTCTTATCCTCTGCCTCGCTATCGGGCTTTCAGCCACTATGCTTATTGCGAAAAGCTCGTTGTTATAACACATTATGTAACTGAAGACTACATAGTCAATTCCTCTCCACGACAGCTCACATGACACTTGCTTTTAACATACTCATTGATGCTCTCCTTGCCGCAGTGGCAGCTATCGGATTTGGAGCAGTATCCAATCCTTCCGTACGGACGTTTCCCTATATCGCTGTTTTGGCCGCAGTGGGACACGCCTTGCGCTACGTGCTGATGGAAGTCGGGGGATGTGACATAGTGACATCATCATTAGCGGCCGCAGTGACTATCGGCACATTAGCCCTCTTGTTCGGAAAGCTGGCCCATACACCCCTCCCCTGCCTTTTCATCCCAGCTCTACTGCCGATGGTCCCGGGAATGTACGCTTACAAGTGTGTATTCGCGCTAATCATGTTCATTCAGTCCATAGACTCATCAATCCGCTCTGAGGAATATCTGCTGGCATTCGCCTCCAACTTTGCCGTGACGGTGATGGTGATTGGGGTGCTTGCGGGCGGGGCCTCATTGCCAACTTTCATATTCCGCCGACTCACCATGACGATGACCCGTTACGCCAAAGGGCCTGAACCTGAGTGCGACAACACTACGCTGTAATCACAATTCAGTCTTCACTATCACATTTCCCGGCAATGGCACAAACGCCCCCTCCCATCCCCGACACCAAGCCGGCCGAAGATAACAAATATGGCATCACTGCCCCGAGAGCAATGCTCATTGTATCGATTGTGATGATAGCGGTGGCATTAGGGGTGTGGGGCGTCACCATTTATCAGAAAACCATTGTGGCATGGTGGATGGCACCGACATTTGGGTTGGCCTTGTCAGTTATTTTCATGCGGCCGATGCTGAAATTTTGGCGACGCGTAACGTCCGTGTCGCTACGTTGGGTGCTTGTCATCGTGCAGTTTGCCTGTTTCACTGCCATAGGAGCCTCGGCCATGCTTGCATCAAATTATTATGCAGCAGAACAAGCCACCGAGCAGGAGGTGAAAGTGGTGGTTGACAGCCGTCACAAAATCAAGAACTACCGAACAAAGCGTGTGGGTCGCCGCCTGGTGAGCACCGGCAATCCTTATTACACTTACTCATTGAGTCTGCGATTCCCTTCGGGTGTGGTTAAGAAGCCAAGGGTTCCGCTGGATGTCTACATGAATGCACGCAGCGGCGACACTATCAAAATTAACGTGCGTCACGGCTGGCTTGATTGGCCGGTCTACGACCCGCCATCCAAGCTGCCAAACCGCTACAAGAAGAAGCGGCGACACCGTTCACCAGCCACACGCGGCGACCATCCAATGCCGGCCATATGACGGAAGGTTTAGAGGTTGTTTAAAAACACCCTCTTATACCCGTTACAAACGCGAGGCACCGTCACTGTCGCTCACTCCTGAGGACAGTGACGGTGCCTGTTATTTTGCGAAGTCTACGGCCCTTCGGGCGTACATCGGTTGTGAAATACAACCTTTCAGGCTGTTGCGGCCTTCTTCACCGGGACTTCGGTGCGTGACTTCAGGGAGTCTTTGATGGATCCGAAAATCTCGTCAACGCTGCCGGAACCATGAATGGCGTGATACTTGCCCTCGCTCTCATAATACTCTTTGAGGGGGCTGGTCTGGCTATGATAAACATTCAGGCGCTGCTTGATGGTGTCAAGGTTGTCGTCGCTGCGACCGCTCTCCTCGCCACGCTTCAGTAAGCGCTCCACCAGCTCGTCCTCGGGAACCTCAAGACCGACCACAGCGTGAACCTTGCTGCCACGATCAGCGAGCATCTTCTTAAGTGCGCGTGCCTGAGGAATGGTGCGGGGGAATCCGTCAAAAATCACACCATCCTTTGCCTCGGGATTGCTGTCAAGTACCTCCGCCAGAATGTCAATCATCAGGCTGTCGGGAATCAAGTTGCCCTTGGAAATGAAGCTGTCAGCAATCTTACCCAGTTCAGTGCCGCGGGCTATATGGTCACGGAGCACGTCGCCTGTCGAGATATGAAAGAGTCCGTACTCATCAATGAGCCGTTCACTCTGAGTGCCTTTACCGCTGCCGGGGGCTCCGAATATTACCAGATTGTACATTGTTGAAAAACCGTGAAACTGTAGATATATATGTATTGTGTAGATTGACGTGAATGTGCATTGAGAGAGGTGAGCCGCTCAATCCTCACGGCTGATGCCAGCAGACAGCCTCTCTCAGCTGAGTCAGCACTGCGACTCACCGGCGTGCTCACTAAGCACGTAGATGTCGCGCAGATTGCGGGCTATGCCGTCAAGGTCGAGACCGAAACCTATGATAAACTTTGACGGGATGGTGAAACCAACATAGTCAGGGTTGATATCCTCGCGCACGGCCTCCGGCTTATAAAGCAGAGTCGCCACGCTTACCGATGCGGGATTTCGCTCTTTGAGGTCACGGAGGAGCTTAGCCATGGTGTTACCGGTGTCAATGATATCCTCTACCACTATTACATCGCGCCCTTCGATATCTTCACTGAGCCCTACAATCTCCTTCACGGCACCGCCACCACTCATTCCTTCATAGCTTTTAAGGCGGATAAATGTGATTTCGGCATCTATGTCCAAAGAGCGGAACAGATCAGCAGCAAAGGGGAAAGCCCCGTTGAGAACACAAATCAGCAGGGGAACTTTCCCCTCAAAGCGCAGGGATATTTCCTTGCCTATCTGGTTGATACGCTCTGCTATGCGATGGCTCTCTATGTACGGCTCAAATGTCAGACCTTTATATGTGACGCGCTTCATAAAGTGGTTGATTCTAATGGGTGCAAATTTAAGATTTTCCACCCAAACTACCAACACCGTATAAACACCCTCTAAATCGGACACTGAGGGTGTGCTTGTCGGATTGGGAGCGTTGCAAGGCTGCCTAACCTTCAATCACTGTATGCTCGGCATCGGGGCGGAAAGTATTTCGAACATGCACCGGGATGCTGGTTCCCTGCAGTATCTCCATAGCGGGAGCATAAACTACTTTTGCCCCCTCAAGCGACATCTTCAGAGCTTCTTTTTGCGTCATCCTCGGAATCAGACGAGCAGAGGTATCTTTCCTTGGGTCGGCGGTCATGTAACCGTCTACGTCAGTCCAAATTTCGAGACGTTCGGCGCCGACCGCCTTGGCCATAATAGCTGCCGTGTAGTCACTGCCGCCGCGTCCCAGATTGGCTAACCGGCCTTGCGGATCCCGTGCAATGAATCCCTCCATCACCCTGACACGGTTACGCACAGCCTTTACGGCCTTTGCAGCCCCTGCGAGAGTTTGTGAATGATCAAGGGTGCGCCGGTCATTGCGGGTATGTATGAGCCGCGATGCAGGAACCCTTACGGTGTCAGAGAGCAACATGGTGAGCAGCCTCGTCGAGAAGCGTTCACCTTGTGCCACAATGGCATCCTCTCGAAGTTTGCGGCTCTCTTCATCAGTCACCTCCATTCGCAGGGCTCGAGCAAGCGGGCCCAGCCATGACAAAAGTGACAGAGTGGCGCGTGGCGAGCGGGCTGTCATCTCGTCAAACATCTCAATATAACGGTCAAGGCATCCTTCCTCGCCCACAGCGGGGTTAGCGAGAGCCGGCTCTGATGCGAGACGCAGAAGCCTGTCAGTCATGCCGGACGGGGCTGAAACCACCACACAGAGCTCTCCCGGAGTGTCATTGATAATCTTACACACCGAGCGTATGGACATCACACTGCCCATTGATGTTCCGCCGAACTTTAGCACTTTCATCTCTCGTGAGGCTCTCTGATTATGTTTGTTGGTTGGATGGTTATGTGGTGATAACGCCGGGGTGGGCGTCGTTGTTTGCTGCAAAATTACGGCTTTAGTCAGATTTGTTAAATAAAAATTATGGAAATTTAATGCTACATTATTAAATTACGTTATCTGCAAGATTTTTTAAGGATATTTGTTCCCCCACACACTTTACTATTGATAATTTTGGAGTCAAAATTGCATCACATCTACTGACAATCTTATATCACTACATTATATATACTCCATTTATCAACTCAACAAAGATGCACACACGAAAGCTGTTTCTCGCAATGACCGGCATCGCTGTTGCCGCGTCCGCTTCCACCGTCCTCGCGCTTAAGGCCGTTGCAGTCGATGATCGTCTGTCGCCACAGGCTGACATCGCTCTCGCTGATAAGTCTACCCATACAGCTTCCCATGGCCTCGTGAAGATTGCCACATCCTCAGCCGGTGTACCCACGGACTTCACAGCCGCCGCTGAAAGTACCATCGACGGAGTTGTAAGCATCAAGAGCTATGTGAACCGACACAACCGCTCCAACAATTACTACCGTGGCAACGGTCAGGACTTCTTCAATGACCCTTTCTTTGAGTTCTTCTTCGGACAGCCCCGTCGTCAACAGCCGGAGCGCCGTCAGGACAACCCGAGCGAGGAGGAACAACAGCAGCAGCTCGGCCTCGGGTCGGGAGTAATCCTTACCGCGGACGGTTACATCGTCACCAACAACCACGTGATAAACGGTGCTGACAAGCTCGAAGTCACACTCAACGACAACTCCACCTACAATGCAACAGTGGTGGGCAACGATGAGATGACCGACCTGGCACTCATCAAGATTGATGCATCCAATCTCCCCGTAATTCCCATGGGTGACAGTGACGCGCTCCGTGTAGGCGAATGGGTTCTTGCCGTAGGCAATCCCTTCGGACTTACCTCTACCGTCACCTCCGGTATTGTCAGTGCCAAAGCTCGCAGCATCTCTGATGCCACACACTCACGCTCAATGGGTGTGGAGTCATACATCCAGACTGATGCTGCCGTAAACCCCGGCAACTCCGGAGGCGCGCTGGTAAATCTTCGTGGCGAGCTCGTGGGTATCAATACTGCCATCTATTCGCAAACCGGTAACTATGCCGGCCACTCATTCGCCATACCCACTGCCATTGTCAACAAGATAGTGGGCGACCTACGGGAATATGGTGCCGTCCAACGTGCGTTCCTCGGTATCAGTTTCCGACCCCTTGATGCCAAGCTCGCCAAGGAGAAAGGAATCACGGCTACCAACTCCGGCATATACGTAGCCGAGGTGCAGCCTAATTCGGCAGCCGCCGAGGCCGGACTCCGCGAGGGTGACGTGATTACAGCCATCAATGCAGAACCCACCCGCAACGAAGCCCAGCTGCGAGGCATAATCAATCGTTATAGCCCAGGCGATGAGGTCTCCGCCTCATATATCCGCAACAATGAGCATAAGGTGGTTCGTCTGAAACTGCTCAATCAGAGCGGTTCCACCAAGATAACCCGCGCCGGCGACAGCGCAGAACTCGGATGCACCTTTGGTGAACCCGCCGAGGAGACACTCCACCAGCTCCGACTCTCCTCAGGTGTAGAGGTGAAAGAGGTTGGCGACGGCTTGTTCAAGAGTGCCGGCATCAAGAAGGGTTACATCATTACCTCCATCAACCAGCAGACAGTTCGCTCGGCCAAGGATATTGAGGCACTTTACAAGCAGGCAATGCAGTCCGACACCAAGGCACTGTTCATCATGGGTGTCTACCCCACCGGCAAACGCACTGCATACGCCGTCAACCTTGACGACTGACCCTACCACCACACCTGCGTAAACGATACTTTCATAGCAGCAGCCCCCGGTGCCCTTTCCAATGGCTCCCGGGGGCTAATCATATCTGTCATCACAGCGTCAATAACAACACCGGAGCGGGTTATGGCGCTCCGGTGTCTGAAATCGAATTGGTAAGCAAGCTGTGCTTTTCAGTGGTGGGTTAAGACCATTATAAGAGAGATGCGGCCTGAGGCTTGTGGTCTCGGGCCACACCTCTCTTAACATCCCCAAAACAAGGTAAACGGTTTATTCACAGTGTTTCAGTGAAGATAATGGTCGTAACACTCCCGGCTCGACGAGCAAGCCGGGAGATGCGTTGATGCATCCCCGTTAAGTGACGGGGATACATATGGGTGTAAAATGTCGGCAAAAGTTAGTGGAGACAGAGTCATTTGATATTGACGAACGCGCCGCCCTGTAAGCTGATGTTTAGACATTAATCAGACCTCCCCTTTGGTTGAGAACCGGTCTTAAGTAAGATTCGTTGCGCTTGGTGTGACACGGTGTGGAGGCGTGCCGGCGGTCGGTCAAATACTCTGATGCAAAGCTAAGGACAAAAATCGACAAAACCTAATATTTTGGGCAACTTTTTTGCCCAACAATTCTAATTATTTTATACATTGTTAATTATCAGCCATTTGTAATCATCTTCTAATCACAGGTAAGCAGGTATGTAATTTTTAGCTACGGATGCCGTTAATATATGTAGATGAAACTGTCACGCATTATCATTACTCTTGCTCTGTCGCTCTGCACAGCCCTATCTGTGGCGGCGCAGGTCACTATACACGGCAAAGTCACTGACGAAGCCAACTCCCCCGTGGAGTTTGTCACTGTGAAGGTTGCCGGGACTGCGCTTGGCACGCAGACCAACCTTCAGGGCGACTACCGCCTGTCTATGCCTCAGGCAGACACCGTGCGCGTTACGTTTACGTGCATTGGCTATCGCGAGGAAACGCGCACCCTGATTAAGCCCAAGGGTGACATCACACTGAACATGCGCCTGCTTGAAGCAACGAAAGCACTTGGCGAAGTGGAGATACAGGCCATCAAAGCCCAAACTTCACAGATGCAGACTGTAAGCCCTGCTGATGTACGCCGCTTGCCCGATGCCTCCGGCGGCCAGGTGGAGAGCGTGATCACCACCCTTGCCGGTGTATCAGCCAGCAACGAGCTCTCCTCACAGTACTCGGTGCGCGGAGGCTCTTATGATGAAAACTCCGTGTATATCAACGGTATTGAGGTATATCGCCCGCAGCTGATCACCTCCGGCCAGCAGGAGGGTTTGAGTATTATAAACCCTGATATGGTAGGTTCGGTTAACTTCTCCACCGGTGGTTTCCCGGCCAAGTATGCCGACAAGATGTCGTCTGTGCTTGACATAACCTATCGTCAGCCCGAGGCCCTTGAAGGTTCCATATCCGCCTCACTCATGGGAGGCTCTGTCGCTTTCGGCCAGAGCTCCAAGAAGTTCTCGCAGCTGTACGGCATCCGCTACAAGGCCAACAATTCTCTGCTGTCGTCGCTTGATGACAAGGGTGAATATGACCCCAAGTATTTTGATTTCCAGACATCCATCAACTACTCCCCTACCCCCAAACTCAAATTCGGGTTTCTCGGTAACATCAGCGTGAACAACTACAAATTCACGCCACAGAACCGCGAGACAAAGTTTGGCACTGCGCAAAATCCTCAAACCTTTGAAGTGTACTTTGACGGCCGCGAGAAGGACAAGTTCGAGACATGGTTCGGTGCTCTCACGGCTGATTGGAAAGCATCAAAGGGCACCACTCTATCATTGCTTGCATCAGGCTTTCTCAGCAACGAACTCGTGACATATGACATTGCCGGAGAGTATTGGATCAAGGATACTTCCGGTGCCGACGACACATCGGTCGGGGCTGAGGATGGCATTGGCCGCTATCTTGAGCACGCGCGTAACAGATTGAAGTCCCAGGTGTTCTCCATCGGCGTGCAAGGCAGCTCACGCATCGGGGCAAAGAACACGCTTGAATATGGTCTCACATTCCGCAACGAGAAGGTGATGGAGCGTTCACGCGAGTGGGAGAAACGCGATTCGGCCGGCTACTCACTCCCATCTGACGGCGAACATGTGCGAATGATTTACAACCTCCAGTCATCACAGGATCTTACCTCCACCCGCATACAGGGCTTCGTTCAAGACACATGGAGGCATCAGTGGGACGGCGGCTATCTGAGCATAAACGGTGGTATCCGAATGAGCTACTGGAGTTTCAACAAGGAATTCCTTGTGTCGCCACGCCTCAATATTGGCTACGTACCGTCACGCAATGACAAATGGACATTCCGCTTTGCCACGGGGCTATACTATCAGAGTCCTTTCTACAAGGAGATGCGCCTCGCACAGACCGATGCCGAGGGCAACCGCTCCATTACCCTTAACTCTGACATCAAGAGCCAGCAGAGCTATCAGGTGATTCTCGGCTCTGACTTCACGTTCCGGTTTGTCAACCGTCCCTTCAAGCTCTCTATGGAGGCTTATTATAAGGCTCTTAACAAGTTGATACCATACACGCTCGATAACCTGCGCATTGTATATGCCGGGGAGAACCTCACCACCGGGCACGTTGCCGGCATCGACATGAGGCTGTTCGGCCAGTTTGTGCCGGGCAGTGACTCATGGCTGAGCGTGTCGCTGCTCAATGCACGCGAGAAGATGAACGGCGTGAGTGTACCTCGTCCCAACGAGCGGCGTTACAATCTTGCGCTCTATTTCACCGACTACTTCCCCAAACTCCCCAAGCTGAAATTCTCTCTAAAAGGAATCTTCTCTGACGGCCTTCCTCTCACCGCTCCACGTGAGACTATGGATCAGGGATATTTCCGTACACCGGCATACAAGCGACTTGACGTAGGCGTGTCTTACGGTCTTGTTACACCGAAGCCGGAGGGCGAACCTCGTACCGGCATCCACCGCTGGGTGAAGAGCATCTGGGTAGGTGTGGATTGCTTCAACCTGTTTGACATCTCCAATGTAAGCTCCTACTATTGGGTCACAGATGTGAACAACGATGCCTACGCTGTGCCTAATTATCTGACCCGCCGACAGATTAACGTCCGCCTCACCATAGATTTCTGATGTCAAAGTCCCGGCAACCCTCCAAGCTCCGCTCGGACCGCCCGCTGCGAGTGCTTCTGTTCGGAGATTACAGCAACTACACCCCTGCAATGGCCGATGCTCTGCAACAGTGTGGCTGCGAGGTGACCACAGCCTCGGAAGGCTGCTTCTTCATGGACACCGACCGCGACATCAACATTCGCAGGCGGCTTCCGGGCAAACTCGGAGGCATTGATTTGTACGCACGTCTTCACACCACGCTTGCGCCACGTCTGAGCGGCTTTGATGTGGTTGGCCTGAATAATCCCTCCGCTCTAACACTCCGTCCCCGTCGCGTGAGGGCCGTGATTGATATGCTCCGCCGCCGAAACGGCTCAATGTTCCTGATGGGCACCGGCTATGACCCGTACGTCATAGAAGAACTCACCGACCCTTCATCAGCAATCCGTTACACTGAGTGGCACAATGCTGACGGATCTCCCGCACCTCTGGCGATGGAGCACCCTGATTTTTACGGATGGCTCGCGCCGGAACTTAAGGAGCTTGCACGATATGTGTATGCTCGGGCTGACGGCATGACAACCGCACTCTATGAATACTGGATTGCCGGCCAAAGAGTGCTCGATGCTGACAAGGTAGGCTATGCCGGCATTCCGGTAGATGTTGACAAGGTGACTCCCACCGGTCTTGACGAGACACCTCGCAAAGTGCGTATATTCCTCGGACGTCACTCCTCGCGCCTTTTGGAAAAAGGCACTGACTTGCTCGAAACGGCAGCCCGGCGTGTGGTTGAGGCTCACCCGGACAAAGCCGAGCTCGTCATTGTCGAAGACCGTCCCTATTCAGAGTACTTGCAGCTGCTTGACTCAGCCCACATTGTGCTTGACCAAGTGTACAGCTACACTCCCGCCACCAACGCTCTGCTTGCAATGGCTCGCGGAAAAACCGTGTTGAGCGGTGCCGAGGAAGATTTTTATGACTTCATCGGAGAGAAAGAGTTGCGCCCCATCATCAATGCACTGCCGGATGTCAATCAGCTTCAGAACGCTATGACTGACTTAGTGCTGCATCCCGAGTCGCTGCGTTCACGCGGCCTGGAGAGCCGCGAGTTCGTGGAGCGTCACAACTCGCCGCGCGTGGTAGCTACGCGAGTCCTCTCACATTGGCAAAGGTGCCTTTGTGGCACGTGAGCCAAACGAGTCAGTTCCTGCTCTTATTTCGCGGTGTGAGCAGCATCATCCATATTGCCTGAAAGGCACCGCGAGTCCACCACGCGACATATTTTGTGACAGCCGGCATATCGGGGTTCTTGCACTCGCGCAGTGCGTGCGTCAGCATTCTTAGCGGCCAAGTGTATGGCCTTGTTCGTGCAAACACAGCACCCTTTCCGCTGATGTAATCCTTGGTAGCGCGGAGCCTCGGGAAGGTTGTGGCTCCCGGATGATGACTCACCGTAAGCGGTACATACCTTGCTCTCAGCTTCATGCGCCGGGCATCTGCCATGAAAATATCCTCCTCGCCTTGCGGAAACGGAGTCCCGATGCTGAACCGGTCATCAAAGCGTAGCTCCTTGGTGGCCTCATTGCGGCGAATCGCTATGTCAAAGCAGGTCACGAAGTAATCTTTCGGAGTCTCACGCAAATCAAAGCTACGGGCTGGAAATCTGACAAATGTCGGGTCATCGCCGGAGTGTCTGAAAGTCAGCAGGTCTGCCTCAGGATAGTTCTGAAATGCCTCAATCACTCCCCTGAGCCCATCGGCAGTGTAATCCAAGTCGTCATCGCTCATCAGCACCAGCGGGGCCGTAGCACGGTCAAGCAGTTCGTTGCGGTTCCGGCTCACGCCGATGCTGTCTGTGAATCGCACCCGCATATCAGGCCTGACGAGTTCATCGGGTAATACCGTGCCGGGATAAACCCCTTGTATATTCACCAGATAACTCACGCCATCCACCGCAGGCCGCAGCGAGGCGGCCAAACGGTGGATGCCGTCAATGCCATAGACAGCTGTCAGAACCTCAAGCTGCATCATTGAATTGCCGTGGCTGTGACGGCAACGATTGAAAGTGTGAGGGCTGTACATTCTCTCATAATGTTAAGAGATATGTGTGATGGTTTCTCCAAAGATAGGAATTATTCTTAACTTTGGCATTAATAATGAAAAATTTCATCGCCAACACCAAACGCATTGTCCGCCGTCTCACCGGTGCCTACCGCCAGCCGCTGAAGATAGAGTTTGTGGTAGCCGAGCATTGCAACCTCAACTGCAAAGGCTGCACTCATTATTCCCCTCTTGCTCCGTCCGATATGCCCTCACTTGAATCGGTGGAGGGAGATATGTCGCGGATTGCCAAAGTCTGTGGCTCTGAGCTTGCCAAAGTGGGACTTGTGGGTGGTGAGACGCTGCTTTATCCACTGCTGCCGGAAGCGATGCGCTTGCTTGCCAAATATTTCCCTGACGCCGAGCGAGTAATTTACACCAACGGACTGATGCTGCCCCGCATGGATGCTGCCTTTTGGGCTGCTGTGCGTGAAAGCGCTGTTGTGATTGAACTGACGCGTTACCCGGTGAAGTTTGACTATGATGCAGTTATCAGGCTCTGCGAGAGCAAAGGCGTAAAGGTGCGTGTCTATGGCGACCGCGGCCGGCATGGCACCTTCTTCAAGTTCGGGCTCGACCCGACCGGAAAACAAGATGCATCCCTCTCACACTTCCGCTGCTTCAACCGAGGGTGTCTCACAGTGACTGAGGGAAAGCTGTTCGGCTGCGCCACAAGCGCGTTCATCGGGAGGCTTAATGCCGTGTCGCAGGAGCAATTCAATCTCACTGAGAAAGACTATATTTCGCTCGATGGGTTGACGGATGTCAAGCAGGTGAAACGTTTCATCAATCACGCAGTGCCTTTCTGCCGCTACTGCGTTACCCCGCACAAGGTGGTGCCTTACGGACCTTCACGGCGCGACCCCTCGGAGTGGATTGAGGAAGCCTCTCAGTAGATGATGGCTGTGAGCGACATCTCGGCCTGTGCGCCGGTGATGTGAATGGCCTCGATGTCGGCCGTAGCCGACGGTCCGGAGAAGAACGACCCATAACGACTTCCCCTCAGGTCTATCGCTCGGTAGGCCTCATGTATATCAGCCACTATGCGCCGGCGGTCTATCAGCACATAGAGGTCTATGCAGAGCAGAGCCGCCGCAACCACTCCAAGAGACTCATCAGTAAGCCACAGCGACCCGGTTTCTCCAACGCCGAGATAGCTCTCCGTGACACATGATTGCAAGTCAGCGGCATTGTGAGGATCTTCAAGCATATCAGCTGATACCGTCCCCTCAAAACCGGCACATGATGAGTACACCGGACCAGTCCCGCCGCTCACGTGAGTGTGCAGCCAATCCAAAGCCTCGGCTCGCGATGCCACCTCCACGACAGTGCCGTCAAATCCGGTGAGAGACTTCTTGAAATTTTCAAGCACGTCACCCGTCACCTCTATGTGCGGCACTTCTGGAAGTGACACTTTAGGATGCCTGTGGCTGCGCACCCGGCTGAGAATGGCATCGCGTGATGATATATTGTTTTCGGTCATTTTGATTGCTCTATTTTTCAGTTTGTTCCTGTCCCGGCTGCATATTCTTGCGGTAATATTGGCGGAATGTGTATGCCGGAGGCTCGGGATTGGTGTGATAACGTGCCCAGGGGTTCAGAGGCATCTCAGCCACAGCACGTGGCAGATAGCGCAAAGCCGTCAAGCCCAGCTTTTCCATTCGTGAGAGTGACGTGGCATCTTTAAGGGCCATCTTGGCCACATCCATCTCCAGACGGTGCATCTTCTCGTCGTAGCCGTGATCCACCACCACGTCACGCCAGTAGAATATCAGATCGGGAAGCGGCACCTTCACCGGGCAAACCGCACCACATGAACCGCAGTGGGTGCATGAGTATGGCAGTCGGGCATACTTGTAGAGGTCATACGATGGCTCCAGCACGATGCCGAGCGGCCCCATGTAGGGAGCATCATAGCTGATGCCGCTCGTGCGGCGGAAGACGGGACATGTGTTCATGCAGGCTCCGCAACGGATGCATTTCAGCACCTCCCAATAGTCATTGCAGAGCCTCGTAGACCGTCCGTTATCTACAATCACAATGTGCATCTCCTGACCCTTGCGAGGACCGTGGTAGTGCGAGGTGAATTGCGTTATGTCAAAGCCCAGGGCATTGCGCGAGAGCATCCTCACAAACAGGCCGAGATCCGCTTTGCGGGGTATCAGCTTCTCTATGCCCATTGAGGCAATGAACAGTGGCGGCACATTGGCACTGATGTCGGCATTACCTTCGTTTGTACACACCACAATGCCACCCGTCTCGGCAATGGCGAAGTTAACACCGTTCATACCGCAATCCACACGGCGATAGTTGCGCCGCATATCTGCTCGCATCACCGAGTTGAGATATTTCGGATCGTCATTGTCCGGGTCAGAGCCGAGCTTGTCTGCAAAGAGTCGTGCCACATCGGAGCGCAGCTTGTGAATGGCCGGCATGACGATGTGCGATGGGCGCTGCCTGTCAAGCTGTTGGATACGCTCGCCAAGGTCTGCCTCATACACCTCAATCCCCCTTTCGGCAAGATAGGGAGTAAGACCGCACTCATCCATTAGCATGGATTTCCCTTTGGTCACCACTTTGACATTATGCTCCGCCATGATAGATGCCACGATGCTGTTGTGCTCGGCGGCATCAATGGCCCAATGCACATGTATACCGTTAGCCGTGGCATTTCGCTCGAATTGCTCAAGGTATTCGTCAAGATGTGTCAGCGTGTGCATCTTGATTTGTGAAGCCAACAGACGCATCTCCTCCCACCGGGGAATTGAGTGAGTCTTGGCATCACGACGCAACCGGGCAGCCCAAAGGCAACGGTCATGGCTCTCGCGGTGCGCATCGTCATGCAGGAACTTGTTGCCTAACTTTACTTGATTTACTTGGCGTGGCATATCAGTGCGTTGAGTATATTGTGCTTTGTTGTGTAGGGTTGCAGCTATTAGTCAGAGTGTGGCGTCGCCATTTAGTATCTCGGCTATGTAATAGGATTTCAGCGGGATGCCAAACTTGCGCGCTACTGTCTGCTGATGCAGCAGGCATGAATAGTCGGCCGACGTGACATAGCGCAAACCGTTGGCAGCATAGTCATTGACTTTGTCAAGACCCATCTGCCCGGCACAGTCAATGTCCCATACGGCAAAGGTGCCACCGAATCCACAGCACTCATCACGGCGTGTGGCGTATGCCACCTCGAGTCCGTCAACGAGTCGCAGCAAGTCCTCAGTCTTGCTGAAATATGGTTCTACTATCTCCGTCGGTTTGGCATGATGCAGTGACCGCAGCGAGTGACAACCATTGTGGAGGGCAACTCGTGCGGGGAAATGCGCCCATGGAAGTGACTTCACCTGCAACACGTCATGCAGAAATTCCACCAGATCATAAACGCGTGAGCGTGCTGAGATCACCTCCTCCGTGGGTTCCACGGCACTGAAATGGTTGCGTATTTCATCGGTGCAGATGCCGGACGGAAGCACCACGGCATCATATTGCGTGAGCATAGGCACCAGAGTCTCCTCCATGGAACACGCTTTCTTTCGGTAACCCATGTCGGCAAGCGGAAGCGAACAGCACGCAGCCCGATCCATGAACTCCACATCCAGCTCCTCGAAGCGACGGAGCAGCTTCAAGCCGGAGATGGCCACCTCCGGTGCGAGCGCGTCTATATAGCAAGGCACAAAGTATCCGACTTTCATGCCTTTTCAACGCACACGGCGCTGATTTGGTTGCGCTATATATTAATAAATGTATAAGAGTGCTCGCACACGGGGGATTATCATTACCTTTGCGGCGGCGGAAGGCTCACCTACGCCCTTACATGACTTTGCGCAAATTCATCATATTCCTCTGCGCTTTGTGCCTCATGTCGAGCAGTGCCAAGGCTCAGATTAACACTGACCAGATGCTCCGCGTGGGGCAGAACGCGCTTTACTTCGATGACTATATGGTTGCTATCCAGTACTTCAACCGTGTCATCGAGGCAAAGCCCTATCTCGCGCAGCCTTACTTCTTCCGCGCCGTTGCCAAGTTTAACCTTGAGGATTACGATGGTGCCGTATCTGATGCATCTCTCGCCATCGAGCGCAACCCGTTTATCACAGATGCCTACGAGGTACGCGGCGTGGCGCTCTCCAACCTCGGCAAATATGCCGATGCCGTGGCAGACTATGACTCGGCACTGCAACAGCTCCCTGACAACCGCCACATCCTCTTCAACAAGGCCATGGCACAGATGCAGCTCCAGCAGCCGGACTCTGCCAAAGTCACTCTCGGACAGCTCCTCAAAGCGCATCCGCGCAACGCTGACGGTTACATAGCCCGCGCACGCCTCGAAATGGAGCAACATGACTCTGTGGCCGCCCTTGCCGATGCCAACCACGCGCTCCAGCTAAACCGGAAAAATGTCAACGGCTACATCTTGCGTGCCGACCTTAATATGCGCCGTGACAGCCTCGCAGCTGCGATAGCCGATATTGACGAGGCTCTGAAGCTGGAACCTCGCCATGCAGGGCTCTACGTGAATCGCTCCATCATGCGCTACAAGACCGACGACTATTTCGGAGCTATGGCCGACCTGGACTACGCTCTTGAATTGGAGCCGGCCAACACCACAGCTCTCTACAACCGTGCACTGCTCCGCGCCGAGGTGCATGACAACAACCGGGCTTTAGAGGACCTAAACCGCGTAATTTCACTCAAGGGCAAGGATTACAGAGCCATATACAACCGAGCCATCCTATATAAGGAGATTGGTGACTACAAGCGAGCGCTGGAGGATGCTAACGAGGTGATAGACCGCTTCCCCGACTTTGCTGCCGCCTACTTCCTGCGTTTTGACATAGAGCGTGAGAAAGGTGATACCCGTGCAGCCGAGCGCGACTACAAGAAGTCAGTTTCCTTGGCCAAGTCCACGGCTAATGTAATGCCGGAGCGTGGCTTTGGCCCTGACGACAACGAAGAGGCCACACAGGAGGATGCGGCAAGACGGTTCACGTCTTTGCTCGCCGTGGACAATACTAACGAGCCGGAGGAGCAATACAACAACCCTGTGATACGCGGACGCGTGCAGGACTCCAAGATGAGTGCCGAGATGGAACCGATGATGGTGCTGAGCTACTACACCGGTTCTACAGAGCTCAAACCCTCTGCCGACTTCCTGCGTGAGGCTGACGAAATTAATCGCCTGAGAGTACTCAGTCACCTCCTACTCGTCACCAACCATGTGCCCCCTCTCGATGATGAAGCCATCATAAAGGAACATTTCGAGAGCATCCGTGCCTACGACAGCTATCTTGCCACACATCAGCCCCGTGCTGTGGATTACTTTGGCCGAGCCATGGACAAGATGACTGTCCGTGACTATGAAGCCGCGATAGCCGACCTTGACCTTGCCGTGGCGGAAGTGCCTGACTTCACTTTGGCCTATCTCGTGCGCAGTTACGCCAAAGCCATGACCGGGGGCAGCTCTACGGCTGAACCGGCATCTAAAATGCCAGCACTGGCTGATCTTGACCGTGTGATAGAGCTATCGCCGGGGATGGCTGTGGCATATTACAACAAGGGGTGCATCTACCTGAGTATGAATGACCTCACCTCTGCCCTTGCGGCTTTTAACAAGGCTATTGAGCTCAAGCCTGACTTCGGCGAAGCCTATTACAACCGTGGCTTCACATACATGAAGCTCGGTGACTCACGCGCCGGCGTGGCTGATCTCTCGGCTGCCGGACAGCTTGGCATCGCACCCTCATATCCGTTACTCAAGCGCATCAACTTGCGATAATTATACCACTCATACAGCATCACATATCTACATGAGATTTGACGAACTTGACCTGAGCGATGACGTGCTCGACGCACTCGACGCCATGAGATTCGAGGAATGTACACCCATACAGGAGCAATCCATACCCGTGGCCCTCGAAGGGCGCGACCTTATAGCCGTGGCACAGACAGGCACCGGCAAGACGGCGGCTTATCTGCTGCCGGTGATTGACCAACTTGCCGGCGGTGGTTACCCCGAGGATTCGGTGAACTGCATCGTGGTATGCCCCACTCGTGAGCTCGCTCAGCAGATTGACCAGCAGATGCAGGGCTTCGCGTACTTCCTCCCGGTTAGCTCGCTCACCATCTCAGGAGGCACTGACGGCAACGGATTCGCTCAGCAGCGCAAAGGGCTAAAGATGGGGGCCGATGTTGTGATTGCCACGCCCGGACGCCTGTTGGCTCACCTGAGCATGGGCTACGTGGACCTCTCACGGGTCAGCTTCTTCATCCTCGATGAGGCTGACCGCATGCTCGACATGGGTTTCTATGATGACATCATGCAGATTGTGAAACGACTCCCTAAAGAGCGCCAGACCATGATGTTCTCAGCCACCATGCCTGACAAGATTCAGAAGATGGCTGCCGCCATCCTAAATGACCCTGCGGAAGTGAAAATCGCGGTCTCTAAGCCCGGCGATAAGATAGACCAGAGTGCCTACGTGTGCTATGATGGTCAGAAGACCCCAATATTGCGTCACATCTTCAAAACGGCACATTCCAAGCGCGTGATAGTCTTTGCTGCATCCAAACTCAAGGTGAAGGAGCTCACCCGTGAACTCCGCAAAGCCGGGGTGAAAGCCGCAGAGATGCACTCTGATCTGGAGCAGAGCCGCCGTGACGAGACCATGCTTGACTTCCGTGCCGGCAGGGTTGACATCCTGGTGGCAACCGACATCGTGGCGCGTGGCATCGACATTGACGATATTTCCATGGTGGTCAATTATGATGTGCCTCGCGAGGCTGAGGACTACGTGCACCGCATTGGTCGCACGGCTCGCGCCAACAACGATGGCAAAGCTGTGACACTGGTCAACGAGCGTGACCGCCGCAAGTTTGCCGAGATTGAAAAGTTTCTCGGTAAGCCGGTGCCGAAATGTGACCTCCCCGAGGAACTTGGCAGCGGTCCAAGCTACGGTGGGAGCAAGAGCGACAAGAGTGGAGACGGACGCAGTGACCGTCATGGGCGTCGCCGTGACAACTCTGACCGCAAACCCCGTGCTGACCGTCAGCGTTCTGAGCGCAAACCCCGCCGCAAGCCGCAAGAACCAGCTGCTCAAACTGCCGATGCTACCACACCGGAGGCCAATACAAACCGACCTCATAACGCACCGGCAGAGAGTGAAGCACCGCGCCGCAAACGCTCACATCGTGGAGGCCGAAATCACCGTCGCCGTCGCGGCAACGCCCCGGAAGGCAACTCCGTCACACCTTCTCCCGAATGAGCAAATCATTCCTGAAGCCATATGTGTCCTCTTCGATATTTCTTATCAGCACTGACTGTCGCTCTTGCGTCGTTCGCCGCGAATGCATCGGGGACTCCCCTGCCCCAACCGCAGAGCGATGATTCCATCAGGGTGTCGCTCCTCACGGCAGCTCCCGGTAGCATGATATATGAGCTGGAGGGACACACTATGCTCCGCCTCCAATACGGCGACCTTGATGCCTGTGTCAGCTGGGGTGTGTTTGACTTCAATGCACCCAACTTTGTGTATCGCTTCGTAAAAGGGGAAACTGACTACATGGCCGCGGCTTTTCCTACGGGGGTCGCACTTAAGGAGTATGCCGACACTCACCGCCGAGTCTCCGAACAGGTGCTTAACCTCAACCGGCAGCAGAGCCTTCGGCTTGTGGAACTTGTCAATGAAAATCTCAGGGCGGAAAACGCCACATACCGATATAATTATCTGTATGACAATTGCGCTACCCGTCCGGTGGCACTCATTGAGACAGCGGTGCAAGACACCATACATATTCAGCCTTCTTCCGATAGCACATTCGCGCATGATTTAACCTTCCGTCGGTTGATGCGTGCTTATCACCGCAACTATCCGTGGTATCAATTTGGCATAGACCTCGCACTCGGCAGCGGTATAGACGAGCCGATTACCAACCGCGAATCATGCTTCGCTCCGGTGAGATTGATGGGTTTTCTTTCCTCCGCTCGGTTCTCAGACAACCGTCGGGTTATGCTACCCGCAGCCTCAGCTGACATCATCACGGGCAATGCCGACGGAATAGCCTTGGATGCTACCCCCTGGTGGCTCACTCCGGATGCCATCTGCTGGTGCATTGGCCTTATCTGTATGGCATGGTTGCTCCTTTCATGGAAGCGAGGCAAACGTGCCCGGGTGCTCGTCAGCTGTATATTCGGAGTCAACACCCTTGTTGGTCTGCTGCTTACATTCCTCATTTTTGTGTCGGTACATGAGGCGACTTCTCCCAATTGGCTCTATCTGTGGCTCAACCCCTTGTGCATTGTCGGAGCCATCGGAGTTTGGTTAAAAAAAACCAACGTGCCGCTTGTGTGTTATCATTTTGCTAACTTTGTTGCCATTGTCACCCTCGTTGGCATAGACGTGGCCGGCATCCAGAGTCTCAACAGCGCATTCTATCCGCTGATGCTTCCGGATGCAGCCATTTCGCTCCACTATCTGTATCTCTTTCGCAAGAGTCAGCAGAGCGACGTCGCAGCAACGAGGCCGTAACCATATATCCGACTTCAAAGTACCTCACCACGAGTTCCTCCAGTGTCTGTCAAATCATCACAAACACATTCCACCATGTCACGAGTACGCCTGCTGTCAGTAGGTGTGGTCAGCGTCATGGCATCGTTGACAGGGACCGGAACAACTCCTGCCAATGCTGCGACCTCGGCTCAGCCCAAGCTGCTGGTAACAATTCTGGTCGACGGCTTGGACGAGAACTGCCTTCGCATGCTGCGCCCCTCTATGGGACCCGATGGCTTCAACCGCCTGATAAACGGAGGACTCTCTGTAACTGCCCTTGACTACGGCTCAAGAGCTGATGCTGCAGCCGCAGCGGCAATGCTACTCACAGGTGCAGGAGCTGCCGTGAACAGTGTGCCGGCTTCCGAAGTCTATGACACAGATACACGCCGACCGACCCCGTCGCTCCACGACCCGGAGGCTCTGGGCAACTTCACTTCACAGACTCTTTCGCCTCAAGCCATCTCGGTAAGCACTCTCGCCGATGAGCTCCGTATCAATGGTGGTGGCAGTTCCAGAGTTCACTCCGTGGCCATACGTCCCGAGGAGGCTATAATACTGAGCGGTCATGCCGGCAATACGGCTCTGTGGATTGATGCCACTGTGCCTCGCTGGGCCACCACTACTTACTATAAGGAGACTCCTGCCGTACTTACTCGGCTCAACTACGGGCAGCCATTGGCGGCTCGCCTTGATACTATGCGCTGGACACCTTCATCCAAGGCTCTCGCCCTGGAGTCTGTGCCCGAAAGCAAGCGCAAATACAGTTTCAGCTACACTTTCCCCACAAAGGTCGCCACATCTGCCGATGCGTTCATGCGCTCCCCGAAGGTTAATTCGGAGGTGACGCAGGTCGCTCTCTCCCAGCTCGAAAGCCTCGGCAATCCGGCTCTCGGTACGGATATGCTCGGCGTGACTTACACCCTCTCGCCTTATCCCTATTCGCGTACTGGTGACACAAGGCTTGAGACATATGACGCATATCTGCGGCTTGACAGCGATATTGCGTCCATCCTCAACGCAGCAGACAAGGCTGCCGGCCCCGGGGGGTCAGTGATAATGCTCGCAGCCCTCCCGCCCACATCCGGGCAACGCCGTGATGACGAGCAGTGGCGCGTTCCCGGCGGTAAGTTCTCGCCCAAGAAGGCTGTCAGCCTTCTCAATATGTATCTGATGGCAGTGCATGGCAGCGGTGAATGGGTGAGCGGCTATCATGACAGGCAGTTTTATCTCAACACCAAACTCGCCGAGGACCGCAAAGTCAATGTTGACGCTCTGCGACAGGAAGCGGCACAATTCCTCACCCGCATGAGCGGGGTGCGTCGCGCAGAGACCATTGATGCCGTGCTTGCCGCTGACACAGCCGAGACAGTGCTTGCAGCTGCGTCAGGCGACGTGTTCATAGACATAATTCCCGGTTGGGAGATTGAGCAGGATAGCACCGCTGCTGTCAGCGACTCACGCCATACAGGTGTCGAGCGAGCCCTCCCGCCGATGCCGCTATATATACTTGCGCCCGGTGTGACACCTCGCCGCATTGATGCGCGCGTTGATGCCCGTCGAGTAGCACCCACCGTGGCCGGATTGCTGAGGATACGTTCTCCCGGAGCAGCTTCTGAGCCTCCTCTGCCGCTCGAATGAAGCCATAATTTATAGCTTCTTCACCTCTATCATCATTACCACACATAACGCATAACTATTCCACTCAAACATAAATGTCACTCACATCCTTTCTGAGCAAGATATTCGGCAACAAGTCGCAGCGTGACCTGCGCGAGATTCAGCCGATTCTCAACAAGATAAAGGCCGAAATTCCGGCCATGGAGAAGCTCTCCAACGACGAGCTCCGCCAGAAAATCACCGACGTGCGCGCCGACATTGCCGCTGCCACCAAGGCCGACCGCGAGTTCATCGATAAGACCAAGGCGGAGATTGAGACTCTCCCCTTTGACAAGCGCCAGCCCCTCTGGGACGAGATTGACCGCCACGACAAGCAGATTCTCGACACCATCGAAGCGAAGCTCAACGAGCACCTCCCAGTGGTGTTTGCCGCCATCCGCGAGACTGCCGCCCGATTCGCCGCAAACGAGATTGTAGAGGTAACAGCGACGCAGCTTGACCGCGACCTTGCCGCACAGGGACGCGACTTTGTAACCATCGAGGGTGACAAGGCGCTCTACAAGAATCATTGGATGGCCGGAGGTAACGAGATTACGTGGGATATGGTGCACTATGAGGTACAGCTCATCGGCGGCATCGTGCTCCACCAGGGCAAGATTGCCGAGATGGCCACCGGTGAGGGCAAGACTCTCGTGGCAACCCTCCCGGTGTTCCTTCGCTCGCTCTCCGGCAAAGGTGTCCATGTAGTCACTGTCAATGACTACCTCTCCAAGCGTGACTCCGAGTGGATGGGTCCGCTCTATATGTTCCACGGCTCTACGGTGGACTGCATTGACAAGCACCAGCCTAACACTGCCGAGCGTCGCGCAGCCTATGAGTGCGACATAACATTCGGTACGAACAATGAGTTTGGCTTCGACTACCTGCGTGACAACATGGCCATGTCGCCTGACGACATGGTGCAACGCAAGCATTACTACGCTATTGTCGACGAGGTCGACTCAGTACTCATTGATGATGCCCGAACCCCTCTCATCATCTCAGGACCCGTTCCCAAGGGCGACGACCAGCTCTTTGACGAATATCGTCACAACGTGGAGAAGGTTGTTGAGGCACAGCGACGCCTCGTTACCCGCCTGCTCTCCGAGGCCAAGACCAAGCTCGCGTCCGAAGACAAGGAGGTGCGCAAGGATGGCGCCCTCCAGCTGTTCCGCGCTTACAAAGGTCTTCCCAAGAACGGTGCCCTTATCAAGTTCCTCAGTCAGGAGGGCATGAAAAACATACTGCTCGAAACCGAGGCTTACTACCTTCAGGACAACGAGCGCGAGATGCCCAAGGCTACCGAGCCCCTTTACTTCGTCATCGACGAGAAAAACCGATCGGTTGACCTCACTGACAAGGGTATCGACGAGCTTACGGGCAAGTCGGAGGATCCCACATTCTTCGTACTCCCTGACATTGCCGCTCAACTCTCAGAGACTGAGCATATCGCTGATGCCGCCGAACGTCAGGCACGCAAGGATGAGCTGATGCAGGAGTATGCTGTCAAGGCTGAGCGCGTACACACCGTGGCACAGCTCCTCAAAGCCTACACACTCTTCGAGAAGGATGTGGAGTATGTGATTGACGACAACAAGATCAAGATTGTCGACGAACAGACAGGCCGTATCATGGAGGGGCGCCGTTATTCCGACGGGCTTCATCAGGCCATCGAGGCCAAGGAGGGCGTGAAGGTAGAGGCTGCCACCCAGACCTTCGCCACCATTACGCTCCAGAACTACTTCCGCATGTATCACAAGCTGGCCGGTATGACCGGTACGGCAGAGACGGAGGCAGGTGAGCTTTGGGACATCTACAAACTGGATGTCGTCACCATCCCCACCAACCGTCCTGTGGCGCGCATCGACATGAACGACCGCGTTTACAAGACCAAGAAAGAGAAGTATGCAGCCGTCATTGAGGAGATTGAGAGCCTCATAGAGGCCGGTCGTCCGGTGCTTGTGGGTACCACCTCAGTGGAGATTTCGGAACTGTTGAGCCGTATGCTCACTATCCGCCACATCCCCCACAACGTGCTCAACGCCAAGCTCCACCAGAAGGAGGCTGAGATTGTGGCTCTGGCCGGTAAAGCGGGCACCGTCACCATCGCCACCAACATGGCAGGTCGAGGCACCGACATCAAGCTTCCTGCCGATGTCAAGGATGCCGGCGGACTTGCCATTATCGGTACCGAGCGCCATGAGAGCCGCCGTGTGGATCGCCAGCTCCGCGGTCGTGCCGGCCGTCAGGGTGACCCGGGTTCGTCTGTGTTCTACGTGTCGTTTGAGGACCAGCTGATGCGTCTGTTTGCCACTGACCGCGTGATGAAGATGCTTGATACCCTCGGTCTGGAGGAGGGAGAGCGCATAGAGAGCGGCATGGTGACACGCGCCATCGAGAACGCCCAGAAGCGCGTGGAGGAGAATAACTTCGGCATCCGCAAACGTCTGCTTGAGTATGACGATGTGATGAACAAGCAGCGCACCTACATATACAATCGCCGTCACCACGCACTCCTCGGCGAGCGCGTAGGCATCGACATCGCCAATATGCTCTATGACTTCATAGAGAATCTGGTCATCACATACGATGCCCCCGGTGACTATGACGAGCTCTCCATGCAGCTGTTGAAGGTGCTCACCATCGAAGCTCCATTCACCGATGATGAGTTCCGCAACATGAGCAAGGAGGAGAAGATAGACCGCATCAATGATGCGGCCGTCAAGGCTCTTGACCGCAAGAGCGAACGAATCATCGAGGTCGCCCTCCCCGTCATCAAGGACTGCGTGGAGAATCGTGGTCTGGCGGACCGCATCATCGTACCCATCACTGATGGCAAGCGTATCTTCAACCTGCGTGTTGACCTGATGCAAGCATACGACACCGAGTGCCGCAGCATTGTCAAGGAGTGGCATAAGGCTGTGCTTCTGGTCACCATCGACGAGCTCTGGAAGGAGCACCTGCGCGAGCTCGACCAACTGCGTCAGAGCGTGCAGAATGCGTCTTACGAGCAGAAGGATCCTCTGGTGATTTACAAGGTTGAGTCCTTCCACTTGTTCGAGCAGATGCTCAACCAGCTCAACGCAAAGGCTATGTCAGCCCTCATGCGCGGTCAGATATACATCCGCGAACCGGAACCTCGTCCCCAGCAGGAGCAGCAAGAGTCTCGCCCAGCACCGCAGGTGCGTCAGGCCGCTCCCGAGCGCAAGACCGACTACTCGGGCTACACCGCTTCCAAGGCTTCGCTCCCCGGCGAAGATGCCAACCGTGCCGCGGCTGCCGGAGCAGGGCAGCGTCCCAAACCGATGCCCGCACGCGCCGCTCTCAAAGTTGGTCGCAACGACCCGTGCCCATGCGGCTCAGGAAAGAAGTTCAAAAACTGCCACGGCCGAGGCCAGGTTTGATTTCCGGCAACTGTGGATTTCCTTTCTCTACTTGCTCCAAGACTATAACTCTGATATATCTATCAACCATTCACATATCTAACATACACCCATGAACAAGCGTCAACTCAAGAAGAGCATCAACGGTCTGTGCGGTTCACTCGCATGTGACGTGGTCGTAGCAGCTGACTGCATGACCAATGCCAACGACGATAAGATAGCCACCCTGGTGACTGACATTGCGCGTGCTCAGACCAAGGCTCTCAAGCGCGCTTCGGTAGCATTCGACAAGACCCCGAAGGAGTTTGCCAACCTACGTGAGTACCACAAGGCGCGCCACGACTATTACGCAAAGGCTTATGCTCAGCTGCGCACTGACTTCTCAGCAGACCTCAATGCAGTAGTAGCGCAAGTCAACGCCATGCTCACCCCTGCCGAGAAAGAGGCTAACAAGGCTGCCGCCAAGGAGGCCTGAGCAGACTCATTAGGTATCATTCACAGCACATGAACTTCGCCGCACACGTGCTTCGTTGCTTCGGTTGGTCAGTCACCGTAACAGTGCCTGACGTGCCGAAGAGCATCATCTGTGTGGCTCCCCACACCTCCAACTGGGACTTCATCATCGGCAAGCTGGCTTACGCCTCCATAGGGCGTAAAGCCGGTTTCCTGATGAAGGACAGCTGGTTTTTCTGGCCTCTCGGCCCGATATTCCGTGCATTGGGAGGTGTACCCGTTGCCCGCACGAACAAGCAAGGCTCGTTGGTGGAGCAGCTGGTAGAGAGGTTCCGCCGGACGCCAAGGCTCACCATTGCAATCACTCCCGAGGGAACAAGGAGCCGCACTACTCGTTGGCACACCGGCTTCCTGAGGATTGCCATGATGGCTGATGTGCCGGTGTACCTGGCTGTCATTGACTATGCCTCAAAGTGCGCTGTTATTGATACTCAGCTTGCCCTGACGGGTGATATTGAGGCGGATATGCGCACCGTAAAGCGCTTCTATGCTCCCTATCAAGGTCTGCATCCTGAAAAATTCACCACTGAAGACGACCCGTCATGAAAGTAGCAGCACTGCCGCTTGACATCAAGCTCGGGCAGAAACATGAGAATCTGATAGCCGCGGCCGAACGTCTGCGATTTGTAGAGCCTGACACTGATGTGGTAGTGCTTCCCGAGACGTTTACCACCGGATTCATCGGCTCACGTGAACGTATGGCGGAGCTTGCCGAAACCGTCGACGGTCACACCATGGACGATGTACACCGTTGGGCTTCATTCTTCAAAATGGCCATAGCCGGCTCATTCGTGGCTCGTGACAAGAGCGGTACTCATCTCTACAATCGTGCATTCTTCATTGAGCCAAGCGGCGATGAGACCTTCTATGACAAACACCACCTGTTCATCAATGGTGAGGACTCAGTGTTCACGCCCGGCGAGATGACTCCGCCTCGCATCAGGTACATGGGCTGGGATTTTGCCTTGGGCGTGTGCTATGATATACGATTTCCCGGATGGCTCCGTAACCGCGACCCGCACTATGATGTGCTTCTGCTGCCAGCCAACTGGCCCGAGAAGCGCCGATATGCCTGGGACACGCTGCTGCGCGCCCGCGCTATCGAGAACATCGCATATGTAGTTGGGGCCAACCGCAGCGGTGAGGCCAACCTGATGGAGGTGATAGGCAAGCCCGCGGCTCCGCCGGTCATGGAGGAGTATCAGGCTGACAGCTCGGTAATCCTGGACTTCGCCGGACACAGCATCGGCACCATGAGCCCCCACGGCATCATTCATGCCACTCTCGACCGCGACGCACTCTCGAAAATGCGCCGCCATCTGCCGGCTCTTGATGCCATCGACTCCATCTGAGCATCTACCATTTTATTCATCTGACCACATATCACCCTAATCTCATAGAAGCTCACTACCCATCTTGACCATTCCTCCTGTCACCCGGCCCGTACCGGGGCACACAGGCAGGTCAAAAAAAATGGCTATCTTTGTGAGTTGAAATTATGGAGACATTCCTGATTAAAGCGGCGCAGCTTGTGGCTGCCCTTGCGTTTCTTGTAGTGATGCACGAATTGGGTCACTACACTTTCGCACGCATTTTCGGCATAAAGGTGGAGAAATTCTACCTTTTTTTCAATCCCTACTTCTCGCTCGTCAAGTGGAAGCCACGCCCCCCCAAGAAACGCAAGGAGGGTAAGGCCTCATGGCGCGACACCGAATATGGCATAGGCTGGCTCCCTCTGGGTGGCTACGTCAAGATAGCCGGCATGATTGATGAGAGCATGGACAAGGAGCAGATGGCCAAGCCAGCTGAGCCCTGGGAATTCCGTTCCAAGCCGGCATATCAGAGACTGCTCGTGATGCTCGGCGGCGTGCTCTTCAACTTCATCCTTGCCGTGCTTATCTATGCCGGCATAGCCCTCTATTGGGGCACAAAATATGTTCCTCTGGAAAGTGCTATCGAAGGCTTTGACTATTCTCCGGCGGCCGTGGAGGCCGGTTTCCGAACCGGCGACATACCCCTCACAGCTGACGGTGAGAAGCTCAATGCCGCCGATGAGTCATTTATCCTCAAGATGGCTGAGGCCAAGACGGTGCAGGTGCTCCGCGGCACGGACACTGTCTCCATTGCCATTCCCGATAATTTCCTCTTAAAGCTCAACAACGACCAGGGCTTCATGTCTCTGCGTATGCCCGTATATGTCAAGGAGCTTACTGCCGGGGGACCTGCAATATTAGCCGGGCTGAGAGCCGGTGATCGCATAATTGGTGTCGACTCAGTAGCCACACCCAGTTACACGGAGCTCACTCCGGCGCTGCAGGCAAGGGCCGGTCGTCCCACAGACCTGAAGGTGCTTCGCGGCAACGACACCCTGAGTCTGCAGGCTACTCCCAATGAATACGGCAAACTCGGATTTATGCTTGCCGGCCCCGAAGAGGTGCTAAAGACTGTTACGGTGAACTATGGTCTGTTCGAGAGCTTCCCGCAGGGGTGGAAAAGCGGCACCACCATGCTTGGCAATTACGTTGGTTCGCTCAAGCACATATTCAGCAAGGAGGGAGCACAGAGCATTGGCGGTTTCGGCGCAATGGGCTCGATGTTCCCGGAGCGCTGGAGCTGGTACGCCTTCTGGCAGATTACGGCGTTCCTGAGTGTGGCCCTCGCATTTATGAACATCATTCCCATTCCGGCTCTTGACGGCGGACATGTGATGTTCCTGATATGGGAGATTATCACCCGTCGCACTCCTTCCGACAAGATGCTCGAAGTGGCTCAATATATCGGCATGAGTCTGTTGATTTGTTTGCTATTGTATGCCAACGGCATGGATATAGTCAGGGCAATCATCCACTAATCCACCACCTACACTCATATATCACACGTATGTCACAAGACAATAATGGTCATTACCCCGTAGTAAAACTCCGCCGAGGCAAGGAGGAGTCACTTCTGCGGTTTCATCCGTGGGTGTTCTCGGGTGCTTTGGACTCTGTGCCTGACACGGTTGAAGAGGGCGACACTGTCAAGGTGGTTGCATCAGACGGCACTCCTCTCGGCGTGGGTCATTACCAGATAGGCAGCATCGCTGTGAGGATGCTCACCGGCACTGCTGACCCCGATGCCGTAATCGACACCCGCTTCTACGCCATGCGTCTGGAGCAGGCGTGGCTCATGCGCAAGGCTCTCGGCCTAATCCGTCCCGGCAATGATGCCTTCCGGCTGGTGCACGGTGAGGGTGACTTCCTCCCGGGACTCGTGGTGGATGTATATGGTGACACTGCCGTGATGCAGGCTCATTCCCCCGCCATGCATCTGGCGCGTCGCAGTATTGCCGAGGCTCTCATTACTCTCCCGGGTTGCGGCATAGCCAATGTATATTACAAGTCAGAAACCACGCTCCCTTTCAAGGCGGGTATGGATCCTGTCAATGACTACATCATTGGCTCGTACAGTGGCAACATAGCCACTGAAAACGGACTGAAATATCACATAGACTGGCTAAAAGGGCAGAAGACCGGCTTCTTCGTGGACCAGCGTGACAACCGGGCTCTGCTGCGCTCCCTATGCGCCGGGCGCCGGGTGCTGAATATGTTCTGCTACACCGGCGGCTTTTCGGTCAATGCTCTTGCCGGCGGTGCATCGGAAGTGGTGTCCGTAGACAGTTCAGCCAAGGCGGTCAGCCTGACTGATGCCAACGTTGCGCTCAACTTCGGCGATGCCGGTGCCGGTGGTCGTCATTCTTCAGTGGCGATTGATGCTTTCGACTATCTCGCCACCCTCGATGAGGGCGCGTTTGACCTTATTGTGCTTGACCCTCCGGCATTTGCCAAGCATCGCGGAGCCATCCGCAATGCCCTTCGCGGCTATCAGCGTCTCAACGAGCGCGGCTTCCGCAAGATAGCATCAGGAGGCATCCTCTTTACCTTCTCATGCTCCCAGGCTATCACCAAGGAGCAGTTCCGGCTCGCCGTGTTTTCAGCCGCTGCCGCCACCGGGCGCCGCGTGCGCATCCTCCATCAGCTCACACAGCCCGCCGACCATCCCGTCAACATCTACCATCCCGAGGGCGAGTATCTCAAGGGACTTGTGCTCTACGTTGAATAACCCCACCATCACCATACACCATCATTATCACCATGATTAATCACCGAACCATCCGCTCTCTGGCACTTTCGGCCTTGGGAGCCACTGCAATAACAGCCATGGCAGCAACCACCGACGAGGCTCCCCGCGCAGCCTCCACACCATTCGACTACACAGTTGATCGCTTCGCCGATATCGAAGTGCTCCGCTACAAAGTGCCCGGTTTCGAGGCTCTTACCCCGAAACAGAAGGCTCTGATATATTACCTCACTGAGGCAGCCCTGAGCGGTCGCGACATCGTGTGGGACCAGTACGGCAAACACAATCTGGCCGTGCGCCGTCTCATCGAGAAGCTCTACACCGGTGCCAAGGCATCCGGCGACACATCGGCTGACTTCAAGGCCCTGGAGAAGTATCTCAAGCAGATTGAGTTCGCCAACGGCATCCACCATCACTACTCGATGGACAAGTTCACACCCGAGTTCACCGAGGCTTATTTTGATGGCCTCGTGGCATCATCCAATCCTGATGTGGCCCCTGAGGAGCTCACCGTCATCAAGCGCATCCTCTTTGAGCCCTCATTCATGGCCAAGAGAGTGAATCAGGCTGACGGCCAAGATTTGATTATGACTTCGGCCAATAACCTCTACGAGGAGGGATTGACGCAGCCCGAAGTCGAGGCCTACTACGCTTCGCTCCGTGACACCACCGACCTCACTCCTGTCAGCATAGGCCTCAACTCTCGTCTGGCTAAGGACGCTTCCGGGAAAGTCGTTGAGCAAACCTACCGTCAGGGCGGGCTCTACGATGCCGCCATCACGCGTATCATCGACAACCTCACCAAGGCCTCGGCTCTGGCTGAGAATGACCGACAGAAGCAGGTGATTGACACCCTCATAGATTACTACCGCACCGGTGACCTCAAGAAGTTTGACGAGTACTCTATCCTTTGGGTGGGCGATACTGACTCTCGCGTTGACTTTATCAACGGATTCATCGAGAGTTACGGAGATCCCCTCGGTCTGACCGGCACTTGGGAGTCAATTGTCAACTTCAAGAACCTCGATGCTTCTCACCGTACAGAGGCCATCTCGGGCAGCGCACAATGGTTTGAGGACCACTCCCCCGTCGATCCCCGTTTCCGCAAGCCCGAAGTAAAGGGCGTTACGGCCAAGGTGATTACCGCAGCCATACTTGCCGGAGATGCTTACCCCGCCACCCCCATCGGCATCAACCTCCCCAACGCCAACTGGATCCGTGCTGCTCATGGCAGCAAATCTGTAACGCTGGAGAACATCACGGAGGCTTACGACGAGGCCTCGCACGGCAACGGCTTCAATGCCGAGTTTGTGATTGACGAGCCCACTTCGGAACTCCTTGACAAGTATCTGTTCATCACTGACAATCTCCACACTGACCTCCACGAATGTCTCGGCCACGCATCCGGACGTCTGCTTCCGGGTGTTGACGAGAATGCCCTCGGTGCCTACGGTTCATGTCTGGAGGAGACACGTGCGGATCTCTTCGCCCTCTATTACCTCGCTGATCCCAAGCTGATTGAGCTCGGGCTGCTTGATAACCCTGATGCCTACAAGGCTGAGTATTACAAATATATGCTCAACGGCCTTATGACACAGCTCATGCGCATTGAGCCGGGCAAGGACATCGAGGAGGCTCACATGCGCAACCGCGCTCTTGTGGCACGCTGGGCTCTGGAGAAGGGAAAGGACGCCAACGTAGTTGAGATGGTTAAGCGGGATGGCAAGACCTTCGTCAAGATCAACGACTACGAGGCTCTGCGTGGCTTGTTCGCTCAGCTCCTTGCCGAGATTCAGCGCGTCAAGAGCGAAGGTGACTTCGAGGCCGGACGCGCATTGGTGGAAACCTACGGCGTGAAGGTTGACCCCGAACTCCACAAGGAGGTGCTTGACCGCTACGCGAAGCTCAACATCGCCCCCTACAAGGGCTTTGTCAACCCCGTTTACACTCCGGTAATGGATGCCGACGGCAATATCACCGATGTCACCATCGACTACACGGAGGAGTATCTGCCCCAGGTGCTCCGCTATTCGCGTGACTACTCCACTCTCAAATAATCACCTCACTGCTGTATCAACTCAGACACTCCATAATGACCATCAAGTCAATCAAACGTATTGTGGCAACGGCTTTCGTGGCCGTTGCCTCCCTTACGACTCTGACACCCTCTGCCGCATCACAGATGCGGTGGGGTGCCACAGCCGGAGTCCTGCTCACCGACCTGCACTTCAAGCAGAGCTTGGTTGGTGTAAGCAGTGTGCCCGGGTTCGCTGCCGGCATATCCGGCGAGATGATGTTTCCCGGCGTGGGGTTCGGCATTGACTTAGGCGCGCAGTATGAGATGCGCGGAGCAGAAGTCAAGCTCGGAGAGAAGCGCATCTGGGCAAGTCAGGGCTATGGCGACACCCGCTTCTACCTGCACTATCTCAACATCCCGCTTCATCTTCGATTCAAGTACACCCGCCTCGGCGGCTTCGAGGATATTCTGGCTCCGCTTGTCTATGTGGGTCCCTCCTTTGGCTTCATGCTCGGGCACTCTGACATTGACGCCTTCTCATTCCCTTTGGGCGAGATAGGACTGAACTTCGGCATTGGCGCAGAAATCAAGAAGCGTTGGCAGGTGACCGTGGAATACAACCTTGGCATGACCTACTGCACCAAGGACCGCATCCTCACCGACTATTCCGCACAGAACCGCGAGTGGAAGCTCGCAGCCACCTACTTCTTCTAAGTGCCGGCACAGGCGTTAAGAGCCGGTACAAGCGTTATCAATAGCCCTAAAACTCCAGCAGCAGGCGCTGATACGCTACACCACTTCCGCCGAGTTCCCACTTCTGTCGGCTAAGACCGGAATTGAGCACCAGCCCGTGCTGCTCATTTGAGATGCCGAAATCCACATAACGAGTTCCTTCCGGCACTTCGGCAATAATCCTCGCCATAAGCGGTGTCAGCATGTCAAGCGCTCGCCCTTCGGCAGTAGTGGCTATGTATTGGAGATGGCGCACGCGCCCGGTGTCATAGCTGCACACCCCTGCAGCCAGTTTGCCGCCATGTAGCATACCATGAAAGCGGATGTTCTGCCGGAATCGGCTATGCAGCAGGCACAATTCAGTTGCTGTGTGCACAGGCTGCGTGGCGTGGCGCTCTTCCAGGCAATGCGCAAGCATTGAATGAAAAGCGTGTATGCCCGCATCATCCGTAAGCTCTACATAGCCTGCTCCGTTGGCTTCTCCCTTGCGCAGCTTGCGTCGCTGTGCGGTGTTAAACCCCGGATTGCAGTCGAGGTCTATCGCTGTCGAGAGATTCATCTCTGTAGTCACAGCGCCATGACGCCATAGCCAGTACAGGTCTTCCTGAGACGGCTCAGAGGCATAGATATACGGAACCGGCTTATAGTCAAGTGCCGTGAAGCCGACTGACTTACAGTATTCTATGGCCGCTCCCATAAGCAGTCCCATCTCTGTGGCGTTCACCTTGTGATGCGGAAGCACCCAGCCGCCGTATGTGAGCCCTCCGTGTGAACGGAGCATACTCCCTTCCTCATTCGCAGGAAGCAACGCCACAGGCTTGCCATCTGCCATCCCTATCAGCGAGTGGTCGACAAACCTGTCACTGTGATAGTCCATATACGGGCGTTCAAACAGAAACGTGCCGTTGCGCGATGCCCTCACCAGGACATCCCACACTGCGGCATCACCTGCGCTGTATCTTCTGACGCTCCATTGCGTTGCCATACTGCAAATATATGTATTTTCCTCCTATGAACACACCCCGAGGCTTGTTGTTATAATTGTATATCCACTAACATCACTACTTATGAGAACCTCATCACGTCTGTTTGCTATCGTTATGATGGCATCGACGTTGACACTTACAGGGTGTGTCAGCAAGAAGAAGTATGCCGAGTTGCAGACCCGCTACGATGCGTTGACAGCAGATTATAACACCTCACAGAGCTCTCTGGCCAAGACCACGGCCGACAAGCAGACCATCGACGCTCTCCTACAACAAGCTCGTGCCAACAATGAGGACCTAAAGCGGCAGTATGCCATACTTCAGGGCAACCTCTCCAAGAGCCTTGACCAGAATTCACAGGGTAATGTCAACATCTCCAAGCTCGTTGACGAAATCAATGCCTCAAACAAGTATATCAAGGAGCTCGTGGCAGCGAAATCCAAGAGCGATTCGCTCAACATGGTGCTTACCAACAATCTCACCCGCTCGCTCTCACGTGATGACTTGAAGGACGTCGATGTGAAGGTGAAGAAGGGTGTGGTCTACATCTCCCTCGCAGACAATATGCTCTTCCGCAGCGGCAGTTACGAAATCAGTGACCGCGCCATGGATGTCCTCGGTAAGATTGCCAAGATTATCAAGGATTACAAGTCATATGACGTGGTCGTTGAGGGCAACACCGACGATGTGCCTATCTCCAAGACCAACATACGCAACAATTGGGACCTCTCGGCTCTGCGCGCATCATCAGTGGTGCAGGTGCTCCAGAACAAGTTCGACGTTGACCCTTCAAGGCTTTCCGCCGCGGGTCGTGGCGAGTACAATCCTGTGGCTGACAATGGATCAGCCGACGGCCGCCAGCGCAATCGTCGCACCGAGATAATCATCACCCCCACCCTTGATCAATTCATGGAGCTGATTGACCAAGCTCCAGACACTGACACAGCCGCAGGCTCTGCCGTGCAATAACGCCTCACCAAAGTCCATTCAATAATTACTCATGAAAAAACTTTACTTCACGCTGCTTTCATCACTGGCGGCCATCTCGGCTGCGGCCCAGCCGGTGGTAACCACCGACCCTCCCATTGTGGAGCGCACCACTGAGAAGATTGTCATCACATTCTATGCTGACCGAGGCAACAAGGGTCTGGCCAATCTTGTCAACAATCCCACTAATCAGGTTTATGCCCACACGGGAGTAATCCTGGAAGGCTCCTCAGAGTGGTCGCACGCTACTAACTGGAGCACCAACAGTGACAAGTACAAGATGACACGCGTCAGCGACAACATCTACACGCTGACAATACCCAACGGCATCAACGAGTTCTACGGGCTCACCGACTCCGAGGCTGTGGACAAGCTCGCTTTCGTGTTCCGTAACAGCAACGGCTCCAAGGAGGGCAAGACGGCAGAGGGCGGCGACATATTCATTGACGTACAGCCCGAGGGGTTTGCCATTGACCTGACGGCATCCACATCCTCGACGGTTGTCACCTCCGCTACTACGGTCACATATACACTCCACTCCACACGCTCTGCCGACAAGCTTGCAATATATCTCGGCAACACCTCGGGCACTCCCCTGTCACAAGGTTCCGGCACGCAGCTCACTGCGGACTACACCTTCGCTTCTCCCGGTCAATACACCATCATCGGTCAGGCCACTTATCAGGGTGTCACCCTTACCGAGCAACTCGGCATGGTCTACGTGGGCGATGCTGCTACCATGAAGCGTGACTACCCCGGTGGCACGCCCGTGATGGGTGCAGTGGCGCAGGCTGACGGCTCAGTCACTTTCTGCCTCGCTGCCCCGAAGAAGACGAATGCCTTCATCGTAGGCGACTGGGATGACTATGAAGTGAAGTATGACCGACAGATGTTTTGGCAGGATGTCACTATCGGCTCCACTGCTTACCGCTACTTCTGGGTGAATGTGCCCGGTCTGGCTGACGGCAAAGACCACATATATTATTACCTCGTGGATGACTCGCGCCGTGTAGGCGACCCCTATGCGCGTCTGGTGCTTGACCCATGGAATGACAAGAGCATCCCCTCCACCACTTATCCCAACCTTCCGGCATATCCGTCAGACAAGGTTAACGGCGTACCTCTTGCAGTGTACAACTCCAATGCTGACAGCTACGACTTCGCCATAAAGAACTTCAAGGGTGTGGCTCAGGATCAGCTCGTGATATACGAGCTTCTTATCCGCGACTTCACCGGAACGGAAGGTCAGTCGCAGGGCAACGGCACCATCGCCGGCGTAATGGACAAGCTGGAATACCTCAAGGCTCTCGGTGTCAATGCTATCGAGCTGCTTCCCATCATGGAGTTTAACGCCAACAACTCCTGGGGTTACAACACAAACTTCTACTTCGCCCCTGACAAGGCTTATGGCACTCCTGATGACTACCGCAAACTGGTTGATGAGTGCCACCGCCGCGGCATGGCCGTGATTCTTGACATCGTCTTCAACCAGACAGATGGCCTGCATCCATGGTACGCACTCTATGATACGAAGGACAACCCGTTTTACAACGCCGGGGGAGCCCCGCACGCATACAGTGTACTAAATGACTGGAATCAGGACAATCCTCTCGTGCAACAGCAGTTCAAGGACGCGCTGAAGTATTGGCTCACTGCTTACAACGTGGATGGCTTCCGCTTTGACCTGGTGAAGGGTCTCGGCTCCAATGCCAGCTACAACGCCACATACAATGCCGCCACAAACGGATGGACCGGTGTGACAGATGTCAAGACCAACGCTTACAACGCCTCCCGCGTAGCCCGTATGAAGGAACTCCACGCGGCAATGAAAGAGGTTCGGCCGGATGCTTACTTCATCAATGAGGACCTCGCAGGCACTCAGGAGGAGAACGAGATGGCGGCCAATGGCGAAGTCAATTGGGCTAACATCAACTCTGAGTCGTGCCAGTTTGCCATGGGGTTCGCTTCAAACAGCAACCTCAACCGCTTCTATGCGCCTCTTGACGGCAGTCGCACATGGGGTTCTACCGTATCCTACGCAGAAAGCCATGACGAGGAGCGCATGGCCTTCAAGTGCGCGAAGTATGGTGCATCCGGCATCAAGGGTAACACCGCGATGACCATGCGCCGTCTCGGTTCTGTCGCAGCTCAGATGCTGATGTCCCCCGGAGCACACATGATATGGCAGTTCCAGGAGTTTGGCGCTGACCAGACCACCAAGCAGACCAACGGTGACAATGACACCTCCCCCAAGAAAGTGGTTTGGAGCTATCTTGATAATGCAGACCGCGCCGGTCTAAAAGACAGCTACACTGAGCTGATAGCCCTGCGCAATGACAATCCGGAGTTCTTTGAGAAGGATGGTGTCACCACCACCATGGCCTGCTCGGCATCTGACTGGGCTAAGGGGCGTTCCATCCGTCTGGTCAACGGTTCTAAGGAACTCTATCTTGCGGTCAACCCTAACACAACCGGGACAACCACCGTTACTGTCAACTTCGCAGGCCCATCTTCAAAGTACAAACTGCTCAGCGCCAGTTACGGCGTGACACCCACCATCACCAATACAGGTGTAACCCTCCCGGCCGGTGCCTATGCCGTCATCGGTACTCAGGAAGTGCTTTCCACTGAGAACGTAGCTGCCGACTGGCATCCCACCGCCACAGCTTGGGGCTCTACGGGTTGCATACTGACTTCCGGCACATTTGACTCTCTTTCCGTCTATGACCTCACCGGCAATGAACTCGGACGCACAGACAATCTCGCCCCCGGCATATACATCGTTATGATGGACGGCTACACCACCAAGGTTGTGGTCTACTGACCTCCCTCCCTGAAATACTATCACAGAAGAGAGCCGCCGAAGCCTTTACCGGCCATGGCGGCTCTTTTCTGTTTTCTCTTTCCATAGCGTGATTTTCCCTACCTTGACAGGCCTGGATTTACAGAAAAATTGCTACCTTTGTGTGTTGGAAAAACTGCGTCAGCCACCCCCTGCGCTACGCTCCAAAATCTGCGAATCATAGCTTATCATCCACATATACACAATGGTTGAAGAAGACCGCATTTTAAACATAAACATCGAAAACGAGATGAAGTCGGCTTACATCGACTACTCGATGTCAGTCATCGTCTCGCGCGCCCTTCCCGATGTCCGCGACGGCCTCAAGCCGGTGCACCGCCGTGTGCTCTTCGGCATGGACGAGATGGGCAACAATTCCGACAAGCCCTTCAAGAAATCCGCCAAGTGCGTCGGTGAGGTAATGGGTAACTATCACCCCCACGGCGACTCATCAATCTACGGCACTGTCGTGCGTCTCGCACAGCCTTGGGCCATGCGCTACACCCTCGTGGAGGGGCACGGCAATTTCGGCTCTGTCGACGGTGACGGCCCGGCCGCCATGCGTTACACTGAGGTACGCCTCCAGAAGCTCGGCGAGTCCATGATGACGGATATCAACTCCGACACCGTCGACTTCCAGCCTAACTATGATAACTCAAGGCGCGAGCCCGTTGTGCTCCCCACACGCTTCCCCAACCTCCTTGTCAACGGAGCCGCCGGCATCGCCGTGGGTATGGCCACCAATATGCCACCTCACAACCTCACGGAATGCATCAACGCCTCAATAGCACTGATTGACAACCCCGAGATGGAGATTCCGGAGCTGATGAAATATGTCACAGCCCCTGACTTCCCCACCGGAGGTACCATTTACGGCTATCAGGGCGTGAAGGATGCCTACGAGACCGGCCGAGGCCGTATCCTCATCCGTGCACGGGCCGAAATTGAGACTGAGGCCAACCATGATAACATCGTAGTCACCGAGATTCCTTACAACGTCAACAAGGCCGAGCTGATCAGCTACATTGCAGACCTTGTTAACGAGAAGAAGCTCGACGGTATTGCCGACATTAACGACTACACCAATGCCGAGGGCATGCGTATCGTCATCAAGCTCAAGAGCGATGCCAACTCCAACGTGGTGCTCAACAAGCTCTACAAGATGACGCAGATGCAGGCATCGTTCAGCGTCAACAACGTGGCTCTGGTCAACGGTCGCCCCCAGACTCTCAACCTCAAGCAGCTCCTTGAGGCTTTTGTGGCTCACCGTCATGAGGTTGTGATTCGCCGCACCAAGTTTGAGCTCGGCAAGGCTCAGGAGAGGGCTCACATTCTCGAAGGCCTGATTATCGCCTCACAGCATATCGACGAGGTAATCCGCATAATCCGTCACAGTCCCGACACGGAGACGGCCCGCACTACCCTGATGAGCACCTTCCAGCTCACCGAGGCGCAGGCTAACGCTATCTTGGAGATGCAGCTCCGCCGCCTCACCGGTCTTGAGCAGGAGAAGCTCCAGAAGAACTATGATGAGATAATGGAGACCATCCGCCACCTTGAACTCATCCTCTCTGATGACCATGTGTGCCGCGAGCTCATCAAGAGCGAGCTCGCCGAGGTGCGTGACAAGTTTGGCGATGACCGCAAGACTGACATTGACTACACTGCCGGCGACTTCAACGCTGAGGACTTCTATGCTGATGACGATATGCTCATCACCATAAGCCATCTCGGCTACATCAAGCGCACTCCGCTCACCGAATTTCGCACACAGGGTCGCGGCGGCGTAGGTTCACGCGGCTCCGATACTCGCGATCAGGATTTCATTGAGGATGTGTACACCGCATCAATGCACGCCAACCTCCTCTTCTTCACAGCTAAGGGTCTGGTCTACAAGATGAAGGTCTATGAGCTCCCCGAGGGTGCACGCAACTCCAAGGGCCGTGCCATCCAGAACCTGCTCAATATTGAGCCTGATGACTCTGTTAACGCTGTGATTGCATACAAGGAGAGCGATGACCCCACGTTCCTTGATACCCACTCGCTGGTATTCGCCACCCGTCAGGGCGTAATCAAGAAGACCTCCATCCGCGAGTATATCAACGTAAATGTAAAGGGTAAGAAAGCCATCGTAATCCGCGAGGGAGACCGCGTGGTCGACGTGGCTCTCACCGACGGCGAGTCGGAGATCATCATGGCCAACCGCAATGGCCGTGCCATCCGTTTCAGCGAATCGAAAGTTCGCATGATGGGACGTGTGAGCACCGGCGTGCGCGGTATGCGTCTTGATGATGACAACGACGAGGTAGTCGGTATGATTTGCATGCGCCCGGATGACGGCAACGACATTCTCGTCCTCTCTGAGAACGGTTACGGCAAGCGTACCAATCTGGAGGCTTACCGCGTGACAAACCGCGGCGGCAAAGGTGTACGCACAATCATGGTAACCGAAAAGACCGGATACCTCGTGGCCATCAAGAGCGTTAACGATGACAACGACCTGGTAATCATCAACAAGAGCGGTATCACCATCCGCGTTGCCGTCAGCGACATTCGCCTTCAGGGCCGTGCCACTCAGGGTGTCAGAATTATCAACCTGAGCAAACGAGGCGACGTCATTGCATCTGTCACTTGCGTGGCTTCCGACCCCGAGGAGGAAGTTGACCATGAAGCTGTTGATGCCCAGGCTGAGGCTATCGAGGAAGCTATTGATGATATGATGGCTCCCGACGCCGAGCTTGATGACGAGCCTGTAGATGACGATGAACTCGCCGAGGACGATGAACTCACCGAGGACGACTCTGCCACCGAGGACGATGACCGCGACGACCGTTAACCCCTTCAGTACAATAACACATTACAACAATACCACACCTTTCAACCCATTTTTTCAGTTATGAAAAAGACAAGCCTCGTAGCCCTCGCACTCTGCGCCGGTCTCGCTGCTTCCGCCCAGATTTCGCTGGTGAAGGATGCACAGAAGAGCTTCAAGCCCGGTAAGACAAAGTACACCGAGTGGCTTAACACTATCAAGCCGGCTTTCACCAATGCAGAGAGCTCTGAGAATGTGCTTACCTACTACGTGCCCGCAAAGGCCGGTTATGAGAACTTCGACCATGAGTTCGTTCTCCTTCGTGCCGGTCAGGATGTCGATGTCAACGACATGGGCACCTCCATCATCAACGCCTACGAGTTCGCTCTTAAGGCTCTCCCGCTCGACTCCCTCCCCAACGAGAAGGGTCAGGTGAAGCCCAAGTACAGCAAGGAGCTCATCAAGCTCGCAGCGTCACACTACGACGACTACGACAACGCCGCACGCTACCTCTATAACGCAAAGGACTGGGCCAATGCCTATAAAGCTTGGGACATCTACTTCGACGCTCCCACCCATCCGGCACTGGCCAAGGAGATCAAAATCTCTCCCGATTCTCTGCTTGCCACCAACGCTTACCTCCAGGGCTACGTAGCCTCGCAGATGGAGCGTTACGATGACGCCATCCGTCTCTTTAACAAGGCCATCGAGCTTGGTAACACCGACAAGAACCTCTTCAACCAGGCTATGTACATCTCCAAGATTACCAACAATCCTGACCAGATGTATGCCTTCGCCGAGAAGGGCTACCAAGTTCACGGTACCGAGGTACCCGTGTTCTTCCAGCTCACCATTGAGGGCAAGCTCCAGCACAAGCAGTTTGACGAGGCCAAGCAGCTCCTTGACAAGGGTCTGGCTGAGGATCCCAAGAACCCCGTCTACAACATCGCCATGGGTGCTCTCTACGAAAATCAGGGCGACAAGGACCAGGCTCTCTCCTACTACCGCAAGGCCGCTGAGTTCGACCCCCAGAACGGTGATGCTTACTACAACATCGGCCGTATGCTCGCCGAGCAGAGCGACGCTATCGCTGAGGGCGCCGGTGCCGGCATCTCCGAGTCTCAGTTCCATCAACTTGAGCAGGACAAGATTAACCCCCTCCGCCGTGAGGCCGCTGCCGCGTTCGAGAAGTGCTATGAACTGAGCGAGAACCACAACGCCCTCCAGTACCTCAAGAACATCTACTACGTGCTCAAGGACAACGCTAACTTCGAGCGCGTCAACAACCTCTACTAATCCGTATACCGGACACTCCTGCAATTCATGACAGAGGGCCTGCAAGCCGATATTGGGCCGCAGGCCCTCTGCATTTATCAACATTTACAAGCTCAAAACTTGTAGGGATGCTCCTGATGCGCATGCACCTACATAACAGTTCGCGCTAATGAGTGACAAGACAATCCGGCAATTTGATGCCGCTTTCACGCTCTGCCGTGATATGTATGAGAAGAAGCTACAAGACTACGGCGCTTCATGGCGCGTTATGAGAGTACCTTCTCTCACTGATCAACTCTACATCAAGGCCAAGCGCATACGCACGCTGGAGACCACAGGCGAATCGCGCGTGGGCGACGGTGTCCTCACTGAGTTTATCGCTATCGTCAACTATGGTATCATGGCTCTCATTCAGCTGCGTCTGCCCGACTCTGACCGTTGTGACCTCTCCACTGAGCAAGCGCTCGAACTCTACGATACTGAGGCAGAAGCTGCCCGCACTCTGATGCTCGCCAAGAACCATGACTATGGCGAGGCCTGGCGCGATATGCGCCAATGCTCATTCACCGACATTATCCTGACCAAGCTCAACCGCATCAAGGAGATTGAAGGAAATGACGGTCGCGTGTCGGTATCTGAGGGCGTAGCCTCCAACTATCAGGATATAATCAATTATGCCATCTTTGCCATCATCAAGCTCACCAACCCCGAAGACTGATAGCGTCACTGAGGCAGAAGTGGCCGCCCGTCCAGACACATCCTATAAGGATACATCCCCGGCCCCCGGTGCGCCACCCTCTGAGGCTGAGATAGCCTCGGCTCCAGCCACCGCTGCCGAGGTGGCTGCTGCGGTGCGCTCTGACAGAGACCGGATGAAACGGATAGAGGGCAATTCCTCTGCCGGAACCTCAAAGTGGCTGCTCGCAGCAGTCATCCTGTTGCGCCTGATTATTGGCTCCGTGTTCATAGCTTCCGGATTCGCCAAGGCCATTGACCCCTGGGGGAGCGTCTACAAGATTAGTGAATACTTCGCGGCCTGGCACTTCTCAGTGCCTCATTCACTGATGGTGACTGCTGCCGTCGGGCTCTCCACACTTGAGTTCGTGAGCGGTGTCATGCTTCTGCTGGGTTGTTACCGTCGCAGTGTTACGTTAATTCTTACTCTCTTGATGGCGGGGATGCTGCCCCTCAGCCTGTACATTGCATTAGTCAACCCGGTGGCTGACTGTGGCTGCTTTGGCGACCTGTGGGTAATAAGCAATACTGCCACATTCTGGAAAAATGTCTCCATCACAGCCGGTGTCATCTTCCTGCTGGTCTACAACAAGAGGGTTCGCTGCGCGGTGAGCCCCTATGTTCAGTGGCTCCCGTTGATTATCACCATTGCCTATCCACTGCTGCTGTCGCTGGACGGCTATTCCGTGCAGCCTCTCCTTGACTTTCGTCAATATGCTGTGGGGCAGTCACTCACCGAAACCTCGGAGGATTCTTCGAATGATGCCGCTGCCTCCGGTCCATCCTATCGCTTCATCTATGAGAAGGATGGTGAGAGACGTGCCTTTACCGTAGATGCTCTCCCCGACTCCACATGGAGTTACGTTGACCGCGAGATTATCGCCGGGACATCCACGGCTCATACCCATGACCCGTTTGCCATATATGACTCTGAGGGCAACGACATAGCATCCGACGTGCTCGCCGATGAAGGTCCGCAACTGCTCGTTTGCATCCCGTCGCTTTCAGCAGTCAATATGTCATACACCTATTATCTCAATGAGCTGTATGCACTGCTTGACCGCCACGGCATCCCCATGGTGGGAATCATTGGCGGTGGAGAGCAGGACCTGGCCATCTGGGCAGACCTCTCCATGGCAGAGTACCCGCTGTTTAACGGCGACCCGCTTCAAATCAAGGAACTCGTCAGAGGACGTGCCGGCATCGTCACGTTGCGCGACGGCAAGGTGACATCCAAGAGTGCCGCCGGGCCGTACCTGGCGCGTCTTGATGCAGACAATGCCTTTGCCCGTGACGATATCAGCTTCATCAATTCCGCTCCCGACGGGCACTCCCGCCTTACTTGGCTCACGTGGGCTTACCTCATTGCCATGGCCGTGATTATCGCCGTGAACAATGGCGTGCTCGCCGTGCTCTCGCTATGGCGTCACCGCATGGTCAAAAAGATGCGCGGCGTAGCAGCCCATCACCAAAATAATTCGTAAATTTGCATACACGAACATCAACAATACTTTCACAACCAGATATACAGATATGAGAAAGAAAATCGTAGCAGGCAACTGGAAGATGAACACCACCCTCGCCGAAGGCGTCGGGCTGGCTAAGGATGTCAATGAGGCCCTCAAGAAGGTTACCCCCAAGTGTGACGTCATCATCTGCGTTCCCTTCACCCACCTTGCAAGCGTCAACGGTGTGATTGACACCAATCTCCTCGGTCTCGGTGCTGAGAACTGCGCTGATCACGCCAAGGGCGCATACACCGGTGAGGTTTCTGCCGAGATGGTTGCTTCAACCGGCGCAACTTACGTAATCCTCGGTCACAGCGAACGCCGCCAGTACTATGGCGAGACAGCCGAGACACTTCGCGAGAAGGTAGCTCTGGCTTTTGCCAACGGCCTTACCCCCATCTTCTGCATCGGCGAGGTCCTTGAGCAGCGCGAGAACGGTTCTTACCTCGATGTAGTCAAGGCTCAGATTGAGGATGGCCTCTTCAACCTCTCCGCTGAGGACTTCGGCAAGGTAATCCTTGCCTACGAGCCCGTTTGGGCCATCGGTACCGGCAAGACTGCCACCGACGACCAGGCTCAGGAGATGCACGCTCACATCCGCAAGGTTATTGCTGACAAGTATGGCAAGGAGGTTGCTGACAACACTTCCATCCTCTACGGTGGCAGCTGCAAGCCCTCAAACGCGGCTGCTCTCTTCGCCAAGCCCGACGTTGACGGCGGCCTCATCGGTGGCGCAGCCCTCGATGCCGAGTCCTTCATGGGCATCGTAAACGCATTCTGATTCCCGCACAGAAGATTCTGATATACACAGCGTCCCGGCCAAGTGATCACATCATGGCCGGGACGCTCATTTCACATCTTTTGGATTAGGTGGGCACAGTTTCTGCCCGAGCACCTCGCCAACTTTGCAGTGCAAACATAAATCAGCACTGCATATGAAAACTCTCCACTCAGCCGACCTTATATTTGCTACCTTCGCTCACGCAGGACGCGTAGTTGCCTCGCTCCGCCTCAGCGGTATCAGCTCACTCACCGACGTGCTCCGCGCTTATGACGCACACGGTGCCGAAGCACGAGGGCTCCTTAATCTCACGCTCCGCAATTCCACACAAGGGTGGTCAGCCTCTACGGCTGTAATGGTGTAAAGTGTGCTACCTTGCCTCTGACTCCTATTGAAAAGCTGTGCTTATTAACGAAGATCGTCCAAACAACGGTGAATCTTCTCATAGGTAGCCACCCGAGTGGGCACAAGCGGCAAGCGAAGCTCATTCTCTATCATCCCCATATCTGCAAGCGCACACTTCACGCCGGCAGGGTTGCCGTCGATAAACAACAAGCCGAACAGCTCCGTGAAACGGTGGTGAATGGCGCGCGCGGCATCATACTCACCGGCCAGCCCGAGGCGAACCATCTTGGAGAACTCCCTCGGGAAGGCATTGCCAATCACTGAAATCACCCCGACCGCACCTAACGTTATCAGGGGGAATGTGATACCGTCATCGCCGGAAATCACCATGAAGTCACTCGGCTTGTGCTTGATGATGTCATCCATCTGAGTGATATTGCCACTCGCCTCCTTCACGCCTATCACATTCGGACAGTCAGCAGCCACACGCAGCGTGGTTTCGGCGGTCATGTTCACACCTGTACGGCCGGGCACATTGTAGAGTATCACCGGGATGGGACATGCATCGGCTATCGCTTTGTAATGCTGATAGATGCCCTCCTGGCTCGGCTTGTTGTAATATGGCACTACCGACAGGATTGCTGAGAAGCGCTTGAGGTTGTCAATACCCTTCATCTCCTCAATCACGCCCATCGTGTTGTTTCCGCCAAGGCCAAGAACCAAGGGTATGCGTCCGGCCACCCGCTCCACCACGAAATCACGCACCTGACGCTTTTCGTCGGCGGTGAGCGAAGGGGTTTCGGCAGTTGTGCCAAGCACCACGAGATAATTCGTGCCGCTCCCTACCTGATACTCTATGAGTTTGGCAAGTGCGTCAAAGTCAATGGATTTATCAGCCTTGAATGGGGTGATGAGCGCGACGCCCATGCCTGAGAGGTTCATGCGAGCCATAGATGCAGATGTCGGTTATCTGTCACAAATGTAGGGAAAATTTTGCAAAGGTCAAGCGACAGGTTGCATGCCGTCTGTCCCACAGGTCATTCACAGATCGTTAACGATACTTGTCAGAAGCCGAAAGCCACATTGTCTACATAGAAAGTTAGCCCCTCGGTACCGATATAGGCTTCGCCGCTGCCGGCACTGAACTCCACTATGACATGTGTCGGGGTCGCGTTGGCATCATCCCAGCCTTCTTCTATCACCGGCACCATCTTACCCTTGCTGTTGCGGGCGTAATAGGAACGCTGCTTCGGGAGAAGCCCGAGCCATGACGGGCCGCCGGCCTTGGTGGAGTAGTCGCCGTAATGCAGTGCCACCTGATGCTTGGAGGTCCAGGGCGCGGTCTTTCCAAACATCTCCCCTCCGGTGCCCACTCGCTTGGCATGGATATTGCCCTCCGAATCCTCCCACCTGCGCTGGAGCAGAACGAAGGCTACGGCATGGTCACGACCCGGCAACGTCTTCTTGCCTCCGAACCCGGTGGCCTTGATACGACTGGCGTTGGCGGGCATATCCACCTTGTAATCAAACACCAGTGCCTTGGGGCGCTTGCTGTATGGAATGCCCATCTCCATCTTGGAGTAGGGGTTGGAGGTGGACTTTATAGGTTCATACATGCGTCCGAGGAATATCGAGCCGGCCACCATCACGTCAAGATTGATGAGGTGGAGCACCTTTACGGTCTCTATTTGGCTGCACAGCTTGGCACACTTGCCGGCTCCGGCGTGTGTCTCAGGATAAACGGCGTTGCTACCCTTGTTGATACCCTTAACGTGTGCATAAACATTGCTCGTGGCCCAGGGTGAGCCCCCCTGAGGAGTGTATGCCTGATTCTCCTTGCTAATGGTCATGTTAGGGCCGATTTCATAGAGGGTCTTCTTGTTACCCCCGATGATGCCACTCTCCCCTACCGTACGCGTCACCCATGAGTTCATGTCGCCGTACTTAATAGGCTCAAGCCTCAGGGGGTCGGCATTGGCCGTATGCACGCCTGCGAAGATTGTCGCAGCAGCAAGCAGTGATGAAAGTTGAATACGTGTTGACATAGGTTACACCAATTTCTTTAAATAGTAAACGACAGTCTCCCCTGCTTTGTTGATGTAGCTCAGCGTGAGAGTGTCATTGGTGTGTGTGATGACCGACATATGCACCACCGTGCCCCAGGGCAACGAGGATAGTTCAGCGAGGTAGCCGTGGCTCAGGTCTATAATCATCACTTTGCCGTCATCTTGCAGAGCCCATGTGGCGTAGCAGTTGTCGGTCTGTTCATGGTCAAGCACCGCCATCATCCAGAGGATATTGCTCTGAAAAGCCCAGCTTACATTACCGTCATAGTCCGGGTCAGCGACTCCGTCAATGGTCACGCGCTCCACGTTCCATGTGGCGTAGAGGTCGCCGATATCGCCGTTATTAGACTCACAGGAGATTATCCCGCAGCTGAGGGCCATAAAGATAATAGAGGCTATGATGCGGCTCAATATATTGTGTTTCATATCTGTTATACGTGTTGGGCAGTAATGAATTGCGCTTACAAGCTACTTCTTGATTGTTGGGCTCAGAATGTGGCTATGCCTTCATACTTCACGCCAATCAGCACTCCGTAGCTTCTCGACGGCATATTCCCTCGGTCAGCTCCTGCCTGCAGCGATGCTGAGAGACCCTTGACACGACTTATCTTCCAATCAAGGCCGAACATAGCGGAAGTGAGGTGACGCGGCTCGCGCACCGGCAGATAGGGCGTGCCGTAACCCTTGCGGTAACCCACTTTGAGCGAATAGGTCAAGTCGGGATGCAGATGTCCGTTAACTGCTGCATGGAAACCGCGAAAGCGATTTTGGCGGAAGGCGGGGAAACCGTCACGGTTGTATATGGGACTCATGAACGACGGGCCGCCCATTGCCATACCATAATTGGAATAACCGTTGTAAGTCACGTTGTTATAATAATTGTCGGCGCCGGTGGCTCGTGTGTGCCCGAACACCCAGTCGGAGTGCTGGGGGGCGAAGTGCACAGGGCCGCTATGGTTTGTGAAGTCAAGATACTCCACTGCAGCCCCATCTATCCACCACGGCTCGTGAGCGGTAAATTTCAAGCCCCACATGCCGTCCCATCCGTTGAGCTTCCCCATGCCCGAACCATCCTCCCAGAGCCACTGAGTGTAGGCTGTAAGGGTGTGGCCGGAGCGAAAACGGTAACGCGCGCTGATATCCCATGCTCCCAAGTGCTGTCCGTCATAGTACAGCTCACTACCACCCTCATGGGGCACAAACATCTTCATGTAAGTCTTGAAGCCGGAGGGATTGTGGGTCACTGACTCGAGCGTCCCTTCATTATAGCGATAGGTGGTGCCGGCAAAGAGCGAGGCCACCTGTGCCCCTATCATTACCGAGAACGGCTCTGATGCCCGGCTGCGGAAATATACGTCGCGATAGCAGTATGCCTGATCAAGAGTAATGTGATAGGAATAGTAGTTGTAGCGATTCTTCAGGTAAGAGTTGTCTGTAAACCATCGGAACGCCAGCGAGCCTTTCACCTCAAGCCACCCTTTGGTCCAAGGAAAAGTCTGGAAGTCCACGAAACCGGCATCGACACCGGGAAGTGGACGAGCATTGCTGCTCTTCACCAGGTCTCCGGAGGACAAGCTCTCGTCAAGCCATGGGGAACCGTCCTGTCGCATGCCGCCGGTCAGGTAGAGGCAACGCCATTTCACGCCCGCCCACAGCTCTTGAAGCCATATGGATGCAGGGCGTTCCGCATGTGAGTCAAAGCTCTCGGAGGTGGTGTTGTACACATCGTAGCGCACTGACGAATAAGCACCGGCCACTGCCCGTGCTCCGTAAGTCCAATCAAAACGTTTGCCAAGATTGAGGTCACGAGCAAAGCCAAGGTTAAGCTGAAGGTTGTCTCCCTGTGTAATGGTGCCGAAGCGGTTGGACGCGAGGTAATAGGGTGCGAAGTCACCGGATGACACTCCTCCGGTCACGGAGGCATCATAGCTGATACTCTCCTCGGCGAGAGCTCTCAGTGGCATTACCGCCAGCAGCGCGGTGGAAGTGATGAAAAGCAGCTTGGATGCTGTCATGTGTTGTATTATGGTTGAAAGGTGGTTTCTGAGAGTGCTTTAGCTACCGCCTGTGGATAAATATCCATCTCGACGGCATGGACTTTGGCGGCTACTGTGGCTGCGTCATCTCCCGGGATGACAGGTACGCACCCCTGAATGATGATGTCGCCCTCGTCCATCTCATCGGTAACATAATGCACCGTCGCCCCTGTTTGTTCATCGCCGGCATCTATCACAGCCTGATGCACCTTCATGCCATACATCCCCTTGCCGCCGTGGCGTGGCAGAAGTGAAGGATGGATGTTTACAATCCTCCCCTTATATGCCGCGACTATCGCCGGATGCACCTTGCGCAGAAACCCACAGAGAGCTATGAAGTCTATGGACTCAGCGTGTAGCAATGCAAGAATCTTATCTGGACACTCTGCCCACTCTTGGTTGGTAAATGTGACAGAGGGGATGCCAAGAGCATTGAGACGGCTGTGCGCTCCTGCATCGGCCTTATTAGAGAGCATGAGCACGACCCTCGCTTGCGGGGAGTCGGCAAAGGCGCGAGCCAGGTTCTCAGCGTTGGTACCGGTTCCGGAGGCTATGACGGCTATTCGGTGCATATCTGTCGATGGTGGGTGGGTTTAATCAAAGACTTACTGTGAGAGAAAACCCCGAATACCACAGCCGGAGCAGAGGTATACGGGGTTTGTCCGTGTTCAGTGTGAGGTTATCGTATCTGTCAAAGCGGCAGACCGTTTAGAGGCTTGTGTTACCTCTTGATCAATAAGCGGTGGGAGGAACAGCGCCGAAGCGGTTGTTGACAGGCTCGCTGGGCTTGCAGCACCATACAATCCAGATGATCCAGCCTACAAGAGGAATCAGCGAAATGAAGAACCAGCCGCCACCCTTTCCGATGTCGTGCATACGGCGCCAGCAAAGACCCAGTGAGGGGAGCAGAAGGGCGAGGTTTACGAGACCGCCAATGATGGAGAAGAAGTTGGCAGCCTGGCCAAGTGCGCTGAAGATGGCACTTACAATGAAGGTGAAAAGCATCCACCACCAGTACTCGGAGCGGGTGGCGCGGCCATTGAAGTTGCAGTAGTTCTCAAAGCCAAGGCGGATTGCGTCCTGAAAGCTGATACCCGGAGTGGGAACCATGGGGGGCTGCTGCTGATAGTTGTTGTCCATGAGAGTGTGTAGGAATGAATTGGTTGATAAATAGATGTAGAAAATGAAAGTTTCAGTCGGCGGGACGCATCTCCACCGGGAGCTCCTCTTCCGAACCTCTTACGCTCATTGAGTCAACAGCTGCTGCTGTGGTGTCGGCGGCGGCGGGCTCATCGTTGGTGAGATCCCCGCCCTGAATGGCATCATACTCGGCGAGCTTGGCACGAAACTCGCGGCACAGCACCTCGAGGTCAACATCGGGGTTCACCTGCCGAGCCTGTGCAAGCGCGGCCTGCATACCGTCGCGGTCACGCTGCAACGAGAGGTCGTACACATCCACAAACTTGCGGAGTGTCTCCAAGTCGAGCCGACGGTCATTTGCCTCCGAGGCCTTGTTGTGCACCTCCAGATAGGCCATGAGCACCGCCACGCTCTCGTTGTTGGTGATGTCGTCAACATTGAGAGCAAGCGAGTCGGCTATAGATGCAGTGCGCATCATGTCGCCGGAGTTGATAGCCTCGAAGAGGTGTGAGTTGCGCATCTCTTCGTTGACGGCCTCCGAGGAGTCGGACTTCTTGGAGGAGCATGCAGCGACGGTCAGGGCAAGAGCTCCGGCCATCACCAGGCGGCAAATAGACTGTCTGTTCATTGAGCAAAAGCTAATAGACTGAGCTAATTGTCTGCAAAGTTAGGCATTTAATTTGAGATATGCAAACACGCCAAAACCTTACTTGGCTTTACTTGTCGCCCCGGCGTATTCACCTCCACTCGTAGGTCTGACAGGAGCCGTAATAATAATTCGTGGCTCCTACTCCGTTGGTGTACATCTCCTCGGTGCGCGTCACACGTCCATCGGCATCGAAGGTGTAGCGGTAGTCAGTCACCTTAGCAGGTAAAGTGGCAGATTCGCTCACATCATATTCGCTAATTGACGAGGGGAGCATCGCGGGAACGCTGTTGCCATAATAACCTTGGGCCAGAAGCACGGGTGTGAGCTTTAGAGACAGCATAGTGGAAGTACTCGGCTTGTTCAGCGGAAGCTTGATAGCTATCGGGTTGAGCATCGGCATCGTTGTGTAGGTGAAGCTCACGCGGTCGCCGAAATTTTCCCTCCCTGCTGCGTAATCGCTCACCTCCTCACACACCACCTCCGCGAGGTCGCCAGTGGCTGTCCAACGTGCACGCCAGGCATTGGCTATCCCTCCGCCGGTAAGCAGACTGACGGCTCTTACCACTCGTCCGTCAGCGTCATACTCCCAGCGATACATCTCCTTGCCGTTGCGTGTACAGTGGGTTATGCGCCCGTTCTCCAAAAAATAGACATATTCGTCCTCAACAACATCGCCAAGACCGCAATGTTGCACGGTAATCTTATCGTCTCCGTAGATTATGGGATTATGCACACCGGTGCTCACGGATATGACACAATCCACCAGATGATCGGCATTGAATGTGTAGGCATAGTTCTCGTGCAGTTCGCCATAGCTCCAGTCGCCGTTGCACAGGCCGTACTTCAACACCGTCAACTCTCCGTACCGGGCAAAGTCATTCACTCCGGCAGGCCCCTGAGGGGTGTTGGGCGTTACGGGAGGTTGCGGCAGGAAGGTTGTGTCGTTATTGTCATCGTCATTGCTGCATGACGTAGCAATGGTTAGCAGGGACACGGAGACGGCCGCAGCCGTCAGGATACGTAATAATGATGTGTTCATGTTTTAGATACAGCTATGTTATTCCACCGCAAAATTACATGATTTTTTCAGCATTTACCACATATTTCGTTCTCGTGTGTTACTTTTGCAGTACCCTAACGAATTGAATGCTTCCTATGAAAGTAAGAATCGGCGACTACAACGAGCTTGAGGTCAAGAAGATAGTGGACTTTGGCCTATATCTTGACGCCGGCGACGATACGGAGATTCTTCTCCCGGCCCGTTACATCACCGAACCGGTGGAGCCGGGCGACCTGATGCGTGTATTTGTCTACACGGACTCCGAAGACCGCCTGATAGCCACCACCGAGCACCCATTCGCCCGAGTCGGCGAGTTCGCTTTTCTGCAAGCCGTAGAGGTCAACAAGATAGGTGCATTCCTTGACTGGGGTCTCCCCAAAGACCTCCTCGTGCCCTACCGCGAGCAGAAGGTCAGAATGCGCCCGGGATGCCAATATCTTGTGTATCTCTATCTTGACGATGCCACACACCGCGTGGCGGCCTCAGCCAAAATCGAGAAGTTTCTCGGCAACGTGCTCCCGGAGTACAAGACGCGCGACCATGTGCAAGCCCTCGTCATCGCCCATGACGAACTTGGCTACCGCGTAATCGTGGACAATCTGCACCGCGGTATCATATATGAGAATGAGGTGTATCAGCCCCTCGCCATCGGTGAGCTATGTGAGGCTTGCGTCAAGCGAGTACGCCCCGACGGTAAGATTGATGTCACTCTCAACGAGCGTGTAGGAGTGCGTATCGCACCCCTGGAGGAACAGATTATTGACCTTATCCGGACATCCCCCGAAGGAATTCTCGCGCTTACCGACAAATCCTCTCCCGAACAGATAAAAGAGTCTTTGCACTGCAGCAAAAAAGACTTCAAACGCGCCGTAGGTGCCCTCTACAAAGCCCGTCGCATCGTCCTCACTCCCTCCGGTCTCACTCTCCCCTGACCATTCGCTCTTGCTAATCAGCGCAGAAATGCGTAACTTTGTGATTATTAATTATCACGTATTTCTTGCAGATGAACAAAGCCTTGATTCTATGCACGGGTTGCGCCATGTTTGCGGCAGCTGACGCCCTGGCATGCACCAGCCTGATAGCAACCCCCGGAGCCACCACTGACGGCTCCACCCTCGCCACATACGCCGCCGACAGCCATACGCTCTACGGCGAACTCTATCACTCCCCTGCTGCTGACTGGCCCGAAGGCTCAGTGCGTGTCATCAAGGAATGGGACACCGGCAAGCATCTTGGGGAAATCCCCCAGGTGCCTCACACCTACGCTACTATGGGCAACATGAACGAGCATGGCCTTACCATCGCCGAAAGCACCTTCGGCGGCCGTGAGGAGCTCGCTGACCCTGAAAGCCTCATTGACTACGGCTCGCTGATATACATCACTTTGGAGCGTGCCAAGGATGCCCGCGAAGCCATCACGGTGATGACAGACCTTGTCAACCGCTACGGCTTCTGCTCCGAGGGAGAGTCTTTCACCATCGCTGACCCCAACGAAGCCTGGGTAATGGAGATGGTGGGCAAAGGCAAAGGTGGCAAAGGTGCACTGTGGGTGGCTCGCAAGGTGCCCGACGGCTACATCGCAGGCCATGCCAACCAAAGCCGCATCCATCAGTTCCCGCTCAATGACCCGGAGACGCTCTATGCTCCTGATGTTATCTCTTTCGCCCGCGAAAAGGGGTGGTTTGACGGCAAGGATGAGGAGTTCAGCTTCTCGGCAACATACTGCCCCGCAGACTTCGGCACTCTCCGCGGTTGTGATGCGCGAGTATGGGCTTACTACAACAAGTTTGCCGAGGACATGGACCGCTATCTCCCCTGGATTAACAATGAGAAGGGTGCTGAGGTGATGCCCTTGTGGGTGAAGCCCTCACGCAAACTCTCCCTAACCGACATGAAGTGGATGATGCGTGACCACTTCGAGGGCACTCCCTTCGACATGACCAAGGATGTGGGTGCCGGCCCCTTCACCGTGCCTTACCGTGCGCGCCCCATGGAGTGGGAAGTGGACTCTGTGAAGTATCTGCACGAACGCGCGATAGCCACTCAGCAGACCGGCTTCTCATTTGTCTCACAGATGAACCGAGAGTTCCCGCAGGCCATGCGAGGCATCTTGTGGTTCGGATGCGACGATGCAAACACTTGCGTATACGTCCCCATATACAGCTGCATGACCAGCGTGCCCCGCGCGTTTGAGCAGGGCAACGGCGATATGTATAACATCTCATGGGACGCGGCGTTCTGGGTCAACAACTGGGTTGCCAACCAGGCTTACTACCGCTACTCGCAGATGATTCCCGACATACGAAAGGTGCAGTCTGACATTGAGACGCGTCTGGAGGAGGATGCCGATTCGCTCCGAATCAAGGTAGCGCCGATGGACTATGCTGAGGCAAGCGCCCTCCTCAACGACCACCTCCAGACAGCAAGCGCCGATTACGTGAAGCGCTATAAGGCTTTGGGTGATTATCTCTTGGTCAAGTACTTGGATTTCAACATCAAGAAGGAGCGCGACGGTCAGTTTGCCCGCACTGCTGACGGGATGCCCGAGCAACCCAAATTTGCCGGCTACGATGACCCCCGTTACTTCCGCGCTATCGTCGATGAGACCGGCGACCACCTCCGCCTGAAGTAATTACCTCACTGCTCTGCGAGCATGTGTAATAATAAGACCGGTAACAGCACTACGAATTTCCCAACATCCCGAGCCCTATCGTGAAATAGGGAGCAGCGTAATCCTTGGGGCGCATTACTTGCCCGTCCACCCCGACAAGATCAAGGTCGATGGTGACGCGGGCAGGAGTGCGCCCCGCGCTGCGTTCATAAGCCTTAAGTTCTTTTGCAAGTGTTTCCGGCTCTCCGGCATAAATACCCGTAACTACTGCATTGCAGTAGTCCGAACCCACTCCGCTGAGTGGTGCGGTCATGTAGATGCCTGAATCAACGGGCTCGGTAAGCAGGGACCGGAGCCAAGTAATAGCCTGCTTGACGTTTTGCTCACGCCGGCCATCGCGGCTCCCCAGTCCGATTAGCACCCGGTGCGGTGCGTTGCCGTTCACGGAATATGCTGTCTCGCTTAATTAGAATAAGGTGTCGCTCTTTATTGTGGCCGTGTCAGATAATATTCTGACTCACACCTTTCAGCGTCAGGGCGATACGCCCGCGTGAGGGGTCAAGGTCCATCACACGCACTTTCACCACCTGACCCATGCGTACCACCTCTTGGGCGGAGCGGATATAGTCGTCCGAGAGCTGCGAGATGTGAATCAGGCCATTCTCCTTCAGACCCAAGTCCACAAACACTCCGAAGGCAGTGATATTGTTCACCTTGCCGGTGAGCTCCTGACCGATGTGAAGGTCATCAATGCGGCGAACGCCGGCATCAAACTCGGGCTTGTCCACCACCTCTCCGCGCGGGTCGCGGCCGGGTTTCTCCAGTTCGGTTACTATATCGGTGAGGGTGGGCAGGCCGGCCTCCTTGGTGACAAAGCGGTCTATCTCAATGTTATGAAGGAAGTTGCGGTCAGTGAGCAATCGGTGCATGTCTGCTCCGCTATCGGAGGCAATCTTCTCCACAAGTGAGTAACGCTCAGGGTGAACTCCGGTGTTGTCAAGCGGGTTTTTGCCACTGGGTATGCGCAAGAAGCCGGCGCACTGCTGGAATGCCTTTTCGCCCATGCGCGGCACATTGAGCAGCTCTGTGCGCTCCGTGAAGTCGCCATGCTCGTCGCGATAGGCCACGATATTGGCGGCGAGTTGCGGCCCTATGCCGGAAACATAGCTCAACAACTGGCGCGAAGCGGTGTTGACGTTGACCCCCACAGAGTTCACGCAGCTCTCCACGGTGGCATCAAGAGCGGCGCGCAGACGCGGCTGGTTCACGTCATGTTGATACTGGCCCACTCCTATTGACTTGGGGTCAATCTTCACAAGCTCGGCGAGGGGGTCAAGCAGACGGCGGCCTATGCTCACTGCTCCGCGCATCGTCACATCTTCATTGGGAAACTCTTCGCGGGCAACGTCCGAAGCACTGTATATGCTCGCCCCCTGTTCGCTCACCAGATGCACATCAACCTTGCGCGGGAAGCGGATGCTCTCAAGGAACTTCTCAGTGTCACGCGAGGCGGTACCATTTCCAAGGGCTATGGCATCTATACCATCCTGAGCTACCATGGCGCAGAGTGTGTCGGCAGCCCCGTAGAGGTCGTTTGCAGGAGGATTCGGATAGATTACCTCGTGTCCGAGCACATTGCCGCGCTCATCCAGATCCACCACCTTGCAGCCGCTCTTGAAGCCGGGGTCAATGGCCATGATGCGCTTGCGCCCCAACGGGGGAGCCATCAACAGCTCGCGGACATTGTCGGTGAACACAGATATGGCGGCCTCGTCGCTCTTCTCCTTGGTCTGTTGTGAAATCTCGGTTTCGATGGAGGGGCGCAGCAATCGGCGGTAACCCTCCTTGACGGCTCCGCGTACCACTGCGGCAGTTGCTTCTGTGGCATCGGGCTTGACGAACATACGGCAGAGGCGTTCCACCATCTCATCATCACCTATACCTATCGACACTGTGAGCACCCCTTCATCCTCGCCACGGCGCATGGCCAGATAGCGGTGTGATGTGCAGGTGCGCAACGGCTCCTTGAAGTCAAAATATGCCTGATAGTTGGCTCCTTCCTCCTCTTTCCCTTTCACCACCTTCGACACTATCTGCGCACTGCGTACAAACTTGGCGCGCACTATGCCGCGAGCTTTCTCGCTCTCGCTCACCCACTCTGAGATGATGTCGGCAGCGCCTGCAACGGCATCGGCCACATTCTCGGCACCACCTTTGCGCACGTATTTTGTGGCAGCTTTGGTAAGATCATCAAGATTCTGGGCCATAATCATCTTGGCGAGCGGCTCCAAGCCCTTTTCGCGGGCAGCCTCAGCACGTGTGCGTCGGCGCGGCTTGAACGGCATATAGATATCCTCAAGTGTCACAGGGTCAAAGGTCTCCTCGATGCGCTTGCGGAGCTCGTCGGTGAGTGCGCCCTGCTTCTCTATGGCATCCATGATGAATTCACGGCGCTTGAAGAATTCCTTCAGCTGGTCATATCGCTGCTGAACCTTGCGGAGCGTCACTTCGTCCATGGAGCCGGTCTGCTCCTTGCGGTAACGAGCTATGAAGGGCACGGTGGCTCCGTCATCAAGCATCCTCAGTGTAGCCGAGATATGCTTGCGCATGATGTTGAGTTCGCTGCTGATGATTAAAGAATAGTGATTGACCATAATAGTGATGCTGGAGGGGTCGGGAGGGTGTGTGTTATCGGGTAAGAGTGATTACGGTGATTTCAGGGGTAGCTCCGATGCGCATCGGCATACCTACGGTGCCTATGCCTATGTTCACGTAAAGCTGATGGGGGGAGCGTCCGGTCATTGATGCGCTGTCGGCATCGTTGTAGAGGCCACCCCATGTGCGGTAACGCAGGGCGGCAGGCGACACTCCGGCCACTTCCATCTGCATGGCGTGTGTGTGTCCGGCAAGTGACAGCGGTATGTTTATATCCTTACGTCCGGCTATAGAGTCAGTCCAATGTGCAGGATTGTGCGTGAGAAGTACCTTATATACAGAGTCACCGGGGGTGGGATATGCTTTCAGCAGCGACCCGTAGACCTTGAATGGCGGGTCGCCGACATTCTCCACGCCCACTATCGCTATCGAGTCGTTGCCTCTGTGCACGTAGCGGTGCTCGTTCAGAAGCAGTGTCCACTGCAGGGAGTCACCTTGCAGGGCGATGAGTCGGTTGCGGTTAGCTACTTTCTCTTCGGGATTATCCCACTCAAAGTAGTCGCCGTAATCGTGATTACCAAGGATGCTGTATACGCCGTATGGGGCTTTGAGGCCACTAAGCGCGCCGATATGAGGCTCCAATTCCACCGTGAGTCGGTTCACGATGTCGCCGGTGAACACTATCATATCGGGGTGCAGTGAGTTAATCAGTTCCACCACGCGCCGCAGATAGGATGAGTCAGAGCCATACGTGCCGGTGTGAAGGTCTGAGATCTGCACTATCCGGAACCCCTCAAACGCTGCGGGCAAGGTGGGGTCTGCTACCGTCACTTCCCGCACCTGCATATTGAAGCGGTTAACCAATGCGCCCCACCAGATAGTCACGAAGCTCAGCAATGCAAGCACCCATCCCAGATGCGTCATCCACCGAAGACGGTGAGCATGCCACAGCTTAGGGATGCTCCCGAGCAGGTCAATGACCACGAATATAAACTTGGAGCCATATACGCTTGTAAACGCAAAGATGGCCCACATCTTGGTGAGCAACAGCTCCTCGGAGCCGGTGCGGTGTGGCAACGCCATCACCACGGCGATGAACGCATAGAGGGCTATGCTCACCCACAGGTGAAGCTGCGCAGGCCATCTGTGTCGGCATCTCTGTCTTAACGCTCTCCATATGTACAGGTCTATGCCCGCACAGAGGAGTATCAGTATGATGAACGGCAACAGTGGAACTCGCATATCGGAAGTGAAATCAAAGGTGGCAGGTTACTTGGCTCGCTCGGCGGCAAGCTTGTTATACAGCGGATTGGAATACATCGTGAACATCATCTTACGCAGATACTGGCGGTCGCCGAAGGTCAGATCCGGCAGGTCTACTTTGTCTATCTGTTTCTCGATATAATCCTTGAAGTCTGCGGCTTCAACGGGTGTGTAATGCGATGCGTTAGCACTGTTGTCGTTGAGCAGGTCGGCAGCTATGTAGTTTATGGGATATATGTGGTAACGCAAATGTATACGCCGGTCCACCATGGCGCATGCCTGCTGTATCACTTCCAGACGCTTGGTGTCGGGTGCTATGCGGGCTATCTCGTCACTTATGCATGGTGATAGGGAGAAGTGCACGCGCCCCTTATACTGGAGCAAGCCGGTCTCCATGCTCAGCAGGTCATCTCGCTGACTCTTGTGATAGTCAGGATTCTTGCGCTTGAGCAGAAATTCCTTGGCCTTCAGGAAGTCGTTGGGGTCATACTCATAGGAGATTGACACCGGCATCAGATTGATGTTCACCAGATTGTCGCGAGTCGAGCCGCCACCTTCCAGAGCCAGCATCTTCATCAGGCTCTCCTGAGTGACATCGTTGCTGTCCTTGGCGCGTCCTTCCCTTTGAGCTATCCACACGCTCTCACCCTTCTTCATCACGGCATAATGGATGTAGGCCGAGAGCTGCTGTGCGGCTTTGAGAGCTTGGGTCATCTTCAAGTCACGCTTCACTATGAAACTCTTGTTGAGCTTCACGAGGTCGGCAATCCACTCATAGATGAGCAGATTATTGCCGATGGCTATCTCCGAGGTTGGCATCCGGTGACGGATGAAACAGAGATTCAGAAACGACGCATCGAGCACTATGTCACGATGGTTGGTGATAAATGTATATGAAATGCCCTCCTTGACGTTTTCTATACCGTCACAGGTGATACCCGCAGTGGTCTTCTTGGCGAGGAGCTCCAGAAATGGCCCCATCACTTTGAGCTGGAGTGTGTTCTTATCCGGTACCTGAAGGAGCTCGCGCACGAACTCTGGATAATCAACATCCGGGAGAACCCATCTCACGGCGTGCTCAAATCCGGGTTCCTCCACCAACCGGGTCATTTTTTCATGGAATTGTGCATCATCAAAGGGTGCAATTTCCTGGAGGTTATATTGTTCAAACATCTTATGTCTGTTACCGGGTGCTATATACTATATACGGCGTAGCCTCAGAAATGGTTGAAAATCGTGCCCAAATTTACAAAAATTTTTCCACAACAGAGCCAACCGGACCAAACTTCCCTCTCATCCAGCAGTGCATCAAGGCCTCTGCTGCGTCATCAGCACGGAATTGTAGAAGCGTCGTTCGCCGGTCACTTCGCGTCCTGTGAACGGCGGCAGCGGTGGTTGACACTTCTCATCAGGCAGCTCAACCTCGGCTACAACGAGCCCTTCGAGATGCCCGTGAAACGCATCCACCTCCCAGCGATACCCCTCGTAAGGCACTATGTAACGGGTCTTGTCAATGACACCCCCCTCGCATATCTTGTCTATCATGCTGCGGGCATCCTCGGGAGCAATCTCATACTCCCACTCATCGCGGCTCATACCGGTGTTACGGCTCTTCACGGTCAGGTATGCGCGGTCATCCATGATGCGGACTCTCACCACTCCCCTGTCCATTCTTGCCAGATAGGCCTGTATAATGTGGTGGCTTGATGTGCTTGCAGCGATGTAGGAGTTATCCTTGACGAGAAACTTACGCTCTATCTCTTTTGCCATGCAGCAGGGTGTGTGGATGATGTGTGATGAGGAACAGGTGCAAAGATAGCGTTTTTGCCCCGTATAATCATCATAGCCCTGCTTTGTCCAGCAATTCGCGGTTGTCCAGCACTTCCTCCGTCGGGCCGTCGGCCACTATTGTGCCATGTGCCATTACGATGGTACGTGTACACACTTTACGTACCATGTCAAGATCATGCGAGGTGATAAGACACGTATGGTAGAATCCGCGAATCTGTTCCATGAGCAGTCGCCGTGCCCTGGGGTCAAGGTTGCTTGACGGCTCATCAAGCACCAATATGTCCGGTTCCATGGATAGCACTGTGGCTATGGCCACACTCCTTTTCTGTCCTCCGGAGAGCTGATACGGAGCGCGTTCTCGCAATTCAGAGGCTCCGACAGCTTCCAGGGCATTGGTCACTCGCCGCTCCACCTCCTCATCGGTCAGCTTCATGTTGCAAGGTCCGAAAGCCACATCTTCCTCCACCGTTGGCATGAAGAGCTGGTCATCAGGGTTCTGAAACACTATCCCCACCGTGCGACGTATCTCAGGGAGAGTCTTTCGGGTAATTTTCACATCGCCAATCACCACCTCACCCTGCGTGGGAAGAAGCAGCCCGTTGGTGTGGAGCATCAGCGTGGACTTGCCGGCTCCGTTGGCTCCCACTATTGCTACTTTCTCGCCGTGCGTTGCGCGAAAGGTCACACCGCGCAACGCCTCATAGCCATTGGGATAAGTGTAATGCACATCGCTGAACTGTACGTAGTGGTGACTCATTAGTGCATCATTTGAGTGAAAAGTGAAGGTATGTCGCAGAAACGGATGGCCGCGAATATGGTGCTCCACACAAACAGATATATGGTATCGGCCCATCGCCACCGGTCGGAGCCGCCGGAATAAGGCACTTCGCCGCTAAACCCTCTTGAGAGCATGGCTCCGTGGATGCGCTCTGCGCGCGAAGTGGTGCGCAGGAGCAACTGACCGACGAAGGTAGCCCAGAAACGGAGCCCGAAGGAGGAGCGACCGTAACCGCGTGACACTCGCGCACGCTCCATGTCGCGTGCCTCACTGAGAAGAACGAATATATAGCGGTAGAGCATGAACAGCTGTGTGGCAAATATCGCCGGCAGTCCCATCCTCCGCAATCCGCGGCACAGGGATATGAACCCTGTGGAGAGAATCAACAGCACGGTTGCCTGCACGCAGAGCAAGCCCCTCACGAGGATGGCGGCAAACTGTACCCACCCTTCATTAATCACCACCGAGCCAATCACAAGCTGCGGTTTGTGGTCGAAGATGGGGTTGAATATGCCTATGAAAGCTATGAACGGCAGGGTGTATAGCGAGGCACGGAATATGCGCCCGTAAGGGATGTCGGCCATTGACGCACCGATAATCGGATAGAGTGCAAACAGGATGATGGCACCTAAATTGTCAAGCGGCAGACTCAGCAGTGCCACAAGATAGAGCAGCGTGACAAGGGTCTTTGCCCGCGCATCCCTGCGCGCCAGAGGCGAGTCGCCTCGGCGGGCGCTCGTCTCTGTCTCGTTCAGGGTCAGCAATGCCTTGTCAAGGTTGCTCATATCATGTAGCGATGAAGTTCCAATTAGTGGATGCTCATCATTAAGGTCACTTGGCTACCACGTGGCTCTTGCGAAGGCGCAGGCAGCTGAGCACGCCCCAAGTGAGAACCACCACCATCAGGCAACCTATAATGCCTGACCAGGTGCTCTCATAGTCGGGTATTACGGAGGTGGCATTCTGCACGTTGCTGAACGCTGAGCGAGTGGCTGCTGCGGTATTGTTAACCACGTCGGTGGCTCCGGTGAGCTGCTCTATGCTCCACTCAAGTCCGTCGGGATGCGACGAAGCTATCCACGTGAACGTAACGCCGAATATCAGGGCTAACACACCGAATACTATCAGTACAGGACGCAGGGAATGTTCCTTGGCAGCCGTTGCAGGTGAGGGGTCTTCGCGAAGAAGAAGTGCCGGACGTGACTTGGCTACAAAGTAGAGCAACAAGCCGGTGGCGACACCTTCACACGCTCCGATTGCAAAGTGGATTGAGGTCATCAGCGTGAGGAAGCTACCCCATGAGAGGGCCGTTACACCGCTCAGCTCGGTCTCAAAGGTGACGAGCAGTGCCCCTATTTCAAGTCCTATGATACATGCTGCTACCGAACCTGTCATTATGCGCCCGAGTTTCAGCGAACGGCCTACGATGGGGCGATATATCAACCCGTAACCTATCAGGGCTGTGCAGATGCCCATGTTGAGTATATTGCACCCGAGAGCCATCAGACCGCCGTCGGCAAACACCAGACACTGCACCACAAGTACTGATGCTATCGTAATAAGCCCTGCCCAGGGCCCTAACAGCGTGGCGGCAAGCACGCCCCCCACTATGTGACCGCTTGACCCGGTGCCGGGGATAGAGAAATTTATCATCTGTGCCGCGAAGATAAAGGCTCCGACCACGCCCATCAACGGCACTATGTTGTCGGGGGCGGACTTCTTCACTTTGCTTGCTGCAACCGCAAGGGCTGCTACGGACACTACGGCGGCCCCGGCTGCTACCGCGGGCGACACCAACGCATCGGCCATGTGCATAATCTGTCTGTTGACTGAAGGGTGATGGAATTTGAAATGGATTTTTCACTACTTAACACGGCACCCGCCCGGTTTGTTGAACTTGAGCCAATCAATGATGCCCGTGAACCAACTTCACGCGGCATCCGTTGAACTGCAAAGCAGACATTTGTCGCCATTCATCATTATGCAACAGCTTTTGCAGAAATTCATCACCGACGTCAAGTCCTATTTCAATATAAGCAATGACCTTGAGCAGCGCGATGCGGTGCTGGAGAGCGTTCGCGCGGGCGTATCATTCAAAGGGTCACAACTTCTTGTGCTGATTTTCGCCATCTTTATAGCCTCTGTGGGCCTCAACACCAATTCAATCCCCGTGATTATCGGCGCCATGCTCATCTCTCCGCTTATGGGACCTATCATTGGTATGGGCGTGGCTATCGCCATCGAGGACTTTGCTCTCCTGCGCCGCTCATTGCGCAACGTCTCCATGGCCGTGGTGGGTTCGCTGCTCGCTTCGGCCATATACTTCCTTATCTGGCCGCAATATGAAAGCGCCAGCCAGCTGCTTGCCCGCACCTCGCCCTCAATCTATGATGTTTTCGTGGGTCTATTCGGCGGCGCGGCAGGTATCCTGAGCATTGCTTGCAAGAACAAGGGGCAGGTGATGCCGGGTGTGGCCATCGCCACATCGCTGATGCCTCCTCTCTGCACCGCCGGATACGGACTCGCCACTGTGCAGATGAATTTCTTCCTCGGGGCTCTTTATCTGTTCGTAATCAACGCAGTGTTCATCCTCTTCGCATCGTGGGTTGGAGTCAAGGTGATGGGCTATAGGACGCTGCCCAATTCCGATTCGCCTCGTGCAAGCCGCGTCAGATTTGCAGTGTACACCGTGGTGTGTCTTACGGTGGGCATGAGTATTTGGATGACTGTGGGGATGTTCCGTAAGAACATATTTCTGGCCAAGGCTTCAGACTTTGTCAACACCGAGATGGTGTTTCCCAACACACAGGTACTCAGCCATAAGGAGTATGTCAAGCATGGCAAACGTTACATTGATGTCAACCTCATCGGAGCGGCACTCCCCAAGGATTCGCTGCAACTTGCCATGCTCAACAAGCTCGACTCCGCCGGGCTCGGCGGCACGGTACTCAACATCACACAGGGATTCACCATGGACAAGGCGGAGGTGAAGTCTGATCTGGATTACAACCGCTTCTTCCAACTCACCCAACAGCAGATTGCCTCAAGCCAACAGGAGATTGACTCACTCCGCGCCGTAATTCAGCTCCACAGCGAATACACAACACAAGCTCTCAAGATAGCACCTGAAGTGAAGGTGCTCTTCCCTGCCGTCAAGGACATAGCCCTGAGCAGGATGCTCGCGGCACCAACCACCGGCTCCCGGCCCGATACGCTCGATCTCTTGCTTGTCAACGCTCCCTCCGGCCTGAAACCGGCAGACCGCACCAAGCTGACAGAATACGCACGTGTCCGCCTCTCTCAGCCTCAACTGAAGCTGGTGGTAAACCCCGGCGGCATCCCCTGGCCACAAAAGTGACCGTGAGGACACCGACTGGAGAAGTTACACCTTGTCGAGGGCTTGGGTGAGGTCGGCTATGATGTCGTCGATGTGCTCTGTACCTATGCTCAGGCGCACTGTGGATGGGGTCAGGTGCTGGGCGGCGAGCTCCTCGGGACTCATCTGTGAGTGTGTAGTGGTTGCCGGATGGATGGCCAGACTCTTCATGTCGGCAACATTGGCAAGCAGGGAGAAGATTTTCAGAGAATCTATAAATCTCCATGCAGCCTCCTGACCTCCCTTTATCTCAAAGGTGAAGATGCTGCCGCCACCATTCGGAAAGTACTGCTTGTAGAGCTCATTGTCGCGGTGTCCTGGCAGCGAGGGGTGGTTCACCTTCTCTACTTTGGGATGGTTGGCAAGGAAGTCAACCACCTTCAGAGCGTTCTCTATATGTCGCTCCACACGCAGTGACAATGTCTCGATGCCCTGCAGCAGCAGAAAGGCGTTGAGCGGTGATATGGTGGCTCCAGTGTCGCGAAGGAGCACCGCACGGATGCGAGTGACAAATGCTGCAGCTCCGGCTACGTCAGCAAAAACCGCCCCGTGATATGACGGGTCCGGCTTGGCCAGCGTAGGGAAGCGCTCGGGCTGTGCCTTCCAGTCAAACTTGCCGCTATCCACTATCACACCGCCCAGAGTTGTGCCGTGACCGCCAATGAACTTGGTGGCCGAGTGTATCACGATGTCGGCACCATGCTCTATGGGGCGGATAAGATAAGGTGTGCCGAAGGTGTTGTCAATAATCAACGGGAGACCGTGGCGATGAGCCACTTCGGCCACACCCTCTATGTCAAGCACCTCAGAGTTGGGATTGCCGAATGTCTCGGCATAAATCGCTTTGGTAGCCGGGGTGATGGCGGCTTCAAGAGCTTCGAGGTCATTGACGTTGATAATCGTGTTGTCTATGCCCCGTGCTTTGAGGGTGTGGGTAATCAGATTGTAAGAGCCCCCATAGAGATTGTCGGCGGCTATGATATGATCTCCCGGAAGCAGGATATTCTCCAGAGCATAAGTCACGGCAGCGGCTCCCGAAGCCACAGCCAATGCGGCAACACCACCCTCCAAGGCTGCTATGCGCTGCTCAAGTACATCCTGCGTGGGATTAGTCAGGCGACCATAGATGTTGCCGGGGTCACGCAGGGCAAACCGGTCGGCAGCGTGTTGGGAATTGTCAAACACGTAGCTTGTGGTCTGGTAGATGGGAACTGCGCGAGCCCCGGTTACAGGGTCGGGGTGCTCCTGACCTACATGGAGCTGAAGTGTCTCGAAGTGCAGAGGTGCGTTGCCGGTCTTGGTGTTTTCTGTTGCCATATCGTATGATGTTTACATTATTTTGAATTTCTGGGGCAAGTGTGGCGGATGTCTCCGACGTTGATACTGCAAAGTTAAGTGTCGACAGGTTGCAAAGCATAGATATTTTGAAACTTTTAGATATATTTTCTACATTTGCACAATCACACCATACACTTTCACTAACACACCCCTCCATTACTCATGGCAACAGAAAGACTTGACGACACCGACATACGCATCCTACGGTTGCTCCAGCGCAACGCGCGCCTCACCATCAAAGAAATCGGCGCCGAGGTGCATCTGAGCTCCACCCCCATCTACGAACGCCTCAAGCGACTTGAACGGGAAGGTTACATAAAGCGCTACGTTGCTGTGCTTGACGTGGGCAAGCTCGACCGGGGCTTCATGGTGTTCTGCTCCATCAAGCTCCGCCAGCTCTCCATAGAGCGGGCCAAGGAGTTCACCGACACAATACGCCAGATACCCGAAGTGACGGAGTGCTACAACATCTCCGGCCGTTATGACTACCTGCTGAAAATCCATGCCCGCAACATGAAGGCGTATCAGGAGTTCATACTCAACGTATTAGGTGAGATTGACAGCATCGGCTCAATAGAGAGCACTTTTGTGATGGACGAGGTGAAACATACCTTCGGCATCAATATCTGACCCATCCGAACCATTATGCCGCCACGTTTTGTTATAGCTGTATATATCTAACTCCATTCACACCCCGCATGAACACCCTTAAAAGCATCATCGCCCCGCTGCTCATAGCCGTCGGTCTCCTCTCACTCGGCCTCTGCATCAAGGCCGGCATCGACAACTTCTCACACCGCGACCGAGTGGTGACTGTCCGAGGCCTCGCCGAGAAGCAGGTGGAAGCCAACGAGGTTATTTGGCCTGTGGTGACAAAACTGATTGGCGATGACCTCCAGGCGCTTTACACAACCATCCAGCAAAACAATTCGGCAATAGTCAACTTCCTGAAGAGCAACGGCATCACCGACAAGGAGATCACCATAAATCCCCCCAGCGTGGAGGATCGGCACGCCAATGCCTACGATAACTCGGCCCTCTCGACGGAACGTTACCGCGTCACTAACGTGATTGTGGTCACATCTTCGCAGGTAGAGAAAGTCAACTCGCTCATCGCCAAGCAGACTGAGCTCATGCGTCAAGGCATCGCCGTAGTGGCCGGTGACTATCAGTATCAGACACAATATAACTACACAGCCCTCAACAGCATCAAGCCGGAGATGATTGCCGAGGCCACCAAGGCTGCCCGTGAAGCTGGCGACCGTTTCGCCGCTGACAGTCACTCCAAGTTAGGCAAAATCAAGACGGCGACACAAGGACAGTTCTCCATTGAGGACCGTGACCAGTACACCCCCTTCATCAAGACGGTGCGCGTGGTCAACTCCATAACATATTACCTTGAAAACTGACAACGCGGATTTTTGCGTAACTTTGCGCCCATGAGCCAGTCATTGACCCATACCACTTCCGAACCACGGCGCAGAGCCCTGCTGATTATCAATCCCATCTCCGGTGTATCCGGCAAAGATGGTCTTGCCGACCATGTGACCACCACACTAAGCCCTTGCGGTTGGGACATCACCGTGGCCTACACTACTTGTCACGGCGATGCCACACGTTTGGGCAAGCGCGCCGTGGCAGAGGGTTATGACGCGGTCATTGCCGCCGGAGGTGACGGCACCGTCAACGAGACAGCGGCGGCACTATGCCACTCAGGCGTGGCTCTCGGCATCCTCCCCTGTGGCTCAGGCAACGGCCTGGCGCGACACCTCGGCATCCCGGTAGATGTAGACGATGCACTGCGCATCATAGCCAACGGCAAATCCATCGACAGCGACTACGCCACCGTCAACGGACTCCCGTTTTTCTGCACCTTCGGCGTGGGATTTGATGCCGAGGTGAGCGAACGCTTCGCGCGTCAGCATCGCCGCGGCAAGCTCAGTTACATACGCAGTGCCATTGCCGAATACATCCGTTACCGGCCCCAGATATACACCATCCGCACATCCGGACGGGTTATGACGGAGCGGGCCTTCCTGGTAGCGGTGTGCAACGCCTCGCAGTATGGCAACAATGCCTACATCGCACCCCACGCCTCACTAACCGACGGCTTGCTTGACATCACGGTGATTCACGCCGGCACACCGCTCAACACAGTGATTGCCGGAGCCGACATCATGACAGGCATGATTGACCGTAACGCCACCATCGACGTGCTCCGCGCTCCGGAAATCACTATTGAGCGTGCCGCGGACGGCCCGGCTCATATCGACGGCGAACCCGTCCACATCGACAATCGTATCGAAATCAAGTGCCACCACGCGGCCCTCAAGGTGTTCACCCCTGACGAGGATGAGGCAAACCGTCACTTCTACCCTATACTGACTCCCATGGCCGACTCACTGCGTGATATGCTCGTGACAATGCGCCACCTGTGGCCGGCTAGCTTCCACCACCCACTCCATGACCGTTTCAACCATCTCCGACACCATAAGGACTAAGCTCGGCATCAATTCGCTCAATGCCATGCAACAGCAGATAGCCTCTGCCGAGCTGCCGCAGGCATTGATGCTCCTCTCCCCCACCGGCTCGGGCAAGACTCTGGCCTTCGTCATAGCTATGCTCCGCCTCATGGGCAAGCCGTCAGGCAATGTACAGGCCGTCGTCACGGTGCCCTCGCGCGAGCTCGCCATGCAGGTTGGTGAGGTAACTCGCCGCGTAGCTGCCGGCTTTAAGGTGGCTACCATCTACGGCGGCCACTCGATGCGTGAGGAGGCGGCCACACTCTCGGTGGTGCCTGACATCATTGTGGGTACTCCGGGACGTCTGCTTGACCATTTGCAGCGCGGACAGCTCTCCCTTAACGGGGTGAAAGTGCTGGTGCTTGATGAGTGGGACAAGATTCTGCAACTCGGATTCCATGAGGAAATGCGCAAGATTTGCCGTCGTATCACCCCTCCTCCGGCTCACGTCATCCTCACTTCGGCCACCCGCGATGCCGAGATTCCCGCCTGGCTTCCGGTTAAAGGCGGGGTTAAGGTGATGGACTTCGGCTCTGATTCCGGCTCTGCGGTGCCTCCGCAAGTGGATATGATTGAAGTCCCCTCACCCACACCTGACAAGCTCACCACTCTCACCGAATTACTGTTCACTTTACGCGGCAAGCGGGTGATAGTGTTTGTCAACCACCGCGAAAGTGCCTCCCGAGTCTATGAAGCACTCAGGAAGCAGGGTATCCCGGCAGGACTATATACCGGAGAACTCGACCAGCTTGACCGTCAGAACGCTCTGGAGATGCTGCTCAATGGCACCACACCGGTGCTTGTGGCCACGGACCTCGGCGCACGCGGCATTGACGTGAAGGAGCTTGATGCGGTAATACACTATCACTTGCCCCTCACTGCCGACGCATGGACGCACCGAAACGGACGCACCGGGCGTATGGGAGCCAAGGGTGAGGTATATGTAATCACCTCGGAGAAGGATTCTCTGCCGGATGATATCCGGTTTGACCGCTCGCTTACGCCGGCTCCCAAATCGGTGACACCTTGGGACGCTCCGATGGCCACATTATATATTAATGCCGGCAAGAAGGATAAAATCTCCCGTGGAGACATCGTGGGCTACATCACAGCGCACACTCCCCTCACAGGCGCACAGATTGGCCGCATTGCACTCTATGACCGTGCCGCTTTGGTGGCTGTTCCATCTGCTGAGGCTGCGGCGGTGATTGAGCTGCTGAAGCCGCAGAAGCTAAAAGGCAAGCGGGTGAGGGTGAGCCGTCTGGATCGCTGACTGCTCACTCGGCTCCACATCTTTGCAACCACGCGCCCATGCCATGCGTTATATTGGCATGACTGACATCAATTCCCTCTTTGACCTTACCGGCCTCGTGGCCGTCGTGACCGGTGGCGGCGACGGCATCGGCAAAGCTTCGTGTGAAATTCTCGCCGCTGCGGGTGCTTCCGTGGTGGTAAGTGATATTGACGCCGTTAAGGCTCAGGCCACAGCCGAGGCGATTCTGGAGGATGGCGGCAATGCCGTAGCCACGGCATGTAACGTGATGCAAAGCCCTGACCTCGCTGCTCTTATCGAGTTTGCAGTGAACACTTACGGCACTGTCAACATCCTCGTAAATAACGCCGGTATAGGTGGCGGCGGTCGCGAAAACCCGTTCAAGATTGACCGTGAATATGTTGAACGCGTCTATGCCATCAACCTCTTCGCTCCTTGGGAGCTTTGCAAGCTCGCCGCTCCTCATATGCAGAAGTCTGGCTACGGTGCCGTGGTCAACATCACCTCAATGAGCAGCATTAACAAGGACCCGAACATGGCTATCTACGGCTCCTCAAAGGCTGCCCTCAACCATATGATGGCCAATCTGGCTTACGACTATGGCCCAATGGGCATACGTGTGAACAATGTAGGTCCGGGTGCCACCCGCACACGAGCGCTGGCATCGGTGCTAACCCCCGAACTGGAGCAGAAAATGCTCGCCCACACGCCTATTCGACGCCTCGGCGAGGTCTCTGACATTGCTGCCGCCGTGCTTTACTTCGCATCTCCTGCATCTCAATGGGTTTCTGGTCAGGTGCTGATGGTCAACGGAGGTGGCGTACAGACTCTCGACTGACCCGGTCTCGAGGACGATTCACTGATAATATTATTGCGTGGAGGTAGGCGTTAACAAAAAGTTTCGTAATTTTGCCCCGCAAATTCACACAATATATTCCATCCACAACCCGACTGTATGCTGAAAAATCTTATTATCGTCGAGTCTCCCGCCAAGGCCAAGACCATTGAGAAATTCCTGGGCAAGGACTATAAGGTGATGTCGTCATACGGACACATCCGTGACCTCCGCAAAAAGGACTTCAGCATCACTAAGTCTGGCAACTTCGAACCTGAATATGAGGTGCCCGAGGAGAAAAAAAGCCTCGTAAGCGAACTCCGTAAAGCAGCTAAAAATGCCGAGACTGTGTGGCTCGCTTCCGATGAGGACCGCGAGGGAGAGGCTATCGCATGGCATCTCTATGAGGTGCTCGGCTTGAAGCCTGAAAACACCAAGCGTATCGTATTCCACGAAATTACCAAGGATGCCATAGTCTACGCCATCGCTCATCCGCGCGACATCGACATCAACCTGGTGGACGCACAGCAGGCTCGTCGCGTGCTTGACCGCATTGTGGGCTTCGAGCTCTCGCCGGTGCTCTGGCGCAAAATCAAGCCGGCACTCTCCGCCGGGCGTGTGCAGTCGGTGGCTGTAAGACTTATTGTAGAGCGCGAAAACGAGGTGAAGGCTTTCGTGCCTGAGCAATATTTCCGTGTCACTGCCGATGCCGAAACCGCAACAGGTGCTCCCCTCAAACTGGAACTGAGCAAGCGTATGGCCTCCAAGGCTGACGCACGCAAGCTCCTTGACGGTCTCGCCGGAAAGCATCTAAGCGTCACTGACATAAATGTGAAGCCGGTCAAGAAATCGCCGGCTCCCCCATTCACCACATCCACTCTCCAGCAGGAGGCATCGCGCAAGCTCGGCTTTACAGTGTCACAGACCATGCTTGTAGCCCAGAAGCTCTACGAGGCCGGACACATAACATATATGCGTACCGACTCGCTTAACCTCTCGTCGCTGGCTATCCGCACCATCTCGGCGGAAATCACGGGCACTCTCGGTGAGGAATATCTGAAAGTACGCAAGTATCACACTTCATCCAAAGGTGCTCAGGAGGCTCACGAGGCCATCCGCCCCACATATATTGACCGTCACAGCATTGACGGCACTGCACAGGAGAAGAAGCTCTACAACCTGATATGGAAGCGCACCATCGCCTCGCAGATGGCCGATGCACTCATCGAGCGCACCACCATCGAGGCTCGGCCCGAAGGGGGGAAGCCCGATGCCCGCTTCACCGCTGACGGCGAGGTAATCAAGTTTGACGGTTTCCTGAAGGTATATATCGAGAGCTCGGATGACGACAACGCTGATACCCCACTCACTTTCGGCGACAGCGCGCTGCTCCCGCCGCTCAAGGCCGGCGAACAGCTCTCTCTTGACAGTGTGGTCGCTACGGAACGTTTCACCCAGCAACCGCCGCGTTACACCGAGGCATCTCTAGTCAAGAAGATGGAAGAACTGGGCATTGGCCGCCCTTCCACATATGCCCCCACCATATCCACCATCCAGCAGCGCGAATATGTAGAGAAAGGGGAACGCCCCGGACATCCGCGTACAATCGAGGTACTTACTCTCAAGGGTAACAAGGTCACCGAGACCGACCGCACCGAGACTTTCGGTGCCGAGAAGGGAAAGCTCATACCCACGGACATAGGCATCGTGGTCAACGACTACCTTACCTCTCACTTCCCCAACGTGCTTGACTATAACTTCACAGCCGGCATCGAGGAGAAGTTTGACGACATCGCTGAAGGCAAGACCGGTTGGCACGAGGAAATTGCTGACTTCTATGATGTGTTCCATCCCGAAGTGGAGCGCGCCAACGAGACACGCACGGAGCACAAGGTAGGCGAACGTCTTCTCGGCAAGCATCCTGAGAGTGGCAAACCGGTGTCGGTGAAGGTAGGTCGATTTGGCCCCGTCGTGCAGATAGGCGATGTCAACGCCGACGAGAAGCCCCAGTTTGCTTCTCTCCGTGGCGACCAGTCAATCTTTGACATCACGCTCGAGGAGGCTCTTAAACTATTTGACCTTCCCCGAACCGTGGGCGAGTATGAAGGCAAGACGGTGACTGCCGCCGTAGGCCGCTTCGGCCCATACATCAAGCATGACGGCAAGTTCGTGTCTATCCCCAAGGACAACACTCCGCAGGCCATCACTCTTGATGAAGCCATCGAGCTTATCAACGCAAAGCGCGAGGCTGAGAGCAAGAAGGTGGTGAAGACCTTCGCCGAGGAACCTGAACTCCAGATACTCAACGGTCGTTTCGGCGTATATATCTCCTACAAGAAGGCCAACTATAAGATACCCAAGACCGTCACTGACCCCTCTGCACTCACTCTGGAACAGTGCAAGGAGATTATCGACAATCAGCCCGCCAAGAAGCCTGCCACACGCCGCCGCAAGGCTGCCAAGTGACCCATAAGCGATGAAGAAGCTCAACCACAAGCCCGGGGCTCAGCGCAATGCGTTCAAGCCTGATGCGATTGACACTTTCACTCCCTCTCAGCCCGCTACACTGATGGCGTTCCTGCTGGCATCGATGCCTGACAGGCCTCGCACTTCGGTCAAAAGCCTGCTCAAATATGACCAGGTTGCTGTCAACGGGGCTCCGACTTCGCAGTGGGATCATCCGCTCGAACCGGGCGACAAGGTGCAGGTCAATTATACGCGCCCATTCCATGTGCTTCGCAACCGCAGGTTGCATCTGGTCTATGAGGATGACGACATTATCGTGGTCAACAAGGGCTACGGTCTACTCTCCGTGAGCACTGATAATGTCAAGGATGGCACTGCCTACTCCATACTGCGCGAGTATGTGAAGTGGAACAATCCCGCCAACAAGATTTTCATCGTGCACCGGCTTGACCGCGACACTTCGGGGCTGATGGTGTTCGCCAAGAACGTTGAAGCAAAGGAAGCTCTGCAACATAACTGGAATAATATGGTGCTTGACCGCAAGTATCTGGCTGTGGTGCGGGGTGTTCCTGCGCATGAGTCTGACACTATCCGCAGCTACCTTGCAGAGAATGCTGAGCATGAGGTATACTCCACCGACAAGCCCGGCGAGGGGCTGTTAGCCGTCACCCGTTACAGCACTCTGCGCAAGGGTCAAGGCAACTCACTGCTTGAAGTGAGCCTCGACACCGGCCGCAAGAACCAGATTCGCGTACACATGAAGGAGATGGGGCATCCCATCATCGGCGACCGTCGTTACGGCGGCGCAGTAAGCCCCATTCACCGTCTGGCCCTGCACGCACAGACCCTCCGCTTCGTGCACCCGGTTACCCGCAAGGAGATGAACTTCTCCACGCCCATTCCCGCGAGCTTCCTCAAGCTCGTCTGAAGGGCAATTAATGAACTCCCTCACATCTTTCCCGACGCTGTCTGTTACCGCTCAAACAGACGCGCCATAGTGCGCTTGTCCTCACGCTCCTTGATGGACTGACGCTTGTCATACTCCTTCTTGCCGCGCCCCACGCCTATCACCAGCTTGGCAAGCCCGCGGTCATTGATGAACAGGCGCAGCGGCACCACCGTGTAGCCCGCTTCGCGTGTAGCTTTCTCTACCTGACGTATCTCCTTACGGTTGAGCAGCAACTTGCGGTCGCGGCGCGAGTCATGGTTATTGTAAGTGCCGTAGAAGTACTCGGCAATATTCATGTTTTTCACCCATACTTCTCCATTGTTCACGTAGCAGAACGTATCCACGAGGCTCGCCTTGCCCATTCGTATTGATTTGATTTCGGTGCCTGTAAGCACTATGCCTGCCGTAAAGGTCTCACTGATGGCATAGTCGTAGGTGGCACGCTTGTTCTTGATGTTGATCTCTTTGAATTTCATTTTCTCCATAATCAGAGGGATAATTTTATGAGTTAAACATTTGTGTGTTACAGTCTCAGAGCAGCACAGTCTTAAACAGTAAGCCCAAAAGCATAGGCGGGAGCATCACCGCTATGAATGACACCAACGTGAACACTCCGGCTTTCCTGTCGCTGACACCAAGATAGCGGTTTCCCTTCCAGAGCACCACCACCACATATACCGGCATGAACCAGAGCACAGGCGTGGAGGCCGGCAACAGATTGGCAAGCAGCAGTATCAGCGAAAGCAGCGTCACTCCGAATATCACAAACACTCGCGTGCGCCTCTCGCTCACCTCGCCTCGCGTAACAAGACTCTCCAGCGACACTGACATAACAAACGTGCCCACAAAATAGCTGACAAAAAGCACACCATAAGTGATTACCGCCAGTTCAAAGAGACGCAGCCACCCCAATGACGGTTCATAGATGCCACGCACCAGCCACGACAGTGCCACTATACCGGCCAAGACATAGAAGGCGGGAGCCACAGGCTCCTCACCATCTTCGTCGTCAAGGGCTATATCCTCCCACCCCCGCCGGGGCGACAGCACCAGCTGGAGCACATTCTTCATATATCGTCCGAAATGGATCATTCTACCATAAAATCGTATTCCTAACTGCAAATTTAACAATTTTCCCAATTCCCCTCTCCTCAATTTTATCCCCACCATCCCATCCACGATTTGTGGCTGTGCGGATTTGTTGCTACATTTGTATGTATGGAGACTGATAATCTTGCCCGCGATGACTTCTTCCGCTCTCTTGCTTCCAATCCACAACTTCTTGCCGCATGGCGACTGGTTGAGGATACGGGCGCTAACCTTTTTCTGACTGGTAAAGCCGGTACAGGCAAGACTACTTTCCTGCGTAACCTGAGGGCTCGCTCACAAAAGCGTATCATTGTGGCTGCTCCCACCGGGATTGCGGCCATCAATGCCGGCGGGGTCACACTTCACTCCATGTTTCAGTTGCCACTGTCGCCCTACCTGCCCGGGGGAGATGCCGCCGGGCAGCGCCGTTATGACCGGTTCAACAAACAAAAGCGCAGGATTATACGCACCGCCGATATGCTCGTCATTGACGAGGTATCGATGGTAAGGGCTGACCTCCTTGATGCTCTCGATGCTTCGCTGCGACGACACCGCGACCCATCGAAACCTTTCGGAGGAATTCAGTTGCTGCTTATTGGCGACCTCTATCAGCTATCGCCGGTAGTGGTACCCCAGGAGTGGGAGCTGCTAAAGCAATATTATCCTACACCTTACTTCTTCTCCAGTATCGCCCTGCAACAGACTCCCTACGAATCCATTGAGCTGACTCAGGTCTATCGCCAAGCTGACGATGCCTTTGTCAGACTGCTCAACAATGTGCGCAGCGGCAATGTGGATGCCAACACTCTCCGTGTGCTCAACAGCCGCTATCAGCGTGGCTTCAACCCCGCTCCGGAGGCGGGATACATACGCCTGACCACTCATAATCACATGGCCAAGACGCTTAACGACAGGCAGCTGATGATGCTTCCCACCCAGGCCGTAGAGTTTGAGGCAAAAGTGGAGGGTGAGTTCCCCGAAAGCTCATTTCCGGCAGATGCCACGCTCATACTGAAGGAGGGAGCACAGGTAATGTGCCTGCGAAATGACGTTGACAAGGGGCTGTTCAACGGCATGATGGCACACGTCGTCAGAATTGCTGACAACGGCGACGTATTCATTAAGCCTGTCAACTCCGCACACTCTGTGCTCATCGAACCGGTGCAGTGGGAGAACACCCGTTACAAGCTGAACGACAACGGCGAGCTGAGCACTACCGTCGAAGGCACGTTCAGGCAGCTCCCTCTGCGATTGGCCTGGGCTATCACAATTCATAAGAGTCAGGGGCTGACATTTGACCGAGCCATCATTGACGCATCAGCCGCCTTTGCCCATGGACAGACTTACGTAGCCCTCAGTCGTTGCCGCAGCCTCGAGGGTTTGGTGCTGGAAAGTCAGCTGAATCCCGAAGCCATCATCACTGACAGCGACGTGCGCGATTATTCCGACAGCCACCTCTGCGGACTTCCCACTGAGGGTGCCTTGCAGCAGATGGCAAATGCCTATGTTGTGTCACTCCTTGACGACACATTTGGCATGAACACCCTGATGCGCAGTTTCAATCAGATGCACAGGCTTGTGGATGAGCATCTGGCTCGCACATTCACTCACTTGGCTGAGCACTGGAATGAGTTCAAGCACAACGTGATGGATAAGCTCGTCGAGGTGTCAGTCGCGTTCCGCCGGCAATATCAGACACTCCCGCGGGGACCGCGTCTTGATGAACGTGTCAACAAAGCGTCGGCCTACTTCCATGCTGAGCTCTCTCCTCTGGTGGAATTGCTGCGCACCACGCCGGCCAACCTTGATAATAAAGCCGTAAGTCAAAGGCTTCTCGCCGCCTGCCAGGAGCTTGATGAGGCTCTGCGGGTGAAGCTTCATGTACTTGATGCCCTCCGTTACGGGGAGTTCTCCCCTACCCGTCTGCTTCGTGAGCGCGCCAAGGCGATGGTTTCCGTCACCGCCCCGTCAACACCGGAGCCCAAGGCACGAACTACCGTAAGACGCAAACAGCGCAACAGCCAATCGGTTAATGCTCGCTCCACCGCAGAGCCCTCTTCCGCATCCTCTCCACAGACAGCTGCGGAGATTGCCCCCGATGATATTCTCTATCCGGAGCTCTACCGCCGCTTGCAGTCATGGCGTATGATCACTGCCACCAAGCGTCATATCCTACCCTTTCAAGTGTTCTCTAACCGTACTCTGGTGGAGCTTACCAACAAGAAGCCCCAAAACATCACCCAACTATCCCAATGCAAGGGGGTTGGCAAAATCAAGCTGGAGGCCTTCGGTGAAGATGTGATAGGTATCATCAGGCAATACAACGCCAATCATTGACCGAATTAACAGACTAATCTTAGAGCTTGTTTAATATGCTGATAGCAATTATTATACTGGCACTGCTTTTGGCGGTCGCCATCATAAGACTGATTACCATCGGAGGCACAAACGCGCGGCTCACAGAACGAGCCGAGTCGCTCGGTGCGGAAATCAACCGTATCAACGAAGAGCGTGAGCTGCAGTTAGCCCGACTGCGCTCTGACAATGATCTCACCATCGAGAAGCTCAAAGCTGACCATGCGGAACGTGAGCGCATGGAGACTGAGCGTTGGCACCGCGAATTTGAGCGCACCGAAAAGCTACACCGTGAGGCCATCGAACGCGACCGGGCACGAAAGGAGGAGCTTGAAAGCAGTTTCCGCGCTCTGGCCGCTCAAGTGCTTGCCGCTCAGAGCGAACAGATGCGTATGCAACAGGAGAGCGGTCTGGGACTTATTCTCAACCCGCTGAAAGAGCAACTTGACGCTTTCCGCAAGAGCTTTACCGACACGTATTCCAATGAGGCTCGTGAGCGCTTTTCCCTCGGCGAACACATCAAGCGGCTCATTGAAGCCAACAACTCACTCGGCAACGAAGCTAAGGAGCTCACACGCGCTCTGCGCGGCGACTCCAAAGTGCAGGGCGACTGGGGTGAGATGGTGCTGGAGTCTATTCTGGAGAAAAGCGGCCTCAAGGAGGGCGAGGAGTACTTCATCCAAGCCACCACTGACGCACTTGGCAATCAGATTGTCAATGAGGAAGGCGCACATCTGCGTCCCGATGTTGTACTCCATTACCCTAACCGGGGAGATGTGGTGATTGACAGCAAAGTGTCGCTCAAGGCATATACAGACTATGTGAACGCTTCCGACGAAACCTCCCGCGCCACAGCCATTGCCGGTCATGTGCGCTCAATGCGTCAGCACGTGCGTGAGCTGCGTGACAAGCGCTATCAGGACTTCCTTGGAGCTCGATCCGGTGCACGTACCATGGATTTTGTGATGATGTTCGTGCCTAATGAGGGTGCCTATCTCACAGCCTTGACCTCCGACAGCGGACTCTGGCAGGAGGCCCTGGAGTCCCGCGTCATCATAGCCTCACCCACACATCTCGTAAGCGTGCTGAGCATGATCAGGCAGCTGTGGGCCGAGAACCGAATGAACCGTAACTCTCTGGAGATAGCCGATGCTGCCGGCAAGATGTATGAGAAATTCTGCGGGTTTGTCAACGATATGGAGAAGATCCGCAAAGGGCTGGAGTCAGCCGACAAGGCTTATCGTGATGCCATGAACAAGCTCACCGAAGGTAAGGGCAATCTCACCTCACGCGCCGAGAAGCTCAAAGAGCTCGGCGCAAAGACTGCCAAACAGCTCTCCATCATAGCTGACAAGGAGTCGGCCGAGTCTGATAGTTGAGGAAGATTATTCACGTGGATATGGACGCCTTCTTCGCGTCCGTGGAGCAGCGGGACAATCCTCTGCTGCGTGGCAAACCTGTGGCCGTAGGTCACGAAGGACCTCGTGGCGTTGTGGCCACTGCCAGCTATGAGGCACGCCGGTTTGGCGTAAGGTCTGCTATGCCGGCTGTGAGAGCACGCCGGCTGTGCCCGCAGCTCATTTTCGTGGATGGCCGGATGGAGGTCTATAAAGCGGTGTCCCGCCAGGTGCACGAAATCTTTCAGGAATATACTGATCTGATAGAACCCATCTCGATTGACGAGGCATATCTTGACGTGACGGTAAACAAACCGGGCATAGAACTGGCTGTGGAGATAGCACGCGAAATCAAGCAGAAGATTCGTGACAGACTCGGATTGATAGCTTCAGCCGGTGTCTCTTACAATAAGTTCCTCGCCAAGGTTGCCTCTGATTATCGCAAACCTGACGGACTCTGCACCATCCACCCCTCGCAGGCCCGGCAGTTCATCGATGCTATGAAAATCGAGGATTTCTGGGGTGTGGGCAGTGTTACGGCGGAGAAGATGCACAAGCTCGGCATACACACAGGCGCTGACCTGCTGCAATGGCCGCTCGACAGCCTTACGCGGCAATTCGGCAAAGCGGGTGAGGTGTTCTACAACTTTGCCCGTGGCATAGATGAACGCCCGGTTGTAGTGGAGCATGAGCGCAAATCCATCGGCTGCGAATACACCTTTGAAACTGACCTGACAACGCTTGACGAAATCAAGGCTGCCTTGACAGAGCTGGCCGAGGATTTGGAGGGGCGTTTGATGCGCAAACAGTTCCGCGGACTCACCTTGACTCTGAAAGTGCGCTACAATGATTTCAGTCAAGTGACTCGGGCTTACACCTCAGTGAGACCCATATTCACTATTGCAGAAATTTTGTCAGCAGCAAACCATATACTCAAATCTTTCATCCTTGGAGTGCTGCCCATCCGCTTGCTCGGCCTGAGCGTGAGCCATCCGGAGGGTGAACTTCCCGAGGGACGACAGCTCTACATCGACTTCCCGGAACTCCGAGAGTCCGAGTGAGTGCGCCTCATACCATCGCAGACAGGGTGGCAGGCTCCGGATCCACGGCCACTATCACACCGTTGGGATCCACCAAGACGGCACGATAACCGTTTTCCAGATGATAGAGACTGCGGAGCATTTCGCTGTCATGTCCGCTCACCCTCACCTGCTTCGAGGAGTCAAGGCCATCAATGCGGCATACTTCCTCAAACATGGTGGGATTTGAATCGAAATTGACCGAAAGCATCGTCAGCTTATTGCCTGCGATTGACTTTACAGCGCGGTCATAGTCGCCGGTCATCACGCGTGACACTGCGTCTGCCGATGACCAAAAGTTAATCAGGACGTAGCCTTCACGGTTTAAGCCCTTGAGATTTAGGTTAGAGACCGTGGCATCAGCTCTGAGGGCTTCAATGGTGAAGTCCGGAGCCTTTTGGCCGGGAGCCGCGTCGACGACGCGGGCGGTGTGAGCAGAGAGAGTTAGAACGATTACTGTGAAAAGAGTAATGATTCCGAGAGTCTTCTTCATGCTTGATTATTAGCGTTCCACTTGTCAGGCAGCGCTCCGGGCATCTGTGATGAAAAGATGACATGGAGAGAAGGAGCGTCACCATCTTGCCGATTTTCGGCGATGACCTGTCATAAAGCAGGCAGGGAGTTGACTTCTTGTCTTTACTTTCCGGGGGCAAAGGTAGGCAACCCTTGCGAGCCATGCAAATTGCACTATGCTTAGAGTCACCATATTAGCATATGTTCAGGCCTAAAATAGGCCAAAAATCCCCGTCTGAAAGCGTCAAACGGGGATATGTTAAATATTATTAAACTATGTTTTACAACATACTTTTACATCACATTTGTGGCCAACCGGACGGTTCTTGTCGCCACCCAATCAGCTCAGACTGCCTCTTGCAACCGCCATCTAAGGTGCTTGGCGAGGGTGCGGCGCACCACTCTCATCACAAGGAAATATGCTGCCACGCTGACAAGGCCAATCGCTGCGCCTAGTGTGGAGTCTGATGAGCCGCTGAACGCAAAGATACACCCCACCAGAATGATAAGCGGCAGGATAAACGCCCACACCACAGCTTTCTCTATCATGCGTGGCGCAGTCTCTACTGTAACGGTCTGCCCTACACTGTATACCTCGGTATTGGCACAGTTAACGGTGATGCTTGAGGCCGGAGTGCCGTCAGCTCCACCGCAACATCCGGCGAGCCTGCAAGCCTCGCAGCCTGCACCGTCCAGTATCCTTACATGCAGTGCCGAGGGTGTAATCTGCGTGATTAAAGCCTTGTGAATCATATTTTTCAGCTACAGTTATGCCATGGAGATGAGCAGTGCCGACGACACCGCCATATATATAAGCATACCTACTATGTCGTTGGTGATGGCTATAAAGGGGCCGGTAGCAAGGGCCGGGTCTACCTTGAACCGCTCCAATGTCAGAGGCACGAGTGTACCGAAAACCGAGGCGAAAATCACCACACAGAGCAACGCTATGGATACCGCCCATGTGGTGACTGTGAGAGTGTGGCCATGACCCAGCCGGAAGAAGTTGTAGATAAACACCAGGGTGGCAATGATGGTGCCGTTAATCAGTCCCACGCCAAGCTCCTTCAGGAGCTGACGGCCTGTATCACGGATGTCAAGCGTACCGTTGGCAAGACCTTGCACCACTATGGCCGACGACTGCGTACCCACATTTCCGCCGGTACCGCCAATCAAGGGGATGAACAGTGCCAGAGTCGGGTCCGATGCGATGCCCTTCTCCCAATGGCCCAAAATCATGGAGTTGCTCAGTCCGCCAATCATCCCTATCAGTAGCCATGGCAGGCGCGCCTTGGTTTGTGAGAACAGGTTGGAGTCGCCCTCTACGTCTGAGGTAAGACCACTCGCCAACTGATAATCACGTTCGGATGACTCGCGAGCCTCATCCATGACATCGTCCACGGTGATACACCCCACAAGACGCCCGATTTCATCCACAACGGGCATTGCAACAAGGTCATATTTCTCAAAGTCGAGTGTCACATCATCAATAGGCGTGGAGGCCTTCACCGACACCGGATCAGCCTCCATGATGTGCTTGATCTTGCTCACCGAAGGATGGGTGATGAGGGTCTTCAGCGGGAGCACGCCGCGCAGCTTGTCGTCATTGTCCACGACATAGACGTTATACACCTCGTCCATATCTTCGGCCTGCATCCTGAGCTGCTTGATACACTCCGGCATGCTCCAGTTTTCATTGACCACAAGCATCTCGGTGCCCATGAGGCCGCCGGCAGTATCTTCGTCATACTTCAGCAGGTCTATGATGTCACCGGCCTGCTCCACATCGTCGATATGCGACAGGATAGCCTCGCGATCCCCCTCATCGAGCTCCTGGATGATGTCTACGGCATCATCGGTATCAAGATTGTCAATCAGCTGTTTGGCAATCTGGTCGGCAGGCATGTTGTGTAGGAGCTTGCGACGGTCATCCTCGTCAAGCTCCATCAGCACATCGGCGGCTGTCTCCGGGTCAAGCAGCTTGTAGAGATACTCGGCCTCCTGCAGGTCAAGATCCTGATAGAGATCGGCTATGTCGGCAGGATGCAAGCCGTTTAGCAGTCGGCGTGCCGCGTCCTCATCCTTGTTGCTGATGATTTCGCGGATCTGCTCCAAGTCATGTGGAGTGTATTCCTTCATGTCTGTGTCAGCTTCTCAGGGAGGCTACAATATTGGTCAGTTCTACAAACTGCTGCACGGTGAGCTGCTCCGGGCGCATGGCCATCAGAGGGCTCTCAGGCAGAGTGGCATCTGCCGGAATGAGGCTCCGCAAGGTGTTGCGTATGGTCTTGCGGCGCTGGCCGAATGTGTTTTTCACCACAGTTTTGAGCAGCTTCGGATCACAACCGGGGTCGGTGACACCGTTTCTCGTCATGCGTATCACACCGCTCTTCACCTTTGGGGGTGGGTTGAACACATTCTCGTCTACCGTAAACAGGTACTCCACATCATACCACAGCTGCAACAGCACGCTAAGTATTCCGCGCGCTTTCGTCCCGGCGGGTGCGGCAAGGCGTTCGGCCACCTCGCGCTGGAGCATACCCGAACAGCATTGCACTCTGTCCTTATACTCCAGCACATGAAAGAATATCTGTGAGGAGATGTTGTAAGGATAATTGCCGATAACGCAGAATTTGCCATCGCCCTCAAACACCTCGTTCAGGTCCAGTCGCAGGAAGTCAGCAGCGATGATGCGGTCACCAAGCTCGGGATATTCCTCACGCAGATACTCAATGCTCTCACCGTCTATCTCGGCTACTCTCACATCATAACCCTCAGAGAGCAGAAACTGAGTCAGCACACCCATACCGGGGCCTACCTCAATGACCGGCAGACTCCTGTAAGGCTCCAGCGTAGCGGCAATGCGCCGCGCTATCGAGAGATCGGTCAGGAAGTGCTGACCGAGGGCTTTCTTAGGTTTTACTTGCTTGGGCATGGCGTGAGTTGTGTGAGATTATCTTACAAAGTTAGTTATTTTTTCTCCAAGTCTGCAAGCGCGGCCTGCAGCTCACTCTCTGTGGTGGTGAGTCTGGATCGGCATGATGCAAGGAGCTCGGCTGCGCGACGCGTATAGGTCGAGAGCAAGTCTATGTCACAATTATCGCTCTGCATGGTTTTCAGCAGTTTCTCAAGCTCTCCGATAGCCTCGCTGTATGTCAGTTCTGCTACGGGGCGAAATGTCGGTTTTTCCATTGTAAATATGGCGTAACGGGTATTATTCTGATGAATGTACTGTCAGTCAAAGAATGGCGATTCTGAGGTCTCGATAACACGCGATGACAGAGTGCCGGTTTCCAGAATGGTGGTCACCACGGCTCCTGCCGGTGCATCGGCAAGTGAGCGCACCGCTTTTCCGTCAACCAGCGTCAGGGAGTAGCCGCGGGCAAGTGTGGCTCGCGGCGACAGCACATGGAGCAACCGGTCGCGATCGGTCAACCGCTCGCGCTCGCGGGATAGGCGCGCACCGCATGCTTGAGTGATGACGGGGATGAAGGATTCAAGGCGCATCTTCTGCGGGAGGATGCATGACCCGGCAAGACCGGCTATCTGCGAAGCTGCCAGTTGCAGCCGCTGGCGGGCACGTTCCAACGCAGTCTCAGGTAGTCGCGGCAGCAAACCCTCGAAGTAGGCTATCTGCTGAAGGTGGCCGGAGATGCGTTCGGTAACTGTGCGGGCTATATCGGCTGCCATCACCTGCAGGTGTCCAAGCGCGGCTTCGCCGAGCGAAATCAGCCATTCGGCGGCGGCTGTCGGGGTCTTAACCCTCATGTTGGCCACATAGTCGAGCACTGTGACATCTCTCTCATGCCCTATGCCGATAATCACCGGCAGCGGGAACTGCGCGATGGAGGCCGCCAGATCATAATCCTCAAAGGCTGCAAGATCACTCGTGGCGCCACCACCGCGGATTATCACTACGCCGTCCCAGTCATCAACATCTTCCATAATCTGCTCCAATGCTGAAGTAATGCTCGCCGGGGCTTTCTCCCCCTGCATGATGGCAGGAAACAGCCTGACATTGAAGCGCAAGCAGTAGCGGTTATGGAACAGCTGGTTGATAAAGTCGCCATAGCCGGCTGCGCCCGGAGCTGAGATTACCGCGAGCCGTGATGGTACGTCCGGCCACTGGAGGCTTCTGTTATCATTGAGGATACCCTCGGCTTGCAATCGTGCCAAAATCTCGCGCCGACGCCGCATCAGGTCCCCAAGGGTATAATCCGGATTGACCGCACTAATCACCAGCGACATTCCGAACACGGCATGAAACGTCACGGACACGCGCAGCATCACCTTGATGCCCGAGGCAAACTGCTGGCCCGTGGCAGCAAGAAAGTTGCCGGCAATCGACGGGTAGAGGTTGGCCCATATTATGCCGCGGGCCTTGGCTATCTGCCGCCCGGTGGAAGCGTCCTTCTGAAGCAGCTCCAAATAGCAGTGACCACCGCGCACAGCCACGTCGCTGAGCTCGGCGGTTATCCATATGTTCTGTGTGAGGTCTGTGGTGACAAGACGCCCTACCAACTTGTTGAGGGCTTCAAGACTCACAGCTCCCTCTATGGAGTGCGGATCAGTCATTGGCCGGGGTCATCTTGCGTCCGTTCCACTGATATTTCAGCGAAGGGTACATATAGCCCGACACCGTCTCGTAGATGTCGGCTGACAGGAATTGGCCGGTGTTGTTGGTGAGCGTTAGCACGTTGGTTGCCGGATCCCATTGATAGCCTATTAATAGGAATGGCACCATTGCCTCTACCTGACTGCGGTTCTTCTTTCCGTCATCAGTCAGCCAGTCACCCAGGAGTGGTTTATCGAAATACTTGGCCGTGTCAAGAGCCTTCCAGTCTGCGGTATAGAAGCTGATATGGGAGTCAGGAGTGGGAGTAGCCAATGTGGTAATCACGGCAATGATGGAGTCTGACCCGTTGGGGAGGATGAAAATCTCGTTGGTCGAAGCCGGAGACATCTCCACGGTTAGAGCTTTGTCGTTCATGGCGGTGATGCGGCTGCGCCCCTGCAGTTTGTTGGTGCTGGGCGTGGACAGATTGCTGTTATAATAGTCAATCATGTCAAGACGTGTGCCGGCATCAAGCAGCGGGAACACGGTTTGGGGAGCCGTGGCAAACGCTTTCCCGGCTGTCAGTTGCGCCTTGGCTCCGGGTGCTATCAAGGCCACCGCAGCTGCTGCTGCGAGCAGTAAAACTATCGACTTGATCATTGCGCTGTGTTTTGTTGAGCAAATATAAGCAATTAACGCGCCTTGTGCAACAAGAGTGAGTCCTCAGTCTCAAAGGCCGAGCAGCCCGAGCAATTGCTCTCCGGCCCGCTTGGTGTCAACCTTCTCTATCACGTGAGTGATCCTGTGGTCAGCATCGGTGACAAATGTGGTTCTCACGGTGCCCATATATTCACGTCCCGCCATCTTCTTCTTTTGCCATACACCGAATGCCTGATTGACGGTGGTGTCCGGATCGGAGGAGAGCAGGAACGGCAGCGAGTGTTTCGCGGCAAACTTCTGATGGCTTGCCACGGAGTCTTTGCTGATGCCAATCACCTTATAGCCGGCGGAGGCAAGCACGGCATCGCTGTCGCGCAGTGAGCACGCTTCGGCGGTGCAGCCGGGGGTATTATCCTTGGGGTAGAAGTATATCACGAGAGGTTGACCCTTGAAGTCGGAAGCGTGGATTGGGGTTCCGTCTGAAGCCAGTCCGAGATAGTCGGGTATGTGGTCACCGGGGTTAAGCATGTCGGTATCTGTATTTAGTTATTTATCGGTATCTGTCATCACGTGCATACGGCAGTTGCGGCAGTCAAATTCCAGGGTAAAATCACGGGTGGCACTTCGAAGCGTCAGAGGCTCGCGCAGACGCTTGCCGGCGGCGGTCTTGAGGCATGCCCCAAGCTCTCGCCGCAGGCAGTAACGTGTAGTCATAACCCTCAGCGGGCCGTTAATGTTCTGTTTTGCCACCTCCAGTGCAGGTGTGGAAGCATCCGCACCATGCTCTGAGTAGAACGCTGCGGCAGGGGAGTTGGCCACATTGTCGTGATATGTGAGCTGTCTCTGGGGAAATTCACCAGCCTTCTCTGCACGGCGGTAGTCATAGCGGTAAGTGGCGCGTCGGCTACTGTCCATAAGAGTGAGAGCTTCGCGACGGAGAGTAGACAGCACGGATGCGGGGATAAATGCCTCTTTGGCAAGGTCGGTGACTTCACTGACTCTGTAAATGGTGTCTCCGACCCGCTCCAGCTCACGTCGATGACGGTCAGCTTGCGGAGTGCGGGCTTCTTCGGTGACAAGCTCTGCTGTGACTGTCACTGAACACCCACGCTCATCCTCGGCATCAAGAGCCAAGCCCCACGGAAGCCGGCGTAGCAAGAAGCTCACGCTCACCTTACGGATGGCAGACTCTGCTGCAAGCAGCGCACGGCGTCCGGCATCAAGATTTCTGTATAGACGCGTACCTTTGGGAAGTGTAACCTCCGATGCTGCAATGAGGGTGTTACCCTCCACACGGTTCACGCGGAAGCCTCGGAAGGTTCCATTGTCATCGAAATACCCCACGCCATCTCCGTTATGCAGTTCCTTATTGGCTCTAACCACTATACGCTTTCCCGTGGTGGCCAGTGACACATCGGCCACATATTCCCCGGTCGATTTGGGTGAATCAAATGTGGCAAGGCTGTGTGCTCCGGGACGTGTCTCTTTCAGAAAATATTGAGTGAAACCTCGATTGAACGCGAGGCTGACATCCGGCGTGAATGTCAGCACGCTCTCGCCATACGAGCTCCGACAGTAGCGGTCATGATTGGCGGCAATGAGCTTGTCAAGAGCCTTGCGGTAGGCCCCGACAGTCTCCTTAACGTAAGCTGTGTCTTTAAGGCGCCCCTCAATCTTGAATGATGACACTCCGGCGGCCGCCATGTCGGCGAGCGAGTTTAGACGATTGAGGTCACGCAGCGACAACAGATGTTTGCCGCGCATCACCGTGCGTCCCGTGCCGTCTATAAGGTCAAACGGCAGTCGGCATATCTGGGCACACTCACCCCTATTGGCACTCCTTCCTGTGGAGATAAGGCTCGCCTGACAGTCACCGCTGTAGCTCACACACAGTGCACCATGCACGAATGCCTCCAGAGGTGTGCCGCCCACGGCTTCTTTGATTTCCTTGATTTCTTCAAGTGACAACTCTCTGGGAAGCACCAGCTGCGAGAAGCCGGCATCAGCCAGAAACCGTGCCTTGGCGGGTGTGCGGATGTCGCACTGCGTGCTTGCATGCAATGCGATGGGTGGTATGTCCATCCGCAGCAACCCAAGGTCCTGCACTATCAGGGCATCAACCCCTGCGCGATACAGTTCCCTGACCAATTGTTCCACGGAGGCTATCTCATCATCATAAATCAGAGTGTTGAGCGTCACATAGACGCGCGCGCCAAACTGATGGGCATACTCTGTCACTCGGGCTATGTCACTGACAGTGTTTGCTGCCGAGTGACGCGCACCGTGACTTGAAGCACCTATATAAACGGCATCGGCGCCGTGCCTGACAGCCTCCATGGCTGTCAGAGCATCGCGCGCCGGTGCGAGCAGTTCGAGTGGGGTCATCAGTCTACCTTGATCACCAGGTAGTTGCTCATGCTCCAGAACTTTTCGGGATTAGTGATGTTGAGCACAGCTGCTCCGTTCACCTCGCTGATGTTGTAGGAGTCCTTGGGCTGCTTGGTCATCACTTCGCCCTTCTTGGCATTCAGGGGGATAGAGGTGAGAGTGCGCTTGTCGGCCTTGGTGAAGTAGCTCATGTTGAAGTCGCTCTCCATGATCTTGGTCTTGCGCAGGAAGCCGCTCTCCAGTATCTTGTTGGCCTTGAGCTCATTCTTGGTGCCGATAGCGTAGTAGCAGGTGTTAAGCTGCTCCGCCATCGCGGTAGAGGCCTCCTGAGCTATCTCACGCTCTCGCTTCTCGGTTTCGAGGCCGGTGCTGAGGGAGTCTACGGTTGTGTTAAGCTCGGCAATCTGCACGTTGGCGGCTGCAAGCTGCTCCTTCATTGTGGAAATCTCGCGCTCCTGGTTGGCTATCTGCTCCTTCAGTGAGCTGATGGTCTTCAGCAGTTTGGCGTTCTGTCCCTTGTCGTTGGCGAGCTGCTTCTCCAGCTCGTCAAGACGCTGGCGACGTGCCTCAAGTGCCTGCTGGATGGCGAGCATATCATTGCGGATCTGCTCCTTCTTTGACGATGACTCGCCAAGGGCACCGGGAGTGGAGATGATATTCTCAAGCTGCTTAATCTGGTTCATCCCCTCGGTCAGTTCGTTGACGAGGCCGAGAAGAGTGTCCTGGGTGGCCACAAGGCCCTCTACGTCACCTTCAAGCTGTGCGTTGCGCTCCTTGAGCTTTCCGTTGTCACATGAAGCGATGCCGAGGCAAAGGGCTGCCACTGCGGCGATTGAAACGATTTTTCTCATAAATCTTCGTTGTGGGTGGGATAAGTTGTCGGTGTGATTGATGTGTGTGGAGTGATTATCGGTCGTCATCGACAGCGGTGCCGTCAGTGATGAATGTCTTGTATTTGTTAGTGTGTGTCTTTCGTTCTTTGGGTGTTTCATTCCCTTTGAGAACAATAACGATTTCACCTCGCGGTTGGTTCTGAGTAAAATGTTGCACAAGCTCGTCGAGAGTGCCTCTGACGGTCTCCTCATGCAGCTTGGAGATTTCTCGTGACACTGACGCGGCCCTCTCGGGGCCACAAGCGGTGGCAAGGTCGGTAAGGGTGCGCACAAGCCGCAGCGGCGACTCATAGATGACTGTTGTGCGAGACTCGGCGGCAATCTCTGTGAGCCGTGTCTGCCGCCCCTTTTTGGGTGGGAGAAACCCTTCGAAACAGAAGCGGTCGCATGGCAGCCCACTGTTTACCAAAGCGGGTACAAACGCTGTGGCTCCCGGCAGTGTGACTACCGGAAGACCGGCCTCCCTACATTCTCGCGACAGCAGAAAACCCGGGTCTGAGATACCCGGTGTACCGGCATCGCTCACAAGGGCTATCCGTTCACCTCCCTTTATGCGCCTGACGAGCTCAGCCACGGTGGCATGCTCATTATATTTATGGTGGCTCACAAGGGGGGTATCTATCCCGAAATGTTGCATCAGCACGCCGCTCGTGCGGGTGTCCTCGGCAAGCACCAGATCAGCCTCGCGCAGTGTCTCCACGGCGCGAGGTGTCATGTCGGCCAGATTACCGACCGGGGTTGGAACTATGTAGAGTGTGCCGGCCATTTTGCTTCGCTGGTGTGCCTATATGACTGGTGTGCCTATATGATTTGAGAGTGCCTGTTTGAATTCTGAGGTCAGTATTTTTAGAGGTCAGGCGAAATATTTCTCTATTACGACAAGAAACTCTGCTACCTCGGGCATCTCGCGATCCCAGCCAAGGTCTGTGATGAAGTAATCCTCTGCTTCTTCATATGACGTCATGGCCTCAACGAGATTCAGTGTGTCGGTGAACTCGGTGTCACTGTTGCCGAAAAGCTCACGACGGAACCGAAACTTGTCATTCACCGTAAATGCTCGCCGCAGGTCTCCGGGAGCGTGCTTTGTGCGCCGCTCTTCCTTTGGGTGCTGCTCCGGCTGGGCTGCCGGCTTTTCATCAGCCGGGGCTATCTGCTCTGTCTCCGGAGCGGGGGCTTCTTCTTCGGCTACCATTGAGGGGGTCTCATCGGCATCCTCCTCAGTCTCATAGAGCACGGCCTGAGCTATTTCCTTTCCGGCTTCCTCCGAACGGCAGGCTGCCGGCTCGTCGCGCTCGGCTTCGCTGACCTCCTGCTCCATTTCGGCCTCGGCAGCATCCTCGCCGTCATCCCATAGGCCGGGAAGTGACGGCACGGTTTCGAGAAACTTCTGCTCGCGGGTCAATGCAGCTGAGGATGTTTCCTTGCGCGCAGGAGTGGTCGTGTCAGGACACAACTCCCCTACTCCCTCTGCCAAAGCGGCTACTTTGTCAAGAAGCAGGGCGTAAACTTCAGGAGCGGTGAAGTCCTCGCGTCTTCTTATCAAGGCGAGCAAACCCTCAATCTCCAGAGTGAGGTCAAAGAGGCAGTCCGCTTTATCTGATTGTGTCTGAGTGTCCATATATTGTAAGCTATCGCCGTCAGTAGCTGACATGCTAACCGGCCTCAGTCGCCGACGGTAAGCGCAAAGATAGCAACTTATTCCCAATCGCACATCGCAATGTTAAAAATTCATGTAAATTTGCATCACTTACCCTCTAAACTGCAGGTTTGGCACAATAATTGCAACTGTATTTCTGTTATTAATAGAACCACCGTGAGCATCATATCAGCTTCCCGGAGGTGCTATATTCACTTTTACTGACTATCATCACGCATCCTATACTATTGATGGACATCAACTTTTCCAATGAACTGAAAGGCGTACTCAGCCAGAGCCACCGCGAAGCCGTGAGACACAACAACCGTGTCATCACACCGGCGCATCTGCTGCTCGCCCTGATGAAAGACGCTGACCAACCTCCCTTTAAGCTCATCGAGCACGCTTCGTCGGCCGACACCTCGGCCTACGAACTCATGCAGGCGCTGGACAACCGCCTGTTTGAGGAGTCGATAGCCACAGCCGGGGCTTCAGCTCCGGTGCAACCGGACGATGTGACTATCAGCGACATCACAAACCGCGTGCTCAAACTGAGTGCGCTGGAGAGCCGTATGCTCAAAAGTGCCTCCGTGGAGCCTGAGCATCTGCTCCTCGCCATATTCCATAACTCTGAGATTCTATCCAACGACTATATGAAGCGCTTCGAGCAAGCCGGTGTCAACTACAAGTCTCTTATCAGCCAGCTCTCCGGGTCCGGGGCTTCTCCCGTGTTTGACTCTGCTCCCACCGATGAGGATGATGACGACGAGGGCTTCTCTGATGACGGCCCCGTGAAGGGCAATTCATCGTCGCAGCCCGCCGGCTCCAAGAGCGCCAAGGGGCATCGCTCCACCGATACCCCGGCTCTTGACAAGTTCGGCTATGACATGACACGTGCCGCCGAGGAGGGGCGCCTCGACCCCGTGATTGGCAGAGACACGGAGATAGAGCGCCTTGCCCAGGTGCTCTCGCGACGCAAGAAGAACAACCCCGTCCTCATTGGCGAGCCCGGTGTGGGCAAGAGCGCCATCGTCGAGGGGCTGGCTCTGCGCATTGTCAAGCGTCAGGTGTCACGCATCCTCTTTGGCAAGCGGGTGGTGTCGCTTGACATGGCCTCGCTTGTGGCCGGCACAAAGTATCGCGGACAGTTTGAGGAGCGCATCAAGGCCATACTCAATGAGCTCAGCAAGAACCGCGACGTGATTCTCTTCATAGATGAGATTCACACCATTGTGGGTGCAGGTAATGCCGCCGGCTCCATGGATGCCGCCAACCTCCTGAAGCCCGCGCTGGCACGCGGCGAGATCCAGTGCATCGGCGCTACTACTCTCGATGAATATCGCAAGAACATCGAGAAGGATGGTGCTCTGGAACGTCGTTTCCAGAAGGTTATGGTAGAGCCTACCACCGCCGAGGAGACACTTGCCATACTCCGCAACATCAAGGATAAGTATGAGGAACACCACAACGTCAACTTCACTGACGCTGCTCTGGAGGCGTGTGTCACCCTGACAGAGCGATACATCTCTGACCGCAACTTCCCTGACAAGGCTATCGACGCCCTCGATGAGGCAGCCTCCCGTGTGCACATCACCAAGATTGCTGTACCCGAGGAGATTGAGGCTCTTGAGAAGAAGGTGGATGAAGCCGGCCGCAAGAAGCTGGAAGCTGCACAGTCGCAGGACTTTGAGCGCGCCGCTTCATTCCGCGACGAGGAGGCTAAACTGCGTGACCGTCTTCGCGAGGCAACTGATGCCTGGGAGAAGCAGCTGGAAGCGCAGCGCGAGACTGTCGATGACGATAAAGTGGCCGAAGTGGTGGCCATGATGACCGGTGTCCCCGTGCAGCGAGTGGCACAGGCTGAGGGCAAGCGCCTGCTTGGGATGGGCGATGACCTCAAGAAGGCCATCATCGGCCAGGACTCAGCCATTGAGACGCTCGTCAAGGCTATCCGTCGTAACCGTGTGGGGCTTAAAGACCCCAAGAAGCCGATTGGCACATTCCTGTTCCTCGGGCCCACCGGGGTCGGCAAGACTCACCTGGCCAAGAAACTCGCTGAACAGCTCTTTGACTCTGCCGACACGTTGATACGCATCGACATGAGCGAATACATGGAGAAGTTCACCGTCAGCCGTCTCGTAGGTGCACCTCCGGGATATGTCGGTTACGAGGAGGGCGGACAGCTCACCGAGAAAGTGCGCCGTCACCCCTACTCCATCGTGCTCCTCGACGAAATCGAAAAGGCTCACCCTGACGTGTTCAACCTCCTCTTGCAGGTAATGGATGAAGGTCATCTCACCGACAGCCTCGGCCGAAAGATTGACTTCAAGAACACCATTCTTATAATGACCTCCAACATAGGTTCCCGTCAGCTCAAGGACTTCGGCACCGGCGTAGGGTTCACCACACCGGCGGCTTCGAGCAAGGAGTACGGTCAGAGCGTCATCCGCAAGGCTCTCAACAAGGCTTTCTCGCCTGAATTTCTCAACCGCATCGACGACATCATCACCTTTGACTCACTCTCCCGGGAGGCCATATTCAAGATTATCGACATCGAGCTCGCCGGCTTCCGCAAGCGTCTCGAAGACATGGGCTACTCGCTTCAGATTTCTCAGGAGGCAAAGAACTTCATCGCCGACAAGGGCTATGATGCCCAGTATGGTGCACGCCCCCTCAAGCGCGCGCTCCAGAAGTACCTTGAGGATGAGCTCGCCGAGCTGATGATTACTGCCGGGGCCGAGCAGGCTCTTGTCCCCGCCTCCGACTCTGCCTCCGGCACTCCCGCCATGCGCCTCATCAACGTGTCGCTGCTACCGGCCGAGGGTGACAGCCCCACGCGCATCAAGGCTGAAATCGCCTCTCAACCTGAGAGCCACGCCCTCCCCGAGCCCGCTGCCGACTGACAAGCTGTTGCTTTACAGTTTGAATCAATAGCAGCGTACTGACACTTACATCGGCTAAAGAAAAGTCTGACAGCCGTGTATCACCGGGATTTGTCCCGCCTGATACACGGCTGTCAGTGTGTTTGGCCGTTTCTCAACCTGTTTACTTCAAAGGTGCTGCCCTCAGAAGCAGGTCAAAACCGCCTTGTCACTGCTCGGCCTCGGCCTCAGGGGCTATCAGCTTGTAACCCTTGCCATGGATGTTGATAATCTCAATCGAGGGATCATCCTTCAGATGCTTGCGCAGCTTCGTGATGTACACATCCATCGAGCGTGCATTGAAGTAGTTGTCGTCTATCCAGATAGTCTTCAGGGCAAAGTTGCGCTCCAGGATCTCATTGACGTGAGCGCAGAGCAGGCTCAGCAGCTCACTCTCCTTGGTGGTGAGCTTCGTCACCTTATCGTCGACCATAAGCACTTGCTTCTGGGTGTCGAAGGTGAACTTGCCAATCTTGTACATGGTAATCTCCTTCCCCTTCTTGCCCTTGACGCGACGCAGGATGGCCTCGATGCGAAACACCAGCTCCTCCATCGAGAAGGGCTTGGTGATATAGTCATCGGCTCCAATCTTGAAGCCCTCAAAGATGTCATCCTTGAGGCTCTTGGCTGTGAGGAATATGATGGGGACTTCGGAGTTGACCGTGCGAATCTCCTGGGCAAGGGCGAAACCGTCCTTCTTAGGCATCATCACATCGAGCACACACAGGTCATACTTGCCCTTGACAAAGGCCTTGTAGCCGGCCTCCCCGTCTGGAAACAGGTCAGCATTGAAACCCTTGGCCTGGAGATACTCGCGCAGGAGCATGCCGAGATTCTCGTCATCCTCGCAGAGCAATATACGGAGTCTTTCTTCCATAGTTGTGGTGTGTTATAGTGTGGGGGTTAAACTTTAGTTAGCGGTAAGGTGATTATGAATTTGCTGCCGTGCCCAAGCTCGCTCTCGGCACTGATTTCGCCGCCGAGCTCGCCCACCATCTTGCTCACATAGGCCAGGCCGAGGCCGAAGCCCTTCACGTCATGGAGGTTGCCCGTGGACACACGGTAGAATTTCTCGAATATCTTCTTCAAGTCCTCTTTCTTTATGCCGATGCCGTTGTCGGCTATCTCTATGCGCAGCCGTCTGTTGCCTACATCGGCGGTGCTCACGCGCAGCAGCAGAGGAGTGTCTTCACGCCGATACTTCACCGCATTGTCGAGCAGATTGAATATCACGTTGGTGAAGTGCATCTCATCCACCGTCACGGTGCTCATCTCGGCATTAAGGTCTGCCTCGATACGGCCGCCATACTTCTCTACCTTCAGCTTGAAGGTGTGGACTATATTGGCTATGGCCACATTGGCGTCTATATCCTGAAGCCGCAGAGCTGCTTTCTGCCTGTCAAACAGCGACATCTGCAACACCTTCTCCACTTGAAACCGCAGGCGCTTGGTCTCATCATTGATTACCGTGGCGGTGTGCTGCAACATGGTCGGACTCTTGCGCACTGCATCATCGTTGAGCATCTGTGCGGCCAGAGAGATAGTGCTTATCGGGGTCTTGAACTCATGAGTCATGTTGTTGATGAAGTCATTCTTCATCTCCGTGAGCTTCTTCTGGCGGAATGCCACGATAATCGTGTAGACGAATATCACGAGCAGTATCAGCGTGAACGCAAACGAAGGTATCATGAACTTCACCGTGGAGAAGATGTAGTCTGCCTTCGTGGGAAAAAATACGCGGATATAGTTGATGCGCGAGGTCGGGTCGTTCGGGAACAGCACCTGCGTGTATAGGTTTCTTTCCTCAGCCGGCTCATCTTTTACTGGCTTGTAACCATCTGTGGCATAGACCGTGCGCCCCGTTCTGCTCACTATGGCGAACTCAAACGGCAGGTCAAGGCCGTTGCTCTCCAGCTCAGTACGCAGATAACCGCGCACCATCGACGAGTCTGCACGTTCCTTGATGGGCCGAGTGCTTGACTGTGACAGAATGGTGAGAATCACCTCGTTAAGCAACCCTTTCTGATAGAGGTATTGCCCTCTGAGCACGTCAGGCGACGCTCCGAAGCTCGATGGCTCGCCGATTGACCCGCTGAGTGTGGGTTCTTTAAGAGGTGTGGACTTGGCGGCAGTGCGTTCGCTGATTGATTGCCTTGCCAGCTGACGCCCGTCAGAAGCATACACCGGCAACACTGACGGATCTATCGTGGCCATATCCTCATCAAGATAATGGCGTGTCTCATCACGCTCAAGAGCGGTCGTGACGGCGTAGAGGCTACGCTTCACACCCTCCGAGAACTGGTCATCACGCATCTTTATCATGTTGCGCATGTACATAATCTGCACATACAGCAATCCGCAGATGGTGAGAGCCATCACTATGGTGAGCAACCAGATAGTTGATTTTTTCATCTTATGCTGTCGGTAAGACTACGCTCATTGGCTAAAGTGCTATTTGTAGCACCCTAATGACCATTTTAACGTGAAATCTTACCACTTTAACAATTCATCTTAATAAATGTTGCAAAACGGGCTGTTTTTGCTAAAAATCCGCCCACTTAACACTCAGCCACAAATTTAACAAAAAAATCCCAATCATTTAACACTTGCCAATCACCAACCATCCTGTCCCCGGCAAATAGTGATGACACCTTATCAGATTCGTGGAATTCATCTCACCGCCGTGAAACATTCACCCCGTTTGATGTGTTAAAATAGGCGTAACAACCTTAACATTCGCATATGACCGTTTACGACGAAATCATTGGTAACATCCATGAGACTCCGTGGGCCGACCGCCTCGCCGACGCTGACATCGAGAGCGTCTACCTTGACCAGTGGACTGCCCAGAAGAGCCGATTCCTCGCCAAGAGCGACAAGGGAACAGAGATTGCCGTGGCTCTGAAACGCAACTCCGAGATTACCGACGGCGACATCGTAGCTTTCGATGAAGGTGCCAAGACTGCCGTAGTACTCCGATTGGCCCTCAACGACGTGCTCGTCATTGACCTCAGCAAGTGGGCTTCACTCCCACAGGAGGAGCTGTTGAGCCATGCCGTAGAACTCGGCCACGCCATCGGCAACCAGCACTGGCCCGCCGTAGTAAAGGGCGATAAGGTCTACGTTCCCCTCACCGTTGACAAGAAGGTGATGCTCGGCGTGATGGACACTCATCACTTCGAGGATGTCACATACGACTTCGACAAGGCCACGACCGTAATCCCCTATATGTCACCCGTTGAGATTCGTCGTATGTTTGGCGGTGCCAGCCACGGCAGTCACGGTCTGGAAGGACATCACCACCATCACGACCATGACCATGATCATAACCACGAAGACGGTCACCACCACCATCACGACTAACTCTAAGTTACATACATCCCGCTAACTCACCCGCCATGACTGCCGCAAATTCCGATGTGCTCAGCATGATGAAGCTGCTCCAGATGAGCGACTCTATGTTCCCTGTGGGCACGTTCTCCTTCTCCAACGGTCTGGAGACTGCCTCATACGAGCACTTTGTCACCGACGCGGAGACGCTGCGCCAATACACCGAAGCCGTGTCGCGTCAGGGTGCCTTTACCGACGGAATTGCCGCCCTCCACGCCTTCCGCGCAACTAAGGATAATGACATGGAGCAGCTGCGAGCCATCGACCGCAGGCTGATGATGTGCAAGCTCAATGACGAGGCCCGACTGATGCTCGTACGCATGGGCAAGAAGCTCGCAGAACTTGCCGTGAAGCTGATGCCCGGTGACAAGTTTGCCGCAGCATGGCTCGCCGAAATTGAGGCCGGCAACGTCGAAGGCAGCTACCCCGTGACTCAGGGCATCATCTTTGCACTGCGCGACCTCTCGGAAGAGGCTCTCTTCACAAGTCACCAGTTCGGCGTAATCAACATGGTGGTGAGTGCCGCACTCCGCTGCGTCCGTGTGTCGCACTATGACACCCAGCTGATTATCAACGATGCCATGGAGCGTGTGCCAGCCATGTACGACAAAGCGCGCAAGCTGTCCATGGACGACATCAATTGCTTCGTGCCACAGATGGACATCTTCGCCTCCCTCCATGAGAAGGGCATGATGCGTATGTTCATGAACTGACGCTGCAAGCTCACACGACCTTAACCACGATTTTTCAACTAACACAACGAGAGAACCCCGATATGAGTACCTGCCGCATAGGTATCGGAGGCCCTGTAGGCTCCGGCAAAACAGCCCTCATTGAGGCTGTAACACCCAAACTTATTGAAAAAGGGCTGAAAGTCCTGATTATCACCAACGACATCGTCACCACCGAAGATGCCAAGCATGTTCGCAAGACCCTCAAAGGCGTCCTTCAGGATGACCGCATCATTGGTGTCGAGACCGGTGCTTGCCCCCACACAGCAGTCCGCGAGGACCCTTCCATGAACATTGCAGCCGTCGAGGAGATGGAGGCCAAGTTCCCGGATGCCGACGTGGTGTTCATTGAGAGCGGCGGCGACAATCTGACGCTCACTTTCAGCCCCGCCCTGGTGGATTTCTTCGTCTACGTCATCGACGTGGCCGCTGGCGACAAAATCCCCCGCAAGGATGGCCCCGGCATCTCACAGAGCGACATCCTCGTCATCAACAAAACTGACCTCGCGCCTTACGTGGGTGCTTCGCTCGAAGTGATGCGCCATGACAGCGAACTCATGCGCCCCGGCAAGCCCTTCGTATTCACTAACTCCATGTCCGGAGAGGGCATCGATCAGTTCATCGACCTCCTCTTCAAGATGGCACTCTTCGACAAGGTGAAGCAGTAATTCTGCTTCGCCATTGTCACAATTCCCCACCCTCTAATCCGGCACAAGTAATGGCAGACGTTGACATTTCCACAATCAAACCCTCTTTCGAGCGCGAGTTTTCCGACATTAAGGCTCCTGTATTTGACCATATGCCGGAGATGCAGCCTTACCTGACCCAGCCCAAGGCCATGTACGTGGGTGTACCGGGCAAGATGGGTTACCTCAACCTCACTTTCGAGAAAAATGACGAAGGCAAGTCCATTCTGCGCGACCTCGACCGCCGCGCCCCGCTGATTGTTCAGCAGGAGCTATACTTTGACAGCGAGCTTCCCGATATGCCATGCGTCTATATCCTATCTTCCGGAGGCCCCAATGTGGATGGCGACCGCTATCTCCAGAACATCACCGTCCGCAAGGATGCCATGGCTTACGTCAGCACAGGCGCAGCCACCAAGATTGCCGTGATGAAATACAACTTCTCCGGCATGGAGCAGCACCTCACCGTCGAGGATGGCGGCTATCTGGAGTTTCTGCCGGAACCCACCTACCCCTCGCGGCACGCGCGCTTTGCCTGTCGCACCACTGCCAAGGTAGCTCCGACAGGCACGCTCGTTTACTCTGAGATTTATATGTGCGGCCGCAAGTATTACGGCGAGGGTGAGCGCTTCGAGTATGACATACTGAGCGTATCCACCGAAGGTCAGCGTCTGGACGGCACGCCGCTCTACTGCGAGAAGTTTATCATCGACCCCAAACACGAGCCGGTGCGAATCACCGGTGTGATGGGCGACTTTGACGTGTTTGCCAATGTGGTGGTTATGCTTCCCGAGGATAAGGCCGAGGAGGTATTTGAAATCACCAAGGCCTTCATCGACCGTGAGACACCTCTGATGGCTGGTATCACCCGCCTGCCAAACAAGGCCGGACTCCTGTACAAGGTTCTCGGCACTGAGCCGGGGCCGCTGAAGCTCGCAGTGCGCGAGTTTTGTTCCACTGTACGCAAAGCTGTCAAGGGGGTACCGGTCCCCGAAGAATTTCCATGGAGAAAATGAAGTGACTTCACTTCAATAACTGAATAACTATTATTACTATGACAACCGAATCGAGCTTCTTCACTGCCGTGCGCTCCTGTCTGCGCGGCGTAGGCCAGGTGATGTTCCAGCAGTCAGCCTGGACGGGGTTCTTTATCCTCGTAGGTATATTCTGGGGCAGTTACCAGACAGGCAATCCGGCTGTGGCCTATGGAGCCATCGTCGGCTGTCTGGCATCCACCATCGCCGGCTTCCTTGTCGGTGGCAGCAAGGAGGAATGTGCTGAGGGCCTCTGGGGCTTCAACGGCACTCTGGTGGGCTGCGCCTTCCCTACTTTCATGGCCAACACATGGCTCATGTGGGTGGCTTTGGTGTTCTGCGCCATGTGCACCACTTGGGTGCGTCAGGGACTTAACAACATCATGGCGGCGTGGAAATTCAACTCATTTACCTTCCCCTTCGTATTGCTGACATGGATTTTCCTGCTTACTTCGCAGATGTCTCATGCCATGCCGGCATCCACACTGCCCGCCCCTGTGCTTGACACGCATTTCGCCACTCTCACTGCGGTGTCATTCGGCGACCTGGTTATTTACTGGCTCAAAGGAGTGTCACAGGTATTTCTTGTCGACTCATGGGTGACCGGCATCTTCTTCCTCTTCGCTCTGGCTCTTTGCTCGCGTTGGGCGGCCATCTGGGCTGCCGTGGGATCTGCGGTGTCACTGGCTGTGGCCATCCTGTTCCAGCTCAGTGGCGCTGACATCTCCGAGGGTCTGATGGGATTCAGCCCCGTGCTGACGGGCATCGCTCTGGGCTGCACATTCTACAAGCCTTCATGGCGCACAGCTCTGTGGGCTCTCGCCGGCATCGTTGCTACCCTGTTCATTCAGGTAGCCATGGATATGCTGTTTATGCCGCTCGGCATCCCCACGTTGACAGGGCCCTTCTGCGTGGCCACTTGGCTCTTCCTCGCTCCGCTCTACAAGTTTGCTCCCAAACAGTCCTGATTGGTACACGACAGGCTTCTGAATGATTTATTAATAGATATGTCAACCATGAGCACTTCCTACACATCAACCGCCACGGGGCGTACCGTAGCTACCCTACCTTTTGACGGACGCCATGCTTATTACCTCACCGTCAGCCTGATGGAGCAACTTATCGGCTCCACACTTGCTGCCGTCACGGGTGTGATTGTGCCGTTGATAGTGCTCTTGGGACACCCTCACCTCTCCTCCTTAGTACAAGGCCTCGTTGCCGCCATGAGCCTCACGGGCATTGCTCTGGGCTCCATGGTGATGGGGTCACTCTCTGACCGCTCCGGCTACCTCGGCTACTTCCGTCTCTGCCCCGTCCTTATCATGGCCGGAGCAGCGATGGTATGGCTCTGGGGCAGCGACTCGCTGGCTGTACTGATGACAGGCCTATTCATCACCGGATGTGGCGTGGGTGGTGGTTATAGCCTGGACTCCGACTACATCTCGGAGCTGATGCCTGCTAAGTGGCGGTTCATCTCCCTCGGCATCGCCAAGGCGTCGTCGGCCATCGGCTTTATTCTCGGAGCCGTTGCGTGCTATTACATCATCCACGCTGTACGTGAAGCAACCGTTTGGCCCGCGTTGATGATACCCGTCGGCACCCTCGGACTGATCACTCTGCTTATGCGCCTCCGCTGGTGGGAGAGCCCCGCATGGCTCATGGCACACGGCATGCCCGAGAAGGCTTTGATTGCCGCCGGCAAGTTTTTCGGCCCCGGCACTGGCGTGATACCCGTTAAGAAGGATGATGTCAAAAGCGCCACGTGGGGCGAGATGTTCCGCAAGGACAATCTCCCCAAAGTAATCTTCTGCGGCATCCCCTGGGCATGCGAGGGTGTGGGTGTCTACGGCATCGGCGTATTCCTCCCAATGCTTGTAGACGCTCTCGGTCTTATGCCCGATTCACTCCACGGCATCCTCCGCATAGAGCACTCCGTTGAAATCACCGCATGGATTAACTTCTTCATCCTCCCCGGCTTCATCATCGGCCTGCTGCTTATGAAGCGGCTTTGGCATGTCGCTATGCTCACGTGGGGCTTCGTGGTCTGCGCACTCGGCCTTGTGCTTCTTCTTGTAGCCCATATGCTCGGACTCCCCATCTGGCTGTCGCTCGTTGGGTTCTTCATCTTTGAAATTTTCCTCAACGCCGGACCTCACCTGATGACATTCGTGATACCATCCGAAGTTTACCCCGTGGCCGACCGTGGCGCCGGAGTAGGCATAGCCTCGATGCTCGGCAAAGTCGGAGCAATTGTCGGTGTAATCATCATGCCCGTACTCCTCTCCGCAGGCGGCATGGAACTCGTTCTCACCGTCTCCACCGCAGTAATGGTAGCCGGGGCCTTGGTCAGTGCCATAATCGGCCGCAAAGTCCTCCCCCGCACCTGACCCCCACAAATCCCTCCCCAACAAGCGAGTGTTGCACACCCTCCCAAATGAGGGTGTGGCAGAATCTCTCCCGGAGAGGATGTTGCAAAACCTCCTAATGAGCGTCCGCAGGACGCTGATTTACGCTTAGCCCCGGAAGCCGGAGCGATAGCGCAGGCATCCGGGGTCTTAGTCAGCACAGCAAAGGGCGTCTGGAGGACGCCGATTTACAACATCACATCCGCCATCGTAGGTTCTGCAACACCCTCCGATTTACCATCTCTCCCAACCGATTGTCAGAAGCCCATGGGTGGAGTGTCAGCGGAACCCCGGGAGGTTTTGTCACATGCGTTTGGTGAAAGCCAAAACATGACGATTTTTCTCGCCGCCATCTTCCCTTTTGGATAATTTTATTATATTTGCGTGCCGCGCTGATTTGTGCCGGCACGCATTTTCTTGCATGAAACGTCTTGCTTTACTCATAACCATTATTCTCGGCGGGGCTATATGCGCCCTTGCATTGCCGAAGGTGCCACCTCGGGAGCCCGACAAGTCACGCGCTGATGCCGTGCTCCGCGAGTTGTCTGCCGCCACCAATCCACGCGACAGCCTCACCGCCATTGTCAACTACTTTGACCTTGCTCAGCCCGCAAGCGGCATCGAAGGCTACGACTCCATTTGCGAAACCTCTGTGCAGCTGGCCCTGCGAATACACGACTACGAGACCGGTCTGGATATGCTGCGCAACACCGCCAACAAGGCTCTGGCAAGCGACACTGTGCTGACTCGTTGCCTTGAGCGCACCGCAATGTTCCCCGAGAGCTCATCACGTCGCGAGACTGAAGCCTTCATCCGTGCCATCAAAGCTCTCCACATCGCCAAATACACTGACGATGCCACCTCCAAGGCTGAGCTGCAACGCCTCATTAAGGAGTACAGCACCAACCCGCCATCCGACATATATGACCGCGTGGTCATGCTCTTCTCTCTGATATTCCATATGGGCGAAGTGATGCCCGGCGAACTGATGGTCACCTACACTGACCGGCTCGGAGATGAAATCAGGCAGCTCCCTCAGGATGACTACGCTCTGAAAAACCTATACTTGGTCCACGCTTCTATCATTTACTCCTCCAACGACGAGCACCGCAAGGCCGTGGAGATGGACCGTGAGCTGCTTGACAACATTGACGCTCTCGAACAGGGGTACATGGGGCGTGCACGTCGCTACCGCGATTATTCGGCAAGCCGCTACCTGGTTTACAGCCGTATGCTCGCCAACTACCGTGACCTCTCCCCCGAGATGATCGAGACAGCTTACCGCAAGGTAAATGAGCTGGCTGCTAAGGATTTTCGTTCTTACAGCAACTATAAGAACAGCCGCAAGGCCGACATATTCTACCTGATGGCCAACAAGCGTTACTCAGAGGCTCTCCCCCTGCTTAAAGAGTATATCGACAAGCCGCTCAACGCCTATTATCGACGCTACCTGCTTCGCGAGATGATTATCGCCGCAAATGAGGTCGGCGACAAGGAAGCGGTTCTTTACGCCTCTCAGGCCTACAACAAGATTCTCGAGAAGCTGCTCGATGAGCGTATGTCGGAGAAGGTCAAGGAGCTCGAGACTGTCTATGCCATCGCCGAACTCAAGATGCAGCACCAGAAACGCGAGATGGCTCTGCACCGCCGACTGCTCATCATCTCGCTCTGTGCTGCCGGACTGCTCTTGGTACTATTGAGTGTGTTGTTGGTGATGTACCGCCGCCGGGTGGTGGTGTCCAAAAGTCTGCGCCGCAGCAATGACCAGCTTGTGGCTCACGGTGTGACTCTCCGCAAGGCTCGCGATGAAGTGGCCCGCTCGCGTGACGAAGCGCAGCGCGCCAACCGCATCAAGAGTGACTTCATCAAGAATATGAGCAGCGAGATAGCCGCGCCTCTACACATCATTGACGAGTACACCAACCTTATTGTGGACTGCGCGGACGCTTCGGAGCGCCCATATCTGCATCAGTTCTCGGACCTGATCACCTATAATGCTGACCTGCTCCGCACCATCGTGTCTGATCTGCTTAACCTCTCGCAGATTGACTCCAACACTCTTGAGGTGTCTATCCGCAAGACGGAGCTTCTGCCGCTGTGCAACAAGGCAGTGGACAGCCTCAAATATCGCGTGAAGCGAAACGTCACCATCAGTGTAGCTCAGGACCTCCCCAAGGTGTCAATCGACACGGATCCCCACCGTCTGTCGCAGATTTTGTTCCAGCTGCTTATCAACGCTGCCAAGTTCACCGACAGCGGTTCGATTAAGCTCTTTTATGAAGTGCTTCCTATCGAGAACAAGGTGGAAATCTTCGTCCGCGACACCGGCCGCGGTGTTCCCGAAGAAGACCGCGAACGAATCTTCGAGCGGTTCGTCAAGCTCGACTCGTCGGTACAAGGCGCAGGCGTGGGCCTGCCGCTTGCTCGGCTGCTGGCCACACGCCTGGGTGGTACCTTGGAGCTTAGGGAGTCAAGCGAATACGGTTCGCTCTTCTGCCTTACGCTCCCGTTGGTGAAGCAATAGATGAGTGTGCCCCTTACGAAGGCATAGTGGTAATCCCTTACGGGCGTACCACTATGTGACTGATTTCTGTTGACTCCTCACCGAGTGCACCGTTTGCGGCAAGCACTGACGTAGTGATACGGATATAGCTTACTGAAGTCAGGTTGACCGGAGCACCAGTGGCATCCACAGCATTGTCAAGGTGAAGCCAGCTCTCATCGCTCGTGTTGGGATAAGAGTCAGCATACCCCCAATACGGCGCAAGGGTATACTGCCCGTTGCCACTGTTGAACGAGGCATTGTCAGGAAGACGGCGCGCTGTGAATGTCACGGATGCCGCTGTCTGGTCGCCCCACTGCGGGAAGAAAGGTTGTGTGTGGTGTGATGCCACTCGGTTAATCCAGCCGGAGGTACCGTCGGAGCCCTCCCACTTGATATAATTTTCGTCGGTGGCATCATCAGCCGGACGATAATATGTCACCGTGAAGGCTGCCTGTGAGTCTCCCCACTTCTCACCTTTCAGGGAATACCAATTGGCACCGTCGGCGCTAACTTCCACGATGCCGGGCTCGGCATTGCCGGCAAAGGCGTTGCCCATCACCTTAAAGTCACCGGATCCGTGATGGTTCACCACGGGCTGCTCAAGCTCCATGGTCACTGAGCCCCCGAATGAGCCGAGTGAGATGAGGCCATCCTCGCGGTTGAGAATGTTGCGGCACTTCACATTCATGGCTGTGGCATTGTCTCCGGCCACATATTCCGGCATCTCGTTGATAAATTGACCCGGGGCGGGACGGTAATCCACATTAACCACACGGGCCACATAGGTGCCGCTGGCTACCGGAGTATCTGCCGGGATATCTTTATCGTCGCTCGAACATGATGCGAGTGCCATTGCTGTGACAGTCGCAAGAAGGATCTGCTTATTCATATAGGTAGGTTGTTATTTGTCAGTTAAAGAGTGTCGGTATCACCTCAAGGGTGCTCACTATGGGGTAGCCGGTACCGCGGGTGTGGAGCAGCGGAAGCTCCGGGTCAAACAGCAGGGCCTGCCATCCGGCGGCAAGTGCACCCGCTATGTCGGTGTTGACGTTGTCACCTATCATCAGCTGTGCCGCCGGCGCACTCTCGCCCGCGCGCTCCATGGCATATTCATACAGGCGCGGGTCTGGCTTGTTGATGCCTATGTCATCAGACAGCACCATCAGGTCTATCATATCATCAAGGCCGGTCACCTCCAGCTTGCGCTGTTGCACTTCTGCGAAACCGTTGCTCATCACCCCCACCTTGACACAGGCCACATCACGCAACCAGCTCACAAGCTCAAGTGCTCCGGGCAGCAACCGTGACTCGTCGGCAAGATAGCCGAGATACACCGGGTCAAGCCGCGTGGACATCGCTGTGGCTATGTCTCGCGCCACATCGGCCTGCATCAGCGGCAGCCTGAACCGTTCCATCCGGAGCGTAGCCTGATCCACTTCTTTGCCGGCATAACGCTGCCAAAGCTCATAGTTGAACTTCTCGTAAGCCGATGTCCATGACTGGAGCGAGGGGAAGAAGCGATGCAGTCGCTCTTCAGCATACACCTTGGCCAACGCTGCCCGTGACGCTGACTTGAAGTCTACCAACGTGTCGTCAAGGTCAAGCCACACGCAGGTTATCTCCTGTCCGTTTGCGCCTTTCATGCTGCCGTCACTGTTGAGGGTGAAACGGAGGCTTCAATCCGTCGGAGCCGGCGCACCACCATGAAGGTGACAGGCAGGATTATAATCTCATAAGCGGTCTTGATGAAGGTCTGTGTCACTATCAGTGACACTATCACCTCCGCCGGGAGCACTCCGCCGAAAGCTATCGGAAAGAAGATGGCGGAGTCTGCACCCTCGCCTAACAGCGTGGAGATGATGGCACGCAGTGAGAAGCGTCCCTCACGGTGCATCCGCTTCATGCGCGCCATAACCAAGGCATTGGTGAACGACCCGGCCAGAAAGGCGGTGAACGATGCTGCCAATATACGGGGGGTCGCCCCGAATATGCTCTGCATCGCTTCCTGCCCCTCCCACTCCGGGCTACCCGGCAGAGCGAGCCCGAGTTGCAGGAATAGTACGGTAAGCAGATTCATCGCAAAGCCTGTGAGTATCACTACGGAGGCCTTCCGGAGTCCGTAGATCTCCACCAGACAGTCACCTATTATGTATGACAGCGGAAACACGGCAACTCCGGCTGTCAGAGTGAGTGCTCCGATAGTCACGGTCTTGATTTCCATCAAGTTCGCCACTATCAGGCACACGCAGAATGTCACAGTGAGGATAAGGAATGTCAGCGAGTACTGTCCTCGCTGAGACGTGCCGCCGGCGTATGCGCGGCCGGTGCGTTCATGTGTATCAGGCATATTCTTGTTTTGTTTTGGGCCCGCGTTTGCTGTTTTGTCGAGCCGTGCGAGGTAGCAAGCACTCGCAGTGAATAATCCAATCAGCCGCAGCCACCCTTACGGGCGGTCGCGGCTGTGGTGTGATTATGGGAGGGAACGAAGCCTCTGAGGGCCTCCCTCGGAAGTCGGTTACTTCTTCTTGTCCACCTTGTTATAGCGGGCGTTGAGGCCTTCGGTCACCTCCTTGGTGATGTCAAGGGCGGGATTGAAGTAAGCACCGGCGGCCTTGAAGAGGATAGCATCATAGCCCATCTTCTTGTTATAGTCCTTCAGGAAAGCATCCAGCGAGTCGTTGAGCTCCTGTTGCTGCTGGGCGAGCTCCTGCTGCGATGACCGCTGCAGGTTGGCCATATATGACTCGGCGTCGCGCTGCAGCTTCTGGAAGCGATTCATGTCTGCCTCATACTCCTGCTGCTTGCCTACGTAGTAGTTGCTCTCCATCTGCTGCTGTATCTTCTGGCCGGCGCGCTGGATCTCGGCGGCCTTGGCGTTCTGGGCGCTCTCGAGCTTGCTCATGGTGCGCAGGGCGGCCTCCTTGAAGTCCTTGGCAAGATTATAGTTGGCGCTGACAGAGTCAGCATCTATGTAGCGGAAGTTGGGGAGCGATGCTTTGGCATCGTCCGATGTCTTGGTATCAGACTTCGGGGCGGCATCGGCGGGGGCCGACGATCCACTGCATGCTACAGACATGGCGGCTATCACCGCCACCATACCCTTGGCAGCAAGGGTCAAGTGATTTTTCATTGATGAACGGTTGAGAGTGTACTCAGTGCAAATAAGGCTTAATTAGCCCTCAATAACGGCTGCAAAGTTATAAAAAATGCCTTAGAGTTGCCGCTGTCTGAAATTTATTTTGTAACTTGTGGCTCCATTTAAAGAAGTTTTAACAATATCATTACCTTTTACAGATATGACCATCAAAGACCTTAAACCCGCGCGCGTGTTTGCCATCTTCGACGAGATCAACCAGGTGCCCAGACCATCGAAAAAGGAGGACAAGATCCGCCAATATCTCCTCGACTTCGCCGCCAAGCACGGCCTCGAAGCCAAGACCGACGAGATTGGAAACGTCGCTATATTCAAGGCCGCGACTCCCGGCCACGAGAATGCTCCGTGCGTGATTATGCAGGCCCACATGGATATGGTTGCCGAGAGCAACGACAAGAGCTTTGACTTCGAGACCCAACCCATCAAGACTATTGTGGACGGCGACTGGCTCCGTGCCGACGGCACCACCCTCGGCGCCGACAACGGCATAGGCATGGCTGCCGCTCTGGCCGCTCTCACCGACGACGACTTCGTGCACGGCCCCCTCGAAGGCCTCTTCACGGTCGACGAGGAGACCGGTCTCACCGGCGCCAACAACCTCGGCGACGGCATGATTAAGGGCAACATTCTGCTCAACCTCGACTCTGAGGATGACGCGGAGATATTCATCGGTTGCGCCGGCGGTATCGACACCTGCGCAACATTCCACTACAACCGCTCATTTGCCCCTGATGACTTCATCTATTTCAAGGCTGACGTCAGCGGCCTTCAGGGCGGACACTCCGGCAGTGACATCAATCTGGGCCGCGCCAACGCCAACCAGGTCATCGCACGCTTCCTCTATGAGACCTCGCTGAAGCATGACGTGGTGGTAGCTGAGTTTGATGGCGGCAACCTCCGCAACGCCATACCTCGCGCCGCACACTGCGTGTTTGGTGTACACACCTCCAAGAAGGAGCAGGTGCGCGTGGCCTTCAACGAATACATCGCCTCCCTTGAAAATGAGTTCAGTGGCGTGGAGCCCACCATGAAGCTCACCCTCGAGAGCATGGAGAAGCCTGACTTCGTCATTGACCAGGCAACCTCCGCCAACCTGATTCGCGCCATCTACTCAGCCCCTCACGGGGTCATCTCTATGAGCCGCGAGCTGGAGGGACTTGTGGAGACTTCCACCAACCTTGCTGCCGTGAAGATGAAGCCCGACAACGAGATTCTCATCACCACCAGCCAGCGCAGCTCCGTGGAGTCTCGCAAGTTTGACATCGCCGACCGCGTGAAGGCCCTATTCTCTCTCGCCGGTGCAACGGTGACACAAGGCGAAGGCTACCCCGGATGGCAACCTAACATGAACTCACCCATCATGGAGATTGCCCGCGATGCCTACAAGGAGCTGTACGACGTCACCCCCGCCATAAAGGCCATCCACGCCGGCCTGGAGTGCGGCCTCTTCCTCCAGAAGTACCCGCACCTCGACATGGTCTCCTTCGGTCCCACGCTCAAGGATGTGCACTCCCCCTCCGAGAGGATGTATATCCCTGCCGTTGAGCGCTTCTGGGAGCAGCTCAAGCTGATACTCACCAAGGTCGCCTCCAAGTGATGCTCCGCGCCGCCGCTCTCCTGACGGTGCTCTCGCTGACTCTCAACACCTGCTCGGCTTCTCCCGCCGGGCAGGCTAAAGGGAGCCGCAAAGCCAAGACTGCCGCTACGGCTAAGGCTGTTCCGTCCGCCGCCAAGGCTGACTCTGCCGAAACCCCGGTTGACTCGGTGGCCGCGCCTGCAATATCGAGGCTCACTGAGGAGGATTACCGCGAAGTGGCTGAGAAACTCGGCGTAGAGACCGCTGCCATGAAAGCCGTGGTCGACATCGAGGCCGGCAAAACCCATGAAGGCTTCTTCGCCCCGGGAATGCCGCTGATCAACTTTGACTTCTCGATGTTCACCCGCTTCGCCAAGCGCAACGGCGTGAACCTTGCAGGCTACCGAAAGTCGCATCCGCTGGTGTTCACCTCTCCGCAGACACGCAAGTACGGCTCCCGCCAACGTGCACAGCACGCGCGTCTCAACGCCGCACGTGCCATCGACGAGCGCACCGCCATCGAAGGCACCTTCTGGGGCATGTTCCAGATAGGCGGCTTCAACTGGCGCAAGTGTGGCGCATCAAGCATCACGGATTTTGTGGACCGCATGAGCCGGTCGGAGCGTGACCAGCTGGAGCTTTTCGCCGCATTCCTCAAGAGCACAGGTCTCGACAAGCAATTGCGAGCCAAAAACTGGGCGGCATTCGCCCGCGGTTACAACGGACCCTCATACGCATCTCGTGGCTATCACACACGCATGGCTTCTGCCTACGCCCGCCACAAAGCCCTCGAAGCTAAAGCGGCTTCCGCAAAGTGACCCTGCTCCTCCCGCTCATCTGCCTCTCGCTCCTCCTACTCCCCTCTCCCCTCCCCTCCTTATCACTTCTTCCGAACCCCACACAACTATATATATTAAATGAGCGAAAACGCTGACGACACCTCTCTCTTTGAGGCTCCCCGCAACAACGAGGGGCCGGTGGCAGGATACAGCGAAGACAACATCGTGACTCTGAGCTGGGACGAGCACATCAGGCGTCGCCCCGGCATGTATATCGGCAAACTCGGCGACGGCACCAACTCTGACGACGGCATCTATGTGCTCCTCAAAGAGGTGGTGGACAACTCCATTGACGAGTACGCCATGGGGGCCGGCAAGCAGATTGATGTCACCGTGACGGAAACCACCGTCACGGTGCGTGACTATGGCCGAGGCATCCCTCTGGGCAAGCTCGTCGAGGCATCATCCAAGATGAACACCGGCGGCAAGTATGACTCTGAAGCCTTCAAGAAGTCGGTGGGCCTCAACGGCGTGGGCATAAAGGCTGTCAACGCGCTGTCCACCACCTTCATCATAGCCTCTTGTCGCGACGGCAAGAAGAAAACTGTCACCTACGCCTCCGGAAGGCTCGTCGAGGAGACTCCCGTGGTCGACACAGACGAACCTAACGGCACATGGGTACAGTTCACCCCTGACCCCTCTATTTTCAAGGGGTATCTCTATCGTGACGAGTACATCATCCCGCTGCTGAAAAACTACACCTATCTCAACACCGGGCTCGCCATCTACTTCAACGGCAAGCGCTATATCTCACGCCGGGGCCTGCTCGACCTCCTCGGCGACGTGATGACCAAAGACCCCCTCTACCCCATCATTCACCTCAAAGGAGATGACATCGAGGTGGCCATAACCCATGCTTCTCAGTATGGCGAGGAGTACTATTCATTCGTCAACGGTCAGCACACCACCCAAGGTGGCACACACCTGGCGGCATTCAAGGATGCCGTGAGTCGTACCATCAAGGAGTATTACGGCAAAAACTTCGAACCCAGCGACGTGCGCAACGGCATGGTAGCAGCCGTGGCCATCAAGGTACAGGAGCCGGTCTTTGAGTCGCAGACCAAAACCAAGCTCGGTTCCCGCGATGTGGGGCCTGACGGCCCTTCGGTAGCCAAATTCGTGGGTGACTTCGTCAAGCGCGAGCTCGACAACTTCCTCCACCGCGAGCTTGACACCGCTGAGATCCTGCTCCGAAAGATTCAGGAGAGCGAGCGTGACCGCAAGGCCATGGCCGGCCTCACCAAGCAAGCTCGAGAGAAAGCCAAGAAAATCAACATCCACAACAAGAAGCTCTTCGACTGCCAGGTGCATCTCAACGACACCCGCGGCAATCAGGAGAAGATGCTCGAATCTTCCATCTTCATCACCGAGGGCGACTCCGCCGCCGGCAGTATCACAAAGATACGTGACGTCAACACCCAGGCCGTATTCTCTCTCAAAGGCAAACCGCTCAACACCTTCGGGCTCACCCAACAGATTATCTACAAAAACGAGGAGCTTAACCTCCTCCACGCGGCCCTCAATCTGGAAGATGGCATCGACGGACTTCGTTACAACAAGGTGATTATAGCCACCGATGCCGATGTCGACGGCATGCACATCCGCCTGCTCCTACTCACCTTCTTCCTCCAGTACTTCCCGGACCTCATCAAGAAAGGCCACGTTTACGTGTTGCAGACACCGCTGTTCCGTGTGCGCAACAAGAAGACGGTGCGACGCAAGGGTTCCAAAGGCAAAGGTGCCGACGCCGACGAGACTTATTATTGCTACACCGACGAGGAACGCATCGCCGCAATTGAAAAACTCGGTGCCAACGCTGAAATCACCCGCTTCAAGGGTCTCGGCGAAATCTCTCCGGAGGAGTTCAAGGGCTTCATTGGCCCTGATATGCGCCTCGACCGCGTTACTCTACGCAAGGAGGACCAGGTAGGCGAACTCCTGGAATTCTACATGGGCAAGAACACCATGGAGCGCCAAAACTTCATCATTGACAATCTCGTAGTGGAAGATGACTCCCAAATCTCCTGAACGCACTGCCCTCTTTCCGGGGAGCTTCAACCCCTTTACCCGCGGCCATCAGTCTATCGTTGACCGTGCCACCGCGCTCTTCGACAGAGTGGTCATTGCCGTGGGCTACAACATCGCCAAGCCCGGAGGCCGTGAGCAGGCTGCCGAGCGTGCCGAGGCCATCAAGAAGCTTTACAGAGGCAACACCAAGGTGAACGTAGTCGCCTACTCGGTGCTAACCGTCAGGTGTGCCGAGCGCGTAGGCGCGGGGGTCATAATCCGAGGCGTCCGCAATGCCACTGACTTCGACTACGAACGTGGCATAGCTGAGGTCAACCGTCGCCTCTCCGGCATCGAAACGCTCCTTATCCCCTCGCTCCCTGAGTATGACTGCGTAAGCTCCAGCATGGTCAGAGAACTCAAAAGCTTCGGTGAGGATGTCAGTGACTATCTCCCCGAGCCTTTCGACATTTCTGACTGACCATTATTTCAATTAACGGATGAAACATAACAAATCTCTGATTCATTATATCGCCGCAGGCAGCTGCATGGCATTGGCTGCCACTATCTGCCTGAGCGCAACCGCCCGTAAAGCCCCCTCTCAGGCTGACTACATCATCGCTCCCGAGCAGAAACTCCGTCTCGCCGAGCGGATTATCGAGACTTATTACGTCGACACTCTCGACATTGACAAGACCGTCGAGGCTGGCATCATCAGCATGCTCAAGACCCTCGACCCGCACTCCACCTACTCCGATGCCAAGGAGACTCGCGAACTGACCGAACCCCTCGACGGGGAGTTCTCCGGCGTGGGTATACAGTTCAATATGCTCAACGACACGCTATTCGTGGTCAACCCCATCGTTGGCGGACCGAGCGAGAAAGTAGGCATTGTCGCCGGAGACAGAATCATCTGGGCCGACGACTCTCTGATGTCCGGTGCCGGCAAGTCCACCTCTGACGTGCGTCGCATACTCCGCGGGCCCAAGGGTACCCCCGTGAAGATGCGCATCAAGCGCCGCAACAACAAGAACCTCATAGACTTCCGCGTCGTGCGCGATGAGATTCCCATCTACAGCGTTGATGCCGGCTACATGGCGGCTCCCGAGGTCGGCTACATACGTATCACCCGGTTTGCCGAAAGCACTCCCGGCGAGGTGGCCAAAGCCCTCGCAGCTCTCAGCAAGGCAGGCATGAAGAAGCTCATCATTGACCTTGAGAGCAACGGAGGCGGCTACATGCACGCGGCTACGGAGCTTATGAAGATGTTCCTTCCCAAGGGTGCCGGCATTGTCTACACCAAGGGGCTCCGCTCCCCCGAGACGCACATCCATGCCGACGGCACAGGCCGCTATCACGACGTGGATGTGGTGGTGCTCGTTGACCAAAACTCTGCATCGGCAAGCGAGATTGTGGCTGGAGCGTTTCAAGACAATGACCGCGGAGTGGTAGTAGGCCGCCGCACTTTTGGCAAAGGGTTGGTGCAGAGGCCATTTCCATTCCCTGACGGTTCAATGATTCGTCTCACCACTTCGCGCTACTACACCCCTTCGGGCCGCAGCATCCAGAAGCCCTACGACAAGGGCGAGGATGACTACCGCCTTGACATATACCGCCGCATGAAGAGCGGCGAGCTCACCGCCGACAGCATCGCCACCTCACACGACGGCATGGAGGTCTACCACACCGTCGGTGGTCGCGAGGTGTATGGCGGCGGGGGGATCACCCCCGATGTCAATGTGCCGATTGACACCACATTCTTCACCGACTACTATCGTGACCTCCTCGCCAAGGGGGTAATAAACCGCTTCGTCCTTGACTATCTTGACCGCAACCGTACCACTCTGCTCGCCTCATACCCCTCCGAGGAACTCTTCATAGAGCGCTTTGAGGTGAGTCCGGACATACTCAGCGATTTGCGCCGCATGGCCGAAGCCGACTCCATACCCTACGACTCCATCCAGCAGGAACTCAGCCACGAACGCCTCGTGGCCAACCTGAAGGGACTCATAGGACGCAACCTCTATAACGACACCACATTCTACAAGATCCTCAACCCCCTCAATCCCTCCTTCCGCCGGGCCCTCGACCTCCTCAACGACCGCAAGGCATACCAATCAATCCTGCGGGCAGGAGGGTATTGCAAAACTTCCATTGGAGCGTCCGCAGGACGCTGATTTACTCGTAGCCCCGGAAGCCGAAGCGTTAGCGAAGGCATCCGGGGTCACTGGTGCCATCTAAATGGCGTCCGCAGGACGCCGATTTACAACCTCAACTCGAGATCAGCCGGTCTTGCAACACCCTCCGCACCGGAGGGCTCGCACCCGAATGGCCCACCGCCAAGAGCAGGATCCCTCACAACACACCCCCGAATTACAATTAACCCCGGAAATCACTGCGACTTCCGGGGTTAATTATATTGTGTGAACCGATGGTCACTTCAGCGACCACTCGAATCCATCCTTGGTGTCCTTCACGGCAAAACCCAGGTCTCCAAGACGGTCACGCACCTTGTCGGCCGTAGCCCAGTCCTTGCGCGCCTTGGCATCGGCTCGCATCTCAAGCAGCAGGTCAACAGCACCCTCAAACGGCTTCATCGCCTCGGCATCGGCACCATCGCCGCCGGCCATCTCTGTGCGGATGCCCAGGATGTCAACGAGATAAGTGTCCATCACGCTCTTGAGCTCATCTATGTCAGCCGCTGTGAGCGTTGCGTTGCCATCGTTCACCTGATTGATGATGCGGCAGGCATCAAAGAGGGCCGCTATCACCATCGGAGTGTTCAGGTCATCGTCCATCGCCTCGGCGCAAGCCGTGCGGATGCCGCTCACGTCCACGCTCGATGTCTCCGCGGGCTTCAACTCCTGAAGGCGACGATACCCTTCGAGCATCCTCTGCAGAGCCTTCTCTGCGCCTTGAAGTGCCTCGTTGCTGAAATCAACGGTGCCTCGGTAGTGAGCCTGGAGAATGAAGAAGCGGATGGTCATCGGCGAGTACGGCTGCGTCAGCAGAGGGTGACTCCCCGTGAAAAACTCATCCAGAGTGATGAAGTTGCCCAGCGACTTGCCCATCTTCTTGCCGTTGATGGTAATCATGTTGTTGTGCATCCAGTAGCGCACGCTGTCATGGCCGTTGTGTGCCACCGACTGCGCTATCTCGCACTCATGATGCGGAAACATCAGGTCCATGCCGCCGCCATGTATGTCAAATTGCTCACCCAGATACTTCTCGCTCATCGTCGAGCACTCCAGGTGCCAACCGGGGAACCCTTCGCTCCATGGTGACGGCCAGTGCATGATATGCTCCGGTGCCGCCTTCTTCCACAGTGCAAAGTCCGCGGGGTTGCGCTTCTCCTCCTGCCCGTCAAGTGCGCGCGTGGTCGAGAGAAGCTCCTCCACATTGCGCCCCGACAGCTTCCCGTAAGGATGGTCACGGTTATACTTCGGCACGTCGAAATACACCGAGCCCTCGCTCACGTAGGCATAGCCGGCATCGAGTATCTTCTTGACATACTCTATCTGTTCTATCACATGTCCCGAGGCGTGCGGTTCGATAGAAGGCGGAAGCACATTGAGCCGCTCCATAGCCTTGTGATAGCGCAGCAGATAGTGCTGCACCACCTCCATAGGCTCAAGCTGCTCGAGGCGTGCCTTCTTCGCTATCTTATCCTCGCCGCTGTCTGCATCATGTTCCAGATGTCCCACATCGGTGATGTTACGCACATAGCGCACCTTGTAGCCCAGGTGCATCAGGTAGCGGTAGAGCACATCAAACGTGATGGCCGGGCGGGCATGACCCAGATGACCGTCGCCATACACGGTGGGGCCGCATACATACATCCCGACTCGCCCCTCATGCAGGGGCTCGAAATGCTGCTTCGTCCGGGTAAGGGTATTATAGATGTTCATCGTGGTTATCAATAGCGCGGTGAGTGTGTGGCCGCCTTCACGTGGCAGCTATGCCGCGAACCGGCACCTTACGCATTAAACGGGTTGGGTATCTCGCCCTGACCACCCTTGGGGCCGTTGTTAGGCTTCTTCTGCTGGATGATGCCGAAGTTCGCCTCATACTTCTTGATGTTGTCCGTCAGGGCAAACATCAGGTTCTTGGCGTTCTCGGGGGTCATGATGATGCGGCTCTGCACCTTCGCCTGAGGCATATTCGGAGCCACCGCGATAAAGTCCAGGAAAAACTCGTTCCCTGAATGTGCGATAACTGCCAGATTGGCATAGTGTCCGTTAGCCACCTCGGGGGTCAGCTCTATCTTGAGTTCCTGCTTGTTCTCTGCCATAATGGTTATTGTTAGGTATGGTGATTGTGAATTATAGTTGCTGTCTGTGACATACAGATGTGCAAATATAGCGATTTTCATCCAACCTCTAAAATGCCTATCTTTGTCGCACTCTCAGCATCCTCCATCACAATCCCCGCAGATGAAAATCCGCATGGCCCCCCTTCTGATGTCACTCGCGGCAATATCGGTGGCCGCGGGCAGCAAGCCGCGGCATCCGGTGGTAGCGGATGCCGTCACTCGCGACCCGCTCTCAAGCGCCTCGGTCTTTGACAGCAAAGGCAACCCCATAGGCATCACCCGGCCTGACGGCAGTGTGATATGCGCCTCTGCCGCCGACTATCCCCTCTCCATTCGCTACATGGGCTATCACGAGAATACCCTGGAGAGCCCGGGCACAGACACTCTCTTTCTCACTGAAAACATCACCCGGCTCCCTGAGGTGCTCGTGGAGGCAAAGCAGGTAAAGCTCCTTCACATCCTCGCTTATGTGCGCGAATACTCCACCCTCACCACCTACGCCGACACCGTTACGATGTTTCGCGAAAAGATGGTGGACTTCATGCTCCCCACCGACGAGAAGCACAGCTACCGGGGATGGCGTTTGCCACGCGTGCTGAATGCTCGGTCTTATTACCGCTTCACAAACGCCACGGGCCTCGACAGCGTCAGCGATCGCTTTGGCAACCACTTCTCATGGTCTGACTGGATAGGAATGTTTCCCACGGCAGACCTTCCAACCCCGCTGCGTGCCGTCGAGGTGGCCACAGACACACTCCGCGGCAAGTACAGTCCCGTCGAGACATGGCGGCGTGACGGCGACCGCATCTCGGTGAATGTCAACGTCCTCGCCGACACCATCGGCCGCCGATGGGTGCCCAACATCAGCTCTTTCTTCCGCAAGGACAACACGGAGTTCGAACTATTCAGGATGCGCCTCAATTATGCCGACGTCGGGCCCATCAGCGTTACACCGCTCGAGCTCACAGGCTACTCGGTAAACATAGAGTCCCGAGGTCGCGGCCACAATATGTTCATGTTTCATCACGATGACGAACCCTTCTTCGTCAGCACCTACACCGAGGCCTATATCCTCGACAAGGAGTTTGTCACCGTCAAGACCGCCAAGCGTTGGGAACGCTGCATATCCGACAAAGGCCGTGACATCGACATCATCGATCCCCCCGAAGCCCCCGGCCTTCCATCCTCCACTCTGGCCCTGATTGAGCGCGTCAACAACCTCGACCCTGACAAAGCGCGACTCTCTGTTGCCCCGGACACTCGCTTGATAAGCCGCCATGTGCGCAAGCACAACCCGAACAACCTCGGATTTCGAGCCCTCACCATGCTCAAGGACCTCACCGGCATCACCGACTTCAAAGCCCGGCGCAACTTCAACCGCAACTGGCGCAAATTCATCGACGGCCGCAAGCTAAGCAACTCCCGCCGCGACTCCCTCCGTGGCTTCTCTCTCCCGGACACCCTCCTTTCCCCCGACTCCCTCTCGTCGCACCCCGACTCCGTCACGCCCTAACCCCGGCATCACTCCGCAGTGCGTCAGCTCTGCGGGGCGGGGCCGGCTACTGCTATGCGCAGCTGTTCCGGGTCAAGATAGCGGGCTGACAGCTCGGCAAGCCCTTCGGCTGTGAGGTGGTCAAGAGCGTGCAGCTGGGCCTCGAAGTAGCCGTCAGGTATGTTGGCACTGAGATACGTTTCGTGGTAGTCTGAGATGGTAAACGGCGACTCCACCGTCGATGCTAAGGAGGAGAGCACACTGCGGCGCAAGCGTGTCAGCTCATCCGTCGGATAATCAGCAATGGCCATGCGGCGCAACTCACTGCAAGTCTCGCTGATTACCTGTTCCACATACTGCGGGTCTGCCTGCGAGCTGATGCTCACGTAGCCCGTGTCTTCCACTCCCACGAGCGAGGCATTGATACCATACGTCAACCCCTTCTCTTCACGTATCACGCTGTTGAGCCGACTCCCGAAATACCCGCCGAGGGCTGTCACGGCAAGCCGCAAACCCACATAGTCAGGGTGCGTGCGCGGGATGGCCGGAATGGTGGCCTTGATGGCACTCTGCAACGCCCCCGGCACTTCGCCATATTCCACCGACGGTGCCACGGCCACAGGAGGCTCAATCACTGGCACAATGCCCTCTCCCTCTGACTTGAGGGATGACAGCTCGCGGCGAATCAGCTCTACATCCCCCTCCGTAAGTCCGCCGGACACATACACGTGCATCCCCCCGGTGGAGAGGCTGCGGCGGTGAAAATCAATGACGCTCTCACGGCTGATGGCAGCTATGTCGCGGTCTGTGTCAAAATGTGCAGTTGGGTTCGTGGCCCCCCACGTCATCTGCGCCGACAGTTTGCGCGCATGGAAGGCTACCTTGCGCTGCTCGGTGGCCTGAAAGGCGGCAAGCCGCTGACGGCAAGCCTCAAAGGGGCCCGGCGAAAACTCGGGATGCATAATCATGTCAAGCATCGCCGGGAGTACAACGGGGAGCCGGTGCGTCAGCGAGAAGAGTGAAAACCGGCGCCAATGCCTCAGAGGCTCTGAGCCAAGCCATGCGCCGTTGCTCTCAAGCAGCGATGCCAGTTTTCCCCCGGGATAATGAAGAGACCCCTCGCGAAGAAGCTCGGCACTGAGACCCGCCATTGTCCGATGCTCTGCATCTATCTCGCCACCGGGCACAAACACGGCCACACGTGCCACAGGTGCCGTCCCTCGTGAGAGTCGATGCAGGGTGATTCCATTAGCCAGTGTCTCCACCGCCATGGCCGGCAGGCTAAGCCCGGAAATCTCACCCAAAGGTGTCTCCTCTGCCCTCCAAGGCTCATCGGCTATTGTTGCAAGGCTCATATCTCCCCTCCTCTCTCTCTGAGGAATGCCACGGCCCGGCGAAGGTCCTCGGGCGTGTCTATCCCCACGGTCTCGTCATCGGTCATTCCCACGGCTATGGTCATCCCGTTCTGAAGCCACCTGAGCTGTTCGAGGCTCTCGGCTACTTCGAGCGGTGACTGCGGCAGTGTCACGATGCGGCCAAGGGCTTCGCGACGGTATGCATACATCCCCACATGCGTCAGATACTGATGGCGTGAAGGCCACTCGGCTTTCTCCACACCGCGCAGATACGGGATTACCGACCGGCTGAAATACAGCGCGTTTCCCGCCTCGGAGATTACCAGCTTGGGGGTGTTGGGGTCTTCCAGGGCTTCATAACTCCCGTTCTGAGGAAATCTGCGCGCCAAGGTGGCGATGTCCACATCTTCGCGTTCGAAGCATGCCTTTAGTGCATCTATCTGTGCTGGGGTGACAAACGGCTCGTCTCCCTGGATGTTGATTATCACGTCAGCATCACTGCCGCTCCGAGTGTAAGCCTCGAAGCATCGGTCGGTGCCGCTGCGGTGAGAGGTGGAGGTCATCACGGCCTCATGGCCGGCGGATGTCACGGCGGTGAGTATCCGCTCGTCATCTGTGGCCACTATCACTCTGGGCAACGCCTTGAGGGCTTGACGCACCACGCGAACCACCATCGGGGTGCCGTCAATGTCGGCAAGCGGTTTACCGGGAAAACGTGTCGAGGCGTAGCGGGCAGGAATTATGCCTATGAATTTCATGGAGTCAGGTATGAGTTGTTGAAGTGATTTAAACTTTTTTTTCAAATGCAAGATTTATTAAGATTTTGAGCAGATTTCAACTCTTGAAGAAGGAGTGATGCGGGCATCACGACTGATGAAAGAGGTGGAAGATGCCAAAATATTAATGAATATTGCTTTTGAAGAAAACAAATTTAAACACTTCTTGTGTTTTCGCAAAAAGTTTAAATCACTTCATTTTGTGGCGCTGCCCTCCAAAGCCCTTACGCAGCCACGAAGGGAGGATAACAGCTCCCACCACTAAATATATATAATAGCTTAGCAGGCGCCACATCAACGCTATCACAAGCGCCAAGGCTGCTGACCCGATCAGATCACCGTAATATTCTGTAAAGAGCCATTCGCTCACTCCGGCACCGCCGGGCGTGGGGGTCACCATCAGTATCACCCACACCACAAACTGTCGGCCGAACACCGCTATCTGTGATGCCGCAGGCACAAACGCCCAAAAGAGCATATTGACCACCAGGAAGCGTGAGCACCATGACACAGCGGTGGCGGCGAAAGCCCGGCCCCACCACAGTGGTCCGCGCCCGCGAAGCTCACGCGAGGTCTCCACCATATTATCTGCCGTCCTGGCCACGCCCTCATGCCACCGGCGGAGCCAGCGTAGCCTGAACAATGCATTAAGCGCACGGCGCACGCTCTCAGGGGCAACTATGATGCCCAGAAACAGCAACGCAGTCCATGCCACTATCACGCCATATATTATCCAAAAAGCAGCCCTGAGACCTATCGTGAAGCCCCCGTCGGAGAATCCGAACAGCGCGCTGTTGCTCACCGCCAACACCACAAGCGGACACAACAGCGTGAAAAACAGCTCGTCAAGTAGTATGGTGGTCATCATCAGCGTCGTGGCACGTCCGAACGGCACACCTTCGCGGTTCAGGTAAATCATGCCGAGAGCCGAACCGCCCACCGCCGATGGGGTGATGGCGGAGGTGAACTCACAGAGCATACACACGCGCAGACAGGCACGCCAGCTCAAACCCCTATCTGTCAACACTCTGAAACGCCACGTTATGCCATAATCTCTCCCCGCTACAAACAGCAGAGCAAGAGCCAGACCCACGAAGACATGAGCATCCCAGCGGATGCTGCGCCACACCTCGGGCTTGAAGTCGTCATAGAACAGCCAGGCAACCACCCCCAGGCCAAGCGCCACAGGCAGGGCTATCTTCCAACCGAGACCCTTCGACAGGGTTTTCTCCTCGCGGATTGTTTCTGAGTCGCTGCGTTCCGACACGTGGCTCTTATTGCTGTGATTTACTGCCTGTTCAGCTGAACACTATCGTACGGTTGTCGTAGGTCAGTATCTTGCGCTGGATATGCTTCTCCACTGCGCGTGAGAGCACTATCTTCTCCAGATCCCTACCCTTCTTCACCAGGTCGGGAATGGTGTCCTTGTGGGTGATCCGCACCACATCCTGCTCTATGATGGGGCCGGCATCGAGGTCGGCTGTCACATAGTGGCTCGTGGCCCCTATCAGCTTCACGCCGCGCTCGTAAGCCTGATGATACGGCTTCGCTCCGACAAACGCCGGCAGAAAGGAGTGGTGGATATTGATGATGCGGTTCGGATAGCGGTTGATGAACTCCTCGCTCAGCACCTGCATATACCGCGCAAGCACTATGAAGTCCACCTCATAGCGGTCAAGTATCTCAAACTCCCGAGCCTCCATCTCTGCCTTATTGTCGCGCGTCACGGGGATTACCTCAAAGGGGATGCCAAACTGCTCGCCGGCAACTGCCAAGTCAGGGTGGTTGGAGATAATCACAGGTATATCCACATCCCACTCCCCCGCCACATACCGGGCAAGCATATCATACAGGCAGTGTGACATCTTGCTCACAAAGATAGCCATACGCTGACGGCGGCTCGAAAAGCTCAGACGGTACGTCAGCTCATACCTCTTGGCATAGAGCGTATTGAAGTAGTCATCAATCTTCTCCGCGGGAATCAGAAACCTCTCCAACTCCCACTCCACGCGCATGTAAAACACACCGTTGACGCGGTCTACATACTGGTCAAGATAGATGATATTACCCTGGTTCTCTGTGATGAACTGGGTGATTACTGCGATGATGCCCGGCTGGTCGGGGCAGTGCATACGCAGGATGGCGGTCTGTTTATGTTGCTTTTGCACCGTGGTAACCTCGTTGATTTTGAAGTGATTTAAACTTTTTTCAAATGCAAGATTTATTAAGATTTTGAGCAGATTTCACCTCTTGAAGAAGGAGTGATGCGGGCATCACGACTGATGAAAGAGGTGGAAGATGCCAAAATATTAATGAATATTGCTTTTGAAGAAAACAAATTTAAATCACTTCTTGAGTTTTCGCAAAAAGTTTAAATCACTTCATTAGATTGCCCGCAAATATAACGATTTTTTGCCGAACTCACTCCCCTTATACATCGCCTCCCCGGGGCCACCGCATCAAAATAATATTAATACCGGTAAAACATCATAAGATAGGGTGTTGCAAAACCTCCAATGGAGCGTCCGCAGGACGCTGATTTACCCGTAGCCCCGGAAGCCGAAGCGATAGCGCAGGCATCCGGGGTCATAGTCAGAACAGCAAATGGCGTCCGCAGGACGCCGATTTACAACATCAACCGCGCCGCGAGGCTTCGCGCTCTGGCTATATCCCGCTCCGTCAGCTGCGGATGTGCCTTGGTGCCGGGGCGAATCATCACCGACATCAGCCGTATCCCGCTGTAACGTAGCACGGACCGTACCGCTCTCACCGTCCCGGAGCTTTCTCCAAGCAACCGGTCAAACGGCCATGGCGTAGAGCATGCCGTAATCAGGGCAGCTCTCTTACCCTTCATGCGTGGCTTAGGCATACGCCCGGAGTCATCCATCAAGGCATACACCATCCTGTCAAAAACCACCTTCAGGCTGCCCGGCATATTGGCCCAATAGGTCGGTGTAGCTATGATTACAGCATCTGAGGCCCGCAGGGCTTCTATCACTGTCTGCGAGTCATCGGCAGCCAACGTGCATAGCCCGGTGGTGCGACACGACATGCACCCTCGGCATGGGGCTACACGCAATTCACTAACATTCAGCACAGTAACATCCACTCCACGCATACGCGCTTCATCAGCGGCGGCAGCGGCAAGAGATGTTACAATCCCGTCCTGTCGGGGCGAACCATTAATTATCAGGAGTCTCATAGCGGTCGTAAAGTTACGCCATTTCGCCCGCCCTGTCGCTACTTGGGTGTCAAAAATGGCAGATTTTCACATTCGTTTTGGCTGAAAACGCCGAAAGGCGTAACTTTGCATCACGCTGAGTATACACATATATAATATATGTCGTCCGTCATTTCCGTCATCGCATCACTTTCAAGGTGCCCGGTCAGGCTGCTTGTCTGCCTGACCTTCTTGGTATGCGCACGTACCGCGGCGGCGGCTGATGCCTCAGCGGGAAAACCATTTGTTGTGGTCATAGATGCAGGCCACGGAGGCAAAGACACCGGTGCCACAGGTGAGTACGGGCGCGAGAAAGACATCAATCTCGCCGTTGCTCTCAAGGCGGGCGAGATGATCAGCGAGGCCTTCGACAAGGATGAGGTGAAAGTGGTCTACACCCGGAGTAAGGATGTATTCGTTCCGCTCCAGAACCGCTGCGACATTGCCAACCGTGCCGGCGGCGACCTCTTTATCTCGGTGCACGTCAACTCTGTGGACGCCAAGAGCCCGCGGCGTAACACCGTGGAAGGGGCCTCGGTATATACCCTCGGCCTCGGTCGCTCCAAGGAGAACCTTGAGGTGGCCAAGCGCGAGAACTCGGTGATGACCCTCGAGCCGGACTACTCTACTCGTTACCAAGGTTTTGACCCCAACTCTGCCGAGAGCTACATCATGTTTGAGATGACGGCCAATCATCACATGGACCGCAGCATCCGCTTCGCCTCGATGGTGCAGAAGGAGCTGGTGGGCACTGCCGGACGTGTGGACAAGGGGGTGCGTCAGGACATCTTCTGGGTACTCGTTCACACCGGTATGCCTGCCGTCCTCATCGAGCTTGACTTCATCTGCAACCCCCGCAGCGAGGAGTTTCTCACATCCAAGAAAGGCACGCGACGTCTGGCTGAGGCCATCACCAATGCCTTCACCGATTATCACGCTATGGTCACCAAGTCGGCTGCCAAAACACCGTGACAACCCTGACGATATGAACCTGCGGCCCCCGAAGGCCGTTACTCATATATATATATTGCACACACGCTAACTCAACAAACGTTTCAACCCCGGGCTCAAGCCCACACATCCACCACACTCCACTCATCCCAATGAAAAAGATTTTCTCAAAGGAACTTATCATAGGTCTGTGCGTAATCCTGACGCTTATCATCCTCTTCTTTGGCATCGAGTTTCTGAAGGGGATTAACGTGTTCAAATCCACCAACTACTACTATGCCACCTTCACCAACGTGGAGGGGCTCGCTGAGAGTGCACCCGTCACCCTCAACGGCTACAAGATAGGCCTCGTCCGCGCCATTAACTATGAGTATGACAACCCCGGACACATCAAAGTGGAGATCTCTCTCAACCATGACCTGAAGATTCCCAAGGGCTCCAAGATCAATCTCACTTCCGACCTCCTCGGCACCGCAGCCCTCCAGCTCGCTCTTGCCGACAACAAGGAGTATTACAAAGTCGGCGATATGCTCCCCGGTGTCACCCCTGCCGGCATGATGGAAAACATCAGCAAGGAGGTGCTCCCCTCGGTCACCGCACTTATTCCCAAGGTTGACTCGCTGCTGAGCGCTGTCACTGCCATTGCCACCGACCCCGCCGTGGCCTCCTCACTTGACCGTCTGGACCGTGTGATGGCCAACCTCGAAACCTCCACCCGCCAGCTCAACACCACCATGACTGCTCTGCAGCCCATTGTGGCCAATACCCACTCCATCTCCACTAACCTCAACACAGTCTCTACCGACCTGACCGAGGTGACCGGCAAGCTCCGCCGTATGCCCATCGACAGCACGTTCAACCACATCAACGCCATCACTGCTGACGTAAGCCGCGCCACCGCTCAGCTCAACGACCGCAACTCTTCGCTCGGCCAACTGCTCTATTCCGACGGCCTCTACAACAACCTCAACCACTCCGTCCAGAGCCTCGACTCGCTGCTGACCGACGTAAAGCGCAACCCCAAGCGCTACATCTCCATCAAGCTCCTGTAATGCTGTCCGGAACCCGATTCCGTGTGCATTTGCACATTCGGAATTTTTCACTACCTTTGCCTGCGACAAGCAGACTGACATAACCCTTGGACGGTGCCTTTCGGCTTCCGCCGGCTTTGAGTCTCGCCACCCGGCTATCCGGGCATGCGGGATTCACACTTTTTTGTCGCGCCGCGCCAAAAGTTAGTCTCTCGCAAACACATCAACACAACCACCTAACATCCACCCCATCACAACCCATACCCTCCGCCATGGCAATCACTTTCATGACCAAGGAAGGCTACAAGAAAAAGATGGACGAGATAGCCTACCTCGAATCCGTAAAACGTCCCGAAATATCACGCGCCATTGCCGAAGCCCGCGACAAAGGCGACCTCTCGGAGAACTCCGAGTACGATGCCGCTAAGGAAGCCCAGGGCCTCCTCGAGATGAAAATCTCGCAGCTCAAAGACCTCGTGGCAAGCGCTCGCATCATTGACGAGAGCACCCTCAACAATGACGAGGTGCAGATTCTCAACGTGGTCACCATCAAAAACGTGTCTAACGGCATGACCATGGAATACACCATCGTAGCCGACTCCGAGGCTAACCTCAAGGAGAAGAAAATCGGCTCCAGCACCCCCATCGCCCAAGGGCTGCTCGGCCACAAGCTCGGCGAGATTGTCGAGATCAAGGTACCCGCCGGCCTGATGAAGTTCGAGATTGTCAAAATCAGCTTCTAAAGACACCCCATGGCATCAATATTCTCCAAGATAGCCGCAGGCGAAATCCCCAGCTACAAAATCGCCGAGGATGACCGCTTCTTCTCATTCCTCGACATCAACCCCGTGGCTCCCGGCCACGTTCTGGTCATTCCCAAGCGCGAAGTTGACTACATTTTCGACCTCGACGACGACGAACTCGCCGCCATGCAGCTTTTCGCCAAAAAGGTAGCTAAGGCTATCGGCAAAGCCATGCCCTGCCGCAAAGTAGGTCAGTGCGTCATCGGCCTCGAAGTGCCCCACGCCCACATCCACCTCGTGCCGATGCGCACCGAGGCTGACATGGACTTCCGCAAGCCCAAGCTCACCCTCCCCGCTAAAGAGATGGAGCGCATAGCCGCCGCCATCCGCGCCGCCCTCTGACGCCTGCCCCCGCCTCACATCTCACAGGCATCATCCTTGTTAATGCTCACAACTGAAAGGGTGAGTACCTACAAGCCGATGGTTCTATAACTCCTTCGATTTATCATAGCCCCGGAAGCCGAAGCGACAGCGTAGGCATCCGGGGTTAAAATCATCCCAACAATCCGGGCGTCCGCAGGACGCCGATTTACATCCCCGAATTGCGCACTCCTAAAACTACCGTCAACCAAGGCATTATCCACACAAAAATAGCAGCAACTACCCTGCCGGTAATCACTGCTATTGTCGGGGTGAGAAGACTCGAACTTCCGACCTCCACGTCCCGAACGTGGCGCGCTGCCAACTGTGCTACACCCCGATTGGCTTTGCGAGTGCAAATTTAAGCAATATTTTCCGATTTCCCGCCAAATTCCACAGCTTTTTTATTTACCCGGAAAGATTGCGGAAAAGTTTCTGTAATCGTGGGAAAACACTTATCTTTGCCACTACCATAAAACACTCACGCGAAAAACACTCACGCGATGCAACAGAAAAGATTAAGAATCCGTGATCTCTCTCTGCGCGACGGGCAGCAGTCTCTGTTTGCCACCCGTATGCCACAGGCCACCATCGACCGACTTCTTCCACATTACGAAAACGCCGGCTTCTACATCATGGAGGTGTGGGGCGGGGCCGTCCCTGACTCTGTGATGCGCTACCTCGATGAGAGCCCCTGGGAGAGGCTTCGCACAGTGAGCCACGCCATGAAGGGCAAGTCGCTGCTCAGTGCCCTCTCGCGTGGCCGCAATCTTTTCGGTTATGTTCCCTATCCCGACTACGTGCTCGAAGGGTTCTACAAGAAGGCCATCGAGAACGGTCTGAACGTGATGCGCATATTCGATGCCCTCAACGACATCGACAATGTGCGCGGCTCCATCCGCATGATCAACGAGCTTGGCGGCATCGCCGACGGTGCTGTATGCTACACTGTCGATCCCAAGGAGGCCCCGGCGGCCAAGCCTTCAGGCTTCGGAGCCAAGCTCAAGAGCATCTTCGGCAGCAAACCGGAGGCTCCGGCCAAGATTTTCACCGATGAGTATTTCGTCGACAAAGCCCGTCAGATGGAGGAGCTTGGCGCCAAGATTATCACTTTGAAGGATATGGCCGGCCTGGTAAATCCTCTCCGTGCCGCCTCCATCATCTCCAAGCTCAAAGGCGCCGTGAAGGTGCCGGTGGACTTCCACACCCACTGCACTCCCGGCTATGGCCTGGCGTCATCGCTTATGGCTATCCTTCATGGTGTCGACATCCTCGACACAAACATATGGTGGTTTGGCGGCGGCTCAGCGGCCCCGGCCATCGAACTTATATATGTGTTTGCCACCAAACTCGGCATCGAGGTGGAGGTAAACATGGAGGCAGTCGCCGCCATTCGCGACGGTCTGCTCGAAGCCCGCAAGGAGCTCAAGCAGTTTGACCTCGCCAAGTCGATGCCCCGCCCCTTTGACCCGCTCAAAGACAAGCTCCCGGCCGACGTTGACGCACAGTTTGACCGTGCCATCGCGGCCGCCAAAGCCATGGATGAGGAGGCTCTGCTGGATGCCTGCCATGCCATTGAGGATTATTTCGGTTTCCCCAAGCCCAACCTCACGGTCAAGGAGGCCGAGGTGCCCGGCGGCATGTACAGCAACATGGTGGCTCAGCTCAAAGCCCTTGGTGCCGAGGATCTGCTCGACGATGCCATGGCTCTCATCCCCAAGGTGCGACGCGATGCCGGCCTGGTGCCGCTCGTCACCCCCACGAGCCAGATTGTGGGGAGCCAGGCCGTGAGCCTCGCCCTTGACCGCAAGAAAGGTAACAAAGATTACTCCAACCCTTCCAATCAGTTCATCTCCCTCATCAAGGGTGAATATGGTCACACGCCCGTGGCTGTTGACCCTGAGTTCCGTCGCCTTATCACCGGCTCGGAGGTGGAGACGCCTTACGATGTCAACAGCTACAAGATGCCTGACAACCCCGTGCTCGAAGAGTTCGGCGGAGTCAAGCTCGCTGCCAACGATGAAGAATATCTGCTGCTACAGCTGCTCCCTTCGGTCGCTGTGACCTTCCTGAAAAACCGTCGCCGCGAGGAGTGGGAAGCCGCTCACGCCGCTGATAAAGCTGCCGAGACAGCCGGCGAGACAGCCGCTGCTGACGACACCCCTGTCACCGGTCCCACCATATCGGCTCCCATGGGTGGCCGCGTCATTGATGTACGCGTCAAACCGGGGCAGAAGGTCCGTAAGGGTGAAGTGGTAATGGTCTATGAGGCCATGAAGATGGAGAATGATGTCGAGGCTCCTGCCGACGGCGTGGTCAAGCGCATCTTCGCCAACGTCAACGATGTGGTGGGTACAGATGCCCTCCTTGTAGAGTTTCAGGAATAATCCGACACTGCACGAATCAGTTCCGACACTGCACGAATCAGTACAGACACTGCACGAATAAGACCACTCTTAATGACCAATCACACATACGATTTTGATCGCGTGGTGAACCGCTGCGGCACCGGGGACATGAAGCATGAATGCCTTCAGAAGTTCTTCGGACGCAGCGACCTCACACCACTATGGATTGCCGACATGGACTTCGAGTGCATACCGGAGATTGCCGAGGCGATCTGCCGGCGTATGCAGCACCCGGTGTTCGGCTACCAGCTGGCACCTGACAGTTACTGGCAGAGCATCATCGGCTGGCTGCGCCACCGTCACGGCGTGGAGGTGAGCCGCACAGAGCTGACATTCTCACCCGGAGTGGTGAAATCGCTTGCCGCCGCCGTCAACTACTACACCAAGGTTGGGGATGAGATAATCATCCAGGAACCTGTGTACCATCCCTTCCGCACAGTGGTGGAGGGAGCACTGCGCAAGGTGTCCAACAACCGGTTGCGACTTACGCCCGACGGCTTCGAGATGGACTTCGAAGACTTGGAGAGGCGCATGGCTGCCGGTGCCCGGCTGATGCTCCTGTGCAATCCACATAACCCCGTGGGCATTCAGTGGAGTGCTGACACGCTGTGCCGCGTGGCACGTCTGGCCAAAAAGTATGGAGTCACGGTGATCAGTGACGAAATTCACGGTGACCTGATGCTGTGGGGCGGCAAACACCTGCCATTCACAGAGAGCTGCCCCGAGGCAGCCGAAGTGGGTGTTTGGCTCGGAGCACCCTCCAAGACATTCAACATCCCCGGCTTTATGAGTTCATGGATAGTAGTCCGCAACCCACAGTTGCGTGACCCCTTCTATGCATGGCTTGACAGCACCGAAGCCAACGACCCATGCTTCACCGCCACCATTGCCGCCGAGGCAGCCTATACTCACGGCGAGCCATGGCTTGACCAAATGCTCGGATATGTTGAGGGCAACATAGAGGCCGTGGAGCAATTCTTTGCCAAGGAGATGCCTCAGATTAAGCCGGTGCGCCCGCAAGCGAGCTTCCTTGTGTGGCTTGATATGCGTGGCCTTGGCCTTGACCATGACGCGCTGGTTGACGGGTTGGTCAACCACGCCCGCCTGGCACTGAATGACGGCACGATGTTTGGCGACGATGCCTGCGGGTTCTTCCGCCTCAACGTGGCAGCCCCGCGGAGCGTCATTATGAATGCGTGCCGTGCCATCAAGGATGCCTTTGCCGGTAGCAGTAACGGAGAGGAGGCCCCGGCATGACGCGGCGGAGATGGCCCCGGCTCGCCGGAGAGATGCTGCGTCTCGCGGTATGCGTATCGGTGATGCTCAGCACAATCGCCGCGTCGGCCCAGGGGCATATTCTGCCGCAGCTCAAGCGCGAGCAGCCTGACATGGACGAGATACAGCGTGAGACCACCAACCGCTCCGGCTCTTATTACTATCCGCGGCTCATGGCCGAGTTTGAGCGTAACGATACGCTGATGAAAATCGACAAGTATCGCCGGCTCTATCTCGGATATATGTTTCAGGAGGATTACAACCCCTACCGCCCGGCACCCGGAGGACACGACTTGACGCAGCTCACCGAGACCACGCGCGCGTTGACTCATGCTGAGTGCGACACCATCATCCGCCACTCGCGTGCCGCACTCGCCAACAACCCCTTTGACCTGCGGCACATCACGCTGCTCATCCAGGCCCTGCGCGACAAGGGAGACATCAACCTCGCAAAGATATGGCAATACAAGCTCAACTACCTGCTGATGGCTATCGTGTCGACCGGCACGGGCACTGATGAGGAGGATGCATGGTATGTGATCGAGCCTCAACATGAGTATGTGCTGCTGAACATGATGGGCTACACCGTTACGGACCATGAGTTCATCGAACCGTACTTTGAGAAGGTGAGTGTGCGTGACCGCCACGGCCGCGATGCGGGTGCCTTTTACTTCAACCTCAAGCCCCTGCTTGACGAGTATTATCGCAAGCACCCCGACGAAGCCGAGGTGGATTGACCACGTTTCGTAACAGACATTCTTTTTCACGTTTCGTAACTGACGACCATGCTTTTCGATAGCAAGAAAATCTGGCTCTCGGCCAAGGACTATGTGTTCATTGTCCTTGGTCTGCTTATGTATTCGTTCGGATTCTCAGCCTTCGTGTTCCCCGAGAAAGTGGTGATCGGCGGAGTAACGGGTCTGAGTACCATCATCTACTTTCTGACTAAGGAGCATTTGGGCTTCGGCATCCCGGTGGCCCTCACGCAGTATGCCATCAACATAGTGCTCCTTGCTATGGCGTGGCGCAAGGTGGGTCGCACCTTCGTGATCCGAACCATCTTCGGCGCTACCATCCTGGCGCTTGGCATCGGTACCTTCACCCCCTTCTTCACCCATCCGTTGGTGGAGGGACAGCCATTTATGAACGTGCTCATCGGGGCACTTCTCTGCGGCATCGGCGTGGGTATAGTGTTTGTGCACAACGGCTCGACGGGAGGTACCGACATCGTGGCTGCGATGGTGTCGAAGCACACCAACGTGTCATTCGGTCGCATGATGATTTATGTTGACATCTGCATCATCGGGAGTTCGTACTTCATATTCCGCAACCTTGACACCACCATCTTCGGTACGGTATTCCTGTTCGCCGTGCCTATCATTGCCGACAACATCATCAACTCCAACCGCCAGGCGGTGCAGTTTACCGTCATCTCCGAGCACTGGCAGAAGATTGCCGACACTGTGCTGACCGTGGGGCATCGCGGCTGCACGGTGGTGGACGCTACGGGATGGTACAGCAAGCGGCCTGTCAAGATGATAATGGTGATGTGCCGCCAGTATGAGTCCGTCACCATATTCCGCATCGTCAAGAGCATCGACGAGCACGCCTTCATCACCCAGTGCAAGGTCAACGGTGTGTATGGCGAAGGGTTCGACACGTTGAAACTGCGCATCCGCAAGCCCAAGGAGAGCACAGCGGTTCAGCCGGCAGAGAAATCGTGATACATCCGGTAACAACCGGACCTGCATAGAAATCCCCCGGGAGCTTGGCATTGGACCAACGCTCCCGGGGGATACTAATTCTTACTTAGTCTGACAGGTTCTTACTTAGTACTGGTTGGTGCCGGAGCGCATCTCGGTCGGTGTGATGGGCTTGCGGTTCATTGACCACCAGACGTAGGCAATGTAGCCCACTACGAATGGCACGAGGATGCTCACCCATGACATCACCTTGAGGGTGAAAAGTGAGGAGGAGCTGTTGCGAATGGTGAGCGAAGCGGTTGCATCGACCAGCGATGGATAGTAGGCTGTGTTGTTGTAGCCTGCTACCCAGAAAAGTGTGAGCACCACGAGCACCGAGCCGATGCCACTCCACCAGATGCCGCCACGCCATGTGCGGTCAAGCGCACCGCGGCAAATACCATAGAGCACGGCGAGGACACCGATGAGCAGGATGCAGCCGACCCACCACATCTCGAGGTAGTTATGCAGATACTTGTAAGGCTCAATAGCAATGACATTGCCGGAAGCGCCTGTGACATATCCGGCCGAGGTGAGCAGAGTGGCCATGAAGCCGAGGAAGAAGAGCACGAAGAGCACACCGTTGATGAGTATGCTGCGCTTGCATTCGGCAAGGAATGAGCCATCGTCCTCGGCACGGATGCTGTTGATGAAATAGAGACCAGCCTGTGTACGAGCCAGGAACAGCACGGTGAATCCGAGCAGCAGGTTGCGCCAGTTGAATATCGCCTCAATGCCGTGCGAGGGGCTTGCCCAGCGCGAGATAACGGGAGAACCGTTGTCGAGGAGGCTGCCCTTGGTGACTGTGAACTCCGCACCGAAGAACATCATGGCCACGGCCACGCCCAGAAGTATGCAACCGAGGCATCCGTTGATGAACAGGAACGTGTCGTAGGTGCCGGTGCCGTATATGTTGCCCGGTTTGCGACGGAACTCATAACTCACCGCCTGCACCACGAAGCTGAACAGAATCAGCATCCACAGCCAGTAAGCACCGCCGAAGCTCGTGGAGTAGAACAGGGGGAACGAAGCGAAGAAAGCGCCGCCAAACACCACGAGCGTGGTGAACGTCAGCTCCCACTTGCGACCGAGAGCGTTGACCATCATGGTGCGGTCCATGCGGTCAGGTGTGAGCATCATCATGGTCTGGCCACCCTGCACGAACAGCAAAAACACCAGTGCTGCGCCGAGCACCGAGATGAGCAGCCACCAATAATTCTGTAATAAAGTAAGTTCATCCATAGCGGCGGGGTTAATTTGCGGTTGATACTGGAGTGTCGGGAAGAGAGTCATAGTCAGAGCGAGAGCCCTTGTCGATGGCGCGGAGCATGATGCCAATCTCGGCGGCGAGGAGGCCGGTGAAAATCAGAGCAAAGAGCCAGAAAGTGAGCTGCACCATCCCTGTGGAGATGAACGAGACAGCCGCGCGAGTGGGCATGAGATCCTGAATGATCCAGGGTTGACGTCCGACCTCGGCGGTGATCCAGCCCGACTGCGAGCAGGCGTAGACCACAATGAGCGTGAGCATACCTATCCACTGTGTCCATCGGCTGCCATAGGCACCGGGCTTGCGGTAGGCCATGAATAGGAACACCACAAAGAAGAGCAGCAGATAGCCGCCGGCGCATACCATTATTCGGAAAGCATAGAAAGTCATAGCCACGGGAGGCACAGCCTGAGCGGGAGTGTCAAGATAGCCGTAGCCGAAATAAGGATAGCCGGCCTTGAGGCGTACCAGAGCGGAATCCATGGCAGCCATGTTGGCGGAAGTGCGGGCAGCGTCATAGTCGCGCAGTGCGTCGTGTGCAGAGCGTCCGATGGCAATTCGCTCGGCATAGCTGTCGGTGGCGACAGAGTCACCTGCATGGTTGGCAGCACGGCCAGCGATGAGGTCATTGATGCCGGGCACGTAGCCGTCAAGGCGATGGGTGGCGAGGACAGAAAGCATCTTGGGGATGCCCACCTTGAAAATGAACGGGTCGGCATCATTGTCAAGTGCCTTGTCGGGATTGAGGATGCCGACGGCCACGAGTTCCTCGCCGGAGCCCCCATCATAAAGAGCCTCCATAGCAGCCAACTTCATCGGCTGATAACGAGCCACGTCAACAGCCGAGCCGTCGCCTGACCAAAGGGTGATAAGCAGACCCACAAGGCCGGTCCATCCACCTACCTTGATGGAGCGGAGAGCCATGGCACGGTTACGCTTCTTGAGCATGAACCAGCAGCTCACGGAAATCACGAATACGCCGGCAAGTGCCCAGCCTGAGAACACTGAGTGGATGAACTTGTGTATGGCCACGGGAGAGAGAACGATGTCCCAGAAGCGGTCCATGACATTACGCATCTGTGCGGGGTCAAATTCCATGCCCACCGGGAGCTGCATCCATGCGTTGGCTATCAGAATCCAAGCAGCGGAGAGGGTCGCACCGATGGCCGTGAGCCATGTTGCGGTGAGGTGAAACCGTTTGGAGACCTTTCCCCAGCCGAAGAACATGACGGCAATAAACGTGGCCTCCATGAAGAAGGCAAGCAGTCCCTCAATGGCCAGTGGTGCACCGAAGATGTCACCGACAAACCAGGAGTAGTTAGACCAGTTGGTGCCGAACTCAAACTCCAGGATGATGCCCGTGGCCACTCCGATAGCGAAGTTTATGCCGAAGAGCTTCATCCAGAACTTGGTCAGCGCGAGCCACTTTTCGGAGCCGGTGCGCACGTAGGCCGTCTCCATGATGGCGACGATCACTCCAAGTCCGAGAGTGAGCGGGACAAACAGCCAGTGGTACATGGCCGTGAGGGCAAACTGTGCCCTTGACCAGTCCACGACGCTCATTAAGTCATTCATGGCAGAAATTGTTTTTGATGGAAGTGAGTATTTTGATTATGTTGAATGGTTGAAAGGTGGAGTTAGATTTGAGAAGCATGAGGTGAGGGTTATCTTCGTTCATCGAGGAGCGAGCTTCTTACGGCATCGGCGCGGTCAGCGTCGTTGTCATAGTCCCTCTCCAGAAGATTGGGAAAGAAGAGCAGCTTCATAACCAGAAAGAAGAGAACAAGTTTCACCAGAATGAGCACCCAGAGGGAGCGGCCGGTGGTCATGGACCTGAACCCGTCGTAATAGAAACGCCAGACGCGCCTGGGAAGATTAGCTAAACTACGCATACGTGAAGGCAAATATATAACAAAATTTCTCACTATATCACACAAGGAGCAAAAATATCATAGCGGTAGAATAAAAAACGTCCCGCATGCTGACGGGGCCTGAACCGCCGGCATACGGGACGTACGTGGTTGAAGTAGAGCTGTGGCACTCGCCTGAGCTCACCGCCGCCGATCCCGAGGTGGCAACCCAAGGCGCATGCGGGGCGGTTGACGGGTATCGCGGTTGAGCCATCGGGGGATGGTGATAAATTTTTGCGGGAGCGGGACGTGAACAGGCAACGTCGGAGCTTCGCCATCGCAGGGCGCAGAAAGGAGGAAAGGCGCTCTGAGTTTTGCGGCCGTCAGAGGGGGTATGGAAGTATGTCAAAGAACGAATGTGCCCGAGGGGCAAATTTCGGGTCCTTGGTTTGCAAGGCCGTTCTCTTACGGCAATGCTGAAAGCTTTTTCGGGGTGGACACCCGAGCCCACCCATATGCTTTCGGATGCAAAGTTAACGTGCGAAGAAAGCAGTGAACCCGTAACTTCGCACGTTGAGTGATTTTTTTCTGAAAAAATTTAGAGATTGTAATCCGGAAGGAGTTGGTGTGCTTGGAACAGCCGTGTGAGGATGTGTTAGTGTAACTATTCAGCGCGTAGTCTCCTTTGGCTGCATAGTTACTCTAAGTGACCGTATCACTTCATAATAAACTGTTGTCCAATTACATAACGAACCGAAATCCACAAGTTCACATTTTTTAACAGCTTAAAAATGTCTGAAAATTTGTCAGCTGACGAAAAAGCTCTAACTTTGCAGTGTCAAAACGGCAACACTAACAAGTTTTGACAATCAAGGAAAGGCCTAAAGTTGCCACAGGCGACTCGAAAGCCCACCAAACAAAGGTGCCATAGCTCAGTTGGTAGAGCAAAGGACTGAAAATCCTTGTGTCCCCGGTTCGATTCCTGGTGGCACCACAGAAGACCGCTAATTCTCAATGAGTTAGCGGTCTTTCTTTCATCTCCGCCCCTCGAAGTCACCACAAAAGTCACCACGCATCATTTAATTCATTGAAACATTGTGCGTTATGTGTGCAGTGGTGATGTAGAAAGTCTATTGGAATAAATCTATGTAGCTGATTATCAACACAAATATTATTTGTATTTATCATCATTCATTATCATTCAATCGTGGTGACACGCCTTGTTATGGCGAACTTTAACTTACTTTAACTATCGAACATTGATAAAAATGTGGTGACCCGACTCGCTTTTCAGCCGGGGTTCCCACGTTCAAATGTTAACATCTCACATGATTGGGGTGGGATATTTTTGGCACTAGCAAATTGAATAATACGCAAATGAATTGGCTTAATGATTGTGGTTTTTGGCTTTTGCCATTTGTTTATTGTCGAAAATTTTACTAATTTTGCATTGAAAAAATTTAATTGCAAATATGGCTGATATAAATCGTATTAGAATAGCGCTTGTTGAACGCAAGAAAACGAGTAAATGGTTGGCAGAGAAGTTGGGGAAAGACCCAGCTACTGTGTCTAAATGGTGTACCAATAAGACGCAACCATCTTTAGAAACCCTTGTTGAGGTTGCGAAGATTCTTGAAATGGATCCTCGCGAACTTATTATGCCGGTAGACACGCAAAAAGTAATGATGGCGATAATTTGATCTACAAATTTGTATCATGGCAACTTGGTCAACAACCGAAATAAATTTTGACGGTAAGCATGTAAAGGCACAAGCTCCAATCATTGTGTCTGCCAGCAGAAGTACAGACATACCAGCATTCTATGCAGATTGGTTTTTTAATCGTTTGGAGAAAGGATATTCCGCTTGGGTGAATCCGTTTAATGGCGTAAAATCGTATGTGTCGTATGATAGGACTCGGTTTATTGTATTCTGGTCAAAGAACCCACGTCCTCTGTTAGAATATCTGCATATCCTTGAAAAAAGGGGAATAAAATGCTACATTCAATATACATTGAACGACTATGAGGACGAAAACTTTGAGAATGTTCCTACGATTGCCACTCGTATAGAAACATTTAAATTGCTTGTTGATCGTCTTGGCATCGGTTCGGTTGTTTGGCGTTTCGATCCGATGATTCTTACTGATGATATAACTATTGATACTCTATTACTAAAGGTACAGAAGATTGGTGATCAGCTGAAAGGCTTTACTGAAAAACTTGTATTCAGTTATGCTGATATCCAGTTATATAAGAAGGTAAAGACCAATCTCGAACGAAATGGCATTAGGTATCACGAGTGGACTGAAGCTCAAATGGAAGAGTTTGCTCAAAAACTATGTGATATGAATAAGGAACGTGGATGGAACTACACACTCGCGACATGTAGTGAAAAGATTGACATCAACAAGTATGGCATAGAGCATAACCGCTGTATAGATGGGGACCTCATCACCAAGATTGCATGGAATGACACTGAGCTGATAAAGTTTATGAGGGTAAAGATTGAGGAAATACCACAACCTTCTCTTTTTGGCGATATTGAAATCCCTGAAGATGCAATTTTCCTTTCTCAAAACCATTATTTCATCAGTAATCATAAGAAGGATCCTGGTCAACGAGAATTGTGTGGATGCATGGCGGCAAAAGATATAGGTGAATACAATACTTGCCCACATCTGTGTGAATACTGCTATGCCAATGCTAGCAAGAAGTTGGCTATGGCAAATTGGAAATGCCATAAAGAAAACCCTTGGAGTAAAACAATAACTGGAAGATGAAAGAATCTAAAACTACATTTGCATACATTGTAGAGCATATGTCCGAACCTTCATTCGAGAAAGTTCGTAATATTTCTTGCGATTTCGTTCAAAAACTCCCATCTGATTTAATTGACGAATTGTTTGACCAATTGAATCGTGGTGTAGAATTGCTTGATAATGAGCCATTATTGCAGATGTATTTCTATTCTTATGGTCAAATGCATGCAGAGAAGTTGATGTATGCTTTCAAACAATTAAGTCCATACATAAAATCTGCAGAGGAGATTAGTATTGTAGATTATGGATGTGGTCAGGGCTTAGCCACAATGTGCTACCATGACTTTATAAAAGGTTTCAATTTGCAGCAAAAAGTTCGGTCAATCACTTTAATAGAGCCTTCCGCTTTGGCATTGTCAAGAGCAGAACTACTTTGTGAATGTTTCTTTCCTGAGGCAAGAAAAAAGGTAATTCAAAAATGCTTCGATGATCTATTAGAAGATGACATTATAATAGACACAGATTGTCCAACCCTTCATCTTTTTTCCAATATTTTAGATGTAGAATCCTACGATATTGCGTCCTTAGCTAATAAAATTAAGGTATCATGCCAAGGCGACAATGATTATGTGATTGTTTCTCCAATGCAGAATGCAAGACGTATAGGTCGCCTTACTGAGTTTGTTAAGCATTTAGATGCAGAGTGCTATTTTAGAATATGTCTTGATAAGCAACAGTTTAGAGAAGGTAAAGACTGGACATGTTGTGCGATGTTGTGTAGTACAAGAGATAGAAAATTCGCAAAAGTCAATATAGTAGAGGTTCATCGGAAAGTAAAAGAATTCCTTGAAGATGCTACACTTTGGTGTGACAAAGAATCATCCAAAGGAATTTTTGATGAAGTAAATATTTGTGCTTCGAATGGAGATGCTGAATGTATGAACTTTATGGGTTTATTCTACGCAAAAGGCATTTTGGTAGAGAAATGCAATAAAAAAGCGTTTGCATGGTTTGAATTAGCAGCAGGATATGGATTTCCACGAGCTATCAGGAATTTAGCACTTCTATATGCAAGAGGACACGGAACCGAGAAAAATAGATCTTTAGCCATAGAAATCATAAATAGGATAAAAGAATGTGATGCGTCTCTTTATTATCTAAGCCTTGGCGAAATAGAGAAGATAGCAGGAAACCATGTTGCAGCTTATGAAGACTTCAGAATTGCAGCAGAACTTGGAAATACAAGAGCTAAATATTTATATGGAACTTATCTCGTAAAGGGTAAATACTGCGACAAGAACGTTACTTTAGGTATTGAGAATATAAGATATGCAGCAAAAGATCGTATTGCACCAGCTTGTTTACTTATGGCTCATTACTATGAAACTGGATTCAAAGTGGGCGGCATAGATCAATCTAATAATTTGTCAGTAAAAAACTATAAATCGGCTGCAAAAAATGATAGTCTCAAGGCTCAGAAAAGACTTGCAGAAATATACAAAAACGGAATTCTAGGTGTTTCTAAAAATCAAAAAGAATCTTTCAAATGGTATTTGATTGCAGCAGAAAGAGGCGATTATGATGCTGCCTTTTATGTAGCGTTGTCTTATGCTAATGGGAATGGCGTAGGGAAAAACTATACTAACGCAGTAAAGTGGTACAAGATTGCTGCTGATCATGGTTCTTCATCTGCCATGAATAATCTGGCTGTTTGTTACGAAAACGGTCATGGAGTTGACAAGGATGAAGAAAAAGCTTTTTTTCTTTATTTGAGGGCTGCAGAAGAGGGTGGCTTAATTGCTGCAAATAATGTCTCAGTATGTTATCAAAAAGGTATAGGAACCGAAGTGAATCCACAACAAGCATTGTTTTGGAAAGAGAAAGCTGCCGAAGGTGGTAATTCTATAGCACTAAATAAGTTGGCAGAATGGTACTTCAAAGGATATGGAACATCAAGAAATTTTGAAAAAGCTCTCTTTTGGTTTGTAAAATCGAAACTTGATAAAGGAGAGAAAAACATGTGTATTAGAAATCTCTTCGATTTCCTTATGCATAAAGCAAATGATGGAGATGCACTGTTTCAGTATTTGTTGGCAAAATGTTATGCTTATGGAGTGTTTGTACCGAAAGACAGGCGTTTGTCGATGAAATGGTATGAAAAGTCAGCTTCTAATGGTTTCGTAGAATCACTTATTAAATTGCGCCGTATAGATGCAATCTCTACAGATGCCACAAATGAAGAAATGGCATTGGGAGTGAAAGACAACTACGGCGTATTGTATTCTCAGGATGGAAAGAAGGTCTTATCATGTAGCTATGTTCATTGTAAATCATATAAAATACGCAAAGGAACTCGTGTTATCTGTGATGGAGCTTTTAGGAATCAATATATTGAACAATTGATTATTCCTTCTTCAGTTGTTGCGATAGGAGATAATCCATTCTCAAGCGATCCGTACTATCATGATACAAAAATTGCAATAAAAAATCAATCCCCATACTATATGGTTATTGAGGATGCTTTATATACAAAAGATGGTCATACGATAATTGCCTATTGGGGTAAACAAAGTCTATTCAAACTACCTAATTATGTTAAAAATATTGCTAATGGGTGCTTCTCAAACGTAAGAACTCTTGAAGAGATTGTTGTGCCACAAGGGGTTGAATCTATCGGACGTCTGGCATTTGAAGATTGTTATTCCCTTAAATCATTGGATTTACCAAAAAGTGTGAAATATATTGGGGAGTCTGCTTTTTGGGGATGCGAAAAACTTGAGGAAATATGGTCTTTAGGTTCCATCAAAACTATCGAACCTAACACCTTTGAAGGGTGTCATTTAAAGTATGTTCATCTGCCGTCATGCTTGATTTCGATAAAGGATAATGCATTTAACTCAAATAGTGAGTTAAGAAATATTGATTTACCAGATACACTAGAAACCATAGGTAATTATGCTTTTGCATATTGTAGCGAGCTGGAACGTGTCAACTTAGGGAATTCTGTTAAATTAATTGGAGATTTATGCTTTTACGGTTGTGCTATTCAAGAGGTTCGAATACCCTCATCTTTAACAAATATGGGGATAAGACCCTTTGACAAAATAAAAAATATCATCACAGGATATAATGGTCAATTTAAAACCGAAAAAGGAATGCTAATAAATCAGATAACAAAAAATTTAGAATGCTATTTCGGGGGTAGCTCTTCCATAACGTTAAAAGGCATTAAGTCAATATCCCCATTGGCATTTTTCGAATCAAACGTTGAAGAAGTTATTCTATCTAATGATATTATATCATTACATGAATATGCATTTTATAATTCACAGAAACTGATAAATATAAAATTGTCTGAGAGTCTAGAATTTATTGAAACAGGCTCTTTCTGGGGATGTGAAAATTTGAGAAATATATCCATTCCAGAATCAGTACATGAAATTAAAAGTGCAGCATTTGGCAGATGTGTTTCCTTAGAAAGGATAGAATTAAAAGGACTTTCTACAAATGCTTCAGAATCAATTTTTGAATATAAAGATTCAGAACTATTTCCTTCTGCATATCATTCCCATTCTTCGACAATGGGGAGCTTTATAGAAGAGATAGATATAGACTACAAACCTGAAGTAGAATCGTTCAAGTGCATTACCATATTCGTTCCTAAATCTACAAAGAGCAAATATACCTTTAAGCCAATAATCCATCTTAGCTGGTACGAACGTGAAATGGATAGGAGATTTAAAATTATTGAAAACGATGAGAGTTGCTAATATTATGGGCGTTGACCGTTTGCGAATGGGCACAGATGGTCACGGTATAACAACTCTTGTTGCTTTTTATAAATGTCCACTAAACTGCAAGTTTTGTATAAACAAAAAATGTCATATTATTGATTCAAACTCAACGGTTTCTTCCATCGAACTATACAACACCATCAAAATAGATCAATTGTACTTTGTCGCTACTGGTGGGGGATTAACTTTCGGTGGTGGAGAACCATTACTTCAATCTTCCTTTATACAAGATGTTTTGGAACTTGGTGCTAAGAACTGGCATACAACAATAGAAACATCCCTAAACGTTCCTTACGAAAAATGGTACAAATTGATTGATTACGTTGACGAATGGATTGTTGATATCAAAGACATGAATCCGTCCATTTATAAATGCTATACGAGTAAAGATAATGCAATTGTCATAGACAATCTGAAAAAGATTGTTGATATCGGGCTTCAGGAAAGAGTACTTATACGTTTACCATTTATTAAAGGCTTTAATACTAAATCAGATATTAGCAGAAGCAATCACAAGTTGGTGCGAATGGGATACTCTCGTTTTGATAAATTTTCTTATATGGTAAAATAATGGATGGCAGGAGTAAATGCAAGATACTAAAAGGTATTCGACAAAGAATAGCAGATATAAATGGAATCATTTATGAACCTTCTCCTTGTTCGAATAATGGTGATTGTAAAGGCACTTGTACTCAATGTGAAAAAGAGTTAGATTGGCTATGGATGCAATTAAATCATAAGGAATCTCAAGGTTATCGGATATACGTAACTCCTGAAGATTTTGAAGAGTACGAATTTCAAAACAGTATGACAAGATGTAAAACTAATGTAATATAGAATATGGCAGACATAAAAGATTTATATAATCAAATCTCAAAAATCCTAGAGGTTCAGGGCTATAAAAAGTTTTTAGAACGCGCGGAAACTCTCTATTACGATGAATCGGGTAATGACAAGCATCTTATTATTAAGGGTAAGAAGTTGAATACTAATTACGATGCCATGTTCATATTAGGTGGTGTTCAATCTGAATATTCATTATCAATAGATGAATTAAAGGATTCTCTTGGAATAGAAAGAACAAAAGAACTGAAAGCAAAGAATGATTTAAAGGGTTCATTCTTTGATATTTTAAAAAAGATAAAGGTTACAAATGTATTGAAGCTTATTGAGAAAAATGGATGGCACATACACTTTAATGCTGTTCAAATTTTGTATTATGGTTTTGTTGATATTATTGATTCTATAGAAGGTTTAGATTCAGATCCATACGAGTTTAAAGCAGTATTATATGATATACTAAAAACAACACCAGACGCAACTGTCGCCCATTTTAAAAAATATAAATATCCCAATATAAAGGATACGGAAATCAAGGATTTCTTAAAGGGTCTTCTATATTTCGTTGATCAATCAATAAATGCTGATGCTACAAATTTTTTGGTATGTCCACACAAAGTATTTCTAAAACAATGTCTTGAAAATGCGTGTAACCAAAAGAATTTGATTTTCATTCAAGATGAGACTCCTCATGTATGGGTTAAAGACTATCATCAATTCTATCGCCAAGAAATAATTACATTTCTACATAAAACATTATTATTTGATGAAGAGAAACAAGTACAAGCCAAATTGTCTTCTGAAAACCTAAAGTACGAAGGAAATGCATTATGTCACTATTCTTTTTGCGATTCGTCTATTAATGCGATGATACAACTAAGTGATTACATCGTTGGCATATTACGAAAATACTTTATGTTCCTTGATCGTCCTCAATCCAAAGTGGATGCAGATATAGATTCTTTTGACAAAGTGCAGATGAATAATTTCGAACTACTTAATAAAATATTGAAAAGATCACTTCTATATAATCCATTATTTATAAACACAACAATGAGCATACATTGCAGAAAGAAAATGGAATTGTACATAGACAAATATGGGAAGACTTGAATTTAAATACTTATGTAAAAAAATATATATGCTATGAATCCTAATGCCTATGAGCCTATACCTGGCATTAACAGTAAATGCCATCGAGAAATAACATTTTGTTGTCTTTCCCGGTGGCGTTTCTTCTACTTCCGTGTCTTGGGGTCGATGATATGCTCACCGTTTTTGGCGCGGCGCATATTTTCTTCGAGGAGTTCGTAGCTGTCCATTTTTGTGGGGTCTGTTTCCTTGACCTTGGTTTCTTCAACAGGCTCTGTCTCCTCTGACTGACCATCCTCCTCTTTCGGTGGCTCAGGTTGCCAGTCATCACTGGGCTTAAAGTATATGAACTGAGGTGCTTTGCGTTCAAGGTTGAAAATTTTGGTCTTCATACCTTCACGTTCCTCTTTCGTGCCTTGAAGCATACGCCGCTCGAAGTCCTGATATTCTTCTGTGTCAGGTCTGTTAATTCTGCTCCAGCGATAGAGCCATTCAACTCGCTTTAGATGCTCGATGTCGTTGTGATAAACGATAACTCCAATGACGATTAAGATTGAAAGAAATACGTGAGAGCCAACGAGTATCCATTTTATCAAGCGTAATCGGGCGAGTTCTCCTATGGATGGAAGCTTCTTCTCGATTCTATCCATGCGTCTGTTGTTGCCCTCCACCGAATTGCGCATCTCCGTTAATGGTGTCGCAACCTCCTTGTTCACGGCTTTTGCGGTATTGTACGCATATTCCGTTTTTTCAAGGACTGTCATGGGGCTGACTATAACAGTCGGAGGCGGAACCTCAACTTTCGGCATATCGTTTTTTAAAGTGATCTTTATTTCATTGATAATATTGTCAAGATCTCCTTTCCGCACGATGTCGCCGGGAAGTTTGAACTGACACTGAGAGGAAGCCGCTTCCGACTTCGTCCCCTTGCTTTCTTTGATGGCGATGAGGATGTCCTTCAGAAGCCGATACACCGCTTTGGTATCCATGGTTTCTGATGGCTGAACGACTTCTGATTTCTTGGGGAGCGCCGGATTCTTACCGGCTTCTCCCTTGTTGGATGTGAATGTATTCATCTTTTTATTCCTTTCTTTTTCTTCTTTTTTGGACGATACCATGCGCAATCTTCATTGCGGATATACTCGTCCTGTTGGTTGACTTTGAAGAGTCCGAGTTCAAAATTAAGGTCCTGACTTCGGTCTTCATAATTGCTTTGGACTGGTGCGACTTCCACTTTCTGTGGCTTGCTATGCACCTTTGGAGTGTTGGCCTCAATCGCTTTTTTGAGTTTGGACAGGCTGCACGACCTGTCGATTTCCGAACCGTTGAAGGTGTATTTGCCCATCTTGAAGCGGATGCCCTGCTGCTTGTTGGTGCTTCCGTTGTTGATGATGGTACATTCAACGCCTTGCTTTTCTATGGCTTCAATGAAAGAATCAAAGTCGCGATGACGGGGCAGTTCGGCTTGGATTATGTCGTAAATCCGATACCGGGTCTTGTCAGGTTCTTTCAACCTGTGGCGATTTACCTCCTTCTTGCCGGGAGCGATATACAGTCCCTCACGTTGGGTAATGTCAAGGCAGATGTCCTTGCTGCGGAATCGCTCGTTGCTGTCGGAGATGGTTTTTCCGGAGTTGCTGACACGGTTGAAGACGATGTGGCAGTGGGGATGCGGACGGTCATAATGGCGCACGATTATGAATTGAGTGTCCTTAATTCCCATCCGCTCCATATACTCCAAGGCGATTTTAAGCATATATTCATTGCTTATTCTCGGAGCATCGTGGGGCGAGAAACTCAAAACAGTATGTCCGCAATTCTTACGGAGACGTGGATTCATCTCACCCTGCATCTCAAAACTGCGGCTTATCGAGTCTATCGAGCCAAGCATCACGCCGTCGGCTCCTATGATTTCAGCACCCTTTTTCTCATTGAGTGCGTAGTTGACAGCACCACGGTAATCCTGTCCTTTCTTCAGTTTTGACATCATAGGCCGAACTTTTTGAGTGCGTTGTCGAGACGTACCGCGAGCATCCGGTTCTCTTGTGCTGCGGCGGCGAATCCGTCGCGGTTGGCGACATACGCGTTATGGTTGATATTGTTCTTCATGCCGCAAACCTCACGACGAAATGCAGCGAGTTCGGGAGTCATGCGCTCCTTTATCACCACTTTCGAGATAGACTCGCGGATGAAGTCGGCAACCGACATTCCTGCCTGTGCCACTTTGGTCATAAGCTCGAACCGCTCGGCAGTGCAGAGCGAGAAAGAGAAACGGTGCTGGCGTTTCTCAGTGACAGACTTTCTTGGTCGGCCACCTTTTGAATTTTCGTTTTTCTGTTTCATTTTTCAGAATGATTTTAGTGATTAATGCCACTGTAGTGTGGCGGAATTGTGTTGTGTATTAGACCATCGGGATGTAGCAGCGCTCCAGCGCGCTGACGTTTTGGGCGCACCAAAACACTAACTTGCTACATCCCTAATCACAGTACCCATTCACCCTAATGGGCGAATACCCTTTTACCCTTTTGGGTGGATACCCATTCGCCCATTTGGGTATCAGGGTATCCATCCTTTCGCCCATCCTGACTGATGTCAGACAGTTTGTCAGAACGGTCTGACGGATGGTGGGTGATACGGAGTGAAGGTCTTTCGGAAGAGCGGAAGTAATGTATTGCGGAGGGTGTTCCGTACGTCTTTCCCACCCTAAGACCTTACGACCCTAAGGCCGTAGGGTCATAGGGTAGAAAGACCCGGTTCAGAGCTTGCGCCATTCCTCGACTTTATCTTCGTAGCGGTCGAGGTGATCACGGATGATGGCTTCGACGTAGGCGGATCCGGTGGAGTCTTCCAATCCGATTTTGCGGACATTGTAGCTGATTCGCTTCCATGTATCCTCCTCGATGACCACGGTGTGACGCTTGGCAATCTGTCCCGGCTGTAGGAACTGCTCCACATAGTCGTCCAATTCCTGACGGCGCATCTTCGCGCTTACTCTCGTTGGCTTGGATTCATTCGGTGGAGTCAATTCGTTTGACGGAGTAGTTTGCTCTTTTGAATTGGATTCTTCCGATTTGGCAAGTTCTTTCAGTTCATCCGATTCAGTGGATTCTTCGGCAGAAGTCATTTCTGTGGCTGAATCCATTTCTTTCGTAGAATCCGATTCTTTCAGCGGCTTCATTTCTGGCTGCGAAGCCGTTTCTTCAAGTGAACTTGATTCGGAAGATGAACTTACATCGGGAGTTGAATCCGATTCATTCGGTTGCTTTGGAGGAGCAAGGTCGAGGGCAACATCACCGTCAGAGGATTTTTTCTCATCGGATGAATTTGCCGGACTCAGTTCTACGGATTCATTCTTGGAATCGGTGGAACTGACGCCACTCTGTTCACTTGCGCCTTCCGGTGTTGCGGATGGCACAAGTTCGTCAGCGAACAGGTTAGGGTTGATTACCACATTTCTTGATTTCACTGCTTTAATAGACTCGTCTGATTTGCACGAGCCGGATGAGTTGGCAGTGTTGTCAGGCTGCGGTTGGTTCACACGTTTTGCTGATTTCGACTTCTTGGAGATCTTGTCAGCGACACCATCCAACTGAGTTGGATTGGTGGCATTGGTTGGTTTTGAAACTGGTTTTGTCATAACATTCGTTTTTTGAGAAGTTTGTATTTTTGGAGTCTTTCGGCTTTCACCGACATTTCTGTTCTCTCGCTCCCATTAGTTGTTGGGTCAACCGAATTGGCTTGTGCCATTCGGCAGGGAGCATGACCCGGTTGTTTCGGCAATTCGATTTCTTGCACAATTACCGAAACGGTGATTTTCAGTGTTTTCATTTTTTTTGGAAGATTTATGGCCAATGAGAGAAAAATCCCTCAACGACCGGGGTGAGTATCGGGAATGATGATTTGATGATGCGGTTGTCTTTCTCATTGCTAATCAAAGCATTGAACTATCATCATTGTTTCATCAAAAGATGCGGCCGGCTTAACGGAGATACTGACGATGAGAAAAGAGTCAGGCTGGCGCCGTGCCTTCTTCTTTTTTCATTGGTCAATATCTCTGTTGAACATCTGATGAAGAACCGATGAAAAGAAAAATATCTGATTGCTACAGTATTGCAACCGTATTCATCAATTCATCAAACCAACGAGAAAAAAATTATAGATTCTCAAGCATCTGCCGGGTGACGGTGTAGAACCTCCCGACTTTCTTACTCTCGACAAAGGTGGGTTCGTTGAGAAACACTCCCATCTGATAGGTGGTATAGCAAAGGGAGTTTGGAGCAGGGCGCAGTTTCCAGCAGTCCTGCACCACTTTTCTCAGTGCCGTGCGGTCAGCCTTGACCCTCATGTAGTCGAAGAGATTGAGGATGTCGTTGAGACAGAAGTCAACTGCATCAATCTTCCGGCTCTCCATGATGTCGAGCAACAGCTCTGCGAGTTCCACCTCCACGCGGTTGCGGTTTGAGCGGATTATCTTTTGCAGA
>JAMPDP010000001.1:1206828-1257882 GCA_023665605.1 Candidatus Amulumruptor caecigallinarius | reverse complement strand
TTATTCGTCAGTCACGATGCCCGCATCGCTCCTTCCTCGTAACGAGAAATTTATCGCAAAGATACACCGCCGAGATGTTCACATTTATTATTAAACAAGCTCTTACAACATAAACCCGATATTAGTTGGTTCCCATAGGGCGGACTTGTGTTGCGGAGATACCCCCTCTCTGGAGTGATGCAACGCGCCCGCCGGAGTGGGGTGTCCGGCGGGCGTGGGTGTGTGTTTGGTGCGCGAGAAGATGCGGCATAGAGGGGGAATCAGCAGTTCTTCTTGCGTTCGAGCTGGCGCTCCACGGCTTCAAGGCTGACATCTACGGCCTCCTCAAAGGTGTCGGCAACCTTGGTGGCCACTATCTCCGGCTCCTTGGGGACATCGACCTTGACGGTGACTTCCTTGTTGAGCGATGTCTCGGGCTTCACTACCTTCAGAGTGAAGTCATAGGCGATGACGTTGGGGTAGCGTCGTTGCAGCCTCTCAGCCTTCTTGTTGATGAACGCCTCAAGAGCGGCGGATGCTTCAAAATGGATAGCATTGACTGTTACTTCCATGGTTCATTGTGTGTTTGAGGCACGGGGATGTGCCTGTTGATATATGTTTTGAAGGTCACGGTAAGAGAGATGCGTGTAAATCTGGGTAGTGGCCAGCGAGCTGTGTCCCAGGAGCTGCTGCACGGCAGTGAGGTCGGCGCCGGCGTTGAGCAGGTCGGTGGCGCATGAGTGTCGGAGCACGTGAGGTGAAAGGTGCTCGGCGTGGGCACCCCCCTCGGTGAGGGTGGTGTGAACTATCGACCAGACGAGACGACGGTACAGCGGCTCGCCGTTCTCCCTGACGAAGAGTGTATCAGTGGGGCCGGTGAGGTAGTCGCGAAGTGTGCGGTAGTGGTCAATCATGCTGGCAAGCTCGGTGCCGAATGGCACTATTCTGTCTTTATTACGCTTGCCGCGCACCTTTAGTTCACCACGCAGGGTGTCAACTTGTGAGTCGTCGAGCGAGATGAGCTCGCTGCATCGCAGCCCTGTGCAGTAGAGCATGAGCACCACCAGTCTGTCGCGCACGGTGCGGAAGTCGTCGGCGGGCAGAGGATCGTCGAGTATGTGGCGTGTCTCGTCGGCGCGGATATGGGCGGGGAGCCGTCCCGGGAGTTTGGGCATGCGCAGCTCGGCGGCGGGATTGTCGGGCGTAAGCCCTTGACGGCGGAGCCACCCGAAGTAGCCGCGCAGAGCCTGTACCTTGGCGCGCACTGTGGCCGCTGCCAAGTGCCGTGAGCCGAGGCTGAGCTGCCAGCGGCGGAGCTGTGCTGTTGTTACCTCGACAATGGCTTCGTCTGCCGCAGCTGCGGGGAAGTTAGCGGTATGCCAGCTGTGCCACTCGCGCAGGTGGCGCCCATATGCAGCAACGGTGTGAGCTGAATAGTTCAGCTCACACCGCAGGTATGTCAGGTAACGGTCGATGCACATAAACTTCGCTGTCTTGCGATAGCGAAGTTAAAGCATTATATCGAGAGATGCAAATAAAATGCGCGAAAAATGCGTGGCTCTGTGCGGCCGGGGGTGGAGTGGAGATTACTCCTCAACGGCGCGGAGCTTCTGCACGTAAACCGCCTTCATCATCTTCTTGCGGTTGGTGACAGAGGGCTTCTGGAAAGCCTGACGGCTGCGGAGCTCCTTGACGATGCCGGTCTTCTCAAACTTGCGCTTGAATTTCTTCAGGGCGCGCTCGATGTTTTCGCCTTCTTTTACTTGTACGATAATCATGTTGTACGGGTGGGTTTGTAGATGGTCTTGTGTATGTTGTTGTTGTCTGTGACGATTGGGGTATGTATGCCCGGGGGCATAATGCGGTGCAAATTTAGCGCAAATTTCTCCAACTGCAAAGCATTTTATCTACTTTTTGCCGCACTTTTTTTCAGCGGAAACTCCCCGAGAAGGCGTGCAACGGCTGTTCTGCTTACTCGCCTTTATGACAGGGGGGCTGTGGGCGGGTCAGTGGAGGGGCATGGCGGCTGACAGGCGGCTGGCAGCGAGGGCGCGGTGGGCTTCGTCGGCCCAGTTGGCGAAGGGATGGATGGAGATGCCGCCGCGGGGGGTGAACAGGCCAAGTACTTCGATGTAACGTGGCTGCATGAGCTCGCGCAGGTCGTGGAGTATGATGTTCACGCAGTCTTCGTGGAAGTCGCCATGGTTGCGGAAGCTGAACAGGTAGAGTTTGAGGCTCTTGCTCTCAACCATCTTCAGGTCAGGGATGTAGTTGATGATGATGCGTGCGAAGTCGGGCTGTCCGGTCTTGGGGCAGAGGGATGTGAACTCCGGGCAGTCGAGGCTCACCACGTAGTCATGTTCGGGGTGGAGGTTGGTGAAGGTCTGGAGCAGGGTAGGGCAGTAGTCGGTGGGATATTCGGTGGCTTTGCTGCCGAGCAGGGTGACGTCGGCGAGTGTTTCCTGTGGTCTCATATCGTGTGGGTGATGGGTTTGCGCGGGAAGGCATCTATGAAGCTGCCGGGGGTGGCATTGAAGATCTCCACACCACGGGCACGGGCATAGGCCGCGATGTCATGGTAGGCTTTGAAGGCTATGGCGAAGCTCTCCACCACTTGATGCAGACGGATGCCGGAATAGACAGATGTGACACGCTCATGCTCGCTGGCATTGTCGGCGTAGAAGTGTGGTTGCACCGACACTACTTCATTGGCTTCGGTGACGCTGAGTGTGCGCATCCATGAGTGGTCGGCACCGGCTATGAAGATGGTGGTGTAGCCCAAGGCGATGCCGAGCATGATGGAGGGGATGAGCACGTTGCGGGGGCGTGGCATGGCCGTGTTGCGGCGGAAGCAACGCCGGGTGAACCACTCGGGACCTTCGATGCCGATGGCATTGAAGGGGCTGATGGTGACATTCGGATTGGCTGCGGGGAGTGTGAGCTTCGGGCCGCGTGCAGGTACCAGAAGCGTCATGGGCCATGACGTGAGGGTGGCTATTCGGTCAAGCAGGCGTCGGACGTTGGGGTCGCTCCCGGCACCGGTGAAGAAGTGGGGGTCAGCCATCACATACCAGCGCGGGCGCAGGCGCACAAACTCATCCGTGTTGGCAAAGAAGTTGACGGCAAGCAGGTCGCAATTAGCCAGTTTGTCGCCGTCAGCGACTATGGTGTCGTTGAGCGAGGGGCCGTTGCCGAGTACCACCAGCGGGCGTTGGCGCAGGCTGTGCGGCAGCGATACACGCCGCGACTGCAAGGCTATTTTGGCCGATGCCTTCAGCACGTCGGTGGACGAAGTGAGGAATGATTGCAGGCTCATGAGCGGAGATAGTCAATGACGTTGCGCGCGGTGAATCCGGGCACTACTTCTGCCGGGCTGTCGCCGGAGGTGGTGAGTGTTCGTGGCGTGAGTCGCCGTGTCTTCAGCCGTCGCCACCATGGGAGAATCGGGCTGAGCCGATCAAGCCACTTGGCAGCTGCCGGTGCGAGGGTGAGAACCCGTTTGTTGTTGAGCCTCACGGCCATGGCATCTATCAGCCGGGCGGTTGAGTGCTCATGTCCATCGGTGACACAGAGTGTGGCGGACCGTCCGGCAATCGCCGCTGCGAGTGCGGCCACATCGACGGCACATACCGCCGAGCATGGTGCATCGGCTCCGCTGATGTGCCAGTAAGAGCCGGTGGCAATGGCATCGGCCAAAGCCTTGGCGCGCCCCTCCATGCCGTTGCCTATCACCATGGCGCAACGCAGGATGGCGAGGGGCACGGAGTGGGTTCGGCTCCATTCCCGGCAGATTGTTTCGGCCTCTGCGCCGGCTGCTTCATCAGCGAGGATGATACACACCAAGCCGTCAACCCGAAGGGTGGAGATGGCACCGAGGAAGTTTGTCAGGGCGGTGTCGGTGATGGAGTCCGCTACGGCATAGATGTGAGTGCCGTCAGGAGTGTGGGGTAGGTTGAAGCGGATGTTGTCAGTGCGGGAGAGCACGTATGACGGGATGCCGGGAGCCATCCCGGGGCCGAGGCTCCCCTCCACGATGGGGCGCAGGTATCCGGCCACGCACTTGTCGTCGCCACCTATTATATACAATCCGCGAGCGATGGCTGTGCCGTGAGAGGTTGGCATCTCAGTAACGCCGTGCGAGTCAGTCATCTTCATGCGGATTGGCGATAATGGAGTCTATCATGGCAAATCCCTCGGCGCGCGATGCATCAATCAGCGCCGGGCGATGGGCATCGCTGTTGACCACCACCGGTATGCCGGCGGCAAGGATGCGCCTGAGCAGACGCCGGGAGGGGAATGTTCGCTGCGAGTGGTCGGCATAAGCCTTGGTGTTGAGCTCTACGGTGACTCCCCGGGCTATTATGCAGTCTGCGAGGTCATCGGCCAGATGGCGATACCACGGCTCATCTTCAATGCCGGGCCGGAAGTGGGAGGCATTGTGGCCGATTTTGTCAAAGTGACCAACGATGTCAAAGCCACCGGCCTCCACCATGTCCATGGAGCGGCGGTAGAATAGTGTGACCACGTGGCGTATGTCATCGGCAAAGTGCTCGGCCATGTTACGCTTGAAGCGCTCAAAGCGGCCATCAATATCCACATAGCCGTCAGCAGCGGGGAGAAAGTGAACCGACCCTATGGCGTAGTCGAGGCCGAGAGTGGCAAAATAGGGATGAGCAGGCCCCCACTCGGGGCCAAGGTAATCAATCTCCATGCCGGCATAGAGGCGCAGCGCGGGGGCGTGGAGGTCACGCAGCCGGCGGAACTCGGCGAGATAGGCATCCACATTGTCGGCACGCATATTGCATGGCGAGTCAAACGGTATAGGCGAATGTGGTGTAAAGCCGTAGTGCTTCATGCCCATCGCCGCGGCTTGGGCGGCGAAGTCGGCCATGGGTGCGTGACCGTCGCAGAACTGCGTGTGGCTGTGCAGGTTATAGGCCCGCGTGGAACTGATGACCTCTTTGATGTCAAGCATTGAGCATGGAAGGGTTGAGGCGTGCACGCCAACGGGCGAACACGGCCGTGCAGACAATCATGGCTACTATGCCGATGCTGAAGCTCACGCCCAACGGCAAACCTGTCAACCCCGTGCCGGTGGGGGCGAAGAAGATGTAGGTGGTGCAGAGCATGGTCATAAACATAGCCGGTATCATGGTGATGAGGTATAACTTGCTTCGGCGGGCGAGCCACACTGTGCACGTCCATAAGGTGAATATCGAGAGCGTCTGGTTGGCCCATGCGAAGTAGCGCCAGAGCACCGAGAAGTCCAGCTGCATGATCACCAGGATGATGGCAATCACGGGGAGAGCCACCGACAGCCGCTTGACGAAGCTCCGCTGGCTTATGGCGGCCCAGTCGGCAATCATCAGGCGCAGCGACCGCAGGGCGGTGTCGCCGGTGGTGATGGGTGCGGCTATCACACCGAGCACGGCGAGGATGCCGCCGAATGTGCCCAGCCAACTGTTGCACACATCCTTGACGAGCATTCCGGCATCAGCCCCGTTGGCAGTAAAGTAGGCGTTGAGTCCGTCATAGCCACCGGTAAAGGTGATGGCGGCTGCTGCCCATATCAGGGCCACTATGCCCTCGGAAATCATGGCTCCGTAGAAGATGGGACGCCCGTATTTCTCGCTTTTGAGGCAGCGGGCCATCATAGGACTCTGAGTGGCGTGAAAGCCGGAGATGGCTCCGCAGGCTATGGAGATGCACACCATCGGGAACACCGGGGTGGCATCGCCCCCGAGGGAGCGGTTGCACAGACCGTCAGCCAGTCCCACAGGGATGTCCATGCCGTTGACTATCATGTAACCCATTATGCCGGCGGCCATGAAGAGCAGCGCGAAGCCGAACACCGGGTAGAGGTTGCCTATGAGCTTATCCACGGGGAGAAGCGTGGCAAGTACGTAGTAGAGAAATATGACCACAGCCCAGAATGTGCCGTTGGCCCAAGCCGGGGTCATCGAGGCGAGCAGATTGGAGGGGGTGATGACAAACACGGCCACCACAAGCATCAGCAGGAGTGCCGTGAGAGCGGCCATCACGGCTTTCACCTTGTTGCCCAGCTCGGTGCCTACAAGTTCGGGAAGCGACTTGCCGCCTGAGCGCACAGACACCATGCCTGACACAAAGTCGTGTACGGCACCGGCAAATATGCACCCCACCACAATCCAAATGAAGGCAGCCGGTCCGTAAGTGACACCCATTATGGCACCGAAGATGGGCCCCACGCCGGCTATGTTGAGAAACTGTATGAGAAACACCTTCCACGTCGGGAGTGGCACGAAGTCCACGCCGTCAGCCATCGTGGTGGCGGGAGTGGGGCGTTTGGGGTCGGTGCCTATGACCTTCTCCACAAACAGCCCGTAAGTGAAGTATCCTCCAATCAGGAGGGCAAGAGAGATGAGAAAAAGTGACATGGTTTATTTATGTGGGAGAGAGATGGTTGCGTGTGCACCAGCGTGCATTATGATTGGTCAGTGGAGAGTCGGATGGGCAGGGGGAGGATAATCAGCCTGTGAAAATTACAGTTACGATTCAATGCGCTGAGGCCTCGGCACGAATCACATCGTTGCGCAGCCTCAGCAGTGCCTGCCTATCCTCTTCGCGCTCCTGCTCAGCCTGGAGAATTTCATCGGCAACGTCATGCTTGCCGCGGCCATATGCGCGACGCAAGCGCGCCAGATGTGCATCCCGGGTCTCAAAGTCGGCCTCGCTGTCAAGAAGCTCAGCCATCAGCTCCCGGGCCTGAGGGCTGCGGAATGATGACAGGGACGTGATTATGCCCACGCCGGGCACTTCCAGGGCCCAACGCCCTGAGCCATGCACGCGGGCACCGGTGTCCATGGCTGCGCGTGCCTGTGCCAAGGTGGTCAGCGGCTGAGAATAATCCTTGCCGGGAGCCAGTGTGGCCTTGTAGTTGCTCATCAGTGCCAGCGAACCGAGAGTGGGGGTGTCAGGAGGGTAGTTGCGGCGAAGCTCGGTGGGGATAAAGGTGTAGAGAGTCACCTTGCCGGGAGTGCTGTGGCGGTCCGTCGCCCACCATCCGAGCCCCTGCACCTCGTCTATGATGTAAAGATAGTCATTGGCTGCTGAATTATAGGGCATACCGAGGCTCTGCGGGAGGAGGAATCGGCCATCCTCGCGGCGTGTCATGTAGATGTCATATCCGCCGAGGTTGTCATCACCCCCGCGGGCTGAATAGTAGAGGGTAATTCCGTCAGGCGAAAGCCATGCCCAGTTGAGGTCTCCATCGCCGAGCTCACCCTCCAGGGGTTGTGACGGCGCAAAGGTGCCGTCAGAGAGCGGGTAGGTTTCCATCAGACGGAGCCTGCCGGAGGCATCCTTGGCGGCATAGATGGTCGAGGAGCCATCTTCGGTTACGTACACAGCAGAGGAGTCAGCGGCATTGCTCCCGGCCGGAAGTGCCGACGGAGCCATAAAGCGTCCGGCAGAGGCAGAAAGGGGTATGTGGAGGTAGAAGTCCGCTTTGTCAAGCTCCACAGAGTCGATGACTTCGATAATCTCCACGCGCTCCAGGGCTGCTGACAGTCGTTGCAGCTGCTCCTTGACACTGTCGTATCCTTCAGGGAGCGGTTTCTTCTTCTTGCCGCGAGCCTGAGAGGCCTCCATCAGCGCATCAAGAATATCTGTGGCGGAGTCTGCATCATAGCGGGCGAGGGCTTCGCGGGCCTCGTCAAGGGTCTGCGCGTAACACGGCACACCCCCGGCGAGGCATAGCAGCGTCAGCGCGCATATTGTGATATTTTTCAGTTTCACCATAATTATATATATGCAAAGATACATATTTTCACTCAATCCAAGGCCAAATCCGCCGACTGAGGAGAAGTGGCAGAATTCTACTGTTTATAAAAGTTAAAATATAAATATGTGAAGCGGTCTGTAAGTCTGTCAGGGCATATTCAGGCTTGTTTTGCGGGGGTGTGACTATAAGGAAGTTGTCCCCTGAAAATCTAAATGGTTTACAAATCGTAGACCTCAACCACATTTGTGTAATTCACTACCGAAACGCAAAATGTCTAACTATGTAAAACGCTTAATGACAGGATAAAACCCAATGACGGTAACTAACATTTTACTACGACACAACTGCAGGCCATGCGTGGAGGACTATTTTTGTATCGGTCAAAGAAAAATGACCGTCAGATACAGTAAAGAAAATTGGTGCATTAAAGCAGCGACCTATGATTCGCTAACAGAACATCTACAATCTACAGGCAGTCGGGGATGAGGCAGAATGTGAGCTGCGTCATCCCCGACTTTTCTTTTCAAAGGCCTGGGATGGTAGGTGTTTTTTGATGTAATGTTGTAATTTTGCATCGGTTTTTCGGAATTCATAATTCCCGGGTTTAAGCTGTATATATTAATAGGTATAGAGTATGGTTATCTTACAACTTGCCGTCATATTCCTTTTTCTGGCCATCGGTGAGCTGATAGTGTGGCTCACTGGAGTGCCTGTGCCCTCAAGCATAATCGGGATGCTCCTGTTGGCAGCATCACTGCAACTGCGTCTGGTCAAGCAGCGGCATGTGGCCGGAGTGGCTGACTTTCTGGTGTCTAATCTGGGATTTTTCTTCGTGCCCGCGGGAGTGGCGTTGCTCGGCTACTTTGATTTGATTCGTGACCAGTGGTTAGCCATAGTCGCAGCATCTGCCGGAAGTACGTTTGTGGTGATTGGTGTCACCGGATGGATTCACCAGCTTATGCGTCGTTATTTCCCTCACACTTTAGCATCTCTGCGCCATGCCGTTTCTCGAAAATAGCTATTTTCTGATTGCTGCCACCTTTGTGGTCTATGTGCTTGCGCAGTTGCTCTACCGTCGCACGCACATCATGCTTCTCAATCCCATCATGGTGTCTATCGTCGTGCTTATCACCATGCTTGTGGTGACCGGTGTGCCCTATGAGCGTTATGCCGAAGGTGGGTCCATGATTGAGTTTTGGCTCAAACCGGCCGTGGTGGCTCTTGGTGTGCCGCTCTATCGGCAACTGTCAACCATCCGCAAGCAGCTGCTGCCCATCCTCATAGCCGAGTTTGCCGGATGCGTGGCCGGAATAGTGTCTGTGGTGCTTATAGCCCAAGCATTTGGTGCCACGCAGGACGTTGTGGTGTCGCTGGCACCCAAGTCCGTTACCACGCCGATTGCCATGGAGGTGTCACGCAGCATCGGAGGCATACCGCCGCTCACAGCCGGAGTGGTCTGTGCGGTTGGTATCTTTGGCGGCATGGCCGGGTTTAGGGTGATGCGGCTCACCCGAGTCAACAGCCCCATTGCGCAGGGGCTCTCGATGGGTACCGCTGCGCATGCCGTGGGTACAAGCATCGCCATGGAGCGGGGCAGCTACCGCTACGGAGCTTGGTCATCGCTCGGACTGACCCTCAACGGCTTGTTGACAGCGCTGCTGACTCCCACCATCCTTGCGCTGCTGGGCTATTAAGAGCAAGACGCAATGCAATTCCGGCCGCCACCGGCGCAGGTGCACAAATAAGAACCGGGGCGGACATCTGTTGATGCACCGCCCCGGTCTTGTAGGGTCTGTGATAACAAGGTGGGGATTAAGCCTCCTTGGTGGTCTTGAGGCGACGCTCCTTGATGCGAGCCTTCTTGCCGGTGAGACCGCGCAGATAGTAGAGCTTGGCGCGACGCACCTTGCCATACTTGTTGATGGTGATGGAGTCGATGAACGGTGACTCGATGGGGAAGATACGCTCCACGCCGATGTTGTCGCTCATCTTGCGCACGGTGAAACGCTTCTTGTTGCCCTCACCGGAGATGCGGATTACCACACCACGGTACTGCTGGATACGCTCCTTGTTGCCCTCCTTGATACGGTAAGCGACTGTGATGGTGTCGCCGGGGCCGAACTCGGGGTGCTGCTTGCCGGAGGCGTAGGCATCTTCTACGACCTTAATTAAGTCCATTTCTTCTGTAAAAGATTAAATGTTAACACTATGCGCAATATAGCCAGGCTGCGTGTCCTGCCAGAGATTGCGCTGAATCGGCCACAAAGTTACACATTCTCCGCGACTTACGCAAATATCCCGCACGGCGTTTCATGGCGCAACCGCATCAAAATATCTCTACTAATAATAAAACGGCTGCGCCGGGCCGGAACCATCAAGAACTATCTTTAACCATTTATCAACCAGCAATATTTCAGCAATCAATGCTTTCTCCTCTTTATCTATCAATGCTTTCTCCTCTTTAGTTAATGCAATCTACTGTCCGGTAAGATAGACCATGCTCGACCATCATTGTCCTCGCTTCGCTCGGACTCTGCCCGGAGGCAACAGTAGAGAATGGTGCGTTAGCCGTCCGAGCGAAGCAAGGACGAAGATGGTCGAGGATGGTTGAGTGTAGATAGCTTGAAAGGCAATATTCAATGATAGTTGATAGATGGTTAAAGATAGTTCTTGATGGTTCCGGCCCGGCGCAGCCGTAACGACAGAGGTTTATCCGCACAATTTGATGCGGTTGCCCTGCACGGCGTTTCCATTGATTCCGTTGTAGCCGCATCAAATGGGCTTCGTCCCTCCAGACTCGTGACGCCCCTTTGCCACCCGGGCCAAGCCGCGTCAAGAATAATCCACGTCCCCTCCGTTAAAATCCGCGCCACAGGCACGGAGCTGTGCTCCACGCCGACGCGCGATGCCTGCAATCCGTTTGGTAAGGAGGAGGGGATGGGGCATCGCGGATTGGCTTGGAACTGTCGTGCCGTGCCGTAGACGCGGATGGGGCGAATGGGACGCGGATTTGTTTCTTCCCGGTTATCTGATGATGGGGCGGGAGGAAGGCTTCTTGATGCGGTTGCGCGGGGTGGGTTGAAATTTTGTTGCGGGGGTGGAAGAAAAGTGGTAACTTTGCGGCGCTTTAGGGCTTTACCCCTCCGTGTGATGGGAAATTAAGCGCCTTTGTGCAGAAACAACTTAATTTTTAGTAACACAAACCCCAATTTCATTCAAGCGATGAACACTTTCAAGCTCGCCGCAGAGCCCCGTACGGACCTCGGCAAGAAGGCTGCCAAGCAGCTCCGCAAAGAGAACAAGATTCCCGTGGTGCTCAACGGCGGTGACCATGTAGACCTCCCCTTCACCGGCACTCTCAAGCCCGGTGAGAAGATTGTTGAGACCGGCAACGGCAAGGGTCTCATCACCACTGACCTCGCTGTGACCAACGAGGCTGTGCGCAAGCTCGTCTATACTCCTGACATCTTCGCCATCGAGCTCGACGTCAACGGTGAGAAGCGCAATGCTGTGCTCAAAGATATTCAGTTCCACCCCGTCAAGGACACCATCCTCCACATGGACCTGCTCGAGGTGAACGACAAGAAGCCTGTCACCATCGAGGTGCCTGTCAAGCTCGAGGGTCACGCCGAGGGTGTCAAGGCCGGTGGTAAGCTCAACCTCGTGATGAAGAAGCTCAAGGTGAAGGCTATCTACACCGCCATCCCCGAGCGTCTGGTGATCAACGTTGACGACCTCGGTCTGGGCAAGGCTAAGGCTGTGGGCGACCTCCACTTCGAGGGCCTGGAGCTGATGAACGCCAAGAACGCCGTGGTTTGCGCCGTGCAGCTGACCCGCGCCGCCCGTGGTGCCGCCGCTGCTGCCGCCGCAGCCTCCAAGTAATCAACCCCATATCCTGACAGATGAAATATCTGATTGTCGGTCTGGGAAATATCGGCGCGGAATACGTCGGCACCCGCCACAATATAGGATTTCGTATATTGGATGCCTTAGCCGAGGCATCCAATATTTCTTTTACCACCGAGCGCTACGGCGACGTGGCTCACATGCGCCTGAAAAACAAGCAGCTCACTCTGCTCAAGCCCTCCACTTACATGAACCTCTCCGGCTCTGCCGTGCGCTACTGGCGTGATAAGGAGGGTGTGGACCTTGACCACATCCTGGTGCTTGTGGATGACATCGCTCTGCCGTTCGGTCACATACGCATCAAGCAGGGTGGCAGCGATGCCGGTCATAACGGCCTGAAGGACATTGCCGCCAAGCTCGGCACACAGGAGTATCCGCGTCTGCGCTTCGGCATAGGCAACGACTATCCGCGCGGCAAGCAGATTGATTACGTGCTCGGACAGTTCAATTTCGACGAGCGACAGCGATTGCCGGTGCGTGTGGAAGTAGCCGTGGAAGCCATCAAGGCCTATTGCCTCTGCGGCATCACGTTTGCCATGACGAACTTCAACAACAAGTGACCCCCCTTATCATCCTCTCCAACAAATCACAAACATGGCTAAAGCAGAAGTCCGCATAGACAAGTGGATATGGGCCATGCGCATCTTCAAGACGCGCACCATCGCCACTGAGGCATGCAAGAAGGGGCGCGTCTACATCGGCGACGCCCTCGCCAAGCCCTCGCGCATGGTGAAGCCGGGCGACGTGGTGAAGGTACGCAAGCCACCTGTGACATACTCATTCAAGGTGTTTGCCGTGACCGAAAACCGTCTTGGAGCCAAGCTGGTGCCTGAGTATTGCGAGAACATCACCCCCCGCTCAGAGCTTGACCTGCTGGAGGTGGTGAAGATCAGCGGCTTCGTTGATCGTCGTAAAGGACTGGGGCGTCCCACCAAGCGCGAGGGGCGTGACCTGGCGCGCTTCACCGAAGATGCCGGAGCCTGGGATGACGGCTGGGACTTTGACTGGGACGATCTCGGCGAGGATGACGATGATGACGCTCCCAAGTCATAATTATACACACTCTTTATCACACACTCTCTCAACGCCTCACACAGATGAGCAACCCCTCACAGCTCTACGGGCTGATCGGCTACCCGCTGACCCACTCGTTTTCACAGCAATACTTCAACCGCAAGTTCGATGCCGAGCAGATTGACGCCGGCTACGTCAACTTCGAGCTCCCCGCCATCACCGACCTGCCCGGCGTGCTCATGGCGCATCCCAATCTGCGAGGGCTCAACGTCACCATCCCCTACAAGGAGCAGGTGATCCCTTACCTTGACGAGATGGATGCCGATGCCGCCAAGATTGGTGCCGTCAATGTCATCAAGTTCATGCGTGGCGCTGACGGTAAGCTCCGTCTGAAGGGGTATAACTCTGATGTGACAGGCTTCACCGACTCCATCCGTCCGCTGCTGAAGCCCGGGATGAAGCACGCCCTCATCTTGGGCACCGGCGGTGCCTCCAAGGCGGTGGCCTGCGGCCTTGAAAGCCTCGGTCTGACCTGTACCTTCGTGAGTCGCACCCCCGGCAAGGGGAAGCTGACCTATGCTGACCTCACTCCGGAGGTCATGGCTGATAACACCGTGATAGTCAACACTACACCCCTTGGCATGTATCCGCACACCGACGAGTGCCCCGACATACCCTATAACCTGCTCACCCCCGGTCATCTCTGCTATGATCTGCTCTACAACCCTGACGTGACGCTGTTCATGAAGCGCGCTGAGGAGTACGGAGCCACGGTTAAAAATGGTCTGGAGATGCTTCTTCTCCAGGCGTTTGCAGCTTGGAATATCTGGCAGCGATAATCTACTATTTCACTAATTGGCTATGGCACTCAGTGAGTCACGGAGCAGTATGCTCCACGGCGTGTTATTGATAGCGCTTTTTGCCTGTGCGGCATTCTACATAGGTTCGGCACGCTTCTTTGTGGAAATATCCATCAGCCCGATGATTATCGGTATCGTGCTGGGTATGCTCTATGCCAACTCCCTGCGCAACCATCTGCCGCAGACATGGGTGCCCGGCATACAGTTCTGCTCCAAGCGTGTGCTCCGCCTTGGCATCATCCTCTACGGCTTCCGCCTGACCTTTCAGGATGTGATGGCTGTGGGGCTCTCGGGCATCGTGGTAGATGCTATTGTGGTGACTGTGACCATACTTGGTGGCATAGCCCTGGGGCGGCTGCTGAAGATGGATCGCGACATAGCCCTGCTCACATCCGTAGGCAGCGGCATCTGCGGGGCAGCCGCCGTGCTTGGAGCCGAGTCTACCATCCGCACCCAGCCGTACAAAACCGCCGTAGCGGTGGCTACAGTGGTGATTTTCGGCACGATAGCCATGTTTGTGTACCCCTCGATGTATCGTGCCGGCATACTTGACCTGTCGCCCGAGCAGATGGGCATCTACGGCGGTTCAACGCTCCATGAGGTAGCTCACGCCGTGGGCGCTGGCAACGCCATGGGTGAGGATATTGCCAAGATCACCGTCATTGTCAAGATGATTCGCGTGATGCTGCTCGTGCCTGTGCTCCTGATACTCGGCTGGTGGGCAGCCTCTGCGGCACGCCGCAAGACGCAGGGCGGTGACACCGCCAAGGGCAAAGTGGCGATACCCTGGTTTGCCATCGGATTTCTGGGCGTCATTGTGTTCAACTCCCTTGACCTCCTGCCTGTCGCACTTGTTGATGCCATCAACTATTTTGACACCTTCCTTCTGACTATGGCCATGGCAGCCCTCGGTGCCGAAACGAGCATCGACAAGTTCAAGAAAGCGGGAGCCAAGCCGTTTGTGCTCGCGGCCATCCTGTTTGCGTGGCTCATAGGCGGCGGCTATCTGCTGGCCCGCTATGTGGCTCCGCTATGGCTCTGAGAGCACCCCTGCTGATACCTGCGGCATGCTTCATAGTCGGCCTGCTCTGCGGCTTCGCCGGGTGGGCCCCGACATGGGCCATGGCCTTGTTGCTGCCGGGGATTATTGCCTTCTTCTTCCGCCGTCCTGTCTTAGGGGCTTACATCATCATCACGGCAGTGGGGTGGTGTGATGCCTCGCTGCAATTACCCACGCCTCTGCCGCAGCGGTTTGTCAACGGCACTCACACAGTGAGCGGCGTGGTGACGCGCGTGTCAGAGACAATGGAGAAGGGTGCCGTGAGCCTCGATGTGGAGCTTGACAGCATCGACGGCAAGCCGTGCCGCGAGCGCAAAGTGGCCCTCACTGTGGTGTCGCCACATACGGAATTTTCACGAGCGCAGCGCGTGGAGTGGCACGGACAGCTGGAGCCGATACGCCGACCGCCATTACCTCAGATGACCGACCACTCCGGGCCCATGCGGCGTCGCGGCGTGAGTGCCACCTCGCTCGTGCGTTACCCGGCCATCATATCCATCACCGACGAGCCTGGACTGCTCAATGACCTGCAACGCGTGCGCCGGAGTTTGCAGCAGTTGTTGCTCCGCTCCAATCTTGACTCCGAGAGCACCGCGATGCTCAATGCTCTGCTCCTTGGCGACACATCATGGCTCGACACGGAGCGACGCACAGAATACAGCGCGGCCGGTCTGTCACACATCCTCGCCCTGAGCGGGATGCACGTGGCCCTGCTTTTCATGCTTATAGAGAGCTTGCTGTGGCCACTCTACATCACTCGATATTGGCAAGCAGCCGATCTGGTCATCATCATCCTGCTGTGGCTCTATGCCGGAATCACAGGTCTCTCGCCGTCGGTGGTCAGAGCCGTGACAATGGGAAGCGTGTTCATTATCGGTCGGCTTATACAGCGCCGCTCGGTGCCTTACAATTCGCTCTGCCTGGCAGCTTTGGTAATTCTGGTGCCCTCACCGACCTCATTGTTCACCTACAGCTTCCAGCTCTCTTTCACCGCAGTGCTCGCTATAATCACCTTCGCCGACAAGCTTAATCCCGTGTCGCGACATGACCATCCCCGTATTTATGCCGCTGTGGCTTACATCACCGTCAGCATCAGTGCCATGCTTGGCGCAGGGGTGCTGTCGACATTCTATTTCCACACTTTTCCGGTCTATTTCATTGTCAGTGCCACTGTGGCGTCCCTGCTCATGCCCTGCATCTGCGGCAGCGGCATCCTCGTTCTGCTGCTCAGCGCCTGCGGACTGCACTCCGAGCTTCTCTGTCGGGCTACTGAAGCCTTGGTATACGCGCTTGATGCCACATCCCACGGCGTAGCGTCATGGCCGGGAGCCACAGTGAGGGGCATCTATATGTCACAGCCCGAGCTGTGGATCTGCTTGATGACAGTGGCCGCTTTCGGTGTGTGGCTGCATCAGCGTAGCCGTGCCTCGCTTCGTGCAGTGGGTATGTGTGTGGTGGCGTGGATTGTTGCCTCCATCATCAAGCCGGAGCCGGAGCTGCGAGCCGTCGAGGCCTTTGACCTGCCATATAAAGGAGAGCCGGTGACGCTGGTGCGTACCGGCTCAAAGGTGACATTGTTCACCACCCCCTCCAACCGCGATACAGACCTGCTGCGTCACCGCGTGAGCAGTGACTTCGAGGAGTATTTCCTGCGGACCGGGGTTGGCGAAGTGGAAGTCCGCACCCGTTAGAAGCTGACGGGAGTGACAGGCTCCGAGGTAACATCGTCAAGCGCGAGAACCTTGTAAGGCTGCTTGGCGAAGTTGATGGCAGCCACGTCGATGCAACGGATGTGGTGGTTGATGCCAGTGCGGTAGTATATCTTGCGGGCCTTGAGGTCAGTGGCGATGGCCCACTGCGTAGAGGTGTGCATGTCAGGTACCGTGTCACCCTTTGCCCATGCCGTGCCGATGGGGATGTCGAAGTTGTTGAGAATCACCATGGCCTGCTCCACTGCCTTGAGGCCGGTGGCCTGTGCCGGGGCGCAGTCCTGGAAGAAGGCCGCGCGCACGAAGCGTGAAGGGGAAGTGTAGTCGCCGGGGAGCCCGAGCAGACCGCTGCCGCCGCTCAGCGGGGTGAGCTCGATGCCGTCAAACTGATGTGACGGAGCCGCCCCGGAGTAGAGGTTGATATAGTTACGCAGGTTGGTGAGGTGCCAGGTGTATTCCGGAGCGTTGGTGAGCACGCCGATGCTGTCATAGTAGCGCACCTCGCCGTCGATTATCTCCATGACAATCTGCTTGCCCGAGGCATCAGTGAGCCGCCAGTGACAAGTGGAGCCAGATGGTTCAAGAGCCGTGACGCGCACATGCTTCATGGCCTCCTTCACCTCCGCCAGGTCGCGGCATTCGCCCAGCAGGTAGCTCACCAGCTGCATATCGCCGATGGTGCGGTCAAGGAGTGCCGAGTCAAGCTCCGGGTACTTGCCGCTGCCGGGGAAGAAGAAGAGTTCTGCGCAGAGGCCATGCTCGTTGAGGCCGTCAACGATGAACTGGGGCAGGGCAGTGGAGAGTCCCACGAATCCGTAACGAGCCTTGAACTTCATGCCGTCCTGACCGCGCGAAGTGTAGGACTGCTGCTCGTAGCCACGGGGTACGGCTACGGCCTGACTCTCGTAGCGTGAGCCCGCCCACTCCACGGTGCGCGCCGCCACCACCGAGCCGTCGGTGGCGCGAAGGGTTATGCCGGTGCATGCCGGAGCCTCGGCTGCGCCGATGATGGAAAGTGCTGTTGCGGCCATTACTGCTGTGAGTGTATGGTTCATGTCTATGCTTGGGGTAATAAATGGTTAAACGTGACGATACATTATATATACACACAACAACTACGGCTCTGAGTAGTCACCGACTTGACATATATTAACATTTGAACAAACATCCAATCCCCGGCGTATATCAGTATGAAAACCTAAAGTTCACATATTATGCCTGCAAACGCTACTGACAGCACGTTCACACAGCTCGCTGACACAGCGGTGAGCCCCGCGCTGCATGAGAGCACGGCCACATTTGCCCAGCTCTTCCTCGACATCACCCACTGGATACTTCGTCCCATCGGTCTGGCGCACAACCACACGGCCGAGACCATCGTATATGCTGCGGTGGTGTTTCTGGTGTCTGTGGCGATAGGCTGGGTGTTCAAGAAGGCGGTGCTGATGGCTCTGAGCACCTTCAAGCCGCGCAATGAGCTGAGCCTCTACGGGTTCCTCAACTCCGAGGGATTCTTCAAGCGGCTTTGCACCATGATTCCTGCACTTGTGTTTCTGATTTTCATCCAGTTCACACTCGTGGAGCTGCGTGGCGACGTGGCCAAGTGGCTCACCAAAATCACGTGGATCTACGTGATTATCGTCACCGCGCAAGCCATAGCATCGCTGCTCTCGGCCATATGGCATAACGTGGACTCCCGCAAGAACAAGAAGCACCTGCCGCTCAATGGTCTGGTTCAGCTCTTCAAAGGGATGGTGTGGATTCTGGCCGTCATCGTTATGGTGGCGGTGCTTGTCGACAAGTCGCCGGGCTCGCTGCTGGCCGGCCTCGGCGCTTTTGCTGCCGTGCTGATGTTGGTGTTCAAGGACAGCATCCTCGGTGTGGTGGCCGGCGTGCAGCTCTCGGAGAATGACTCGCTGCATGTCGGTGACTGGATTGCCATCAAGGGTACCGATGCCAACGGCACCGTCACTGAGGTGAGTCTCACGGCCATCAAGGTGCTCAACTGGGACAAGACCACCACATCGGTGCCCCCTTACAGTCTGGTGAGCGGCAGCTTCACCAATTATTCATCAATGCAGACCAGCAACACACGCCGCATATGCCGCTCGCTGCTGATAGACTCCGACAGCATCCTCCCCACCACCGACGAGATGCTTGACGCAATCCGCAAGGTGCCGATGATGGACCGCTACATCACCGCCAAGCTCGCACAGCGCGCTGCCGGGAAGGTGGAGGATGTGAACAACTCCGAGGGATTGGTCGATGGTACCATCGAGACGAACATCGGCCTGTTCCGCGCCTACGTGAGGATGTGGCTTGATGCAAATCCTATGGTGTCACACGCTGATACTTGCTTTGTCTCCACCCTTGAACAGACAGCCACGGGCGTGCCTCTCCAGATCTACTGCTTCACAGCCACCTCGGCATGGCTCCCCTACGAGGCTATGCAGGACACCATCTTCGAGCATATCACGGCCATGATGAGTGCATTCAGTCTGATGCCGTTCAAGAACCCCAGCGGACGCGACACCATCCTCGAAGGCTTCGTGGGCAACCACGACACCGGCACCATCTTCGGCCTCCCGCACCCCTGGCTCACCGACGGCTCACAAGGCGCGCCGGCTCCGCAGAAGTAACCGCCGACTGTTGTTGCCGAACCATGGTCGGTATATATATATACAGCATCGCACTCTTAAGGAGCGATGTTGCAGAACTTCCTAAAGAGCGTCCGCAGGACGCTGATTTACTCGTAGCCCCGGAAGCCGAAGCGATAGCGCAGACATCCGGGGCTTTCTGTATGCCGTGTAAGTTGGTGGGATACTAAGAAAGTATTAAGGGATGTTTGGTTAAAATGGGGTGGCGTTGGTGAAATTTACATAAAATTGGGTATTTCCGGCCACTCTGGGCGACCGTAACTTTGCAGCGGAAAAAGTTAGTTATCACAATTGATGAAAAGTTTAGTTTGGTTTTGTCTGGCCGCGATGGCCGGAATTAAGGTTTCAGCAGCAGCGCCGGCTGAGCTCGGCGCAGCAGCGCCGATTGATTCTACGCTATGCTGCACTTCCGATAGCGTGGCGGCGCCGGGAGGCGGTGACGACTATCGGAAGTTCCGCTTCGGCGGCTATGGCGAGATTCTTGCCAACTTCAAGGACTACGGCACCAACCGCTTCAACGGCACCGCCGCAGGCAACACCAAGACTCACCGCAACACCATCTCCATACCCCGCTTCGTCCTCGCTCTGGACTACAAGTTCAACTCCAAGTGGATTCTCGGAGCCGAGATAGAGTTTGAGGCCGGAGGCACCGGCACTGCCGTGGAGCTTGAGAACTCCGAGAATGGCGAATATGAGACCGAGATAGAGAAGGGGGGCGAGGTGGCTCTGGAGCAGTTCCACATCACCCGACTGATAATCCCCGCCTTCAACGTGCGCGCCGGCCACATGGTGATTCCCATCGGGCTGACCAATGCCCACCACGAGCCCATCAACTTCTTCGGATCTTCGCGCCCCGAGAGTGCCACCTCCATCATACCCTGCACATGGCACTCCACCGGTCTGGAGCTGTTTGGCTCCTTTGGCCGCGGATATGGCCGCTTCGACTACCAGGCAATGGTGGTAGCCGGCCTTAACGCCAACGGCATGAGCCGCGACACATGGGTAGGGAGCGCCAATCAGGGACTCTTTGAGACTGACAACTTCACATCGCCCGGCTACGTGGGCCGCCTCGACTACAAGGGCGTGCCCGGCTTGCGCACCGGCGTGTCATTCTACTACTGCCGCGATGCCGGCTCCAATGCCGACAAGGAGCAGACATACGCATCTGCCGGTCGCATCCCCGTGGCCATCTTCACTTGGGATGCCGACTACCGCCACCGCTACTTTCAGGCTCGCGCCGACCTCACTTACGGTTATGTGGGCAACTCAGCCAAGCTCTCCGCCATCAACCGCCGCCTGAGCAACAAGTCACCCTACTCACGCCTTGTGCCCGTGGCCAAGAACGCCATGAGCTACGGTGCCGAAATCGGTTTCCGCATCAATAATATGGTGCGCTTCAAGATGCCCGACATCATCCCCTTCGCCCGCTATGAGTACTTCAACCCGCAGTATCGCGGCACAGTCACCACACCGATGGATGAGCGCTGCGAGGTGAGCAAGTGGCAGGTAGGCCTCAACTGGTTCGCTCTCCCCAATCTGGTGGTGAAGGCCGACTACACCACACGCCAGATCGGCACACAAAAGGTGTTTGGCTCCTCGCGTTACAACAGTGAGAATGAGTGGGGCATAGGCGTAGCCTATGTTGGATGGTTCATTCGCAAGTAACCACGACTTCAATCCTCTGAAAATCAATCATAATCATAACACAATAATTCACCTCTAAACAGATGAAAAAAAGTTACATTTTTGCGGCAATCGCCATTGCCGCCATGGGTTCTGTGGCCTGCTCGTCAGACAAGAACGATGACAACCAGACCCCAAACTCAACTGTACCCACTCCCACCGACAATGCCGCCAACATCGACTACACGGCTGCTAACGCCGCTTCCTGGGGCAACTATATGAGCCAGGTGTCAAGCCTGCTGGTGAACGATGCCACCGACCTCAACAAGGCCTGGAGCGTGAGCTACAACGGCGGCGCACCTTTCGCCGCCCAGTATCGCGACCACAACGGCAGCGCCTACGGCTCAGCCCTCTCATCCATCCAGGAGATGATCGAAGGCTGCATCACTATCGCCAACGAGGTAGGTGTTGCCAAGATTGGTGAGCCTGTGGACAAGTACCAGAACGGTGACATCACCGGTGCCCTCTATGCTGTGGAGTCATGGTACAGCTGGCATTCACGTGAGGACTACTCCAACAACATCCTCTCCATCCGCAACAGCTACTACGGCTCGCTTGACGGCACCGTCAACAGCAATTCACTCTCGGCACTCGTGGCCGCCAACAACGCCGCCCTCGACGCTAACGTGAAGAACGCCATCAACGCTGCTTACACTGCCATTCTTAACATCCCCCAGCCCCTGCGCAACAACATCAACTCCGCAGAGAGCCACGCAGCCATGGATGCCTGCGCTGACCTTGAGGAGGTGCTGGATAACCAGCTCAAGCCCGCCATGGTATCCTTCAGCGAGGCTCAGCTGCAGCCTGTGGTCGAGCAGTATGTCAACGGTGTGGTACTCCCCACCTACTCCATGCTTGAGACCCGCGTTCGCGCTCTCGACACTGCCGTGAAGGCTTTCAAGGCTGCACCCTCTGACCAGGGCTTCATCAACGCCTGCAACGCTTGGCTCTCCGCCCGTGAGCCCTGGGAGAAGTCTGAGGCATTCCTCTTCGGCCCCGTTGACGAGCTCGGCCTCGACCCCAACATGGACTCATGGCCCCTTGACCAGGCTCAGATTGTCAACATCCTCAACTCCGGCAACTACGACAACCTTACCTGGGGTGACGGTGACGAAGACGATGCCATCGAGGCTGTTCAGGCTGTGCGCGGATTCCACACACTGGAGTTCCTCCTCTTCAAGGATGGCCAGCCCCGCAAGGTGCAGAACTGATAGCTCCCGGACACGCACACACACTCTCTCCATCTCTCTGTTCAATGCCAATATCACTGAAAGATTATGCAGCTTAGGCTGACACGGATTTCGACATTCATCACAGCTCTTTCAGTCATCTCAACGCTCGTCGGTTGCGAAAGCACCGACGGGCTTGATATGCCTGATGTGGAAGTGCCTGACGACTATGCACTGTCGGCGGGCACATCCACCATATTTCTCAACTCCTCCAAGGCTTACGACTCCGAGGCTCCCTGGGTGAGCGGTGACTATCTGTCGCGCTTCACCCGCGGCGACAAGCTCTATGACGATGTGCGCACCTCCACCAACTCCCACGGTGGCGGTCTCGGCCCGGTGTATGCCGGCTACTCATGTGGCTCGTGTCACCGCAACGCCGGGCGCACCCGCCCAAGTCTGTGGGGCGACGGCGGCTCGGGGCCCTACGGCTTCTCGTCGATGCTCGTCTACATCACCCGCCGCAACGGAGCATTCTTCCGTCAGTACGGGCGCGTGCTGCATGACCAGGCCATCTATGGTGTCAAGCCCGAAGGCAAGCTCAAGTGCACCTGGCACTTCCAGACATTCTCGTTCCCTGACGGCGAGACCTACGAACTGGCACGCCCCGAGTACACCATCACCGACTGGTATGCCGACGAGATAGCCCCGGAGGACCTGATGTGCACCGTACGAGTGCCGCTGCGACATGTGGGCATGGGTCAGATGATGGCACTTGACCCCAATGAGATTGAGGCGCTTGCCGCCAAGAGCAACTACCCCGAATATGGCATCTCAGGCCGCTGTAACTACATCACCGAGCGAGGCATAAGGCAACTTGGCCTCTCAGGCAACAAGGCCCAGCACGCTGACCTGACGGTGGAGCTCGGATTCTCCAGCGACATGGGCGTGACCAACTCCCGCTACCCCGAGGAGATCTGTGAGGGTCAGAGCCAGATGACTGAAGGTTCGATGATGGGCCTGAGCTATGACCAGCTCGATGTCTCCACCGAGGATATGGAGGATGTCGACCTCTATATGCAGAGCCTCGGTGTGCCCGCGCGCCGCAATGTCAATGACCCCGAAGTGAAGCTCGGCGAGGAGATGTTCTACCGTGCCAAGTGCCACCTGTGCCACGTCACCACGCTCCACACCAAGCCCCGCGGCTCCGTGCTGCTCAACGGTACGGCCCTCCCCTGGCTCGGCTCGCAGACCATCCACCCATACAGTGACTACCTGCTGCATGACATGGGTTCGGAGATAATGGGTGTGGGCCTCAATGACAACTACGTCTCGGGCCTGGCGATGGGCAACGAGTGGCGCACCACCCCCCTGTGGGGCATAGGCCTGCAGGAGAAGGTGAACGGCCACACTTACTTCCTCCACGACGGTCGCGCCCGCAACTTCGTCGAAGCCATCATGTGGCATGGCGGCGAGGGCTGGGCATCACGTCAGCTCTTCGAGCGAATGACCGCCCCGGAGCGCCGTGCCTTGGTCAAGTTCCTCCAATCGCTCTGACGCAACAATAGCCATCACAGCTGAATCAGCTACCTTAAACCACTAATCAACTCACACGCTGTCAACGTGAAACACCTCTTGCTATCACTCGTCTGCGCCCTGCTGGCGATGCCTGCTGCCATGGCGCAGTTTGACCCCGACACCGACAATGGTGTCATCTCTTTGGCTGACCACAACGGCTTCACCTTCAAGACCAAGAAGGGCGACTTCGTGCTGAAGCCTTACGTGCTGGCTCAGACATCGTTTAACTACAATTACTATGACGATGCCGGCCTCGACCCCGCCTACAATCAGGACAACGTGGCCAACTCCGGCTTCGCCGTGCCCTATGCCGTGCTCGGCTTCACGGGTCGTGCTTTCAACATAGTGAGCTTCAATCTCACCATCAACGCTGCCAAGAGCGGCGGCGAGCTGCTCCAGCAGGCTTGGGCGGATATACGCCCCAAAGAGGCCATTGGCGTGAGGGTCGGTAAGTTCAAGACCCCCTTCAGCCACGCCATGCTAACCACTCTGGGTGAGACGCTCTTCCCGCAGCTCCCCACATCGCTCACCGCGCAGGTGATTATGCCCTATTCGCTCAATGCCGTGAGTCCCCGCTTCAACACCGGCTTTGACCTCGGCGTGGAGGCTTATGGCCTTATCAAGGGGAAGTGGGGCTATCAGGTAGGCATCTTCAACGGCACCGGCTCATCAATAAACACCGCCACAAAGACCTGGAGCGATGACTGGCACATACCCTCGCTGCTCTATGCCGCCCGCTTCACCTTCCAGCCCTACGGAGCGATGCCAGGCAGTCAGGGCGACCCCCGCCGCCTCAATCAGAACAAGATGCTCGCCGGCGTATCAGCCTCCATCAATGTGGAGAGCGAGAACGAGAGCACCAACGACACTCGTGTTGGTGTGGAGTGGGCATGGATCCATAACCGCTGGTACTTCGGTGCCGAGGCATATTATATGCACGTGGGCTTCACCAAGCGCCAGAAGATTGACCGCAGCTTCAACTACTGGGGTGCTTACGGCCAGGTGGGCTACTTCATCAACGAGCACTGGCAGCCCGCCCTGCGCTATGACTTGATGGACCGCAACGGCACCGACAAGGGGGGCTTGCTCAATATGCCTGCCGTAGGCGTCAACTTCTACATCCCCTCCATCAACGTCAAGCTTCAGGCCATGTATCAGTACACCGGACGCACCGGCCATGACCGTCAGCTCGACCGCGACGAGGACAACCTCGGTCTCGCCACCTCCTCAGCCATGGTGATGGCGCAGTTCAGCTTCTAACCTCCCTCTCCCGATGAAATTCACTTATATTCTCCGGCTGACTACCGCTGTGGCTCTCACCGCAGGCTTCACTGCCTGCGATGAGGGTGATATTCAGCCCGATGAGGCCTCCATAGGTATTGCCGGACGCACCGTGCGCCTTGAGGCTGACCTCGACGGCGTGGATGCCTGGGCCTCCCGTTACTCCGTGGTGGTGGCCGGCTTTGGCCAGGGGAACGACTATGCACTGATTGCCAAGCCGGTAAAGGCCTCCACGGATGCCTCGGGACACTGCGTGTTCGAGCTCACGGGCCTCCAGAACGATGTCACCGAGGTAGCTCTCTGCGCCATTGACCCTCTGCGCCGCCGCGTGGCCACCTTCGTCACGGTGGATGCCACCGATGGTGAGGGCACCATCAACATCACCCCCTCTGAGCGCATTGACGTTTCGATGACAGGAGCCGTGCAGACCGAGATTTTTGACACTCGCTGCGTGCAATGCCATGGCCGCACCGGTCATGCCGCCGCCGGCCTTGATCTTGTGGAGGGTCGCAGCTATGCCTCTCTCGTGGGGGTCCCCTCTGTCAAGGAGCCCGAGCACTTGCGTGTGGCTCCCGGCAACAGCACGGAGAGCACCCTCTGGCGCGCTCTCGCCCTCCCCGTCACTGCTCATTGGGGCTATGACCACTCCGTCGAGGTGGTCGATGATGCCCTGCTTGGCCTTGTGGCGGACTGGATTGATGCCGGTGCTCCCAAAGCAGATTGAGTCCCGGCGCCACTCAGCAGCTGTTTCTCGCATAAACAACTCAGCAGATGAATTATAAAGTACTTTCGATACACTCCGATGTCCGCGTGATGCTCGCCTCTTTCGAAGGTAGCGGCTTCGGCTCCCGCGAGCATCATGTGATTATCACTACCACGCTGACAAGCGAACCCTTTGCACGGCAGCTCAAGAGCGTGGAGCAGGCCATAGAGGCACTCACCGTGCTGGGAAGTCGCCCGGTGTTCATCCGCTACTTCCTCAGCGACGTGGCTAATCAGGCTCAGCTGGTGAGCCCGTGCCGCGACTGTGCCGTGAGCGTCATCGGCCAAGCTCCCCTTGACGGCTCGAAGGTCGCTGCATGGGTATATCTCGCCGACGGCGACGCTCCCCGCTCGCTCGGTCACGGCCTTTGGGCCATGGAGCGCGGCTCCTATACTCATCTGTGGCAGGGCGATGCGCTCGGCCAGGGGCTCGACAGCCATGCCGCAACTACCTCGCTGCTCGAAAAGCTCCGTCAGGATCTGGACTTGCGCGGATGCTCACTGGCCGACAACTGTGTGCGCACTTGGTTTATGGTACATGACATTGACCGCAACTATGCCGGGATGGTGCAGGGGCGCAACAAGCTCTTTGACCGCTGCGGCCTCACCGTTGACACTCACTTCATCGCCAGCACCGGTATCGGCGGCGACCCCGCCTCGGCAGCCGATGTGCTCACCATGAACGCCTACTCGGTGGCCGGCCTCCGCGAGGGGCAGACCGGGTTCCTATATGCGCCTGAAAATATGAACCGCACCTCTGACTACGGCGTGGCTTTTGAGCGTGGCACTACTGTGGACTATGCCGACCGCCGACACATCTTCATCAGCGGCACTGCAAGCATCGACACCAAGGGTGAGGTGGTGCACGTTGGCGACATCTCCGCACAGACTCATCGTGCCCTGACCAACATCCTGGCTCTCCTCGACGAGGCAGATGCCGGATGGGAGGATGTCGGGCACCTGCTGGTGTATCTTCGTGACCCGGCGGACCACGATGTTGTCAAGGCCATCCTTGATGAGAAGCTCCCTGACATTCCCCGCGTGATAGTTCACGCCCCCGTGTGCCGCCCGCAGTGGCTCATCGAGATGGAGTGCATGGCGCTCTCCCCCAAGGGCAAACCCGAGTACGCACCCTATTGACCCTCCCTATTTGACCATCGCAATGCCGCGCCGTCGCGTTGTCCTTCTCACAACTGCCGTCACGCTGGCCCTCGCTCTGGGGGCCACGTCATTTCTCCCGGCCACGGTCTACTCCTCGTGGTGGTTTTTCACCATTATGGCGGCTGTGGGCGCGGGCATTGTGGTAGCCATCATCAAGGGGCGGCTGTGGCGACAGCCGGCTGTGGGGCTGCTCCATGCGTCATTGGTGGTGATTTTGGTTGGCGGAGGGCTTACGCGCCTCACTGCCGAGCGCGGAGCGGTGACGCTCGAACCGGGCGTCCCGGTGGCTAATTTCCTGACCGACGATGGCCGCGTACGGCCGCTCCCGCAGCCACTGGTGCTTGATACATTTATCATTGAGCGTTATCCCGGCGCGGAAATGCCCAGCGGCTACCGAAGCATTGTAAAGGTCGGGGAGATGCATCTGGAGGTGACACTTAACAGCCCGGCATCGCTTGGAGGCTACCGCTTTTTCCAACAAGGCTACGGCAATGGCGGCGTGACGGTGCTTGGCGTGAGCCATGACTCCGCAGGTACGGCGGTGAGCTACCTCGGCTATCTGCTCTTTGCCGTTGCGGCTGTTTGGATGGTGGCTTTGCGCCGCGGTATGTTCCGCCGCCTCTGGCGCGTGGCTCTTGGAGCCTTCGCCATGGTGCTCTCGCTCCACGCATCGGCAGCCTCGGGGGTAAGCGCCGCCATGGCTGACTCGATGGCTCTCAAACAGGTGACATATGGCGGTCGTGTGGCTCCCCTCCACACCGTAGCCCGCGAGTTTGCCCTCAAAACCACCGGCTCGGCAAATCCTGACGGGATGAACCCCGTGCAATTCATGCTTTCCGTGATGGTCTACCCCGCAGAGTGGGGGCACGTGAAATTCCTGAAAGTGAAGTCGGCAGAGTTGAGAAGCCGTCTCGGCGTGAACGGGAAGTATGTAGCTCCCGCAGACCTGTTTGACGCTTCAGGCGAGTATCGCCTCAAGAGCCTCTATGGCGGCTCTGCCAAAGGTCTTGACCGCGAGGTGCTCGACCTCGACAGCAAGGTGGAACTGCTGATGAAGCTCCGTGACGGCACTCTCTTCAAGCCTCTCGCTCCCGGTGAAGCGCATCGCTCCGAGGCCTCTGTAAGGCTCGAAGTGCTCTACAACACTCTCTCGCTATGGCGCTGGACGGCCATGGCCGCATTAGCCGGAGCTCTCATTGTGGCTGCGGCCATGCTCTTCACGCGCCGTCGACGCGGATGGTGGTGGCTCGCGGCAGTTATCGCCCTGGTTGCCGCGCTCAATTTCGCCGCCCGGTGGATAATATTCGGTTCCGTGCCACTCTCGTCGGGCCACGAAGTGATGCAGTTTCTGCTGCTCGTCACAGCCGCGCTCACGGCCGTAGCCGGCAGGCGGCTCCCCGCGCTTGTGCCGGTGGGGCTTCTGATGGCCGGTTTTGCCGGATTGGTATCCACTCTCGGAGCCTCTGACCCGGCCATCACACCGCTTATGCCGGTGTTGGCATCCCCCTGGCTCTCTATCCACGTGACGCTGGTAATGGCATCCTATGCCGTGTTGCTCTTTACAGTTCCCGCTGCAATAACCGCGCTCATGCGCCCCTCACGCAGGCTCACTGCCTCAATGCTCTTGCTCTGCCTCGGCGGGGTACTCCTCCTGGGTCTCGGCATCTTCACCGGCGCCATGTGGGCCAACGTCAGCTGGGGCCGCTACTGGGCGTGGGATCCTAAAGAAACATGGGCACTCGTCACCCTCCTCATCTACGCCATCCCCCTGCACCGCACCCTCGGCCTCACCACCAAGCCACGGGTCCTTGCCATATACCTCCTCATCGCCTCCCTCTCCATAGCCATGACCTACGCCGGCGTCAACTACCTCCCCTCACTCCACGCTTACCAATCCTGACATACCGGGACAAAACCCTCGGAGAATGGGAAAAATTGGCTAAGTTTGCCAAAAAATTGTGCTTTAATTGTATGAGGTTATTTCGATATGCCGCGCAATGGCGCCCGATGCCGGTGTTTGCGGTATTGACCGCCGTGTTGGCCCTCCTTTTCGGCTGTGTCTTTCAGGCTTATCCGCTCTGTGTGGATGATTTGTGGTATCTGTCAGACGCCACCGCTCAGCTCGGCACGATTGAGGCGTTGCGGCAGACATGGTACATCTGCATAGACAGTATGACCTTCGACACCGGGCGCCTGTCAAGCCTGGTGCTGACGCCGTTTCTGGGCTTCTTCCCCCGGTGGGTCTTCTCGCTATGCTCCGCACTGTGCATATGGCTTGTGCTGATGTTCGGCATCAAGCTCTCGCGGGTGTCGCCTATTTCCGGTCGCTCCGCCTATTGGTTGGCTCTGGTGGTGTTCATCCTGCCATGGTATGAATTCCTGTTCACCATGCTCTATTCTGCCAACTACGTGTGGGCCACGGCTCTCGGACTGACATTCCTTTGGGTGTTTTTCTCACGCGGGAGGGGTTCCATCTCGCCCGGACGGTTCTGCCTGCTGGCCCTGTTAGGCGTAATGACAGGATGGTGGCATGAGGGATGGACAGTGCCCATGGCGTGCGGACTTGCAGTGTGGGCATGGATGAAAGGCCGAGCCTGCATCACACGCCGCCGTGTGCTGCTTGCCGTGTCGGCTGCTTGCGGGTTCATCTGTCGCGTGGCCATGCCGGGGTTCTGGCTGATGCCCGACAGGCGCAGCTCACAACTCGTCAAGAGCGTGTGGCAAGAAACGGTAATCAATGCCGTGGCTTTCGACTGCATGTTTTATCTGCTCGCAGGCGTGCTTCTTGCCGTGCTACTAATCCCGGTGCTACGACGCCGCTGGCGCACCATGGAGATTGATGACAGAGCCTTTGTGGTGTTTGCCATGGTGTTCGGCACGGTGTCAACGGTGATTTACCTGATGTATTTCAACGGGGCACGCACCGGCCTGTTCGCACAGGTGATATGCGGTTTGGGTGTGCTCCGTCTGAGTCGTGCATGGGGCCGTCGCTCCCGACGAATGATTGTCGCCGGGCGTGTGGCCTTTAGTCTGGTGTGGCTCGCCTCGGTAATCAATCTTGTCGGTGCCGTGAAGGTGCAACGCGGACTCACACGCGAGTTTGATGAAGTGTGGACGGTGGCTCACAGCAAGGAGTTGGCCGGCATGGAGCCGCTGGTGTATTTTGACCCCACACCGATACGTCTCGACATAGACCTCTACAAAGGTTCCTATATGTTGCTCAACACCAAGTATGGCCAGTGGCACATGAAGCTCCTCCCGAAGGCTGCCGAGGGGTTTGATCCTGAAAGCCCCGACGTTAAGCGCTGCTCTGACCCGCGACTCATGCTCTACGGAGGCCTTGTGTTCGTGGAGGGAGTGGGGAGCCGCGACGACCTGCTGATTACTCTCGATGACGGCTCACAGGTACGCACCCGTGTGCGTCAGCGCCCCTTCGCCATATCCGACGGCGACAGCTGTGCTGTGCTCGTCACCCACTGGCAGCTCACTCATTCGGGTGTCACTGTCACGGATGCCGTCTACGCCGACTGACTGCCGTTAGCGAAATATTTGCTACCTTTGTAGCCTGAACATTAACTCTCCCCCGAATGGGGGAAACCTCATCATCTTTTTGACAATGAGCAAAGCATTCGTATTTCCCGGTCAGGGTGCACAGTTTGTCGGCATGGGCAAGGACCTCTACGACAACAATGCACAGGCCCATGACCTATTCGAGAAGGCTAACGAAATCCTCGGTTTCCGCATCACCGACCTGATGTTTGCCGGCACCGACGAAGACCTCAAGCAGACCAAGGTGACCCAGCCCGCCATCTTCCTCCACTCGGTGATTCTTGCCAAGTGCATGGGCGACGAGTTCAAGCCCGACATGGTGGCCGGTCACTCTCTGGGTGAGTTCTCGGCACTGGTAGCTGCCGGCGCACTCTCCTTTGAGGATGGCCTGCGACTGGTGGCCGCCCGCGCCAACGCTATGCAGAAGGCTTGCGAGCTCAAGCCCTCCACCATGGCTGCCGTGCTCGCCCTCCCCGACAATGTGGTGGAGGAGATCTGTGACTCAGTAGACGGTGTGGTGGTTTGCGCCAACTACAACTGCCCCGGTCAGATAGTGATCTCCGGCGAGGAGCCAGCCATTGATGCCGCCTGCGCCAAGGCTCTTGAAGCCGGTGCCAAGCGTGCCCTCAAGCTCAAGGTGGGCGGTGCCTTCCACTCACCCTGCATGGAGCCTGCACGCGCCGAGCTCGCCGAGGCCATCGAGAAGACCGAGGTTCACGCCCCTGTGTGCCCCGTCTATCAGAACGTTGATGCCAAGCCCCACACCGACCCCGCCGAAATCAAGGCCAACCTCGTGGCTCAGCTCACAGCACCTGTGCGTTGGACGCAGAGCGTGCAGCAGATGGTAGCCGACGGTGCCACTGAGTTCGTGGAGCTCGGCCCGGGCAAGGTGCTTCAGGGTCTCGTAGGCAAAATCTGCCGCGACGTCACCACCTCCGGCCGTCAGTAAGCTCACTGCCAAGCACGCATCGCATAGCGGGCGGGCCGTCCGGTCGCGTGCGCACCCCGAGTGGCGCATGAGGAAAGTCCGGGCAACGCAGAGCACCATACTTCCTAACGGGAAGCTGCGGGTAACTGCAGAGTAGTGTGACAGAAAACTACCGCCGCCTCCGGCTCTGCCTATGAGGCTGGAGACGGTAAGGGTGAAAAGGTGGGGTAAGAGCCCACCGGACCGTGGGGCGACCCCCGGTGCCGCACACCTTATGGGTTGCAAGGCCAAGTACACCGGCATTCAAGGGTTGCTCGCCCATTGCCGGGGGGTAGGCTGCTTAAGCGCCGTGGTGACACGGCCCTCAGATAAATGATCGGACGGGGCGGCAGGCCCACGCGCACATCACAGGGACATTGCCATACCCTGTGGCGCGGCATCGGTACCACCGTCCCGACATAACCCGGCTTACAGGCCCACCCGCTCCCCATCAGCAGGCTGCGCACCCCGCGCAGCCTGCTCCATGTTTGCCCGGGAGCGCCTCATACGTGCTGAATGGCATCTCCATATCTGTAATGGCCATACGAAGCGCGCCCCCGAAGCCTTGGTTCTGGCATCGGGGGCGCGTTGTTCTGTCGTTAGGTCCCTATGCGGGGACGCGGGAGGGGGTTAGAGCTCCAGAAAGTCCTCGGGCATGTAGTGCTGGTAGGGGTGGTCGCAACCGGGGCACTTCACGGGGGGTGTCTTGCCCTTGTAGATGTAGCCGCACACGAGGCATACCCAGTTGATAGGCTCGTCGCGCTTCCACAGGGTGCCGGCGTTGACCATCTCCAGACACTTCTGGAAGCGGTCATGGTGGTGCTTCTCAACTGAGGCGATGGCAGTGAAGTGAGCGGCGATTTCGGGGAAGCCCTCCTCGGTGGCTATCTTGGCGGCCTCGGTGTAGAACATATAGCCCTCCATCTCCTCCTCCTTGATGGCCACGGCAAGGTTCTCGGCGGTGGCCCCGAGATAGCCGGCATCGACATTGCCGGTGGCAGGCATGGCACCTCCCTCAAGCATCTTCAGAAACACCTTGGCATGGTGAAGCTCGTTGGCGGCGGTGTCGCGGAACACCTCGCCGATGGGGAAGTACTGCTCCTTGTCGGCAGCCTGTGCATAATATGTGTAGCGGCAATAAGCCTGCGTCTCAGCGGCAAAGGCATTCACGAGGTTCTGCTCGGTCTTGGTGCCCTTTATACTTTTTGTAGCACTCATGGTGAAAAGAGTTAGTTAGTTTGGTTGAATATTTACTGATGGGTTGATATTCGTTCTTTTCACTCTATAACAAGTGCATCGCGGCTAATGTTTAGGCATGTCACCGGCACGTTGCCGGCTATCCGTTGAAGGGGGTGCGGTTCACTATCGAGCGGCCAAGCGTAATCTCATCGGTGTACTCCAGGTCATTGCCCACGGCCACGCCACGGGCCAATTGGGTCACCTCCACATTGAGCGGACGCAGCCGCCGGTACAGGTAGTAGCCGGTGGTCTCGCCATCCATCGTGGCCCCGAGAGCCAGTATCACCTCACGCACCTCGCCCGACGCCGCGCGCTCCATCAGCGAGTCCACCTCCAGCGAGTCCGGGCCGATGCCGTCCATCGGCGAAATCACTCCGCCCAGCACATGATACAGGCCATGAAACTGCCGTGTGGCCTCCACGCTCATCACATCCTTGATGCTCTCCACCACGCATATCACCGAGCGGTCACGCGTGGCATCAGCACAGATAGGGCACACCTCCTCCTCCGAGATGTTGTGGCACACCGAGCAGTAGCGGATGCCGCGTCGCAAGTCTATGATAGCCTGCCCCAAGGCTACCCCCTCGGCCTCGTCGCGGCGCAATATATGCAGGGCAAGGCGCAGAGCCGTTTTGCGCCCCACGCCGGGAAGCTGTGACAGCGCGTTGACGCAGCTGTCAAGCAGCAGTGACTGATATTCGCGCTCTGCCATCAGGAGTCCATGAAGACGAAGTATACAGCGGCAATCAGCAGGCCGAAAGCCACGAAATGGTTCCAGTGCAATGCTTCACCCTTGAACCACAGCAGCACGAATACGGTGAACACACCCAGCGAAATCACCTCCTGCACCACCTTGAGTTGCAGCAGCGTGAAGTCGCCGCCGTTGCCCAGAAAGCCGTAGCGGTTGGCGGGAACCATGAAGATGTACTCTATCAGGGCGATGCCCCATGAGGCCAGTATGACAATCCACAGAGGTGTGGAGGGCTTGATGATGCCCATCTGGCCGAGTTTGAGCTGGCCATACCAGGCCAGTGTCATGAATGCGTTGGAGATGACGAGCAGCAGTACGGTGAGCCAGCCGTTCATAGTGTTATGCGAGGGGAGGAGCTATTGGTGTGAATTATAATGAGTTATAAATAGCGTGATAGTCGAGGCTGTGTCACTTGCTTTGATAGAGGTATCGCTTGATGGAGCGCTTCGGCGTTTTCTCAAACTCCTCATGCATCACCTTCAGCCGCCGGATCTGCGAATAGGCAGGGAGCTCTGCATTGAGCGTGGCGATGTTCTGCTTCATCAAAGACTCTGCCTGTGTCGCGGCGATACCGGCGGCCGAAAGCGCCTCCAGGTCGGGATGTACGAGCGCGGCAAGTTTGCCGTCGCCGTCATCTATCACCAGACTCTCGCCCACGTAGGGCATATTGTTGAGCTTCTGCTCTATCTCCTCCGGGTAGATGTTCTGCCCCGAGGGGCCGAGAATCATATTCTTGTCGCGCCCGCGGATATACAGGTAGCCGTCTGCATCAATGGTGCAGATGTCGCCGGTGTCAAGCCATCCGTCGGAGGTGAACGCCTCGGATGTGGCCTCGGGGTTATTGTAGTAGCCGAGCATCACATTGTCGCCCTTCACCTCCAGGGTACCGGGGATATGCTCGGGGTCTGTGCTGCGTACACGCGCCTGCATACGGTCAGCCAGACGGCCGCAGGAGCCGGGACGCTGCCGGTCCCAAGGCGCGTAGGTGACCAGCGGCGCACACTCGGTCATGCCGTAGCCCACCGTCACAGGGAAGTTGATGCGGCGCAGAAACGCCTCCACATCCTTGTTGAGAGCCGCGCCACCGATAATAACCTCACGGAGCCGCCCGCCGAACACTCCTATAATCCTCTCGCGCACCTTGGCAAGCACCTTGCGCTCAATGATGGGAGTATGCAGCAACAGCTTCATCAGCGGCTTGTCGAGTTGCGGGAACACGCGCGTCCTGATAATCTTCTCCAGAATAAGAGGCACCGTAATTACCAGCTTCGGCCTGACGCGCTCAAAGGCCTCCATGATGACGCGCGGTGACGGCGTGCGCGTCAGGAAGTGAAGGTGACACCCCTTCACAAACGTGTGGAGCATCTCAAACACCAGCCCATACATATGCGCCAGCGGAAGCATGCACACCATGCCGTCACCCGGCTTCAGGAACGTCAGCCCGTCGATGCTGAACTGCACGTTGCTCCACAGATTTTTGTAGCTGATCATCACACCCTTGGAGAATCCGGAGCTCCCCGATGTGTAGTTGATGATGGCAAGCTCATTCTGATCCTTGGGTTCATACACCTTCAGTGCCTCGGGGGTGAACCGCTCAGGGTAACGCTCCCCGAAGAGACGATTGAGGTTGGCGCGCGCGTAAGCCAGCTTCTTTGACCGCGTGTGCAGCAGGCTGTAGTCATGAAGCCTCAGCACCCCCTCCACCGTGGGCATCATCGCCGGGTCAAGATTAGCCCATTGCGTGCCGGTGGTGAACAGCAACCGTGCCTGCGAGAATGTAATCAGATGGTGGATGGTGTCAGGCTTGAAGTCATTGAGCACCGGCACGGCCACGGCACCATACGTCAGCAGTGCTATCGCCGCCACAGCCCAGTGTGCGGAGTTGCGCCCGCAGATCACCACCTTGTCACCGCGTCGCACGCCCGCGTGCTCCAGCAGCAGGTGGAGCTTGGCCACCTTACGGGCCACATCCTTGTAGAGCAGGTTCGTGCCGCCGATGTCAGTCAGAGCATCAAGCTCGGCATTGTCGCGCAGTGTCTGCGCTATGTATCCGTTGACGGTCTTGCAGGGGTGCATAGATGATGTATGAGTTTTTTTCGACTGCAAAAATAACAATTATTTTGCCCATTATGTGCGCCCGGGCTTCGGGCGGGGCTCATCTCTTTCCGGTTTTTGCCCTATTTTCCCTCCCGGGTGAACTTTTGATGCGCTGCCGCCGTTAACCTTCAAAGAGATAACATCGATTAACGTTCATCAACATTAGTTGAGACTCTTGCCCGCACGGCGGGTCCGCGACTGTCCTTAGTTACTTTACTTCACCACCATCCTCTCACCAGCACCTACCATGAGATTAAGTTTCTCCCTCACAGCAATGGCTATCCTCGCAGCCATAGCGGCAGTGCCGGCTTTCAGCGCCGAAGATGCCGCCCCCAAATCGCCCACCGACGCCATACGTGAAGCTATCCCCGTGCAGGTGACTGTGGAGTATGGCACAGTGTTCTTCTCAGGAATACATCCCGATGAGTTCGTCGAGGTAACAGACCCTGACGGCGACATTATCTACAACGGCCCCGCCGAGGAGATGACAATCGACCAGCCGGGTGCCTACACCCTGCGCATCCGCAACTCTGACTACAAGGTGGTTCTCTGACCGCTTCTCACGTCATCCCAGGCCACACCGCTCTGCCTGCAAGTACAGAAGGCAGTCATGCTGACATACATCCCCGTCACGCTATTGCGCGTTGACGGGGATTTGAGTAAATTTGGGGATTGATAAGAGGTTGTTTAATAACAAATGTGAACCGAGAGGTTGCGCATTTTTGAGCTAATCTGCTTTCACCGAGGAGGGAATGTAGCGAGCTACATGACCGACGAATGAAAGCGGAGTAGCCAAAAAGGCGCAATGCTTAAGCTAATTTTAAATCCATTAATGATTATGGCCGACCTTTACCCAATAGAGATATTACCCTCCCGCCGAATCTGCCGGGTATCTTGTCAGCCCGCCCTCAATCGCATAGCTCGCTATGCTCAATCGGACGAACTGCCAATATGCTCCGGCATATCCGGCCTCTCGATTCACATTTGTCATTAAACAACCTCTAAACAAGCTCTAAATCACTTGATATGGCTAAGAAGGCAGTAAAGACGGCATGGTTCTGCACTGAGTGCGGTGCTGAGGCTCCCAAGTGGCAGGGCAAATGCCCGCAGTGCGGCGCATGGAACACTATGGTGGAGGAGCGCGTGGCCTCGGCTTCCACATCCAAGACTCCACTGGGCTCCATGGCCGGTCGCGCGAAGCCAGTGCGTGTGTCTGACATACCCCCGGGCAACGAGGAGCGTATTCACCTCCCCTCGGGCGAGCTCAACAGGGTGCTCGGCGGCGGATTGGTCACCGGTTCGATGGTGCTCATCGGTGGCGAGCCGGGCATCGGCAAGTCCACCCTCGTGCTCCAGAATGTGCTGTCCATCCTCAGCCGGCGCATACTCTATGTGTCGGGCGAGGAGAGTGCCACGCAGCTCAAGATGCGTGCCGAACGGCTCGGGCGTCTGAGCGACACCACTTACATAGTCACCGAGACTTCTCTCGAAGCCATCATGGACCATATCGAGGCCGTCAAGCCGGGGCTCCTCGTGGTCGACTCCATCCAGACCATTGCCTCTGACCAGATAGAGTCATCCGCCGGAAGCGTCAGCCAGGTGCGGGAGTGCGCCGCCACACTGCTCCACTATGCCAAGACCTCCGGTGTGCCGGTGCTGCTTATCGGCCACATCACCAAGGAGGGGAGCATCGCCGGCCCCAAGGTGCTCGAACATATCGTGGATGTGGTGCTCCACTTCGAGGGTGACAAGCACTATATGTACCGCATACTGCGCAGCATCAAGAACCGCTTCGGCTCCACCTCGGAGCTGGGTATATATGAGATGTGCCAGAGGGGCCTCCGCGAGGTCACCAACCCCTCCGAGATGCTGTTGAGCAACGACGGCGAGGAGCTTTCGGGTGTGGCTGTCGGAGTGACCCTGGAGGGTGCCAGGCCCCTGTTGATTGAGGCCCAGGCGCTGGTGTCCACCGCCGCATACGGCACGCCGCAGCGCTCGGTCACGGGGTTCGACGGCAAGAGGCTCAATATGCTCCTGGCGGTACTTGAGAAGCGTGCGGGCTTCCATCTCGGTGCCAAGGATGTGTTTCTCAACATCACCGGCGGCATAAAGGTCAATGATCCGGCACTTGACCTGGCGGTGACGGCGGCCATCATGTCGAGCAACGTCGATATGGCGATTCCCCGCGGCTACTGCATGGCCGGTGAGGTGGGCCTTTCGGGCGAAATACGCCCTGTCACCCGCATCGAGCAGCGGCTCATGGAGGCTGAGAAGCTCGGCATGACCACAATACTGATTCCCCGAGGCAATCTCAAGGGTGTGGACACGGCTAAATTCCGCATCAAGGTAAAGGAGGTATCCAAGGTCGAGGAAGCCTTCCGCGCACTTTTCACATGACAGCCGCCAATACCTCCGACACTCTGATTACGCCCCCGCAGCGAGTGCCGGCTTGGGCTATGGTGCGTGCTTTGGCAGCCCGTCGGGGGCTCTTCACGCTTATTTGCGCAGCCATGCTCCCGGCCGCGGCCCTCGCCGTAGCACTCGTCACCCAAGACCTGCGCTGGGCATTGGTGGCATTGATGCTCATCTTCGTGGTGGCTCCGATGGCCCTGCTATTAGTGTATTTCAGCTATGCCCTGCGACCGGACGTGGCCCGCGCCCTCCTGCCACACAGGCTCATTATTCGCCGTGGCGACAGCGTCACCATCGAGTATCTCCCTGACGAAGCGTTGTCTGCCGACGAAGCACGCCGCCAAGCAGGAAAGATGCCTGACGCCCCCGCGTACCCTGCCGCAGCCTCACCGGCACCACCCCGCAAAATCCCCGCCCCCGAGACAATCCCCTGGCAACGAGTAACCCTCCTACGCCACACACCCCGCTACTGGCTCCTCCTCCACGACTGAACGCCCTTACACCGGGATGACCACCATCGGGAGGTCGGCCTCGTAGAGTAGGCGGTGGGGCAGGGTGGGGTTGAAGAAGCGGGCGAACACGTTGCGCTTCTTGTTGGGCATGGCAAGCAGGTCCGCGCGGAAGTCGCGCAGTGCCTCGGTGATGTCGTCGCGCAGAGTTGACAGATCTATCTCGGCCTCGTCAAAGTCGAAGCGCGGGAAGTGTGAGCGGCAGTAGTCAAGGATGGCTTTGACGGCACGCGAGTCGGGAGCGGGTGCATTCTTCTTGGGTGGCACGGCAAGGAGGGTGACGCGCAGCTTCACCGAATTGAATATGCGGTACAGCGAGTCCAGCGCAAGCATATCGGCCTGATCCATATTGCCGAAATAGAGCGCAGAGAGAGTGACATCGGTCATCGGCGGCTCGGCTTCGGCGGGGATGGTGATCACCGTGGAGCGGCACGTATCGAGTACTTCGGCAGCCACGCTCCCTATCATGTCACGCTCCTTGCGGTCGGTGCCGCGTGTGCCCATCACCACAAACAGCGGCTTCATCCGCCGCGCCTCAGCGTTGATTACCTCCTCGGGAATGCCTTCGGTCACGGTGACGGAGTATTTCACAGCGGGAATTTCGCCGCGGGCTATCATCTTGGCGAGCCCGGCGGTGAAGTCCTTCATGCGCAGCTCGGCCAGACGGTCACCCTCGGCCACTTCGCGGGAGGTGTCCTCATCGCTGACGAAGTTAAGGCTCGAACTCAGCCCGGGAGTGAAGGTGGGCACCGGTGTGGTGAACACATTCAGCAGGCTCACCCGCGCACCGTGCGAGGCCGCGAGCCGAAACGCCACGCGCGCCGCCTTAATGGAGTGTGGCGAGCAGTCCACCGGCACGAGTACCGTCGGCTGCCGCCTTGACTCCGTGGGGTTCACCCGCTCGTAGGGTTGGCAAAACAGGTCGGAGTTTTCGATGATGCGCAGGGCCAGCGGCAGGTCGCTCTCATGGATGCGCACTCTCACTCCTGACGACACCACGGGGCTCGTCAGGTTTACGTTCTGCAATGTCGCGGTGACTCCTTCGCTGTCGAGGAGCGACTTCAGCAGCACTGCTTTTTCATAGGTGTGGATGGCTACGGTGATCAGGCGGTCTTCCATGGGATGATGTCGTTAGAGCTTGACGGATATGCTGATGAGGCGTTTCGCCAAAGGCTGCAATTAAGCAACTTCTACACAGGCTGTTAAAGCGGAGGCCGGAGAGTGTTGACCGCTGGTGGTCATTGCTGCTCCGGCCCCGTGATGGGTGTGGTGGGTTGTGGCTGTGCCAATCAGGACTCGGCGGCAGCCTCCTGCTCGCGGAGGATGTCGCAGGCCATGTCATAGATAGTGGTGTCGTCAAGCACTACGATGCCTCCGCCGGGGCCCGGCTCGATGTGCACGCCGCAGTTCTTGCCAAACTGGTAGTTGGAGCCACCGAAATAGTTGCGCACGGTCTGCACTGTGATATTGAGCTTGTCGGCGATGCGGTGCATCGAGCCGTCAGGCAGGCTGTCCTTGAGCTGACGGAGGTCGTTGAAGGTGATCGTTTTTGTCATGATATTACAGGCTTGGGTTGATAAGCTGATTGAAGATGTGGTTAAATATAGGCTTATATTTTGTCAGATGCAAACTTTTGGAGCAAAATTTCAATATGTTTTATAACATATTTTCTGCCCGGCGCGCTTGGCCGTTGATACATCGGCAGATAGCTTCCTCCGTTCTGTCGAGGCGCCTCTGCGCCGGTCAGATTATATCATCAGATTATCTCGATGGCATCACGCCGTATCCACGCGCGGTGGCTGTTGTCAATCTGCACATCCACCCACACGGTTTTCACCGAGTCGGTGCGTGAGCTCACCGAGTCAATCACCAGCATCGTGGTGCCCTCATGCAGCAGGATGGCCTCCTCGGAGCGGTCGCGGGGTGTGCGCGGCGACGTGGAGAGGATGGTGGAGGGAGCTATAATCACAGCCTTGTCGGAGGTAGTGCTTACCGAAGCGCCGCGCAGGGCAAGTATCACGGCCGCAACGGTGAATATCAGCACCGCGAAGCCGCCGAAAAATCCCACCTTCCGCCACACTACCACAGGGCAGAACAGATACAGAGCCACTGCACCGAGAAACACCACGAAGGCCCCCAGCGCAAGCCATGCCCAGGTGTTGTAGTGGAGCGACAGGGCTGCCTTGTCGGTCATGTTGCCGAAGAGGGTGCCTCGCTCACCGGGGCGGTCTATGAGCCGCGAGTTGACGAACTCCAGGTTGGTGCGGGCATCGGTGTTGGTGGGGTCGAGCCGCAGCGCACGCTCATAGGAGGCTACGGCTTTGCCCGGCTTCCCCATGCGGTAATAGGTGTTGCCGAGGTTGTAATAGAGTTCGCTTGAGGTGCCCAGCGAGTCGATGGCTTCATTATAGAGCTGGGCGGCAGTGGCGAAGTCGTCACTGGAGTACGCGGAGTCGGCCATCTCCACAAGGCCGGGGTCGGCGGCTCGGACTGCGGGAGCGGTGGCCATGAGGAGGAGGAGTGTGACGGATGCTATGATGGATTTCATGCTGAGTCGTTATTCAGATGCTGGTGTTCTATTGCGGCATGATGACGCCGGATGAGTTACTTGCGTCGCAGGGATGACAGTGAGCCGATCACTGACGAGGCCTCGGCATAGAGCTTGTCAGCCTGCTCGCGTGACTGCACGGGGGTGTAACGCGCCATCTCGCACTCGTCGAGTATGGTAATCAGGCGGCTCCGCAGGCTCTCGTCGGCTCCATAGGCTTCGAGCTCGCCGCTCACATTCTCGCGCGTGAGCTGTGACTGCGGGATGGCCAGCTTGTCGGAGAGGAACCCCCACATCGCCTGGAGCACAGCCTCATAGAAGCGTTCATTGTTGCCGCTCTTCAGGGCGGTCTCGGCAGCACGCAGGCGCTTGCGGGCTTCCTTGCCGGCACGGGCCATGCGGGTACCGGTGATGTCGGCACGGCGGGCTATCTTCCGGCGGTTGGCAAAGAACACGCCGCCGAGCACTCCGGCTGCCACAACATAGAGCAGCCAGTACCACCAGGTGTCCACCACGGGCCGGTGTGTGCGGCTCAGAGTCATGCCGCCGGTGTGGATGTGGAGTATGTCTTTGTTCTTGGAGGTGACATCCTGACGTGCGGTGGCATCGCCGCTACCCTGGGTCACCTTGATATCAAACGCCTTGGTGCGCAGTGTCACGTAGCTCTTCTTGGCCGGGTCGAAGTAGACGAAAGTGTCTGAGCCGATGCGGAAGTTACCCACGCTCTGCGGCACGAAGGTGTAGTTCACCGTCATGGTGCCGCTCACGTTGCTCCCCTGCACCTTGGCGTCGATGTCGCTCTGCGGCTCGTAGAGCTCAAATTCGGAGGGGAAGTCTATCTGCGGCTCCTTGAGATACTTGATGTTGCCGGTGCCGCTGATGGTGTAGATCATCGTGGCCGCATCGCCGGTGCGGAAGTGGTTGCCCACCAGACGGGAGTCTACCTTGAAGCTGCCCACAGCTCCGGAGAACCCGGCGGGCTGGGGCTGCGGCAGTGGCAGGATGCTCACCGAAGCCTTGTTGGAGCTTACCTTGATGTCTCGCTCCGTGGGGTTGCTCACGGTCATCAGACCCATGTTGATGCGCTCATACTGCACCACCGTGATGTCATAGTTGCCTGAATTTATGGTCAGCTTTCCCGAGCGCTGCGGGAAGAGGATGCACTTCTTCAACACAGCGGTCATGTAGTTCTGACCCCCGAGGCTCTCCACTTCGTTGAGCGACGGCTGGATGTCAAGCTCCTGAATCAGGAAGCCGTCGAAGCTCGGCTGGAGCGTGGGCATGAACGAGGAAATCTGATACTTGGTGTAGAGCTTGATGGTGCACACTATCGCCTCCTGTTCATAAGCCTGCGACTTGGAGAGGTTGATGCGCACAAACACGTCGCCGGACCCCACAGGACGACCGCTCTGCTGGGTGTTGATGTCGTCCATGTCCACCGGCTCGCTGTAACGCTGCTGACGGCTCTGCCCGGCCCCCTGACCGTAGCCGGGGTCGGCACCGCCGCCGGAGCCTTTCACCACGCGGATCTTGAACGGCTTGGTGCTGTATGGCTTGCCGTCGACGCTCACGCTCACGGCCCCTACGGTCTGCTCACCCTCGCTGTCAGCGCGGAAGGTGAAGGTGTAGTCCACGGACGATGATGAGGTGACTTTACCATTGACCACCGAGTAACTCTCGCGCGAGGAGGTGCCCGGGCCGAACACGTAGGTGCAACCGCTCACTTGGGGACGCGCCGGTGCCTGGGCGCGCGCATTGTTGAGGCGGAATGTGATGGCGAACTTCTCGCCCTGGCGCACGGCCCCCCTCACCGGGAGTGCCTCAAATGACACCTGCTGCGCCATCGCGGCACACGCCGTGACGGCAAGGAGCAGGAGTGTGATGAATCGTTTTGTCATATCCGCTGAGTGGAGGGAGGGTTGAGGTATCGTAGGCTGTTACCAGGGCTTGGCGATGTGGCGGGAGTTGGACTTGTTTTCCTTGGCCTTCTGTGCATTGACGCGGGCACGTGTGGCCTTCTCCTCATTCTCCATCGCTTTGAGAATCTGCTCTGCATTATTGTCGCTTATGCTCTGTTGCTGCTGTTGCTGTTGCTGCTGTTGCTGTTGCTGTTGTTGCTGCTGATCCTGTTTCTGCTCCTGGTTTTCTTGATCTTTATTCTGCTCTTTATCTTTGTCCTTGTCCTTATCCTTGTCTTTGTTCTGGTCCTGCTTGTTGTCCTTGTTCTGCAACTTCAACTGAGCCAGACGCAGGTTTTGGCGAGCCTGCTCATTGTCAGGGTTGCGCCGCAGAGCCTGCTTGTATAAGTTGATGCTCTGCTCATACTCCTCGGCATTATACGCCATGTTGCCAAGGTTGTACGCGGCAAGCTCTGCCAAGCGCACATTGGTAGCCTCGCGGCTCAGGGTGGTGAGTAGCTGTGTGGCCTCCTTGGCGGCCTCGTCGGGCCCGTCCGGGGTTTTCCCCTTGCTCTGGCGCAGAAGTGCTGCCGCGAGGTTGAATGAGGCGGTTTCCGATGCCGGGTTGGCCTCAAGGGCCTTGCGGTATTTCACCTCCGCCTCGGAGTAACGCTCTGAGCGGTAGAGCTTGTTACCCTCGGCTATCATGTTGCGCTCAGCCTTCACGGTGACAGGCTTGGCAGCCGGCGCGGTGGCCGGTGCAGCTGAGGCTTCTGCGACACTGCCGAGCAGTGCCGAGGCAAGGAGCAGAGTAGAGATGACGCGGTTCATGACTTTTTGCTGAAGAAGGTGTAGCGTGACAGCCACTTGAGCTTGCGGTTGGGTATAAGCAGGTCTATCACCATCAGTGCCAGGGCTATCCAGGCGAGGATGTTGAACTGCTCGGCCGCGGGCGTATGGTTGACGCGGGTGAACTCGGCCTGCCCGAGCTCGTCGAGATTTTCGTCGAGGTCGGTGACCACGCTCGATGAGTTGCCTGACAGGTATATGCCGTCGCCGGCCTTAGCGATTTCCTCGCCCAACGCGGGGTTGAGCGCGGTGATTACCTCCGTGCCGTCGGCATCACGCAGAAACTCGGTTGATGACCCCTCCACCGGGATGGGCGCACCCTCGGGAGTACCCACGCCTATCACATCCACGCGGATGCCATCCTTGGCACAGCTGCGGGCGGCGGCCACGGCATCATCCTCGAAGTTTTCGGCGTCAGTGATTACCACGATGGCGCGGGGCAGCTTCCCGTCAGGGGTGAAGGAGTTGGCGGCAAGGTCTATGGCGCTGCCTATGGCGGTGCCTTGCACGGGCACCATGCCGGTGTTGATGCCTGACAGGAACACCTTGGCCGAGATGTAGTCCGAGGTGATGGGGAGCTGGGTGTAAGCCTCTCCCGCAAACACTATCAGACCTATCTTGTCATTGCTCATCTTGTCGATAATCTTCTCCAGGATGTTCTTGGCACGCGCCAGACGGCTCTGCGCACCGGGAGCCCCCGTTGAGGAGGCTTTCATGGAGTTGGACACATCCAGACACACCATCAGCTCGATGCCTGAGGAAGTAGCCTTCTCGGTGGCCTCGCCGGTGACGCTCTTGGCCACGGGGCGTGCCAGGCACACCACAAGGGCGGCGATGGCAAGCATCTCCACGGTGAGCTTCACGCCGCCCATGTAGCGGCTGGCATCAGGCATAAGCCTCGACAGCACCCCGGGGCGGCCAAACGTGCGCAGCCGGCGCCGACCCGCCCAGCGGGCCCACAGCCACAGCGCCACCAGTGCCGGGATGAGCAGCAGCAGGTAGAGGAGTCCGGGATTGAGGAATGTCACCATAAGCTATCGGATGTGTGTATGGATTGTCAGTGGTTGGGTTAGAGAAGTTGTTTTAGCGCTGATGTGTCAGGGGATGGTGCGCAGCAGGGTGTGGCGCATGATTATGGCCAGGGCAAACAGTCCCAGAGCCAGCGATGCCCACAGGGTGTAGTCATCCTCCGTGGCCGAGAAGTTGTGCACATCCAGCTTGGTCTTCTCCAGAGTGTCAATCTGCGCGAAGATGTCGGAGAGCACCGTGTTGCCCGTGGCGCGGAAATACTTGCCGCCGGTCATGTCGGCTATCTTCTGCAGGGTGGTTTCATCAATAACTACCGGCATGGGCACATACTCGATGCGCCCGAAGGCATTCTGCTGAGGGAACAGGGCGTTGCCGTTGGTACCGATGCCTATCGTGTACACCTTGATGCCATACTTGCGGGCTATCTCGGCGGCGGTGAGCGGGGCCACCACGCCGGTGTTGTTGGAGCCGTCGGTGAGCAGGATGATGGCCTTGCTCTTGGCTTTGCCCTCGCGGATGCGGTTGATGGCGGTAGCCAGGCCGTCGCCTATGGCGGTGCCGTCGGCTATCATCCCCATCTTGATTTCATTGATATAGTTCGAGAGCACGGCGCGGTCATTGGTCATCGGCACGGCGGTGAAGCTCTCGCCGGCGAATATCACGATGCCGATGTTGTCATGCTCGCGGCCGGCCACAAACTTCTTGGCCACGGCCTTGGCGGCCTCGAAGCGGTCAGGCTTGAAGTCGCGGGCAAGCATACTGCCGGAGATGTCCATGGCGAGCACCAGGTCGGTGCCGTATGTCTCCGACATACTCCACGCATCGCGCTTCTGCGGGCGACAGAGCACTATTATCACGCACCCGATGGCCAGCAATTTCAGCACGAAGCACAGATGCAGCCCAAGCTCTCGCCACGTGCGCGGCAGCTTGGCCACGGGGGCGAGCGTTGACACACCCACCGAGGCATTGGAGCGCGGATAGCTCCTAATGTACCACACTATCAGTGGCACCCATATCAGAAACAGCCAGAGTAGCTTTGGATTGGCGAGTTGCATGGCTTGTCAGGCTTTAGGGGTGGGGTTGGTTGCCGGTTGCGCGGCTTCGACGGAGACATTCTCCTCAGGGCGCGGGCGCGTGTCTTCCACAAACTGCATCGCGCTGTCGAAGGCCTTCACATTGTCGTCGGGCAGTGGCCGCTGGGCGGCGAACTTCACGAAGTCCGCCACTTCGAGCACTCTCTCCACGTGGCGGCGCGGCATACGGGTGTCGGCGTTGCTCTCCAGAGCGCGAAGTATCTGTGTCGAGGTCATCTCCATGGCGTTGATGTGGAAGCGTGAGTCGATGTAGGTACGCAGGATGTCGGTCAGGTCGGTGTAATACTCCTTCTCCCTTCCGGCTTCACACAGATGGCGGGCCTTCAGCTCGTTGAGGCGGCGCACGGCCAGCTCATACGGCGGCTCCTCCTTCTTGCGCGGAGCCAGGGGCAGCTTGCCCTTGCGGATGTAGCGGAAGTACAGGATGATGCCTCCCACCACTACCAGCAGGGCTAACAGTGCCCACAGACCCCAGTCGGTGAGGAAGTCAGGCAGCCAGTCCCAGAAGTGGCGCTCGCCATCCTGCACATCGGCATAGTCATGGATGGTGGTGAGGGTGTCTACAGCCACCGGATTCACCTTCAGCACGGGGCGGCCGGAGGCTATGGTGTCGCCGCGCGAGGTGACAAACAGCACCGGGCGCAGCGTGTACAGCCCCGAGTCAAATGACTGGAGCACTATCCGCCGGCGTATCTCCGCCAGGCCGTTGCCAAGGCGCGAGGTGTCAGCCGATGCCTCGCCCACCACCTCCACGTTGGTGGCCATGGTGTCGGCGGGTATCACCAGTGAGCCCGCTTCGGTGACGGGCTTGATGAGCGTGACGTTGAGTGTGGTGACACGCCCCATCAGCAGCTGGGCCGAGTCAAGCTCGGCCTTCACGGTGACGGCTCCGCGGGCTGCGGGAGCCGCGGCCATCAGCAGGGCTGTTGCCAGAGGGAGTATGATTGTGCGTAGGCTGGTCATTGGACGGTATGTTGTGACGGGGTAGGGGAGAGGCGGAACTTACTTGGCGCCTCGGCGCTTGAACAGACCCATCAGGGCCTTGACGTAATCTTCATCGGTGGCAACAGTGGCAAGGTCTACGCTCGCGCGCCGGAAGGCGGTCTCCATGCTCTGTTGCCGCTCATACCACCAGCGGCCCCACGCTTTACGCACCTTGGCCGATGAGGTGTTGACCCACCGTTCGGTGCCCGCTTCCAGATCGCGCATGCGCATCATCCCCACCGAGGGGAGTGTGGCATCGCGCTTGTCATACACCTGCAAGCCTATCATGTCATGCTTGCCGGAGGCTATGGTGAGCGCCTGCGAGTAGTCATGCAGGTCTATGAAGTCACTCACCAGAAAGGCGGTGGTGCGCTTTTTCAGTGCATCGGTGAAGTAGCGGAGCGCGGCGGCTATGTCGGTGCCGGAGTGCTCGGGGGTGAAGTCAAGCAGCTCGCGGATGATGAACAGCACGTGGCGGCGACCCTTCTTGGGCGGTATGAACTTCTCCACGCGGTCCGAGAAGAAGATTACGCCGATTTTGTCATTGTTGGTGATGGCGGAGTAGGCTATCGTGGCGGCCATTTCGGCTATCATCTCGCGCTTCTCCTCGCCCACGGCTCCGAAGAGTCCTGACGAGCTCACATCCACCAGCAGCATCACCGTCAGCTCGCGCTCCTCCTCATACACCTTCACGTAAGGGCGGTTGTGGCGAGCCGTCACGTTCCAGTCGATGTCGCGGATGTCGTCGCCATACTGATACTCCCTCACTTCGGAGAATGTCATGCCGCGCCCCTTGAAGGCGCTGTGATACTCGCCGGCGAAGATGTTCTGTGACAGGCCGCGTGTCTTGATTTCGATCTTGCGTACCTTCTTGAGGAGTTCGTTGGCTTCCATACTGCTGCGGATTCTCAGGGTACCTCTACCTTGTCGAGGATGTTGGAGATAATCTCGTCAGTGGTGATATTGTTGGCCTCGGCCTCGTAAGTCAGGCCGATGCGGTGACGCAGCACGTCATGGCACACGGCGCGCACATCCTCCGGTATCACATAGCCGCGGCCGCGGATGAAGGCGTAAGCCCGCGACGCCAGTGCCAGCGAGATGCTCGCACGAGGCGATGCGCCGAAGGCTATGATGTTCTTCAGATCCTCCAGACCGGCGGTCTCGGGCTGCCTTGTGGCGAACACTATGTCAATGATGTAGCGCTCTATCTTCTCGTCGAGATATATCTGCTTCACCACCTTCTGCACCTCGATAATCTCCTCAGGGCGGAGCAACGGGCGCACCTCGCGGCTCTCGGCGGCGATGTTCTGGCGGATGATGCGCATCTCCTCTTCCTTGGAGGGGTAGGAGATAATCACCTTCAGCAGAAAGCGGTCTACCTGCGCCTCCGGCAGCGGATAGGTGCCCTCCTGCTCTATGGGGTTCTGCGTGGCCATCACCAGGAATGGCTCGTCAAGGGCAAACGTCTTGTCGCCGATGGTCACCTGACGCTCCTGCATAGCCTCAAGCAGCGCACTCTGCACCTTGGCCGGGGCGCGGTTTATCTCATCGGCAAGGACGAAGTTGGCGAAAATCGGACCCTTCTTGATCTCAAACTTCTCTTGCTTGACAGAGTAAATCATGGTGCCGAGCACGTCGGCGGGGAGAAGGTCGGGCGTGAACTGGATGCGGCTGTACTTAGCGTCAATCACCTTCGCGAGGGTCTTGATGGCGAGGGTCTTGGCAAGGCCGGGAACGCCCTCAAGCAGCACGTGGCCGTTGGCCAGAAGGGCTACCAGCAGTGAGTCTACAAGATGCTTCTGGCCTACTATGGTCTGGTCCATGCCCTTGGTGACCAGATGCATGAAGTCACTCTTGGAGGCTACAAGGTCACCCAACTCTCTGATATTTACCGTGTCGGTCATAAATAAGATAGGTATGTGTGGATGGTTCTATGGTAAGGGCAGCGACCGGGTACGCCCTCCGCTGCATTTCACACGCAAAATTATATTTTATAACAATCCCCGCGAACACCAAGATTGTTAAAATCAGTTATATAAAGTTGCGTCAACTAAAATTGAGGGCTTACTGGAACCGCCCGTAGATCTCGGCGGCAAGGGTCCGGGCACGCTTCACGTCAGCGGGATTCTTCGGGTCGGCAGGGATGCTTTCAGGTGTGGGAATCTTCACCACGGTGCCCGGGAGCGTGCGCTCGGGGTGGCCGAGCACATCAGCATTGGCCTCGTAGATATACACCCAGAATGTCCTATCTCCGTAATACTCCTTAGCCATATGAGTGATGTAGCGGCGCACTGTCACGGTGTCGGTGCGCATGATGGCCGGTTCTGCTGCAGCAGGCGTCATTGCTGCTTCATCGGCGGCAGATGCAGTCACTGCATCGGCGGCAGGCTCAGCCGTAATTATGCTGTCTGTCTCACTGACGGCCAACTGCTCTGTCTCAGGCTGAGGCGTCGTCGCCGCGGGCCGATAGACAAGTGCTCCGGCAAGATACCCTATGATGATGCCTATCACCAGTCCCACAGCAAGCCATCCAAGGCGATACACGCGCGGATGCGCCACAGCAGCTCCCCCGGTTTCCAAGCTCGTAGGGATGCACCGCGGTGCATCCGCCGACGAGGCTTCGGCACCGCCTTCATTCGGCATTTCGCACTGCTCCACGACAGGCTGATTCACAGCAGTTTGGAGTGCGGCAGGCTCCTTCACAACAGGCTCCTTCACAACAGCCTCCTTCACAACAGGCTCCTCCACAACAGTCTGTTCAGCAGCAGTCTGTTTCACCTCCGCCGTAGCTTCCTCTGCCTGCTCCTCGGTAGCCCCGTCCCGGGCCGTGGCGATGGCAAGGTCGGCATCGTCAGCAAGCTCAATCGGCTCAAACATGGCAAACGGCTCATTGACAGCCTCGGCAAATTCCGGTGCCGGCACAAACGACACTTCGGCTGCTCCCGCGCTATCGGTGCGTCCCACGATGATGCCGATGCCGGGCAACTCTGCACGCCCTGTGGCGGCAACACGCTCGGCAGCGACTGCAAACAGTCCCTGCAGCGCGCTCAGTGCCTTGGCCTCCGGGAGGCCGGAGGTGCGGGCCACGCGCTCGGCGAGCGCTTCGAGGGTGAGTGGGGTAAGCGGTGTGGAGGGTGTCACGTCAATTCGGTTTCGGCGGCTTATCGGTCGGTGATGGCGTGCCGCAGTGCTGCGGCAGCGGTGAAACGGAGTTCCAGATGCGGTGGCAGCAGCACATTGCGCCCCGTGGAGAGGTCACGGCTCACGCGCTCCTCCTCTTTAGCGGCGGCAAAGGTGCCGAAGCGCGGAATGGCCACGCTTTCCCCCGCAAGCGCTATGCCCGTCAGCGTGGCGCGCAGCGCGTCGACCACGCGCTCCATCTCGGAGTCGGTCACGCCGCTGCGGGTAGCAGCTTCGCCTATCAAGCCGGGCATCTTGACAGCCCGGTTCGGTTCCGTGGGGTTTTCCTGCATCTGCTCCTATATATAAATTAAGGTGTGGTCAGTCAATCAATCGGTCACGCAAGGCATAGCGCGGACGCTTCTTCACCTCGGTAAATATCTTGCCGATATACTCGCCCACCACGCCGATGCCCATCAGCACCAGCGACCCTAAGAACCATATGGAGAGCATCAGCGATGCCCAACCGCTCATGGCCTCGCGGAAGAAGTGGGAGTAGAGCACATATGCCGCCACCACCAGGTCGATCACCAGCAGAATCAGCCCCGTGTAGAATATCAGACGGATGGGGCGCGCCGAGAAGCTCGTGATGCCATCCACCGAGAAGGCAAGCATCTTGGCAAGCGGATACTTCGACTCGCCGGCCACTCGCGGTGCCCGGGCATATGTCACCACGGCGGTGTCAAGACCTATCTGCGGCACGATACCGCGCAGAAACAGGTTGCTCTCCCCGTAGTCGGCAAGCAGCTCCAGTGCCCGCGCTGACATCAGCCGGTAGTCGGCATGGTCATAGACGGTCTCCAGCCCCATGCGCTCCTGAAAGCGATAGAACGCATGCGCCGTGTTGCGCTTGAACCATGTGTCGGTTTCGCGCGACGAACGCACGCCATACACTATCTCCTTGCCGGCGCGAAACGCCTTCACCATCTCGCGGATGGCCTCGGGGTCATCCTGCAGGTCGGCATCAATCGACACTGCCGCGTCGCAGTGTCCCCGCACCTCCATCAGTCCCGCAAGCAGAGCATACTGGTGGCCCCTGTTGTGGGCCAGCGAGATACCCTTGATGCGCTTGTCGGCCAGGTGCAGCTCCTCGATTACGCGCCATGTGTCGTCGCGGCTCCCGTCGTTGCTGCACAGCACGTAGCTGTCAGCGCTGATGAGCCCTTCGGCCGCCATGGAGTCGAGCAGGGCAAGGATGCGCGGGGCGCTGATGGGGAGGGCCTCCTGCTCATTGTAGCAGGGGAGCACTATGGCAATGCGAGGAGCTGACATTCCGGTGATGTATGTGAGTGATTGGTGCTTGGTAGAGTCGCTTTTAGAGCTTGTTTAATAATAAATGTGAACATCTCGGTCGAAAATCTTGGAGCAGA
>JAMPDP010000001.1:1169236-1206728 GCA_023665605.1 Candidatus Amulumruptor caecigallinarius | reverse complement strand
CCGGAGCCGCTCCCGCCGCTCCCGCCGCTGCCAACGACCCGCTGGCAAAGGCCCTTGCCGCGGCAGCCGGTGACCCCGAGAAGCTCGCCAAGATAAAGGCCGCAATGGAGGCCAAGAAGCAGCGCGAAGCCGCCAAGGCCGCAGCCGGCGGGGCCGCAGCACCTGCCAAGGCTGACTCAAGCGCCGACACACCTGCCAAGGCTGACCCTAAAAAGTAATCACAGCTCTTACATCACATATGGAATCACTCGGAAGCACTATCGTCTACTGGATAATCGCTCTGTCGATTGTCGTATTCTCGATAATGACCGTCACCACCCGCCGCATTCTGCGCGCCGCCACCTATCTGCTGTTCACCCTGTTTGCTGCTGCCCTGCTCTACTTCAAGCTCGACTATGAGTTTCTGGGAGCTGTGCAGATTGCAGTGTATGCCGGAGGCATCGTGGTGCTGTTCGTCTTCTCAATCCTGCTTACCTCACACCCCGGCGACAACTCGCGCCAGATAGACTCCGGCCGCAAGTGGCTCGGCGGTCTTGGTGCAGTGCTCCTGCTGGCAGTGACCGGCGCAGTGCTCTTCAGCCGCTGCTCATGGGCTTGCACCGCACTGACCGACAGCGCCAACCCCACAATGCAGACCATCGGCGAGGCCATGATGAGCACCTCCCACGGCGGCTACCTGCTGCCGTTTGAGGCCATCAGCGTGCTGCTGCTGGCGTGCATCATCGGTGGCGTGACAGTGGCCCGCAAACGTTAACCATCACTCCACTTCATCACTCCCCGAAGCTCAAAGTCAGATTATGGAGATCTCAATGATATATTACCTGGTGCCGTCGCTGATAATGTTCTGCTGCGGTGTCTATGGATTCATCACACGCAAGAACATGATTGCGATGCTGATTTCCCTGGAGCTCATGCTCAATGCAGTGGACATCAACTTCGTGGTGTTCAACCGCTACCTGTTTCCCGGCCAGATGGAGGGCATGATGTTCACGATCTTCGCCATAGCTATCGCCGCCGCTGAGACCGCTCTTGCCATCGCCATCATTATCAACGTGTTCCGCGCCGGCAAGCACATCGACGTCAATGACCTTACAAAAATGAAATTTTAACCGGCCATGGCAATCACACTTCCGTTACTGATACTCGTCATCCCTCTGTTCATGTTCTTGCTGCTCGGCCTTGTCGGGTGCAAGATGAGCCACCGCACGGCCGGAACCCTCGGATGCCTCGGCATGGGCACCACGCTGGTGCTCGCCTATATCACCGCCTTCACCTACTTCTTCAGCGGCAACCCCGAGTTTGTCGCCGACAGTGGCGAACGCCTGCAGCACATCATCTTCAACGTAGACTGGCTGCAATTCACCGACACACTCTGCATCCGTCTGGGCTTCCTGCTTGATCCCATCTCGGCGATGATGCTTGTGGTGATCACCACCATCTCGTTCATGGTCCACATCTACTCATTAGGGTATATGCGTGACCACCACGGAGTGTATGAGAAGGGCTTCCAGCGCTTCTATGCCTTCCTGTCGCTCTTCAGCTTCTCGATGCTTGGCCTGGTAGTGGCCACCAACATATTCCAGATGTACATCTTCTGGGAGCTCGTGGGTGCCTCCTCCTACCTGCTCATCGGTTTCTACTACACCAAGTGGAGTGCAGTCTCCGCCTCCAAGAAGGCATTCATCGTGACCCGCTTTGCCGACCTTGGCTTCCTGATTGGTATCCTCATCCTGAGCTACTACACCGGCACCTTTGACTTCATGGCACTGACTTCGGCACCCGTTGACGGTATGGCCGATACATATGCCGTGACGCTCAACACCGCCGATAGTGTCAAGAACATATTCGCCACCTCAGCCGCGCCGATGTTCATGGGCGCGTCAGTGCTCACCTGGGCTCTGGTGCTCATCTTCATGGGTGGTATGGGTAAGTCGGCAATGATGCCTCTGCACATCTGGCTGCCCGATGCCATGGAGGGTCCCACCCCCGTGTCAGCCCTCATCCACGCCGCCACGATGGTGGTGGCAGGTGTCTACCTTGTGGCCCGCCTCTTCCCGTTGTACCTGATGGAGGTATCGGCTCTGGAGATAGTCACCTGGGTAGGTGCCATCACCGCCTTCTACGCCGCCGCTGTGGCCTGCACGCAGCTTGACATCAAGCGTGTGCTCGCCTTCTCCACCATCTCGCAGATAGCATTTATGATGGTGTCGCTCGGTGTTGCCCGTCCCGAGATTCACGAGGGCATGGGCTATATGGCGTCAATGTTCCATCTGTTCACCCACGCCATGTTCAAGGCGTTGCTGTTCCTCGGCGCCGGTGCCATCATCCATGCCGTTGGCTCCAACGACTACACCGACATGCACGGTCTGCACAAGTATATGCCCATCACCAACTGGACATTCCTCATCGGCTGTATCTCCATCGCGGGCATCATCCCCTGGTCAGGCTTCTTCTCCAAGGATGAAATTCTGACCGCATGCCTCGGCAACAGCACTTTCGCCTACATATGGATGGCTCTGGTAGCCGGTATGACGGCGTTCTATATGTTCCGCCTCTACTTCCTGATCTTCTGGTGGAAGGACCACAAGGTACAGGCCGGGCATCATCAGCCGCATGACCAGGCTCTGCCGATGACCCTGCCGCTGGTGTTCCTTGCCGCTGTGAGCTGCGTGGCCGGCTTCATCCCCTTCGGACACTTCGTGACCTGGAACGGTGAGCCCTACGACATTCACCTGAACTGGACCGTGGCCGGCATCTCTCTGGCCGTGTCCGTGGTAGCCATCCTGCTCGCTTACAAGCTGTACTTCCGCGAGAACGCCATCCCCGCCAAGATGAAGGCTGCACTGCCCCGCCTGTGGGACTGGAGCTTCCACCGCTTCTACTGGGACGAGCTCTATATGTTCATCACCAAGCGCATCATCTTCAACGGCATCTGCAAGCCTATCGCTTGGTTTGACCGCCATATCATCGACGGCACCATGAACGGCTTCGCCATCGTCACCAACAAGCTCTCCTTCGCCATCCGCGGGCTGCAGAGCGGCAACGTCCAGCTCTACGTGTGGTGGTATCTTGTGGGAGCCGTGCTCCTTGGCGGTATCGTCGCCCTGTGTGTGATGTGAAACATCTCTCATTGCTGATTCAACCATCGTCACACTTCACCAAGCTCAATAGCAAATCATCATTGTCAAGCATACCCCTTACGTCACACACACATTATGCTTTTTGATAACATATTGATATACTTTGTGGTCATCCCGGTAGTGATGCTGGGTGCCCTGGGTCTCTGCCCGGGCAAGAACATGAAGGCCATCCGCGCTGTCGCTGTCATCGGGTCGCTGGCCCTGACAGCCCTCTCGGTGTGGGTACTCTGCGAGTACCTGCGGTTGCGCGCCGCCGGCGATATGTCGCCGATGCTGTTCACCGGTTCCTGGAGCTGGTTTGCTCCGCTCAACATCAACCTTGCAGTAGGCGTCGACGGCATCTCGATAGCGATGTTGCTGCTGTCCTCCATCATCCTGCTCACCGGCTCGTTCGCCTCGTGGAAGATTAATCCGCTCCCCAAGGAGTTCTTCCTGTGGCTGGTGCTCCTGAGCACGGGCGTGTTCGGCTTCTTCATATCGATAGACATGTTCACGATGTTCATGTTCTACGAGGTGGCCCTCATCCCGATGTATCTGCTCATCGGCGTGTGGGGTTCCGGCAACAAGAACTATTCAGCCATGAAACTGACGCTGATGCTGATGGGCGGCTCCGCCTTCCTGATGCTCGGCCTCATCGGCATCTACTATCACTCGGCTCCCGAGGGGCAGCCGCTGACGTGGAATCTGCTGGAGATTGTGAACAACGCCTCCATCTCCACCGGCTGGCAGCACTTCCTGTTCCCGATGACCTTCGTGGGCTTCGGCGTGCTCGGTGCCATGTTCCCGTTCCACACATGGAGCCCTGACGGTCACGCCTCGGCCCCGACGGCTGTGTCGATGCTCCACGCCGGCGTGCTCATGAAGCTCGGCGGCTACGGCTGCTTCCGCGTGGCCATCTATCTGATGCCTCAGGCTGCCGCTGACCTGGCATGGATTTTCCTTATCCTCACCGGTATCTCAGTGGTGTACGGTGCATTCAGCGCATGCGTGCAGACCGACCTCAAGTACATCAACGCCTACTCCTCAGTGAGCCACTGCGGTCTGGTGCTGTTTGCCATCCTGATGCTCAACACCACAGCCATGACGGGCGCCATCATGCAGATGCTCTCCCACGGTCTGATGACAGCCCTCTTCTTCGCCCTCATCGGTATGATTTACGGTCGCACACACACCCGCGACATCCGTCAGATGGGTGGCATGATGCAGATTATGCCTTATCTGGCCGTCTGCTACGTGATAGCCGGTATGGCATCGCTCGGTCTGCCGGGTCTGAGCGGCTTCGTAGCCGAGATGACCATCTTCGTGGGCTCGTTCCAGCATGCTGATATGTTCCACCGCGTGTTTACTATCGTGGCATGCTGCTCGATTGTCATCACCGCCGTCTACATCCTTCGCGTCGTGGGCAAGCTGCTCTTCGGCCCTGTCTATGACAAGCACCACCTGCAGCTCACCGATGCCGAGTGGTGGGAGCGCACCTCCACAGCCGCACTGATAGTGTGCGTTGCCGGCATCGGCTGCTTCCCCAACTTCTTCGCTGACCTGATTAAATTCACCTTCAGCCCGCAGATATTCGCCGTGCTCGGCATGAACTGACCGCTCTAAGCCCCCACACATACCATAGCAATGGACTATTCACAGTTTTTAGCAATGAAGCAGGAGATCGGCCTCCTCGTCGTCTTTCTGCTGGTGTTTCTCTATGATACCTTCGCGCCCCGCCGTCTCGGCGCGGTGACCCCCCTGCTTGCCACGGTGCTCTTCGGGTGCTTCACGGCAGTGAGCTTCCTGGGCTGCTGCGCAGACTCCACCGAAGCCTTCGCCGGGATGTATGCCTCGTCGCCCGCGGTGGTAGCCATCAAGAATATCCTCAATGTAGGCGTGTTCATCGTGCTCATACAGTCGATGAAGTGGGCCAACAGCGAGACATCCATGATACGCCGCGGCGAGTTCTACGAGCTGCTGCTTATCACCCTCTTCGGCATGTACCTGATGATCTCGGCCCGCCACTTCCTGCTGTTCGTCATCGGTCTGGAGACAGCCTCACTCCCCCTCGCAGCGATGGTGGCATTCGACAAGCACCGCTATGAGAGCCATGAGGCTGCCGTGAAGTATATCCTCACCGCCGTGTTCTCGACAGCCATCTTTATGATGGGTCTGTCATTCGTCTACGGCCTTGCCGGCACGCTCTACTTCTCAGGCATCGCCTCCGCACTGGCGGTGTCCGGTGCCACTCCCCTGCTTGTGGTTGCCTTGGCCTTCGTGATTTCAGGCATCGGCTTCAAGCTGTCGCTTGTGCCGTTCCACCTGTGGACCGCCGACGTCTATCAGGGAGCTCCCACCTCCGTGACCTCTTATCTGTCAGTCATCTCCAAGGGTGCCGCAGCCTTTGCTTTCCTGGTGATCCTCACTCAGGTGTTTGGCTCGGTCTACGCTCAGGCTTGGGAATGGATGCTCTACGCGCTGATAATCCTCACCATCACCGTGGGCAACCTCTTCGCCATCCGTCAGCGCAACATGAAGCGCTTCCTGGCGTTCTCGTCAGTGTCACAGGCCGGCTACATCATGCTCGGCATTGTGGGTGACAGCAACCTTGGCATGGCCGCAATGATGTTCTACATCCTGGTGTACGTGTTCAGCAATCTTGCCGCCTTCGGCGTGATCGGTGCCATAGAGAATGCCACCGGCCATGTGAGCATGGACTCCTACAACGGCCTTTACAAGACCAATCCGCGCCTGTCAGTAGCGATGATGCTCGCCATGTTCTCGCTGGCCGGCATCCCCCCGTTTGCAGGCTTCTTCAGCAAGTTCTTCATATTCACAGGTGCTCTGGGCAGCGGCTCCACCGCTCTCTACGTGCTTGTGCTGATTGCGCTGATCAACACTATTGTGTCGCTCTACTACTATCTGTTAGTGGTCAAGGCGATGTTCATCAACCAGGATGAGTGCGTGATAGCCAACTTCCGCTCCGCCTGCTCCGAGCGCCTCGGCCTCTGGATTACCGTGGGCGGCGTGCTCGCTCTGGGTATCGTCAGCTGGTTCTACGACACCATCCTCGCCATCTGCGGCGTGGCGTGAGCCCGGCTCCCGTACCCCTTTATACCAATTTCAAGATTATCGACCCCAACATCACAATTTAGCGCCACATGGCCCTTATAAAATGTGACGAGTGCGGTCGCAGCATCTCCGACAAGTCTCTGTTCTGTCCCGGCTGCGGCTACCCCACTCTCCTTAACAAAACCCTCCGCGAGCGTCAGGATGACGCTGCGGAGGGTTCTCCTGCTGAACCGACCACCATAGTTTTGGCCGACACCCCACACGCCAAGATAGAACTCATCTACACTCCCGAAAACCGGGACTCCGACGCAGAGGAGCCTGAGGAGGAGATTGACGAAGATCTCGACGAGGATATTGACGAGGATATCGACGAGGATATTGATGAGGATATTGATGAGGATGCCTCGGAGGATGCCGATGCCGAAAAGGTGTTCTCGGCTAAGGTCGGCATTGAGCCTATCATGTCCATTGAGGCGTCGTTGAGCGTCAACCGCAAGAAGAAGGAGGCCGAGGCCGCCGATAAAGCTGAAGCAGCCGGGAAGGCTGCGGAGCCTGCGAAGGACGCAGCTATGGGTGCTGCTGATGATGTGGAGGGTGCAGCTGAGGAGTCTGACCCCTTGGCTGACTATGAAGCCACGCTCTCGCATCCGCGTTCACCCAAGAGCAACAATCGCATGAAGTTAGTGCTCTACTTCGCCGTGCTGATAGTGCTCCTTGCCGCCGTGTTCCTCTGCTACTACTACGCAAAGAGCAACCATCTCGGTTCTATTGACGAGGTGCAGTGCGAGCCCATCGACGAGCTCCCCATTGAGGAGGTTATCACCGCCTCACCTGCCGCGGACTCCGACTCCACCACCGTCAACGTCACTCCGGTGCCGCCCGACAGCACTGTCGTCACCGAGGGGACACCCGCCCTACCCAAGCAGCCCGCCGTGGTCGCCTCACCGGCCGTGCAGCAGCTGTGAATGGGTGTTATGCTATGCGCGTTTATTGAAGAAAGCCCTCGTCAATAGGGGTTTATGGATTCCTATGGCTGAGGGTCACCGAGGGTGTTGCAAAAACTCCAAACGAGCGTCCGCAGGACGCTGATTTACCCATAGCCCCGGAAGTCGGGGCGATAGCGCAGGCATCCGGAGGCATAGTCAGCACAGCAAAGGAAAGTGTTGCAGAACTTTTCCCCGGGAGCGTCCGTAGGACGCTGATTTAACCGTAGCCCCGGAAGCCGGAGCGATAGCGCAGGCATCCGGGGTCATAGTCAGCACAGCAAAGGGCGTCTGGAGGACGCCGATTTACAACATCACTCCGCCATCATTAGGCTCTGTAACATCGCCCTACCAATTCGGAATTTTCGGTGACGGACCGATGAAATTTTGAAACGGGATAGAATGCTTAGTTGGATTGGATGGCCGGATTGATGCCGAGGCCAAAGAGGGCGAAGTCGTAGGCGGTAGGGTCGTCCGGGCGGAATTGGCGGAGCCGGGCGGTGAGTAGCTCGGCGGCTTTGCGGTCGGTGGAGTTGCGCGAGAGGAGGCCCAAGGAGCGGGCTACGCGCCCTACGTGCACATCCATGGGGATGTATAGCTGTGCAGGTGTGATGACGTCCCAGCATCCGATGTCGACAATGCCGTCGTCTCTGACGAGCCAGCGGAGAGCCATGTTGAGACGTTTCAGGGCTGTGGCATCAAGGTTTTGGGGCAGGCAGCGTGAGTCGGCACAGCCATCGTTAGCCTCGGCGATGGCGCGGTTAAGCAGAGCTGCGAGTTCCCATGCCGGGGCGATGCTCTCCCCTATCCTCTCGGCGCGGGCACAATCCTGCAAGCTGCCGTGGCGGGAGTAGATGCTGCGCAGACCGCGCATATAGCATTTAAGGTTGCGGGCAAAGAATGTGCGGTGTATATTGGTGTCGTCAGTGAGCTCCTCGAAGGCTCCCTCGGTGAGATAGCGATATGGTTCACCGTCCATCAGGTCCATCAAGCGTGCACAGTCACGGACTATCATCTTGCGGTTGCCCCACGCTATCGTGGCGCATAGCAGAGCGGCAATCTCCACATCGCGCACGTCAGAGAATAGGCGGGGAAACTGCACGGGGTCATCGTCGGCAAACGCCGGGACGTTGTAACGCGCTACTGCATCGTCCAGAAGTGAGCGGAGCCGGTCAGGAGTAGAGTCAGACATATGGGATGGTTATATAGTGAGCAGCCGGAGTGGACAACAGAGAGCCGGAGTGGATAACAGAGAGCCGGAGAGCGAAGAAACAGTAATCCCCGGCGGAAGCAGAGTGTTCCGTCGGGGTGTGTAGCCCATAGGAGAGTCGAACTCCTCTTTCAAGAATGAAAATCTTGCGTCCTAACCGATAGACGAATGGGCCGCGCTGCCTGCGAGTCAGCCACCGATGAGCTGTATAGGAGCTTCAGGTGGCAGGACCGAGGCTGTATGAGGTGTGAGCGTCGGGCTTAGAGCTTGTTGATGAGCTTAGCGAGCTTGCTCTTGAGGTTAGAGGCCTTGTTCTTGGAGATGGTGTGCTTGGCGGCGAGCTTGTCGAGCATGGCCTCAACCTTGACGTAGCGAGCCTCAGCCTCAGCCTTGTCAGTCATCTTGCGGAGCGCGCGCACGGCGTTGCGGGCGGTCTTTGCATAGTAGCGGTTGCGAGCGTTGCGTGTAGCAGTCTGACGGATGCGCTTGATTGATGATTTGTGGTTTGCCATCAATAAATGGTGTTAAACGTTGTAATACGGTGTGTGTAAATGATTGTAGTAGCCCATAGGAGAGTCGAACTCCTCTTTCAAGAATGAAAATCTTGCGTCCTAACCGATAGACGAATGGGCCCTGAAGGGTGAGCTACCGGCCTGAAAGGCAAGCATGGTACACCCCGGCCAAGCGGCCAAAAGCGACTGCAAATATAGCGTTAAATTCCGTGAATGGCAAATTTGTTAACATCCGTTCACACTTAACTGCCGGCACCAGGACAGACAGTACTGCATAAGCATCTGACTGATGGCTGTGCGAGGCACCATTGATGGAGCAGCTGCGTGGAGATGCAGGTTGTTGCCTCACTGGTGGAGCAGCTCTGTGCGGACGCGGGAGAGCTCCTCATCGGTGAGGCTGCGCATCAGGCGCACGGCCTTTTCAGCAGTGTAATGGCCATTGCCGCCAAGGTTGGTGTACGTCTCTTTCCTGAATTGACTCGGATGGTCCACGTCGTAGCAAGTCCAGCAGAATCCCTGATAATAGTTGCCGGAATAGTCTGAATGGTCAAGCTCATTCACCATATATCTGCAAATGAACTTACTGGCGGCGAAACTTTGCCACTTGGTGTACACGGCAGGGATCCAGCACCCTACGGGCACATCTTTGCCTCCGGCGTGAAGCCTCAGGTCTGAGAGCAGCCAGGCTCGACCTTTGCTGAACCGCACTTTAGATGCCATGCCGTCTGTGGCATCCACCCACGTTTTGGACAAGATGTCCCACCCTTCTGTTGACTCATATAGGAAATTGTTTTCAGCACCTTCACTTACGAACAGGTTCACCATTGTCTCCAATGTGGGTGAAGGGGTCACCGATAAGCCGACTTGTGTGAACGTGCAGAGAGTGCCGCCGAAAGATCGGAGATATGGGGCAGGGTTCTGATTGGTGACAAGTACATTCTGGCGGTAGTCATAATAGCTTGCCGTCACTGGGTCAGAAGTGCCGGGCTGTGTGCGTGCCGGACAGCCATAATTGCGGTCAGGTATCATCAGCCACTTGCCGTCGGAGTCTTGGAAATATACGTCGTTAATGTCCATTTGCTGCGAAGTGAGGCGGACAGTGAAAGAGCGCTTCTCGGTGCGGGCAGACGGGTCATCAGGGTTGTACGCTTCAACAGTGACCGTGCCGGTGATTGTGGGGTCGCCGGGACCTGTGCGGAAGGGATTGATCCAGAAAGCCGAGTTGTTGCCCAGTCCCTCCAGTCGGTCATCCTTGTTGACCAGCGCATTTCCGCTGCCATCTGCCGGGTGAGAGGCATAGGCCGGATTCAGAGAGCCGAGTCCGCGATGGTGCGTCTCAGAGAGCACAAGGTCACGATCCTTGTCGAAGTCCGTGGTGACGCGGTAGCGATAACGGGCATCCGTGAGCCGGACTATGAACTCGCGCTGATTAACCACTCCATCGGGGTTGCCTTCGTCGAGCGAGAGACACTCGAGGGAGAGCACTCCGCTTTCGGGGAAGTTGATGATGTCAAGGAGCTGCGACGAGGGAGCCTGCTGCAAGTTTATGACCACCGGCAGCACTCGCCCCTCCTCGTCATCGACGAGCGACACCGTGACTGTGGCAACGCGGGTCTCGCCGGTGATGTTGGCGGGGAACGTCAGCTCCAGATAGGTGTTGGTGCTACCTGTGCGTGTGAACGAGATGCCCTGAGTGTCCCAGCCGGTGAAAGTGCCGTCGTCAGCGGCAACCCATTGGTTCTGCTTTGAACCGGTCACCACTTTCAGGAGCACAGTCCCGCCCATCGGGTCAAGCTCCTGCGTAAGGGTGCCTGTGACTCCATTGACGGTGAGCGTCTTTACATTGTTCTGTGTGGAGAGCTGCACAAGGTAGATAGGCAGCTCGAGTTTCTTGCCGCTGCCGGGATTGACGGCCACTATGCGGAGATAGCCGTAGCGGACATACTCAGAGTGATTGACCACGAGCGGACCGCACTTCACAGCCTCGTTCGAGAGCCTCTCGAATGTGAACAGCTCATTGGAGTGCCCGACTTCGGACACCCATTCGGCATGCCACTCCAGCTCGGGGTTTGTGCTCACTCGCAGCTCCACAAAGTCAGCTGAACTTGCCTCGCCGTCAAAGGTGAGGTGCGACTTGCTGACAATCAGGAAGTTCCCGTCCTCGTCGGTTGTAACATTGTCGCCGGTGACATCCCATTCCTCATCGAGGTCATAGGTGAATATCGGTGCAGCATCATTGTAGGCCGTCTGTTCGTCTGCGGCACCCCGGCGCGACACTCCCTTGATGGTGGCGCGATACATATAGTTGCGTTTGAGCAGCTGCGACTCGCCGACATTGGCAAGGTTGAAGCGGTAATAGGTGAGCTCTGAGTCGTATTGCCCTGTGGTGTCGTCAAAGTAATAGCCGGCAATCATCAGAGCCGTGGTGACGCGGTCATTCTGCACGGTGGTGTTCACCATGTTGGGGAAGGCATAGAGAGCCCCGGTGAGCCGCTCGGTGGTGTTTTCGACATCGGTGACGCTGACATAGCCGGCATCAGAGGGCTCGAATTCCTGCTGCGAACCGGCATTGATGCCATCGGTGAAGAATAAGCCGGCGTTGCGTTCATTGATGACTTTCACCTTCTGGATGCGGAGCATGCCTCCCACCAGATTGAGAAGATCCACACGCACCACAGCGCGTGAGAAGTAGAAGTAAGAGTCAGCCTCCAGAACCGATTGGATGTCGCCCTCCTGATGGAAAGTAAGCGTGGAGTCCTCGCCATCAGGGTCAATGAATGTGCCGAACATCGGGAGCAGTCCGGGTGAAGAGGCTGTAATCTTGCCCGCGAAGTGAGCCTCAAGAGTGCGCTTGGCCCCGGCATAGTCGCCTGTGAAATCAGAGAGTAGCGAAGCGTAGCCGGAGTAACCGCCGGGCGTATAAGGGTCAGCGTTTCCGAGGGCTATCACACGGTATGGGGTGTCAAAAGAGGCATTCTCCGGAAGCGAGAATGAGAGTGTCCGCTTTCCGGCGGGCACATTGACAGCTGCATAACCGACATATTCGCCGGTGCGGTCATCGAAGAGCATGATGTAGGCCCGGTCAAGTTTCTTTTCATGGTTCAGCGCTGCCACGCCACGGCTTTCGAGCACCTCACCCTGTACCCGGTAGGGGATTGACACCTCGTCAGAGGGGATTGCGGGGGAGTCGCCCTGCAGAGTGTAATCGTCATCAGAGCAAGCTGTAAAGACGAGAGCCGCGGTGAGCAGCGATATGATGGATGTTAGTCTCATTGAGAAGTGATAGATTGGCAATGAAGTGATTTAGAGGTTGCTTGACAGCACTTTTGTTTTAGAGCTTGTTTAATAATAAATGTGGACATCTCGGTCGAAAATCTTGGAGCAGATTTCATCCTGAGACGAAGGAGCATAGCAAGCTATGTGACTGAGTTGAAGGATGGAAGATGCTCGCATCGCTCCTTCCTCGTAACGAGAAATTTATCGCAAAGATACACCGCCGAGATGTTCACATTTATTATTAAACAAGCTCTTACAGGTCACCGAATATATAGTCAGCCCCCCAGGGTGCGTCCGAGCCATCGGACGGGGCTTGAGCCTGACAGACGTTGACTGCCAGACGGAGCCTTGGGGTGACATTGATGTAGAGAGTGCGCACACGCGAGTCTGCGTCAGAAGGGATGTTTTGCAAAGCCCTGAAGTTCAAGGAGGCATGACCATCGGCTTCGACCTCCTGCGGAAGCGTCACCTCAAAGAGGTCACCGCTCAGAGGGGAAACGGAGGTGTAGGTAAGAGCAGCGGGGTCATCTCCGGGCATCCCCCATGCCAGTTCCCATTGGTCCACCGGCACATTGGTTGCGAACGCCAGCGAGGCAACGTCACCGGCGGCAGGACCGAGGGTGACATCGCGGGCCAGGGCGACCCATGAGCCGCCGTCAAACGCTGCGTCAAAGTCCGAATCCACCCAGGGGACAATGTCAGCGGCGATGCCGGCGGTAATGTTGAAGTAAGCCTCTTCGGGAGTGGGTTGCCCCGGACCGTCCACTGACGTGACACAGACATTGTAGCAATGGTTGCGGAGGATGTCATAGAGCTTGCCGGCTGTGTCTTTGAGGTCAATGCGGTAGTAAGACAGCTCAGAGCCACGGTAATAGATGCCGGCAATCAGGGCCGGACGGGTGAAGCGCCACTCATCCTCAGGGTCTCCGCTTCCGTCCATGAGGATGTCTTGCTCAGAGACGTGGATGGTGAGCGAGGGGGAGTCAGTCATAGCGGGCTCAGGCACAACATTAGCGGCGGCAGCCACGCCGCCGGGGAGAGTGGCACGTCCCCCGGCATAATTCAGCGGAAAAAGGCAGATGTGGTCAAAGCGATTATATATGTGGAGCGAAGCCAGCCGATGGCCGCGAGCGTAGACATCATCAGCGAGCGTGATACGCACCCTCGCCAGGTCACGAAGCATGGACATCTTGACCGACTGCGCTTTGAGCGAGGTGTCGATAAGAGTTGTGGCGCGGCCATAGAATGTGAAGAGTTGAGGCGCAGCAGCACGTCCATCCATATCCTCGGTGAGCAGGGAGGCGACTGAACTGTAATCGGCAGCTTGCGTTGCCATGACATGCAGCGCATCAAAGAAGCGGGAGGCATTGGCAACAGCCACGGCAACCAGATGGCGCGGCGTGGAAGCACTTATGCCCAGCCGCGCATCAAATGTCCGGCTGCCGGCGGCATCAGCCTCCGAGATGTTATCGGCCCGGAGAACAGCATACAGATTCTCAGGCTCTCCGGAGACATCAGAGGTGAAAAGGAGCAGCATCACGTCTGCAATGGTCATGTCAGAGGCATCCTGCGGCGCATCGGCGGCGCGGGAGCCCGGAGCGGCACTGTCAAGCATGAGCCGCAGCTGCATGGAGCCTTCCGGAGCCGATGCCTCAGCGGCCACAGGCTCTGTCGAGGAGGCATCGCCGGCACTGCACCCTGAGACGAGCGGACTCAGGGCGAGGAGTGATGCCAAGGTTATGTGGTGAGTTATTCTCATGGTCTGTCAGGCAGTTAGGTCGGAGCTACCGCAGGGTCACGTCATAGTCAACGATATGCCACCCGTTGACGTAGGCACTCACGGCTGCATTGCTGCCGGTGGTGTTGACGCGGAACTCCAGCCGGAAGTCATCGTCAAGATCAAGATCTACATCAGGATCAGCGGCAAGGAGCGCCGAGAGCGAACCGTTAAAAATTTCAGAGACTGCATCATCAGCGGAACGTGATGCCGGAGCGAGCGTGAGCCTCAGTATGGAGTCATCGTCAGGAGCGAGGGTTCCGAGAGTGAAATGGTGAGTCCCCGACTCGGAACGGGGACGATAAGTTGTGGTCGGGGCATCCGGGTGGATGGTGCCGAGCGATGTGTAGGTTGCGTTGGCGGCAGTGACGGCGGCATCAGAGGAGAGGCCGGAGTCATCAATGACGACGCTGACGGTCAAATCGTTGGAGAGTTTGTGGAGATCCACCTCAAGAGTCGAAGTGAGGTTGCCGGTGACGGTAACGTCAGTGATGGCACGATGCCACAAATGCTCATCGTGACGGCTCACCACAGCACCATCGGCATGGCTTACCTGAGTGGAGCTCAGAGAGTGGGGAGAGGACACCACGTAATGATTGCCCAGGCCGCCCCACGCCACGAGAGTGTATCGGCCTTCGGGCACGAGCCATTCGAGGTTGTTGTCAGCGTCAAGGTCGGCAACGGCCAGCGAAGTCTGTGCCGCGAGTCGTCCACCGTCAGTGTGATAGAGAGCAAGGTGGAGCGAGGAGACCTCAGCACGGAGCAGGTCTGTGGCCTCGCGGTTATAGAGATAAGTGAAATGGAGCCGCAGGGGGAACTCGCAGTCGCCGCGGTCATCACGGATGCAGCTGCACAGGGCAGGCAGCACGAGAACCGCAGCCATTACGGCGGCCAGGCCGGTGCGTAGTCTAATGAGCACGAGAGGAGTCAACAGAGGTGATAATATTCGGTAAAATCCGGGAGACGGCAGTCGTGGAGGTGACACCGCCTCCCGGAACATCAATCGATAATCCTGTTCCTACACAGATTATTGTAGCGAAGTATTGTAATCGACAGTCAGCCAGGGGTCTACTGAAATCTCGGCAGCCAGCCACGCATCAGCTTCGAGAGGCTCGTCAGGATTGGTGGGCACAGTGCCGGCTTCGGTGGGAGCGCCGAGGGCTTTCACGTCTGTGACATTCACGCGGTAGAAGTGATTGCGGAGCACGCAGTACTTGTCTGCCAGAGCAGTGCCCTCGGCAGTCTCGCTCTGGAGGTTCACACGGTAGTAAGCCAGGCCCTCGGCGTAGCGCATGATCTCATAGGCCTCGTTGAGGTTTGCCTCAGCCTTGTAGGCGGTAGCGTCCTTTTCGGTGGCGAAGTAGAGCAGGTTGTAGTCATTGTCGGAGGCAAAGACGTAGCTGCCATGCACCTCATCGTGGCGGGCGAGCACGTAGAAAGTGCCGTCAGATGCCAAAGGCTCGGAGTTGTAGACCTGGGTGGGAGTGACCTTCAGGCGCACCATGGCGTAAGTGGTGTTGCCGGTGACAGGCTCGGCATTGTAGCTCTCGCCGGTGTAGAGCGAGCGGTTGAAAGCAGCCGAGAAGCCCTCGGTGAGGGTGGCCTTCCACACGGGATTGGCTGCCGGCTGCTCATAGTTGGCGTAGATGCCGCCCACGGGAGTACCGAGCTCAATGGGCGTGTTCTTGTCAAGCACCATGCGCATCTGCTTGGTGGACTGGGCGATGGTGAAGTGCCCGTCAGCGAAGGTGGCACGGAGTGTGGCACGGACATTGACGGCCTCTGGGTCATACTTCACCTGCACTTTGGCAGCCGAACGGCTCACGCCCAGGGAGATAGGAGCAGCCTCAGCCTCAGCCTTTGTGCACTTGGTGATAATGGCGGTCGCAGAGCCGGTCATGTCGAAGTTGCCCTCAGTGGCGATGGTTGACACAGAGGCACTGCGCAGGCGGCTGCGGAACTCTGCCAGAGTGGTCGACTCGGGAGTGACACTCATGGTAGCACCGTTGGCTACGGCAAAGATTACCTTCTCGCCGGTAGTAACCTCCACGGCTTCGGTCTTTGCATCGCTGATGGTGGGCGTGAAGCTCTGCTCGAGCACACCGCCGCTGAAGATGTAGAGGGTGATGGCATCGATGGTCTGCTCCACGGGGTCAGCATTGTCATCGGCCTGAGCGCGTGACTGCACGTTGGCCATAGAGATGCTGAATGAGGCGAAAGTCTTTTCGCCCGCAATGGCAGTGGGTGTGGTCTGAGCAGGCTCCTCGCTTGAGCAAGCCGTCATTACCACCATAACGCCGGCCGCTGAGGCCGACAGAAAATTTCTGAATCGCATAAAAATGTGATGTTAGAGAGTGATGGGTATTAGTTAATGGATTGGTTGAAAGATTGATGAGTATTAAAGCAAGCTACGTCGAGCGGTGCGTCAGTGATTTGTGCCCGGTTCAATCAGCGAGAAAAATATCACTGCCTCGAGGCGGCGATGGCGCGGGAGCTGTGTGACGGCCAGTGAGCGCATCACGGCCCCGTCGGCCATGGAGCGGAGGATTTCCTCGCGACGGTCAAGGTCAGGCTCCGCGAGGAGCCGCTCCTTGCCGGGGAACTCCGGGGAGTCCCAGTCCTCGCCCATGCCACGACTTACAATCAGAGGCGCCAGGTCAGGACGCATATCTTTGATGAGGGCCGTACCGGCCTCGGCGCGTTGCTCTGAGAGATGCAGATTGTGTTCGGCCGAGCCTTCGAGAGAAGCATAGGCATTGATCTCTATGCGGTTGACGCGAAGCGAAGGGTCGTCGGCATAGCGGACAATAAAGCGAGAGAGAGAGTCGATTTGCACGGCATTGTCGCCCAAAAGCGGGTCAATGGCAGCGCCGTCATGCGGGAATGTCACGCGCAGAGACATCGACGCTTTGCGGAGCCGCAGCGAGGCATCCGCAGGGCGTTCCGCTGGCTTCTCCACTATGCGCTCTATATATAATGTGTCATGGAGCAGCACAGTGTCACGGACCGTGGCAGGGCCCGCGATGAGTGCCGCCGGTTCCTCTGTGTCCTTGGTGCCGAAGCGGTAGAGCAGCGACAGAGCTAACTTGGTGGGGCCGGCGTAGACCTTGCTGCCTCGGGAAATACGTTCGCCGCAACGCCCGCAGCGATATTTGTCATACTTAGAGTAGATAACCCCCGCCGCTATCTCAGCCTCCATGGCCCACCGGCGGTTGAATGTCCATCGGTAGCCGTAGCCTATACCGCCACCTATCCCCCACCCCTCGAAGCGGTGCGTGCGCGTCTCCGGGAACGCATTATATAATAAGGTGACGCGATTAAGGTTATACTCGCCCGCCACGAGGTGCGCTGCCAGAAAGTGACCGTTCAGGGCTCGGCGTGTCCACCAGCGCAGCTCCGGCTGCACAAGCCAGTTCTTCCACTTCACGCCGTCAGAGAATGTAAAGGGGTTGTACACGCCTGAGAGGTCAATCGACAGGCGTGATGACAGCGGTGTCTCCACTCCGAGGTTGAGCCCGGCGGCGAGGTCATAGAGGATGTTGGTCTTGATGTTGAGCCGCTCGTAGCGGTACGCCTCGGCAGTGACAGTCTGCGCCTTCATTGTGGCGGAGCAACCCATGCTGAGCAAGAGTGACAGTATGATTGGCAGTAAGCAGTTTTTCATCGGTCTACATAGCTGACGGCAAAATTAGCCCCGTCAGTAACACGGTGGAAATCAACGTGGGGGACAAAAGGGGGACAAGCGCGAGGCAGGCTGTCCCCCTCCGCGAAATATTGCTACTTTTGCCGCATGAAAACTCTCAAAGCCGCCCCAACTCTCCTTTCTCTGGTTCTTATCGCCGCACTGGCCGCAGGCATCGCCGGATGTGACCGCCCTCAGCATCACACCGGCTCCCCACTCCGATATTGGGCACCCGTCGAACCGGAAGCAGACAGCATCATGGCCATTCTCGATGCTCGGATGGAGGATGCGGCCATCAATGATGCTGCTGACGACTCAATCCTGATCAACCGCCTCTTCTCGATTGCGGACAGTGTTGGCTCTGATCATATCCGCGCACGCGCCATGTATTATCAAGGCTCGGACCTGGCCTCCGGCCAGATGACACAGGAAGGGCTCGACATGATTGGCGAAGCCTTGACTCTCATAGACTCTGTGGCATACCCTTATGATGCAGCCCGCTTTCACTCGATGGCCTCTCTATATTACCCCAGGGCAATCCGCTCCCTCATCAATCTGCACTCCGCCGATGCCTTCCTGGCAGCCGGTGACTCGGCGAAGTATGCAAGCACGTGCAATAAAATAGCAATAGACCGCGATGCAATAGGCGACACCATCAACGCTATCCGCTATTACGACGAAGCCATCCGCACAGCCAAACACACCGGCAAGCACCTCCTTGCAACCATAGCTGCCTACAACAAGCTCACACTCATCAACGGCAGCCGTCCCACACAGGCGCCCGCCATGGTTGACAGCATGATGCGCGACTCCTTCACGATGGCTAACATCCAAAGCCTCCCAAGTCTGTTGATCATCGCCTATCAGTATGACAACAATGTAAGGCACCTCCAACGCGGACATGAGGTCTTCCCTGATAACAAAACGTATCAGCCGGTGAAAGCCATCTACGAGGCATACCTTGCCGATTACCATATGCGCCGGGGACCGGCCGGCCGCGACTCAATGGATTATTACCGCCGGCTGTGCCTGTCGCGAATAGACGATGACTGCATAGCTGCTGAGGAGGTGTTCACAATTTTAGCTGATCTCTACAAGGCAATCGGGCAGGAAGACTCAGCCCGTATGTATCAGGAGAAAGTGGATCATTTTCACGACATCCGTTACGCCCGCAGCAGCTCGCGCATGATGGAAAACGACCTTGTACGCCATGAGCTTGACCTTCGCGATGCTGAATATCAGGCTGAGATGAGGCGCCATCGCACTCAGCGCAACGTCCTCATCAGCGTCATTGCTGCAATTGTGGCCCTTGGCGGCGGAGCTGCATTGTGGCTTGCGCGCCATCGACGCACTGAGCGACGGCAGATTGACACCGTGGGAGCCATCCGCTCGCGGATTTCTGGTCAAAGCAACTGGACCGACGTAGAGCGAGCGTTTGCCGAGGTGGAGCCCGACTGGACGGCACGCCTCAAGAAGCGCTGGCCCACGCTCACTCCGGGTGACGTGCGCATGGCCTGCCTCTGTTACATCAACCTCGACACCAAACAGATAGCTCGCATCCTCTCCATCGCCCCCGACTCGGCCAAGAAGAACCGCCAGCGCCTCCGTGCCAAGCTCTCCCTCAGCCCCGGCCGTCACCTCCGTGACCTCCTCGCCGACATCTGAACCTTGACCGGCCCAACCGCATCAAAATTCCCCTTCATTGCGCCGGCGCCCCAATGAACGAGGGTGTTGCAAAAACCGACGAAGGAGGGAAGTGTATCAAAAGTTTTGGAGGGTGTTACATAACCGTCAGAAGAGCGTCCGCAGGACGCTGATTTACCCTTAGCCCCGGAAGCCGTAGCGCAGCGTAGGCATCCGGGGTTAAGGCATCCATCTGAAGAAGGCGTCCGCAGGACGCCGATTTACGACATAGCCTCCGCCAACAGCAGGTTCTGCAATACTCTCGTGGGCAGTTGAAATGAATTTTAAGTCCAAGCGCGGAGCAGATGCGCCGAGATTGCCGAAAAGTGCTTAACTTTGCAGCCTAATGTGACCGTTCATCACATGAAGCAATATAACCTCATCAACAACTCCCTCGGATGGCTGTGCTTCGTCATCGCCGCCGTCACCTACTTGCTCACTCTGGAGCCCACCGCGAGTTTCTGGGACTGCCCGGAGTATATCTCCCAGGCATTCAAGCTCGAAGTGGGGCATCCCCCGGGCAACCCCATATGGATTATGATGGCTCGTGTGGCCGTAAACTTCGCCGGCGGCGACATATCGCTGGTGCCCTTGATGGTGAACGCTTCATCGGCGATATTCAGTGCCGGCACCATATTGCTCCTTTTCTGGACCATCACCTGCCTGACGCGCAAGCTGCTGGTGAAAGATGGCGAGGAGGTTTCACTCACCAAGATGATAGTGATAATGAGCGCGGGTCTCTGCGGAGCTTTGGCCTACGCCTGGAGCGACACATTCTGGTTCTCGGCCGTCGAGGCTGAGGTGTATGCCTTCTCGTCGTTCTGCACAGCACTGGTTTTCTGGCTCATCCTCAAGTGGGAGGCGCGTGCCGACAAGCCGCACTCCGACCGATATCTGGTGCTCATAGCCTATGTGATAGGCATTTCCATCGCGGTGCACCTGCTCAACCTGCTCTGCATCCCGGCGATAGTGCTGGTGATCTACTACCGCAAGTGGAGCGACACCACTGCTCTGGGGTCACTGGCAGCCCTGGGCGTGTCAGTCATCATCATTGCGCTGATACTCTTCGGTTTGGTGCCGGGCTTCGTGGAGATGTCGCAGTACTTTGAGCTGTTCTTTGTCAACGTGTGCCATCTGGGCTACAACTGGGGCGTGCTCATCTATGCGCTGCTCACCGTGGCAGCCTTCATATGGTGCATCCGCGAGATGTATGCCCAGCGGTCGCCGCTGCGCATGAAGCTGTCGTTCATCATCGCCATCACCCTCAGCGGCATCCCATTCATCGGTGAGAGCCTGTGGGTGCCGGTGGTGATTATCCTGGCTCTCGTTGCCTACTTCTCTCTGGCTCGTCATATCCCGGTCAGGGTGCTCACCGTTACCATCCTCAGCTGCTTCGTGATATTCATAGGCTACACCAGTTATGCGTTGCTGCTCATCCGCTCGTCGGCCAACACGCCGATGAATCAGAACCAGCCTGACAACGTGTTCACTCTGGCCTCTTACCTCAACCGCGAGCAGTATGGCGAGACACCGCTGCTGTATGGCCGCACTCTGAACTCCTCCATAGTATATCAGGTGGAGGGACAGACACCCAAGCCGGTGGTGAAGGGCACCAAGAAACTCTACGGCAAGGTGGTGAAGAACTCGCCGGAGGAGCCTGACGCTTACGTGAACTATGGCGTGAAGAAGGATTATATGACCTCGCCGGAGCTGGACATGCTCTTCCCCCGCATCCACTCGCAGCGCCACACTCAGGCCTACGTGGACTGGATAGACCTCAAAGGCAAGCCGGTGGAGGCCACCGTGTATATCGACGAAAACGGCGACCCGCTGCAGAAGAGCACGCGCATGAAGCCCACCATGGCCGAGAACCTGCGCTTCTTCCTTATATATCAGCTCAACCAGATGTATTGGCGCTACTTCATGTGGAACTTCGCAGGGCGCCAGAATGACATTCAGGGCAATGGCGAGGTGAACAATGGCAACTGGATCTCGGGCATCCCCTTCATCGACAACATGCGCCTCGGCGACCAGAGCCTCCTCCCTGCCGAGAACGGCTCGGCCAACAAGGGACACAACGTGTTCTATATGCTCCCGCTCATCCTCGGCCTGATAGGCCTCGGGTGGCAGGCGTTTACCTCCAAGAAAGGTATCGAGCAGTTCTGGGTGGTGTTCTTCCTCTTCTTTATGACGGGCATCGCCATTGTGCTCTACCTCAACCAGACCCCCACTCAGCCACGTGAGCGTGACTACGCCTTCGCAGGCTCGTTCTACGCCTACTCCATCTGGATAGGCCTCGGCGTCGCCGGCCTGTGGCATCTCTGCCTCAAGCTCCTCAAGGGCGAGAAGCCGATGTTTGCAGCCTGCTTTGCCGCCTTCGTGGGTCTGATAGTGCCGGTTCAGATGGTGTCACAGACTTGGGATGACCATGACCGCTCAGGCCGTTACACCGCCCGCGACTTCGGCTTCAACTACCTCAACTCCCTTGATGAGAACGCCGTGATATTCACCAACGGCGACAACGACACCTTCCCCCTGTGGTACGCTCAGGAGGTGGAGGGTGAGCGCCGCGACGTGAAGGTGGTCAACCTGAGCTATCTCACAACCGACTGGTATGTCAACCAGATCAAGAAGCCGACATACGAGGCTCCGGCCATTGATATGCTCGCCCGCCCGGCAGATTATGCCTATGACCGACTCCAGTTCAACTACTTCCTTGACCCCGACACCACGAAGGTGGATGCCCTCACGGCCCTTGCGCACCTCTACGACCCGCAGAGCTCCAAGAATGCCTATGGGCTGCCGATGATGCGCTACCCCAATATGTACATCCCCGTGGATAAGGATGCCGCTGTCAAAGCCGGCCGTATCACAGGCGCCGAGGCCGCTGCCTCCGACGACATCATTGATGTCAACATGATTGCCGACCGGGACGCTTCACGCGACGGAGGACTCACCCTGAGCCAGGTAATCTCCCTTGACATTCTCGCCACAAGCGCGGCCAACGGCTGGAACCGCCCCGTGTACTTCGCCACCACCGTACCCACGGAGTATTATCTGGGACTTTCACCCTATATGCGCTCCACCGGCATGGCCTATGAGGTGACTCCGCTCCGCAATGCCAACGGACAGACCGGCGTGAACACCGACAAGATGTATCGCAACGTCACCGAGAAGTTCCGCTGGGGAGGCCTTGACGTGGCCGACAAGAGCAAGCTACCCTATCTGGATGAAACCGTGCGCCGCATGGTCACTTCCACCCGCTCCCAAATCATCGACCTGGCACGCGCACTACTCACCGAGGGTGTGATGGCCACCGACAGCATCTCTGACCTTACCGGCGACCGTGCCGAGCGGGCAAGAGCCTTTGCCGCTGACCGTTATGCCAAGGCTGCCGAGGTGCTTGACCTGATGATGGTGAAGCTCCCCGTGGAAGCCTCACCATTAGGCTTGCAGGTTGGTCTGGACGTGGCTCAGCTCTATGCCACCGTCGACGAGCTCACCGGCACCAAGACATACACTCCCAAGGCCGTGAGCATCATCGAGAACGAGCTTAACCAGTACACGCGCAACATCATTTATTACCAGAGCCTCAAGCCATGGCAATATCTGACGCTGCCCTACAATGACCGCTGGATAGACCAATATTACTATCTGCGTCTGCTCCAGGAGTATTCTGACCTGGGCGCTGATGCCGAAGCGTATATGCAGAAGGCTGCGGCCCGGGGCGTGAACTTCGACCGGCAGGCCGCTTTCCTTGACCGCGGCGACAGCTGACGCTGCGGTAACGCATCCATCCCCGTGACATAGTCTGCGTGCCCGTCAGCAATTTGCAGCCTCACCTGAAGCCTCATCGAAAGCCATGTTCATCGAGCAACCGCGTCTCCCTTACCGACTCCTGTTTCCGGAGGCACTGTGGCGCATCAAGCACCGGGGAGAGAAGGCTGTGTATCTCACCTTCGATGACGGGCCTATCCCCGAGGTGACCCCATGGGTGCTCGATGTGCTGGACCGCTACGGCATCAAGGCCACCTTCTTCATGGTGGGTGACAACGTACGCAAGCATCCCGACACATTCCGCATGGTCAAGGAGCGCGGGCATGCCGTGGGCAACCACACCATGCACCACCTCCAGGGCTTCAAGGTGACAACTCTGCGCTATATGCGCGACATCACTGAGGCCGACGCGCTGATCGGGAGCACCCTCTTCCGTCCCCCTCACGGGCTGATACGCTGGGCACAGGCTGCCGCCATCAAGCATCACTACAATATTGTGATGTATGACCTGGTGACGCGCGACTACTCGCGGCTGATGACTCCGCAGAAGGTGGTGGACAATGTGCGCCGCTACACCCGCAACGGCAGCATCATCGTGTTTCACGACTCACTGAAGGCGTGGCCGAACCTCCGCGAGGCTCTCGTGCCCTCAATTGAGTGGTTGCTTGAGCAGGGCTACACATTTCACCGGCTCGATGACCCGCGATGACCTCCGAAGCAGTCAAGGAGCTGGTTAAGTCAGCATCAGGAGCTCCGTTCACGGGCATTGCCAAGGCTGCCCCGGTAGCTGCTGAGGACACAGACCGTTACCGCAGCTGGATTTCTACCGGACATCACGGCTGCATGGACTACATGACCCGCTATGACGACGTGCGCGCAGATCCGCGCATGCTCCTCGATGGTGCATGCTCAATAATAGTCGCCGCCTTCCCCTACTTTCACCCCGACCCCCCTCTGCCCTCGCGCCGCCGCATTGCCCGCTATGCACGTGGCGAGGATTATCATGCCGTGGTGCGCCGACGGCTGAACTCTGCGGTGGACGTTATGAAAGAAACATTAGGAGGAGAATATCGCGTGTGCGTGGACACCGCGCCGCTGCGTGAGCGCTATTGGGCAGTGCGCGCCGGTCTGGGCTTCATCGGCCGCAACAACACCTTGATAATACCCGGTGCCGGCTCTTACTTCTTTCTTGGCGAAATCATCACAACCCTCCCTCTCACTCCCGATGAGCCGTGCTCACTGAGCTGCGGCGACTGCGGGCGTTGTGTCAGGGCGTGCCCCGTGCGTGCTCTCGACGGCAATGGAGCCCTGGATGCGAGCCGATGTCTGAGCTGCGTCACCATAGAGCAACGCGGACCCCTCCCCCCCGGAACTCGCCTGCATGGGCGTCTCGCCGGGTGTGACACCTGTCAGGAAGTATGTCCCCATAATTCCGTCAAACACACTGCCGGTCTCCCCGAGTTCGCCCCCACAAATCCCCTGCTCACCCTCACCGATGCCGAGCTCGATGCAGCCGACGAAGCAGTCGTGCGTCCGCTGCTGAAGCGGTCAGCACTGTCACGCATCAAGCCCGCCGACTTCCTTCGCAACATCCGCCTCTCCTGACCCCCGCCAAGCACTCACACATCCCGCACCGACCAACAGATGTCCCAACACCGGGCCTAAAAGAGTGTGTTGCAAAACCCTCAAAATGGGGAAGTGTATCAAAAGTAATTGAGGGTGTTGAAAAACCTCCTAAGGAGCGTCCGCAGGACGCCGATTATTCGTAGCCCCGGAAGCCGTAGCGATAGCGTAGGCATCCGGGGTTACTTGCGACTGTACAAATGGCGTCCGCAGGACGCCGATTTACAACATCAACTCGATCATTCGAGGGTTCTACATCTCCGTCAAAATATGCCTCGGAATAACCTGCCCATTATCACTCTCTGACATCAAATGATGCCTTCCACCCAAACTTATCAGTTCAAAATTTGTTAAAAATCATAAAGTTTGCCATATTTGCATAACTCACATCTTTTTCCACACTTTCAACATTAATATCAAATGACCAAGAAATTCATTGCCGAGTGTTTCGGCACCATGTTCCTTGTGCTTCTTGCCTGCGGCAGCGCCGTGCTTGCCGGCCCCTCCATCGGCGGTCTTGGCATCGGCCTCTGCTTCGGCTTGGTGCTCATATGCCTCTGCTACGCCATCGGCGGCATCTCCGGCTGTCACGTAAACCCGGCTGTCACCCTTGGAGTGTTCCTGACTGACAAGACCTTCGGTGCCAAGAGCCTCCTCATCTACTGGATTGCACAGTTCATCGGAGCCGGTATCGGCGGTCTGCTCCTGTGGTTCATCTTCAACTCCGGTGCGCCCGAGTACGCTTACGGCGGCATCACCGGTGCCAACACTCTGGCCACCAACGTGCTCCAGCCCGGAGCTACCGTCGGGATGGCCCTTCTGGTGGAGGTGCTTCTGACCTGCTTCTTCGTATACACCGTGCTGGGTGCCACCTCCAAGTGGGGCAACGGCATCATGGCCGGCCTTGCCATAGGTGTGGGCCTCGGCCTGGTCAACATCGTGGGCATTCCCGTGGACAACTGCTCGGTCAATCCCGCCCGTTCATTCGGCCCGGCTCTGTTCTCCCCGACTGCCTGGGGCGACTTCTGGATTATGGTGGTGGGCCCGCTCTGCGGTGCCATCCTCGCCGCCGTGGCCTGGAAACTCACTTCCCCCTCACGCAAGCGTTCAGAAGACTGACTACCAGCCAGTTAACTAATATGTCACAAGCCCGGCTGACAACATTGTCAGTCGGGCTTTGCATATCTTAACATTCTGACTGCGCGCGTGTTACGTCAGGGCAACTTTTTGGCACGCGGTTTGTTTTAATCATTGAAGAACACTAACAGACATTCCACGACACACAAAATCAACAAAACATATAATATCCAACTATTATGGGAAAGATTATAGGTATTGACCTTGGTACGACCAACTCCTGCGTCGCTGTCCTTGAGGGCAACGACCCGGTGGTTATCCCTAACTCTGAGGGACGTAACACCACCCCTTCAATTGTGGCTTTCGTTGACGGCGGCGAGCGCAAGGTGGGTGACCCTGCCAAGCGTCAGGCCATCACCAACCCCAAGCGCACCATTTACTCCATCAAGCGCTTCATGGGCGAGACTTTCGACCAGGTGCAGAAGGAGATCGAGCGCGTACCTTACAAGGTGGTTCGCAGCGACAACAACACCCCTCGTGTTGACATCGACGGTCGCCTCTACTCTCCGCAGGAGATTTCTGCAATGATTCTTCAGAAGATGAAGAAGACAGCCGAGGATTATCTCGGACAGTCTGTGACCGAGGCTGTAATCACCGTGCCCGCTTACTTCAATGACTCGCAGCGTCAGGCCACCAAGGAGGCCGGCGAGATTGCCGGACTCACCGTGAAGCGTATCGTCAACGAGCCTACCGCCGCTGCCCTCGCTTATGGTCTGGACAAGAGCAACAAGGATCAGAAGATTGCCGTGTTTGACCTCGGTGGCGGTACCTTTGATATCTCCATCCTTGAGCTCGGCGACGGCGTGTTTGAGGTGAAGTCCACCAACGGTGATACCCACCTTGGCGGTGACGACTTCGACCACGTGATTATCGACTGGCTCGCTGATGAGTTCCAGAAGGACGAGGGCGTTGACCTCCGTCAGGATCCTATGGCTCTCCAGCGCCTCAAGGAGGCTGCCGAGAAGGCCAAGATCGAGCTCTCGTCAACCACGAGCACCGAGATCAACCTTCCGTATATCATGCCCGTCAACGGCATACCCAAGCACCTGGTTAAGACCCTTACACGCGCCAAGTTCGAGCAGCTCGCCGACAAGCTCATTCAGGCCACCATTCCTCCCTGCGAGCAGGCCCTCAAGGATGCAGGCCTCACAGCCAAGGATATTGACGAGGTAATTCTCGTCGGCGGTTCAACCCGTATACCCGCCATCCAGCAGATCGTCGAGAAGTTCTTCGGCAAGGCTCCCTCCAAGGGCGTTAACCCCGATGAGGTGGTCGCCGTCGGCGCTGCAATTCAGGGCGGCGTGCTCTCAGGCGACGTTAAGGATGTGCTTCTGCTCGACGTGGTGCCTCTGTCAGTCGGCATCGAGACCCTCGGCGGCGTGATGACCAAGCTCATCGAGGCAAACACCACCATCCCTACCCGCAAGAGCGAGACCTTCTCTACCGCAGCCGACAACCAGCCCAGCGTCGAGATCGTAGTGCTTCAGGGCGAGCGACCCATGGCTAAGGACAACAAGGTGCTCGGCAAGTTCCACCTCGACGGCATCGCTCCCGCACCCCGTGGCATACCTCAGATTGAGGTGACGTTCGAGATTGATGCAAACGGCATCCTCAACGTTTCTGCCAAGGACAAGGCTACCGGCAAGGAGCAGAGCATCCGCATCGAAGCATCCTCAGGCCTCACCGACGCTGAAATCAAGCGCATGAAGGACGAGGCTGCCGCCAACGCCGAGGCTGATGCCAAGGAGAAGGAGCGCGTTGACAAGCTCAACCACGCCGACGCCGTAATCTTCCAGACCGAGAAGCAGCTCAGCGAACTCGGCGACAAGATTCCCGCTGACAAGAAGGCCACTATTGAGACCGGCCTCCAGCGACTCAAAGAGGCTCACAAGGCTGCCGACCTCGCCGGCATCGACTCCGCCATCAAGGAGATTGAGACCGCATTCGGCGCAGCACAGCAGGACATCCTCAACGCCCAGGCTCAGGCCAACGCCGGTGCTCAGGCAGGTCAGGCCGGCCCCCAGCCCGGGGCCTCCAATGGCGGCGACGACCACGTCACCGACGTAGACTTCGAGGAAGTGAAGTAACACGGCTGCCTGACAACAGACAGTAACCCAACAGTCTCATAACAGACAATTCCCCCACATCAACGGAGTGTAATCCAACCGATTACACTCCGTTTTCATTTCATTAAAATTTGCATACAATTTGATTGAAAATGATACCAGACATTTTGATATACTCAAAACAGTGAATATATTTTCAAAAACTTTTGAATATGATTAAAACATGAAAAACCGCTAGCTGCATATACGGTGGCAAGGAAATAAAACCTCAAAATGATGTTTCAGAGGTTGTGAAACCTCAAAATGGCGTCCACAGGACGCCGATTTTCAACTTCACCTCGCAATCATCTACGGCGCGCCCATATAGTTTCTCAGGGCTACAATATCACCATAATTCTATTAATTTTGTAGTAGGGCAACTGCATCAAATCGTTGAAATTGTATATCATCGGAGCCGCGTAGCGGCGTGGACAATAATAGGCAGGTGCAAGGACTGCTTTGGCAGTCCGCAGCGCCTGTTATTTGGCAAACACAGAGGGAAAGCGCCTCGTAGAGGTGCGACAATCAGATGTGGTGTGTGATTTTGTCACGAAATTTTCAAATTTGTGAGAATTTTTGTTAATTTTGCTATGCTGTAACTGACATCTGTCACTATCTACCATTCTTACATTTCTTTGCATTGTCACCAATGAAAGCAATCAGCTATCTGCTGGCCTCCGCCTCCGCCGCGATGCTTCTCACAGGCTGCCTCGACGACAAGTATGACCTGTCGGACGTGGACACCACGGCGCAATTTAAGGTGGAAAACCTGACACTCCCGCTTAACCTTGACGAAATCACTCTGGGCGACATCATTGACCCCAAGGAAGACGGCAATCTCAAGATTATCGACGGCCAATATGTGTTTACCGATGACGGGACGTTTGCTTCCGACCCCGTCAATATCGACCCTATCCACATCACCGCTCCTTACATCGCCCCTCTGCATGACTTGATTCAGTCGGCAGGAGCCTCCGGCGATGAAACAACATATCCCGTGGAATCCTCTTGGGCTTCATTCAACTATCTGTCGGAGGATGTGAGTGAATATATCCTTGACATCACGCAGATTGTGCCGCAGATGACGATGCGCATTGACATCTCCGTTGATGAACTCCGCGGGAGCACCGGCACAATGCGCTTCACCGACCTGAGAATCAAGCTCCCTGTGGGCCTCGAGATGACCCCGTCCGCCGGCTCCTATAACCCCGCTGACGGCATCCTTACCGTACCATCGGCCACGACAAACACCGGCGTGCTGACACTCACTGCGTCGATAGAGCGCATAAACGTCCCCACTGAGGCCGCATCGTTTGTACCCTCGACTCGCACATTCACGTTCTCCGACAAGATGCGCATTGAGAGCGGCAACTTGACGCTGAGAGCCTCTGAGCAACCGGGGATGGCTGCGCAGATGACACTGACCGTGGACTTCTCATTCTCTGACCTCACCGCTGAGATGATGTCGGGACGCGTCTATTACACCATGAGCGGCTTTGACATCGCCCCCATCAATCTGGATGACCTGCCCGACTTCCTCTCTCAGTCCGGCACGGACATCAAGCTGTTCAATCCGCAGATATACATGACTGTCAACAACCCCGTGGGTGAGTTTGACCTCACCTCGTATGCAGGTCTCAAGCTCACCCCCATACGCGAGGAGCAGCCCGGTACGGCATTGAGCATCGACAACGGCACCTTTGACATCCCCGCCACCGAGGGCAACGGGCCTTATCAGTTCTGCCTCTCCCCTGCTTTACCACAGAAGTATCCCGAAGGCTACACGTCTCCCATCCATGTTGACTTCACCACCCTGGGTAACATACTCAGCGGCGACGGACTCCCGAAGACCATCAACGTTGATATCCCTGATGCCGGTATTGCACCGCAGGATGTCACAGACCTGCAACTCGGCGACCTCGGGGCCGTCGACGGTAAATACCTGTTCTATTCGCCGCTGGCCTTTGCCTCCAACTCACTGATACGCTATGCCGACACGGTCGATGGATGGAACGATGATACGGTGGACAAGATTACCATACAGCATATGGTGGTGACGGCGACGGCCACCAACACCACTCCCTTTGACGTGACCATATCGGGCAATCCCATAGGCGTGGGCGGCCAGCCCATCAACAATGTTGACATCCTTGGTGCCGACCTGCCGAAGGGAGCTGTAAATCAGCCCATCACGCTATATATCACAGGCACGGTGACACACCTCGACGGCATCACCTTCACGGCTTCGCTGCGCAATCCCGCCGACTCGGAGGTTCTCACCCCCACCGAGGGCATCAATCTCAAGAATGTGAAAGTTACCGTGACAGGCAACTACACTGACGAACTGTAACTCACTCCCCACCACTCAACACACAGACAGCTATGAAACTGCATAAAACTCTGATGGTGGCCGGTGTGGCTGCCGCACTCAGTGTCACTGCCGACGCCCAGCAAAACACATATTCGGGCTACTTCATCGAGGGCAACCTCTACCGCCACCAGCTCAACCCGGCTTTCGGCAACGACAGCCTTGCTTACGTGGCATTCCCCGGCCTTGGCAACCTCAATGTGGGTATGCATGGCAACCTCCACGTGGACGACATCCTCTATAACGTGAACGGGCGCACCACCACCTTCCTCAATCCGGCCGTGGATGCCGGGAGCTTCCTGAGCTCTCTCAAGGACCACAACAAGGTGGGAGCTGACATCAACATACCCATCCTCTCGGGAGGCTTCAAGGCATGGGGCGGTTACAACACCGTGAGCATCAGTGCGCGCGCCACCGTCAACGCTTCAATACCCCGCTCAGTGTTCTCGCTGCTCAAGGAGGGAGCCACCAACCAAACTTACGACATCTCTGACGTGCGCGGTCGCGCTTACGGCTACGCCGAACTCGCATTTGGCCACTCGCGTCAGATCACCCCTAAGTGGCGCGTAGGCGGCAAGCTGAAAGTGCTCCTCGGTGGTGCTGACGTGGACATGAAGCTGTCCACGGCCAACCTTACGCTGGGAACTGACAACTGGACTGCCACAACCGATGCCGAGATACGTTCCAGCGTGAAGGGTCTGAAGTATAAGACCGATGTCAATGACCACACCGGCCACCGCTACGTGAGCGGTATGGATGTGGACGGCACAGGCATCAACGGTTTCGGCCTCGGCTTTGATCTCGGCGCGGCATACACGCTCAATGCCGACTGGAGCTTCAGTGCCGCTGTGCAAGACCTCGGATTTATACATTGGGCAAACGATATGCTCGCGTCCACCAACGGTGTGCAGACATTCCAGACTGCCGTACACACCTTCAGTGCCGACGGCGATGCACCCAACAGCTTTGACAACGAGTGGAAGAAAATCCGCAACGAGCTCTCCGCTCTCTACGAGCTAAATGACTGCGGCGATGCCGGCGGACGCACCACCGGCCTGAACGCCACCATCAACCTTGCCGCGCAATACACCCTCCCCTATTACCGCAAACTGACCTTCGGACTGCTCAACTCCACACGCATAGCCGGCAAGTTCACCACCACAGACTTCCGCCTGTCGGCCAACGTAGCACCCGTCAAAGTGTTCTCGGCAGGCGCCAACTTCGCCGTAGGCACCTACGGATGCTCATTCGGCTGGATGCTCAACGCCCACCCGAAGTATTTCAACTTCTTCATAGCCATGGACCACACGCTCGGCAAGCTCGCCAAGCAAGGTCTGCCCCTCTCAAGCAACGGCTCCATCAACATGGGCATCAACTTCCCCTTCTAACCTGCTCTGACCCTCCACCCTTCCATAAGGGAAGTGACGATACAGTGCCGGTATCAACCACGCGTCCCCGTCTGAACATCATGCTCAGACGGGGACGCGTCTATTGCCATAAGCCTCTCCTTATATATCTATCAGAATATCAAGCAAATAGTAGGTTACACGCCTTCATCTTCTTCATCTTCTTCATCCGGGGTAGTGGCGAGTTCAAAGCTCCACTCACCCGGCTCCCTGATAATCGCATCATTGACGATGTTGATCATGCGTATCTTGTTGTGGTCATCTTCATCCCAGGAATACAGGATTGTTGATATCTCGGGGTCAAGAATGTGAAACTCCGTATGGATTCGCGGCTCACCGCCGGTGTCTGTATAGCGGTATTTGTAAGTTACTAACCATCCTGCAAAGGGCGTCGCTTCCATAAGGCGCTGATTCCTAACGCTGAGGCTGTCGCCTATGGTTTGGTAAAAGGAGTAGGCCTCAACGGATGCCCTCTTGGCTGACGCCACCTCCTCTTTAATGCTCTGAATGTTATATGCCTCAGACCAAAAACCCCCTCCGTTCCCCGAAAACAGACTGCTGATAGCCGCCTGCTGGCTCGACTTGATTCGGCTCTCAAGGACGGATATCCGGTACTCGAGCTCCTTTTGATGCTCAAGCGCGGCAATATATTGCTCACCGAGAGCTATCATATCGGCATTGGTGAGCCACACATCCTTGAGGGTATCAAGTTTGACCGAGATGAGCTCATGACTGTCAAAGTTATCAAGGGTCTCGAAAAGGTGAGTCTTGATCAGGTCACCGGCCTTGGATTGCCGACGCTCGGCTGTGTCGCACTGCACGAAAAGCAGGCTGACCATAACCGACAATGCTAACTTGAAGTATTTCATATGTCAATTGAGTGTTAAGGTTCGGAGAACGTTAGTTCATCGGAAAATACCCTCACTATACACATGAGTCAGGGCATAGGGAAATACGAAATTCGAGGTTTCCTTGGGATTGAGGTAGTTAACTGAGCTGACGCTTTCACCGGTCAATTCCACAACGAAAATATGACGTTCGACTTGATGAAAGGTCTCCACTATGGCAACAGCTTCGTCAGACGATAAATAGACCGTACCATGGGGAATGGGGTGGTGTGTCATCCTTGTGTTAAACGTTATGCCATTGAGCTCGGTCTTGTCTTTCTTCTTGAAATGGTATCCGGTTTCATCAAAGCTGAATTGTTTAATCTTTTCTGCCTCCGGCTTACCCTTTTCATTGAACGTACAGGCGAGCAGGGCGATTGAACAGAGCTTTTTGCGGTGTTCATCTTCGAGATACCGACGGTAGTCATCCAGAGACTTACTCTCTCGTTCTTTGTTGGCTATGGAAGGGCTTACGAATCCCCTCTCGTAAGCACCTACAATCTCGTTTACGCAAACCGAGTTCTTGTCCACAGAATATTGCTGAGTTATCAAATATGCCTTTGAATCCTTCCACAATCGGTCTAACTTGGACTCCCACATGCGATGTATCTCATCTTCACTCACATTCTCCTTGTTGCCGAATTTGTCACGATACGGCTTCACCCAGTCGGTTGAATCGTTCGGGTTGAAATCAAAGGTGATGGTAGAATCGTACTTTACAACATACCACTTCGGACCCTGCGAAGTATATTGGGGAACCAGGACAACATGGAGGTCCGGCGACATCATATTGTCGCACCCTTGGCGATCAGTGTCCTTTAAGCTAAATATGATGTCGCGCACACTTTCTCCATCGGTGAAGCTAAAAGAATATTTGTCGGCATCGGCGGTAAAGGCCGCAATAGGCTTGCTCTTATCTATGTATAAGGCTGCAGAGGAGACAAGATGGTTTTTGAAGCGAGTTTTCTTTTCGGCAGCATACTTGGCAGCAAACTCCTCGCCTTTCTTCTGCAGGTTGCGCTCAAAAAGCTGTATTCTCTCTTGCTCCGCTTGCTTCTCGGCAAGGATTTCTTCGGGAGTTTTATATGTGATGATGCGTCTTGTGTATGCTTCGTTGATTTTACCATCGGCATATTTGGACCTTTTTTCTATCCAGTTGCCGTGCTCATCGTAGACATAGACCAGTGTACTTCTCGACGCTTTATCATTGTGTTTTGACGTCTTCCCGCTGAGGATATTACGAGCAGTCGTCTCATCCCACTGGTTAATCAGGTTGCCTTTGTCATCATATTTGTAATATGTGGCAACCTTAATGGGCAATAGCGGAGTATATTCGACTCTTTTGGCCGGTAATCCATTGGCATTGAGGGTATATACATATGGGAAATACTTGAATTGATTTCCATTTTTTTCGAAGTTTTTGGGGTCTCTTTTATCCCTAAGATAGTATTTCCCTTCATAACCGGTTGCGGTATATGTGAACATCTGCCTCTTTTCGAGGACACCGTTCACATAGGTGTCGTGTGACACCAAGCGCCCCTTGTCGTCATATTCGTTGATTAACCGATATTCTTTATTGTAATAATGGTCAGATGTTACGTCATCTCTTTTCTCATGGGAGATTGTAACGGAGTCAGGGGTGACGGTGTAATGGCGCCTCGTCATGGGTTCCCACTTGAATTGGTAGTAGCCATTCTCATCGAAGACGGTGCTGTCCTGAGTGGAGATGTCTGTCCTGATTTTTTTACCCATCTCATAAACCGGGGTGACTGATTGAGTCACAACAATATACACTGGGCCGTTGAGATTGTCGGCTTTCTTGGTATACTTCTGCTGGATGTCGAGCAGTGTGGGGATTTTGTCATATGCGTTAGCGCCGGCGCAAATGGCGAGAATGACTAATGTGAATAGGAAAGTCCTTGTTTTCATGATATGTGCGGCCGCCTCGGTCATCCTCTCGTAGGCGATAATGATTGGTACGAAAAAGCGTAGGAATCTGTATCTGTTACCGTCCTACCTTTCAAGGCTTCTCGCATTGCCCAGTTCATGTCGGACGGCAACACGCAGAAGCCCTACGCTGTATATGCAACAATAGTGTTCGGCTACACCTTTCACAAGGCATCCGGCCGAATACATAATATTACATATCCATGGGCATCTACCGTTGCACAATCCTTGACATGAACCTGAATTTTGCGAGAATTCTGAACCCCAGTGCCGGGGCTTCTGCGATGCGGCCTGCAAACGCAAAATTAATCAAAAAATATCATTGTCTATCGCTGTTCGTAAAAAAAAATCTCATGGTAATATACTCAGAGGTAGGGGTTGGTGGCGAGCTCGCGGGCCACGGTGGTGGGCCGGCCGTGGCCGGGGTAGATTACGGTGGAGGGGGGCAGGCTGAGGAGTTCGCGGCGGATGGAGGTGATGAGAGTGCGGTGGTCGCCGCCGGGCAGGTCGGTGCGGCCGATGCTCCCCTCAAACAGGGAGTCGCCGCTAAAGAGCACGCCCTCGGCGGATTCATAGAGGGCGATGCCCCCCTCGGAGTGGCCCGGCACTTCGAGCACCTTGAAGCGTAGCTCACCAACAGCGATGACATCACCCTTGTGGAGTTCCACATCGACCTTCAAAGGCCCCACCGACTCATGGGCCATACCAAACATCTGTGCCTGCTCGCGTCGCCGTGCGCCAAGCATGGCATCTCCCTTGCTCGCCTCGGTCTTGAGGCCGTAGGTTGTTGCCAAGTGGTCGTTGCCCCAGGTGTGGTCAAGGTGCAGATGCGTGTTGACCATATGAACCAAGTGCAGCTTCTGTTCGGTGATGAAGCTGTCAAAGGTGAGTCGCTCGCGTGCATTGCTCATGCCGGGGTCTATCACCATCGCGTCGCGGGTGTCGGGATCCCACACCAGATATGTACACTCCCCGAAGGGATTGAACACGAATGTCTTTATCTTCATATCTTTCTGTTTCTAATTAAGAGCTTTTCAGAATAATCCACCATCTGAACTATAACACCTAAGCTCACAGTAAAGGTCGTCAGTCAGCTCAGAGCGGCACGTAGACAAGTGACTTAGTGGCGAAGTAATCATCGGTGAAGTAGTCGCTCAGAGGAACGTCAAGTGCGTTAGGCGCCCCGGCAGACATCTCGGCGGCAAGCTCGCCCCCTTTGAGACAGACAAGGCCGTTTGGCCACTTGTTACGGCCACGCGGAGCAATGAGCCGACGTGAAAGCCTCACAAGTTCATCCAGGCGCATCACGGCGCGGCTCACCACGAAGTCAAACTTCCGGTGACACTCTGCCGCATCGCCATGCTGGAGTGTGACGTTGGTCAGACCAATCGCTTGTGCGACCTCCGTAGCCACCTTGATTTTCTTGCCGGTGCGGTCTATAAGATGAAATGTTACATCAGGCCACATTATGGCCAAGGGGATGCCGGGAAATCCTCCGCCGCAACCCAGATCGATAAAGCGAGTGTCCTGCACAGGGGTCATAAACTTGGCAATGGCAAGTGAGTGCAGCACATGATGCTCATAGAGGTTGTCAATATCCTTGCGGGATATGACATTGATTTTTGAATTCCAATCAGCATACAGAGGACCAAGAGCCTCAATCTGCTCACGCTGGCGCGGTGTCAGCTGAGGGAAGTAGCGGTAGATTATCTCCGGATTCATCATAACACACAAAGATACGAATTTCCGCCGTTGGTGGGAAATTAGTAATTTTGGACTATTCAAACAGACTCACACTAATGGCATCATCACTGAAATACCTTATAATCGGCACCGGGGGTGTCGGCGGCAGCATCGCTTCATTTCTCCATATGGCAGGCAACGACGTGACCTGCATAGCCCGCGGAGAGGCATTGGAAGCGATGCGTCAGAGAGGATTGGTTCTCCACTCAGACCTCAAAGGAGAGCATACCCTTCACATCCCGGCATATTCCTCTGAAGAGTATGCAGGAAAAGCTGATGTGATATTCGTCACCGTAAAAGGTTACTCGATAGATTCAGTAGCTTCAGTGATAAGTCGCGCATCTCATCCCGGCACTATTGTGATTCCGGTGCTCAATGTCTACGGTACAGGTGCGCGCATCAGTGCCCTGACCCCGGGTGTCAATGTGCTTGACGGGTGCATATATATAGTGGGCTTCAAGAGCGGCATCGGTGAAATCTCTCAGATGGGCACAGTGTTTCATCTGGTATTCGGAGTGCCGAAGGGCAGAGAAGTTCCCGCCGAGCTGCTTGATACGGTCTGCACAGATTTGTCAGAATCATGCATCAAAGTCACACTGAGCGATGACATCGACCGCGACACATTCATCAAGTGGTCATTCATCTCCGCCATGGCTGTGACCGGGGCATACTATGACATTCCGATGGGACCAATTCAACATCCGGGCCGTGAACGTGACACATTCATCGGTCTGAGTCAGGAGAGTGCAGCGCTTGGCCGTCACCTTGGCATTGACCTTGGCCCCGACCCCGTGGCTCACCATCTGGCAGTAATAGATGCTCTTGACCCTGCAAGCACCGCCTCCATGCAGAAGGACCTTCGAGCCGGCCATGAAAGCGAAATCCAAGGGATGCTCTTCGACATCATAGACCGCGCCCGTGCCGCCAACATCCCCACCCCGACCTACGACAAAGTGGCGCAGAAGTTCACGCGCCCAAACAAGAATAATCAGGAATAATCAGGAATACTCAGGAATAATCCTGATTAATCAGGATTAGTCAGGATTAATCGGGATTAGTCAGGATTAATCGGGATTAATCTTGATTAGCGGGATTGCTCTTGATGGGGGGACGGGGTGTAATAAAGTGACGCCCCGGGTCCTTTGGGGGGATCCGGGGCCGTTGGGAGGGGGCGGTTACCTACTT
>JAMPDP010000001.1:1165547-1169136 GCA_023665605.1 Candidatus Amulumruptor caecigallinarius | reverse complement strand
GGCCGTTGATGTAGAGCGAGCACATGCCGCAGATGCCCTCGCGGCAGTCGTTGTCAAACACTACCGGCTCCTCGCCCTTGTCTACGAGCTGCTGGTTGAGCATGTCAAGCATCTCCAGGAATGAGCTTCCGGTTGACACGTTGTCGAGATGATACTTGACGAACTCACCCTTCTCCTTGGGGCTGCGCTGGCGCCAGATCTTGAGGTTTACGCTTATGGTATTTTCCATCGTTGGTGGATAGAGAAATCGTTAGAGTGTGTGGGTGGATGAAAAGTGTGTGGTGGTCAGAGCCTGCGGGTTATGACTTGTAGTTACGTGTCTGCACCTTGATGTCCTCGTAGTTGAGGGGCTCCTTGATGAGGATGGGCTTCTCGGAGTCGCCGGTGTACTTCCAGCAGCTCACGTACATGTAGTCCTTATCGTTGCGCGCGGCCTCGCCGTCGGCGGTCTGGTACTCCTCGCGGAAGTGGGCTCCGCATGACTCGTTGCGGTTGAGCGCGTCGATGGCCATCATCTTGGCGATTACCAGGAAGTCCTCGAGGCGGAGAGCCTTCTCAAGCTCGGTGTTGAGGTCGTCAGCGCTGCCGACGATGCGCAGGTCGGAGTAGAACTCCGCCTTCACCTTCTCGAGCTCGTCGAGAGCCTTGACGAGGCCCTGGAGGTTGCGGCCCATGCCCACGAGGTCCCACATCACGTGGCCCAGACGCTTGTGTATCTGGTCGGGGCTCTTGGTGCCCTTGATGGCCATCAACTTGGCGATGCGGTCGCGCACACCCTTCTCGGCGGCGTCGAACTCGGCGGTGTCGGTCGTGAAGTGGGGCACCTTGATCTGGTCGCTCAGGTAGTTCTGCATCGTGTAGGGGAGCACGAAGTAGCCGTCGGCAAGACCCTGCATCAGCGCGGAGGCGCCCAGACGGTTGGCACCGTGGTCCGAGAAGTTGCACTCGCCGATGGCGAAGAGGCCCTTGATGGAGGTCTGCAGCTCGTAGTCCACCCAGATGCCGCCCATGGTGTAGTGGCTGGCGGGGAATATCATCATGGGGGTCTCGTAGGGGTTGTCATCAGAGATCATCTGATACATGTCGAAGAGGTTGCCGTAGCGGTCGGCCACCACATCCTTGCCCAGACGGTCAATGGCGTACTTGAAGTCGAGGTACACGGCGTTGCCGGTGCCCACGCCGTAGCCGGCGTCGCAGCGCTCCTTTGCAGCGCGTGAGGCGATGTCGCGGGGGCAGAGGTTGCCGAAGGCGGGGTAGCGGCGCTCCAGGTAGAAGTCGCGGTCCTCGTCGGGGATGTCGGTGGGCTTCTTCTTGCCGGCGCGGATGGCCTCGGCATCCTCCTTCTTGGCGGGCACCCAGATGCGGCCGTCGTTGCGGAGGCTCTCGCTCATCAGGGTGAGCTTGCTCTGGTCCTCACCGTGCACGGGGATGCAGGTGGGGTGAATCTGCGTGAATGCCAGGTTGGCCAGATAGGCACCCTTCTTGAAGGCCTGGATGGCGGCGGAGCCGTTGCAGCCCATGGCGTTGGTGCTCAGGAAGAAGGCGCGGCCATAGCCGCCGGTGGCGAGCACCACGGCGTGTGCGGCATAGCGCTCGATCTCGCCGGTGATGAGGTTGCGCATGATCACGCCGCGGGCGCGGCCGTCGATGATGACGATGTCGAGCATCTCGCGACGGTTGTAGGAGCGCACGGTGCCCTTCTTGATCTGACGGTTGAGCGATGCGTAGGCGCCGAGCAGCAGCTGCTGGCCGGTCTGCCCCTTGGCATAAAATGTGCGGCTCACCTGGGCACCGCCGAACGAGCGGTTGGCCAGCAGGCCGCCGTACTCGCGGGCGAACGGTACGCCCTGGGCCACGCACTGGTCAATGATGTTGTTCGACACCTCGGCCAGGCGATACACGTTGGCCTCGCGTGAGCGGAAGTCGCCGCCCTTGACGGTGTCGTAGAACAGGCGGTACACCGAGTCGCCGTCGTTCTGATAATCCTTGGCGGCGTTGATGCCACCCTGAGCGGCGATGGAGTGAGCGCGGCGGGGTGAGTCCTGGATGCAGAAGTTATATACGTTGAAGCCAAGCTCGCCGAGGCTCGATGCCGCGGAAGCGCCGGCCAGGCCGGTGCCCACGACGATGATGTCAAGGTTGCGCTTGTTGGCGGGGTTCACCAGCTTCTGGTGAGCCTTATAATTCTTCCACTTCTGGGCGATGGGGCCCTCGGGAATCTTGCTGTCTATGGTGTACTGGGGCATCTTGCCTGACTCGATGTCGGCATAGTCCTTCATGATGGGCGTCGAGTCAATCATGCCCTCGAGCTTAGATATGTCAGCCATGGTGGGGTTGATGATGTGGTTGGATGGATGGATAAGGTGGGTGTGGGCTGCGCCGGTCACTCTACGATGGTGATGTCAGCCTGGCAGGCGCTCTCGAGGCAGTCAGCCGCAGTGTCGGCGTTGTCGCCCTCGGCGGCATACTCCATGTACTGCTCCTGGAGGGCAGGGCAGTTCTCGTAGACGCCGCGGTGAGCCTGCACCGTGAAGACGATGGCCTCGGCCAGGAACAGACCTACGACGATGGTGGTCCACCAGTTGCCGATGCACTTGAGGCGGGGGAGCCATGTCGAGCCGTTCCAGCCCGCGCTCTGGAACATTGACCAGAAGCCGTGGGTGAGGTGGAACCACAGGGCCACGAAGCCGATGCAGTACACAATCAGGGTCCAGGGCTGGCTGAAAGCTATCTGGAGGAACAGAGTGCCGGCCTGGGGAGGCACAGCCGCGCCCTCATGCACATAGGGAGTGTGCAGGATCTCGGCCAGCTGCATCTTGGCCCAGAACTGAATCATGTGCACGCACAGGAAGGCCAGGATGACGATGCCGAGCACGAGCATGTTCTGCGAAGCCCACTCAACCTGCTTGGGCTTGCTGACAACCTCGTAACGGTCATTGCCGCGGGCTTTGCGGTTCTGCACCGTCAGCCATACGGCATAGATGATATGGAGCACGAGGAGCACTGCAAGGCCCGCAGAGGCCAGCAGAGCATACCAGTTGGCGCCCAGGAACTCGCACACCAGATTATAGGCCGTGGGCCAGAAGATAGCCACGCCATTCATCACAGCATGAAACGTGACAAACAGGAGCAAGCAGGCGCCGGTGATGGCCATGACGAGCTTACGTCCTATGGAAGAACAGGTTAACCACATAGTGAGTTTGGTTGGGTGGAATGTGTTGGGGGTTGGATATTAGTTGATTGATTCTGAGAATTCCTTCAGGGCGGCACAAAGCCGCATGCAAATTTAGCCAAAATCCCGCGCATTTCACAAAAAATAACAAAAAATCCACCCGACAGCCGTGGCAATATGTTGACATAACGTTTGTCCGTCGGAGCCGCCGTGCGGGAGCGTTGGAGGCGAGGAGCCGCTGTGTGAGGTCGTTGGGTGGACAATAATAGGCAAGTGCAAGAGAGGGTGTAACAAAACCGGCAATTTCTGTCAATTTGTAGGGATGCACCGTGGTGCATCCGCTGATTTACAGATTTTTGTGCCGAGGGTGTATCAAAATTCTGATGCGCCCTCTTGTCATAACATGTTGTAAAACAC
>JAMPDP010000001.1:1136268-1165447 GCA_023665605.1 Candidatus Amulumruptor caecigallinarius | reverse complement strand
TCCGCCCTATCCTATCTCTCTAATATCTAATCCCATCTCTACATAGAAAAGGATAGGCGGCATCGCAGATCGGCGTGTCGCTACGCTCCGTGCCTAAGCCGCGGATTCAAGCGGATGGGACGCGGATTTTTGTTTTAGGATCACGGTTATCCTTATTGGCGGTATGATAGTGATGGTGATGGTCAGGGGGTCGGAGGCCGGACGGGGCGTCAGGAGAGGGCGAGCAGGGAGGCCAGAGAGGGGATTTGCGCAGGGTCGGTTTGGGCATCCTCCTCGGGGGTCCAGCCCTTGCCTTTGAGCCAGGCGGTGTGGCACCCCAACGAGCGGGCGGGCAGAATATCCTTGCGGTACGAGTCGCCCACCACAAGCACCTCCTCGGGGGTGAGCCCCAAAGCATCCACACCTAAAGCAAAGATGGCCGGGTCCGGCTTGCGCACGCCCACCACGGCACTCTCCACGATATGCCCGAAGTATCGGCGCAGGTCAAAGTCGAGCAGCACAGCCTCCACATTGCCATAAAAATTGCTCACCAGCACCATCGGGAAGCGCGCGGCAAGAGCCTCCAACACAGGCCGTGCATCCTCCACACTTGCCCGAGCGGCCTCATAGCACAGCCGCGCCGTCACGGCAGCAAGCGGCTCCACCTGCTCCGGCGCGATATGCCCGACATCAGCAAGCCATTGCAGCTCCAGATGCATCTTGATCTCCATCAGGTCACGAAACGTATGGTGCGGCAGTATGTGGCGCACGCGGGCGAGCTCCCGCTCGATGGCCACGTAAGCCTCGCGGAACGTAGCCTTGTCCACCGGCACACCCGCTTGACAGTAGGCATCCCATATAACCTCGCTCCAGTGGTCGCCATGGGAGTCAATGGTGCCACCGTAGTCAAAGATGATACCCTTGATGTGGAGCTTCGACAGGTCAATAGCGGCCGGAGCGGAGGTCGGCAGTGAGTTCGCGGCAGATTCGTTCATGGCGCAGGTTCATGTAGATGGCTATGGCATTAAACACCGTCAGCTCAGCGGCGAAGTAGAGCCACGGCATCTGGCAGAGTATTGAGGCGAACAGAGTGATGGAACGCCAGTTGAAGGAGAGGATGTTAGTGTACTTCATCAGCGGCAGGCTGCGGCGGCGGAAGTCGGCGCGGAACTCCTCGGAAGCCACCCCGTCAGGGAAGCGGCGGCGCAACTCGGCGCGCAGCTGCTGCATGGCGGGAGTGTGGCTCTCCTGATTGACGGTATAGTTGGTGTAGAATGTCAACACCAGCTTCTGCCAGAAGTTGCGGCCCCACGTCAGGCCGGCGAGTTTCGCCTTGAGCTCGGCGGAGTTCTCCAGCTCTGACCCCTCGGCTCCCTTGAGGAAGTAGAGGTGAAACTGCCGGTAATAGTCGGCCATGGCGGCCTGCTTGCCGTGACACATACCCGCAGCAACGGCCATCACCCATATTACCCAGTGGTGAGCCTGAAAGAACGGTGATGTCACGGTCTCACGAAGGCAGATGGCCACGTAGATGGCCACAAACCAGAAGTCGCCGCTGAGGCCGTCGAGTATGCGTCCCAGACGCGAGTACTGGTGCGTCATGCGGGCCAGCTGCCCGTCGGCGGAGTCAAACGAGTTGGCCCAGATGAGCAGCAGGATGCCGAGCAGGTTGATGTACAGATTATTGAAGTAAAACGCCACACCGGCACCCACACCCAGGAAGATGCTGGCGATGGTAATGGCATTGGGGGTGACACCCAGACGCTTGGCCAGACAGGCCCAGGCGTAGCCGATGGGGCGGTAGAACGCGAGGTCAATATGCTCCTCGGTGTCCATCGACTTCAGTGAGTCGCGGTAGCTTCCCATAGTGGTCAGTTGCGGTTATGCCACTCCTTGATGGCGTTGATGATGCACTTGGCGATGTGTGGTGCCGCCTCGGCGCGGCATGGCGCGAATGAGGGCCAGTCATTGAAGTCAATGATCTGCGTGGTGCCATCCTCACCCACTATGCAGTCGCCGCCGTAGATGCGCACGTCGAGCACGTCGGCCGCCTTGTGACACATCTCGCGCAGTGCCGCCTGGTCAAAGGGCAACCCCTGGCTGCGCCCGTTGATGGCCTCGTGGCCATACTTGGAGTGCCCCTCGTCGAAGGGGTAGAACCAGTAGAAGAACGGAGTGCCCGCCACGCCGTAAAACTTGATGAGGTCCCCCGGCAGGTGACGGTTGATCACCGCACGGGGGATGCCGCGCAGGAAGTACTCCTGAAGCACCTCCTGGGCCTCCTCGGCATGGCGCACGTAGCTCACATCCTCCTTGTGCATGGCATGGAAGTCGCCGCGCTTGATCCATGCGCGGTCTATCCCCGCCTCGGCCAGAGCCGCGCGAACGCTCTCGTCGGTGTTGACGATGATGCTCTGCGGATAGGGGATGCCGTGGGCCAGCAGCATACGGGTCATGCGCTCGCGCGTGCAGTTGTAGATGCCGTAGCCGGAGTTGATCACCAGGTCACCGGCATCCTCGCGCTGCTGAAGCAGCTCTATGGAGCGGCGCTCGCGGCACATATTGATGATCACGTGCTCGCTCACAGCCCCTTGAGCAAGCTGCTCCTCGGAGTAGACGTTCACGGCAAGGCCGCGCTTGCGCAGCTGCTCAACCGCCGCGTTGAAGATGGCGGCATCGTTGCCGATATGGTTTGGTGAATAGGCGCCGGCTCGCATTACGCCGGCCACTGTGATGTCTGACATTGGGGGTGGGTGGTTGCAGCCGGGATGAATCCGCGACTGCCGGTTCAAATAACTGGTTTAGAGCTTGTTTATCCGGCGACGAACTCACGGGCCTTGCGCAGGTCCTCGGCATGGTCCACGTCGAGTACGCGCCCCATGTCGAAGGCTCGCAGACGGAGCCCGTCAGTGAGGAGGGCGCGCTGGAAATTGCGCATCCTGCTCACCCCGGCATCCATGCAGCGGCGCAGGGTGGCGAAGGCGCGGTCGTCAAGGCCGTAGATGCCCGCCGAGATGAAGCGGTCATGCCCCGGGCGGCTCTCGTCGCGGAAAGCGGTGATCTCCATCCGGTCATTGACATCCACGTAGAGCGGCTTCTCGTCGTCGATGTATGAGGTGACGGCCATGCAGCCGTCGGCATCAGGAGCTTCCTGAAATGCCGCCACATAGCGGCGGAAGTCCTCGGCGCGGAATATGGTGTCGACCGTGGTGAGGATGAACCTCCCGGCACCCATCACCGCGCTGAGCTCCGCGAAGCTGTGCATGGAGCTGGGGGTGGACTTCACCACCAGACGCAGCGGCACGGGGAGCGTCGGGGCGAGGGCGCGCAGGTACTCCTGCACCTCGGTCATCTGCTCATTGACAATCACCGACACACTCTCAGCCGAGCAGCTGAGGAATATGTCAATCAAGCGCCCTATCATGGGCTTGCCGTCAAGCTCCACCAGGGGCTTGGGGAGCAACACGCCCTCGGCAGCAAGGCGCGAGCCCTCTCCGGCGGCGATAATGGCGTAGTTCATTGCAAAGGGGTGATAGTGTGGTTGGTACGGCGGGTGGACGGTTACTCCTTGGAGAGGTCGAGCACCACGTTGTCGCGGTGGTTCTTATCGTGGAAGGTCTTGCGCAGCGGGTTGGAAGTGGCCTCGTCGTAGGCATTGCGGGCGGCAAGGATGTCGACAGCCTCATAGAGGGCATTGCGGAAGCTGGTCTCGTCAGCCTCCCCCTTGCCGGCGATGTCATAGCCCGTGCCATGATCCGGCGAGGTGCGCACTGCCGAGAGGCCGGCCGTGAAGTTCACTCCGGAGCCGCCGGCAATGGCCTTGAAGGGAGCAAGCCCCTGGTCATGGTACATGGCCAGCACGGCATCGAACTTGCGGAAGCTGCCGTGGCCGAAGAAGCCGTCAGCGGCATAGGGTCCGAAGCACTCTATCTTCTCCTTGCGGGCCTCCTCGATGGCGGGGATGATCACATCGCGCTCCTCGGTGCCGAGCAGGCCTCCGTCGCCGGCGTGGGGATTGAGTCCCAGCACGGCAATGCGCGGGCGCACTATGCGGAAGTCGCGGCGGAGCGTGCGGTCAAGGATGCGGAGCTTGTCGAGGATGGCCTCGCGTGTCACAGCCGCAGCCACCTTGGTGACAGGCAGGTGCGTAGTGACCAGAGCCACGCGCACCAGCTCATTGTAGAGAATCATCAGCGCATGGTCGGTGCCCTCGCCCAGCGAGCTCTCCAGATACTCCGTGTGACCCGGGAAGGTGAATGTCTCGGAATGGATGGTAGCCTTGTTGATGGGGGCTGTCACCAGCGCGTCCACCTTGCCGGCGCGGATGTCGGTGACGGCACGCTCCAGAGCATCGTAGGCGGCGCGGCCCGCCTCCGTGGTGGCGTTGCCCGGCTCCGGCTTGATGTCGGCGCCCACGCACTCTATGATGTTCACCTCGCCCGGTTTCACCGAGTCGATGTCAGCCGCCTGGTGGAAGTTGACAGCCGGCAGCTGGAGCAGCTTGGCGTAGTGCGCGGCAAGGCGCGGCGAGCCATACACCACCGGCGTGCATATCTCGGCGATGTGGGGCTCGGCAAGGGTCTTGAGGAGCACCTCGTAGCCCACGCCGTTGATGTCGCCATGGGTGATGGCTATGACAGGTTTATGTGTGGATGACATTGCAGTCGTTAGATGACAAAAGGTTGCAGTGAGTTGAATTGACGCAAAATTAGTGATTTTTAACCACCCCGACAACACCGCGCCCTCAGATGATGCCGCGGCGGGGCGTTGGCAGTTTGGCGGATAATGCTTAAATTTGCTGATGTTTACGCATATGAGCGTTGGCCCAGAACACTGATACACCATTTCCACTGACTCATATACACCAATATATACTTCACCGACTATGAAATCAATCGAAGTAAACAACAAGCAAGTGGAGGGCACCGTAAGCGCCGCCACTCTTGACTCACTCAAGCCCGAGGCTGCCGCCGCCCTCAAGACCCTTCAGGAGCAGACCGGAGCCGGCAATGACTTCCTCGGCTGGCTTGACCTCCCCTCACGCACACCCCAGAGCCTTCTTGACGACATCAAGGCTACTGCCGCCGCCCTCCGTAAGGAGTGCGACTACGTGGTGGCCATAGGCATCGGCGGTTCTTACCTGGGCGCCAAGGCCGTGATCGAGGCCCTGAGCGACGCCTTCGCCGCCTATCGCCCCGTGAAGGAGCCTCTGATACTCTTTGCCGGCCAGAACATCGGCGAGGACTACCTCTATGAGCTCAAGGACTTCCTCAAGGACAAGCGCTTCGGCATCATCGTAATCAGCAAGAGCGGCACCACCACCGAGCCCGCCATCGCCTTCCGCATGCTCAAGGAGCAGCTCGAGGAGCAGGTTGGCAAGGCTATGGCCGCCAAGCGCATCGTGGCCATCACCGATGCCAAGAAGGGTGCACTGCGCCAGCTCGCCACCGAGGAGGGCTACAAGACCTACGTGATTGATGACAATGTGGGTGGCCGCTTCAGCGTGCTCAGCCCCGTGGGCCTGCTCCCCATCGCCGTGGCCGGCTATGACATCGATGCCCTGATGGAGGGTGCCCGCGTGATGGAAAGCGCCACCACCGAGGCCGACACCACCAACCCCGCCTTCGTCTACGCCCTCACCCGCAACGCCCTCTACCGCGCCGGTAAGAAGATAGAGATTCTGGTCAACTACAACCCCAAGCTCCATTACTTCGGCGAATGGTGGAAGCAGCTCTACGGCGAGAGCGAGGGTAAGGACCACAAGGGCATCTTCCCCGCCGCCGTTGACAACTCCACGGACCTTCACTCCATGGGCCAGTGGATTCAGGATGGCGAGCGCACCATCTTTGAGACCGTGATTACCGTCACCGAGCAGCGCCACAAGGAGGTGATCCCTACCGATGCCGCAAACCTCGACGGCCTCAACTACATCGCCGGCAAGCGCGTGGACGAGGTCAATAAGATGGCCGAGCTCGGCACCCGCATCGCCCATGTGGACGGTGGCGTGCCCAACATCACCATCACCCTGCCGTCGCTCACCGAGCGCTGCCTGGGCGAGATGATCTACTTCTTCGAGAAGGCTTGCGGCATCAGCGGCTACATGCTCGGCGTGAACCCCTTCAACCAGCCCGGTGTGGAGGCCTACAAGCGCAATATGTTCGCTCTGCTGCGCAAGCCCGGCTACGAGAAGGAGACCGAGGCCATCCAGGCCAAGCTCTGACCCAACGGATAACCTGAAACCTCTAAAACCATAAAACGAAGGTTGTTGCAGACCCGGCGAATGTCGCCTGTATGGTTTTGCAACAACCTCATCACACATGAACATGAAATTAGTATTGACAGCAGCTATCGCCATGATGACAGCACTGCCGGGTCTCGCCGCAGAGCAGGAGCATCTGAAGAGCATCGACAAGGCCAACTTCGACACCACCGTGTCGCCCAAGGCCGACTTCTACCAGTATGCCACCCGCGGCTGGCAGAAGGCACACCCGCTGACCGACGAGCACTCACGCTACGGCCAGTTTGACATCCTCAATGACTCCAGCGAGGTGCGCGTGAAGGAGCTCGTGCTCGGCCTCGCCGCCGAGAACCCCGCCGAGGGCACCGTAGCCTACAAGGTGAGCACCATCTACAATCAGGCCATGGATATGGAGCGCCGCAACGCCCTTGGCGCCAAGCCCATCCAGGGTCACCTGAAGAAGGTGGAGCAGACCCCTCACGAAGGTATGGAGGACCTGTTCATATGGATGCAGACCAACATCAGCTCGCCGCTGGTGAATGCCGGCCCGATGGAGGATCTCAACGACTCGCAGCGCTACGCCATGTATGTGAGCGGTGCGGGCATGGGCATGGGCGACCGTGACTACTACCTGAAGGATGACAAGCGCTCCAAGGAGGTACGCGAGGCCTACAAGAAGCTCATCGTCACCCAGATGCGCAATGCCGGTTACTCCAAGAAGGATGCCGAGCGCATCATGAAGAACGTGATGAAGATAGAGACCGCCCTGGCCGACAGCGCATGGACCCGTGAGCGCAGCCGCGACATTGCCGCGCAGAACAATCCGCGCACCTCCGCCGAGCTCAAGACCCTCTATCCGGCCATCCCCTGGGACCGCCTGTTCGTGGAAAGCATGGGCATCGCCACTCCTGACAGCGTGATTATCACCCAGTTTGAGCCGCTGGCCCAGGGCAACGCCCTCTATTCATCGCTCACCGACCGCGAGCTCAAGGACCTGTATCTGTGGCAGGTGGTGCGCGACGGGGCCTCAACGCTCAGCCAGCCCTTCACCGACGCCCAATTTGAGTACAGCAAGGTGGTGCGCGGTGTCAAGGAGATGCGCCCCCTGTGGAAGCGCGCTCTGGATGCCACCGAAGGCGCCATGGGCGAGGCTATCGGCGAGCTCTACGTGGAGAAGTACTTCCCGCCGAGCTCCAAGGCTTACATGATCGGTCTGGTGGAGAACCTCCGCACAGCCCTTGGCAAGCATATCATCAACCTTGACTGGATGAGCGATGAGACCAAGCTCAACGCCCTGCGCAAGCTCAACTCGTTCACCGTGAAGATCGGCTACCCTGACAAGTGGAAGGATTACACCACCATGGTCATCAACCCCGAAGCCAGCTACTATGACAATATGCAGAGCGTGGGGATGTGGCACAAGAAGGATATGCTCTCCAAGTGGGGCAAGCCCGTTGACAAGACCGAGTGGGGCATGACACCTCAGACAGTCAATGCCTACTACAATCCTCTGGCCAACGAGATTGTGTTCCCGGCCGCCATCCTTCAGGCCCCCTTCTTTGACCCCGCCGCCAGCGATGCCGAGAACTATGGCGGCATCGGTGTGGTAATCGGCCATGAGATGACTCACGGCTTCGATGACCAGGGCCGCAACTTCGACGACAAGGGGAACATGACCGACTGGTGGACAGCCGAGGATGCCCAGAAGTTTAACGACAAGGCCAAGGTGCTCATTGACCAGTACAGTGCCGTGGAAGTGCTTCCCGGGCTGCATGGCAACGGTGCCTATACCCTTGGCGAGAACATCGCCGACCATGGCGGCCTTCGCGTGGCCATGACCGCGTTCCTTGACTCGCAGAAGAAGAAGGGCGTGGACATCAACGCTGACAGCGCCAAGATAGACGGACTCACCCCCCTGCAGGCGTTCTATCTGAACTACGCGAACCTCTGGGCCCAGAACATCCGCGACGCAGAGATCCGCAACCTCAACACCATGGACGTGCACTCACTGGGCAAGGACCGCGTGAATGTGGCTCTCCGCAACCTCCAGCCGTTCTTCGAGGCGTTTGAGATCACCGAGGGTGACCCGATGTTCCGCCCCGAGGCCGAGCGCGTCATCATCTGGTAAGCAGGCACGTAGAAACCGAGGCAGGTGCAAAATAACGGAAATATCCGGTTCTGCATCATCCTCCAACACATATAGCCCCGGAAGCCCCGCCGCACTGCAAGTGCATGGAGGCCTCCGGGGCTTGTTATGTATGTTTGGAGCTTGTTTGGATGGGGTGGTTAGGCAAAAAAGTTGTAACTTAGCGCACATAATAACAATATCTGAAAACACCCACGAGACATATCATGGCAAAAGTCATCATCATCGGTGCCGGCGGTGTCGGCACAGTAGTGGCCCACAAGTGTGCGGCACATCCTGAAGTGTTTGGCGAGATTGTCATCGCATCACGCACCAAGTCAAAGTGTGACGCTCTGGCCAAGGCCATCGGCAAGCCCTACATTACCACTGACCGCGTGGATGCCGACGATGTTGCCGACCTGTGCGCGCTTCTACGCCGCCACAATCCTCAGCTTGTGATTAATGTGGCCCTTCCCTATCAGGACCTTCCCATCATGGATGCGTGTCTGGAGTGCGGAGTGAACTATCTGGACACTGCCAACTATGAGCCCAAGGATGAGGCGCACTTCGAGTACTCGTGGCAGTGGGCTTACCGCGAGCGCTTCGAGAAGGCCGGCCTCACAGCCATCCTCGGCTGCGGTTTTGATCCGGGCGTGAGCGGTGTGTTTACGGCCTACGCCGCCAAGCATTACTTCAAGGCGATGGAGACCCTTGACATCGTGGACTGCAATGCCGGCGACCATGGCAAGGCATTTGCCACCAACTTCAACCCCGAGATCAACATCCGCGAGATCACCCAGAACGGTCGTTACTGGGAGGATGGCAAGTGGGTGACCACCAAGCCGCTTGAAATCCACAAGCAGCTCACCTATCCCCGCATCGGCAAGCGCGACAGCTACCTTCTCTACCATGAGGAGCTGGAGAGCCTGGTGCAGAACTTCCCGACCATCAAGAGGGCGCGGTTCTGGATGACATTCGGCCAGGAGTATCTGACGCACCTGCGCGTGATACAGAACATCGGCATGGCCCGCATCGACGAGGTGGACTACAACGGTACCAAGATAGTGCCCTTGCAGTTCCTCAAGGCCGTTCTCCCCAACCCCCAGGATCTCGGCGAGAACTATCACGGCGAGACCTCCATCGGCTGCCGCATCTCCGGCGAGGGTAAGGATGGCAAGCCTCTCACCTATTATATATATAACAACTGCTCCCATGAGGCCGCATACCGCGAGACCGGCATGCAGGCCGTGAGCTACACCACCGGCGTGCCCGCGATGATAGGGGCTATGATGTTCCTCACCGGCAAGTGGGCCAAGCCCGGGGTGTGGAATGTGGAGCAGTTTGACCCGGACCCCTTCATGGAGCAGCTGCCGCTGAACGGCCTCCCCTGGGAGGAGGTACTGCAGGGCGACCTTGAGGTCTGAATCTCCTCATCGCCTTTCCCCTTAATTCATCATCCGGACATTGATGAGGCTTGACGCCGACAGCCACAGTCACCTTGCCGAGGCTCCGATGACCCGTGCCGAGGCCGCGACCTATACACATGGGTATGCGGGTTATCTGCACGGGCTTGCGGAGGCTCCGCGGGCGCATCTGCCGGGGTATGACTCCGGGATCCTGTCGATATTCATCATCGGGGTTCTCCTGGTGAGCGTGCAGCTCCGTGGAGGGCGTGCTCGTCTGGGCAAGCTCTTCAAGGACTTGTGGAGCGTGAGGCGACGCGTCAATGCGTTTGATGACCCGACGGTGGGTGAGGCGGGAGTGGTTAGCGCCATGACCTTCCTGACCTGCGTGTACGAAGGCACTCTGGTATTCAGCATGCTGCGGACCATAGGGGCCTCAGCAGCCGGCCCCGGCGGGGGCTTCGCGCTGATGCCGTTGGCGGTGGGCGGTGCCATACTGTATTACCTGTTTCAGCTTGCAGCCTACGACATCGTGGGGTACACCTTCACCGACAAGATGGGACGCATGCAGTGGATACGCGGCTTCAATGCGTCGCAGGCTCTGCTGGGGCTTGTACTGATAGTTCCGGCGTTGGCATCGCTGTTCTATCCGGCGTCGGCACCGCTGATGTGTGCGGTGGGGTTGGGGGCATATCTTGTTGCGCGCTTGGTGTTTATAATCAAGGGATTTAGGATTTTTTACATCGGAATCTCGTCGTTATTGTATTTTATTTTGTACCTTTGCACCCTTGAAATCGCACCCCTCGTGCTCATTGCGCGTATTTGTGCACCCCTTGAATAACCAACCCCGGCGAGGTCCAGCCTCACCGCCGCAAACGTCAAGAGTGTGAAAATCAATAAGATACTGGTATCGCAGCCCCAGCCAGCCACGGCCAAGTCACCATATTACGACATAGCTGAAGAGTATGGCGTAGAGATTGTGTTCCGTCCCTTCATCAAGGTAGAGGGACTTACTTCCAAGGAGTTCCGCCAGCAGAAGATATCATTTGCCGACTTCACAGCCGTGATATTCACGGGTCGCGGAGCCGTGGATCACTTCTTTCGTCTGGCACAGGAGACACGCTACCAGATACCGGACACGCTGAAATACTTCTGCACCTCGGAGGCGATAGCGCTGTATCTGCAGAAGTACATAGTGTATCGCAAGCGCAAGATATTTTTCGGCGAGACCGGCAAGCTCGTCGACCTGGTGCCTATCCTTCAGAAGCACAACAAGGAGAAGTATCTCTACGTGGTGTCGGATGTGAACAAGCCTGCCGACAATGAGCTTCTTGACAAAGCCAAGGTGAACTATACCACAGCCGTGATGTATCGCACGGTAAGCAATGACTTTGCCCCGGACGAGCCGTTTGACTATGACATGCTGCTGTTCTTCAGCCCTCAGGGTATAGAGTCGCTGAAAAAGAATTTCCCGGACTTCAAACAGGGGGACATCCGCATAGGCACCTTCGGGGCCACCACCGCCAAGGCCGTGACCGATGCCGGGCTGCGTCTGGACATGGAGGCTCCCACCCCCACGGCCCCGTCGATGACCGCCGCCCTGGAGCAATTTCTCAAGGCCAATGCAACCAAGCGAGGCTCGACAAAGGCTGTATAAACGGGAGAAGCTCTGCTCCCGCACAGCGATAGAAACCCTCTTTGCCCGAGACGCCAGCGCGCCCGGGCTTTGCTCTTTCCTGGCCTATCCGCTGAGGGCAGTGTGGCGCATAGCCGCTGACGGGGCTCCGGAACCACAATTTCTCATCTCAGTGCCGAAGCGGAGGCTGCGTCATGCGGTGGACCGCGTGCGCATCCGCCGTCTTGTGCGCGAATCGTGGCGACTTCACAGAGAGGCCATCCCGAATGTGGCCGGCTTGCAGTTGGGGCTGGTGTATGTGGCAACCGGCCTCTCCGACTACCGTCATGTGGAGCGCGCCCTGCTACGCATCCTCGCCAAGGTGGCGGAGACGGGGTCACCGGAGCAGGAGGAAGCCTCATCAGACGTATCACCCGCCGAGCCATGACCGGCGGCACTCTCCTGGGGAAACTGCTGATTATCCCTATTAAGTTTTACCAACGGTGCATCTCGCCCCTGCTGCCGGCGAGCTGCCGCTACGTGCCCTCATGCAGCCAATATGCTGTGGAGGCCATTAAAGTTCACGGGCCGATGAAGGGTCTGTGGCTTGCCGCCCGGCGCATCTGCCGCTGTCACCCGTGGGGCGGGAAGGGGTATGACCCGGTGCCCCGGCCTCTGTATGACATCCACACGCATGAGCAGACGCAGCGTGATGCCATCGTCAACCTCCCCGAGGGGGCCGACGTGCCCGCCGAGGGGCGTTACAGCGTGGGGATACATCCGTGGGATGCCGGCGGCCTCACCCCGGCACGGTGGGAGTGGCTGGAGGATGCAGCAAGGGCTCCGCAGACAGTAGCGATAGGCGAGTGCGGACTGGACGCACTTCGCGGCCCGTCGCTCGACGAGCAGGAGGAGGTGTTTGCTGCCCAGGCCCGTATCGCCACCGAACTTGGCAAACCCCTCATCATCCACTGCGTGCGGGCGTGGGACCGCCTGCTACGCCTCAACAAAGAGCTGCGCGGGCACTCCACATGGATAGTCCACGGCTTCCGCGGCAAGGAAGCCCTTGGTCGCCAGCTTCTTGACGCGGGGCTTCGCCTGTCGTTCGGTGCCGACACTCCACCCGCCACAGCCCGTGCTCTTGCGGCGTATGCCCCCGGGAGCACCTACCTTGAGACCGACGACTCGCCGCTGTCAATCGTCGAAGTCGCCGACCGATTGGGATTGCCTCTGCGTTCCGTTGCGGGCGTTGGTGAACCTATTGTTGGCGGTGTGAGGTTGTAAATCGGCGTCCTCCAGACGCCCTTTTCCGTGCTGACTATAACCCCGGATGCCTGCGCTGTCGCTCCGGCTTCCGGGGCTACGAGTAAATCAGCGTCCTGCGGACGCTCCTTTGGCGGTTATGTCAGTGTCTGCGGACGCCCTTTGGCGGTTATGTTGGTGTCCCGCGGACGCCCTTTGGCGGTTATGTCAGTGTCCTGCGGACGCCCTTTGGCGGTTATGCAGCACCATCGACAGTCAGGTGTGGCTTGGCTTGGCAGTTAGCTGTGGCGCGGCGAAAGCATTACCTATGGCTGAGGTCAAAACCAAGCCGGGATATACGTTCGAAAGGTGGCTTTTTGTTGCCAAAACTGGTGTTTTGGTGGAATTTTGTTGGAAGTTAGAGGGTTTTTGGTTAGCTTTGCCGTCTCATTGCTAATCATTTTTCCAATCACATTTGCACTGATTTTCTATGAAGAAACTCTACTCCACACTTTTCGCACTTCTTGCTATCGCCACGTCAGCCGCTGCTGACACCGAGACCGTCCCCTATTCATCAGACATGACCGACTGGACCATGCTCAACGACGGAGGCAATACAGTATGGCAGAAGTGGTCCACACTCTCATGGGTCACACAGATGACCGAGGCAGACAAGACACTCACCGGCTGCGACAACGGCATAGTCTGTGACACCGAAGAGGCCGACTCCTGGGCTGTGTCACCCGCCATTGAGCTCAAGCCCGCTCTGGAATATGTCATAACATTCTATCTTGTGGTTCCCGATGAGGATGCCCCCTCTCCTTATATTGATGACGAGGATGTGACCCTCACCGTGGCTACCGACAACACGCTTGCGGCCGTGAAAGCCGGCAAGAAGCTCTTCGCCGATGCCGCCTTCACAGCTCGTGAGCTCACCAAGGAGGAGGCCGAATATACACCCGAAGCCGCCGGTGCATACTATTTCGCCCTCAACTGCAAGGGCTACGGCGCATATGCACTCGCTGCCACGGGCTTCTCTATCACAGACAAGGGTTCAGCTTCATGCACCACAGTGAGCGCCGACGGCACAGTCCCCGCCGAGTATTATGACCTGCGGGGCATCCGCGTGAGCCGTCCCGCCGCCGGTCAGGTTTGCATCATGCGCGCCGGCTCTGAGGTGAAGAAGGTCATCATCCGCTAACTCTCCATAATCATCCATAATATTATGAAAATCAAGCATATCATATTTTCAGCCGTGGTGGCAGCCCTCTCTGTGCCGGCCACCGCGTCACAGCCTGCCGACCTCAATGTGGTGGCCAAGTCGGGACATATCACCATACCCCGCACCGCCGATGCCGGATGGACTGAGTGGACTGACTATGCCACCGCCACTTTCGATGCCCAGTGGTGGTATCGCAAGCCGATGGAGAACCTCAAGGTGATGCGCCGACAGAGCACGTCAAACGCCGACATGGTGCAGTTCAAGGTGTGTGGTATGTTCGGCGACACGCCGGGCTGTCCGCCCGTTGACATCATCATCGGCACCAACTTCGGTGTTCAGGGCCCCACGGCTCGCGACGTCGCCGCGTGGGTTGATGACCAGTATATCGAGAGCTACGACCTGTATGGTGACAAGAAGGATATCTATCTGTGTGACGGATACACATATTACGACACGTTCTTTCCCACAGAGCCCGACTATGCCTATCAGTATGAGGACGCTACATATTTCCGACCCGAGACAGGCACCTTCACCATCTATTCTTACTATCACTATCCCAGCGGCGAGGTACCCTTCCTTGATGCATTCTATCAGGATCAGGCACACGGCATTGAGACACTGCGCCTCATAGGTCCGGAGTTCAAGAACTACACTCCGGAGATTGCCACGGGCAAGTTTGAGAAGGTGGGTGACACTCCCTACTACCTGTGCAACGTCAAGATCAATGACCTGAGCAAGGTGAAGATGACCATTGTTGGCGGGAGCAGCATTGATGCCCGTACAGTGGCCACCGGCATGCACTCCGGCAGTGTGGATCATATCACCATCACAGCCGACGGAGAGGCCAAGGTGCCGTTTGACGGCATGGCCGGCGCACACACGCTTGTTTACCTCACATATGATGCCGAGGGGAACACCTATCAGTTCGGACAGGTGGCACTGCAATATGAGCCGGACTGGACGGCACTCGGCACCGGTATGTTTACGGACGGCTTCATCTCGAAGTTCCTTGAAGGGGATATGCAGAACAATATGGGCCTCTACCTTGACGAGGAGGAGTTCACGTATCCCGTGGATATCCAGGAGTCAACGACGACCCCCGGCCGTTACCGTCTGGTCAACCCCTACGGGGCCACTTCCCCTTACTGGAACCTAAGCTTCTCGGTGGTCAATCTCAATAAGAAAGAGACACACTATCTGTACATTGATGCCACCGATGCCGAGCATGTCCACATCGAATATTCAAACTGCGGGTTCTATTACGGCAGTGAACCCCTCGTGCTCTACTCCGAGGCTCATGACTGGCTCGCCGAGGGCTACGCTCAGGCAGAGATTCCCGAAAACCTCTGGGGCAAGCTCAAGGATGGCGTAATCACCTTCGATGCCGGCAGCGAGACAGACAACCTGCTGTCAGCCAAAATCATGACATCACCGGCAGCCATCTCGGGCCGTGAGCTGATAGTGAAGCTCCCCTCAGCAAGCATAGAAGGCGTGAGTGCCGACGAGGCAATAGCCCCGGTGGAATACTTCAACCTGCAGGGCATCCGCGTAGCGAATCCGGCTCCCGGCCAGATCTACATCCGCCGTCAGGGTGGCAGCACCGCGAAGGTGGCCCTCTGAGTCTCACGTACGAAACAATAAAGCCAACATAGCAGGGCCGCGCCGGAAAGCGCGGCCTTGCTGTTTTTGCGGAGGGGAGTGTTGCAGAATCCGTTGTTGGGGGGGGGTGAGGTTGTAAATCGAGGGTGTTGCAAAACCGGCAATATCCGTCAATTTGTAGGGATGCACCGTGGTGCATCCGTTGATTTACAGATTGTTGCGCCGGATGCACCACGGTGCATCCCTACAAGCCGATGGTTTTGCAACACCCTCCCTTTGCTGTGCTGACTATGACCCCGGATGCCTGCGCTGTCGCTCCGGCTTCCGGGGCTACGAGTAAATCCGCGTCCTGCTGATGCCCTTTGGCGGTTATGTCAGTGTCCTGCGGACGCCCCCTGGCGGTTATGTCAGCACCATCTCTAATGATGATTAACGGGTATTATTTGCCGGCTATCCTCATTTTGATGCGGTTGGAGTGGATGTGCATTGGGTTGTTGCGAAAGATTGACGCTCTGCATGAAGACTGAGTGGGTGGCTGGTGATTATCGGTTTTTTTGCTACCTTTGTAGGACTGACACATTTTGTTGCAATCGCACTAACACGAATACATGGATTACACCGGCATCAAGGGGTACGCCGCCACGAGCCCCAACTTCTTCCTCATGGCGGGTCCCTGCGTCATAGAGAGTGAGCAGATGGCCATGCAAATCGCAGAGGAGGCCGTCAAGGCTACCTCGGAGCTGGGCATCCCCTATATATTCAAGGGTTCGTACCGCAAGGCAAACCGCTCGCGGCTGGACTCGTTCACCGGCATTGGTGACGAGAAGGCGCTGAAAATCCTACGCAAGGTGGGGGATACGTTCGGTGTGCCCGTTGTGACTGACATTCACACCCCCGATGAGGCACGTCTGGCCGCCGAGTATGTGGAGATACTGCAAATCCCGGCGTTCCTGTGCCGGCAGACCGACCTGCTGGTGGCTGCCGCGCGCACCGACCGCACCATCAACATCAAGAAGGGGCAGTTTCTCTCGCCCGAGGCGATGGAGCATGCCATCAACAAGGTGCGTGAGGCCGGCAACCCGGACGTTGCCATCACCGAGCGCGGCACTACCTTCGGCTATCAGGACCTGGTGGTGGACTTCCGCGGCATCCCTGTGATGCGAGCTTTCGGTGCGCCGGTGATACTTGATGCCACCCACTCGCTGCAGCAGCCCAATCAGGCGAGCGGTGTGACCGGCGGCCGCCCGGAGCTGATAGAGACAGTGGCCCGGTGCGGCATTGCCGCGGGGGTGGACGGACTGTTTATGGAGACCCACCCCGACCCGTCAACGGCCAAGAGCGACGGAGCCAATATGCTGCCGCTGGAGCTGCTGCCGGGGTTGCTACGGCGGCTTACGGCCATCCGCGAGGCTGTGGTGGCAGTAAACTAAAGCACTAACACATCTTACCTATCATACAATGAAACTACGCACACTCATGGCCGGGGGCATACTGATGCTCGGCGCGGCCATAGACACCCCAACGGCCGGGGCTCAGGCCATGACACGTTCGGCGCGCGAGATGCTCAAGGCCACCATGGGGACATATGACAAAATTCTCGCGGAGAACCCCAACGACTACCAGACCCTCTACCGCCGTGCCAACGGCTACTACCGTCAGGACTCGTACGGACAGGCATTGGGCGACGTCAACAAGGCAATAGAGAAGGCTCCGAAGAGCGAGACCGGCTTCCTGTTTGACGCCTATTCGCTGCGAGCCGGCATCTATGAGCGACTGGCCAAGTATGACCTCGCCTCCGCCGACTACAAGCGGGCGCTTGAGATAGCCCCGAAGGATTACAACGCCCGCTATCAGCTGGCCAACATACAGTTTGAGAGCGGCAACTACGCCGCGGCCAAGGAGTCGTACCAGGCGCTGAAGCGGCTGAATCCGCGCAGCCAGGAGGCACTGTTCGGTCTGGCGCGTGTGGCTGTGAAGGAGGGCAAGGATGACGAGGCCAAGAGCCTGCTCAAACAGGCCGTAGACCTTAACCCCACCGCTGCCGTGACCTATATGCGCCTTGCGAATGTGCAACGGCTTATGGGTAACAATGTCGATGCCGTGGACAACTACACCGTGGCTCTGTCGCTTGACCGCAACATGATGACACCCGCCCTGCGCGAGATGGCGCAGGTGGCCGCCACGGACTATCCCGCGGTGATGGACGGCTTGCAGAAAGCCATTGACAAGAACCCGCGCAGCGGCACCTACTACTTTATACGCGGCGTCATCGCCAAGACCCACTTCCACTATCTGCCGGCACTGAAAGACTTCAACGTGATTGTGGAGCGCAACCTGCTGAACCTGCCGTCGGTGTACACCGAGATGGCCGAGTGCTACTATGCCCTCGGCGACTATGCCACGGCTTTGGAGAAGGCAGACTATGCCATCGGTTCATCAGCCGACAACCGCGATGCCTACGTGATGAAGTCACGCATCAAGGCCGCACAGGGAGCATGGGCCGCTGCCATTGAGAATGCCGACAAGGCTATCGAGAAGAATGCCGACTATGCCCCCGCATATGTTGCCAAAGCTCTGGCTCAGGAGGGGTACAAGCTTTATCCGGAGGCTAACGTCACTTTCAGCAAAGCTCTGGAGCTTGATAACCGCCGTCCGGCGTATTACTTTGACCGCGCATACCTGTTGAAGCACGGCCTGGGACTCCCGGCCCAGGCACCGTCGTTCTATCAGGACGCAGCCAAACTCCCCTTCAAGGATGACCAGGTAATATCGCTTAAAGGGTTCGCACTGCTGGAGCTTGGCGACACCGTGGCCGCTGATGCCTGGATGGACAACATCACGACCAATGTCAAGGATTCCGACGGCGAAATAGCCTATTACGCAGCCTGCTACTGGGCTATGCGCGGTGACACCGACAAGGCGCTGAAGTATGTCGAGGATGCGCTGAAGGCGGGTTATGCCAACTACCGCAACTGGACAGAGGCCGTGAACGGTGGCGTGAATGTCGGCACCCTGCGTGACAACCAGACCTTCAAGGAGCTGCTGGCACGCCACTCCGACCTGTTCAAGTAAACACTTCATTATCACTATGTCAGTGCATGACCAATTAGGCATCAGCGAGGTGTATCACGCCGCGCAAGTGCTTCGCGACGTGGCGCGTCACCCGCGCATCATCGGCGTGACCGACCTTAATCCGGAATCCCGGATTTATCTCAAGCCCGAGAACCTGCAGCACACCGGCTCCTTCAAGCTCCGCGGGGCTTACTACAAGATTTCGCAGCTCACCGATGAGGAGAAGGCTCGTGGCGTGATAGCATGCTCGGCGGGGAACCATGCGCAGGGCGTGGCTCTGGGAGCGGCTCACAACGGCATCAAGGCCACTATATGCCTCCCCGCTGGGGCACCGCTGAGCAAGGTAGAGGCTACCCGGCGTCTTGGAGCCGAGGTGGTGATGGTGCCCGGGGTGTATGACGATGCCTATGAGAAGGCTCTGAAACTCCGCGACGAGAAGGGGCTGACGCTTGTGCACCCCTTTGATGACCCCAAGGTGATAGCCGGTCAGGGCACGATAGGCCTTGAGATCCTTGAGGAGATGCCTGATGTGGAGGCCGTGGTGGTGCCCGTGGGTGGCGGCGGCCTGATAGCCGGCGTGGCCTTTGCGCTGAAGATGCTGCGCCCGGACATCAAGGTGTATGGTGTGCAGGCCGAGGGCGCGCCGAGCATGGTGAAGAGCGTGGCCGAAGGGACTCGCCAGCACCTTGCAGCCGTGTCGACCATAGCCGACGGCATCGCAGTGAAGGAGCCGGGCGAGCTTACCTATGAGCTTGTGCGCGAGTATGTTGATGACGTGGTGACCGTCAGCGAGGATGAGATAGCCGCAGCCATCCTGGCACTGATAGAGAAGCAGAAGCTCGTGGCCGAGGGGGCCGGAGCGGTGAGTGTGGCCGCCGCGATGTTTAACAAGGTGCCCATCAAGGGGAAGAAGACCGTGTGCATAGTGAGCGGCGGCAACATAGATGTCACGGGCCTGAACCGCGTGATAACCCGTGGCCTGGTGAAAGGGGGGCGCAACTGCACCATCACGCTTGACCTGATAGACCGTCCGGGGGTGCTGTCGCTGGTGACACGCGTGCTTGGCGACCTCGGGGCCAACATCATCTCGATAGTGCATGAGCGCAACACGTCGTCCACGCAGATTAACGGTTGCCTGATACGCGCCGAGCTGGAGACGCTCTCACACGAGCATATCGCCTCAGTGAAGCAGGGTCTGAGAGACGCCGGCTTCAAGATTGTCGAGTAGAATTAAGAGGTTGTTGCAAAACCTACTGATTGCGGGGCTGGTGTTGTAAATCAGCGTCCTCCGGACGCTCTGTTTGTTGGATGCCTCTCAACCCCGGATGCCTACGCTGCGCTTCGGCTTCCGGGGCTACGGTAAATCAGCGTCCTGCGGACGCTCTTCAGCGGTTCTGTAACACCCTCCAAAAACTTTTGATACACTTCCTAAGGACTGATCCAAGAAACCCGGCGCTCCCGCTGCTGCATAAACATTTGCGGCGGCGGGAGCGTTATATATAATGGCGCGCAAAGGGGAGCGCACCCTCGTGACGCTGACAATTTTGTCAGTCGTCGTCGGCCTGCGCCATTGGCACGCTATTTGTCATTACCAAGATAAACACCAACAACACTAATAAAACCACAGACATCATGAATATCCAACCACTTGCCGATCGCGTGCTCATCCTGCCGACTCCCGCTGAGGAGGTAACCATGGCGGGTATCATCATCCCTGATTCCGCAAAGGAGAAGCCCCTGAAGGGGAAGGTAGTCGCCGTTGGCAACGGCACGAAGGATGAGGATATGGTCCTCAAGGCCGGTGACGAGGTGCTCTACGGCAAGTATGCCGGGAGCGAGTTTGAGCTCGACGGCGAGAAGTACCTGATCATGCGCCAGAGCGACGTGCTCGCCAAGCTGGGCTGAGAGGCCAGTCGCTCGCGTGACCATCATTACAACAGCATATAGATAATAAACACAGCTAATCATGGCTAAAGAGATAAAGTTTGAAATCAAGGCTCGTGAAGAGCTCAAGAAGGGTGTCGACGCACTGGCCGATGCCGTGAAGGTAACACTCGGCCCTAAGGGTCGCAACGTAATCATCGAGAAGAAGTTCGGCGCACCGCACATCACCAAGGACGGCGTGTCGGTGGCTCGTGAGGTGGAACTGGAGGATCCGTTCCAGAACATGGGCGCCCAGCTCGTCAAGGAGGTAGCGTCCAAGACCGGTGACGATGCCGGCGACGGCACCACCACGGCCACCGTGCTGGCACAGGCCATCATCAACGTGGGTCTGAAGAATGTGGCCGCCGGTGCCAACCCCATGGACCTGAAGCGCGGCATCGACAAGGCCGTGGCTACCGTGGTAGAGTCCATCAAGGCTATGGCAGAGCCGGTGGGCGATGACTTCAAGAAGATTGAGGATGTGGCCCGCATCTCGGCTAACAATGACGAGAACATCGGCCAGCTCATCGCCGAGGCCATGAAGAAGGTCAAGAAGGAGGGTGTCATCACCGTAGACGAGGCCAAGGGTACTGAGACCACCGTTGACATCGTCGAGGGTATGCAGTTTGACCGCGGTTACATCTCCCCCTACTTCGTGACCAACCCTGAGAAGATGGAGTGCGCGATGGACTCCCCCTTCATCCTGCTCTATGACAAGAAGATCTCCAACCTGAAGGATATGCTCCCCGTGCTGGAGGCTACCGCACAGAGCGGTCGTCCCCTGCTTATCATCGCCGAGGATGTAGACCAGGAGGCTCTTGCCACCCTCGTTGTGAACCGTCTGCGCGGCTCCCTGAAGGTTTGCGCCGTGAAGGCTCCCGGCTTCGGCGACCGTCGCAAGGAGATGCTTGAGGACATCGCCATCCTGACCGGTGGCGTGGTAATCTCGCAGGAGAAGGGTATGCAGCTGGCTTCTGCCACCATCGACATGCTCGGCACCGCAGAGAAGGTGACTGTCAACAAGGAGAACACCACCATCGTGAACGGCGCCGGCTCGAAGGATGCCATCGCTCAGCGTGTGGCTCAGATCAAGGCTCAGATAGAGCAGACCAAGAGCGACTATGACCGCGAGAAGCTCCAGGAGCGTCTGGCGAAGCTCGCCGGCGGTGTTGCCGTGCTCCACATCGGTGCCCCCTCGGAGGTGGAGATGAAGGAGAAGAAGGACCGCGTGGACGACGCCCTGAGCGCCACCCGCGCTGCCATTGCCGAGGGCATCGTGCCCGGCGGCGGTGTGGCCTACATCCGAGCCATCAAGCAGCTTGAGAGCCTCAAGGGTGCCAATGATGACGAGGAGACCGGTATCGCCATCGTCAAGCGCGCCATCGAGGAGCCGCTTCGCACCATCGTGCGCAACGCCGGTGAAGAGGGTGCCGTGGTTGTACAGAAGGTGGCCGACGGCAACGCCGACTTCGGCTACAACGCGCGCACCGGCGAGTATGAGAACCTGATGGCCGCCGGCGTGATAGACCCCGCCAAGGTGACCCGTGTGGCACTGGAGAATGCCGCCTCCATCGCCGGTATGTTCCTGACCACCGAGTGTGTCATCGCCGACAAGAAGGAGGAGAATCCCGCACCCGCCATGGCCGCACCCGGCATGGGCGGCATGGGCGGCATGATGTAAGCCCAACGCACCCCGACAGCCCGGCCACTCCAACAGGAGCCGGACACCATCCATAACATACAGTGACGCCCTCGGCCACATCGCCGAAGGCGTCACTTTTTGGTGTCTTATGGCTATGCCGCAGATTTTTGCTATCTTTGCAGGCAAAGCCGGCCGGCGGGTAACCTTACAGGCATAAGAAAAGGCCGCTTCTTGTTATGTAGATGTACCAATTCTAATGTATCACACACTGTCAGAGCTGTATCAACGACACTCCAAGCTAATTAAATATGGTGTGATTGGGGCGTTGTCATCGTCAGTTGACTTCATCATGTACTCGCTGCTGGTGCTTGGCGGGGTGGATATGATGATGGCCAACGTCGTCGGTGTCAATGTGGGTATTCTCACGAGCTTCACCCTTAATCGCCGTTACAACTTCAGAGTGAAGGATCGTGCCAAACAGCGGTTTGTGACGTTCTATGCCGTGGGGCTTTCAGGGCTTGCCATAAGCTCGCTGATGCTCTATGCAATGGTAGACGGCCTGGGGCTGAACGAGATAGTGGCCAAGGTGATAACTATAGTGGCAGTGGCTCTGTTTCAGTTCGTGGTGAACAGCCGCATTACTTTCCGACAGACTCACAGCACAACAAACACCCTTTGAGAGATGGAGAAGATATACTTTGTGATGCCGGCCTACAATGAGGAGGCAAACATAGAGAGCGTAGTACGCCAATGGCATGGAGCCGCCGCACAGCTCCAGAAAGAAGGTGTGGAGGCGCGGCTTGTCATAGCCAATGACGGGTCGAAGGACTCGACATATGCCAGGCTCAAGGAGCTGGAAAAGAAGTATCCACTGCTGAGGGCACTTGACAAACCAAACTCCGGCCATGGGGCAACGTTGCTCTACCTGTATCGGTATGCGCTGGAGAATGGTGCGGACTATGTGTTTCAGACCGACAGCGACGGGCAGACAGACCCGGAGGAATTTGCACCGTTCTGGGCAGCTCGCCATGAGTGGGATTTCCAGATAGGTCACCGCTCGGGACGTCAGGATGGCTTCAGCCGAGTGGTTGTCACCAAGGTGCTGAAGGGTGTGGTGCGCGTCACCTTCGGAGTGAGCGTGACAGATGCCAACACCCCGTTCCGGCTGATGAAAGCAGAGGCCCTGAAGGAGGTGATGCAGCTTGTGCCGGATGACTTCTTCCTCTCAAACGTTGCCATATCGGCGTTGGCTGTGAAGCGAGGCTTCCGCTGTCGGTGGCTTCCGATAACCTTCAAGCCTCGCCAGGGAGGCGTGAACTCCATCAACCTGCCCCGTATCTTCAAGATTGGGCGAAAGGCCGTGGGTGATTTCATCAAGATAAACCGCAGTGCCGGGCGCTCCGGCCGTTGAGAGCAAGCGATGGCCACCGCAGAGTATGACTACCTGATAGTTGGTGCCGGCCTATTCGGCGCCACTTTCGCACACGTTGCGCATAAGTGCGGCAAGAGATGCCTCGTCATAGACAAGCGCCCGCATCCCGGAGGGAATATCTATTGCGAGAGCGTTGAAGGCATCAATGTGCACAAATATGGAGCGCACATCTTCCACACGTCAGACGATGCCGTGTGGGAGTTTGTGAACTCGCTTGTGCCATTCAACCGGTACACCAATTCGCCGGTAGCTCAGGCGCCTGACGGCAAGATGTATAATCTGCCGTTCAACATGAACACATTTTATGCTCTGTGGGGCACTCGGACACCGGCAGAAGCACAGCAGGAGCTTGACCGCCAGCGCGCGGAGGCTCTTGAGGCGATGCACACCAATGGCGTGACTGAGCCGCGCAATCTTGAAGAGCAGGCGTTGACGCTGATTGGCAAGGATGTGTATGAGCTTCTCATCAAGGGTTATACCCGCAAGCAATGGGGCCGGCCATGCGATGCACTCCCTCCGTTCATAATCCGAAGGTTGCCGGTACGTCTGACCTTTGACAATAATTATTTCAACGACACACACCAAGGTATTCCCATCGGAGGATACAACCCGCTGGTTGCCAAGCTCCTTGAAGGGGTAGAGGTGAGATTGTCAACAGACTTCTTTGCCAATCGCGATGAGCTGACCGCAATGGCTCACAAAGTGGTGTTCACCGGTCGGATAGATGAGTATTTCAGTTTCAAGCATGGCAGCCTTGAATACCGCACCGTGCGATTTGAGACCGAGACACTCGCCACGCCGAACTTTCAGGGCAATGCCGTTGTCAACTATACCGCTGAGGATGTGCCTTATACCCGCATCATCGAGCATAAGCACTTCGAGCAGTTCGGTGACGCAGTATATGCTAATCCCAATACCGTAATCTCACGGGAATATTCAACAGAGTGGCGTGACGGGATCGAGCCCTTTTATCCTGTCAACGATGAGATGAACGGCTCGAAATATGCCCGCTACAAGGCTATGGCAGATGCAGAGCCGGGAGTGATATTCGGGGGGCGCCTTGCCGAGTACAAGTATTATGACATGGCACCCGTCATAGCACAGGCCATGAAGGCAGCTGCTGCCGAGGGGCTTAGCTTGTAAAATATCTGAAATATGAAACAGTTGCGAGAAGCCTCCAAGACCGACCTGGTATATTACGCATTAGTCACCGTGGCCTATGGTGTGATGCTCTATCTGGTGGGGAGGGGTATCTTGGTGCAGTGGTTGTGGTTTGATGAGTCGGGACAGGTGTTTGTGGCTCACGGACTGCATCACACGAGTGCGCCACTCTCGCCGGACGGGTCGTTGGTTGACGCACTTCGCATGAACCATGACTACAATCTGGACCCCGGAGGTTACACGGTACTGCTGCATTTCTGGTGCATGGTGTCATCCGGGTCGGTGTGGCTGCGGTCACTGTCACTGATCTTCTATCTCGGGTCCATTGTGTTTGCGTGCCTGGTGAGTTGGGAGGCACTGCGTGACAAGCGGTTGGCTTACGGAGCCGGCTTGGCGGTGTTTGCCGTGATTGGAGGCTCTTTCGCCTATGAGGTGAGGGCTTACTCGATGGAGCTGTGCGGCTTTCTGTACGGGCTGTGGATGGTGCTGAGGCTGCGCAAGCCGAGGCGGCTGAGTGTGGTGCTGTTGATGTCGCTGCTGCTGTGCTTTTTCATCACATCGCGCTACACCATGGTAGTGGCCGGTGGCATACTGTCATGCTTCGTGCTCTATGACTTTGTAGCGCAGTATCTGAGGAAGGAACGCTCGCTGAAGTCGCTCATCATCGTGTCGGTGGTGTATGCTATCCCGTTGCTTGTCACTGTTGCAGCGATATGGTGGTTTCAGATGCGGCTCCAAAATCCGGGAGCTACGGCAGTTGGCTATGTTATTTATGTAGAGCCCGGCAAGCGAACATATGTAATTGCTGCAGCAATGCTGTTCCTGCTCGCCACATTGAAATGGCAGACACCTGCTGTGCGTGTTGTCTCACTGGTGTTCGTGGCGCTTAATCTTGTAGTTGGTACGCTGGGTTTCCTGAATATGCTACCGTGGATGAATTCCAACAACAAAGGGGCGCTGTTTATGGTGGTTTTCAATCTTGCCATATATATAGGTGGAGCTGCACTGTTGCAAAGAGCGGGGGTAAAGAGAGCCATCATCCCTTTTTTGTTGCTTGGGTATTGGTGCGCGGAGATGACATGGATAAGTACCACCTACCGTGTTGGCAACGTAGTCAGGGATAAGTCACTTGCACCGGTAATCTCTCCAGTTGAAAATATTCTCAGTAACTCTGATAATCTTGTCATCATAGGAACCTGGGCCGGACCGGACTTACGCTATCTCTATGAGTATGGAGCCCTGCGAGTCAAAGCCAAGGAACACGGCTACCCAGTTCGGTTCCGTTTTCTGAGGGGAGACATACACCGTCGAGGAATCAAGGCCAAAGAGAGCCACAGGTCTGAGAATATTGAGCTGCTCGAAAGTGTTCCATCCGGCACGTATTATTACGCCACTCTTCCCGGCGACATCCCCGGTTTTGATCCGGTACCGGCATGCTATGAGAAAGTGGCTCCTGCCACCTACCGCAAAAAGTAGTTTGACGTGCTTCAGAGCACCCCTTGGGGAAGGAATGTTGCCGATAGCAGACGATATTTTGAGGATTTCAGGGGTGGGGTGTGAAAAATTTTTGTGGGGGTGGGGGAAAATTGCTAACTTTGTGAGCCAAAATCCGCTGCGGGCACACAAAGCAGCGCGGTGGCCGCTTCAGGCGGCGCCCCTCGCCCGACGGAACGTACCTTTATTATTACTCTTTTAATCCACAATGTACGCTATTGTAGAAATCCAGGGACAGCAGTTCAAGGCCGAAAGCGGCAAGTTTCTGTATGTCCACTATCTCGGCGAAGCTGTCAAAGAAGGCGAGCAGGTCACATTCGACCGCGTTCTCCTCGCTGACGCCGACGGAGACGTGAAGGTAGGCGCTCCCACCGTAGAGGGCGCAAAGGTAGTGTGTGAGGTACTCCTCCCGCTCGTCAAGGGTGACAAGGTGATAGTCTTCAAGAAGAAGCGCCGCAAGGGCTACCGCCGCAAGAACGGCCATCGCCAGTATTTCACCAAGGTGTTAATCAAAGAAGTCGTAGCCTAACCCCCCCATCCTTAGAATCAACTCACTATGGCACATAAAAAAGGTGTCGGCAGTTCTAAGAACGGCCGCGAATCAGAAAGCAAGCGCCTGGGCGTAAAGATTTTCGGTGGACAGCATGCCAAGGCCGGCATGATCATCAAGCGCCAGCGTGGCACCGTTCACCATCCGGGCCTGAACGTAGGTCTGGGCAAGGACCACACCATCTACGCCCTCGTAGACGGCACAGTCGTCTTCTCCGTGGGTCGCAACGGGCGTCGCTTCATCAGCGTTCAGCCCTCCGAGGCATAAGCCCCGCTCCCCCACAGCACCGCCTAAAGCCGCGCACTGTGCCGCCATCCCCCGCGGGGATGACCGCCACGGAGCGCGGCTTTTCAGCCACGTTTGCGGCGGCTGCACCGGATGCACCGCGGTGCATCCCTACAAGCCGATGGTTCTGTCACACCCCTCCTACACATAAGAGCTTGTTTAATAATAAATGTGAACATCTCGGTCGAAAATCTTGGTGCAGCTTTCATCCTGAGACGAAGGAGCATAGCGAGCTATGTGACTGAGTTGAAGGATGGAAGATGCCCAAGATTTTCGCATGAGGGTATTCTTTGATAATTAACGTGTTGTTATGAGAGCTTGAATATTTGTGAAATTACTTCCGCCTCGGTGTCTCTTTGGCTAAATTTCTGTTATTCGTCAGTCACGATGCCCGCATCGCTCCTTCCTCGTAACGAGAAATTTATCTCAAAGATACACCGCCGAGATGTTCACATTTATTATTAAACAAGCTCTAAGACTTGACACTGTATTGAATTGCATATTGTATTGAATTTCTCTCCCCCTGCGGGCCTTTTATCTCTGAAACGACCATGGCTAAAAACCTTCTGAGCCGTTACATCTGGATTATAGACACCATACGCCGCCACGGTTCCATCACGCGCGAGGAGCTGAACCGCCGCTGGCGCAACTCGCCGTTTTACACCGGTGAGGACCTCCCGAGGCGCACTTTCTACAATTACCGCAACGCCATCGAGGAGCTGTTCAATGTGAACATAGAGTGCAATCCGTCGACCTATGAGTATTACATTGAGCACTCGGATGCCCATGAGGAGTCGATGACAGACTGGCTGCTCTACTCGACGGCTACCAACAGTGCGCTGGCTGATGCGCGCGACCTGGCGCGGCGCATCTTCATTGACGACATTCCCTCGGCACGGCTACATCTGGCGACAGTGATGGACGCGATGCGCGAATGCCGTCCGCTGAAGTTCTCGTATCACCCCTACACGCGGTCTACGCCCACTCCGGGGGTGGTTGTCGAGCCTTACTTTCTGAAGATATTCCGCCAGCGGTGGTATGTGACGGGGCGCAACCGCGCCGACGGGGCCATCAAGACTTACTCGCTTGACCGTATGCACGATGTAACGGTGGAGGGAGAGCCGTTTGTGATGCCTCCCGACTTTGATGCCGAGGCTTATTCGCGTGACTCTTACGGCATCATATTCACGCAGGGCGAGCCAAAGAATATCTCTATCCGCACTGACCCTCGCCAGGCTAAGTACCTGCGCGCGCTGCCGCTGCACCACTCGCAGAGTGAGGTGGTGCATGACTCTTACTCGATCTTCACCTATCGCATGCGCCTCACTGACGACCTTGTGCAGGAGCTGCTGGGCTACGGCGCACGCATCACGGTGCTTGAGCCGCCGGAGCTGCGAGCCATGATTACCACGCGCCTGTCGGAGGCTTTGGGACAGTACCGGTAGGGACATGCCTTTGGCATGTCCTGTATGCCTCCTCACACCACCCTTCAAACCTCATAACCAATGCAGAAGAAAACAATCCTTGACCTCCATCGTCTGTCGGCTGCCGAGGCCCTGGCGGCTCCCAAGCTGCCGCTGACGGTGGTGCTTGACAATGTGCGGTCGCTCAACAATATAGGCTCGATATTCCGCACGTGTGATGCGCTGGGCGTGGAGCGGTTGATGCTATGTGGCATCACTGCGACCCCTCCATCGGCTGAAATCCACAAGACAGCGCTTGGAGCTGAGGACTCAGTGGCGTGGAGCTACCATGTCGGCACGCTTGATGCCATTGCAGCCCTCCGCGCCGAGGGTTATGTAATCTGCGCTCTTGAGCAGGTGAAGGGGTCAGTATCACTGCCGGAGTTTGTCGCTGAACCGGGCAAACGTTATGCAGTCATCGCCGGCCATGAGGTGCACGGTGTGAGCCAGGGAGCAGTGGATGCCGCTGACATCTGCCTGGAAATCCCTCAGTTCGGAGCCAAGCACTCGCTGAACGTCGCTGTGTCGACGGCTCTTGCCATATATCAGCTCCGCTTCGGTGCCATGGAGCGGTGAGCGAATGGCTTGTTGATTGGGCGGAGAACCGGGCATCGCGGATAGCTTGGGGGGCAGGAGGATGTTGCAGAACCTACGGATGGCAGATGTGATGTTGTAAATCGAGGGTGTATCAAATTAAGCAGTTTGGTACACCCACTCATTTTATAGCGTCTGAG
>JAMPDP010000001.1:1028401-1136168 GCA_023665605.1 Candidatus Amulumruptor caecigallinarius | reverse complement strand
GAGGATACCCCTGCTGCTTCACTCCAGCCTTTCGCACTTCGGACTGGAATTTAGGTCACTGTTCGCCGGTGAGTTCTTCCCACGTTGGGATGGCTTGGAGGAAGTCGCAGCGGTGCGCGGTGTAGTCCACGGCCACGGCGTAGTGGCGCAGTCCGTTAGTGACAATGAGTAGCCGGGCGCGGAGTGCCATGTTGTAGCGCACAATCTGGTCGAACACGGCGCGGGTCACGTTGACTGTGGGTGCCTTGCACTCTACGATGACCAGGGGATGTCGTGCCCGGTCAAACACCACGATGTCGCTGCGTTTGATGGTGCCGTTCAGCCGCAGTCCAACCTCAGTGGCGGTGAGCCCCGACGGATAGCCGAGGCTGTCACGGAGCCATGCTGCAAAGCTCTGACGCACATGCTCCTCAGGAGTTAGAAGCAGCCACTTGCCGCGCAGTGGGTCATAAATCTGTGTCTCGCCGGAGCCTGCAGAACGGAGCCTCAGTTGGCAAGGGGGCAGATTGAGTTTGGGCAGCGAGCCGACTTCCATATGTCACTCCACTTCGTAGGCTCCCATGGCGGGTGTATCCGTGCGGCGTGTCACGCCATACATATCCTTGCTACCCTCTGCCACAAGCAGAGCGGGATTGCCGGCTCCCGCACCGGGCGAACCGGCCCGCAGACGGTAGTCATACTCATTCTCCTGGTGGTTCTCGTAAGTGTCAGGCCAAGCGTTCCACAAGCAACCGATGAAATTGTCATCATCGCTGCCGGCGGCTGAAATCAGGGTAGAGCGTATCCTCACGTCAAACCCTGTAAGGTCACCGGGTTGCACACACTCGCCGGTGCGGAAGTTGGTCATGAGACAGTTGTCCACCGTCGCTTTCACCTTGGTGGCTTCCGAGTCAGCAACTTTCAGCAGCGGCCCCACGGCCACAGACGAGATATAATAGTTGATGAGGGTGCAATTGGTTAGTTGGGCTTCGCCGCCGGATAGTGAGAGCATTGCATCCTTGGAGTCAGAGAGCTCGGTGCCGACGGCCTTCAGATGTCCGTCGGTTACGCTCAGCGCATTTCCGCCCGAACGGTGCAGACGGCTGTTGAGCAGCGTCACCTGCGGCATCTTGCCCCCTTCACCCGTGGCGCGCAGACCATACTCGGTGCCTCGCATATCGGTGTGGCTGAAGCTGACTCTACCGGTGGGAGCCACGTCGATACCTCCCCACTGTGATGCCAGCAGGTCATAGCCCTGTGCACCCACCACGTTGTCGAGGCGGTCGCCACGAAGGGTCACCATGCCGGGGGCGCCCTCTGCGTCAGGCACACCTTCGGTCACAAGGCTCCCCTCCACGCGGATGCCCGCGCCCTTGTGGAAATACACACTCACACCCTTACCTATGGTCAGGCTCCCACCCTCGGCTATGCGGAGTTCGCCCTTTACGCGCCGAGGATGGCTGTCCCATCGGGTCGCGGTGCTGATCACAGCATCCGTCACCTCTTCTACATCCTGCCCCTTGGCCTTGATGCGCACGGAGCGGGTTACCCCGTTGGTGAGGAAGTCTATGCTGTCCTCAATGTCAAAGGGGAGGTAGTCCGTAGCAGCTCCCTTGGGAGGGATGGTGCTCTCCACAAACACGTATATTGAGTCGTTGGGGCGAATCTCGATGCCGTGGAATGTGCGCGCACTCTCACCATCCACATTCAGACGAAACGCGCTGCTGTCGCCCTCTCGCAGTGAAATTTTGCTGATGGACAGCACTTTGTCATGCCGATTGTAGACGGTGAAGTGATATGTGGCAGATGGGGATGAGGTGAACAGAGTCCCCAAATCCACCTCCGGCGTGCTGAATTCTGGCTGGTCAGAGGCCGACGTTGTCACTCCATCCTCAATGCACCCGCTCAGCAGCATAGGCATAAGCAGCGCAAAAATAAATGAGGCAACCACCCGGCATATTTTTGCGGGGCGCAACTGCCCCGGAGTCTTCGTAATCTTCATAGTCATAACTATTAACGTCATCTACCCCCGATTTATTGCACCGACACGGCAACGGCCGGCACCTAAGTTAAGATGCCGGCCGCGATGGATTCAGGTTTGAAATCCGGCAATCAGAAGTTGTAGCCGATGGATAGCCCCACAAGGGCGCACGAACGGGCTGCCGCCAGATTGGCTCGCGCCTCTAAGGCCAGGCGCAGGGTAGGGGTGACGTTGAGCGCGGCGCCGGCTCCGAGGTCTGCACACAGTGCCCCATGGCGGGCTCGGTCCACCAACTTGCCGTCGGCATAGGTATGCGGGTCATTCCATGACGAAAATCCCGCGCCGGCTATCCCATATACGTTCCAACGCTCAGTGCGCAGGGGCACCGACAGATGCGCGTCAACAGTGATGATATAGGCATCTTTGTCGCGGTTGCGGATGGCAAAGTCCACCTGTGGTTGAAGCGCGACGATGCGCGAGAACTGATGACGCAGATATATGCCCGCGTAGCCCGACTCGTTGCGGCTGATGTAGCCGCCTCCGAGGCCTATCGTTGTATTGTTTTGGGCATCAGTGGACAATGCTCCCGTCAGAGAAGCGACGAGGGCCACAATGACTGCCAATGTGCGGCGCGTGATAGATGTCATGGTTATGGTAGTGTGATGAATTGAAACGCGTTTTGCGGAGGCTCCGTCACGGCAACCTCTCTATGTTTTCTTAACCCGCAGGGCACCCTCAGTGTTCACCGGCGGTGGCACCCTGTGGCAGGTGTACGTCAAGCTGCGGGAAGGGGAAGTTCAGCCCGTGCCGAGGCAGCTCGTCATATATGCGCTCATTGATGGCGTAGTACAGAGCCCAATAGTCGGCGGTACTCGTCCAGGCGCGTACCTTCAGGTTGACGCTCGAGTCAGCCAGCTCATCCACTGTCACCGACGGTGCCTTCGTCACTTCCGAAGCCCCTTCACCCACTACCCGCGGGTCCGACGCCAGCAGCTCCAGTATCACCCCGCGGGCCTTCTCCACGCTGTCGCCGTAGCTGATGCCCACGGTCCAGTCCACACGGCGGTACGACTCGCGGCTCCAGTTGTTGATACTCCCGGTCGAAAGCCCGCCGTTGGGGATGATGATGCTCTTGTTGTCGTAGGTCAGAATGATGGTGTGGAATATCTGAATCTCCTTCACCGTTCCGGCAAACCCCTGGGCCTCAATGTAGTCACCCACGCGGTAAGGCTTCAGCAGCAGTATCAGCACTCCGCCGGCAAAGTTCTGCAACGTGCCGCTCAGAGCCATACCCACAGCCACACCGGCCGAGGCAAACAGAGCCAGGAACGAGCTCGTCTCGATGCCTAAGATGCCTATCACCGTCACCACCAGGATGAAGTAGAGCAGCATCTTCACCATGCTCAGCACGAACGTTGAGAGGCTCCGGTCCACATGGCGGTGGAGCATCACTTTGCGCACAAGCCCGTAGAGCCACTTGATGATGAAACGACCGATGTAGAACACCAGAATTGCCGCCACCAGATGAATGGCGAAGCTCACCATGTCGTTGATCAGTTTGCTCATCAGGTCGTCAAACGGCATCTGTTTGAGCTTCTCTATTTCGGCATTGTGGCGCTCTATGGCGGTGGAGTCGGGTGTCAGGGGCAAGTTCTGGAGTGGAAGCATGGGTCAGTCCAAGTTGGTTGATAGGGTCAGCGGAGCGGTTCGGCGGTGGCGTGGCTCATCACGTCGGTATACCATTTCAGGCGCGAGTAGCCATAATAGGGATCCGGCCGGGAAGCCGTGGGAGTGGGATTCTCCGGGTAGATGTATGTGCCGAGTCCGCAATAGGTGTTGATGGGGAGCTCGTAGCTCGCGCCCTGCCACATATATGGAGTGTTGGCGTGATACGTCACAGCCCTCTCCAAGGCTGCCTGAAACTCCGTGAGGGCTTCCGGGGCAGCCCCGGTGAGGTGGGCATAGGTGTCGGCCATGTCGAAGCTCAGCGTGTTGGGCGAAGCATTGCTCGGCATGAAGGGTTGAATCGGGCGGTCGGTGGCATAGTTGAATCTCGCCCCGCCCTCCCATACGCTTCGCGCGGCTTGTGCAACTGCCTCAAGCCGGTCAGTGCGGGTCACGCTCATGGTACATGAACGGGCCATCCTGTTGGTGGCACTGTCAAAGTTAGGGCTGTCGAAAGTCGCGTAGTAGTCGAATGTGCATTGTGCCAGGGCCTCCGCATCAAACTCTGTGGCAGTCATGTAGGTCAAGGTTTGGTCATACGGCATCCCCCAGCTCACCACCTCTGTTGACGACCCGATCACCAACGGGGTGGCGTTACGCAGCTCATAGGCGGTCTCGATGTTGGCCCCGTAGCAGCTGTCGAAGTAGATGAACTCCCAAGGGCCGGTCTGAGTCAACACCTCGCCCATGGGGGGGAGTGAAATGCTCCAGTAAGTCTGCGAGCCGGGAGTACCTATGCCATCTGCACCCCAGTGGCGTGAGCCCATGGTGCTGAACGACCCTTCGCGCCACGGGTCGCCGTGGCTCCACATCACCAGGCCGTAGCTCTCGGCGGGGAAGGTGCCTCGCACTTCTGCCATCACTTCTGCCATCACCTCCGGGTCGGTAGCTATCACCGACGGGTTCACCTCATAGCGGCGCACGGTCACGAACCCCTCGCGGGTAAGCCTCTCAAGGGTGGCTACGCGAGTTGTGGAGATCACATTGTCGGCGTAGCGCATATGGTAGAGTATCACGTTGCAGTCATTCAGACTGTGTTCCCCGGCCCACTTCTCCATCATCGCTATGTTGCGGAGGTTGTTGCCATCGGTGCCAAGGTTGTTGCTCGCCACCATATAAATAAGGACTGTGCGGTGCCTCCCCGGCACATCCTCCGGCGTGACCGGTGCTGCGGGCGCGTCATCTTCTTTGTCGGAACAACCCGCAAGGGGGAGCGACAGGATGGCACCGAGCAGCAGGCTGAGAAGGATGTTATACAGAGGTCTCGTGGACGGATATAGTCGTGACATAGGTCGGCAGGTGTTATGATTCAGGCGTTGAAGGGCTTCAGCGGTCAGAAGTAAGGGCTGAGTGTCACCAGACGTGACCCGTCAGCGTGCTCGGCAATAGTCACCTTTATGGTGTCGTCAGGCAGCAGCGGTTCGGCAACTTCGGGCCACTCGATGAAGCAGAGGTCGCCGTTATCCAGATACTCCTCCAGCCCCGCGTCAAGGGCTTCGGCAGTGTCGCTCAGTCGGTAGAGATCAAAGTGATGTATGCTCTCGCCCCCCGCGGTGAGGTATTCATTGTGGATGGCGAAGGTGGGTGAGGCCGTGTCGTCACCCTCCACGCCAAGTGCGCGGCACACGGCAGCGGTCAGTGTGGTCTTCCCGGCGCCCATTGCCCCGTCAAAGGCAAACACTCGGTGCCCCTGCATAGCCTCGACAAACTCGCTTGCTCCCTCCGCCAAGTGCGCAGGGGTCTTTATGGTGAAGCTGACGGGGGTAAATGGCTTGCTGTTCATCGGCTCTTCTCTGTATTGGGTTCCGCGGGAAGTGACGCGGGAGACTGCACCTCGGGCATCACCTTCACTCGCACCTGCGCTATGCGGTGGTGGTTCACGTCAAGCACCAGGAAGCGGCAACGCCCGTACACCAGCGGCTCCTTGTCGCGGGGAAAGTCACCCTTTATGGCAAGCAACATACCCGCCAGCGTCTCGCAATCCTCCGCCACATCCTTGTAGTCATCTTCGTCAAGGCCTGTCACGCGGAAGAAGTCATTCAACAGCGTCTTCCCGTCAAATATATATGTGTCATCCGGGAGCCGCTTATATGTCTTCTCCTCGGTGTCATACTCGTCGTCGATGTCGCCAACTATCTCTTCCAGAATGTCCTCCATCGTCACAAGCCCCTGCGTGCCGCCATACTCATCAATCACTATGGCCAGGTGTATGCGCCGGCGGCGGAAGTCCTCCAGCAGGTCATCAATGCGGCGGCTCTCCGGCACGAAATAGGGCTCCCGCAGCAGCGATTGCCATGCAAACTCCTTCGGCGGCTCAACGCCGATGTAAGGCAACAGGTCACGCGCATAGAGGATACCCTTGATGTCATCCTGGCTACCCTCGCACACCGGCAGACGTGAGTATCCGCTGTCAATCACGGTCTTCATCACCTCCTCAAAGGGTGAGTCTGCGTCAACATCCGTTATATCGACGCGCGGAGTCATGATTTCCGACGCCGTAGTGTCACCGAAACGCAGAATTCCCTCAAGCATCTCTGTGTCTGAGTTCTTCACATCGGTGATTTCGAGCGCATGGCTCAGGTCATCAGCCGTCACCGTGTCATCCGGCTTGCTGATCACACGCTTCACTATCCATGACGACTTCACCAGCACCGCCGATACGGGCCAGAACAGCCCCATCATCGCACTGATGCCGGGAGCGGCAAAGCGCGCCCACGTCAGGTTGTTGTTCGTAGCATAGAGCTTCGGCAGAATCTCACCGAAAAGCAGTATCAGAAACGTCAGTATCACCGTCTGCAGCACAAAGCTCAGCCACGGTGCAAGCCCCTCGAACACAGGCCCGAGAGCAAAGTTGAACAGCACCACGATGGTCACGTTCACCAGATTGTTTGCTATCAGGATAGTAGCCAATAGCCGCTCCGGAGCCCCGATCAACCGCAATATCCGCGACGACGGGTTCTCATCCTCAAGCTCCTCAATCTGCTCAGGGCGCAGCGAGAAAAACGCTATCTCGCTCCCCGAAACGAACCCCGACAATATCAGGGCCACCACGGCGCAAACCAGCGCGATAATCTGCGGTACCGAAAATGTCTCCGGCATCGCCAGCGTCAACGCACCGCTTATCAAGCATAACAGGGGGTCGTCACCCCCCAAAGGGTCAAAATCCATAGTGCCGCAAAGTTACGAATTTCCCCGCAACCTCCCAACCATCCCAGAGCGCCACGGGCGCACCACGGGCATGCCATGGGTACAACACGCACCACGGGCCATCCCTGTCGGGACAGCCCATGTGTTGATTGTTCTATGACGTAGTGCTGTCAGATGAAGCGCTCCACCATGTCGCGGAGTTCGCTCAGGGGCTTCTCGCCGCCGTCGCGCCACACTTCCTGACCATCCTTCATGATGATCCAGGTAGGGTAGGAGCGCACATGGTACTTCTCCATCAGGTCGGGGTTCTGGTCACCCTCTATCTGCACGATGTTAATCTTGTCGCCCTCTATCACGCGGAGCTCTTCGACGATGGGCATCATCTTCTGGCAGTGAGGACACCAGTCGGCGTAAAACTCCATCAGTGTGGGCTTGCTCTCCTGAAGCACGTTGTCTAAGTCTGTATGTAAACTCATGGCTGTGTGTGTAATATAAGTGTAATCAATAGGTTAGAGATGCAATGCGGATGCACCTGACCGGCGCATCCATCTGCGACCCGCGGGCGTCACTTGGCGGCGCAGGCGGCGTCGAGATCCTCGGTCTTGACGTTGAGCAGCTCGTTGAGCTTGGCCACAAGCTGATCGGCCTGATGGAGACCCTGGCCGCGCCATGCGGGCTCGCCGCAGCGGAAGACAATCAGTGTCGGGATGGACTGCACGCGATACTGACGTGCCAGCTCGGGGTTGCGGTCCACGTCTATCTTGATGATGTTGGCGTTGTCGCCTACTGCATTCTTCACCTGCTCGAGAATCGGGGCCTGCATCTTGCATGGGCCACACCAGGTGGCATAGAAGTCAACCAAGGTCGGTTTCTTCTGGTTGATGAGATCGGTAAATTCGCTCATGGTGTATGTGTGTTTTAGATTGTTATATTGCATCTTTCGTAGTAAATAACATCCGGCAGGGGGTGATGGTTTGGTGGATGGTGGAAAAGCTGAAAGGGCATCCGCGCAAATGGCGGATGCCCTTTCGTTATAGGAGGGTTATGTGTGTGGGGAGGTGTTTACTTCACCATCACGGTCTTGGCGGCAGAGCCGGCGCGTACCACGTACATGCCTGCGGGGAGCTCAATGCGGAGCTCAGAGGTGGCTACGGAGCCGCTCTTGATCACGCGGCCGTCAACGGCCACTACCTGTACGTTCTCGCCCTGGAGGCCGGTCACCTTCACACCGCCGTTCACGGGAACGATGCTGACGGTGGTAGCGGCAGCGGTGTCAGCGGCTACGCCCTCGATAGCAGAGCTCTCGGCGAGCTTGCCCACGCGGGCGGGAGCATAGGTGAGGATGTCCTCATCCTCCTTCTCCTTTGATGAGCTGGGATCCATGGAGTATTCATCCTTGGCGTTGTCGAAGAAGGCGGGGTCATAGGGAGTGCCACCTACGCCTGAAGAACCATAAACATCAATGTACTGCACGCCGATACCGGTGTTCTTGATGTAGTCAGCAGTGATGCCGAGCACCGAGAGGGGGAACTTGAACTCGTAGAAGGTGTGAGCAGAGGGTTCAATCTCGCCGGTAAGGTCAACGAAGCCGTCGTTGCCCTTGAGTGCGTCGGGCTCATAGCCAAATTCCTTCTGGCCCCAGACCTGGGTAGTGTGGGGGAGGAGGCCGTCAGCGTAGCCATAGTAGCTGCCGGGGATGCTCAGGCAGTAGCCTGCGTCATAGCTGGCGTGGCCGTCAGCAGTGGGGATGAAGAAACCGGGAGTGCCATTGCCGGGCTTGGTGGAGCCGATCCACATGGCATCAACGCCATTGTCAAACTTGATGCCGGGTGCGCCGTTGTCATTCCAGATTGCGCCGGTGCCGTTGATGTATCCGTCAAACTTCTTGTTGGGGTCAAGGTCAAATGCCCATACCATACGACCGTCAAAGTTGTAAGGCTTGGCTTGGCCGGGCAGCTTGCCGTCGCCGTAGAGGTCCCAAACGGTGTAAACCATCTGGACGCCGAGGTAGAGGTAATCGTTGTCCCAAGAAGCATAAAGTGCGTAGGAGTCGACGACGGGATACTCGTGGTGACCCTTGAACGCCTGAGCCACGTCGCGGGCTACGCCCTGCGCGATCAGGTCAGATGCGCTCCAGTTGCTCATAGCGGTGGTTGACCTCTGCTCGTTGAATGACATATTGACGGTGCGCTGGGTACCTACCTGGCCGTTGGGGTTCACCTTGTAGTAGTCGGTGATGAGGTTGTTGCCGTTGACAGGTGTGGGGTCGGGGATGGGGGTCACGCCAAAGGTGTAGGTGTAGGTCACCACATTACCCACGGTGCCGTCAGTGGCGATGCCCACAGCCTTGAGAGTGGTGGTCTCGGTGAAGGTCAGCGGAGCTGAGTAGAGCTTGCTCGATGCTGAGGGGGTGGAGCCGTCGGTGGTGTAGTAGATCTTGGCGTCTGAGGGGGTAACGCTCAGTGTTACCACTACGGAGGTGGCAAACTGGGTGTTGCCGGGATTGGCTGTCACCACGGGCTTGGTGGTGGGGTTGTTGCCGCCCTGATACTCCTGATGTGTGCCGTCAGCCTTGTAGATGTGGCCGTCAACCCAAGTGAGGTCCTTGGTCTTGCCCGAGTCGTCGCCCTTGGTGAAAATCACGTTGGCGGGAGCGGCGCTCTGAGTGTAAGAGTATACGTTGCCGTCAACCTTGGTCATTGCGACACCGGGCCATGCTGCGTTCTGGTCAGCTGCGCCTGCGGTCCATGTGTAGCAGTATACGGTGCTCCAGTTGGAAGATGAGTTGTCGAAGTATACGGTGTGGTCACCGGGAGTGGGGGTGGGGCCGGGGTTCGGGTCGGGGTTGTTGCCGTTGGAGAAGGTCACGGCGGTAGAGGTCGCGCCGTTATTGTCCATCACGTAAGCCCCGGTGTAGGCGAGGTCACCGGTCTTGTCAGCGTCGCCATTGCTGTTGAAGAGCACGCCGGTGGTACCGTCGGCCACCTTGGCTACCTTGTAGGACTTGCCATCGGAGCCTGTCACGGTGGTCATCTCCACGCCGGGCCATGTTGACTGAGAGCTGCCGCCCCAGTAGTGCACCTTGTTGAGGTTGCCACTGTAAGCTAAGTTGTAGTCACCGGTGATGGTGAGAGTGCCCGAAGGGGTGGGGCCGGGAGTCGGGTCGGGGTTGGGGGTGTCACCGCTCTTCACGATGGTGAAGCTCATCGCGGAGGGGTCTACGCTGATGTCGTATGAACCGGCATCAACAGTCCATGAGCCGCAAGCGCTGCCGTTCACGCCGCCGGCGTAGAGGGTCATCGTGTTGGCCGATGTGAGGCTTGCTGCAACACCCTCTGCGGTAGCACCGTAACGGTTGCCGTTGGTGTTGATGTCATCCCATGTGGCGCCTACATAGTCGGTGAAGTTGAAGTAGCATTTGTCACCGGTCTTGGCGGGTGTGAAGGTCACGCCCTTGCCTACGTACTTTGTGCCGTCCTGAGTCAGGGCTACGCCGGTGCCGGGGCCGTTGGTCCATGCGGCGGTGCCACCGAGGTCACCGAGCACGTACATGCCAGAGGTGGGGGTGGGGCCGGGAGTCGGGTCGGGATTGGGGTTGGGGTTGGGATCGGGGTTGTCGCCGCCGTTGTAGATCACGGCGATGCCGCTCGAACCCACGTTTCCGCTGATGGTGGAGGCGGTGACGGTGAAAGTGCCGCCGCTCACCTTGTCGGTGTATGTGCCGGCGGGGCAGTAGCCGTTGCCGTTGGCTATGGATACGTTGCCGGAGCCCTTCATCACGATCACGGCACCGCCGCCCTGACGGGTGATAGAGCAAGCGTTGCCGTTGCCGGAGAAGTAGTCAGCTTTTCCCACCATGGCGTTGCGGAACTTGTTTACCTCAGCGATGTGCTTGCCGGTAAAGGCGGTGCTGCCCTTTGCGCCAATCTTGATGTCGTCGTTGTTGCGGGCAGAGGGACGTGAGAGGTAGAGCGCGTTCTCGCCGTTGCGGCAAGCCACGGCGGCATATGCGCGGTCTATGATGCTCTGGTCGATGTTCTTGGAGAAGCCGTCTTGGTTGGCATAGGTGTCGTGGCTCTCGCCCCAATAGATTACCTTGTCGGGGCTGAGTGTGTTGCCGCCGCCGGTCCACCCGAAGGCGCCGGTGGGCACACCGCCATTCTTGCTGGCGTTGTCGCCATAGTTGTTGTCGGTGACGGTCATGTAATTGGTGTACTCCTTCATCAGGCGGTCAGTGTCGCCTGCGGGGTCGTTGAGAATCTCACCGTAGTAGTAGAGGCCCTTGTCGGAGCACACGGTGGCCCAGAAATTGCAACCCTCGGAGGGGAGACCTACGTGCTTGGCGGCATCATAGCGGATGCCGTCAACGCCGATAGACTTGAGGTCGTCAATGTAAGCCTTGCCACGTGCAGCTACCTCGCTGTCCTCAGAGTTTACGTCGGGATAGCCGTCGCCGCCGCCCATCTGGTTGTGGGTCACGGAGTAGCGGTTGCCCCAGTCGCAGTTGCCGTTCCAGCGGAGGCGGTTGTTGCTGTTCCACCAGGGATCATGGTATGCGGTGCGGTCGCCTGCAGCCCATCCATCGACATGGTTAAACACCACGTCAACGATGATTTTCATGCCCTTGGCATGAGCGGCATCGCAGAGGGCCTTGAGCTGGGCCTTGGAGCCCATGCCGTTGTCAATGAACTTGAAGTCGTAAGGACGGTAAGCGTCGTTCCATACCGCGCCTGCTGACACATTGCGCTGCATGGGCGACAGCTGGATAGAGGTGAACCCGGCATTGTAGATGTTGTCGAGCTCAGCCTGAATGTCTGACACCTTCCAGTTGAAGCAATGGAGGATGTTACCCTGCTGAATGGTCGGGGCGACGTAAACGTCGGCCTTCGCCGCATACGGGAGGGCAAGCAGACCCAGCAACAGAGAGCTGAGGAGCTTTTTTCTCATGATAGTGTAGAAATGAAAATGATTAGGATAAGATGGTATGATTAGGATAATGCACTTGGCCGATTACAAGGTTACTTGGCCGAATGGCAAGATTTCGTGCAAATGTAGGCAAAATTTTCCTTTTTCGCCAATCAATTAACGTTTTCCAAGCGAATTTATTGCGCCGCGAGCATAAATCGCAATGATTACTTTATCCGACGCTTGCACATGGCGCACCCCCGGCATTGAGTGGCGGTTTGTAACCACTAGTGGCAAGTTGAGGGTGATTCACGGAAGATTGACGTGACGCGTGAAGGGAAGCCGCGTTAGCGGCGGGGTGCAATTAGCCTATGGCAAGGGGCGTGAAACGGCCCGCAGCCATAGGTTTATGGAGTTGACGGAATAAAGACACCGCGACGCATAGCGTCGCACCACCACGCATCATTAGGCCGCACCTTAGGTCGGCCCGATTGATTTTTCCAATGATGCCATAAAGGGTAGCGCGGATAGCATAATTGGTCGGCGATAATAAGGCGAATGTTATTTCAGGACGAGCTCAGGCTCGTCCTGCGCTTCTCTTGCGGGGGCGACGCTACGCGGCGCGTTGTATTAACTTGCTCGCTTGGTAGACCTATGGCTGCGGGCCGTTTCACGCCCCTTGCCATAGGCTATTTTCACCCCGCCGCTAACGCGGCTTTCCCTGTGAGCACATTAGAAAACTTTTGTTTTGATGTAGTGCCTGGGGACGGTTGCAAACCGCCCTTCCTAATGCCTCTATGCCGGTAAGGAGGGGTGGTTTGTAACCGCCCTCCCCGGAAGCGACTGCACCGTTGGCCCTCAGCTCTGGCGCATCCAGCGGAGCAGGTCGCGGTAAGAGGGCTTCTTGCCGTACATGAAGATGCCCACGCGGTACACCTTGCCCGCTACCCATGCCATGAAGATGAACGACAGGTAGAGAACAACGAGCGACAGCACTATCTCCCACGCCCCGATGCCGAAGGGGATGCGGGCCATCATAACCATGGGCGATGTGAACGGGATGTAGCTGCACACCACACCGATGGTGCTTGTGGGGTCGGAGGCCACGGTGACGGCGAGGATCAGGCCGATGATGATGGGGAGCACAATGATGGTCTGGAGCTGCGAGGCATCCTGGATATTGTCAACGGCGGAGCCGATGGCGGCGAATATGGCCGCATAGAACAGGAAGCCGCCGAGCACAAACAGAAGCATCACGAAGAGGATGTTGAGGATGTAGCCCACGCTCCCCAGCGATGCCACAACTTGCACAAGCTCGGCATCATATGTGGCGGTCTCGGCATTGAGGGTGCCGGCATTGGCGGCTGTCACCTCGGTCATAAGTCCCGTGGGAAGGGTGGCCGGGAGCACGAACGCGGAGATGCAGCACAGAAGGGCTATCCAGATAAGGATCTGCACCACGGCCACGCTGGCCACGCCGAATATCTTGCCGAGCATCAGGTGTATGGGCTTCACGGAGGTGACTACCAGCTCAAGCACGCGGTTGTTCTTCTCCTCGATGATGGAGGTCATCACCATCTGTCCGTAGATGAGCAGGAACATATAGAGGATAAACGACAGGCCAAGTCCGAGGGCGAAGCTCAGGGCTGATGATGACTCGGAGGTCTCCTCCTGGTCGTTGCGGAAGGTGCGTAGGCTCACATCGGCATGAATGCTCTCCATGATGTCGCGGAGGTTGTCGATGCCCTGCGCCTCAATGCGTCGCGTCTCGATGATGTCGTCAAGCTGGCTCTCCACGGCTTGTGTCAGCTTCAGCGACACCGGGCCGTTGCTGTACCATGCCATCTGAGCGGGGCGTTCCACCGACCCCTCGGGGATGAAGAGGATGGCGTCATAGCCCTCGGCGCGGAGCACCGTGTCGAGCGGCTCGCCAACGCGCACGTAGCGAAGCTCTTCGGTGTCGGTGAGTCCGGCGGCTATGGAGTCAGTGCCGGTCTCAACGACGGCCACCGTCTTGAGGTCAGTCTCGGCGAACGCCATGATCAGCGCCGGCAGGCATGACATGATGAGCATCAGCAGCGGCATCAGGATGGTCACCACTATGAAGCTCTTCTTGGAGACGCGCTCCAGGAACTCGCGCTGTATGATGAGAAATATCTTGTGCATATATAATGTATCTTGATAGGGGAGTGGTGATTAGAGTTTCGACGGGTCGATGGTGGTGGCCTTGACGGCGTTGATGAAGATGTCGTTCATCGAGGCCATGGCTTCATTAAACGACAGCAGCGGCGCGGCCTCGTTCACAGCGGCAACCAGCTCACGCACCGGAACATCCGGCCGCAAGTGCACTTGCAGCGTGAGGGTGCCGTCACCCTGCTGCTCCAGGTCGCTGCGCAGCGCCATCTTCTCAAGCGTGGCTGCCAGCGCAGGCTCGGGAGCCGCCCCGAGGCGCATCACGTAGCGGTCGCGGCAAAACTCGCGGCGTATCTCGGCCACGTTGCCCGAGAGCACGTTGTGAGAGTTGTTAATCAGGGTGATGTCGTCACAAATCTCCTCCACGGAGTTCATGTTGTGGGTGGAGAATATCACCGTGGCACCGTCGCGGCGCAGGTTCAGAATCTCCTCCTTCAGCAGGTTGGCGTTGATGGGGTCAAAGCCCGAGAACGGCTCGTCGAAGATGAGCAGTTTGGGGCGGTGGAGCACGGTGATGATAAACTGCACCTTCTGAGCCATACCCTTTGAGAGCTCCTCCACCTTTTTGCCCCACCATGAGGTGATGTCGAAGCGGTCAAACCACTTTCGGAGCTCCATCATGGCGCCCGCGCGGGTCATACCCTTGAGGCGGGCGAAGAATATGGCCTGCTCACCGACTTTCATCTTCTTGTACAGGCCGCGCTCCTCGGGGAGATAGCCTATGTGGGCCACATCGTTGGCCGTCAGTGGCTTGCCGTCAAAAGTCACCGACCCGGCATCGGGGAGGGTGATGTGGTTGATGATGCGTATGAGGGTGGTTTTGCCGGCACCGTTGGGGCCGAGCAGGCCGTAGACGGAGCCGCGAGGCACGTCGAGCGACACGTTGTCGAGGGCCGTATGGCCGGTGTAGCGCTTGGTGACACCGTTGATTGATAAGATGTTATCAGCCATATATAGGTTGTGATGAGATGTATCGGAGTTGAGTGATACGGGTGAGGTGATTTCTGCTGAGAGCTCGGTGATGCAGCAATGTGCATCACTGCACCCGCAAAGGTAACGCCTTTTCCCCAATCCACCAAATTTATCTACTCGCAGACAAGCCGTATCCGGCCTCAAACTTTGCAAACGATGATTTTGTTGTAACTTTGTGGATAAGATATTGAACAACTAAAGATATATGACATTCGAGGAATTAGGCGTGGATGACCGCCTGCTCAAAGCCATCAAGGAGCTCGGTTTCGAGGCTCCCATGCCTGTACAGGCCAAAGTGATACCCCATCTGCTGAGCGAGGATGGCGACGTGGTGGCGTTGGCTCAGACCGGTACCGGCAAGACGGCCGCTTTCGGCCTCCCGGTGCTCCAGCGCATCGACCCCACGGTGCACAAGCCTCAGGCGCTCATCCTGTCCCCCACGCGCGAGCTATGCCTCCAGATTGCAGGCGACCTGGCCGACTTTTCCAAGTATATAGATGATGTCAAGGTGCTCCCCGTATACGGCGGTTCCTCCATCGAGAGCCAGATCCGCGCGCTGCGTCAGGGCGTGCAGGTGATTGTGGCCACACCGGGGCGTCTGATAGACCTGATCAAGCGTCGTGAGGTGAAGCTCGACGATGTGCACACCGTGATTCTCGATGAGGCTGACGAGATGCTCAACATGGGCTTCCTTGAGTCTATTGACGAGATTTTGGCAAGTGTGCCCGAGGATCGCAAGATGCTGATGTTCTCTGCCACGATGCCTGCCGAGATTTCGCGCATCTCCAAGAAGTACATGAAAGAGCCGGTGGAGTTTGTGGTGGGCAACCGCAACGAGGGCGCGCAGAATGTCAAACACATATATTATATGGTGAACGCCCGCGACAAATACCTCGCGTTGAAGCGTATCGCCGACGACACACCTGACATTTACGCCATCATATTCTGCCGCACGCGCCGTGACACTCAGGAGATTGCCGACAAGCTGATAGCCGACGGCTACAATGCCGACGCGCTCCACGGCGACCTCTCGCAGCAGCAGCGTGACATAGTGATGCGCAAGTTCCGTGACCGCGTTATAACTCTGCTCGTGGCCACTGATGTGGCTGCCCGAGGCCTGGATGTGGATGACCTCACACACGTGATTAACTTCGGGCTCCCTGATGACACCGCTGTGTACACTCACCGCTCCGGGCGTACCGGGCGCGCCGGCAAGACGGGTGTGAGCGTGGCCATCATCCACTCGCGCGAGAAGGGCAAGCTCCGCGAGATTGAGAAGAAGATTGGCAAGACATTTGAGCGTCGTGAGGTGCCCACCCCTGAGCATATCATTGAGAAGCAGCTATATAACCTCGCCGATCGTCTGGAGCGAGTCAAGGTTGACGACACAGAGATTGACAAGTACCTCCCCGGCGTGAAGCGCAAGCTGGAGTGGCTCTCTCCCGAGGACCTGCTCAAGCGTGTGCTCTCGCTCGAGTTTGAACGGTTGCTGGAGTATTACCGTGACGCTCCCAAGATAGACTTCATCGACGAGAAGCCTTCCCGCGACCGCAAGGAGCGCAAGGAGCGTGAGCCCCGCTCTGAGCGTGACAAGGACCGCCGGACCGCCGAGCGTGGCATGGAGCGCCTGTACGTCAATGCCGGCAAGGCTGACGGCTTCTTCGCCGGCAACCTCATTGAGCTGCTCAACAAGCAGGTGAGCGGCAAGAGGGTAGATGTGGGGCGCATAGACCTGCTCCCCGGCTACTCGCTGTTCGATGTCAAGAAGGCGGACGCGCCCCGCGTGGTGGCCGGCCTCACCGGGGCCGACTTCATGGGCAAACGCCTGTACTGCGAGGTGGCAGAGCCTGACAAGGATTATGCCAAGGCATCCAAGCGCAAGGTGAAGGATGCCGACCTCTACGACGGTGGCGGCGAGACCCCCTACGAGTACTTCATGAAGAAGCAGCGCGGTGGCACCAAGAAGCCCGGCTCCAAGCGTAAGAAGTGATAACCCGGAGCTACCCGTCGCCACCCATCGTAACCCGCCGCTATCCATCGCTACCCATTGCTACCCATTGCTACCCGTCGCTACCGATCGGGTTCGTTGGCTCACTGAATACAGATGTTACTGATAGCCCTGCGCACTGTGCGCTACAATGACCGGCACTCTATCCTGTCGGTCTACTCCGCTGAGCGCGGGCGCCTGTCGGTGCTCGTGCCGGCCGGCGGTGGCCGCGAGGCGCGACGCACACGCGCTCTGCTGATGCCGCTGTCGGTGGTGGAGGCGGAAGTGGCTTTCAGGCCTGACCGCTCCATATTTGCCATCAGCGACGTGCGCACCGCGCCGGGACTGACGCCGCTCCACATCTCCGGCGACCCGCTGCGCGGTCTTCTGGGACTCTTTCTGGCTGATGTGCTTGAGAGCCTGGTGCGTGAGTCACCGCCCGACCGGTTGCTGTTCGACGGGGTGCGTGATATTGCCGCGCGTCTGGCGGAGGCTCCCTCGCGGTCGCTGCCCAACTTTCACCTGCTGGCTCTGGTGCGTCTGGCACGCTTGACGGGCATCGAGCCTGACACTGCCACATATCGCCCCGGCCGTTTTCTGGACTTGACAGACGGTGTGTGGCGCAACACGCCGCCTGTGAGCGGACAGTGGCTCGAGACAGCACCGTCGCGCGTGGCAGCTCTGTTGGCCTCCCTCCAATGGCATCATGCGTCGCTCCTGCGGCTCGACACGGCAGCACGGCGCACAGCCATAGACACCATTGTCAGCTACTTCGAGGCGCACCTCGGCACGCTCCGGCTCCCGTCGCTCTCCATCCTCCGCGAGCTATGACCCCTTGCCATGCCCTCATCCCATACCCCTGCAAGCATCCACGGCGCATCCGGGCTGAAATTTTTAAGAAGTTTTTTCTGCCCCTGCGCTTGCACAATTGTGGATAGATTGATTACTTTTGTGGTGTCAAAAACACCGACACAACACCCCTACACACGACCAACACCCACATAATCCATATGGTATTCAATTTTCGAGTAGTATCAGACGAAGTTGACAATTTCAAGCGCGAGATTCAGATTGACGCCGACTCAACGTTCCTGGACCTTCGCAACGCTATCTGTGACTCTGTAGGCTACGACAAGAACGAGATGAGTTCCTTCTTCCTCTGCAAAGACGGCTGGGAGAAAGACAAGGAGATCACCCTTGAGGATATGGGCTCAGACTCCTCCGAGGATGTCTACATCATGGATGAGTGCGTGCTCAGCGACTTCATCGAGGATGAGGGACAGCGGCTTATCTTCGTGTTTGACTATATGACCGACCGCGCCTTCTTCATGGAGATGCAGCGCAGCGAGCCCGGGAAGCACCTTCACGAGCCTTTCTGCTCAGTGTCACGCGGCAAGGCCCCCGCGCAGTTCGTGGACATGGACGAGTTTGATGCCAAGGCCGATGCCAAGGCCAAGAAGGCCGCCACACAGAGCGTCGAAGACCTCGACGAGGAGTTCTACGGCTCCGAGGAGTACAATGAGGATGAGTTTGACCTCGAGAACTTCGACGAAATGACCCTCGACGAATAACTCCTCCGAAAGTAGGTAGGGTGATCCAAAACCTCCAAAGGAGCGTCTGTAAGACGTAGATTTAAGCATAGCCCCGGAAGCCGAAGCACAAGCGCAGGCATCCGGGGTTACTCGAATATTGGCGTCTTTTGCATGCGTATTGTCAAAGAGGAATATCACAAAAGAGACCGTGCCATTAGATGACACAGCCTCTTGTTCCATATGAGAGGACGGTTTGTATTAATGAATGAGTATTTTGGTGGCGACTCCATTCTTGAGAACAATATACGTTCCCTTGGTTAATGAGTGGTTATTCTCTGGACCATCAAATACTTTTACTCCCAGAAGGTTGTATATTGCAACGCCGCCTTGTGCTAACTGATCTGCTTGTACATCCGGAAATTCGGAGTCTTCTATGATGCCGATATTTATAAAGCGTTTCCATGGTTCGGTTTCCTTTGCAGCGTTAACCCCGGTTTCCGATGGGAATAGCAGGCGTGCTGTGGCATACACCTTCCCGTCAAAAATTTCAAAGTGTGCTTCTAAAGGTGTCTCAGTGTTGTACACGATTTCCGTGATATTTTGGGCTCCCATCCATGTATACCGGCCCATGTTTTTAAGGTAATCACCCAATGTGATTTTCTTAAGATTAGAGCAGCGAGAGAAGGTGCTTATTGTTAACTCTGATTGAGATGGGATGGTTACTTCATCAAGTGATTCACATTCCGTGAATGCAAATTCTCCAATTTGACAGCCATTGCCGGGTAACGCGATAGACTTAAGGTTTTTACAGTATATAAAAGCGTTGTTGTCTATTATAGAAAGGGTTGAGGGGAAACTTACTGATTCAAGTTTTGTGCAACTGTTAAAAGCATTCTTACCTATTGTGGTAATCCCTTCCGGAACGACGTATGATAATAGCGATGAGCAACCGTTGAATATCGAGGTCGGTAGCATTTCTACATCGGCAGCAAAAGATACCGAGTTTAAACTAGTGCACTTTTGGAATAAACCGACACCTATCTCTTTGACGGAATTCGGAATAACTGCCGACTTAAGGCTTGTACAACCCTTAAATACATAGCTTCCAAGGATTGCTATGGAGTTAGGGATTGTTACGGACGATAGTAGTTTGCAATCAACCAAAGCCTCATCATCAATTTCAGTGACATTATAAGTCTTTCCGTCAATTGTCACATCTGCTGGTAGTTCCAATTCGCCCTGAATGTCCGTGGGTACGCTCGTAAGACTGCAATTGGTTTCGTCCAGGAGTTCATAATTGAGCTTTTTCCCCTTATGTATGACAACCACTGCTGTTCGTTGTCCAATCTTTTTTATATTAACGAAATTCAGCCATGGGTTAGTTTGGCGCGCCAAGTTTTTTGCTTTTACAGACGGAACATATAAAGTTGCGTTCCGGTAAATAGACGAATCAAACAAGTGTACTTGAGCAACAAGATTTTCACTGCGATAGATTATGCTTTCTATATTCATGCAATTCTCAAACGCAGACGAACCAATATCCTTTATCCCGCTTCCGATGTCAATGGACGTTAGAGCTGAGCATCCATAAAAAGCAGATCCTCCAATCGTATCAACAGCATTTGGAATAACAATGGATTTAAGACTCGCACATCCTCTAAATGCAGATCCTTCTATCTTATGAACCGTATTAGGGATTTTAATTGATTCTAAAGAAGTGCAATCGCCAAATAGGCCGCTGGGTATAATGGTTAAGTCATGTGGTAAATCGGCCTTGACAAGTGCAGAACATCCATTAAATGCAGAGCCGGAAATCTCCTTTACTGAATTTGGTATGATGATTTCCTTTAAACTGGTACAATTCTTAAACTCTTCTCGGCCAATATTTGACAATGATTTGGGAAGTTGAATGGATTCCAATGAGCTGCAATCCTTGAAGTTATTGCCATTGGATTTGGCAAGTGTTGCCGGTAGCCTTACAGATTTCAGACTTCTACATGACCTGAACCAACTTTCTGCAACTGTAGGGCCGTCGGAGATGTAAACTGATTCCAGATTAGAGCAAACGTCAAACGCAGCATACCCTATGGTTTGAATTGTATTAGGTACATTTATTGAGGTTATATTTTCACACAAAAGGAAGACCATTGGCTGAATGCCGGTGACAGTGTAGGTCTTGTCGTTAACTGAAATGTGAGCCGGGATGTCTACAGCACCGGTTATTGATCTGGAAGCAGCTGTCAGCGTGCATGTGTTATCAAATATGGATAATGAATAGTCTAATGTAACACCTTTATATGTATATGAAACATTTGCGCCATATGATGACGAATAGGCTATGGAACAAAGCAAAAACAGTGTGATGTGAAGGATGCGTGATATAGAACTTTTCATTTCCATGCACTATGGTTGGTTTGTTGAATTCGAATGTATTGTAAGATATGGCAAAGTTATCTAAAAATGAATGATTTACCCCCCCCTAAAGTTAAAAATAAATAAAAATGGCTATAAATGCGGTCTTAATACTAACAAGAGTTAAAATTGGGTTGCGTGTGAACTCCACCCTCAGCAATGCGTTATTTTATCAAAGAGAAGGCATTTTGCTGACGTTATTAAAAAGTCACACCTCCATAAAATGATTACCTTCTCACGCGCGTAGCCTCCCACCGGGCTACGCGCTCTTGTTCTGCCCTAATCTGTGCTAAGAGCATAGTCGCCATCGTATAATCGAGAGATTTCAATCTCAAGCATTTCGATGGATAATACCCCCGCATCATAGCTTTTGCGGTTGATAAGCACGTATACAGATGCTTGAGCATCATAGGCCTGTACGAACGTTTTCTCACCGAATACGTTCAGCATCATGCTGCGATAGAAACGGAAGCGTTTGTTTGGTCTTTCTACTTTCTCCGTACCCAAATCAGGCGCAGCTACAAAACCGAACGATACGAATTCATCCTTGCGGTAATAGCCGAGCATAATCTGTATGCACGACATCACGATCGTGCGAGGTTCATAGTCATTGGTGAGAAGAGAATATCTGTCTTTGCTATCAGCTACGCCTTCCAATAAAATTTCAATCCGAGAAAGCGGTTTGAGAAGTGCTCAACCTCTACGATATACCGTTTGTTGCTCTTGGCTGACCGAAACGTCCATATATCAGTAATGCGGAGCGTAGAAGGATCTGTGCTCCGCATTAGGAATGATGCGTTGTAATATCTCATTGCCAAGTTTATGGCAGGATGTATGTGTAGCTCGAAATCCGCGCTTCCTGTCGCTCTTTCTCAGAGATTACTGACAGGCGCACACGCTTCACTTGCAGGGACGGTTTGTCAAGTATTGGCTTCGATTTCTGTCTGGTTTTCATATTGTCATGCCTATATTCGTTGAACGCAAATGTAGTTATTCTGTTTTTACCAATCAATAATATTAACATATATTTTATGAACTTTTTATCCGTGGTTGCATGAAAAAAGCCAGCTTCGCATGAGCTGACTTTCAATTATTCTGCGTATTGGGAGCCGCGAGTGGGACTCGAACCCACGACCTTTTCGTTACGAATGAAATGCTCTACCAACTGAGCTATTGCGGCTTGGAGGAGTTTGCGGTTGCAAAGGTAGTGATTTTTTCGGGATGTTCACCCAACTTCGCCAACTTTTGCGGTGATAATTTGCGGCAAAGGGGCCTGATATCCTCACATTCCGCTCAATGGGCCTCAGTTGCCCAGGGTCTGACGTGTGAACGTGAGGGTGATGGTGGCGTTGGCAAGGTCAAGGTCTACCATTCTCGGCTCGCCGACGTACGGGTTCACGCCGGTAATCAGCGTGGAGGTTCCATAGGCGTCGCTCTCGGAGGTGACGTTGACAGGTGTCAGGGTGAACGTGTAGTCCTCGGGATCGAGCTCATCGAGATTGCGAATGGTATCGAAATAAGCCTTCATGCCGGTGAAATCGTAGGAGCGCGTGATGGCATTGTACGCGGCGTAGAAGGAGTATTGCTCGTCAGGAATCTCATTGTCAGCAAAGAACGCGTCGCGCTTTGATTTGCGTACCATCAGCAGGCTGGAGGGGGGCTGAATGGCGTATTGCGAAGCGATGGTTTTTGCAGGAATGCTGAATATCAGCGTGTTGACAACGGCGAGACGCCCGGCGTTGGCATGGTAGTAGTCAAGCAGCTCCTGAGCCGGGAAAGTGATGTCCACGTCGTAGCCGACAGGGGCCACGATGATGGTGTGGCCGTCAGCGACCATCTGTTCCAGCTCAGGCGACACGGTGTATGCCATATCGCTGTTGTTGACCACCTCGGGGGTCACGGCCATAGTCATATATTCCTGGCCGGCGGCGTAGAGGCATATGGAGGTGCGCGAGATGCGTATCACGCGGCCCGAGCCGAATGAGTTGGCAATGTAGAAGCCGGGGAACCATTGGGCGAAGCGCGACGGGTCGTTGAACAGGCCGGGGTCGTCGATGTACTTGCGGAGTACTTCCTGACCGAATTCCAGCGGCAGTTTCACGCCCACAACACGCACAGAGGTGTTCAGCAGCGAGTCAGAGGCCATACCTACGCCGGAGGGGGCATAAACCGTGGAGGCATACACCTCGGGGTCATAGTACCCCGTGGGGTCAAATGTGCTGTAAATAGGAGCGGGCAGGGCGCGCGTGAGCCGGTGTACCTCAAGTCCCATCGGCACAATCGAGTCGCCGGTGAATCCGGTGCTGTACATCTCCAGCATCAACTTCACTGAGTCGAGGGTGGAGGGGTTGAGCAGCGAGGTGTTAATCACCGACGCGGGCAGAAACTGTGTTACGATGTCGGAACTGAGCTTTCCGTATCCCTTTGCTTCAAGGCGCCCCAGCAGCTGAGTGATGGATCGGGAGACGATAGAGGGATTGCGCACGGAGACGCCCACAGGGGCCGGTGCGTTGTGGACGTCGACAGTTACCTGGTCCTCAATCAGTGAGGAGCCAATGGTGTTTTCGTCGTCGTCGCAGGCGGTTGTCATCATGGCGGCAGTGGCAGCCAGAAGTGTCACGGCGAAGCTCCGTAGGCGGGCAGATGACTTCAATAGTAAGGGCATACGTGATGCGTGAGGGGCAGTGTAAGGGGGGGGGGTGGAGTGGCGTGTCAGCCCAGAAGCTCCTTGTAGAAAGACGGGAGGCGGTCAGTGACGGGCGAAGCCTCGTCGTACTCAAGCACGGGCTTGCCGGCGGCCTTGGCGCGTTCCACCAGGGCGGGGTCAACGTCGGCATCCGCCACCACGATGGCGTCGGCGTAATCCACGGCGAGACGCTCAAGCGCTGCATGGGTTATCGGCGCAGCCGCCAGAGCCTTCATCTCCTTCTCGGGGAGCTTCTCCTGACGTAGCTTGTCAATGAAGCGTGCATCCATCTCGCCGTCAAAACCGGCGGAGTGGAGCGTGTAAATCACCTTGCTGTTGCGGAACGACGGGTCGGTTGCATAGAGCTTCTTGAGATAGATAGGCGCGAGGGCTCCTATCCACCCGTCAATCTGTATCACGGCCGGTTCCCAGCGGAGCTTCTTGACGGTCTCCATGGTGCCGCGCACAAAGAACATTGCGCGCTCGTCATTGTCAGCCGTGTCGGTAACGGTCTCCAGACCGCTCACCGGGGGCTTGTGGAAATAATCGTCAGAGTCAATGAAATACACCTGCATCCTGACAGGGAGCAGCGTAGCCACCTTGATGACCAGCGGGTGGTCATTGTCGTCAATCACAATGTTCAGGCCTGACAGGCGGATTACTTCATGCAGCTGGTTGCGCCTCTCGTTGATAGCCCCGTATTTGGGCATGAATGTGCGCACCTCATAGCCGTTCTCGGCAATGGTCTGGGGGAGCAATCTTCCCAGGGCGGTGCGGGGTGTTTCAGCGAGATAAGGGGCGACTTCCTGTGAGATGAATAATACTTTCGTCTGGGCCATAGACAGATGTGTGGATGGATGAGGGTGAGCACCTGCGCAGTGCACACCATGATGCGTGCAGGTTACGGGATGTGCAAAGTTACGAATTTTTTCCGACATTTCGCCACCTGTTTCCGCATTATCGCTAACAACTTCATTGAAACACCGGTCAGGCATATCCCGGCCTGCTGTGCACGTTGCCGGTGGTGACAAAAAGAAACCCCGGAGGCTGCAGCCTGTGGGCTCGGGCTTCCGGGGTGAGTGGGGTGAGAGTCCGCGGTCAGCGGATGACTATGACGGGGATGGCATTGGTGTGGCCTGTGGCACCTCGGTCTGTGATCTGAGCGAAGATGGTGTATGTGCCGTCAGCCACGGGACTGCCGTTGCTGTCGGTGAGGTCCCAGTTGATGTCGGTGGAGCTGCCTGTGATGGTGCGCACTGTGCGGCCGGCAGCATCGCGTATCACTGCTGTTACCTGCGGATTGGAGAGGGTCTCGGAAGTAGTGACAGTGATGGTGGCTTGTGTGCGTGCGGGCTCCTCGGCTACGCTGATGGTGGCCGGGATGCTCTCGGGGGCAATACGGAAGTAGAGTGTGCGCGAAGCGGTGTTCCCTACACGGTCGGTTGCCGAGATGCTTACGACGTGGTCGCCGGGAGCGAGGTTGCCCAAGGGGAGTGTGAACATCATGGTGCCGTCGGCGAGGGTGCGCATGCGGGAGGTGGCGTTGTCGGCGCATGGCTTGCCGTCAACCGACACCTCGAATGCCTGCGAGCCGGTGGCGTAGCCCGAGCTGAACCCGAGGCCGCAGTCGGTGGCGTGAACGTAGAGTGTGGGCTCGGGAGAGGGGAGGATTGTCATGCCGTCCACGAAGTCCTCGGTGTTGATGTAGGCCTGCTCGATGACGGGTGCCTCGGTGTCGGTGATGGCCTGGGTGGCATCATAGGGGAGGAGTGACAGCACGGTTGAGGCGCCGGCAGCGGTCTCGGTCGCCCCCTCGCGCACGGCCAACAGGGTGATGCGGTTGTAGTCAGCACTGCCGGTGGTGCCGGCGGGGAGGGTAAGGGTGGCAGAGAAGACACCATCGGTCACGACAGCCGCTGTGCGCAGCAAGGGCACATGGTCGGTGGCTATGTCAGCGGCGGTGCTGAGGAGGGTGCGCTCGGAACGCGGATGGTCAAACACGGTGATGTAGACGGTGCCGTTGAATGTCGTCGTGACATCGGTCTTGGTAGAGTCAGCAGCGATGAAGCCCTTGATGGTGAAAGGCTTGTCAGGAACGGCTGTAACGGAGGCTGCCTCCTGGTTGTTGGGGTTGGAGTCAATCGCAGTGCCGTTGACCTCGCTCAGGAGCACGTGGGAGGTGGGGTAGTAGACGGGTACTGCGGGGTCGCCTACAAGGTTGAAGCAACGGGTGTTGCCGTAGAGGCGCGGCCCGGACTCAGAGCTCTCGGTAAGGGTGTTTGACTTGGCGCGGACGTACAGGTCGCCCACGGTGGTGATGCCGCGCGATGCGGGGTCGTCGAAGAGTGCCCTCTCAAAGCCGCGTGCCATGATGTTGTTCTGAGTGTGGTACACACTGCGGCATGATGCCACGCCGGCGATAATGCCACCCCTCTCATTCATCATCATGCGGTGCACGATGCCACCGTCCATGTGGTCAAAGACGTATGTCTCGCAGGTGCCGAACATGGCCACGGGCGGAAGGTCGTACTTGGTGGTGGCGGCGAGGGCATTGTTCCATATGGGCTTGGTGGAGCGGAACTCCACAGGGTCGGCGTGGCCGGAGTAGTTCCAGTAATATCGGCCCTCGGTGAGGGACTCGGCCAGTCGGTCGCGGAGTGAGGTGTCACCGTTTGGTTTGTCGGAGGCGAGATCCAGGAAGAGACGCTCGGCAGTGAGGTCATTGCGGAAGCCGATGGCGCGGTCTGAGTTGACGATGGCGTCATTGCGGAACGAGACGCCGCTGTCGCTCAGGTAGAGAGCGCGGGTGAGGACGTCGCTGTTCATCGGCGGGTTCTTGATGTAGGCGATGGTCTTGTTGACGGCAGCGGCGGCCTCGCCCAGATTGTAGGCGTCAATGTGACCCACGGCCACGGATGCTGCCCGGGTGGGGAGGTTTGTCTCGTTCACATCGTCTGCCAGGTCGCCGAAATAGTCGTTGGAAGCGAAGTTTCGTCCAAGGAAGTTCACATAGTTGTACAGGTGAGTCTCGTAGCTCAACAAGTATTCGCCCTTGGGGAGAATGGTGTGGAGGTTGTCCCACACTGCGGGACCGAACAGCAGGATGTAGCGGAACTTGGCGTCTGATGACGTGGCGTTACGGTCATAGAGCATCTTGGCGAGCAGACGGTAGGCCATGGCATGACGAGTGCCGCCGGTGAACTCGTTGAGAATTTCGTCATGGGTCACAACGTTCACGGCGAGTCCCTGCAGGTCACGGTGGGCCTGCGCCAGGCGCTCCGCCTCGGGACGAAGGGTCTCAGTGGTGATGATGAGCATATCGCACTGCTCCATGGCGTGCAGGTTCTGGGGCTTTACCTCAGCCGCAAGCACCGGCTCATGCAGGGTGGAGGAGGGTCGGAAAGCCACCAGAGGGTAGCTGCCGAGGCGCGAGCCGTAGACATTGGCATCCAGCGAGTGCGTGGGTATGGTTACCTCGTAGGTTGCGGTGTCGGAGGCGTAGGAGCTGGTGAGCTTCTTGGCGAGGTTGAGCGGGAAGAGGGGGTATGACACATCCCACACATACATATCGTTGGCCAGACGCAGCGGCGTGGTGGAGCCTGAGGTCTGCCCCAGCGGCAGGGCCTCCCCCTTGAACTGGATGCGTGAGTTGGCCACGGTGATGAAGTCAAAATACATCGTCATCTGACCCTCCTCGGGGCGCAGCAGGTTGTTGCGCATATAGGTCAGAGCGTAATGGCGCGGATACACAGTGCACTTGTAGTTCTCGGCGAGGTTGGCGCGCGTGAGGGTGAACGATACGGGAAGCAGGTTGGGTGCGCCGGAAGCAATCTTGAACCGGTTGTAGCCATCCTTCTGGGTGATATGAAGCGCGGTGGCATCGGCTCCGGCCTTCAGGTTGGTGGTGGAGATCTGCGAGAGATAGTCAGCAGCGATGAGATCGGCCTTCATCTCCAGGGAGCCCGTGCTCACGTTGACGGGGGAGAAGGCTACATTGAAGAAGAAGTACGCGGAATAGGAGTTGCTCAGGCCCGGAGTGGGGTCTGTCAGGGTGAAGGACACATCCTTGGTGGTGGTGGCCCAGGGCTCGCCGGTGTAGAGGGCGCCGCCGCTCAGGGGATTATGGGTCTGGTCGTTGACGTAGATCAGTGAGCGGTGGTAGGAATAAGTGGTACCCCGGCCGCTCAGGTAGGGCTGCGTCTCGATGGCATCATTGTCGGTCCGGGCATCGGTCAGCAGATAGCTTGCCGTGGTGTCGTAGAAGTTGATGTATGTCTGCACGGAAGTGGCGGCCGGGTCATGGGCAAACTGGCCTTCGTTATAGAAAATCAGCTTTCTGGGTGAGCTCTCGGGCCAACGCAGAGTCTTCACCACCTGCAGATCCGTGGGGAGGCCGGGGGTGTTGAAGTCGCCGTAATAGCCCTTGTTGACAAACATACGAGCCGTCGAGTAGCCGTAGACCCTCACCTTGGAGGGGTCTGCGAAGCCCCACTCGCGGAGCCGGTCATAGGTAATCTGCTGCATGCCGGGCTTGTCGCAGGTGATTTTCACCCAATGACCCGGGGTGGCGAGCTTGGAGGATGCGGGGAAGCTGAGGGCCCCGGCGGCTTGCGCGGGAAAGAGGGCTGCGCCGATTAGCACGGCTATGGCAAGCGCGGGGCGGAGGAGTGTCTTTAGATTCATGACGATGATTGGTCGGTGGAGGGGGGAGGTGTGTGGTGCACGATGCAGCCGGGGCTGACGTATGCTATCTTATAACGATGTGAGTTGCGGTTTATTGTGTCGCCGGAGTGGCTCAGCGTACTTTGTAGGTGAGCACATCGGTGCCGTCAGCGGTGCTCCTGAGGGTGTCGCCGGTCTTGACGCTGAGTCCCGGGCGGCACAGGGCGGGGATGATGATGTCGCCGGTCTTGAGGGTCATCAGCGACGATGCCGCGGCGATGCAATCGTCGATGCGCAAGTCATCGACAGTCACGGTTTTGGAGATAGGTCCAAGGGAGAAGGTCACTTCCCCGGCTTCGGAATCAAGGGGGAGCCACTTGCCGGGGGTGAGAGCCCCGTCGAAGCACCATGTGGCTGAGGCGGGAGCTCCGGAGCCGGCGAGGGTGGCTTCCACCGTCACCGGAATGGTGAGCACCGCCACCGTGAGGGCATCCACGTAGCGGCGTGCGAACTTCGGCGAAATTCCCTTGCCTAAACGTGACACCCTCAGCGCTATCCCCGCCTGCGCTTCCCACACGCCGGGGAGGTCGGGGAGAAACACGGGTTGGCCGCTGACGGTGAGTGCTGAGTCCGGCACAAGACGGAATAGGGGCGGGAGAGCCACCGGTGCGCCGGGACGGCGGTCAAAGACTATCGCCTTCATGGTCAGTGGAGTTGATGAGTGAGAGGCGGTTATACATCACGGCGAGGTGGGCATAGATGGAGGTGTCTTGCACCACGATGCCTTCGCGGCAGAGGATGCGGCACGGGGTGAAGTTCCACAGCGCATGCACGCCGGCGGCCACGAGCTCGTCGGCTACCTGCTGAGCCTGGTCAACGGGTACGGCTATGATGCCGATTTCCACGCCCATCTTCCTGACCACGGGCTTCATCTCGTCAGGTGCATACACCTTGACGCCGCCGGTGACAGTTCCGGCCACCGCCGGGTCAGTGTCAATGCCGGCGACTATCTCCAGGCCGAAGCGCTCCAGGCCGCGGTCAGCTATCAGCGCGGAGCCGAGTGAGCCGACACCGGCCATCACCGCGCGGTGACGCTCGCGAAACCCGAGAAACCGCTCCAGGCAAGCGGCCAGGTCTGCCACGTTGTAGCCAATGCGTGTCTTCCCCTTTATGCCGAGATATGACAAGTCCTTGGCTATCTGTGATGCCTCGACGTTGATCTGACGCGAGATGGCTGTGGATGACACATACTCAATGCCTGCGTCAGCCAGACGGTTGACGTAGGCAAGATACCAGGGGAGGCGGCTCAGCGTGGGTTCGGGAAGCTGTTCGCGAGGAGATATATCCGGGATGGTGGCCATAGCGGGATTACTACCGCAAAGTTACGCATTTTTCGCGTAACCGTCACGCTCAGCCGTTAGTGGCCCTTAGCGGCGGCGAGGGGGGGAGGGGCGCAGGTAGCGGCGCTCGGTGATGATGATGTCCACCGGTGCATCATGGGGGTCAGCGTCGATGTCGTCGTCGAGCAACTGGAAGTCATAGGCTATACCCACCTTGGCGGCGCGGCAGTCTGCGAGCAGACGGTCATAGAACCCCTTTCCGCGCCCCACGCGGTTGCCGTGACGGTCATAAGCCACGCCCGGGACTATCACCAGGTCGATGCTGTCAATGCTCACCGGACTCCCGGCGGCCGGCTCCATGATGCGGTAGGCGCCCTCGGCGAGGGTATCGGCATCAAACGGCAGGATGTCGAGGTTCACTCCATTCACCCTCGGGAGGAAGAAGTGCTTGCGGCTGTGCCACTTACGCAGAAATCCGCGGGTGTCAAGCTCATCGGCCAGAGAGTGATAGATGAGTACCCTCTCGGCCATCATAAACGGTGCTGTCTGCTCCAGCAGCCGCCACACGCGCTCGGCGGCGGTGAGTTTCTCGCTGTGGGTGAGCAGGGCCTTCGTGGCCCGTATCTTGCTGCGTATGGTGTCTTTATCCATGGCCTTAGAGTGTAGGATGCTGTCGACAGACAGCCTCCGGGAGAGGGGAGGGGCGTTGGTCCGCGTCAGTGGCGCGACACTTTCACGGGTGGCTTGGCGCTCCCCGCGTCAAGCTCGGTGAGGGCTCTCTGCACGGTGGGATCCTGACGGTTGGCCACCTCGTAGTAGGCACCGGAACCAAGGATGTCACGTGCTATAAGGGCTTTCAAGTCAGTAACAAGGAGCCGGCGCGAAATGTTTATGTAATACCACCGTGCGGGCACTCCGTTGGCGGCGGCATACTCCACGAACTCCTGGAGCAGGGCATCGTCTGACGGAAGCATGGCCAGCAGTGCTGAGGTGGATTTTGCGGTCTTCAGCGTGGAACGGTGGGAGTCGGCGTAGCGCAGACAGAACTTCTGGAGCAAGCCGGCATTGAGCACTTTCAGGTAGTAGGAGGTGACGGCTGAGGTGTCGGAGGGCACGAAGATGTCAGGCATGATGCCCCCACCGCCATACACCTCGCGTCCGCCGTCGGTGGTGTAGATGAGCGCGCGGTCCACTTTAATGCTGTCGGCACTGAACACCTCCCCCGAGGTGTAACGCTCCATCAACTCGGTGGCGTAGGTGTCGTTGTCACCATGCACGTAGGTCTTCTGTATGCATCGGCCCGACGGGGTGTAGTAGCGGGAGATGGTGAGCCGCAGCGCCGACCCGTCGTCAAGGTCTATCTGTCGCTGCACCAATCCTTTGCCAAAGGAGCGGCGACCTATCACAAGAGCCCTGTCATGGTCCTGGAGTGCCCCGGCCACTATCTCGCTTGAGCTTGCGGAATACTCGTCGATAAGGAGCACCACATCCTCGGTGCCGAAGGTGCCGTTGCCGTCACTCCACGTGGCGGAGTTGGCGTTCATGTCGCGCCCCAGGGTGGATACTATCGGCTGACGTCCGGGCAGAAACTCGTTGGCCATCAGACAAGCCATCTCCATGAAGCCGCCGGTATTGCCACGCAGGTCTATGATGAACCGCTTGGCCCCGTCGGCCCGCAGCTTCACCAGGTTGGTGAAAAATTCGTCGAAGGTGGTACGCCCGAACTTGTTGACCTTGACGTAGCCTGTCTGCGCGTCTATCATGTAGGAGGCGTCAATGCTGGTCACAGGCACCTGACCGCGTGTCACCTCAAATTGCAGCAGGTCACGGGCGGTGTCGCGGCGCACGCCAAGACGCACTTTGGTGCCCTCGGCACCGCGCAGGTTGGTGATGACGCGCTCGTTGCTCCACTTGCGTCCGGAGGCCACGGAGTCGTCGATGGTGACTATCCTGTCGCCCGGCATCAACCCTACCTTTTCCGACGGGCCGCCACTGATCACCTCAAGCACGTTGATAGAGTCATTGAGCATATTGAAGGTGATGCCAATGCCGCTGAAACTCCCCTCGAGCTCTGAGTTGACAGCTTCGAGGTCGGAGGCGGGGATGTAGGTGGAGTGCGGGTCGAGTCCGGCTATCAGGTCGGCAAAGGAGGACTCCAGCAGTGAGTCGGTGTCCACCTTGTCCACATATTCCTGGTCGATGATGCCAAGCATGGTGGCCAGCTTGCGCTGTGCCGCGCTCCCACGGTCGCCGCTGTGGAGCCCCTTCATGGTCCACATCCCGGCTATGAACGCCACGGCCACCACAAGCGGCAGCCACACGGCGGGATTTTTCAGTTTCTTGTCCATGATGTGTGATGCGGATTACATGATGCTTTCTCCCGGTTGCGGTAAGCTCACGCCCCTGCCGAGGGGTCGGGGATATGCACCGTCTCCACTCCGGCGCGATGCAGCAGGTCTATGCCGTCGGTGATGCGGTATAGCTCCTCAAACACCACGCGCCGTATGCCGGCCTGGATAATCAGCTTGCTGCACTCCATGCATGGCGACGCGGTGACATATAGTGTGGCACCCTGCGAGGAGTTGTTGCTCCGCGCCACCTTGGTGATGGCGTTAGCCTCGGCGTGGAGCACGTACGGCTTGGTCAGCCCGTCGGCATCCTCGCACGCATTGTCGAAGCCTGAGGGGGTGCCGTTGTAGCCGTCGGATATTATCATGTTGCCGCTCACTATCAGCGCTCCCACCTTGCGGCGGGTGCAGTATGAGTTCTCGGCCCAGATGCGGGCCATCCGCAGGTAGCGGCAGTCGAGCAGATGCTGTTTGTTGGAGTCCATCAGCAGGGTTGGGAGTGTTGGCGCGGCAAAGTTAGCGATTATGCCGCTAATGTTGGCTATGAGAGCGAGAAATTGCGATTGTAACACAATTGTAACACAAATGTTACATTTCCCGGCTCCCTTACCGCTTCGTCAATGGGTTGACAGTCAGTGTGATGTAACGGAGGTATAATATTCAGCTTTTTTAACGCGGGAATGGGAGCTATGGTTTAACCTCAAACGACGGTTTTTGGTTAATTTTGTACATCATCACTCCACGAGAGATGTAATAGTCCTTAATCACACACTATGCGGCACGTGTGCCGTCTACCCTTAGTCCAATAATTACTAACGCTAACGTCATGAGTACACCAAAATTTGAGAAGCAGCTGGTGGAGATGCAGGGCAACCTCCTGAACTTTGCCTATATGCTGACATCGAACCGTGACGATGCCTATGATCTCCTTCAGGACACCACCCTCAAGGCCCTCGACAACGAGGAGAAGTACGTTGACAATGTCAACTTCAAGGGGTGGGTATTCACAATCATGCGCAATATCTTCATCAACAAGTACCGGCGCATGGTCAGGAGTGCCACGGTTATTGATCAGACCGAGGACCTCTATCATATCAACACAGCGCAGGACTCCGGGCTTGCTTCGCCCGAGGGCTCTTTTGCGGAAAAGGAGATTCATGCGGCCATCGACGCTTTTGCCGACGAGTATCGCATACCCTTCTCTATGCATATCGCAGGTTACAAGTACAACGAGATTGCGGCTCACATGAAGCTACCTCTGGGCACCGTCAAGAGCCGTATCTACTTCGCCCGTCGCAGGCTGCAGGAGCAGCTGGGCGACTACCGCGGATAAACCGGATCTCTGACCTATGATCAGGACAACATTCGGCTGCGTCCATCAAAGGGCGCAGCCGTTTTTTGCTTGATTTGAGCAAAAAAATAGCTAACTTCGGCTTACCATTCATCACTAATGACTCACATGAAATACCTGTCATATTCTAACCGACTGATATTCACTCTGCTGGTACTTGCCGCCGGAGCTGCTTCCGCCTACGCGGCCTCCCACCCCCTCAAGATTGCCGGGGCCGACCGCACGGATGTTGGCATCTACATTCAGGACCTGCGCACCGGCAAGGTGCTTGCCGACTATAATTCGGAGGTGGCTATGGTGCCCGCTTCTGTCACCAAGAGCCTCACCGCCGCCACGGCTTACAGCACTTTCTCGCCCCGCGGCCGTTTCTCCACCCCTGTGGCCATCAACGGCCAGGTGAAAAAGGGTGTCCTTGACGGTGACATCATCATATCCACCATCGGCGACCCTACACTGGAAAGCGTACATTTCCCGGACAACCGCGGCTTCGCCGACAGCATAGTGAGTGCACTGCGCGCACGCGGCATCAAGGAGGTGAAAGGCACGGTAATCATTGACGAGAGCAACTTCGTGGACAGCTCCATCCCCGCGGGGTGGCTCAAGGAGGATATTCTGGTGCCTTACGGCGCCGGAGTATATGCCTCTAACTTCCGCGACAACCGCATGACGCTCTCTGTCCCCTCGGGGGCCACAACGCCCCACACACCCGGCATCCGCGTGAACCGCACGGGGGGCAAAGGCCCCCTGCGCATAAGCCGGCATCCTAACAGCAACGTGTTCAACGTCAGCGGCTCATCCAAGCGCGGCCACTCGGCCACGGTGGCCAATCCGGCCCCGGGCACCACGATGCTCGCCGAGGTGATGGGCGCACTCCGCAAGAGCGGCATCGAGGTGTCGGAGAAGCCTCGTCACCTTGACCGGCCGGCGGATGAGGTGATATATCTGCATCAGTCACCACAAGTGGAGGATATTCTCCGCTCGCTGATGTTCCGCTCTGACAACATGATGGCCGAGGGGATGCTCCGCTCGCTGGCTCCCGGCAAACCTCGCACGGAGGCCATCAACAACGAACGCAACTTCTGGCTCGAGAAGGGCTTTGACATCACCAAGCTCCGTATAGAGGATGGCAGCGGCCTCTCACGCAACGACCGTATCACACCCCGCTTCATGGCTGACGTGTACAAGTGGATGTATCACACTGATATGGCCGGTGGCTACGTGTCGCTCTTCCCCAAGGCCGGCCATGACGGCACTATGCGCTCGTTTCTCCGCGGCACGGCTCTTGACGGCCGGCTGGCCACCAAAACCGGCTCGATGCGAGGTGTGCAGTGCTACGGTGGCTACCTCCTCGACGAGGACGGCACGCCCACTCACTCGGTAGTGATTTTTGTCAACAACTTCACCTGCGGCCGTGATGCCCTCAAGCGCGAAATCCAGCGCTTCCTGATATCCACCCTGGTTACCGAGGATGACGAAGCATAACCCCCTCTCCCTCCTCCCGCTAAATCAAGATAAATCCCACTAAATCCCGCTAAATCAAGTTCAATCAAGTCTAATCCCATAATCCCCCCAACAAAAATGCCCCAGTTAGCCGACCGCATAGCAGCCTTAGTGCGCGAGTACATCGAGAACGAGGAGCTCTACTCCGACAATGTGCAGCTCGCCATCAACCCCTCGTCCCTCGACCTGGAGATTGCCGACCCTGACGATGACCTGCCCGAGCTCGACTACTACCCCATGATGGACCTTGTGGCTGCCGACACTGCCAACCCGGGGCGGTGGGTGGCTGACGTGGATGCCATCGAGGAGGTGGCCGCGGAGTATGTCACCACGCGCTGACGCCCCCACCTCGCGCCCCGAGAAAGGGCGCTTCGCTCCCTCACCCTCGGGGCGTATGCACCTGGGCAACATTTATGCCGCTCTGCTCTCGTGGCTCTCGGCCAAGAGCAGGGGCGGCTCTTGGCTGTTGCGCATCGAGGACCTTGACCCGCAACGCTCACGCCGCGAGTACGCTCAGCTTATTGAGGATGACCTGCGCTGGCTCGGTCTCCTTTGGGATGAAGGTGGTCTGGATGGCCTCGGTTCCGCCGGGCCTTATGTGCAGAGCCTCCGCGGCGACATATACCGCGACCACCTCGAACGGCTCGATGCCCTCGGACTGACATACAACTGCTCATGCACGCGCGCTGACATCATGGCCACGCAGGCTCCGCACCGCTCTGACGGGCGCGTGGTGTATGCCGGGACGTGCCGCCCGGCTCAGCAGCCTCCCTTCCCGGTTCGCGCTGACATACCGGGCACTCGTGCTGCTGTCAGGCTCCCGGTGCCCTCATGTGAGGTCAGTTTTGTTGACCGAATATGCGGCAGGCAGCGGGTAAACCTCGCCGCGGAGTGCGGCGACTTTATCATGCGCCGCTCTGACGGAGCATGGGCCTATCAGCTTGCGGTGGTGGTGGATGATGCCCTGATGGGTGTCACGGAGGTGGTGCGCGGTGACGACCTTCTCCTCTCGACGGCGCAGCAAATCTACCTCTACGAGCTTTTCGGCTATGCTATCCCGGAGTTTGCCCACCTCCCGCTCCTTTGCAATGAGGCCGGACAACGGCTCTCCAAACGTGACGCTTCGCTGAGCATGGAGCAGCTGCGCCGCGACTTCACGCCGGAACGCCTCATCGGCCACATCGCGCACCTTGCCGGGATAATCTCTGAACCTATGGCCCTATCTACCGGTGACCTGTTGGAGCTTACAGCCGCCTCCCCACAAGGAGCATGGGAGTCCCGTCTGCAGCGGTGACACCCCACAGCTTCATCTCGCCGGGTCCTTCGCTCACTTTCAGTCGTTTGCGCAGACTCTCGGCATCCAGTATAAACCCTCGCGTGGCAACGGAGATGTGCGACCACTGCTCCCGGACTCTCTTGATGGCATCTTTGCCCCACGACATTGTCGCCTCGACTTTCCAAGGAGTGCCGGGAAAGCTCTGTTCTTCATTCTCGGCCACATAAAGGTGACTCTGCGGTGATAACATTGCCAATCCTGATGCCTGTGCCAAGCTGCGGAAGCCGCCCCCCTTCACCACAGAGGGAAACGGCTCATAAATCACTGACCCTACCGCAGGGAGAGAATATGCGCATGGAGTATCCTGCTCATCTGCAAGCCGGTATCTGAAACTGTCGGCTCCGACAGTATGACAAGTGACGGATGGTTCCGATTGGTTGGCGCCCTCAAAAATAAAATCAAGGCATAGCTCCTTGCACTCCGTGCGTGTGCCAAATATGTGCACATCGGCATGGTAGGGCGCCACGCGCTGCAACGTGTCGTGGATGTCAAGCATCGGCGATGCCTTGACAAACAGGCGGGAGGCTTTGACGGCGGCAAGGGGGAGGATGTCGGCCACGCGGGGCTCGCAGTCATCAAGCGAGTAGAGACGCTTGCCGCCGCTGCCACGACGCGCCGGGTCAACGATGATGGTTTGAAACGCCCCATCTTCGGCCTCGGCAAGCACTTTCAGGGAGTTCTCATTGAGCACCCTGACAGTGCTCAGCCCAAGTTCGGAGGCGTTTAGCCTCGCCGTCTCGGCGTTGTCCGCCTTGAGGTCACATGCTGTCACCATCGCGCCCTTCCGAGCTAAGGAGAAGCTGTCCATCCCCAGGCCGCAGGTCATGTCAAGCACCGGCGCGTTACATTCAAGCAGCCGCGCGTGTGCCTCGGCTATTTCCGTCGAGGTGCATTGCTCCACTGCAAGGGTGTTGGGGTAGACGAGCCGGTCAATCAGCTCCGGAGCGATTTTCCCACGCGCTTTGCGGCGGCACTCCAACTGCATGGCGAGCCACGTGAGCTGAGGGTCGCCATGGTACTTGAGCATCAGCTTCTTGGGGTCATCACCGGCATGAGCGGCAAGCCATACACGGTCATCGTCGGTCAGCGCTCTCATCGCAGCAGGTCATCGAAGAGGGTGAGGTATGCGGCAGTCATTGTGGCTTTGTCAGGGGGCATCTTTATGACCCTCCCGTTGTCTGCCACAATGGCGCGTGCTTGCGTCATCACGGCCTCGGGGTCTTGCCAACCGTTTACCGCGGCTCCAAGGGGGGCGAATATGCTCTCCAGAGCATCGCCGGCGGGTAGCAGTACGGGGGTGCCGCACGCCATCGCTTCGGCAACGGTCATCCCGAAGGTTTCGTCGCTCGACGGGTTGAGCAGCAGGTCGGAGCTACGATAGAGGTCGGCCAAAGCGTGCGGGTCAGTGATGAGCGGGAGCACGGTGACACGGGGATGTGCGGGGACATCCTCCGGCGTCATCCCCACTATCACAAGCTCTTCGTCCTCGCGCAGCAGCGGTATGAGGGCGAGTATCTTCTCCGGATGCTTGCGCTTCTCCCACCGCCGCGCCACTGCCAGATAACGCACCCGCCCGCGTCCCGGCGCAGGTTCAGGGACCGGAGCCAATGTTCCCAAGGCTGCATCACCCTCCTCTGCGCTCTCTGAGGGGTGGAATATCCCGGTGTTCACCCCGTTAGGTATCACCACCGTGGGGCACAGCCGCAGCAGCGACTCATTCACGCGCGCCGCGGTCCACCGGGAGGGAGCCACCAAGGTTACATTCTCCAACCGCTCAAACAGGTGTGCCTTAAGCAGGTGCGTGTGGCGGCAATTGCTCAGCAGGGTAGGGGGGTATATGTCGCGATGCTGACACCCGCGGCACTCACTCTGCCACTTGGTGCACTCCCCGGGGAAACAGCAACGACCCGTGAGCAGCCACAGGTCGTGCAGGGTCACAACCACGGGGATACGCGCCTTCTCCAGGTACTCCAGAAGCATCGGGAAGTGCATGTAGTGGCCGTGGAGGTTGTGCAGATGCACCAGGTCGGGCTTGAAAAGTTTCAGGGCGTTGATGGCCGCCCCCGCGGCACGACGCGAGCAGTACCCCTCGCGGTCTATAACCCGCGACATGACCGCATGGGTGAGCACGCCGAGTTTGGAACCCACTCGCTCCCGTTGGATGCCACCGGTTACCGGTGGGTTCCCACGACCGTACAGTGCCAACGTGGCATCGCCGCGCGATGCAGCCGCGCCAAGCACGTCAAGCATGATGCGTGCCGGTGCCTGACACGGGTCGGCGGTGGTGTTGATGGCGGCTATCCGCATGGCATCCTCCTCAGCGGTTGAAGTAGAGCGGGCTGTCGATGAGCCGCACGGCATCGGCGGTGCCGAGCACGCGGCGCACGGAGTGGATGGGACGCCCTATGTAGTCGGCGGCCTTGGGGTCGAGCGAGTCGTTGCGCACGCGCCCGGAGGCGTGGATTATCCGTCCGTCGCCCGTGGCGAGACCCACGTGGTTCACCTTTCCGCTGCGGGAGTTGGTGAAGAAGATGAGGTCGCCGGCCTGAAACTTGCTGATGTCATTCTTGTCCACCGCCACACCGATACGCGCCTGCTGCGAGGCGTTGCGGGGCAGTTGCACACCCGCGCCCATCATGTAGGCCAGCGAGGTCAGGCCGCTGCAATCCACTGCTTTGGTGGAGTTGCCGCCCCACAGATAGGGTGTGCCCGTCAGGCTTCGGGCAAACTCCATGATGGCTTCGGCTGATGGCTTGCGGCTCAGAAAAGCGTCAAGAGGTGCTACGGCATCGGCCGACACATATCCGGCACGCCCGTCAGGCAGGCTGACGTAGATATACCTCCCCGCGGCAGTCGCCGTAGCTACGGCGGGAACCTCCACGATGCAACCGGCCACGAGGTCGCTCACCATGTTGTGCGGCCCGGCAGAGAGGGTGTCGGAGGTGAGATAGATGGGGCAGGGGGTGGTGACAATCCGTCGGTCGGCTCCTCGCCATGCTTTCATCTCGGCACTGCTCTTACGCTTCACGGAGCTTACGGGCACCCATGCGCGGTAGCCGTTGGGCAGCGTCGCGCTGATGAAGTCGCCGCGCCTCTCGCCGAGGGCTGCGGGGGTACCCCCTAATGCCTGTGTCTCCAGCTCGGCGGCGTGAGAGGGGGTGGCGCGGAGCGATGCCGTGGAGATTGTCACAAGGGCATTGGCGGTGGAAGGCTCCGCGCTGCCCGCAGTGCTCTGCGCGAGGGCAGCAGGGCTCCATGTCAATGCCGCAATGGCGGCCAGAGCCGGTGCCACTCGCCGATGCACGTTCATGACAGCGAGCGGATTACGCCAATCAGCTTCTCGGCGAGCTCGTCGGCCTCCTCCATGGTGTGTGCCTCAGCGTAGATGCGGATTATCGGCTCGGTGTTGCTCTTGCGCAGGTGTACCCACTTGTCGGCGAAGTCTATCTTCACGCCGTCAATGTCTGTGATCTTCTCGCCGGCATACTGCTTCTTGACAGCTTCAAGCACAGCATCCACATTGATGTCGGGGGTGAGTTCTACCTTATTTTTGGCGATGGCGTAGGCGGGATATTCTTTCTTCAGCTCGCTCACCTTCTTGCCGCTCTTGGCCAGCAGGCTCAGGAACATAGCCACGCCCACCAGGGCATCGCGGCCATAGTGCGCGGCGGGATATATGACGCCGCCATTGCCCTCGCCGCCTATCACGGCACCGGTCTCTTTCATCTTGGTGACAACGTTCACCTCGCCCACAGCGGCGGCGGTGTAGCTGCATCCGTGGCCTTCGGTGACATCGCGCAGCGCACGCGACGAGCTGAGGTTGCTTACGGTGGCACCGGGGGTGTGGCGAAGCACGTAGTCGGCCACGGCCACAAGGGTGTATTCCTCCACAAACATCTCGCCGTTCTCCATCACTATGGCCAGGCGGTCCACGTCAGGGTCTACTACGAATCCCACGTCGATGCCACCCTGCTTCATCAGCTCGGATATGCCGGTGAGGTTTTCGGGGATAGGTTCCGGGGTGTGCGCGAACTTGCCGTTGGGCTCGCAGTTGAGCTCCACGATATGCTTCACGCCGAGGGCACGCAGCAACTGCGGTATCACCACGCCGCCCACGGAGTTGACGGCATCCACGGCCACGGTGAAGTCGGCCTTGGCTATGGCTTCGCGGTCCACGAGCTCCAGGCCGAGCACACTGCGGATGTGCCGCTGGTTGTAGTTGTTGACGGTGTACACCTTTCCGAGGCCGAGCACGTCGGCAAATTGCAGCTCGTCACTCTCGGCCAGGCGGAGCACTTCCTTGCCCTGGGCATCGTTGAGGAACTCGCCATCTTCGTTGAGGAGCTTCAGGGCGTTCCACTGCAGGGGGTTGTGGCTGGCGGTGATGATGATGCCGCCGCAGGCACCCTCGCCGGTCACGGCCACCTCGGTGGTGGGGGTGGAGGCCGGGCCGATGTTGATCACGTCAAAGCCCATGGCTGTCAGGGTGCCGCACACCAGGCTCTCCACCATCGGGCCGGACAGGCGCGCGTCACGCCCGACAACTATCGTGTTGGTGCTACGTGAGGTGTTGCGGCGGATAAACGTGGCGTAGCCCGCTGTAAACTTCACGATGTCAACGGGCGACAGCCCCTCGCCGGGTGCACCGCCGATGGTGCCGCGTATGCCGGATATAGACTTGATAAGTGCCATAATTATATAGCTATTATATAATCTCTTTTATATAATTACTCGTAGAGCGGACTCTTGTTGTAGGTGATATTGTAGAGATAGGGGGTCACAAGGCTCTGCTCGTTGGTGACGCCGGCACGCGACTTCACCACCAGGTTTACCGTGCATCCGAGCCCGAGGTAGCGCAACGGCTCCTGGATGCCTATGCCCCACTGAGATGAGGAGGTGATGGTGTAGTTCTCGTAGCGGAAGCTGCTGCTGCCGAGGGCCAAGGTCTCGGCGTTGCCGCTCCACACCAGAGCATCCATCGTGGTGTAGTCGGCCAGAGAGGCACGCATAAAGCGGAAATACACCTGTTGGTCACTGTGCGCGCGGTCGGCCATGTCGCCCATGTCCAGCACCTGCATATACACGCCGTACTCCTCGTCTATCATGTAGTAAGGCGCATCCGTGCCGGTCTCGAAGATGCCGTCGGCGGGCAGTTCGTCGGTGACGCGCTGGTCAGCCAAGAAGCGGTTCACATCCTTGTTCTGGTCATCAAGCAGCTCTGCGTAGCTCTCGCTCTTGGAGCATGAGCTTAGTGTGGTGACAGCCATACAGAGAGCCGCGGCAGCCAAGGCTATGGTGAGGTGAAGTTTCATTCAGTGTCGTATGTGGGGGTCTGTTAATCTTATAAGTCTTATAAATCTTATATGTCTTGTTGTTTGTTTTCGTCGAGCAGCGACTCGAAGAGGGCAGTGGCTTCGTCGATGGTCATGTCAAGCTCGCCGCCCGAGGCGTTGCGGTGGCCTCCGCCGTTGAAGTGGCGCTCGCAGATCACGTTCACCGGGAAGCTGCCCTTGCTGCGCATGGACACCTTCACGAATCCCGGCTCATCCTCCCTCAGGAAGCAGCTGTAAGTCACCCCGGGGATGGCCAGCGGGCGGTTCACAAGCCCCTCGGTGTCACCCTTGACGTAACCGAAGCGCACCAGCTCCTCGTAGCTCAGGGTGATGAGGGCGGCCTGATATTCGGGCCACACCTTCATCTTCTCGCTCAGGGCATAGCCGTTCAGACGCAGGCACTCCTCGGAGCAGGTGTTGCACGCCTGCGCGTAGAGGCGGTCTTTGTCGATGCCACGGCTCAACAGGTCGGCGATAATCAGGTATAGCTCCGGGTCGTTGGAGTTGTAGGTGAAGTTGCCGGTGTCAGTCATCATGCCGGTGTAGAGGCATGAAGCCGCGCGCGTGTCGAGGTGGCCGAGCCACCCCAGACGCTTGAGCACTTCATACAGCAGCTCGCAGGTGCTTGACATCTGCGGCACCGAGATGGTGACGTCGCAAAACGGCTCCGGGTCAAGATGGTGGTCTATCATCACCTTAGGTGCCGGTGCGCCTGACAGCAGCGGCGCCATCTTGTCAACGCGCTTGACGGCGTTGAAGTCCAGACACATCACCAGGTCGGACGAGCCAAGGATGTTGGTGGCCGCGGCTTGCTTGTAGCTCGCGCTCACAACATCAGCGGCGCCCGGCAGAAACGCCAGCGACTTCGGCGGACGGTCAGGCGTCACCACTATGGCATGCTTCCCCATGTTGTTGAGCACGCCGGCCAGAGCCAGCGTCGAACCCATGGCATCGCCGTCGGGACTCACATGGCACGTGATGGCCACCTTGTGCGCACGCTCCACCAGCGTACGCATCGCCTCCACGGCCTCGGCATTGATATGTTTGCTTACAATCATAAAAGCCTGCTTTATCACCCCCAAAGTTACAACTTTTACCCGAAACTCCCGCCGCCCCTCCCTGCTACCGTGCCCCCGTGGCGCGGCGGGTGGGCCGGACCATGGGGGCACGTGATGTGGTTGGGGATGGATGGGTGTCAGTTGTTGTACATCAGGCGAAGCGGCATATACTTGTATACCGAGTTGGCCGTGGGGGCCTGACCGCCCGAGCCGTTGGCGAAGCGGATGGTCGAGAAGCTCACCTTGGTGCCGTAGCCGTTGAGGTAGATGTACCAGTAGCCGAACTCCGGGCTGCCCTGCGAGAAGCCCTGGTTGCCTGACACCAGAGTGCTCGTCCATACGTTGGCGTGAGTCTCGTACTTCGCGCTGTTGCCCTCGTAGTAACCGCCGTGGGGTATGAATACCTCGTTGCTTGCCATCAGCGAACTGTTCTGTACATTCACCTTGGCCACTCTGATCTGCTCGCCGGCCACAGTAGCGGCTGTTGTCATCGTGATACCCCAGGCCTTCATATCATCCTCGGTGGGAATCTTGAAGCCGGTGAACTTCAGGTCAGGCAGGATGGTCAGCGGGCTGTTGAGCGTCGTGGACTTCTGCGTGGAAATCTTCAGATAAGCGCCGATGGCTCCCGTGTTGCCGGAATAGCCGGCATAGGTGGAGATGTATGGGAGGTTGCTGTCGGCACAGAGGTTGCGGTCAAGGATAAACTTGCCGTTGCCGGTCAGGGCCACGCCGTAGTAGTACCATCCCGTCAAGTTCTGGCTCTCATGCTCGTAGGCCGTGGCCATCTCGGCGGTCATCTGATGGAACACGCCCGTGCAATACAGAGGATAGACGATGTCAACGTTGGCACTGTTCACAATCTTGAGCGTGCCGGTGGTGACGGTAGGTGTGGTGGTCTCGAGAGTCACCTCATAGTATGAGCCCTTGTCAGTCACGGCAAAGTAGGATGTGCCCTGAGTGATCTGTGCGCTCTTGTCGCCCGTCACCTTGGGGATGCGGTAAGTGGCGGTGTAGCTCGGCACAGCCGGGAAGTGCAGACCCTGATTGCGCTCCACTCCGCGGTTCTGCTCCGGGAGCAGGCCCTTGCAGGTTTTGTCTATCCAGTCGAAGTAGTCGGCGTTGTTCAGGCTGTAGTTGGTGCCGCTCAGTATTATCGTCACCTTGCGGTTAGAGTCGCGGCGGTAGTCGCGGCCTGCCTGCTTCAGCGTGATGGTGCGGGTGAGCAGTCCGGATGTCACCGTCAGCGTGGCACTGCGCTCTGTCGATGAGGTGTTGGCATCCACCGTCAGCGTGATGGCATAGCGGTTGGCGGTGGGGTTGGCACCACTCGTTGCGGTCTCGGTGCCCGTGGGGGTGAGGGTTGCGGGCACCTTCACCCATGACTGGTCGGAGGTAATGCTGATCTGCGGGGTACCGGGGTAGGAGGATACCACGGTAATCACGGGGTTGTTGGTCTCATCCGCTGCATCCTTGCCGTCGGCTGTCACCTGTGCGGTATCGCTCACGCCGAGCATATAGTCGCGGGTGGCGGTGATGTCGGTCACGGCGGGGGTGGTGTCAGTGATCAGCACGGTCAGACGGTTGTCAGGCGCAGCCTTCATTGCCTCGGCAAATGTGCTCCAGCCCTCCTCACGCACTTCCAGCACCTTCACCTGATATACGTGGTTACGCAGGATGGGCAGCGGAGAGTAGTTGTAGGCTCCGGGAGTCTCCGAGGTGGTGGTGCTGCTCTGGGGCGTGCGCTGGCGGAACGCCACGCAGTACCATGAGCCGTCAATGTTGATGACGATGCGGCCGCCGCTGCGCAGCGTGCCGTTGGCATTTGCCACATCGCCGGGGGTCTCGAAGATATACACAGCCTCAGAGGCGTTTACCGTTTGGTAAGGTGAGGTGGTGTTGTATGTGAAGGTCTCGCCGGCCTTGTTGGTGACATTGACGGGCGCCGTGCTCTTGTCAGCCGGAGCCAGAGAGCCTTGCGTGGCAGTGTTGGTCACGCCGAAGCTGTTGATGGTGAAGTTGCCGGTGGCGTTGGTTGCTTTCTGCACCGTCACCTTGGCGTAGTTGCGCACCAGCGTCACCTGAGCGTTGCCCTGGGCGGCCCCTGCTATGGCGCTGATCTTGGCGGCGCCCCACATCACCGGCTTGGCCGGGTCAATGGAGGTAGCGGGTACATAAACTTCGGCGGGGTTGCGGTCAGAGGCCGCAGCGGTATAGTTGGTCACCACCTCGATGCTTGCTGTCTTGCGGTTGATGGGCACCGTGATGGTGGCCTTGCCGCTGCTGATGGTCCACGGGCCGGGGGCGGAGGTGGTCTCCAGCCATGCACCGGATGTGCCGTAGCAGAACACTGAGAGCGAGCTGATCACCTCCGTGGGGTTGGCGGCGGCACGTGAGCCGATTTCCGTAGCCTCATATTGCGGTACGGTGAGGGTGAGGGTGAGCTCGTCGACGCCCGCACCCTCCTCCTCCGAGGGGGTTACGGTGGCGATGTCCACGGGCTCTTTGTCGTCGGAGCAGGCGGCGAGCATCAGCGCCGGAAGCACCCACAGGAGCTTGGAGAAATATCGTGAGAGTTTCATGAGATTGTCTGTGTCCTAAGTGTTAAGGCGTTGATTGATTAGGGTTTGCCACCGCGCCACTTACCGTTCTCGAAAGTGGCCGTGTGGTTGTACTGCGGGTATGCCTGACCGCCGAACAGGATGACCTTGTTGGCATCTTCGTCGCTGAGACCACTCCAATCAGGCTGATTGCCATAATTTACCCAATAACTCAGATTGTCAGAATACGTAATCTTATTATGGCCTTCGAGATAGAGGTCACCTGATTTGTTGTCTTTGTTATCGGGATTGCTGAAAATCACGGCTCCATTGCGATAATTGAATGGTATCTTGTAACGATAATACGTTACATCGCCTTCTGTCTTCCAAAGCTCCATTGGCTCTCCGGGATAAGCGCAGATCTCATTGCCTCCCGAGAACACATAGCACTTCGGGTTATTGAAACCACTTTTGCCACTTACGTAAGCGTAGTATGCATATTGGTCAGGATACTCGTAGGCAGTGGTGCCGTTGAGGCCGAGCAGAGTGATGGCCTTCTCATAGTCACCACGGATAGCCTTGAGCTTGATAACAGTCTTGTACCAGCCGTTCACCAGCGTCTGCTGCGAGGAGTTGTTGGTGGGGATGGTGTAGTGGATGCGCCACTGCACAGGATTGTCCGAGCCTACCTTGTTCTCAGCTACGCCATACTTATGCTCCCAGCCGGTGATGCGCTCCTTGGAGTAGACAGTATAGCTGATATCCTCGATAACGGGGCGCTCGTCGTACATACGGTAGTAGGGATCCATCGTCGGGTCATAGATGTAGTAACCCTCGCGATCCTCATAGTCAAAGAGCTGGATACCCGGGTCAAGGTGATGGGCTGCGCGGTGGGGGGCATATCCTTGCGAAATCCAACAATTGTTGTAGAAGATAATCAGTGTGCGCCCCGGCTCAGGTATTTTTGAACCGGATGCACCGTTCATTGTAGATGAAACGGCATTTTGGCTAAGGTCAAAGTAATACCAACCGGGGTTGTTGGTGTCTCCGTTCATCTGTGACTGGTCGAGCTGATTGGTCACATCTGCATTGAAATCGCTGTTACCCTTGCCTTCCCAGTCGGCCCACTCGGTATTGGTGCTTCCATTAGGCTTACCATAAGTAGCCGTAAAACGCCATGCCGGTGCCTGGATGTTAGTGGTGGTGGTCTCGCCTATCTGGGTGTAGATGTACACGCGGTGGTAATCGCCGTTTTTTTCGTCGCCGCCGGTAGCATTGGGGTTCCACCAGTCTATCCAGTTCTTGCCTGTGGAGTAGCTTTGGAGGTAAGTCTCGGCGGGGAAGTTGTTGTAGTCGCCGTTGAGGAACTCGCCCGTGTCCGCCCCGCCGTTGTACGACTGATAGTCATTGATCGGTCGGAAGTAGATGCGGTAGCCGCCGAGCGGGGGGAGTACCGTGACTATCAGGTCAGTCTTGAAGTCGGAGTACTTCGAGTAATTGTCAACGGCGGCCTTGGGGAACGCCGAGAGGTAATGCTCGGTGGTGGTGACGGGGTTGTCGGCTGCGGTCACAGAGATGGTGCCGACGGCATTAGTCAGCGCGCCTGTGGTGGACTTGAACTCGATGGTGGAGTTTGCGGTGGTCATCGAGCCGTTGAGGGCTGACGGACCGACGATGACGTTGCCGATGGAGTTCTGCTTGGTCAGGACGACGCCGCCGAGGTTAGTGCGGTACTCAAAGGTCTTGGTCAGCAGTGAGGGCTGCCCCGGCTCATACTGGATCTTGACCGAAATCGGTCGGATGGTGAAGAACGGGGTGATGTCATAGTCTATCATCACCTGCTTGCGGATGTTCCCGGCGGTGATGTAGCACTCGGCGGTGCCCTTGAGCTGCTTCTCCTGCTCGGTGGTGAACTTGGTGATGTCCACCTCGGGGTTGACGGCGAAGGTCAGGGTGCCGTCGTTGTTGACGGTCATCTCGACGGGTGACTGTGACGAGGGGCCGATCAGCGGGGTCTTGCACTCGAAGCCGATGTTGCCGCGGGCGTCGGTCTGAAAGCCAACGGTCTCGCTCTCAAGGGATGTCACCGATGCGGTGGTCTTGTCGAGCTTGAGGTAGGTGGCCACCATGTCGGTGTTGATGTCGTTATAGACCCAGGGGGAGGCGATGACGTTGGTTGTCACCTCGCCGTGGTTGTAGCTCTTGAACTTGCCGATTACCTCATACAGCTTGCCGCGAACCACCGAGAGGTCGGCATCGTCAGCCCCGGCGTTGTCAGGCGAGTAGTTGCCTATGCGGCCCAGATCGATGGTGTAGTCCATGGTGATGTTGCTTGCCTGGCCGGCGGCGGTGGTGGACTCAGCCTCTATGAAGAGCTGCGTGGGCAGCGTACGGGAGTTGGCCATGTAGCGCTCGGGCACGTAGAAGGTGCACTGCCAAATCCACGTCGAGGCGGGGGCGGCAAGCGTCTTGGTGGCGGTGCCGGAGGTGTTGAGCACCCACTTGTCATTGGCGGTGGCATTGGCCTGGGTCTCGGTGAACTGCGTGTAGTAGAACCCGGCGGAGAGGGTCAGCGGGGTGTCGGTGGCCGGGCCGGCAAAGCCGGGGGTGTAGAGCACGCGCGACTTGGTGGAGAGGTTCTGAAGCGTGAGCTGCTTGATTTTCAGGCCGGTGTCGCCAAACATCTTCTGCACCTCAGGGTCGTCCTTGTCAAACACCAGGTTCATCCTCACCTTGGCGCAGGCGAACCCCAGCGTGGCGTTGACCAGCGTGGCGGGTGTGGTCTCGTCGGCGGCTTTGATTTCCACTGCCGCAGAGCTCTCATAGACCATCGGGAGGTTCCCGGCCGCGAGGTTGCGGCCGTCAGAGCCGTACTCTATCAGTGCTTGTTCGAGCTTGTCCTTGGTGTCAACCTCGTCAATCACCTCGGCGAGGTTGCCGAACAGATACACCTTGAACTTGCCCCCCTCCAGCCCTTTGACCTGATAGGTGGCGGTGCGGTCAGGGTTGACGGGCATCTCGGAGGGTGCCATCAGCGAGCGCACTGTCACCTTGCCGTTTTCGGTGTTGACAAGGACAACGCGCAGGTTGTTGATGGCGGCCTCGTTGGAGGTGGGGCGCATCGATGGGTCGCCGGAGTCGGGCACATCAGAGCGCGAGCCGGGTGCGCTCTCGGTGTCGGCGGGCACGGAGAGGTTGATCACCAGCTGCGTGTCATCGGCATACGCGGGCGTGGTGTCGCGCGGCGTGTCGATGTCATCGGCCGAGCATCCCGCCATGAGAGCCCCGAGGGCAAGGGCGGCGAAGGAGCCTTTGAAGGTTCGGATATATCGCAACATTATGATGAGGTGTGTTTATGCTGTGGTGTGGTTTTATGTTTTTCGGCTTAGAGGTTCACTATCTGTATGCGCTTTGACCAGGAGAGGATGCCGATGCTCACGTTCACATACTTGGGAATCACATCGTCAATCGGGAACTCCAGGCAGTAGTTGTGCTCGCGGTCCAGATACTCCTGCTCGGAGTAGTTGAGCCCGGTGTACGCCTCGCGACCATTGGCAAGCAGTCGGTTGACGGAGGGCACGGTGGTGACTCTGCCACCGGCCAGCGCGTTTGTCACCTTGATCTGCTCGCCGCTGTCGGCCATCAGTCGTGACAGGCCGAAGATGGCGTGTACCACGGGGCGTGTCACCCCGTCGGAGCATCGGTAGGCGTTCTCCACCCACATGAAGGTGGCCTCGTAGGTCAGTGCCTCGCTGCCGGCGGCAGGGGTGCCGGTGATGCCGAGGTTGCCGTTGCGTGCGCCCTGCACGCTGATGGTGAAGTCCTCCTTACGGAGGGCCGAGGGGAAGTCGCTCAGCCAGAAGATGCACTCCAGATGGTTGGTGACGCGCATCAGCGGCACTGTCACCTCGGCGTGGAAGTCCTCGGGCTGCTCGTCATAGGGCACGGGGTCAAAGTTAATCTCGGGAATCACCAGCTTCTGCGGCGAGAGAGTCACCCATGTGGTGTCGATGCGGGTGTCCTTGTTGCCATTAGGTATCACGGGCACCACGCCTCCGTTGCGTGACAGCGTCAGCTCCATGGCCGAGGCGGTGGAGAGCCCCGTCTGCAAGGCAGAGCGGGTGAAAGTGGCCCCGGGGGTGAGCAGCGAGGCCTCGTAGCCCGCGTGGTTGCCCACGGCGAGCGCGTAGAGGGTGTAGGTCTGCGGGTTGTGGATCACCGCGTCGGTGATGTCCATGGCGAAGGCGGCCCCGGCGATGCCGTTGGCATAGTTGGCGCTCCGTTCGGTCAGCAGGTTGCCGGCTTGGTCAAACACGTAGAGCGTGACGCCACCCACTTCCCGGCTGAACACGTTTGTGCCGGCCATGGTGTAGTCATACTTGAACTTAACACTTACCGATGTGGCAGGCGCTGTCGCGCAGTCCTCGGGCTCATCCTTCATCAGGCCGCAGCCGGTCAGAGCGGAGGCCGCGAGCGAGGCCCCGATGGTGAGGGCGATGTGCCACTTGCCGAAGAGTGTTTTCATCAAAATGAGTCAGTTAATGATGTGTGTGATATTATTTTTGGTATCCGGCGGAGGTGTCAGGCCTCCGCCGGCCTTTGGTGTTGTGGCCGTGGTGAGGGAGCTCCGGGGGGCGGTGTCAGTGCCGCGGCCCGGCCTCATCCCGGCTTATTGGTGGAGTCGAAGTGACTTAGAGGTCTACGTTCTGCACGCGCTTAGCCCAAGAGAGCAGGTTGACGGTAACAGACATGTAATAGGTGCTCTCATCATCGGGACCGGGCTCGATGGGGGGAACCACGGCTGAACCGGGCTGCGAGATGCTGTTGATGCTGATCTCATAGGAGTTGTTGCGCACCACGCCGTAGCGGCCCAGGTACTTGTCGTAGGCAGTGCCGTAGGTGGGGTCGCCAAGCTGCCACGGGGTCAGCTCATCGCCGAAGTGCTTGATGCGGGCCTGATAGTAGGCGATGCCGCTCTGGTAGGTGGAGAAGCCGGGCTCGGAGGAGGAGACGATGCCCAGACCGAGGGCAATCTTGTTGAGCTGCTCGGTGGTGGCGGCTGCCCCGTCGATGGTCACGTTGAAGGCATTCAGCGCATAGACACCGGCGGTGGTGGCGGCGCTGCCCAGGTCAACGCTGCCGGTCTTGCTGAACAGGATGCTGATCTGACGCTTGATGGCGTCCTCAATGCCGGTCTTGGAGTAGTTTTTGGCGTCGCCGCTGATGCGGTAGAAGGTGTCACCGTCGTTGAACCCGGCGGGGGTGTAGTTGGCGCGTACGATGATGCGGGTAGTCTCCCAAGTCATCTGGTCGTCGAGGTCGAAGGTGTTCTCCAGCACATACTGCTTGGCGGGGTTGCCGTTGTTGTCAAGGTCGGCGGTGGTGAAGTGGTTGAACGCCGTCTCGGCATCGGTCTCGGAGACCTTCTTGTAGTTCGGGTCGATGCCCCAGTACACGCGCTGAGGAGTGCCCTCGCCCACGAAGTATGACTTGCTCCAGATGCCGGCGTAGTCACTGGTCAGGCCGTCGGTCACCTGCACGGGGAATGAGGTCTTGTTGGTGATGTCGCACATCCAGCCCAGGATCTTCACCTGGTCATTTGCATAGTCTTTGCCGGTGGGAGCGTAGCTGGCGTTTACCTTGGTAGTCACCTTGGCTACGGCGCGTTGCACGTAGAAGCTGGCAGCCTGGCCGGCATTGAGAGCCTCGGCCTCGGTAGCCTTGATCTTGGTCTTGTCGATGTTGGTGAGCACCTTGGGGGTAGTGCCGTCAAGCAGGGCGGCGCTGGTCATGGTGAGGTACTTCTGGCCGCCCTCCTCCATGATCATGGGGTAGTCGGTGGGGGTAGTTGACCATGTGGCGAAGTTGTCGCCCACAGCGGGCATCGGGAAGTTGGAGTCGCTGTTGAGCACCACTACGGCTGAGTAGGTCTCATCGCCGGTCACACTCACGCCGCTCAGCTTGGCCACGGCGGTGGTGGAGGTGGTGACGTTTTGGCCGCCGTTGGGGTCTGTCCAGCTCATGCCGGTCAGGGGCACGGTGCACACCACCTTGGTGTCGGCGTCGGTGGCCCCGTTCTGGAACACGATCACGTTGCCGTTGATCACTGCATACTCCTGGGCTTCGCCGTCGTCATACACGGGGTCGCCGGCGGCACGGCCGCCAAGACCGGTTGCCGTAGGCAGCTTGATCTCAAAGGCCACATAGCCTGCATCCTGGCCTGCGGCCTCGGGAGCATTGGGGGCGGCTGCCTCCTGTACGGGCTCGTCGCTGGAGCAAGCTGCGAACATCGCGCAACCGGCAGCCATGAGGGCATACTTGGTAAGTTTCATAAAAGGTTGTTGGGTTAATGTAAGGGGATTATTTTGATATTGTTAGTTAATTCAGTGTTGGGTGGAGCTATCCAGCCGCGGGCAGCCGTGAGGGGGGTTAATCCTGGTTCTGGGCGGCGATGGTGCGCAGGCGCGCCAGGATCTGCAGGTTGCCCTCGGCGGCGGCCACGCCTCCGGCCTTGGCCTCGGTGAGATACTTCTCGGCCTCGTCATAGCGCTTCTCGTTCATGGCGAGCACGCCGCGTGCCAGCGATGCCTCGGGGGAGTTGCCGGCCTTCTTGAGGTACTCGGCAGCCTTGGCCCACTGCTGCTCGTTGAGGGCGGCGCAGGCAGCGTTGAGGTTGGCGGTCTCGTCATCAGGGTAGGTCTTGACTGCGATGTCCATCACGTCGTTAAACTCCTTGGAGCCGGGCGTCATGGTCTGCGCCACGAGGAACATCTCGTTCAAGCTCACCTGCTTGGGGTTCTTGGCCATGATCTCGCGTGTCTCCTCGACGGTGAAGGGTCGCACCACGTAGCTCACGGTGTAGTCGGAGTGGCGCAGGCCGGGGTACCACTCCTTGAGCATGAAGGCGTAGGTCTTGGGATATTCGCGGCGGATGGCGTGGTCCTTCTCGTCAGGCTCCATGTCGGAGTCTATCAGGGCCAGGATGCCCTCCTTGTCGCTCAGGTCGCTGGCCACAACGAGCTTGCGCAGGCCCTCCCAGTCCTCGGGGGTGGCATTGGAGGTGAACAGGTTCTCAGGCAGGGTGTAAAGCGAGCGCACATACTCCTTGAGTGAGGCGGCGCGGCCCTCGGCCAGACGGGTGTTGTTGCTGTATGAGCCCTCAGGCGAGGCGTAGCCGTGGATGTTGATGTTGGTGATTGACACGTTGGGGTCATTCTTCACCAGGTCAATGGTCTTGACAATCTTGGCGATCTCGCGGCGGTTGTTGCGGTAGTCGGGGAGGATGTTGGTCTTGTTAACCACATAGTCCACGAAGGCAGAGCCCTTCTCGTCACGCGCCTTCACGGCCTCGGCCTTCGGGGTGACGAAGCTCATCTGAGGCTTCGGGGCCGGGCGGTTGTCAAACTCACCCACGGGGATGCGGTCCTGATCCTTGAGCTTGCCGCAGCCACACAGGTCCTCGGCAAGGTACACCTTGGAGTAGTTCATCCATTCCTCGTAGGGGAATGTGCGGCTCACGTGCACTGTCTGCACGGTGCCGTTCTTGCGCTGCAGAGTCTGCGCGCCGGCCACCACGCGCTGCGGCTCGCGGAGCTCTTTGAGGGCCACGTTGCGCCCGTTGAGCACTATCTTGTCCATGACCACGGAGTCACCTTCGCCCACAAACACGGGCGTGTAGATTACCTGCTGGTCCTTCTTGAGCTTTATGTCTGAGAAGTTTACGTCAAAGTTGACGGTCATCTGCGAGCCGCGCTTGATCAGCTGCATGTTGTCCACCTTCACGGCCTGGAGCGTCGTCTGGGTCTGCTGCGAGGCGTAGGCGGCCATCGGGGCGGCGGCTGCTAATGCCGCCAGGGCTATATGCCGGAGTTTCATCTTGCGTCTGATGTATTCCTGATGGGGGTTGATGTATGCCGTTATCTATATATAATAAGGTGTGGAGGCCTCGGCTCAGAACATGTACATGATCGAGATACCCACCTTGGTGGGGCCGAAGTAGTTGATGGTGTTGTGCTCCTTGGCACCCTCAGGGATGGGCACGCCATCCTTGTCAAAGAGGCGGTTGCAGCGGCCGTAATACTTGTACTGCGAGTATGCGTAACCCACGCCGATCTCGGCCTCAAGGTTCCAGTGCTTCGAGAGCATCCACTGATAGCCGTAGGTGATGCCGGCGCCGGCATACCAACCCTCCACGTGGCGCGCCTTCCGCTCGGTGCTCTGTGTCTTGCCGTCGGCCAGCGTGTAGTAGGCGGGGCCGGCTTCCTCGGTGGTCAGGTCAGGCAGGCCGAAGAAGGTGAGCTTGGCGTTGCGCACATTGTACTGGCCGCCGAGCAGATGCACGCCCACAAAGTGGCCGTTGAACTTCTCGCAGAACCAGTAGCGGTATTCAGGCATCACGTTCCAGAAGCGCACACGCTTCATGTCGCCGTATTCCCAGGGGTTGAGAGTGCCGAAGAGATTGATTGTAGACTTGTTGCCTACGCCGAGCTCGCCGCCGATGTTGAGGTTGGTGGTAGCCCAACCCACAAGGTTGGTCTTGATGGCGGCCGTCTGAGCGTGGGCCGTGGCAGCACCTACGATGAAGAGCGCCGTCAGCGCAATCCATTTGCAGAATTTCATAATGACGGACTAAAGGATTGGTGTATGTCGAGTGTGGTTTATATTAGGTGGGGTGTAGTACCGGTAGGGGGGTGCATGGACGGCAAGACGTCGCAGCGGAAACCTGTGGTATTCACAGAAGGGGAGGGGTCAATGACAAAGACTAACGCAAGACGTGCGCTCGGACAGTGTGTGACAATGCTTTGGTGTGCAGATGTCTTGTTTATAGATGTGTCATGAAAGGCGGATAAGCAGCGGATTGCGTCGGAAACAGAAGGGTCAGCAAGAAGGGGTGACGCAAAAGTGGGATGTGTCTGTCTCAACTCTTTATTAACGGTGCAAATGTAGCGAATTTGTATATCCCCGCCAAGGAATCACCACACTTTTTCGCCACTTTGACCCCATTATGAGCATTTTTAGCCGAAATGCCCACAAATTAACAAAAAACTCTACAGCCTTACCAAAATACTCCCGTGAATACCCAGGACAGCCGCATCAAATCGGGATAAATCGGCAGGTGTTTCAAAGAAAGCGTCCGCAGGACGCTGATTTACACGTAGCCCCGGAAGCCGGAGAGCATGCCAATGCTCGTAGGCATCCGGGGAGGGGCATATCAGTGTAAAGGCGTCTGGAGGACGCCGATTTACATGCCCGAAATGATAATCTCCCCATGTCGTTGTAAATCGGCGTCCTCCAGACGCCTTTATGTGACTCATTTATCCCCGGATGCCTCCGCTGACGCTCCGGCTTCCGGGGCTACGTGTAAATCGGCGTCCTGCGGACGCTCCTTAGGAGGTTTTTCAACACCCTCAATTACTTTTGATACACCTTCCTCCTTTTATAGACATAATTGTAAACCACATTTTGATGCGGTTGCCCTGGGTGAATACCCTTTGATGTTGTTGTTATTCTTTCGCGAACGAGTCACGCAAAAAAAAATTTGTCAGTCTGAAAAAAAGTTCATAACTTTGTCGGCGCATTAGGGAAGCAACAGCCCGTGCATCCGGCTCCTTAGCTCAACTGAATAGAGCATCTGACTACGGATCAGAAGGTTACAGGTTTGAATCCTGTAGGAGTCACTAAGTCGCGATTGATGAAGCGGCCAACCGAAGCAACATCAGCACGCGCATCCGGCTCCTTAGCTCAACTGAATAGAGCATCTGACTACGGATCAGAAGGTTACAGGTTTGAATCCTGTAGGAGTCACACTATCGGAAAAGCATCCTCCACACTTTATACTCATGTGGGCGATGCTTTTTTCAATTTTATCCATGAACGACAACACACCATCTGAACTCACCGACCGACGCATGATGCAGGCCGCACTGAGGGAGGCACGGCTCGCATTTGACGCCGACGAAGTGCCTGTAGGAGCCGTAGTGGCTTATGGCGACCGCATCATCGGACGCGGGCACAACCTCACCGAAGCTCTCGCTGACGTCACCGCCCACGCCGAGATGCAGGCCCTGACGGCCGCAGCACAGACCCTCGGCGGGAAATACCTCGACGGCTGCACCCTCTACGTCACCGTGGAGCCGTGCGTGATGTGCGCCGGAGCCATCGGTTGGGCTCAGATTAAGCGGGTGGTATACGGGGCCTCCGACCCCAAGCGCGGCTACTCCTCCATCACCTGTCGCTCACCCTTCCACCCGCGCTGCGAAGTGACCGCCGGTGTGCTCGAGCCGGAGTGCTCGGCCCTGATGCGCACATTCTTTGCCCGAAAACGCCCTCAACGCAAACCCTGACGCAGCCCAAGACACAACACATGAACCAAGACGTCATCACGCCCGTGAAACATCCCATGACACAACCCGATAACTCTCAACCTGCTGCCGACAACTGCCGCGACGCACTCCTGGTGCTCTCCGGAGGCATGGACTCCACGACGATGCTCCATGAATATGCAGCGCAGATAGCCCTCGCCGTCACCTTTGACTACGGCTCCAACCACAATGCCCGCGAGGCGGAGTGCGCCCGCCGTCAGTGTGAACTCCTTGGCATAGAGTGGCTTTGCATACCCCTCGGGTTCATGGGCCGCTACTTCAAGAGCTCGCTCCTCGAAGGCCCCGATGCCATCCCCGAGGCAGAGTATGACGGCGACAACATCCGCTCCACGGTGGTACCGTTCCGCAACGGCATCATGCTCGCCGTGGCCGCCGGACTCGCCGAGAGCCGTGGCCTGCGCCGTGTGATGATTGCCAACCATGCCGGCGACCATGAGGTGTACCCCGACTGCCGCCCGGAGTTCATCAGGGGGATGTCGGCAGCCATAGCCGCCGGCACCTTCGCCCCCGTCATTCTCGATGCTCCCTACACTCTCCTCACCAAGGGTGAGATTGCAGCTCACGGACTGCGCTTAGGGGTGGACTATGACATGACATATTCATGCTACAAGGGGGGCGCCACCCCCTGCGGAGTATGCGCCACCTGCCGCGAGCGTGAGGCCGCCCTCGCCGAGGCTCACCGCATCACCGGCCTCTGACTCTCCTGTGCCACAATCACCTGCCAATGAGATTTGAACTCAACATACTCGGCTGCGGCAGTGCAACGCCCACTGCGCGCCACAACCCGTCGTCACAGATTGTCAACTTCCGCGACAAGCTCTTTATGATAGACTGCGGCGAAGGCGCACAGGTGATGATGAAGCGCATGGGCCTGAAGTTCTCGCGGCTGAGCCACATCTTCATCTCGCACCTCCACGGCGACCACTGTTTCGGCCTGCCGGGGTTGCTCTCCACCATGTCGCTGCATGAGAAGGGGGGCAGCGTCACCGTGCACCTGCCCCGGGGTGGACGCGCCATCCTCGAACCGATGATTCGCTACTTCTGCGACAACACCAGCTATGAGCTACGCTTCGAGGAGCATCCTGCCCGGCCGGGTGTCATCTATCAGGACTCGGCCCTGACGGTGGAGACCTTCCCGCTATATCACCGCGTGCCCTGCTCGGGATTCATATTCCGCGAGGCCGAGCCGCTGCTCAATCTCCGCGGCGACATGGTGAAGTTTCATCAGGTGCCCGTCAGCGCCATGCACTCCATAAAGTGTGGCGAGGACTTTGTCAAGCCCGACGGCACCGTGGTGCCCAACGCACTGCTCACCCTCCCGCGCAAGCCCGCCGTGAGCTATGCCTACTGCTCCGACACCATGGCCGACCCGCGCGTCACCGAGGCTGTACGCGGTGTGGACGTTATCTACCACGAGGCCACATATGCCGACGACCAGGCCCAAAAGGCGCGTCAGCGCGGCCACTCCACAGCCCGTGAGGCCGGCATCACAGCCCGTGAAGCGGGAGCACGCCAGCTTATCATCGGCCATTACAGCAAACGATACGCTGACGTTACTCCTCTGCTTCAAGAGGCACGTGAAGAATTCCCTCACGTCATAGCCGCCGACGAAGGTCAGTGTCTCGACCTCCGCGCCCTCGCCGCCGACCCGAAGTAATTTACATTACACGGAGTCGGCATCACCGCTCTGGGGAGCTATGGAGGTGTCGGGGGAATTAGGTGCCGGAGGCGTGGTGTCCCCGCCAAACATCTTGGATAGATACTTCTCGCTGAAACGCTGCAGCAGCTCCCAGAAGTTAGGCACGAACAGCGTGCCCACTATCGCGTTCACGGCCATGCCAAACACCACGGCAGTGCCCAGCGAGATACGGCTTGCGGCACCGGCTCCCGTGGCGAACAGCATTGGCATCACACCGAACACAAAGGCCAGGGCCGTCATCATAATCGGGCGGAAGCGCACCTGTCCGGCATCGGCTGCGGCCTTGCGGATGTCAAGGCCGGCCTTGCGGTAGTCCACGGCATACTCCACGATAAGAATGGCGTTTTTCGCCGACAGACCAAGCAACAATATGATGCCGATCTGGGTGTAGATGCTGATGCTCTGCTGCATGAAGAAGCAGCCGATGATGGTGCCCAGTATGGCCGTAGGCATTGAGATGACCACCGCGATGGGGTCTGTCCAGCTCTCATACTGTGCCGACAGCACAAGGATGGTAATCACCACGGCAAACAGAAGCACCATCGTAACGGTTGTGCCCGACTTGGTCTCCTGATAAGCCTCGCCGGTCCATGCGTAGGAGTAGTTGGTGCCGAGCTGGTCTGCCACGAGCTTCTCCATCGCTTCGATGCCCTCGTGGGAGCTTACCCCGTCGGCGGGGATAGCGGTAACGGAGGCTGTGGTGTACATATTGTAGCGGTCAACCGTGGCGGCGCCCATGATGGGTTCCACCTTGGTAAATGACCCGAAGGGCACCATCTTGCCCTCGGAGTTTTTCACCGACAGGTCAAGCACATCGTCGATGCGTCCCGTGGAGATGGCCTGACCGGCCACGTTAACCTCGTACACGCGGCCAAACTCCACAAAGTCATTCACATACGAGCCACCCATGAAGGCCGAGAGAACGGAGAACACCGCAGGCAGCGAGATGCCCTGGAGCTCTACCTTGTCGCGGTCAATGGTAACTTTGTATTGCGGCACTGCGCCCTGGTAGAAGCTGTTGAGCTCGGCAATCTCGGGTGTCTGCTTGATGCCGTCCTTGAGGTCGTTGATGGCCTTCATCAGCTGGTCGGTGCCCAGGTTGCGGATGTCAAGAAGCTGCATCTGCAAGCCGCTGGTCAGACCCAGACCGGGGATGGCCGGCGGATTGACGGAGAATATCACCGGCTCCTGGAGGGTGGCTGTGGCCTCTGTCACCTTTTCGATGATGGCATCCACGCCCAGGCTCTTGGCCCGCCGGTCTTTCCACGGTTCGAGCACCACGAAGAGCGAGCCGTTGTTGGAGGCATCGCCGCCACCCATCATCGACATACCGGAAATCATTATCACATCCTTCACACCGTCCATCTTCTTGACGGTGTCTGAAATCTGTTGCATCACCTTGGTGGTGCGGTCAAGCGACGCGCCCGTAGGGAGCTGCACGGAGGTCAGGAAGTAGCCCATATCCTCTGAGGGCACGTAGCTCGTCGGCCACTTCACGAAGCCCCAGAAGGCCACGAAGCAGATTACCAGGTACACGCCGATGGCCACTATGGGTCGCTTGAGGAACTGGCCGATGGTCTTGACGTAGAACGACAGAACGGCTCCGAACCCCTTGTTAAACCACTTGAACAGGAAGAACTTGGCAGGCTTGCGCGGTCGCAGGAACAGCGCACACATGGCGGGTGTGAACGTCAGCGCGTTGAACCCCGAGAATGCCGTGGACACGGCAATCGTGAGCGCAAACTGCTTGTAGAGCTGCCCGGTGATGCCGGAGATGAACGCCGTGGGGATGAACACCGAGAGCAGCACAAGCACTTCGCCAACAACCGGGCCGGTAAGCTCGCGCATAGCCTTCTCGGCGGCCTGACGTGCCGTCATCTTCCCCTCGTCAATGATTCGCGCACAGTCCTCCACCACCACTATGGCGTCATCTACCACAATCGCTATCGCCAGCACGAGGCCGAAGAGGGTAAGCGTGTTCAGCGTGAAGCCCATCAGCTTCATCACGGCGAAGGTGGCTATCAGCGACACCGGGATGGTGAGCATCGGGATGATTACCGCACGCCAGTTCTGGAGGAACAGCATGATCACTATCATCACAATCAGCGTGGTCTCCACGAAGGTGACGAGCACCTCGTCGATAGACGCGGTCACGAAGTCGGTAGTGTTGAGAATAACGCGGTAGTGTACGCCCGGCGGGAAGTACTTGGCAAGATCTTCGAGGCGGTCAAGACAGCTGTTGGCCACCTGCAGGGCGTTGGCACCCGGCAGCTGCGAGACACCGATCAGGCCGGCCTGCTCGCCGTTGACGTTGCTCACGCTGGAGTATGACTCGCTGCCGAGGTCCACGGTGGCGATGTCGCGCAGGCGCAGGATGCCTCCGTCAGAGTCGGTGCGTATCACGATGTTGCCGAACTCCTCGGGCGTGGTGAGCCGTCCGTGGCTCTGCAGCGTGTACTGGAAAGCCTCGCCGCCGCTGGTAGGGGGAGCACCCACAGAGCCGGCGCTCACCTCTATGTTCTGACCCTCAATGGCACTTGTCACGTCGCTTGCCGTGACTCCGCGCACCTGCATCTTGTCAGGGTCGAGCCACACGCGCATGGAGTACTCGCCGGCGCCGAAGGCTTCCACTTCGCCCACGCCGTTGACACGCGACAGCTCATCGACAATGTTGAGCTGGGCGTAGTTGGTAAGGTACAGAGCATCATATTTGTGGATTGAGTCACCCTCGATGGCGATGAACAGAATCTGGTTGGAGGAGCGCGACATCACATCCACGCCCTGCTGCTGCACGGCGCTGGGGAGCTGCGGCTCGGCAAGCGACACGCGGTTCTGTACCTTCACGGTGGCCATGTCTATGTCGGTGCCCACCTCGAAGGTGATGGTCAGCGTGTATGACCCGTCTGACGACGAGCTGCTCATATACATCATATCCTCTACGCCGTTGACCTGCTCCTCAATGGGTACGCCGATGGTTTCGGCGATGGTCTTGGCATCCGCGCCCGGATAGGAAGCGGTCACCATCACTGTCGGAGGGGTGATGTCGGGGAATTGCGCCACCGGGAGGGTCTTGACCGTGAGCAGACCTGCCAGCAACATGAAGATGGCAATCACGGTGGCGAAGATGGGACGGTCAATAAAGAATTTTGAGAACATGGGAGTCAGTTTATTCTTTCATTAACCTGTTATTTCTTGACCTGCTTGGCGGCGGGAGCCGTCTGCTTGGCGGTGGGAGCCGTCTGCTTGGCGGAAGCGACCGCAGGCTTGGCGGCGGGGGATCCGGTCATCACCGGTTTCACCTTCATGCCGTCACGCACCTTCAGCAGAGCCTGTGTCACGTAGCGCGACTGCGGTGTGAGTCCGTCAGTCACTACGCGCATCGAGTCATTGGCCATGCCGCTGATGGTGATCGGGGTGTATATCACCTGATTGGAGTCGTTGACCACGTAGACATATTTCCCCGCCTGGTCGGTGGATATTGCCGAGTCCTTGATGAGGATGGCGTTGGCGATGCGCTCATAGGGGAGGTCAATGGTCACGTACATACCATCCTTGAGCTCTCCGTAGGGGTTGCTGACGGAGGCGCGCATCACCATTGTGCCTGTCGACGGGTCAATGTCGGGGGCTATGTATGAGAGGTTACCGGTATAGGAGTGGGGCAGCGTGTCGGTGAAGGCCAGGGGCACTGCTGAGAAGTTGAGCCCGAGGTCCTTGATGTTTTTCTGCATCATCTTGATGTACTCGGCATCCTCGATGTTGAACTGCGCGTCAAGCCGGCTGTCATCGTAGATGGTGGCGAGGGTCACGGGCGATGCGGCCCCGGAGAGGTAGGCACCGGGGTCGGGGCCGGAAGCGGTAACGTGGCCGTTGAAGGGCGCGCGCACCACGCAGTAGCCGAGGCTCGTCTGTGCCGTCTCAAGGGCGGCTTGTGCATTCTTGATGGCGGCCTGAGAGTTTTTCATGTCGCTCTCGGCCTGAATCACTGAGATGCGAGCCACGGCATCGCTCTCCAGCGCCTTTTTCATGGCCTCGTAGTTGCGGGCATCATACTCATAGGTGGACTGCGCCGTGCGCAGCTGAGCCTGGGCCTGATTCACGGCATCGCGGTACTGGGTGTCCTCGATGCGGAAGAGCACCTGCCCCTTGGTGACGTACTGGCCGGACTTGTAGCACTTCTCGCGCAGATAGCCGTTCACGCGGGCCACAAGGTCCACTGATGACTGAGCTATCAGGTGTCCGGGATATGTCTTTGAGAGGGTGACGGTGTCAACCTCGGGGAGGGTCACGCTCACTTCCATGGTGCCCTCGTCATCGGTGGCAGCTTTTTTCTTGTGGCATGATGTGAGCGCAAGCGCGGGAATGAGGATGGCGGCTATGGCCGTGAGGTGTATTCTGTGGGAGTCCATGATTGAATTGTATGATGGGGAGGAGTGTGGTGTCTACCGGTGGTTGTTAGTGGGAATGGAGTGGTAACGGTTGCCGCCGATGGCGACCGAGTGGTAACCGATTGCTGCCGATTGCTGCTTATGGTTGCCGGTGGCTTCTGATGGGGTCAGTCGAGAGCCGAAGCGTCCCAGCCGCCGCCAAGGGCTTCGTAGAGGTTGACCAGGTCGGTGATTGCCTGACCCTGCGCCACGATGACGTTGTTGGTGTAAGTAAGGTAGTCGAGCTGCGCATCCACCACGTTGGTAAACGCTGCCAGCCCTTTCTTGTAGAGGTCAAGCGACAGCTCAAGGCTCTTGCCGCTCTGCTCCACGGTGTTCTGCAGGTCGGCGATGCGCTTGAGGGTCTGTACATAGTCACACATGGCGTTGTCAGCCTCGGTGACAGCCTGTATCACTGTCAAGTTATAGCTGTCCACCGACGAACGCAGAGCCTCGCGGGCCGACTCGGTGGCATACTTGCGCCGCATACCCTCGAAGATGGTCCACGACAGTGTAGGTGCTATCGAGTAGGTGAGCGACCGGTTGGAGAACAGGTCACCAGCACGGTGGGCGGAGGTGCCTATCGAGCCGTCAAGGGTGAGCGTCGGCAGGAAGTCTTTCTTGGCCACGCCAAGTTCGGCGGCATACATCGCCATCTCCTTCTCGGCCTCCACTATGTCGGGACGGCGGCGCAGCAGCTCCATCGGCACGCCCGTGCGCACCATCTGGCGGTAGTCGGGCAGCGGCTTGGGAGCGTCGAGCAGCGCGTGTGCGCTCTCCATGGAGATGGCCAGCAGTACCGCCAGCGAATTGATTGAGGCATTGATGCTCTGGTCAAGCTGCGGGATGGAGGCCTTCGTGGAGTAGAACACAGTCTTTGCCTGTGCCACCTCAAGCATTGAGGCCAATCCGGCCTCGAAGCGTGCCTCGGTGATTTTCACCACCTTATCCTGCTGGTCAAGATGCGCCACAGCCACCGCCCGTTCGGCCTGGTACACGCGCAGCCCGGCATAGGCGGTGGCTATGTTGCCACAGAGGGTCACCATGGTGGCGGCGTACTCGGCGCGTGAGGCTTGCCAGGATGCTTTCCGTGCCTTGGCGGCGGCGGAGATTTTGCCAAACACGTCGATCTGCCAGCTCATGTTCACCCCTAATGAGAAGTAACTCAGCGTGGAGGCGTCAGTGACGGGAGAGGTCATCGCCCCTGAGGAGCGGCTCTTAGTCCATCCGGCATCGAGGTCAAGCACCGGGAAATACTCCGAGCGGGTCTGCGCAAGGGTAAGCCGGGCCATCTCCATGCGACGCGCTGCCATCAGCACGTTGTAGTTATTCTGTACTCCCATCTCTATGAGAGTGTCGAGCAACGGGTCGTTGAAGCTCTTCCACCAGCCATCCTCCGTCGGGAGTGACTGGTCAAAGTGCTCACTATAGAGCCATTGCGCCGGCAGCGAATCGGCGGGAGTCGTTGCCGGGAGAGTGGCACTGCCTGCCGTCTGAGCCATAATGGAGCCGACGGGGAGCGACAGTGCTAACAGAAATAGTTGAAAACCGTGGATGAATCTCATTTTAGTAGAAACGTATACGGAGCGGGCCATTCGTTCAGCCTCACCCTCTTGCAAATACAACCCGCCATCCCCCCCGTTGGTTCGCATCCCGGTCAACGCGGCGCGCCCCGGTGCAGGGGATGCCTGCACCGGGGCGCGTGTAAGTGTGAGAGGGGGTGGTTTAGCCCTGAACGAGCTGAATCAGAAGCTCCTTCTCGTCTTCGTCGTTGGTCTGGAATGACACCTTGCCTTCGCGGGCCAGCCAGCCCAGAGCGGCATACAGCTCCTTGTCTTTGAGCTTGGTGATCTTCTTGATCTGCTTGGTGGAAATGGTGTCGGCGTCATTGACGGCCTCCCAAACCTGGCCTGCCCAGAGGCCGATGAGATCGCAGTTGATAGTCATGATGAAGGGGTATATATAAGTGTAACTTATGGAAAATTGCTGCAATTAGTAGCGCATCAACGCTGCAAAGGTAAAAAATTTTTTTAATATACCTTTATATCGTTATAACAATCAATGCATAGAAAGGTTTCAGCACCCGTCAGAGGCCGTCAGAGGCCCCAAAACGGGTGCTGAAAAAAATGAGGTCAGCAGGGCGGGAGTTGTGGTCTGAACGGCTTTTCGCCTTTTATGGCGGCAATTTTCGCCCTCCGGGAGGGTGGTGTTCGCCGTTGCGGGGAGGGTTATTTCTCGCGTGCGAGGATGAGGGCCGAAGTGGGAGCCACCGTCACCTTGCCGCCATCCGACGTGCCAAGGCCCTGGGCGGCAATCTTGCCATCCTCGGCATAGATGGTCCACTTACCCTTGGGCACGCTGACGGTGCGAGGCTCGGCAGAGCCGTTGAATATCAGTTTCACTTCCTTCCACGCATCGCCGTTGGCATTGTTGAGGATGGAGTAGGAGATGAGGTTCGGCTCCTTCACCTTGTCAAACTTGATGTTGCGTGCCACATCCTTGGCATCGCTCATGCGGAATGCCGGGTGAGCCTTGCGCAGGGCTATCAGGTTCTTGTAGTAGTCAAAGAGCTCGGCATACTGATGCTTCTGGTTCCAGTCGATGGCGTTGATGGAGTCCGGGCTCTTGTAGGAGTTGTGCACACCCTTCTTGTCGCGGAATATCTCCTCGCCGCACCATATGAAGGGGATGCCCTGGCTTGTCAGGATGATGGTCTGTGCGAGCTTGGCGGCGCGCTGACGGTCGGCAACCGAGGCATCTGCCCCCATGGACTTGGCGAGCTTGTCGGTCAGCGTCAGGTCGTCATGGCATGACACATAGTTGACCACCTGTGCGGGTGACAGGGCATAGGGCTTCTTGGAGTTGTTGCCCTTGGAGTAGTCCACCTGCGGATGTGCCGTAGCGCCGACGATGCCTATCTTCACGGTCTCCTCGTTGCCGGGCTTGCCGGTGGCGAAGCCGCGGTCCTCAGCGTTGGAGTAGTGCCCCTTGACGGCATCGCGGATGTCGTCGGAGAACACGCCCACCATAGGCATCATGTAGGCGTTGTCCTTGAGCGCGCGCTTCTCGGCGGCAAGGGGGGAGTCGCCGGCAGTCCACCCTTCACCATATATTATAATGTCGGGGTTGATGGCGCGCAGAGAGTCGGCGATTTCGTTCATCGTCTCGATGTCATGGATGGCCATCAGGTCAAAGCGGTAGCCGTCAATGTGATACTCCTTGGTCCAGTGCTTGAGGGAGTTGAGCATGAAGTTGCGCATCTGTTGGCGATCGCTTGCGGTCTCGTTGCCGCAGCCGGAGGCGTCGCTGTAGCTGCCGTCGGCGCGGTGGCGGTAGTAGTAGCCGGGAGCTGTCAGCGAGAAGTTGGAGCCGTCGTTCTCGGCGGTGTGGTTGTACACCACATCCATAATCACGCCTATGCCGTTGTCATGCAGCGTCTTGATCATCTGCTTCATCTCCTTGACGCGGGCCGTGGGGTCGGTGGGGTTGGTGGAGTAGCCGCCGTCAGGGGAGTTGTAGTTCTGAGGGTCATAGCCCCAGTTATACTGGTTGGCCATCAGGTTGCTCTCATCCACGCTGTTGTAGTCGTAGGAGGGGAGTATCTGCACGTGGGTCACGCCAAGCTCCTTGAGGTGGTCAAGGCCGGTCTTCTCGCCGGTGGGGTTGACGGTTCCCTGCTCGGTGAGGGCCAGGAACTTACCCTTGTTGACAATACCTGACGACGGGTGCACCGACATATCGCGGTGGTGCATCTCATAGACCACGGCATCCACGGGCGAGGGTGTCTCGGGGCCCTTGTCGGTATCCCAGCCCTCGGGGTTGGTAGCCGCGAAGTCTATGATGGCGGCACGCTGTCCGTTGGTGCCGGCGCTCTTGGCCCACACGCCGGGAGTCTCGCCGAGCCACTTGCCGTCAAACTTCACATTGAAGGTGTAGAACTTGCCATAGAGTTCCTGAGGCACCTGCGCGGTCCACACGCCGTTGCCCCCCTTAATCATCCCCATCGTCATCAGCGCGGGGGTGTTGCGGTCGGTGGGGTAGATGCTCAGACGCACATCCTGCGCGCGCGGCGACCACAGCTTGAATGTTGTGGCACCGTTGGCCACCGTGACACCGAGGTCATCGCCGGCATATGTGGGATACTCGGCATACACCTCGTCGGAAGCGGCGGGGATTGAGGGCATCGTCTGGGCTTGTGTGTTCATGGGCATTAAAGCGAGGGCCCCGACAGCTATCGCAGTGACAGCCACGAGCCCCTTGAGGGTGGTATTCGTCATAAGGCGTTTTGAAAGAAGTGTGTTATTCAATGAAGGTGAGAGAGGGAGGAAGATAGAGGGGGAGGGGAGAGAGAAATCATGCCGGGGCACAAATTATCCCCGCAGAGCAGTTATCACGGCGGGGAGGGGATGACGCGGATGAATTGTCGTCACAGCAGGTGACGGCAAGCCGCGCCGGGGCGGTTTACTTGACGGTCAGCTTGACGCTTGTTACCTTGGCCTCGGGGGCGCCGCCTTTGCCCTTGGGCTGCATACAGCGCACTATGTAGCATCCGCTGCGCAAATCCATGCGCACGCTCTGCGACGGGGGCACCGTCACCTTACCCTGGTGAGTGCCGAGGATGCTGTACACCTCAAATTGTGCCGCCTCGGCGGCTGTCGGCAGCGCCTGAAGCTCGAGGCCTCCATCCACCACAGCCACGCGCGCAGTCTCGGACGCAGCCACCGAGAGCGTCTCGGCAGATGCTCCGGATGCCGCGCAAAGCGTTGCAGCAAAGAGGATTATGGCTATCAGTGTCCGTTTCATGGGGCGTATCAGCGTTCTTTGTCTGACAAATTTAGCAATATTTTCGCAATTTCCCAAATCCGCAGGCAATTTTCCGTCAATTTTCCATCAATTTACCCTCAAATTCAACCTGCCATGCAATTTCATCGAAGGTGTATCAAAAGTAATTGAGGGTGTTGAAAAACCTCCTAAGGAGCGTCCGCAGGACGCTGATTTACCCGTAGCCCCGGAAGCCGTAGCGATAGCGTAGGCATCCGGGGTTATTGTCATCATGGCCAATGGCGTCTGGAGGACGCCGATTTACATCTCCTTTTGAGAATTTTCACAATCTCGGAAATGGAATATTTTGGGGGAATGTCCACTAGAATATGGATATGCTCCGGCATTTCACCGATGCGCCACACATGTGCACTACGGCTTGTCAGGAAATCATACATATATTTGTATGGTGTTGTAAATCGGCGTCCTGCGGACGCCCAGTTTGTTGGATGCCCCTCAACCCCGGATGCCTACGCTGCGCTTCGGCTTCCGGGGCTACGGTAAATCAGCGTCCTACGGACGCTCTTCAGCGGTTCTGTAACACCCTCCAAAAACTTTTGATACACTTTCCCCATATCACATCCGGCGCAGCCGCAGAGACGGAGGTTTGTCCTCACAATTTGATATGGTTGCCCTGCCTCACACCGGCCTGGGCGAACAATTCACCCCGCTTTCGGGTTGTTAGAGCAGTGTGACTGTGCGCCGATACGCACCGCCCTCCACACCACGTTTCAGGCTCCATTCACATTATTTTACAGCGCACAATCTTTTTTCGTAACTTTGCACGGATAACCCGCACCGGCATATCCGGCTCCTCATATAATATTTGTTATTAAACTACTTCTTAAGCCCTGACAATGAACGAAAAGACCGTTTACGTGGGGATGAGTGCCGACATCATTCACCCCGGACATCTCAACATCATTCACGAAGCGCAGAAATTGGGGCGCGTCGTCGTCGGGGTGCTCACCGATGAGGCTATCGCCAGCTACAAGCGCCTCCCTTACCTCTCTTACGACCAGCGCGCTCTTGTGGTGAGCAACCTCAAGGGTGTGGACACCGTAATCCCTCAGACCACCCTCGACTATGTCCCCAACCTTGAGAAGCTGCGGCCTGACTACGTGGTGCATGGCGACGACTGGAAAGAGGGTGTGCAGAAGGAGACACGCCAGCGGGTCATCGACACCGTGGCCAAGTGGGGTGGCAAGGTGGTGGACATCCCTTACACTCAGGGCATCTCCTCCACGCAGCTCAACGCTCGCCTCAAGGAGATAGGCACCACGCCTGAGATTCGCCTCAAGCGTCTGCGCCGCCTCATCAACGCCAAGAAGATAGTGCGCATCCTTGAGTCACACAGCGGTCTCACCGGCCTGATTATCGAGAATATCGGCGTGGATGTCAACGGACACCGTCAGGAGTTTGACGGCATGTGGAGCAGCTCGCTCACAGACTCCACCTCCAAGGGCAAGCCTGACATTGAGGCTGTTGACCTCACCACCCGCCTCCACTCGCTCAACGATGCCCTGGAGTGCACCACCAAGCCGGTAATCTTCGACGGCGACACCGGCGGCAAGACGGAGCACTTCGTCTTCACCGTCCGCACCCTGGAGCGTCTCGGCATTTCGGCAGTCATCATCGAGGACAAGGTGGGCTTGAAGAAGAACTCGCTCTTCGGTACGGATGCCATCCAGACACAGGACACCATCGAGAACTTCTGCCACAAGATACATGCCGGCAAGCAGGCACAGATTACCCCTGACTTTATGATCATTGCCCGCATCGAGAGCTTCATAGCCGGCAAGGGGCTTGACGATGCTATGGAGCGCGCTCTGGCCTACATAGAGGCGGGAGCCGACGGCATTATGATTCACAGCAAGGACAAGAGCGGCGATGACATCAAGGCATTCTGCCAGGCTCTGCGCAAGGTGCACTCATCGGTGCCCATCGTCGTGGTGCCCACCACCTACAACCATATCACCGAGGATGAACTCGCTTCATGGGGCGTGAACGTGGTGATTTACGCCAACCATATGCTGCGCAGCTCCTATCCCGCCATGGTGAACACTGCCAAGTCCATCCTCACCAACTCGCGCTCTCTGGAGGCCGACAAGTACTGTATGCCGGTCAAGGAGATTCTCGAGCTTATCCCCGGCACGAAGTAATCCGGGCTCTCCCGTCACTTCCTGTCACTTCCGTCACTTCACGTCTCAACTGTTCATTCACCGTACTCCTGCTGCCATATGGTAGATGTAGAGAAATTCACGCAACGTCTTGACCCGGACGGCTCAACGTTCTTTGCCGGCGTCCCTGATTCGCTCCTGAAGAGCTTCTGCTCATGTCTGTCGGCCACTGTCGACCCCTCCCGCCGCATCACGGCCGCCAACGAGGGTGCCGCGATGGGCCTCGCTGCGGGTCACTGGCTCGCCACCGGCCGACCTGCCGTGGTGTTCATGCAGAACTCCGGCATCGGCAATGCCGTCAACCCGCTCCTTTCGCTCGTCGATGACGAGGTTTACCGTATGCCGGTGCTCCTGATTATAGGTTGGCGCGGCGAACCGGGCGTACACGATGAGCCCCAGCACGTGAAGCAGGGCAAGCTCACCATCCCGCTGCTCGAATGTATGGGCATCGCCCACACTATCCTGCCTGACGACACTGAGGGTGCGCTCGCGGCTGTTGACGCCGCACGCGACTACATGATGCGCGAGCTGCGCCCCTACGCACTGGTGGTGCGCAAAGGCACTTTCAGCGACTACGCCGGCCCCAAGGCTCCCGCTGCCGAGGCTCCGGCTCTGGAGCTCGGTCGTGAACAGGCTATCGGCCTGATGCTTGACAAGCTCCCTGCGGATGCCGTGGTGGTGTCAACCACCGGCATGATTTCCCGCGAGCTCTTTGAGCTTCGCGAGAAGCGTGGCGAGGGGCATGCCCGCGACTTCCTCACGGTAGGCTCCATGGGCCACGCTTCGCAGATTGCCATGGCCATCGCACTGGCGCAGCCGCAGAGACCGGTCTACTGCTTTGACGGCGACGGGGCATCCATCATGCACCTGGGGTCGCTGGCTATCATCGGTCAGGCTGCACCCCGCAACTTTGTGCACATCGTCTTCAACAACGGTGCCCACGACTCAGTGGGCGGCCAGCCCACGGCCGGTTTTCAGATTGATCTGCCGGCCATCGCCAAGGCTTGCGGCTACCGCTCGGCTCTGTCCGTCGACACTCTCGCGGAGGCCGAAGCTCTTGACCTGACGAAGGTTGCCGAGGAGGCTCCCGCCCTGGTGGAAGTGAAGGTGCGCAAGGGTGCCCGCAAGGACCTTGGCCGCCCCACCACCACCCCTGTTGAAAACAAGGAGGCTCTGATGGCCTTTCTCGCCGGTAAGTAACCTCCCCACATGACCGACACTCAGCACTTCTTCGTGGGCCGCGGAGCTCTGGCTCACCTTTGGGACTTCATGCCGCAGGCTGATGTCAAGCGGGTGCTCGCCGTGCACGGTCGCGGCTCCTACGCAGCCTGCGGCCTTGAAGCGGGGCTGCTCGGTGCGCTCGGCCCCGATGTGGAGGTGGCTGACTTCTGCGACTTTGACGTCAACCCCAACAGTGATGACCTCGCCCGCGGACTCGCTCTGGCCCGCTCTTTCCACCCTGACCTTATAGTCGGTGCCGGGGGCGGGAGTGCCATAGACATGGCCAAGCTCATCCGCCACTTCCTTGCCAACCCTGCCGAGCGCGGCGAAGATGCCGTGCCTCTGTATTCGCGCCTTGTGGCTGTGCCCTCCACTGCAGGCACCGGCAGCGAGACCACCCGCTTTGCGGTGATGTATGTAGGCAAGGTGAAGCACTCTGTTGACCATGAGGATGTGCGCCCGGATGTGGCACTCGTTGACAGCGCTTATTCATCCACCATGAACCCCTACGTCACAGCCTGCACAGGCTTTGATGCTCTGGCTCAGGCGGTTGAGGCCTTCTGGAACCGTAACGCTACGCCGGAGTCTGACGCTCACGCTCTCCGCGCCATCGGCCTGATAGCCCCGGCCATCGTGGAGGCTGTGGAGGCCCCCGGCCCTCGCTCACGGGAGCTGATGGCGGAGGGAGCTTTCGAGGCCGGACGGGCCATCAACATTACGCGCACCACCGCCCCCCACGCTTTCTCCTACCCCTTCACTTCGCATTACGGGTACCCCCACGGACATGCCGTGGCGTTGACATTCCCTTCTCTTGCCGAGTTCAATCTGCGCGGCGATGCCGTGCCGGCTGCTAAAAAAATGCAGTTGGCTGAGGCTCTGGGATGTGACCCCGAGGAGATACCCGCATTTTTCCGCAACCTCTGCTCACGCCTGGGGCTGACGCTGCGCACTGACGTGCAGTATGACATGGAGCTGCTCCGCGGTGGCATCAACACGGCGCGCCTCTCCAACAACCCCGTAGCGGTAACAGACGATGATGCCTGCCGGCTCCTGACGCAGATACTGACCCCGACGCTCGCTCACTGACCTTCACACCCCTCTCCCACATGACCGTATGAAAGAAATCGACATAGAGGAGTCAAAGCTCATTCAGCTTGACATCATGCAGGACATACATGACTTCTGTCAGGCCCGGGGCATCCGTTATGCCTTGGGCTACGGCACTCTCTTGGGGGCTGTGCGTCACGGCGGATTCATCCCCTGGGACGATGACATAGACATACTGATGCCACGCGTTGACTATGAGCGGTTTGTGGCTGAGTATAATGATGGGCACTCCTCGCGTTACCGGCTGCACTCCCTTGCCGATGACCCCTCTTACGGCCTCCCCTTCGCCAAGGTGGAGGACTCGCGCACACTCCTTGTAGAGAAGGTGGGCGGCGAGCCTATGGGCATCGCCATTGATGTATTCCCGGTGGACCCCCTCAAGGAGACGCAGCAACAGAGCGAGGCGTATTTCAAGAAGGTGCTCCGCGCCCGCAACCTCTATAAGGGGAAGATGCTCCGCCCCACACCCCTCAACTCCACGGCCAAGAAAATCGCCATCAAGCTCCTCAACATCCTCACCGCCCCGCTGTCGCTGCCGGCAGTGGCGCGTTGGTATGAGCGGAAGTGTCGCAAGGGCACTCCCGGCGCTCCTTTCGCGGCTGTCACCGTGTGGGGATACGGACTGCGGGAAATTATGCCGTCAGCCCTTTTCGAGAAGTTCAAACCCATCAAGTTTGAGGACCGCGAGTTTATCACCCTGGCCGATACTGACGGCTACCTGTCACGCCTCTACGGCGACTACATGACACCCCCGCCGCCGGACAAGCGCCACTCTCCGCACACTCACCTGAGCACCTGCTGGCGCGACTGACACGGCTCCTCACCCCTCGCTACCATCATGCTCTCTCCTCGTCTCCACCATACTGCAACATATCCCCATGTCACAGACTGAACGCTATAAAGGCCTTGACGACGCGGAAGTGCTCCGCAGTCGCAGCGAAAACGGCTCCAACATCCTCACCCCTCCCGAGAAGGAACCGCTGTGGAAGCGCTTCCTTGAGAAGTTCTCCGACCCGCTGATTATCATCCTGCTCATTGCCGGGGCTTTGTCGATAGGCATCTCCTGCTATGAGTATTATGGACTGGGACAGGGGGCTACCGTGTTCTTTGAACCGGTGGGCATATTCATTGCCATATTCCTGGCCACAGGGCTTTCCTTTTTCTTTGAGACAAAGGCAGACCGCGAGTTTGCTCTGCTCAATCAGGTGAATGATGACGAGCCGGTGCAGGTGGTGCGCAACGGCCACATCACGCAGGTGCCCAAGCGCGACGTGGTGGTGGGCGACATCGTAATGCTCAACACCGGCAACGAGGTGCCCGCCGACGGCGAACTGCTCGAAGCGGTGCAGCTTGGCATCGACGAGTCCACGCTTACCGGCGAACCGATAGCCCACAAGTTCACCGACCCGACGCAGTTTGACCCGGATGCCACTTTCCCCTCCAACCATGCCCTGCGCGGCACCAAGGTGATGGAGGGGCACGGCGTGATGCGTGTCACGGCTGTGGGTGACCGCACCGAGAACGGCAAGGTGTTCGTGGCTGCCCAGATTGACGACAGCGTAAAGACCCCTCTGAGCGAACAGCTCGAAGGGCTCGGGTCGCTCATTTCCAAAATCTCTTACGCCATCGCGGCCATCATCGTTGTTGGCCGTGTGGTGCTCTATTTCATCAATGTGCCGGAGTTTGACTGGATGCCTTTCCTGGCGTTCCTGCTCCAGACCTTCATGGTGGCGGTGACACTCATTGTGGTGGCCGTGCCGGAGGGGTTGCCCATGGCGGTGACGCTCTCGCTGGCCTACTCAATGCGCCGCATGCTCAAGACTAACAACCTGGTGCGCAAGATGCATGCCTGCGAGACCATGGGAGCCACCGCGGTGATATGCACCGACAAGACCGGTACCCTCACACAGAACCGTATGCAGGTCTACAAGACCAACTTCTTCGGCAACCCTTCCGATGAGGTGCTCTATGAGGGTATCGCCGTCAACTCCACGGCGCAGCTCGACACCACTGCCGGGGCTGACAAGCCGGAGGTGCTCGGCAACCCCACGGAGGGTGCGCTGCTGCTCTGGCTCATGAGCCGCGGGGCTGACTATGTGGCTCTCCGCGAGGCGGCGGCTCCGCTTGAGGAACTTCCCTTCACCACGGAGCGGAAGTATATGGCCACGGTGGTGCGCTCTGCCTCGGGCAAGCGGATTCTCTACGTCAAGGGAGCCCCGGAGATTGTGTTCTCCATGTGCCGCAACACCCCCGGGGTTACGCGGCAGGAGGTTGATGCACAGCTGTTAGAGTATCAGAATCAGGCGATGCGCACTCTCGGTTTCGCCTACCAGGAGCTCCGCGAGGGTGACAAGACCATTGCCGACGGCAGGGTGGTGGCCGAGAACCTTACTTTCTTAGGCATCGTGGCTATCTCTGATCCGGTGCGCGCCGATGTGCCCGCGGCGGTGGGCGAAGTGCTCAACGCCGGCATCAAGGTGAAGATTGTCACCGGCGACACCCCCGGCACGGCCAAGGAGATTGGCCGGCAGATCGGTCTGTGGGATGATGCCGTGGACTCTGACCGAAACATCATCACCGGCGTGGAGTTTGCCGAACTCACTGACGGCGAGCTGCGCGAGCGTGTCGGCGACATGAAGATTATAGCCCGCGCTCGCCCCATGGACAAGAAGCGGCTCGTGGAGGCTCTGCAAGCCAACAATGAGGTGGTGGCTGTGACGGGCGACGGCACCAACGATGCCCCGGCCCTGAAGGCTGCCCACGTGGGCCTCTCCATGGGCGACGGCACCTCGGTGGCGAAGGAGGCTTCGGACATCACCATCGTTGACAACTCGTTCACGTCCATAGGTCGCGCCGTGATGTGGGGCCGCTCGCTCTATCAGAACATCCAGCGGTTCATCCTCTTTCAGATGACGGTCAACGTTGTGGCATGCCTCATAGTGCTCTGCGGCTCATTCATGGGCATGCAATCGCCGCTAACGGTGACGCAGATGCTCTGGGTGAACCTCATCATGGACACCTTTGCAGCCATGGCGCTGGCATCGCTGCCGCCGTCGCACTCGGTGATGAAGGACAAGCCGCGTCCACGCACGGCATTTATCATCAACAAGTCGATGTGGGAGACCATCATCGGCGTGGGCGGCATCTTCTTCCTGCTGCTGCTGGGGCTCCTCTACTACTTCGAGCACGCCGACATCACCTGTCTCACCGAGGTGGGCCGCGTGCCGATGACGGATGCCAACACAGGGCTGTCACCCTACGAACTCTCGCTATTCTTCACTATCTTTGTGTTCCTCCAGTTCTGGAACATGTTCAATGCCCGTGCCTTCGAGTCCGGCCGCTCGGCGTTCCACTTCAAGGGTTGCGGCGGCTTCCTGCTCATCTCGCTGGCCATCGTTGCCGGGCAGGTGCTGATAGTGACCATCGGCGGCGAGTTCTTCACCGTCACGCCGCTGAAGCTGACCGATTGGGTCATCATCATCGCCTCCACCTCTCTGGTGCTCTGGATCGGCGAGCTGTGGCGCTGGCTCCGCAAGTAGCCGGGACACGCCGACTACGCCGACCGTCTCAGGCGGGTGGCCACTCAGCATCAACCGAACGTGACAACCAATCATAACAGACACACTCTAATCTCTTGCTCATGGGGGCTCGCCCTTATACTTTTGACCGCGTGGTGAGGATGCTCATCGGCCTGGCTCTGCTGGCCGGCGTGGTCTATCTGATCAGCATCCTGCGTGACGTGCTGCTGCCATTCTTTGTGGCATGTCTGGTGGCTTACATCCTGGAGCCCTTCGTGCAATATAACCGTCAGATACTCCATCTGCGCGGACGTCTGGTGGCTGTGTTCGTCACGCTGTTTGAGGCCCTGCTGCTTTTCGGCGTGCTCTGCGCGTTCCTGCTCCCGTCGCTCTTCAGCGAGGTGCAGCAGATGGCGGCGCTCCTCAAGAACTATGCCCAGAGCGAGCTCCATGTGCCTTACCTGCCGGAGGCTATACATGAGTTCATCAAGCGCAATGTGGACCTCGGCTCCATCTATGACCTTGTGGCTGACAAAGACCTGATGTCGGTGGTGGAGAGTGCCCTGACGGCCACATGGGGGTTGCTTGCCAGCGGCATTAGTCTGGTAATCAGTCTGTTCAACTGGGTGCTGGTGCTACTCTACGTGGTGTTCCTGATGATTGACTATGACCGGCTGGCGCGAGGCATACGCTGGATGGTGCCTCCCAAGTACCGCCGCACCACCTTCTCCATAGCCCGTGACATCAAGGACAGCATGAACCACTACTTCCGCGGTCAGGCGCTGGTGGCGTTCATCGTGGGTATACTCTTCTGCATCGGCTTCCTGATTATCGGCCTCCCCATGGCTATCCCCCTGGGGCTGCTCATCGGGCTGATGAACATGGTGCCCTACCTGCAACTGGTGTCAATTCCGCTCACGGCATTCCTGTGCCTGATTTACTCGGTGGGAGGCGACGGCAACTTCTGGAGCATCTTCGGCCTGGCAATCCTGGTGTATTGCGTGGTGCAGGTGATTCAGGACCTCTTCCTCACGCCCAAAATTCTCGGCAAGGCCATGGGGCTCAATCCCGCCATTATACTGCTATCGCTCTCGGTGTGGGGGTCGCTGTTGGGCATCATCGGCATGATTATCGCCCTGCCGCTCACCACGCTGATGCTCGCTTACTATGACCGGTTCGTGATTTCACGCAGCAACCGCCGCGGCCGCCATGCAGCCCACGAACTCGAACAATACCCCTCTGACCTGACATGACCACCACCCCGCGTACCAAAACCGCCAAGGCATCAGCGAAACGCCCCGGCGGCAAGAAGTCGGCTAAGAAAAAACCGCGCCGAGGACTCAGCCCCGTGGCGTGGCTGTTCATCGGCATCGGTGTGCTGGCAATGCTCGCGTGCTTGTGGATGGTGGGCCTCGAAGGACACCGTGGAGAGTCCGTGTGGCTGAAAATTCCGCAGGGGGCCACGTACGGCTCCGTGCGTGACTCGCTGCGCTCCACTCTCGGCTCCTCCATGGGCAACCGCGTGTATATGCTCTGGCGCCTCCAGGGTGGCCATCCTCACAAGGCCCATGGCGCTTATGAGATTACGTCGGGGCGCATGGCCCTCTCCACGGCTCGCGCTCTGGCTAAGGGGCGGCAGACACCCGTCACGGTCACTTTTAACAATGTCCGCACCATGCGGCAGCTCGCCGACCGCTTGGCCACCGAGTTAGAGACAACTCCCGAGGATTTTCTCGCCTCGGCTGACACGATACTGCGCAACCGGGGATTCAGCCCCGAGGAGTTTCCGGCGGTGTTCATGCCTGACACCTACGAGACCTACTGGACCACCTCCGGGGGCTCATCACTGACGCGCAAGATTTACCGTAAGTACAGAGATTTCTGGGACGATGAACGGCTGGCCAAAGCCAAGGCATTGGGGCTCACGCCCGTACAGGTGGCCACCATTGCCTCCATCGTCGAGGAGGAGACCGCCAAGAGTGACGAGCGGCCGATGGTGGCGCGACTCTACCTAAACCGATTCCACAAGGGGATGCGGCTGCAGGCTGACCCCACGGTGAAATATGCCGTGGGCGACTTCTCATTGCGGCGCATCACCGGAGCGCATCTCAAGGTGCAGTCACCCTACAACACCTACCTCAACTCCGGACTCCCTCCCGGGCCGATACGCATGGCCACGGCTGCGACCATCGACCAGGTGCTCAATGCCCCCGAGCATGACTACCTGTTCATGTGCGCCCGCGAGGACTTCTCCGGCTACCACAACTTCGCCACCACCTACGCCGTCCACCAGGCCAACGCCCGCCGCTACCAGGCTGCCCTCAACCGCCGCGGCATCCACTGACCCCCCCGGCGCCGCTTCCATTACGAACTATGAGCGGACAGGGTGTTGCATAACCCCGCTGATGTCGAGCTCATGTTGTAAAGATGGTGTTGCAAAACCATCAGCTTGTAGGGATGCACCGTGGTGCATCCGGCGCAACAATCTGTAAATCAGCGGATGCACCACGGTGCATCCCTACAAATTGACGGAAATTGCCGGTTTTGCAACACCTTCCTGATAAGCCGCACATGCCCCGGATGCCTGCGCTATCGCAGCGGCACCCGGGGTTAAGGTTGTCTCCTCAGCGGCACATATGTCAGAGGGCGCGGAGCAGGAAGTAGTTCTTCTTGCCTTTGCGGATCAGCATGTACTTGTTCTGGAGGAGCATATCGACGGTGGCCGGGGCGTAGATGTCGGCCACCTTCTCCTGATTGATGGCGAAGCCACCCTGCTGTGCGAGCTTGCGGAGTTCGCTCTTGGAGGGGAATACCGGCGCGAGGTCCACCAGGAGGTCAGCTATCTTGGTGCCGTTCTCTATGTCGGTGCGCTTTACGTCGAAGGTGGGGACCCCTTCGAGCACCTCGAGGAGGATGCCTTCGGGAGTGTTGCGCAGCGTCTCGCCGGCATGGTTGCTGAAGAGGATTTCAGAGGCATCGACGGCGGCGCGCCAGTCGGCCTCGCTGTGCACCATGGTGGTGAGCTCCTTGGCCAGACGCTTCTGCAGGGGGCGCTTGCCGGGGTCGGCCTGCTGCTCGGCTACGAGGGCTTCAATCTCCTCGCGGCTCAGAGAGGTGAAGATTTTGATGTACTTCTCGGCATCGTCGTCAGCGACGTTGAGCCAGAACTGATAGAACTTGTAGGGGGATGTGTAGCGGGGGTCGAGCCATACGTTGCCGCTCTCGGTCTTGCCGAACTTGGTGCCGTCAGCCTTGGTGATGAGGGGGCAGGTGAGCGCAAAGGCCTCGCCGCCGTTGATGCGGCGTATCAGCTCGGTGCCGGTGGTGATGTTGCCCCACTGGTCAGAGCCGCCGAGCTGCAGGCGGCAGCCGTGGTGCTCGTAGAGGTAGAGGAAGTCGTAGCCCTGCATCAGCTGGTATGAAAACTCTGTGAACGACATGCCCTGCTGGTTGTCGCCGCCCAGACGCTTCTTCACGGAGTCCTTGGCCATCATGTAGTTGACGGTGATGTGCTTGCCGATGTCGCGGATGAAGTCGATGAATGAGAATGACTTCATCCAGTCATAGTTGTTGACGAGGATGGCTGCGTTGGGGGCGTCGCTGTCGAAGTCGAGGAACTTGGAGAGCTGCTTCTTGATGGCCTCCTGATTGTGGCGCAGGGTCTCCACGTCGAGCAGCTTGCGCTCCTGGCTCTTCATGGAGGGGTCGCCGATCATGCCGGTGGCGCCCCCTATCAGGGCGATGGGGCGGTGGCCGGCCTGCTGGAGGTGGCGGAGCATCATCACGCCGACAAGGTGGCCGATGTGGAGGGAGTCAGCGGTGGGGTCGATGCCGAGATATGCCGTGGTCATCTCTTTGGAGAGCTGTTCCTCGGTGCCGGGCATGAACTGGTGTATCATGCCGCGCCATTTGAGTTCTTCAACGAAGTTCATATCTGTGTGCGGGGGTGTCTATGTGTTAATGAGTGAAAATGACGGGTTCGGGCCTCGCGGGGAGGTATAAGGGGGGCGGAATTGCGGTGTTACTTCTCGCGCATATAGACGTTGATGGGGGTGCCGGTGAAGTCCCAGTTCTCGCGTATCTTGTTCTCGAGATAGCGCCGGTAGGGCTCCTTGACCCACTGGGGCAGGTTGCAGAAGAAGATGAAGGTAGGCACCTGCGCACCCTTGAGCATCGTCACATACTTTATTTTCACGTACTTGCCCTTGTTGGCGGGTGGCGGGTAGGCGGCGATGGCTTCGAGCATCACTGTGTTGAGCTGCGACGTGGGGACGGTGCGCTTGCGGTTTTCATATACCTCCACGGCTGTCTGGAGCACCTTGAAGATGCGCTGCTTGGTCAGAGCGGAGCCGAAGATGATGGGGAAGTCGACGAAAGGTGCGAAGCGGCTGCGGATGGCCTCCTCGAAGTGGCGGATGGCGGCGACTGACTTGTCCTCCACCAAGTCCCACTTGTTGACGCACACCACCAGACCCTTCTTGTTGCGCTGAATGAGCGAGAAGATGTTGGCGTCCTGTGCCTCGATGCCGCGGGTGGCATCAATCATCAGTATGCACACGTCGGAGGCCTCGATGGCGCGGATGGAGCGAATCACCGAGTAATACTCGATGTCCTCGTTCACCTTGTTCTTCTTGCGGATGCCGGCGGTGTCCACCAGATAGAAGTCAAACCCGTACTTGTTGTAGCGGGTGTAGATGCTGTCGCGGGTGGTGCCGGCAATGTCGGTGACGATGTTGCGCTCCTCGCCGATGAAAGCGTTGATGATGGATGACTTTCCGGCATTGGGGCGGCCGACGATGGCAAACTTGGGGATGTCGTCAAGCTGCTCCTCGGCATCCGGGTCAGGCTCGGGCAGCTCCTTGACCACCTCGTCCAGGAGGTCGCCGGTGCCGAAGCCGTTGACGGCGCTCACCGGGTAGGGGTCGCCGAGCCCCAGGGAGTAGAACTCCGGCACGTTGTAGAGCCAGTCGTTGGAGTCAACCTTGTTGGCCACGAGGATGACCGGCTTCTTGGCCTTGCGGAGGATTTCGGCGATATGGTCGTCAAGGTCAGTGACGCCGTTCATGGCATCCACCACGAAGAGTATCTCGTCAGCCTGCTCGATGGCCAGAGCCACCTGCTTGTTGATCTCCTCCTCGAAGATGTCGTCGGAGTTCACAACCCATCCGCCGGTGTCGACGATGGAAAACTCGCGCCCGTTCCAGTCCACCTTGCCATACTGGCGGTCACGGGTAGTGCCCGCCGTGTCATCCACAATGGCTGAACGGCTCTGGGTGAGGCGGTTGAATAGCGTGGACTTGCCCACGTTAGGGCGTCCGACTATGGCGATCATCTGTCCCATGGTGATGTGATAGTAGTGAAACGTGCAGGTGGCCGCCGGCAGCCGTGGCACGGCTGCTGCAGGCGCGTCTGCAAAGTTAGTGAAAATTATCGGCTATCACTCGATGTAGCCGAATGCGCGGAGCTTGTTGTCGCGGTTGCGCCAGTTGGGCTCCACCTTGACAAACAGCTCCAGATACACCTTCTTGCCGAAGAAGGTCTCGATGTCCTTGCGGGCCTCGATGCCCACCTTCTTGAGCTTGGAGCCGCCATGACCTATGATGATGCCCTTCTGGGAGTCGCGCTCCACGTAGATCACAGCCATGATGTGAATGGACCCCTCCTTTTCGTCAAATTTCTCGACGATGACCTCGGTGGAGTAGGGCACCTCCTTGTCATAGTTGAGCAGTATCTTCTCGCGTATTATCTCGGTGACGAAGAAGCGAGCCGGCTTGTCGGTGAGGGCATCCTTGCCGAAGTAGGGGGGCGAGTCGGGAAGGAGCTCCACGATGCGCTTCATCAGGTTCTCCACGTTGAAGTGGTGGAGGGCCGACATGGGGAATATCTCGGCGTTGGGGAGCCGCTCCTGCCACTTGGCCACGATAGCTTCAAGCTGTGCCTGATCCTTGACGAGGTCCACCTTGTTGATGACAAGAAGCACCGGCACGGTCTCCTTGGCCACCTTGGCCAGAAACTCGGCGTTCTTCTCCGGATCCTCCACCACGTCAGTGACGTAGAGCAGGATGTCGGCATCTGTCAAGGCCCCTTCACTCGCCTCAAGCATGCTCTCCTGGAGGCGATACTTCGGGGCGAGCACCCCCGGCGTGTCGGAGAACACTATCTGGTATTCGGGCGTGTTGAGGATGCCCATGATGCGGTGGCGGGTGGTCTGCGCCTTGGAGGTGATGATGCTCACGCGCTCACCCACAAGGTCATTCATCAGCGTGGACTTGCCCACGTTAGGGTTGCCGACGATGTTGACAAATCCGGCTTTATGCGGTGTATGCTGTGTGTCCATATCTGTGTATAGAGGTGGTCTTGTCAATAGGTTTCTTGCCTATAACAACAAAGATAGCACCTTAAAAGATGCTATCTCGTGTGAAAATTGCTGTCAGAGAGCGTCGGCGTGACGGCTCAGAGGTCCCAGATGATGTAGAGGGCACCCCAGGTGAAGCCGGCTCCGAAAGCGGTGAGGATAATCTTGTCACCGGGCTTGAGGCGCTCCTTGTACTCGTCGATGCACAGAGGAATGGAGGCTGCCGAGGTGTTGCCGTACTTCTGGATGTTGACCAGCACCTTGTCATGGTCGATGCCGGCGCGTTCAGCCACGGCCTCGATGATGCGCAGGTTGGCCTGATGGGGGATGAACCAGTCCACGCTCTCCATGGTCAGGCCGTTGCGCTGTGCCACGTCGAGGCTTGAGGTGAGCATATCGGTGACGGCGTGCTTGTAGACCTGACGGCCCTCCTGATAGATGTAGTGGTCGCCGGCATCCACAGTCTCGTGTGAGGCGGGGAGCACGGAGCCACCGGCCTTCATCAGCAGGTGGGGCAGACCCTCGCCGTTGATGTGGAACACGCCGTCCATGATGCCCACGGGCTTCTCGGAGGGCTCAATCAGCATGCACGCAGCAGCATCGCCGAACAGGGGGCATGTGGAGCGGTCGGAGTAGTTGGTCATAGACGACATCTTCTCGGCGGCCACCACCACCACCTTGCGGCGGAGGCCCGAGCGGACGTAGGCGGCGGCATCCTGCAGCGCCACGAGAAATCCGGCGCACGCGGCCTGAATGTCGTAGGCGTAACACTCCGAGAGTCCGCATCCGTGAGCAATGACGGAGCCGGTGGAGGGGAAACGGTAGTCGGGGTTGGAGGTAGCGCAGATGAGCAGGTCCACCTCCTCGGGCTTGGTGCCGGTGCTCTCCAGGAGCTTGTTGACGGCCTTGATGCCCATGTAGCTGGAGCCGGCGCCATCCTTGTGGAGGATGTGGCGCTCCTTGATGCCGACACGCGTGGTGATCCACTCGTCGTTGGTGTCGACCATCTTCGAGAGCATCTCGTTGTCGAGTATGTCGTCAGGCACCCATGAAGCGACGCCCGTTATTCTCGCGTAAGCCATTGAAATAGGTCAGTGTGGTGTGTAAAGGGTTAGTGACCGTCATCCCGAAGCGCGCTCCGGGGTGACCGTCACTGACGGTGTTTGTGAAGTGGGGGGAGTCGGCGCGGACGCTCCTCATTGCGGGGAAACTGCCCGTAGTGCCGACCGCGCAGCAACAGAGGATCAGACAGTGGCTGCCTTCTCGATGACGATCTTGCCGCGGTAGTAGCCGCACTCGCCGCACACGGTGTGGTAGATGTGCCATGCGCCGCAGTTGGGGCAAAGGGCTATGGTGGGGGCTACGGCCTTGTCGTGGGTGCGACGCTTCGCGGTGCGGGTCTTGGATTGCTTTCGTTTGGGATGTGCCATAGTGGTGTATTCAGTTTATCTATTTATGTATATTCGTGATAATCGGTTTATTCGGCGTCTGAGTCATCGTCACCCTTGAGCCCTTTGAGGGCATCCCAGCGGGGGTCGGTGGGGGCATCATTGTCGGCGGGAGCACTGTCCATGCCGTCCATCTCCTCAATGAGGCTCTCCTCAAGCTCGCTGTCGGGACCCGGCGTGGTAACGCGGTGGCGGTGGAGCATCGAGCTCATCGCCTTGTTGCACTTCCCGGCGGGGTGAACGTGCTTCAGGGGGATGGTCAGGGCCACGGTGTCGTAGAGCATATAGGCTACGTTGAGCGTGGCGTCGCTCTCGGGGATTTCGAGCACCGTGTCGGAGTCGTCGCAGTAGCGGTCGCCGTAGCGCACGGTGATGTCATACGTGGTGTCGACATCGTGGATCAGTGCGTCCAGACAGCGGTCACACAGCAGGGTGACGTTGCCCGTTACGTGGAAGTGGAGGTTGTAGTCCTCGCCCTTGTGTTCCACCACAAGGGTTACGTCAAGGTCAGCACCGTGAATGTCGGTGCTCTCCATGTTGACGAAGAACTGCTTGTCGAGGTGGTAATGAAACTCCTCGCGCCCCTGGCCCATGGTCTTGAGCGGCAGCTTGAATTCTGAGAACTTGCCCACTGGTGTGTCGAGAGTTGATGGTTGGAGAAAAACTGTGCAAAGTTAATCTTTTTTCATGCAATATGCAACACGTTTTTGTCCCCATGTGTGGTTGTACGTCGGCGGCGGCACGTTGCATGGCCATCGCGATGGTGCCACGGGGGGTACAGGGACGAAAAAAATCCCCTCGCTGCCCGGGGTGGGGGCGAGGGGATTTGTGCGATGGGGGGGATTAGTTGTTCTCGGGGCGGAGCTCGCGGACGGTGGCTCCGGCGCGCCACATCTCGCTCTCGCGGAGGGCCTTAAGCTCCTTCTCGAGGCCTTCGCGGTAGCCGGGCTTGGAGTTGGAGTCGATGGAGTTCTGAGCCTCCTGGCCGCAGGCTACCGAAGCGTAGAGCTTCTCAACAACGGGCTTGATGGCATCGTGGAACGGGGTCATCCAGTCGAGGGCACCACGCTGGGCGGTGGTGGAGCAGTTGGCGTACATCCAGTCCATGCCCTTGGCGGCGAACAGGGGCATCAGTGACTGGGTGAGCTCCTCGACGGTCTCGTTGAACGCCTCGGAGGGGGTGTGGCCGTTCTCGCGGAGCACTTCGTACTGAGCGAGGAGGAGGCCCTGGATAGCACCCATCAGTGAGCCGCGCTCGCCGGTGAGGTCTGAGTAAGCCTCACGCTTGAAGGTGGTCTCGAAGATGTAGCCCGAGCCGATGCCGATGGCCAGGGCGAGAGTGCGGTCGAGTGCACGGCCGGTGTAGTCCTGCTCAACGGCGTAGGAGGAGTTGAGGCCGCGGCCTTCGAGGAACATGGTGCGGAGCGACGTGCCCGAGCCCTTGGGGGCTACCATGATGAGGTCGATGTCCTTGGGGGGCACTACGCCGGTGCGGTCCTGCCAGGCGATGGCGAAGCCGTGTGAGAAGTACAGAGCCTTGCCGGCGGTGAGGTATTTCTTTATGGTGGGCCAAACAGAAATCACGGCAGCGTCAGAGAGGAGGCACATGATGATGGTGGCCTTGTCGCAAGCCTCTTCGATGGAGAAGAGTGTCTCGCCGGGAACCCAGCCGTCGGCCACAGCCTTGTCATAGGTCTTGCCGGTGCGCTGACCCACGATGACGTTGAAGCCGTTGTCACGGAGGTTGAGGCTCTGGCCGGGGCCCTGCACGCCGTAACCGAGCACGGCTATTGTCTCGTCCTTGAGGATTTCACGAGCCTTCTCCAGAGAAAATTCATCGCGGGTGATGACGGTTTCTTCTACGCCGCCAAAATTGAGTTTTGCCATAATCTATGATGTCTGGTTATAAAGATGTCTAACTAATATGGGTGCAAAGGTAAGCAATTTATATCGGAAATCGCTCTTTTGTTGTCAAAATGTTACTCGTTGGAGCCTGTGGCCTGCGGCAAGACCTCGCGGAAGTCTGTGCGCGGGGCATAGGTGAGCTGTGCCACGAAGTGAGGCTGGCCGGCCTGTGAGATGTCAATCTGCACCTGCCCGGGGGCTGTCTCGGTGGTGGCGAGGGTGACGGTGGAGCCGGGCAGCGTCTCCTTCATGAACATTGCGTCGAGGCGCGTCACGCGGTTGGCGTCGTGCCACTCCAGGGGGAACGCGCTCATGGCCATGTCGATGTAGCGCGTGGTGGTGAGGTGGCGGTTGATGTCAAGGTCGCTGTACCATATCTCCACCTCGCGTGATGTCTGCGGCTCCTTGACGGCGCGCAGACGCTTCGGGGGAGCGCAGGCGGGGCTCCACGGGGCAGAGATGTCACGCAGCTCAGAGAGGAGCGACAGGTCGGCGAGCTTGCGCTCGCGGATGTCAAGGGCCACCCACACGGTGCGGGCGGCAGCCACGGCGCGACCGTCGGCATCCGTCAGCTCAAAGAGGCGGTCAGTGGAGTGACGCTCCACGGCGGTGACGCGCGTCTCGAGCGAGAAGCGCTCGTTGACACGTGGCATCCGACGGATTTCGATGGCCAGGCGCGAGAGCACCCACGCGATGCCGGTCTCCGACAGGCGTGTGTAGCCCACGTTGAGCCGGTTGGCATGCTCGGTGGCACTCTCGATGATGTGGCGCACCAGCGAGCTCAGGGGCATCTCGTTCTCGGCGTTGCAGTCAGCGGCCGAGAGGAAGTAGTCGGTTTTAAGAAATATCGGCAGGGATGGCATTGTCAACGCGTTGCTTGCGGATTACTTGCTGCTGGAGGAACATATCCACCAGCTCCTCGGGGGCTTTGGTGACACAGACGCGGCCTGAGCGCACGAACTGGCGGATGCCGAAATCCTTGAGCTCCTCGAACAGGGCCTCGGTCTCTACCTTGTGGCCGGTTTTCTCGAAGATGGTGTATTCGGCGGTGATTTCCAGCACACGCGCGCCGTGGCGGCGTATGATGCCTTCGAGGTGGCCGCCGGCGAGGAGGTCGGCTGTCGGCACCTTGTAGAGCGCCACTTCCTGAAACACAAGGTCTTCGTCCGTGTGGAGGAACGCCCGGAGCACGTCGATGCGCTTCTCGATCTGCTTGACCACATGCTCCATCATGCGGCGGTCGGAGCGGCAAGTGATGGTAAACTTGTGGACGTGAGGTATGGAGCAGGCACTGACGCTCATGCTCTCGATGTTGAGGCATCGGCGCGTGAAGATGATGGAAATCTGGTTGAGCAGACCCACCTGGTTCTCGGTAAAGACGGTGATGGTGTACAGCTGTGTGTCCATGTGTGATGTCTTTTCAGTGTGTGATGGGTATGCTGGGTTATTCGGGGATGTAACGCTCTGAGGCGTTGAGCAGTATCTCGTCGACGCCGGCACCGCCGGGGGTCATGGGGAACACCATGTCGGTCTCGTCGATGTTGACGTTGAGCAGGTATGCGTCATCGTCAGCCACAAGGCGTTCGATGGCTCCGGCGAGGTCGGCGCGGTCGGCCACATCCTCACCCTTTATGCCGTATGCCGCGGCAAGCTCCACGAAGTCAGGGTTGAGCATCGGGGTTGCTGAGTAGCGTGAGTTGAAGAACAGATGCTGCCACTGGCGCACGTTGCCCAGGAAGTTGTTGTTTAGGAGCACTATCTTCACCCCGACGTGGTACTCCATAATCATGCCGAGCTCCTGCATGGTCATCTGCAGGCCGCCGTCGCCCACGAAGAGCACCACCTTGCGCTCCGGTGCGGCTATCTTGGCGCCGATGGATGCGGGGAGTCCGAAGCCCATGGTGCCGAGGCCGCCCGAGGAGATGACGCTGCGCGGGGAGACGAAGCTGAAGTAGCGGACACCGAACATCTGGTTCTGGCCCACATCCGTCACCAGGATGGCATCGTGGCCCATGGCTTCGCTGACGCGGCTCACCACTTCGCCCATGAGCATCTTGCCGTGGGGTTCGACGGGGTGGAGCTCACGCTCCTTCACCTTGGCCTGCTCCACGGCTGCGTGGCGGTCGAAGGTGGCGTTCCACTCGGCGCGGATGGCGGGGTTCACCAGCGGTATGAGCTTGCGGAGCACCTTGGCGGCGTCGCCGTGGAGGTGCGTGTGGGTGCGCACTGTCTTGTCAAACTCGCTGGCATCTATGTCGATATGCACTATCTTGGCCTGCGGGGCATACTTGGCCACGTCGCCGGTGACACGGTCGTCGAAGCGCATGCCGATGGCCAGTATCAGGTCGGCGCGGTTGGTGTTGACGTTGGGGCCGAGGTTGCCGTGCATGCCCAGCATACCCTTGTTGAGGGGGTGCTTGGTGGGGATGGTGCTGAGGCCGAGCATGGTGGTGGCCACCGGGATGTCAGCCTTCTCGGCCAGCTCCAGCAGCTCGCGCTCCGCGCCGGAGATCATCACGCCGTGGCCCGAGAGAATCATGGGGCGCTGCGCCGTGTTGAGCAGCTCGGCGGCCAGGGCTATCTTCTCCTCGTCAGCCACGGGGTCGGGGTCGTAGCTGCGTATGAAGTTGCACTTCTTGAAGTGATATTCGCAGAAGGCCGTCTGGGCATCCTTGGCGATGTCGAGCACCACGGGGCCGGGGCGCCCGTTGGCGGCGATGTAGAATGCGCGCGCCACTGCCGGGGCTACATCCTCGGGGCGGCGTATCTGCACCGCCCACTTGGTGATGGGCTGAGTGATGCCCACCACATCGGTCTCCTGAAAGGCATCCTTACCGAGGAGGGCGCTCTGCACCTGGCCGGTGATGACCACCAGCGGTGTGGAGTCCATCATGGCATCGGAAAGGCCCGTGATGAGGTTTGTGGCCCCGGGGCCGGACGTGGCTATCACCACGCCGACGCGGCCCGAGGCGCGGGCATAGCCCTGGGCTGCGTGGATGGCGCCCTGCTCGTGGCGGGCAAGCAGGTGGCGGAGGCGGTCAGTGTAGTCATACAGGCGGTCATACACCGGCATGATCGAGCCGCCGGGATAGCCGAACACCGTGTCGGCCCCTTCATCTATCAGGGCGCGTATCAGAGCTTCGGCTCCGTTTATCTTGTCACTCATAGGAGGTTTCGTAAGTTGGATGGTGGAGGTGGGGTGGTTGGGATGGCTGCTGCTGCGTGCGGCTCAGATGTCGCAACGCACGCCGCCGCGGTCGGCAGAGGTGACGTTGGCGGCATAGGCACGCAGCGCGCGGCTCACGTGGCGGTCGCGGCCACGCGGAGTGTAGGCATCCTTGCCGTGAGCCTCCTCCTCGGCGCGGCGTGCCGCGAGCTCCTCGTCGCTCAGGCGCACGCTGATGGAGCGGCCGGGGATGTCGATGTCGATGATGTCACCATCACGCACCAGCGCGATGGCTCCGCCGGCTGCGGCTTCCGGGCTGATGTGGCCGATGGAGAGCCCCGAGGTGCCTCCCGAGAAGCGGCCATCGGTGATGAGGGCGCACTCCTTGCCCAGGTGCTTGCTCTTGATGTAGCTGGTGGGGTAGAGCATCTCCTGCATGCCGGGGCCACCCTTGGGGCCCTCGTAGGTGATGACCACCACGTCGCCGCTCTTCACTTGGTCACGGAGGATGCCCTCCACGGCCTCATCCTGGGAGTGGAACACTTTGGCGGGGCCCGAGAAGCGGAATATGCTCTCGTCCACGCCGGCAGTCTTCACCACGCAGCCGTCAAGGGCGATGTTCCCCTTGAGCACTGCCAGACCGCCATCCTTCACGTAGGCGTGCTCCATGTCGCGGATGCACCCGGAGGCGCGGTCTGTGTCGAGCTCGCCGTAATAAGCCTCCTGCGAGCCAAGTTCCGTGGTGTGCTTGCGCCCGGGGGCGGAGCGCCACAGCTCGTCAGCCTCGTCGGTGTAGTGCTTGCCGCCGATGGCCCAGCGGTCAATGGCCTCGCCGAGCGTGAGGCCGTCCACGCGCTTGGTGGCGGTGTCCACAAGCCCTGCATCGGCAAGAATTTTCATTATGGAGAGGATGCCGCCGGCGCGGTTCACATCCTCGATGTGGTAGTGTGAGTTGGGGGCTACCTTGCACAGCACCGGGGTGTGGCGCGACAGCGCGTCAATGTCGGCCATGGTGAAGTTGGCCCCGGCCTCGTTGGCCACCGCAAGCAGGTGGAGCACGGTGTTGGTGCTTCCACCCATGGCGATGTCAAGGGTCATGGCGTTGAGCATGGCCTGACGAGTGGCGATGTTGCGGGGGAGGACGCTCTCGTCACCCTTCTCATAATATGCGTAGGCGTTCTCCACAATCTGACGCGCCGCGCGGCGGAAGAGCTCGCGGCGGTTGGCGTGCGTGGCCACCACCGTGCCGTTGCCGGGGAGGGCGAGGCCGATGGCCTCATTGAGCGAGTTCATGGAGTTGGCGGTGAACATGCCCGAGCAGGAGCCGCAGGTGGGGCACCCCTCGCGTTCGAGCTTCGCCACGGCCTCGTCGCTGACGGAGGTGTCAGCCGAGTCAATCATAATGTCGATGAGGTCCAGCTTGCGGCCATCAACGTCGCCGGCCTCCATCGGGCCGCCGCTCACGAAGATGGCGGGGATGTTCAGACGCATCGCTGCCATGAGCATGCCGGGCGTCACCTTGTCGCAGTTGCTGATGCACACCATGGCATCAGCCTTGTGCGCGTTGACCATATACTCCACCGAGTCGGCGATGAGGTCACGCGAGGGGAGCGAGTAGAGCATCCCGTCATGGCCCATGGCGATGCCGTCGTCGATGGCTATGGTGTTGAACTCGGCGGCGTAGCAGCCGAGCTTCTCAATCTCCTGCTTGACGACCTGGCCAATCTCATGGAGGTGTGTGTGTCCGGGCACAAACTGGGTGAACGAGTTGACGACAGCGATGATAGGCTTGCCGATCTGAGACTCCTTCATGCCGTTAGCGCGCCACAGGGCCCTTGCGCCTGCCATACGGCGGCCGTGGGTGCTGGCGTGACTCCTTAGCTGATTGACCATAGTAGTGGAAACTGAGTGTTAGTTATGACAAATGGATGAACCCCCGCATCCCCGCGTCGGGGGAGTGAGGGGATGTGAGAGCATTTATAAAATCTGACAGATTAACGGAAACCGGGTGCAGATTGCGGCAAAATTACAGAAAAATTTCGTCAAATGCAAAAATCCGTCAGCTGATGTGGCTGATGCTGTTGAGCGTCAGAAGCGGTAGGAGGCACCTACGGTGAAGATGTTGTAGCTGCTGCTCCACGACGACTTGAGGTTGGCGCTGACGATGCCGAGCTGTGAGCTCAGGCCCCAGTGCTCACCGAGGTAGTAGCGCACGCCCACGCAGCAGCTCAGTGCCACGGTCATCTTGGTGGCCGAGTCCAGGCCGGTGACGAAGTAGCCGTTGACGGGCTGGTAATGCTTCTCGTTGGCATAGAACGAGTGCATCACGCCCATGCCGATGCCGAAGCTGCCGTAGGCCTCGAAGTCTGAGTTGATGCGGTAACGCATTGATGCTGTGGGTATCAGCGAGAAGTCGTCGCGACGGTGTGATGCCGTCCAGGTGGGCATATTGTTGTAGAAGGGGCCGTACACCTTGAGGCTCCCGCCAACGGCATTGTTGAGGTAAGCGCCTACGGCTATGGAGAAGTCACCATTGATGATGGAGGGTGCCACCACCCACTCCGCGCCGACGCGCTGTGTGAAAGTTGCCGCGGTGGATGAGGGGTAGTTGACCATACCAACGCCGATGCCGCCGTCTATCACCATGTCGCCGGTGGATGCGGCAAACGCCGCTGTGGTGGATGCGGCCACGATGGCTGCTGCGAATAACCTCTTGAAGTTCATAGTAAGTAAGTTGGGTGGGTGTATAAGTGGATGAATATTAGCAATATCTGTTGCCGGGACGTGGCTGTCGCCGGCGCGGGGAAGCGATGGCGGGGCGGCTCAGCGGCGCACGGGCGAGAAGCGGAGAGCTTCGGCGGCGCTCAGAGCGGCCACGCCGCCGGCGGCACTGTAAGCCACATGGCCGTTGACCATGGTCAGCTCGATGCGGTGAGAGGTCTGAAATCCGGCAAGCGGAGTCCAGCCACACTTGCTTAACACCTCAGAGTCCGATATTGTGCGCGGGGCCGGCAAAGCAGACACCACCGTGAGGTCGGCCTTGAAGCCGGGGTCGAGAAATCCGCGCCTCTCGATGCCGAAAATGCGTGCCGGATTGTGGGCCATCTTCGTGGCAACAATCTCCGGGGCGAACAGGTCCATCATCTTCACCACGCTGAACTGCACCATCGGCATGCCCGACTTGGCGCGGAGGGCGCCTCCGTGCTTGTCGGCGGCAAGGTGCGGCGCATGGTCGGTGGCCACCGTGTCGATGAGGCCGTCAGTGACGCCGCGCCTGAGTGCCTGGAGGTCAAGGGCCCCCTTGATGGCCGGGTTGCACTTGATGCGCGTCCCGGCGCGGTGATAGTCGGCGGTGGTGAATGTCAGGTAGTGCGGGCAGGTCTCGGCGGTGATGCGCTTCCCTTGGCAGTCGCCGGAGGTGAGGAGCGACAGCTCGGCGGCGGTGCTCACATGAGCCAGGTGCAGCAGGGCATCCTCCTCGCGGGCCATCTCCACGATGCGCGCCGACGACTCCACGCAAGCGCGGATGTCGCGTATCTCCGAGTGCGACTCCACAGGGAGGTCATCGAGGCCCTTGGGGTTGAGACGCGCCAGGTTTTCGCGGATAATTCGCTCGCTCTCAGCGTGTACCACTATCTCGCAGGGCGCGTTGCGTAGCAGGCGGCGTGCCACGGCGTCATTGTCCACCATCATGTCGCCCGTGGTGGAGCCAAGAAAGAGTTTGATGCCTGCCACGCGGGTGTAGTCCATGCGCAGGAGCGCGTCAGTGTTGGTGGCGGATGCCCCGATGAAGAAGGCGTAGTTGGCGGCGGAGCTGTTGGCGGCGATTGCCATCTTGTCGCGCCATGCGCTCTGGGTGACGGTCTGCGGCACCGTGTTGGGCATATCTATATAAGAGGTGACACCGCCGGCTACCGCGGCGCGGCTCTCGGTGGCGATGGACCCCTTGTCGGTCAGACCGGGCTCGCGGAAATGCACATGGGTATCAATGGCACCCGGCAGGAGCCAAGCGCCCCCCAGGTCTGTCACAGTGTCAGCCTTGGGGAGGGGGTCGTCCTCAGTGTAGACCGCCGCTATCTCGTCGCCGGCCACCAGGAGCGAGCCTCTGAACGAGCGGCCACGGTTGACGATAACAGCGTTGGTAAGCAGCGTAGCGGGCTGGGAGGCTGTCATAGGCCAGGATTCTTACTTGCGGGAGTAGTCGGGGTATTTCTTCACCAGCGAGTCCCACTTGAGACGCAGCACGCCGAACATAGCCTCGCCGAAGATGCCCGAGTTCATCTTGCTGTTGCCGAGCACGCGGTTGACGAACACTATCGGCACCTCGCGGATGGTGAAACCGTAGTTGTACACCGTGAACTTCATCTCTATCTGGAAGGCATAGCCCTTGAAGCGTATTTCGTCAAGCGGCAGGGCCTGAAGCACCCGGCGGGTGTAGCACACGAAGCCGGCCGTGGTGTCGTTGACAGGCATGCCGGTGACGATTTTCACGTACTTGCTGGCATAGTAGCTCATCAGCACGCGACCCATGGGCCAGTTCACCACGTTCACACCGGTGAGGTAACGTGAGCCCACGGCCATGTCTGCGCCACCGGTGGCGCAGGCGTCACGCAGGGCTGTAAGGTCCTTGGGGTTGTGCGAGAAGTCGGCATCCATCTCGAAGATATAGAGATAGTTGTCGCGCTCCAGGGCCCACTTGAAGCCGGCTATATAGGCCGTGCCGAGGCCGAGCTTGCCCGAGCGTTCGAGCAGGTGCACGCGCCCGGGATGCTCCTGCATCTTGGCGCGCACTATGTCGGCGGTGCCGTCCGGCGAGCCGTCATCCACAATGAGCACATCCATCGGGTGCGGAAGCGCAAGCACCGCCTCGATGATGGCGGCGGCGTTCTCACACTCATTATAGGTAGGGATTATAACCAGACTGTCATTAACGGACTTATCCATGTGTTAACGTGCTGATTGTGAGGGTGTATCGAGGTTGGTCAGCAGTTCGTGGGCGCGGCGGGGTGAGTCAAGTGACCAGGGAAACCGCACCAGCGACCCGTCGGAGTAGAGGGGTGTGTGGAGCTCCACGCCCTCGGGGAGGTCCACCACCTGTTCCGACTCGGTGCGCGCTATCACGGCGGCCGTGACGGTGGCCTCGGGCAGGGCCTCGCACACGGCGGCGGCTACGGCAGCCAGGGTGATGCCGGTGTCGGTAGAGTCGTCCACGATGAGGACGCTGCGCGGCGAGGAGGCTGTCAGTGTGTCCGGGAGAGTGACGTGGGGGAGGGTGATGCCCTGGCGCAGGGCCTTGCGGCGCGCATTTTTCATCCTCATGGATGCCTCCACGCGGCGCAGGGCGTTGGCCAGCCACCGCGGCATGGAGCGCAGCAGCCATGACAGCGGGGCCTTGCGGGCCGTTGAGGGGCGGCGTAGGGTGACTTCTGCCAGGGCTACTCCGGGCATATGGGGGGCCATCGCCTCGGCCACGCACGCGCCGCCGGAGCGTATACCCACCATCATATCGGGCAGGGCGTGACGCGACTTTACCTCGTCGGCAAGCTGCCGGCAAGCATCGGTGAAGTCGCTGCCGAAGAGGGTCACTACTGCTCGCATGGTGATGCTTTGATGTTCATGGATGGATTGGCCACCAGCTCGCCCCACAGGCGGCTGAAGGTGGCATCAAGGTCGTTGGTGATACCCGGATGTGGCCGGGATGTCTGGATACACGCGCTCCTGACGGCTGTGAGCCAGCGGAAGCGCTCATGCGGTTCGAGGCTCGCTATGGGGCCGTGGCCTCCGGCGGCGTGTCGCTCGAACGACTCAAGGTGTCCCCGTAACGCTGCCACGTCGGTGCCCGGTGCGAGCGCACAGATGCGCGTTGGGTCGCAGTGGATACCCACCCGTAACCAACCGGTTCGCTTGCACATCATCAGGAGCCCGACGTTGACGAACTCCTCCCTCTCCACTTGTGGCACGTAGCGCACCACGGCATACTCATACAAGTGCTTTCCGGGCTGCGATGGCATGGTCGGTGAAGATTGATGACGCTTCAAGGCGTCGGGTGAGAAACTCGCGGTACACGCGCCTCTGCTCCTCCGGGGCTATCTCCGGAGCGGCCTGTTCAAGCCATAGCTGAGGGAGGGCATCGACCACCCCGGCAAGGAACTCCGGAGTGATGGTGCGCCGCATATAGTCATCTGCCTCCCTCAGGCGTGTGGCGCGGGGGAGCAGTGCATGGTCTTTAATATAGGTGAAGGCGCTGAGGGCTGTCTTCTCCCACCCCTGCCACGAGTGGTGGAAGTAGAGCGACGCGCCATGATCTATGAGCCACAGCTCGTCGCCGCGAAGCAGCATATTGGTGTTGCGCGCCGTGCGGTCCACGTTGGTAAGGAATGAGTCGAGCCACACTATGCGCGAGGCCGTCACCGTGTCGGTGCGGTCCACGGCCACATCCCATGTCACCGCCCCGGAGAGGAAGTGGAGCCCGAGGTTTAGCCCCTCGCTCTTGCGGAGCAGCTCCTGCACCTCCTCGTCAGGTTCGGTGCGTCCGAAGTCTGCATCGAGGTCAAGGAGCACCAGCTCAGGCACTTTCAGCCCGGCTTGACGCGCTATCTCCCCGCCCACCATCTCGGCTATCAGAGCCTTGGTGCCGTGGCCGGCACCGCCGAGTTTCACCACATACTTGAAGCCGTCATCAGCCTCGGCCAGGGCGGGCAGTGATCCCCCCTCACGCAGAGGGGCGATGTAGCGGCTCACGGCGGCATGGCGCAGGGTGACGGCGGCGGGTGTCATTGTCCGGTGACGGCTGATGTGGCTGATAACGGTTGGATTGGCGGGATGTGTGCTGATGTGCTGTTGTGACGCGGGGGACGCTGTGTTACTGGCGGGTGAATGTCAGGGCCAGAGCGCCGGTGGTGTCGGCGGAGTTCGCGGTCATCGTCCCCGGCTTGTCGTCAGGCATATCAAGGTTCTGCATCGGGAAACTGTTTGAGGCAATCTCCTCGCGCAGAGCATCCTCAAGGGAGCCGGTGATGCCGGCGGCAAACTCATTGATGCGTGCCTCCATGGCGGCCTTCATCACCTCGGGCACGTCGAGCACCAGGTGGTCAATGTCGGCCTTGGCACTGAGCGTGGCGGGGTCGAAGGTGAGCATCAGGTCGGAGCCGATGAGTTCCCACGATGCTTTGCCGCTCACCTTGACGGGTACGTTGACCTTCATGGTCTTGCTCCCCATCTGACAGCCGCGCAGGGCGTAGACTGCCGTGAAGTCGCAGACGCCGGAGCTGGCCTCGTCGGCACCGAAGTCGATGGTTACTACCGTCTTGGCCTGCGCGGGACGTGCCTGCAGTTCAACCGGGTCTGAGAGCCATGTGCCGGAGAGCGTGGTGGGGGTGGCAGCTGTGCCTGCCAGTGCTGAGACAACAGCGACAACGATGCCTGTGAGAGTCTTGGTCATAACGAAACAGAAATAATTGCCTTGAGCAGCCCCGCCCGGCGGGTAACGGCTCACGGGTCATAATTATAGCAACTGCAAAGATAATCAAAATTTCTGTAACATTACCCCCGCGCACCCACAGATTTGCCACCGGATTTGCCCCGCATACACTGACAGCCCCGGGGGCTCGCCCCGGAGCGGTATATTTTTGGTCTACCGGCACTGGCGCGCACCCGCTACTCTCTGCGGTAGCGGCTCTGCGGCAGTCGGTTGCGTCAGCGTACGGGCGGGATGAAGGCGGCCACATCGGTGTCGCCCATGAAGCTGGCGACGGTCATCCACAGCAGCAGCAGGGCGATGAGCACGAGCACACCTATCAGGAGCCAGGTGTTGACGCGTTTCTTCTTGTGATCTTCCATAGCGGTAAGCAAATATGATGTGTTGAGTATGATGTAATTCTTCGGAGGGTTTTGCGGCCCCATCTTTTCTCATACAACACCATAGCTGCCCCGTTGGTTGTGGCAGGCTTCCCTGCCAGACGCAGCCACCTCGGACAATACGCGAGCCGGGCACCGGTGACGCTGTGGTCTACCGGTGCCCGGCGGGGTTATTGTGCTGCGGACGGCTGATTACTTGCCGCTCTCAAGCTTCTCCTTGAGGGCTGCGAGAGCCTCGAGGTCGCCAAGAGTGGTCTTCTCCAGCGGTGCGTTGAGCATCGGAGTCTCCTCCTCGCGCTTCTGGCGGGGTGCGCCCTGACGCTTCTGGCGGCGGGTCTCACCGCGCTCTGCACGCTGCTCGTCCTCGAATATGCGGCTGTGGCTCAGGATGATGCGCTTGCTGTCCTTGTTGAACTCGATTACCTTGAAGTTGAGCTTCTCATCGAGCTTGGCCTGGGTGCCATCCTCCTTCTGCAGGTGCTTGGGAGTGGCGAAGCCCTCTACACCGTAGGGGAGAGCGATCACGGCGCCCTTCTCTACCATCTCTACGATGGTGCCCTCGTGGATGGAGCCCACGGTGAACACGGTCTCGAATACGTCCCAGGGGTTCTCCTCGAGCTGCTTGTGGCCCAGGGAGAGGCGACGGTTCTCCTTGTCGATCTCAAGCACCTGCACGTCGATGTAGGCGCCGATCTGGGTGAACTCGCTCGGGTGCTTCACCTTCTTGGTCCAGCTCAGGTCGGAGATGTGGATGAGGCCGTCTACGCCCTCCTCGATCTCGACGAACACGCCGAAGTTGGTGAAGTTACGCACGCGTGCGCTGTGCTTGCTGCCCACCGGGTAGCGGATTTCGATATCCTCCCAGGGATCCTTCTTGAGCTGCTTGAGGCCGAGGCTCATCTTGCGGTCCTCGCGGTCGAGGGTGAGGACCACGGCCTCTACCTCGTCGCCCACGTGCAGGAAGTCCTGAGCGGAGCGCAGGTGCTGGCTCCATGACATCTCGCTGACATGGATCAGACCCTCCACGCCGGGAGCAATCTCCACGAAAGCGCCGTAGTCGGCCATCACCACTACGCGGCCCTTGACCTTGTCGCCAACCTTGAGGTTGGGGTCGAGAGCGTTCCAGGGATGGGGCTGCAGCTGCTTCAGACCCAGCGCGATGCGCTTCTTTTCGTCGTCGAAGTCGAGGATGACGACGTTGAGCTTCTGGTCAAGCTGCACAACCTCCTCGGGGTGGCTTACGCGGCCCCAGGAGAGGTCGGTGATGTGCACGAGGCCGTCCACACCGCCCAGGTCGATGAACACGCCGTAGGTGGTGATGTTCTTGACGGTGCCCTCGAGCACCTGGCCCTTCTCCAGCTTCGAGATGATCTCGCGCTTCTGTGCCTCGAGCTCTGCCTCGATGAGGGCCTTGTGGCTTACCACGACGTTGCGGTACTCAGAGTTGATCTTGACTACCTTGAACTCCATGGTCTTGCCCACGAACATGTCATAGTCACGGATCGGCTTGACGTCAATCTGGCTGCCGGGCAGGAATGCCTCGATGCCGAGCACGTCAACGATCATGCCACCCTTGGTGCGACACTTGATGAAGCCCTTGATGATCTCATCTTTCTCCAGAGCCTCATTGATGCGCTCCCATGCGCGGGCGGCGCGGGCCTTGCGGTGTGAGAGCACCAGCTGACCCTTCTTGTCCTCCTGATTCTCGATGAATACCTCCACGGTGTCGCCAACCTTCAGGTCGGGGTTGTAGCGGAATTCATTGATGGGGATGATGCCGTCGCTCTTGTAGCCGACGTTTACCACGACGCCGCTCTTGTCAAGGGCGATGATGGTACCTTCGATCACATCCTTGTCCTTGACGGTGTTCAGTGAGCTGTCATAGACGCGGGTGAGCTCTTCACGGCTTTTTTCTCCCTGGGTCTCGCCCTTCTCGAAGGCATCCCAGTCGAAATCTTCGATTGGAGAGGTTTTTACTTCTTCAGTCATTAAAATGGTTAATAAATGGGGTTAATTGTAGCGGCCGCGGCGGCCCCTCGCACAGGAGCCGCCCGTTACCGCCGCAAAGATACACATTTCCCGCCAATTACGCAACCTCCCCACAGCAACTCTGACGGTATCGGTGAAACAAATAGCCACTCAGGGGTGTTTTATTTTAAAACTTCATAAACATTGTTGGTTCAACTAATAAAATACATCAATTTATGAAAGCGCTCAATCTCAAGTTACAGACTACCCGCGCTTGGTGGGTGGTGCTCCTCGTGGGCATCCTGATGGTGATTTGCGGCTTCGCTTACTGGTTCTGGCCCGTCAGCGGCTACGCCATCGCTTCACAGATTTTCGGCTGGCTCCTCATCCTCGCAGGTGTCGTCCAGCTCGTGGTCGCTGCCTCCAACAATCACCCCCGCCAGTGGGGATGGTGGATTGCCGGCGGCATGATTGATATGTTCATCGGCTTTATGATGGTGCGAAGCATCGTCCTCTCGGAGATTATCTTCCCCTACTTCATGGCCCTGATATTCATCTTCTGGGGCATCAGCGCCGTCTGCAGCTCGGTCTCCAACCGCGCGCGCCGCTACTGGTGGCTCTACCTGGTGAACGGCATCCTGCTGATGCTCATCGGCTTCCTCTTCATTGAGGCCGGCTGGACGCAGGACATGATGATGACCAGCTTCATCACCTCCCTTGCCTTCATCTACTGGGGCTTCTCCCTGGCCATGATGAGCTACGACCTCCGTCCCGCCGTCACCGACCGCAACGACTGACACCACCCCGGTGTCAACAACTGACGCCGATTCACAACCTCAACACCCGGCAGCCCGGGCCCGTCAACCGGGAGCGCTTGTCTCCCGCGGGCCGGCTGCCGGGCTTTTTGCATCCCCCCGGGTGTCGCAAAACCATATTCACTCGCAACCCCATAGGCAAAGTGGCGTCCGAAGGACGCCGATTTACTCGTAGCCCCGGAAGCCGTAGCGATAGCGTAGGCATCCGGGGTTATGGATGACAAAGGCAAATGGCGTCTGGAGGACGCCGATTTACATCTCGTCTGCCTCTTAATCGAAGTCTTCGGTCATTGTACAACAATGGTGTTGTAAATCGGCGCCCTGCGGACGCCCAGTTTGTTGGATGCCTCTCATCCCCGGATGCCTACGCTGCGCTGCGGCTTCCGGGGCTACGGTAAATCAGCGTCCTGCGGACGCTCTTCGGCAGCGCGTTCTGCACCCCCGAACAAGCAGGAGGGGCTGTGCCGGTTCCGGCACAGCCCCTCTCGCGTAGTGGTATGAGATGATGTGTTGATGGCGGGGGATTAGAGGACGCCCTGAGCCATCATGGCGCGGGCCACCTTCATGAAGCCCGCCACGTTGGCGCCCTTCACGTAGTTGATGTAGCCATCCTTCTCCTTGCCGAAGAGCTCGCACTGGTGGTGAATCTCGGCCATGATGCCCTTGAGCTTGGCATCAACCTCCTCGGCGCTCCATGAGAGCTTCTGCGAGTTCTGAGCCATCTCAAGGCCGGAGACGCTCACGCCGCCGGCGTTGGCTGCCTTGCCGGGAGCATAGAGGATGCGGGCGGCGAGGAACTCCTTGATGGCCTCGGGGGTGGAGGGCATGTTGGCGCCTTCGCTCACGGCGATGCAGCCGTTGGCCAGCAGGGCGCGGGCATCGTCGCCGTCTATCTCGTTCTGAGTGGCGGAGGGCATGGCGATGTCGCACTTTACCTTCTTCCAGGGGCGCTCCCCCTCGAAGTACTGGCAGCCATACTCCTCGGCAAACTCGCGGATGCGGCCGCGGTACTCGTTCTTGAGCTTGAAGATGTAGGTGAGCTGCTCCTGCGAGATGCCTTCGGGCACGTAGATGGTGCCGTCAGAGTCGCTCATCGACACCACCTTGGCACCCAGCTGCAGCAGCTTCTCGGCGGTGTACTGGGCCACGTTGCCCGAGCCGGAGATGGCCACCACCTTGTCCTTGATGTCGATGCCCTTGGTGGCGAGCATATTGAGCAGGAAGTACACGTTGCCGTAGCCCGTGGCCTCGGGACGGATCAGCGAGCCGCCGAACTCTATGCCCTTGCCGGTGAAGGTGCCGGTGAACTCGCGGGCCATCTTCTTGTACATACCGTACATATAGCCCACCTCGCGGCCGCCCACGCCTATGTCGCCGGCAGGCACGTCCGTGTCAGGGCCGATGTGGCGCCACAGCTCGGCGATGAACGCCTGGCAGAAGCGCATCACCTCCTTGTCGCTCTTGCCGCGCGGCGAGAAGTCGGAGCCGCCCTTGGCGCCACCCATAGCCAGGGTGGTCAGCGAGTTCTTGAAGGTCTGCTCGAAGGCCAGGAACTTCAGGATGGACTGGTTGACAGAGGAGTGGAAGCGGATGCCACCCTTGTACGGGCCGATGGCATTGTTGTGCTGGATGCGGTAGCCCATGTTGTTCTGGACCTTGCCGTTGTCGTCAATCCAGCTTACGCGGAACGAGAATATGCGGTCAGGGATGCACAGACGGCCTATGAGATTGTAGGCGTCAAACTCGGGATGCTCATTGTAGACATCCTCGATAGAGGTGATTACCTCCTCGACAGCCTGGAGATACTCAGGTTCGTTGGGGAAACGACGACGCAGGTCGTCCATTACTTCCGTTGCTTTCATACGTGTGTATTATGGGTGAGATTATGTATAATACGAGAGTGTATTACGGGTGAGATTGTATATTATAAAAGTCAGATTGGCGCTGAAACCATCAAAGATGCTGCAAAGTTAAAGCATTTTTCCCTTAAATCCAACATTCTTGAAGCAAACACCCCGCGGTCCGCATCAAATCGGGATAAATCGGCAGGTGTTTCAAAGAAAGCGTCCGCAGGACGCCGATTTACATGCCCGAAATGATAATATCCCCATGTCGTTGTAAATCGGCGTCCTCCAGACGCCTTTATGTGACTCATTTATCCCCGGATGCCTCCGCTGACGCTGCGGCTTCCGGGGCTACGGTAAATCAGCGTCCTGCGGACGCACTTCGGACGGTTAAGCAACACCCTCCAAAACTTTTGATACACTTCCTCCGCTGGCCATACACTATGACACCTCATTCACACAACCACAATCTCACTGGGTAAATAAAGACGAAAGGGCATCATATACGGCACCAAAGACTGTCGCTGAGAACCACCGTTGAAAGTCATATCCGAATGGCGCATCACCGGCAAATAACAATAATATGGAGACAATCCATTGTCGCCTTGTAAGAGAGAGTCTATTGATGGCTCCGACGCAACGGTGTATGCTTCTTGGGAAGAACCATGAGAGGGCTGATTTCAATTTCGCATGCGGCAACATCAAAAAGCTCATCATTGAGGTTACGGTTAAATACTGATACAGTCTGGCATAATCACAACTTAGGAGGGTAAACATGGGAATCATACACACGCATAATAACAGATAGAGATTTGTCATCAACAACGAGTGTTCACTCCCTTGATCGGAACCGGCTGCACGAGTGAAAGTGTTTACGAACTGTGTGACTACAAAACCATTAATCAAAAATGTAACTAAGCGTAACACAGACACTCCCCATCCCATGCCGGTGTCTGTCTGATCCTGAAAATTCATGTGGATGTGACTTCGGAAAGTTGTGACCGCCTCCCACGAAAGACCGCTAAGGCCGGAACCCCGCAATTCCGAAGCCTCTTTAAATAATCCCTGCCATGATTCGATTATGGCATTGGCAATCTCGGGAGTTCCATGATGGAAACACAAAGCAACCTGAAGCATCAGAATGACACCACAATAGATTGCTCCAATAATTTTTTTGCGAGAGTACATTAACAGCATCAACATCGGGATCGGTGCTCCCCAAAAGAAGAATGCTTCGTGAATCAGCAGCTCAATGATAATCAAGAAAGTTATTGCTAACCCATGTAAACTGTTTATTCGCTGCGATTTGCACAGTGTCAATATTGGGATTAGCAGTGCCAGCTGCAAGTAGTCTTTTCGGATTATGTATGCGGTAAGACCGCAGGCCAAAGGGCTGAGACAAAGCCACCAACTCCATCCTGCACATCTGCACTTAACCAACATCCAAATGGAAAAGAATACATATACACAGATTACCAACACTTTAATTGCCGTAATTGGAGAGATATGAGTGAGTTTCGTAAGGAGCATCAATACTTCACCCGTTAATCCTCTCCTGACAAAACCGGCTCCATAGGTAATGAAAAACTCCTGTCCGTCAAGGAATTGGATAGGAAAGTCAATTAAACAGCTTTGGATGAATCCATAAATATGCCATACAAGAGCTCCAATCAAAAGCGAGCTCACGATGTATTTGACGTAAGGAGGATACCCCCCCCCTCCTATAAAATGCTTATACATAGTGTGTTATGATAATTACTACTTACTTGTTGCTTATTGTGCGCGATACAGGTGTCCGGAAAATAAATCCCAGAGGAGTGTCCCGGGGGAGGGTGTTGTCTGCCACAAAGTTGTCGCGACACACTGTTGTGTCAAAGATGGTGTCATATGCGTGTACTCGCCAATAAGCCCGTGGAAGGGACTCGCACATTGCCGCTGTACGCCACATTTCGGAAAGTGGTGCCATCATGGTCGCCGTGAGGACGATTATGAAGGCGACGCGATATACCGGCCTATGCGTTCTCCAATTGCTGACGTATCGCATAACCTGATATGTGATAAAGTAGTTCAATGGGAGTTCAGTCCGTGAGGAAAAATCGAATGAATCACCCATCTGAATGAATATCAGTATAGTAGAAGTGAACAACAAAATGTAGAACGTTTTATCTCGCTTCACTTGTTGGAAAATGAAAGGCAAAAATATGGCTATCTCTAACGCAATATTCATCGCTGCGAATATCCATGGACTATGGCCATAGAGTGTTCCGGCAAGATGAAATGCTCCTGATTGGGTGTTGATGGCAAAATACGCGGCTACGGGGATAACGGCAATGACAGAGTAAATATTAGCGGGAGTGAGCATTTTGCTTATTTTAGAAAATACCCCCTCCCCTTGCCGCGATAATACGTTGTTAAACAACGAATAAATACAGAGCGGAAATAGCCCTACGCAAGCAAATGGTGCACTGATTGACATGAAACAGAGTATCAATAAAGCCACCGTTGACTTTCGTAGGTTGCTGATCATCAACATGGTTCCAACCCATGCCGGAATGGCCTGATTATAGACCCAAAATAGCAGTGTAGTGTTGGAGTCCCATAGTGCTAAGGGATTCCACTTATCGAAGTGTGAGCCAAAGGGAGGCAGATTACCGCTTACAATGAAAGAGGCTATGATGTCAAGCCCCGAGAATAGGATGAATACAGCGAGAGCACCTAAAGTGACACGGCCAATCAGTTGCACCGTGAGGCGAAATGCTAATAAAATACCCAGAAGCGCATACAGGTATTGACCAATATAGCCGACGGTCAGTGAATCAGAGAACTTGGCGCAAAGGGCTGCGGGGAGCCAAAACCCGAGATAGTAGACGAGGGTGGAGGCCCCGTTGGTCACAGGCCACTCACGAGTAACAAGGTCGGCAAACACGGCGTTGCGGAAAGAATGGTCCCAAGAATTCTGCCACATGAAGCCCCCTACACCGGCGATGAGCACCCAGGTCGCCAAGATGACGAGTATGCAGATTTCGACGAAACAGCTGCCGTGGACGATATGAGCTTTGGGCTCACTAACAGAGGACTGCCATAGAAACCATGCGCCGGCTATCACAAGTGGCAGTGCTATGATTAGCTTAATCCACCCGAACAGGAAGATAGCGAAAGGTAAGAACAGATAAGCAAGGGATATTAGCGTCAACGTGTTGACAGTTCGCTTGGCAAGCATTGAGCAGATGTGTGAATGGATTGATTGGTGAAATACGGGGACGGGGCGGGACGGTATCAGCTCAAGGCGTCGAGGTCCATCGAGGCGAGCTCCCAGAGGCTCATGGCGTTCTCGAGCTGCTTGGTGAGGGTGGCGTGGAGGTCGTAGTCGGCTTGGGTGAGGGGTTCGCCGGAGGCCATGCGCTCTTCGAGGGCCTTGATGTCGGCTTCGCGCGCGGCGACTTCCTTCTCGGCTTCCTCCACTTTCTTGCGTGCGCGGCGCAGGGCCTTGTCCTTCTCGCGCTGCTCGGCGTAGCTCAGGCGGGGTTTGCCGGCCGGGGCTGTGGCACTTTTTGCATCGCCGGGAGCCGGGGTCGCTGTCTCTTGGCTACCGCCGGGTACCGTCGGGTGCGGGTGGCTACCATCGGGTGCCGACGGGGTCGGTCGGGCAGCGGCGGGTGCCGACGGCTGGCGCAGTTCGAGCTGGGCGAGTGAGGCGAGCTTCTTCTTTTCGAGGAACTCGTAGATGCCGCCGAGACATTCCCGGACCTCGCCGCCGCCGAACTCGTAGACCTTTTCGACGAGGCCGTCAAGGAACTCGCGGTCATGGCTCACCACGATGACCGTGCCGTCAAAATCCTTGATGGCTTGCTTGAGCACATCCTTGGAGGCCATGTCAAGGTGGTTGGTGGGCTCATCGAGGATGAGCAGGTTCACCGGCTGGAGCAGCAGGCGTATCATGGCCAGGCGCGTGCGCTCGCCGCCGCTGAGCACTTTCACTTTCTTGTCTGAGGCTTCGCCGCCGAACATGAAGGCCCCGAGGATGTCCCGTATCTTGGTGCGGATGTCGCCCACGGCCACGCGGTCGATGGTGTCGAACACGCTCAGCTCGCCGTCAAGGAGCGACGCCTGATTCTGGGCGAAGTAGCCTATCTGCACGTTGTGGCCTATCTTGAGGGTGCCGGTGTAGGGAATCTCGCGCATGATGCACTTGACCAGCGTCGACTTGCCCTCGCCGTTCTTGCCCACGAAGGCCACTTTCTCGCCACGCTTGATGGTGAATGTGGCGTGGTCGAACACCTGATGGTCGCCGTAAGCCTTGCCCAGGTCGTCGGCAATCACCGGATAGTCGCCCGAGCGGGGTGCCGGGGGAAACTTGAGGTTGAGGTGGCTCTTGTCGACCTCGTCAACCTCGATGCGCTCTATCTTGGCGAGCTGCTTGATGCGGCTCTGCACCTGCACGCTCTTGGTGGCTTTGTAGCGGAAGCGTTCGATGAACTCCTCGGTGTCCTGAATCTGTTTCTGCTGATTCTGATACGCCCGCATCTGCTGCTCGACGCGCTCCTTGCGCAGTTCGACGAACTTGGAGTAGTTCACGGCGTAGTCATAGATCTTGCCCAGAGAGATTTCGATGGTGCGGTTGGTGACGTTGTCGATGAACGCGCGGTCATGGCTGACGAGTACCACGGCCTTGGCCTTGTTGACGAGAAACTGCTCAAGCCACTGGATAGACTCGATGTCAAGGTGGTTGGTGGGCTCGTCCAGCAGGAGCACGTCGGGGCGTTGGAGCAGGAGCTTGGCCAGCTCGATGCGCATGCGCCAGCCGCCGGAGAACTCGCCCGTGGGCCGCGAGAAGTCGCTGCGCAGAAATCCCAGGCCGGTGAGCGTGCGCTCCATCTCGGCCTCATGATTCTCGCTCTCCTCGAAGCCGAGCCGGTCGTTGAGCATGGTCATGCGGTCCACCAGCTCGTGCCACTCGCGGCTCTCATAGTCGGTGCACTCGGCCAGACGGGCGTTGACCTCGTCGAGCTCGGCGCGCAGGGCATCGACGCGGGCAAAGGCCTTGCGCACCTCCTGCTCCACCGTCAGGGTGTCGCTCACCTCCATGTGCTGCGGCAGGTAGCCCACGGTGACATCGCGGGGTATTGCCACGGAGCCGGAGGTGGGTGTCTGCAGCCCGGCTATAATCTTGAGCATGGTGGACTTGCCGGCACCGTTCTTGCCCACCAGGGCAATGCGGTCACGGGGATTGATGACGTAGTTGATGTTGTCAAACAGCGACTTTGCCGAAAACTCTACCTTGAGATTCTGTATCGAGATCATAATTCCGGCGCAAAGTTACGCATTTTCCGTAACTTTGCCGTTCAAGGGGGGCGATAGCAAGCACGGCTGCCCCCGTAAGACACATTCACCATAGCAACCAATCATAATGACCAACGCCGACACAAACATTGCCGGGCGCGTGGAGCCAGCGCGCCAACGAGACACTCAGCTTGATATATATCGGGCGTTAGTGATGATCTATATACTGTGTGTGATTCACACCGCATACTGGATGTCGCTTCTTGGCGAGCCTTGGAAATCAGTATTACTTATTGAAATGCCGGTGATATTCTTCATCAGCGGGGCCTCGCTGTCTGTCACCAAAAAGCAGCGCTCGTTTATGAGTCATGTTGGAAACCGGCTTAAACGCGTGTGGTTGCCATATATAATCTATATTGTACTGTTAATTCTGCTTGCATGGGCTGCCGGATGGCAGGCGCATGATGTTTGGAAATACAATGTGAGCTGGACAGCCATCATTAATCAATTGACCCTTGTGGAGTCAAAGTCGTTGGCTGTGCCTTACAACTGGCATCTGTGGTTTGTGGTGCCTTATATCGTAATAGCTTTGCTTTTTTGGGTGGAACAGAAGATAGCTGACCGTATCAGTCGGTGGTGGATGATAGCCGGAGCCTTGGCTGTTTGGGGGGTCGGACTATTGCTGCACCTGTCGTTTGTCAATCAAATCACCGGATACAATGTGTTTTTTGTGGCGGGCTACCTTTTTTACCGCCAGTGCTCACTGCGCACCGTGATTGGCATACTGATAGTGTCATTATCCGTAATTGCGGTTTATTGCATATGGCTTGGAGATTTCACACCGATGCAGACTCATAAGTTTGGCATTGCATCACCCGACCTGCTATTCATGGCTTATGGCACGATGGCGTTGTGCGTTCTTTCTTTGTTGCTGTGGCATGTTCGTATTCCGGGTGGAAGGCTGATTAACCGATGGAACGTATACGGCTACACTATCTACCTGTGGCAAAATGTCATCTTTTGGATTGTGTACGTTGTCATGGTAAAAGTATGTGTGGAGTTCTTTGAGAGTGGATCCCGATGGAGGATGATAGTGGTCGGTATTTTGATATTTATATTCAGTACGCTGCTGTCATTTGTCACGGTGCCCGTGGAGCGGTGGCTCACGGTGCTGGTGTCGGCTCCGTTCAGGAGGCGGAGTAAATCGGCGTAACATCAAGGGGAGCCACGTTAGCTGCGAGGAATGCAATAAGCCTCTGGTGGGGGGCAGCACCGACTGAAACCATAATATATAGCAATCGCCCGCCGGGCTTGGTGCCTGACGGGCGATTGGTGTGTGGTGGTGGTGGGCCGGAGGGTTACTCTGCGGCGGGAGCCTCGGCGGCTGCTTCGGCCTCCTCAGCGGGAGCGGCCTCGGCGGCTGCGGCAGCCTCGGCCTCAGCCTTGGCAGCTGCGAGCTCGGCCTTCTTCTTGGCTACTTCCTCGGCCTTGGCCTTGTTCTTGGCCTGCTCGGCCTCAAGGCGTGCCTTCTTGTCGAGCTCGCTCTTGGAGGCCATGTTGGCCTTCAGAGCGTCAACACCGGCCTGCTTCTTCTGCTTCCAGGCCTCGAAACGACGCTGTGCCTCAGCCTCGTCGAACGCGCCCTTGCGGACGCCGCCCTGGAGGTGCTTCATCAGCATCACGCCCTCGTTGGAGAGGATGCTGCGTACGGTGTCGGTGGGCTGTGCGCCTACATTCACCCAATACAAGGCCCGCTCGAAGTTCAATGTTATTGTAGCAGGATTAGTGTTCGGATTATAAGAACCTATCCTTTCAATAAATTTACCATCTCGTGGTGCCCTGCTATCGGCGATGACAATGGGATAGAACGCATAGTTCTTGCGACCATGACGTTGCAGTCTGATTTTGGTTGCCATTGTGTGCGGTTATTGATTAAGAATAATGAAGTGGACTTGTATTGCTGAGCCTCCGCAACGGCGGAGGTGGCGCAATCGGCTGCAAAGATACGGATTTCCTGCCGTTCACACAAAAAATATTTATCTTTGTGCTGTTATGTACAGCCCCGACCCCACCCACGCCCGGCGCGCCGGCTCACAGACACCCTCCGGAGGGTGCCCCGAGCGTGCCTTTGCGGCCTTTGACTTTGACGGCACGCTGACGCGCCGCGACACGCTGCTTGACTTCCTGGCGCACGCCTTCGGGCGCACGCGCCTGCTGTTGGAGCTGCTGCGCATCGCCCCGTCGTTGGTGCTGATGAAGCTGCACTTAGTGGACAACGGCGGCACCAAGCGGCGCCTGCTCTCCCGCTACCTGCGCGGGCGGCGCCTGGCCGATGTCAAGGCTATGGCGCAGCGCTACTGCGACGAGCGTTATGGCGAGCTGATGCGGCCCGACACTGTGGCGGCTCTGGAGGAGCACAAGCGGGCGGGTGACACCGTGGTGATCGTCACGGCAAGCCTCTCGCTGTGGGTGGAGCCGTTCGCACGGCGCCTGGGCGTGGACCGGCTGATAGCCACGGAGGCCGAGGTGGATGCGCAGGGCGTGCTCACCGGGGGCTTCGCCACCCCCAACTGTCACGGCCCCGAGAAGGTGCGCCGCCTGGCCGAGGCATTCCCCGAGCTTGCACCCGGGCGAAAGCGCCCCGGCTGCCCGCGTCTGGAGGCCTACGGCGACTCCGCCGGCGACCGCGAGCTACTCGCCCTCGCCGACATCCCCCACCGAGTCTGACCGCTTAACAGGGCAACCGCATCAAATTGTGCGGATAAACCTCTGTCGTTACGGCTGCGCCGG
>JAMPDP010000001.1:940483-1028301 GCA_023665605.1 Candidatus Amulumruptor caecigallinarius | reverse complement strand
CCTTCGTCTCAGGATGAAATCTGCTCCAAGATTTTCGACCGAGATGTTCACATTTCTTATTAAACAAGCTCTAAATCTAATCAACCCATTCATCATTCTTACCTAAACGGCTTATGAGACCATTACTCACCGCCGCCATGGCACTCGCGATGCTCGGCACCGCGCTCACTGCCGCCGCCCAGGCCCAGCGTTCACAAGAGTTCAAAGACAAGTACAAACTGAAGGAGGCCGTGGTGCTCAGCCGCCACAACATCCGCTCACCGCTCAGCGACCACAAGAGCACCCTCGGGCGCATGACCACGCATGACTGGAACAAGTGGACCGCAGGCAAGAGCGAGCTGACTCTCCGCGGCGGTGTGCTTGAGACCCAGATGGGCCAGTACTTCCGTAAGTGGGCCGTGGATGCCGGCCTCTTCCCCGAGAACTATGTGCCCACGGCTGACGACCTTAATGTCATCGCCAACTCCATGCAGCGTTGCATAGCCACAGCCCGCTACTTCACCTCCGGCTTCATGCCCGTGGGCGATGTGGAAGTGGGCCACCGCTTCGCGCCTTCCAAGATGGACCCGCTCTTCAACCCGCAGCTCACCAAGGTAAGCCCGGAATTTCGTGCCAAGGCTCTGGCGCAGATTGACTCCATAGCCGGCAAGAAGGGTCTGCGCTCGCTCAATGAGCGTCTTGCCCCGGACTACAAGTTCATGATGGAGGTGCTCGACTATGACAACTCTCCCGTAGCCAAGGAGAATGGCGCAGAGGCAAAGGGTCTCGTGAACTATGACTCGGAGATAGTGCTCGAACAGTTCCAGGAACCTAAGTTCAAGAGCGGCAGCGCCCTCCCCGGCATGAACTCGGCCAGCGATGCGTTCATCCTCCAGTATTATGAGCAGCCCGACTCTGTGAAGGCCGCTTTCGGCAAGAAGCTCTCGCGCAAGGACTGGAAGCGTCTGGCTCACATCAAGGATGCCTACCAGGATGCCCTGTTCACCTCGCCGATGGTGGCTGTGAACGTAGCACGCCCTCTGGTGCAGTACATGAGCGATGAGCTCCGTTCGCCGGACCGCAAGTTCACCTTCCTCGTGGGTCATGACAGCAACCTCTCAGCCGTCACAACGGCTCTCGGCGTGGAGGAGTACGAACTGCCGGACGCCATTGAGCTGAAGACACCCATCGGAAGCAAACTCGTGGTGGAGAAGTTCGTAGGCCCTGACGGCGAGGAGTATGCCGACCTCAACCTCGTATACCAGTCCATTGACCAGCTGCGCAACATGGAGCTTCTTGACCTTGACAATCCCCCGGTGGTATATCCCCTCTCGCTCAAGGGTCTGGAGAAAAATGCCGACGGCCTCTATAAAATGGCCGATGTCCTCGCACGCTTCGATGCCACCCTCCGTGCCTATGACGCCCTGCCGTGATGGGGGTGACTGTTGAGAATGACCGCTGACGCGGTATCACAACACTCATACAGACCTTCACTACAAACACAAAAGCCGCACCAGATGGTACGGCTTTTGTGTTTGCAAATACCGGAATGCCTCAGGCCTGAGCGTAAAGGCGCTCGCGGGCGGCGGCTACGCGCTCGTCGGTGATATAGTCGTCGTATTCGGTCATCTTGTCGATGATGCCGCCGGGGGTGAGCTCGATGATGCGGTTGGCCACGGTCTGAATGAACTCATGGTCATGCGAAGCCATCAGGATGTTGCCCTTGAAGGTCTTGAGCGTGTTGTTAAATGCCTGTATTGACTCCAGGTCAAGGTGATTGGTGGGCGAGTCGAGGATGAGAGTGTTGGCATCCTTCATCATCATGCGGGCTATCATGCAACGCATCTTCTCGCCGCCGGAGAGCACCGAGGCCTTCTTCTGGGTGTCTTCGCCGGAGAAGAGCATCTTGCCGAGGAAGCCCTTGAGGTAAATCTCGCTCGAATCATCAGAGAACTGGCAGAGCCAGTCCACCAGATTGAGGTCGGTGTTGAAGAACGAGCTGTTGTCAAGCGGGAGGTAAGCTGTTGTGATGGTCTGGCCCCACTCGTAGGTGCCTGCATCAGCCTTGCGCTCACCGTTGATAATCTCGAAGAGGGCCGTCATGGCACGGGGGTCATGGCTCAGGAACGCCACCTTGTCACCCTTCTCGACCTGAAAGTTCACATCCTTGAATAGGAGCTCGCCATCCTGATATGCCGTGAGGCCCTTCACCTCAAGAATTTTGTTGCCAGGCTCACGCGAGGGGGTGAAGATGATGCCGGGGTAGCGGCGTGACGAGGGCTGAATCTCCTCCACATTGAGCTTTTCGAGCATCTTCTTGCGCGAGGTGGTCTGCTTGCTCTTGGCCACGTTGGCACTGAACCGCTGGATGAACTCCATCAGCTCCTTGCGCTTCTCCTCAGCCTTCTTGTTCTGCTGCTGCTGCTGGCGCAGGGCAAGCTGTGAGGACTCATACCAGTAGGTATAGTTGCCGGCAAAGAGCGACATCTTGTTGTAGTCAATGTCAATGGTGTGGGTGCACACAGAGTCGAGGAAGTGTCGGTCATGGCTCACCACAAGCACGGTGTTCTCACATTTGGAGAGGTAATCCTCCAGCCATGCCACGGTGTCGAGGTCAAGGTCGTTGGTGGGCTCGTCGAGCAGCAGATTGTCGGGGTTGCCGAAGAGAGCCTTTGCCAGGAGGACGCGCACCTTCTCCTTACCGGAAAGGTCCTTCATCAGAGAGTTGTGGAGACTTTCGCGGATGCCCAGGCCGCTGAGCAGGGCGGCGGCATCGCTCTCGGCGTTCCACCCTTCGAGTTCGGCAAACTTCTCCTCCAGCTCGCTGGCGCGGATGCCGTCTTCATCGGTAAAATCCTCCTTGGCATAGAGGGTATCCTTCTCCTGCATGATCTCCCACAGCACGGTGTGACCTCGGAGCACTGTCTCCATCACTGTGCAGTCGTCATACTTGAAGTGGTCCTGCTCCAGCACGCTCATGCGCTCGCCGGGACCCTGGGTCACGCTGCCGTGAGTGGGTGAGAGCTGGTCTGAGAGGATGCGCATGAAGGTTGACTTGCCCGCACCGTTGGCACCGATGATGCCGTAGATGTTGCCGGGCGTAAACTTCATGTTAACGTCGGAAAACAATGCTTTCTTACCGAATTGTATGCCGAGATTGCTTACTGTGATCATTGCAGAATATGTCTGTGTATGAGAAGTGATTTAAACTTTTTGCGAAAACTCAAGAAGTGTTTAAATTTGTTTTCTTCAAAAGCAATATTCATTAATATTTTGGCATCTTCCACCTCTTTCATCAGTCGTGATGCCCGCATCACTCCTTCTTCAAGAGTTGAAATCTGCTCAAAATCTTAATAAATCTTGCATTTGAAAAAGTTTAAATCACTTCTGTGTGTCGGAAACCAAATATATAAGCGTGACACCCTCAGAGCCTCCAAGGCTCGCGGGGGTGTCAGTCATGCAGTCGGGCGTTTACTGGCCCAGGTACGTCTTGAGCAACTTGCTCTTCTGCCCCTTGAGGCGTCGGATGGCTTTCTCCTTAATCTGACGCACGCGCTCGCGAGTGAGGTCAAACTTGGCGCCAATCTCCTCGAGGGTCATCTCCTGGCAGCCGATGCCGAAGAACATCTTCAGAATCTCGCGCTCACGCTCATGGAGCTGGCGCAGGGCGCGATCCACCTCCTTGGCAAGGCTCTCCTGAGTCAGGGAGCTGTCAGCCATCGGGGAGTCATCGTTGGTGAGCACGTCAAGCAGGCTGTTGTCCTCACCCTCCACAAAGGGGGCATCCACAGAGATGTGACGACCGCTCACCTTGAGGGTGTCGGCAATCTTCTCCACAGGCACGTCAAGGCGCTCGGCGAGCTCCTCGGGCGAGGGGCGGCGCTCGTTCTCCTGCTCAAACTTGGAGAGGGCCTTGCTGATCTTGTTGAGCGACCCCACCTGGTTGAGGGGGAGGCGCACTATGCGGCTCTGCTCGGCAAGGGCCTGAAGGATGGATTGGCGAATCCACCACACGGCGTAGGAGATAAACTTGAAGCCGCGGGTCTCGTCAAACTTCTGTGCGGCCTTGATGAGACCGAGGTTGCCCTCGTTAATAAGGTCAGGCAGCGACAGTCCCTGATTCTGATACTGCTTCGCCACCGACACCACAAAGCGAAGGTTGGCGCGGGTGAGCTTGTCGAGTGCGCGGGCATCCCCTTCACGGATGCGCTGCGCCAGCTCCACCTCCTCCTCCACTGATATAAGCTCCTCGCGACCTATCTCTTGAAGATACTTGTCGAGTGAGGCGCTCTCGCGGTTGGTGATAGATTTGGTGATCTTTAGTTGTCTCATCTATGGCGTGTTGTCTGAGTGTGCGTGTATGTGTTTCTAATCCCGGAGGTCTGCGGGCGCCTCAACGGCGCACAACATACCCCTCAAGAAATAAACGCGCAAAATTACAAAAATATTTTCCCGGCAGCAAAAAAATTACACGTACACGCACCAACCGCCTGCTCAGGCGAGCAGGTCGGCCGGGAGCTTGGGCATCGCGCCGGGGCAGGTGCACACATAGGCGGAGGTGCGCACGGCTGTCTCATGTGCTTCGGGGATGCTCTTGCCACGGAGCACGCTGGCTATGAAGGCAGCGGTAAAGGAGTCACCTGCACCTACTGTGTCGGCGACCTCCACCTTGGGTGTGGCCTGGAATGACACATTGCCCGGGGTGAACACGTAGCTGCCGTTGATGCCGCAGGTGAGTATCAGCATCTTCAGGTTATACTTGCCGAGCAGTATCCAGCACTTGTCCTGAAGGTCGATGCCCGGGTAGCCGAACATACGGCTCACGGTGACAAGCTCCTCGTCATTGATCTTGAGGATGTTGCACCTCTGCATGGACTCGCAGAGAATCTCCTTGGTGTAGAACCCCTGACGCAGGTTCACGTCAAACACGCGAAGCACGTCCTGTTCCCCGGGCATCGCGTCGAGGAAAGCGTTGATGGTGTTGCGTGACACCACGTTGCGCTGAGCCAGAGAGCCGTAGCACACGGCGCGGGTCTGTGAGGCAAGCTCGAGCAGCTTGTCGGTACAGGGAATGTTATCCCAGGCCACATTCTCCTTGATGTCATACTGGGGAATGCCGGCCGGATCCACCTCGACCTGAACGGTGCCGGTGGGATAAGGCACCACATCAATCATGAAGTTGAGGCCCTTGGCAGTGAAGTTGTCTATAATCTCGTGGCCGAGGGGGTCATCGCCTACTGCCGAGACCACACAGCTGTCAAGACCGAACTGTGACACATGGTAAGCGAAGTTGGCGGGTGCACCACCTATTTTCTTACCTTCGGGCAGCACGTCCCAAAGTGCCTCGCCCATGCCGACTACATATTTTTTCATGGTTTGTGTATGTTTCGTTATTGTTATGTTTTGTGTTGAATGTTACTGGGTGTTACGGATTTTCAGCGTGTAGTAAATCAGGTAAGCCACGCCGGCAGTCATCACAGCTACTGCCCCGCCCTGCCCCACGGCATCAGCGGCGAAACCCATGGCGAGCGGGAACACCGTGCCGCCAAAGAGACCCATAATCATCAGTCCCGACACCTCGTTGCGCTCGCGGGGGCAGGCGATCAGAGCCTGCGAGAATACTACGGAGAAGATGTTGGAGTTGCCCAGGCCCACCAGTCCGATGCCTATATATAATGTGGTCAGGGATGCACCGGTGAAGAGGATAGCCATGGCGGCCACCATCAGAGCCACACTGATGGCAAAGAATGTGCGTGGACGCATGGTGCGAAGCAGGAATGCTCCGATAAAGCACCCGGCGGTGCGGCAGATGAAGTAGACGCTTGTGGCGTAACCGGCCTCCTCGAGCGGTAGACCCACACGCTCCATGATAATCTTGGGAGCTACGGTGTTGGTGCCCACGTCGATACCCACGTGGCACATGATGCCGAGGAAGCATAGCAGCACGAAGGGTGTGCCCAGCAGTCGCAAGCATTCGCGGATGCCCGAGGCCTTGTCAGGCTTCTCCTCATGGATGGGAGTTGCTCCGAGGGCTGCCACAGAGAGCACGCTCACCACGGCATATATCACAAAGAGCACTCGCCAGCCAAGGCCGAAGGTGGTAGAGGCTGTGGTGGCACCCCACGCTGCCAATATCGGGGCGAGGAACGATGCGATGGCCTTGACGAACTGCCCGAAGGTGAGTGTGGAGGCGAGCTTGTCACCGCTGATGAGATTGCTCACAAGGGGATTGAGAGAGGTCTGCATCACTGCGTTGCCTATGCCCAGCAGCGAGAAGGCTATCAGCATGGTCATGTATCCGTCGCCGAACACAGGGATTATCAGTGAGGCGGCGGTAATCACCAGACTCACGAGTACGGTCTTCTTGCGGCCGATGCGATTCATCAGCATCCCGGTGGGGACGGAGAATATCAGGAACCAGAAGAACACGAGCGACGGGAACAAGTTGGCCTGCGAGTCGGTGAGCCCGAGATCCTTCTGCACATAGTTGGAGGCTGTGCCCACGAGGTCAACGAACCCCATGGCGAAGAAGCAGAGCATCACAGGGATGAACTGCATCAGCATCCCTTTACGGTCAGCCGCAGCATTGGTTTGATTAGCGTTCATAGCTATATATTAAGGTGTGATTAATTGTTCGGAAGAGTGGGCTGCGTCACGGGAGCTTGATTTCATATATCTTCAGGTCACGGACTTGGGCCTTGCCGCCACCGGCTGTCACTGTCAGAGTGGTGTAAGGCTCTGTGGGGAACACAAGGTTGGTCATCACGCTCCGTCCGCCGTCGGTAAACACCTCCATGCTTGAGCGGTCAATGAATATGCGCAGAGCCAGCTCGCTGCCCGTGCCGAATGTTGGGGCTGAGGTCATGGCGGGGAAGTCAGGGCTGAAATTTACCAGTCCGCTATTGCGCCTGTCAAAGGTGAGCTTCTTCTCCTTGGGGGCATAGATGAGCGTCACTTTCTCACCCTTGGCGTTGGCAAATGTCAGTGTGACGGTCTCAGCTCCGTCGGGGAGCAGGTCGAGTGTTACTTCGCAGATACCGTCGTTGGCTGTTGGGAGGGCAAAACTGCGTCCCTTGGCACCCACTTCAACCGACTTGGCACTTGTGGCCACCTTCCCCCTCATGGCAAGCAGCTCGGGCACCGGCACTGAAGCAGCATACACCTCGCCGTCGGCAGCGCGAAACAGCTCGATGTCACGCGGCAGTGTGTTGGCGCTGCGGAACTGCTGAGTGGGCACGTCGCCGGCATACTGCCAGTTACTCATCCACCCCAGGGTGGTGCGTCGTCCGTCAGGGGCACCGTTCCAGCTCACCAGGGCATAGTTATCCTTGCCGAAGTCAAGCCATTTGGTAGGCACGAAGCCGGTGGCATCGGTGTCGGCGGTGAATCTCTTGCCGTCAAAGTCGCCTGTAAAATACTGTATGCCGCTGCCGCCAAATGGACCGCCGGGGTTGATGTTGCATATCATCACCCACTTTGTCACATCGCTCCCCTCTACGGGAAGCTCGAAGAAGTCGGGGCACTCCCACACGCCTCCCTGGGCACCGAGACCCTGGCCGAACTTGCTCTGGAGCGTCCACTCCTTGAGGTCCGGCGAGGTGAATATCAGCATCTCATGATCCAGAGCGTGAGCGAGGACGAGTACCCACTCCTTTTTCCCGGCATCCCACCAGAAGTTTGGGTCGCGGGCTTCGGATTTGAGCGTCAGCACGGGGTTGCCGGGATAGATGTTGAATGTCTGCCCGTTGTCGTCGCTCCACGCCAGGCTTTGCATCTGGCTGTTGCCGGCAGAGGTGTAGAGAGCCACCACGGCATCCTTGCCGAAACCGGCACTCCCTTCAGAGTCTATGGCCGAGCTGCCGCTGAACACAGAGCCCAGACCGTTGGGTTCGATAGCCGCCGGGTGGTGCTCCCAGTTCACCAGATCAGAGGAGGTGGAGTGCCCCCATGTCATGTTCTGCCACTTGGAGCCGTAGGGGTTCCACTGATAGTAGAGATGCCACAGTCCATCCTTATAGAACATACCGTTGGGGTCATTCATCCACCCGTAGAGCGGTGTGTGGTGATAGGCCGGGCGATACTGTTCGGTGTTGGTGGTGTCGAAGCTGTCAGCGAGGGCCAGACCTTCCCAGGCTGCATATTCGGCAGGTTTTGATGTCGGCGAATGGTGTCGGGGAGTGACGATGCTGAGCACAACGTTATGACCCTTGTACGGCTCGAGGTCGAAGGGCACCGTGTAGTCAGTATCGGTTTTGGCAAGACGCACGTAGAATGTTTGCTCCGGTTTGCCGTCAATGAGCAGGTTCACAGTGGCATCGTCATTGGTCTCCTGCACGGGCAGGAGCAGATAGCGACCCTCGCCGGTGACACGCACCAGAGTGTGGTCCGAGCCGAGCCGCTCCACTTTCACGCCATCAGAGGCCATGGCGGGGAGTGCAGCCACTGAGACCAGAGCAACGGCCGGGGCAATTCGCTTGATAAGGTTCATGGTGATGTATTGTTTGGGGTAAGAAGATTCGTGCCGATGGCATTCTCTACGGCAAAGCTACGAAGATGACATCCGTAACGCATATCATTTATTTGTCATAACATATTAAAAATGTTGCATCGCCCCTTTTTTCATACACCATGCCCCGATTTTAATAGTTTTTGGCTACATTTGTGAAGAATCTATATACCGTCATTCACCACATCCGTATTGATGAACAGGGATAAACTCATTAGGCTCTCGGTGACTGTGGCGTTCGCCGCGGCCATATTGATGTCACTTGCAGGGTGTCACCGTGACAAGGTGTACCGCATCGGGGTGTCGCAGTGCAGCGACGACGACTGGCGTCAGAAAATGAATGCCGAGATTCGCCGTGAAATCCTCTTCCACCCCGACGCTATGGTGGAAATCCGCTCTGCCGACGATGACAGCCGTCGTCAGGCCGACGACATCCGTTACTTCAAGGATGCCGGCTTTGACATACTCATTGTAGCCCCCAACGAAGCCGATGCCCTGACGCCGATAATAAAAGAGGTGTATGACGGCGGTATGCCTGTCATAGTGTTTGACCGTGACATCCATGGCGAGAGTTACACCGCATGGCAGGGTGCCGACAACGCCGGTATGGGGCGTGCCGCCGCCGAGACTGCCCGCAGGCTTGCCGGAAGCGGCTCCAAGGCGATAGAGATATACGGGCTTCCCGGCTCCACACCCGCCACGGAGCGCCATGCCGGCTTCGCCGACCGCGCTGCTGAGGAGGGGATAGAGGTGGTGGCTTCCGCTCCTGGCAACTGGAACGGCCCCGATGCCGCCCGAGTGGCTGACTCCATGCTTCGTGCCCATCCGGAAGCCTCACTTATATATGCCCACAATGACCGCATGGCCATTGCAGCCGCGCGGGCCGCGCGCAGCATGGGGCGCGACATGAAGGTGATTGGCATAGATGCTGCACCATCCATCGGCATCAAGGCTGTGCGCGACAGCATAATTGACGCCACCTTCATCTATCCTACCGAAGGTCACAGGCTCGTGCGTACGGCTCTTGCCATACTTAAAGGAACCCCCTTCGAGCGCACATCGCGCCTGCCGCTGTCATCGGCCGTGGACAAGAGCAATGCCGACCTGCTCATGCTCCAGGATGACCAGCTACGCGAGGAGACCTCACGTATAGAGCTACTCAAGCGACAACTCGACGACTACTGGAGCCGCCACTCGGAGCAGACAGCCCTGCTCTACGCCACCATTGCCATTGCACTGCTTGTGTGTGGCCTCCTGTTCATGCTGCTGCGCGCCTACTGGCAGCGCAAACGGCATCAGGAGGAACTGATGGCTCAGAACCGAGTGCTTGAGCAGCAGCGTCAGGCCGAGCAGGAACTCAACCGCAGACTCAGCGAGGCCACCCAGTCAAAGCTGATGTTCTTCACCAACGTGAGCCATGACCTGCGTACTCCCCTCACACTTATCGCCGAACCGGTGGAGCAGCTTGCCGCCGCCCCAAACCTCACCCCGGGGCAGCTCACGCTGATGCGCATCGCCGCCAAGAACGTCAAGATACTCCGCCGCCTCATCAACCAGATTCTCGACTTCCGCAAGTATGAGAATGACAAGCTGGAGCTCAACCGCGTGGAAGTGTCACCCATGGCACTGGTCACGGACTGGCTGGAGACATTCAGCGGCATCATGCGCCGGCGCACTCTGAGGCTGCTCACTGTGATGGATGTCACCCCTGAGCAATCGGTGGCCATCGACGTGGAGAAGGTGGAGCGGGTGTTTTTCAACCTCATGTCTAACGCCATCAAGTACACTCCCGACAACGGCACAATCCGCGTGACCTGCCGTATGCGTCCCGGTGCGCTTATTATAATGGTGGAGGACAACGGTAAGGGGATGACGCGCGACGAGATGGCACGCATCTTTGACCGCTTCTATCAGGTGGACCGCGTGAGCCCCAACGGCTCAGGCATCGGTCTGGCCGTGGCAAAGGCCTTTGTGGAGCTGCACGGAGGCACCATAGATGTGGGAAGTGAAACCGGCGTGGGTACGCGCTTCACCGTCACCATCCCGGAGAACCATGTCGGGGCACAGGCCGCTCCGGTGCCACCGCGTCTCTCGCCTGCCGAGGCTGAGGTGGAGCTCAGCCGCGTGGAGGGTGCCGACACACCACCCGAGGGTGATGCGCCGCTTATGCTGGTTATTGATGACAACCCCGACATACGCCTGATGCTGCGCGAACTCCTCAGCGACGAATACCGCGTGATTGAGGCTGCCGACGGGCGCGATGGGCTCCGCCTCGCTGCCAAGTATGTGCCTGACATTGTGGTGTGCGACGTGATGATGCCGGTGATGGATGGTCTGGAGTGTTGCCGCCTAATCAAGCAGGAGATGTCCACCTCACACATCCCGGTGCTTCTGCTCACCGCCTGCTCGCTCGACGAGCAGCGCATCTCGGGCTATGACAGCGGTGCCGACGGCTACCTCGCAAAGCCCTTTGACGAGAGGATGCTGCGCGCCAAGTGCCGCTCCCTGCTCGACAACCGCAAGCGCATCCGCGCACTGTGGGAGCAGTCTGCCGGACCGCGGCCCGCCGCTGCACGTCCGGCGACCACCACTGCCGCTACTGACATCGACAGTGAGTTCTATGCACGGTTCGTGGCTCTGGTCAAGGAGGAGATGGGCAATGCCGACCTCAACATTGATGCTCTTGCCGCACGGCTCAACTTAGGGCGCTCGCAGTTCTACCGCAAGATTAAGGCACTCACCAACTACTCCCCGGTGGAACTGCTCCGCAAGCTCCGCCTTGAACGTGCCCGCGAGCTCCTCACCTCCACCTCGCGCTCAGTGAGCGAGATAGCCTATGAGGTGGGGTTCTCGGCCCCGGCTTACTTCACGCGCGTCTATCGCGAGACCTACGGCGAGACCCCTACCGAGCTGCGTGACCGCCTCGGCATGAGCGGCCGCTGAGATGCTACGGCGGGGCATCCCTCTCTTTGGCCCCATGCCTCTACCACTCTTAGAGGGTGTTGCTGTATTGATAATTGGGCGAAACATATTAAAATTGTTGCAACGCACGAATTTTCATGGTGGGTGCAACATCTGTGAAAGGCCCGGCAGCCGCCCTGTGCATACTTTTGCAGCAGAAACCAACTCTAATCACACTCATCATGAAAAAACTCATCCTAAGCACTGTCATGCTGCTGCTCATGGCTGTCACGCTTCAGGCGCAGACCATCACGGTGCACGGCACGGTGGTGTCGTCATCCGACGGCGATCCGCTGATCGGTGCCAGCGTCATCTCCGAGGCATCCACCGCCAACGGCGTGGCCACTGACCTCGACGGTAACTTCACAATCACTGTGCCCGACGGCTCAAGCCTCATCTTCTCATATGTAGGCTATCAGAGCCGCACCATCAAGGCCGAGCAGATGATGCAGGTCACTCTCGACGAGGACTCCGAGATGCTCGACGAGGTGGTGGTGGTCGGTTACCAGACCATGAAGAAGGCTGACCTCACCGGTTCGGTGTCAGTGGTCTCCACCAAAGCCCTCGAAACCTCATCAGACACTGACCCCATGCGAGCCCTTCAGGGCAAGGTACCCGGCATGACCGTCACCGCCAACGGCTCACCCAGCGGCACCGGCACAGTGCGCATCCGCGGTATCGGCTCGTTCAACGCCTCACAGGAGCCGCTGTTCGTGATTGACGGCGTACCCACCACCGCTTCGCTCAACTCTCTAAACATGAACGACATCGAGAGTATGCAGGTACTCAAGGATGCCGCCTCCGCATCAATCTACGGCTCGCGTGCCGCCAACGGTGTGATCATCATCACCACCAAGAAGGGCAAGGCGGCCGACAAAAAGGTGAATGTCAGCTTCTCGGCCAACCTCACAGCGCAGTTCTACTCCTCGCAGTCCAAGATGAAGCTCCTCGACACCCCGGGCTACGCGACAGCCATGGCCCAGGCGGCTCTCAACGACGGCATCGACCCCGTGACCTACGCTTCGAGCTACGGCCTCAACCTCAACGCCGCGTCCGGCTACCCCATCTCGGTCTACAACATCGCCACCGGGCAGTATCAGAACTACACAGTCAACGGCCTGTATGACGGCTACATCAACGCCCGTCAGACCATGCCGATGTCCAACACGGACTGGCTCGACGAAATCTCGCGCACCGGCTTCACACAGAGCTATGACGTAGCCGTGTCATCGGCAGGCGAGAAGAGCAACGTCCTCTTCTCCCTGGGCTACCGCCGCGCCGAGGGTATCCTCAAGCACACCAACTTCGAGAACATCTCAGCCCGCGTAAACTCATCATTCGACATCTCCAAGGTGGTGAGCGTGGGCGAGAACTTCACCCTGACCTATACCGACCAGGTAGACTGCCAGCCGCTGGAAAATGCGCTGAAGATGCCATCCGTGGTGCCCGTGTTTGAGACGGACGGCGTGACCTATGCCGGCCCCGTCGGGAGTATGCCCAACCGCCAGAACCCTATGCGCGAGCTCGCCTTCAACAAGGACAACGCCCTGAAGATATGGCGACTCTTCGGCAACGCCTTCATTGACATCAAACCCATCAAGGGTCTCACGCTCCGCTCCAACTTCGGTCTTGACTACGATGCCGCCTTCATCCACTCCTACAACTACACTTACCACAGTGACATCGTAAACAACGACACCAACTCCACCACGCTCTCCCAGGCCAACGACTCCAAGTGGACATGGACCAACACCGCCAACTACAACTTCGCCATCGGCGCTGACCACAACTTCACAGCTCTGGCCGGCTTCGAGCTCTACCGCCAGAACCGCATAGACTTCTCAGGCATCAACGAGGACTACGACATCGAGACTCCCGACTATATGTACCCCGATGCCTCATCAGGCGTGGAACGCTCCACCGGCAACAAGTCCGCCTACTCACTGGTGTCATTCTTCGGCAAGATTGACTACAACTGGCGCAACCGTGCCTTGGCGTCATTCACCATCCGACATGACGGCTCCTCGCGCTTCGGCAGCAACAACCGCTACGGCACGTTCCCCGCCGCCACCCTCGGCTACCGTCTCTCCGAAGACCTGAAGAAGACCTGGATGGACGAACTCAAGATTCGCCTCTCATGGGGCAAGACAGGTAATCAGGCCATCAGCAACACCGCCCGCTACGGCCTCTACGTGGCCGACTACGGCTCTGACCGCGTGACCTCCACCGCCTATGACCTGCTGCTCCAGCAAAGCGGCATATTCCCCTCCGGCTACTACGCCAGCCAGACCGCCAACCCCGACCTCAAGTGGGAGACCACCATACAGTACAACGCCGGCGTGGACTTCGGCTTCCTCCGCAACCGCCTCACCGGCTCGGTGGACGCCTATATCAAGGATGTGAAGGATATGCTCATCAATCCCGCCTATCTCGGTGCTATGGGTGAAGGCGGTGCTTCATGGCTCAACGGCCCCTCGCTGCGCAACTGGGGTATGGAGTTCCTCGTGAGCTGGCGTGACCAGCTGGCCTGCGGCCTCGGCTACCGTGCAAGTCTCAACCTTGACTTCTTCCGCAACCGCGTCACCTACCTCCCCGCCACCACCACCGGCTCCTATGTGCATACACCCACCGAAAACCTCGTGGAGGCACGCAAGCCTTACGGCTCAATCGTGGGCTACGTGTTCGACGGCCTCTTCAAGTCGCAGGACGAGGTGCTTGCCTCCGGTCAGGACAACGCCCGCGTAGGCGGCATGCGCTACGCTGACCTTAACGGCGACGGCCGAATCACCGAGGATGACCAGACCTGGATTTTCAACCCGGTGCCTGACTTCTCAATGGGTCTGAACATCGAGCTGACATACCGCAACTTTGACTTCCAGATGTTCTGGCAAGGCGTGCTCGGGCAGGATGTCTACAACAATCAGAAGCTGCAGAACGACTTCTGGAGCGTGATAGACGCCGGAAGCAACAAGGGTGTGCGCACCCTAGACGCATGGCTCCCCGTGGTCAATGCCAACTCCACCATACCCATGCTCACCACCAACGACAAGAGCGATGAGAAGCGCACATCATCATACTTCGTGGAGAACGGCTCATACATGAAGCTGCGCACCCTCCAGGTGGGCTACAACCTCCCTGACAAGCTCCTCTCGAAGCTCCGCATGACCAAGGCTCGCGTCTATGTGTCAGGCCAGAACCTCCTCACCATCAAGAGCGGCAGCCTCACCTGCACCGACCCCGAGAACCCCAACTGGGCTTACCCCATCGCCACCTCCGTGTCATTCGGCCTGCAGGTTGACTTCTGAGTCGGGCTCACACATTTCCACATCCCCACCTATATATACTCTCATTCTTAAGACATGAAATCTCTCAAGATATACGCGCTGTCACTCCTCACTCTGGCAGCCACATCATGCAACGACTTCATCGACGAGCCTCCCACGGGCGTAGTCGACGAGGAGACCGCCATGGAACAGCCCGACAAGATGGCCAACGCTGCCTATGCCATGCTCGGTGACTGCTGGTACAACTATCCCTTCAACCTCTGGCCCTACGGCGACCTCTCCTCTGATGACTGCCTCAAGGGTGGCAGCGGCCTCTCCGACACAGGCTATAACCCTATGGAGATATGGTCAACGCTAACATCCACCCCGGGCGAGCTCGATGAACTGTGGTACAGGCTCTACTGCGCCATCTCGCGCTGCAACCGCGCTCTGGTTGCTCTCGAGGAGCATGGCGTTGAGACTCTCGGTGCTGATGTCACCGCTCGCCGCATCGCCGAGATGCACTTCCTGCGCGGCCACTTCTACTTCAAGCTGCTCACCATCTTCCGTCAGATTCCCTGGATTGACGAGCAGGTGCTCCTTGACAACAGCACCGAGCAGACCTCCAATATCGAGTTCACCTACGAGCAGCTGTTCGCCAAGGTTATCGCCGAGTTTGAGCAGGCTTACAACGTGCTCCCAATGGAGATGCCTGACGGCGGCGGACGCGCCAACAAACCGGCTGCCGCAGCCTATCTGGCGAAGTGCTACCTCACTCTGGCCTGGGGCGACGGCTATGAGGCATCGGACGGTGTGAACTTCATCAACCCTGCCTATATGCAGAAGGTGGTGGACTACACTGACGTGGTGGCTGCCTCGCAGTACGGCTACCTCCCGGACTTCGGCGACATCTTCCTCCCCGAGTACAAGAACAGCATCGAGAGCGTGTTCGCAGTCCAGACCTCGCAATACACCGAGGACAACACCCGTTTCGGCCGTGCCAACTGGTCCATCATGCTCAACGGCTGCTGGGGTATGTGGAAGTGCGGATGGGATTTCCACAAGCCCTCGCAAGACCTGGTGAACGCCTACAAGACCCGCGACGGTCTCCCCATGTTTGACGACTTCGCCAACGAGAACCTCTACCCCGTCAGCGGCACGCCGTCAGCCCAGAAGTGGGACCCTCGCCTGTTCCACACCGTAGGCATGCCCTCGTTCCCCTACAAGTATGAGGCTGAGTACACCATGACCACCGCCAACTCCCGCACCCCCGGCACCTATGGCTTCTACACCTCGCTCAAGGAGGTGCCCCAGCGCTCGGCCGGTGAGACTTTCGAGGGTGACTGGCAGGCATTCGCCACCAACGACTATGTGTTCCGCTACACTGACGTGATGCTGATGCGTGCCGAGGCACTCGTGGAAATCGGCCGGCTCGAGGAGGCCCGCTCCATCATCAATGACATCCGTCAGCGAGCCGCCAACTCCGTTGACAAGCACATCTCTTATGCCCGTGACTTCTGCGAGATTGCCCTGTATCCCGCCACTGACTTCAACACCAAGGACAAGGCTCGCCTGCGCCTCCGCTGGGAGCGCCGTCTGGAGATGGCCATGGAGAGCAGCCGCTACTTCGACCTGCGCCGCTGGGGCATCGCCTCCGCAACCCTCAACGCTTACTTCTCACGCGCCAAGGACTATGAGTATGAGGGCGTAAAGTATGGCCAGTACATGCAGGATGCACACTTCACTCCCGGCAAGAACGAGTTCTATCCCATCCCCTACAACCAGCTCTACTACATCCCCGGCCTGTATCAGCAGAACGCAGGCTACAATTAATCCATCCTCTCTTAATCCATCCTCTCTCCATCCACCCAATCTCACATTCCTATCATGAAAACGATACACAGCATACTCCTCGCGCTCGCCTCGGCCCTGCTGCTCGCGGCTTGCCAGGACAATGACGTCAAGGTGGCCGACCCGGTGCTCGCCCCCATCGACCCGGCTCTGATCAACGGCTCGCTTCAGGGCGACGACTACGTGTGGACATGGCCGGTACAGGCCGGGCGTTCAATGCAGGTGAGCCTGTATAGCGGCCAGACATTCCTCGGAGCCGAGACTGTGACCGGCGACACATACATTCAGCGCCAGGTGGACACCAATATTGAATACACTTACGTGTTCAAGCTCACCGACGGCACTAACGTATCCGCGGGTGTAATCAAGCGTTACACCCGTCCCGGCGCCGCCAAGATGACAGGCCTGGCAATGGCTCAGGTCGAGAAGGCGGCCGGCTATGACGCTTCCGTCACTTGGGATGCCAACCCCACCGCCGAGAGCATCATCTTTGACGCCACCGACGGCGACCGCACCATCCATACCTCGCTCCCCGCCGCCACTACCTCCTACACCATCTCTGACGTGACCTACGGCCATGAGTGGACAGTGACCCTCATAGCCGAGAACGCACAGGGACAGTCGCTCCCCGTGAGCGCATCACTGCGCATCGGCAAGACGGCCATCGGTTATCTGAGCATCTATGACACACCGGAGGAACTCATCGCTGATGGCGACGATGACGAGGCCTCGGCATGGCTGTGGCTGCACGAGACCTACCCCACGGCACAGTTCATACCGTTCAGCTCCATCAACTCCACTGCCGTGCTTGAGCCCTACCGCGTGCTCTTCTGGATGCGCGACATCGAGGGTGACGGCCTCTCGGAGGATGTGGTGTTCAATATGCCCGAGGTGGTTGACCTCGCCACGCCTTATATCAAGCAATGGTATGCCGACGGAGGCAATCTCCTCCTCTGGAGCCACGCCACGGTGTATGTAGGCACCCTTGACCGCCTCCCCATGAGCGCCCTGCGCAATAACGACCGCAACATCAACACAGGTCGCGGCGGTGTCAACCCCGACTCATGGAGCATGGCTGTGTCACTCAACCCGGGTCGCAAGTTCACCAAGGACCACTCCTCTCACCCAATCTACAAAGGGCTCCCCGTGACCAACAACGGCTCCGTCAACCTCATTCCCTTCAAGGGTCCGGGATGGACCGAGGACCACAACTGCCTCTTCTTCAACATCCCCTCAGCCCTCACCGGCAAGGGCAACCAGGACGAGGAGTGCTACAATGAACTCACTCAGAAATATGGCATCTACCCGCTGGGCACCTGGGACTCTCAGACGGAGTTCATCTCGCAGCTCAACGTGTGGGAGGCTCAGCAGGGCGACACTGACTTCAAGGGCACCATACTCTGCATTGGCAACGGCGGCTGCGAATTCTCCATGCGCAATGCCGACGGCACCCCTGACAAGAGCGCACATCCCTCCAACAACATCTATCAGGATAACGTCCTCACCTTGGCCCGCAACTCGCTGGAGTATCTCAAAACCCGCTGATGCTACTCCCCGCTCCCGTACGACAAAAAAGTTAGGATAAGAAGTATATAAGCGCCGCGCCGGCAAGCCTCAACACAGGGCTTCCCGGCGCGGTTTGTGTGTTGCGGGAATTGTGGCTATCTTTGCATTATGAGCAGTATGAGCTTTATGAGCGGACATGAACCGATAGACTATTCGCGGCTCCACATCATTGTGGTGGCTGCCGGCGTGGGTGCGCGTTTCGGTGCGGCCATGCCCAAGCAGTTTCAGCCCTTGGGTGGGCGCCCCCTGCTGATGACCACCATCACGCGGCTGCGCGAGACGGCCCCCTCGGCGCAACTCACACTTGTTCTCAGTCGCGAGATGGAGGAGCTCTGGCGTGAGCTGTGCGTAAAGCACTCATTCGTGTCACCCCCACTCGCCTATGGCGGTGCTTCGCGCGCCGAGAGCGTGAGCAACGCTCTGGAGGCAGTCTCGGCTGAGGTGCAAATGGTGGCCGTGCACGACGGCGTGCGCCCCTTCGTCACCCCTGAGATGCTTGATGAAGCCGTAAAAGCTGTGATGGAGGGTGCCGACGGTGCTATCCCGGTGGTGCCGGTGACCGATTCGCTGCGTCTGCTCGGCACTGACGGCACCAGCGTGCCGGTGGACCGCAGCAACTACCGCGCCGTGCAGACGCCCCAGGTGTTCCGCGCCGACAGGCTCATTGCTGCATATGCCCGCGGGGTGCGCCCGGAGTTCACCGACGATGCCTCGGTGATGGCTGCCGCCGGATTTACCGACATCCGTCTCACTACCGGTTCGCCCTACAACATCAAGCTCACCAACCCCCTCGACCTGATAATCCTCGAAGCACTCGCATCACGTGGAGTCTCTTGCTGACCGCGACATAAAGTTTCTGAAAGGCGTGGGGCCAAAGCGCGCAGAGCTGCTGGCGCGCGAGGCCGGCATCCGCTCGGTGCTCGACCTGCTGCAATACTACCCCACGCACTACATAGACCGCTCACGCACCTACCCTATCTCCGAGCTCCATGAGGGGATGGCCATGACGCAGGTGCGGGGGCGCTTCGTGTCGTTCACTGTGCAAGGCGAAGGTGCGCGGGCACGCCTGGTAGGACTGTTCTCAGACGGACGGCGCACCATGGAGGTGGTGTGGTTCCGCCAGATACGCAAGATTCGCGAGGCCTACGTCACAGGCCGTGAATACATCATCTTCGGCAAACCGGCCTACTTCGGCCACACCCTGCAGATGGTGCACCCCGAAGTGGATGACCCGGCAGCGGTGATGGCCGAGCCGGGGATGCGCGGCGTCTACCCGCTTACTGACAAGCTCCGCAACGCCGGATTCTCGTCACGCACATTCCACACGCTTGCACGCAACGCTCTTGCTCTCACAGAGCATATCGTTGACCCGATACCCGCGGCCACCATCGCCGCCACCGGGCTGATGCCCCTGGGCGACGCTCTACGCGCCGTACATGCTCCGGCCAACATCACCCTCGCCGAGAAAGCGCGAGAGAGGTTGAAGTTTGACGAGCTCTTCTTCCTCGAACTGGACATACTCCGCTACGCCGCCGCCCGCAAGGGTGCCATAGCGGGTTACCGTTTCGGGCGCATTGGCGAGTTCTTCAACCGGTTTTACTTCGAGCGCCTCCCCTTTGAGCTGACGGGGGCCCAGAAGCGAGTGATTCGCGAGATACGCGCCGATATGGGGAGCGGGCGGCAGATGAACCGCCTTCTCCAGGGGGATGTGGGCTCCGGCAAGACTCTGGTGGCTCTGCTGTGTATGCTCATCGCGCTTGACAACGGCAAGCAGGCATGCCTGATGGCCCCCACGGAAATTCTCGCCTCGCAGCATTTCGAGACCATCCGCTCGCTGGTGGCTCCGCTCGGCATCAGCGTGGAACTGCTCACCGGAAGCACCCCGACCGCACGCCGCCGTGACATCCATGCCGGACTCCGTGACGGCTCGCTCCACATACTCATCGGCACGCACGCCGTGCTTGAGGAGCCGGTGGAGTTTTCTGCTCTCGGCTTCGCCGTCATCGACGAGCAGCACCGCTTCGGCGTAGCCCAGCGCGCCCGACTGTGGGCCAAGAGCACCACCCCGCCTCACATATTGGTAATGACGGCCACGCCCATTCCGCGCACTCTCGCCATGACGGTATACGGCGACCTTGACGTGAGCGTCATTGACGAGCTCCCCCCCGGCCGCAAGCCGGTCACCACCGTGCTCCGCTACGAGCAGGACCGCTGGAACGTGTACCGCGCCATCGGCTCCGAAATACGTGCCGGACGGCAGGTATACATCGTGCACCCGCTCATCAAGGAGAACGATAAACTTGACCTCAAAAGCCTTGAGGAGGGATATGAGGCAATCCGCGAGGTGTTCCCCAAGCGGACGGTGGCTTTTGTCCACGGGCAGATGAAGCCGGCGGAGAAGGAGTGGCAGATGCAGCAGTTCGTCACCGGCAAAGCCGAGATCATGGTGGCTACCACGGTCATTGAGGTGGGGGTGAATGTGCCTAACGCCACCGTGATGGTCATTGAGAACGCCGAGCGCTTCGGCCTATCACAGCTGCATCAGCTCCGCGGGCGCGTGGGACGCGGAGCTGACCGCTCCTACTGCATACTGATGAGCAAGCGCGAGATAGCACGTGACACTCGCAAGCGCCTGGAGATTATGACGCAGACCACCGACGGCTTCCTCATTGCCGAGGCCGACATGAAGCTCCGCGGCCCCGGCGACCTTGAGGGCACACTCCAGAGCGGCATGGCAATGGCACTGAAAATCGCCAGCCTCGCCTCCGACGGTCAGCTCGTGGCCCTGGCGCGCCGCGAGGCCGAGCGGCTTCTCGCCGCCGACCCCGACCTGACGCAAGCGCCCTCTCTGCGCCGCCGCCTGGCCCGCATCTTCAACCGCCGCTACGACTGGAGCCGCATCTCCTGACCCCTGTCTTAGAGGTTGTTGCAAAACCATCGGCTTGTAGGGATGCACCGTGGTGCATCCGGCGCAACAATCTGTAAATCAGCGGATGCACCACGGTGCATCCCTACATATTGACGGAAATTGCCGGTTTTGCAACACCCTCTTATTCTTATATGGTGTAATTCTCATCCTGCGCATCAGTTTTCAACTCTCTCTATCCTCATTTTTACGCGGTGGCCTTGAATATTTGCGGGAATTTTGCAAAATTTGTTGATGTTTGCGGGATTTTGGATTTATTTGCATAAATTTGCAAAATCACGTTTTTAGTTAACCTTTCATCAATCATTATCATGAGGAAAATACTTTCCGCTGTGACATTGTTGCTGGCTTCCGCAGGTTTTTCTGCCCAAGCTTACAACTGCCCGGCCAAGCTCTACTTCTATGTGAGCGAGGCCACATCGTCAACAGCGTTTGAGAAGAATCAGACGGTGTTCACCTACACCGTTGACGCTACCGCAGCCGACGTCTACGGCGTTATCGTCAACGCCAATGCCACAAGCTGGGCTTCAGCCCACTCTTCAAACGGCTACTTCCCCTCTACATTAACGAGTGGCAACTTTGACATTACAGGGTCAATGAACCTCGGCAACATGAAGGAGCAGGCAGGGTCAGCAAACAATCAATGGGACAATCTCTGCCTCAAGTTTGCCAAGGGCAACAAGTATGACATCAAGCTCGTCCACGCCGACGGGGCCTTCACCGGCACTGTCACCGTGCAAGGGTCAGAGGGTGGCGACACCCCGGGTGTCACCACCACCGGTTACGTAGTGGGCAAGGAATACTTCATCGACTCCTCACCTTGCTCATGGTTCCTTGACGGCAACGCGATCATTAAGGTGTGGGACGGCGCCAAGGATGTCGTGGCCGAGAATATCGGCGGCGGCATGCTTAAGTGGATCCCCACGGCCGCCGGCACTGAGGGTATTGCATACGTCAAGCGTGTCGACCCCAAGAACGAGAGCACGGTGTGGAACGAATATGGCATGAAGGTGTCATCCAACGCCGAGGATAACCTCTTCACCCTCAGCTCTGACTTTAAGGGCGGCTCATGGAGCACCTACGCTACTCCCGACGCATGGATTATCTCCAAGGCCATCAACGGCTGGAGCGCCGATGCCAAGAGCGACTATGTGATGACTCTTGACGAGACTACCGGCATCTACTCCATCGCCATCGATCCCGCGAAGCTCCGCGCCGAGGGGGCCGACAACGGCTTCAAGTTCGGCTACGGAGCCCTCAAAGACTGGGAAAACTACTTCGGCTCTGTCAGCGACGGGTCAGCCGTGACCGTGGCTAACGGCATCGCCATCCCCGCCGTGAAGAACGGCAACAACTTCGCCGTGCCCGAGGCTGCCACCAACCCCGTGACCCTCACCCTCGACATCAAGAAGGGCGAAATTACCGCATCATGGAAGAATGAGGTCGTTGACCCCGATGACCCCATCGGTCCCGTGGAGAGCGACGACCTGCTGCTCGTCTCAATCCCCCAGATGGATGTAAACGGTTCCACCACCGTTGAGGTTACACTCCAGGCACCCGAAGACAAGGAGTATTGCGGTGCTTCATTCTCCATCATGGTGCCCGCCGGCTTCGCTGTGAGCGACCTCGCCCTTAACCGTGACCGTTGCGCCGACCATAAGCTCGTCACCAACCCCGAGGACCTTTCCACACCAGTGACCGGCGAGGTCAAGTGCACCATTTACAGCGCGAAGAACACCCCGTTCACCCGCGCTCCGCGCCCCATCTTCTCCTTCAAGCTCACCGCCACCAATGCCTCAGTGGGCGAAGTCAGCGGCAAGCTCACCAACATCATCTTCAACGAAGTTCCCTCAGAGGGCAACCTCAACGTGGGCAACAAGTTTGAGGACACTCCGCTCAACATCACCGTGGTAAAGGCCGTGACCTCCATCGAGGCCACTCCCTCCAACCTCAACCTTACCAACGGTGCCAGCGGCCAGATTAACCTGACCATCCTCCCCGAGGATGCCACCAACAAGGAGGTGAAGTGGGAGATTGAGTCCGGCGAGAACGTTATCACCCTCTCTGAGGATGGCACCGTGATAGCCACCGCTTCCGGCGTGGCCGTTATCAAGGTGACCGCTCTTGACGGCTTCGGCGCCACCACTACCATCGACGTTACCGTTGACGGCAAGCCCGTGGAGGCCATCACCATCTCAGCTACCGAAAGCACCATGTATATTGGCGAGGAGCTGCAGCTCACCGCCACCGTTACCCCCGATGATGCCACCAACAAGGCTGTGATGTGGGTATCATCTGACTACACCGTGGCCACCGTTGACTCCGAGGGCCTGGTGAAGGGTGTAGGCGCAGGCGTGGCTGTCATCACTGCCATTGCCCGTGGCGGCGTGGACGTCGAGGCCACATGCACCGTAACCGTCAAGGCCAAGGTCAGCGGCGACGCTGACGGCGACGACGTGCTCACCATCGCCGACATCGTGCTCATCGCCAAGAAGAGCGTAGGCATCCAGACCGAGGAGATGCACCTTGAGAACATGGATATGGATCGCGACGGCAACATCACATCCACCGACGTGGTGCTCGCTGTTTACTACCTCAACAAGCAGGATGCCACCATCGAGAGCCCCGAGACCCAGCGCACCACCAACAAGCTGCGCGTGACCTCGCTGGTGCCCGTGAGCGAGAACAGCTTCAACCTCCCCATCTATCTGCCGATGGCCAAGGATGTGGCCGGCCTGAAGTTTGACGTGGTTCTGCCCGAAGGCCTTGAGCTCACCGCCGACAGCTACATCTCACCCGAGGCCGGCAACGGTCACGACGTTGCTATCAACAAGGTGGGTGACAACACCTGGCGCGTGATAATCTACTCCCCTTACAACTTCAAGGCTAACAACATCGGCTACCTCAACATAGCCAATTCCGAAGCCATCGAGGGCCGTAAGGATATGTATCTGAACAACGTAACGCTCAGCGACGGCAGCGGCATCTACGCCACTGACGACGATGTGCACACCATCGACGTGATTGTCACCTCCATCGAGTCAGTATTTGCTGACGGCGCAGATGCACGCCATGACGTGTACAACGTGGCCGGCGCCCTCGTGGCCCGTCAGGCTGACAAGGCTCGCGTAGCCACCCTCCCCGCCGGCATCTATCTGGTAGGCGGTCAGAAGGTAGCCAAGTTCTGACAACACCCCCTAAGCAGTGGAGCTGTCCGGCCCGGTCCGGCAGTTTCCCGCATCAACCCCAACCAAGGGCCGCCCCCACACCGGAGGCGGCCCTTGCCATATTCCCCCGGTACACTTTCATTGTCCATTTCGGACTGCGGCCGGTGTAAAAGTTTGGCAGGTTGGCAAAAAGTCGTTAAATTTGTGGGTTGAAAGGCAGTCACGCCACAACCATTACCGCATTTACGATACTCACACACATATAATCAAGAAACATTCCATTATGAGCCTTAACATCATTGTGCTCGCAAAGCAAGTGCCTGACACTCGCAATGTTGGCAAAGATGCGATGAAAGAGGACGGCACCATCAACCGCGCTGCTCTGCCGGCTATCTTCAACCCCGAGGACCTCAACGCCCTCGAGCAGGCCCTGCGCCTCAAGGACCTCAACCCCGGAAGCACCGTCACACTCCTCACCATGGGTCTCCCCCGCGCCGCCGAAATCATCCGCGAGGCTATCTACCGCGGCGCCGACACCGGCATTGTGCTCACTGACCGTGCTCTCGGTGGTGCCGACACCCTCGCCACGAGCTACTCCCTGGCTCAGGCCGTCAAGAAAATCGGCAACTATGACATCATCCTCGGCGGCCGTCAGGCCATCGACGGCGACACCGCTCAGGTAGGCCCCCAGATTGCCGAGAAGCTCGGCATCCCCCAGGTGACTTACGCTGAGGAGATTCTTGACCTCAAGGATGGCAAGGTGACTGTGAAGCGCCGTCTGGAGCATGGCGTGGAGACGGTGGTGGCTCCCCTCCCCTGCGTGGTGACTGTCAACGGCACTGCCGCCGACTGCCGACCCCGCAACGCTTACCGCGTGCAGAAGTACAAGTTTGCCGCATCACCCTCCGAGGTGTCAAAGCTCAGCGAGAAGGCTCAGGAACTCCACGCCAAGCGTCCCGAGCTCCAGCTTCAGGAGTGGAGCGCCGCTTACGTTGATGCCGACCCCGAGCAGATAGGTCTCGCAGGCTCTCCCACAAAGGTGAAGAATGTGGAGAACGTGGTGTTCACCGCCAAGGAGTGCCGCGTGCTCGACAACGATGACGCACAGATTGAGGAGCTCATCAAGGAACTGATCGTTAACCACACCATAGGCTGACGCACACTGACACACACAGTGCAGAGTGCATCCCCAACTCTCACAATCACAGCACAATCATGACTGATAACAACAACCTGATAGTATATTGCGAGTTCGAGGACGGCCGCGTGGCCGATGTCAGCCTTGAGCTCCTCACCAAGGGCCGCGAACTGGCCAAGAAGCTCGGCGTCAAGCTCGAAGCATTGGTAATCGGCGACAAACTCGACGGCGTGGAGGACCAGATCTTCCCCTACGGCGCTGACGTGGTCTACAAGGTGGAGGACAAGCGCCTCTACCCCTATCTGAGCAACCCCCACGCATCGGTGCTCATCAACCTGTTCAAGGAGATCAAGCCGCAGATTTGCCTGATGGGCGCCACCTGCATAGGCCGTGACCTCGGTCCCCGCGTGAGCTCATGTCTGCACAGCGGCCTCACCGCTGACTGCACCGCCCTTGAGATCGGACCCCACAAGGACCCCAAGACCGGCAAGGAGTACACCGACCTGCTCTACCAGATTCGTCCCGCTTTCGGCGGCAACATCGTGGCCACCATCGTCAACCCCGACTGCCGTCCGCAGATGGCCACCGTGCGCGAGGGCGTGATGAAGAAAGAGGTGCTCGACCCCAACCACAAGGGTGAGGTGGTCAAGCTCGATGCCAAGAAGTATGTGTCTGACGCTGACTTCGCAGTGGAGATCATCGACCGCCACATCGAGAAGAGCAAGATCAACATCAAGGGTGCTCCCATCATCGTGGCCGGCGGCTACGGCGTAGGCTCCAAGGAGAACTTCCAGCTCCTCCACGAGCTCGCTGACACCCTCGGCGCCGAGGTCGGCGCAAGCCGCGCTGCCGTGGATGCCGGCTTCACCGAGCATGCTCGCCAGATCGGCCAGACCGGTGTCACCGTGCGCCCCAAGCTCTACATCGCCTGCGGCATCTCCGGACAGATTCAGCACATCGCCGGCATGCAGGAGAGCTCCATCATCATCTCCGTGAACTCCGACCCCGATGCGCCCATCAACACCATCGCTGACTACGTGATCAACGGCACCATCGAGGACGTGCTCCCCAAGCTCATCAAGTACTACAAGAAGAACTCCAAATAAGCCATGGCTAATTTCTATACTGACAACCCCGCGCTGAAGCATCACCTGAGCCATCCGCTGATGCAGAAGATTGTCGCGCTGAAGGAGCGTGACTACACTGACGCTGACAAGTTTGACTACGCGCCGCTCGACTTCGACGACGCCATGGACTCATATGACCGCGTGCTCTCCATCATGGGCGAAATCTGCGGCGACATCGTTGCCGAGAATGCCGAGGAAGTGGACCACGAGGGGCCCACGGTGGTTGACGGACACGTCAAGTATGCCGCCGGCACCGACCGCAACCTCGAGGCTATGCGCAAGGCCGGCCTCATGGGCATGGCAATGCCCCGCCGTCTAGGCGGCCTCAACTTCCCCATCACCCCCTACATCATGGGAGCCGAGCTCGTCAGCCGCGCTGACACCGGCTTCGAGAACATCTGGGGCCTGCAGGACTGTGCCGAGACCATCTACGAGTTTGCCGACGAGGAGCAGAAGCAGAAGTTCATCCCCCGCGTGTGCGAGGGCGAGACCATGTCAATGGACCTCACAGAGCCCGATGCCGGCTCCGACCTGCAGAGCGTGATGCTCAAGGCCACCGAGCAGCCTGACGGCACCTGGCGTCTCAACGGCGTGAAGCGCTTCATCACCAACGGCGACTCAGACATACACCTGGTGCTCGCCCGCTCTGAGGATGGCACCAAGGATGGCCGCGGCCTCTCGATGTTCATCTACGACAAGCGCGACGGCGGCGTGACAGTGCGTCGCATCGAGAACAAGCTCGGCATCAAGGGCTCGCCCACCTGCGAGCTCGTGTTCAAGAATGCCAAGGCCGAGCTCTGCGGCTCGCGCCGTCTGGGCCTCATCAAGTATGTGATGGCCCTGATGAACGGTGCACGCCTCGGCATCGCCGCACAGAGCGTGGGCGTCAGCGAGCTCGCTTACCGCGAGGCTCTCGCCTATGCCAAGGACCGCAAGCAGTTTGGCAAGGCCATCATCGAGTTCCCGGCTGTATATGAGATGATAGCCGTGATGAAGGCCAAGCTCGACGCAAGCCGCTCACTCCTTTACGAGACCTCTCGCTTCGTGGATATGTACAAGCTCTATGAGGATATCGCCAAGGAGCGCACCCTCACCCCCGACGAGCGCAAGGAGATGAAGCTGTACAGCCGTCTGGCTGATGCCTGCACCCCCCTGGCCAAGGGAATGGGCAGCGAGTACTGCAACCAGAACGCTTATGACTGCATCCAGGTGCATGGCGGTTCCGGCTTCATGAAGGACTACGCCTGCGAGCGCCTCTACCGCGACGCACGCATCATCTCCATCTACGAGGGCACAACCCAGCTGCAGGTGGTTGCGGCCATCCGCCACGTCACCACCGGCACTTATCTGGGTCTCATCGAGAGCTACGAGGCTCAGGAGGTCAACAATGACCTCAAGCCCCTCCGCTCTACCCTCAAGGAGCTCACACGCATCTACAAGAACGCGGTGGAGAAGGTTACTTCCGTCAAGGATCAGGCTTATCTCGACCTGATGGCTCGCCGCCTCGTGGAGATGGCCGGCAACATCATCATGGGACACCTTCTCGTGCTCGATGCCGACCGCAATGCGGACTTCGCCAAGAGCGCCGAGGTGTATTGCAAGATGGCACAGGCCGAGGTGGCAAAGCACGAGGCATTCATCGCCAACTTCATGCCCGACCAGGTAGCCGACTATCAGGAGGCATAACGTGCTCATCCGGATCACCGTCCCAATGAGGGCCCGACACCCTCAGCCGGCACGGCCATCTCACTGACACTCTCACTGCGGCCCGCGCCCCGTCAAGCCCACACGGCTCCGGGCGCGGGCCGCTCTCAAATTTCAGCCGGTCACTGCCAACTCTGTTGTTGAATTATACTCAAATTGATGAATCATGCACACTGAACTGCAACCCGTCGAAATCCACGGCAACCACTACATCTTCGGCATGGAAATCAAGGTGCGCGACTATGAAGTTGACTCACAGGGACGCGTAAACAACGCCATCTACCTGCACTACATGGAGCACACACGCCATGAATTTTGCGAGGCCGCCGGACTCAGTTTCCGCAGCATGAGCGAGCAGGGGATAGACCCGGTGGTGCACCGCATCGACATCACCTACAAGGCCCCGCTCGGCCTCGGAGCCACGGCTCTCAGCTGCCTCAACATTGAGCGGCAAGGGGCCCGGTTCATCTTCCGTCAGGCAATATACCGCATGCCCGCGATGCTGCTGTGCTGCACCGCCGAGGTCACTGTGGTAGCCACACGCGCCGGTGTCCTCACCCGTGGCGAAGAACTGGCCGAGGCCTTCGCGCGCTTCCTCTGACTGCCCTAATTCCAAATTCCACCTGCTTCCCCACTCACCCTCCATCCCCTAAACATCATCCACACCTATGCCTCATATGATAGACACCGAGTTGCGGAGGCAAATCGCTTTCTCATCACTCCCGGGCATCAACGCATCCACGGGACGCAGTGTGCTTGACCGCACAGGCTCCCTTGAGAGCTTCTTCTCTCTGGGCGAGAAGCAACTCCAGTCCATGCTCGGCACCCGTTCGCGCATGGCATCCCGGCAGGTGCGTGACGTAGCTCTGACCGCAGCTGACCGCGAGCTGGCATTCATCATGGGAAATGGCGTGAACACATCATTCATCACCGAGGGTAGCTATCCTCGCCGCCTGACTGAATGTGACGATGCTCCCGCTCTGTTCTACTCGCTCGGTGACTGCGACCTCGATTCGCGCTTCGTGCTCGGCATTGTCGGCACGCGCCACGCCACCCCTTACGGCTGCGATTTCATCCGACGCGTGGTGAGCGATCTTGCCGCAAACCTCCCGGCGAAACCTGTGATAGTGAGCGGACTCGCCTATGGCGTGGACATTGCTGCACATCGCGCCGCCATGGACGCCGGGTGCCCCACGGTGGCCGTGCTGGCTCACGGCCTCAAGACCATCTACCCCTCAGTGCACCGCACTGAGGCGCGTCGACTGCTCTCACTCGGCGGAGCTCTCGTCACGGAATATCGCTCTGATGCCCCGGTGCATAAAGGCAACTTTCTGGCCCGCAACCGCATCGTTGCGGGACTTTCTGACGGGGTGATAGTGGTGGAGAGCGCCGAACGCGGAGGAGCCCTCGTCACCGCTCGCCTCGCCGCTGCCTATAACCGTGAAGTGATGGCCCTCCCGGGGCGCATCAGCGATGAGTATTCCAAGGGTTGCAACCTGCTCATACGCCGCCACCAAGCATCTATGGTCACTTGCGCTGATGATGTGGCTGAACTCCTCGGATGGCCGTTGATGCAGCCCGAAGGCACCCAAAACACCCTCCCCCTCGAACTCACGCCTGACGAGCAGGCCATCGTCGAGTTGCTACGCACCAAAGGGGAAGCCACGGTCGACGCAATAGCCGCAGGAACTACCTTAGGCATATCGCGCACCATGGCTCTGCTTGTCGACATGGAGTTCAAGGGCATCCTCATATGCTATCCGGGTGCCCGCTACCGCCTCGCTTGAAAAGCGTGCGATAGCCACACATATCAGCGGTGATGATGGCCACCACCGGGGCCATGCCCACCACCGGGACGTCCACCGGGCCCATGACCACCACCGGGACGTCCGCCGGGGCCGTGGCCCGAGCCACCGGGACGCCCTCCGGGTCGAGGACCAACATTAGGCCCGCCACCGGGACGGTCGCCGGGACGATGACCCACATTAGGGCCGCCGGGGCGACCGCCCGGACGGACTCCATGCCCGGGGGCAATGACCGGGCCGGGAACAGCCGGCACCACATAGCGCACAGGGCGCGGGGCAGGTGCCGGGCGATGATGTCGCGGATGCGGAGGAGGCGGAGTTGCAACTACGCCCGGCAACAATGGAATCACCACCGGCGCGGCGACAACAGCAGGTGGCGGCGGCGGAGCCGGTGCTGCCGGAATATAGTTTGACACATGCAGCCCGAAACCGGGAACGCCGGCATCAATCGAAATATACTGTGCCCGGGCAGCAAAGCACCCCGGCACACCGGCCAAGGTGGCTACTAATGCATAACGTAATATCTGTTGCATAAATGGGAGTGCGCCATAGCGCTGATAAGGTAACAATGGCTATTTGTATCTTGGACTCGAAAGCAAACACCGAGTTTAGGCATGGAGCATATAATAAATGTTAACATCCGCGTCTGCATCTTTGTTGCACAACCGGCAATTTCTCTGTCAATGAACCGTTGATGCAACCTCCGGTGAGGGTGAGGCGTTGTAATGGTATGGATTTACTGCGAATTTACGAGAAGTCGATGATGGACCACTGGGAGCTTCCCGCCATCAGCGACTATATGACCGGCATCACCGTGACCTACGGCGAAGTGGCGCGACGCATCGAGCTGACCCATATGCTCTACCGCGAACTCGGCATCAAGCCGGGTGACAAAGTGGCCTTGATGGGACGCAACTCTATTGAGTGGATTGTGACGTTCATGGCCACCATCACCTATGGTGCGGTCATCGTGCCGGTGCTCCAGGAGTTTAATCCGGCGGATGCACAGCACATCGTCAACCACTCGGACGCAGTGCTCCTTGTAGTCGGGCGTTCGATTGCCGAGAACCTCGATGCCTCGCAGATGCCCGCTCTCAAAGCCGTCCTCGCGCTGGAAGATGGTGAGGTGCTTGCCGAGAAGAAGAGCAGCCGCGGACGCATGGCTCGCGCTGTGGCTGCCGTATCCATGAAGTTCGCTCGCCGCTTCGCCCCGGGCTTCGGCCCCACTGACGTGGCATACGCCGAGGTGTCACCTGACTCCGTGGCTGAAATCAACTACACATCAGGCACCACGGGCTTCTCCAAGGGGGTAATGCTCACATACGCCAATCTCGCAGGCAACGTGACATTCGGCATCGAGGCGCACCTCTACTCCCCGACAGCACGCTGCCTCTGCTTCCTGCCTCTGGCACATGCCTACGGTTGTGCCTTCGATATGCTCACTCCTCTGGCATGCGGTGCGTGCATCACCGTGCTCGGCAAGACTCCTACCCCACCCGTGCTGCTCAAAGCGCTCGCCGCTGTGAAGCCCACGCTGATACTTTGCGTACCGCTGATACTTGAGAAGATATATCGCCGCGCCATCCTCCCGGCCATAAGCAAGCCCTCTATGCAGCGGTTGCTCAAGACTCCCTTGGTGGGTACATTGGTGCGCCGCAAGATAAGGCGCAAGCTCACAGACATCCTCGGCGGCGAGTTCGCGCAGGTGATAGTGGGCGGTGCCCCCCTCAACCCGGAGGTGGAGGCGTTTCTCCTCTCAATCGGCTTTCCGGTGACGGTGGGCTACGGCATGACCGAGTGCGGCCCGCTGATCAGCTATACCCCGGCCAAGCACTTCATCGGTGGCTCATGCGGACGCACTATCACCGGCATGGAGAGCAAGATAGTGGGCGAGGGTGACCCCACCCTCGTGCCCGGTGAGATATGCGTCCAGGGCGTGAACGTGATGAAGGGTTACTACAAGAACTCAGTAGCCACGGCTGCCGTGCTCGATGACGACGGATGGCTCCACACCGGCGACATGGGTACGCGCACTCCGGACGGCACACTCTTCATCAAAGGACGCTACAAGACCATGATTCTCACCGCCACGGGTCAGAACATCTATCCCGAGGAGATTGAGGCCAAGCTCAACAACCTACCCTACGTCGGCGAGAGCCTGGTGGTGGAACGTGAAGGGCGTCTCGTAGCTCTGGTATATCCCGACTACGAGGCTATGGACCGCGACGGCCTGACCTTGGCCGGCATAGAGAGGCCTATGGAGCATGTCCGACGACAACTCAACGAACTGGTGGCACCTTATGAGCGGATTGACCGCATACAGGTGCACCCCACCGAGTTCGTCAAGACTCCGAAACGCTCCATCAAGCGCTTCCTCTACTCCTGACCCCGGTGTGCCTCTCTTCCGCCGGATAACAGACGTTCCCGCGGGGGCAGCAACAGCCGCCGTTCAGGGCTGACGGGTAATGCAGGCTCCGAGGGCGTTGAGGCGCGTGTCGATATGCTCATAGCCACGGTCTATCTGCTCAATGTCGCCGATGACGCTGCGCCCGGGCGTTGACATGGCGGCAAGGAGCATGGCTATGCCGGCTCGGATATCGGGACTCTTCATGAAGTTGGGGTGCAAGTCGGTCTTGTGGTCAAGACCTATCACCACGGCTCGATGCGGGTCGCAGAGTATAATCTGTGCTCCCATCTCTATGAGGTGATCCACGAAGAACAGACGGCTCTCAAACATCTTTTGGTGTATGAGCACGGCTCCCGAGCATTGCGTGGCCGTGACAAGCATCACGCTGAGCAGGTCAGGCGACAGGCCGGGCCACGGTGCGTCGGCGAGTGTAAGTACTGTGCCGTCAAGAGCCTTTTCTATCACATAACTCTCCTTAGCGGGTATGTGCAGGTCATCGCCCTGCACCTCTATGTCAATGCCCAGGCGGCGGAAGCTCTCAGGGATGATGCCGAGGTCGGCCACTGACACATCGCGGATTGTGAGGTCGCTGCGCGTGATAGCGGCCATCCCTATGAAGCTGCCTATCTCGATCATGTCAGGGAGCACACGGTGCGAGGCTCCCCCCAGAAGCTCACCGCCCGTGCCGTGTACCGTCACCAGATTGGAACCGATGCCGTCAATCTTGGCACCCATTGCAGTGAGCAGCCGGCACAGCTGCTGCAGGTACGGCTCGCAGGCGGCATTGTATATGGTGGTGTCGCCATGGGCCATCGTGGCAGCCATGATAATGTTTGCGGTGCCCGTCACCGAGGCCTCGTCGAGGAGCATATAGCACCCTTTGAGGTCACGAGGTTTGGGGGTCGAGAGCAGGTAGGCGTGGCGCGAGTCGTCATAGCCGAGCGTCGCACCTAAGTTCATCAAGCCCTGTATGTGGGTGTCTACCTTGCGGCGGCCTATCTTGTCGCCGCCCGGCTTGGCAAACCAAGCGCGACCCAGACGTGTGAGCAGTGGCCCCACCACCAGGACCGACCCGCGAAGTGCGGCACAGCGGCGTGTAAAGTCATCACTTTCAAGGTATGAGGCGTCAATCTCTGCGGCCACAAAGGTGTAGTCACCCTTACCATGCCGCTCCGCCTTGACTCCCATGGCTTCGAGAAGCGCTATGAGGTTAACAACATCCGAAATCTCCGGGATATTGGTGACGTGCACGGGCTTGTCGGTGAGCAGCGTCGCGCTGATGATTTGCAGGGCCTCGTTCTTGGCTCCCTGCGGAGTGATGGAGCCGCTGAGACGGCGACCACCCTCTATGATGAATGAACTCATGTTCTGTTGTTTTGTCTGTGTCGGGGGCTAATAAGTCTTATATATCTTATATCCCCGTGATTATGCTTCAGGGCTTCACCACCTCGCACTGGAGGGTAATGCCAAACGTGTCTTTGACTCGGGCGCGAACGGCCTGCTCCAGACCGATGATGTCTGCCCCCGTGGCGTTGCCATGGGTGTTCACTATCACCAGCGGCTGCGTAGGCCACAGCGACGCTCCCCCGCAAGTGAGCGGTTTGCACCCGGCATGGTCTATCAGCCATGCAGCCGAGAGCTTCACACGCCCATCTGCCGTGTCAAACGCCGGGGCCTCAGGATGCTCGCGACGAAACCTTTCCCCCTCTGAGGCATCCACTATCGGGTTGACGAAATAGCTCCCTACGCTACCCACCGTAGCGGGGTCAGGGAGCTTGGCGCGTCGCATATCCATGACCGACTGTCGCATTTGCTCCGGTGTCGCATCGGGAGTGACCGCAGATGCCAGCGCCTTGTAGCCAAGGTTAGGGACACCCTTGCGCCGGAGTGTCAATGACACGGAAGTGACCACATAACGGTTCGCTGCCTCCGGGGTCTTGAAGATGGAGTGTCGGTAGCCGTAATCAAGCTCCTGCGGGGTGAACGTACGCATGCTGCCGTCAGTCACGTCAAGAGCCGTGACCGAGGTCACCACATCGGCGAGTTCAGCACCGTAAGCTCCTACATTCTGCACCGCAGCCCCGCCAATGTGTCCCGGAATCATTGATAAATTCTCAAGTCCCCACAGACCCCATGCACAGGTCATGGCCACAAGGTCATCGAGCGTGACTCCGCTCTGAGCTGTCACCGCCACGGTGTCGCCGGCAGCGTCGGGAACCGCCTCTATCAGCCGCATCCGCGAGTGACACACCCGCGCCGGGGTCTTGCCGCCGACAAAGAGCACGTTGCTTCCCCCGCCAAGATGGAATGCCCCCTCCAGCTTCCCATCGGCATGGAGCCGGCGCAGGTCGTCGAGGGTGTCATACTCGCAGAACTCAGCGCACTCCGCCGGGAGGCGCATGGTGGTTAACTCCGCCAGGTCTACGCCGTTAGTGACTCTGACCATAGCGCAGATTGATGTAGTACTCTATCAGATCCACCACCTGCTCCATCGTCATCAGTGAGGTATTGACACAGAGGTCGTAGGTGGAGGCGCGTCCCCACTTGCGGTCAGTGTAGAAGTTGTAGTACGAGGCGCGTATCTTGTTGGTGCGTTTCGCCAGATCGCGTGCCTCCTCCATGGTCTTGACGTCGCCCCGCTCCATGATGCGGCGCGCGCAGTCCTCAGGCGTAGCGTAGAGAAACACGCTCACCATCCGCGGATGGTCGCGCAGTATATAGTCTGCTGTACGCCCCACTATCACGCAGCTCTGCGTCTCCCCCAGTCGACGTATATAGTCGCTCTGGATGGCATAGAGGTTGTCATCGCCTATCACCGACGGCGCACCGTAGAAGTTGAACGGGTTATGCCCGTAGGCGAAAGTCATCACGGAGCTCATAAAGGTAGGCGACTGCTCGTCACGTGACTTGAGCAGATCGGGATTCATGCCGGCAGCGCGGGCTGAGTCAACGAGAATTTCCTTGTCGAAGTATCCGATGCCGAGACGGTCAGCCAGTAGGCGGCCCAGTTCGCGGCCGCCGCAGCCCATCTGTCGGCCGAGGGTCACTATCAGAGGGGGCTCTGGAGGGAGCTGGTTCATTTCCGGGGTCGTTTGAAGTAGTCGTTATGTATCTTTATGCCAAACACTATCGCGCTTGACACGGTGGTTATCGCATTGGTGATCACCAGAGGGATATTGCTGAGCATAATCCCCTGAATCACAAAAAACACACTGCCGGCAGCCAGCAGCAGAAACGTCGGGAGAGCGATGCCGTCAGTCTCGCGGGTGCGGATGGTGTACCATGCCTGTGGCAGGTAACCCATCACCATACAGATGGCTGCCGCATAGCCCACGATAGTGACTATCATGTCATGATCCATGGTTATGAGGTTTAAGGTGAATAGCAAAGTTAATGCATCCCGCCGTAAATCGCAAATGCAATCAAACCGTCACCATCAAATTTACCGCAGCAGCAGCAAGGGTCATCCATAACTTCCCATGGAGCGGGTGTTGCAAAAACCTCCTAATGAGCGTCCGCAGGACGCTGATTTACTCGTAGCCCCGGAAGCCGGAGCGGTAGCGCAGGCATCCGGGGTCGTAGTCAGCACAGCAAATGGCGTCTGGAGGACGCCGATTTACAGCATCACATCCGCCATCGTAGGTTCTGCAACACCCACCGATTTACTAGTAGCCCCGGAAGCCGGAGCGACAGCGCAGGCATCCGGGGTTACAAGCGGCACCGCAAATGTCGATGTTGCATCTCCTCCAATGGAGCGTCCGAAGGACGCCGATTTACTCGTAGCCCCGGAAGCCGGAGCGACAGCGCAGGCATCCGGGGCTACAAGCGGCACAGCAAATGGCGTCCGCAGGACGCCGATTTACATCCTCTGCTCGGCAACAGGCGCCTTCCTCAGACTATGTATGGTCAGCGGTTGGCGCGCTCCTCGTTGTAGTGGGCCAGGTTGTTGCGCATCGAGTCCACCTCACGGTTCAGAGCCTGGATCTCACGGTTCTGGTTGCGGATGGTGGTGAGCAGGGAGTTCAGCTCCTCATTCTCGATGCTCTCGGGATACTGCTCGCTTACCCTCACGAGGAAGTCGGCCAGCACATTCATGTAGTTGGTGAACGCGGCGAAGGGCGACTCATAGGGCGAGAAGAACGAGTGCATCGCTCCGTCGGCCATATGCTTGGTGCTCATGTAGAACAGGTGATCCGATGCCTGGAGATAGCGCCAATCCTGCTTCAGGCGGCGGTCATCACACATTCTGACGCGCTCTGCCACGCTGAATAGCTTGTGGAACGCCTCATTCTGCATATCGTTGCCCAGCCATGCCGAAGTGTCGCGCGCCTCGTCTGACCAGGAGATCGGGTGCACTATCGAGAGCTCGGCCACGGCGGGAAGCTCGGCCACGGCCTGTCCCGGAGTGATGAAACTGATGCCGCGCTGCTCAGCGAAGTGCGGCAGCGCCTCCATGAACTTGAAGATGCCTGAACCCTCGGGGTGGAGCATCCCGAATGTCTCCAGATTCATAAACAGGTTGACAATCTCCTCCTCAGCAGGCGTGGAGGCAACCATATCTATGAACGCGTCGGCAGTGATGGGCTGGTCGGAGAAGTGATAGGTAATCCTCTCGCTCAGAGCATCATTCTTAAGCAGCAGCTTCAGCTCCGGGGCCTCCGCGGCGGCATACACATAGTCAGGCGACTTCCAGCCCAGAATGTGCTTGGCACCCTCGGTAATGACCCCCTTGAAGCCCATCGAGAGAATCTGCGGGGCGAGCTCATCGCAATATATCAGCTCGGTGTTGCGGAGCACCGTCGGCTTCACGCCGAACAGGTCAAACAGCTTGCGCCCCTGCTCGCTCACCTGAAGGGCGAACTCTTCGGCATCAATGAGCGACGCGAGCGAGTGGGAATAGGTCTCGCCAAGGAACTCCACGGCACCGGTGTCGTGGAGCTTCTTGAGCAGGTCTATGAACTCTGGCACGTATTGCTCAAACTGCTCCAGAGCAATGCCGGTCACGGAGATGGCGCAACGGAACTTTCCGTCGCTCTCTTTGATCATCTTCAGCAACGTCTCGGCTGCGGGGATGTAGCTCTTGTGGGCTATGTCGGTGACAATCTCCTCGTCGGTGAAATCATCGTAATAATAATGGTCACGGCCGATGTCAAAGAAGCGGTATCTCTTCAGGCGGCGCGGCTGGTGTATCTGGAAGTAAAAGCAGATGGCTTTCATGGTGTGTGTGTGGAATATCAGTATGTTGGTGTGAGAGTATTGACTGGAGAGCAGTTTGGATTCCGGCAGGATTATCTGTCTCTGAGGATGTTGTGGTAGATGTCTATCACCTTCTGTCCGGCATCCTTCCAGGTGATTGCGTTTACCTCGGCGAGGCCGTCACGCCGCAGCTGCTCATGCAGGGCCGGATAGGTGGTGATGGCGTTGATGGCATCAGCCATCGCATCAATGTCCCAATAGTCGGTCTTGATGACGTTATGCAGTATCTCTGCGCAACCGCTCTGCTTGGATATGATGGATGGCACGCCCATCTGCATAGCCTCCAACGGGGAGATGCCGAAAGGCTCCGACACTGACGGCATCACATATACATCGCTTGCCGACAGCATCTCGTAGACCTGCTTCCCCTTCTGGAACCCGGGGAAGTGAAAACGGTCTGCTATGCCACGCTTCGCCGCAAGGGTGATCATCTCCTCCATCTTGTCGCCGCTGCCGGCCATCACGAAGCGCACGTTGTGGTTGTTCTTGAGCACCTTGGCAGCAGCCTCCACGAAGTACTCCGGGCCTTTCTGCATCGTGATACGCCCCAGGAACGTCACAACCTTCTCGCCCGGCGGCTTGGGTGCACTGATGGCAAGGATGTCGGGCGACAGCGGTGTGACGGCGTTGTGGACGGTGGTCACCTTCTCGGGCGGCATCCCGTACTTCTCTATCACGGTGCGCCGCGTCAGGTCGCTCACGGTGATGATATGGTCGGCATTGATCATGCCGTCACGCTCTATGCCGTATACCGTGGGGTTGACATTGCCGCGCGAGCGGTCAAAGTCGGTGGCGTGCACATGTATCACCAACGGCTTGCCGGTGACCTGCTTGGCATGTATGCCTGCGGGATAGGTAAGCCAGTCATGCGAGTGGATGATGTCAAAATCAAGAGTGCGCGCCACCACTCCGGCCATGATGGAGTAGTTGTTGATCTCCTCAAGCAGGTTGTCGGGGTAACGCCCGGAGAACTCTATCGCGCCGAGGTCGTTGGTGCGCATATAGTTGAAGTCGGCGTAGATGTGGTCGCGCAGACGGTAGTACAGGTCGGGGTCCATAAGGTTGCCGATGCGCTGCTCCACGTAGTCGCGGCTCACGTCGCGCCATGCCACCGGCACCTGACTGGCACCGATGATGTGTGCGAAGTGACGGTCCTCATCGCCATACGGCTTGGGTATCACAAAGGTGATGTCCATGTCGCCACACTCCCACATGCCGCGGGTGAGGCCATAGCTGGCGGTGCCGAGACCGCCGAGGATGTGGGGAGGAAACTCCCAGCCAAACATTAACGCTTTCATGGTGGGTTACTTCTTGGTGTCAGACTTATCAATGCCCATGGCCTCGCGGTAACGGCGGTCCTCGGCGCGCTCGAAGTCCTTGAGGGTGACAAGCGCGCGGAGCACTTCGGCCACATTCACCGCATGACTGATGGCCCCGTGGCCGTCGTAGGGCGGGTTGCCGTCATAGAGCTGCGACAGGGAGCCGATGCACCCCTGGCTCATCTCCTCCTCGAAGCCGATGAGCATCCTGTCAATATATCCCACGCCGCCGGGGCCGAACACGCCTAAGTAGGCCGATGCGTAGAAACCCATCAGCCAGGGGCGGGCGGTGCCGTTGTGCAGGGCGAGTGCGCGCTCCTCGGCGGTGCCCACATACGTGGGTCGGTATGCCCCGCTCTTGGGCGAGAGGGTGCGTAGTCCCTTGGGGGTTAGCAGCTCGCGGGTCACTACGTCAAGCACTCCCTTGCGCTGACGGCGGCTCAGCGGGGTGTGGCGGAGACCGATGGCTATGGCCATGTTGGGTCGCACCTCGGGGTTAGGCTCACCCTGGTCCACGTAGTCCCACAGGTAGCCGGCCTCGTTGAGGAACGTTTCTATGAACGCCGGAGCAAGTCCGTTGGCTATCTGTGCATACCGCTCGCGACCGGTAAGTTCGGAGGCGAAACAGAGTGCGTCATACCACAGCCCGTTCAACTCCACCAACAGCCCCGTACGGGGCACGATGGGCCTGCCCGAGCCGGGCATCGTGGCGGTCATCCATGATGCGGCGGTGTGATGTCCGGCGGTCTCTATCAGCCCGCGGTCATCCACGTGCAGGTTGGGGTGCGCGTCGGCCAGGATGGCATCCATCAGCTTGCCCACGGCGGCGGCATACTTGTCGCGCGCATCGTCCATCCCCTTGGCCACGGCATATTCCTGAAGTGCCCACAGTGCCCACAGCGGCACATCCGGGGCATCCAGATGGCGAATCACAGGATCTGTTACACCCTTGGTCAAGAACTTCATCAGCGCGTCAAGCCCCGTCTGCATGATCTCATGGAAGTCCTTCGGATGGTCTATGCAGAGGGTGGAGCCGGGGAGCGCCATGAACAGGTCGCGGGCGCGGACATCGCCCCACGGATAGCGCGTGATGATATACATCCCCCCGGAGGCCGGACGGATATAGAATTGCTTGGCGGCATTTTTCAGACAGTTGAAGAAGCTGGTGCGGCAAGTGCGGCTCTTCATCTCGGCCTCATACATCTCCTGGAGCTTCGTAGGGTCGGCCTCGGCAACTCCGGCTGAGAATATCACCGACTGTCCCGGCTCGATGGGGAGCTCGATGTAGCCGGGAGTCCACAGGTCCTCGCACGCACCCTCGGTGCGGGCTATATCCTTGATGTACTCAAAGTTGCGATACCAATCCGGACGGCTCACGAACTTGCCGCCGGAGGTGGAGAGCTGCATATAGAGGGTGGGATAACCATCGTAGAGGCAGCAGGCGATGCCGTCCGGCACTTCGGTCACGGCTGTGTTAATCCGGTCATTGGCAACGCAGATGTCGTTAGCGCGGCGGAAGGCCAACATCGGCCGCAGACGCAGCGTGGTGGGCGAATGGGCCTCACGCAGGGTGTAGCGAATCAGGATGCGGTTTTCATTGGAGATGAATATCTTCTCCTTGGTGAGAATTACGCCGCCGACGCGGTAGGTAGTGCTGGGCACGCGCTCGCAGTCAAACTCGCGGATGTATTTGTGACCGTTGGGCGAGTAAGTGCCGCCGGCGTAGCGGTGAAGGGCAAGATTGAACTCGGCCCCGTGTTGCACCACCGTCTCGTCAAGCGACGACAGCAGTACGTGTGGCTCGCCCGTGGCATCCGGCAGCGGGATGACGAGCAGCCCGTGCTGACGGCGGGTGTTGCAGTCGGTCAGCGTGGTGCAGTGATATGCCCCGAGCCGGTTGGTGCGCAGCATCTCGAGCTTCAGCGACTGGTCAAGATTGATCAGCAGGCTCTTGTCGAATTTAAGGTAACTCATGCGCTGAGGGTTTCATGGTATGTATGTGGGTGCAGTAAGCTGAATTGGGGAGAGGTTTGACAAATCTAACAATTTTTCCGCACTTCCGGCTGAAATGATAATATTTTTTATCAAAAAAAAGATAGAGCTCGTCCATTGAGAGACGTGAGTAGTTACGAAAGAGAGAAGCCCTCCTCACGGAGAACCTCTCTCTGTTTGCTATGATATTTATATGTGCTGTATCTGCTTAGATGTTGTTTTAAGAGTTTGTTGCAGATCCCTTGGGAGCGTCCGCAGGACGCTGATTTACCCGTAGCCCCGGAAGCCGGAGCGTTAGCGAAGGCATCCGGGGTCATAGTCAGCGCAGCAGAGGGCGTCTGGAGGACGCCGATTTACGACATCACCTCCTCCATCAGTAGGTTCTGCAACACTATCTTAGACAACCGCTTACGCGGCCTGTGTCAGCGGTGTGCGGTCAGCGCACCACCTTGACGGTGGCCTTGCCGCCGTTCATGCCCTTGGCGATGACGATGTAGGTGCCGTGGGCAAGTTCCTCAAGATTTACCGAGTAACCCTCGCCCATACCGACGATACGCCCGCTGAGGTCTATCACCTCATATGCGGCTGTCTCGCCGAAGCTCACCTCAGTGCCGTTGACGGCTGCCTGAAGACCGCCCTCATCAGCTCCTACGGACTCTATCGAGGCGTTGCTGCCGGGGTAGATGGTGTGCATCTCAATGCCGTCTACGTTGTAGTACACATCCACGTCGCCAACCTTGTCGAAGTCCACATCTACGGTCAGACCGTTGTCGGGATAGGGTGCATAGGTGGTGCCGTTGATTATCACCTTGGTGAAGACCAGGTATGAGAGGTTGCTCTTCAGCGTGAGCTTATACTTGCCGTTCGAGGTCTTGGAGGGTGTGTAGGTGTACATCTCCTGAACAAACTGAGCCTGCTCATTGACATCGGCGTAATTCTCTGCCGTGCCGCCGGGGATGTAATACTTCGCGCCGGGAACGATATAGTTGCCATAAGCCTCGTCAAAGCCCTTGAGCGTATAGGCATCGCAATAGAACGTGGGCTGGCAGGTGGCTGTGCCGGTGACGGAGAAGAGTCTGCTGAGATAGCAGTAGTGATAAGGGGTACCCGTGGTGCGGAGATATACCACCGGCAGATGCACGCCGGAGTCATATCTTATGGCGGCGTATGTAGCGCCTTCCACCTTGAAGCCACCCAGCACAAACTCGTTGATTATAGGATTGGGGCCAAACATACCTGTATCGCCCTCAAAAACCGGAACCCACTCGAAGTTAGTGGCCTCGCTGAACCATATCTTCTTCAGTTCGGGGCAGCCATTAGAGAACGCCCAGTATATGTCGACGGGAGCGGTGGGATTGGCGGCATCGGCCTTGAGGCCCGAGAGGTCTATCTTGGCGAGATTGAGGTTGCCCTCGAAGAAGGCGCGGCCAAAGCGGTACGCGCCATCCTCGTTCGGCTTGTATGTGCCGGTGAACTTGACTTCGGTGAAGCCGCAGTTCACGAAAGCGCTGTCGCTGTTGCAGTTAGTGGCACCGTTAAAGGGATAGCTCGTCAGCTTTACGCAATCCTTGAAAGCGGCGGCGCCCACAGCCGAGGGTACCTTGTTGCCCTTGACAGTGGTGAGTGCGGGACAGTCGCGGGCAAATCCGGCAGGGAGGGCTGCGGTGGAGTTAAGAGTGATGGTACCCAGACGGGGGCAGTCCATGTAAGCCTGGTCGCCAATAGTGGTCACTGTGGAGGGCAGCTCGGCAGAAATTATCTTTGACTTGTAGAAGGCGCGCTTGCCTATCTTCTTCACGCCGTACATCGTCACCTGATAGAGCTGTGTGTTGGCAAATGCCTTGTAGCCGACCTCCGTCACGGATGAGGCGCAGCTGAAGCCCTCCACCTGATATGCGGGAGGAAATGAGATGACCTTGGTCTGGTTGGCGTTGTAGAGCACGTAAGCCTTAACGGAGAAGTTGGCCGGGGTCGCGCTGCCGTTGACGTAGAAGCGGCGCAGCTTGAGCATATCGTTGAAGCTGTTGGAGTAGTCGCCAAACGCCAGGTTCGGTGCCAGGTAGAGGTCGGTGATGGTAGAGTTCTCGGCAAAGGCCCCCTCGCACAGGCCGGTGGTGCTGGTCGACATCTTCAGCACGCCGTCAGTGACGGGAAGTGCCTGGGGCACCTTGGCGATGGCGTTCATCCCCTTGACCACAAGGATGCCCGCACCGGTGGCGGCAAAGGTGGTGCTTCCACCCTTCACGGTGTACTTCTCCAGCTTGGGGCAGCCGTAGAAGTTCTGCGCATCGCCCATGCGCACGGCGGAGTCTGTGACCTTGATGGCGCCGATGGTGGCGATGTTTTTGCCTATGATTACTTCGGTGACGTTGGGGAAATTGTTGAGCGCGTTAGGCTCAATCTCGGTTACCTTGTAAGTGACACCCAGAATCTCTATCTCGTCAGGAATCTCGATGATGGTGGCCTTCTGATCCTGGTCAGAGTTAGTGGTGAAGCAAACGCGTGCCTCCTTGGTGTCCTCGTTTGTGTGATAGGCCAGACCGACCCCGGAAGCGAAGCCAACGTTCGCAACGGCCAGCCCAAGGGCGGTCATGAGTAGATGTTTGATCATGTATGATGGATTGGTAAGTATTATGAAATCGAAGCAATGAAATCTATGAAAGAGAGCAAACCCGAATTGCAGCGCGAAGTTACGCACTCCCCGGCATAACACATTGTTTTGCAGCCACGAATACTTGCGAATAGACCAATAATAGACCCGAAAGATACTGGAGCATCTTGCCGCATCCCCCGCATTGACCGATGAAAGACTGCACTTTTTCTCCGAAAAGTTTGCAGACCCGAAAAAAGTACGTACATTTGCGGTGTGATAGTGATGCACACCGCTGCATCACCAACCATCCCCACTCATTGTAATAATGACTGCCCATAAAGAGACTTTCATACAGACAAACATTCATGATTGAGCTCCAAAACGTTACTTTCAAGTATCGCAAGGGGGCCGAGGCACTGAGAAGTGTCTCGGCAACCTTGCATGAAGGCACTTACCTGATGCTCGGCGAGAACGGTGCCGGCAAGACCTCTCTCCTCAAGGTGATGTGCGGTCTCATTGTCCCTCAGACTGGGCGTTGCCTCATCGACGGCCTTAACGTGGACTCCCGCTCGGCGGAGGCTCTGTCACGGGTGTTCTTCCTCGGCGACGAAACCTGTTTCCCGGCTCCTGACATTCACTCAATGGTGCTCTGTCACGCGCCATTCTATCCCACCTTCTCAGCCGAAGTGCTCCGCGATTGCCTCGCGGCATTCGGATTCACCGGCACGGAGCGCCTCGACCGTATGTCGCTCGGTATGCGCCGCAAGGCTATGCTCGCTTACGCCATATCCCTCCGCACTGACCTGCTGCTCCTTGATGAACCGGCCAACGGCCTTGACATCAACTCCAAGCAAATTCTGGCGCGCCTGCTGGCCCGGCACTCCCGCGAGGGGCAGACGGTGGTGGTCTCAACCCACACGGTGCAAGATCTCGAATATCTCTTTGACGGTCTCCTCTACATATCTCACGGTGAGATGATTCTTGATGCCTCAATCGAGTGCATAAGCAATGCCTTGGAGTTTGCCACATCCCCCATGCCGCTTGACGGAGCACTCTATCAGGAGGCATTCGCCGGGCTTTACCGCGGGCTGCTCCCGGCCATCCCTGATGCACCCGCCGACTCTCGCCCCGACCTGAGCCTCCTTTACAATGCTCTCTGCTCGCCGAGTCGCGACAACATCCTCTCCATCATCAACTCCACGCCCCATGACCTCTGCTGCTGATTTCTCTGTCAACCATACATCATCGCCGCGTCGTGCCTCCCTCGGCATGGTGGCACGCTACTATCTGCCCCGCATCAAGTGGCAGCTCATTGTCTACCCGCTGGTGTCACTCCTCTGCACCGCCTTCATGATGTGGACGGCTGCCATTGAATTCGCCCCATTAGGGCTGATGGTGGAGTGGATACTGATTCTGCTCATTGTCTTCGCTCCGCTCTCCCTGGCGCGTTACAATGCCCGCGAGACCGACATCACCCTGCCGGCTTCATGGCAGACCAAGGCCGCGTTCCTGCTCCTTTACACGGTAGTGGCTGTGCCTCTGATGGTGCTGCTGCTGCCGGCTCTGAGCCAGACAATACTGCCGGAAAAATACTGCGTGCTCACTACATTTCTCGCCTCTGAAGGCGAAATCGCCAATCTCAACCTCTTCCCCGGATGGCTCATAGGCCTCCAGCGCGCTCATATCGCCGCATGGATCAATGCCTTTGTTCCATCGGTGCTATGCTTGCTGTTCGTAATTTCCTTCCGCCGTGACACCATCCTCAAGAGCGTCCTTTGGTCTCTCGGCACAGGCATTGCCTACATCATCCTGCAGTCAGTGCTCTCGGCGGTGTTCGTATTCTATCGACTGATTAACCGCCTTGAGCTTGTCAACGGCAACCACCCCTCTACTGCTGAAGTTGAGCAAGTCACGGAGCAGGCCGTGAGCGAATACCTCAACCTGGCCTACGGAATCGGCTTCCCGCTGCTGATATTCATCGGTGCCGTGCTCTGCGCATTCGTGTACCGCAAAGTCAAGGAGCGCAACTGCTGACCCACTCCCCCATTCCCTCTGAACCGGACACATGGACTTCAATACCTCAAAACCTATATACCGACAAATCACCGACTACTGCTACGGCCGCATACTCGACGGAGCATGGGAGCCTGACGGGCGTGCGCCCTCGGTCAAGGAGCTGTCCGTCGAGATGACGGTCAACACCCGCACTGTCCTCAAGAGCTACGACGATATGCAGGCTCTCGGCATCCTCTACCAGAAGCGAGGCCTCGGATGCTTCGTCTCCCCGGATGCCGTAGAAATCATCCGCCGAGAGCTCCGCCGCGAGTTCCTCGACGACACCCTCCCCGCCCTACGCCGCGACATGACCCGTCTGGGCATCACCATCGAAGAACTAACCGACCGCCTCCGCGAGCCCTGATCCTCACCCCACTCCCACCCCCCCCCAATTGTAGGAAGGGTGTTGCAAAACCATCGGCCCAACACCCCCGCACCAAGCGTCCGCAGGACGCTGATTTACCCGTAGCCCCGGAAGCCGAAGCGTTAGCGCAGGCATCCGGGGTTAACGGCATAACGCAAATGGCGTCCGCAGGACGCCGATTTACAACCTCAAACAGGCAACTGCGGGCTCTTCAACTCCCGCAGGCGTCTCCATCACTTGACGGCGCCGAACAGCTCCTTGATGGAAGCCAGGGAGCCCAGTACGCCGGTGGCCTCGTAGGGGATGAAGACGGTCTTGTCGTTCTTGCCGCGCGTCATCTCCTCCAGAGCCTCTATATACTTGGTGGCCAGGAGGTATGTGGCCGGGTCGGTCTGCGTGTTGCGGATAGCCTCGGCAACGCGGCGGATAGCCTCGGCCTCACCCTCAGCCTGAAGGGCCTTGGCACGGCTCTCGCCCTCGGCTCGCAGTATCTCGGCCTGCTTCTGAGCCTCGGCACGGTTAATCTGGCTCTGCTTCTCACCCTCGGAGCGCAGTATGAGCGACTTCTTCTCACCCTCGGCGTTGAGAATCTCAGCGCGACGGTTGCGCTCGGCCTGCATCTGCTTCTCCATGGCCACGCGCACGCTCTCGGGGGGCGTGATGTCCTGAAGCTCTACGCGGTTCACCTTCACGCCCCACTTGTTGGTGGCATCGTCAAGGATGGCCTGCAGACGGTTGTTGATGGTGTCGCGTGACGAAAGGGTCTCATCAAGCTCCAGCTCGCCGATGACGTTACGCAGCGAAGTCTGCGTCAGCTTCTCAATGGCGTTGGGCAGATTGTCAATCTCATAGACCGACTTCTTCGGGTCAACAATCTGGAAGTAAATCAGGGCGTTGATCTCGGTAGTGACGTTGTCGCGGGTGATCACCTGCTGCGAGGGGAAGTCATACACCTGCTCGCGAAGGTCAATGGCCGTCGTGGTGTTCACGCGCACTATGGTGCGACCGCCCACAGTGTTCTCGATGCGCCGGGTGTAGATGGCCTTAGGCTTGTCGATGAAGGGCCATATGATGTTCAGACCCGGGCCCAACACACTATGGAAGCGACCCAGGCGCTCTATTACCTTGGTCTCGCTCTGCGGCACTACCTTGACGCCCGCGCTGACAATGATGATGGCGGCTATGATGATGGCCGCTGCAAGGATGATTGATCCCATATAAATGTGTTTTAGTTTAAGCGTTTGTTTTAAAGCAACCTCTAATTACTGCATCAACACGGCACCACCTTGAGGATGATGCTGTCATAGCCGGTCACCGTCACCTCGGCTCCCTCATCCACCGGCAGCGCGCACTCGGCCTGCCAGTTGTCGCCGTCTATCTTCACGCGCCCCAGGCCACCGGCAGGGATGGACACGATGACGCGCCCGCGACGACCTATCAGGGCATCCATATTGCTCAGATGGCCGCCGTCAGCAGCAAGGCGACGCCGCTCCACGCGCTTCTTGAACAGAGGCATGAACCCGACAAACCCGGCAATGGTGCCAACGCCGAGCCAGAAGAGTTGCCACGCCATAGAGGCCCCGCACAGCTCTGCCACAAGTGCCGCAAGGCATCCCACGGCCAGACAGAAAGTGGAAATCCACTGCGTCAGCAGCTCCACGATGATCAGAGCCACCGCACATATTATCCATATAATCCAGGCATCCATAGCAGAGTGTGGTTAAATTGTCACCCCAAATATAGCAATTCTCCCCGATAAGTACCGTAATTATTATTGTAAACATATCTTAATCATGCGGAAATTTAGTAACTTTGCGGTGATGAAGTGATTTAAACTTCGAGAGGAACATCCGACACATTATGCGCAAGTTTTTCATAAGTTTCCTTGGCTCGATGGCCGCCCTGTGGGTCACCATCATCATTGCCACACTCGGCCTCATCGTGCTCATCGGGGCTGTCAGCGCCGCCTCAATGAGCGGCAATTCGTCAAGTCTGGAGGTCAAGAAGCACTCGGTGCTTCACCTCAGCACCGCCACTGACATCGTCGAGCATGACCCCGGCACACCCGGATTTGCCGAGCTCATCAGCTCTGACTACAAGGCCCCCGTCACACTCTCAAAGGTGGTGAAAGCCATCGAGATGGCTGCCGACGACGACAACATCGAGGGACTCTTCATCGAAGCAGGCCCCGGCGCAACAGGCGCCGCGCAGTGCAACGCCATCATCACCGCCATCAACCGCTTCAAGGAGAGCGGCAAATGGGTGATGGCCTACGGCGATACTTTCAACCAGAGCGACTACTACATAGCCTCTGCCGCCGACTCCATCTTCCTCAACCCCATCGGCATGGTCGACATACACGGCCTCTCCGCCACCACTCTCTACTACAAGGGGCTCCTTGACAAGCTCGGCGTGAAGATGAACGTGGTGCGCGTAGGCACTTACAAGAGCGCCGTGGAGCCTTTCATCCGCGAGGATATGAGCGAGGCGTCACGCGAACAGACCGAGGCGTTCCTCGGCTCGATGTGGAGCGCCATGACCAAGACCATCGCCGACGCGCGCCACGTCACCACCGCACAAGTCAACGCCTGGGCCGACTCCATCAGCGCGTTCCGCGATGTGGACTACCTCCGCACAAGTCGTGTCATCGACCGCGCTCTCTATCGTCACGACATGGACAGCGTGCTTGTCAAGGCCTCGGGCCTCAACCCCTCTAAGGATAAGGAGAAGGAGCCGCGCCTGATTTCCGTGGCGGAATACGCCATGAGCAACGCCGCAAAGCAGATGCCCACCCCGGGCGCAAAGCACATCGCCGTGCTCTATGCCGAGGGCGACATCGTGGACACCGGCAACAAGGGCATCTCCTCAGAGAAGCTCGTGCCACAGATCCAGGAACTCATGCAGGATGACGACGTGGCCGGCCTCATCCTCCGCGTCAACTCACCCGGTGGCTCGGCCTTCGCCTCGGAGCAGATTTGGGAGGCCCTGAGCCAGTTCAAGAGCGTCACCGGCAAGCCCTTCTACGTCTCCATGAGCAACTATGCCGCTTCCGGCGGTTACTACATATCATGCTGCGCTGACCGCATCTATGCCGAACCCCTCACCATCACCGGCTCGATAGGAATATTCGGCATGTTCCCTGACGCTTCCACTCTCGTCAACGACAAGCTCGGCGTGCACAGTGCCACCGTCTCCACCAACCCCGAGGGTGAGCTCCCCTCAATGATTGAGCCGATGACACCCCGCCAGCAGGCTGCCCTGCAAAACTATGTGAACCGTGGCTACGCCCTCTTCACCAAGCGCGTGGCCGACGGCCGCAAGCTCCCCCTCGACTCGGTGCTGAAGATAGCCGAAGGCCGCGTGTGGGATGGTGCCACAGCCCGCCGCATAGGCCTCGTTGACAAGCTCGGCGGCCTCGATCAGGCTATTGCCGAGATGGCCGAAAAGCTGGAGATGAAGCCTGACGAAATCCGCGCATATCCCGAGGTGAAGAACCGGTGGTTCTACGACATCCTCGCCATGTCAGGCTCGATGGAGGAGCGGATCATGCGCCACAAGCTCGGAGCCGCCTACCCCCTTTGGCAGCAGGTGGAGCTGATGCAGCGCCAGTCTGTGCTCCAGGCCCGCATGGAGATGGGCGAGCCAAAGTAACCCCCACTCCGCGCATCCCACTCCCTCCGCCATAACCATAGCCACGGTTCTCTGCAATAATCATACCCCTGCCCCACCCCAATTGGCACGCTCACGCATCCTCACAGGCCTGCTCCTCTATCCGCTCTCGCGCATCTACGCCGGAGTGATGGCTCTGCGCAACAAGATGTTCAACATGGGCATCCTCAAGCAGCATGAGTTTGACATACCGGTGGTGGTGGTGGGCAACATCGCCGTGGGGGGCACCGGCAAGACTCCCCACACGGAGTACCTCATCGAGGCCCTCCGCTTTAACTATAATGTCGGGGTGCTCTCGCGCGGATACAAGCGGCGCACCCGCGGTTTCGTGCTGGCCACCCGCCGCTCGCGCCCCGAGGATATCGGCGACGAGAGCTACCAGATTTATCAGAAGTATGGCGAGGACATCACCATAGCCGTGTGCGAGGACCGCGTCAAGGGCATACGCCAGATGCGCGAGATTAACAAGGACCTCAACCTCATCATTCTCGACGATGCCTTCCAGCACCGCTACGTCAAGCCGGCGCTCTCGGTGGTGCTCACCGAGTTCGGCCGACCGGCTTTCGTCGACAAGATGCTTCCACTGGGGCGCCTCCGCGAACCCATGTCGGCCATCAACCGAGCTGACATGGTGGTGGTCACAAAGTGCCTTGACCAAATGAAGCCTATGGACTTCCGCCTCTTCAAGGAGAACCTCAACCTGTTCCCCTACCAGAAGCTGTTCTTCTCGAAGTACGCCTATGGCCACCTGGTGAGCGTGTTCCCCGAGAGCGTCACCTACATTCCGGCTCTGGACTGGCTCACTCCCAACGACTCCATCCTCATGGTCACCGGCGTGGCCAACCCCAAGCCGTTCGCACGCCACCTCAAAGGCTTCAAGGCGAAGGTGAAAGTGCTCCGCTTCCCCGACCACCACGCCTTCACGCAGAGCGATATGGCCCTGATTCAGCGACGCTTCGAGGAGATGCCGGGACAGCGTAAGTTCATCGTCACCACCGAGAAAGACTCCGTGCGCCTGGCCAACAACCCCTACTTCCCACACAAGCTCAAGGGGAGCATCTTCTACCTCCCCATCAAGGTAGAGTTCATGCCCCAGTGCGAGGAGGAATTTGACAAAGCCGTCAACCAGCAGCTCCGCAACATCCGCCTCGGCCGCCCCACCTGACCCGGCACTCCCTCCCTCCCCCAAATCAAACTTTCTCCCCCTCAAACGCCTTAATATTCTTAACCACACTAATTCCATAGGGGCCACACACCCCACCTGCCACACCATGAATATGTTAGACCAGATCAAGCAGACCGCCGACTACCTCTGCGCACACGTGCGCGGTACCATGCCCGACACAGCCATCATCCTCGGCTCCGGCCTTGGCTCACTCGTGGACTATATCGAAGACAAGCAGACATTCCACTACGCCGACATCCCCGCGTTCCCCCAAAGCACCGTTGAGGGGCACGCCGGCAACCTCATCTTTGGCACTTTCGCCGGACGCCGCGTCATAGCCATGCAGGGCCGCTTCCACTATTACGAAGGGTACGACATGAAGACCGTCACCTTCCCCGTGCGCGTATTCAAGGCCCTCGGCGTGAAGACCCTCATCGTGAGCAACGCCGCCGGAGGCATGAACAAGGAGTTCAAGGTGGGCGATGTCATGGTCATCACCGACCACATCAACCTGTTCCCCGAGAACCCCCTGCGCGGTCACAACTATCCCGAGCTCGGCGTCCGCTTCCCCGCCATGACCGAGGCTTACTCCAAGAAGCTCATAGCCCTGGCCGACGAGGTGGCCCTCAAGAAAGATATACGACTGATGCACGGCGTGTATGTGGGCACCACCGGTCCCACATTCGAGACCCCCGCCGAGTATGAGTACTTCCGCGTGATAGGCGGCGATGCCGTGGGCATGTCCACCGTGCCCGAGGTCATCGTAGCCGTCCACTCGGGGATGCGCGTCTTCGGCCTGTCAGTCATCACCGACCTCGGCGGCAAGGACATCACCCAGGTGCCCACCCACGAGGAGGTGCAGCAGGCTGCCGTCAACGCACAGCCGGTGATGCTCTCGCTCATCCGCGGCATGATGCCAAGCCTCTAACGCTCTCCTATCGTTTTACATACACGAGGGTGTTGCACAACCTCCTGATGAGCGTCCGCAGGACGCTGATTTACCCGTAGCCCCGGAAGCCGGAGCGTTAGCGCAGGCATCCGGGGTCATAGTCAGCACACCATAGGGCGTCCGCAGGACGCCGATTTACAACATCATCTCCGCCATCAGTAGGTTCTACAAAATCCCTATGACTTCGCCCCTTTCAGATACTTACAAGCGCCGATATGACAGAAATCTCACAACTCGGTGAGTTCGGCCTCATTGACCGGCTCACCGACAAACTCCCTCTGACCAACGCCTCCACCCGCCGCGGTGTGGGGGACGATGCCGCCGTGCTCACCTACCCCGACACACAGGTGCTCGTCACCACCGACCTGCTCCTGGAGAATGTCCACTTTGACCTCACCTACGTGCCTCTGAAGCACTTGGGCTACAAGGCCGCCGTGGTCAACTTCTCAGACATCTACGCCATGAACGGCACGCCACGACAGATTACCGTGTCGCTCGGCATCAGCAAGCGCTTCACCGTGGAGCACATCGAGGCCATCTATGCCGGCATCCGTCTGGCGGGTGAAATCTACGGCGTGGACATAGTGGGCGGCGACACCACAGCCTCACATCAGGGACTGGTGATCTCCATCACCTGCATCGGCGACGCCAAGGAGGGCGAGGTGGTGTATCGCGACGGAGCCAAGGACACAGACCTCATCTGCGTCAGCGGTGACCTCGGCGCGGCCTACATGGGTCTCCAGCTCCTCGAACGCGAGAAGGTGGCCTCCGCCGGCTCCCGGGACTTCACCCCCGACTTTGCCGGCAAGGAGTATCTGGTGGAGCGACAGCTCAAGCCGGAGGCACGCCGCGACATCGTGGAAGCCCTCCGCAAGGCCGGCATCAAGCCAACGGCCATGATGGACATCTCTGACGGGCTCTCCTCGGAGCTGCTCCACATCTGCAAGGCCTCACACACCGGGTGCCGCATCTATGAAGACCGCATACCCATTGACTACCAGACAGCCGTCATGGCCGAAGAGTTGGGCATGAACCTCGTCACAGCCGCCCTCAACGGCGGTGAGGATTATGAACTGCTCTTCACCGTGCCCCTCACCGCCCACGACACCGTCAAGGATATTCCCGGCGTGAAAGTGATAGGCCACATCACCAAGGAGGACCTCGGCTGCGCCATGGTCACACGCGACGGCGCCGAAATCACCCTCCGCGCCCAGGGCTTCAACCACATGGCCCCCGCGCAGACCGAAATGGTAGCCGACACCGCCACACCGACAAAGTCCGACCAGCCCGACGGATCCGACAAGCCCGCTAACTAAAAATGGGTATTTGTTAGTGAGATGAAAGGTAATTTTTGAATTTTTTGCCTGAAAAACTCTTGTGTGTGGGCAAAAGTTCATATCTTTGCATCATCATTAGTGAGTATCTCAGACGCCACCGCGCCAACGGACGCTCATAAGTAACAGAACGAAACATCATAACAATCCTCTAAACACACAACACCATGGCATACGTAATCACTGACTCATGCGTTGCTTGCGGCACCTGCCTGCCCGTTTGTCCCGTTGGCGCCATCTCTGAGGGCGACATCTACCACATCGACCCCGACACCTGCATCGACTGCGGCAGCTGCGCCGAGGTTTGCCCCAGCGAGGCCATCATCCCCGGCGAGTAATCTCCCGGCAATATCCCCCCCAAACGGCGGGGCTGACCATCGCGGTCAGCCCCGCCGAGTTTTTTGCAGCACACCGACACATTCACATTCGTAGACGCGAAGACGTGTAGCGGTCGGTGGGCTTTGTCGGTATATGTTTGGTGTGGGTAGAAACAGGAACGTCCCGTATGTCGGCGTGGCCTGGGGCGCCGGCATACGGGACGTTCGTGCTGGAGTGTTGGAGCTCGGCACGCGCTGATGCTCACCGCTGCACAGCCCGAGGTGGCAACCCAAGGCGCTGTGTGGCGGTTGACGGAGATCGCTGAGGGTGCCATCTGTGGATGGCGTGTGAAATTTTTGCAGAAGCGGTACGTGGACAGGCAACGTTGCCGCTCCGCCATCGCAGGGCGCGGAAAGGAGGAAAAGGCGCTCTGAGTTTTGCGTTCCGTCGGGGTGGGGATGGAAGTATGTCAAAGAACTATGTGCCCACAGGGGCCAAATTTCGGGCTATTGAGTGGCGCGGCTGCTCTCTTGCGGCTGCGCTGAAGACTTTTTCCGGATTGGCACCCGAGCCTATCCCTATGCCTTCGTGTGCAAAGTTACAACGTGGCGGGGCGGCTGAACCCGTAACTTCGCACGACCTGTGATTTTTTTGCACAAAACGCTTCTGCGAAGCATCTTCGCCTATTGGGAATGGCCCCGGGTTCCGCTTTGCTCCACCCGGGGTTTCTGCACATCCACGCGCCTGCGGCGCTCCGTGAGGAAAATCTTCTTTTGTGGGCCGGGGGATGTAAATCGAGGGTGTTGCAAAACCGGCAATTTCCGTCAATTTGTAGGGATGCACCGTGGTGCATCCGCTGATTTACAGATTGTTGCGCCGGATGCACCACGGTGCATCCCTACAAGCCGATGGTTTTGCAACACCCTCGATTTACCGTCTCCCGCGCCGCGACATCGCTCCTTCGCTCTCCCTCCCCGTCACGACGCAGCCCCGCCGCCCCCGCCGTGAACGCTCACGGGGGTGCGGCAGGGCTGCGGGTCAGGGCCGGCCTCCCGCTTACTTGCTCGCGATGCTGGAGCTTACAGAGAGGCGCAGACGACCCTTGGCGCGACGACGTGCCAGCACCTTGCGGCCGTCAGCAGTGGCCATGCGGCTGCGGAAGCCGTGCTTGTTGACGCGCTTGCGGTTGGAGGGTTGAAATGTGCGTTTCATTGCCGATAGATATTGTTGTGTGGATTGATTTAGACGTTTTGAGGTGCAAAGTTAATGGTTTCCCGACACACTCGCAAACTTTTTGCTTGCCCCGCACCATTTTTTATCTGCCGTGTCAGCGACAAGCGGCTGATAGGCAGCCTTTAGCGCAGAGTCACCACGGTGATGCCGGCACCCCCGAAGCGAACATCCTCATCGGCATAAGCCTCCACGCCCGGCACGGTGTCGAGATACTGGCGGATGCACTGACGCAATGCCCCGGTACCCGTGCCGTGGAGTATCCGCACTCGCTGAGCCGAGAACTGGATGGCATCGTCTATGAAGTAGGTGACGGCCTGAATGGCCTCGTCGGCACGCATACCGCGCACATCTATCTCCTGCTTGAAGCTCAGCTGTCGAGAACGCTGGCTGTCGGTGGTACCCGCGCTCACAAACGATGCCTTGCCGGCTCCGCTATGCACTTTGGCGATGGTGCGCGTCAACCGGCTGATGTCAACGGTGGTCTTCAGCTGGCCGAACTCCACCAGCGCCTGCTTCCCATGGATGCGCACAACGCGCCCAACGGTCTGACTCCCGTCCAGCCGCACATTGTCACCCTCACGCAGCGGTTCCTCCGGCTTGGCGGGAACCTGTTGGGCGGTCTTGGAGCCTTTGCGCTTCTTCGGAGCCTTGCGCAGGACCTCCACGCTGCTGTCGGGGAGTGCCCCGGAGGCGAGCCTTCGCTTCTCGTCAGCCAGGGCGCGGCGTGCCTCGGCTGTGGCCTCCTTCTCGGCTTGCGTGCGCCGGATTTCATGGATGGCGCGCTCTATGGCGGCATTGCTCCCTCCGATGATGTCGGCGGCCTGACGGCGTGCCTCGTCCAGAATCTCCCTGCGGCTGTGCCGCAGGGTCTCGGCCTCGCTCTCGTAGCGCTCAAGCGTAGCGTCCAGCTTCTTCTCTTTCTGCTTGATGGACAGTCGTTTGTTCTCCCAGTAGCGCTTGTCGCGGGCTATGTCAAGCAGATACTTGTCCATGTCGATGTAGTCGCTGCCCACTATCTGCTCGGCCTCGGCGATGATCGCCGCAGGCAGACCGGTCTTGCGCGCTATCTCCATGGCAAATGAGCTGCCCGGATTACCTATCGACAGGCGGAATGTCGGAGCCATCTGCTGACGGTCATAGAGCATCGATCCGTTGACCAGGCCGGGGGTGTCCTCGGCATACTGCTTTATGTTATGGTAGTGGGTGGTGATGATACCCCACATCCCGGCATCGTTGAAGGCGTGGAGCGTGGCCTGTGCTATGGCCCCGCCCATCGTTGGGTCGGTGCCCGAACCCATCTCGTCCACCAGTACCAGCGAAGTCGGGCGACCACCGGTCACCAGAGCTTTCATGCTTCGCAGGTGTGACGAGTAGGTGCTCAGGTCATTCTCTATGGATTGGTCGTCGCCGATGTCTATCATAATGTCGGTGAACACTCCGGCATGGCTGTTGTCATACAGCGGCGGCAGGAACCCGCACTGCATCATATATTGCAGAGTCCCCACGGTTTTGAGCACCACCGACTTGCCCCCCGCATTGGGGCCGGAGATCACCAGTATGCGTGCCTCGGGAGTGAGGCGGATGTCAAGTGGCACCACCTCGCGACCCTGACGGCGCAGGCTCTCCAGCAGCGCCGGGTGGCACGCATGATACCACTCCAGGCAGGGTCCGGGGTGCAGGGTCGGCATCGCGCCACCGGTCTCGCGCGCATAGAGGGCCTTGGCGTGGATGTAGTCCAGCTCCCCCATGATGTCAAGCGAGTCAAGCATGGCGGGGATGTGGGGGCGCAGGGTGTCGGCAACTCCCACCAGAATGCGGTTGATTTCGCGGCGCTCGTCGCTCTGCAGCTCGCGGATGCGGTTGTTGGCCTCCACCACCTCGGCAGGCTCTATGTAGACGGTCTTGCCGGTGGCACTCTCGTCATGCACAATGCCCGGCACCCGCCGCTTGTGCATCGGAGCCACCGGTATCACCAGGCGCCCGTCGCGCATCGCGGGCGTGGCATCCGGCTCTATAACCCCCGCGCTTACCGCTGACGCCATCACGCGCCGCATTATGCCGGCCATCGACGCCTGGAGGCGACCCAGATTGCGACGTATCTCGGCCAGCTCGGGCGAGGCATTGTCAAGGATGTTGCCGTAGCGGTCCATCACGCGCGCTATCGCACGCGAGCACTCCGGGGTGGGAGCGAGCCCGATGGCCACGGCATCAAGGCGCGGCAGCTCGCTGCGCCCCTCCTCATTGCGTCGCGCGGCGAAGAAGGCGGCTATCTCGGCCTCGGCTTCCAGCGACCGCCACACTTGCAGCAGGTCGGCGGCGGGGAGCCACGTCCCGGCCACACGGATGCCACGCAGCAGCGAGGCCGTGTCCTTGAGGTTGCCCAGCGGGATGTCGTTGCCGGAAGCCACCACGCCGGTCATCTCGGCGACCTGCGCGAGCATCCGCTCCACTGTGGCATAGTCGGCCGTGAAGGCAGCCGCGTCAAGCAACCGCTCCCCGATAGCACTCACACACAGCGTGCGCACCGCCCGCCTCACGGCCTCAAACCCTATCTTCTGTTCAAACGTCTCCGGAAATATCATTTCCTAAAATAAGTCTGAGTGGCTCCCGGTTCTAACCAATGTAATCAGTCTGAGACCGTTGTCCACTGAATATACAAGCAGCCAATCGGGCGTTATGTGACATTCACGACACCCCTTGTAGTCGTTCTTCAGTGCATGATCTTTGTTTTTTCTCGGCAACGGTTCGCCACGGAGCAGCAATCCTATGATGTCGTCAAGTTTACTCTCGTCAAGGCCTCTTTTCCTTGCCAGCTTCAAGTCGCGCAGATATTGGCGCGTCACCTCCAGCTCAAACATCATCCAGATTAGCTACAAGCCGCTTGTATGCTTCCATATCGGCACAGTGGATAGTATTTCCGGCAGCCGCATCTGCGATTGCCGCAAGTGTAACTTTATTGGGGGTCGCTTTGCTTTTTTTAACGTTCACTACACCTTTTATCATCTTGATGGCGCGGCTGATGTCGGCAGCCATCGTAGGGTTGTCAATGGAAACAATCAGTTGTGTCATTTCTGATATAATTCTTTTTTATTATCAACGGAACAAAGATAAGCAAAGTTTTTCATATCGGTGCGTATACCGGTGCCATCTCCACTCCCGCTTGATTTCTTGCAGCAGCCGTGAACCCTTGGCTCCCGACGGTTGTTTCTGCTCCTATATTTTTCACCTATTTGATTCACTGACCTATGACACAGACTGATGACTCTACACGTCCCACCCGGGACTTCCGCGGACTCACCATCTACCAGGTGATGGTGGGCTCATTCATTCACTCCGACAATGGCGCTGACGGTTACAGTGCCATGTGGGGCCCTGACAACAACACCAAGGACGGCAACCTGCGGGGTGTCATCGAGGCCCTTGACCACATCGCATCGCTCGGGGTCAATGCCATTTGGCTCACTCCCATCTTCGACAGTCGCGGAGGTCTCGGCGGAGAGAAGCTCCAGGCTTCGGGGTACTTCGCCACTGACTATTTTGCCATCGACCCGCATTTCGGCACAGAGGATGACCTCCGCGAGCTCGTCAGCGAAGCTCACCGCCGAGGCCTGTATGTGTTCCTCGACGGGGTGTTCGGCCACCATGGAGGCGTCGACAAGCCTTCTCCGTCCGGCCACGTCATCGACTCGCAGCAGACTCTCAGCGAGCGTGGCGAGGACGGCGGCGAGGGCAACGTGCGCTATCCCGGCTCGCTGGACTACTTCAAGGAGGTGGCAACCTACTGGATTGACAAGTTCGACATTGACGGCTGGCGGTTTGACCAGGCATATCAGCTCTGTCAGGAGGGCCACAACTACTGGGTGGAGATCCGGCAGGCTGTCGAGGAGCTCTGTCAGCGACGACGCGACGAAGGCAAGGAGTGGGGCGTTCTCGGCTATCTCGTTGGCGAGGACTGGGCTGACGCCGGTGCCATCAGCAGCCGCGTATACCGTGACGGCGGCCTCATCTCGGCCTTCGACTTCGACGGCAAGCAACTCATCTCCGGCCCCATGGGCGACCTCTCTGACGGCGGCCTCAACGGCGGATGGGATGACGTGGTACACATCTACTCCAGCCCTACCTCCCGTGGGTACTCCTCGGATGACGTGCTCCCCAACCTCTTCCTCAGCAACCATGACGGCTTCCGCCTCGCCGACCATTTCTATGACGACGGCGACGAAATCAACGTGATGACGCGCTTCGCCATCCTCGCCGGCTATCCCGGTCCGGTTACATTATATTATGGTGACGAGTTCGCCGACCTCAGCCGCGACGACTCCGGGGCGCAGCCTGACAACGCTGCACGAACTTCCGGTCACACCATGGCCGATGACGAGCGCACCGCCCGCGTCTACAACTACGTCTCCAAGGTGATGAACTTCCGCCGCTACAACCCCGCCATGTGGCGTGGCACTCAGGCGTTTAACCGCTACCGCAACGGTGACGCCGAAGTGCTCATCGTCACCAAGACCGACACCGACAGTGACAACAAGGTGGTTCTCGCATTCGCCGACCGCGACACCACGGAGGTTATCCCCGACATCCCCTACCCCGTGGAGCTACGTGCCTTCGTCCCCGAGCTTATACGCATCAATTGACGCTTTTGTGCAATTTTCCACGCTACTTTTTCGCCGTTTGCAAAATAATTGATAAATTTGCAGCGCGAAAAGAATTTGTTTAACCTTCAACTGCACTATTATGTCAGAAATCGCATCACGCGTAAAAGCCATCATCGTTGACAAGCTCGGCGTTGACGAGAACGAAGTAACCGAGACCGCTGAGTTCACCAAGGACCTCGGCGCTGACAGCCTCGACACCGTAGAGCTCATCATGGAGTTTGAGAAGGAGTTCGGCATCAACATCCCCGACGACAAGGCTGAGGGCATCACCACCGTTGGCGACGCCATCGCTTACATCGAGGCCAACAAGTAATCCCCCCTCACATCAGGATTACTCCTCCTTTTCACCCCCTCTCTCACTCACTCCTTTACCCCATAAGCGTGATGGCCGTCAGTACGCTCTGAACGGCCGTCACTTCTTAGAATTCTTTCCCTGCCAATGGAACTCAAGAGAGTAGTCGTCACCGGTCTCGGTGCTATAACTCCCCTGGGCAACGACGTCAAGACCTCATGGGAAGCTGCCGTCGCCGGTGTCTCCGGTGCCGGCCCCATCACCCACTTCGACGCGTCGCTCTTCAAGACGCAGTTTGCCTGCGAGGTCAAGGACTTCAAGGCTTCTGACCATTTCGACCGCAAGAAGGAGCGCCAGCTCGACCTGTACGCACAGTATGCCCTCGTGGCTGCTCGTCAGGCCGTAGCCGACGCCAAGCTCGACGCCACCGACGGCTCAGTCAACCCTGACCGCGTTGGTGTCATCGTTGCCGCAGGCATCGGCGGTCTCCACACCTTCGAGGAGGAGGCCGGATACTATGCCTGCAACGCCGACAAGGGCCCCAAGTACAACCCCTTCTTCATACCCAAGATGATCGCTGACATCGCCAGCGGACACATCTCCATGGAGTACGGGTTCCACGGTCCCAACTACGGCGTCGTCTCAGCTTGCGCATCATCCAACAACGCCATCATCGATGCCTTCAACCTCATCCGTCTCGGTAAGGCTGATGCCATCGTCACCGGCGGCGCCGAAGCTGCCGTATATCCCGCCGGCGTGGGAGGCTTCAACGCCATGCACGCCCTCTCAACTCGCAACGACTCACCCGCCACTGCATCACGCCCCTTCTCCAAGAGCCGTGACGGCTTCGTCATCGGCGAAGGCTCCGCAGTCCTCATCCTTGAGGAGCTCGAGCACGCCAAGGCCCGCGGTGCCAAGATTTATGCCGAAGTTGCCGGCGGAGGCCTCTCTGCCGACGCTCACCACCTCACCGCCACACATCCCGAAGGCCTCGGCGCCATTCTTGCCATGACCAACGCCCTCGACGATGCAGGCATGAAGCCCGACGACATCGACTACATCAACGTCCACGGCACTTCAACCCCCGTTGGCGACATCTCTGAGGTCAAGGCCATCGTCGCAGTGTTCGGCGAGGCTGCCTCCAAGCTCAACATCAGCTCCACAAAGTCCATGACCGGACACCTCCTCGGTGCAACCGGAGCCATGGAAGCTATGTTCTGCGTAAAGGCAATCACCGACAGCGTCATTCCCCCCACCATCAACCACGAGGAGGGCGACGACGACGAAAACATCGACTACGAGCACCTCAACTTCACCTTCAACAAGGCTCAGAAGCGTCAGGTACGTGCAGCCCTCAGCAACTCCTTCGGCTTCGGCGGCCACAACGCCACCGTAATCCTCAAGAAGTACGAGGACTGATACCCTCCGGCTGCCGGCACTGATTCTCATCCGGCAACCCCACCCCACAGCGGCCCCCGCAAGCCCACCAAGGCAGCGGGGGCCGTTCCCGTTTCCCCCATCCGCTGAAGCGAAGCATAGGCATTCGGGGTTACGGACATCCTCACGAAGTAGGGTGTTGCAAAAACCAGCAATTTCCGTCAATTTGTAGGGATGCACCGTGGTGCATCCGACGCAACAACCAGTAAACCAGGCATGAATGGGGCCGCGCAGCGGCGCAAACAGTAATAGGCAGCTACAAAGCGAGAAGGTGTATCAAAAGTAATTGTGATGTTGCAAAACCTCCTAAGGGCGTCCGCAGGACGCCGATTTACCGTAGCCCCGGAAGCCAAGCGTAGCGTAGGCATCCGGGGTTACGGGCATCCCCGCAAAAGGCGTCCGCAGGACGCCGATTTACATCTCCCAACAACAACACGGAGCCCCATCAGAACGAAAGTGTAACAAAATTCACCATTCCCTTAAAATCACATGATAGGCGATTGCTTCCATCAGCGGAAGCCGCGTCAGCGGCGGGGTGGAAATAGCCTATGGCAAGGGAGGCTCAGCCGACCGCAGCCATAGGTCATGCAGGTTTGTCGTCAAAATGACATAGCGCCGCGTAGCGTCGCCTCCGCAATCATCTACGGGTCGCGCATGAGTTCGACCCAAAACTTTTGACGCTTTCGTTTTACGGAAAAACCTAAATAATATTCAACAACAAATATTAACAATAAATAACAAACGGGGGGGGGTAATTCTTAAAATCTATTTAACTTTGCGAAACATTTTATTCGGTTTTGCGATGCATTCACTCATCGCTTCAACCTCTCTCTCAACCTTCACATCACTTTTCTGACAATCACCTAACATCACATTTCTCTATTATGAAATCTTTCGCAAAGACCATCACTGCCCTGACGCTTCTCATTGCCGTCGCAGCTCCTTTGGGCGCTGCCGCCGACGAGCGTGAGTCTAAGGGCAAGCCCAACGTCCTCATAGACTACTTCTGGCGTCCCACTGACATACCATTCTCTGCTGCCGAACAGCTCCGTGGATACGTCATGGAGGGTATCACAAACACCAACCGCGTCAACCTCATCGACGTCGATACCAAGGACGCGCTGCGCATTGAGGCTGAGCGACGCGAAGCTGGCGTGGAGGCCGGCGAGGATGCCGACCGCCTCAAAGTTATGACCGAGGAGGGTGCCAACTTCCTTATCGGCGGTCGCATCAGCTCTCTCGTAGTTGAGGAGCGCAAGCACGATGACGGCAGCAAGTATTATGTGGGCAAGATTGGATACACTCTCAAGGTCATTAACCCCAACGACGGCAAGCTCGTCCTTACACGCACTTTCTCTCACGGTGACGAACTCTTCGGCAACAACTCCGGCAACTCGGTCGACGAGGCCATCACGCTCGTTACGCAGAAGAGCCGCGGCGGCATCACCGCATTTGTACAGGAGGCATTCCCCCTCTTCGGCCTGCTTCTCGAGACCGGCGAGGTGAAGGACGGCAAGGTTAACACAGCCTACATGAGCCTCGGCGAGGCTCACGGTCTGGCCAAGAAGGATCGCTTTGACGTATGCGTAGTCCGCGAGATTGCCGGACGCAAGTCCACCAAAACCATTGCCGAGGCTGAGGTCGACGCTGTGGAGGGTGACGACATTGCCCTGGTGAAAATCAAGAAGAACCAGAAGGAGCTCAAGGCTGCCATTGATGCCGGTCAGACAATCGTGTTCAAGTCGGTGCCCAAGAAGGAGAACTTCGGCAACAAGCTCAACAAGTTCCTCTAATCCATCATGCGACGCACACTCGTGTGCCTCATCTCTGCTATCCTGTGTCTGGGGGCTGCCCGGGCACAGGCTTTCAGCGATGATGTGCAGTTTCTCTCTGGCAATGACCGTGCCGTGACGCTCCAAGCCACCGGCACGGCTCAGAAGAAGAAGGACGCCGAGACCAACGCTATTCAGTCGGCATTCCACGCTCTATTCCACTCCGGAGTGGATGGCCTCAAGGATGGCAACCCAATACTCAGCGAGACCAAGCCGGACTATGACTACCGCTTCTTCACCGATGCCCGTTACCTTAATTATATAGTTGGCGAGCCAAACACTCTTTCCGTTAAGAAGCTCGGCAGCAAGCAGCGGGCCACGGTGGTGTTGTCCATCAACCTGGCTACACTGCGCAAGGAGCTGGAGCGCAACAAGCAGGTCATCTCACCGGCATGGGCCGACGCCAAGAAGACGGAGGCCACATCGGCTCTCAACCCATCCATCGTGGTGGTGCCTTACACCACGGAGGCTGACGGTTACAGCTTCGAGGCTATGCGCCGACGCATTGAGTCGCATCCGGTTGAGCGTTACGCCGTAGAGCGCGTGGCGGAGGCATTCAGCGGTCGCGGTTATAAGACCCGCGACTTCGTCACAATGCTCCGGAACAGCAAGAATGATGACCTGCTCCTCAGCGGCTCGCAGTCTGACGACGCCACCATGCTTGTGCAGCAACTCCCGGGCGACATCGTGGTGTCTGTCTCGGTCACTCCGGCTTCCCAGGGAAATACCACGCGCGTGAGCATCAACACCAACGCCGTGGAGCGCCAGACAGCAGGCCGGCTCGCAACGCAGACCTTCGCCAGCGGTTATTACCACACTTCCGACACCACTTTCCTCGTTCGTGAGGCCATCAAGCAGATTGAGGATGCTTTCTTCAAGCAGCTCGACAACGCTTTCAGCCAAATGATCAGCAAGGGTCGCGAGGTGCAGCTCAACCTCACCCTCTCCAACGCTGTCACTGACTGGGACTTTGACCAAGACTCTCCCGTCACCGGCGAATACTTCCGCGATGCTCTCGACGAATGGCTGCGCGCCAACTCGTTCCACGGCATCTATGACATGAGCCGGAGCACTGACAAGTATATCCACGCCACGGTCAATGTCCCGCTGTGGAATGCCAAGGCCAACCGTTCCTATACTCTGTCTAACTTCGGCAGCGACCTGCGCAAGTTCTTCAAAGCTCAGCTCGGCGACAACTACAAGGCAGCCATAACATCAATGGGCCAGAGCATGAACATCGTCATTGAGTAAAAACATCCCCTCACACATCTATCCACCAACCCGCTCATGCGTCACCTTCTTGCTCTCTGTCTGTTGGCTGTCACGGTGCTTCCGGCTCACGCTCAGGATGACTCGGCCGTGAAGTTTAACGTTGATGAAGTGACCGCCGACGGTCTCCCCGCCGACGTGGCTGCCGCGCTCCACACCAAGCTCGTCGCCGCTCTCAACCGCGTGGAGGCCGCCGACGAGTCCCCCTACAACGTCTTTCACATCCGTCCGAAGATTGACTTCACGGATGTTGCGGAGACGGAGGGTCTCATCCGTGAGGTGGCCCGCGTGGGGGCTGACCTCACTCTCGAGGCTGTCAACGCTGCCGACGGCTCCATGTACCACTCGGTCTCCATCCCTCTCAAGGGGAGTGCCGCCGGTGGCAAAGCCGCTGCCATGCGACAGTTGGTAAACTCCATCAAGCCCACCGACGCGGTGTTCGTGCGATTCATCCGCACCACTCGCTCGCGCATCCATGACCAATATGCCGCCAACTGCGACAACATCATCGCCCTGGCTCGGCGGCTCGCCTCTGAGGGACGTGCCGGGGAGGCCACTTCGCTGCTCATGGCGGTGCCTCCTTCGGTGAGCTGCTTCGACCAGGCGGAGGCTCTCCGCGCAGACATCTCGCCGGCAGCGGCTCCTCCGAAGCCCGACACGGTGGTCATCGTCGAGCAGGTGGAGGTGCCTGTGGAACGCATCGTCACGGTGCCCGCCACGCCTGACACTGTGGTGGTCGAGAAGGTGGTCGAGAGGGTAGTGGAGACGCCCGTCGTCATCGCCCCCGCTAAAATCAAACCCGTGCAGGTCGGCCCCTCGGGTAATTCCTCCTCTGAGTCTCCGGCGCACTCTGCTCCGCGTGGTTTTGGCCGCGTCACCGTTGACGGCAATGACCTTGACTTTGCCATCACCTCTTGCCGAGGTGATCTTTCGCGACGGCAGATTGCCATCACTGCAAAGGTGGTCAACTCCACGCGCGACAAGCAGTGCTACGTCTATCTCGAGAACGCTTTCACACCCTCCGGCGTGGAGCTGACGGAGCTCAAGCTCGACAACCCTTCCTACCGTTCCGCCAATGTGTCGATGCCTGACGGTGTGCCCGTGACGCTCACTTTCTACATCAAGGATGTCTCTACACGCATTGATAAGCTCACGTATCTGGGCCTCAAAATCCGCAACATCCAGGTGACGGTCCACGACCTACCCGTGCGCTGGTGACGCCTCTCCCTCCCGGCTCTCCTTTCTTTATAGCACTTCCCTCTTGCCCATGAAACTGTTACGCTTATTTGCCGCCCTGCTCGCATTCGCCACCCTTAGCCTCCCCGCTGCCGCTGACTCCAAGGTGGTGGAGCGGAGTGCCAAGAAGGCCCCGCAATGGCTCGGAGCTCCCGCCGATGGCTACCTCGTGGTCACCGTGGAGGCACCGACTCTGGCGGAGGCTCAGCGCATGGCGGTCAACGAGATTACCGAGCGCATCATCCATGCCGTTGCTGCAAATGTCGTGGTGGAGCAGCACTCCTCAGCGTCAGAGACCGTCACCGGAGGCAATGTGGTCAGCTCTGACGACACCTACTCACGCACTTCGAGCATCCGCTCGGCCAATTTTCCGTTCCTCTCGGGCATCTCCCTCTCTAAGGCGGCTGATGTCTATTGGGTGAAACTTCAGGACAAGAAGACGAAGGTGGAGCGGTACGAATACTCTGTGCGCTACCCCTTTACGCGCCTCGAACTCCGGATGCTCCAGTCTGACTTCAAGAAGCTCGATGACGAGAAGGTGGCATGCCTTGAGGAGCTGGAGCGTACCGCTGACGCGCTCACCGCCGTGGAGCAGATTGGGGCCGGCCTCGCTGATCTCGACGGCCTCGCCGCTTACTTCTTTGATGCTCCCCGTGTGGCTCGGGTCAAGGCTCTCCGCGCCCGCTACAATGACCTCTACAAGTCACTCGCCCTCACCGGCTCCATCGTGGCTCCGGGACGCATTGACTGCGGTGTCACTCTTCAAGGGCGACCCGTCACATGCGGTTTCACTCCCACGGTGAAGGCTAATTGCGCCAACAACATTGAGCTGACTCCACGCGATGGCAGGTACATTATCACATATCAGACCATAGACTGCCTCCCGGACGAGGATAACTGGATTGACGTGGATCTGCGCGTCCGCGGCAAGTCGCTGTCCCACCGCTTCGTGCTCGCCGACGCTGCCGAGGGGACGGCTGCCGGTGAGAAGTTTTCGGTGGTGCCATGCGGCTCTCTGACGGTGGTGGCTGACTCCATTGATGCCGCAGCCGCGCGTGTGGGGGCCCTCAACATCACCCTCTCGCTTGACAACCGTGGCAACACTGACTTTGGCGTCAAGGCCCTACGTGTTGACCTCCCGGGCATCGCCACACCCATTGAGGTGGATGACATTGATGCCATCTTCACCTCCCGGGGCATCGTCAAGCTCCGCTGCCGAGTAGGTGGCTACCTCAGGGTAGTGCCTCGCTGTGGCAACTCCGCATCCGGCTACGTCGAGCTCGCCAACCCCCTGACAAGCCGCGTGGAGCGCGTCCGTTTCACCCTCCCAGTCTCCGTCAACTGGCAATAACCCCCCAAACCCTCCCCAACTACCCCCCCCAACTCAATCTGACTCAAGATAAATCCCGCTCAATCCCGCTTATTCCCGCTAAATCCCGCTTATTCCCGCTTAATCCCGCTTAATCCCGTTTAATCCCGTTTAATCCCACCCACCCCCTCATTATCAACTATGAAAAAGATCTTAACCCTATTCACCCTCCTGGCTCTGCTCATCGCCGGAGGACAGACCACCATTTCCGCCCAGTCTCTCACCAAGCAACAGGAGAAGGCCATCCAGAAGGATGTCAAGAAGCGCACAAAGGAGCTCAAGAAAGCCAACTGGGAGCCTCTGGCGAGCACGCAGACTATGGAGTATGCGCTGCTCAGCTATCGCACTTACATTGAGGCTGACCCCGTGAACCGTATCCCTGTCATCGGCATCGCTCTGGGGCAGAACAACAAGATAGGCCGTGACAACGCCATGCACGCAGGTATCACCAACTATGCCGCACGCGCCAAGGCGCAGGTTGTGGGCAAGCTCAAGTCGGTGGCTTCCTCTGATGCAAACAAGGCCTCTCAGGAGGAGATTGACCGCTTCGGCGAGGCGTACGAAAGTGCCGTCAATGCCAAGCTCAGCTCTCTGGTCAGGGAGCACTTCGCCCTCGTTCGTGTCCCCAAGAAGGAGGGCACCAAGGAGTATAATGTGTTTATGTCCATCGACGAGACTGCCGCACGCAAGGCTCGCGAGGAGGCTGCTCGAGCTGCCAAGGAGCAGGCTTCGCTCGGCGACCTGTCCACAGTGGTGGAGGAGTTCATTGGTGAGCCCGTGCCCGGCGACGAATGACCATGCGTCCGCTCAACAGACTCATTTCGGCCGCGCTGCTGTGCCCGCTTCTGGGCGCAGCGGCGCTCCCCGTCTGGGCCGACGACTTCGATGACTTCCTTAACGAGAACATGAAGGGCTTTGACACCTTCATCTCTGATGCTAACAGGGAGTTCATCGAATTCATGCGCCATCCATGGAAGAGTTACGAGGGGAAGGACCCGCAGCAGAAGCGTGTCATCCCCGAGCCGCAGGAGATACCGGTATATGACCCCAAGGCCCCGGAGGCTAAGGAGCCACCCAAACGCCTCACCATCCGTGAGATTCTTGACCTCACCACCACCGAAGGCCGACAGCAGGGTGTCACCTTGGCCAATGGCGGCGAGGCCGTCAAACCGGCGCCCTCTCCCGTAGTCAATCCGGCTCCTGCTCCCGCTCCCGAAGCTGCCCCTGAACCCGAAGCAGCCCCTGAACCCGCTCCGACACCGGCCCCTGAGAAGACGCCGACCCCTGAACCCGAACCGATTCCCAAGGCGGAGCCACTTCCCCTGCTGCTCCCCAAGCCCAAACCGGCTCCGGAGACAGCAACTGCCCCCGAAGCTAAGCCCGAAACCAACCCTGCCCCGGCAACCTCTCCAAAGCCAGCCCCGGCTCCCGAACCCGCTCCGGTCGTTACCCCGGCCAAGAGCTCTGACCCGCTTTACTGCGGCGGCAGCGGGCGCACTAAGGTCAATTTCCTCGGTGTGGACTATCATGTGAGCAATGCTCTCAACAAGGCGTTCACTCTACGCGGTATGGACGAAAACTCCATAGCCGATGCCATGGAGACGCTCTACGGCGCGGACTACAAGCCTCTGATTGCTGACTTGCAGAAGATGCGCAAGAATGACCTCGGCAACGACTGGGCCCTTTATCTTGCCGTACGCAAGATTGCGGAGCAGTTTGCCGGAGCCAATGAGAGCGTCCTGCTCCGTCAGTTCCTGCTCAACAATCTCGGCTTCCGCGCACGCATGGCCAAGGTGTCGCAGAAGAACGCTCTGACTCTCCTCGTGGCTCCCAAGTCTCAGCTATACGGATGCCCCTTCATCACTGACGGAGGCGTGAAGTTTTATGACGTGGATGCCCGCCAGGCCTACTCTTATCGGATGTGCCCGCAGGAAGCCCCCGATGCCAAAAACCTCATTGACATGAGTATGCGCACCGCTCCACGCCACGGCTCGGAGCGCAAGAGCTCTGCTCACACAGGCCAGATGTATAAGGCGCAAGCCTCGGCTTCGGTGCCGGTGCAGCTCATGGAGTTTTATCGCCAGACTCCACAGTGTGACTATTCTGTGTATGCCACCGCCGGAGTTGACGACAAGTTTGCCAACGAACTGCTTGACGCTCTCCGTCCCGCCATAAAGGGTAAAGGGGAGCGCGAGGCGGCCAACATACTGCTGGACTTCGTGCAGAGTGGGTTCGACTATGCCACCGACCCGGAGCAGTTCGGCTATGAGAAGCCCTTCTTTGTCGAGGAGCTGTTCTACTACCCGCAGTGCGACTGCGAGGATCGCTCGATGCTCTACCGCTTCCTCGTCACCAAGCTGCTCGGCCTGGACGTGATCCTGCTCGACTACCCCAACCATATCGCCACGGCAGTTCGCTTCAAGGGTGACGTCCCCGGTGATTACGTCGTGGGTGGTGGCGGCAAGTATGTGGTCTGCGACCCCACGTTCATCGGCGCCCAAGTAGGCATGGCCATGCCACAGTTCAAGAACGTAGCCGCCGACCTCCTCAAATACTGACACCCGCACCCCGCCCATCCCCACCTATCCCACCCAAATAGGGGGAGGGTGTTGTAGCACCTCCCCGTAGAGGAATGAGTATCAACACTCACCATTCCCTTAAAATCATATAATAGGCGATTGCTTCCGTCAGAGGAAGCCGCGGTAGCGGCGGGGTGGAAATAGCCTATGGCAAGGGAGGCAGAGCCGACCGCAGCCATAGGTAACGCAAATACGGTCAGCTATAATGACAAAGCGCCGCGTAGCGTCGCCCCCGCAATCATCTACGGGTCGCGCATAAGCTCGACCCAATTACTTTTGATACTCTCCCCGGAGAGCGGTGTTGCAAATCCTCAGAAGGAGCGATTTACACGTAGCCCCGGAAGCCGAAGCGTAGCGCAGGCATCCGGGGTTACGGGCATTTCCGTAAAAGGCGTCCGCAGGACGCCGATTTACAACTCATGTTAATCACTCCTCAGGCAACGCCCCGAGGAGAGCCTGAATACGGCGTGCCGACACGCCCAATTCCAGAGCCTTCTGTGCGTCAGCCTTGGTGCCCTGCAGGTCATAGCGCTTCTTGGCAAGCGCGGCTCGCATGTAGTACGCCTCGCCATCATCCGGCGCCAGCGTGATGGCGCGGTCTATGTCGGCAGCGGCGGCATCAAGGCTGTCAAGCATCAGGTAGTTGGCCGCGCGGCTTATCAAGGTCTGGGCTTCAGGTTTCCGCTCTATCAGCTTGTCATATTGGGCTATGGCAGCAGGGTAGTCCTTCACCTTGGTGTAATAGCCCGCGAAAGCCATCAGAGTACCCTCCTCCTCGGGCTGGAGAGCCCGGAGCTTCTCGAAGCTGCGCAGAGCGGTGGCGGTGTCGTTCTGGTTCAGGGCGATGCTCCCGAGCATGAACATAGCCGTTGTAGCTGAGTCATCGGCAGCCACCACCTTCTCATAGTCGGCGCGCGCACCGTCAAGGTCCCCCTTCTCATAGAGCAGCGTGGCGCGCTGTTCGAGGATGCGCGGGTTCTCCGGGTCGAGCACCACGGCGCTGTCAAGTGTCAACAGGGCCTCGGCATCCTTCCCCTGATAAGTCTGCATCACGCCGAGGTTATAGAGCACCATGGCTCGCTGGCTCTCCGGGTAGTCGCGCAGCATCTCGCTGTATGCGGCCTCCGCTCCGGCATAGTCGCCGCTGTTGTAGGCACGCTCGGCGCGGTTCATCAATGCGTTCCACGGCTCCTTGGCGCCGGCCATCAGTGTGGCGGCCGCAGCCACCATCGCTATTATCGGTAATTTCTTCATATTGAAGTGATTTAAACTTTCATTGGGTAGGTCAATGCGTGAATGTTTCCCTGCAAAGTTAACCAAAATCCCCCCAATCTTTGTTATCTTTGCATGACATCGTAACTTAGGTATAATGAAGATAGCATCGCAGAAACGTAAAGAAAACATAGCCGAGTACCTCCTCTATATGTGGCAGGTGGAGGACCTCATCCGCGCAAACGACCTTGACATTGACCGCATCAAGGCCAACGTGATTGACCCCTCGGGACTCGATGAGGCCCAGCGCAAGGAGGTCACGGAGTGGTACGAAAGCCTCATTGACATGATGCGCCGCGAGGGGGTGGAGAAGAGCGGACACCTCCAGCTCAACAAGAATGTCATCATCCAGCTCGTTGACCTGCATCGGGCACTCCTCGCCGACCCGCGCTTCAATGAATACACGGCTGAGTTCTACCGCACGCTCCCCTACATCGTCGAGCTCCGTGCCAAGGCCGGTGTCTCGCAGGTGGGCGAAATCGAAACCTGCTTCAATGCCCTCTACGGTATGCTGATGCTCCGCCTCAAGAGCAAGGAGGTGTCAGCCGAGACACAGGCAGCCATCGACCAGATCACTCGCTTCGTGGTGCGTCTGGCCCGCAACTTCCATCTCGACGAAAAAGACCTCCTCTTCACCCCCCTCGAAGACTAAACGGCCTGCTTTTCACCCAACCGCGAATGATAAGGCATCAAAACACACTATCCTCATAAATCACACTAAGGCAGGCGATTGAGCCAGTCAGCGGAAGTAGTTGTTGCAGAACTTCATATGGAGCGTCCGCAGGACGCTGATTTACTCATAGCCCCGGAAGCCGGAGCGTAGCGTAGGCATCCGGGGTAGTAAGCGTTATCATCGAAGGCGTCCGCAGGACGCCGATTTACAACCGCAACCGTCCATCAAAGGTGTGAATCACAGCGGCAGTTTTGCAGCAGTTGATCCACGACAACCTTACAGGCGGGTGGCCTTGTTCAGGAGGTAGGCGTCGAGCAGAGCCATGGCAGCCATCCCCTCCACCACAGGCACGGCGCGCGGCAGCACGCAGGGGTCGTGGCGCCCCTTGGCCTTGAGCGTCACGGCATGACCGGCGGAGTCGATGGTCTCAACCTCGCGCAGCAAGGTGGCAACGGGTTTGAAGGCCACACGCATCACTATGTCCATGCCGTTGGATATGCCGCCCTGGATTCCCCCGGAATTGTTGGTGGCGGTGTAAGTGCGTCCCGAGCCGGGGTCATGTCGCCAGGTGTCTACCACCTCGCTGCCGCGGCGGGCACTTCCGGCAAACCCCATGCCGAATTCCACCCCCTTCACGGCGTTGATGCTCAGCATCGCCGCGCCGAGGGTCACGTTCAGCTTGTCAAACACAGGCTGCCCCAGTCCGGCAGGAGCCCCGGAGATGACGGCGGTAATCACACCGCCCACGGTGTCACCCTCCTTCTTCACCTCCATGATAAGTTGCTCCATCCGCTTGGCGGTCATGCGGTCAGGGCAACGCACGGCGAAGCGGTCGGTCAGCGAGAAGTCAAGTTCGCTGTAAGGCACGTCAAGACGTATGTCGCCCACCTGACTGGTGAAGGCGGTCACGGTGATGCCAAGGCGGCACAGAGCCTGCATGGCAAACGCCCCGGCTACCACGCGCGCTATGGTCTCGCGTGCGGAGCTGCGGCCCCCGCCACGATGGTCGCGGATGCCATACTTATGGGCGTAGGTGAAGTCTGCGTGGCTCGGACGGTATAGGTCACGCATATTCTCATAGTCGGAGCTGTGCTGGTCGGAGTTGCGCACTATGAAGCCTATCGGAGTGCCGGTGGTCACGCCTTCGAAGATACCGGAGAGCACCTCCAGACGATCCTTCTCGTCACGTGCCGTAGTGATGCGGCTCTGCCCGGGACGGCGACGGTCAAGTTGTCGCTGCACCTCCTCGAGGTCGATGTGCACGCCCGCAGGCATCCCGTCTATCACTCCCCCGATGGCTGCGCCGTGCGACTCGCCGAAACTCGTCAACCTGTATATCTGTCCGAAACTGTTCATCTTTACTTTGCTTTTCTATGAAGTGATTTAAACTTTTTTCAAATGCAAGATTTATTAAGATTTTGAGCAGATTTCAACTCTTGAAGAAGGAGTGATGCGGGCATCACGACTGATGAAAGAGGTGGAAGATGCCAAAATATTAATGAATATTGCTATTGAAGAAAACAAATTTAAACACTTCCTGAGTTTTCGTAAAAAGTTTAAATCACTTCTTTGACTTCTTTGCCTTGAATGATTGGTTGTAGATGGAATATTGAGGCGCTGACCGGCTCTACTCTCAAGGTTAGGCCGTAAGGTCAGCCACAGTGGCTCCGGTGAAGGCTACGTAGTCCTGTGGCGAGAGCTCAAGCTGGAGACCGCGACGCCCGGCCGAAACGAAGAACAGGTCAAACTCCATGGCCGACTCATGCAGATACACCGGCAGAGGCTTCTTCATGCCGATGGCCGTGCAGCCGCCGCGGATGTAGCCGGTGAGCGGCAGCAGCTCCTTCATCGGAATCAGGTCGGCCTTCTTGGCACCTGCCGCCTTGGCCGCTTTCTTGAGGTCTACCTCGGCGTTACCGGGCACCACGCACACGAAGTGTCCCACGCGCTCACCTTTGAGCACCAGCGTCTTGAACACCCGGTTAATATCCTCGCCGAGCGAGTCGGCCACATGGCGGGCATCCAGATTGTCAGGGTCTACCTCGTATGGCACCAGCCGGTAGGCCACCCCGGCGCGGTCAAGCAGCCGCGCTGCATTGGTCTTGTCAGTCTTCTCGGCCTTCATAATCCGCAAAGGTAACACTTTTCGGTAAATTCCCGCTCCCGAATTTCAACCCGAAACTTCCGCCCGAAACTTCCGCCACATTTATTTTGGAAATTCGGGGCATGGCAGGAGGGCGCGGTTACATGCCGTATGCAGGGGTGAGGCGGGCGTAGTGGGCATCGGCACTGAAGCGCGCGAGGGCATCACGGCGGATGGTGGCGTAGTCCCAGCGGCGGCCACAGGCATCAGTGATGGCACGGGTGATGGCATCGACATCGCCGGGGGTGAACGTCAGGCCGGTGGCACCCTCATCTATCAGCTCAGGGATACCGCCGATGGAGGCACCCAGCACGGGGGTACCGGCACACAGAGCTTCGATGACGCTCAGCGGATTGTTCTCATACCACACTGAGGGTATCACTGTGAAGCGCGCATGGCTCAGCAGCTCACTCACGCCGGCGGCATCCAGCGGCCCCAGGAACTCTATCTGCGGCGACGAGGCATAGCGGGCTTTAAGCTCGTCGAGCAGCGGGCCGCCACCGGCCACTTTGAGCGGGTAGGGGAGGCGTGAGGCGGCTTCAAGAAGGGTGTCCACCCCCTTTTCGGGTGAGAGGCGACCCACGTAGCAGTAATAGTCGCTGCGGTCATCCACAGGAGCTTTGAACAGGAGCCTCTGCTTGTCGAAGTCTATGAAGTTACAGTTCACCGTGAGCTTCTCCTCCGGGAAGCCCCCTTGCAGCATCTTCTCCTTCATAAAGGCGCTGGGGCAGATAAATGTGTCCACGCTCTCCACGAGGGTGGGGCGGTTCCACTTCAATGCCTCAATCCAAGCCACGGCGCTTGCCGCGAGTGACCCCTTCATGCAGCGGTGGGTGAGCACGGGGCGCGGCCCGGCGAAGCACTCCTCACACACACTCCCGTCACGCAGACAGGTGTACGCGGGGCATATCAGCTTGTAGTCATGCAGGGTCCACACCACGCGGATACCCCGCTTGCGGGCTATCTGAGCCAGCACGGGGGAGAGCTGTGAGTGGATATTGTTGAGGTGCACCACTTCAGGCTTGAAGTCATCGAGCAGGCGACTGAACGAGGCACGCACATCGCCCATGCCGAGGATGCGGCGAATTGCGCGGAGCTTCGCGCCGGCACCCCCGCCGAAATCCACCTCCGAGGCGAAGTAGGGGGCCCACTCCGAGGGGATGTTCTCGGGGTAGTTCATGGAGAAGATGGCTGTCTCATGCCCCTTGTCGCGGAGCAGCCTCTCGAGGTTGATGGTACAGATGCAGTCACCCCCGCGGGGGTAATAGAATTTGTTGGCAATCAACACGCGTGGCTTTGCTGTGGAAGTGGTAGCGGCAGATGTGGCTTGCTGTGGCATATGGAGTTATAGAGGATTTTCAGTTATCAAGATTAATCAGGATTAATCAGGATTGGAGCGAGATTGGAGCGGGCCGGGCGGGGATTCGCCCGAGGGATCAGCGGCCTATGCAATGATATTCTATCCCGGCGGCCTGAAGTTCGGCGGGGTCATAGATGTTGCGGCCGTCGATGATGACGGGCCGGCGCATGGTGCGCTTCACCACCTCCCATGAGGGCATGCGGAACTGTTTCCACTCGGTGAGCATCAGCATGGCATCGGCGTCAATGAGAGCGTCGTAGGGGTCAGTGGCATACTCCACAGAGTCGCCCAAACGGCGTCGGCACTCGGCCATGGCCACGGGGTCAAACACTCTGACACGAGCCCCGGCATCCAGCAGGCTGCGGATGGCCACGAGTGATGTCGCCTCGCGCATATCGTCGGTCTCGGGCTTGAAGGCGAGTCCCCACAGAGCCACGGTGCGTCCCGTCAGGTCAGGACCGTAGATGTCGGTGAGCTTGCGCACGGGCACATGCTTCTGCCGGTCATTCACCTCCTCGACGGCGCGGAGCACGGCCATATCGTAGCCGGCTTTCTGTGCGGTCTTGATCAGTGCTTTCACATCCTTGGGGAAGCAGGAGCCGCCGTAGCCGCAGCCGGGATAGAGGAACTTGGAGCCTATGCGCGAGTCGCTGCCCAGACCCTTGCGCACCATGTTGACATCGGCCCCCACAAGTTCGCAGAGGTTGGCAATGTCATTCATAAACGATATGCGGGTGGCGAGCATCGAGTTGGCGGCATACTTGATCATCTCGGCCGAGGGGATGTCGGTGAAGATTACGCGGAAGTTGTTGAGCAGGAAGGGGCGGTAGAGGCGTGCCATCAGCTCGCGGGCGCGCTCGGAGTCAACGCCCACCACCACGCGGTCAGGACTCATGAAGTCGGCGATGGCAGCTCCCTCTTTGAGGAACTCCGGGTTGGAGGCCACGTCAAACTCCACATCGGCACCCCTGGCGGCAAGCTCTTCGGCGATGGCGCGGCGCACCTTGGCGGCGGTGCCCACGGGCACGGTGCTCTTGGTGACAAGCAGGGTGTAGCGGTTGATGTGTCGGCCGAAGGTGCGGGCCACCTCCATGACGTAACGCAGGTCGGCGGAGCCATCCTCGTCGGGGGGAGTGCCCACGGCGCTGAACACTATCTCGGCATCGTCAATCACCTCGGCCAGGTCGGTGGTAAACTTCAGTCGACCCTCCACCACGTTGCGGCGCACGATTTCATCAAGCCCCGGCTCATAGATGGGTATGTTGCCGGATTTGAGGGCGTTGACCTTGGCGGTGTCCACATCGACACAGCTTACGTTGACGCCCATCTCTGCAAAGCAGGCGCCTGAGACGAGCCCTACATAGCCGGTGCCGACAATAGCGATATTCATAAGTGAAGTGATGAGTGGTTGACGTGGGCGAGCACTGCCGCGCGGGCAGACTTCGCAATCACAAAATTAGACAATTTTTTCAACATAATAACGCAGACGGTTGTTTGCAAAGTGAACGGATATTTTCCTCACTCAGCTATTTATATGCCGTTACGTTCGATATAAAATTTCATCTAACACGTTTTTACATACTATGCTCCGCAAGATTTCTCTGATGCTGGTGCTGGCACTCGGGAGTGCCGTCGCCGCCATGGGAGCATCCCTCGACAAGGGAGAGCTCAAACTGGTCAAAGCGTTTCTGCAGTCGCCGGCGCTTGACGCGCCTACCAATGCGAAGGCGCTTGAGATTACCAACCTTAATGACCCCGCTTCGTGGCATGGCGTCACGGTGGAGGGCGGTCACATCACCGCTATCGACTGGAAGGACAAGCGACTTGCCGGCTCTCTGAACCTCAACGGATTCAAGGCACTCCGCAAGGTGGATCTGAGTCACAACAAGCTCAGCGCTCTCAACGTGGCTGCCTGTCCCGAGCTGGCTGACCTTAACGCCTCGCGCAACGTGCTCACCGACTTCTCCATCAGTGGCTGCCCGGCGCTGACGTCGCTCAACATCTCGCGAAACCGTCTGGTGAATCTGGACATGAGCGGCACCAACGCTCTGCAGACCCTCAACTGCGGCGGCAACTACTTCGTGGCACTTGACGTGGCCAATTCTCCCTCGCTGAAGACCCTCAACTGCCAAAGCTGCCAGCTTGAGCAACTCAACGTGACGGGCTGCGCCAAGCTCCAGAATCTCTACTGCGGCTACAACCGGCTTACCGACCTGCTCCTGACCGGGGTCACCGACCTGCGCAACCTCAACATCGACTCCAACGACATCCGTGGCATGGTCATCAGCAACCTCCCCGCACTGAGCTCGCTGATGTGCAGCGACAACCGCATGACCACCCTCGGGCTGCGTGGCTGCAATGCCCTGATCGACGTGGTGTGCTCCTTCAACGACCTCACTGAGCTGAGCGTGGAGAATTGCCCCAACATCCAGTATGTCGATTGCCAGTACAACGACCTTACCAGCCTCGATCTGAGCAACCAGACGTTCCTGCAGCGCCTCATCTGCAACAACAACCAGTTGCAGACCCTTGACGTCAGCTTCGACTCGTCGCTCACCTACATCAACTGCCGCTTCAACTCCATCACTGACCTGCGTACACTCGGATGCACCAACCTCGTGCAGATTGCCGGTGAGTGGAATTATTGAAGCACTGACACTCGCGCGTCTCATCGCCGGAACTTGTAGTCAAGGCCCATCACCGTGGCTGTGAAGGTGAGTATCTCACCAAAGGCCACGAGCACGCTCGAATCAATCACGCCTGTCGGGGGCACGCAGAATGCTGCGCCCACCAGGCTCAGGCCGGCCACCATCAGCGTCCAGGCCATCCACATACGCCGTCCGCCCCTGTCAGGCCCTGAAGGCTTGTCGGAGCGGGCGGCTCCGTGTGTTCCGTTGTCTGTAAATACTTGTTTCATCTTTGCATTTCAATTAGTTACCAATGAGGTTAATCCTGTTCTCTGACATTCTGAATTCCTATCTCTGACACTGCAAAGTTACAACCTACCGCTTCCGCTGAACCCGCAACTTCGCAACTCGGCGGAAAAATTCTGTAAATTTGCAGTGGCAATCTCCGCTGAATTATCGCTAAAGTGTTGTTACTTAGCTATATGATTCATTGACTGCAATGGAATCAAAAGACGACAAAAACATATCCTCACTCTACCATGACCTCTGGGACAGGGCGCACCTGTGGCACCCTTACACCTCCATCTCCCATCCGCTCCCCACATATAAGGTGGTGGATGCAAGCGGCGTGAAGCTCCGCCTGGCCGACGGTCGCGAACTGATTGACGGCATGGCATCATGGTGGTGCGCCATCCACGGCTACCGCCATCCGGCACTTGATGAAGCAGCCCATGCCCAGATAGGGAAGATGAGCCACGTGATGTTTGGTGGTCTGACCCATGACCCCGCCATTGACCTTGGCAAGCGACTGCTCAAGATGGGGCCTCCCTCCATGGACTGCATCTTCTATGCCGACTCCGGCTCCGTGGCAATTGAAGTGGCTATGAAAATGGCCATTCAGGCGGCCATAGGGCGCACCGGCGACATCGGCAAGACCGACTTCGTGACCATCCGCTCCGGCTATCACGGCGACACATGGAACGCCATGAGCGTCTGCGACCCCGTCACCGGGATGCACACCCTGTTCGGCTCCTCGCTCCCCGTGCGTCACTTTGTGCCGCAGCCTCAATCGCGCTTCGGCGGCGAGTGGCACGACGGCGACATCGCGCCGCTCCGCGAAGTGCTGGAGCGCCACTCCCGCAGCATTGCAGCACTCATTCTGGAACCCATAGTGCAGGGTGCCGGCGGTATGTGGTTTTATCACCCCGAGTATCTGCGGCAGGCTCGGCAGCTGTGTGACGAGCATGGCGTGCTGCTGATATTCGACGAGATAGCCACCGGATTCTGGCGCACCGGCAAGCGTTTCGCCTGGGAGCATGCCGGCGTGGAGCCTGACATCATGGCAGTGGGCAAGGGGCTCACCGGTGGCTACATGACCCTCGCCGCCGTGATGGCCTCGCGGCGCGTGGCCGAAGATGTGAGCCGTTGCGAAGCCGGAGTGATGATGCACGGCCCCACCTTCATGGCCAATCCGCTTGCCTGTGCCGTGGCCTGTGCCAGCCTCGACCTCCTTGCCGATGATGAAGCGATGACTGCCCGCATCGCTGCCATGCAGACCGTTGTGACCGAGGAGCTTGCCCCGGCGGTCGCACTGCCACAGGTAGCCGACGTGCGCACCCTCGGTGCCATCGGCGTGGTGGAGACCCGCGAGCCGGTGGATGTTGGCCGCTTTCAGCAGCGTTGCGTGGCCGAAGGTGTCTGGATCCGTCCCTTCGGCACCCGCGTCTACATCATGCCTCCCTACATCATCAGCGAACCCGACCTCCGCCACCTGTGCCGCGCCCTGGTGAAGCTCGTCTCCGAGCTGTAACCTCCTGTGACAATCGCCATTACAAAGGTGACAGACAGAGTGAGGATAGAAAGAAAATATAACCCGTTGAAATCATCCGAGAGAGTGTTGCAAAGCCTCCCGGAGCCGCGATGAGCTTGTAAATCGAGGGTGTTGCAAAACCGGCAATTTCCGTCAATTTGTAAGGAGGCACCGTGGTGCATCCGCTGATTTACAGATTGTTGCGGCGGATGCACCACGGTGCATCCCTACAAGCCGATAGTTTTGCAACACCCTCTCCGATGGACAAATATTATAACAACAATTTGATGCGGTTGTCCTGTATGGTATAACCGCTGAGGCGTGTAGGGGGTCAGCGGGCGGTGAAGATGCGGTAGATGAGGTCGCGCAGCAGGTCGTATTCGTTCTGGCGGGAGCCGATGCCTTTGCTCTGCGCATCGAAACGGCGCAAGGCACTGATAATCTGCACTGTGGCGGAGGGAGTGTAACGGGAGGCCGCTTCGGCGAGGTTGCGCAGCTGCCACTCGTTTTTGATGCCGAGGGCGGCGGCGCGTCTGTCGGGGGGTGTGAGATGGTAGACGAGGATGTTGGCGAAGAGGGTGAAGATGGTGGAGAGGGTGACCGGGGTGGGGTTGGTCTTGGGGTTGGCCTTGAAGTAGGCCGCGATTTCCATGGCGCGCCCATAGTCTCGCTTGGCCAGGGCGTCGGAGAACTCGAAGTTGTTGTAGTCCTTGGAGATACCGATGTTGGCTTCGATGGCTTCAGGGGTGACGGTGGCTCCGCGGGGGAGGATCATGGCGAGCTTGTCGACCTCGGAGTAGAGCTTGGCGAGGTCTGCGCCGATGAAGTCGCGGAGCATGGCTACGCTTTTAGCTTCGATCTTGAGACCGCGCTCCTTGACGAGCTCTGTGATGGCGGGGGTGACGGTGCGGTCTGTGAGTTTCTTTGACTCGAAGATGATGGCGTGGAGCTTGGCCTGAGCCATGAGCTCTTTACCTTTGGGGGCGGCGCCGCGGAAGCACACCACGAGGATAGTGGTGTCAGTGGGGCCGGCTACATATCGAGCGAGCTTGTCGAGCTGGTCGGCGCGCATGGTCTGGGCTTCCTTGAGGATTACCACCTGTCGGTCAGCCATCATGGGGTAGCGGCGGCAAGCGTCGATGACGTCGGCGGGATTGAGCTGCTGGGAGCCGTAGATGGTGAATAGGTTGAAATCGCGGTCTGCTTCGTCGATGATGGTTGTGAAGTCATCGACGAGGCGGTCTATGAAGTAGCCTTCGGCGCCGTGGAGCACGTAGACGGGGGCGAGCTTGCCGTGGCGAATGTCGCTGCGCAGGGAGGCGAATGTGAGGGCTGGGGCTGCGGCCATTGCTGGTAAGTGATTGGATAAAGAGGGGTGTGGGAGCAGGGGAGAGGCTTGTAGGCCCTATGCTTTCCCGAGCGTTAAAGTTACAAAAAAGCCCCGGAGGCTGCAAGAGCTTCCGGGGCTTTGTTGATGGGTGGTATTGTGAAGGGGCTGATTAGCCGTTAACCTTCTTCATGTGGGCGATGAGGTCGAGCACCTTGTTGGAGTAGCCGATCTCGTTGTCATACCAGGAGATGACCTTCACGAAGGTGGGGGTCAGCTGGATGCCGGCCTTGGCGTCGAAGATAGAGGTGAGGGGGCAGCCGAGGAAGTCGGATGAAACGACAGCGTCCTCAGTGTAGCCGAGGATGCCCTTGAGCTCGCCCTCGGAAGCCTCCTTCATGGCCTTGCAGATCTCGTCGTAGGTGGTGGGCTTGGCGAGGTTGACGGTGAGGTCAACTACGGATACGTCAAGGGTGGGGACACGCATTGACATACCGGTGAGCTTGCCGTTGAGCTCGGGGATAACCTTGCCTACAGCCTTGGCGGCGCCGGTGCTTGAGGGGATGATGTTGCCGGAAGCGGCACGGCCACCGCGCCAATCCTTCATAGAGGGACCGTCAACGGTCTTCTGGGTGGCAGTGGTGGAGTGAACGGTGGTCATGAGGCCTTCAACCACGCCGAACTTGTCGTTGAGCACCTTGGTGATAGGAGCGAGACAGTTGGTGGTGCAGGAAGCGTTGGAAACGAACTGGGTGCCCTTAACGTAGCTGTCCTGGTTAACGCCGCAGACGAACATGGGGGTGTCGTCCTTGGAGGGAGCGGACATAACGACGTACTTTGCACCGGCCTCGATGTGAGCCTGAGCCTTCTCCTTGGTGAGGAACAGACCGGTAGACTCAACAACATACTCAGCGCCTACCTCGCCCCAGCCAATCTCGGCGGGGTTCTTGCATGCGGTGACGCGGATCTGCTTGCCGTTGACGATGAGGAGGCTCTTGTCCATGTCATAGTCTACGGTGCCGTCGAAGCGGCCGTGCATGGTGTCATACTTGAGCATGTAAGCCATGTAGTCCACGGGGAGAAGGTCGTTGATGGCGACTACCTCAACATCGTCACGCTTGGTGGAAGCGCGGAAGACGAAACGTCCGATGCGGCCGAAGCCGTTGATACCGATTTTTGTCATAGTTATTTATAAAATGAAAAGCGTATATTAGTGTTCTGCAACAGGTGAACCCGGAAGGGGAGCGGCAATGACGGCGCTGCGGAGCGGTCATCTGCTCCTCCCGGCGAGGGCAAAGTTAAGCATTTTTTGGCGAAAAAATCATCGTGTGTCGAACTGCGAAACGTTAAATTCTGTTTATCCATATGCAGTGCCGCGCCACTTGCATAATTTTTATTAATTTTGCGCACTTATAACATTACTGTAACCTCTCAAACTGATAGATATGAGCAAGTTTCTGAGCGAGTTTAAGGAGTTTGCCATGAAGGGCAACGTTGTTGACATGGCCGTCGGTGTGATCATCGGCGCCGCATTCGGCAAGATCGTTTCATCGCTGGTCGATGACATCATCATGCCCCTGGTAGGCGTGGCCACCGGCGGCATGAACTTCACTGACTACAAGTGGGTGATCAAGCCCGCCGAGACCGGTGCTGACGGAGCCGTAATCACCCCCGAGGTGGTGATGGGCTGGGGCGCCTGGGTGCAGACCGTGGTTGACTTCGTCATCGTGGCCCTGTGCATCTTCGTGATGATACGCTTCATGAACAAGCTCCGCAAGAAGAAGGCCGCCGAAGAGGAGGCCGCTCCCGCACCCGCCGAGCCCACCAACGAGGAGAAGCTGCTCACCGAGATCCGCGACCTGCTGCGCGAGGATGTCAACGCCGGCGCCCGCAAGTGACAACTCTACCATACACATTATTATAAGAATACCCAGACCAATCACCCAGCTATGACCAAAAGCATGGTTTACACCGGCACCGGCGACAGCGGCACCACCGCTCTGGTCGGAGGCCAGCGCGCCCGCAAGGACGATATACGCATCGAGGCCTACGGCTCAGTAGACGAGCTCAACGCCAACCTCGGCGTGCTCGCCACCTTCCCCACCCTCAATCAGGAGGCACACGACATCATCATCTATTGCCAGCACAAGCTGATGAACATCGGAGCCTATCTGGCCACCCCCTATCCCGCCGGAGAGCGCCACGCATGTGACGGAATCACCAACGACACCATCTTCCGCATCGAGCAGGCCATAGATCACCTCGACGCCGAGCTGCCGCCTCTGAGCAACTTCGTGCTCCCCGGAGGCACCGGCACGGCAGCCCAGGTGCACGTGTGCCGCACGATGTGCCGCCGCTGCGAGCGCCGCATCGTCAGTCTTGCCCAGGAGGTGTACATTGACCCCCTCGTGCTCAAGTTCGTCAACCGTCTGAGCGACTTCCTGTTCGTTTTTGCAAGGTTTAACAACGTTTACCGTCAGGTGGATGAAATAACCTGGGATAAGAATTGTTGATACCAATGAGTGCCGGGGCAGCAGAAGCCGGGCGGCACTCCGACAACTGAACAACACACACCGAACCGACACACGCATATCACCATGTATTGGACACTCGAACTGGCGTCGAAACTTGAAGACGCACCATGGCCCGCCACCAAGGACGAGCTCATAGACTACGCCATGCGTTCGGGGGCCCCGCTCGAAGTCATCGAGAACCTCCAGGAGATCGAAGACGAAGGCGAAGCCTACGAAAGCATCGAAGACATCTGGCCCGACTACCCCTCCAAGGAAGACTTCTTCTTCAACGAGGATGAGTACTAACACTTTTTAACATTTACAATTAACTGATATTCAGTTATATAAGTCATAAACCACCTCCATTCGGGGGTGGTTTATTATTCATCTTCTTATCCCCAAAACTGTCAAATAACCTTGTGTATTGTGTTACCTGCTATCCCTCTCGCTATCCCCACTTTTAAAATTATCCTCCTGAACTGTGGAATAGTATTTAACACTTTTAACTTTTGTTGATTTTGGTTTATTCCTATGTTTTCTCAATGTGTTATCTCAATTTGAGTGTCTGAACAACCCTTGATTTACTATTCTTCTTCCATCAACTTTTTAACATTTGAAATTTGAAAATCAAGATTTTGGGGATAGCCAATCATAACCATACTGATATTTAAAGAGATAACCCCATTTCGCCACTGTCTTCATACAGAAATAAAAAGGTGGATAGCCAAAGGGGATAGTGGTTTTTCTGTATGATTTCCCCTAATTTCTACCCTGTATATACAAAAAAAGTGGCAAGTCCGCTGACCTGCCACCCCTGAATTGGTGCTGATATGAGTACCTTATGTATGAAGTCTATCCTTTAATCCTGTTCTTCCTCACCAATACCCTCACTCCCATCATCCCCTGTGAAGTTGAAGTTCATAAGGGTGTTCACCTTCTGTTTCAAGGTGTCAGGGAGATACTTTGCGTATGTCTTCTCTGTTGCAGTTATTGATGAATGACCCATCAGGTCTGCAATGGCCTTGATGTCCACCCCTTTGTTGAGTGCCATTACTGCAAATGTATGACGTGCCACGTGGAAGTGAAGTCTGAATGGGAGACCCATCTTCTCACCCACACATTGAAGTGAGGTGTTTATGGTCTTGGTACGTGAGTTGATGGTACGTTTCAACAATTCATAGTCATCGAGATTGAACAGGTCAGGGAGGAGACCGAACACATAATTGTCATACTTCCCTTTCCACCTGTCAAGGATTTCCCTGCACCCGTCATTGATGGGAATTTGGAGCACCACACTCTTTCTTGTATGGTTCTTGACCTGACGGTGGACAATCATATTCTCCTCCCGGTTGATGTCTGACCATTTCAAAGTACATACATCACTAATTCTCAACCCGCAGGCATAGAATGAAAAGAGGAACATGTCCATCAATTCTCTTGTCCTGGGATACTTCACCTCTCCCTGTATCTTGACAAATTGGTTCATCTGTTTGTCAGTGAGGTAATCCACATTCCCATCATTGGGGTCTTCCAAAGATTGACAATGCGCGGGGAGATACAGTTCATTAATCTCAGCACACAAATCCCCGCTAATCCACCCTTTCTTGCGTATATGTTCAAGGGTCTTGAAGATTGGTGTCAACGCCTTGTTGATGGTCTCATTTGAGTTCCCACGTTCCTCTTTCCTCCAAAGTACATACTCCTTGACAAGGTCAACTGACACATCAGTGCAGTAGAGGGTGGTTGAATTGTCCAAGTCCTTGTGTTTTACCTTTTGAAGGAACTTCTGAAAGGTGTTCATATTGCAGACTATGTTGTTCCATACAGAATAGCTTATCTTGCCAAGGTCATAGAGTTGACGGTTGTAGGTGAGGACAAGTTCAACAAATCCTACTTTCCCTTTACCCTTCTCCACTTCCTGTTGGTATGTGCCATTGAGGACACTCCTCAATACTTCCACACTCATAACCGGATTGGTGGCCGACATCATCAGGTCATCAATGACATCCTGATACTTCTTCTTGAACTGTTGAAGTTGTCTATTCAACAAGTCCGCCTTGGGATGACCACCCCTGCCACCCTGTATGAACTTGGTGGAGTCTCCTGTGTCACCAAGGAAATGTTCAGGTTTTACCCTGATACCTGTGGATGTCTTTACAGGCACACCCTGTGTCGAGTATTGCAACACAATGGTGTACTCCCCAAACTTGTTGGGACTCTTGTCCGTTCTTAACAGAAATCTTCCTCTTTCCATTGATAGTGTGTGTTACTGATAAGGTGAATTACGCAACATAGGTGATTGAGGTCTTTTTGAGGAGTTCATCCACATCACTCTGTTTGAAGACCACTTTCTTACCTATCTTGGAGTAAGTGAGGTCTCCACTGCGTTTCAGACTCTCAATTACAGACTTCCCCACTTTCAGGTGGGAGCAGAGTTCTTTTGTGTCATACACCTTGTCTATTGTGTTCTCCTTGATGGAGGTCATTGTGGTAAGGATGAAGTCTATCTTGGACTGCATCTCCACAAGTTTTAGATTGAGTTGGTTACTTACCATTTGTATAAATGTAAAATTATAAAATTCAAGTTTCGCAAGTTCGTTAAGCGGCGTTTAGCCGGTTACACAATTTAGATATATGAATGAGTTTGTCAGAATCTTTGATAATTGTTTCAATGGCCTTGTCATTGCCAAGATTGAATGTCTCGGCAATTACGGAGGCTATCTCGCATATAATATCCCATATTCTTTGACATACTGTCAACTCCATCGTATCTTGACAGACATCATTGACCAATCCCCCAATGGTCTCGTAATTAGAGAATCGTCTGGCTGTGGAGAGTATATTGTATTGAAGGAAAGCAATGGTGGAATGGGCAATCTGAGCCGAGAAGTCACGGGATTGGCATTTGCCGAGTCCAAGATTCTGCTTGCAATCCTTGAATATCACTTCGATAGACCAGCGCATTGCATAAATCTCATATGCTTTGTGGAAATCAAGCTAAATGTCGGTGGTAAGAATTCCACACCATGGGCTTTTTTACTGCTGCGCACATAAAACAGGCGCACGGCCATATCTTCAATGAACGCATTCACGACTATATAATGGCAGCGGAGTCTGCGACTGTACTTCATCCCCTTGGCTTTGGAGCAATGTTTGGCGATTATGGCTTTGGAAGAAAATTTTTCTCCATTTTTGCAAAACGAGAACCTCATGCTTTTCTCACCCATTTTAATCATACCGAGATAATGGCATTTGATTCTTCTTGTTTTGATGAAACGGATAATCGGCTTACAGGTAAACCAGCTGTCAGCCAGCAGATAATCAAATCGGTATCCGTTCTTGATGGCTCTGCCAACCATTTCCCTGAGCAGTTCTATTTTGCTACGGACATAATTCTCCATACGCTTGGCGGTGGCACTCTCCGTATCTCGGTTCTTCTTAAATCGACCGTTGAGCTCAGCCTTCGACATGGAATGATTGCCAGTCTTCCCTGGCTCTCCAACAAGCTCGAAATAAATTGCCATCTGACTCTTTCCGTCGCTTATGGCAAGTACCAACGACTTGAAGCCAAGTACCATCTTAGAGAGACATGGCTGAAAATGCGGCCAATCTTTTCGGTATGAATGCCCCGCTTGGGATAATCTGTATCATCAACAATAAGACAAACAGGATGCCCGGCATGGTCTGCGCGAATAGAAACTTTACGCCATAGCTGTCCGGTAATATGGTTCATGATTTTACGCCAGTCAAAAGTATCGTTGTTGATAAAGCGGTAAAACACATCTTTGGACGCGCCGTATAGACTGCCAAATGATGATTTAGCATAATCAAAAGGATTTTTAACCAGTAAACATGGAAACATGATGAGCATAGATAAAACCCATTCCAAAGAATACACGGCATTGAAGCGAGTCTCCTTGCCGAACAAGACTTTTTCACGCATGGAAATGCCTTTGAGAGCATGTGTAAGACATGAAATTGCGGCTTCGGATGATTTTTCTGAGAAAAATTTATTGATTTCAGAAAATAAATTGGTGACGTTTGTGTAACGGCATAGATAGTTCAGTAAATTTAGTTGCGGTATACAAATTTGCTAATAATCTGCGGATTATACAAGAATCTATGCCGTTTTTTTGTGCCATATTTTCAGCTTAATTTAACATGCAAAACTTGTATTTCTTACTATATCCAAAAACCATATTCTTGGAAATCGCCATCTGCTACCTATAATTATAGCCCTGGTAATTTTGATATTAACTACTAAAAGAAAGCTTTATGAGTATTTTAGATATGTTTCAAGCAGATGAGCCTCGTACATCAGGAGTGTCTGAGACACCTCTTAATCAACCATACACGCCTGACAGAATCGGACAGTTGGGTAAGACCGACATATTTGTCTTTGGCAGTAACCTTCAAGGTCGTCATGCCGGAGGTGCAGCCAGAATCGCACTTGGCCGTTTTGGTGCTGTATTCGGTCAAGGAGTAGGCTTGCAGGGCAATTCTTATGCAATACCCACAATGCAAGGCGGAGTCGAGACTATAAAGCCTTATACTGACGAGATTATTCAATTCGCGAAAGAACATCCGGAGTTGACTTTTTATGTCGCCAAGATAGGTTGCGGCATACCGAGTTCTCTTTTGAGGAAATTGCTCCATTGTTCAAAGACGCTGTCGGAGTCGAAAATATACGGCTTCCAAGGGATTTTGAGGCGATAATTTCCTAAATTCCAGTCCGAAGTGCGAAAGGCTGGAGTGAAGCAGCAGGGGTATCCTC
>JAMPDP010000001.1:705675-940383 GCA_023665605.1 Candidatus Amulumruptor caecigallinarius | reverse complement strand
TAGGTAACCGCCCCCTCCCAACGGCCCCGGATCCCCCCAAAGGACCCGGGGCCGTTTCCCTTATATGCCCCCCTCCCCATCAAGATCAATCCCGATCAATCAGGATTAATCCCGATTAATCCTGATTAATCTTGATTAAACATGATTATTCCTGATTACTCTTGACTTGTCGCGATTAGATGTTGTTTTTGCTGGGATATTCGTGATTGTCGAGACGATGGGGGTTTGCGGAAAATTGCTTAATTTTGCGTTAACCTTTTTGGGGTTAACCTTATTCCAGCCATGGCTATCGAATCTAAAAGCTTTTCGACTGTCGGTGTGGCTCATATCGCTGCGGCTCTTACCGTGACGATGTGGGGCGTTTCCTTCGTGTCAAGCACGGTGATGATGGATCATGGACTTGGCCCCGTGACTGTGTATATCTCGCGTTTCATCGGGGCTTACCTGATAATGTGGATACTGTGCAACAAGCGTTTGTGGGCAAATTCATTGCGTGACGAGCTGCTGCTGGCAGTGTGTGGCATTACCGGTTCCACCATCAACTATCTGGCCGAGAATTATGCCCTGAAGTACACGCTCGCCACCAATGTAAGCCTCATTACTTCGATGGCTCCGTTGGTGACGATGTTGCTGGTGGGATTGATATACCGCAACGAGCGACCTACCCGTGGTGCTTTGCTTGGCAGTCTGGTGGCTTTTCTCGGAGTGGGGTTTGTGATTTTCAACTCATCGCTGGTGATGAAAATCAACCCCTTGGGTGATTTGCTCTCTCTGGCGGCCGCTTTCAGCTGGGCATGCTACACGATAGTGCTCCGCAAGGTGCAGGCGTTCTATGACGTGGCGTTTGTCACTCGCAAGACATTCTTCTACGGGCTCGTGACATCATTGCCCTTCCTGCTGTTCTCGGGTGAGCATCTCTTTGACCCGGCGTGGCATGAACCTGCCGTGTGGGTCAATTACCTGTTCCTTACCCTCGGGTGCTCCACTGCCGGATTCATGCTCTGGGCAGTGGCAGTGAAGGGTATAGGAGCTGTCAAGGCCAATAATTACATGTACTTCCAGCCGGTGGTCACACTGGTGTTTGCAGTGCTTTTTCTCGGGCAAGCCATCACGGTGGTGGGCGTCATCGGGTTCGTGCTGATACTCACAGGTGTGATTTTGAGCGACAAACTTGATATGCGGGAGCGTATGAGGCGTTGAATTGCCGTATTTTTCGTATATTTGCAAGCTGAAAAAGTATGCCGCCGAACGCGGTGCCTCTTTCTACCGAAAATTAACTTAACTCTATACATCTTTTATCATTAACCATCACATGCAAAGCAAAGGAACTCTGGGAAGCGTGGTCGCCGGCGTTATCGCGATCTTCCTGGTGCTCGTGTGCCTGTTCTACCTTAGCTTCTCGCTGGTGACTAACCACTATGAGAACAAGGCAGAATCGTATGCACTGGCAGCTGCCAACGGCGATCAGAAGACTGACGTCTATCGTGAAGCCAAGAAGATGTACATCGACTCCATCGGCAAGGAGAAGGTGTACATGGGCTACACTTTCAATGAAGTACAGAAACTCGGTGTGGGTCTCGGCCTCGACCTCAAGGGTGGCATGAACGTCACCCTGCAGGTATCGGTGCCCGACATCCTCCGCTCCATGGCCAATACTGACGGAAACCCCTATTTCGACCGTGCCATCGCCAACACCGACTCAATAGTTAAGGCTACCAAGACCAACGACTACGTTGGTGCTTTCTGCCGCGAATACAGCAAGCTTGACCCTCAGGCTGACTTCTCAATCCTCTTCAAGGATCAGGTGAAGCGCGGCGAGGACCTCTCACAGGTGGAGAACACTCTTCGCCAGGAGGTAAAAGACCGCGTAAGCTCCTCCACCAATGTGCTCCGCAACCGTATCGACCAGTTCGGTGTGGTAGCCCCCAACATCCAGGAGCTTGAGAACGACGGTCAGATCCTCCTTGAGCTTCCGGGCGTCAAGGAGCATGACCGTGTGCGCGACCTGCTGAAGGCATCCGCCAACCTTGAGTTTTACGAGACCACCAACATATCTGACATTCAGGGCCAGCTCATCGAGCTCAACGCAGCCTCTGCTACTGACAGCACCGGCAACGGCGGCCTCTTCAGCCACTTCGCACAGGTCGGCGGTTACAATCCCATCGCAGTGGGTGTGGCTTACGGCAACCAGCGCGCTGCCATTGATGCCATCCTCGCATCTCCCGCAGCCAAGCGCCTGCTCCCCGGCAACGTGAAGTTTGCATGGGAGGTGAAGCCCGAGACCGTCGAGATGACCGACTCTGCCACCGGCCACAAGCGCAAGGTTGACCTCTACACGCTCATCGCCCTGAAGACCCTCAACGGCAAGCCCGCTCTGGCAGGTGACGTCGTGACCAGCGCTACCGCCGACTACGACACCCGCTCGGGTCACTTTGTGAGCATGTCCATGACCCCCGCCGCCGCAAAGCAGTGGGCCAACATCACCCAGACCAACCTCGGTCGCCCCGTGGCCATCGTGCTCGACGATCAGGTTTACTCCGCCCCCAATGTTAACTCCGTCATCGAGGGTGGCAACTCGCAGATCACCGGTAACTTCACCACCGAGGAGGCCAAGGACCTTGCCAACGTGCTCAAGAGCGGTAAGATGGCAGCCAAGGTCAACATCATCTCCGACACCGTCATCGGTCCGTCTCTGGGTCAGAAGGCTATCGAGGATGGCATCTGGTCATTCATCATCGCCCTGGTGCTCCTGATGATTTTCATGTGCCTCTTCTACGGAGCCATTCCCGGTTTGATTGCCAACTTAGGCCTTATTTGCAACATCTTCTTCACTTTCGGCATCCTCGCCTCGTTCCAGGCCGTGCTCACCCTGTCGGGCATCGCCGGTATCGTGCTCGCGCTGGGTATGGCCGTTGATGCCAACGTCCTCATCTTCGAGCGCGCCAAGGAGGAGCTCCGCGCCGGCAAGAATGTGCGCACCGCCATTGCTGACGGTTACTCCAACGCCTTCTCGGCCATCTTCGACTCCAACCTGACCTCCATCATCACAGCAGTCATCCTGCTCCTGTTCGGCACCGGCCCCATCAAGGGCTTTGCCACCACGCTGATTATCGGCATCGTCTGCTCGTTCTTCACGGCCGTGTTCCTCACCCGCCTCGTCTTCGTGATGGGTGCCAAGTCCAAGCCGTTCCAGAAGCTCACATTCGACACGTCAATATCACGCGCCATCTTCCACAAGACCAACATTGACTTCCTCGGCAAGCGTAAGGCCGCGTTTACTTGCGCTCTGGTGCTGATAGCAGCCATTGTCATCAGCTTCTTCTGCCGCGGTCTCAACCAGGGTATCGACTTCTCCGGTGGCCGCAACTACGTGGTTCAGTTTGACCACCCCGTGAAGACCCACGAGCTTCAGGCCAAGCTGGCTCCGATGTTCGACGGTGCTCAGGTGAGCGTCATCACCATTGATGACAACACCAAGGTGCGCGTCTCCACCAACTACAAGATAGACTCCAACGACGAGAACATCGACACCGAGATCACCGACATTCTCTATGCCGGTCTTCAGGACGAACTCAACGGTATGTCGAAGGAAGACTTCTCCACCACCAACGAGAATGTGGGCATCATGTCAAGCCAGAAGGTCGGTCCCACCGTGGCCAACGACATGAAGGCTGATGCCTATGTGGCCGTCATCCTGTCGCTGATTGCCATGTTCCTCTACATCCTGATCCGCTTCCGCAACATTGCCTTCTCTGTGGGCGCTCTTGCTGCCGTTGCTTTCACCGCCTTCACCATCATCGGTTTCTACTCCCTATTCTGGGGCATCTTCCCCTTCGCCATGGAGATTGACCAGAGCTTCATAGCAGCTATCCTGACGGTGATTGGTTACCAGATTAACGACACCGTGGTGGTATTTGACCGCGTGCGTGAGAACGTCGGCCTCTATCCCAAGGCCAACTTCGGCGAGGTTATCGACAACTCGCTCAACCAGACCCTGAGCCGTACCATCATGACCTCCTGCTCCACCCTGCTGGTGCTCCTGTGCATCTTCATCCTCGGTGGTGATGCCATCCGCTCGTTCATCTTCGCAATGATCTTCGGTGTGGTTATCGGTACTCTGGCCACTATCTTCATCGCTGCTCCCGTAGCTTACCTCGTGGACGGACGCCGCAACCGCAAGGCTGTCGCAAACAAGGCCTGACAGGCTTTATAAGCACACATAACTCCCATATCTCCGCCCGCAGCACTCTACCTCGAGTACTGCGGGCGGATTGTTGCATAAAACCAAGGAATGTTGTAAATTTGCATATATAGTACACCTTGATATTGACGCATTACCATGAGCACCGATTCCCAGGCCATACTCTCGCGAATTCGCCATCTGATAGACATGTCGCGCATGTCGCAGGCGCAATTTGCCCGGCGCATCGGCATTGACCCTTCCAATATGTCAAAGCACCTCACAGGCAAGCTGCCCGTCACCGACGGGTTGATTAACCGCATTGTGGCCGACATGGGAGTGAGCAAGCAGTGGCTGCGCGACGGCACTGACATCCCCTTCCCCAAGGGGCGCGGTATGCGCACCATCGATGCCGCCGAGATTGACGATACCACCATCAGCACCCGTCCGGCAATCCCCGTGTATGACATCGACGTGACCGCCGGCGCGATGCCGCTGGAGCGGCTGCTCACCGAAGACCGCATCGTGGGGAGTGTGGCGTTGCCCCAGATTAATCCCTCAGACGTGATAGTGCGTGTCAACGGCGACTCCATGACACCGGTGATACGTGACGGCGGCTATATCGCCATCCGTCCCATCAGCGACCCCTCCATCATCTTCTGGGGGCAAATCTACGTGGTGCTTCTCGATGATTACCGCATGGTCAAGTACCTGCGTCGCTGCCCCGACGACCCATCGATGGTGCTCCTGCGCAGTGCCAACGAGGCATACGATGACATCGAAGTGCGCCGCGCCGACATCCGCCGCCTGTTCATCGTGGATGCCGTGCTCAATTATGACATTCGCGTATAACCCGGCACAAAGTGCCACCTCAAACAATTAAACTATATTAACAGAGGTGGGCGCATGATGTGCACGCCCCCGGCATTAATTTTGCATTATCAAACTCCCACCACTCACACACAACCGTTTACTCACCTCTAACACACCATAAGCATTACCATGGCAAAGAAAGAAACAAAAAAGCCCATCAAGATAGCTGAAGGCAAGGATGCCAAGATGGCAGCCCTCCAGCAGTGTCTTGCCAAGATAGAGAAGGACTTCGGCAGAGGAGCCGTGATGCGCCTCGGCGACGAGAAGGTGGAGGACGTGGAAGTAATTCCCACCGGCTCCATCGGCCTCAACTACGCCCTCGGCGTGGGCGGTTTCCCCCGAGGACGCGTCATTGAGATATACGGTCCCGAGTCGTCAGGCAAGACCACACTCGCCATCCACGCCATTGCCGAAGCTCAGAAGATGGGTGGCACTGCCGCTATCATCGATGCCGAGCATGCCTTTGACCGCTTCTATGCCGCCAAGCTCGGAGTGGATGTTGACCAGCTCCTCATGGCTCAGCCTGACAACGGCGAGCAGGCTCTGGAGATTGCCGAGCAGCTCATCCGTTCGAGCGCGGTGGACATCATCGTGATTGACTCCGTGGCTGCCCTCACACCCAAGAGCGAGATTGAGGGGGATATGGGCGACCGCAACGTCGGCCTGCAGGCGCGCCTCATGTCGCAGGCTCTGCGCAAGCTCACCGGCATGATTTCACGCACCAACACCTGCTGCATATTCATCAACCAGCTGCGTGAGAAAATTGGTGTGATGTTCGGCCCCTCAGAGACCACCACCGGCGGCAACGCCCTGAAGTTCTACGCATCCGTGCGTGTTGACATCCGTCCCAGCACCCCCATCAAGCACAGCAAGGACAGCGACGTCATCCTCGGACGCCTCACCAAGGTGAAGATTGCCAAGAACAAGGTGGCTCCCCCCTTCAAGCGTGCCGAGTTCGACATCATGTTTGGCGAGGGCATCTCACGCACCGGCGAGATAGTGGATCTCGGCGTGGACTATGACATCATCAAGAAGTCCGGCTCATGGTTCAGTTACAACGGCACCAAGATCGGCCAGGGCCGCGAGGGTGTGAAGCGCACACTCCAGGACAACCCCGAGCTTGCCGACGAGCTCGAAAAGGCCATCATGGCCGCTATGTATGATGCCTCTCCCGAGCTCAAACAGGCCATAGCCTCGAAGAAGAAGAGCAACGAAAAGGAGAAGGACCACGACGCACTCAGCGACGTGGACGAGGCCGCCGAGGAGGAGTTTGACTTCGACGCCGAGCTCCCCGACGACTTCGCCATCGAGGAAGACTGACCCCGCCACGTAAGCCCCTCTCCGGCCACCCACCAAACCATGGGCCGCATCCACTCCGGGTGCGACCCATGCCGCTTGTTTAAATAATCCTTAGCTGCGGTTCCTGCCTGTGAGCTCTATATTTGGAGAGGGGGAAGTATTGCAGAACCACATAAGGAGCGTCCGCAGGACGCCGATTTACAGACTGAGCGAGATAACAGGAGGTCCTGCAACACCCTCGAAGAAGTGATGTCAGCCCTGGAGGCCCCAGGAGGAGCGGTCGAGATTGCGGTAGGAAACGGCCTCGCGCATATGCGGGGGGGTGATGGCAGCGGAGGCGTCGAGGTCGGCTATGGTGCGGGCCACCTTGAGGATGCGGTCATAGGCGCGGGCACTCATGCCGAAACGACGCATGGCATCGCCGAGCACATCGCGTGTCTCGGGTGTCAGTGCGGCGTGCTCACGGAGCAGCCGTGAGTTCATCTGGGCATTGCAATGCACGCCCGGCACATCCCTGAACCGGGCCTCCTGGACGGCCCTCGCGGCCACTACACGTGCGCGTATTGATGCGCTGGGCTCACCCTCGTCGAGCGTAGCGAGCTCGTCAAAATCCACCGGCATAATCTCCACCTGAATGTCGATGCGGTCAATCAACGGCCCGGAGATGCGGCTCAGATAGCGTTGCACCGCTCCCGGCTGACAAGTACAGGGCTTGGAGGGGTGGTTGTAGTAGCCGCACGGGCACGGATTCATGGAGGCCACGAGCATGAACGACGAGGGATAGTCCACGGCATATTTGGCGCGTGAAATGCTGATACGCCGGTCCTCCAGCGGCTGCCGCATAACCTCAAGCACCTGCCGCGAAAACTCCGGAAACTCATCAAGGAAGAGCACTCCGTTATGTGCCAGAGAAATCTCGCCCGGCATGGGATTGGTGCCTCCGCCCACCAGAGCAACCGGCGAGATGGTGTGATGGGGCGAGCGATAGGGTCGCGCTGTCATCAGCGTGGACCCTCGGCGCAGCTTCCCCGCTACGCTGTGAATCTTGGTGGTTTCCAGAGCCTCCGCCAGAGTGAGCGGTGGCATGATGGAGGGTATTCTCTTGGCCATCATCGACTTGCCGGCTCCGGGAGGCCCAACGAGGATAATGTTGTGGCCGCCTGCACAGGCCACCTCCAGTGCGCGCTTCACCTGCTGCTGACCTTTCACCTCCGAGAAGTCGCAGTCAAACACCGACATGGCCTGCCGGAATCGCTCGCGAGTGTCAATCACAGTGGGTTCTATCGGCGTAACGCCGCTCAGATGGTCGAGCACCTGATTGAGCGTGGAGGCTCCGTAGACGTTCAGGTTATTGACCACAGCAGCTTCGGTGACGTTGGCCTCCGGCACAATCATCCCTTTCAGCCCCATCTGTCGGGCAAGGATGGCCATAGGCAGAATTCCCTTGACCGGGAGCACCGAGCCGTCAAGCGACAGCTCGCCGAGTATCATGTAGCGGTCAAGGTCCGGAATTTTCACCAGCTCCGATGCAGCAAGCATCCCCACGGCGATAGGCAGGTCGTATGCCGCGCCCTCCTTCTTGAGGTCAGCGGGGCTCAGGTTGATGACGATATGCCGCCGCGGGTACTCCCGCTTACTCGATGCAATGGCAAGAGCCACACGTTGCTGGCTCTCCTTGACAGCCGTGTCGGCCATGCCCACTATGGAGAACGATATGCCGCGCGTTGCCGACACCTCGATGGTGACAGGCACAGCGTCAATGCCCTGAAGGGCGGCTGCGAAGGTCTTGATGAGCATGGCCGGAAGTGAGTGGTGAGGAGTGTAGGACGCTATTTACGGTGGCGAGAGACGATGGTCTTAACGGTGTCCAAGGCAGCGTCAAGCGAGATGCCACGGTAACGCTGGGCTCCGGAGTAGTCAGCCACGATGTAGTATGGCGCACGGGGCACGCGGAGGGTACGGATGGCTGTGGTGGCACTCCCCGCAGGGAGGTAGATGCGGCTCCACGTCACGAGTGTGTCGGCCTTCACGGCATCGCGCCACGCGGCGGAGTCGCGGGCCATGGAGAGCTCGACGATGCGCAGCTCGCGGGGAGTATAGGTGGTGTCAACTGCCGCAAGGCTGTTGCACAGCCTCCGGCGGGCAGCCCGGCTTGTCTCATCGGTGAACGCGAGCAGCGACGCGCGGTGCCGCATGGGGTTGAACATCACCAGCGAGTCTCCGGCACCGCGCACATTGAAGGCATACACCTTGGCTCCATCCCGCGCTCCGACGGTGGTGGTCACCATGTCGGCAAAGGCGGTGACGAGCGGCGAGAGCTCCTTGTCGGCGTTAAACCGGTCGAAGAGCTCCGAAGCCTCCGCGGGGTTGATAAGCGCGTCGTAGCGGGTGAGCAGCATCCACGCCCCGGCAGCCGTCGTGCCCTTGTCTGCCACATAAGCCTCTATCAGAGCATTGATGCTGTCAGGCGAGGCTGTGCGCAGGGCATCGGCATATTCACGGCACCACTTGTTGATTTCCTTTACCGGCTTGGTGCCGGAGAGAGTCAGCGAGTCGGGAGCAGGGCCCTCCACCTTGATTTTGTCACCGTTACGCACCACGAATGTCACGCCACGTTGGTTGCCCGTCATGCGCAGTTCTGCCATGGCATAGTCGGGGCTCTCGCCGCGGAGCTTGAAGCGTCCCTCGGCGGCTTGCATCCGCTCGGTCATTATGGCCGAGGATGTGTAGCAGGTGAGCGTCACCTCACCGTCGGCAAGTCCGCTGACGTTCCCCTCCACGGTGAAGTGGTCAGGGCGTGAGCACGCCGCAGCAGCCATGAGGGCCACTGCGGCGATGCTGATAGATATTTTTTGTAAGAATGTCATCAATTCAATAGGGGTACGAACCGGCTCTCAGTGCGCCGGCAAGAGGGGTCACTTCACCATCACGGTCTTCTTCAGGAGCACCATGGTGGGGAAGTGGTCAGAGTAGCCGTTGAGGTACACGCCGGAGGCGAATGTGCGGTGGGGGTACCCTTTGCGTGAGCCCTCTTTGGTAATCAGGAAGTCGTAGTTGTTCACCTTGGCGCGTGAAAACTCCAGACCCGTGGACAGGTTGCCGGTCAGCAGGTTGCCCGAGAGGATAATCTGGTCGAAGAGGTTCCATGCACCCTTGTAGGCGAGAGTGCCAACACCGTCATCCTCCAGGATTTTCCACCAGGGGTTGTAGAAGTCATGCGGAGCTACGGTGGATATATCCTTCTTGCCGCCGAGCACCTTGGCCACTGCCGGATCCTGAGGGTCATCATTGAGGTCGCCCATCACGATTACGCCCATCGAGGGGTCAACGGCCCACAGCGAGTCAGCGATGTGCTTGCTCAGTGCGGCAGCAGCCTCACGGAGATACTCGCTCTGCTTCTGCCCGCCCAGGCGTGAGGGCCAGTGGTTGACGATGATGGCCAGCGGCTCGCGGTCAAGCAGACCCACCACGCACATCTGGTCGCGGGTGCGGAAGCGAGGGTTGCTCTCCACGCTCAGCGTATGGTTGGTGACGTTCACCACCTCGAAATAGCGGGGATTGTAGAGCAGACCCACATCCACACCGCGGCGGTCCGGAGAGTCATGGTGCACCACCTTCAGGCCCCACTTCTTGATCTGCGGGTCATTGACAAGGTCGTTGAGCACGGTGACGTTCTCTATCTCACTGACGCCCAGGATGGCCGGACCGTTGGGGGTGGTCTTGGTGGTCATGGCCGAGATGGCGCGCGCCAGATTGGAAATCTTGCTCCAGTAACGGGTGCCGGTCCAGTCATTCTTGCCCCCGGGGGTGAACTCAAGGTCTCGCCCCAGAGGGTTGTTGGGGATGGTGTCAAAGAGGTTTTCAAGGTTGTAGAAGCCCACGCCAAACATCTTGTACGCTTTCTTCTGCGATTGGGCCCCGGCCGTCATGGCCAGTCCGAGCATCACCGCGAAAGTCACGGCGAGCACTGTGGTGAGTCTTTTCATAGCATCCGGATAATGGTCGGTTGAGGTAGTATTGATTTATGCCCCTAATTTACGCAATTTTCCGCAACTGCCGCCACTTGATGAGGCTGAGGGTCAAAAAAAGCTGTTTTGGAACCGTGGTTTTTCGGATGGGGCACCGCCTCAGAGCTTCTCAGGCAGGAACGGTTCGGAGCCATTCTCCACGCGCTTGAACTGCCTCCACTGCCATATCACCATAGCTGCCGTACAGAGCGTGGCCAGCAGGTCGCTCAGCGGGAAGGCGAGCCACAACCCGTCAAGCTGCCAGCGTGAGGAGAGGAGCAGCATCAAGGGAATGAGGAAAATCACCTGACGCGACAGGCTCAGGAAGATGGACTTGCCGGCTTTGCCGATGGACATGAACAGTGTGGTGGCTATCACCTGAAACCCTACCGTCCAGAAGGCCCAGAGCCCCATCCGGCAGGCGTGGCTCGTGCCGGCGATAAGTTCCGGCGAGGTGGTGAAGGCCCGCGCCCACAGCTCGGGAAACGCCAGCCCGAACCCTGAGCAGCTCACCGCCACCACCGAGGCGGCGCCCACGGCAAGACGGAAGGCGCGCTTCATGCGGTCAAAGTGCCCGGCTCCGTAGTTGAAGCCCACAATAGGCTGCATACCCTGCGATATGCCGTTCATGGTCATCACCCCCATTGTGGTGAGGGTGGTGAGCAGGCCGGCGGCAGCCACGGCCATGTCGCCGCCGTAGCGCATCAATGTGTTGTTAATGATAGCATTGACAGCCGATGCGGCAGCGTTGATAAGTGACGGCGCGGCACCGATGGCGAGGATACCGGCCACAATGGGCCACCTCAGACCGTAGATGCCGCGGCGGAAGTATACGGTGACGCGCGGATTGAAGAAGTGGGCGAACACAAATACCGCCGACACTGCCATGGAGATGGATGTGGCTATGGCAGCTCCCTTTATCCCGAGGCCGAACACGTTGATAAACAGAGGGTCGAGGACCACGTTGAGTCCCGCACCGATGAAGTTGGTCACCATGGCGCGCATGGGGTAGCCCGAGGAGCGCATGCAGTTGTTGAAGCTCAGGGCAAGGTTGATCATCATCAACCCGGGGAGCATATACTGCAGGAACTCGCGGGCGTAGGGGAGCGTCACTTCCGAAGCCCCGAAGGCGCACAGGATGGGGTCAAGAAACAGGTAGAAGGTGGTGATGTAAGCCAGAGCGATGGCTATCTGGAGCACCAGCGCGTTGCCCAGAGTGCGGAATGCGCCCTCTCGGTCGCCGGCACCGAGCAGCAGCGAGATGCGCGCTCCGGCTCCACCGCCGATGAGCACGCCCAAGGCGGCTGAGAGGTTCATCACCGGGAGGGTGATGGAGAGCCCGGCTATCGCCTCCGGCCCCACCCATTGCCCGATAAACACGCGGTCAGCAACGTTATATATTGATATGACAATCATCCCCGCCACGGCAGGGAGGCTGTATTGCCAGAGCAGCCTTCCCACCGGCGAGTGGGCCAGCTGCTCCAGACGGGCGTTGCCGGAACGGGTATCGGTGCTCTGTGTCATGGCTGCGGAGAGTTGAGTGGTTGCGCCTGAGTGGGGTTCAGGGGGCGCGGCTTGAGAAGCGCGCGCATACGGATGCTCACGTCATAGGGCGTGGCAACACCGCTGCGTGGCTTCGGCCCGAGGTGGTAGTAGAATGTCTGCTGGCGGTCCCATGAGGGGAAGTCCACCATACGGGTGGCACCGGGTGGCACTATGCCGCTGACCGTTACATCCCGTTCATGCAGGGTGCGCCCCTGCATATCAATGTAGGTGATGGTGAAGATGGCTCCACTGATGGTGTCCGTCACCAGCGAGGTTACGAGCAGCGTCTCGCGGCGCGAGCGCAGCGGTTTGTCGTAGCCCGAGAGGCGCAGTGTAGAGTCTCCGGCAGCGATGGTGTCAACAGTTACCGACGGGATGACCGTGGCAGGTTTTGTTGTCGCACGACTCACCTTGACGGGGCGCGTGGTGGCCACCTTACGCCCCATGACCGGGAGGCCCGGCATCATGGCCACGACAATCACCATGGCCGCTGCGGCTGCGGCTACCCTGCGGAGTGTCATATAGTGGAGAATTTATACTGGAAGCCCAGCGACAGAATCTCCTTGAACTGCCAGCGGTGCCACTTCGTGTCTGGCATCTGAGCTGTGGTGGAGTCGTAGCGCAGGTGTGCGTAGAGCTGGGCCGAGAGGAAGCGGTTGATGGTGAACGTCAAGGTGTTCTCCCAGTCGAGCTGTGAGTCCTTGTATTGGGTGAATCCAAACAATCGCGAGTCGTAGTCAATGTCGCGGGTTATCCCCCAGTGAAACTTTATCTCCGTGGACGAACCTATCTGGCTCTTGGTGCGCCGCCCCGGGTCGATGCCCACCGTGGTGGGGTCAAGCTGACGGTCTATGCAGGTCTTCAGGTTCCAGGATACGGGCGATATGGAGGCGTTGAGGGTGAGCCGCCGCTTAGGGTTGGCTATGTCGTAGGTCATACCAAGACCCATGTTGAGCTCACCAGGAGAGAGGAAGCCGGCGGCGAGCTTGCGCGAGTTCACCGGGTAGTTGTTGAAGAACTGGGTCTTGAAGTTGAGCGTCACCGTGTAAAACCAGTTGTTCAATGCCTTCAGACCCGCCTTGGCGTTGAGCTGGAAGAGGTCTTCAGTGATGCTGTAGTTGCGCAGCGAGTCGTCGGGAGCCGATGTCAGTGCCAGCTTGTAGCTCACGTCAGCCTCGGCGAGCAGCTTGGGGTAGAATTTGCGGTTGAGCTTCACCCCGTAGCCCACCTGGGCTATCATGGAGAGAGCGTCGTTGCCGCCCTGATACCAGTTCGGGGAGATATATGCCTGCGAGAATTGCACCGATGAGGCAAACGTGTGGAGCCAATTCTTGCGCTCAATCTCTACATCAGCCTTTCCGGGGAACTCGTCAGGGGTGAGTGTAATCTCCTCCATCACTATCCGCAGGGTGGAGGGGTCAATCACGGCGCGGTAACGCTTGGGCGGGTCGGGGAGGACGCGCACATTATAGCGCACGCGGTCGGGGTGAGTGAACATATAGTTCTGGCACAGGGCATACACCAGCGAGTCGTTGTACACTTCATCGCGGAAATATTGCACGCCGGGCACATCAAGCCACCTCTCCGCCTCGGTGAGGTGATGCGGGCGGATGCCTCCCGGGTAGGGGGCGGGACGGTACTCGTCAAACACCGGCTCGCGGAAGTCGGCGGGGATGAGGGGCACGAAGTCCGAGCGCAGGCCGCTGTCCGGGAGCGTCAGGTCATCGAAGCCGCGCAGCTCCTCCACCTCCGGAATCAGCTCCTCGATGAAATTTTTTTGAGCGGCTCCGTGCAGGGCTAAGATGGCGAATATCAGTAGGATTAGTGTCCTGTGGGTCATAACTGTGCCACAAAAATACAAATTTTTTTACGTTCCCGTGAACCATCTGTCCCCGCCCGCGTTTATAGGGTACATAGCAAGATTACTTTTTCCATTGCAAGAAATGTGATAATGATTGGTTTATTATCAGACGAGGAGACACTGTGAAGCGTCTCCTCGCCTGGCGTTTATACGGGTGTATGACGGGTTAGAGGGGGTAGTCGGTGAAGGCGAAGAGCTGGGTGGAGAGGTAGCGCTCGCCGGTGTCGGGGAGCAGGGCCACGATGGTCTTGCCGGCGTTGGCGGGGTCTTTGGCAAGGCGCAGGGCGGTGATGAAGGCTGCGCCGGAGCTGATGCCCACGAGCAGGCCTTCCTTAGTGGCGAGCAGTCGGCTGCCACGCATGGCATCATCGTTGCTTACGGGCACCACCTTGTCGACCACAGTGCGGTCAAAGTTGGCGGGAACGAAGCCGGCCCCGATACCCTGGATTTTGTGTGCTCCGGCACTCTTGCCGCTGAGCACCGCCGAGTCCTCGGGCTCCACAGCCACGATTTCTACCGCGGGATTGAACTCCTTGAGGGTGCGTCCAATGCCGGTGATGGTGCCTCCGGTGCCCACGCCGGCCACAAAGATGCTGATTTTGCCGTCAGTGTCATCCCACAGCTCCACGGCGGTGGTGCTTTGGTGGATGGCGGGGTTGGCGGGATTGTCAAACTGGCCGGGAATGAATGAACCCGGAGTGGCGGCATGCAGCTCCTCGGCCTTGGCGATGGCTCCCTTCATCCCCTGGCTTCCGGGAGTGAGATAGATGGTGGCCCCGAAGGCTTTGAGCAGGTTCTGGCGCTCCACGCTCATGGTCTCGGGCATGGTGAGTATCACCTTGTATCCTCGGGCTGTGCCTACCCACGCCAGGCCGATGCCGGTGTTGCCGCTTGTCGGCTCAATGATGGTGTCGCCGGGGTGGAGGAGTCCGCGCTTCTCGGCATCAAGAATCATGGCCAGGGCCACGCGGTCCTTCACGGAGCCGCCGGGGTTAAACAGTTCGGGCTTCACGAGCAGGCGTGCCTTGAGCCCTTCGCTCTTCTCTATGTTGGTGACTTCCAGCAGTGGTGTGTGCCCGATCAGTTCTGTCAGGCTTGTCTTGATGTTGCTCATAGTGGTCAGGCGGAGCTTTAGCCCCGCGGGTTTCGGGTGTTTATGAATTCAACGGATGGTAGATAAGCATGGATAATCATATACCGAGGCCGCCGGTGAATGTGCTCTCCAGTGGCTTGCGCTGGAGGATGCGGCTGTGAGGCGGCACATTCTCCGTGACCCACACATTGCCGCCAATCACAGCATCGTGGCCAACGGTGATGCGCCCGAGCACGCTGGCGTTGGAGTAGATGGTCACGCGGTCCTCGATGATGGGGTGGCGCGGCAGGTTCACCGGGTGGCCGTCAGTGTCGTAGGTGAAGCTCTTGGCACCGAGGGTGACACCCTGGTAGAGGGTCACATGGTTGCCGATGACGCACGTCTCGCCAATCACCACGCCCGTGCCATGGTCAATGCTGAAATACTCGCCGATCTTCGCGCCGGGATGGATGTCGATGCCGGTTGCCGAGTGCGCAAGCTCCGTGATGATGCGGGGTATCACGGGGATGCCCATTTTCAGCAGCAAATGAGCCACGCGGTAATGCACCATGGCCTGCACCACCGGGTAACAGAATATCACCTCGCCGCGCTGGCTCACGGCGGGGTCGGAGTTGAACATCGCCTCCACATCCGTGTAGAGCAGCCGCTTGATTTCCGGCAGCGAGTCGATGAACTGCAGAGCTTTGGCGTCAGCCTCGGCCTTGGGGTCGCCACACTTGCCTGCCTCTGCACCAAAGAGGAGGCCACGGCGCAGCTGCACCTTCAGGATGGAGTAGAGCAGCTCCACGTTCACGCCGATGAAGTAGGCGCGCATGGACTCGTCTACCTGCCGGCGGTCAAAGAAGCCGGGAAACACCACGCTCTTCACAAGCTCCACTACGCGGCGCAACTCCTCCACTGATGGGAGCTGTCCGGCCGTGCCGGGTGTGGCGAGGCGTTGCCCCTTCATGGGCATGGAGAGCATGGCGATGTTGCGCAGCAACACATCCTCGGGGCTGAGCGATGATTGCGCGGGAAGCGACGCTTGGGGGGGCGTTTGTTGCTGAGGGGTTGTCTGTTGCTGAGGGGTTGGCATGGCTGTTGTGCGTTGGGGTGTTGCAAAGTTAATCACTGAGGTTACTGTATAAACCCGTAACTTCGCAATTGTGGTGATAAATGGAGATATTTTCTACTGGTAGCGAATTTTGCAGCATATATGACAGGTTTGAGGCTCTTTGCCAAGACTGTTGCTCCGCTAAAGCCGGGGCATAAACGCAGACGGAGACTGCGCGGCTGGCGCAGTCCCCGTCAGTATTGGTGTGGCGTAGTTGATTAGAATACGTAGCCGAGGCTGATCTTCAGGTTGCCGGTGCTGATCTTGGCGGTCTCATCGTCAAACTTGTGCTTGTATGCGCCGATGAAGTCTGTGCCGTACTGCACGCCGAGGTAGATGGGCTTGTACTGGAAGCCGACGCCTACGTGCCAGCCCATCTGGAAGCGGTTCCAGGTGTAGTCCTTGTCACCCATGGCATCGTCGCCGTCGTCAAACACGCTTATCCAATCAGCATCTTCGGGATCATACATATCCTTGGGCATATTGGTGTCAGAATCATCCTTGTAGCGGGTTGAGAAGTGAACCTTGAAGTTCAGACCAACGTAGGGCATGATAGAGGCATCCTCGCTCACGGCAAACTTGTAGCCGAAGTTCACGGGAATCTGCATATTGATGTCCTGGCGCTTGGTCTTGCTCTGCATCCAGTAATCCTTGTAGCCGATATCCTCCTTGTCACCGCTCTTGGTACCGAAGTTGAAGTTGAAGTTGAGGCCGGTCTCCAGATAGATGGGGAGCGACTCACTCAGGGCGAAGCCATGGATGTAGTCGATGCCGATGCCGTTGAGGCCGAAGTTGTTGTCATCATGGTCCTTACCGTAGGCATCGTTGAAGCCGTAGTGAGTGTTGTTGTAGGAGATGCCAATGCGGTTGTAGCTCTTGATCTCGCTGTAGGAGAGGTCAGAGTCAGAAGCACGCTGGGCTGACATTGACATTGCCGTGGCAACGCAAGCGAGGGCCAAAATAGCTTTCTTCATAGCAGTTACTGTATTGATTAATAATGTGAAATGGTTGGTTCAGTGATTGAGTGGGGAGTGGAGAGACATCAGAGGTTGAAGTCCATCTGCCACACGTTGTAGAGGCCCTTCTTGGCGGTGCCGCGCTCCGACACGAAGTAGATGCTCTTGCCGTCAGGGGCCCAGATGGCCGACAGGTCGTTGCCCGGGTGGAATGTGAGCTGGGTGAGCTGCGAGCCGTCGGTGCGCATCACGAAGATGTCGGTGTTCAGATCCTTGAACTTCTCCGAGCGGGAAGTACCGGTCACCAGAATCCAGCGGCCGTCAGGGCTGAGCTGCGGAGTGGTGAAGCTGCGCTCGGGGAGGCCGAGGATAAGCTCCTCGACGCCGGTCTTGAGGTTGAGTCGCCAGATTTCACTCTCCAGCTTGTCTGTGAAGCGGGCGCAGTAAAGCACGTCGGAGTTCTTGTGGTCAAGCATCGGCGACATGCCGCGGGAGTAGTTGGAAAAGAGGTTGTTCTTGCGGTCCCAGCTCCACAGCGAGTATGCACCGAAGCCCTCACCGCGGTGGAAGTAGATGTGGTTGTTGTCCTTGGTGACCTGGCCGGCAAAGTCATTGTCAGTGCCGTTTGACACCTGGCGCACCACATTGCCCTGCACGGCGTCAACAAGATAGATGCCATAGTGACCGCTGCGCCACTCGGTGAAGCAGATGGTGGAGCCGTCAGGGCTGAGGGTGAAGTCACGCACGTTGGTGCGGAATGTACGCTGCACGCTTGAGCCGCCGCGCTTGGCATCCTTCACCATGACGTTGGTTGTGCCGTTCTTGTTGTTGATATAGGCGAGCTTCTTCCCGTCGGGGGTTATGGCAATCTGGGGGTTCACCCACCAGTCCACGGTGCTGGCCTTGGTGCCTCCGAACTTAAAGAGGCTCTTCTTGGCGGGAAACACGGAGCTGACGGCATCGGCATCCTCGGTGATGCGTTCAAACTTGACGCCGCCCTCCTCGGGCACGGAAACAAGTGAATAGTCGATTTTGGGCTTGCCGGCAGAAGCAGTCAGGGCGACCGCCACTGCAGCGGCCAGGACAGCAATCTTCTTCATAGTCAATGTAGTCTATCAAGTCACAGACGGGCATGAACTTTATTGGTGCAGATGCCGAATCTGCGACAAGATAGGTGTGATATGTGATTAGTTTAGGAGAAAAGACCCGGAAATCCGAGCAAAAAGAGTAAACGATGTGGCAAATTTATGAAGAAATGCTAAAATTACCCCCCCCCAATTGCTAAAAATAGTTAACGACACAGAAATAATGCTTAATTCAATGGTGCGGGCGCGATGTATCGCGCCCCTATATATGCGGGGTGAATATGCAGGAGGGCGGAGGGTTCAGCGGGAGGCCCCGGGGGTCATGTAGCGGGCGAGGAGGCCGGTGACGAGGGCTACGGCGGCTACTACGAGGAGGACGGCGAGCTGGTCGGACCACTCCACGCGCACGGGGTAGGAGTCGATGATCATCACTGTGTGGTCGCCTCCCATCTTGATGAAGCCGGTGCACTGCTGCCACAGCGAGAGCGCGACACCCACGATGATGCCGATGATGCCGCCGCAGATGGTGATCAAGGCCCCCTCGGCCGTGAAGATACCGGCCACCATGTTCTGCGATGCCCCGAGCACGCGAAGGGTGTCGGCGTCACGCTCTTTCTCAATGATGAGCATGGCCATGGTGGAGATGATGTTGAAGGCCGCAATAACCATGATAAATGCCAACATCACGAATGTCACCCACTTCTCGATGTTGATCATGCGGAACGCCGCCTCCTGCTGCATCACACGGTCGGCCACGGCGGCACTGTCGCCCATAATGGCGAGTATGGCATTGCGGGCATCATCAACGGAGTGGCCGGTGGCCGGCGTGGCCTCGATGGCTGTGGCCTCGGTGGTGTAGCCGAGCAGTGAGCGGGCACGACTCAGCGGGATGATGACATGGTTGGCATCCGCTGCCTGGTCTTCCACCTGATATACGGCTGTCACAGCCAGTGAGTCAGCGCGGAAAGCCCCCATCGGGGCCGACGGATTGATGCGCCCCTCACGTCGGGGGGCATAGAGTTCGAGCAGGGCGTAAGGGTCGGGGCGTGCCTCCAGTCCTACGGCGGTGCCTACACTCAGCGCAGCTCCCTCCGGGGGGGTGTAGAGCTGCGGCGGGATGGAGTCGATGTACAGGGGATGGACATCAACCACGGCGGAATATCCCTCCGGCACCCCTTTGACGCGTACAGGCATCTGCTTGCCGTAATATCCCGCCAAGGCGGTCTCCTCCACCACGGGAAGCGCCACGGCAACCTCCGGCAGCTGCGCAATGCGTGCTGCCAGCCCCTCGCCGTCGGCAAATGTCTTACCCTGAACAGGGGTGACGAGCAGCTGCGGGTCAATCTGCGAGGTGCGCGACAGAGCCAGGTCGGTGAACCCGTTGAACACCGACAGCACACACACCATGGCCATGGTGGCCACGGCGACACCCGCCAGCGAAATCAGCGAGATGACGTTGACGGCACCGTGGCTCTTGCGCGAGAAGAAGTAGCGCAGGGCTATGCGTAGTGACAGCATGATTGGTCAGTGGGGTGCTGTGAGGTGGGCACGGAAGGATAGTGCTCAGCGGCAGAGTCAGCCGTGGTCAGTTGGCGGCAGTGTGGGGCTTGCCGGAGAGCAGGTTGTCGATATTCTCCAGATAATCCAGCGAGTCATCGAGATAGAAGTGGAGCTCGGGCACCTTGCGGAGCTGGAAGCGCACTTTCTGAGCCAGGTCATAGCGAACGGTCTTGGCCGATGCCTCGATGGCCTTGAACACCTCCTGAGTCTTGTCGGCGGGGAAGATGGAGAGGTACACCTTGGCGATGCTCAGGTCAGGAGATATGCGCACGGCGCTGACGCTGACTATGGTGCCGCGGGTCTTGGCGGTCTGTGTGCGGAAAATCTCGCTCAGCTCCTTCTGGAGCAGGCGGCTTATCTTGGCTTGACGTGTTGATTCCATATCTGTATTTGGGTTTTTTCAGTGTTAAAACGCGTGGCGGCTGATGAAAGTTGTTCATCGGACAGAGTCAGTCGGGGTCACGCGGGGGAGGAGGAGGCGAGCTGTCATCATGCTCCCTTTGGCACCCCAGTGAGAGTCGTCGGCAAGGTAGAGGTCTTTCTCGCCGGCCGCTAACCGGGCTTTGGCTTCGGGTAGCACCTGCACCACGTAGGGGAGCGGAGCGAGAGCGTCGAGCATCTCGCGGCCAAAGGGTTTGAGTGGCCATACCCCCGGCTCGGCATAGTTCTGGTACACCTCATATTTGTCAGGTATCACCAGAAATATCATCTTTAGCCCCCGGCGACCAAACTCCTCGTGGAGCATCTCGATGTTGGCACGCATGGCTTGCCATTGCTCGGGCGACGCGCCGAGAGGCGAGAGGTCATTTTTGTAGAAATAGAGCATGTTTTCGCGTCCCGGCTGAGTGAAAAGAGGCTGTGTGAGAGACACATGCCTGACAGGATTGTGCTCGAGGCCGGTGACGAGCCGCAGCCAGTCCACGCCCTGATGGACTATGCTTGCCACGAGGTTTTCAGCAGCCGGAGGTGCGCTCTGTGCCGGAGTGCTTGGAAACGTTACGGGCGATGCGCTGACTTTCGCCTCGTTAATCTCCGACAGATGCTCTGTAAAATCGCGCTCAACGAGTTCAAATATGATGTATTCGGCACCCTTGTTGCGGTCAAAGAAGCCGCTGCGGAGCAGGGCTACCGATTGCTCCACGGGGCCGGAGGTGGCCGATGGAACCGGGATGTTGGTCACCGTCTCGCCAAGGAGGTTGCCCAGGGCGTTCTGGTAGCCGAGGCTGTCCTGCTGGCTGAAAGAGTCGCCGATGGTGATGACGCGTGTCAGCGTGTCGCCGTCATGGTAGTCCCTGACCATGCGCGAGCCGGGGAAGGGGTCGCGGTGGTGGACTATGTTGTAATTGGCATCAAAGGCTATGCGCCCCAGTCGCCCCAGGTCACCGTTGAGGTAGGGGTGGATGTTGTAGAAGTAGTAGACGCACAGGCAGAGCACAGCCACCACCGGGAGCGAGCCGATGGCCGTGCGCGTCAGGAAGCGCTTCATGCCGGGGATGCGTGGAAGGAAGGGCATAATCGTTATGTCAGTGACGGGCTGTGCGGTGTCAGAACTGGAAATATATGAATGTCTCCTGGCCGCGGCACAGGAACAGGCCGGCGATGATGCCGTAATATATGGCCCATCGGAGGGGAGCCCACTTGATGCCGCTGAGGTCAAGGGCGTGAGCCTTATCGCGTTGGAGCCACTCTGCGGCCAGCACCACGACAATCCATATTATCGAGGCGTTGAGGGCACTGTGGCTCACGCCGGTGATGCGGCCGAAGAAATGGTGGAAAATGCCCAGGAAATAGTGCCAGGCATCCGTTATGGTGTCGGCGCGGAAAATGATCCAGCCCACCATCACCAGGCAGAATGTCAGAGCCATGGCGCCCACCTCCCGGGAGGTGGGTCGGCGGCGGCCTGCGGCCACCACCGACCCCTTATAACGCTTGTTGGTACCCGTCAGAAGCATCGGTACGAACAGCAGCGCGTGGTAGCCGCCCCAGGCTATGAAGGTCCAGTTGGCTCCGTGCCACAGTCCCGAGAGCAGGAAGATGGTGAAGGTGTTGCGCACCGCCTTTGACTTGCCGACGCGGCTCCCTCCGAGGGAGATGTACACATAGTCCACAAACCAGGTGTTGAGCGATATGTGCCAGCGGCGCCAGAACTCGGCGATGTCACGCGAGAAGTAGGGCACGCGGAAGTTCTGCATCAGGTTGAAGCCGAACAGCCGTGCCGTGCCGATGGCTATGTCGCTGTAGCCGGAGAAGTCGCCGTAAATCTGGAATGAGAACAGGATGGCCCCGACGAGCAGTGTGCTGCCGGAGAGGTCCTGATAGTGGGCGAAGATGCGGTTGACATTTTCAGCGCAGAGGTCGGCCACAAACACCTTCTTGAACAAGCCCCAGAGGATGCGGCGCATACCGTCGACGGCTGCCGTGTAGTCAAAGCGGTGGAGAGTGTAGAACTGCGGCAGCAGGTTGGTGGCACGCTCAATGGGGCCTGCCACGAGCTGCGGAAAGAACGCTATATAGGCGAAGAATGCCGTAGCATCGCGCGTGGGCTCCATCTTGCGCCGGTACACGTCTATGGAGTAGCTCAGAGCCTGGAAGGTGTAGAACGATATGCCCACCGGCAGGATCAGCTTCACCAGCAACCCCTCGGTGTCACCCCCCAGGAAGCGGGCGGCAAACTCGGTCATAAAGAAGTTGTAGTACTTGAATGTGGCGAGGATGCCGAGATTAACGGCTATGTTGAGGCCCGTAATCCACCGCGCCGCCGTGCGGTTGCCCCGTCCCCATGCCCGGCCTATGGCGATGCCGCTGGCATAGCTGCACGCCGAGGTGAACGCTATCAGGATGAGGAAACGCCAGTCCCACCAGCCGTAGAACAGGTAGCTCACGGCTATGATGAAGAGATTGCGGATGCGGCGCTCACGGTTAAACACAAACCAGTAGAGCAGAAACACCACAATCAGGAATATGGCGAACTCCAGCGAGTTAAAGAGCATAAGGTAATCGTTTCAACCCCGCAAAGTTAGCAATAATTTAGTTAAGGAGATTAAACCTTCGGGAGGCGGGGGTGTCTATATTTGCGTGGCCGTGCCCTGTGGAGGGGGACGGCTGACATTCATCCACATCACAAGTCACGCGCACACATATATAAAATATGAAAATGCTCATGCAGCGGATTGCCCTTGCGGTAATAGCTACGCTCGGAGGCGTTGCCGCTCTCAGTGCCGCCACCGTCAGGGGGAGCGTCACCGATGCTGCCGGCGAACCGCTCATCAACGCCTCGGTGAGGCTCCTCAAGCCCGACAGCACATTCATCCGTGGCGTCGTCACCGACTTTGACGGCCTCTACACCCTGCAGGCCGTGAAGCCCGGTCGCTACATCATCGAGAGCGAATACACCGGCTATGCCCCTTCGTGGCGCGACATCGCCGTGGACTCCGCTGCAACCGCCGTCACTGTGCCTGTCATCAAGCTCGCCGAGCGCTCACACGTGCTCAGCGAGGTGAGCGTGGTGGCTGTCAAGACCCAGGTGAAGGTGAAGGAAGACACCGTGGAGTATAATGCCGACTCCTATCAGACACGCCCCAATGCTGTGGTAGAGGACCTGATAAAGCGACTCCCGGGCGTGGAGGTTTCGTCAGACGGCACCATCACCGCCAACGGCACCCAAGTGTCAAAAATCCTGCTTGACGGCAAAGAGTTTTTCGGCGACGACCCCACGGTGGCCTCCAAGAACCTCCCCGTGGACATTGTGGACAAGCTCCAGATACTCAACCGCAAGAGCGACCTGGCGCGCCTCACCGGCGTGGATGACGGCGAGGATGAGACCGTCATCAATCTCACCGTGAAAAAGGGGAAGAACAACGGATGGCTCGGCAATGCCGAGGCCGGCTACGGCTCCGATGGCCGCTACAAGGGGAACTTCACCCTCAACCGCCTGATGAACGGCAACCAGATAACCCTGCTCGGCAACGCCAACAACGTGAACGATGCCGGCTTCAATGACGGCAACGGCGGCCGCTTCCGGGGCTTCGGCGCGGACAACGGCATCAACGTGACTCAGAGTCTGGGTCTGAACTTCAACCTTGGCAGCTCCGACGAGCGTATACGTGTGGGAGGCAACGTGTTTTACAGCCACTCCGACCGGGAGATTACCTCAAGCACCAACCGGACCTACCTGCTTGCCGGCGAGAACTCCTCGGCACTGATGGGGAGCCACTCGCGCAACAAGGCCCACAACCTGCGCGCCGACTTCCGCGTGCTCTGGAAGCCTGACTCGTTCAACACCATGGAAGTGCGCCCCCGCATATCCTACAACAACATCACCACCCTGTCGATGGACTCCACGCTGATGTTTGGCTCCGACGGATTGCTTTCACGCACCTTCAACGACGACAGCTCCAAGGGGCACTCACTGGAGGCCTCGCTGCGACTGATATACAGCCACAGCTTCCGCCGCCGCCCCGGGCGCTCATTATCCGTACACGCGCAGGCCAGCCATTCCGACACCCGCCAGGATGGCGACTCCTACTCGCTGAGCAACATCTATGACGCTTCCGGCGACGACGAGCTCACTGACCAGCTCGACGACAACCACACATGGAACAACGCCGTGAACGGACGCCTCACCTGGACCGAACCCCTCGGGGCTGCCAAAAACGGCAACTTCCTCACTGTGGCTTACAGCCTCAACTACCGCTGGAACAATGCCGACCGCTTCACCGACCTGCTTGACCCCGCCACCGGCGAATACACCTTCTCGGAGCGTCTGAGCAACCGCTTCCGCAACGAGTATTTCAACCAGGACATCCGCCTGGGCTACCGTCGCGTCACCAAACTCTACACCCTCGATGCCGGCATCAGTGCCGTGCCCCAGAGCTCCGAGAGCCGCAACCTCATAGATGCCGCGCGCAGCATCCCCACGCGCCACACCTTCAACTTCGCCCCCTATCTGCGTTACCGCCACAAGTGGAGCAAGAGCCGCACACTCAACGTGAACTACTTCTCGCGCTCCACCCAGCCCACCATGACACAGCTGCAACCCGTGGCCGACGAGTCAGACCCCATGAACATCATCATCGGTAACCCGCAGCTCGACCCCGGTTTCCGCCACGACCTGCGTGTGCGCTTCCAGGACTACAACGCCGAGCACCAGCGCTCCATCATGACCATGGCGATGGCCACCGTGGAGCAGAACAGCGTGGTGTCACGCACACTCTTTGACACCACTACCGGTGCGCGCACCACCACCTACGAGAATGTCAACGGCGTATGGCAGGCCCGGTTGATGAATATGTTCTCACAACCCCTGGGGAGCTCCAAGAAGTGGCTCTTCACCTCACACGTGATGGGGGCCTACCGTCACTCAGTGGGTTTCAGCAACGGTGTGCGCAACAACTCCGGCAACTTCTCGCTCAACCTGCGCCCCTCCATCGCTTTCCGCCCCGCCAACATCGACGTGGAGCTGCGCCCGGTCTACTCGCTGCAAGTCACCACCAACTCGCTGGCCAACGTGGCCGACATGACCGTGCACAGCTACGGGGCAGACCTGAACGCCTCGTGGTACACCCCCATCGGCCTGGTTCTCGACAGCGAGCTGCAATACCGCGGCACATCGGGCTATGCCAGCGGCTATGATGAGAACACATGGATGTGGAATGCATCAATCTCCTATCAGTTCCTGCGCGACAAGTCGCTCACCGTGGGTGTCAAGGCTTACGACATCCTCGGCCAGAAGAGCAGCGTGAGCCGCAACGTCACGGCCAACTACATCGACGACTCCCGCTACAACACCCTGACACGCTACGTGATGGCTACCGTGGCCTTCACTTTCAACACCTTCGGCAAGGGCAACGAACCCAAGACCGAGGGTTACTCCCCCTTCGGCCGCGGCCCGGGGCATGGCGGCCCGATGGGTCCCCCTCCCGGCGGCATGCCTCCCCGCCGCTGAGGCTGTGAGGGATAATCCTTGGTTTTGGCACAAAAATTGCTTGTAGGTTGTTATAGAGATATGCAAATGAACGAAATCAAGGATATACAGCGACGCATAGACCGCGCCGTGGCTTCACGCCGTATCACCGAGGCCCTCAACCTGCTGCTGACCACGGCCTCCATGACCTCCGCGCCATGGGCTGTGACGGATGAGATCAACAGGCTGCGCGACGCATATAAATATATGAGCGACTACGCTCTCGACGGCCGCGAGGATCCGGGGCGCGAGGGGGTGTATGCCACCATTGTACGTGACATCCGCGCCCTCTCGGACCGCATGGCCCGCGTGGCCCAGGCCCGTGACACCTCGTCGCTTTACTTCGACACTCTCCGCTATGCCTCCCTGCACCCCGAGGAGGGGATACGACCCATTCTGGAGCAGCTGCAGAGGGTGACTGCGCGGCTTTCCATGCAGAGCTTCGGCGGCCATCCCTCAGGGGCTGATGTGGCAGAACGCGAGCGGCTGGAGCAGCGGCTGTTTCGCGCAGTGTGGATAGCGTTCCCGCTGAGCCGCGCCGACTACGACACTCTCGGCACATACCTCGAAGCTGACACCACGCCGCGCCACGTACGCCAGCTGCTCATCTCGGCCCTGCTGTTAGGACAGTTGCAGTATCCCGACGAGCGGCGCGTAGAGCTTTTGGCCGACCTCTACATGGCTCACGCCGACAAACCGATCTCCGAGACCGCCATGCGCGCCTTGGTGGCTCTGGTGATAAGCCTGTGGAGTGCCCGCGACACCCGGTTCAGCTCCCCCTTGAGCGCCAAGCTGGCCGCCATGGCCGAGATGCCCCGCTGGAACTCCGATGCACGCATGGTGTCGCTGCTGCTGCTGCGCACCCGTGACACGGAGAAGATTACCCGCACCCTCAACGAGGAGGTGATCCCCTCCATGCTCAAGCTCCGCCCCGACATCTACAAGAAGCTCAACCATGACGGCTCACTTCCCCCCGATGCACTGACGGATGCCAACCCCGAGTGGGAGGAGATGATGAAGCGTACCGGCCTCGACGAGAAGCTCCGCAAGCTCTCGGAGCTGCAGGAACAGGGGGCAGATGTGATGATGGCCACGTTCAGTCACCTGAAGACCTTCCCCTTCTTCAGCGAGATTGCCAACTGGTTCATGCCTTTCCATGACGAGCACTCGGCGGTGCTCGCCGCCACGGCTTCCGGCAGCGGCGACATGGCCGAGATGGTGGCTGCCAGCGAGTTCGTCAGCTCTTCTGACCGCTTCTCAATGCTCTTTGCCGTCAGCTCCATCCCCGAGGCTCAGCGGCGTGCCATGATGCGACAGCTGCGCGAGCAGAATGTGGATGTGGCCAAGATGCGTCAGGCCGAGCTTGCCCCCGACGAAGGGCGCCGCGAGCTCATCGCCAACAACTATGTGCGTGACCTCTACCGCTTCTTCAAGCTGTTCCGCCGCAAGGGGGAGTTCACCGACATATTCGCCGGAGCATTCAATCCCTTGGATGTGCCGCTGCTGCGTGACACCCTCTCGGCACCCTCCACGCTGGAGGTGGTGGCGGAGTTCTTCTTCAGCCGCGGCTACTGGGATGATGCCATCCGCGCTTACATGATGCTGGTGCCCGGGAGCGAGCACCCCGCCACGCTCTATCAGAAAATGGGCTACGCGCGCCAGAAGCTCGGCGACATCCCCGCCGCAACGGCTCTCTATGAGAAGGCTGAGATGCTTGACCCCAACAACCGCTGGACATGGCGCCGTCTGGCTGCCTGTTACCGACTGGCTGGAAATCCCCGCAAGGCTCTGGGCTACTATGAACGGCTTGCCAAGGCCAAGCCTGACGACCTGAGCCTGACGCTCCAGCACGCCGGGGCTCTCGCCGAAGCCGGTCGCTATGACGAGGCTCTGAAGCTATTCTTCAAGGTGGAGTTCCTTGACCCGGACTCACGCCGCGCCCTGCGCCCGATAGCATGGACGGCATTTCTGAGCGGTGACTACGACACTTCGCGACGTTACCATGACCGCGTGATGGCTGACTCCCCCACGCCGGTGGACATCATCAACCTGGGGCATCTGGAGATGGCCACCGGCCATTGGCATGAAGCCATCGACATCTACCGCCGGGCCATCGAGGCCCCCGGTGGCGGCAAGGCGTTCTTCGCCAAAACCATACAGGAGGACCTCCGCCACCTGCGCGCCGCCGGGGTCGACGACCTCCTCACCGGCATAGTGCTGGACCGCATTCTCGCGGAGTGACGCGCCGAGGTCTATTGGCGGTATAAGCAGGGTCTATTGACGGTATAAGGAGTTGGGAAACAGAGGGGCGTGAGCCATGTAAACTGGATGTAGACTTGGTACATCAGATTGTATGCGCGTATTTTTGCGGCACATCTACAATTCTTGTGTTTCATTACAATCTATTACCAATCAAAATTCAGTTTCAACTCACCATGAAGAAACTCTATGCTCTTGCATTGGCGGCAGCGGTGACGCTGCCGGCGCAGGCCGAATGGCTCTCACCGGCCGAAGCCCTGCAGCGGGCAGGCCAAGCCCCACAATCGGTGTCGGCCTCGAAGTCAATCACCGCACTGCGCATGGCTACCCGCCCCGCACGCACCGTGAAGGCTAAAGGCTCTGACCGCGATGCCCTCTACATCTACAATCTCCCTGACGGGGCAGTGGCCCTGAGCGGCAGCTCCCTGACCCGTGCCGTGGCCGGACGGCTCGACCGCCCCCTGAGCGCCGGCGAGGAGCTCCCTGCCAACCTCGCATACTGGCTTGATGAGGTGGCCCGCCAGATAGAGTATGCCGAGCAGGCAGGCCTCGATGCCTCGCGCACCGTCGCCCCGGCCTCCCGCGTCACCGTTGACCCGCTGCTCACCGCCAAGTGGAGCCAGGATGAACCTTACAACCGCCGCTGCCCCAAGGTGTACGACCCCGGGATGGCCGAAATGGGGATGGGCTCCGACAGCATCCCCTCTGTCACCGGCTGCGTGGCAACGGCTATCGCTGAGGTGTGCAAGTATCACCGCTACCCGGCCTCCGGAAAGGGCGTGGTGGACTATGAGAGCCACTATGGCCACTACGTTCAGGACATGACCAAGCTCCGCTTTGACTACTCCAAGATGCTCGACGAGTACATCGAAGGACAGTACACTGACGAGCAAGCCGATGCCGTGGCCGAACTGATGCTCGGATGCGGCATGGCGGTGAGAATGAGCTATCTCATAGGGGCCTCCGGCTCTACCGAGCAGAAGGCTTACGAGGGCTTGCCCAAGCATCTGGGCTACTCACGGGGCTTATTGCTGTTTGACCACGAGTATGTGCCCGTGCGTGAGTGGGATGCCCTGATATATGGCGAGCTGGCAGCCGGCCGGCCTGTGCTTTACTACGGGGCCAACGAGTTTGGCCAGGGGCACGCTTGGGTGTGTGACGGATACGATGCCGCCGAGGACCTGTTTCACTTCGATTTCGGCTGGGCCGGCGGCGGCAACGGCTGGTTCTCGCCGAGTCTCATTGACCCAAGCCCCTGGAACACCGGTTACGGCAATCTCCGCTTCGTCTTCACCCAATCGGTGATAGTCGGCGTGGAGCCGCCCCATGGCGAAGACTTGCAGCGGCCTATGCTGCAATATGATGAGGGTTTCTCGGTGGAAACCGCCACTATGGCCCTCCCCGGCAAGATTTCTGTCAATAAGGGTTCCATCATCAAACCCACCGAGGAGTGGGAGCAGTTCAAGGGCCAGGCCGGCCTGAAGCTCACCCGCGAGGACGGCTCAGGCGATGACATATACCTTGAGGGGCCTTCGCTTGACGGGATGTATCCATCGCAGGGGCCGTGGTGGTATTCAGTGGATGTGCCTGAGCTTCCCGACGGCAAGTATCGCGTTTCGCCCGTGTGCCGTGGCTCTGAGGGTGACTGGTATCCCTGTGAAGTGAAGATGGAGACCGCCCCCTATGCTTTCCTGACCGTCACCGGCGGCATGGCGCACGTGGCCAATGCCTCCGACCCCAAGCTGCGAGTCACCGACGTGAAGTTCAGCAACCCTGTCGCTGCCGATGGTAAGGTATGGTTTGGCGTAGTGGTGGAGGCCACCGTCACCATACGCAACGAAGGTGAGGCTGACTGCTATGACCAGCTGTTTATGAGAATGAAAGACACCGGCGGCAAGGTTCTGTCCATGTCGCTGCCGCGCAATGAAATGGGGCGCCTTGTGATACCCGGCGGCGGGGAGATTACTGGGCGGTTTTCCATCGGCATGTCGGGCTATGCCTCGGACTGGTCAACCCTCCTCGACGAGCAGGATTGCACCCTATCATTTGTGATAGCGAAGAACTGGGACTATGAGGATATTTCGGATGACATTCCCGCGCATTTTGCAGGCAATGATTATGCAGACCCGATGTTTGCCAAGGTGGGTGAGCTCGAAAACCTGCGCTTCCGTGACGGCACTGACCCGGATAACCTTGACCGCGATGAAATCCACTTTGACGGCACCTACCGTCACTCCGACAGTTTTGGCGACGGCTACGCAGCCATCAAAATCTATGACATCACTGACGGCGAAGACACGTTTGTCCTTTCATCGGATAGTGCCGACCGTCTGTTCCTGCTCCCGGGGCAGAGTGTCGACTGGACTTACACACTGTCACTACCCATCCTGGAGCCGGGCCACACCTACCGCTTCGAGCATGGGTACAGCAATTTCCTGCTCGGCTCCGTCACCGGACGCATCCGTCCTGACGGCTCCGGAGCCGCCGAGAGTGTGGCAGCCGATGCTTCGCCCGTAGTGAGCGAGCAGTGGTACACCCCCGCCGGCGTTGCCGTCAGCCCCGCCACCGCCGCCCCCGGCCTCTACATAGTGCGCGCCCTCCACGCCGACGGCTCCGTCACCACCGCCAAGCGCCATGTCAAGTGACCACCATGAATCGCCCCTCCCATGTTGCTCTCCTCAGCGTGAGGTGATTGGTTAAGCAAGTAAGGCGATTGAGAGAGCCCCGGAGCAGCTGCCCATAAAGCAGCTGCCCCGGGGCTCAATCTATATAAAGAATCCGAAGCAGGTATTGTCCGGCCCGGTCACGTCATGCCTTGGCGCGGACTTCGGCTTCGGTACGGACGAGGTGGCGGAGTCGGCGGCGGATGGTGCGCCACTTGGGGAAGATGGCCCAGGGGCGCACGTTGCTGTAGCTCACGGCTATCACCACCATCACGGCAAGGGCCACGATGAGCAGCAATCCGTAGATTTCCTTCATGCTCACTGCCATGGCTTGAAGCTGCACGGCTCCGTAGAGCTCACCGAGGCGGCGGGGGACGTCAGCCACACTCACGTCGGTGAAGCCGGCAGAGAGCAGCGAGGCGTTGCGTGCCATGATGTGACGGAACAGCTCGCCGACGATGGCCGGCCCGAGCGTGGCCCCCATCACGGCCCCGGTGAAGCCGTTGACAGTAAGTGCCTGAGGGAACACGAAGAAGTGCATGCCCCCCTGCAGGATGGAGGTGAGGTAGACGATAGAGATTACCACCGAGGCAAACCCGCGACAGAAAAGCGGGATGAACAGGGCCTCCTTCTCCACGCCGTAGTCCAGGAAGAAGTAGAAGTAGGCCAGGTAGAGCGTGGCGAAGCCGAACCCCACAGCCGTCATGGTCTTGTAGCGCCAGTGGCGCAGGGCGAAGGTGAAGTAGGTGAAGGCCACGCCGGCCACTATGCCCGCCATCACATACCAGTTGAGGTCAGCAAGGTTGGTCTCGTCAAAGCCGAGGATGTTGATGGCATACGTGTGCTCAAACACATGTTCGGTGGCCATCAGGGTGAAGAACACCAGATAGACCAGCGTGGCACGCACCACGTTGCGGTTGGTCAGCGCGGTGAACGACACATACGGATGGTGCAGGAAAGTGGCCCTCCACAGGTTCAGCGCCAGGGCGAGGAGCCCTATGAGCAAAGCCACGCGCATCTCCGCAGCATCCCACCAGTCGAAGTAGCTGCCGTAGACGCAGATGAATGTGAAGCAGAGCATGAACACCCCCCACAGCAGCGAGCCGAGCCAGTCGATGCCGAGCAGCGGAATCTGCAGCGGCCCCTTGACCGGGCGCACCAACAGCGCCGTGAGCAGCAGCATCAGTGCCAGCAGGCCGGTCATCACCGCATGCATATACTCCCACTGCGAGAAGTAAGCTACATAGATGGTGGCGAGGCCCGAGAGCTGTATGGAGCCGTCCACCAGTAGGTAGACGTAGCAGAAGAACACAGACATATCCCTCACCGGGGTGAGCCACAGCTGGATGGTGGAGTTGCAGATGAACGTGGCCCACATCCTGAACCAGCCCGCCAGAAAGCACACCGTCACGAGCACGGGCACCGACGAGGTGTGGGCACACACCACATTGGCGGCTATCAGGGCCGTGCCGCAGATGAGCAGCCCCACGCGGTTGGAGAAGCGGAACTTGAGGCGAAACATCACCGCGAAGTTCAGGGCCATGCCCACCAGCGAGGCGTAGCCCGCCATGAGAATGTCCTCCTGCATCAGCGCGGTGGTGCCCACCATGTCGGAGGCGGCGGCAAGATAGATGCCGCCGGAAAACTGCACGATGATTACGAACAGTATGAATAGCCAGGGCTTCAGCCGCCGGGGGATGAAGTCAGGCACGTCAGGGATGTCGAACGGACCCTGGGGCAGAGCGTGAGCGTCCATGTCAGTACTTCACCTCCACCTCCACATTCATGCCGCCGCGCAGGCGCGCCATATCCTCGGGAGCATTGTCAGCATCGAAGGTGATGCGCACCGGCACCCTCTGGCGTACCTTCACGAAGTTGCCCGCGGAGTTGTCCTGCGGCATCACCGAGAGCGCGGCCCCGGTGGCGGTGGATATGGCCGCCACGCGGCCATGGAAGGTGACGCCGGGCAGGGCATCCACCTTAATGTCAGCCTCGCTCCCGAGGGCGATGTGGGGGAGCTGGGTCTCCTTGAAGTTGGCGGCTACCCACACCTCGCCGGCATCCACTATGTCAAGGAGCGTCTGCCCCGGCTGCACGAGCTGTCCGGGCTGTATCAGTTTGCGCGAGGTGTAGCCGTCGCAGGGGGCGGTGATCACGCAGTAGCTCAGGTTGAGCTCGGCCGTCTGCACCATGGCTTCGGCTAAGGCTATGCCGGCATCGCTCTGTGCCAGGCGGTTGCGTGTCTCGCCCACCACGGAGGTTGAGGCGGAGCTCTGTCGGCGGAGGGTCTCGTAGCGTGCACGCTTGGCATCGTAGTCGGCCTTGGCAGCATCATATTGGCTGCGTGTCACAGCTTCCTTGGCCATCAGCTTCTCATAGCGTGCCAGGTCAGTGGCGGCGAGTTCCATCATCACTTTTGCCTCGGCTATGGAGGCCTCTGACACGGCGGCGTTGGCCCCGGCCACATCCACCGAGCGGCCTGCCACCGAGCGGCCTGCCTGCGCGTTGGCCAGGTCAGCGCGGGCTCGCGCAAGAGCCAGGCTCAGGTCGGCATCATCTATCACCACCAGGGTGTCACCCCTGTGCACGGGCTGGTATTCGGTGAAGCGCACCTCCTTGATGTAGCCCTGCACGCGCGAGTTCACCGGCACTATGAGCCGCTGCACCTGGGCGTTATCTGTGAATTCCACGTTGCCGAAGTGGGCGAATTTCGACACCACCCACAGGGCGGCTCCGATTATTATGATGGCTGAGAGGATGTAGGAAAGTATCTTTTTCTGACGGTGTGTCATATCTTGCCGGATGTGAATAGGAGTTTGTAATAGTAATAGATGATGTCAATGCGTGCGTTCACCAGGCGCTGCTGCGCATCGAGGCGTGAGTTGGCGGCGTCCACCATGTCGGTGATTAGAGCCATGTCAGCCGAGTAGCGTGTTGAGGTGGTGTCGTAGTTGCGCTCGGCGAGCTCCACGGCTTTGGTCTGCGTGCGGAGTTCTTCGTATGCTTCGAGGTAGCGCACATAGTCAGCGCGAAGGGCCATCGCCACCTCATCGTGCGCGGCATCGAGGCGGTCGGCGGCAGCCATGGTGGCGGCACGGCTCTGTGAGAGCTTCTTGTTGGTCTTGAACAGCGAGGATATGTCATAGCTTACGCCGAGCCCCACGTACCAGTAGCTGAGGTTGCGGTTGATGGGTGGTACCTCCACAAGGATGGGACCGTCGATGGTCCACGCAGCTTTCAGTCCCACCTTGGGGAGCCTGTCAGCCTCAGCCAGCTTCTCGGCACGGCGGCTGATGTCAAGCTCGGTGCGTGCCAGCGAGAGGGTGGGGGATGCCGCCAGAGCCTCGCTCTGCCAAGCAGCCTCCGTCTCGCGGGGTAGCGACTTCTCAAGGAGCGCAGAGTCCGGCTCAACGAGGGTGCCGGCGGGGAGTCCGGCGGTGGTAACGAGGTTGTTGTTGAGGATTTCGAGCAGGTTGTTGATTTTCACCAGCTGCAGGTCGAGGTTAGACACCAGCAGCTCGTAGCGGGTGATGTCGTTGCGCAGGGCAACCCCCTGGTCATAGCGGGCCTCCATCTCGGCGAGCACACGGCGCGCCAGAGCGGCGTTTTGCTCCACGACGGTGCGCAGGTTGGAGTACTTGTACAAGTCCAGATAATATCCGGTGAGAGCCATGCGGATGTTGTCGCGGCGCAGCTCTGTGGCGTAACGGGCCGCTGTGAGCTGCAGCTCGGCCATCTTGATGCCGGAGGTTATGGCTCCGCCGGTGTAGAGGGGTTGCTCTACGGTGACACCCAAGCCGTCGCCGAAGTGGGGAATCGGCGCACGCTGATAGTCAGAGAAATTGCGGGCGGTGGTGAAGCCGTCGCCTATGTAGCTCACAGAGAGCGAAGCGTTGATGTCGGGCAGCCGCTCGGCGCGGGCCACGCTTACTCCCTCACGGGCGGTGGCTTCGGCGGCGGTGGCGGAGCGCAGCTGAGAGCTGCCACTTTCGGCGGCGGCGAATATCTCGTCAAGAGTCATCACCTGCCGCGAAGTGTCGGCACCGCGCATCCCGGCCACCCCCAGGGCCACGGCAAGCAGCCCCGTGAGCAATCGAAGATTGTTCATCGGTAGAAAATAATAGTGTGAAAAAGGGTAGGGAATGAATGGAGTTGGCTGTATATGTGTCTGAGGGGCAGCTGTCTCGACCCTCTCAGCGGGGTACTTCGGCGCGCCCCGTGCAGCTCCCGATTACTGGGTGCTCTTCCAGCTCTCCTTGAATGCGTAGCAAGCCACCGCGGCTTTCAGCGCACGCACATTGGAACAGATGCCCCACAGGAGGGGCTTAAGTGACGAAAGGTTCATTATCAGGCCGCTCTTTGTGAACGGCTCTGCAAAGGTACAAACTTTTTCCCGTTCGCCGCACTCGCGCTCAGATGACAACAAATAGAACCTCAAAGCACGAAAAAACAGCAAAAAAACGACAAAAATATGTGAAATTGCGTGATTTTATGTAATTTTGCATCATTCTTGCATAATAATGTGACTTTATCACCAACCAATCATATCATTAATGAAAAAATTTCTACTCTCCGCTCTCGCAGCGGTGATGTCGGTTAGCGCAGCTTATGCCGACGATGCCGCAAGCGACGTGCAGGTGCTCATTGACACCGATTTCACGGTGTTCACCGAAGGCTCCGAGCAGTCTCCCAAGTCCCTGTACAGCTATACGTTCAACTCAAAGGTGGCAGGCTACTACGGCATTTCCGGCGTGTCGGCTGCCGGCGGCAAGATTCTTGTCGGCCCCAGCGGCTACCTCCAGCTCAACCAGTTTGCCGACCTGCCCACCGGCGGCGGCACAATCCGTGTCACCATGGAGGTGAAGATGCTCGACAACTACGGCGGGGCCATCCAGCTCACCCGTGGTTACTCCTCTACCGATATCGTGTATGAGGCTGTGGAGACCGACGAGTGGACCACCGTGTCGGTGCTCTGCGGCGGCTACACCAACACCTCCTCCTCACGCCTGAAGGTGCAGCCCTTCCTCTCCATAAGCGGCTTCTACCTGAAGTCGCTCAAGGTGGAGTACAGTGCCGACTTCATAGTGGCTCCGGAGGCTTACCTCCCCTCTGATGCCGACGGCACTTCGTTCACCGCAAGCTGCTCGCGCGTCACCGGAGCCTCCGGCTACGAGGCCGACGTGTATTCGCTCGGCACAGACGGCAAGCCTGTGTATGCGGAGCAGAACGTAGCCCTTACAGCCATCTCCTCCTACGCCAACCCCAGTGCTAAAATAACCGGCCTTGACCCCGCCACCACCTATTACTTCGTTGCCCGCGCCCTCAACGCCGACGGCAAGAAGTCTGACGATTCCGAGGCTGTGCAGGTAATCAAGAGCATCACTTCCATTGATGCTCCCGTGGCCCTCCCGGCCTCCAATGTGTCTGACGGCGGCTTCACCGCAAACTGGGAGACTGTGGCCGATGCCAAGGGTTATCTGATTAACGTCTATGAGAAGCAGACCCTCGCCCAGGACACCGAGGCTTCGGTGTTTGCCGAGGACTTCTCAGGCGTGAACGTGGGAACCATTGCCAACATTGAGTATTCCGGCCAGCTCGACGATTTCACAGTGGTGCCCGGCTGGGAGACCGAGAGCGGCACCAAGGCCTTTGCCGCCGGCTACTTCGTGTTCTATCCCACCTCTGAGGGAACGCTCACCACGCCTGCCATAGACCTCTCTGCCGACGACGGGGTGTTCACCGTGACTCTCAGCGGCTTTACCGGCAAGTACGGCAACATGACGGCCACCGAAAACACCCTTAAGGCCGAGCTCCTTGTTGACGGCGAAGTGGTGGAAACCGCCAACACCTACATCTGCGACAAGTCTGCACCCCACGACTTCATATTCAATTTCACCAAGGGCACCTCTGACTCCCGCGTACGCTTCACCTACACCCTCGAGAGCGGCAGCTACGACAAGCTCTATGTGGATGCCATCGACATCAAGCAGATGCTCCCCGCCGGCACCGAAATCAAAAAGCAGATAGCCACCGGCTCTGCGGCTGCACCGGCTACTTCCGCCGACATCGAGCTTACTCCGGAGAGCGGCAAGACATATTACTACAGCGTGATAGCCCTGGCTCAGACTGTGACCGGCACCGGCGCCACTGCCGCCGTGGGCGAGCTGCAGTCGAAGGAGTCTAACCTGATTGAGATTTCCTTCTCGTCAGCCTCCATCAGCGAGGTAGCCGCTGAGGCTGCTGCTCCCGCAGCATGGAAGGCCGCTCCCGGCATCCTCGGCGTCAGCGGTGTGAAGGTGGCCGTATATGACCTCACCGGGCGTGTGCTCTATAACGGTGCCGCAGCTCCCGCCATTGACCTGGGTGTCAACGGTGTGGTGATAGTCAACGTCGACGGCGTGACCGTGAAGGTTGCCCTCTAACCACCTGTCTCACAGAAGCGATTCAAACTCTCTCAATGAAGAAGTTTCTCATACTGACGACGGCCGCCCTCGTGGCGGCCGTTGCCGCTGAGGCCCGCGAGGTGTCGGCGGCACGCGCCCGCGAGATAGCAGCGCAGGTGCTCCCGCAGATGGCCCTGGAGCCGGTGCGCAATGCCTCGGCACCCTCAGTCACGGCCTCGGAGCCTTACTATATATTCAATGCGGCGCGCAGCGCAGGCTACGTGATAGTGGCCGGCGATGACCGCCTCCCCGCTGTGCTTGGCTACTCCCTCACGGGGCATCTGGAAGCTGACCGTCTCCCCGACGGACTCCTTGCCCTGCTTCGCATGAGTCAGGCCGCGCTCGAGGCCGATGACGAGGCCTCGGCAGCTCCCGCCGTCACAGCCGGCACCCCCGTGATGGAGCCGCTGCTCGGCGACATCAACTGGGGCCAGGACTCCCCCTTCAACACCCTCTGCCCCATGGTGAGCAACCAGCGCACCTACGTAGGGTGCGTGGCCACGGCCATGGCCCAGATCATGCGCTATTACAGCTACCCCTCTCAAGGCACAGGTTCCCACAGCTACACGCAGAGTGGCACCACGCTCTCCGCTGACTTCGGCGCCACCACCTACGACTGGGCAAATATGCCCGCCGTGGTGCCTGACGCGCCCACCGAGGCTCAGACAAGCGCCTACTCCACCCTCAGCTACCACCTCGGCGTGGCCGTCAACATGACTTACGCCACCGGCGGCTCCGGGGCCTATACCATGGATGTGCCCGGCGCATTGCGTGACCATTTCGGCTACACCCGCTCGCTGCGCATGCACTCCCGCAACTACTACAACACCGACGAGTGGATGCAGATGATACGCACCGAGCTTGATGCCGGGCGTCCCGTGTACTACTCCGCGTCGAGCGAGGATGGTATGGGCGGCCATGCATTCGTGTGTGACGGCTATGACTCCGAGGGATACGTGCACATGAACTGGGGCTGGTACGGCTCCTCCAACGGCTACTTCTACATCAACCACCTCAACCCCGGCGAGCTGGGCACCGGCGGCGGAAGCGGAGCCTACAACGTTGACCAGGAGATAATCACCCACTTCATGCCCGCTGTGATCGGCGACTCCCCACTCCCCACTCTCTACGGCGACACGCGCTTTACCTGCGACAGCTACAACAGCGGCATGACGATGCTCACCTACCTTGGCAACCTTGACACAGACCCCTTCGAGGGTGACATGATTGCCGTGCTGCTTGATGCCGACGGCAAGATTGTCAAGGAACTCAAGAGCCAGCAAGTGACTGTGAACCCCTTCAAGAATGGCGTGTCAGGCTCGCTCTATTTCACGATGCGCGACATCCCTGTCACGGTCGGTGCTGATGTTCCCAATGGCTCCTACCGGCTGAAGCTCGCTTACCGCACGGCAGCCATGGATGCCCCGGAGCTGCTGCGTCACCCCATCGGGCTGCCCTGCTACGGCAACTGCATGGTGCTCAACGGCCAGATTCTGCTCACCGAGAAGCATCAGCCTGCGCCGAAGGTGACCATGAGCACCGAGCTTGCCCCTGACGGCGAGATCTATGCCTCAGGCAGCGCGCGCTTCCTGGTTAGCCTCAACAATGAGAGCGAGGACTTCCGCCTCTCTACCGTGGTGCTCACCATGGAGAGTGTCACCGAGCCCTCTGTGAGCTGCTCCAAGGAGTATTATGTGAACGTCTATGAACTCAGCTCCGCTGACCTGACGATGGCCATTGACCTGCCTGACGAGATTGTGCCCGGCAAGTATAAGGTGACACTTGCGCACAAGAACCACGCCGACAAGCCTTTTGCCACGCATGACGGCAAAGAGACAATCGTGGAGGTGCTTCCCGCGCTCTCCAACCCGGTGATACGCTTCACCACCTCACCCGTATGGCAGAGTGCCGCTCAGGAGACCACAGGTACGTTTGCCCGCGGCGATCTGATATACATCGCTGCCCAGGCCAAGAACTATGCCGCCGAGGGTGAGACGATGGTGATCTGCCGCCTTGTCAATGAGCATGGTGCAGCAGCGGTACTCCGCGCCGACTCCCACAGCTGGAAGAAGGGTGAGCAGCGCACGCTCACCATCAGCAACTACGTCAATGTGGACCCCGGCACATATAGCCTGTCATTCAGCTACCTTGATGCCAAGGGTGCCGAGCAGCCCATCAATGTGGCAGACCTCCCGGCATCCATCATAGTCACCGAGAGCGACGCCACCCCCATTGAGGTGACGGCCTGCAATATTCCCACAGCCATAGCTCAAGGTGAGAAGGTCGCATGCTCCATTACCCTGAAGGCTCTGAACGATGTGAGGGGCCGCTTCTACGTCCGCGTGCGTCAGTTTACCGCCACCAAAGGCGAGATTGTCTACGCGAACTACAGTCTCAACCTCACCGCTGGCCAGGAGAAGACTTTCAACTTCTCATACCGTCCCGGAGTGGATGATGGCATGTACATGACCATGGCTGAGGTGCAGGAGACCGGCAGCTCCAACTACATTCCCGCAGCCGGACATGCCAACTACTACAAAGAGATAGCCATCGGCGAGACTGCCGCGCTCTCCGACGTTGCCGCCGACAGCCTCGTGGCCGACGGCCCCGAGGAGTGGTTCACCCTGCAGGGAGTGAAGATAGCCCGCCCCACCATCCCGGGCATCTACATCCGCCGACAGGGTGGCAAAGCTGCCAAGATAGCCGTCAACTGACGGCTGCTTGCAGGCTTACGGATTCTGATAATCCCGATTAATCATGGTTATTCTTGATTAATCGGGATTTTTCTTGATTATTCCTGATTCTCCTGATTAATCAGGATTATTCTTGATTAATCGAGATTGACTTGCGGGAGGGGTGCTGTCAGTGCCTGCTCAGAACTCCAGGGAGAGCTGCTCGGGAGGGAGGAGGGTGAAGCTCTGGCGGTGTTGGGGAGTGACGCCGTGGTGGCGGATGGCCTCGCGATGTGCGGGGGTGGGGTATCCCTTGTTGTCGGCCCAGTTGTAGGCGGGGTACTCTTCGTGGAGGCGCAGCATGATGTGGTCGCGCTCTGTCTTGGCGAGCACGGAGGCGGCGGCGATGTTGGCGAGCTTGCCATCACCCTTCACAACGGTTTGCCAAGGAACGTCGCCATACGGCTTGAAGCGGTTGCCGTCAACCACGATGGCCTCGGGGCGCACTTTCAGCACGTCAAGAGCACGGTGCATGGCCAAGATGGAGGCGTTGAGGATGTTGATGCGGTCTATCTCCGGGGCTTCCACCACGCCGATGCCCCAGGCTATCGCCTCAGCTTCGATGACGGGGCGCAGAGCCTCACGGCGCGCCTCGGAGAGCTGCTTGGAGTCGTTGAGCAGCGGGTGGGAGAAATCAGCGGGAAGAATCACGGCGGCGGCCACCACGGGGCCGGCAAGACATCCGCGTCCCGCTTCATCGCATCCCGCCTCAAGCACCGATGGGTCAAGGCGCGGCGGCAACGGTTCGTGGAGCTTCATAGGGGGTGAAAATCGTGCGTGACTGTGTAGTGACAGGCGGTGAAGGTCAGGCGGTGAAGGTCTGGCGGTGGGGGGGTGCTGGCGGTGAGGTGTGAATGGCGGCTCCTGATTACTTCTCGATGAAGCCGTAGCCCACGCCGGAGCGGTTCACGATGTTGGCTCCATAGTCGCCGAGCTTGCGGCGCAGGCGCGACACGCTCACATCCAGAGCGCGCGAGGAACCGTCAGCCTGCTTGTTCCAGACTATGCTGTAAAGGTCGGCGTGGGTGTAGAAGTGCCCCGGGCGTGACATCAGCGTGTGGAGCAGTTGCAGCTCCGTGCGGGTGATGGGGAGCTGGTGGCCGTCGACGGTGACCGACCGTGAGTCCGGGTCCACGTAGAGGTTGCGGTAGTGTAGCACGTTGGCTCCGACGGCCTTCACCGGCTTGGGGGGAAGCATGCTCCGGCGGCGCAATACGCTCTTGACTCGTGCCATGAGCTCGCGCAGTGAGAAGGGCTTGAGGATGTAGTCATCAGCCCCGGCCTCGAACCCCTTCACTATGTCATCCTCGCTGTCGAGCGTGGAGCAGATTATCACGGGGATGTCGGAGGTGGAGTCGGAACCCTTAATCATACCGGCAAGCATCAACCCGTTTATTTCGCCGAGCACCACCTCGGTTATTACCAGGTCAGTGGTGGCGAAATCCTGCTCGAGCGCATCCTCGGCGGTGGTGCATACACGCACCACGTAACCCTCGTTCTCAAGATTGTACTTCATGAGATCGGTGATCATCACATCGGAGTCAACGATGATAACTTGATGTGGATTTGGTTGAATGAGGGATGCAGCGTTCGGGGAATTCATGCAATACAAATCTACTCCATCAACAATTGTGGGCAAAATTTTGTAACTACAATGTCACAATTTTTTCATAAAAAGGAGGTTGTAACCTCTTCGTGACAGCTTTGCAACCGCTCTGACATCACTTTCTGCCGAAGTCGGCGGGGATTTCACCCCACTCCTCGGTACGCCACTTCACCACGGGGTTGGAGTAGCGGTGAGTCTGCAGCCACGTGTTGGCGCGGGCCACCAGCTCCATCACGCGGGCGTTGCCGGCATTGGGGGTGATGGTGGTGTTGGCAGCGCGGCGGCGCAGCCATGACAGGCCGGTGACGCTGTCGGTATAGACCGTCACGCGGTCAAGGCCACGCTGCTGGAGCCATGCCACGGCGTGAACCAGCGCAAGGTATTCGGCAATGTTGTTGGTGCCACCGGGCAGTGGCCCCACATGGAACAGCTCTGCCCCGGTCATGGTGTCAACGCCGCGATACTCCATCAGTCCGGGGTTGCCTGCGCAGGCCCCGTCGACGGCGATGGAGTCGGCCACAATATCCGGGATGGCGGCATAGTTGATGTGGTCATCGGAGTGTGAGGCTATGGCGGTGATGAGCTGTGCCTGTTCGACGGGGTCGCCGCGATAGGCGGCGATGGCCTCTTCCTGTGATGAAAATCCCTTGTAGCGGGCGTTGGGGTACCCCTCCACCTGGAGCTTACATTCGGCCCATGAGTCAAACACTCCGGTGTGATGGCCGTTCCACACCACGTAGAACTTGCGTTTCTGGCTCATGAAAGTGAAGTCAGATATATGTTGATGTCGAGGGCGCGGACGCCGGCGCGTTGCCCGATTTTCTCATTGACGATGTGTCCGAGGAAGATGTAGGCGGCCTTGCGCAGCCCCGGCAGGAGCTTCAGTGCGTTGCTTACACCGTCGCAGGTGTAGATCTCTGATAGCATGGTCACCAGAGTGTTGCCCAGAGCCATGGCACAGGTGCGGGGCACGGCGCTACCGGCGTTGATATAGCACACGCGGTAGCCCTCGGGACGGCGCGCTTTGTAAGCTCCGGCGCAGGCCAGCTCTATGGGCTGCATGGACGGGAAGGGGCGTGCTCCCGCTTCGGCACCCGTGAGGTCAAACACCAGCACCCCCCTTTTGAGCAGGGCGGCTTCGTCGCAGTCCAGACGCCAGCGCGGGTTGATGCCTGCAGAGGCCACGATGACATCGGCGGTGCGCAGAGCCCCGGACACTACTCGCGGGTGCATATCGGAGCATATCAACCCCGGGCCGAGCTCGCGCGCGGCGCGCCGCAGCGAGTAGACATCGGTGTCAAACATCCTCACTATCGCTCCCATCCCTATGGCGGTGCGTGCTGCCGAGCAGGCGGCGATGTCGCTCCCGAGGATGGCCACTTCACAGGGGTTGATGCCGGCGATGCCTCCGAGGAGTATCCCCTTGCCATGCTCGGAGTCAGCCAACAGGCTTGCGGCCATGGCCATGGCTGCGCGGCCGTCAATCTCGGCAAGGATGTCGGCGAAGGGACGGTTGCCGGCGGCATCCTCCACCAGGTCAAGGGCTATGGCTATGGTGTGGCGCTCCATCAGTGCGCGGATGGCAGCCGGCTCCTGGAGGGTCGGGGCAAGGAGGGTGAGGAGCATGGCGCCGCGGCGCAGGTGGCGGATGTCGCGCAGAGCCAGGGGGGAGGTGTGGATCACAATGTCGCTCCGCAGAGCCTCGTCACGGCTCACTACGTCGCACCCGGCACGCAGATACTGATTGTCAGTGTAGTGGATGGGGGCGGCGGCTCCGCTCTCCACCCTGACGCGGAATCCGAGCTCTATGAGGCGTGCACCCCCCTCGGGGGTCAGCGGGAAACGTCGCTCGCTGGGGTGGTCACAGGCCGGGAAGCCTATGGAGAGCCCGCGCCGCGATGTGGCAATGGTGGCAGGCTGTTCAAGCGGTGTGAAGCAGGAGTCGGTCATCGGGGACTGTTTTCGGTGTTGGAGGTGGCGGGGAGCACCTCGGCGATGAAGCGCTCCACTGTGGCGGCTATCTGGCCGCGGTCCTCAAGGAGGTCACTCGCGAAGGCTATGGCGGCACGTGAGTAGTGGGGCCTGCGGGCTTCGAGAGCAGTAATTATGAAGTCGCGGAGCTCGTCGTCGGTAAGTGTGGCTATCAGCGGTCGGTTGGTGCGCCCCTGGAGCAGCCGTCGGTGCAGGCACTCCACTGAGGCATCAAGCAGCACTGTGAGTCCGCTGGAGTTCATCACCTCCATGTTATCATAGAAGCAGGGGGTGCCTCCGCCGCACGCCACTATCACATCTTCAAAGGCGCTTACCTCTGCGAGCATGCGCCGCTCCATGTCGCGAAATCCCTCCTCGCCCTTGGCGGCAAAGATGTCGCGGATCTTGGTGTGGTAGCGCCCCTCTATGTACTGGTCAAGGTCAATGAACTGCAAGCCGAGCCGGGCGGCCAGTGCGCGTCCCAGAGTGCTCTTGCCGGAGCCCATGTAGCCTATCAGGAATATCGGTTTCATCTGTCAGTGGCGGGGATGTGATGAGGGGGGATGGCGGGGATGTCAGTGACGGGAGTTAAAGCTGTCCGAGCTCCACGGCCACGGCCACACGCTCCACTATTGCATCGTGCTCGTCGCGGTCAGGGCGGTAATCGTTCTTGAGGTTCACGCCCATCAGCCGGCCGAACACCTGCCAGAAGTTAGCGCGGAAGGAGCCTAAGAAGGCCTTGATGATGTTGTAGCCGGACTGGTTGGTCTCGCGGCGTATCAGCTTGATGAGGATGGTGGCCTGCCCCTTGGTGAATTTCTTAAGCACGGGCTTGTATTGCTCGAATATGGCGCTTTCCATCCGCTTGAGGTGGTCTTCGCGGAGCTTGGGGTCGTCGATGGTCTCGATGTATTCGTATGTCTCCACCAGAGTCTCGCTGATGAGCTTGGCGTAGGGGAGGGCCTTCTTGACATCGCGCACGGTGCGCCAGTAATATTGCTCCTGCTTCTTGTTCTTGAACTTCAGCGGCGGGAACACCGTCACTTCGTTGAGCACGAGCATCTTTACCTCTTCGCCGTCGATGTCGGTGTAGTAGTAGCCCTTCACATCCTTGATGCGGCCGTCGCCGGGGTCGGGGAGGCCGTCAACCTGCTGTGCGGAGGCTGTGATGGCCGCCGTCAGCAGGAGTATAAGGGTTGTGATATGTCGGAGAGTCAGTTTCAGTGGGAATATGGGGAATGTGAGAGGATAGGTTGTAAGCCGGGGAGGCGGTCAGGCTTGCCCCTTTTGGGGTGGATAGTCGAGGGTGTAGTGGAGGCCGCGGCTCTCGTGGCGCTCCTTGGCCTGACGCATTATCAGGTAGCCCACATTGATGATGTTGCGGAGCTCGCAGATGTCACGTGAGGCCTTGGACTGCTTGAAGAGCTTCTCGGTCTCCTCATAGAGGATGTCCAGGCGGTTCCATGCGCGGTCAAGGCGCAGGTTGCTGCGCACTATGCCCACGTAGGTGCCCATGATCTGATTCACCTCCTTGATGCTCTGGGTGATGAGCACCATCTCCTCGGGGTGACGGGTGCCCTCGTCGTTCCAGGCGGGCACGTCGCGGCGCAGGTCGTAGCCGGCGACATGGGCAGTGGCGTGGCGTGCGGCTGCGTCGGCATACACCACAGCCTCTATCAGCGAGTTGGAGGCCAAGCGGTTGCCGCCGTGCAGCCCGGTGCAGCTGCACTCGCCCACGGCATAGAGCCGCTTGATGGATGACTCGCCGTTGCCGTCCACCTTGATGCCGCCGCACAGATAGTGGGCGGCGGGGGCCACGGGGATGTAGTCCTTGGTGATGTCGATGCCCAGCGAGAGGCACTTGGCGTAGATGTTGGGGAAGTGGCGGCGGGTCTCCTCGGGATCCTTGTGGGTGACGTCGAGATACACGTGGTCGTCCCCGTGGAGCTTCATCTCGGAGTCGATGGCGCGCGCCACGATGTCGCGCGGCGCGAGTGACAGGCGCGGGTCATACTTGTGCATGAACTCCTCACCCTTGAGGTTGCGGAGCACGGCACCGTAGCCGCGCATAGCCTCGGTGATGAGAAATGAAGGGCGGTCGCCGGGGTGGTAAAGAGCCGTGGGGTGAAACTGGATGAACTCCATATCTTTCACGGTGCCCTTGGCGCGATACACCATGGCTATGCCGTCGCCGGTGGCCACGAGGGGGTTGGTGGTGGTAGCGTAGACTGCGCCTACGCCGCCGGTGGCCATCAGGGTGACACGTGACAGGAAGGTGTCCACGCGGCCACTCTGCTCGTCAAGCACATAGGCCCCGTAGCAGGTGATGTCAGGTGTGCGGCGGGTCACTATCTTGCCCAGATGGTGCTGGGTGATGATTTCTATGGCGAAGTGGTGCTCGAAGATGTCGATGTTTGGGTGATTGCGCACGCGCTCCACCAGGCTTTCCTGAATTTCGAAGCCGGTGTTGTCGGCATGGTGGAGTATGCGGAACTCGCTGTGGCCGCCCTCGCGGTGCAGGTCGAACTCGCCATCTTCGCGGCAGTCAAACTTCACCCCGTTGTCTATCAGAAACTTGATTTGCTCCGGAGCTCCCTTCACCACCTTCTCCACGGCCTCGGGGTCGCTAAGGAAGTCGCCGGCAATCATCGTGTCGTTGATATGCTTGTCGAAATTGTCCACCTCGAGGTTTGTCACCGAGGCAACTCCCCCCTGGGCAAGGGCGGTGTTGGCCTCGTCAAGGGTGGTCTTGCATATCAGGGCTACGCGGCCGTGCGCGGCTGTCTTGAGGGCAAAACTCATCCCGGCGATGCCTGAGCCTATCACCAGGTAATCATATTCGTAAGTCATAGCACCACTGCTTTACGTCGGTCAAACACACATATATATTTATGTGTGCGCATATATATGTATGCGCAAAGATAATGATTTTTTCGGTTTTGTAGGCGCGTCAGAACGCTCCCAGCACCTCCCCGAGGTTTTCGAGGGTGATACGGCGGTAGCCTGACGGGATGGCGGGAACGCTCACCGCGCCGCTTCCCCACTCGGCGCGCGCCATGCGCCAGCTCACTGTGAGTGCCACGGGACGCTTGCCGGGCACATCGAGGGCGGCTGTGGAGGCCACGGAGCCGGCGGGAGTGTCGGTGGCGATGTCGCCGTACTCCACTGTGGCGGCGGTGGAGCCGTTACGGTCAAGCACGGCACTCCTCACCCGGTTGTCAGTGCCGAATATGAATGAGTATGTCCACCCCGAGGCGTTGAAGTCCGGAGTCATCACCCAGCCGTAAGGTGCGGCTGTGCCCAGGGTAATCCCGTCGGCCGGGAGTCCGTCAGCTCCGGCAGCGAAGGGGCGCCCGAGAAGCAGGTCCTGGAGGTCGGCGATGTCAAAGGGGAGGCCGCGGAGCAGAGTGCGCGTGGGCTCGCTCAGATACATCCGGTGGTAGGTGTCTATCACCGTCACCGAGTCGGTGGTGACGGTGAGCGACCCCACGCTCACCATGCCCATGAAGCGCAGCGAGATGCTCAGGGCTTTGCCGCGCTCCATTACGGCGGTGCCGGACAGAGTGATTTTGCCGGGTGAGCTCAGCTTGATGCTCACGGGCACTTTCAGTGTGTTCCACGGGCGAAGCTCGCCGGCCACGACGGCGGCGCGTTCAGGCAGTGAGGCTACAGTGACCTGTTCACCCATGGGCTCGGCGGGGGTGGCTGTCTTGGTGGAGTGGCACCCGGCAAGAGTCAGGCAGAGGGCGACCGTGGTCACGGCGCCCGCAAGTGATAGTTTCATCGATGGTTGAGGTTTATTCTTCCCGGTTAATCCCGATTATTCCTGATTAATCATGTTTAATCCTGATTAATCCTGACTGGTTAAGGGCATCGGAGTGTCTTTACTCAAAGAAGATGGTGCGCTCCTTCACCTTGCGGCGGAGCAGTTCGTTGTCTTTGTCGAGCTTCAGGGCCTCTTTCCAGTATTTGAGGGCTTCGGCGCGGTTGCCGTTCATGAAGTTGATGTCACCGGCATGGTCAAGCTCCTCACCATGTCGCTCCTCGTCGGGAAGCAGGTCGAGCACGCGGCTGATGGCTGTCAACGCCTCGTCATACTTCTTCAGCTTGAAGAGCACCCATGCGTAAGTGTCAAGGGTGGTGGGGCTGTCGGGGTTCTCGGCAAGGGCTTTGCGTGCCATTTCGAGAGCCTGGTCAAGGTCTTTGCCCTCGCACGCCAGATAGTAGGCGCAGTTGTTGAGGGCCGTGTTGTTGTCGGGGTCAAGCTCAAGGGCGGCGCGATAGTCGGTGAAGGCCTTGGCCTTGTCGCCACTTGCATAGTTCACGTCACCTATCGAGGTCTTGATCATCGAGAGTGTCTTGAGGTCGGCGGAGTCGGTGCTCTCCATGGCGTGCGTGAGGGCCTTCATTGCCTCGGGGTATCGCTCCTGTTGCTGGAGTACCCCGCCGAGCATCAGCAGCAGCCGGGCATCGTCAGGGAAATAGCGGAGGGCACGCATGGCATCGCTCTCGGCCCCCTGCATATCGTTGTTCTGGAGGTCGAGGCTCAGCAACCCCTGCCAACCGGGCAGGTCGTTGGGCTCGATGTCAAGTTTGCTGCTCATGGCCTGGGCAGCCCCCACGAAGTCAGGGATTGACACCAGATAGGACGCATAGAAGCCGTAGATTTCCGGCTCATGAGGATGCTGCTCCAGCAGCACGCGAAACAGGTCGTCTATCCGGCTCTCCTCGGCCATCAGCGAGTCGGGCGAGACGGGAACCACCGTGTCTGCCTCGGCAATGTCGACAACCTCCGCCATATTTGCCGTGTCGGCAGGTGCGGCGACAGCGGCCTGGGCGGCTGCTGTAACACCCTCGCTCTCAATGTATGAGCCGAGGATGCGCAGCTTGGTCTCCACGTCAAGCGACTGCTTGGTCAGTGCGTTGAGTATCTCGCGGTTGTAGGCTTGCTCGTCGCCGATGCTGCGGTAGAAGTTGGCCAGCGAATAGTAAGCGTAGCCGTTGGTGGAGTCCGTGGCGCACGCTATGCGGTAATAGTTCAGGGCTGCGTCCTTGTTGCCGAGGGCAGCATTGACATCACCTGCATACGAGGCTACGTTGGCCGAACGGGGAAAGGCCTCGAGCAGGGCTGCCAGCTCGGCGCGTACGTTGGCGGTGTCACGCTGCTGCAGGTAGTAGTTCACCTTCAGGTTGGTCACTTGCAGGTCTTTGCCGTCGGCACTCTCTATGGAGTCATATGCGGCGAGCGCCAGGCGATGGTCGGCGGAGTCCGGACTGGTGAGCATGGCCTGCGCGTAACGTAGGGCCACCTCGCCACGGTCGGGAAACACCGTGTGGAGCTGCCGCCAGGCGTCGCGTGCACGGTCGTTGAGCCCGAGCACTTCGCTCAGGCGGGCGAACGTGAGCCCGTTGTATATGTCGGTGGGTGTGCTCCGGAAGTAGTCGGCCATACGCCCGTAGCCGCGGGATATTGCAGCTGAGTCGCGGCCATCCATCATCACCTCATAGAAGCCGTAGTCAAAGCCCATGGCCTTGTCGGAGGGGTTGAGCCGCAGAGCCTCCCCGAGGGTTTCGAAGTAGGCATCGTTCTGAGCTAACGCTTTGCGCCGCTCTGACTCCATGAAGAGGTAGTCAGCCTTGTGGATGGCGGCCTCGCGGTCCCAGCGGCTCGCCTTGGAGCCGGCGAGCACCGGCAGGAGCATCAATGCCGCTATCGGGGTGAGAAGCGCACGCAACCACAGGTGCCTCCGCCGTGCCGGTGAAGAGCATGCTGCTGCCTCTTTGCGTATATGTTTATTCATCTTTGCGTAAGTGCTTGCACAATTCAGTTTACGCCGGTATGGCCGAAGGCACCGTCGCCGCGCTCGGTCTCGTCGATGCGCTCCACCGGCTCCCAGGTCACGTGGGTGTATTCCTTGATTACCATCTGGGCTATGCGCTCGCCATCGTTGATTGTGAACGGCTCGTTGGACAGATTGATTACAATGATGCCAATCTCGCCGCGATAGTCAGCGTCTACGGTGCCGGGGGTGTTTACCAGGCTGATGCCGTGACGCAGGGACAGACCGCTGCGGGGCCGAATCTGGCACTCATAGCCTCGCGGGAGCTGTATGCGCAGCCCGGTAGGGATAAGTGCCCTTTCAAGAGGGCCTAACGTCACCGGCTCTTTCAGACAGGCACGTACGTCCATACCCGCCGCCGACGGCGTTTCATACGCCGGCAGCTCATGCCCCGACCGGTTGATAATCTTTACCTTGATATGTTCCATCTTAGTTACTCACTCTATTATAAACACCAAATATAGCGAAAAAGTCGCAAACCGCATCCTCTCGCGCAAAAACACCTCTTGCAACCGCCTCAAGCCGTGACTATAAAATAACTTGTCAATGCAGCAACGCGGCTCTTCGAGCTTGTTGCAAAACCATCGGCTTGTAGGGATGCACCGTGGTGCATCCGGTGCAACAATCTGTAAATCAACGGATGCACCACGGTGCATCCCTACAAATTGACGGAAATTGCCGGTTTTGCAACACCGTCTTGTGATTTCAGCACTCTATTTCCTCATTTTGATGCGGTTGCCCTGCTGGGTAGTTACATAGTTAACCATTGAATGTAAAAATTGTAGTAACTTTGCCTCTGACATAGGGACAGCGGAGGTTGACCCACACTTAAAATTTTCACATAGCGTTTGCTATTTGTTCCATACATGATGAAACCTGAGAAATTTCATAGTTGCGAATAATTGGAGCAAGTTGTAAGCGTCCCGGCTTAATGCATGGACGTGACTTGCCGTTCGTAACAGTTTTCTCAGGACTGCATCATGGGCTGTCGTCCATGCATTTTGCCGTCCTGCCGAAAACACCATAACTACGGACTGTGGCATTCGCATAAACCCGTTATCGGATGCCACATTCAACAATCTTAAGCATAGGGCTCACTGCCCTTGTGCCTCTCTGCGTCATTATCATATTGCTGTGGCGCAATACGATTGATACTTCTGAAGGCGGTTTCTTCTTTAGCAAGGAATACACTAACACGCTCAAGGGGATCTGTGCTATCATCGTGATTTTCGTCCATTTCCCCCCCGGGATGGGGAACCCGCTCCAGGACGCGATAGGGAGTTTCGCTTACGTAGCCGTCACTTTCTTCTTCATGTTCTCGGCCTTTGGCATGAATTACAGTCTTGACCACAATGACCGTTACCTTCGGACATTTTGGCGCGGTCGCCTCTCAGCCCTGATAATTCCCAACTTGGTGATCAATGCCCTGGCTTTTCTCTTTCGGTTTATCTCCGAGGGAACGGTTCCTCCGCTCTCCCACCTCTTCACCATTTACGGTTATGTTGTGGCGTTACTGGAGTATTGCGTTGTGTTCTATCTCCTTGCTTTGGTGTACCGTCGCCGATGGATAAGCCGTCGCCTCTTTGACGTTGCATTAGTGGTTATCGTCACTTTGGCATCTGTCGTTCTATGGACGGTCTCGAAAGCCGACTCTAAATACATCATAGCCATCTCAAAGTGGCCATATGAGATGATGGGACTGGCATGGGGTGTGATACTCTACCGCAACTTCACACACGTGAAGCGATGGCTTGCGGATCGCCGTCGACTCAAAAGTGCTATTGCTTTAGCATGCTGCGTTGCCTTGGGTGTGGCTTACCTGCGGTTCAAGCAGGGCGGTTTTGCAGGAGGGTATCTGCTTAAGGAGGCCCTTGGACTCTCCATAATCACCCTGGTGTTCTTGACCACATACCGTCGCCGAATCACAAATGTCTTCACACGCTTTCTGGGTGGCATATCGTATGAGATGTACCTCAGCCACGGTGTCGTTATGCAGATGGTGGTTTATACATTTAGCGATGTTTCGAGCGGAGTGGCCATACTGCTCACTATGACAGGTGTTATTATATTTAGTTGGTTAGCCCACAGCATATCCGCACCTTTGGTGAAACGTCTGCGGAAGCCACGACTTACATAGAAAAAACGCCGGTTCTCACGAATCGGCGCCTCGTTGTTGTTTGATAAAGTGAATGAGAGTCATTGGAGGGAGAAAACGTGACTCCCTATGGTGTTAATTCTGTATATCGCTAATCAATAATTTCCACAACTTTCGCAAGTGATGTTTGTTTTCTCAATATCGTCAACCCCCGGGGGATTACGGGTGACATCTTTCATTGTCACGATGCAAAGGTAGCCCCACAAACGCTTCTGCACAACAGGGCAAGGTGGCCACATGACGTGTTCAAATCTGATATAAGTATTAATCGTCTGAAAACACGGGATTTGATAGCTTGTGAAAAGGGGTGAAATATAAACGGAAATATGGCAGATATGAATTTTGTCTACCGCTCATACACATGAGATGTGGTGTAAGGACAGATAACAAGTATCTATATTTACTGTTTTGAAATGAATGGTCAAATGCCTGTAACAAAGGGTATAAAAGATTTCACCACTCTATATTCATTTATATTATCCCTCAATATGCTTGCCCGAGGGTTGCGACAGGCGTACCTTTGCATCGTCAGCGGGAAAAAAGCCGCTGAACGGTCAACCAACAGACCGATGTTTTTTAGGTTAATGCAAGAAATAAGAATTGGTAAGAAAGATGTGTTTTTTAGATTAAAACTCTTTGCCGTTGCATAACACAGCACGGCGCTCGAACGGCGACATTGTGAAATGTCGCCGTTTTGGCGTTTATGTGTCTGCAATTACTGAGATGGCTGTGGTTGCCCCCCGCTTTGCCGCCAGAGGCGGCGCACTCAGCGGGTGCGGAGCTGCCAGAAGGCTACGGCGGCTGCGGCGGCAACGTTGAGCGAGTCTACGCCGTGAGCCATGGGGATACGGGCGGTATAGTCACAGGCTGTGATTACCTCGCGGGCGAGGCCGTCACCCTCGGTGCCCATCACAATGGCAAGCCGCGGCTCCGCGTTCAGCCGGGGGTCGTCTATGCTCACGGAGCGGTCTGTCAGGGCCATGGCCACTGTCTTGAAACCGAGGGCGGAGAGTGAACTCACGGGCCCGTCAAGCCATGTCCAAGGTACCAAAAACACGCTCCCCATCGACACGCGGATGGAGCGGCGGTTGAGCGGGTCGCATGATGTGGATGTCAACAGTACCGCATCTATCCCCAATGCGGCTGCCGAGCGAAAGATGGCACCTATATTAGTGGTGTCGGTGACGCCGTCTATCACCACCACGCGGCTCGCACCGGCGGTTGCGATGGCGACGGAGGGGAGCGGGCGGCGTTTCATCAGGCATAGTACGCCGCGCGTCAGGGTGTAGCCGGTGATGGCGGCAAGCAGCTCGCGTGACCCGGTGTACACCGGCATCTCAGGGCAAGCGGAAATGATTGGCGCAGCGTCGCCTGTGATGTGTCGCTCCTCGCAGAGTAGGGCTTCGGCTTCATATCCGGCACTGAGGGCGGTGAGAATTACCTTGGGGCTCTCGGCGATAAATCTGCCGTTGGAGGGGTCAAGGCGGTTGCGCAACTGTGCCTCTGTCAGCCGGGCGAAGGGCGCGACCCGCGGGTCATCGAGCGATGTAATCTCAATGGCTTGCATAGCGCGACCTCTGTCAGCTGAAGCGCGGTGAGGTCAGACGCACCCCGCGGAGCCAGTCTGCGGCCTCCAGACGCCGTTTGCCGGGGGCCTGCAGGCGCAGGATTTCGAGCTGTCGGTCGGCGGTGTCCACGAGCAGCTTCCCGTCGGAGATGTGAACTGTACCCGGCTCAGAGGCTGAGCGTAGTTCGGTCTGGGCAGTGGCAAAAATCTTGATGTCGGCGGGCGCGACATTGTCGGCCGTGAGGGTAGACCATGCGCCGGGGTAGGGTGACAGTCCGCGCACCAAGTTGTGGATAGATTCGGCAGGCTTATTCCAGTCTACGTGGCACGTCTCTTTAAATATCTTTGGTGCCGGTGTCGGAACCTCGCCCGGGGCAATCTCAGACTGCGGTATTGCCTTTGCAGTCCCTGCAAAAATGGCATTGACGGTGTTGACTGTCAGCGTGGCTCCCAATTCCATCAGTCGGTCATGCACGGAGCCCGCATCATCGGCATCGCTGATGGGGATGGCCACGCGGTCTATCACTGCCCCGGTGTCTATCTCATGCGAGAGGAAGAATGTGGTGACACCGGTCTCCTTGTCGCCGTTGATCACTGCCCAATTGATGGGAGCGGCTCCTCGGTAGCGCGGAAGCAGTGAGGCGTGGAGGTTGAACGTACCCAGACGGGGCATGGCCCATACCACCTCGGGCATCATGCGGAAGGCGATAACCACGAAGAGGTCGGCATCAATCTCACGCAGACGGTTCACGAATGCCTCGTCGCGCAGTTTCTCAGGCTGAAGCACATCTATGCCATGCTCCAGGGCATATTTCTTCACGGCACTTTGAAGCATGCCGTGGCCGCGACCGGCGGGCTTGTCGGTGGCTGTGACAACGGCAGCTACGTCATAGCCGGCCTTCACGATGGCATCGAGCGAGGGCACGGCAAAGTCGGGAGTGCCGAAAAACACTATCTTCTTTGACATGATTATAAACGAGGGGTGTCGCGGTTATTTCGCAGACAGTCAATAATTCCGTCATATTGTAGGGATGCACGGTCGTGCATCCGTTGATTCACGATTATTCGGCCGGAGCGAGGGCTTGCCACAGCGGGTCATCGGGCACGGGAGCCTCTACTTTAATCAGCTTGCCGCTTACGGGGTGCACGAACTCTACGCTGCGCGCCATCAGCGAGATGCTGCCGTCGGGGTTGCTCCGCTTGGCGCCATACTTCAAGTCCCCCTTCACAGGACACCCTATGGCCGACAGCTGCACGCGGATCTGGTGCTTGCGACCGGTCTCCAGGTTCACTTCCAGCAGCGTGTAGCGGTCGCCTTCGGCAAGCGTGCGGTAGCTCAGGGCGGCCTCCTTGCTCCCCGGTTTCGGGGTGGCGGAGGCATAGCTCTTGTTGCCGTCCTGACGTGTGGTGATGTGATGCACAAGCCGGTCTTCGGGCTTGGGAGGACGCCCCTGCACTATGGCCCAATATGTTTTATGCACACCGCCGGTACGAAACAGCTCGTTCATCCGGGCGAGAGCCTTGGAGGTCTTGGCTAACACCACCACGCCCCTGACGGGACGGTCAAGGCGGTGCACCACTCCCACAAACACGTTGCCGGGCTTGGCATACTTCTCCTTGAGCCATTCGCCAACGATGGCCGACAGCGGTTTGTCGCCGGTGCGGTCCCCCTGCACAATCTCGCCGGGCTCCTTGTTGACGATGATGATGTGGTTATCTTCGTAGAGCGGTGTCATAACACCGCGAAGTTACAAAATCGCGCCCTAAGCCGCAACCCCGCCGGTGTTTTGGCCGGGCAACTGAATCAAAGGATGGCGAGATTTGAAGTCATAGGGAGAAGATGTATCAAAAGTAATTGTGATGTTGCAAAACCTCTTAAGAAAAAGCGCCTCGCAGAGCTTCTGCGGGGCGCTTTCAGATGAGATGTCCTGTGACAGCTTACTTCACAAGCAGCTTGGTGGTCTTGCCGTCGACGTTCACGTAGTAGACACCGGGGGTGAGGCCGCTCATGGCGGTCTGACGACCGAGGGTGTCAAACACAGTGACGTTGTTGTAAACGCCGGTGACGATGATGCTGCCACCCTCGGCGGTTACGGTGAAGGCTGCGTCCTCAGTGTCGGCAGCTACATTGTCGATGGCGGCGGGCTCCGTCTTCACAGCCGGGCTGGCAAGGATGATGTAGCCGTTGGCAGGGAGGCCGCTGATGCTCACGCGGCTTGTAGTGCAGTTGGCAAGCGAGGGTGTCCACCCCTTAGAGTGGGCTACGATGGTGTAGTTCTTGGGGTCGCCGGCCGGGCCGTTGAGGCTTACGGTGTAGCTTGAGGTAGTGCTGGGGTTGATGAAGGCGATAATCTCACGGGTGCCGTTGGTCAGCTTCATGTACTTGAAGTTGGTGTTCTCGCCCACAGTGCTTGTGAACGAAGTTGCAGCATCCTCAAAGAGCTCAGGGTTGTTGGTGCGCAGGGTAGCGGCAGCCTTGTAAGCGTCATGCACGCCCATACGGTCAGCGTCGTTCATGTAGCTCCAGAGTACCTTCTTGCTGTTTACGCGGTCGCCGTTGGCGGTGATGCTCTCGTCAGCGCCCAGCTCACCGAACTGCCATATCATCGGGGTAGCGTCAGGCACGAGCAGCAGCATCGGGGCCACGGTGGCCAGACGCTTCATGCGGTCGGCGTGCTTGGCGGTCTTGCCCCAGCCGGTGCTCTTCTGTGTGTAGCCCATGCGCTCCTCGTCATGGCTCTCGGCGTAAGACACCAGAGCGTTGGCTGTGCGTGAGCAGTTGACGGATGAGATCCACTTCATAGTCTGCTGGGGTGTCTTGGAGCCGGAGGCGTAGTCGCGGGCGTTGGAGTTCTGGTTGTTCCAGCCCATCTGACCGCCATTGGCGAAGTTGGCATTATCCTCAGAGTTGGCGTTAAGGAGGAGCTCGTTGATGTGTATACCCTTGGGGTTTACGCTCTTGATTACGTCGTTCAGGCGCTTCATGTTGGCCACACGCGAGGCGTTGTGTACGTCGGTGCCTGACTTGTAGCTGTCAGAGTCACCAAGACCCTTCACCAGGTCAAAGCGGAAGCCGTCTACCTTATACTCTGTCATCCAGTACTTGATGACATCTTCCCAGTGCTGACGCACGAGCGGATACTCCTGCTTCCAGTCGTTGAGCACGCTGTAAGCATGAGGAGCGGTGGCGTTGTAGAAGGGGTTGGTGGCGGCGGGATACATCTTGTACCAGGGAGCGAGGCCGTCGCTCTGGTTGAACACGATGTCGAGGATCACGGCGATACCGCGGCTGTGGCAGAGGTCAATGAACGCCTTCATGTCGTCAGGAGAGCCGTAGGTCTTGTCCGGGGCCATGTAGAAGTTATTGTTGTAGCCCCATGAGCTGTTGCCGTTGAACTCCATCACGGGCATCAGCTCCACAGCGTTCACGCCGAGCTCCTCAAGGTAGGGAATCTTCTCCATGGCCTTGACGAATGAGCCGTCAGAAGCGTAGTCAGTGCCGGTGAAGTCGCGCAGGCAGAGCTCGTAGATCACCATGCTGCGGGGGTCGGGGATGTCGAAGTTCGTCACCTTCCAGTCATACTTGTCCTGATTGCCGTGGTACACGGCCAGACAAACGCCCTCGCTCTCGTCAACCTTGTCTGAGGGGTAGGCGGGGCGGTCTGTGAAGATAGCTCCGCAGTCCTTTTCGATCCACTTGTCAGAGTAGGGGTCGAGCACCAGCTTGGCATAGGGGTCGCCAACCTTGATGTTGCCGTCAACGATGAAGTAGTAGGGGTAGCGCTTGTTGGGGTCGAGGCCGCTCACCTTGGTCCAGAAATAGCGGTAGCCGTTGTAGTCCTGGTATGACATGATGTTCTTGTCGAGCACCTGATAGTCATCCCATGAGGGCACGAGTACCACGCTGCTCTTGCTCGGAGCCGCGAGGCAGAATATCACGTCGCCGTTGGCCTGAGCCACGGGACCCATCTTGGGCACACCGCCGGGGTAAGTAGCGGCGGGCGACTGCTTGATGTACATGAACGTCAGCTTGTTGCTCTGCGTCTCGGTGCCGTTGCTGGCTATGCCTTCCACTTCGTATGAGCCGGGGGCCGAGAATGTCAGGGCCTTGGAGAGCTTCGTGGAGTTGCTTGCCGTGGCCACCTGCGAGCCGTTGAGCTTGATGGTCAGCGTGGATGCCTGCGTGGCGGTGAGGGTGAAGTTCACCGTCGTGGCGCTGGTAAAAGCGGTGCTGGTGGCGTCATGCGTCATCGTCGAGATGTAGCCCTCCTCGGCGATGGGTAGGAACACATCCTTGGTCTGGATGTTGCCGCTGGCATTGCGGGCTATGATGCAGATATTCACGGCCTTCTCGTTCTCTGCAAGGCCGAAGTACTCGCGAATGTTGCCTATGGTGAGCTCCCACTTGCCGTTGCCCTTGCTCACGAAGGTGTTGTCGGGGTAGTTCTTGCCCCAGTCATACTTCACGTGTGACCAGGCGGTGGGGGCAGACTCCATGCCCACGCCGATGTGTGCATAGAGCGCGGTGGGCTTGGTGGTCCAGGGAGAGTTGCCGGCATCAAGCGCCTGAGTATCATCGAAGGTGATCACCACATTCTCACTCGACATCTGTACGGGCGAGGGAGAGACGGTGAACATCTGCGCCTTCATGGCAAATGTGCCCACAGCGAGCAGACACAGCATGGAGAGTAGAGTTCTTCTCATTGCAATGGATAATGAAATGTGTGTGTTTATATTGATTATTAGACTGATTCAGTAGAGGCAAGATTGCCTTTCATGGCATTATATAATTTGCAAAGTTAGCCCTTTACCGCAAATACACCATCCAACGCCCCCGTTGTTACGCATTATTAACAGTCGTTTGCGAAAATTAAGTAAATTTCACGCCGTCCCAATGGCTCTTAGCGCCGCGAGTCCAGGTACCCGTTGAGGATGATTGTTGCCGCCATCTCATCGACCAGTGCTTTGTCGCGCCGCGCCATTTTCCGCAGCCCGCCGTCAATCATCGCACGGTGGGCCATAGTCGAGGTGAACCGCTCGTCGAAGAATTCTATCGGAAATCCCGCCGGGAGTACCTTGCGCAGCCGCTCGATGCCGGGACGGATGTAGCGCATACTCTCGCTGGGCTCGCCGGCGAGAGTCCTGGGCAGCCCCACGATGATGGCATCCACCTCCTCGCGCTTCACATAGTCAGCCACAAACTCACAGAGCTTAGCCGTGGCCACGGTAGTCAGCCCGTTAGCCACAATCCGCAGCGGGTCAGTCACGGCAATGCCGCAACGCTTCCGCCCATAGTCAATAGCCAGCAACCGTCCCATAACGTCCGTTAATTCCCCACAAAATTACAACCTTTCCCGCAACCTGGAGCACCGCGCGGCAATTACCTCTTCAATCAAGCCGATCCATTCGGCTGAAACACCGGCTTCAATGGCATGAGTCCGATAACCTTCTGCAACCTCCACGGCTCTTGTTACCATAGCTGTTGCATCTTTCACACCATAGCGGGAAGCTACCGTCAGCAGGTCACCTCCGTTTATACTATCGTTTTTACCGTTTACCGTCAGAATATGACGGTTTACGTATCGAGGTGCAGATGGGTCAATGGCAAAGGTGAAATCATAAGACGGAGCAAGTTGCCAATGACCACCTTCGCGAAGCATGAAACTGAAATTCTTGTTGTGGTCATCGACATTTCCACAAGCCACATTCATTGCCATACGCATAAACAGTTGCCGGAATTCTCCCGGAGATACATCCAGTTTGGCGGCGACGTCGAACAAATCTTCGTATGACGAAGCATACGGGTTCATCGCTGCGAGCGTCTGCACATGAATTTTCTCCTCATCACTGCGGTCGAAGCGTTCCGTTAGGAAATGCACACCTCCATTCGTTTCAAGTAATCGACATGGCATCATGGAAACCCCTGCTTCGACAACCATCTTGTAATAGCTGTACTCGATGCGTGTCGCCGGGAATGTGTCGTGCTCATCAAACTTGATTATCATCGGGGTGAAACCGTCTAATGGCGCGGCAACTTGCCCTGAGTAGCACTCCCCGGAGTTAAAATTGCAGTTGATTACAGCCTTAGGACGGCGTCCGCCAGCCGATGTACCTACTTTGAACAGGTTTTCAATGGTGAAGTCGGGACTTAGCTTCACATGAAGTTTCCCGGCCTCGATCAGGGCTTGGTCAGCAAGTTTGGCAAGTTCGGCAATCTCCACCTTAAAGGGGCTTTCCAGATTGATGTCCGAGGGTGGGACAAATTCCAATGCTCCCATGCCACGTCGTCCTATATATGCCAGGCGGTCAAGCGGCGAGAGGTCACGCTGCTTAAGATGATGTGCCCTGGCCCATTCAGTAAACACCATGTTGCCCCAGCGGTCGGGCATTGAGTCGGCGATAAAGGATGGCAGTCCCCCAAACTCCTTTCCCTCCTCCGGATACACCGGCAATCCCCGGCTGGCCACTACGCCCTGCAGAGGGGCGCGTAAGGGCGCAAAGTCCACCCCGTCAGCGGCGTAGTCTGCATCGAAGTAGAAACATATCCGAGTCTCATGCCCCTTGGGGCCTGACACGAGAGTGCCGGCTCGGCGCCCCCAAAGCATCACATCAAGGCTTGTAATCATCTCTGTGAGGTGCGTCGCACCCGTTTGGGTATAAGTTTGTTGATTTCGCGCAGGGCCAATGGCGGTACAGGAAGAGGCGGGAGTGTGTCCAGCAACCTTTTCTCCATGCCTACGCACCGGAGAAGCGCAATGAAGTTGGCCAGTGAGATGTTTGTGTGCACACCCTGTTCAAAGTGTGACACCGTGGTGTAGCCCACTCCGGATAGCTCTGCAAGCTCCCTCTGACTCATGCGAGCAGCCAGTCTGTACTCTTTCAGCCTCCGCGACAATTGCGACAATATCTCGTCAGTGGTGATATAACTTAGATTAGCCATGGTTCAATAAATAGACAATTAACCGCAAATATATGAATAAGTATCAATATATCAAATCATCTATCCGGAAAACTGCCGCAAGTTTGCCGGGGATGGGGGCGGTTTGGCGGGAAAGTGCTATATTTGCGTGTCATGGATTTACTTGCCAAGGTTACTGAGGCGGCGCTTGCGGGCATCGGGGCTTCCGTGGAGGAGGCTCTGGAGCTTGCCTGCATTTGCTCTGTGGGGCAGCTGCAGGAGGTTGCTGACCACGTGCGCTCAGCATACAGCGGCTCACGTGCCGACACTTGCTCCATAGTCAACGCCCGCTCGGGGCGTTGCGGCGAGGACTGCAAATGGTGCGCACAGAGTGCCCGGCACTCCACGGGCATCACCGAATATGACATAATCGAGCGTGGCAGCGTGATGGAGGCAGCAGCCATCAATGCCCGCGAAGGAGTCGGCCGCTTCTCCCTCGTCACCTCGGGGCGGAGGGTGTCCCCCCGTCAGCTCGACCGTTTCTGCGACTACATCGCCGAAATCCGTCGTCGTCACCCCGCGCTGGGGCTGTGTGCTTCGATGGGACTGCTTGACCGCGACGCCATGCGCCGCCTGCGTCAGGCCGGCGTGACACGCTACCACTGCAACCTCGAAAGCTCCCCCGGACACTTCGCGAGGCTGTGCACCACTCACACCTATGCCGATAAGCTCGCCACCATTCGTGCGGCCCTCGACGAGGGCCTGGAGGTGTGCAGTGGAGGCATAATAGGCATGGGCGAGACACTCCGCGACCGTCTGGAGCTTGCCGCCGCCGCCCGTGACGCCGGAGCCGTCAGCATCCCCGTGAACATCCTGAATCCCATCCCCGGGACACCGCTGGAGCACACCCCGCTGATTGACGAAGAGGAGATAGAACGCTCCGTGGCTCTGATGCGGCTTGTAGCCCCCAAGTGCACGATACGTTTTGCCGGGGGGCGGAAACGCCTCTCCAGCGAGTCGATGCGTCGCATGATGCGCGGCGGTGTCAACGGAGCCATTGTCGGCGATATGCTTACCTCGCTTGGCAACACCCTTGCCGAAGACCGGCAACTCTTCGCCGACACCGGCTTCTCGCATCCACAGTCCGAAGAAGTCCGGGATGAAGCACCCGCCGGGCACAGTCTGCCTGTCATTTCATAACCTGCGCCATGAAGATAGTAATCCAGCGCGTCAAGGAGGCCTCAGTGACAATCGGTGGCCGCGTGCACTCCCGGATAGGGGAGGGGCTGATGGTGCTCGTGGGCGTGGAGCGCGATGACACACCCGACTGTGCACGTTGGCTCGCCGCAAAAACCGCAGGACTGCGCATCTTCGACGATGAGGCCGGAGTGATGAACCGCTCCGTGGCCGATGTCGGCGGCCAGGTGCTCGCCGTGAGCCAGTTCACGCTGCTTGCTGATGCTCGCCACGGCAACCGCCCCAGCTACATACGCGCCGCCGGTCACGACCTGGCCGTGCCGCTCTATGAGCTATACTGCGCCGAGGTGGAGCGGCTGCTCGGACGCAAGGTGCACACCGGTGTGTTTGGTGCCATGATGGATGTGGCCCTGGTCAACTCAGGGCCCGTGACCATTGTTATAGAAAAGAAAATCGAACACTCAACTTCCACACAATAAATCATTAACCTGACCATGGAAAGTAAATATCTCGAAGCCATCAACGCCTACAAGGTGACCACCGACGAGGCTGCCATCAAGGCCGACATTCAGAAGATTCTCGATGAGCATATGGAGGAGAACCGCACCCCCGACGTGCTCCGCTTCCTCTTCAGCTCCATAGACCTCACCACGCTCAAGAGCACCGACTCGATGCAGAGTGTCAGCGACTTTACCGAGAAGGTCAACCAGTTTGAGAACGACTACGGCGAGCTGCCCCCGGTGGCAGGCATCTGCGTCTACCCGGTGTTTGCCCCCGTGGTGCGCAGCGTCCTCGAAGTGAGCCGCGTGCGCGTGGTGGCTGTCAGCGGCGGCTTCCCCACTTCGCAGACTTTCCCGGAAGTGAAGGTGGCCGAGACAGCCCTCGCCGTGGAGGGTGGCGCCGATGAGATTGACATAGTGCTCAACCTCGGCAACTTCTTCGATAAGGATTATCAGGAGGTGTGTGACGAGATTGAGGAGATACGCCACTCCTGCCGCAACGCCCGCCTGAAGGTCATCCTCGAGACCGGTGCCCTCAAGACCCCCGAAAACATCAAGGCCGCATCCGTGCTCGCCCTTTACAGCGGGGCGGCATTCCTCAAGACCTCCACCGGTAAGGAATACCCCGGTGCTTCGCTCGAAGCTGCCTACACCATGCTCCACTGCATCAAGGAGTATTACGAGCGCACATCCATCATGGTTGGCTTCAAGGCTGCCGGTGGCGTGGCCACAACTGATGAGGCCCTGAAGTATTACACCCTTGTCAAGGAGATTCTCGGCGAGAAGTGGCTTGACTCGGACTACTTCCGTATCGGGGCCAGCCGTCTGGCCAACAACCTGCTGAGCGACATCGAGGGTCAGGAAATCAAGTTCTTCTGATTATAAGAGGTTGTATCTAACTACCTCTAAGAGCTCTGACCAACCACTGACAAGCTATCACATACGCTATAAACAAGCAATAAGCATATGAACACAATGCCGCCCCCCCTGCCTCCCGAGGACGCTCCCGAGAGAGCCAGCGTGCCCACCGTGCCCCCATGTGGCGATAATCCCTGCAGCGGCACCATGCCATCTGCTGTGGCTGACGCCACCATGCCGCCCACTTACTTCGGCTGGCTGCTGGTGTGCATCCTGCTCTGCGTGGTCACGGCCATTGTCGGGCTCGTATTCTCGTCGAAGGTAAGTGCACGCTGGCGCATAGGCGACATCGAAGGGGCGCGTCGTGCATCCGCCGATGCACGCCTGATGCTCATTGCCTCAGTGGTGCTCGGTCTGATCAACGTGCCCTTCATCATGCTTTACTACGCTCTTACATGACCCCTCCCAGGGCTTCGCACCCACGGAGGCGACACATCCTTATGGGCGTCACGGTGGCTATCGCTGCCGTGGCGCTCATTGCCGTTTACGGATGGTTTGACCCCGACACAGCACCTTTCCCGCGCTGCCCGTTCCTCACCCTCACCGGGTGGCAATGCCCCGGTTGCGGCTCTCAACGAGCCGCCCACGCGCTGCTCCATGGCGACATTGCCGGAGCTTGGAGGCTCAATGCCATGATGGTCTGCGCCCTCCCGCTGCTCCTGCTCCTCGCCCTGGCGGAAATAATGCGACCGCGATGGCCGCGCTTCCACGCTGCCATCAACGGCCGCTATGTCTGTCTTGCCACCGCCGCCATATTCACGATATGGTGCGTGGCCAGAAATCTGTGGTAGCGTCAGGATGTCACTCCCGGCGCTCCCCGTAGATGTCTATGTCGTAGGGAGTGGCATCAGGCTCGGAGTACCAACGGGAATACATCAGATAGTTGCGCGCTATCTTCTGGTTCATCTCGCGGGCCTTCTCCGGCTCCACCATCTTGATGAACTTGGCGGGAGCCCCGCCCCACAGCTCATGCGGGGCAATCTTGGTGCGTGACAGCACCACCGAGCCGGCGGCTACCAGAGCGCCTTCGCCCACCTCGGCATCATCCATCACCACGGCCCCCATGCCTATCAGTGCGAGGTCGTGGATTTTGGCCCCGTGGATGGTGACGTTATGGCCGATTGACACATCGTTGCCAATTTCTATGGTTGACTTCTCATAGAGGGTGTGGAGCACTGACCCATCCTGGATGTTGACACGGTCACCGATAGTGATGGTGTTCACGTCGCCGCGCAGTATGGTGCCGAACCATATGCTGCACTCGTTGCCGATGGTCACGTCGCCGATAATCTGGGCTGTCGGTGCGAAGAAGCAGCCGGAGCCGATGCGCGGGGTATAGCCCCGCAGGGGTATCACTAATGCCATGATAATATGCGCTTATTGAGATTGCAAATATATAAATCGTTACTAACAAGCTCTAAAATTCCGTGCAGGCCAGGGCTGCCGCAAGGAGAGTCAGAGCATACAGAGCCATGGCGCGGGCTGTGGCTCCGAGCAGGGGGTTGAGGGCGCGACCGGAGCTCTCGCGCGAGATGCGGCGGCATAGAGGCGCCACCACTCCGCAGAAGAAGGCCACCGGCACGAAGAGCATCCACGGACTTATCGCCCACCACGCCGGACAGGTCAGTCCCATGCCGAGCAGGGCATTGGCCGTGTATTGCCACACGGAGAACCGCCCCGATGTGGCGGCATCGGTGAGGACGGCCAAAGTATGCTTACCCACGGCGGCATCATCGTGCCGGTCGCGGTAGTTGTTAACCACAAGCACATTAGCCCCAAGCAGACCGATGCCGGCGGCTGCGCACCACACTGTCACTCCCGGAGTCTGCCCTGTGGAGAGCCAATAGGTGAGCGTCACCGGCACAAGACCGAAGAATACGATGACGGCCACCTCGCCAAGGCCGTGACGGCTCAGCGGGTAGGGACCGGCACTGTAAGCCAACACTCCCATGCCCACGGCAGCTCCCACGGCCACGAGCCACCATCCGCCGTAGCATATCAGTCCGCACCCCACACCAAGTGCCAGTGCCAGAGTGAGCAGCGTGGCCGTGAGCATGGCGCGGGGGGAGATGTCACCCTCGGTCACGCCGCGGCGGAAACCCTCACGACCGGGACGGTCGAGGCCGTCCCGATAGTCGAAGTATTCGTTGGCAAAGTTGGAGGCTATCTGGGCCAGCACTGCAAAGATGATGCACAGCGTCAGCGGCACACCCCTCACACTGCCGTGACAGATAAGCCCCAGGGCGGCAGCGGTCGCCACGCCGGCGAGTGACACCGGGATGGTGCGCAGTCTCATTGCCTCCAACCACGCACGTATCGCCGCGGGGTGCCCTCCCTCAGTCGGTTTCTGTCTCATCGTCGGCTGTATAAGATGGTTCATCAGAATCGAGGTCGACGAACGGCGTGTCGTCATCCTCCGTGTCAGGCACCAGAGTCGGCTCGAAGCTGAAGCAACGCAATATGGCCTGTCGCACCCGTTCGGCACCGCTGCCATCCTCACGCAGCAGGTCAAGGATGGCACGCAGATAAGCACCCTTGTCGCGGAGACCGCAGAGTCCTGCCACATTGCTTCCCGGGAGCATGGACTTCTGGTTGTACACCCTCAGCACCGAGGCGTAGTCGCCGTCGCGGAGATAGCCGTTGAACTCACGGCAAAACTCCTCATAGAGAGCCCGGGGGTTGATTTCGCGCACCAGCGAGCCGATGTGGTCCTCCAGGGCACCAATGGAGTTGAAGCGCCCGTCCACGCGGTATTCCATGATGCGCTTCACTCTGTGACGCGTGTGCAGCAGGGCCTGACGGCGCAGGTCGGTGCGGAACTGACCGAGCACGCTCTTCTTAACCTTGCCAAACACTGTTTCCTCATCCTTGCCGCGGTGGGATGCCACGGCGCGTATCACATCTTCGAGCATCAGGATGTTCTCAATCTCGGCCACCTCCGGCACGAAGATGCCGCGCCGGCGCAGATAGGCCACTTCCGAGGCATCGCGGCGGTCGCGGTCCACGATGCCGTGGCTGTCGAGGTGGTGGAAGCCGCGCAGGTCGTTGAAGGTGCGCACACTCTCTATCACCTTGTTGCATGAGCCCAATGACTTGATGGTGTAACCCTTGAAGATGAGCGGGTAGAGCTTGGCATCTATCGAGTTGACACCGTCACCCTCTATGAACAGCACCGGGCGGCGGGCGCCGAGGATGGCAAGATAGATGTCGTCGGTAAGCCCCGAGTCGGCGGGGAGCAGGTCATAGTCCCATGTGTGAGTGGCGGCATCATAGTCACGCACCCACACGGTGGCGGCTCCGGCGCGTGATGAGGCGAAGTCCAGGTCATGCGTGGTGTAGACCATCCGGCAGTCGGGGCGCAGGGCTTCCAGCCGGTTCCACAATGCGGTAGCAACAGAGGGGTGGAGGAATATCGCCGGGTCATCAACAAACACAGTGGCCCCCTCGGGAGCATAGAGCAGCCCCGCGGTGTAATACATCACAGCCTTCTCGCCTGACGACAGCCGTTGCGGCGAGTAGCCCGCGCTGCTTGACTCCCCCTCGCTGCGGCTTAGCATCAGCCGTCCGTTCTCCAGCAGGATTTCATTGCCCGGAAATATGTCGCGCCACACCTCCATCGTGCGGTCAAGCCGCGTCTCGCCCTGCGGTTCGCGCAGCCGCCGACGGTCTCCCTTGAGCTTGTAGGACATCAGCCGGCTTATCTCCTCGTTGACGAGCAGACGCATAAGCTTGTCGAGCTGCGAGGTCGGCGGCGTGTAGATGTCGGCCGAGGGCATCGCGCTGTAAAGCCCGTCAATAGAGGTCGCCCCCGGGTCATGCCACTCTCGGTCAAAGAGCCCGTGGAGTGCACTCAGCGCGAAAGCCCGCTCGCCCAGGTCGGCGCGGAGCCGTGCCGTGAAGCGTGACTTGCCGGAGCCGTTGGCCCCAACTATTATCACTGATCCGTCGGCATCTATCGTGCCCCGGCTGCCGTCGCGACGTGGAGGGAGAGTGAGCATTAGTGTGTGTTATGAGGCATCCTCTTACTTCTTGGGAAACAGGGGAGTGGGATATTCGCCGGCCTCGGTGAGTGCGGCCAGACGGTCCACCACGCCCTGCCGGTCATCGGCATAGGTCACGCCAAACCAGCGGCTGTCGGTGTCAAGCACCTTCACGCGTGCCTCACCGGAGCGTATCAGCGCATCTACCACTGTGGGTATGCCAAACTCGCTCTTCTCCTCCGCGCCATGCTCGGCGAGGAAGCGGGCAAACTCGCGCCCCGTGCGCTCGAAGTAGTCAGGGGTGAAGCCCCACAGGTTCATGCTCACCGGGGTGGAGGCCTCCAGGGGAACCGTGCCGCCATCAGGGGTGTCATACACTATCTCCGTACCGGGGCCGGCAGTATAGTGGATGGAGGTACGCTCGTTGATGTCGGCAAGGTTGCCGTCGGCGCCCACGGTGCACACCCCGCGGCTCACGGAGCCGTTCTCGGTCAGGGTATTGCCCACGCGGAACCCCACCATGCAGTAGTCTCCGGCAGCATGAGCCTTGGAGAGCTCGGCGGCCATCACCTCAAAGGCGTGGCGACCGTAGAAGTCATCGGCATTGATGGCGGCAAACGGCTCTTTCACAGCGTCCTTGCCCATCCATACGGCATGGCCCGTGCCCCACGGCTTAGTGCGAGTCGCCGGCGGCTCAAACCCCTCGGGGAGGGCATCGAGGCTCTGGAATACCACCTCTACGGGGATGTGACCCTCATATTTGCTCAGTATCTTCTCGCGGAAGTCCTGCTCGAAGTCGTGGCGTATCACGAACACCACCTTCCCAAACCCCGCGCGCTTGGCGTCAAAGATGGAGTAGTCCATGATGGTTTCGCCGGAGGGGCCCAGCGGGTCAAGCTGCTTGAGCCCGCCGTAGCGGCTGCCCATGCCGGCAGCCATGACGTAAAGTGTCGGTTTCATTTCGTTTTGCACCTTGATTATATAGTCTCTGGGCAGTTAAACCTCTTATTCGTTGTCGAATTTATATGTTATGGTGTGTCGCCACACCTGCCCGGGACGCAGGATGCTGTCGGGAAACTCCGGGCGGTTAGGCGAATCGGGTAGCATCTGGCACTCCAGAGCCACGGCATCATAATCCTTGTACTCGGTGCCGGAGCGGCCTGTGGGGGTACCTCCGGTAAGCCAGTTGGCGGTGTAGAGCTGCACGCCGGGCAGGTCTGACTCCACGGTGAGCGTGCGTCCGCTTTGGCCGCGCAGCGTGGCCACGGGGCGAAGTGTCGCGCCGTCGTAGCCGTCTATGAAGTAGCAGTGGTCATACCCCTTGCCATGTTTCAGCGGGGCGAAGTCGGCATTGATGTCGCGTCCCACCTCCTTAGGCCAGGTGAAGTCCATCGGTGTCCCCTCTACGGGCAGGAGCAGCCCGGTAGGGAGCAGTGTCGGGTCAGTCTCCAGATATTGCTTGCAGTGGAGTTGCAGAGTGTGCTCCAAGGCGGAGCCGGAGGCCTCACCGTCAAGATTCCAGTAAGTGTGGTTTGTAAGGCCTAATGGGGTTGAGGCATCCGTTGTGGCTTCATACTCTATGGTGAGCCGGCACGAGTCGTCCCAGCGATAGCGCACCATAGCCTCAACAGTGCCGGGATAGCCTTCCTCGCCGGCGGGGCTTGTGCGTCTCATCGTCACCGTGCCGTCGGCGGCTATGTCATAGCTCCATATGCGGTTCTGAAAGCCGTCAGGACCGCCGTGCAGATGGTGCGGCCCGCAGTTCACGGCCAGCTGATACTCCTTGCCGTCCAGGGTGAAGCGGCCATGGCCTATTCGGTTGGCAAATCGCCCCGGGGTCTTCCCCATATTGGGGCCGTCATGCAGGTAGTCGGCCACGTCGCGGTAGCCCAAGGCCACATTGGCCCTGGTGCCTGTGCTGTCGGGCACGTTCACCTCAACGATGCCTGCTCCGAGGGTAGAGAGCACCACCGAGGCTCCCCCGGCATTTGTGAGCTTGATAAGTGTCACATCGCCCCCGGCGGCGGGGAGCTGATAAGTTTCAAGTGATATTTCCATGGCGGTAAGCAGCAGGCGGCATCTTCATTCGCCGCCTCCACAAAGTTAACAAAACCCTCCCAATCCCCCAACCCCGCGCCACTTTATAAGCTGATGTGCGCAGCTATGGAGGGCGATGGCACTCAGAAGGAGCAGTAGCGGAATGGACTCGACGAAGAGGCGGCTGTGGTCATAGGGTGCCCCGAGGAAGATGGTGCCCACGTTCCCCAGGCAGCACAGGGCGAGCCACAGCGGGAACCGTCTGGCCCCGATGCGATCTGTCAAGCCGTTTCCGCGCCCCGGCACTATAAAAATGGCCACGGTAAGCAGGACAAGCCATAGCACACCCGCGCCCAAGGTAAGTCCGAGCGACATCTGTACCCGTCCGCCCCAATGCTGCAGCGGATGCGCGGCACGCCGCGACGGCCAACCGTTGCCGGCGCTCACCAGCGGTTCTGCATATAGGTCAAGGCATGCCGACTCTGCTACCGACCTCCAATAACGCCCCGGGTGCGCGGCGATGCTGCGGCTCACCATCTCGTCAAGGCACTCAATGGGGTGGCGCCCTCCCGAGTCACGGCTGTCACTCTGTGAGAGTGCGCCTTGCCGAGATGCCGCAGGAGCCAATCCAAGCATCTCGGTGACTTCTCCCCACGCCCGATAAGGTTGCCTCCGCAGGGAGGTAACGTGCACATCGAGCTCCAGGCACTCCCGGAAATGCACTCTTTGGGCGGAGTCGGGGTTTAGCTCCGGGTCAATCACCCCGGCGCGCCGCGCCATGAAGTAGCGGTTGGTCACGCTGATACAGGTCGGCGTCATCACCCCCGTGCGCCAATACACGATGCTGGTATATGTCCCCGCGAATAGAAGCCCGCAAAGCCCGGCGACTATCAGCTGCCGCCCGTTGCGCCGGCACTTGGCAGCTCCCGGAGCAAGCACTCCGGTCAGCAACGTTGCTATCGGAACGTAAGCAAAAGCCGGGCGCGTCAATATCAGCCCCAGCTCACAGAGTATGAACAGCCACATCCATCTTCGGGAGCTGCCCCCTCGGTGACTCATCGCCATATACAGGCACAGCGCGGTGTACACCATCGTGCATATTGCCACCGGCTCTACATACACCGCGAGGGTCCACACCGTAAGCGGTGGCCACAGGGCGAAGAAGTCGGTCGCAGCCATTCCCCATCTCCCGGCCAAAGGCATCCCCATGCGCCACATCGCCGCTACCGCCAGCCCCCAAAGCAAAATTTGCACCAGGGCGAGCGCAAACAGATGCCCGTGGCCGAACATCGCCACGAGCCCTTTCAGCAGCAGCGGATACACCGGTGTCACCCACGAGACTCGCCCCAGGTAATAGGTCTCGGTGTCAGGCCCGTAATACATCCATCGGACGCTGCTCAGCTGCACCTGCTCGCCGGCACCGTTCAGGAGCAAGGCAATCCCCATCGCCACACTCGCCAACGCAAGCCACCATCCGCCGCGCATGGACGCAGACAGCGAAACGCCCTTCAACGTGGTGCAATCTGTCTGCTTCACGATGAAGGGCGTTATGGCTGAGGGCTTTTGCCTTGGCGCATCAGCCCCGTAGGTTTGTGTGGCGGTGTTACTTCAAGCCGAGATTTTTGCGCACATCGGCCGTGACGTCTATCACATCCTTGCCGACGAAGGCGGGTATCTCGTTGGTGAAGATGAAGGTGTAGCCGCCGGCCTCACCAACCGCACGGATGGCGTTGACGAGCTTCACCTGAATCGGGCCCATGAGCTGCTCCTGCTGGCGAGCCATCTCCTGATTGGCGTTCTGGGTGAACTGCTGGAGCTTGTTGGTCATCTCCTGGAGCTCCTGCATGCGGCGCTCCTTGATGGCGTCGGGGGTGGAGGCGTCATTCTGCAGCTTCTGGAAGTCGTCATACTTGAGCTGAATCTCGGCCTTGAGCACGGAGTCTTCGCGCTGATACTTCTGGGCAGTGGCCTGAAGCTCCTTCTGGGCAGCAGCCATGTCAGGGAGCTCACGCATGATGGGCTCGGGGTTAACTATACCGAACTTCGCCTGAGCCATGCCGCACAGCGGAAGGGTGACGAGCACGGCGAGCAGCAAAAGAATCTTTTTCATAATGGATGGATGGGGATGATTGTGTGTTGTTTGTAGGTCGATGCAAATGTAAGTAAATTAGTCGGCATAGCCAAGTTTGGCGAGCACCTCGGCACTGACATCAATCTTCGGGGAGGCGAAAATCACATCCTGTGCCGACGCGCGGTCGAAGATGGCCAGATAGCCCCGCTCCTGAGCTACCTTCTTGATGGCGTTGTACACGTCATCCTGAATAGGCTTCAACAGGTTCTGACGGCGCTTGTAGAGCTCCCCTTCGGGGCCGAAGTACTTGTTGCGGAGCTCTGCGGCTGCCTTCTCCTTCTTGATAATCTCCTCTTCGCGCTGCTTCTGCACGGCATCCGTCAGGAAGACTTTCTCGTTCTGATAGTTCTTATAGGCGGTCTGTGCCTCGGTGGCGGCGGTCTCCAGCTCCTTCTGCCAGCGCAGTGACAGCTGGTTGAGCTGCTCGTTGGCCATCTCGTAGGCCGGCACGTTTTTAAGGATATACTCCATGTCCACCATGGCAAACTTCTGTGCCTGCGCCGATGCGGCCCCTATGAGAGCCACGAAGAGGGCTATTATGATCTTTTTCATTGGTGAGGGTGATGTGAGGTTGTGGGATGAGGTGCGATGTCTGTCGTCACGCTATATTATGACACGCGGATGCCGCCGATGGTTTAACACGGCATCAGAACTCGGTGCCGAGCACGAAGTGGAAGTGGCTGCCGCCACGCTCGCCATACACCTTGTCGAAGCCGTAGCCCCAGTCGATACCCATCATGCCCACCATCGGCAGGAACACGCGCACACCCGCACCCGCGCTCCGCTTCAAGTCGAAGGGGTTGAAGCTGCCCACGGAGGTCCAGGCGTTACCCCCCTCCACAAACGCCAGACCATAGATGGTGGTGGTGGGCTGCAGCAGGAACGGGAAGTGGAGCTCGGCCCCGAGGCGCGCGTAGGCGTAGCCCATGCGGTAGCCGGGGGTGAGCTGGCCGTTGTCATAACCGCGCAGCGCTATCGTCTCGGTGGCATAGGTGTAGCCGCCGCTCATGCCGTCGCCACCCATGTAGAAGGTCTCGAACGGGGTCTTGACCCACTTGTTGTAGTAGCCCAGCAGACCGAAGTCGGCGCGCGTCATCAGCACCAGGGTGTGCTGACCCGTCGGGTCGGTCAGAGGGGTGTAGGTGCGGCTCTTGAACTTCAGCTTCCAATACTCGATCCAGCGGTACAGCTCCTGACGCGAGGCATCGGTGTTCTCCTTGTAGAGCTCCTCCCAGTTCTTCTTGCGGAACACGCTCCACGGCGGCGTCAGCATCAGGTTGAGAGTGAACGTCGATCCGCGGCGGGTGTACGTCGGGTTGTCTATGGAGTTGCGCTCCAGCGTCAGACCAAGCACTATCGAGTTTGACGTACCGTTGCTCATTGCGAACAGATACTGCCAGTTTTTCAGGTAATACCAGTTGTAGGTCAGGTCGGCGCGGAACACGAAGTAGTCATCAGGCCAGCTCAGACGCTTGCCGAAGCCCACCGTGACTCCGGCCATCTGGAGCACCTTGTTCGGGTCGTAGGAGTACTCGTAGGCGTTGTTGTAGTAGTTATTGTTGTTGTTCCACGACGAGCCCAGGCCGTAGCCGTAGTAGTTGTTGTAGTAGTTGTCGTTGTAGTATGACGAGTTCACGCCGGTCTGACGGCTGAAGTAGGCACTGACGCTAAGAGCGTTGGGGCGCTTCCCGCCGAACCATGAGTCGAGGAACGACACTGAGTAGGACTGATAGTAGCGCGCGTTGGTCTGTGCCGAGATGGTGAACTGCTGGCCGTCGCCCTGCGGTATCAGGCCCTTGTAGTTGCGCGGGTGCAGCAGGTTCTGCACCGAGAAGTTGGTGAACGACAGCGCCACGCGACCGATGATGCCGGTCTGACCCCATCCCAGCGAGAACTCTATCTTGTCATTGTTCTTTGACTCCAAGTTAAACAGGATGTCTACCGTGCCATCCTCCTCGTTAGGCTCGGGGCGGATGTCCATGTTCTCGGGGTTGAAGTGACCCGTGGCGGCGATTTCGCGCGCCGAGCGCATCAGGTCCTCCTTGCTGAACAGCTGGCCCGGCTTGACGCGCAGCTCGCGGCGTATCACGCGCTCATACAGGCGGTCGTTGCCGTTGATTATCACATTGTTGATGCGTGCCTGCGGTCCTTCGAGTATGCGCATCTCCAGGTCTATGGAGTCGTTGGCCACGTTGCGCTCTATGGGCACAAGGTTGAAGAACAGGTAGCCGTTGTTCATGTACACGTTGCTCACGGCATCGTCATCCTCGCGCAGACGTTTCTCCAGACGCTTCTGGTTGTAGACGTCGCCGGGATTCATGTCCAGCAGGTCCTGGAGCATATCGGTGGGGTACACGGTGTTGCCCACCCAGTCAATCGAGCGGATATAGTATTTGTCGCCCTCGTCAATGCGCAGGTGCACGTCCACGCGGTTCTCGGAGTAGGGCACCACGCTGTCGCTCACTATCTTGGCATCGCGGTAGCCGCGCTCGTTGTAGGCCTGGACAATGCGGTTGAGGTCATCGCGGTAGTCGCTCTCCACGAACTTCTTCTGCTTGAAGAGGTTCAGCAGATTGCCATTCTCGTTGGTCTTCTTCATGGCACTCTTGATCTTGCCGTCGGACAGCACTTCGTTGCCCTCGACGTAGATCTTGTGCACCTTGATTTTGTCGTGACGGTTCACCTTGATGGTCACCAGCATGAAGTTGGGCTCGGAGAGGTCTTCTTCGGTGGTGATTTTCACCGCCGCGTTCGGGAAGCCCTTCTCATCAAAGTACTTCTTGATAATATCCTTGGTGCGGTTCACGATGTTCTGCGTCAGCTGGTTGCCTTTCACCAGCTTGAGACGGTCCTCCAGGTCTTTCTGCTCGCCCTTCTTCACCCCTTCCCAGGTGATGGTGCCGATGCGCGGCTGCTGGCGCAGATTCAGGTCAAGCCACACTTTGTCGCCAGCCATCTTGGCCACCGCCACCTGCACGTTGGCGAACAGTCCCTGGGCCCACAGGCGCTTGGAGGCTTCGCGGATTTCGTTGCCGGGGATTTCAATGTGCTGTCCCACGCGCAGACCGCTGTAACCTATCACCACATCGGTCTGATAGTTGGGGGCACCGTTAACGGCGATGCCCGCTATCTCATAGGTGCGCGGTATGTGCGAGTAGACGATGGTCGGCTTGTAAATGGTGTCGGTCACGGCCGTTGTCACCGGGGCCGGAAGGGTGGTGATGTCGGTGGTCGCGCTGTCGGCGGCTGCACTCTCGGTGGCAGGCTGTTGCGCCAGCGCGCTCCCGAGAGGGAGTAGGGTCATCAGCAGCGTCACGAGGGCGCTGCGGTATATCGTCTGGAGTGTGGGAAGGGTCACTGTATGGATATGTGATGAATGGCTTGTTGTGATAATGGATGGCACCCTTAGCCGCTCACCTGCTCGGAGGTGAGGCCGTAGCGGCGCTCGCGTCCGGCAAAGGAGCTCAGGGCATGCCTGAAGTCTTCCTTTGTGAAGTCCGGCCAGTATGTATCGGTGAAGTAGAGTTCTGCGTAGGCTATCTGCCACAGCAGGAAGTTGCTTATGCGGTGGTCGCCCCCGGTGCGTATCAGCAGGTCGGGGTCGGGCATGGTTGCGGTGGTGAGGCTGGCGGCCACGGTGGCATCGGTGATGTCGGCAGGGTCTATCTCTCCGGCGGCGGCGGCCGCGGCAAGCCGGCGCGCGGCATCGGTGATTTCCCATCGTGACGAGTAGCTCAGGGCCAGGCACAGGGTCAGCCCGGTGCAGTGTGAGGTGGCCTCGACGCTCCCTTGCAGGCGTGTCAGCGCGTCGGCGGGCATCCGCTCAAGGTCGCCGATGAGGGTCAGACGCACGTTGTTGCGGATCAGGTCGGGGGTCTCGCGCTCGATGGCGATACCTATCAGGTGCATCAGCGCGGCCACCTCGGCAGCGGGGCGGTGCCAGTTCTCGGTGGAGAACGCATAGAGGGTCAGATACTCCACGCCGGCCTCGGAGGCTGCCTCGGTGATGCGCCTCACGGTGTGTACCCCCTCCACGTGTCCCTCGGAGCGGTCAAGGCCGCGTGCCTTGGCCCAGCGGCCGTTGCCATCCATGATGATGGCTACGTGGCGTGGCACGGGCGCCTGCGCGACCCGCTGCTCTGTGGTGGAGTGTTGTTCCCGGTCAGTCATGGCGGTTGCATGCCGTGCAGCGACGGCCAAATTCGTAGGTGAAGTATATCTGTATCGTCGACACCCAGTCGGTGCTCCGGATGAAGTCGGTTTTGACGCCGGTGAGGTCGCTGTGGCCATCCACCTTGTCGCCAAACACTTTCATGAAGCTCCACTCGGCGCCGAGGTTCACGCGCTCTGACACTTTGTAGCGCGCACCGAACGCCATGGGGATGGTCATGGCAAAGCTCGTTGAGGAGTCCACGCTCGACATGGCACCCCCCAGGCCTACGGCCAGGTAGGGAGTCCAGCGCTTGAGCCGCTTGTAGGTCTCGCCCATGCCGAAGCTGAAGAAGTTGAACTCCGCACGGGCATCCAGCGCATAGAAGCCGCCGTCAAACTCATACATCCCGCCGGGCAACACATTGTCAGCCTTCTTGTTGTTGCCGCTCAGCGACGCCCCGGTGAACGACCCGCGGATGAGCCAGCGGGTGTCAAATCGGTAGTGGAACATTGCCGTGGCGGCAATCCCGGGGTTCTGAAACATATTGTTGCTCAGGTCGCCCCAATAGCCTGACATGCCCATCGCAAGGCCGAGGTCAAACTTGTACGGCTCCTCCACAGACTGCGCATTGTTCTGTGCACGCGCAGGGAGTGCGGTGCAGAGCCACAGGGCTGTCGCGGTCAGCAGGAGGCGGAGTGAACTCAGGTGAGGGAGCATATATCCGGAGAGGGGAGAGGAGTTATTGCAGGGGCTTGAAGGTCAGCTTGTTGATGTAGCCGCGCCATATGTCGGTGCGCAGCGCTCCGGCGGCATCGGTGCCACCGAAGAGGTAGATGTAAGGGCACTCCCACTCTGTGATGGGGGTCACGCCGGGGATGTTCGTGTCATTGCTCTCGGCGGCGGCAGCCGTCATCCACGGTGCAAGAGTGCTTACCTCGGAGGGTATCCATGTGTCGGCACTGAGAGTGCGGGTGTACACCAGTGCTCGCGCTCCGCTGAACTGCCCGAGGTCGGCCGGGAGCTGCATCGTCTCGGGTCCCTCTATCCAGTTCATGCCATAGTCTAAGGAGTAGTAGAGGGTGGGGTTGAGGGTGCCGTCGGCAAGAGTACCCCCGAAAACCAGCATGGCAGGATATTTCGTGGATTGCCACGTAGTGGTGGCAGTGCGGTAGATGTAGTAGGGCACGAGTGTCATCCCCTCGGCTTCGGGGAGCGGCGTACGGTTCATTGCGGCCCAACGGCTCCCGTCATATGCCCATACGTTGCCGCTGAGTGTGCCGTCGGCCTTGCGGCCGCCGGCTATCATCGCCACCGGGGTGTCCATCCACTTGTTGTCATAGCTCACAAGCTGTGAGGTGCCGCTCACGGGGAAGCCTGCGGGAAGCGCGGTGGTGGCTCCTCCCGGGTAGGTCACGAGGCTGTAACTGCCGTCGGCGTTTCTTACATTGCCCGTCACGGTGTCACCATATGCGCCGTAGAGCCAGTCCATCGGCGTTGCGGCGGAGCTCCATGTAGTGCCGTCAGTGGAGCTGTAAAGCTCGCCGGCAGCCACTATCCACAGGGCATCAGTCGTGGCGGTGAAGCTTGCCGGGTCAGCCCCGGCGGGGAGCTTGGGCGTGAGGTAGCTCCATTGTGCGGCATCAATGTCGTCGCACGTGGCAAGGCAAGCCCCCGTGGCATCGGTGGTGAGCACGGTGGGGTGCCCGTTGAAGTTCACAGTGGCACTTCCCGTAAGCGGTCCGGCCAGTGTGGTGGGAAGGGCGGAGTGGGCGGCCTCGGCCCAATAGAACAGGTCGGCATCAGTCTGATGCACATTCACCTTGATGGTGTAGGTGCGTGAGGCCGCGCCGTCATAGCTGGTCACATCCAGCTTCACCGGCCCGTTGGCAAAGTTGATTGTCCCGGCGGGGTTCGCCAGATAGTCAACGGTCTGTTCAGCCCCCGAGGCATCCTTGTAGGTGAGCTGCGCCTTGGAGAGCACGCCGGTGCCTATGGTCACGGCAAGCGAGCTGACATCAGTGCCCTTCGGCAGAGAGTCGGCGTTAAACACCTGTGCCTCTACCAGATCGATGGAGAAGAACACCGTGCTCAGATTGCGCAGCACAGCGTCGTTGTCCTGAAGCGTAAAGGAGGTGATGGCGGTATTGCTATAGTTGACCACGGCCACCTCGTCATCATCCTTATTGTTGCACCCGAAGGTGCTCGCAAGCGCGATGACAGCGACAGCCGCAAGGACTAACCGATGTTTCATGAAACGGAAGTTGTGGAAAGACACGTAGTTTTCAGCTTGCAAAGTTAGCAACAAATTTCAAACCGCTGCATCCCCGCCGTGACAATTAAACATTTATAAGATTTTCACCACCCCCAATCAACAACCGAGGCCCCGTGACATTCTCACGGAGCCTCGCGGGATATTGCGGGGGAGAGGGGAGATCAATCCTCCTTCATGTTGTGGAACACGTTCTGCACATCCTCATCCTCCTCGAGCTTCTCAAGGAGCTTGTCGATGGCGGCGCGCTGCTCCTCAGTGACCTCCTTCAGGTCGTTGGGAATGCGCTCAAACTCGGCGCTGACTATCTCGAAGCCGTTATCCTCCAGATACTTCTGGATGTTGGCAAACTCCTCGAATGCGCCGTAGAGCATAATCTCGTCCTCATCATGCTCCAGCTCGTCCACGCCGTAGTCTATCAGCTCCAGCTCAAGGTCTTCGAGCGATACACCCTCCTTGGGCTTGATCTTGAAGACGCTCTTGTGGTCAAAGAGGAATGTCAGCGACCCCTGGGTGCCAAGCGAGCCCCCGTGCTTGTTGAAGTAGGAGCGCACGTTGGCCACGGTGCGGGTGTTGTTGTCCGTGGCAGCCTCTACGAAGATGGCGATGCCGTGGGGGCCGTATCCCTCGTAGGTGATTTCCTTGTAGTCGCCGGCTTCCTTGTCAGTGGCCTTCTTGATGGCGCGCTCCACGGTGTCCTTGGGCATGTTGGCGGCCTTGGCGTTCTGCATCAGCACGCGCAGACGAGGGTTGGTGTCGGGGTCGGGACCGCCGGCCTTGGCGGCAATGGTGATTTCCTTGCCGATGCGGGTGAACGTGCGCGACATATTGCCCCAGCGTTTCAGCTTGCGGGCTTTGCGGTATTCAAATGCTCTTCCCATAGGAGTGAGTCAGTGTGGTGTAGATGTTATTGAGTGTGATGATTTCTGTTTCTTTACGGGTCAGCGGAGCTCGGCGCCCACCTTCTTGGTCAGCGAAGCGATGATGCGGTTCATCGCGGAGTCGATCTGGCGGTCCTGGAGAGTCACCTCGGGGTCCTGCAGGGTGAGGCTGATGGCGTAGGACTTCTTCCCGGCGGGGAGCTTGTCTCCCTCATAGACGTCAAAGAGGGTCACGTCGCGCAGCAGCTTCTTCTCGGCATCGCGCACGGCGGCTTCCACCTGCGCCATGGTCACCTCCTTGTCGATGAGCAGTGCCAGGTCTCGCTTCACCGGCTGGGTCTTGGCGGGCGACCCGGCGGTGACGCTGCGCTTGATGGCCATTTCGGTCAGTGCATCCCAGCTGAGCTCGGCGTAATACACCGGCTGCTTGATATCCATCATCTTCAGCGTGGGCGCGCCAACAATGCCGAGCGTTCCCAGGGGCTTGCCGTTGCGGCTCAGAAGGTCAAGCGAGGCTGAGAGCGTGGCGTGCTCGCCTCCCTCCCATTTCACTTCGCGCTGTGAGATGCCCAGGATGTCGAGTATATCCTCAATAATTCCCTTCAGGTCATAGACGGTGGCCTCGATGGCTCCGCGAACCCAGTTGGCGGGGCGAAGTGCTCCGGTGAGCCACAGTGCCAGCCGGCCCTCCTGACGGTAGGGCGCAAGGGGTTGCTCGGCGGTGGACTGTGCCTCGGGATTGAGGAAGTAGACGTTGCCACTCTCCACAAGCATAAGGCTCTCCTCGCGGCGGTTCACGTTGCGCTCCACGGCTTCGAGGCCGCCGTAGAGCAGTGTCTGACGCATCACGCTCAGGTCGGAGCTCAGCGGGTTGAGCAGACGCACGCAGTGGTCGGCCGGCCACTCGGCGTTATCGGCATAGTAGCGCTCGGACGTCAGCGAGTTGCACATGATTTCGTTGAACCCCCTTGCAGCGAGGCCCCCGATTATCTCATGGGTCAGGCGCGCACGCTTGTCAGTGGGGGTCATCTGGCTCAGCGAGGCGTGGAGCTCGTCGCCGGGCAGTATGTTGTTGTAGCCATAGATACGGAGCACATCCTCCACCACGTCGCACGGGCGGGTCACATCCACGCGGTAGGTGGGAACAAGCAGGTCTATGTACCCCTCGCCGCGCGAGGGTATCTCCATCTCCAGCGAGCCGCAGATGGCATCCACGGTATCATGGGGGATCGGGGCCCCGACGAGGCGATCCACGTAGTCATACTCAAGGCGCACCTTCGCGGGCTCCTTGCACACGGGGTAGAAGTCCACCGGCTCGCCGCACACCTCGCCGCCGGCAAGCTCCTTGACAAGGATGGCGGCAAGCAGTAGGGCGTACATCGACCCGTTGGGGTCTACGCCGCGCTCGAAGCGGAACGAGGCATCGGTGTTCAGGCCATGGCGGCGTGCGGTCTTGCGCACGCTGGTGGGGTTGAAGCAGGCACTCTCCAGAAAGAGGTTGACGGTGCTCTCGGTCACGCCCGAGTCAAGGCCGCCAAACACACCGGCTATGCACAGGGGGCGCTCGGTGTCGCATATCATCAGATCGCGCTCGTCGAGCTTGCGCTCCACGCCGTCGAGGGTCACGAACGGCTCACCCTGTGCAGGGTGACGCACCACAATCTCCCCGCCGGCTATGCGGTCAGCATCGAAGCTGTGCAGCGGCTGGGCGAAGCTGTGGAGTATGTAGTTGGTGATGTCCACCACATTGTTGATGGGGCGCTGGCCGATGGCGTTTAGTCGCTGCTTGAGCCAGTCGGGGCTTTCTGTCACCTTGATGCCCCGGATGGTCAGACCGCAGTAGCGGGGGCATGCCTCGGCATCCTCCACACGCACACGGATGGCGTCGCTGCCGTCGCGGTCCACGCTGAATGTGTCCACCGACGGCTTCATCAGCTGCAATCCACCCTTGTGGCAGTCGGCCCAGGCGGCAAGGTCGCGCGCCACGCCGTAGTGGCTCGCTGCGTCTATGCGGTTGGGGGTGATGTCCACCTCAAGTACCCAGTCGGAGGTGAGCTGATAGTAGTCTGCGGCGGGCGTGCCGGGCTTCACATCGTCGCTCAACACGATGATGCCGTCATGCGACGTGCCCACGCCTATCTCATCCTCGGCGCAGATCATGCCGAAGCTCTCCACGCCGCGAATTTTGGATTTCTTGATCTTGAACTCCTTGTCGCCGTCATAGAGGGTGGTGCCCACGGTGGCCACCACCACGGTCTGCCCGGCGGCTACGTTGGGGGCCCCGCACACTATCTGCGTTGCCTGGCCGTCGCCAAGGTCCACGGTGGTGATGTGCAGGTGGTCGCTGTCGGGGTGCTCCACGCAGGTGAGCACTTTCCCGATAACCACGCCCTTGAGGCCGCCACGGATGCTCTCCACCTCCTCCACGGCCCCGGTCTCGAGGCCTATCGAGGTCAGGGTGTCGGCGAGCTGCTGCGGCGTGAGGTCTATGTCTATGTACTGGCGAAGCCAGTTGAGTGATATGTTCATGTCTGGATAAGACGGGGTCAGTTGATGATGTCGAAACCGGTGTAGCGGCGGAGCACCTCGGGCACAACGATGCCCTCGGGGGTCTGGTTGTTCTCAAGCAGCGCGGCCATGATGCGCGGCAGCGCCAGAGCGGAGCCGTTGAGGGTATGCGCCAGTGCAGTCTTCTTGTCGGCGGTGCGGTAGCGGCACTTCAGGCGGTTGGCCTGGTAGGTCTCGAAGTTGGACACGCTCGACACCTCCAGCCAGCGCTTCTGAGCCGCGGAATACACCTCGAAGTCAAACGTGATGGCTGACGTGAAGCTCATGTCGCCGCCACACAGACGCAGGATGTGCCAGGGTAGCCCGAGCTTCTCAAGAAGCCCCTGCACATGGTCCTTCATCTCCTCAAGTGCGGCATAGGAGTTCTCGGGCTTCTCGATGCGCACTATCTCCACCTTGTCAAACTGATGCAGGCGGTTCAACCCGCGCACATCCTTGCCGTAGCTGCCGGCCTCGCGGCGGAAGCATGCTGAGTATGCGCAGTTCTTCACCGGCAGTTCGCTCTCGCTCAGTATCACGTCGCGGTAGAGGTTGGTCACCGGCACCTCGGCGGTGGGTATCAGGTAGAGGTTGTCCTCGTTCACGTAATACATCTGACCCTCCTTGTCGGGGAGCTGGCCGGTGCCGTAGCCGGAGGCTTCGTTGACCACGTAGGGGGGCTGCACTTCCAGATAGCCAGCTTTGGAAGCCTCGTCAAGGAAGAACTGGATGAGAGCCCGCTGCAGCTTGGCGCCCTTGCCGAGGTACACGGGGAACCCCGCGCCGGTAATCTTCACGCCGAGGTCAAAGTTGATCAGGTTGTACTTCTTGGCGAGGTCCCAGTGGGGCAGCGCATCCTCGGGGAGGTCGGGCATAGGGCCTCCGGTCTTCTCCACCACATTGTCGGCGGCTGAGGTGCCGGCAGGTACCGCCTCGCATGGCATGTTGGGGATGCTCAGCAGTATCTCGCGGATCTTACCCTCCACGTCGGCCAGTTCGCTCGAAGCGGCGGCCTGCTCGCTCTTCATCGTGGCCACGGCTGCCTTGGCCTGGTCTGCCTCGGCGCGCTTGCCCTCTTTCATCAGAGCCCCGATGGCGGCGGCTTGCTTCTTGAGCTCTCCGGCGAGGTTGTCGCTGGTGAGCTGCAGGGCGCGGCGGCGCTCGTCCAGGGTGAGTACGTCAGCTATTTTCTCCTTGGCGTCAAAGCCTTTCACGGCCAGACGCTCGATGACGCGCTCGGGGTCTGACTTAATCTGTTGTATGGTGAGCATGGGTTGTGATAATGCGCTATATATATTAATGTGTAGTGGGGGAGAGGCCGGGGGAGGCTCAGGCGAGAAGCTCGCGCACCTTGGCCGAGATCACCTTGCCGTCGGCACGTCCGGCGAGTTCCTTCGAGGCCACGCCCATCACCTTGCCCATCTCCTTGGCGGAGGTGGCACCGGTGCGCGTTATAATCTCACGCAGAGCGGCTTCCAGCTCCTCGGCGGTGAGAGCCTTGGGCAGGTACTCCTCGATAACGGCCGCCTCGGCAAGCTCGTTCTCGGCAAGCTCGGGACGGTTCTGGCCGGCATAGATTTCTGCCGTCTCCCGGCGCTGCTTGGCCATCTTCGCCAGGATCTTCATCGCCTGGTCATCACTCAGATTGCCATCGGAGCCCTTGGCGGTCTTCGCCTCCAAAAATTCCTTCTTGATGCCGCGCAGAGTCTCCAGGCGCACCTTCTCACGGGCGAGCATCGCCGACTTGATGTCAGCGCTGATGGTGTCAAACAGGTTCATAGTCTTCTGTAAAGTTTGCAGGCGGACTATCCAAGCCCGCTGTATGGTGTATGTGCGGGCCATTATGCCCCGCAGGATGTAAGGTTGAGTGCGGGCACACTACGCCCACGATATTTACGACCGCAAATTTACGCACTTTTTCTCAATTCCCCGCATCCTGTCTTTCACCATCCGGCCCTTCGCATTGTAAAAGGGAAAGAAGATATTTTGATGCGGTTGCCTGCTTTAGCCATCCGGCTTAGCCGAGGGTGTTGCAAAAATCTCCTGAGGAGCGTCCGCAGGACGCTGATTTACCGTAGCCCCGGAAGTCGGAGCGATAGCGTAGGCATCCGGGGTCATGGTCAGCACGGCAAATGGCGTCTGGAGGACGCCGATTTACAACTTCACCACGCAATCATCGGGCTCTGCCACTCTGCGGCATTTCTTTTCCCTCAAATTCCCTAAAAACGTGAAAAAGTGCTGAAATGTTTGGCGAATAGAGATTTATGTTGTAAATTTGCAGCGGAAAAATAGGCGCATGACGCACCGCACTACCCTTTAACGGCTTGATGGTCAGGGTGGTCGGCGCTTCTTCTGTGCCGGCTTTCCGCCTTTGAAGCATCAGATTATATCTTACACGACTATATCATTTTAAGCAACACAACAAGAAGCTAATATGCCTACAATTCAGCAGTTAGTAAGGAAAGGCCGCGTGGCGCTCGAAGACAAGTCTAAGTCGCCCGCGCTCGACTCATGCCCCCAGCGACGCGGCGTCTGCGTCCGCGTTTACACCACCACCCCCAAGAAGCCTAACTCGGCTATGCGTAAGGTGGCCCGTGTACGCCTCACAAACGGCAAGGAGGTCAACAGCTACATCCCCGGCGAGGGTCACAACCTCCAGGAGCACTCCATCGTGCTCGTCCGCGGCGGACGTGTCAAGGACCTCCCCGGCGTGCGTTACCACATCGTGCGCGGCACCCTCGATACCTCCGGCGTTAAGGACCGCACACAGCGTCGCTCCAAGTACGGCGCCAAGCGCCCCAAGGCTTCCAAGTAACCACCTTCGGACAGCGGACTCCGCTCAACGTCCGCAATCACCACTCAGGCACTTTCCTTACATGACCCTTGCCGCCGGTCAAGCCAGCTAAGGCGGCAGTCAACTAACTACCCAAACCCTTACAAGTAAAACATCTCGTTTTACCGAGGTTTTTGGAAGGCTTAAATATCACGGTTGAGTAAACCGCCCGACGCCCCGGAGGGGGCACCAAGGGGCCGGTTGAAGATGACAGATGACAGCAACCAAGAAGCTCTTAAAACGATAAAACAACCCGACCACTCACAATGAGAAAGGCTAAGCCCAAGAAACGGATCGTCCTCCCCGACCCCGTATTCCACGATGTCCGCGTCTCCAAGTTCGTCAACCACCTCATGTATGACGGCAAGAAGAGCACAAGCTACCACATCTTCTATTCCGCTCTCGACATCGTAAAGGCAAAGATGCCCAACGAGGAGAAGACCCCCCTCGAGATCTGGAAGAAGGCTCTCGAGAACATCACTCCCCAGGTGGAGGTAAAGAGCCGCCGCGTTGGTGGCGCTACCTTCCAGGTCCCCACCGAAATCCGCCCGGACCGCAAGGAGTCTATCTCCATGAAGAACCTTATCCTCTACTCTCGCAAGCGCGGCGGCAAGACAATGGCCGACAAGCTCGCTGCCGAGATTGTAGACGCTTTCAACGAGCAGGGTGGCGCTTACAAGCGCAAGGAAGATATGCACAAGATGGCCGAGGCTAACCGCGCCTTCGCTCACTTCCGCTTCTGAACCCCTCTGATCACTTATCCACCCCATCGCAATGACTAAAGACGAACTCCTTAAGTATACGCGCAACATCGGCATCATGGCCCACATCGATGCCGGTAAGACCACCACTTCTGAGCGCATCCTCTTCTACACCGGCCTGACCCACAAGATCGGCGAGGTGCATGACGGCGCTGCCACCATGGACTGGATGGAGCAGGAGCAGGAGCGCGGCATCACCATCACTTCCGCCGCCACCACTACTTTCTGGAAGTATGCCGGCGACAAGTACAAGATCAACCTCATTGACACCCCGGGGCACGTCGACTTCACCGTCGAGGTGGAGCGCTCACTCCGCGTCCTCGACGGCGCCGTGGCAACTTTCTGCGCCGTTGGCGGCGTTGAGCCCCAGTCCGAGACCGTTTGGCGCCAGGCCGACAAGTACAACGTTCCCCGCATCGGCTACGTCAACAAGATGGACCGCTCCGGTGCCAACTTCTTCGAGGTAGTGCGTCAGCTCCGCGAAGTGCTCGGCGCAAATCCCTGCCCCATACAGATTCCCATCGGTGCCGAGGAGACTTTCAAGGGTGTCGTTGACCTCATCACCATGAAGGCTATCTTCTGGCATGACGAGACCATGGGCGCCGACTACTCCACCGAGGAGATCCCCGACGGCCTCAAGGCCGAGGCCGAGGAGTATCGCGACAAGATGCTCGAGAAGATCGCCGAGTTCGACGATACACTCATGGAGAAGTACTTCGACGACCCCTCCACCATCACCGAAGATGAGATTCGCGTAGCTCTCCGCAAGGCAACCCTCTCGATGGAGGTTGTGCCCATGATTTGCGGCTCATCATTCAAGAACAAGGGCGTGCAGTGCCTCCTCGACGCTGTCTGCGCATACCTCCCCAGCCCCGTCGATGCCGGCGCCGTTGAGGGCACATACCCCGGCGACCCCGACAAGAAGGAGGAGCGCAAGCCTGTATTCGAGGCCCCCATGTGTGCCCTCGCATTCAAGATTGCCACCGACCCCTACGTTGGCCGTCTCTGCTTCTTCCGCGTTTACTCTGGTGAGATTCCCGCCGGCTCATACGTCCTCAACAGCCGCTCAGGCAAGAAGGAGCGCATCTCTCGTCTGTTCCAGATGCACTCCAACAAGCAGAACCCCATGGAGGTCATCGGCTGCGGCGACATCGGCGCTGGCGTAGGCTTCAAGGATATCCGCACCGGCGACACCCTCTGCGATGAGGCTCACCCCATCGTGCTTGAGGCTATGGACTTCCCCGAGCCCGTGATTGGTATCGCCGTGGAGCCCAAGACTCAGAAGGACCTCGACAAGCTCGGCGTTGGCCTCCAGAAGCTCGCCGAGGAGGACCCCACATTCCGCGTGCAGACCAACGAGGAGACCGGCCAGACCGTGATCTCCGGCATGGGCGAGCTTCACCTCGACATCATCATCGACCGTCTCCGCCGCGAGTTCAAGGTAGAGTGCAACCAGGGCCGTCCCCAGGTTACCTACAAGGAAGCCATCACCAAGCCCGTTCAGCTCCGTGAGGTCTTCAAGAAGCAGACCGGTGGCCGCGGTAAGTTCGCCGACATCATCGTCCGCGTAGAGCCCGTAGACGACGGCTTCGAGGGCAACCTCCAGTTCGTTGACGAGGTCAAGGGCGGTAACATCCCCAAGGAGTTCATCCCCTCGATCCAGAAGGGCTTCACCACAGCCATGAAGAACGGCGTCCTCGCCGGCTTCCCCGTGGAGCAGCTCAAGGTCACCGTCATCGACGGCTCATTCCACCCCGTTGACTCTGACCAGCTCTCATTCGAGCTCTGCGCCATTCAGGCCTTCAAGAAGGCCAGCGAGCAGGCAGGCCCCGTCCTCCTCGAGCCCATCATGAAGATCGAGGTTGTTACCCCCGAGGAGAGCATGGGCGACGTCATCTCTGACCTCAACAAGCGTCGCGGTCAGGTAGAGGGCATGGAGACCTCACGCTCAGGCGCACGCGTCGTTAAGGCCAAGGCCCCGCTCGCCGAGATGTTCGGCTACGTAACTGCCCTGCGCACCATCACCTCTGGCCGTGCCACTTCAACAATGTCATTCAGCCACTACAGCGAGGTAGGCTCTTCTATCGCCAAGCAGGTGCTCACCGAGTGCCAGGGCCGCGCCGACCTCCTCAAGTAAGCTCACGGACACCACTTCATTAACCACACCACAGGATAAACATAGACATATATCACATATATGAGCCAGAAAATCCGCATCAAACTCAAGTCTTACGACTACAATCTCGTCGACAAGAGCGCCGAGAAGATCGTCAAGACTGTGAAGAGCACCGGCGCCGTGATCTCGGGTCCCATACCCCTGCCCACCAACAAGCGCATCTTCACCGTCAACCGCTCGACCTTCGTCAACAAGAAGAGCCGCGAGCAGTTCCAGCTCTCAGCGTTCAAGCGCCTCATCGACATCTACAACACCTCCGCCAAGACCATCGACGCTCTGATGAAGCTCGAGCTCCCCAGCGGCGTGGAAGTAGAGATCAAGGTCTGATTCACCTCAGACCGGCACTTTCATCCAGTCAACACTATCAACGAGACTTTTTCTTTAACACCACAAGAAATGCCAGGATTATTAGGAAAGAAAATCGGAATGACATCCGTTTTCAGTGCCGACGGCCGCAACGTGCCGTGCACTGTTATCGAAGTTGGTCCTTGCGTAGTTACTCAGATCAAGACCGTCGACAAGGACGGTTATGACGCCGTTCAGGTTGGCTTCACCGAGAAGAAGGAGAAGCACACCACAGCCCCCGAGATGGGACACTTCAAGAAGGCCGGCGTGGCTCCGCAGCGATACTTGGCCGAGTTCAAGGGTTTTGACTCCACACCCGCTCTGGGCGACACCCTCAGCGTCGACCTCTTCACCGAGAACGACTTCGTCGACATCCAGGGCGTCAGCAAGGGTAAGGGGTACCAGGGCGTCGTTAAGCGTCACGGCTTCGGCGGCGTCGGCCAGAGCACTCACGGCCAGCACAACCGCCTCCGCGCCCCAGGTTCAATCGGCGCCTGCTCATACCCCGCTAAGGTATTCAAGGGCATGCGCATGGCCGGCCAGATGGGCAACAAGCGCGTAACAGTTCAAAACCTCCAGGTGCTCAAGGTCATGCCCGAGCAGAATCTGCTCGTCATCAAGGGCTCCATTCCCGGAAGTAAAGGTTCAATCGTCATAATCGAAAAGTAAATGGAACTCGCTATCTACAACATTGAAGGTAAGGACACCGGCCGCAAGGCCAATCTCAACGATGCCGTTTTCGCCATCGATGCCAGCGAGCACGCCGTTTACCTCGACGTGAAGCAGTATCTCGCTAACCGCCGTCAGGGCACCGCCAAGAGCAAGGAGCGCAGCGAAGTCTCTGGCTCAACACGCAAGCTCCACAAGCAGAAAGGCGGCGGCGGCGCTCGCATCGGCGACATCAACTCTCCCCTCCTCGTCGGTGGTGGCCGTGTGTTCGGCCCCCGTCCCCGCGACTACCGCTTCAAGGTCAACAAGAAGGTGAAGCAGCTCGCACGCAAGAGTGCTCTGACTTACAAGGTTCAGGACGGACAGATCACCGTCATCGAGAACTTTGACTTCGCAGCTCCCCGCACCAAGGACTTCGTAAAGCTCGCCAAGGCATTCGACGCCGAGGGCAAGAAGATCCTCCTTGTCATGCCCGAGCTCGACCGCAACGTCAGCCTCAGCCTCCGCAACGTCCCCAACGCTCGCATCATGCGCGCAGGTGACATCAACACCTACGCCCTGATGAACTCAAACGCCATCCTCTTAACCGAGGGGGCCCTCGCGATCGTCAACAATCTCTAATCCATCCACACGGCAACCTACAGTACAATGGACATCCAGATCACTCCCATCGTCACCGAGAAGGCCACCCGCCTCCAGGAGAAGCTCAACCGCTACACGTTCCGTGTGTCGCCCGAGGCCAACAAGTTCCAGATCAAGGACCTCGTAGAGAAGATCTACGGCGTCAAGGTCGAGGCTGTCAACACCATGGAGGTGCGCGGCAAGAACCGCTCACGCTGGACCCGCTCCGGACTCCTCCGCGGAAAGACAGCTGCCTACAAGAAGGCCATCATTACCGTAGCCGATGGCCAGTCCATCGATTTCTACAGCAATATCTGATAACAAGCAATAATGGCAGTAAGAAAATTCAAGCCCACTACACCGGGGCAGAGACACAAAGTTATTGGTGTGTTCAAAGGCGTCATCACTGCTACCACACCAGAGAAATCTCTTACAGTCGGCAAGAAGAGCACCGGTGGCCGTAACGCCGAAGGCCACCTCACCAACCGCTATCGTGGCGGTGGGCACAAGCGTCGCTACCGCATCATCGACTTCAAGAGAACCAAAGACGGTGTTCCCGCTGTCGTAAAGAGCATCGAGTACGATCCTAACCGCTCGGCACGCATCGCACTGCTCTATTACGTCGACGGAGCGAAGGCATACATCATCGCACCCAACGGCCTCCAGGTAGGCGCCACCGTTGTCAGCGGCAAGGATGCCGCTCCCGAGGTAGGCAACGCACTCCCCCTGGCCAACATCCCCGTCGGCACTCTCGTGCACGCCATCGAACTCCGCCCCGGTCAGGGCGCCATGATGGCTCGCTCTGCCGGCACCTTCGCACAGCTCACTTCGCGTGAGGGTGACTACGTGATTGTTAAGCTCCCCTCAGGTGAGACCCGCAAGGTCCTCGCCGCTTGCAAAGCCACCGTTGGCGTTGTCGGCAACTCAGAGCACTCCCTCGAGAGCTCAGGTAAGGCCGGACGCTCACGCTGGCTCGGCCGACGCCCCCACAACCGTGGTGTCGTTATGAACCCTGTCGATCACCCCATGGGTGGTGGCGAGGGTCGCGCTTCCGGTGGACATCCCCGCTCGCGCAACGGCCTTTACAGCAAGGGCCTCAAGACCCGCTCACCCAAGAAGCAGTCCTCGAAGTATATCATCGAGCGTCGCAAGAAGTAATCCATCCTATCACGTAACCATCACCACTCAACGAACACAGCATTATGAGTCGTTCATTAAAGAAAGGTCCCTTCATCTCAGTCAAGCTCGAGAAGAAGGTAGCTGCCATGGAAGAGAGCGGCAAGAAGTCCGTGATCAAGACTTGGAGCCGCGCCTCGATGATCTCGCCCGACTTCGTGGGTCACACTTTCGCCGTACACAACGGCAACAAGTTCATCCCCGTTTACGTCACCGAGAACATGGTTGGCCACAAGCTCGGAGAGTTTGCCCCCACCCGCACATTCCGCGGACACGCCGGCAACAAGAAGAAGTAATTCACCGGGCCCTTTCCCAATCACCATTTTAACACTCACACACACACATACTTACTATGGGTGCAAGAAAAAGACTTTCAGCCAATAGAATGAAGGATGAGCGCCGACAGGTGGCCTTCGCCAAGCTGACCAACATACCCTCCTCGCCCCGAAAGATGCGCCTCGTCGCTGACATGGTGCGCGGAATGGAAGTAGGCAAAGCCCTCGGTGTTCTCCAGTTCTCCAACAAGGAGGCTGCAGCAGTCCTCAGCAAGTGCCTCCGTTCTGCCATCGCCAACTGGGAGGCAAAGAACGACCGGAAGGCCGACGCCGGTGAGCTCTTCATCACCACCATCTTCGTCAACCCCGCACCGATGCTCAAGCGCCTCCGCCCCGCTCCCCAGGGTCGCGGCTACCGCATCCGCAAGCGCTCCAACCACGTGACGCTCATCGTTGACACCAAGGACAACAACAAGTAATCTCAAGACACACCTATATTAATGGGACAGAAAGTTAATCCAATCAGCAACCGCCTCGGCGTAATCCGCGGCTGGGACTCCAACTGGTTCGGTGGCAAGAACTACGGCGACACGCTGCTTGAGGACTCTAAGCTCCGCAAGTATCTCGAGGTGCGTCTTGCCAAGTCAAGCGTTTCACGCATCGTCATCGAGCGCAACTTCAAGCTCATCACCATCACCATCTGCACCTCTCGCCCCGGCCTCATCATCGGCAAGGGTGGCTCCGAGGTCGACAAGCTCAAGGAAGAGCTCAAGAAGATCACCGACAAGGATGTTCAGATCAACATCTACGAGGTGAAGCGCCCCGAGCTCGACGCAGCTATCGTTGCTGCAAACATCGCACGCCAGATCGAGGGCAAGATCGCTTATCGCCGCGCCGTCAAGATGGCCGTCGCCGCCACAATGCGCGCCGGTGCTGAAGGCATCAAGGTGCAGGTAAGCGGGCGTCTCAACGGCGCCGAGATGGCACGCAGCGAGATGTTCAAGGAAGGACGTACACCCTTGCACACCCTCCGTGCCGACATCGACTACGCTCTCGTTGAAGCTCACACCAAGGTAGGCGTCGTTGGCGTTAAGGTGTGGATCATGCGCGGTGAGGTGTACGGCAAGCGTGACCTCGCCCCCAACTTCACCTCCACACCCCGCGAGGGCGGTCGCTCAGGCAACGGTGCTCCCCGTCGTGGCGGCTTCCGCAAGCCCCGTGGCGGTCGCGAAGGTTCTCGCCGCGACTAATCCGGACCCTTTCATCAACCTTTTAACGCAGAACTAACATGTTACAACCGAAAAAGACCAAGTTCCGCCGCTCCCAGAAAGGCCGCATGAAGGGCAACGCCCAGCGCGGCAATCAGCTGGCTTTCGGCTCATTTGGCATAAAGACACTTGAGAGCAAGTGGATCACCGGACGCCAGATCGAGGCCGCCCGTGTGGCTGTTACCCGCTACATGCAGCGCCAGGGTCAGATCTGGATCCGCATCTTCCCCGACAAGCCCATCACCAAGAAGCCTGCCGAGGTCCGAATGGGTAAAGGTAAGGGTTCCCCCGAAGGCTTCGTAGCCCCCGTAACCCCCGGACGCATCATCCTTGAGGTCGAAGGTGTACCCTTCGAAGTGGCCAAGGAAGCTCTCCGCCTCGCTGCACAGAAGCTCCCCGTCACCACCAAGTTCATCGTCCGCCGCGACTATGACCCCACCCAGAACGTCTGATTTCATCACCATCCAACATCAACCCCTTAGTAACAAAGCCTCATGAAGAAAGCTCAGCTCAAGGACATGACCACCGCTGACCTCCAGGCCCGCCTCGTTGAGATGGAGAAGGAGTACCGACAGCTCAAGATCAACCACAAGATCTCTCCGGTAGACAACCCCGCAAAGATCACCGCTGACCGCCGCGACATAGCACGCGCCAAAACCGAGCTCCGCGCACGCCAGCTCGCCGAGGCCGCCGCTAAATGATAAGTCCCTCACACGGAGCTTCCCCCCGGCCAGTCACGGCCGGAGGGACTCTCCTCAAGAGGTACATCGGCTCAAGCAAAGTCATTTCTGACTACTCAACACTACATCAACCCACACACAACCAACAACCCGGTTTAGGAAACTGACCGCCTGTTCACACACCATTCTACCTTAACATGGAAGAAAAGAGAAACCTCCGCAAGGAGCGCATCGGGGTCGTGTCGTCAAACAAGGGTGACAAGTCCATCACCGTTACGGTGAAGTGGAAGGAGAAGCACCCCATCTACGGCAAGTTTGTCAACAAGACCAAGAAGTATCACGCTCACGACGAGAACAACGAGTGCAGCATCGGCGACACCGTCCGCCTGATGGAGACACGTCCCCTGTCCAAGACCAAGCGCTGGCGCCTGGTAGAAATCATCGAAAAAGTCAAGTAACATACCTCACAAGTCATGATACAGACCGAAACACGCCTCACCGTAGCCGACAACTCCGGCGCCAAGGAAGCCCTCTGCATCCACGTACTCGGTGGCACAGGACGTCGCTACGCATCTGTCGGCGACATCATCGTCGTCAGCGTCAAGAGCGTTATTCCCTCATCCGACGTCAAGAAGGGCACCGTCAGCAAGGCCGTAGTTGTACGCACCAAGAAGGAAGTTCGTCGACCCGACGGTTCCTACATCCGTTTCGACGACAACGCCTGCGTGCTCCTCAACAACGCCGGCGAACTCCGCGGCACCCGCATCTTCGGCCCCGTCGCACGTGAGCTCCGCGCCACCAACATGAAGATTGTGTCACTCGCCCCCGAGGTGCTCTGACAGCACCCACACACGGACAAGTAACACATACCCGCTTCAACATCCGTTAACAGACTTCACCCCAACCCACACACACCACCACTCTTTTTTATCGCAATGAGCAAACTCAAGATAAAGAAAGACGACATTGTCATGGTGATCTCCGGCGAGAGCCGCGGCCACAAGGGTCGTGTCCTCAAGGTCATCCCCGACAAGAACCGTGCCATCGTGGAGGGCGCCAACATCGTCACAAAGGCCCAGAAGCCCAGTGCTCAGCACCCCCAGGGCGGCCTGATCAAGATGGAGGCCCCCATCAACATCTCCAACCTGGCCGTCGTCGACCCCAAGACCGGTAAGCCCACCCGCGTAGGCCGTCGCCTCAACGACAAGGGCAAGTTAGTACGTTACGCCAAGAAATCAGGAGAAGAGCTTAAATAATGGAGACTACACTTCACAAAGATTACAAGGAGCGCATCGTTCCCGCGCTCGAGAAGGAGTTCAACTACTCCACAGTGATGCAGGTGCCCCGCCTGGAGAAGATCGTCATCAACCAGGGTCTCGGCCAGGCCACCCAGGACAAGAAGATCATCGAGACAGCCATCAACGAGCTCACCGCAATCACCGGTCAGAAGGCCGTCGCCACTCTCTCTCGCAAGGACATCTCCAACTTCAAGGTCCGCAAGAAGATGCCCATCGGCGTTCGCGTCACACTCCGCCGCGAGCGCATGTATGAGTTCCTCGAGCGTCTCGTCCGCGTTGCTCTCCCCCGTATCCGCGACTTCAAGGGTATCGAAGGCAAGCTCGACGGCCGTGGCAACTACACCCTCGGCATCACCGAGCAGATCATCTTCCCCGAGATCAACATCGACACCATCTCCAAGCTCATGGGCATGAACATCACCTTCGTCACCTCGGCAAACACCGACGAGGAAGGATACGCTCTGCTCAAGGAGTTCGGTCTACCCTTCAAGAACGCCAAGAAGTAAGCACCGAGGCTCACTGCCCTGACTTCATCTAACACAACACAACACCCAAGCACATATCATTATGGCAAAGGAATCAATGAAGGCCCGTGAGGTGAAGCGCGCCAAGCTCGTCGCCAAGTACGCCGCCAAGAAGGCCGCCCTCAAGGAGGCCGGCGACTACGAGGGGCTCCAGAAGCTCCCCAAGAACGCCTCAAGCGTGCGCCTCCACAACCGCTGCTCTATCACCGGCCGCCCCAAAGGCTATATGCGCCAGTTCGGCATCTCCCGTATTCAGTTCCGCGAGATGGCATCTGCCGGCCTCATCCCCGGTGTCAAGAAGGCAAGCTGGTGAGAAACACTCCACCCACCGACACCCTTTACACACGATAACTCAACGTATCCTCTCCACAAAGGGCTCATCAAAGCGCCGAGTGTTCACCACCTCATCATCAGCATCATCGGCAACCCCAATGCTTACGATGCTCCACCTCCTCCTCTGAGCGTGAATATTTGAATATTGTTCGGAATGAGCCGAATCAATTTAAACAATCCACAACAATGACCGATCCCATAGCAGATTATCTGACAAGATTGAGGAACGCCATCAAAGCCAACCACCGCGTTGTCGAGGTGCCTGCCTCCAACTTGAAGAAGGCAATCACAAAGATCCTCTTCGAGCAGGGCTATATCCTCAACTATAAGTTCATCGAGGGCGACACCCCCGCCGGTGTCATCAAGATCGCCCTCAAGTACGACCCCGTTGACAAGGTCAACGCCATCAAGGGTCTCAAGCGCGTGTCGCGCCCCGGCCTCCGTCAGTACGCCGGTTACAAAGACATGCCCCGTGTGCTCAACGGCCTGGGCATCGCCATCCTCTCCACCTCCAAGGGCGTCATGACCAACAAGGCCGCACGCGAAGCAAAGGTGGGCGGCGAAGTGCTTTGCTACGTTTATTGATACCGCAACGTCATCAATAACTACAACGCTTCAGGCACATTACTTTTTAAGACACACACTTTTTCCAACTCACGAAGAGACATGTCACGTATAGGTAAAGCACCCATCCATATACCCGCAGGTGTCACCGTCACCGTTGCTGGCGACCTCGTCACCGTTAAGGGACCCAAGGGAACCCTCTCTCAGAAGGTTAACCCCGACATCGACATCAAGGTTGAGAACAACGAAGTAGTACTCACCCGACCCTCCGACGACCGCGAGCACCGCGCTCAGCACGGCCTCTACCGCGCCCTCATCCACAACATGGTGGTGGGCGTCTCCGAAGGCTATCGCAAGGAGATGGAGCTCGTTGGCGTAGGTTACCGCGCCACTGCCACTGGCCAGGTCCTCGAGCTCGCCCTGGGTTACTCTCACGCCATCTACATCAAGCTCCCCCAGGAAGTCAAGGTAGAGGCCAAGAGCGAACGCAACAAGAACCCCCTCATCATCCTCGAGAGCGACGACAAGCAGCTCCTCGGACAGGTCTGCGCAAAAATCCGCTCACTCCGCAAGCCCGAGCCTTACAAGGGCAAAGGCATCAAGTTCGTCGGCGAAGTCATCCGTCGCAAGTCCGGAAAGAGCGCCTCAGCAAAGTAACTTAGTTCCCAACCATTTCTTAGACCGACATAGAATATGTTTTCCAAGATACAACGCCGCAACAAGATCAAGGCCCGCATTCGCGGCCGCATCTCCGGCACCGCTGAGCGTCCCCGCATGAGCGTCTTCCGCTCCAACAAGCAGATCTACGTTCAGCTCATCGACGACCTCGCAGGTAAGACCCTCGCAAGCGCCTCAAGCGCAGGTATCGCCGAGGGCACCAAGACTGAGATCGCCGCTAAGGTCGGCGAGCTCATCGCCAAGAAGGCCCAGGAAGCCGGCATCGACACCGTAGTGTTCGACCGCAACGGTTACCTCTTCCACGGCCGTGTTAAATCACTCGCAGACGCCGCACGCCAGAGCGGCCTTAAATTCTAACACTCAGTCATGGCTACAAAGAACAACCGCGTTAAGTCAACCAACGATATCGAACTCAAGGACCGCCTCGTCGCAATCAACCGCGTCACCAAGGTCACCAAGGGCGGTCGCACCTTCACCTTCGCTGCTATCGTCGTTGTAGGCAACGAAGACGGCATCGTAGGCTGGGGCCTCGGCAAGGCCAACGAAGTACAGGCTGCCATCGCCAAGGGCGTTGAGGCCGCCAAGAAGAACCTCATCCGCGTACCCGTCCACAAGGGAACTATCCCCCACGAGCAGGAAGCTAAGTTCGGCGGCTCACGCGTAATCCTCAAGCCCGCAAGCCACGGTACCGGTGTAAAGGCCGGTGGCGCCATGCGTGCCGTGCTCGAGAGCGTCGGCATCACCGACGTCCTCGCCAAGAGCAAGGGATCTTCCAACCCCCACAACCTCGTCAAGGCCACCATCGCCGCCCTCGGCGAGATGCGCTCTCCCGCTCAGGTGGCTCAGAACCGCGGCATTTCCGTTGACAAGGTATTCAACGGATAAGCACCGCACCTCGAGCTTCCTTAACAAGTCAACACGCTTAGACACACACATGGCACAGATCAAGATAACTCAGATCAAGAGCCGCATCAAGGCTCCCAAGGTGCAGAAAGAGACCCTCGACGCTCTCGGACTGCGCAAGATGCACCACACCGTCATCAAGGAGGACACACCCTCCATCCGCGGCATGGTTGCTCGTGTGCACCACCTGGTGGAGGTGACCCCCGCTTAACGCGGCCCGGGTCACCCCACTCTCTCCCTCCTCCTTGTCACACATCATTATCATTTCACTTCCCACCAACAGCAACAATCCCATCACCATGGACTTAAGCAACATATCACCTGCGGCCGGCTCAGTAACGAAGAAGACCCGCATCGGCCGCGGCCCCGGCTCCGGCAAGGGCGGCACTTCTACCCGCGGCCACAAGGGCGCAAAGTCTCGCTCCGGCTACAAGCGCAAGATCGGCTTCGAAGGTGGCCAGATGCCCCTCCAGCGCCGTCTCCCCAAGTTCGGCTTCAAGAACATCAACCGCATCGAGTATAAGGCCATCAACGTCGGCACCCTCGATGAGCTCGCTGCCGCCAAGGGCCTCGAGAAAATCGGTCTCGACGAACTCCGCGCAGCCGGTTTCATCAACCGCCGTCAGCTGGTCAAGATTCTGGCCAACGGCACTATCTCTCACAAGGTCGCCGTCGAGGCTCACGCTTTCTCGACCGCCGCTGAGGAGGCCATAAAGGCCGCCGGTGGCACCGCTACCAAAATCTGACTCACACGATGAGCTTCATTCAGACTGTCAAAAACATCTGGACCATCGAGGAGCTGCGCAAGCGCCTGCTCGTGACCCTGCTGCTGGTAGCCATCTACCGCCTCGGTTGCTATGTGGTGCTTCCCGGCATCCGCCCCGAAGACCTTGAGGCGCTCAGCAACTTCACCAACAAGAGTGGTCTGATGCAGCTTCTTGACATGTTCTCCGGCGGCGCCTTCTCGCAGGCCTCGATATTCGCCCTCGGCATCATGCCATACATCACGGCCTCCATCGTGATTCAGCTCCTCGGCATGGTACTCCCCTCATTCCAGAAAATGCAGCGTGAGGGCGAGAGCGGACGCCAGAAACTCAACCAGTACACACGCTACCTCACCGTCATCATCCTCCTCCTCCAGGGCCCCGCTTATCTGGTCAACCTCAACATCCAGGTGGCTCACGCAGGCGGCGTCGCCGCCCTCGGCTTCTGGACGGTGGCTTACCTGACGGTCATCCTCGCAGCCGGCTCCATGTTCATCATGTGGCTCGGCGAGCGCATCACCGACCGTGGCATCGGCAACGGCATCAGTTTCATCATCCTCGTGGGCATCATCGCACGCCTCCCGGGAGCTCTCCTCTATGAGTTCACCTCTCGTCTGCCCGGCTCCACCGGCAGCCAGGGCGGTCTGGTGATGTTCATCGTTGAGCTTCTGCTGCTCTTCGCCGTCACCGTTGGCGCCGTCCTCCTCGTGCAGGGCACCCGCAAAGTTCCCGTACAGTATGCCAAGCGCATCGTCGGCAACAAGCAGTATGGCGGCGCTCGCCAGTACATCCCCCTGAAGGTCAATGCCGCAGGCGTAATGCCCATCATCTTCGCCCAGGCAATCATGTTCATCCCCATCACCATCGCCGGATTCGGCGGTGCCAGCGACGCTCAGCGCGGTTTCTTCGCTGCGTTCTCTGACATCAACGGATTCTGGTACAATCTGGTGTACTTCATCATGATTGTGGCCTTCACCTACTTCTACACCGCAATCACCGTCAATCCCCAGCGCATGGCTGAGGAGATCAAGCGCAACAACGGCTTCATCCCCGGCATCAAGCCCGGCAAGAAGACCGCCGAGTACCTCGACTCAATTATGAGCCGTATCACCCTCCCCGGGTCCATATTCCTCGGCATCGTAGCTATCCTCCCCGCATTCGCTCGGTTCTTCGGCATCAGCCAGAACTTCGCCCAGTTCTTCGGTGGCACCTCGCTGCTTATCCTCGTGGGCGTGGTCCTCGACACTCTCCAGCAGATCGAGAGCCATCTGATGATGCACCACTACGACGGCCTGATGAAGAACGGAAAGATTAAGGGACGCACCACCGGCAGCGCTTATTGACGCTAAGCCGCCACTGCGCGGCACGGCTCACACACCGCTGACCACACTCACATCCCGCCACTTCGCGCCTGCCCGGAAAACCCGGGCAGGCGAACCGGCGGAATTAACCCCGAACCCCCACACCACCAACTCATCGCCGACATCAAGCTCACCGCCGAGCCCAGCCGGCTGAAATTTACCGACAGTGATATATCTCAAGACACCCGAGGAACTCGAGAAGATGCAGGCCGCTTGCACACTGGTAAGCCTCGCCATGGGCGAAGTTGCCAAGCACGTGGCCCCGGGCGTCACCACGCGTCACCTCGATAATGTCGCCCGCGAGTTCATGCTCGACAACGGCGGCAAGCCCGCATGCCTCGGCTACGGTGGATTTCCCGCAACACTCTGCATTGAAGTCAACGAGACAGTGGTCCACGGGTTCCCCGGCTCATACGCCCTCCGCGAAGGCGACATCGTAGGGGTCGACACAGTCGTCGAGCTCGACGGCTTCAACGGCGACATGTGCTACACATTCCCCGTCGGCCAAGTCTCCGACCCCGTCATGGCACTGCTCCGAACCACCAAGGAGAGCCTCTACAAAGGCATCGAAGCTTGCCGCGAAGGCGCTCGCATCGGCGACATCTCCAATGCCGTACAGTCATACGTCGAGCGACGCGGTTACACCGTAGTCCGCGAGATGTGCGGCCACGGCATAGGGCGCAAGATGCACGAAGACCCCGAAGTGCCCAACTACGGACGCCGCGGCACAGGCCCCGTCATCCGCAACGGCATGTGCCTCTGCATCGAGCCGATGGTCAACATGGGCAGCCGCAACATCGTCATCGAACGCGACGGCTGGCAGTGCCGCACACGCGACCGCAAGCCATCCGCCCACTACGAGCACACACTCGCCATCATCGACGGCGTTACCCGGCAGCTCACCACCTTCGACCCCATCCGCGAAGCCCTCGGCGACAGATTCGTCTGACACCACCCCCGGCACCTCACTCCTCCACCCTCACTCCTCTACACCCCCCCAAACAAATCAACCCACCCATCCACCGCCAATGGCCAAACAAGCAGCTATCGAGCAAGACGGCGTCATCGTCGAGTCACTGAGCAACGCCATGTTCCGCGTCGAGCTTGAGAACGGGCACGAAATCACCGCCCACATATCCGGCAAGATGCGCATGCACTACATCAAGATTCTCCCCGGTGACCGCGTGAGGGTCGAGATGTCGCCCTATGACCTGTCGAAGGGCCGCATCTCATTCCGCTACAAGTAAGCCGCACGCCGGTGACCCACACACCCTCCGACATTCATTCAATAACCATAACCCGTTAACTCATTAATCCCACGGATATGAAAGTACGAGCATCAATCAAGAAGCGCAGCGCCGAGGACAAGATCGTCCGCCGCAAGGGACGCCTCTACGTCATCAACAAGAAGAACCCCAAGAACAAGCAGCGTCAGGGCTGATACCCGGCATCACTCCGCTGTCCCCTATGCTGGGATCAAGCACTCAGCCGGTGAAGGGCGTCGCAAAGCGCCGCATTTTCAGATTTCACTGAAAATTACTACCTTTGCACAATCTTTTCACACACATATACCAAGCCTGTAACCCTACAATATGGCAGTTAGAATCGTGGGAGTCGACCTCCCTCAGAACAAGCAGGGCCAGATAGCCCTCACCTACATCTTCGGCATCGGCCGCAGCGCCGCCAAGTCGATCCTCGACAAGGCCGGCGTCGACCGCGAAATCAAAGTCCAGGACTGGACCGACGAGCAGGCCGCCAAGGTGCGTGAGGTTATCCAGGCCGAGCACAAGGTGGAGGGCGACCTCCGCAGCGAGATCCAGCTCAACATCAAGCGCCTCATGGACATCGGCTGCTACCGCGGCATTCGTCACCGCATCGGCCTCCCCGTCCGCGGCCAGAGCACCAAGAACAACGCACGCACCCGCAAGGGCCGCAAGAAGACCGTGGCTAACAAGAAGAAGGCCACAAAGTAACATCATCACCATAATCCAAACATGGCAAAAAAGACAGTCGCAGCTAAGAAGAGAAACGTCAAGGTAACCGCCGACGGCCAGCTTCACGTTCACTCCTCTTTCAACAACATCATCGTGTGTCTTGCCAACAGCGAGGGCCAGGTCATCTCATGGTCATCAGCAGGCAAGATGGGCTTCCGCGGAAGCAAGAAGAACACACCCTACGCAGCCCAGATGGCCGCTCAGGATTGCGCCAAGGTCGCTTACGACCTCGGCCTCCGCAAGGTCAAGGCTTACGTCAAGGGTCCTGGCAACGGCCGTGAGAGCGCCATCCGCACCATCCATGGTGCCGGCATCGAGGTGAGCGAAATCATCGACGTCACCCCGCTCCCCCACAACGGCTGCCGTCCTCCCAAGCGCCGCCGCGTTTAATCAACCCATCCTCACTCCATTAACACCATCCCTTAGAAGACTTTCTTCGGAGCAGCTACCCCCCAACTCACGCCTGTGCCGCTCGCCGCGGCACGACGCAGAGCCACGCCAGCCCATCGAGCCCGGGAAAGTGCCTTGAATGTGAAATTTTTTTGACCGCGGCAGCGCCGATAACCCCCAGCCAAGAGAGTCAGCACACTCGCCGACCCTCTACCGCAAGGGGCGGCGTCTACCACATACTGTCTTTCTCTCATGCTGCGGTCGCGGCTGTCACTAAGAGGCAACTCCGGCTCACGATCCTTACAGCGGCGACAGTCACCGCACAGGAATGGCACCTGAGCCTACGGCAATGCAACATTCGTGCTTGACAAGGCATAGCTCCATCACAGGCCCCATAAGCCGCTCCATCTTCTCAACCTTCAATAACGTCTACAATGGCAAGATACACAGGACCCAAATCCAAGATTGCTCGCAAGTTCGGTGAGCCCATCTTCGGCGAAGACAAGGTGCTCGCCAGGAAGAACTTCCCCCCCGGACAGCACGGCCTCAACAAGCGTCGCAAGACCTCTGAGTACGGCACTCAGCTCAAGGAGAAGCAGAAGGCAAAGTACACTTACGGTGTGCTCGAGCGCCAGTTCCGCAACCTCTTCGAGAAGGCATCTCGCATGAAGGGTATCACCGGCGAGATCCTCCTCCAGCTCCTCGAGAGCCGCCTCGACAACGTCGTTTACCGCCTCGGCATCGCACCCACACGCGCAGCCGCCCGACAGATTGTCCTCCACCGTCACATCACCGTCAACGGTGCCGTCGTCAACATCCCCTCCTATCAGGTCAAGCCCGGCGACATCGTGGGTGTTCGCGAGAAGGCCAAGAGCCTCGAAGTAATCGCCGACGCTCTCGCCGGCTTCAACCACAGCAAGTACCCCTGGATTGAGTGGGACGAGACCGCAAAGGCCGGCCGCTTCCTCCACGTGCCCACACGCGAGGATATCCCCGAAAACATCAAGGAGCAGCTGATCGTCGAGCTCTATTCTAAGTAATCAATCTCCTTATCCCATCCTCAATGGCTATTTTAGCATTTCAGAAACCTGACAAAGTCTTGATGCTCGAGGCCAACAACACGTTTGGCAAGTTTGAGTTCAAGCCTCTTGAGCCGGGCTATGGCATGACCATAGGCAACGCCCTGCGCCGCATCCTCCTGTCAAGCCTCGAGGGTTACGCCATTTCGTCGCTCCGCGTCGACGGCGTACGCCACGAGTTTGACACAATCCCCGGCGTAAAGGAAGATGTCACAAACATCATCCTCAATCTCAAGAAGGTTGACCTCAAGCAGAAGGTCGAGGATGCCGACTCCGAGAAAGTCAGCATCACCGTGTCAGGCAAGGAGGTGTTCAAAGCCGGCGATATTTCTCAGGCCCTCGTCAACTTCGAGGTCCTCAACCCCGATCTCGTAATCTGCCATCTCGACCCCTCGGCAAGCTTCACCATCGACCTCACCATCAACAAGGGTCGCGGCTGGACCCCCGCCGAGGAGAACGCGTCGCCCAACGACGCAATCGACGTGCTCGCCATCGACTCAATCTACACACCCATCAAGAACGTCAAGATTGCCGTTGACAACTTCCGTGTAGACCAGAAGACCGACTACGACAAGCTCACCATCGAGATCACAACCAACGGCTCCATCCTCCCCCAGGATGCGCTTAAGGAGGCCGCAACTATCCTGATACATCACCTGATGCTCTTCTCCGACGAGAAGATTACCATCGAGACACCCGAGGCTCCCGAAGACGAGGAGTTCGACGAGGACGCTCTCCATATGCGTCAGCTCCTCAAGACTAAGCTCGTCGACATGAACCTTACCGTACGTGCACTCAACTGCCTCAAGAGCGCCGAGGTCGAGACCGTAGGCGAACTCGTCGTCTTCAACAAGAACGACCTCTTGAAGTTCCGCAACTTCGGCAAGAAGAGCCTCACTGAGCTCGAAGAGCTCCTCGCCAACTTGAACCTGTCATTTGGCATGGACATCTCCAAGTACAAGTTAGACAAAGATTAAGCAATCCCACCTCAACCGCATAAACGATGCGACACAACAAGAAATTCAACCATCTTGGCCGCAAGAAGGCTCACCGCGCCTCCCTGCTCGCCAACATGACAATATCGCTCATCATGCACAAGCGCATCACCACCACCCTGGCCAAGGCCAAGGCACTGCGCATGTATGCCGAGCCCCTCATCAACCGCGCTAAGGAAGACACCATGGCCAACCGCCGTCTCGTCTTCAGCTACCTCCAGAACAAGTACGCTGTCACTGAGCTCTTCCGCGAAATCGCCCAGAAGATCGCTGACCGTCCCGGCGGCTACACTCGCATCCTCAAGACTGGCCACCGTCTGGGCGACAACGCCGAGATGTGCTTCATCGAGCTCGTCGACTACAACGAGCTGATGCTCGCCGCCAAGAACGAGAAGAAGAGCCGCACCCGCCGCTCTCGTCGCGGTGGTGCCAAGAAGGCCGCCGCTGAGGCTGCTGCCCCCGCCGCCGAAGCCCCCAAGGCCGAAGCAGCCCCCGAGGCCCCCGCAGCCGACGCTCCCGCCGCTGAGTAATCAGCCCCGCTCATTCACACAACCCCATACACACGCCGCACGGCGGCTTGCCCAAACCCTTCGCTCACCGCGACAGGGCCACGGCAAGCCGCCGCGCCGCATCATACCCCCCCCCTCTACCCACTCCCCATCCCACTACTCCTCAATCAAGATTATTCCCGCTTAATCAAGATAAATCCCGAGTAATCAAGATAAATCCCGCGTAATCAAGTTTAATCAAGCTCAGTCCCGTTTAATCATCCCCCATCTTAACTTATAATAACTAAGCGTAAACAGACAATTAACAATTGTTTTCGTAATTTTGCACAAAAGTAGCGTCACTTAGCATAATGCGGCCTTGCGGAAGCACAGCGCCAACAGCCTCAGCGGCTCGCGCAGCTTCTCACGCCGGGCAGCGCCCGGTGCCCGCTATTTTTCACCATACTCCCCTCACTGCCTGCGCCGTAGCATTGTCCCTCCGACACCGGCGCACGCCCCCTCCCCATATGTGCGCGCTCAACCCACGAACGCGCCCCGTGATAGATAGAAAAATAAAAAAACGACATAAATGACAAGGACATGGAATTACGTGCCCCTTACACCTTCACAACAGCGCGAGGAGACTGAGCTCGACAAGCGATATGCAGCATGCCCGCCCATCAGCGAGCTCCTCGTAGAGCGTGGCGTCAAGAGCATTGCCGAGGCCGACAAGTTCTTCCGCCCCTCACTGGCCGATATGCACGACCCCTTCCTCATGGACGGTATGCAGCAGGCCGTAGAGCGCATCAACCGTGCCATGGGCCGGAAGGAGCGCATTCTGGTGTTTGGTGACTACGACGTGGATGGCACCACCGCCGTAGCTTTGGTGTACAAGTACCTGAGCAACTTCTACTCCAACATCGACTACTACATCCCCACCCGTTATGACGAGGGCTACGGCATATCCCTCGCCAATATCGACATGGCCACTGCACAGGGGGTGAAGCTCATCATCATCCTCGACTGCGGCGTCAAGGCCGTCGAGGAGATTGCCTATGCCAAGTCACTCGGCATTGACTTCATCATCTGCGACCACCACATGGCCGACGACGAGCTCCCCGCAGCCGTCGCACTCCTCAATCCACGTCTCGAAGGGAGCCAATACCCATGCCCCCATCTGAGCGGTTGCGGCGTCGGCTACAAGCTCATGCAGGCTTTCGCCATGAGCAACGGCATCGACCAAACCGACCTCCAGGGGATGCTTGACCTGGTAGCCGTAAGCATCGCCGCCGACATCGTGCCCATGGTCGGCGAAAACCGCATCATGACTTTCCACGGCCTCAAGCGCATCAACTCCAACCCCAACATGGGGCTCCGAGCCATCATCCGCATTTGCGGACTCACAGGTCGCGAGATTACCGTCAGCGACCTCATCTTCAAGATTGGACCCCGCATCAACGCCTCCGGTCGTATGCAGAGCGGACGCGAAGCCGTCGAGCTCCTCGTGGCACGCGATGCCGCCGAGGCCCTCGACAAGGCCCGCGCCATCGACCGCTACAACCAGGACCGCAAGGAGCTCGACAAGCGCATCACCGACGAAGCCAACGCCCTGCTCGACGCACGCGGTGACGACCTCGACGCCAAGCGCTCCATCGTCATCTACAACCCCGACTGGCACAAGGGCATCATCGGCATCGTCGCCTCACGACTCACCGAGCTCTACTACAAGCCCTCGGTAGTCCTCACCTTCGCCAACGGCCTCGCCACCGGCTCATCACGCTCTGTCCAGGGCTTCGACATCTACAAGGCCGCCAACTCTGTGCGCGACCTCCTCGAGAACTTCGGCGGACACCCCTATGCCGTAGGCCTCTCGATGAAGGAGGAGAACGTGCCCGAGTTCACTCGACGCTTCGAGCAGTACGTCGCCGACAACATCCTCCCCGAGCAGCTCACACCGCAGCTCGACATCGATGCCGTCATCACATTCTCGCAAATCACCCCCGAGTTCCTCTCGCTCCTGCGCCGCTTCAACCCCTTTGGCCCCGGCAACCAGAAGCCCGTGTTCTGCGCCAGGAACGTCACCGACTTCGGCACCAGCAAGCTCGTCGGCAAGAAGCTCGAGCACATCAAGCTCGAACTCGTCGACGACACCTCCGGCAAGGTGTTTAACGGCATCGCCTTCAACATGGCCCGTCACTTCCCCCACATCCATGCCGGCAAGCCCGTGGACATCTGCTTCACCATCGAGGAAAACAAGCACCTCCGCCTGGCCAACTCCGTGCAGCTCCAGGTCAAGGAGATCCGCCCCGTGGGTGAATAATCCCCCGTCCCGCTCAACCCCCCGTTCACTCCTCCCGCTCATCTCTCCCCGCGCCATGATGACACCGCGTGACACCCTCCGCGCCGTCTGGGGCTACGACTCCTTCCGCCCCATGCAGGAGGAGATTATCGCCAGCATCCTCAGTGGCAACGACACCCTCGGCCTCCTCCCCACCGGCGGCGGCAAGAGCCTCACCTTTCAGGTGCCCGCGCTCATCCTCCCAGGGCTCACCATCGTCATCACACCCCTGATTTCGCTCATGAAGGATCAGGTGGACAATCTCAAGCGCGTAGGTGTCCCCGCCGGCTATCTCTACTCCGGCATGACACGCCGCGAGTCTACCCTCATCACTGACCGCTGCGCCGCCGGCCGCCTCAAGCTCCTCTACATCTCCCCCGAGCGCCTCCGCTCGCGCTCCTTCCTCGCGCTCCTCCGACACCTCGACGTAAGCCTCATTGTCGTTGACGAGGCTCACTGCATCTCGCAGTGGGGCTATGACTTCCGCCCCTCCTACCTGGGCATCGCCTCCCTGCGCGAGCTCTTCCCGCAGGTTCCCGTCCTCGCACTCACCGCCTCAGCCACTCCCGAGGTTGCCGACGACATCATGGCGCAGCTCCGGTTCCGCGGCCGCAGCGTGTTTGCCCGCAGCTTCAGCCGCGACAACCTCAGCTACATAGTCCGCCACACTCGCCATAAGGAGGAGAAGCTGCTCCAGGTGCTACGCTCCACCTCGGGGAGTGCCATCGTCTATGTACGCTCACGCAAGCGCACACGCGAGCTGGCAGCACGCCTCATGTCCGAGGGCATCAGCGCCGACTGCTACCACGCAGGCCTCGACCCGCAGGACAAGGCCGACCGGCAAAACCGCTGGAAAGACTCACAGACACGCGTCATGGTGGCCACCAACGCATTCGGCATGGGCATTGACAAGCCCGATGTCCGCGTCGTGGTCCATCTCGACCTCCCTTCATCACTCGAAGAGTATTACCAGGAAGCCGGACGTGCCGGACGTGACGGCCTACCCGCCTTCGCCGTGCTCATCACCGGACCTCGCGACAAGGCGGTGCTCTCCCGTCGCCTCGCCGACTCATTCCCCCCGCGCGACTACATCCGCCGCGTCTACGAGCTCGCCCTCAACTTCGTCGGCGTCGCGATAGGTGAGGGGTATGACCGCACATTCCCCTTTGACTTCGACCGCTTCGTCATCACCTTCAAGCTCCAGCCCGCACCCGCAGCCTCAGCTCTTGGCATCCTCACACGCTCGGGGTGGATAGAGTATTGCGACGAGCCCGCCGCATCATCGCGCGTCATGATTCTCGCTCAGCGCAACGCACTCTACGACACCCGCATACCCGCTGATGCCGAACGGCTTCTCCAGTCGCTCATGCGCTGCTACACCGGGCTGTTTTCCGACTATGTGCCCGTTTCCGAGACAGTACTCAGGCGACATTCCGGCCTTTCCTCAGAGGCCGTCTACGATTCACTGCTGCTCCTCAGCCGCGAGCACATCATCCACTACATACCCCGGCGCACTCTCCCTTACCTTTACCTCCCCACCTCCCGCGAGCTCCCCAAGCACGTGCTCATCCCCCTGGAGGTCTATGACCGCCGCCGCGAAGCCTTGCAGCGTCGCCTTCAGGCCATGAAAGCATTCGCCTTCGACGACTCCCGCTGCCGCGTGGCAGCCATGCTCGCATACTTCGGCGAGAACAGCCCCGCCGACTGCGGCTCCTGCGACGTGTGCCGCGCCGCCAAGCCACGCCGGGCGTCCAACGCCGACACCGACGACATCGAGCGACGCGTCACCTACCTCGCCTCACAACCCGGCGGACACTCCCCGCAGTACATCCTCGCCCAGCTGCTCCCCGCCCAGCGCACCGCTGCCATCGAAGCCATCCGCCGCCTCACCGACCGCGAGCAGCTCCGCTTCCTCCCCGACGGCACCCTAACCCTCCCCTGACCGCCCAAAAGCCCATAGGGCATCCGCACCAAATCGTTGCCATAACCTATGCCCGAACGGAGCCACGTAGCGACACTTCGCCTGATGTACTCCTCCGCGGACGGAGCCGCGTAGAGGCGTGGACAATAATAGGCAGGTGCAAGAGGGTGTTGCAAAACCTCCTAATGAGCGTCCGCAGGACGCTGATTTACTCGTAGCCCCGGAAGCCGGAGCGATAGCGCAGGCATCCGGGGTCGTAGTCAGCACAGCAAAGGGCGTCTGGAGGACGCCGATTTACAACATCACATCCGCCATCGTAGGTTCTGCAACACCCTCTTATGACTTCTACTCTCTCCATCCTCATTTTGATGCGGTTGTTTTGGCCGGATGTGCGAAGTTGCGGGTTCAGGGGCGCCGCGGCGTGCTATCTTTGTGGCGTGAAAACTTTTTAATTGATATTGTTATGCTGAATGACCGAAATGTTGGCCGGCGCGATCTGCGCATTGATGCCCGGGCCCTCAAGGGGGGCACGGTGACGGCCTGTACCAACCTGCGGCGCTCCCCCGACTCGGACGCCAAGCCCGTGCTGGAGGCGGTGGGGATGCCACGCATCATTATTGACAGTGACTCGCTCGCGGCCCCCGGCGGTGGCCGCTATGCCCCTCTGGCCGGGGGGGTGCTCGCCGATGGCTTGGGGTGGATGCTCTTGACCTGCGGCGAGCAGGTGGCGCTATATATTGATGACACGCTCTATCCTCTTGGCGCCGCCGGTGCCACGCCCCGCTGTGCCGTGGCCTCGGGGATGGAGATTGTGCTGATGACGGATGCCGGAGCTGCCACGGTGGCGGAGGATGCCGACGGGCGATGGACTCTCACGCCCCCCGCCTCGGAGCTCCCGGGGCTGCACCTCTTTGCCGGCGAGGAGTCGATGACAAGCGCCACCGTGGCGGGGTTTGCACTGGCCACGCCGCTGCCGCAGTGGGGCGTGGGCATCGGCACGCGTGACCACCTCACCTTCACCACGCAGATGCTCGCCGCCTACTCGCGGATGGCTGACGGATGCATTGCCATGGGGAGCTGGTTTCAGCCTCTGCTCGCTCGTGTGAAGCTTTATGATGCCGCGGGCACACTCCTCTCGGTGGGTCCGGTCACTTGTCTGTCATCCTCCTCGCCATGGGCGGCCACGCAGGGTGTGCAGGCGGTGGTGTCGCGCAACACGGAGGGGATGTTCCATTATGTCTCTGAGACGCAGATCACCGCCTCCACCTACAAGGTGTGTCTGGCACTCCCCGCCATGTCGTCGCTAACGGAGCGGCAGCGGGCGGCGGCAGCACGTGTGGCGTATGCCGAGGTCTATGTGACGCCCCAGAGCCACACCGCTGACTATGGCGCACTCTCGGAGTTCCGTCTCGAAGGGGGCGACGGAGCCTCGGGCATACTCCGTATGTGGATGCCCGGAGCCTCGGCGGGACATGCGCCACGCGAGGCTTACTTCACCGAGCAGTTTCGCTCGCTCCCCTGTGTGATGGATGCACTGGAGCAGAAGGTGGCCACCGTCAACCTCCCCTTTGGCCGTGACGAGGCAGAGACGGTGGTCACAGCGCGCCCCGCAGCCGGTGTGCTTGCACAGAGTGCCGAGGCTGACCGTGTGTATATCGGCAAAGCGCTTGACGGGCTCGCGGCCCGTGCGGCTGCTTCAAGTGTTGCCTCTGCCGACTCGTTGACTCTCTTTGCGCTCCCTCACCGCTTCACGGCGACTGCTGTGTGCGCCTCGGGCAACAATGTGGTGTGGGCCAACCTGCGCCGTCTCCCCTTTGCCGGTTATGATGCTGACAGCATGACGGTGGCCGACCCGGCGGCGGACCCCTCGCAGCGGGCGGTGCAGGCATCGGTATGCGTCACCATACGTCGCGCCGCCGGGGCGAAGCTCCGGGTGGTCAACACCGGCCCATGTCGCACTGCCACGGCTACGCTCCCCCCGCTCATCACCTATCCTGACCCGGCGGCGCAACGTCTGGAGATACGTATGGCGATGGCTGACGGCTCGGTGCGCGAATATCGTTACGAACTCACCCCCTCCTCCGACGGCACCTTTGCCTATGCCCTTGCCGAGGGGCTTGTGCCGGTCACGGTGCCGGTGACGCGCTCCTCCTTCACCCCCTTTGTGCCGCAGGATGTCAGCGAGGCCACCGACAGCGGCATGGCTCTGCGCGCGGATGCCTCGGCTCCGGTCACTCCTCTGGCCGTGGCCAGGGTGGCGGATGCACCGGTGATGCAGGTGCTCCCCTCGTGGGGAGCCAACGCCAACTGGGATTATGCCTGCGGCCGCTTCTATCTGTTCACTCACAGTGGCGTGATGGCTCTGGCGGTGACGGCCAAGGGTGCGTTGAGGGCGTCGCTCATCGACCCGCGACCCTCTGTCATGCCGCGGGCGGCGGCAATCACGCCTCACGGGGTGTTTGCGGCCATCGGCTATGACCTGGTGTGTCTGAGCGGCTCCAAGGCTGTGAATGTCGCGCGAATTCCGGGGGTGCATCGCATAGGCTACGATCACTCCTCGGGCGAGTTGTGGGTGGTGGCTGATGATGGCGTCACGGTGATTTCGCCCGCCGACGGCACCCGTTACCGGCGCACTATGGAGGGTGTCACCGCTGCCGTCACCATGGGTTCGCGGCTGCTGATTGCCGATGCCGCCGGAGTGCGGCTGGCCGGCGATGAGGTGCCCCAAGCTGACCTCTCCGTGGAGTGGACCACGCGCCTCGACGACCTGCGGGGCTCAGGCGGCAGCTACCTGCTGGAGATGGACACCGACCGCTTCGACGGCCGCGTCACCTTCATGGCCGGCGACACCAACATCAGTGTCACCCGCCTCGACGGCCCCGTCCACGCTCCTCTGGCTCTCCGCCTGCTCGGCCCACGTCGCACCAACTGCTCCCTGACCCTCCAAGCTTGCATCACCCCGCCATTCACCCTCTCCCGCCTCCGTCTGACCTCTGCCAACGTACCATCCAACGGGTAGGTGTTGGGAATAATCGCTATATTTGCAACCGACAGACGACTCATCTTACCCAATCGTCGCAACCCTCCCCGTCTATGGATTATCGTGACAACAGTACGCGCGCTGTGGCTTACGCGCTGATATTCGCCGCCGTGGCGTTGACGCTGCTCCCGTTCCTGGGGGTGACACCCTTTCACACCAAGGGTGAGCCCCGCGAGGCGGTGGTGGCCATGTCGATGCTCAACACCGGCAACTGGATACTGCCGCTGAGCAACGGCGATGTGATCCCCTACAAACCGCCGATGCTGGCCTGGTGCATTGCCCTGGTAAGCGCAATCTTCGGCGGTGAGGTCACCGAGTACACATCGAGGCTCCCGTCGGCCTTGGCACTGATCATCATGGTGCTTGCCGGCTACGGCTTCTGGCGCAAGCGTGCCGGCGAGGGGGTGGCTGTGGTCGGGTCCATCATCACCTTCACCTGCTTTGAGGTGTACCGCGCCGGCATGGCCTGCCGCGTGGATATGCTGCTGACTATGTTCATGGTGCTGGCGATGTACTCGCTCTACCGGTGGGCCATAGACGGCGGGCTGCGGGGGATGCCCCGAGGGGCTGTGGTGCTGATGAGCTGCGCGGTGCTTACAAAGGGGCCGGTCGGCGTGATACTCCCCTGCCTGGTGACATGGCTGCTTGTGGCTCTGTGCGGCCACCGGCTGTGGCGAGCCACGTGGAAGTTGTTGCTGAGCGCTCTGTTGGCACTGGTGGTGCCTGCCCTGTGGTATGTGGCGGCATGGGAGCGCGGCGGCGCCGAGTTCCTGCGACTGGCCATGGAGGAGAACTTCGGGCGCATGATGGGCACCATGTCCTATGAGAGCCATGTCAACCCCTGGTGGTATAATCTGCTGACCCTTCTGGGTGGCATCGCACCCTACACACTGGTGCCGGTGCTGGCCCTACTGATGACGTTGGTGCCCGACGTGCGCCGAGCCATGCGCGGAGCCATATTCCGCTGGTGCACCGTTGCCCCCGCGCGCTTCTTCATGTTCGTGGCCCCGCTGACGGTGCTCATCTTCTACTGCTTTCCCGCGTCGAAGCGCAGCGTCTATCTGCTGCCGATGTACCCGTTCATGGCTATGCAGCTGGCAATGCTCTCGCTGTGGCTCGCACGCCGTTGTGCCAATGCCGTGAAGGTCTACACGGCGTGCATCTGCCTGCTGGCGATGGGTGCTTTCGCCCTCTATGTGTGCATGCACATCCCCTCCTTTACCGGGCGGTTCACCCCGGAGCTCTCCATCAAGACCATGATGACCATCGGGGGCCTGATGGCTCCGGCGACATGGTGGCAGTGGGCATTGGCGGGGCTCTCGGCGCTGGTGGCCCTGGTGGTGTTCGGGCGGCAGTTCCGCGACAGCGGCAAGGCCTCTGTGATAGGTGGTTGCGTCGCGCTCATCACCCTCTACTGGGCCTTCGGGGGTGTGTATCAGCCCGCCGTGGTAACGGCCAAGAGCGACAAGCCGATAGCCGCGCAGATAGCAGCCATCAAGCCGCAGGGCACGGTATATGCCTTTGTGGGCGACCCGCTGATGCGTCTGTTCACCATAGACTTCTATCTCGGCGACCGCGTGGTGCCCTTCAGTATGGAGACCTCTCCGGCGCGGGGCTATCTGCTTGCCGGTGAGGATGACGGCGCATGGTTTGCCGAGCACTACAAGGGGCGGGTGGACCTGCGCCAGGTCCGCACTTGGACCAAGCCAAGCAACGACCACCGCCAGCCCCTCACCCTGTGGGAGTACACCATCATAGAGTAACCATAGAGTAACCTGCCAATAGACATCTCATACACAGCATAATATGAAAATAGCGATAATAGTGGCCATGCAGAAGGAGCTGCACCTGCTCCTGGGGCGCATGGGACATGATGTGGAGCTGCTCACCCGCGATGGCCGCCGGTACTATCGGGGCACCCTCGAGGGGCATGAAGTGGTGGCCACGCAGTGCGGCATCGGCAAGGTGAACGCTGCCCTTGGTGCCGACAGTGCCATCCGCGAGTTTCACCCCGAGCTGGTCATCAACACCGGCGTGGCCGGCGGCGTGGGTGCCGAGGGTGTCAAGGTGCTCGATGTGGTGGTGGCTGACCATGTGGCCTACCATGACGTGTGGTGCGGTCCCGGCACCGAGTGGGGTGAAGCCTCCGGCTACCCGCTGCTTATGCCCGCCGCCTTGCAGCTTGTGGCTCCCGGCACCGTCGAGGCTATTCCCGCTGTCAAGGTGGGGCTCATCTGCTCCGGCGACATCTTCGTGAGCCGTCCCGAGGAGGTGCAGCGCATCCGCAGTCACTTCCCGCAGGTGAAAGCCGTGGACATGGAGAGCGCGGCCATCATGCAGACCTGTATGCGTCGCGAGGTGCCCTGCCTGGTGGTGCGCGTGATCAGCGACACCCCCGGCGGCGTGGACAACATAGCGCAGTACGAGCAGTTCTGGGATGATGCCCCCCGCGAGTCGATGGATGCCCTGGTGGCTATCCTCAAGGGGCTGCCCGGCAGCAAGTGAGTCAAGTTCAACCACACAGCAATCCCGCTCATTCCGTCATGGAGAAAATAGAATCATTCAAGGTGAATCATCTGGCGCTGAAGCGCGGCATCTATGTGTCGCGGCGCGACGTTACCCCCTCGGGCGATGTGATTACCACCTTCGACATACGCATGGTGGAGCCTAACCGCGCTCCCCACATTCCCGGGCCGGCCATTCATGCCATGGAGCACCTTGCGGCCACCTACCTGCGCAATGACCGCGAGTGGGGGAGCCGGATAGTGTACTGGGGCCCGATGGGGTGCCTCACCGGCAACTACCTGATAGTGCAGGGGCGCGTGGAGCCGAGGGATATACTCCAGCTTGTGCGGCGCACCATGGCTCACGTGGCTATGGCGACCGGCCCCATCCCCGGGGCTACCGCCCACGACTGCGGCAACTATACCTTCATGGACCGCGAGGGGGCGCGTCTTGCCGCCCGCCAATACCTCGATGAGGTGCTTGCCAACCCCACGGAGGAGAACTTTACCTATCCTGCCGACGAGGTGACTGAGTAACAAGGTTTTCAGTCAGGCCTGATACAATACGAACGTGAAGGACCTCAAGCCGCGCCGCGGAGCCCTGTTGCTGAGCCGCCTCATTGCTGAGGGAGAGCATGACATGCAGGACTTCAAGCACTCCGTGTCCGATCCGCTGAAGATCGCGCGGAGCATCTCGGCGTTTGCCAACCATCGCGGCGGCCGTCTGCTCATTGGCGTGAAGGACAACGGTGTGATAGCCGGGGTGCGCAATGAGGAGGATATCTATGTCGTTGAGAGTGCGGCGGCCATCTACTGCCGCCCGCCGCAGCCAGTCACGTTCACGGCCTATCGTGCCGAGGGGGGCGAGACGGTGATCATCGCCGAGGTAGCGGCCGCCTCGCGTCGTCCCGTGGAGGCGCGTGATGCCTCTGGGGTGTGGCACGCCTATGTGCGCGTGGCCGACGAAAACATTCTTGCGCCGTCGGTTATGTCGCAGGGCTGGAAGCGTGCAGCCTCATCCGCCGGAGAGTCATGGCAGTTCACCGCCGCCGAAAGCTGGCTGCTGCGCCGGCTTGAGGAGTTGGCTTCTGTTTCGGGTGTAGCTGCTGAAGATGGCCGGCTGCCGGCGCGCGGCCTGACGATAGAGGAATATGCTCTCGGGGCACACATCTCGCAGCGCACCGCCGAGCAGTCCGCCGCCCGCCTCTATGCCATGGGCGTGTTGCGCCTGGTGCACACCTCCCAAGGCTGGACCCTGGCCCCGGCTCCCGAGGAGGAATAATAGAGCGTGTTAGGCGGCGTGTTGGTTCACTTATCTATTGCTTGCAGATTTTTAAACCAATATTTTGAAATCTGAAAAATTCGCCGTTACTTTGTGTTGTAATTATCATATTATAATAAGCTACATCGTATGCAGAATTTCAAGGCCGTCTCGTTTACAGACACCATTTCAGGAAAATCCAAGGTTGTAAGTCTTGGATTTAACGAACGTGAGGATGAGTTGTTTTTTAGCATAGCTAAATTATCAAGTCAAGAGATCCGCCGTATAATAGCTATTGATTCATATGATGCCCTTTGTGCGGAGGCTGATAGAGATAAACGCCCCATTAGTCAATTTATAAAAATCAAGCTGCACAAAGCAATCGAGGACGGCACTCCTTTTGCCACATCCGACATTACTTTTAAAAATAGCAAATCCATTCCCTTTCAGCGTTGGTATCCCTATGCCGAGGGTTATTCACCTGACTTCGTAACATCTATCATTCGCAAATACATCAATAATGTAGGTCTCGTTTATGAGCCTTTCGCTGGCACAGGTACAACCATTTTTGCCTCTGATTCTATGGGGTTCCCCACTATTTATTCAGAGGTTAACCCTGTTTTACAGTTTCTTATTGACGTTAAACTGAGGGTTTTAGCTCTAACAAGAGAGGAAAGAGAAAAATTGGCTGATCAAATCTTTTCGTATGCAACGAATCTTCTTCAATTTAAGGCGGTAGAGGATGAAGATTTAAAAATTAATTATCTTTCGGCTTTTAAGAAAAGCGTTTATTTTAGTGCAGAAAGTTTTTCTCAAATCCTTTCTGCAAAAACTTTTTTGCGTCAACTCGAAAAAGGTCTTATTAAAGACTTACTTACAACTGCTGCATTATCTTCGCTAATCCCTTCTTCTTTTTTGAAGAAGCAAGGAGACCTCCGCTTTAAAACGAAGAAAGAATTAGAAAAAGGAATACCCTTGTTTTCTAACTCTTTTGCTGAAAACATACGTATTATAGCAGAGGATTTGCTAAATTCTTCAGATTTAGGTATTTCACATTCACATACTTTTGTTACCCCCAATGCCAAAAATATTTCTTGCGTAGATACCCCATATCCTATTTCATATGTAATCACCAGCCCTCCATATCTTAATGGGACAAACTATATTCGTAATACCAAGTTGGAACTATGGTTTTTAGAGGAACTTTCATCTGATAAGGATTTGCGCCGCTTTCGCGATGAAATCCTCACAAGCGGTATCAACGACGTTAAGATGAATACATCTTTAGATGTCTCAATCGAAGAATACAGCCCTATATTAAACGACACCTTAGCCGAACTTAATCAATCTGCTTACGACATTCGTATCCCTCAAATGGCGAAAGCCTATTTTGAAGAAATGTATTGTTTCTTCAGAGACCTAAAAGAAAAACTGGCTTCTAACGCGCATATCTTTGTTGATCTTGGAGACTCAGCTTTCAATAATGTTCATGTTAAAACCGACCTTATTCTTATTGAGCTATTGAATAGTTTGGGATATAAGCTCGTGCAGAATGAGAAATTAAGAGAAAGGCGTTCAAGAGGCGGCATGATACTTTCACAAGTACTCATCCATATGCAATACGAAAGATTGGGTTGGGAAAAGAATTGGGAATCTTTTAAAATAAATCTTCCGCACCAATCTCTCCCTTTCTCTAAGAAAAATTGGGGAAATGTTAATCATTCGTTATGTTCATATCAAGGTAAACTGAAACCGGCAATAGCACATCATCTCATCACTACCTTTATTCCAGAGGGAGGTATTATGTTTGATCCCTTTGTAGGAGTGGGAACAATTCCTTTTGAGGCGTGTCTGAATGGACGTAAGGGTTACGGTATGGATATTAGTATTATGGCTTACTATATAAGCCAAGCTAAGGTGGGAAGAACTGAAATGAAATTAGCCTTCGATTGTATCAAACGGCTGAACGACTTTATTCATGATAACCGGGTAACCGAGAGAGAAATTGAGCTATACGGAGTATTTGGCCTCAACCGTTCTTTAAGCGAGTATTACCATGTTGACACCCTAAAAGAAATTCTTTTAGCACGTCGATTCTTTCAAAAGTTTGCTCCCGCCAATCCTTCAGAAATGGTTGTCATTTCTGCTTTGATGCACATCTTACATGGGAATCGCCCCTATGCTTTAAGCAGAAAATCTCACCCCATAACTCCTTATGCTCCGACAGGGGAGTTCATCTACAAAAATTTGACTGATAAACTCATTGATAAGGTGAATAAGTTTTTTAATGAACCGATACCTGACTCTTTTTCAGAGGGTGAGATTTTCCTTCAAGACTCTACAATAGAATGGCCTGAGATAATTACAGATTTGGATGCTGTTATCACGTCTCCACCATTCTTTGATAGTACAAGATTTTACAATGCTAATTGGATTCGTCTTTGGTTTAGCGGTTGGGAACCATCCGATTTTAGGACCATACCCAATTCTTATGTGGACGAGCGGCAAAAAAAATCTCTCTCTGTTTATTATCCAATTTTTCAGCAAGCTAAAGAACGCTTGAAGCATGGAGGAGTTATGGTATTGCATTTAGGCAAAAGTCCTAAATGCAATATGGGAATTGAACTTAAACGAATTGCCCGTAGATGGTTCGCCCATGCTGAGTTGTTTGATGAAAGTGTTGAACATTGCAATACCTTTGGGCTTAAAGATATTGGCACTGTCACTGACCATCAATATTTGGTTTTATACTAAACCCAATATTGATTTGTGTTGCTCATCAAGTAAATTAGTTAAGTTGTAATCTTGAAGCACCTTCTTGATTTCCGCGATTCTTTTGGGCAAGTCAGTTGTGTTTCTTACTGCAAGATAACGGTCTACTGCGCGATTTACATTTTCTGATGAAACCGAGGCGTTTTGTATAGGCTCTGAACTTGATAGTAATTGTAAATCGGCACCAGTTATTCTTGCTAATTCGACTAACTCTTGTGGGGTGTAAAATTCACTTGGCCACCTGTCGCGCTTATTTTCGTTGGCTTCATCTGACAGCAACGCTGCATTTCGTGAGTTTAGAGCGTAAAGATACTTTGATGGCAAAATGTGATCAATGTGCCAAGTTCCCGTCTTGTTTATATCCAACGGCTTACCGGTTTTGAAGCATTTTCCGCCGAACCTATCAAACAATGCTTGAACATCTAATTTTTCTTCATACTCCGATACTATAAGGTCTCCAATTCTTCTTCGAATAGAGGCCTCTCTAAGTTGTTCTGATGTACGTTGTGGATTGAGCACTGCATTTATTGCTGCCTTGCAAGCTCGGCATTCCATTTGTTTTTCCAACGGCCCCCATCCTGAGTGTTTGCTGAAATGACTGCTGGGCTGTATTCTACCGCACGTATTACAGAATTTCCAATACGCCTGAGGATTTTCGGTTGCGTTCTTAAAGAATGCTTTCCAAAATCTTTCTACTGTTAATTCTCCCGATTCCAGAAGCTCTGGCAACCAACTTTCTTCCCACGATGAAGGTAGACTTGCATCCTTTGAATGTACAAATCCGCACTTATCGCATACCCAAGATTGACTTTCATATGCTTCCTCTGGAGTTAAGAGGGCATCGCCTATGTGAACATAGTTCAATGTTCTGCAATTTAAGCAGATATATGCCGCCCAAGCATCATGCGCTGAACCAATGGGTGGCGTAATACGCTCAATGCCGGTTTCGTTTTTCGTTGTTCTTCTTGCCATATAATTTAATTTATGACCGCAAATATACGCTTTTTATTTCAAACCTCCCTTGTTTCTCTTTATGTAATATACTCTTCCTCAACGAGTTACATTGCGGTTTGATCTGAGGTGTCGGGGGATTTGGGGGTTTGGGGAATTTTTTGCATTTTTGCGGATGCAAACCGTCGGCAGAGGTCCGGTATGGGCTTTGAGGGCGGGATGCGGCTATCGGCCGGTGGCGTTGCTGCCGGCGGTGGCTGACATATGGAAAAAGCGTTTATCGAAACCTTTCTTGACTGCCTGAAAATCTGACAGTTTTCCAATCTTGGTCAAGGACAGTGGCAACGATAGATGTCTTATGTGGATATGTAAGTGTCTGCGGCTGTGACAAAAGAGTCAAGGCCTGCGCATACGCATATTTACGTGAGGCCTCTGCACGTTGCCCGTTCCTGCCAAGATGGGCAATGTCAGAGCCTCAGGCAGTGGGAACGGGCATCGGATACGGGTTCTCACGTTTTTTTTAATTTCTAACAAATCCCTGATGCCGAGGAGGTGAACCCTGAGGCGCGATGCGGCGGAGCCTGCCGGCTGCGTGTGTGTCCTGACCGGGAGTGAAGAGTCGGTAATTATGATGATAAGTGCTGGAAGCGAGGGCGGAGGAGTGACCCTCGCGGGGAAGGTGACCAAGAGAGAATGCAGAGAGCTGCGCGCTCTTTATGCTCGTGTTGAGGGGCTGCGTGAGCTTGCTGCGGCTCTGCCGGAAGCTGGTCCTGAGCTGAAGGAGAAGCTGTCGGAGCAGCTCGCTGACGCGGAGCGCGGGATTGCTCTGTGGTGGGAGCGGATGAGGGGGAAATATGGGTGGACGGTTCCTGAGGGGAGCCGTCTGGACATTGATGCTTATGACTGCCGGGTGTATCTGGTGGCGGAGGGGCTATAATGCCGATTGGGCGAGGACTTGGGCGGCGGTTTGGGCTTGGAGGGGTGTGAGCGGGGGAATTGGGGTGGATTTGAAGGGGGTGGCCATTGCGGCGGTGTAGGGGGTGTCGATGGCACGGATGGCGGCGCGTGCGCCCTTGGCGGGGATGTTCATCAGGGGCCGGGCGAGGGTGTCGATGATGCCGTCGAGCAGGGAGTAGCCGGTGCGGAGCAGTGGGGTGTCGACGATACCGGGGTCGGCGCAGTTGATGCGGATGCCTTTGGGGTGCTCGCGGTCGGCGAGGAGGCGTGCTGCGCGGGTGAGGAGGAGCTTTGAGCGGCTGTAATTGTAGAAGAGTCCCCAGATGCCGCTTGCGCGTGCTGCGCGTTCTAAGTAGTCGGGACCGGCTGTGGGTATGTGGCGTGCGATGGAGCTTGTGAACACCATGACGCTTCCGGGTTGCATGGCGGGGAGGAGTTCCTGAGCGAAAGCAAGGGTGGAGAGCAGGTTGACCTGGGTGGCGAGGTCTATTCCCTCGGGTGAGAGGGTGGGGACGCGCAGGGGCATTGTGCCGGCGTTGTTGATGACGGCGTCGAGGGGGAGGTCAAGGGTGAGGATGCTGTGGGCTGCGTCGCGTGCACTTTGGCGTGTGGCGAGGTCGAGGGGGGAGGCGACGATGCGAGTGGGTGAGTCGGGATGGAGTGTCTTGAGGTCACGGCGCATGGCATCGACGGCGTCGGTGCGTCGGCATGCGGCGATGATGCACTCGATGCCGCGTGCGTAGAGCTGCTCTACGATGGCGGCTCCGATGGCTCCTGTTGCTCCTGTGACCACGACGTTGCGGGGCCGGGAAATGGGTTGGGTCATAATGAAAGTCTAAATAAATCTTGCATTTGAAAAAAGTTTAAATCACGCTGATGCACAAATAAGACCAACTGCATCATATCGTTGCCATAACGTATGTCCGGAAGGAGTTGTTGCAGAACCGACTGGAGGCGGTGATGTTGTAAATCGGCGTCCTTCGGACGCCCTTTGCCGTGCTTACTATGACCCCGGATGCCTGCGCTGTCGCTCCGGCTTCCGGGGCTACGGGTAAATCAGCGTCCTGCGGACGCTCCTTTTGAGGTTTTGCAACACCTTCTTATGATTTCAAATCACTCTATCCTCATTTTGATGCGGTTGCCCTGATGCACAAAGATAGAGAATTTTTGCGGGGCTTGAAATTTGTTAACTTTGCGGGCATGAGTAGCATTGACGGCATTAGCAGGAACAGTGGTCCGGACGGCGTTGGCGGCGGTGAGGCGAGCGTTTTGCCGGGGTCACGGGGCCGTGCTGTGCATCTGGTGTGGGTTGACTATGCCAAGGTGCTGGCTGTGGCTATTGTGCTGGTGGTGCATCTGCACTACATGGGTCCGTGGATGCTGTATATGCATCTGATATGTATGCCGATGCTGTTTATGCTGTCGGGGTACCTGTTCAGCTACCGCAACAATCCGCGTTACGGGGCGTTTGCGCTGAAGCGCACACGTCAGTTGCTTGTGCCGTATGTGTGGATAGGAGTGCTGGCCTTCGGGTGGTGGGTGAAGTGGACGCGGCAGATGGTGCAGGGACAGGCTGTGGTGCCTGCCGAGCAGGTGTTGTGGGAGGGTCTTGTGCAGGGGCATCCGGGGATGATGGGTTATGACCTGGCGCTGTGGGCACTGTTGGCACTGTATATCGCTGAGATGGCTTACTGGCCGTTGGCGCGTGTGGTGCGTCCGTGGGTGCTTGCTGTGGCCGGGCTTGCTGCGGGTGCTCTGGTGAGTTATCTGTTAAGGGTGGGCGTGGTGAGCGAGTGGCCGCTATGCCTGTCGGCGGCTGTGGGGACATTCGGGTATTATGCTTTAGGGCACTCGCTGCGGCTGTTGCAGGGGCGTTGTCCGGCCCTGGCGCGGTTTGCGGGCTCGCCGTGGCTGGTGATTCCGTTTGCGGGGCTGCTTTATTGGTCGGCGACGCACTTCGAGGAGGTGCCGACGTGTGTTTTCGCGAGCTGGGTTAATGAGCCGTGGTATATAGTGGGGACACTCAGCGGGGCGTGGCTGGCGGTGATATTGTGCCGGATGGTGGCGGGCATTGGCAAGGAGCCGAAGTGGTGCAAGTTTGTGTCGGTGAATTCGCTGCTGCTGTGCTGCCTTCACCTGCCGGTGTATGACTTCTGGTATGGGGTAATATTTGCTACGCGGCATCTGTATGTGGCGCAGATAGACCGGATGCCTGTGTTGCTGGCAGGTATTCTTGCGGGGACGCTGGCCATCATCCTGCCGCTGACGTGGCTGATACGGCGATATGCGCGGTGGCTTGTGGATAAATGAGGGAGTGCAAACAAAAGAACGCCGGATATCCACGTGAGTGTGTGGAAATCCGGCGTTGAGATGTTTAGGCAGGTTTACGTGGTCAGATGCTGTCGCAATCGCAGCCGCAAGAGTCGTGGCCGCTGTCGCATCCGCAGTCGTCGCCGCAGTGGTCATGGTCGCATCCGCAACCACATCCGTGAGAGGGAGACAGCTCCTCGGGGGTGGCATCGCGTACCAGAAGTATTTCGCCCTCGAAGCGAACGTCCTTGCCGGCGAGGGGGTGGTTGAAGTCCATCTTGACGTTGTCGTCGGTGACCTCGAGCACGAGTCCGTTGATGCGCATACCGTCGGCGGTCATCATTGGTACGTAGTTGCCCTTAGCGACCATCTCGGCATCAAACTTGCCGTCGACGGTGAATATGTCTTTGGGGAGCTCGGCGACCTGCTCGGGGTCGTAGGGACCGAATGCCTCGTCGGCTTTGACGATAACATCGAACTTGCCGCCCTTCTCGAGGCCGTCGATGGCCTTCTCGAGGGGTACGATCATGCCGCGGGTGACGCCGAAGATGATGCGCTCGGGGTCAGCGTTGTCGGTCTGATGAACGAGGGTCTGCTTGCCGTCGGGGGCTACCTCATAGAGGTTATATCCAAGTTCCACGAACTTGCCGGGTTGAATTTTTTCCATATAAGAGTTTTGTTACGGTTGTTATTGCATAACAAAGATAACAAATAATTGTGTTAAAACGAGGTGAATGGTTATTAAAAATTATCAAATCCGGCGTGGCGGTGTCGCAAAACCTAATAATTGCGGGGAGAAGTTGTAAATCGGCGTCCTCCAGATGCCCTTTTGTTGGGGGTTACCATAACCCCGGATGCCTTCGCTATCGCTTCGGCTTCCGGGGCTACGGGTAAATCAGCGTCCTGCGGACGCTCCTTATGAGGGAATCGACTGTTAATCAGCGGATGCACCACGGTGCATCCCTACAAGCCGATGGGAAATGCCGGGTCTGGGGGTGTGTCAGAGGATTACTATGCGGGAGTGGGAGCCTTGGCGCTCGATCAGGGGGGTGCCGTGGGTGGGGTTGGTCAGGCGGATGCCCTGGAGGTTGAAGTATTGCTTGGGGGCGTTGGCGTCGGCGGCGGCGGCGTCTGCGTCAATGTCCGCGATGGCTGCGGGCACCATGAATTCGGGGAGTGGGGCTGCGGGGGTGTTGTCGCGCTCGGGCTCGTCGAAGAGGGAGAGTGAGTAGTTGCCAAAGCGGTTCTTGAGCCAGTCGGTCTTGGCCTGAAGGTGGCTCTTGACGGCAGCGAGGCGGGCGTCCATGTCGGTGTTGTCGACTACTGCGGTGGGGTTGTTGTTGCCGGTGGAGGTGGGGAGGGGTGCGTCCTTCCAGCGTGCACGGTCGGCCTTGGCGGCTTCCTTGATTGCGGCGGCGTACTCATCGAGGTCATCGTAGATGCCGTCGAACTTGTTGCCCATAAACCACAGCCATGTGGCCTGCACCTTGGCTCGGAAAGTGTTGTTGGCCATCATTGAGGCAATCCAAGTGTTGCCGAAGGGGCCGTGGTAGTAGAAGTGGTCGTTTGTGGGGCCGTTGAAGGCGTTGCCCATATCCCACAGGGGAGAGAAGTGCCACTTCTGAGCGTCGCCACGGTCACGGAACAGGTATGTGGAGCCGTGGTAGCTCTCGGTGTGCGAGCAGATTTCCTCCACGATGTAGTAGCGAGCGGCATCGTCGAGGTCCATGTAGCGCCAGAGGTCGTCAGAGTTTGCGCCCACGGCATCGTTCATGGCCGAGAACTGCTGGGTGACGAACTGCTTCTGGAGGTCAGAGTATGCTTCGGGGGTGTCCCAAGTGATGCGGAGCACGTCGCGGAAACCGACGTTTACGCACCCCTTCTCCTGCATGCGTATCTGGTTTTCCTCGTCGTAGTTGTCGAGCTCCACGAGGTAGCCGCCGGTGGCGAGGACGGGGTCAGAGACGTTGTCTTCGAGTTCGGTGACGGGCACACGGTCATCGCCCACGCGGATGCTCTCGGTGAGGAAGTAGAGTCCGCGGTAGTCGCCGTTGATGACCACCTCGACGGGCTGCTGCGATGGAGTCCAGGGGAGTCCGATGCGCTTGCCGAGGTTGAAGCCGGTGAAGTTGCGCATATATCCGTAGTTGTCGTCGGCATGTGCGAGAATGGCGTAGTGCTTGCTCTTGGACATTCCCAGAAGGCTCTGCTTCTTGTCGAGCTTGAGCTTGAAGGGCTTCTTGGCGAAGCCTGTGCGGGTGTAGTTGCCGCGCGCCTTGATGGTGAGGGGGAGAGGCGCGTCCTCAGAGCCAACGCTCTTGAAGCCGGCGTCCACCATCCACTTGCAGGGGGTGACGTCAAGCCAGTATGAGCCGGCGCGGTAAGACTTGTCGGCGAGGTCCTTGCTGAGGATTTCGTCAGAGGGGTTTCCGTCGAGGTCCTTGACGTCCATGATGTAGAGCACGGGGAGAGTGCCTGAGAGGCCGGTGACTGCCTGGCGTTTGCTCTTGAATGTTACGTTGGCCTTCTGAAGGTCGTAGCCATACTCATTGTCGGCAGAGGCATCGAGGGTAAAAGTGATGGTGACATCCTCGAGGCCGTTTGCCAGGAGGTTCTCGCCGGAGCGCACCAGTATGAGCTCGGCGTTGCCGGATCTCACAGCGATGCCCTCAGAGGAGCCGCCGAAGTCAACAGTGCGCCAGTCCTCGGAAGCGATTTTGAAGAGGCCGTTGAGATTGTCGAGGTGGAGCGAGTACGTGTCGCCCTCCTTGGTGAACTTGTATTGTTCAGAAACCGAGTTCCATCCACCGACAAGGTCTCCGCCCCTGAGGTAAATGTCGGGGAGCTCGGCTGCATAAGCAGTCACAGAGCAGATTGCAGCGGCAATAAGGGCAAGAATGCCACGGAGTGCTTTCATAGCGTAGAGAAATGTGTGTTATGAAGGGTTTGAAAGGCCGTGAAGCGGGCCTCAAAAATAGAATTCCGATTGCAAAGGTACGGCTTTTTTGAGGTGATATGCAAGCGGTTAAGAATTTTTCAGGATAGAGCGAGACAAAGACGTTGAATTATTTGTTGTATATGTGTAACTTTGCTCGGATTTATGAGAGCAAGCTGCTCAACCCACTGAGAACTACCGAGAGATGAAGAAACTATTAGGGATAGCCGCGGCTGCGTTGGCCGTGTGCATGGCCTCGACCACAGCCGCCGTGCGGAGCGACAAGGCCGACATCAGCCGTAACCTCGACATATTCAACTCCCTGTACAAGGAGTTGCAGACATTCTATGTGGACTCGATAGATGCCGATGCGAGCATCAACACCGCGATTGAGGCGATGCTTCAGGATATAGACCCGTACACGGAATATATCCCTCGAGACAAGCAGGATGACTTCAAGCATATCACTACGGGCGAGTATGCGGGCATCGGCGCGATGATCATGGCGCGTGACAGCAACGTGTACATCTCCGAGCCGCTTGTTGGCGGCCCGGCCCTGCTTGCCGGCCTGAGAGCGGCCGACCGCATCATCACCATTGACGGTGACAGCGTGCGAGGCTGGAGCACCGCCCGGGCCTCCGAAAGGCTTCGCGGGAATGCCGGGACTGTGGTGAAGGTGGTGGTGGCGCGCCCGTATGCCGAGGACTCGATACTGACGTTTGACATCACCCGCCGCAAGATCCAGGAGCAGTCCGTGCCCTACTACGGTGTGGTGCGCGGCGACATCGGTTACATCATCCTGACCTCGTTCACCGACAAGAGCTACAACGAGGTTAAAGACGCGCTTGCCGCACTGAAGGCCGACCCGAGGGTGAAGTCCATAGTGCTTGACCTGCGCGGCAACGGTGGCGGCCTGCTGGAGAGTGCCGTGAAGATAGTGAGCCTGTTTGTGCCCAAGGGTACCGAGGTGCTCCGCACCCGCGGCCGCGATGTGCGCGAGGAGAAGGTGTACAAGACCACACTCCAGCCTCTTGACACCAAGATCCCCCTTGCGGTGCTGATTAACGAAGGCACTGCCTCGTCAAGCGAGATAGTGAGCGGTGCGCTGCAGGACCTTGACCGCGCCGTGATAGTGGGCAACCGCTCCTACGGCAAGGGTCTGGTGCAGACCTCCCGCCCGCTGCCCGACGAGGGGTTGCTGAAAGTGACCATATCGAAATACTTTATACCGAGCGGGAGGCTGATTCAGGCCATCGACTACTCGCGGCGCAACCCCGACGGGTCGGTGTCGCGCATCCCCGACTCGCTGACCAAAGTGTTCAGCACCGCCGCCGGGCGCGAGGTGCGTGACGGCGGAGGTATCACTCCCGACGTGGCCGTGACCTACAAGCGCCCCGGGCGGATGACCTACAACGTGATGGAGAGCTTCAAGGTGACCGACTATGCCACCCGCTATGCGGCGCAGCATCCCGAGATAGCCCCGGCGGGAGAGTTCGTGGTGAGCGACAGCATCTTCGAGGACTTCCGTACGTTCGTGAACCCGGCGAGCGTGAACTATGACCGCGTGCTCGACAAGATGGTGAAGAACCTGCGCGAGGCCGCCAGCGCCGAGGGGTATATGACCGACTCGGTGCAGGCGCAGATAGATGTGCTTGCCACGATGCTTCACCATGACCCCGAGCGAGACTTCGCCGCCGCGCGTGAAGAGATAGAGCCCTATCTGGTCAATGAGATAGTGGGTCGCTACTACTACCGTCCCGGCGAGATAGAGAGCGCGCTGCGCTACGATGCCGGACTGGACAGCGCGGCCACCGTGCTCCACACCCCCGGCCGCGTGGCCGGCATCCTCGCCCCCGTCAAGAAGAAGAAATGACGCTGCAGGAGCTTGCCAAAGGATTTATGACCCCGGCGCGGCGCAAAGCCCTCGCCGGGGCTCTGTCATCAGCGAAAGTGCGACGCATCGGTCTGACGAACCTTGCGGGGTCGTCGGCAGCGATGCTTCTGGCATCGTTAGACCGGCCCAAAGTGCCCATCCTGGTGGTGGGAGAGTCAGCCGACGATGCCGGATACCTCTACCATGATCTGAGCCGACTTGCCGGCGAGGGGGCAGTGAGCCTGTTTCCGTCAGGGTACAAGAGAGACATCAAGTACGGGCAGGTTGACGGCCCCTCCAAGATATTGCGCACCGAGACCCTTGAGCGGTGGTGGCGCGACCCCGAGCTTCGCTTTGTGGTGAGCTATCCCGAGGCATTGGCAGAGAAAGTAGCGTCACGCGAGGAGATTTCCGACCACACGCTGCGGCTCAAAGCCGGAGCCACGGCAGACCTGAAAGCTACCGAGAAGTGGCTGAGAGAGAATGGATTTCAGGAGGTGGACTACGTGTATGAGCCGGGGCAGTGGGCACGGCGCGGCTCCATCGTTGACATCTTCGGTTACAGCCATGAGTTGCCCTATCGCCTGGACTTCTTCGGCGACGAGATAGAGACCATCCGCACCTTCAACATCGAGACCCAGCTGAGCGAGGAGCGGCTACCCGAGATAGCGGTGACCCCGGCCCTTGAGGAGCAGAGCGGGAGGGGCATCAGCGCGATGGAGTTCATGCCTCCGGACACTCTTGTGGCCCTCCGCGACGCACCCTTCACCGCCGAGCGCATCCGCGCCATCGGTAGCGAGGAGTTCAGCCAGAGCGCGATGATAGCCGATGAGGGAGACTCGGAAGCGATGAGCCAAGTGGTTGATGCCGAGAAAGCCATAGCAGCTCTTGACGCTCACCGCCAGCTGCTCTTCACCGCCGGGAGCATGGTGCCCGCGGGAGCTGATGCCGACCGGACGATAGACTTCGGGTGCTCCCCGCAAGCCCTCTATCACAAAAACTTCGACATGATCTCCTCCGAGTTCACCCGACTGATAGAGGAGAGCTACACCATATATATATTGTCAGACTCCGAGAAGCAGATAGAGCGCCTGCGGGCCATCTTTGCCGACCGGGGTGACAGTGCCATACGGTTCACGCCGGTGATACCGACCCTGCATCAGGGGTTCTCCGACGCGGAGACGCATACGTGCGTGTTTACCGACCACCAGATATTCGACCGCTTCCACAAGTACACCCTCAAGAGCGACCGGGCGCGTTCAGGCAAGCTGGCGCTGTCGCTCAAAGAGCTGCAGCAGATAGAGCCGGGGGACTACATAGTGCACGTGGATCACGGAGTGGGGCGGTTCGCGGGGTTACTGCGCACCAACGTGAACGGGCGCGCGCAGGAGATGATCAAGCTGGTGTATGCCAACGATGACATCATCTTCGTGAGCATCCATGCGCTGCACAAGCTCGCCAAGTACCGAGGCAAGGAGGGCGTGCCCCCCAAGGTGAACAAGCTCGGCTCCGGTGCGTGGGCCAAGATGAAAGAGCGCACCAAGAGCCGCCTGAAAGATATAGCCCGCGACCTGATCAAGCTCTATGCCGCGCGGCGCGACGAGCCGGGCTTCGCATTCTCGCCCGACAGCTATCTGCAGCATGAGCTGGAGGCCTCGTTCATCTACGAAGACACCCCCGACCAGCTCACTGCCACGCAGGCCGTGAAGGCCGACATGGAGCGTCCGCGGCCCATGGACAGGCTGGTGTGCGGCGACGTGGGGTTCGGCAAGACCGAGGTGGCGATACGCGCGGCCTTCAAGGCCGCCACCGACGGCAAGCAGGTGGCCGTGCTCGTGCCCACCACAGTGCTGGCGTATCAGCATTACAACACCTTCCGCGAGCGCCTGAAAGACTTCCCCGTGAGGGTGGACTATCTGTCGCGCGCGCGCAGTGCCAAGCAGGTGAAGGAGATACTTGCCGACCTCGAGGCGGGCAAGATAGATATACTCATCGGCACCCACAAGCTGATAGGTAAGAATGTGAAGTTCAAGGACCTCGGGCTCCTTGTGATAGATGAAGAGCAGAAATTCGGCGTAGCCGTCAAGGAGAGGCTCAAGCAGCTGAAGGTGAACGTTGACACGCTGACGATGAGTGCCACGCCGATACCGCGCACACTGCAGTTCTCGCTGATGGGAGCGCGCGACCTGTCGTCCATCACCACCCCTCCGGCCAACCGCTACCCGATACTCACCGGGGTAAACACCCTGAGCGACGACATAGTGAGCGAGGCCATCAACTTCGAGCTTGCCAGAAACGGGCAGGTGTTCATCATCAACAACCGCATAGAGGGGCTGTATCAGCTCGAGGAGATGGTGAAGCGTCTTGTGCCGGATGCCCGCACACTTGTGGCTCACGGACAGATGCCTCCCGAGAAGCTGGAGAAAGCCATCATAGACTTCTCCAACCATGACTATGACGTGCTGATAGCCACCACCATCATAGAGAGCGGCATTGATATGCCGAACGTGAACACCATCATGATCAACAACGCCCAGGGCTTCGGTCTGAGTGAGCTGCACCAGTTGCGCGGGCGCGTGGGTCGGTCGTCGCGCAAGGCCTTCTGCTACCTGATGGTGCCCCCCGGCAAGCCTCTGACCCCCGATGCCCGCCGCCGTCTGCAAGCCATAGAGAGCTTCAGCGACCTTGGCTCCGGCATACATATAGCGATGCAGGACCTGGACATCCGCGGCGCGGGCAATCTGCTCGGAGCCGAGCAGAGCGGCTTCATCGCCGACCTGGGGTATGAGACGTATCAGAAAATCCTCAAAGAAGCCGTCACCGAGCTGCGCACCACCGAGTTTGCGTCGCTTGAAGCCGCAGATGAGGCCGAGGGGGACAAAGAGACCGATTATGTGGCCGATACCGTGATAGAGAGCGACCTGGAGCTGCTGCTGCCGGCCACCTATGTGCCGCAGGAGAGCGAGCGCATCGCCCTGTATCAGGAACTCGACAGCATCGACCGCGAGCTTGATCTGCAGGCTTACCGCATGCGTCTGATAGACCGCTTCGGCAAGATACCCCGCGAGACCGAGGAGCTGCTGCGCATCCCTCGTCTCCGGCGCATGGCACGCCGTCTGGGTATAGAGAAGGTGGCACTGAAGCAGGGGGCGATGTATGTGTACTTCGTGGGTGAGGAGAACAAGGCGTACTACGAAAGCCCGATGTTTGGCCGCATGGTCAACTTCCTGCAGCAGAACCCCCGCCGCGTGAAAATCCGCGAGAAGGGGGGCAAGCGGAGCTTCGCCATCGCCGATGTGCCTGATACCGAGACTGCTGCCGCCATCCTTGACTCAATCCTTCAACTCAATCCTATATGATTCACACTATCTATCTGGCCGGCGGGTGCTTCTGGGGCACCGCCCGGCTCTTCTCTCTGGTTCCCGGCGTCAGCCTTTCCGAGGCCGGATACGCCAACTCGCAGGTGGCCGAGCCCACCTATCAAGAAGTATGCACCGGGCGCACCGGAGCCGCCGAAACCGTCAAGTTGAGCTATGACAGTGACGCCGTGAGCCTGACCGAGCTTCTGGAGCTTTACTTCAAGAGCATCGACCCGACCCTGCTCAACCGTCAGGGGAACGACATCGGCACGCAATACCGCACCGGCATCTACTATACTGATGCCGCTGACCTGCCCGCCATCGAGAGCGTGGTGTCCGGCGTGTCGCTCAGATACGGGCGCCCTCTGGCCGTGGAGGTTATGCCGCTGGTAAATTTCTATCCCGCCGAGGAGTATCATCAGGACTATCTGGAGAAGAATCCCGGGGGTTACTGCCACGTGAACCCCGCGCTGTTCCGCGAGGCGCGTCAGCTTGGCAAAGACCCTCTGGCCGAGCTGCGCACCAAGGCACATAAGGAGGATAAGGAGGCACTGCGCAAGCGGCTGACACCGCTGCAGTGGGAGGTGACACAGAACGGCGCCACCGAGAGGCCGTACACCAACGAGTATGACCGCGAGTTCCGCCGCGGCATCTACGTGGACATCACCGACGGCACCCCTCTATTCATATCCGCTGACAAGTATGACTCCGGCTGCGGGTGGCCGGCCTTCACCCGTCCCATCGACCCGACGCTGCTCACCGAGCTGCCCGACACGTCACACGGGATGGTGCGCACCGAGGTGCGTGCCAAGGCATCAGGGTCGCACCTGGGGCATGTGTTTCCCGACGGGCCACGCGAGAGCGGGGGCATGCGCTACTGCATCAACTCCGCATCGCTGCGCTTCATCCCGGCCGAGCAGATGGCCGCCGAGGGTTACGGGGCGTACCTCCCCCTCCTTCCCCGAGATTGAGCAGGCTACTCCGGGCGACACGGTGTCAGGAGACCGTTTTTTTAACAACCCTTAAACCTTTCGGGCTTCGGCAGGTCATATAGGTCAGAAACATATGTGTACTGACCGCAAATGACAAAAGGTGTATTGCTGACGACCGCCACCGTGTTGGCAGTCGTGACAGTCGGCGTGTGCACGCCGCTGAAGGCTGAGCGCGTGGTGTGTGACGATGCCTGCAAGATAGAGTTTCAACATCCTGCCGACTCACTACCCCCCGAAGGGGCACTGACGGTCGGCGAGGCCAGCTATGCCGTGGTGTCACCGGTGGGTCGCGGCACTGTGGAGATGATCAGCATGGCTCCTCGCCTGTCCACGCTTGACGGGAAGACCATAGCTCTGGTAGGCGGGAGCTTCATGGCCTCCATCACCCATCCCGAGCTCAAGCGGCTGATACTGGAGCATTACCCCACTGCGAAGGTGCTTCTTCTCGACGAGATAGGGGCTGCGGGCGTGTATCCGGCGCCGGGGGTGACGCGCCGAGCCAAGGATGAGTTTCAGCGGCGGCTGCGGGAGCTGAAGGTGGATGCCGTTATTTCGGGCAACTGCGGCTGCGGGCTGTGCACGCCCAAGGAAGTGGGCTCATGTATCGCGGCAGAATATGTGGGAGTACCGTCGGTAGCCATCGCGGCCCCGGGGTTTGTCAATGAGGTGTATTATACCTCCATCAACAACGGCGTGCCCGCCCCGAGGGTGGCCGAATATCCGGGAGCGTTTGCGTCACACACCACCGAGGAGCTGGTTCGCAACACCCGCGAGAGGGTGTGGCCGCAGGTGGTGAAAGCGTTGACCACGCCCGTCAGCGAAGCCGAGCTTGCCGCCAACCAAGTGCGAGACCGGGGCGATGTGCGTGATGACGTGTTCTACGGAACCTTGCAGGAGGTCAACGAGCATTTCGCCGACATGAAGTGGTCAGACGGGCTTCCCATCGTGCCCCCAACGCTTGAGCGCGTGGAGGAGTTTCTGCGTTACACCGACCTGGCATGGGACAGCACCGTGGCGGTGCTCCCCGTGGCTCACCGCAACACCCTTGCGTGGCATGTGGCAGTCAACGGCGTGATGGCGGGGTGCAAGCCTGAGTATATGCCGATATTGGTGGCCATAACCGAAGCGATGGGCGACGGCAACTTCCGGCGGACGATAGCGTCAACCCACGGGTGGATGCCGTATGCGTGGCTCAACGGCCCGTTGATGCGCCAGTTAGGCATCTGTGACGGGCAGGGGGCCATCTCCGGCGAAGCCAATGCCCGACTGGGGCGGTTCATCAACCTGGCACTGATGAATCTTGCGGGCTATTATGTCGGGGAGGGCCGGATGGGCACCTTCGGGTATCCCATGCCATGGTGTCTGGCCGAGGATGAGGCCGCGTGCGTGGCCGCCGGCTGGCAACCCTATCATGTGCGCAAGGGGTATGCGCTCGAGGACAACACCCTGACGCTGACCTCCGCGCTGCAGTGGGGCAACAATATGGCTCCCTCTACCACAGACCCCGAGATGCTGATGGAGCTGCTGGCGATGGACATAGCCGAGCGCGGTCAGTTTGCTCTCGGGAGTGGCAAGCAGTTCACTCCCCGCACCATCCTGCTCACTTCACCCGTGGCGCAGATTCTGGCCAAGGGATATGCCACGCCCGAGGCGTTGGAGGCCGACCTGGTGAGACATGCGCGCAAGCCGCTGAAAGAGCGAGTGTTTGCCAACTACTATGCCAACCCGGGGAGCAATCCTGAGGAGCGGCATCCGCTGAGCCACTGGCGGGGGCACCTGAAACGCACCGAGGGTGCGCAGGAGACGGCCACGCCCGTGTGGCATGACTCCGAGGCTGAGACACTGATGACTGTGGCGACCATGAAAGAGGGGATGACCGCCTTCGTGGTGACCGGCGACCCGAGCCGCAACAAGGTGCAGACCATGCCCGGAGGAGGGTTTGCCACTGTGAAGATACGTCTGCCGCGAAAGTGGGATGAGCTGATGGCGGAGCGTGGCTATGCACCGTTGGAGGCTTGCCGGCTGCATACTGAGTCGCGGTGAGGCAATTTTTCGGGGTGGATTTCGTTTATATATAAGGTGTCACGGGCATGAGACGTGCCTTGACATAAGTAACCTTCCAGCCACATAATGCAAGATATCGAACAACTTATGGAGCAGGCCGGCATCCGGCCCACGTCCAACCGCGTGCTTGTGATGCGGGCGCTTGAGGCGTCGGCACATCCGCTGAGTCTCGCCGAGCTTGAGGCCGAGATAGGCACGATGGAGCGGTCAAGCGTGTTTCGCACGCTGACGCTGCTGCTTGACCATCACCTGCTCCACGCCATAGAGGATGGTCGCGGCATAGTAAAGTATGAGCTGTGCCACGGGCATGAGCACCATACGCGCGATGACATGCACGTGCACTTCTATTGCGAGGGTTGCCATGAGGTGTTTTGCTTCGAGGAGCTGCCGGTACCTGATGTGGAACTCCCTGAGGGGTTTGAGGCCAACTCGGTCAACTATATGCTCAAGGGGCTCTGTCCGCGCTGCTCGCGCCGGGGCTGAGCCGTGGCCGCCCGGCACCGTAGCCTGACAGCGGGTGCGCCGGCGCATGGCGGGGCTGCATTTTGACACTTTGTTGCATTGTTTGACCGCTAATTTTGCGGGTTGGAAAAAGACTAATCTCCTATGACATTGATTGACTCACTGCTTTATATGCTCAACGAGATGTCGCCGTACATCCTGTTGGGCTTTCTGATAGCCGGTCTGATGCACGCCTTTGTGGCGCAGCACACCATGGCGCGGCACCTTGCGGGCCGCGGCCTGCGTAGCGTGCTCAAGGGCGCGGCATTAGGAGTGCCGCTGCCGCTGTGCTCATGCGGAGTACTCCCGGCTGCTGTCGCTCTGCGCCGGGGTGGCGCGTCGAGAGCCTCGTCGGCATCGTTTCTGATTGCGACGCCTCAGACCGGCGTGGACAGCATCGCCGCCACCTGGTCACTGCTCGGGCCGGCATTTGCCATAGTGCGGCCTGTGGCTGCCTTGGTGACTGCCGTGGCGGGCGGTGTTGCCGTAGGGCGCAGCGAGGAGGCAGCCCCGGCCGGGGCTGCTTGTGACGCACAGGCGGCTGCCGACGAACGTCCGCGCACCTTTGGCGGGCGTGTTGTGGCCGCGTTGCGCTATGGCTACATCGACCTTGTGGGGAGCATCGGGCTGTGGCTTGTGGCCGGTCTGATTATCGCCGCCCTGATCACGGTGTATGTGCCCGCCGACTTCTTCGCCGTGCTCGGCGACAACCCGTTGCTGGCCATGCTGGCGGTGCTTGTGGTGGCGGTGCCGATGTATGTATGCGCCACCGGGTCGATACCCATTGCCATGTCGCTGATGCTCAAAGGGCTTTCGCCGGGCACCGCGCTTGTGCTGCTGATGGCCGGCCCGGCAGCCAACTTTGCCTCGTTCACGCTGATTTCGCGTGAGATGGGGCGGAAGGCCGCAGCCATCTATCTGGGCTCCATCGTGGTCGGAGCGATGGCCTTCGGGCTTGCCATAGACTATCTGCTGCCCGCGTCATGGTTCAGCCTGACGGGAATGCACGGAGCCGCCTGCCACGGCCATGCCGAGACGAGCATCTTCGCCACCATCTGCTCAGCCATTCTGGTGGTGCTGCTCATTGTATCACTGATACGCCGATTCTTACCTCACAACACTATAACCAACAACGCTATGACCCGCGAATACACCATCAAGGGGATGAACTGCCCCCACTGCCAGGCCACCGTGGCCCGGAGCATCAGCGCCGTGAAGGGCGTGAACAATGTGGATGTCAACCTCTCCACCGGCAAAGCTACCGTGGAGGGTGAGCATGACGCCGAGGAGCTGGTAAAGGCCGTGAAGGCTGCCGGCTTCGACGTGGCATGAGACAGGCTCCTCCGGGCGCGAGTTTGACACTTTGTTGCATCTTTTTGCCGCTACCTTTGTGGCATATAAACGAAACAAACACAAAAGATGCAACATATGGAAGCAAACGAAGCAAGATGTGCCGCGCACGCCGCGGAACACCGACACGAGCGCGACGCACACCGCGAGCACCACGAGCACCGCGAACATCACCACGACGAACACCGTCACCATGGCTGCGCATGCTGCCATGACCACGCGGTAGCCCCTGTGGCTTCTCATCATGACCATGGCCACAGCCATGAGCACAACCATGATGAGGCCGGGGGGCTGCGTGCGTTCCTGGCTCCTGGTCTGTCGCTGCTGATGCTTGTGGCGGGGCTGGTGATGGAGAGCGCCGGCGTGGGGATGTTTGCCACATCTTCATGGGCGCGACTTGCCTGGTATGTCGCAGCATTCATCCCCGTGGGGTGGCCGGTGCTACGCGAGGCCGCCGAGGGGATAGCAGACCGCGACTGGTTCAATGAGTTCACGCTGATGGCGATAGCCTGCATCGGAGCGTTCTGCATCGGTGAATATCCGGAGGCTGTGGGCGTGATGCTCTTTTACTCCGTAGGCGAGACCCTGCAGGGGATGGCTGTGGGGCGGGCTACGCGCAGCATCTCCAAGCTGCTTGACGTGCGTCCGGTCACGGCGCGCGTGGCGCGCGGCACCGTCACTGCCGATGTTGCGCCCGAGGAGGTGCATCCGGGCGACATCATCGAGGTTCGCCCCGGCGAGAGGGTGCCGCTTGACGGCGTGGTTACAGAAGGGGTGGGGCTCTTTGACACCTCCGCGCTGACCGGCGAGAGCTTGCCGCGCACGGTGGAAGCGGGCGGCGAGGCCCTGGCGGGAATGATTTCCACGGAGCGCACCGTGAGGCTGCGCGTCACCCGTGAAAGCTCCGAGAGTGCTCTGGCGCGTATTCTTGACATGGTGGCCAACGCCTCCGGCCGGAAGGCTCATGCCGAGCTGTTTATCCGCAGGTTTGCACGCGTGTATACCCCCGTGGTGATACTGCTCGCCCTGCTTGTGGTAGTAGTGCCCTGGGTGGTTTCGCTGTTCGGCGGCTTTGAGTATCAGTTCTCCACATGGCTTTACCGAGCCCTGGTGTTTCTGGTAATCTCCTGCCCGTGTGCGTTGGTGGTGAGTGTGCCGCTGGCATACTTTGCCGGTATCGGAGCCGCCTCGAAGGCCGGTATCCTCTTCAAGGGGGGCAACTACCTGGAGGCCATCACCCACATCAACACCGTGGCCTTTGACAAGACAGGCACGCTGACCACCGGGAGCTTCGCCGTGACACAGGTGGTGAGCGGAAGCGTGGTCAATGCCCGGCTGCTCGCACTGATGGCAGCTGTGGAGGCCGGCTCATCACACCCGCTTGCGCGCGCCATCGTGGCGTATGCCGACAGTCAGGGCGTGACGGCACTTCCCGCCGAGGGGATGCAGGAGGTGGCCGGCTACGGAGCCCGTGCCCGAGTGGCGGGGAGCGACGTGAGTGTGGGGAGCCTGCGCCTGCTTGACCGCGATGGTATCGTTTACCCTGCGGAGCTTGCTTCCGGCGAGGGCACCATCATAGCGTGCGCCGTCGACGGGACATTTGCCGGAGCCGTTATCTTGAGCGACACGCTGAAGCCCGAGGCCGGGGAGGCTGTCAGAGGACTGCGCCGTGCGGGAGTGGACCGTGTGGTAATCCTTTCCGGCGACCGTGAGGAGATCGCCGCTCACTTCGGGCGGGAACTTGGCGTGGACGAGGCACGCGGCGGACTGCTCCCGGCCGATAAGGCGGCATTTATCGAACAGGAGAAGGCGCAACCCGCCCGACGAGTAGCCTTTGTGGGCGACGGCATCAATGACGCGCCGGTGCTTGCGCTGAGCGACGTGGGCGTGGCCATGGGCGGCCTCGGCTCCGATGCCGCTATCGAGAGCGCCGACGTGGTGATACAGACCGACAATCCTGCGCGCGTGGCCACAGCCATCGCCATAGGGCGTGCCACCCACAGCATTGTGATGCAGAACATTATCGGGGCCATCGGCGTGAAAGCCATCGTGCTCATCCTCGGCACCCTCGGCTATGCCTCGCTCTGGGGCGCAGTGTTTGCCGATGTGGGCGTTGCCCTGCTTGCCGTGCTCAACTCCATGCGCATCATGTGGCACCGCTACACACGCTGACCCTTGATTTAAGCGTGAGCACTCTGGCAGAAAATAGATTTGCGGCATCGGTCAAAAATGCCTAACTTTGCCGCCGTCCAACCACCACCATAAAGGAAAGATGCCGGAGTGGTCGATCGGGGCGGTCTCGAAAACCGTTGTGCCCTTGCGGGCACCCAGGGTTCGAATCCCTGTCTTTCCGCCAAATAAGCCGCTGATATTCAGCGGCTTATTTGTATAAAGGCGGGATGAGAGCCCCGGGTTCGTATCGTGAAGATGGCATTGCAGATTTCCTTTGTGCCCGGCATGAAACAGGTGCTACGAGGGTGTTGCAAAACCATCGGCTTGTAGGGATGCACCGTGGTGCATCCGACGCAACAATTTGTAAATCAGCGGATGCACCACGGTGGATCCCTACATATAGACGGAAATTGCCGGTTTTGCAACACCCTCCTGCACCTGCCTGTTATTGTTTGCGGAAGTGTATCAAAAGTTTTGGAGGGTATTACAGAACCGCTGAAGAGCGTCCGCAGGACGCCGATTTACAACACCATACAAATTTATGTGCGATTTCCTGACAAGCCGTGGTGCACATGTGTGGCGCATCGGTGGAATGCCAGAGCATGTCCATATTCTAGCGGACATTCCCCCAAAATATTCCATTTCCGAGATTGTGAAAATTCCCAAAAGGAGATGTAAATCGGCGTCCTCCAGACGCCTTGGCCGTGATGACAATGACCCCGGATGCCTGCGCTATCGCTTCGGCTTCCGGGGCTACGGTAAATCCGCGTCCTGCGGACGCTCATTAGTAGGTTTTTCAACACCCTCAATTACTTTTGATACACCTTCTCCGATGGCGTGGCCATACACAGACACTGCGAGGGCGTTGCAGATCTAACTGAAGTTGCACTGCATTTCAGTCAAGACAGGGCGAAGTTTCAAAAAATTTGTTAAAGGATTTGCATGATTGGGGAATTTGCTCTACCTTTGCACCGCTTTCCCACTCCAACAGGGCTAAGTTGGAACGGCGGGAGGGCGAGAACTTTGAAACATGCCTCTTTAGCTCAGTTGGCCAGAGCACGTGATTTGTAATCTCGGGGTCGTTGGTTCGAATCCGACAAGAGGCTCCAGTAATGAAGCGCAAGCCGCGCCGACTCCCCTCGGCGAGGTGACTGCAATAAGGGCGAATACCAGAGTGGCCAAATGGGGCAGACTGTAAATCTGCTGGTTTATACCTTCGGTGGTTCGAATCCATCTTCGCCCACTAACCTTCAAGGTTAAGCGGAAAGGGCCCGGGGCCTGACGGCTTAATCAACGGTCTGCGGAAGTAGCTCAGTTGATAGAGCATCAGCCTTCCAAGCTGAGGGCCGCGGGTTTGAGCCCCGTCTTCCGCTCAACGATGAAAAAGTGGTGAGGGCGCCCTCGCCGAAACAGATGCCAATGTAGCTCAGGGGTAGAGCACTTCCTTGGTAAGGAAGAGGTCGCGGGTTCAAATCCCGCCATCGGCTCCAGTGTAACAACAATGGAAAAACCACGATGCCCGATAGCGACCACTATGCTGTCGCGGCATTGTGCTGAACCGATTAATACTATTCAAGAAACATACTAAGTTATGGCTAAAGAGAAATTCGAAAGAACGAAGCCGCACGTTAACATCGGCACCATCGGTCACGTTGACCATGGCAAGACCACCCTCACCGCCGCCATCACCACCGTACTGGCCAAGGCCGGTCTGTCAGAGGTGAAGTCATTCGATCAGATTGACAACGCCCCCGAGGAGAAGGAGCGCGGTATCACCATCAACACCGCCCACGTGGAGTATGAGACCAAGAACCGTCACTACGCACACGTTGACTGCCCGGGCCACGCTGACTATGTGAAGAACATGGTTACCGGTGCCGCTCAGATGGACGGTGCCATCATCGTGGTTGCCGCAACTGACGGCCCGATGCCCCAGACCCGTGAGCACATCCTTCTCGCCCGCCAGGTGAACGTTCCCCGTATCGTAGTGTTCCTCAACAAGTGCGATATGGTTGACGACGAGGAGATGTTCGAGCTCGTGGAGATGGAGATGCGTGATCTTCTTTCCTCTTATGACTATGACGGCGACAACACCCCCATCATCCGCGGTTCTGCTCTCGGCGCGCTCAACGGCGAGCCCCAGTGGGAGGAGAAGGTACTCGAGCTGATGGACGCTGTCGACAACTGGATTCCCCTGCCTCCGCGCGACGTGGACAAGCCCTTCCTGATGCCTGTTGAGGATGTGTTCTCAATCACCGGTCGTGGTACCGTAGCCACCGGCCGTATCGAGACCGGTATCGTCAAGGTAGGCGATGAGGTTCAGATCATGGGCCTCGGTGCAGACATGAAGTCTGTGGTTACCGGCGTCGAGATGTTCCGCAAGCTCCTCGATCAGGGTGAGGCCGGCGATAACGTAGGTCTGCTTCTCCGCGGTATTGACAAGAAGGACATCAAGCGCGGTATGGTAATCTGCCACCCGGGCGTTGTTAAGCCTCACAGCAAGTTCAAGGCTTCCGTCTACATCCTGAAGAAGGAGGAGGGCGGCCGTCACACCCCGTTCCACAACCACTACCGTCCTCAGTTCTACATCCGCACGCTTGACGTGACCGGTGAGATCACCCTTCCCGAGGGCGTTGAGATGGTAATGCCCGGCGACAACGTTGAGATCAACGTCGAGCTGATCAACCCCGTAGCCTGCGACAAGGGTCTGCGCTTCGCCATCCGTGAGGGCGGCCGCACCGTAGGTTCCGGCCAGATCACCGAGATCCTCGAGTAATACCATACCGTCAGCCACGGCGCGGAGCCACGGCCCGCGCAGGCGACGCAACGATAAGAACACTCTCCGGCCCCGGTGGCCGAACAGGCACAGGAGCCGGAGAGTTTCTCTTTGACACACGGGAATAGCTCAGTCGGTAGAGCACTGGTCTCCAAAACCAGGTGTCGGGAGTTCGAGCCTCTCTTCCCGTGCCAACGAAACCACCAACATGGCTACACTTAAAATTCTCAACGATATCGAGGAGTCTTATAACGAACTTCGCTATAAGACTTCTTGGCCTACGAAGGGTCAGCTTGTGAAGAGCGCCATCATCGTGCTCATCGCGTCAGTGATCCTCGCCCTTATCATCTGGTGCATGGACGAGGTGATTGATGTGATTATGCACTTCATCTACGGCCTCGCCAACTGATACTCCCCGGACCACACGTTATCACTCGCATTAACCACCACAAAGCTCACTAACATCCACTGATGGCTGAAGCTAAGAAGGCCACTGAGGCCGCAGAGAAGCAAGCTCCGCAGAAGGCATGGTATGTGCTCCGCGCCATCTCAGGCAAGGAGGCCAAGGTCAAGGAGGTGCTTGACGGCGCTATCCGCAACACTGACCTGGGCAAGCACGTGTTTCAGGTGCTGATACCCACCGAGAAGGTGATGACCGTGCGCAACGGCAAGAAGATTGTCAAGGAGCGCACGCTGTACAGCGGCTACGTATTCGTGGAGTGCGTGCTCACCGGCGAGGTGCTGGTGACGCTGCGTGACACCACCAATGTGATTGACTTCCTGCGCGGGCGTGGCAAGGATGCCAAGCCCGAGCCTATCCGCGAGGCGGAGGTGAAGCGTATGCTCGGCATGGCCGACGAGCTTCAGGAGGCTGATGACAATGGCCTGTATGACTTCATAGTGGGCGAGACGGTGAAGGTCAACGACACGTCGTTCCAAGGATTCACAGGTGTGATCGAGGAGGTGAACCGCGAGAAGCGCAAACTCAAAGTGATGGTGCGCATCTTCGGTCGCAAGACACCCCTCGAACTTGACTACTCGCAAGTAGAGCGCGAATAAACCACGCGCTATCTACCCGGTCGCCAAAGCGCAGTAGGGACCACCCGGTGCCCGCAAGGGACACTGCGGCAGGCTCCCGCCCCACCAACTCCACCGCAGCTTAGCTGCGGCCCCGATGCGGGGAGGCTTCCAATGCCCGGGCTGATACAGCCCACTCCGGTTACGCGGAGGCGCAAAGAGGTCGGTGACTCACCGGCGGAGGGCGACCTATAACGGCGGGTGCAGCCGGCAACGGCCCGGCACCCGTAATAACAAACCCCAACCCACAATTTTTTTTCTTTCAACAGTTACAACAACATGGCTAAAGAAATTGCTGGACAGATCAAACTGCAGATCAAAGGCGGTGCTGCGAACCCCTCGCCCCCAGTAGGCCCCGCGCTGGGCTCCAAGGGCATCAACATCATGGAGTTCTGCAAGCAGTTCAACGCCCGTACCCAGGACAAGGCCGGCAAGGTGCTCCCTGTAGTGATCACCTACTACACCGACAAGAGCTTTGATTTCATCGTCAAGACTCCCCCGGTGGCCGTGCAGCTCAAGGAGACGGCGAAGATCAAGAGCGGTTCTGCCCAGCCTAACCGCAACAAGGTGGCAGAAATCACCTGGGACCAGGTGAAGGCTATCGCCGAAGACAAGATGCCTGACCTCAACTGCTTCACGGTGGAGTCAGCGATGCGCATGGTGGCCGGCACTGCCCGCTCCATGGGTATCACAGTGAAGGGCCCCCGCCCCGAGAATGTATAACCCCCTGTAACACTTCAACCCAATCATGGCTAAACTTACTAAGAAACAGAAGCTTGCTGCCGAGAAGATTGAAGCAGGTAAGGCTTACACTCTCGCTGACGCTTCCTCCCTGGTGAAGGAGGTTAACTACGCTAACTTCGATGCCAGCGTTGACATCGACGTGCGCCTGGGTGTTGACCCCCGCAAGGCCAACCAGATGGTGCGTGGCGTCGTTACCCTGCCTCACGGCACCGGCAAGCAGGTACGTGTGCTGGTGCTCTGCAACCCCGATGCCGAGGCTGCCGCCAAGGCTGCCGGCGCTGACTACGTTGGTCTTGACGAGTACATCAACAAGATCAAGGGTGGTTGGACCGATGTTGACGTTATCATCACCCAGCCCGCTATCATGGGTAAGATCGGTGCCCTGGGCCGTGTACTCGGTCCGCGTGGCCTGATGCCTAACCCCAAGAGCGGCACAGTGACCGTTGACGTTGCCAAGGCTGTCGAGGAGGTCAAGAAGGGTAAGATTGACTTCAAGGTTGACAAGAACGGTATCGTCCACAGCTCCATCGGCAAGGTGAGCTTCACCCCCGAGCAGATCAAGGACAATGCCCGCGAGTTTGTCAACACGCTGATCAAGCTGAAGCCCTCTGCCGCCAAAGGCACCTACATCAAGAGCGTTTATCTTTCGTCCACGATGAGCCCGGGCATCAAGGTTGACACCAAGAGCGTCGACGAATAAGCCCAGTAACCCTTAACAAGCATCACTAATGAAAAAGGAAGATAAAGGCATAATCATCGAGAAGATTAAGGAGACCATTGCCGGTTACTCCTGCTTCTACCTGGTGGAGACGGCCGGACTGGACGCCGAGAAGACGACAGCCCTGCGCCGTGCATGCGCCAAGGCCGACATCAAGCTGATGGTGGTGAAGAACAAGCTTCTCCACAAGGCCCTCGAGGAGATGGAGGGTGACTACTCCGAGCTCTACGGTGCTCTGAAGGAGTCCACCTCACTGATGTGCGCCAACGTGGGCAATGCTCCCGCGAAGCTGCTCAAGGACTTCATCAAGAAGGATGACGCCCTGCCCAAGCTGAAGGCTGCCTACGTCGAGGAGACCGTATATGTCGGTGCCGACCAGCTCGACAACCTTGCTGCCATCAAGAGCAAGAACGAGCTCATCGCCGATGTTGTGGCACTGCTGCAGTCGCCTGCCAAGAACGTCGTATCGGCGCTCACCTCCGGCGGCACCAAGCTCCACGGCATCCTCGAGACCCTCTCGAAAAAGGAGGGTTGACACGCCGGCCGCCTGAACCTCAGGCGGCGCCGCACATGCCTCTCCCCTCGCATCCAATCCCATTATCCAATCACAACAACAACAACACTTAAAACCATACAATCATGGCAGATCTCAAAGCATTTGCAGACCAGCTTGTAAACCTCACCGTAAAGGAAGTTAACGAACTCGCCCAGATCCTCAAGGACGAGTATGGCATCGAGCCCGCTGCTGCCGCAGTAGCCGTAGCTGCCGGTCCCGCTGCCGGTGCACCCGCTGCTGAGGAGAAGACCTCATTCGACGTAGTGCTCAAGAGCGCCGGCGCAAGCAAGCTCGCCGTTGTCAAGCTCGTGAAGGAGCTCACCGGCCTTGGCCTGAAGGAGGCTAAGGAGATGGTTGACGGCGCACCCAGCGTCCTCAAGGAGGGCGTAGCCAAGGCTGATGCCGAGGGCCTCAAGAAGCAGCTCGAGGAGGCCGGCGCTGAGGTAGAGCTTAAGTAAGACATCTGACTCTCAGGTCATTAGGTTAAGAAACCCCTATATGGGGGTTTCTTAGCCTTTCGTGTCATTACGCACGTCAGCAGGTGCCGCAAGGCCCTGTGAAAGTTCCCTCCCCCCATTTCCCAACCAACCCGGAGGCCGCGGCGGCCATGTATCGCCCCAACGAACCCCTTTCAGTGAACCAACTCCTTCAGAGACCGGCCCGAGGCCGGATGTCACATAACCCATCACACTGAGCCCGGGCCACCCGCCCGACAGATATATGAACAAGAGGCACCCTCTGAGCGAGGCCCTCATGCCACCACGTAACCTCCACATCCACCTTTAGATGTCAGCTCAATTAGATAAACCCCGTGTAAACTTCGCGTCGGTTAAGAACCCTCTCCCTTATCCCGACTTTCTGGAGGTGCAGCTGAAGTCGTTTCAGGACTTCCTGCAGCTCGACACTCCTCCCGAAAAACGAAACAATGAGGGGCTGTACAAGGTGTTCGCCGAGAACTTCCCCATAGCCGACACTCGCAACAACTTCGTGCTCGAGTTTCTCGATTACTACATCGACCCTCCGCGCTACACCATCGAGGAGTGCCTCGAACGCGGCCTCACATACAGTGTGCCGCTGAAGGCCAAGCTCAAGCTCTACTGCACCGACCCTGACCACGAGGACTTTGCCACCGTGATACAGGATGTGTACCTGGGCCCGATCCCTTACATGACCGACAAGGGTACGTTTGTGATCAACGGTGCCGAGCGCGTCGTCGTGTCGCAGCTTCATCGCTCACCGGGCGTGTTCTTCGGCCAGAGCACCCATGCCAACGGCACGAAGCTCTACTCGGCGCGTATCATCCCGTTCCGCGGCTCATGGATAGAGTTTGCCACTGACATCAACAATGTCATGTACGCCTACATCGACCGCAAGAAGAAGCTCCCCGTGACTACTCTTCTGCGTGCCATCGGCCTGGAGACGGACAAGGACATCATCGAGAAGTTCGGCATCGCCGAGGAGGTGAAGGTCAACCAGACCAACCTCAAGAAGGCCATCGGCCGCAAGCTCGCCGCCCGCGTCACCAAGGAGTGGGTGGAGGACTTCGTGGACAGCGAGACCGGCGAGGTAATCTCCAACCGCCGCTCCATGATAGTGCTTGACCGCGAGAGCGTGCTTGACGAGGACAACATCAAGGAAATCATAGAGTCAGGGGCCAAGAGCATCCTTCTGCACAAGGATGACGAGGGCTCTACTGACTACTCCATCATATTCAACACACTGGCCAAGGACTCCAACAACAACGAGGCCGAGGCCATCACATACATCTACCGGCAGCTGCGCAACGCCGAGCCACCGGACGAGGCGAGCGCCCGCGAGGTGATCACCAACCTGTTCTTCTCGGAGAAGCGCTATGACCTGGGTGAAGTGGGCCGCTACCGCATCAACAAGAAGCTGGGCCTCGACACCCCGATGGATGTGAAGGTGCTCACGCGTGACGACATCGTGTCAATCATCAAGCACCTGATTGAGCTGATCAACTCCAAGGCTGATGTCGACGACATCGACCACCTGAGCAACCGCCGTGTACGCACGGTGGGCGAGCAGCTCTACACCCAGTTTGCCAACGGCTTGGCGCGCATGAGCCGCACCATCCGCGAGCGCATGAACGTCAGGGACAATGAGGTGTTCACCCCCATCGACCTGATTAACGCCAAGACCATATCGAGCGTCATCAACACGTTCTTCGGCACCAACCAGCTGTCGCAGTTCATGGACCAGACCAATCCTCTGGCCGAGATCACCCACAAGCGCCGTCTGAGCGCCCTGGGCCCCGGCGGTCTGACCCGCGAGCGTGCCGGCTTCGAGGTGCGTGACGTGCACTATACCCACTACGGTCGCCTCTGCCCGATTGAGACCCCTGAGGGCCCGAACATCGGTCTGATTTCGTCGCTGTGCGTGTATGCCAAGATTAATGACCTGGGCTTCATCGAAACTCCGTACCGCGAGGTGAAGGATGCTAAGGTCAACCTCAACAACGACGAGGTAGTCTACCTCACCGCCGAGGTTGAGGAGGGCAAGACCATCGCGCAGGGCAACGCTCCGCTCAACGCCGACGGCACCTTTGTACGCGACCGCGTGAAGGCCCGTCTTGATGCCGACTTCCCCGTGGTGCCCCCCACAGAGATTCAGCTGATGGATGTGTCGCCGACACAGATAGCCTCCATCGCTGCATCGCTGATTCCCTTCCTGGAGCATGACGATGCCAACCGTGCTCTGATGGGTTCCAACATGATGCGTCAGGCCGTACCGCTGCTGCGCAGCGAGAGCCCCATCGTGGGCACCGGTCTGGAGGGTCAGCTCATCCGCGACTCCCGCACTCAGATTATGGCTGAGGGTGACGGTGTCATCGAGTTTGTCGATGCCAGCGAGATCCGCATCCGCTATGACCGCACCGAGGATGAGGAGTTCGTGGCCTTCGAGGACGCGCTGAAGGTATACCATCTGCCGAAGTTCCGCAAGACCAACCAGAGCACTACCATAGACCTGCGCCCGATCTGCTCCAAGGGGCAGCGCGTGAGCAAGGGAGACATCCTCACCGAGGGCTACGCCACCGAGAATGGCGAGCTCGCCCTTGGCCGCAACCTCAAGGTGGCTTTCATGCCCTGGAAGGGTTACAACTATGAGGACGCCATCGTGCTCAACGAGCGCGTGGTGCGCGAGGACATCCTCACCTCCGTGCATGTGGACGAGTACACCCTGGAGGTGCGCGAGACCAAGCGCGGCATGGAGGAGCTCACCAGCGACATCCCCAACGTGAGCGAGGATGCCACGAAGGACCTCGACGAGCGCGGCATAATCCGCGTAGGTGCCCATGTGGTGCCGGGCGACATCATGATCGGTAAGATTACCCCTAAGGGCGAGAGCGACCCCACTCCCGAGGAGAAGCTGCTCCGCGCCATCTTCGGCGACAAGGCCGGTGATGTGAAGGATGCTTCGCTCAAGGCTTCACCCTCACTGAAGGGCGTGGTGATTGGCACCGACCTGTTCTCACGCGCCGCCAAGAAGAAGAAGAGCAAGAGCGCCAATGCTCAGCTCCCTCTCATCGACGAGGAGTATGAGAAGAAGCAGGATGAGCTCAAGGAGCTGCTTGTGAGCAAGCTGATGACCCTCACCTCGGGCCGCACAAGCCAGGGCGTGAAGGACTATCTGGGCTCCGACATCATCCCCAAGGGAGTGAAGTTTGCCGCTTCGACGCTGCGCGAGATAGACTTTGACACGGTGAACCTGAGCAACTGGACCACCGACAGCCATAAGAATGACCTGATTCGCGCCACCATCGTCAACTACCTGCGCAAGAGCAAGGAGATTGACGCCGAGATGCGGCGCAAGAAGTTTGACATCCAGATTGGCGACGAGCTGCCCACCGGCATCATGCAGATGGCCAAGGTGTACGTGGCCAAGAAGCGCAAGATCTCCGTGGGCGACAAGATGGCCGGCCGTCACGGTAACAAGGGTATCGTGAGCCGCATCGTGCGCCAGGAGGATATGCCGTTCCTGGCTGACGGCACTCCCGTTGACATCGTGCTGAACCCTCTGGGTGTGCCTTCGCGAATGAACCTGGGTCAGATCTTCGAGACCGTGCTTGGCTGGGCCGGCCGCGAGCTGGGCGAGAAGTTTGCCACGCCCATCTTTGACGGCGCCACCATGGACGACCTCAACGCCTGGACCGACAAGGCCGGTCTGCCGCGCTACGGCAAGACCTACCTCTATGACGGCGGCACCGGCGAGCGCTTTGACCAGCCTGCCACGGTGGGCGTGATCTATATGCTCAAGCTCGGCCACATGGTAGAGGATAAGATGCATGCTCGCTCCATCGGCCCGTACTCGCTGATCACCCAGCAGCCGCTGGGCGGTAAGGCGCAGTTCGGTGGCCAGCGCTTCGGTGAGATGGAGGTTTGGGCGCTGGAGGCCTTCGGCGCCAGCCACATCCTGCAGGAGATCCTTACCATCAAGAGTGACGACGTCACCGGACGTTCCAAGGCATACGAAGCCATCGTCAAGGGTGACCCGATGCCGCCGGCCGGCATCCCCGAGAGCCTCAACGTGCTTCTGCACGAGCTCCGCGGTCTCGGCCTGAGCATCAACCTGGAGAACTGACAATGAGGGCGGGAGGCTGCCCGCCGGGCAGCCTCCGCAGTCCCCGTGCTTGACGTTCTCTGATTTCACCCTCAATACAATATCTCTCTCCCCAACAACAGAACTTTAACGAAATATGGCTTTTCGCAAAGACAACAAGATAAAGACCGGCTTCTCCAAGATATCCATCGGCCTCGCATCGCCGGAGGAGATCCTCGAGAAGTCAAGCGGCGAGGTGCTCAAGCCCGAGACCATCAACTACCGCACGTACAAGCCCGAGCGCGACGGCCTCTTCTGCGAGAGGATCTTCGGCCCCGTGAAGGACTATGAGTGCCACTGCGGCAAGTACAAGCGCATCCGCTACAAGGGCATCGTCTGCGACCGCTGCGGCGTGGAGGTGACCGAGAAGAAGGTGCGCCGCGAGCGCATGGGCCACATCAAGCTGGTGGTGCCCGTGGCTCACATCTGGTACTTCCGCTCGCTCCCCAACAAGATTGGCTACCTGCTGGGTCTCCCCTCCAAGAAGCTCGACCAGGTGATCTACTATGAGCGTTACGTGGTGATCAACCCGGGTCCCTTCGGCGAGGGTGGCGAGCTCGCGGGCGACGAGCCCCTGAAGCCTCTGGACCTGCTCAGCGAGGAGGATTACAACAAGTACCTCGACCAGCTCCCCGCCGGCAACGGCCTGCTGGAGGACTCTGACAAGGGTAAGTTCGTGGCCAAGATGGGTGCCGAGGCAGTGTATGACCTGCTTAAGAACCTTGACCTTGACCAGCTGAGCTATGACCTGCGCGTGCAGGCTGACAACGACGGCTCGCAGCAGCGCAAGACCGAGGCTCTCAAGCGCCTTCAGGTAGTGGAGAGCTTCCGCGCGTCGCGCCACCGCAACAAGCCCGAGTGGATGATACTCCAGGCTGTGCCTGTGATACCCCCCGAGCTTCGTCCGCTGGTGCCCCTGGATGGCGGCCGTTTCGCCACGTCCGACCTCAATGACCTGTACCGTCGCGTCATCATCCGCAACAACCGCCTCAAGCGTCTGATTGAAATCAAGGCTCCCGAGGTGATTCTCCGCAACGAGAAGCGTATGCTTCAGGAGGCTGTGGACTCGCTGCTCGACAACTCCCGCAAGTCATCGGCAGTGAAGACCGAGGCCAACCGTCCCCTCAAGTCACTCTCTGACTCGCTCAAGGGCAAGCAGGGTCGCTTCCGCCAGAACCTTCTGGGTAAGCGTGTGGACTACTCGGCACGTTCAGTAATCGTGGTAGGACCCGAGCTGAAGATGCACGAGTGCGGTATCCCCAAGTATATGGCCGCCGAGCTCTACAAGCCGTTCATCATCCGCAAGCTCATAGAGCGCGGCATCGTCAAGACGGTGAAGAGTGCCAAGAAGATTGTTGACCGCAAGGAGGCTGTGGTTTGGGACATTCTGGAGCATGTGATGAAGGGTCATCCCGTGCTGCTGAACCGCGCCCCGACACTTCACCGTCTCGGCATCCAGGCATTCCAGCCGAAGATGATCGAGGGTAAGGCCATCCAGCTTCACCCGCTGGCATGTACGGCCTTCAACGCCGACTTCGACGGTGACCAGATGGCTGTGCACCTCCCCCTGGGCAATGAGGCTATTCTTGAGGCCCAGATGCTGATGCTCGGCGCACACAACATTCTCAATCCCGCCAACGGTGCACCTATCACCGTGCCCTCGCAGGACATGGTGCTCGGTCTGTACTATATCACCAAGCTCCGCAAGGGTGACAAGGGCGAAGGCCTGAAGTTCTACGGCCCCGAGGAGGCACAGATAGCTTACAACGAGGGTCGCGTGACGCTCCACGCCCCCGTGAGCGTGATGGTGGACGACATCGACGAGCAGGGCAACCCCGTGACCCGTCTGGTGGAGAACACCTCCGTGGGCCGCGTCCTCGTCAACCAGTATGTACCCAAGGAGATTGGTTACGTCAACGAAATTCTCTCGAAGAAGTCGCTGCGTAACATCATCTCCCGCGTCATAAAGAAGTGCGGTATTCCGCGCTCCGCCCAGTTCCTTGATGACATCAAGAACCTCGGCTACTACATGGCTTTCAAGGGTGGCCTGTCATTCAACCTCGGCGACGTGATCATCCCGCCTGAAAAGGAGGAGTATGTGCGCGAGGGCTACGAGCAGGTGCAGGAAGTGATGGACAACTACTCCATGGGCTTCATCACCAACAACGAGCGCTACAACCAGATTATCGACATCTGGACGCACGTCAACTCGCGTCTGGCCGACACGCTGATGAAGCAGATTTCCGCCGACCAGCAGGGCTTCAACCCTGTGTACATGATGCTTGACTCCGGAGCCCGTGGTTCGAAGGACCAGATTCGTCAGCTCTCCGGTATGCGCGGCCTTATGGCCAAGCCTCAGAAAAGCGGTGCCGAGGGTGGTCAGATCATCGAGAACCCGATTCTTGCCAACTTCAAGGAGGGTCTGTCGGTGCTGGAGTACTTCATCTCCACACACGGTGCCCGCAAGGGTCTTGCCGATACGGCCCTTAAGACTGCCGATGCCGGTTATCTTACCCGTCGTTTGGTGGACGTGGCCCACGACGTGATTATCACCGAGGAGGACTGCGGTACCCTGCGCGGCCTTGTCTGCACCGAAATCAAGAACAATGACGAGGTGGTGGCATCGCTCGGCGAGCGCATCCTCGGCCGTGTGAGCGTGCATGACATCGTTGACCCCCAGACCGGCGAGATTATCGTCAAGGCCGGAGAGGAGATCAAGGATGATGCCGCGGACCGCATCAACGCTTCGCCCATCGAGAGCGTGGAGATCCGCTCCGTGCTCACCTGCGAGAGCAAGCGCGGCGTATGCGCCAAGTGCTATGGCCGCAACCTTGCCAACAACCGTCTGGTGCAGAAGGGTGAGGCTGTGGGCGTCATCGCAGCCCAGTCCATCGGCGAGCCTGGTACTCAGCTTACTCTCCGTACATTCCACGTGGGTGGTGTTGCCAGCAACATCGCTGCCGTGTCAAGCAACACGTCACGCTATGACGGTATCCTCGAGATTGACGAGCTCCGCACCGTGGAGACCGACGAGAAGGATGCCAAGGGACGTAACGTGGAGGTGGTAATCGGTCGTCTGGCCGAGATGCGCATCATGGATCCCAACACCAAGATGATGCTCACTACCGCCAACATCCCCTACGGTTCCAAGCTCTACTTCAGCAACGGCGATGCCGTGAAGAAGGGTGACGTGATCTGCGAATGGGATCCCTTCAACGCCGTCATCGTCAGCGAGGCCGGCGGTACGGTGAAGTACGAGAACCTGATAGAGAACATCACCTATCGCGTCGATGCCGACGAGCAGACCGGTCTGCGCGAGAAGATTATCATCGAGCCCAAGGACAAGACCAAGGTGCCCACGGCCAATATCGTCGACCAGAACGGCCAGACAGTTAAGACCTATTCACTCCCTGTAGGTGCGCACCTGATGGTGGACGAGGGTGCCCAGCTCAAGCCGGGTGAAATCTTCGTGAAGATACCGCGTGCTGCGGGCAACGCCGGTGACATCACCGGTGGTCTGCCGCGAGTTACCGAGCTGTTCGAGGCTCGCAACCCGTCGAACCCCGCTATCGTCAGCGAGATTGACGGCGAGGTGACGTTCGGCAAGCTCAAGCGCGGTAACCGCGAGATCTCCGTGACCAGCAAGCTCGGCGAGGTGAAGAAGTATCTTGTGCCCACGTCTAAGCAGCTTCTGGTGCAGGAGAACGACTATGTGCGTGCCGGCACCCCTCTGTCAGACGGGGCCATCACTCCGCAGGACATCCTCAACATCATGGGCCCGACGGCGGTGCAGGAATACATCGTCAACGAGGTGCAGGATGTGTACCGCATGCAGGGTGTGAAGATCAACGACAAGCACTTCGAGGTAATCGTGCGCCAGATGATGCGCAAGGTGTGCATCCTCGATGCCGGCGACACCGGCTTCCTCGAGCAGCAGATTGTTGACAAGCGCGCCTTCATGGAGGAGAATGACCGCATCTGGGGCAAGAAGGTGGTGACCGATGCCGGCGACAGCGAGACTGTCAAGGCCGGTATGATCATCACCGCGCGCAAGCTGCGTGACGAGAACTCAGCTCTGAAGCGCCGCGACCTCAAGCTCATTCAGGTGCGTGACGCACTGCCCGCAACTTCGGAGCAGATACTCCAGGGTATCACCCGCGCCGCTCTGCAGACCACGAGCTTCATCTCTGCGGCCTCCTTCCAGGAGACCACCAAGGTGCTCAACGAGGCCGCTATCAACGGCAAGGTTGACACGCTTGAGGGCATGAAGGAGAACGTAATCTGCGGTCACCTGATACCAGCCGGCACCGGTCTGCGCGAGTATGAGCGCTTAGTGGTGAGCGGCAAGGAGGATATCGACGACATCTACACCGAGGCTGCCGAGATTCCTGATGCCGAGGAGATTATTCTCAACGACTGACCAACACCTGTGAGGGTGAGCTGAAGCTCCCCCGCAGTGACAAATAACCCCATCTGCGGGGCGGGCTGAAGCTCGCCCCGCAGCCATAAATGACTCCGCCGGGGGTGCTTGCCTGACAGTCAGGCTGCGCCTCCGGCGGGGTGTTTTTGAGGGATGGTTGGTTTGAGTTCCATGAGAAATTGTTTTGAATTTTACTATGTCTGTTACGAAGGGATGCGTCTAATAACACGCAAAATTTGCGTGTTATTAGACGCATTGCTATATTTGCAGAAGAAAGAAAACTTATATGTTTATACATGAAAGGCCAGATTGGCCGTCATTTCGGTGGGATGGCAAGCGCATAGCAGAGCTTGATTTGCGGGCTGTTCATTCGCTGGGCTATCTTGCTGGGCGGCTGGCGATGTTAGGTTTTGACAGTAGGTTGGCGGCAGCCGTGGAGGCTTTGACCAATGACATAGTGTCATCTTCAGAGATAGAGGGACACCGGCTTGACACGGCACAAGTGCGCAGTTCAATAGCCCTGAGGCTCGGAATGACACTGGATGAATACCGTCCCGATGAGACCCACTATGTCGAAGGCGTTGTAGAGATGATGCTTGATGCAACCGGAAGTCGGGGGACTGCACTTACCAAGCACCGTCTTTGCCAGTGGCACCGAGCATTGTTCCCAACTCGCAAGGATATTAGAGTGGCAGATTACAGGATGTCGGAAATGACAGTTGTATCGGGTGCGTTTGGCCGAGAGCGTGTCCATTATCGCGCGCCTTCACCAGAGAGAGTGGAGGCTGAGATGATTCGGTTTATCGATTGGGTCAACGGCAATGATGAGCCTTCGCTGATTGTTAAGTCTGCGATAGCGCATCTATGGTTTGTGAGTATCCATCCGTTTGATGACGGTAACGGGCGTATGGCGCGTGCCTTATCAGATATGATTCTCGCCGGTTTGAGTGACACCTCACTGCGTTACTACAGTCTGAGTCACCAGATTCTCAAAGACAAGAAGCGATACTATGATCAGCTTGAGCGAACACAGCGTGGAGACGGCGATGTCACAGAGTGGCTCGAATGGTATGTCTCAGCCTTCATTGCTGCAATAGAAGACTCCGAATCACTGCTGTCGATGGTGTTGCAGAAGGCGACCTTCTGGGCCACCCATGCTCAAACTCCCGTCAGTGAGCGTCAGCGGCTTGTGCTGAACAAGTATCTTGACGGATACGACGCAAAGCTAACTGCTAAAAACTGGCAGAAGATTGCAGGAGTGTCACGAGATACGGCACATAGAGATATTGAGGCACTGGTAAAGGAGGGCATTCTGGAGGCTCATCCCGGGCGTGTGCGCGATGTGGCATATTCGATCATCTATACCAAGCGAGAAGCGCGGGATATGTCATTCAGCAATATTCACATTGAGAAGGCGCAAAATGGAGACTTCATTATCGCTACCTATCAGGACAAAACCGTGCGTGACAAGCTCAGTGCCATTGATGCGCAGCGGCTCGAAATGGGGGAATTGACGTGTGAAGAGTTGGCTTACAAGCACTTTGCGTATCTACTTATGCCTGAGGGATGATAAGTGGCACCAAGTGCATTATGACACGATGTGACATAAATCCGAGTGCACACGGGTAGTAAGCTGAACCACACCTTTGAGTGATATATAAAACCCCGCCGGGGGCGCTTTCCTGACAGTCAGGCAGCGCCTCCGGCGGCGCTATTTATAGGGGGGATAAATCGGGGATCTCCGGGAGCGTGGGGAGCGTGGGAGGCTGTGAAGATGGCCTGCGGGATTGATGCGGAGGCCTCGGTCTCTTATTTGCGATTGTTAATAAATAAGTTTAAATTTGTATATTCCAAGTCAGAGTCACATTCATTAACAATACCATGTATCAAAGACGTCTCATTGTAGCCATCATATTCTTTTTCAGCGTCATCACAGCTTCCGCCGGCTTTCTTACCGGATCTTATGGCAAGTTAATGTCCGGGGGCAAGCAGGTGGACCTTTACGGAGTCAGTTTCTCCCTTTTCGACGGTTCGGACGGCGCTCCGACATCAAGCTATGGGAATGGTCATATTGAAATAAAGATTGATCCGGAGGAACACAATTCCCTCATCATAATATACTATTCATCCAATGGCAAACATATAAAGGAGAAGTACATATCAAGGGAGGCGGAATATGGCTTTGAGGAAGAAGAAGTCAAGGAGCCGTTGCTAAGAGCTAAGGATATATATGTTTTTATAGACTCCAGCTCAAAGACGAGGCGCAAAGCCTTTCAGGTCAGCAAGCTCTGTATGGCGCCTGAGAGCAAGCCCTTCGTGCCTCACACCATTTATATCCAGTATTTTGTCAACGGCAGCTTAAAGATTTCAGCCACCATGGAATATTCTGAGGCGGCGTGGGATGACCTTGAAAAAGTCCTCAAAAAATTCCAGAACTACTTGTATTGACCTCGTCTTGAACTTCCATGAAGTTATATTTCAAAAGAGACCCAGATTTATAGGTGTTATGCTACAGTCAGCTTTGACGATGAGCATATAGAGCTTTTGCATGAAAACGGCATTGTGAACGTTATCGGTTAAGAAGCAGAGGGGATGTAAATCGGCGTCCTGCGGACGCCCCTTGCCTTTGTCGTCCTTAACCCCGGATGCCTACGCTATCGCTACGGCTTCCGGGGCTACGAGTAAATCGGCGTCCTGCGGACGCTCCATAGGAGGTTATTGCAACAACCTTCTTGTTGATGCGTTGCAAGTGCTTCTTGTTGATGCTTTGCAAGGGCTTCATGTTGTCGCGTAGCTAAGTTGGGGTCTTTTTGTTTACGGCGATGTAGGGTCGGGTTCTTATTGTAGTTGTCTCTGACGGGGTATATATGATATTCAACGCGTATTTTTGTCTCTCTGTCTATCATTTTGGTGAGGTTGCACCGGAGGTTGTTTAAAAACAAGCTCTAAATTTGGGGGAAATTGTTAACTTTGGGGTGGGCGTATGCTGCCTGCGATTGTTATGAGAGTGACAGCGATAAGCTCTTGGACGATATGAACAGATTTTTCCACTTGATATCTACGGTGATGAGCCCGCTGCTGGTGCCCACCTACGGGTTTATGCTGGCGATGTTTCTGACACCGCTGCATTACCTGGGGCTCGGTGTGCAATGGGCCACGATAGGGGTGATATTCTTTATCACTGCGGTGATACCCGCCGGTGGCATCCTGCTGATGCAGCGGCTTGGGGTGGTGAGCGATGTGGCGCTTAATGAGCGTGACGAGCGTACGGCTCCTTATGTGGTGAGCTGCGTGTGCTACCTTGCCGCCACGTTTTACCTGATGAAGATGCACGCGCCGATGTGGCTGTGGCTCTTTATGGCCGGGGCACTTGTGGCGCTGGTGATCAATGTGGTGGTGACCAAGTGGTGGAAGATTTCAGCCCATATGACCGCCATGGGAGGCCTCGTGGGGCTTCTGTGCCGGTTGCAGGCCGACGGCCTGGGGTTGCATGACCTGACGCTGTGGGTGATGGGAGCGGTGCTAATGACCGGTCTCGTTGGCACGGCGAGGGTGTACCGTGAGCGGCATGACCTGTGGCAGGTGCTGGCGGGCGCGGTGTGCGGCTTCGCGTGCGTGTTTCTGATTACGATGATACGATAAACAATATATGAATCCTAAGGTAAGCATAATCATGGGGAGCACGTCAGACCTCCCCATCATGGAGAAGGCCGCCAAGTTTCTTGACGAGCTGGAGATACCGTTTGAGATGAACGCTCTGTCGGCTCACCGCACACCGGCAGCCGTGGAGGAGTTTGCGCGTAATGCCCGAGGCCGCGGCATCAAGGTGATTATCGCCGCCGCCGGCATGGCCGCCGCGCTTCCGGGCGTGATTGCCGCGATGACCACCGTGCCTGTGGTAGGTGTGCCCATCAACTCCACGCTCTCCGGTCAGGACGCATTGTACAGCATCGTGCAGATGCCTCCGGGCGTGTCCGTTGCTACGGTGGGCATCAACGGCGCGCTGAACGCCGCCATCCTTGCCACGCAGATTATCGCGCTGGCCGATGAGGATGTTCAGGCTCGCTTTGACCGCTATCGGTCAGGCCTCTCCGAGAAGATAGAGAAGGCCAATGCCGAGCTCTCACAGATACACTACAAGTATAAGACCAACTGACGTATGCCACAGGCAGCTATGGGCAATCCGAAGCGGCGGCGCACGAGTGAGGTGCGCGTGGGGGGCGTGACGATAGGTGGCGACAACCCTGTGCGCCTCCAGTCGATGACTTCCACCTCCACAATGGACACCTCCGGGAGCGTGGCTCAGGCCAAGAGCATAGCCGATGCCGGTGGCGAGATAGTGCGCCTGACGGCTCAGGGGGAGCGCGAGGCCGTGAACCTCGGGGTAATACGAGAGACCCTGCGTGCCGAGGGTTATGACACCCCTCTTGTGGCCGACATCCACTTCAACCCCCGTGCAGCCTTTGCTGCCGCCACGAGGGTGGAGAAGGTGCGCATCAATCCCGGCAACTTTGTGGACCCCGGGCGAACATTCAAGAAGCTCGAATACACCGACGAGGAGTATGCCGCCGAGCTGCGCAAGATAGAGGATGCCCTCACCCCGCTGCTCGACGTGTGCACCGCGCATGGCACCGCCCTGCGCATCGGCGTGAACCACGGGTCGCTCTCAGACCGCATAATGAGTCGCTACGGAGACACCCCCGAGGGGATGGTGGAGAGTGCCATGGAGTTTCTGCGTGTGATGAAGAAGCATGGCTTTGACCAGGTGGTAATCTCCATCAAGGCGAGCAACGTGGTGGTGATGAACCGCACCGTTCGCCTGTTAGTGGAGGCGATGGAGCGGGAGGATATGCACTACCCTCTGCACCTGGGAGTCACCGAGGCCGGCGACGGCGAAGACGGGCGCGTGAAAAGCGCCGTGGGCATAGGGTCGCTGTTGCTTGACGGCATAGGCGACACTATCCGCGTGAGCCTTAGCGAAGACCCCGCAGCCGAAATCCCCGTGGCGCGTATGATAGCCGACTATGCCGCAAGTGCGCCGGAGAGGCTCACCGCCAAGGTGCGGAGCGTGGCCGTGCCCCGCGTGGTGGGGCTCGATATGACACCCGATGAAGCCCGGGAGGACCCGGAGCGAGTGCTGCACGCCATCTACACCGGCTTGACCCCCGACGAAGTGCGCGTGCGCGCCGCCATGGACCTCGGCGGCCCGCTGCTTCGCGGCGAGGGTGATGGCGTGTGGATAGAGGCCGACAGCCTCAGTGCCGAGGAGAGCGAGAGACTTGCCTTGGGGATACTGCAGGCCGCGCGTCTGCGCATGTCAAAGACCGAATACATAGCGTGTCCCGGCTGCGGGCGCACCCTATTCGATCTGCGGAGCACCCTCCAAGCCATCAAGGGTGCTACGTCGCATCTCAAACACCTGAAAATCGGTGTGATGGGGTGCATAGTCAACGGCCCCGGCGAGATGGCCGATGCAGACTACGGCTATGTGGGAGCCTCCGCGGGCCATGTGACCCTCTATAAGGGGAAGACCCCGGTGGAGAAGAATGTGCCGCAGGAGCAGGCCCTTGACCGACTGATAGCCTTGCTGAAAAGCGAGGGTGTGTGGCAGGATCCAGAATAAAACGGATACAGGCAACAGACGCTTGTCAGCTACTGCATGATGACCACCGACGAACAGTATATGCGCCGCGCCATGGAGCTTGCGCGTCACGGCGAGCTCGATGCCTCACCCAACCCGATGGTGGGTTGCGTGATAGTGAGCAGCAACGGGCGCGTGATAGGGGAGGGGTTTCACCGCAAGTGTGGCGAGGGGCATGCCGAGGTCAACGCCGTGGCCTCCGTGGCCAATCCCTCCGAACTTCGCGGCGCCACCGCCTACGTCACGCTGGAGCCTTGCAGCCATTACGGGAAGACCCCGCCATGCGCGAAGCTGCTCATAGACAACGGGCTCGGGCGTGTGGTGATAGGTAGCGGCGACCCAAACGAAAAGGTAAACGGCCGCGGTGTGCGGATGCTCCGCGAGGCCGGGATAGAAGTGACCGAGGGTGTCCTCGCCGACGAATGCCGCGCACTCAACCCCAAATTCATGCTCGCTTTCACCGCCGGGCGCCCCTATGTGACCCTCAAGTGGGCGCAGAGCACCGACGGCTACATGGACATCAAGCGGGAGACGGCTGCCCCTGCCTACCGCTTCTCCACCCCGACAGGGCGTGCGTTGGTACACCGACTACGCGCCACGCATGATGCCATCATGGTGGGGAGCGGCACCGACCGCGCCGACCGGCCGGGGCTCACCACCCGCCACTGGGCCGGGGAGAGTCCGCGCCGCATTGTGGCGCATAACATCACAGACCTTGAGGCATACCTGCGTCAGCTCCGTGCCGAGGGTGTGACATCGCTCCTTGTGGAGGGAGGCCCGACCCTGTTGCAGAGCTTCATCAGCTCCGGCCTGTGGGACACCGCCCGCGTCGAGGTTGCACCTGTTACCCTTGGCGAGCGCGGAGCCGCTCCGGCCCCCATACTGCCATGTACCCCGGCGGAAGCTGCCGACATTGACGGCAACATGATTTATACCTACGTCAACCATCATAGCGTCCACCCCGTCACACCCAACCATCACCGCAATGCTTGACCTCACCCCGCTGCTGCGTCCCTACTTCACGGCGCGTGCCCGCCACGCTCTGCGGCTCCATGACGATGTGGAGCGCACCCAGCGGCGCGTGCTTGCGTGGCTGCTTGAGCGGGGACGGCTCACCGACTTCGGTCGCCGCCATGCCATGCAGCGCGGTCTCACGCCGAAGGAGTTTGCAGCACGAGTTCCCTTGCAGAGCTACCCTGACGTGCGCGACGACGTGATGCGCGCCCTCCACGGTGAGAAGGATGTGCTGTGGCCGGGACGTGTGAGCCGCTTCGCCCAGTCGAGTGGCACCACCGACGGCAAGAGCAAATACATTCCCGTCACCGCGGACTCCCTGAGCAGGAACCATTACCGAGGGGGCGTGTACAGCGTGGGGCACCACCTGAGCCATTGCGGGGACTCACACCTGTTCAGCGGCAAGACATTCATACTTGGCGGGAGCTTCGCCAACGAAGTGACCGGGCTGCCAAAAGGTGTGAAGGTGGGCGACCTCTCGGCACACCTGATAGAGTGCATCAACCCCGCCGTTGAGCTGATGCGCACCCCGCCTCGCGAGGTAGCCCTGATGGAAGCGTGGGAAGCGAAGTTGCCCAAGCTGATAGAGATTGCCTCGGGCGAGGATGTGACGAGTATCTCGGGCGTGCCATCGTGGTTTCTGACCGTGTTGCGCGGCATCCTCGCCAAGAGCGGAGCCGGGAGCATCCATGACGTGTGGCCGCGGCTGGAGGTGTTCTTCCATGGCGGCATCAGCTTTGCACCTTACCGCAGCCAGTATCATGCCATCAGCAATCCGGCAAAGATGCACTTTCTGGAGACCTACAATGCATCGGAGGGGTTCTTTGCCGTGCAGGACTCGCCGGAAGCCCCCGGGATGCTGCTGATGATAGATGACGGCATCTATTACGAATTTATCCCCGCCGAAGATGCCGATTGCCCCGCACCGCGCACGCTCCCCGTATGGGAAGTAGAGGAGGGCGGGGTGTATGAGCTTGTCATAAGCTCCTGCAACGGCCTGTGGCGTTATCGCCCCGGTGACACCGTGAGGGTGCGCACCACTGCTCCTCTGCGTATCACTGTGGAGGGTCGCACCAAGCAGTATATCAACGCCTTTGGCGAGGAACTGATGGTGCACAACGCCGAGGAGGCGATGGCGCGAGCGTGCCGCGACACCGGCGCGAGCGTGGCCAACTACACCGCTGCACCCGTCTACACCACCGAGCGAGCCAAGGGGCACCATGAGTGGCTTGTGGAGTTTGCCGAAGCTCCGGAGAGCGTCGAGGAGTTTGCCGCCTCGCTTGACCGCCATCTCTGTGAGGTGAACTCCGACTATCAGGCCAAGCGCAGTGGCGGCATCTTTCTGGCTCCGCTCACTCTGAGACGTGTGCCCGCGGGATTCTTTGACCGCTGGCTCGCCACCACCGGCAAGCTCGGCGGCCAGCGCAAGGTGCCGCGCCTGTGCCCCGACCGCCATATCATCGAACCGATGCTGAAGATGCTTGCCGAGGAGTAAGATATTACCACCAATCATACACAACCATATAGTGAACCTAACCATGAAGATACTACGTAACCTGCTCAGCATCACACTTGCAGCCACGGCACTGAGTGCCGCTGCCGATGATGCCAAATACATATTCTACTTCATCGGCGACGGCATGGGCACCGGCCACGCCACCGCCACGGAGAGCTACCTGCGCGACGTGCGCCACGAGGCGATGCCGCTGATGATGACCTTCCCCGTGGGAGGCCAGAGTTCCACCTACTCCGCGTCGAGTCCCGTGACCGACTCCGCCGCCGCCGGCACCGCACTTGCCACAGGCCGCAAAACCCGCAACGGCATGCTCGGCATGGACCCCGACACCACCGAGGTGACCTCCATAGCCAAGCGCCTCAAGTATGCCGGTTACGGTGTGGGGCTGCTGACCACCGTGGCTCCTGACGATGCCACCCCGGCAGCGTTCTATGCCCATGTGCCAAACCGCAAGATGTATTATGAGATTGGTGCCCAGGCGGCAGACTCCGGCGTGGACTTCTTTGCCGGGAGCAACTGGCGCGGAGCTGCCAAGAAGGATGGCACGCCCACTGACCTGACAGAGCTCTTCGCCAAGGGGGGCTACACCACCGTGCGTGGCACCGCCGGGCTTGACAGCATCAAGGCTGAGAAACTGGTGGTGCTCAACACCGACTCGCTGCGATTGGCCGATGTGGGCTACACCCTCGACTCTATCGGCGGGGTGAGCCTGCCGGAGATGACTGCCGCGGCCCTAAGTCATCTGCAGCGCGTTAGCCCCGAGCGTTTCTTTATGATGGTGGAGGGTGGCAACATCGACTGGGCAGGCCATGCCAACGACGGTGCCACCATCATCAAGGAGGTGATGAACTTCAACGAGGCCCTTCAGCAGGCCTACGACTTCTACAAGGCGCACCCGGAGGAGACCCTGATAGTAGTGACCGCCGACCATGAGACCGGCGGCATGGCCATGGGCAACAACTATCTGGACTATGATGCCAACCTGGCGCTGATTGACCGCCAGCGGGTGTCGAAGGATGAGTTCAACAACTCCATTGAGGCGATGCTCCGCTCCAAGCGCATCTACTCATGGAGCGACATCCGTGACGAGCTGAGCGAGCTCTTCGGCTTCTGGGCGGAGATACCTCTGACCGAGGCGCAGAACGCCGCTCTTGAGGATGCCTACCGCATCACCTTCGAAGACCGCACCCCCGAGCGCACCAAGACCTACTACAAGTATTACTCGCCGCTGGTGATGACCGTGTTCCGCATCCTCCAGGACCATTACGGCCTCGGGTTCACCACCGGCAACCACTCCGGCAACATGGTACCGGTGTATGCAATCGGAGCCGGGGCCGAGAAGTTTGCCGGCTTCTATGACAACGTGGATATCCCCATGAAAATCATGGAAGCTGCCGGCGTGAAGTGAACCTTTCGGCCCGGTGAGCGTCTATATTAGAGTTTCAACTGACAAGATATGAAGAAGACCGCACAGATGATAATGGCCGTGGTGACGGCACTGATTGTGGCTCTCCCCATGATGGGTGCAGAGCGTGTAAAGGTGACATCCGAGGGCATCAAGGCTCGCATGGGTGAACGCCCTGCACTGCTTGAGAAGTTTAACAAGGGTGAGCAGCTCACGCCGGAGGATATGGCCGTGGTTTATTACGGTCAGGCTTACTTGCCCGGCAAGAGCGTGGCCGAGAGCTATCCGGACGTTGACGCAGCCTATGCCAAGAAGGATTATCCCGCTACGCTGACGCTGGTGGATGAGGTGCTCCGCACCAATCCCGTGGCGCTGAATCAGCTCTTCAGGGGGTATGTGTGTGCCGCATCATCAACCGAGCCGCGCATCAAGGCTCGTGCTGCGTCGTTTGAGAACCGCATCAACAACATCTGTTCCGTAATCTACGCCACCGGCACCGGCGTTACCAACGACTCGCCGTTCATCGTGCTGAGCAAGGAGGATGGGGCCGCGTTCCTGCGCAATTACCTCCAGCCGGAGGGGATAGTGGACCAGACCTCTATCGACAAGCTCGATGCCTACAAGGTGAAGTGGCCCGGTCAGAACGACCCGGTGATCTTCTACTTCGGACGCCCGTGAGTCGTAACATCTGAGCTGGATGAAGATAGGATTTGATGCCAAGCGAGCGCTTGCCAACTTCACCGGGCTGGGCAATTACAGCCGTTTGGTGATAGACACTCTGGCGCGTGAGTTCCCTGACTCGGAGCTGCTGCTCTATGCGCCTAAGGGCAAGGTGCCCCCGGTGATGGAACCGACCCTGGCACTTCCGAATGTGACGCTACACACCCCGCAGGGGTGGATGTGGCGCAGGTTGAGCGGCCTGTGGAGAGTGCGCGGTGGTCTGACCGATGAGATCCGCCGTGATGGCCCGGACCTGTACCACGGCCTTAGCAACGAGCTGCCGCTTGACATCGCCAAGGCCGGTTGCGCGAGCGTGGTTACCATCCATGACCTTATCTTCCGCCATCATCCGCGCGGCTACAAGGCTGTGGACCGTGCGATATATGACTACAAATTCCGCCACGCCGCGAAGGCCGCCACCCGTGTGATAGCCATCAGTGAGGCCACGCGGCGTGACCTGATAGCGAGCTACGACATCGAGCCGGAGAAGATAGATGTGGTCTATCAAGGGTGTGACGCACAGTTCCGTGAGCCTGTGAGCGATGAGGCGGTGCGAGCCGTCAGAGAGCGTTACGGGCTGGAGGGGCGCTACATTGTAGCCGTCGGGTCAGTGGAGCCGCGCAAGAACCAGCAGCTGCTTATTGAAGCCCTGCGGGGCCTTCCTGCGGATGTGAAGGCAGTGATAGTGGGGCGGCGCAACCATGACTACGGGCGTGAGCTTGACGGACTGATAACCCGTCGCGGGCTCGGCGACCGCGTGCTCTTCATAGAGGGTGCGCCCTTCACCGACCTCCCGGCGCTGTATGCCGGAGCCACTGTGGCTGCTTACACCTCGCGCATCGAGGGGTTTGGCATCCCGGTGATCGAGGCCATCAACTGCGGCACGCCCGTGGTGGCTTGCACCGGCACCTGTCTGGAGGAGGCCGGGGGCCCGGGAGCGCTCTATGTGCACCCCGAGAATGTGGAGGAGGCGGTGCATGCCTTCTCGCATCTGCTTGACGACAAGCTGCTCCGCGCCGACATGGTGCTCGCCGGACAGCGCTACGTGAGCCGGTTTGTGCCGGAAAAGTTTACCGCCGACCTGCTTGCCACCTATGCCCGCGCCCTTGCCGAGTATGAGAAATGAGCAGCTGCGATATGCACTATACATCAGCTGTAAACAAGCTATAAACTAACCGCTTACCATGAAAAAGAAACTCGTGATCAGCACCGGCGCCGGAATGAGCGCCGAGAGTGGCATCCGCACCTTCCGCGATGCCGGGGGTATGTGGGAGGAATATCCCGTGATGGATGTGGCCTCAGCCGACGGTTTCCGCCGCAACCCCGCGCTTGTGCATGACTTCTACAACAAGCGCCGCCATGAGCTCGTGAAGACCGCCCCGAATGCCGGCCACCTCGGATTGAAGGAGCTGGAGAAGCATTTCGACACCTATATCATCACCCAAAACGTTGACAATCTGCATGAACGTGCCGGGAGCGCTCATGTGCTGCATCTGCATGGGGAGCTGATGAAGGTGCGCTCCATGAGGCATCCCGAGCGGGTATATACCCTTGACGAGGGTAATCTCGACACCTCGGTAGACACACGCGATGAGTATGGCGACCCGGTACGTCCCCACATCGTGTTCTTTCAGGAGGATGTGCCCAACATGGTTAAGGCTGTTGAATGGGCCGAGATGGCAGACATCTTCGTGGTTATCGGCACGTCGCTCAATGTGTATCCCGCCGCATCGCTGCTCCACTATGTGCGCCCCGGAGTACCCATCTACTACATTGACCCCAACCCGGCGCCGGTGCCCGCAGGTGTCACGGTGATACGTCAGGGTGCCTCCGAAGGGGTGGCCACCCTTGCGCGTATGCTCGGCGTGGCCGAGTGAGCATAAGAAGTTTTTATGAACACTCCGACCCCTCCGCAGCGGGAGGGGAGAGGTGCATAAGAGCTTGTTTTTAAACAAGCTCTAAAAAGTGAAAGTGCACTACTTCACAGTAGCGCACCTCCCTCATAACCAAAATTCAAGTATGACGTATCGTGATGCGGGTGGTATAAAAAAATGCCACAAACCGCGTCCGTTTTGAGTTACGTAATGCGGCCTGCAGGAGGCAGAAAAGTGCGCTCATTGTAATGTTTCAGCGCGAAAACGGTCTATTTTCCCCCTTTAGGCTAATGCAAAGATAATGTAAAATAGGATTACATGCAAGTAATTTGTGAAAACGGAGTTTGGGAATACGCCAAAATGGATAGAAATGGGGTGAAATGGGATAAGTATTGCGGGTGAGCCGCTGACGCGGCTACCTTCGGGTCTCTTATGGGGGATAACCCCATCTTCCATGTACGGCGGTTGCAAAACATTAGTGGCAAGTTGAGACAACGCCCTCGGAGCGCCGGAGGCGCGTGGTTGTCAGAAACCCCAGGTGAGCGGAGGCCCATTGGGCCGTAGCGTGGCCTGGGGTTCTATGACGCAAGATGAAGGAGCTTCGTAGAAGCGTTTGGTGTAAGAGAGCCTGGTTTTGTCTTTCCCACAAGACGCTTCTACGAAGCTCCTGCACCTGCTGCCACCTCTACCCCAGGTTCCGCTAACGCTCCACCTGGGGTTTCTGACAACCACGCGCCTCCGGCGCTCCGAGGGCGTTGTCTCAACTTGCCACTATTGGGTGCAAACCGCCATTCCATGGGGCGCGTTATTTAACAGGTGGTGAGTGAACTTTTACGGAGCTGAACCATTATTATAGGTGATTGACATTATTTAACCGACTACAATGAAAAAACTCCTTTTAGTCGTGGCAATCGCCATTGCGGCCACGACCTATTCATGCAGCGGCACCAAGCGTGCCGAGGACAAGGGCGCAGACCTCAAGACCAAGATTGAGAACTGCACCGACCCTGACAGCCTGAAGGTGTATGTACAGCAGGCCCGCGAGTATGCCGAGAAGATGATTGCCGAGGGCAAGGACTCAGAGGCCAAGGCTTATCTGGATGAGGTGATACCTGCCGTTACCGCCAAGGATCCCTCGCTGGTGAGCAATCTGGTGACTGAGGCCGACAGTGCCGCAACTGCCATCAAGGAAGCCAAGGACTCCGTAGCTGCCAAGGCCGGTGAGCTCAAGGACAGCATGGTGTCGAAGGCCGGACAGACCGTTGACGCCGCCAAGGGAGCTGTGTCAGCCGCTGCACAGACAGGTGCTGACAAGGTAAAGGATGCTGCCTCGACCGCCAAGGATAAGGCCTCGGATGCCATCAGCGGAGCCGCCGATAAGGTGAAGGATGCCGTTGGCGCCAACAACTGATACTTGTCTTCGTCCCGGCTTAACAAGGAATTATAGAACGAACCACGCGGTAATATAACGTGAACGGAGCTGCGCAAGGCCGGTGTGCCTGTTGCAGCTCCGTTTTTTATCTATTTCCGGACGTGTATTGGGATTAGGGTCGGGGGTGGTGGGTGAGGATTTCCCGGCGGAGGTGGGAGCGGTCGATGTGGAGGTAGAGCTCGGTGGTGCCGAGGCTCACGTGGCCGAGCATCTGCTGGATGGCCCGGAGGTTGGCACCCCCTTCGAGCAGGTGTGTGGCGAAGGAGTGGCGGAGGGTGTGAGGGGAGACGTTGCGTCGCACTCCGGCGAGTTCAGCCAACCGCTTGACGATGTAGAAGACCATGACGCGGGTCATGGCACGGCCGCGGCGATTGAGGAAGAGAATGTTGCGGTCGGAGGGTGCGATGTTGAGGCGTTCGCGCTCTGGGAGATAGGCTATAATCTCGCGCAGGGCTGCCGGGGAGATGGGCACGAGCCGCTGCTTGTCACCCTTACCGCGGACTATCACGTAGCCCTCGTCGGCATAGATGTCGGAGAGGCGCAGCGACGTGAGCTCGCTCACGCGCAGCCCGCAGCCGTAGAGTGTCTCCATGATGGCCCGATTGCGCTGAGCCTCGGCACTCGTGGGGTCGATGGCGGCTATCATGGCATCTATCTCGGCCACGGATAGCACTTCGGGGAGGTGACGGCCAAGAGAGGGTGATTCGAGCAGCTGCGACGGGTTGGTGGCGGTGATGCCTTCGGCGGCGGTGAAGCGGAAGAAGGCTTTGAGCCCCGAGACGATGCGCGCCTGTGAGCGTGGGGCGATGCCAAGGTCATGTAGCTCTGCCAGGAGCTGACGGAGGTCGTTGACGGTGACATCCTCCAGGGCTATGCCGGTTGCCACGAGATAGCCGCCGAGCTTATTGATATCGTCAATGTAAGCCTCGCCGGTGTTACGGCTCATGCCGCGCTCCACCAGCAGATGGGCCTCGAACATATCGCGTGCGCGGGTGAACGACTCGCTCAGAACCATAGTGTGAAGTGCTGCACAGGGAGGTGGCGCAGGGCCACAAGGAAGCCGATGTTGCCGTTGGTGAATGTCATGCCGTAAGGCATGGCCTGCTTCAAAGCCTCCCAAAGAGGGGCTGTCAGGGCGGAGCCTTTGGAGAGGTTACGCACAGCCACCACGCACTCCCGCTCAGAGATGAGGCGACAGAGGGAGGCTGTGACCTGCGGGGAGTCAGCTACGGCATCGCACACCATAACGAAGAGCGTGCCGGGCGTGGACTCAGCATAGGCGCGGAGCCCTTCGGCCACGTCGGATACATAGTTTATGCGGTCAGCGAGGGGAGCCGTGACACAGCGGAAGATGTCTACATGGGGGTTGGCGGGCATGAAGCATGAGAGCTTGCTGCGGGAGTCGACAGCCATCACGGCTGCGGTGGATAGCCCGAAGTGGCCGCCAATCTGGAAGATGCGCCAGGGGTTGAAACGGCACACCACGCGGAAGAGCATCTTGGCATTTTTCTCCGACATGATGCGCGGGTGACGGGTGACGCCGTGCGCCAGTTGCAGAGACAGGCTGCGCGAGGCGGCGATGGCGGGATAAGCATAATAGGGGGCGCGCTCACCGAGAGTGCGGCAGATGAAGTGGAATGCAAAGGGGGAGTGTACGCCAAATCCCCGCGAGCGCTTGAGGCGTCGCAGGGATGAGGCGTAGATTTTTGCAGACTTCATCGTTGGTTAGAGAGCTTACGGCGTCCGATGTAGCGGGCAATGGCCAGCGCGAGTGCGCAGAGGAGAGCCACATAGATGATGACGATAGCCACCGATGCCACAGTGTCGGTGGTGTGCAGGCTCACCGGGTCAAACGTGAGGGTGAGTGTGTGCGAGCCGGCGGGCACCGGGATGGCGCGCAGCACATAGTTGGCGCGGGCAATCTCCACCGGGCTGCCGTCAATCTCGGCTTTCCACCCCCAGGGGAAGTAAACCTCCGAGAGCACTGCGAGTGCGCCGCGCTCCGACGATGTGTGGTAGGTGAGTCGGTTAGGGGCGTAGGAGGTCTCGAAGATGGTGTCGCCGAGCACCGGAGCTGATGCCTGCCCGGGCAGCGAGGGTGCAAACTTGCGGTCAACCACTGCCACGCGGCGCAGGTCGTAAGTGCTGAGTCCGGCCATCTCCTCATCGGGAGTGTTGACCCAGGCTATCGAGTCAACGAACCATGCGTTGCCCATAGCGCGGTCATTGATGGCAGGAGTGCCGTCGGGGCCAACGACATAACGGGCGTTGAGCATATCAAGTACCTGCCAGTCAGCCTCCGAGGGGTTGCCGGAGGTGAAGTTCGCCAGATGCCGCTCTATCAGGTCCTGATAGCGGGTGAGCTTGGCTGCATGGTAGCCGCCGATGGCCTTGTGGTAGTAAGAGGGGGCAGCCTGATAGAAGCGGGGTATGTCCATGACGCGGTAGTTCATGGCCGTATCGGCGAGGATGGCGCGGTCCACGTCGGTGATGGGGATGGGAGCCCCGGCGGTGAGAGGCTTGGGCATGAAGCTCTCATGGTCAAGGTAACGCTTGTTGACGGTGTAGAGGTCAACAAGCACCAGTGCTGCGATGGCTATGCCGCATACAGCGGCCGAGAGTTTGCGCTTTACGAATAGCCACACCACAACGAAGCCCAGCACCAGGAATATGAGTGAGCGGAAGGCATCGGCGCGCACCATGCCGTAACGCAGCGACTCCACGGCCTGATATATGTGCGGGTTCTGGAGCGAGAACATAGAAGCCTCGCGGGCCGAGTAGCCCTGTGCGGCGAGTGCCTGAGAGATGTAAGTGTCAGTCTGCATATCGCCGGCGGTGATGGCGTCACCGTAGATGCCGGGGAATATGATTGCAAGAAGACAGAAGAAAGCCGTTCCGGCAAAGCTCCATATCACCGATGCTTCATAGCGCTTGAGGTCGTCGGCTCCGGCAGTGACCAGCTTTTGCAGAGCCATGGCACCGAGCAGAGGCATGGTGAACTCCGCTATGACAAGGATGCTCTCCACGGTGCGGAACTTGGCGTACATCGGCATATAGTCAATCATCAGGTTGGTGAACCACATGAAGTTGCGTCCCCAAGCCAGGAAAATGGAGAAGATGGTGAGCACCAAGAGCATCCACTTCCACGGGCCGCGGACTATCATCATACCGAGAAGGAAGAATGCACAGATGAGCGCACCTACGTACACCGGGCCGTTAGTGCCCTCCGGCTCGCCGAAATATTGCGTGAGATACTCCAGATACTGCGCCTCCATCTTGTCGAGGTCGCCGGAGGCCACCATTTGCTGCACGTCAGGTAGGTTGGCGAGGGTCATCATCTTGGTGGAGCCCTTCTCGGGCTTTGCCGAAGCTCCGCCCTTGATGTCGGGAATCAGCAGGGAGAATGTCTCCATCTGACCGTAGCTGTACTGTGTGATGTAGTCGCGGTCCAGTCCGGCTGAAGAGTTGGCGTCCTGCGCAGAGCCTGCGGGAGCCGAGAGCTCCGAGTGGCGGCCGCGCATGGTCTCCTTGGAGTATTCGTAGGTGTTGTAGAGCGAGGGGAGGTTGGCAAGCACGGCGAGGCCTCCGGCCACGATGAGCACTCCCGTGGCGATGCCCCAGCGTGCCAGCGCATGCTTGCCGCGCACCACGGCCTTGGCAGAGTCACCCGAGGGGCGGAGTGCCTGCACAAGATAGACCACTACGAAGCCCGCCACCACGAACAGGAAGTAATATGACATCTGCACATGGTTAGAGGCAATCTGCATCATGGCGAAGAGAGCCGCGAGAGCCCCGCCGGCGAGGTAGCGGCCCTGATAGCAGAGGACGATGCCGGCGAATGTGGGGGGGATGTAGGCCAGAGTGACGAATTTCCAGATGTGTCCGGCCCCGATGATGATGATGAAGTAACTCGAGAAACCGTAGGCTATGGCCCCGGCGAGAGCCACGTACCAGCGCATCCTCATGGCCATCAGGAGTATAAACATCCCTGCCATCATCATAAACACCAGATTGGCCGGGGAGGGGAGCCCGAGGCCCATTACCGTGTTGACCCACTCGTAGAGCTTCGACGAGGGGTAACTGGGTGCAATCTGGAAGGTGGGCATGCCGGAGAACAGAGAGTTGGTCCACCGGGTAGCCTCGCCGGTTTGTTCGGCAAAAGCCTTTGCCTCCTGTCCGATGGCTATGCCCTGCTGGGTGTCATGCTGCATCAGGATGTTACCCTTGGGGGCGTCGGGGTAGAAGTAGGCGAAAGCTATGGCTGCCATCACCAGGATGCAGCCTATGAAGGCGACAAGGCGAGAGTTGCGCAGGTTGAGGGTCATTGTCAGAACTGTATTTGGTTGCCGGAGCGGTCATCGAAATTGCCGGAGAAGTCATCGCGGCTGTCGGCGGCAGACTGTCCCATCTGCTTGATTTCGTCGCTGACGTGGCGGTCACGGTTGTAGGCCGGTGCGTGTTCGAGTCGGTCGATCAGCTCCATGTCCTCCATCTGCGATGGGGAGAGGATGACGTAGCGTGAGCGGTCAATGTTGCTCTTGATGCTCTCCATGCGGCCGGCGCCGTACTCACCCTCGATGCGCTTCTCGTCAGCGGCAGAGAGGGCGCCGGATGACTGCTGCGCCGGCTTGATGGGGTCAAGGCGTGGAGCGGGCGCGGGTATGGAGTCCGGCTGGCTGAAATCCACCACACGCTGGCGTGGGTTGGCGGGGTCAAAGGCCGGGGCTGTAGCGCGCTCGGCACTTTGGCGCACGAAGGGAGCCTGCTCGCGGGGTTGCTCCGCCGGCTTGGTGGTGTTGGCCCGCGGGGCGTTGTTGTCCTGTCGATAGTCCGTCTGGAATCCGGAGGCGAGGATGGTCATCTTCACCTTGTTGCCGAGAGTGTCATCGTTAGCCACCCCCCAGATCACATCCACCTCCTTGTCTATGGAGCTGATGAAGTCAGTAATCTCGGCAGCCTCAGCCATCTTGAACGGCTCATCAGCCTCGCGCGAGAAGTAGATGTTGAACAGCAGGTGCTTGGAGCTGAGGATGTCGCGGTTGCGCAGCAGCGGCGACTCGAGGGCATCCTCGATGGCCTTGGAGACGCGCTTCTCGCCCTCGCCGTAGCCGGTGGAAATCACGGCAGTGCCACCATTGCGCAGGGTGGTGTTGACGTCGTTGAAGTCAAGGTTGATGTAGCCGTTGACGGTGATAATCTCCGAGATGGACTGCGCGGCGGTGGAGAGAGTCTCGTCAGCCTTGGAGAAAGCGTTCATGAAGTCCAGGTCGGCATAAATCTCGGTGATGCGCTCGTTGTTGATGATGAGGAGGGCATCCACGTACTTTGCCATCTCGTCGGCCCCGTCCAGGGCCTTGAGAATCTTCTTTTTACCCTCGAAGAGGAAGGGGATGGTGACGATGCCGACGGTGAGCAGTCCTCGCTCCTTGGCCAGACGAGCCACCACGGGGCCGGCGCCGGTGCCGGTGCCACCACCCATGCCGGCGGTGATGAACACCATCTTGGTGTCATCATCAAAGATGGCAGAAATCTTGTCGGCATCCTCCTCGGCGAAGTTGCGCCCCTTCACGGGGTCAGCTCCGGCGCCGAGTCCGTCGCCAATCTCCACCTTGCATGGAACCGGAGAGTTGAGCAGAGCCTGGCGGTCAGTGTTGATTACCACGAAAGTGACATCGTTGATGCCGAGGTTGTACATATGGTTGATGGCATTGTTGCCTCCACCGCCCACGCCAATCACCTTGATGATGGGGGGCAGCGTGGCCTCAACGGGATCTATGCGGAGGTTAACGCCGTCGGCGAGCTGCTGCAGTTGGTTTCTGTCCATATTATCTTTAGAGCTTGTGGAGAAAAGTGTAGAAGTAGATTATTGAACGTGTATAGTAATCGGATAGGTTACGCGGTGATGAGGGGTGAGGGAGCCGCGTGGATGTCAGTCATCAAACGTGTCGTCGGGGTCATCGGAGATGAAGCTGGAGAGGAATTCGCGGCCTCTGCGCAGTATGCTAAATCCGCGGGAGCGCTTGGGTTTTTTCTCGGGTTCGGGCTCCGGCTCGGGTTCGGGTTCCGGCTGTTGCAACGGGGAAGTGTGGACCTCAGCGGATGTTGCAGTGGAGTGGGCAGCGGTGGCCTCAGCCTCTGTGGCAGCGGTGGGCTCCGGTGCGGGGAGTTCCATGCACTCCTTGGCTCCGGCGCGTGCGGCGGCATAAAGCACGCTGATGACATCCACAGCCTCGGCACCCTGGATGCGTCCTTCGAGCAGACGGATGTAGGGGGTGGGTGTGCCCACGCGCACCGTCATCTTGGTTTCCTGACTAAGACGCTCGCAGAAGCCGGCCAGGCGGGTGCCACCACCCACCACCACTATGCCCGCGGGGAGCTTGGCGGGAGAGAGGTCGGCATACTTGATCTGCTCGTTGATGTTGGCGATAATCTCGCCCGAACGTGCCGAGACGTAGTTGTTGATGTCATCGTAGCTGACGCCGTCGGAAGTGAAGCGCTGAGGCTGTCGGTCGGTGGAAGCGTTTCCGCCCATCTTCTTGTACTCCTCGGCACGCTCCTCCAGGATGTTGAGAGCCTGACTGATGTCGAGGGTGATGTTGCGCGAGCCCAGGGGGAGAGTGGCGAAATAGTTGAGGTAGCCGTTCTTGTATATGGACACGGCTGTGGTCTCCGCACCGAAGTCCACGAGGACGCATCCGAGCTTCTTCTCGTCGGAGGTGAGCACGAGTTCGGCCTCGGCGAGCTGGCGTACCACGTAGCCGGCGATGCCCAGGCGCAGCCGGTCGTTGATGACGCGCTGTATCATCTGTCGCCCCTTGTTGCGGCAGGTTATCAGGTTGTACTCCGCCTTGATGTCCTGACCGAAGGAGCCCACGGGCTGAGGCGTCTGGTTGCGGTCAATGAAGAAGCGCCCCTCCACCACATCAATCACTTCGCGTCCGCCGGTGGGGAGCTCGAAGGCCTGTGAGCGAAGGTCTGCGAGCAGCCCTTCGGTGACCTCCTCCTCCTCGGGGAGGCGGCGCGATATGTCGCCGGGAACCGAACAGAATGTCATGCCGCCGAGCGACACATATACGTGGCGCACGCGTCGCGGACGCAGCCTGTTTTCGAGCTTGCGGACAATGCGGCCGATGCGGTTGGCGGCCTCCTCGACATTGCGGATGCAGCCGTAGCGCACGCAGTCGATCAGCGGCTCCTCATCGAGAGCCACCACGGTGAGTATGCCGTCGTCGCTGACGGTGCCTGCGGCGCCCCTGATCTTGGAGCTGCCGATTTCGAGGGCTATGACATATTTCGGTTCCATGGCTTATGAAAGGGGGGAATGTGTGGAGTGGTTGAGTATTAGTTTGAGGGGACGGGTTGGGAGTTCGCTTCAGCAGCTTCCTTGGCTGCTGCTTTCTTGGCTTCGGCGGCCTTCTTGGCTGCTTCCTTCTTGGCGAGGGCATCGTCAGTGGGGAGCATGGTGGTGGCATCATCGGCTTCGTCGATATCCTCCTTGATGTCGGGGATGCCGCCAAGCCCCTTGTGAGTGCGAGTGGCCACCACCTGCCCGCGCCACTTGAGGGATATGGTGTCATAACGGCTCCAACCGGTGTGGGGCATCACACGGGTGTAGAACTTGCGCAGCCGCTCAAACTTGTCAGGGAGCGAGCGGGTGTCGCCGAGATTCACCACATGGCCGCGAATCACCGGCACAAGCAGCACGTCGCGTGGAGAGTCGACCTTGACGGTACTAACCAGCGCGCTCCAAGTGGGGTCACTCTGTATGAAGTCCATCAGGGGCAGGAGGCTGTCGGGTGGCATATTCAGCAAGTCAAAGCGGCCCACAATCACGGGGACGTCCACGTGGTAACGGGCATTGGCTGTGATGCGCTTGCCATCCTTGTTAATGTAGTAAGAGCGTTCGCCGTCGAATATGCGTGCCACCGGACGCATGGGTGTCACGTCGATGAGCAATCGGCCGTCAGTGCGCTTCACCACAGAGGCGGTCTCCACCTTATCAATGGCGCGCAGATGGCTCTCAATGGCGTAAGTGTCAATCTGCGAGAGGGGCCGGTGGAGGGCGGTGACAGTGATGTTGCCCAGGTCGCGGTTGAGCTCGCGGGGGGTGACGAAGGGGTGCGCCGAGGTGTCGCGCACCACTATGTCCACACCCGTGCATGGGTCAGCGGCAGCCATGGCAGCTGTCAGACGCAGGGCCACCACAAGATACGCCGTGAGCAGGATGGTGAGCAGCACGGGGGTGACGCGTGACCATGCGATGCTGGGTAAGCGGAGCTTCTTCATAGAGCGACTGGTGATGGGGAGAGGTCAGCGGCGCGGATGTGAGAGGATATAGCCGGCAATGGGAGGGAGCATATCTGAGACATCGCCGGCGCCGACGTTGAGGAGCACGTCGAAATCACCCTTGCGGAGACGCGCGTCAAGCTCCGGCTTGGTGACGGTGACGTGAGCCGGATTCTTCATCAGCGCGGCTATGGTGTGTTCCGAGATGCCGGGGATGGGCTTCTCACGGGCCGGATATAGCTCCACGAGGGTGACATCATCGGCAAGGTCGAGGGCTGCGGCAAACTCCGGGGCGAAGTCGCGTGTGCGGGTGTATAGGTGAGGCTGGAACACCACAGACACTCGGCGGTCGGGATAGAGAGCCTTCACCGAGGTGATGGCGGCGCGAATCTCGTCAGGGTGGTGAGCATAGTCGTCGATGATGACGCGCCCGTTGCTCCCCGGCTCGCGCATGACTACCTCGAAGCGTCGCTTGGGGCCGAGGAAGCTCTCCACTGCGGCACGCATGGCCGTGATGTCAAGTGCCCCGGTGGCGTAGACACCGGCCACGGCGGCAATAGTGTTGTCGATATTGATGTCGACGGGCACACCCGGACGCAGGTCGCGGATGATGCCGTGAGGGGTGACGAGGTCGAAGGTAAGAGTGCCGGCGTCGCGGCGTATGTTAGCGGCATGGAAGTCGCCCTCGGAGCGTCCGTAGGTCCACACCCTGACCCCCTTGGCGGGACGGGGCTTGAGCTTGAGGCCGGTGTGGAGTATCAGCGTACCCCCCGGGCGGATAAGCTCGGTGAAGTGAGCGAAGCTCTCCAGATAGGCCTCCTCGGTGCCATATATGTCGAGATGGTCGGGGTCAGTGGCTGTGATAACCGCGATGTGGGGGGAGAGGTGATGGAATGAACGGTCAAACTCGTCAGCCTCGATAACGCTGTAAGGGGATGTTGGGCTCAGCAGCAGATTGCTGTCATAGTTGCGCAGAATACCTCCGAGAAAAGCATTGCACCCCACCGGCGATGAGTGGAGTATGTGGGCGGCCATGGATGACGTGGTGGTCTTGCCATGTGTACCGGCGAAGCATATGCCGAGCGACGAGCGTGTAATCTTGCCGAGGAGCTCGGCACGCTTCACCACCTCAAAGCCGTTGTTGCGAAACCAGCTCAGTCCCGGGTGCGATGCGGGTACGGCGGGAGTGTAGACCACCAACGTGTCAGCGGGATTGCGGAACTCGGCGGGGATGGCCTCGGCACTGTCATCAAGGGTGATGACGGCACCCTCCGCGGCGAGCTGCCGCAGCAGATGAGAGTCTGCCCGGTCATAGCCCCCCACGCGGTGCCCCTTGGAGAGGCAGTAGCGCACCAGAGCCGACATACCGATGCCTCCGGCACCAACGAAGTATACGTTCGGCTTGATGTGAAGGGTGGTGGAATTCTGTATGGTGGAAGTCATTGGTGAGGTTTACGGGTTGTTACGGCGGTTAGCTTCGATTAGTTCCACGGCAGCATCCGCAATCTTCTCGTCAGCGCGGGTCAGGGCCATGGCCTTGACGTTGGCAGCATAACGGTCGCGGCGCTGCGGGTCGGCGAGGAGCGCGACAGCCTTGTCGGCAAGCTGTGCCGTGGCATCGGCATCAAGAATCATCTCAGCGGCATCACGTTGCACCAGTGCGAGGGCGTTCTTGCGCTGATGGTCCTCAGCCACATTGGCACTGGGGATGAGGATTGCCGGCACGCCGAGATCCTGAAGCTCGCTGATGGTGGATGCCCCGGCTCGGGATATTACGAAAGTGGCGGCACGGTAGACCGTAGCCATATCGGGGAGGAAGGCCTCGACGCGGAGCCGCTTGCGTCCGGCGGTCTTGGCGCGGAACTCGTCAATGTAAATCTTGCCGGTCTGCCACAGGATGTTGGCTCCGGCGGCCTCGATGCGGTCAAGGGCGGCAAACACTGCATTGTTCACGCTACGGGCACCCAGCGAGCCTCCCACCACTACCACAAGGGGCTCGTCAGCGGGAAATCCGAGCTTCACGCGCGCCTCCTCCGGAGTGAGAGTGCACCCCATCAGGGCTTTACGCACGGGGTTGCCGGTCTTCACAATCTTGTCGGCGGGGAAGAAGCGCTCCATGCCGTCATAGGCCACGCATATACGCTTGGCCCCTTTGGCCAGGAGCTTGTTGGTGACACCGGCGTAGGAGTTCTGCTCTTGCAGCAGAGTGGGGATGCCCGCCTGCTGAGCCGCTTTGAGGGTGGGGCCACTGGCGTAGCCCCCTACGCCGATGGCGATGTCCGGGTGGAAGTCGCGGACAATGCGGCGCGCCATGCGCGATGAGCGCCACAGCTTGAGGAGCACCCCGAAGTTGCGCCAAAGACGACGGCGGTCGAAGCCCGCCACAGGAAGTCCCTGGATGGGGTAGCCGGCATCCGGCACCCGCTCCATCTCCATGCGGTCAGCGGCCCCCACGAAGCGGATGTCAGCGTCGGGATAGCGCCGCTTGAGCTCGTTGGCAATGGCCAGCGCGGGAAATATGTGGCCGCCGGTGCCTCCGCCGCTCACGAGTATGCGGTAAGGCGCGTTGGCAGTGACGGGTTGCTGTGGCTTGGACATGTGATGTGGATGAATGCGGGTGATGAATGTCTATATATTATATATGCGTAGCGGAGAGTGTTGAGGTCAGTCAATCATCGTCAGGTTGTCGCCGCGCAGCTCCTCGGGGAGTGCGGCAATCTCGCGGCGGATGGTGGCTTTCTTGTCGGAGCCACGCACGGCGAAACGGCTCACGCTGAGCATCACGCCGAATGCCACCGAGACCATAAGGATGGAACATCCACCCTTGGAAATGAGCGGTAGCGGCTGGCCCGACACGGGGAACACGCCGACGACGATAGCCATATGGAACAGAGCCTGGCACACTACCGTGACAGCCATACCGATAACCAGCAGGGCGGGGAAGGCCCGTGAGCATTGCGAGGCTATGGAGGAGGCGCGTCCCAACAGGAGCAGATATGCCCCGAGTACGAACATGCCGCCTATCAGGCCGGTCTCCTCGATGATGATGGAGTAGATATAGTCAGAGAACGCCAAAGGGAGGCGTGATGTTTCGCGCGAGTTGCCGGGCCCCACGCCGATGAGGCCGCCGTGAGCTTGTGCCATGTAGGCGTACATCTCCTGAGCGTTGTCATCTGCAATCTCCTGCTCATACTTGGGCACGTCAGGGTTGCCCGAATGGCGTATGCTGCGCATCACCCATGTGCCCACACGCCCCTTGTCGCCAAAGCGTTCGAGCAGAAACAGCTGCACGGGGCTCACCTTGCCCTGCTCCACGAGAGTCTTGACATCCGCGCGGGCTTTCTCGTCGGCCTTGGCATCCTTTTCATCCGGCTTTACGAAAAGCACGGCAGCAGCCCCGAGCACTATGCCGAGGGCTATGTAGAAGAGTGTAATCTTGCCCAACGTTGCCCAGCGGGAGCCGCCGATGATGAGCATGGCCACAGAAATGCTTATGAGCAGCAACGTGTTGGTCATACCCTGAGTCACAAGCAGTCCGCAGTAGATGGTGACGACTATCACCGACACCCATACGCCCGGCGTGCGCAGCTCGCTGTTGCGGCGGTTCTGGGTGCGTGAGAGGATTAGTGCAATCATCAGCGGCGCGGCGAGCTTGATCATCTCGCTGGGCTGGATGGTGATGAAGAAAGTCACCGAGCGGCGTGCACCGTTCACTTTCTCGCCGAAGAACATGACGTAGAGCATCAGCAGCCCGGCGAGGATGGCAAAGATGGTGATTGGCTTGATGAGCTTGGAGTAGTGAGTGCGCTGGAGGAAGAGGATGCATACCAAGCCGAGCAGCAGAGTGCCGACGTGGCGCACCACCGGGGCGAATACGCCGAGCATGCCCGAGGTCACCACCTCGCGCGAAGAGGCGCTGTAAAGCTCCACGATGGACACAAGCACCAGGAAGATGTATACCCCCCAAATGTAGGGGTCAGGCTTGGCCACCGGGGCGAGCTCAGCGTCGACAGCCGCGGTGCGCTTGCCGGTGGCGGGGATGGCTCCGGCGGGGAGAGCGGCTGCGCCGCCGGCGGCGGTGTCGAAATTGTCGGTGTTCATTGTTATTGCAGAAAGGAGAGGTTGGGGAGGGGCAGATAGGGAGAAGTTAGCAGATGCTTATTTTACCAATTGGAGTACGGCATCCTTGAAGCGGTGGCCGCGGTCCTCGTAGCTGGTGAACAGGTCAAAGCTGGCGCAGCAGGGGGAGAGGAGCACGGTGTCGCCCTCAGAGGCGGCAGTGCGGCAGGCAGCTACGGCATCGGCAAGCGAATGGGTGTCATAAATCACCGGCACCTCGGCTGAGAAGAAGTCGATAATCTTCTCGTTGTGGAGCCCCATTGCCACAATTGCCTTCACCTTGCGGCGCACCAGCGGGAGGATTTCGGAGTAGTCGTTGCCCTTGTCCTTGCCGCCGAGTATCAGCACTGTGGAGCGAGAGTCAGGCATGCTTTCGAGAGCATACCATGTGGAGTTGACGTTGGTGGCCTTGGAGTCGTTGATCCAGCGCACGCCGTCGACCACCGCCACGGGCTCGAGACGGTGTTCCACCCCCTCGAAATCGCTCAGTGCGCGGCGTATGTCTTCGTTGCGCACGTCGAGGAGGCACGCGGAGAGTCCGGCGGCCATGGAGTTGTAGAGGTTGTGGAGGCCGTTGAGCGAGAGGTCAGCGCGGGGCATGCGCAGAGATGTGCCGGGAGTGTTGAGCTCCAGGTCGCCCTGCCCGTCGACAAAAGCAGCCACACCCTCCTCATCATGCTCGGCGAAGGGGTAGCGGGTAGCCTCGACGGTGATGTGGCGGAGCTGTTCGGCTATGACGGGATCGTCCTGCCAGTAGATGAAGGCATCGCGGGCAGTCTGGTTCTGGAGGATGCGGAACTTGGCGTTGATGTAGTTCTGCATCTTGTGGTCATAGCGGTCAAGGTGGTCGGGGGTGATGTTCATAATCACGGCCACGTTCGCCTTGAAGTCATACATATTGTCGAGCTGGAAGCTGGAGAGCTCAATGACATAGACCGGTTTGGGGTCACGTGCCACCTGGAGGGCGAGGCTGTTGCCGACATTTCCGGCCAGACCGCAGTCGATGCCGGCGGAGCGGAGAATGTGGTATGTGAGCAGAGTCGTGGTGGTCTTGCCGTTTGAGCCGGTGATGCACACCATCTTGGCATCAGTGTACCATCCGGCGAACTCGATCTCGCTGACCACGCGGATACCCTTGGCGATGACGGCCTGCATCACCGGCGTGGTGTCGGCGATGCCGGGGCTCTTCACCACCACGTCAGCGTTGAGTATGCTCTCCATGGAGTGTCCGCCCTGCTCCCAGGGAATCTGTTCGTCGTTGAGCATGGAGGCGTAGTGCGGGGCCACTGAGCCGAAGTCGCTGAGAAACACGTCCCATCCGCGCTCTTTGCCGAGGATGGCGGCTCCCACGCCGCTCTCGCCGCCACCGAGCACCACAAGGCGTCCCGGTGCGGGCACGTAAGTCTTCAGGCTGTCTGCGTTATTGGTCATATATGTATTTAAGAGTCTTGTTTTGGGAGAACTGTGCTGACAGGCACAGAGGATTATCTGATTTTGAGGGTCGCGAAGGTGATGGCTGCCAGGAAGATGCTTACAATCCAGAAGCGCACCACAATCTTGCTCTCGGGGATGGCCCGGAGCGGCTTCTGGAGGATGGCGTCGATGCCGGCGTTGCCCTGCTTCTGGAAGTGGTGGTGAAGGGGTGTCATCTTGAAGATGCGCTTCCCCCGGCCGCTGCGTCGCTTGGTGAGCTTGAAGTAAGCCACCTGAAGCATCACCGAGAGGTCTTCGATGAAGAAGATGGCGCAGAGCACCGGGATAAGGAGCTCCTTGTGTATGAGGATGGCACACACGGCGATGATGCCGCCGAGGGTGAGCGAGCCGGTGTCGCCCATGAATACTTGCGCCGGGTAGGCGTTATACCACAGGAAGCCGATGAGGGCACCGAGGAATGCTGCCATAAACACCACAAGCTCTCCCGAGTCCGGCACATACATGATGTTGAGGTAGGAGGCGTAGACGATGTTGCCCCCCAGGTAAGCCATTATGGCCAGAGCCACACCGATGATGGCCGAGGTGCCTGTGCAGAGACCGTCAAGGCCGTCGGTGAGGTTGGCGCCGTTGCTGGTGGCTGCCACCACGAAGATGGTGACGAGGATGAATACCACCCATCCGCCTGTTACGGCGTAGGGCCCCATCCAGCGGGTGAGCATATTGTAGTTGAAGTTATGGTTCTTGACAAAGGGGAGAGTGGTAGCTGTCTCCTTGACATTCTCCGTCTTGTAGGTGACGATGAGTTCCGCACCCTCGACAGTCTCCGACTCCACATTCTCGCGGATCACAACGTCAGGTGAGCAGAGCATGGTGAGACCCACGATGAGGCCTAAGCCCACCTGACCTATAATCTTGAAGATGCCCTTCATGCCATCCTTGTTATGGCGATGGAGCTTGAGATAGTCATCGAGGCCACCCATGAGACCGAGCCACACGGTGGTGACGACCATAAGTAGCATATAGACGTTGGAGAGGTTGCCGATAAGGAGTGCCGGGATGAGGATAGCGATGATGATGATGACACCGCCCATGGTGGGAGTGCCGGTTTTCTTCATCTGCCCCTCGATGCCGAGGTTACGTACTATTTCGCCTACCTGACGCTTTTGGAGGATGGCGATGATGCGCTCGCCGAAGGTCATGGCTATGAACAGCGACAGGAGCAGGGCGATGCCCGAGCGCACCGTCAGGTAGTCCATCAGTCGGGCCACTGTGGAGCCGAAGAGGTTATATTGCTCTGATAGATAGTAAAGCATCTGGAGCGGGGTGTTGAGACGTGTGTGGTGAGTGGGTGAGCTTCGGGGGTTACTTGGCGGCTGCGAAAATCTCGGCTACGACCTCGCGGTCATCGAAGTGGTGCTTTACGCCCTTCACTTCCTGATAATCCTCATGGCCTTTGCCGGCAATGAGCACCACATCGCCGGGGCGAGCCATGGAGAGTGCTGTGGAGATGGCCTCGCGGCGGTCGGCGATGGACACCGAGCGGAGGCGTGCGGCCTCATCGAGCCCCTCCTCCATGTCGTGAATGATGTCCAGCGGCTCCTCGAAGCGGGGATTGTCGGAGGTGAGCACCACAAGGTCACTGAGACGTGCGCTCTCGGCAGCCATGATGGGACGCTTGCCGGAGTCGCGGTTGCCCCCGGCTCCCACCACGGTGATGATGCGGCCAGAGTTGCCCACCACCTCGCGGATGGTTGAGAGCACGTTGACCAGAGCATCAGGGGTGTGGGCATAGTCCACAATGGCGGTGAGCCCCTGCGGCGAGTGGAAGGTCTGGAAGCGCCCGGCCACGGGCACCAGACGGCTCATGTTGATGAGTACCCTCTCGGGGTCCCAGCCCAGAAGCACGCAGGCTCCGTATACGGCGGTGAGGTTGTAGGCGTTGAAGCGGCCGGTGAACATGGTCTCCACCTCGCGACCGTTGATGCTCAGGAGCATACCGTCAAGACGGCTCTCCACAATCTTGGTGGAGAAGTCAGCCACAGTGCGCAGTGAGTAGGAATGGCGGGCGGCGGCAGTGTTTTGGAGCATTACCAATCCGGCCTTGTCGTCAAGGTTGGTCAGGGCGAATGCCGAGCGGGGGAGTTCGTCGAAGAACGACTTCTTGGCGGCCAGATAGGCATCTACCGTCTTGTGGTAGTCCAGATGGTCGCGGGTGAGGTTGGTGAAGATGCCTCCGGCAAACTCCAGACCGGCTATGCGGTGCTGGGCGGCGGCGTGGCTGCTCACCTCCATGGCGGCGTAGGTGCAGCCGGCATCCACCATGCGTCGGAGCATGGCGTTGATGGTGATGGCATCAGGGGTGGTCTGCATCGCCTCGGTGCGCTCGTTGTCGATGATGTTGACCACGGTGGAGAGGAGTCCGGCCTTGTGGCCCATCAGGCGGGCCATCTCATAGATGAGTGTTGCGGTGGTGGTCTTGCCGTTGGTGCCGGTGACCCCCACCAGCTTCAGTGCGCCGGAGGGATTGTCGAACCATGCGGATGCAATGTAGCCGAGAGCCACGTGAGAGTTTGCCACGCGGATGTAGGTGACAGAGCTCTCGCGCATGGGTGGTATCTGCTCGCAGACTATGGCGGCGGCTCCGGCGGCGGTGACCTGCGGGATGAATTCATGGCCGTCGGCGGCAGTGCCTTTGAGGGCCACGAAAAGTGAGCCGGGAGCCACCTTGCGTGAGTCGAAGGTGATGTCGGAGATCTCGCGGGTGGTGTCGCCGGCAATCTCCTCTATGGTGAGTGATGAGATGAGTTCCGAGAGGCGTTTCATGTATCTGTGTTGACTGGTGTATTGTCGGGAATGTCGGGAGGAGGAGGGTTAACGTAGGTTGATGGTGACGCGCGAGCCGGAGGGGGCTGGTGTGGAGGCGGCCGGCACGGTGGATGCCACCAGGCCGGTGCCGCTGTGGCGCACATTGTAGCCGGCGCTCTCAAGGGTGACAATGGCCGTGCGCAGATCCATGCCGCGCACGTCAGGCACGTGGCCGCGGCGGGTCTCGGCAGAGGGTGCGCGCAGCGAGCGCGTGGATGCCAGGGCGAGGCCATCCGTCAGTGAGGAGCGCCGCTCCTTGGGTGTGGATGCCGCGAGGCGTGGCGGATCGGCCGGCGGGGTGTCGGTGCGGTAGTCTGAGTTGTCGCCGAGCATACCGCGGGAGTAGAGCTTCACGGCAATGTTGCGCACCACCTGTCCGGAAGTGGATGCCGCGCCAAACCAGTTGGCTTTAGGTGCGCAAGTGAGCACCACGCAGCTGTAACGGGGATTGTCGGCGGGGAAGTAACCGCAGAAGGTGAGGCGCTTCTTGGAGGTGTTGTAGGCTCCATTCTCGATGACGTAGCTTGTGCCGGTCTTGCCGGCGATGGCCACAAGGTCGTTGCGCAGGGAACGTGCGGTGCCATGGTCGCCCCACACCACTCGCTTGAGCAGGTCGCGGAGTATGGCGGCGTTGTCGCGAGAGCAGATGCGGTCACGGATATATGACACCTGCAGGGTGGAGTCCACACCGAGGTTCTGATTGATGAGCCTCTGCACCAGGCGAGGACGCACGAACTGGCCGTCGTTGGCTATGGCGTTGTAGAGCGCCAGGGTGTAGAGCGGCGGAATCTCCGTGGCATAGCCGAAACACTGGCGCGAGAGCACCAGGCACCCGCCGGCATTGGAGGGCACTGAGTCGAAGCGTGGCACGCGCTCGCCTGCGATGCCGGTGTGCATCGGTTCAAGGAACCCGAGGCTCTTGACGCGTGAATAGAACTCGCCGGGGTTCTTCTGGAAGTGGCGGGCTATGATGCGAGTCATGGCTATGTTGGAGCTCTGTTCGAGCACTTCGCTCACTTTCATCGACGTGGTGGGGTGGCTGTCGTTGATGGGGCGACCCATGTAGCTGAATCGTCCGGTGGGTATCACCTCGTCAAGGTCAGTGACGGCACCATCCTCCAGAGCTATGAGCATGGAGAGAGTCTTGACCACACTGCCGGGTTCGTAGCCCTGCACTGCGCGGTTCATTGCCTCGATGTAGTTGGAGCCTTTGGGATTGCGCTCAAGGTTGCTTATGGCCTTGATGTCACCGGTGGCCACCTCCATCAGCACGGCCACGCCCCAGTCAGCCTCAGTGTGCTGGAGCACCGAGTTGAGCTCGTTCTCCACGATGTCCTGCATATTGATGTCGATGGTGGTCTGGATGTCATAGCCGGGGACAGCTTCTTGGTATGCCCAGTTGACGATGCCGTGAGTGAGAGCGCGCTTCTCGGCAATGCCTGGGGTGCCGAACAGGAGGGTGTCAAGAGCCTTCTCGAGACCCGATATGCCGTGGATGTCACTACATTCAGTGGTCTCTCCGACGCCACCCACGCTGCGGCGCGCCATCTCGCCGTAGGGGTTTGTTCGGCGGCTGATTACTTCGTGGTGCAAGCCGGTGCGCCGCTTGCCGAGCTTGAAGAAGGGGTAATCCTTGACGCGCTGCATATCGGCATACGACAGGTTGCTGAGCAGTCGGAATGAGCGGGTGCGGTATTCGCGCTTCTTTTTGAGCGGTTTGAGCAGGGACTCGCGCCACTCCTTAGCGGTGCGCGGCGGGAAGTCACGGGCCAGCATCTCCGATAGCGGCCCCACGTACTTGCGCAGCGAGTCGTCGGCAAACTGCTCTGTGGCGTAGTCGATGCGCAGGGTGTAATACTTCAGGTTGGTGGCGAGCACCGAGCCGTCGGCGGCCAGGATGTTGCCGCGCTCAGGCTTGATGGTGTATTGCTTGGAGAGGATTTCGAGGGCTTTCTCGTTCCACTTGTCAGCCGACATGATGGATGTGTCGAGCACGTGGCTCATCAGGTTGGCCGAGAAGAGCAGAATCAAGCCTATGACAAATGCATAGCGGATGAGGATGGCGCGTTTACGTTTCATCAGTCGTCAATGATTTTGTAGGGTGGACGGGTCTGCACGCTCAGCCCCAGACCGAGCGAGTCGATGAGCTGCTGCATGGAGCTCTCGCGGGTGCGGCTCATGTAGATGCTCTTTTCGCGCACGCGCTCGGTTCTGACCAGCTCAAGCTCACGGTCAAGAGCTCGGATCTGCTCCATCGAGGTCTGGCAGTAGTACTTGTTGGTGATATAGAGGAGAAGGAAAGTCATGACGACGGCTATCACGCCCCAATGGCGGCGGAAGAAGTCGAGGCTCAGAATCTGGCCACGGCGCACCTTCCCCAGGTATTCCCAGGGTGAGGGGTTGTCGGAGTCCTTGCGTTGGGAGGTCTTTGTGGCCATCTGAGCGGGGGAAGGTGGGGGATGAATGGTGTTACACGCGCTCTGCTATCCGGAGCTTGGCGCTGCGCGAGCGGGGGTTGCGTTCCACCTCGGCAGCATCGGGGGTGATGGGTTTGGAGTTGACGGTGCGCCAGGGGGAGTCCGCGCGGCCGTAGAGGTCGGTGATGCGGTGTCCCTCCACGTTGCCGGTGCGCAGGAAGTTCTTGACCATGCGGTCTTCGAGGGAGTGATATGTGATGATGGCAATCCGGGAGCCGGGACGGGTCATTTTGAGGGATGCTTCGAGGAGATCGCGGAGTGCGCCCATCTCGTCGTTGACGGTGATGCGCAGAGCCTGAAAGACGCAGGCGAGGTCTTTCTTCTCGCGGCGCGGGTCAACGAGGGGGCGCACTGCCTCCAACAGGTCGTTGACGGTGGTGAGGGGGTTGCGGTTACGGGCCTTGTCGATGGCGGCTGCGAAGCGGCGGGCATCGCGGAGCTCGCCGTAGATGCGCAGCGCGTCGGCGATGCGCTCTGTGGTGGCGGTGTTGAGAAATTCGGCTGCGGTGAAAGCGGCATCTCGGTTCATGCGCATGTCCAGAGGGCCGTCAGCGCGAAACGAGAAGCCGCGGTCGGCATCATCAAAGTGATGAAACGACACGCCCAGGTCGGCTAAGATGCCATCCACAGCCTCCACGCCGTAGTATCGCATGAAGTTAGCCAGATAGCGGAAGTTGGAGCGCACCATGGTGAAGCGCGTGTCGGCGGGGGCGTTGGCCACGGCATCGGCATCCTGGTCGAAGGCGTAGAGGTGGCCTGAGGGGAAGAGAAGCTCCAGGATGGCACGCGAGTGACCACCGCCGCCGAATGTGACGTCGACATATGTGCCATCTTCCCTGATGTCGAGGCCTTGTAGGGCCTGGGGGAGCAGCGCGGGTATGTGGTAGGGCGTGTCAGTCATTGAAGGTCAGATAGTTACGAGTCGGAGGCGAGATGCCTTGGCGACCGTCACTTGGAGTCGGTTTGAGGGTGGTAAAGTTACGGAATTTCGGCGGAAATTTACGAATATAAATTCCGGAAATTTTCAACATTTTGCAAATGTAAACGGGAAGATGTGTAGGGGTGGAGGGTATGGGTAAATCATCGTCCTGCGGAGGTTCCTCAGGAGGTTTGGCAACACCCTCTTTTGCCGTGAATCAGCGGATGTTCCATGGTGCATTCCGCAAGATAAGGGAAATCTACGGTTGTGAAGCCCCCCTCCTGGTAATGGGGTACGGGGTGGTCAGGGGATGTCTTCCCAGTCGGCGTCGGTGACGCGGGGGTCGGCGGGGCCGGTGTAGCGCGCGTGGGTGGTGGTATGCTCGTAGGAGGAGCCTTCCGGGGAGGATGTCGCGGTCTGGGTGTCGGTGATTTCCTCAAAATCAACGTATTCGCCTACATCCTTGGTGAACACCTTTTTGCGCTTTGGCTGCGGCTCCGACTGCTCCGAGCGCTTGTGGCCGCCAAAGCCGCCAAAGGGGTTGGAGGAGCCTTGGCCGGTGGCCTGTCGGTAGAGGTCACGCCACTGCTTGGCTTGTCGGTGTGCGCGGTAGAGGGTTTTCACCACCGGGACTATGACATACCATATAATAGCGGCAATGAGGATAAGAAAAAGTAGACTCATAGGTGGTTTTAGCGGTCACGACGGGCGGTGAACACTGCCAGGACGATGTAGAACACAATGGTCCAGGCAAGGCCGGAAACGCCCTCGGTGACAAGGAATAAGATGCATGCTGCGATGAGCACGTAGCGGCGGAAGTTCTCACGCCAATCGAAGTTGGCGAACTTGAGCGAGAAGAGCGGCAGGTTGCACACCATGAGCATCGGGAAGAGCAGGATAAGGATGGTCATGGCGATGTCGCCGGGGTAGCCGTGGGCGGCAATCCATGCCACGGCGCCTATCCAGAACAGGGCGTTGGCGGGCACGGGGAGGCCGATGAACGAGGTGGTCTGGCGGGTGTCGACATTGAACTTGGCCAGACGCAGTGCGGCCATGACGGCAATCCACAGAGCTACAAAGCTCAGCGGTGAGCCTCCGGTGTGGACCATCATAAAGTTGTACATCAGCAACGCCGGGGCGAGGCCGAAGCTCACCAGGTCGCTCAGTGAGTCGAGCTCCTTGCCGATGGAACTGTAGGCGTGAAGCATACGGGCCATGGCGCCGTCAAGGAAGTCGAAGAGGGCGGCCAGTCCAATAGCTATGAATGCCCACTGGTAGCCGGAGAGCCCCCAGGCCATCGGCTCGCGGGCACTGAATGAGAGGATGCACGCCACTGACCCCGAGAGGAGGTTGAGGCATGTGATGGTGTTGGGTATGTAGTGTGTGAGAGGTTTCATGGCATGGGAGGGTTGAGACGCGCCACCTGAGTGACGCCGCCCACAGTCTTCTGTCCGATAGACACCAGGATGTTGGTGCCGAGAGGGAGATAGAGGTCCACTCGCGAGCCGAACTTGATGAACCCCAGGTGGTCATCAATGTCGGCTTCCTCGCCGGGCTTGGCGTAGGTGACTATGCGACGGGCCATGGCTCCGGCTACCTGTCGCAGGAGCACGGGCTGGCCGGCGGGAGTGCGGAGCAGTACGGTGCTGCGCTCATTCTCGTTGCTTGACTTGGGGAGGTAAGCGGCCATGAAACGCCCGGCGTGATGGCGCACGAGCTCTACGGTGCCGTCAACCGGAAACCAGTTGGCGTGGACGTTGAGCACCGACATGAACACCGACAGCTGTATGCACCGGCAGTGGAGCACTTCGTCCTCAAAGGTCTCTTCGAGAGCCACCACGGTGCCGTCGGCACTTGACACCACGGCGTTGTGTCGGTCACCGCGGAAGTGGCGGCGCGGCGAGCGGAAGAAGTTGACCAGAAAGAAGTAAGCCACCCCGGCCACGGCAGTAAGAGTGCCGGCGAGCCACATCGGGCACCATATCCACATTGGTGCCAGAACCACGATGAGTCCCAGCGCAGTGACTATCAATATGTCGGTGCCTTCGCGATGTATCTTGACTTTCATGTGTATCGAGCAAGGATGGCGTTTCAACCCACAAAGGTAGCAATAAATCCGTTATTATGGTTAAAAATCATATGATGCGGGAAATTTTTGTAACTTTGCACCCGAGGAATAGATAGAAACTTTTTGCGAAACCGCGTGAAGTGCTTAATCTTTTTTCTCAGACACATACGGTTTTTCATTATACTTATTCACTTACTCAACTGACGGATATGGACCGCATCTCACAGCGCATTCAGTCACTGGCGGCCTCGGCGACCCTCGCCATGTCGCAGAAGAGCAACGAGCTCAAGGCGCAGGGCGTCGACGTGATCAACCTCTCGGTGGGGGAGCCTGACTTCAACACTCCGGCCCACATCAAGGAGGCTGCCCAGAAAGCCATTGATGACAATTTCTCATTCTACACCCCCGTGGCCGGCTATATGTCGCTGCGAAAGGCCATTTCCGCGAAGCTCCGCAACGAGAACGGCGTGGAGTTCGCGCCCGAGCAGGTGGTGGTGTCAGGCGGTGCCAAGCAGGCTCTGTGCAATGCCATTCTGGCTCTCGTGAACCCCGGCGACGAAGTGGTTATCCCCACCCCGGCGTGGGTGAGCTACATGGAGATGGTGAAGCTCGCCGAGGGTGTCAATGTGGAGGTACCCGCCACCATTGAGCATGACTTCAAGGTGACTCCCGCACAGCTGGAGGCCGCCATCACTCCCCGCACACGCCTGATAATCTTCTGCTCGCCGAGCAATCCCACCGGCAGCGTATACAGCCGCGAGGAGCTTCAAGGACTCGTGGATGTGCTGGCCCGTCACCCGCAGGTCACCGTGCTTGCCGACGAGATTTATGAGCACATCAACTTTACCGGCTCGTTCACATCCATGGCATCGTTCAAGGAACTCGACGGCCGCGTGGTGATAATCAACGGCGTGAGCAAGGCTTATGCCATGACCGGCTGGCGCATCGGCTTCATGGCCGCTCCCGCCGATATTGCCAAGGCAGCCACCAAGCTGCAAGGTCAGTACACCTCCAATCCCTCCTCCATAGCCCAGAAGGCTGCCGAGGCTGCTTACGAAGGTTCGCAGGAGTGCGTGCACGAGATGAACGAGGCGTTCCATCGCCGTCGTGACCTGGTGGTGAAGCTCGCCAAGGAGATTCCCGGACTCAAGGTAAACGTGCCCCAGGGAGCCTTCTACCTCTTCCCCGAGGTGAGCAGCTTCTTCGGCAAAAGCTATCAGGGGCGCACCATCAATGACTCCGCCGACCTGGCAATGTTCCTTCTTGAGCAGGGGCACGTGGCCACCGTGGATGGCGCCGCCTTCTGCGCTCCCGGCTATATACGCCTGAGCTACGCCACATCCGATGACAACATCCGCGAGGCCATGCGCCGCATCGCCGACACGCTGGCTCTGCTCAAGTGAGCCACCGGCAGCAAGCAACTGACACGCCGGCTCCGGCCGACACACAATATTAATATAATAAACGCACGGGCACCGCGTTAATAGTTATAGCGGTGTCCGTGCGTATGCACACCGCACCAACCATCTCACATAACCCTGACCTCGACCACACTGATGAAAATCACACTCGCTCTCTTCTCGGCAGCATTGCTGACGTCATCGTTAGGCCTTTACGCCAAGGATGTCACCCTCACCGCGCCCGGCACTCTCGCCACCGCCGTGGGTGATGATGTCAGCCTCACCACCCTCAAGGTGACCGGCCCGGTGGATGCCGCCGACTTCCATTTCATCAACTCCAAGCTCTACTCGCTGCAGAGCCTTGACCTTGGTTCTGCCACCGTCGAGGCTTACTCGGGTGTCCCCGTGCTCGCCTCGCACCTCTCGGCATCAGCAGCCGGTGAACTTCCGGAGTATGCCCTGAGCGGTTGCCGTCTGACCAAGCTCACCCTTCCCGAGGGGCTGACGGCCATAGGCCGCGGAGCACTCAACGGCACTGCGCTGAGCACTGTGACCCTCCCCGAGTCCCTGCGAACTATCGGTGTGGGAGCCTTTGCAGGGTCAGAGCTCACCAAGCTGACTGTGCCAGCAGCCGTCACCGTTGACTCTCTGGCGTTCTCAGGGTGCACCTCGCTGAAAGAGGTAACTTATGGCCCGGCAGATGTGCCTTACGGAGCCTTCAAGGGTTGCACCTCACTGAGTAAGTTCACAGACCAGACACCGCTTGTGAGCATCGGGGCATCGGCATTTGCCGGCTGTACCTCACTGACTGAGATGGATTTCCCCGCTACGCTCACCACTATCGGAGCCTCCGCCTTTCAGTCAAGCGGACTGAAGGAAGCCGACCTCAGCGGTGCCATCCGCCTGAAGAGCATCGGTGCATGGGCCTTCGCAGAGTGTCCGGAGCTTACCGGCTTTGTGGCCGGTCCTGCTCTGACCGCCATCGGCGAGGGGACCTTCTTCTGCGATGACAATCTGGCATCCATCACCCTTCCCGAGGGGTTGCAGACGGTGCCTGACTATGCCTTCACCAACGCCTCGGCGCTGACCGACGGAACCATCATGGCCAACGCCACCACCTCCGTAGGCAAGTACGCCTACAAGGGTCTCACGGGTATCAAAGAGGCGTTTCTCTCCAACGGCCTGATTTACATCGGCGACAATGCCATGGAGGGGATGTCATCGCTTGAGACGATTCATGCCGACGAGATAACCGACGTGCCCGCGCTCGGCAGCGATGTGTGGCTCGACGTGACACAGAAAGATGTCACCCTCAATGTGCCTGATGACCTCTCCAGCAAGTTCGCATCCACTGCTCAGTGGAGGGAGTTTCACATCGAGGGTCCCACAGCCATAGGCTCCGTGGTGGCGGATGATGCCGCAGTGGCCGCTGTCACTGCCCGCTTCGACGGTCGTGTGCTGGTGGTGGAGGCTGCCTCACCCCTGCAGGCAGTCACCGTGGCTCTGACCGACGGCAAGACCTTCACGCGCACCGTGAGCGGCAACGCCGTGACGGCCCGCATCGACACTTCGCACCTCTCCGACAACCTTTATCTGGTCAACGTGACGCTCGCCGACGGCTCCAAGGGGCAGTTCAAGCTTGTACGTTAACCCGACCACACGTTAATCCCCTCCTCCTCACCCTTGACAAAAGCATACCTTCACACCTGCCACTGATGGGCAAGAACAAACTGAAGAAATTCGCGGAAATGGAGACGCTTCCCTGCGTCTTTCAATACCCCTTTGCCCGGCTTGAGGCAGAGGGTTTCCCGCTTAAAGGGCGTTGGCGCTCTGATTACTTCCACAATGACAACCCCATAGTGCTGGAGCTCGGCTGCGGCAAGGGGGAGTACACCGTGGGGCTCGCCCGCCGCTTCCCCGGCAAGAACTACATAGGGCTTGACATCAAGGGTGCCCGAATGTGGACCGGCGCGAAAGCGGCAACCGAGGAGGGTATGACCAATGTTGCGTTCCTGCGTACCAACATAGAGCTGTTGGAGCGCTTTTTCGCCCCCGGTGAAGTGGACGAGATATGGATCACCTTCGCCGACCCGCAGATGAAGAAGACCCGTGCGCGTCTCACCTCCACGCGCTTCATGGGACTGTATCACCGCGTGCTTGCTCCCGGCGGGCGCATACACCTGAAGACCGACAGCCCGTTCCTGTACACATACACCCGGTGGATGCTTGATGCCAACGACATCGTCCCCACTATCGACACCGCCGACCTCTATGCTCCCGGTGGAGCTCCCGAGGGTGTGCCGGAGGGGCTTCTTGACATACGTACCTTCTACGAGCAGCAATGGCTCTCGCGAGGCCTCCCCATCAAGTACCTCTCCTTTGTGATGCCCCCTGAGGCTCCCGCCAATGAACCTGCGGAAGAACCCGAGCATGACACCTACCGCTCGTTCAGCAGAGGGGTGCTGGAGTGCATGCAGCCAGACACCACGGGGGATTCAACGATGTAGTGGTCTATGCGTTTAATACTTTAGGAGCTTATCGGTTTAGAAAACTGTAGGATATATTCATGGAAAAACTTTACCCCGCGCTTATCACTCAGGCTCTGAGCAACGTGCGCTATCCCGGCAACGGCAAGAACATTGTGGAGCTGGGTATGGTCGCCGACGACATACGCATTGACGGCAACAAGGTGAGCTTCACCTTGGTGTTTGAGCGCCCCACCGACCCGTTTATGAAGTCGCTTGCCAAGGCTGCTGATGCCGCCATCCACACTTATATCTCACCGGATGTGGAGGTGACGGTCAACACCGAGGCCCGTATTGATGCTCCGGAGCCGTCCGAAAAGCCACTGCCGGGGGTGAAGAACATCATCGGCGTGTCGTCCGGCAAGGGTGGCGTAGGCAAGAGCACCGTGGCCGCCAACCTCGCAGTAGCTCTGGCTCGCGAAGGCTACAAGGTGGGCCTGCTTGATGCCGACATCTTCGGCCCGTCGATGCCCAAGATGTTCGGCTGTGAGGATGAGAAGCTCTATATGCACCATGTCGACGGCAAGGAGAAGATTATTCCGGCCCACCGCTACGGCGTGAAGCTCCTTTCGATAGGCTTCCTGGTGGACCGCGACAGCGCGGTGGTATGGCGCGGCTCCATGGCCTCCAATGCCCTCAAGCAGCTCATCACCGATGGCGACTGGGGCGAACTTGACTACTTCGTCATTGATATGCCCCCGGGCACGTCAGATATTCACCTGACGCTCGTGCAGACCCTCGGCATCACCGGTGTGGTGATAGTCACCACACCGCAGGAAGTGGCGCTGGCCGATGCCCGCAAGGGTATATCTATGTTTACGGGCCCGCACGTCAACGTGCCTGTGCTCGGTATCGTCGAGAACATGGCCTGGTTCACGCCTGAGGCACATCCGGATGAGAAGTATTACATATTCGGTCGCGAGGGTGGCAGCAACCTTGCCGAGAAGCTCGGCGTGAAGTTGTTGGCACAGATACCCATAGTGGAGGGTATTCGCCAGGATGCCGATGACGGCACCCCCATAGCCCTTCGTGACAACGCAGCGGCTCACGCATTTCTTCACCTCGCGCATGAAGTGGTGGATGCCGTGAACGAGCGCAACGACACACTGCCCCCCACCGAGCATGTCAAGGTCAACCGGTAAACAATAACGCATCACATACACAAACATCAGTCACATACACATACACTGCAATGTCACCTGACAGCATCATACGCACCGCCACAGCCCGCGCTCTGCATGAGCTCTACGGGCTTGACGTGGATCCCGCCACGATCACTCCTCAATCAACCAAAAAGGAGTTTGAGGGAGACCTCACCCTCGTGGTGTTCCCTTGGGTGAAGGCTGCCCGCAAGAGCCCCGAGGCCGTGGCCACCGAGCTTGGCGGCTGGCTCGCCGACAATGAACCCGCCGTGAGCCGCTACAACGTGGTGAAGGGCTTCCTCAACCTCGTCATCGAGCCTACATTCTGGGCCAACGTCCTTGACGGCATCGCCCGTGAGCCTCAGTACGGCATCACCGCCGCTACCCCGGAGAGCCCTCTGGTGATGGTGGAATACTCATCGCCCAACACCAACAAGCCGCTCCACCTGGGCCATGTTCGCAACAATCTGCTCGGCTACTCACTGTCAAAGATACTCGCTGCCTGCGGCAACCGCGTGGTGCGAACCAACATCGTCAACGACCGCGGCATCCACATCTGCAAGTCGATGCTCGCATGGCAGAAGTGGGGCGACGGCGTGACCCCTGAAAGCTCCAGCAAGAAGGGCGACCACCTGATTGGCGACTTCTACGTGCTCTTTGACAAGCATTACAAAGAGCAGGTGAAGGAGCTCGTGGCCAAGGGCATGGATGAAGAGGAGGCCAAGAATGCCGCCCCCCTGATGCAGGAGGCCCGCGAGATGCTCCGCCGCTGGGAGGCCAAAGACCCCGAGGTACGCGCACTGTGGAAGCGCATGAACGACTGGGTGTATGCCGGTTTCGATGCCACCTACGAGCGCATGGGGGTGGCTTTTGACAAGATATACTATGAGAGCGACACTTATCTCGAAGGTAAGGAGAAGGTGCTCGAAGGTCTCGAAAAGGGCATAATGTACCGCAAGGAGGATGGCTCCGTATGGGCTGACCTCACTGCCGACGACCTTGACCACAAGCTGCTGCTCCGCTCTGACGGCACTTCCGTCTACATGACGCAGGACATCGGCACCGCCAAGCTCCGTTTCCGCGACTATCCCATCGACAAGATGATCTACGTGGTGGGTAACGAGCAGAACTACCACTTCCAGGTGCTGTCGCTGCTCCTCGACAAGCTCGGCTTCAAGTGGGGCAAGGATCTGGTGCACTTCTCCTACGGCATGGTGGAGCTCCCCGAGGGGAAGATGAAGAGCCGTGAGGGCACAGTGGTTGATGCCGACGACCTTATGGACGAGATGGTGGCCACCGCGCGCACTGTCTCTGCCGAGCTGGGCAAGCTCGACGGATGCTCACCCGAGGAAGTTGACGCCATCACCGAGATGGTGGGCCTCGGAGCGCTGAAATACTTCCTGCTGAAGGTGGACCCCCGAAAGAACATCACCTTCAACCCCAAGGAGAGCATCGACTTCAACGGCAACACCGGCCCCTTCATCCAGTACACTCACGCACGTATCCGCAGCGTACTCCGCAAGGCTGAGGAAGCGGGCATGGAGATTACCGAGTATGCCACGGTGGCTCCCGGTGAGCGCGAGACAGCCCTTATCCGCCGCCTGGCCGACTTCCCCGCTACAGTGGCTGATGCCGGCCGCACCTACTCACCGGCACTCATTGCCAACTATGCCTACGACCTGGTGAAGGAGTACAACCAGTTCTATCACGACTGCTCCATCCTGCGTGAGGAGGATCCTGCCAAGCGCTCCCTGCGTCTGACCCTGAGCCGCGTCACAGCCGATGTAATCCGCACCGCCATGGACCTGCTCGGCATACAGGTTCCTGACCGCATGTGACCTGAGTGTAGAGGCTTGGCGAACATTCCTGGTCTTGTAAGGCTTATAAGTCATATAAATTCTTTACGTCATAACTTAAAATTATCATATGAACTACTACGATAACAACCCCTCACACTACACCACCGGCGCAGGCATTGACAATGCCGTGAGTCAGGTGATGAAGCGCGTATATGTCAAGATGTTCCTCGGGCTGCTGGTCACCGCCATCGTGTCGCTCTGGGGCGCATCTTCCTACGGCTACCTCTCGTTCATGGCCACCCATACCTGGGCAATGTGGGCACTTCTGGGTGTGGAGCTGCTGATAGTGTTCGGCATCTCCGGAGCCGTCAACAAGCTCTCGTCAGGCGTGGCCTCGGCACTGTTCTACCTCTTCGCGCTGGTGATGGGACTGTCGCTGGCTCCGATATTCCTGCTCTACACATCGGTGTCTATTGCCAAGACATTCTTCATCACCGCCGGCACGTTCGGAGCCATGAGCATCTATGGCTACGTCACCAAGCAGGACCTTGCCCGCTGGGGCTCTATCCTGTTTATGGCGCTTATTGGCTTGATTATATGCTCGGTGGTCAACATCTTCTGGGCTAACAGCACCTTTGAGTGGATTATCTCCGGTGCCGGTGTGCTCATCTTCGTGGGGCTCACCGCCTGGGACACCCAGCAGGTGAAGAATATGGCATTGATGGCCCCCTCCGACTCTTACAGCCGTCTGGCTACTATCGGAGCGCTCACGCTCTATCTGGACTTCATCAACCTGTTCCTCTACCTGTTGCGCTTCTTCGGCAACCGCAACAACTGATTCGCTCACACCGACTATGCTACGCATCTACCGCTCCGTGATTACGCCCACTCCCCGGCGGCGTGACGCGGAGCGTGATGTTACCGGGCGCCTCATCAAGGAGGCATTCGGTCAGGACGCAACCTTGAACCATGACCCCGACGGCCGTCCGCAGTTGACGGGCGTGCCCCTTGATGCATCCGACCCTCTACACATCTCTCTGAGCCACAGCCGCACGGAGGCCGTGCTCGCGGTGTGCGACATGATGCCCGTGGGTATCGACATTGAGAGCTGGCGGCCGGCGTTGCGCACCACTCTCGCCAAGTGGCTTACCCCTGCCGAGAGAGCATACATCAACACCGACGCGGAGTTGCTCAGGGCGTGGACAGCCAAGGAAGCGATGTTCAAGGCGTTGCCGGCACCACAGCCGGTGTCACTCCTCGAAGTGTCGCTCACCGACACGCGCTTCACCGTAAACCATATCACCGAGGGCACCGGCGACGAGATGACCGACATCGCTGTGGCTCTCCTTCATGGCTGAGCCCGGTCTCCCCCTCTCAAGCTAAATCCCGATTAATCCTGATTAATCCCGGTTAACTCCTATAAATCAAGCTACAATACCCCTCCCAATGCCAAAACGAGTGCTAATCATAGGCGCCGGGGGCTTCATAGGCGGCTTCATCGCCGATGAGGCTCGCCGCCGAGGCTACGACACATGGTGCGCCGTGCGTGCCACCACTTCGCGCCGCTATCTCACTGACCCGGAGCTGCACTTCGTGGAGCTTGACTATGACTCACCGGAGCAGCTTCGCAGCACCCTCTCCACCACACTCCCGGAGGGGGAGAAGTGGGACTACGTGGTGCATAACCTCGGGGCCACGAAGTGCACAAACTTCGCCGACTTCAACCGTATCAACTTCGGCTACCTCCGTGAGGTGGTGAATGCGCTGCGTGACACCGCCATGGTGCCGGAGGGGTTCCTCTATATGAGTTCGCTCAGTGCCCTCGGCCCCGGTGACGAGAAGGATTACACCCCCTATCCCGAGCGGGCCATCCCGTCGCCAAACACTCGTTACGGCCTCTCGAAGATTAAGGCTGAGACCTTTCTCCAGACTCTGCCGGACTTCCCCTGGATTGTGCTACGCCCGACGGGCGTCTACGGACCACATGAGAAGGATTACATGATGATGGTGCACTGCATTGACCGCCACGTAGACTTCGGCGTGGGTTTCCGCAAGCAACTGCTCACATTCATCTATGTGGAAGATCTGGCTCGCGCAGTATTTGACGCGCTGGAGCATATCCCCGCCACGCTCCACCATGCTTATGCCATATCGGAGCCGAGAGCTTACACGCAGACAGAGTTTCGCCGGCTGGTGGCCCGGTTGCTTGGCCGCAAGTTCGTGATACCGGTTCGACTCCCCTTGTGGGCCACTTACATCACCTCTGCCGTGGCCGAGAAGGTGGGTGTGCTCCGTATGAAGCCCTCAACACTCAATCGTGACAAGTACCTGATAATGAAGCAGCGCAACTGGAGCTGCGACACCGAGGCTGCGCGTCGCGACTTCGGCTTTGTGGCACAGGTGCCCCTTGAGGAGGGTTTGCGCCGCGCCATTGAGAGTGAGGCTGATAACGGTAAAGTTTAGTCATTGATATTATACACGCTTTGAGCCATGAACACTTCCCCGCGTCCCTGGTGGCTTGCCGTCATCGTCATTATCCTGCTGCTCCCGGCCTTTGCCATCCCTGAACTGCTGACATTGCAGTCGGAGGCAGCCGGCAATCCATTTCCCGACACCGTTAAGGCCCTGACCTGGCTCTTCCCGCTGGTGTGCGTGGCCTATGCCATCCTGATATGGCTCTGCTGGCCCACACGCCGCTTCATCAGCTGGATGCTGGTGGTGATGAGTGCGCTCACCTCCGCAGCAATCTTTGCTGTGATGCTCGTCTGAGGCGTGCCCGCAAACGATGCCACTCCACAATGGCCAGATAGCGGGGACTAAGCAGCCTCCGCAACCTGTGCATGGGGAGCTGCAACACGGCATCATCAGCCAGCTGTTGCATCTGTGCGCGACGCGGCGCGGCCATCCGGCGGGTGACACGCTGTGAATCTATCCACACGGCGAAGCTATGGAGAGCGGCCAGCCGATACTCCTTCGACTCGCAGCCGAATGTTTCTTTCACAAACCTGTCTATGGCGGGCTGGAGTCTCAGTTTGTCAAGTGTTCGGGGCGAACTGATTGAAGTCAGACTCCCCTCATGCTTCACCTCATGGTAAGCCGCATCGCTCAGCGCGACGCGCCGGGCAAGCGCCAGCATCTGCCGCGCCGCCAAATCATCGAAGTACGGTTCCGCTAAGTCAGGATGCTCCGCTTCGCTGACCTCCATGTAAATGTCACGCTCCATGAGCATCCCTATCAGCGAAATGTGCAGGAAGTATAGAGTGTGGTGTATGAACTCGCGTCCGGCGGCTACCATCTGGGAGTTCACCTCGCCGGTGGGGAAAGCGAGTGTACCATGAGGGTTGTCATCGTTACCCCACCACACTGAGCAGAGCACCAGGTCGGCACCTGTCTCTGTGGCCCGGCTGAGTAGCTTCTCCAGAAAGCGTGGTTCAACATAGTCATCGGCGTCCAGACAGCAAAAGTAGCCCCCGCGTGCATGGCGTGCGGCCTCGCGTCGTGTCAGAAATGGCGTGCCCTGATGGATAGCGGTGTCTGACTGAGGCATTGCGAAGGCGCGTACGCGGGGTTCGGCAGCGGCAAGTCGGCGTGCCACGGCAAGGGTGTCATCCGTCGAGGCATCATCCACCACCACGGCCTCCCAGTCAGTCATCGTCTGTGCTTGGAGCGACTTCACAAGCCGCTCCAGCGTGCCACCGGCATTATAAGCCGGCACCAATACCGACACCATCGTTCTCTTATCTTCCATACCCCCAAAGTTAGCAATTTCCCCGCTGCGACTTGCTCGAATATTGGGATTTAGAGGGTGTTGCAAAACCATCGGCTTGTAGGGATGCACCGTGGTGCATCCGGAGCAACAATCTGTAAATCAGCGGCTGCACCACGGTGCATCCCTACAAATTGACGGAAATTGCCGGTTTTGCAACAACCTCTTAAAGATAGGGAAGGTTTTGATGGGCAAGAGCTGAGGGGGGACTGTTGGTGGTGTTGGAAGTTGTTTAGGGTGGATTTGCGTTAAAAATCGTGATAAACTTTGAAGTAACGAAAAAATATGTTAAATTTGCGGTGTGATTAGGCGCTTTACACTCTTGATGGTGCTTGTCGCGGTGACTGCCGCGATGATGTCACTGGTAATCTCATGCTCGATGCAGGGGCAGGAGGAGAAGAGTGTGACTGTCAGCATCCAACCTCAGAAGGAGCTGCTGGAAGCGATAGTGGGCGACAAGCTGAAGGTGCGCAGTCTCCTTGCCTCCGGCGGAGACCCCGAGACCTACGACCCCTCGATGAGCCATCTGCTCAATGTGGAGAAGTCCATGGCTTATTTCCGCGTGGGGAGCATCGGTTTTGAGGATGCCATCATAGAGCGCGTGAAGCTGAGCTGCCCGGACCTGCCCATCATTGACACTTCTGAGGGGATAACCCGCATAGAGGGTACTCACGATGGCGGTTATGACCCCCACGTGTGGGGCTCGGTGAAGAATGCCCGTATCATGGCGGCTAATATGCTGGAGGCTGTGTGTCGCCTGGACACTGCCAACGCCAAGACCTACCGCGCCAACTACCGTGAGCTGATTGAGCACCTTGACTCGATAGATGTGGCGGTGCAGGAAGCACTGGTCACTGCTCCGAGCCGTACATTTGTGGTATGGCACCCGTCACTGAGCTACTTTGCCCGTGACTACGGCCTCCGGCAGATAGCCCTCGGCACTGACCACAAGGAGCGTTCGCCGGAAACCATGAAGGTGCTGATGGACAGTGCCTCCCGCAGCGGGGCTCTGATCTTCATGGCCGAGGGAGGTGACGAGCGCGCCGAGCGCATGGCCCGTGATGAGCTCGGCATGGAGGTGCATCAGTTTAACATACAGGCCTATGACTGGGCGGAGCAGCTGCTTGACGTTGCCAAAGCTCTCTCGACAGCTCAGCGTCAGCAGTGAATACCACGGTGAATAATCAGCTTGACGACACATTGACGGCAAGCCGCCCGGCCGACATCATCAGGCTGAGCGACGTTGACTTTGCATATGACCGCCATCGTCAGGTGCTGGAGGATGTGAACCTGTGCATCCGCCGTGGCGAGACACTGCTGGTTGAGGGCCCCAACGGAGGCGGCAAAACCACCTTGCTGCGGCTGCTCCTTGGCCTGTCGAAGCCCACCCACGGGAGCGTGGCATATTTCGGTCAGGATGGACAGCCTGTGCGACGACTCCATATGGGGTACCTGCCGCAGAAGTCAGCCGTGGACTCTCACTTCCCCATCACCGTAAGTGAAGTGGTGGAGGGGGCACTGTTGGTCCGACATTCGGGCCATGACCGCTCTGCCGTGGCTGATGCTTTGGCACGCGTGGAGCTGGGGCATTATGCCAACAAGCCGCTCGGCAACCTCAGTGGCGGCCAGGTGCAACGCGCATTGTTGGCGCGTGCCATAGTGTCGCACCCCGAAGTGCTGGTGCTCGACGAGCCGCTAAGCTACCTCGACGAGCCTAACCGCCTGATGGTCCGTGATATAGTGGCCTCGCTGCGAGGTAAGGCCACCATCATCATTGTCACGCACGAGCCGGAGCTGTTTACCCCTCTGGCCACACGTCGCCTCTACGTCAACACCCGTGTGACAGACAACACCTGCGCGGGCATCAACGGCTGAGGGCAGCGCAGGCTTCGCGGAGGGTTTCGCTCAGTGTGGGATGTGCGTGGATGTCTTGGGTGAGTTCGCCGGCAGTCAGGGCATTGTCAATGGCGGTGACACCCTCCTGAATCAAGTCACCGGCGTGCGGCCCGATGATGTGTATGCCGAGGATGGCTCCTCCCACGGCATCGGCTATCACCTTGACAAATCCGTCAGCGTGTCCCGAGGCTACAGCCTTACCGTTAGAGGCAAACAGGGCTTTGTCCACTTTGAAGAATAATCCGCGCTCCGTGCACTGCTGCTCGGTGAGGCCTGCCATGGCCACCTCCGGCACGGTGAACACTACCGAGGGGATACAGCGACTGTTCACGGCCAAGCCGAGCACCTGACGGCCCTGGGCGGTGGCGGCGTGTGCGAGTTGGCAGCGGCCGTTCACATCGCCGATGGCGTAGATACGGTCGCGGGAGGTCATGAAGTTCTCGTCGGTGATGATGCCCCGTCGGTCATATTTTATCTCCGCCACATCCAGTCCTTCAGGGAACACCGGTCGGCGTCCCACGGCCATCATCACCTTGCCGGCCTCGACACTCTGCTCGCGCCCCTTGGCGGTATAGTTAACCCGCAGGCTCACCCCGCTCGTTTCAATGGCCGAAACGCGGGCATCTGTCACCACCTTGATGCCTCGGCGCGTCAGCAGTGACCGCAGGCGCTTTGCCACCTCGGCATCGAAGCCGGGGAGAATCTCGCGGCATGCTTCGAGCACCGTCACCTGCGTGCCGAGGGCGGCGAAGATGGACGCGAACTCCATGCCGATAACTCCACCGCCGATAATCACCAGCGACGCGGGGAGGGAAGTCAGCGCCAGCATCCCATCGGAGGTGAGAGCCAGGTCAGCTCCGGGGATAGGGAGCGTGGCCGGCTCCGAGCCGGTGGCTATTATGAGCCGGTCAGCGGTATACTGTTCCTGTCCGACCCACACCGAGGGCCCCGTGGCAGCTATACGTGCGGTGCCTCTGACGAGTGTCACCCTGCCGAGCGTGCTCTCCGCGCCCTCGCGCAGTCGGGCTAACACTTCCTCCATGCGGGCGTGTATGCGGGGGTAGTCAACGCTCCATGACGGAAGCTCAATGCCGAAGTCCGCAGCTTCGGCGGCTGCGAGGGCAGCGTCAGCCGATGCCGCGAGGGTCTTGGTGGGGATGCACCCGCGGTTAAGGCAGGTACCACCCACGCTGTCGCGCTCTATCAGGGTGACGTTCAGGCCCATGCGGGAGGCCTCGACAGCAGTGTCAAGGCCTCCGGGACCTGCGCCTGTTATAATCAGGTCAGAGTGGTGTATGGCCATAGGGTGAGGTATCAGAGGTCCATGTATGTGAGGCGCGGAGTGATGGCCGCTGCCGTGTCGTCGGGGTGATGCACGGGGGTGAGGAGGGGAGCCTCTTTCACGGTGTCAGGCTCCTCGGCGGCCTCGCGGGCTATGCGGCGCATAGCCTCAATGAAAGCATCTAAGGTCTCGCGGCTCTCAGTCTCGGTGGGCTCTATCATCAGGCTCTCATGAAACAACAACGGGAAATAGATTGTTGGGGCATGGAAGCCGAGGTCAAGCAGCCGCTTGGCCACATTGAGGGTGGTAACGCCGGTGCTCTTGTCTGCCAGACCGTCAAACACGGTCTCATGCTTGCAGAGGCCGTCGATGGGGAGGCGGTAGAGGTCGCGCAAGCGGTGGCTTACATAGTTTGCGTTGAGGGTGGCGAGCGGTCCCACCTCAGCCAAGCCGTCCGCTCCGAGGGTGCGGATGTAGGCGAGGGCACGCAGGGCCACGCCGAAGTTGCCTAAGGTTGCAGTCACCGAGCCCAAAGAAGTCGGGGAGTCGGTGAGCAGGTCAAGAGTGCCGTCCGGGCGTTCCACCACGCGGGGAGTGGGGAGGAACTCCTCAAGCCCGGCGCGCACACCCACGGGGCCGCTGCCGGGGCCTCCGCCGCCGTGGGGCGTGGAGAATGTCTTGTGGAGGTTGACGTGCATCACGTCGAAGCCCATGTCGCCGGGACGCGCCACACCGAGCAGCGGGTTGAGGTTGGCACCGTCATAGTAGAGAAGCGCTCCCGCGGCGTGCACGTCGTCGGCAATCTGAGGTATGGCACGCTCGAAGATCCCCAAGGTGTTAGGGTTGGTCATCATCAGCGCGGCCACCTGCGGCGAGAGCTTGGCGCGGAGGTCGTCGGTATCCACAGTGCCATCAGGGAGGCTCTTGACCTCCACCACCTTAAAGCCGGCCATCGCTGCCGATGCCGGATTGGTGCCGTGAGCAGAGTCCGGCACAAGCACTGTGTCGCGCGCGGCGTCGCCTCGCGAAGCGTGCCATGCACGGATTACGAGCAGTCCCGTCAGCTCGCCGTGTGCGCCGGCAAAGGGGTTGAGGGTGAACTCTGCCATGCCGCATATCTCGCACAGAGCAAGCTCAAGGTCATGGTACGCGCGCAGTGCTCCCTGCACCGTATCGGCGGGTTGTAACGGGTGGAGTCCGGCGAAGTCACGTGAGGCCGCCACCTCCTCGTTGAGCTTGGGATTGTATTTCATGGTACATGACCCCAGGGGATAGAATCCGGTGTCAACGCCATAGTTGTTGGTGCTCAGGTTGTTGTAGTGACGAGCCACGGTGGGTTCGTCCACCTCGGGGAGTGCCGGGGAGTCCGTGCGGAGAAGCCCGGCGGGAATGGGGGCGGTATCGGAGAAGCCGGCGGAGCTCACGCGCATGCCGCGCCGTCCGGGGCGTGAGAGCTCAAAGATGAGCTTGCCGTAGAGGTCTCTGTTCATGGCTTACGTGAGGGGAGGCTTGTCACCACCTCGGCGAGGAGCTCCATTTCCTCGCGGGTGCGCCGTTCGGTGACGGCTATGAGTATACCCGAGTCGTCAAGCTGCACGCCGGCAAGGATGCCCCGCCCGGCAGCGGCGTCGATGAGTTCCGGCGGGTTGAAGTCGCAGTCAAAGGGGGCTTCGTACAGCACCGGCCGACCGGGGTGGCGGCGACGCATCCTCCCGGTAGCGGTGAGCATACCGGTGAGTGTGCAGAGTCCGGCGTGGCTCGCCCGGCATATGTCACGCAGTCCGTCGGCTCCGGCCAGCGAGAGGTAGATGGCGGCATATAGAGCCATCAGGCTCTGGTTGCTGCATATATTGGAGGTGGCCTTGTCGCGGCGTATGTGTTGCTCGCGGGCCTGAAGAGTGAGCACGAAGCAGCGTTGGCCGGCGGCATCGGTGGTGGCGCCGACTATGCGTCCGGGGAGCTTGCGCATCAGCGGGCGGCGGCAGCACAGGTAGCCCAGATAGGGGCCGCCGAAGCTCAGAGGCATACCTAAGCTCTGGGCCTCGCCGCATGCTATATCGGCACCCCATTCACCCGGCGAGCGGAGGATGCCCAGGGCCATGGCCGGGGCGTTGACGATGAGCAGCCCCTTGGCGGCGTGCACGGCATCGGCTACACCCGTCAGGTCCTCTATGATGCCGTAGTAGTTGGGCTGGGGCATTATCACGCCGGCCACGGGGCCTTCGGCAAGCATTGCTGAGAGAGCCCCGAGGTCAGTGATGCCGTCAGCCTCGGGCACTTCCAGCAGCTCTACGCCATGATAGCGGGCATAGGTGGCCACCACGCGGCGCACCGCGGGATTGAGCGTGGCACTCATAAGCACGCGGCGGCACTTGCGGGCAGCCCCCACGGCCATGAGCATGGCCTCGGCAGTGGCGGTGGCTCCGTCATACATTGAGGCGTTGCTCACATCCATACCGGTGAGCGAGGCCATCATTGACTGATACTCAAAGATATATGCCAGAGTGCCCTGCGATATTTCGGGCTGATAGGGGGTGTAGGCGGTGAGGAACTCCGAGCGTGAGGTGATGTAACGCGCCAGCGAGGGTGAGGCATGGTCATACCATCCGGCACCGGCAAAGCACACGAGCTGCCGGTTCTCTCGGCTCAGGGCATCGAAATAGCGGCGCACCTCATCCTCAGTCATTGCTCCCGGAAGCCGGTAGGGGCGGTTGAGCAACAGCTCCGGCGGCACGTCGGCGTAGAAGTCGGCGAGGGTGTCGGCGCCACACACGTCAAGCATCCCCCGGATGTCGGCCTCGGTGTGAGGCAGATAAGGGTGTGTCATGGCTCAGAAAAGTGGGGGAGGGGGAATCAGTGGCTTTCCGAAGCGATGAGGGCCTGATAGGCCTTCTCGTCGAGCAGGTCGTTGAGTTCCGAGGGGTCGTTGAGCGCCACCTTGATGATCCAGTTGGCCACGGGGTCGTCGCTCACCAGACGCGGATTGTCGAGCAGGAGCTCGTTGGCTTCAAGCACGGCGCCGCTCACGGGCGAGAAGAGGTCGCTGGCGGCCTTTACGCTCTCTATGGCTCCGAACTCCTCGCCTTTGGTGACATCGTCGCCCTGCTCGGGCATATCAACGTACACCACGTTGCCGAGCTGCTTGGCGGCGTAGGGGGTGATACCGATGTAGGCCACATTGCCCTCCACGCGGGCATATTCGTGGCTGGGGAGATAATAAGTGTTTTCCATGGTGTGTATTTCCGGGGGTGCGCCCCGGTGCGGTATGTTAGATTAAGGTATTGTGCTTTCAGCGCTTGTAGCGCGGGGTGTAGAAGCGTTTCTTCACCACTGTGGCGGGGATGGTGCGGCGGCGCACCTGCACGGCGAGCTCTGTGCCGAGGGTGGCGAGGTCGGCGTCAACCATGGCCATTGCCAAGGCTTTGCCGAGGGTGGGAGAGAGGTAGCCGGTGGTGACTGTGCCCACTTCGCGCCCCTCAGCGTCTACCACGGGGTAGCCGTGACGCGCTATGCCGGGGCCGTGGAGTTCCAGACCCACCAGCTTGCGGCGTGGACCGGCTGCCTTGCGGGCAGCCACTGCCTCGCGGCCTATGAAGTCACGGGCTTTGTCGAGCTTGACGAAGCTGCTCAACGAAGCCTCCACGGGTGTTATCTCCTCGCTGAGCTCGTTGCCGTAGAGGGGCAGGCCGGCCTCGAAGCGCAGGGTGTCACGGCAGCCGAGGCCGCAGGGACTGACGCGCCCGGTGGCCAGCAGTGCGTCCCACAGCGGGATGATTACCTCCGGCACGGCGTAGAGCTCGAAGCCATCCTCGCCGGTGTAGCCGGAGCGGCATATCAGCATCTCGTTGCCGCCGAAGCGGGGGAGGATGGACTTATAGAAGCCGAGGCCGCTCAGGTCCAGTCCGGTCACTTCGCTGAGGATTTCCTCGCTCTCGGGGCCCTGGAGGGCTATCTGCATATAGAGGTCGGTGGCGCGGATGCAGAAGGTCTTGTCCTTGCCGCGGTTGGAGTTGAGCCAGTCAAGGGCTTTGTCGGCATTGGAGGCGTTGACCACGATGTAAAACATCGAGTCGCCGGACTTGCCCACCACCACATCGTCGATGATGCACCCTTCGGGATTGAGCAGGAAGCCGTAGAGGAGGTCGCCGATTTTCATGGAGTCCACGTCGCCGGTAAACACGCGGCCTATGAAGGCAGCCGTGTCAGGGCCTGAGAGGATGATGCGTCCCATGTGGCTGACATCAAAGAGCCCGGCGTGCTCGCGCACGGCACGATGCTCCTCCTCGATGCCGGCATACTCCAGGGGCATTTCCCAACCGGCAAAGGGCACCATCTTGGCACCGGCAGCAATGTGCCGACTGTGGAGCGGTGTGGTTTTCAGGGTGGCAGATTGTTGTTCCATTGGTCAAACGGTGATGGTGTTGATTAGGTGGCGGAGGGCAGTACCCTCGGTCCACTGCGGGTCGTAATAGTGTTGGCTCAGAGCCTCCACGCGAGCCACTTCGGCCGGGGTGAGGCACCGCTCGCCGTCGGTGAGCGTGGCTATGGCGCGGGCGCGGAGCTCGGCGAGGCTCAGGGTGGTGTGGCGGCTCAGAGCCGTGACGCGCGCCTCCACGGAGCTCACGCCGTGGCGTGCCAGCTTGGCGCGTGACGGGGTCAGAGCCCCGGCCATACGGCGAGTGTCAACGCTGTGGAGCATCGTGCCATGGGCTATCTTGCGGTTGCCAAGCGAGTATGCAGCGCAACCGCTCACCTTGGCACCTCCTATATATATGTCATTGCGACCGCCGGGTGCGGCATCTATGCCGAGCGTGCGGAGCATCCCCGCAAGCATGGTGGTGAACCCGGCGAAGGCGTTGGCGAGCGACTCTGACCGAGCGGTGACGAAGCTGAACATCAGGTTGCCACTGTCGGCAAACACTGCGCCGCCACCGCTGCGTCGGCGGTACACGGCGATGCCCTCGCGTAGGCAGAAGTCGGTGTCGACCTCGGCGTGCAGGTCCTGATGTCGGCCGATAATCACGGCATCCGGGGCTTGCCATGTGAAGAACCAGTCATCCTCGGGCAACTCAGTGGCCACCCACTCCTCCAGTGCAAGATAGAAGGGGAGCGGGCGCAGGGTGTCGACCGGTAGCGTGACGTGTTTCATGGCCCCCAAATTTAGTAAAAAAATGTATGTCTGTGCAAATCGGGATGCTATCCCCCGGCACAGTATCAAATCGAAAAGATAACTCTCCGTCACTGCGGCTGCGCCGGGCTTGAACCATCAAGCTCTAACCCATCTCTCAACTATCTCCTTATGGAGCTTGCATTTTTTATTACCAAGCAACCATCCTCACCCATCTACGTCCTTGCTTCGCTCGGACTTCGCCCGGTGACACCGCAGGATGGGGTGCGTTAGACGTCCGGGCGGGGCAGGGCGGAGGATGGGGCTCAGGCGAAGATGGCCCGGAGGAGGGCTTGCGCGGAGTGCCGGATGTCGAAGGCGCGGGAGCGGTTGTAAGCGGCAATTGCCAGGGGGGCACGCCACCCCGGGTCAGTGGCGAGGACGAGCATGGCTCGGGCCATCGTCCGGGTATCACCCACGGGGACAAGGATGCCCGCTTTTCCCCCGTCAAGCACCTCGGCGGGTCCTGAGGGACAGTCGGTGGCCACCACCGGGACTTTCTGAATCATGGCCTCCACGAGCACCAGCCCGAAGCCCTCATACTTCGACGAGTGCACCAGTGTCAGCGCGTTCTTGATCCAGGGTGCTGCATCAGGCTGGAAGCCGAGGAAGGCCACGTCGGCACCCACGCCCAGCTCGGCGGCGAGGGCTTCAAGCTGCTGCCGGTCGCGGCCATCGCCCACCAGGGCGAGCATCGGCGCTTCCTCCTCGAGGTCGCCGCGGAGCCGGGCATAGGCGTGGAGCAGGGTGGTGATGTCTTTCTGGCTCTCCTCCAGGCGTGCCACCGAGATGAAGTACCTGCGCTGCAACAGCTTCTCGACCAGGGGGGAGGCGGGCAGCGGTGCGTCGCCGCGCTTCTCCAGCGCGGCGATGTCATAGCCGTTATATATGCGTGTGAACTTCTGGGCGAGCTGCGGGAACAGCTGCCGCCCCTCCTCCACCATCGTGTCGCTGATGAGGGCTATCGCCTTGTAGCCCGCCATGCCGAGCATCTGGCGCGTGGTGTGGCGGGGTGAGCGGCGCAGGTTTTCGGCAATGGAGAAGTGGTAGAATCCCACCACGGGCTTGCCGGCGGGGGTGAGCGCGGCGATGTCGGTGTAGAGCGAGGCGTCGAAGTCAACCACGGCATCCGCCCGGGCTATGAGGGTGCTCAGCCGCCGGCGGCGCATCACGCGGCGCATGGGGTTGAGCAGAACCTCGTCATAGAGCTTGGCGGGGAGGCTCAACCGGTGGCGTAGCTTGCGGCGACGGAGGCGGGTGAGCGCGGGGCTATCCACCAGATGCACCACCTCCACGCTCTCGGGGAGTGCCGCCAAGTGGGGCTCCATCCCCTCCATCTTGATGCCGATGGCCAGGGTGAGGCGATGCCCCTCGGCGGCGAGGGCGCGCAGGTATTCCACGAGGATGGTGTCGATGCCGCCGTCCAGGAAACGGCTCATCACAAAGAGTATGTGGCGTGGCTGGGTAGTCATGGCGCAAAGTTATAAAAAATGAAACCCGTCTACTCTTCGCGAGCCGACGGATCTCTAACCTATGATTCACTTATTTCTTTTGTGTCTTGTGAATGTGTGGAATAAAATAGCTATACAAATATTAACAGTGCAAAGGTAACACCTTATAACGAATGGGCAACCTCGGCGGGTGGAGATTTAACAAACATTGTATTATATTTGTAAACCTTTACGTTTTCAGGTACTGCGTCGGACTCAGTCCGGTGAGGTGCTTGAAGTATTTGCCGAAGGCGCTCTGGTTGGCGAAGTTAAGCTCGTAGGCCACCTGCTGCACGTTTTTGCCCGAGAAGCGGAGCAGATTCTTGGCCTCGAGTATCACCATGTCATCTATCCAGCAGCCGGCGCTCCGCCCGGTGCACTCCTTCACCACCAGCGACAGGTATTTGGCGGAGATGTATAGGCGGTCGGCATAGAACGCTACCGAGCGTTCGTGGCGGTGGTGTTTCTGCACCAAGGCCATGAACTGACGCACGTAGGCTGCGCGGCGCGAGCGCGAGCGGGGCGAGTCGGTGTCCGCCGCGGCATCGTCACCCTCCTGCTCCATCATCTGCTCGCCGGCGGCCATCAGCTGATAGAGCAGCGCCCCGACGAGGTTGCGCACGATGCTCCGCTGATACACCTCGCGGCGCGATGTGGTGGAGGTATGGCGACGTATCAGGCCGAGCAGGGCCGTCAGGTCGGCATAGTCCGCGGAGTCGAGCGTCATGGTGGCCGGGCGCGTCATCCGCGCACGGGCCATGGTGGGGAGGTTGATCACGCCGAGGTCTATGTTGAGGTCGCGCAGGAAGTCGCGGGAGAGCATCATCACCTCCACGACGTAGTCCGAGCCGTCGTCCACGGCACGCACTATGTTGTCCACGCTCAGGCAGCACACGCTGCCGGCATCCACGCGGCATGGTGCCAGATCCACCTCCAGGGGGAGGGAGCCGCTCACGCCGAGCACCATCATCCAGCCATCCACCCTGACGGGCTTGCCGGCCGAGGGGAGTGCGTCAGCCGAGGTGAGGTGCAGACAGGTCACGTCATCGCGCAGATGCGGTGTGTTTTCCAATTCGTCCATAAAAACGCCAAAAGGGTTAACTTCGCCGCAAATATACCACTTTTTCGGCAAACTCCGGCGGGAGCGCCCTCCCCGCGCCTGCCGGATGACCACGGAGCCCCGGGCGGGAAGTGACTGTGCGGACCCCCCGCGCCTCCGGCGCTCTGCTGCTCCTGTGCCGCGATGCCGGGGAAGGCCGCGTCCGGGAGGCATAGGAATAGGTTGAGATTGTACGGAGCCCCGGAGGGGTGTGGCTGTGCAGAAACCCCGGGTGGAGCGGAGGCCCATCGGGCTGGAGCGGAGCCCGGGGCGGTGGAGTGTGAGGCGGAAATGCTTCGCAGAAGCGTTTCGTGGTAATAGCCTACCTCATGTTGCGGTCATCATAGGCGATGCCTGCGGTGGAATGGAGCCTGATGAGTTCATCGTCAAAAGGAATGCCACAATGGTGCTCGCGCTGTGTCATGATATAATTAACGACCGCATCCTGATGCGCAGGCGACACAGCGCAAGCATAATATTCTGTGCCCCATCCTTCAAAATATGGAAAGCGCGGGTCTGCCTTCAGCCAGAGGCTTGAAAGCGACTTCATATCCCTGACAAGGTCAGACAATGCCAGCGACGGATGCAGATCTATCAGTATGTGGATGTGATTTTCAACCCCTCCAATCCTTAGCAGTCGTGCCCCCTTATCTTTGATGATCTTGGTGATGAAACAATGCAAATCCTCAAGATAATCCATTGAAAGGGTCTTCTTCCGTGCCTTTGTGCAAAATACGATGTGATATAATGCTTTGACTTTGCTCATGTGGCAAATATAATGAAATCCTCCTGATTTACCACGAAACGCTTCTACGAAGCATTTCCGCGTTGCGCCGGTATCCCCGGGCTCCGCTACGCTCCACCCGGGGTTTCTGCACATCCCCGCGCCTCCGGCGCTCCTCTGCTCCTGTACCACGATGCCGGGTGCCGCGCCACCGGCGCTCTGCTGCTCCTGTGCCGTGATGCCGGGTGCGCGCCTGAGAGTCTTAGGTATAGGTTGAGATTGTACGGAGCCCGGGCGGGGTGTAACTGTGCGGAAACCCCGCGCCTCGTCCGTCGCTCTGCTGCTCCTGTGCCGCGATGCCGGGGATTCTTTTTCGTCCAGTCGGCACGGTGTGAAGGGATATGGGGCATCGCGGGTCGGCTTGTCGCTTCGCTCCGTGCCTAAGGCGCGGATTTGGGCGGATGTGACGCGGATTTTTTCTGCCAACTTGCTGGCTGTCCTTGTCTGCCGTCCCTGTTTTGGGGGTGTCTATCGTTGCAATTTTTTTCTGATTCGGAAAGAAATCCGCGTGTCATCCGCTTGGATCCGCGTGAGCAGGCTGAGCGCGAGAGCGCGTAGCCGACCCGCGATGCCGTTGATCCTTTTTCGTCCAGTCGGCACTGTGTGAAGGGATATGGGGGCATCGCGGGTCGGCTTGTCGCTTCGCTCCGTGCCTAAGGCGCGGATTTGGGCGGATGTGACGCGGATTTTTTTTGTCAACTTGCGGGGAGGAAATTTTATTTGCGGGAGTGGGAAAAAAGTTGTAGCTTTGCGATGCTATTAATTAGTTACGTGCCTGATAATGACACACAGGCTTTCTTGCTATCTATTTTTCTGTCGCTCACTGATTCACGAGTTGAAGGAAGTTGCCGCCGCCTGACAGCGGCGTGTACCCTCCGCCCCTGCCTGCCACAGAGAAAGGGAACCACGCTACAATGCCATCCCGGCGTCGGCCGCCCCGGCCGCATACATTCCGCCAAGGGAGCAAAAGGCATGCGCTTCATGATCATCGCGTAACTGACTGAGAACAAGTCATTATCTATTTACTTACATTTCAATAACTTTCTTTATTAAACCAACCTGATCATGAAGAAACTTCTCACATTCTTCGCGATGGTCGTGGCTTTGTTGGTGTCTTCTGCTTCCGTTAGGGGCGAAACCGCTCCCAACGAGTTGTATATTGTAAGCAACATCATACAAGGTCAAGCAGAGTGGGGTGATTTGGATAAGCCTCTTTCTTACACTTTGAAGGATGGTAACAAGTTGGTCTTCCAAAATGTTACTTTTGGCGATGTCAATGACTCCAACGATCAAGCCTATTTTAACTTTATCACCAAGAAAGGAAGCAATAGCTCTGATTGGAATACTGTCAATACTGGTGACCGATATGGTGCCAGCGTTGATAAGGATAACAACCAATGGATTGATACGGGTACCTACAAAACTCAAACTTTGAAAAAGTGGGAGGCCGGTACCGGAAATGGGAAGGCAGATCAGACGGCATCTTTCCGAACCTATGATAATTGCAAACGTGACATCGTCGTTGACTTCGATGCCATGACTATTACGCTCATGGACGGTGGCACGTATGCCCCTGTCACCGTTTCGTCTGTCAAGATTTACAATAATCTCAATAGCGATAACAAAGTTGCCCATCAGCTGAAAGCCACTCTTGAGAAGCAGGCGGACGGCAGTTGGTCGACAACCTACACTTTTGAAGCCGCTGACAACAGCTCGTGGACCAAATATCTGTACTTTGAGGTAGGTTACAGTGATAACTCCAAGAAGTACGGTTATATTTACAATCACGAGGACGAGTATTACGTTAATCTCAATAAGAACACAAAATACACTACCAGCACATCCAATGCTGTACACACTGAGGCTTCACTCCACGCAGCTTCCCGATGCAAGGGCTTTGCAATAAATGGTGGCGCCGAGCAGGTTGTAACGGTTGTGTTTAACTCCGACGAAACCGCCATCGCCTCCGTGGAGTTTGCCGACCCGGCCTCTTCAGATGTCTTCACCCTCAACGCCACCACGGCGCCCAAGGTGGTTGGTTGGAAAGGCAGTGATTGGGGTGGCGGCTGGAAGGGATCCGGCGAGGCTTTCACCCTTGAAGGCACTGACCCCCTGACTTATGCTCTGGAGTTTACGGCCGGCAGCGGCAACTACATAGACGTAATTGACTCCAACAGCAATTGCTACTATTCTACTGACAATAACAATACGCTGTCACTGAATGGCTCTGTCTCGACCTTTGTGCAAGGAGGGTATGAGCAGTGGGATGGTGGCAATAACGGCAAACAGATACACCTTGATAACCTCATTGAAGGCGAGAAGTACGTGCTTCGCCTGACGCAGACCGCCGACGGGCCTGTACTGACCCTTGAGGAGCCGTATCAGCTTCATGAGGCCCCGGCTGTTTCTGTCAAGACACAGGATGGCAAGGGTGTCTTTACCATCTCGGCCACCTTGGCTGCCGGCGAGGAACTGTATTACAGTCTCGATGGCGGAGTAACCTCCATCAAGATTGACAACCGTGGCACCGTGACAGTCAGTGACACCTCGACGCTCACCGCATGGGTGCTCGATGCCAATAAAGTAAAGGGCCGCGAGCGTTCAGTGAAGTGGACTAAACCCGTCGAAGTGACCAACCCCGTGACGCAGGTTGAGCTGTTTAACAACTTCGACGGCGGCAATGGTGCATCTATGAAGAGTCTCACGAAGTCGTCAAGCACGGGTGCATGGAGTGCAAGTTTCGCATTTCAGAGTGCAGACAACAGCTCATGGGACAATTACTACTTCCTGAAGCTCACCTACAAGGAGGGGCAGACGAAGTATGCCTATCTCGGAGGTACAGGCCTTCATAACATTACCGCCGGCACCACCTACACCACCTCAACGACCCCGGCACTGAGTACTTCGACAACGAAACTCAACGGCAAGGACGGCAATAATAACGCCACATCCGCAGGCTTCGGCCTTACCGGCGGTGACGGTGTGACCGAATATCCTCTCACCATTGAGCTTGATGCCCTGCAGGAAAACGTGGTTAGCCTGAAAGTGACCGAACCGGTGGTGACCAACCAGCTCCCCACCGTAGACTGGTCGCTTGAAAGTGACGACGTATGGGGCGGCGAGACCAAGAAGTACTTCTACATCTCGTGGAACCAGAACGACAACCGCGTCAGCCCCGAATGGGAGCTTGAGAAGCAGAGCGATGGCACGTATGTGATAGATAACTTCATGGTGATTCCCAACGGCCAGTTCCGCATCCGCGAGATTGAGCGCAACGGCAATGGCAACGGTCGCCACAAGGTGACCGACTACGGCTGGGATGACAACTCTAAATATCAAATCGGAATCACCAATGTTGGCCTGAACGCCGGTGACACCAACAAGAGCGGTATGTGGTCCGGATATGCCACGATGGACGCCGACAAGAAGCTGGGCTTCCGCTGGGATGTGGGCTTCTCGATAGCATCGCTGAAGTTTAACCCGTCAACCCGAAGACTGGATTTCAGCATCAACCTTGACAAGCCCTCGACGCTCAATCAGGCCTCCAAGCCGGGTATTCCGTTCCTGGCTCTGATGGGCGACAACGTGAAGGTGCCTCTCGCCAACGGTCAGCAGGCCAACTTTGCGCTGAGGCTCAATGACAATGCCACCAACCATGCCTACACTAACGCCTGGGTGCAGTATGATGCCGACGGCAAGCTGTACCGTTACGGCGACCTGGGCTCGAACGCCTCTATATATAAGGTAGGTTCAGAAGGTGACATGGCATCAAGCGGTACCCCTGCCCGCGGTCAGGTGATGAACTCTACCCGCGTGCCGCCGGTGAACCTGATTCAGTTTGCACAGGATGTGGACGGCGTGCGTTATGACCTGTCGTCACGTGACCTGACGTTTGACTATCAGGGCGTGGTGTCTACTGCGGACGGCGACATGAACGGCGTACCCGTGAAGAAGAGTACCGAGCTGACCGCCAAGATTGGTGACACCACCCTCAACGGTATCCCCGGCACCAACAGCACCACCCGTTATGCTGCCTACACCATCGAGTCTGTGAATCTCAACGGCCTCTTCAAGATCTTCAACGGCTACGGTGCCCACACCTATGGCGATGCAGTCAATGGCCTGTCGTTCTTTGCCCACTGGGGCGTCGGTTCGATGAGTGGCGGCAACGTCTATCTGTCTGAAGATGCTAAAGATGGCACTTTTGTACCTCTCTCCGGCGGTGGTGCCAAGGTGAACCAAGATGGTTCCGCAGTTCGTGACAATAAGGACAACGGCCTGGTCGGTGACAATGAAAGCCGCGAGGACAACACAGCCGGCAAGTACATTAACTTCCCCGAGCGCAGCTACGTGTGGAAGGCTACCTTCTACTACGCTCTTGACGAGGATGGCTACACCGGCGATGACCACCATGTGGATGCCGGCACCTCAGGCGGCTTTGCCAACAACGGCCGTAACTACTCATGGGTGCACTTCAACTTCAGCAACGCTCCCGCCACTCTGGAGCTTCAGCTTCAGGGCGCGGACCGCGGCAAAGCCATCTGGAGTATCAATGCCGACAACGATCAGGAGGCTACCATCCACAACTATACCGTCAAGGTGTATCGCGTGGACCGAAATGGTAACTATCCCACCTCTAAGAATTACCCCGACAACTGCGAGGAGGATGACCAGACCGAGTGGCCCGATCCCGACGGTACCGATGAACTGCCGATGTACACTCTGCAGCGCGGCACGCTCACTGACGCCAACGTGACATACGTGGCCGAGGGCACCAACTCTGTCACCGTTGACAAACTCCCCGTAGGCCGCTACATTGCCGTGATGACCTATGAGATGACCGAAAACGGCGTGAAGACATATCACGTTATCAACTCGAACATCATACAGGTTATCAACGTGGACGTAGACCCGGCCATCACGGCTGCCCAGCGCATCAACGGTAAGGCATACACCTTTGACGTGGTGGCTCGTGCCAACATCAACAGCATCTACAATGCCTACAAGAACGCGGCTCAGAGTGCCGGACAGACTGTCAACACACCCGATAAGTTCGTAGCCGAAATGACTATGCCCCATGTTGCCGCCCAGGGCGACATCTATTTGGAGCAGTCTGACGGTTCATGGGAGGAGACTTCGTATACCCAGAATGCCGACGGCACCGCTACCGTCTCATTCCCGGAGGGTACGTTCAGTGCCGATGCCACGAGCCTCTACTATCCCCGTGTACGTGTGCTCGACTACATCCCCGAGGACGTCGTGGACTTCACCATCACCGTGAAGGCCAATGAAAACTTCTCCATCGCAGAGGACAAGAGCGCAACCGCCACGGTGCAGATTGAGGCTCCTAAGGTTAAATATCTCGGTGCGCCCATGCTTGTCGGAGATGAGAAAGAAGGCTACAACTATGTTGCCATCCAGGGCACCGGCTTTGAGATGGTAGACGCGGAGAGCATCCATGACGGTAACACCGGAGGCACCCCTGACGAGCGCTTCAACACAGCAGCTCGCTTCACCACGGGCAAGCTGCTCAGCATCGTCACGGGTACCGAGACAGTAGAACTGAAAGATGGCATCACTGCCGAGTCTGCCGATATTGTCCGGCTGCCGTATGTCACTGAGAATGGTGAGCCGGTGGACCAGAAGTATCAGGTGGAGACCCGCACCTACTATGTACGTAATGAAGGTGGTGCCAGCAACCGTGAGAACCCCTCGGAGGGTGTCACAACGGAGCTTATGCTTGAGAAGAAGGCGCTGAATGCTCCGCGCACCGGTCTGGCCGATAAGAAGCCCAAGTTGTATGACAAGTTCGTAGAGAAGGGCTTCACCGGGTTCAAGCATGATGTGTCCACGGTCGCTGAGGACTTCGTGACCATCGTTGACAACTACTCTGAGGCTTACGGCGGTGCCAACCGCATCGTCGAGGATGCCTACATCGCAGCTCAGATCAACCGTCCCACCGAGGGTCTGGTATGGCGCATGCCGCTGAGCGAGCAGACGATGGGTCACCACGAAAACTCGCTCTACAACCCCAAGAGCCACCGCAAGTCAACAGACGGCAAGACCGCCCATGAGAAGGCTCCCGGCGTGAGGTTCGTCACCGAAGCAAGCCACCTGACCAACCTCTCCGAAGGCCGCGTGTGGTGGTCTGTGAACCCCTCGAACAGCGTTGTCAAGGAGCACTTCAAGCAGCGCTACTGGAAGGACTTCACCGGTAAGGAGAATGACTACGTGGCCGAGCGTCTCGGCGAGCCCGAGCAGGAGTACTGGGCAGGCTGCCCCGAGGGCGTTGATGACGTGCCCGACAGCTACGGCCGCAAGCTGACGTATGACGGCGGCGAGTTTGACCGCATCGACCACTCCAACGGTCTGTACGGCAACCGCAACCACCACGTCCGCAAGGGCTGGCAGGGTGGCGAGGCCATCAGCCCCACCTTCTTCCGCTATATGTTTGCCTCCAAGCAGAACTCTGACGGCTCCATAGCCACTCTCAACAAGGTGGATGGCACTGACGGCTCCGCCAGCCTCAACCCCGTGTTTGATAGCGAGAGCGATGCCAACACTTATCTCGAAGCCCTCAAGGAGTGGATCGACAAGGACGAGTATGGCAAGTACACCGGTACCCCCGCCGTCGACACCAAGGTGACGAACGAGGATGAGTTTGCCGAGAATGCGTTCTTCCACCCCAGCCTGTCCAAGCCCTACGCCATGATGCGCGTATGCCACGTGAACCATGAGACCTGGTGGGCATCGGCCTACAAGACCAATGTCGCCAAGGACTGGTTCAATGCCCCGGACCTCAAGAAGAAGGACTTCGAGACCGTGAAGGCTGATATGATCAAGTATCCCACGAAGTATTACACTCCCGTGGCTTACGACCTGAGCTACACCTATCCGTTCCTCAACAACTACGACCATGTGGCTGTTGCCGTAGCCGACGGCAAGTCCGGCAAGGCAAGCGCTCCGCGCAAGTCGCCCGTGGCCCTGGCCGATGGTGAGTCAACGGATGTGAAGGCCCGCTCCACCGGTCTGATCTCCTTCGATGCCACCGCTACGCCTGCCAACGACATCGTCACCGGCGTGGAGAGCGTGGAGGCCGATGCACAGGCATCTGCCGAGAGCATCAGCATCAGCTATAACCGCGCAAGCGGTATCGCCACTGTCAGCGCAGCCGCTGACGTGAAGGCCGTGACTGTCTATGACATGAGCGGCAAGCAGTATGGCATCACCGTGAGCCTCCGTGGCACGGCTGCCACTGCCGACCTCAGCAATCTCGGCGCCGGCGTCTACACCCTGCGTGCAGTCACCGCCGACGCTGCCAAGACCGTCAAGGTGCAGAAGTAAGCCGCCACGCCGGCTGCTTCCGCCGCCTGAGTAAAGGCGGTCGATAGATAGCATAGAAAGTTAAATAGTTATTAGGTGAGGTGCCCGCGTCGCGATGACGCGGGCACCTTTTGCCTTCATACGGCAGCTCGGATGCTGGTTATGTTGCGCATCAACATTCCGGGTCTCAGGGTTGTATATGATAATAAAGATGGTTATCTTTGTGACTCACACCTTAGAGCAAACGCTATGACACAGCTTATAATAAATATAGAGGATACCTCCATCGTGCCGCTGCTTAAGAAGATGCTCGGTGCCATTGATGGGGTGACAATAGCCAAGTCGACCACAGAAAGCAGTAAAAGCGGCATCGAAGAGGCATATGAAGATGTTGCAGCAGGAAGGGTGACACATTACGACAATGCTGAGGCTCTGTTCAAGTCATTCGGCATATGAGCTACTCGATTGATACCACCCATCGCTTTGACAAGGCTCTTAAGCGATGTATCAAACGAGGGCTTGATATGTCAAAATTCAAGGACTGTGTCCGCAAATTGGCAGAGGATGGGAAGTTACCCGTGAGCTACAAACCCCATAAACTGTCAGGGAAGTTTAAGAAAGCCTGGGAGTGCCACATCGAGCCGGACTGGTTGCTCGTGTGGGAGCAGAATGACAAAGAACTGACACTATTGATGCTTGATACCGGCACTCATTCTGATATATTCGGATGAGTGGGTTTGCTGTCGAATGGAAGTTTGTTTGTATCTTTGTGAGCGGGCGCGGTGCGCCTGCCACTCTTTTTGCGCTATGAAACTCCGACTACTCCTTGGGGCTCTGACCCTGGCGGCGGGGCTGCTTGCCTACGCTGCTGACCCCACGGCTACTCATTATAACGCCACGCAGTGCCAAGGCTCGGCGATGCCCTACCCGGTGCCGGCTGAGCTGCTCGAGGTGCCTGACTCGCTGACGCCGGTCATGGTGAACCATGTGGGGCGCCACGGTGCGCGCTTCCTCAGCTCGCCCCGTGCCGTCAACGATGTGAGGCAGGCCCTGCTTGATGCCGACTCGCTGGGCACCATCACACGCCCGGGCCGGCGCGTGCTGGCCCTGACGGACTATCTGCTGAACTACTGCAAGGGTCGCTGGGGAGCCCTCGACTCGCTCGGCATGGCCGAGCAGAGGGGCATAGCCTCGCGTATGGTCAGGACCTACCCCCGGCTGTTCAAGGATGGCCGCGTGAGAGCTGTGGCCTCCAAAGTGCCGCGCTGTGTCAACTCGATGTACACATTCCTCTATCAGCTGACGCGCCTCGACTCAAGCGTGGACATCACCGCCACTTCCGGCCCGATGGAGAGTACGTTGCTGCGCCCCTTCGACACTGACGCGGCGTATCTTGACTGGCGCGACGAGGAGGTATGGCGCGCGCCCTACGACGAGTTTGCCGCCACGGCCGCTCCCCTCCAGCCGCTCATCCGGCTGCTGGGCAAGGAGTTTCCGATGCAGGCCGACGAGGCTCGCTCACTGGTGATGAGCCTCTACTCGATGGTGGCCGGTATGGAGGCGATGTCGCTGAAGGTGGATGTGGCGGAAATCTTCACCCCCGAGGAGTACAATGCCCTGTGGGCGTGTCACAATCTGGAGCAGTATCTCAAGCGCACAGCCACCACTCTCTCCATGGTACCCGCTGAGATAGCCGCACCGCTGCTGCTTGACATCATAAACAGTACGGATGCCGCAGTGGAGGCTTCCTCCAAGGGTGGGAAAAACTCAACAGACGGCACCGCATTGCCCACGGCAATCCTCCGTTTCGGCCATGCCGAGACCATCATGCCGCTGCTGTCGCTGATGCGGCTGCCGGGAGCATACTACATGACCAACTACTTCGACACAGTAGGCCTCCACTGGCACAACTTCTACGTGGCCCCGATGGCCTCCAACCTCCAGATGGTGATCTTCCGCACCCGCGCGGGCCGCTACTACGTGCGCTTTGCCCTCAACGAGGTGCCCGTGAGTCTTGACCCTGACACCACGCCCGGCTTCATCCCCTGGGAACAGGCCCGTCACCGCCTCCTGCGCTGCATCCCCCTGTATCTGCGCGGATAAAGAGCCCAAACCATTAGAATAAGGTAAAAAAGATAATTATATTATGCAGAAATCATCCATTATCGCCGCTGCTGCCGTCGCCGTGATGGCCACCGCCTGCTCCGGCGATGACTCATGGCAGATGACCGGCACCGTGCACGGTGCCCCCGCCGACACCCCTCTGGTGGTGGAGGCCTCGGAAAATGGCCGCTGGTTCACCGTCGACACCGTGCGCACCGACGGCTCGGGCCGCTTCCGCGTGGTGAGCAAAGCCCCGCGCCACCCCTCGGTGTACCGTCTCCGCATGGGCGAGAAAACCCTCTTCTTCCCCATTGACTCGCTCGAAAGGCTCACCCTGAGCACCTCCTACGAAGCCTTCGACACCGACTATGACCTCGGCGGCTCGTCAGATGCCGACCTGATGGAGGGAATAGACAAGCAGCTGATGGAGGCCGCCCGCACGGCCTCACCCTCGCAGGTGGTGACTGACAGTCTGCTCAAGCGCGAGCTCGGACGCAAGCTCCTTGCCAAGCCTGACGGCGTGGTGGCCTACTATATCATCAACAAGCGCATCCAGGGCATGCCACTGTTTGACCCGTCAAGCCGCCTTGACCACCGCATCATCGGTGCCGTGGCCAACGCCTACGAGCAGAAGCGTCCCTCCGACCCCCGTACTCCCTATCTGCGCAAGCTCTACCTGAGCGGTCGCCAAGCCAAGCCTCGCACAGTGGAGGCTCCTGCCACGGCGATGTTTGACGTGCGCCTGTATGATGCCAACGGTAAGGAGCAGTCGCTCAAGGAGCTCGCCGCAAAGAACAAGGTGGTGGTGCTCAACTTCACCACCCTCTCCGCGCCCCAGGCTTCGCTCTTCAATGAGGAGCTCCACAAGGTGTGGAGCCAATATCATGGCAACGGCCTGGAAGTGTATCAGGTGTGCGTGGGCGACGAAGAGACCGCCTGGCGCACCTCCGCCCGCAACCTGCCGTGGGTGAGCGTCTATCAGCCCGAGGCCGGCGATGCCACCCCGCTGCTCAACTACAACGTCAACTACCTGCCTTTCACCTACTTGATAGTCGACGGCGAGATAGCCCGCCGCGTGCAGGATGTCAAGCAGCTCTCCGGTGCCGTGTCGTCCGTGCTGGAATAAGTCTAAATAAAAGTTAAATTCGACGCTGTCACATGATTGTAACATTCGTGTGACAGCGGCGTAACATTTGGGTATTATCTTTGCAATGTGAAAATCAAGAGGCGTTGAGCTTCCCGCTTCGCCCTCAGCATAAAGATTTATCTTATCACATTCATTGTAAGCACTCGAAAAAGTAATTATTGAACATCATAGTAATTAAGGACTATTACATTAATCTCATTTTAGCATGCCGGCTGTCGCAGAGACACCCGGCTGTTTTTTTGTCCTCCAGAGCGAGGCCTGAGAGGCCCTGTCCGGGATAAATCAATGGCTTTGCCCTTTCCACAAGACGCTTCTACGAAGCTCCGAGCCGCTCCACCCTTTCCCCAGGCTCCGCTGACGCTCCACCTGGGGTTTCTGATAACCACGCGCCTCCGGCGCTCCGTGGGTGGAAACTCTCCCTCACACATCGCTGAATATCTCCGTTGCTCCCGAGGAGCTGCTCTCCCTCTCAGAAGATTATGTCGTATTTGCGGAGGAGGCGGGTGGGGTGGTAGCTTTGTTTGGCTTGGCGGAGCCCTTCATCGCCGGCATCCTCCTCGCGGTTGACGTAGCGGAGCGCGGGGTGCGCGGCAAGCATCCGTTCGGCGAAGAGGCGTGCCACGGTCTCGCCGGCACCGTTGATGTCATGGCGCATCTTCTCGATATGGACATACAGGGTGTCGTCGCGCACCTCGCCGAGGGTGAAAGCCACGATGCCATATGCCGGCGTGGAGAGCACGGCTCCCTCGAAGGGGTAGGCCGCCACATTGTCAAGCACGGCCAGAGTCTGCATCCGCTCCACTTCGGCAGTAACCCCCTTGTCGGCGGCAAGGTGCATCGACCCGAAGAACTCCTGCACAGCTGTCAAGTTGCCGGATGTAAGAGGCTCGAAGGCGTAGCCCGGATTCTCGGCCATGAAGGCGTTGACATGGTTGCGTTTCTTGGCCATCTTCTTGCCGGAGTATGTGGCCATAGGAGTGATGTCATAGAGGTAGTCCGCCCAGTCGGTGAGCTCGGCATCAACACGTCCCCCCATAGCCACGAGCGATGGCACTGCCTCCTCTGGCACTGCCGAGAGGCGCAGCTCCTCGCCGATGCTGTCGCAGTGGTCGCGCAGCAGGGCAATGCTACGGTGCAGCGGCATCGTACCCACGGGAAGTGAATATGCCTCGCGTGTGATGTCGAGCTCGCTCAGACCGCGTATGAACAGCGTGTCGTCCACGATGGCGCGGCGGTAACGGAAGTAGTCAATCCACATATAGATGCCGCCGATGGTGAAGTCGCAGGTGCGAGCCGGCGCTGCGGTTAGCAGTGCGCTGATGCGGCTCACCTCGGCGAGCTTGAAGCGGCGGAAATGCAATGGAGTGTCACAGGTGGCAGGAGCCGTGGCGGCGGGAGTATAGAGAGGAGTTGAAACGTTCATAGCTCAGCGAGTTATAAGTGAAAAGGTTGTGACGGGAGAGGAGCGTAGTCCGTGATCTCGCCCGCACTATAAAAACACTGCGGAGGCTCCGAGGGTTTTCACGGAGTCTCCGCAGAGGCAGATAATTGAGCCGGATGGCTATTCAGGAATAGTAATCGCGGTTGATGGCGAATACAAAGTTGCGACGCCATATGATGACGCACACCGTGAACGCCGCCATAATCACCGCGCTCACCATGAACGGGAAGCGCTCGGAGCCGCCGGCATGAAACATATCAGCGATGCCCGAGATGATGAAGGGGGTGATGCTCACCGACAGATAGTTGGCGGTGAGCACAAAGGCCAAAGCCAAGGTAGACTTCGCCGGGTCGGTGATGACCTGTGTGGCCTTGTCATAGATGAGCGGTTGGAACACTCCGTAGCCAGTGCCCACAAGCATCGCGCCGAGGCACATGATGAAGAAACCGTGAGCCATCACCATCAGCAGGATACCTCCCGCCATACAGGCCGCAGAGATGATGAGCGTAAGCTGGCGGCACGCCTTTACAATCCATGGCAGGATGAATCCGGGCAGGAACACAGCCAGGAAGAAGAGCGACGTGAGTGTGCCCACCTGAGAGTCAGTCATCCCCTCATGCTGCATCAGGAACGGGCAGTAGTAGCTCACCACCACACCCCCGGAGCAGGTGATGAAGTAGACCGCGATGAGGGCCCACACGCGGGACAGGATAAAGCCATGGCTCACCTTGCCGATGCGTCCGAATTCATCCGAACCACCTTCACGTAGCTGCGGAGGGGCGGCCTTGATGGCTTTTGCCGCCACACCTGCCAAGGCTGCGTGCGCCGCCACCTTGGCACGTGCCTTGACCTGCGGATCCACTGCCGGTGTCGCCGCAGGAGCTACATCATTGATCCCGCGCAGAAAAGGCGACAGGGCGAGCGGGATAGCCGGGATGAGGTACACCAGAAACGGCAGGTGCCAGTTGCCATGGCTCAATAACCCTACGGCAAAGGTGGCCGCAACAAGCGCGATGTTGGAGATACCGCTCTTGATGCCTAACTGCTGCATGCGGTACTTGCCCACAAATGTGTCGGCCAGCAGTCCGGCAGCCAGAGGTATCAGCAGACCGCAACCTACGCCCAGAGCGCAGCTGATGACGATGAGCGACACCATGTCACGTGCAAACAGATAGCTCACGCCGCTCACCAGGTAGATAATCAGGGCAACCACAACAATCCTCACCTTGTCTCGCGACATAGACAGCCGGCCCGACAGAAGCACAAACGGGATGATGAAGAAGTTGGGCAGCATGGTGAGCAGCTGCAACTCCAGCTGCGAGGTGTGCTTTAAAATCTCGTCAAGCCGCCCCAAAGTGGGGGTTATGGCAAGTCCCGGCAGGTTGACGGTGAGCGATATGGACCATATCGCTATCAGCGTCATCAAGGGGATGGTGCCTTTGCCGGTATTGATGCGCATGGCCGTCAGAGCTCTTCTTCCTCAAACTTGAACGCCTTGTCCACCTCCTGCTGCGTGGGCTCATAGCCTGCCGGCCACTTCGACTTCTGATCCGGACGACGCCCCTCTATCATCCAGTCAAAGGGATAGAAGTCAGTGTTGGCATCGCGCCAGCTTTTCTTGCGCTTGGCATAGACTATGAATGGGATAGCCACAAGGACGGCGGTGCCGATGAGCAGGATGCCGATATACACCATCGGGTTGCCGGTGGAAATCTGGCTCGGCGGGAAGAAGCTCAGCACCATAGCCGCAACAGCGCCGGCCACGCCGAGGATGGTGACGAAGTACTGGCCGAAGCGTCCGCCGGGAACGCGGTAGCCGCGCCTCACGTTAGGCTCAGTGTTGCGCAAGCGGAAGAACGCCATGTAGATGATAACCACGAGTATCAGATAGATGATGGTGGCCATCTGACTCATAATCTGATAGGCACTCTGCACTGACGGGAGCACTATGAGCACCAGAGCGAGGATGGTGACCACCAAGCCCTGTACCCAGAGGATGTGGGTTTGCACGCCATTCTTGTTGCAATACTGGAGGCTCCGGGGCAGATAGCCGGCGCGGCCCACAGCGAGAATACCCGTAGAGGGGCCGGCAATAATCACGCTCACCTGACCGATGACCCCGAAGGTGACCAGCGCGGCCATCACGTTGCCCAGCCATGGACACCCAAGGTGTGCCCACAGGGAGTTGTAGGCCACGAGCATGGATGCCAGCAGGTTGATTTTGCTCTCAGGCATCACGAAGCCTATGGCCAGGGTGCCCAGAATGAACACCGCCAGGATAATCAGCACCGCTATCAGACAAGCCTTGGGGAACTGTTTCTGCGGGTTGGCCATCTGATTGACGTGCACTGCCTGCATCTCCATGCCGCCGTAGAACAGGAATATCGACGCGGCAAGCACTATTGTAGAGTATTTCGAGAAGTCAGGCCAGAAGGGGCGATCCGAGGGGATGAAGTTCTCGCCTCCGGTGCAGATGTAGATGATGCCGAGGATAATCAGTATGGCTCCGGGAATGATGGTGCCGAAGAGGCCGCCGAGTGTGGACAGGCGGTTGGCATTTTTCATGCCCCTGAAGCAATTGAATGTGCTGAGCCAATAGACGGCAAGCACTATCACAAGGGTGTAGATGACGTTGCCTGACAGCTTGGCGTCAAAACTCTCCGGCCAAAATACGTAAGCCAGGGCCACTGCACCAAACATCAGCACGGACGGGAACCATATCACCACCGTCATCCACTCCAGGTACATCGCTGCCCAGCCCCAGCGAGCACCGAAGGCCTCGGCACACCAGCGGAACAGGCCGCCTGAACGTGTATAGGTGGATGACAGCTCGGCGCATACCAGCGAGAACGGTATGAGGAAGAGCACAGCCGAGAGCACATACCAGAAGATTGACGTGTAGCCGTACTCAGCCTGCGAAGCCAAGCCGCGGAGACTCAACACGGTAGTGACAATCATGATGGCCATGGCCATCATCGAGAGCGTGCCCTTGCGCACGGCTCCCTTGCTAATCGGAGTCTTGGCGGCAGGAGGATTATTGGAAGTTGCCATGATAGTCAAGTTGAAAGGGTGGCGGGATTTTAGAGCTTGTTTAACAAGCCCCGGCGGCAGGCGGCACACAGGCCGCTGCCGCCGGGGTCAGTGTGTGATTGACAGTATCAGTGGCGCAACTTGTAGTCAATGACCGGGTAGGCATCGGCCAGCTTGGTGCGGGCTTTGTAGTGCACGCCCGGCTGGGCGGTGAAGCTGACGTTGGTCTTCTGCTGGAACACCATGCAGCAGTCAGAGCCGCCGAACTGGAAGTAGCTGATCTCCTCACCCTTGTGGAGCGTGCGGCCAACCTCGGCGGTGGGCACTACTGACGACACTTCGCCCATGCCGATGGGGCAGGTGGCAACAAGCCCGATCGGTGAGTCGATGATGATGATGCCACGGGTCTGCATGAACTCATAGCCGGCGGAGTCCGGGGCGTCAATCTTGTACTCGTTGCGGGTGTCGGGGTTGACGCCCACGGTGGTGCCGAGGATGGTCTGGAGGTCTTTCTGTCCCTCAACGGGCACAAGCGTCATCTTCACGTAGACGGCACCCTGGATTACGCGGCTCTCCACCACAGTGCCGGCCACGGGGGCGTGCTGGCGGTGATAGTCGTAAGTGTTGAGGAAGGTGTGCATCCACTGCCCGCCCTCAAAGGCATCCTTGTATTCGCTCCCTTCGAGGAGTTCCTGTATCTGCCAGTATAGGCCCTTGATGTTGACGGCGGTGTTGGAGTTCACCTCCCACTGTCCGGCGAAAGTGCTCTCTGCAGGGAACACTATCACATGGTCGTCGCCGAGGCCGGCGATGGGACGGTAGCCCGGCTTGGTGCGACGGGCAAAGAGCTGGTTCACCGTCTTCCAGCCGCCGCGAGGCACTACGTACTCATCCATGTTGTACGGAGCGGCTTCCATGAAACTCTTTAGTACCTCCGGGGTAAGCTGGGAGGGGTCGTCCATCCACTGTCCCAGGGCTATCTGATACTCGCGCATCCACTCTGACAGGGGCGAGAGTTCCGGGTCAAGAGGACGCGGCAGCGTGGGGGTCTGGTACTGCCCTACGGGAGCTACGTCAAGCAGGAAGTACATGGTCTTGAACTTCTCAAGCGTGGCTGTGCCGTAATTATTCTCCATCCACGGAGTGATGAGGTTGCTGTTGTTCCACTCGATGTAGTCATCAAGGGTTCTTATGTTGTCATACTCCACCACCTTGTGCTGGTGAACGTAGTCGATGGCCTGTTCGAGGGCCTTGCGCAGCTTGCCGCCGTCAGCATCGATAAGGGCGACGAACTTCTGCATGATGGGCTGTAACTTGGAGGTTTCCATAGTATAGTGAGGTTATGGTTGACAGAATGTTGGATATATACAGGCCGGGGATTACTTGCGCGACAGCACAGGGTTGGCCATGGCGATGCGTGTGCCTACCTTATAGTGTACGCCCGGCTGCGCGGTGAAGCTGACGTTGCTCTTCTCCTGGAAGACGGTCACAATGTCGGAGCCGCCGAACTGGAAGTAGCTGATCTCCTCGCCCTTGTGGAGTGTGCGTCCGACTTCGGCTGTGGGCACGATGGAGCTTACCTGAGCCATACCCATGGGGAGCACGGCCACCAGACCGATGGGAGAGTCGATGACGAACAGGGCGCGTGTCTGCATGAATTCATAGCCGGCATCATCGGGTGCCCCGAACACGCGTTTGCCCACCAGGTCAGTCTTGCCGTCAGGGTCGCCGGGGATAGGCTCGGCCGTGACTTGCAGATAGACGGTGCCCTGAATGACGCGTGCCTCCAGGATGGTGCCCGCAACGGGTGCATGCTGGCGGTGATAGTCAGTGGTATTGAGGAACGAGTGTGTCCACTGTCCCCCCTTGAAGGCATCGGCATAGGGGCTGTCCTGAAGAAGCTCCTCGATGCGCCAATACACACCCTTGATGTCAACGCCCGTGTTGGAGTTCACCTCCCACTGGCCGTCGAATGTGGCATCGGCCGGCGAGGTAATCACGCGGGAGTCAGTGATGGCGGCGATGGGACGGTAGCCGGGCTTGGTGTAGCGGCCAAACATCTGGTTGAAGCTCTTCCAGCCACCGCGCGGACGCAGATACTCATCCATATTGTAAGGGGGGCAGGCGAAGAACGTGGCCTCCGTCTCGGGCGTGATGCTCGCGGGCTGGTCCATCCATTCGCCCAGGGCCACCATGAACTTGCGCATCCATGCGCTCAGCGGGGTAAGCGGCTGCATCTTGTCGTGCGGCGTGACAGGGTTCTGGAGCTCCTTGACGGGACTCTGGTCAAGTATGAAGTAGAACTTGCACACATGCTTGAACACTTCCTTGCCGTAGCGGTTCTCCACAGGAGCCCACTTGAGCTGTGCGTCAATCCACTTGAAGTAGTCGTCGAGGGTCTTCACATCCTCGAAGCCGATGACGTTGTAGCTCTGCGCCTTCTGCAGGGCTTGCTCAAACTTCTCCTTCCAGCCGTTGGCTGCAATCATATCAATGAGCTCCTGCACCACAGGATGATACTCGGAAGTTGCCATAAACTTGAATTTTGGTGAGTTGAGAAATAAGGTACTTACATAGGTAAAAACATAGGACTGTGATATAAAGTTGCCCATCCAACCGTGAAAAGCGGTCGGATGGGCAGATTTTCAAGAAAATTAGAGAAATGTAGCGGTAGTATAGAGGTCAGCGCTTGCGGTTGCGCACCGAGCGGGTTGCGCTCGACGAGCCGGAGCTGCTCTTGGGAGCCTTGGCCTTTTTCACCTTGGTCTTCTTGGTGGTCTTCTTGGTTGACTTCTTGGAGTCGGAACTCTTCTTCTTGGCGCGGGAGTTCACCTTCTTCTCTGCGGGTGCCTGCTCGGCGTCGGTCACTATCGGGTTGCCGTCAGCATCAAGGGCCGGTATCACGTCGGCGGCAGGAGCGGCAACCTCGCCGGCCTCGGCAGCCTCCTCGGCGGCGGCACGGGCCTCGCGGGCGGCCTCAAGCTCTTCGAGGGTGGGCACCCACAGCTTCTTGCCCCACTCGTCGAGCGACCGCTGGATGGAGTCCTGCGCGGCCTTGCGGGCATCCGGATCGGAGTAGAGCTGGTTCATCGAGAGGTTGCGCAGGTTGCGAGTCTTGTAGATTTCGCCGTCATAGAGCCCCATGGCAAAGTAGTCTGCCAGGGTGTGCGTGGCCATATTGTTGTCATCGGAGATGAACACGTTGGTGGTGCCCAGATAGGGCTTGAGGTCGTCATACTTCACCCAGAACATGGGGTAGCGCACAGCCTCGCCCCCGAAGTCGCCGCTGCGGTGAAGCACGGGGCAGATGGCCTCGATGTTGCAGCGCAGCTTGTTGGTGCGGCGGTCAAACTCCCAGCGCTCGATCACGTAGTAGGAGAGTACCTCGTTGGCAGGGACATCGCTCTCATCTATCACGAAGCGGGGGCGCTTCTCGGTGGAGCCTTTGCCCTCGGTATAGAGGATGTGGAAGCGGTCAAGCATATCACGCACCTTCACCCGATACTGGTCAGTGAAGATTTCGCGGCCGTCAAGATACTCATATACGGGCACTGTGCCCTGAGCTACCAGCTCCATCATGGTGCGGAACAGGTTCTTCTGCCCGTCTATCACATCCTCGGGGTAATATAGGGGAGTGTTGGCGGGCTTGTTCAGGTCAAGCTGACGGTAGAGTACGCGCATCCACTCCAGGTCGGCATCATGAGTGGGAGCACTGGCCATGCGGTCCTGCTGGCGCTGTGTCACGCCGGGAGTGGCTTCGGCACCACGGCGCGCGCGCGTCTCGGAAGCACTGCGGCGCTGTACGCCCGAGGTGGTGGAACGCTCCTGAGCCGTGGCCGGCATGACGGATATGGCGATGAGCCCGAGGGCTGCGAGATTTCTCAGAATCTTCACGGGGTATATGCTGGTTAAAATGGGGTGTGGTGACTTGGTTGGGTGGGGAGAGTCGGAGAGGCAAGGAGAGAGTTAGTTGACGATGACTTCCAAGGGGTTGAGGGTTCGCTCCACGCCGTCGGGGCCCACGGCCTTGACGCGCGATATGTAGAAGCGCTTGCCCCTCTGGAGACGGCGCAGTGACTCGCGCTGGCGCGATGAGAAGTTGGGTCCGTCGCTCACCTCGGGGATGGCGTTGCCCATGGAGTCAAACATCACGGTCTCGAACGAGAGCACCTTGAAGTCGATGTTGAGCACACCGTCGTCAATGGCGGCTCCCAGACCGGTGGCCCCGGTGAGTGCGGCTTTGCCAAGGGGGCGTCCCCCCTTGTAACGCTCGGCACCGTTGACCCCGGCTATGCTGATGTAGGCCGTGGGGTCAGGAAGGCGGCGCACACGGAAAGTGGTGGAGTACACGTTCTGCTGACGGCCGTCAATCTCGGCACTTACACTCACCGTGGCATCCGAGCCTACGGCAGTGGGGCGCGCTATCCAGTGGTCACCTTGACGCGTGAGGGTGCCCCCGGTCATGGTGGCGCTGACGCTCTGCTGAGGCACTCCCGGCACGGAGATGCTCAGGGGGTTGTCGATGCCGGCATAGAGCACATTCATCATCGTGGCTGACACTGTGGCTGACGGCTCCATCACGGTGTAGGAGGAGGAGAAGGGGAGCTTGAGCTCCTCGCCACCCTGGTTGAGGGAGATGTAGCCGGAGTAGTCAAACTTGCCGGTGCTCCCGGCGGTGAACTCGTATACGCCACGGTCATTGCCAAGCTGCTTGCCACCCACGAATACCTGCGGGCGGGCCGTGGAGTCAACGGCAGCGAGCACTATGTTGGCAGTGTATTTGCCGCCGCGCATCACATAGCGCGACTCGGGGATTACGAATGCGTTGAGCGAGTTGACGCGCAGGTCGCCGGCATCAATGCTTGCCAGCAGGTGTTGCAGAGCCTCACCCTCAGCGTAGCGCAGGTCATTCTGGAGCTTGGTCAGATGGGTGACGGCGGCCACCACGGGCTGGCTCTCGAACTTGGCCTCCTCCCACTTCACGGGGAGCTCAATGCCGGGTCGCTTCACCGGCTCGGTGCTGAGAGTGGCGCGGATGGTGGAGGCCACGGCAGTGTCCGGCACCATCTTGGTGACGAAGTCGGTGTAGCTGTTCAGGTCGAGACGGAGCTTCTCGCCAAGGCGAGTGGCGGGGTTGAGCATCACGGCCGCGGAGCTCTCAAGGTTGTCGAGGCTCTTGATGTTGGATGGGTCGCCGTCAGCACCGTCAGCGTTGCGCACTATCAGGAGCTTCAGCGAATCCATCGTAGCATAGAGGCGTGCGGTCTCGCCGCGCACCGCCGATGCCTTGGCGAGCCATGCCTGTCCCTTCTCGGGGTTCTGCATGGCCAGGGCGTTGATAGACTGGAAGATGCCGTCGTTGCGCGAGAGCACGTTGGCGTTGGAGCGCTTCAAGCCCTCCTCGACCTGCGTGAAGCCGTCGAGCACATCGCTTGATACGTTGAGCGCCAGCATGGCCGTCAGCACGATGTACATCAGGTTGATCATCTTCTGACGCGGCGACAGACGGGTGTTGCTTTGAGCCATTTACGGGATATTGCTGAGTAAGGGAGAGATGGTGGTGAAGGGTGGGGGAGTGGATGAATGGAGAGAGAGGGCAGGCTCCTGTACCGGGCGCTATGTCCGACCCGGGTCAGCCCAAAGAGGTAGCGCCGGGCGAGGTGCCGGTAGCGACCGTTGCAGCGGGTGCCTCGGGAGCCGGCGCGCCGGGCATGGGCTGGCGATACATGTTGACAGTCATGGCATGAATCATCTTCTCATACACCTGGTTGAGCTGCTGCATATAGCGAGCCATCTTCTCGGTCTCCTCATAGTAGCGCATGGACTGTGCCGAGCTCTTCTCATACATATCGCGGATATCCTTGATGCCGCGGTTCACGCGGTCGATGGAGTCGAGCTGCGAGCTTACGCTCTTGAGCTGTATCTCGTAGATGGTGTTGAGGCCGCCGATGTTGCGGTTGAGATCCTCCATCTGGGTGACGTAGCCGGTGGAGCTGGAGGTGATGCCCTCGGAGTTCTCGGTGATGGCGCGATAGGAGTCGAGCAGGGTACGGCTCACGTCGTTGAGGCTCTCGGTGGTGGTGCGCAGCTGCTCCATGGCGGTGGCTATCTCGCCCATGCGGGCCAGATACTGCTGGGTGGCTGAGGTGAGCTCGGCCATCTGTGAGAGCTGCTCGGAAGCGGCGTTCATCTTGGCAATGCTTTCGGAGAGGGAGCGGGTGTCATCCTCGCTCAGCTCAATGCCGGCCGGGAGTCCAACAGCGGCGCGTGCGTCGGCTGCACTTACGCTTCCGCCATGATGCGCTCCGGCTGGTGCGTTGCCGGCTGCTGAGGCTGTGGCTGCGCCGCCATGCACAGTGCCGTTAATCACCACTGAGCCGCCGCCCCCGGCAAAGTCAGGCTTGTCATCCGGGTTGCGGGTTTCGAGCACGGGAAACACATCCTCCCAGCGATATTCGCGCGGAGGACGGTCAAAGGCTGTCAGGGTAAACATCAGTACCTCGGTGCCCATGCCGATGCAGAGCAGCAGGTTGCCGCCGGGGAGGTGGAGAATCTTGAACAGGGCACCCCATATCACGATGGCGGCACCTATGGAGTAGCAGAAGTTGAAGAACCGCTGGCCGCTCTCGCCGGAGAGGAAGCGCTCTACGCTGTTTTTATATCGCTTGATTTTGCCCATTGCAGGGAGGGTTGGATTGGTTGATGGATGAGGTTGGGAGAGAGGAGATTGCAGGAGAGTGTGTTACTTGCGGCGGGCACCGTTGCCCTTGGCGAAGCCTATCTGGGAGCGTACGCAGCGGAAACCGATGTAGGAACGCTGCTCGTTCTCATACTCCCACTGGCGCAGGTCGGAGCGCACGTTGTGGGCCACGTCCTTCCATGAGCCGCCACGTATTATCTTGCGCTTGAGGCGGTAAGGGTCTTCGAGGGCAGCATTGTAGCGGTAATCGGGGTTGAGGTCGTTCATCAGCTTGCTCACGCTCTCGGTGAAGGCTGTGGATGTCCACTCGCTCACGTTGCCGGCCATGTCATAGAGGCCGAAGTCGTTAGGCTGATAGGTACCTACGCGTGATGTGATGAGCTGTCCGTCAAGGGTGTAGTTGCCGTCGCCGGGCTTGAAGTTGGCGTAGAAGCACCCCTTGGAGTCATCCGTAAGCGGCAGGTCGCCGTCCCACGGATATTTGTTGTCGGAGCGCGCCGCGCGGGCTGCATACTCCCACTCGGCCTCGGTGGGGAGACGGTAGGGCTCTATGCGCACGCCCTGCTTGCCCAGAGAGCGACGCAGGTAGTCGGTACGCCAGTTGCAGAAGGCGTTGGCCTGGTCCCAGCTTACGCCCACCACGGGGTAGTCGTTGTAGCCGGCGTGGTTGAAGTAGAGCCTCACGTAGGGCTCGTTGTAGGCGTTCTCAAAGTCGTTCACCCACACGGTGGTGTCGGGGTAGACGTTGACTATATAGGTGTTCAGGAAGTCATAGTCGCCGGTGAGTCCGCGGGTTATGGTCTCGCGGATTATCTCGCCCTCGTCATTGATATAGGCGGTGTCCTTTGAAATCTGGGGCACCTCGGTGGGCACGGGCTTGTCGGTGTTGTACTCGCGGCGGCGCGGATCCAGACGGTTCTTGCGCTTGACGGCCTCGGTAGTGTTGAATATCTCGTAGCGATAATTCATCTGTGTGGGGTCAAGCTCCTTGACACCGGTGATGGGGTTGACGCGGTACACGCTCTCGATGGCGCGCTGCTCATCCTCATTGGCGTTGCGCCAGGGTATGGGCTTGTTCCAGTTCAGGTAAGGCTTCACGGGGTTGCCTTCGCGGTCCTCTTCGATCTTGAAGGCCTCGTTGCCGCCGAAAGCCGGGTCGGCAAGGCGCTCGCGGATGATGGAGTCGCGCACCCAGTGGAGAAACTGCTTGTATTTGGCGTTGGTCACCTCAGTCTCGTCCATCCAGAAGGCATCTACGCTCTGACCGCGTGCGTCAGGACGCAGGTTCCACGCCGAGTCAGCCTCCTGAGGGCCGGCTATCATTGACCCGCGGTCAATGAGCACCATGCCGTAGGGGGTGGGCTCGGCATATGAGGTGCCGCCCACACCAGTCACCTCGCCCCCCGAGGCGGAGCTGCGGGCCGAGCCGGCACACGCCGCCGTGGCCATGGAGGCCAGCACTGACAGTGAGAGGATGTATGCGCTTGATTTCTTCATTATAGTCGTTTGTCTGATGGTTCGTGTGGAGGTTGAGGAGTGTGAGTGGTGGCGCCGTGCGGATGGTGCGCTCCTTACATTATGCGGATGCTCTTGTGTCGGTTGCGGTTTTTCTCGCCAAGGTCCAGCTTCAGGCTGTAGCCGGCCATAATCTCATGGCTGCCGGAGCTTACGCGTGACATCGCTGTCACCGGGTAGTCATAGGAGTAGCTGAGGAAGAATCCCTTGTACTCCCCGGCCACCATGGCCGACACGGCATCGTTATAGCGGTAGCCTACGCCGAAGGTGAGAAACTTTTTCCATCGCGCCCGCGCTGTGGCCTCGAACGTGTAGGTGGTGAGGTCGGTGGCCACAAGCACCGAGGGCATCACTTCAAATAACGTGTTTTTTATCGGAATATTGCTTCCTCCAATAAAATAGAGGCTCCTTTTGACGTCAAACTGATAGCGTCGGGCCTCGGAGGTGGTGGCTGTCCCTTCCGACGTGGTCAACGACTCGCCGCTGAAATTGATGGTGGGCTCAAGCAGATGGGTGCAGCTGAGGCCGGCATAAAACAGCGGGTGGTCATACATCACGCCCAGACCCATGTCGAAGGCTGTGCCGTTGACATCGGTGGTGGGGATGGCATCGTCGGTGCCGGAGTGGTAGTCATCGTCAAAGTCCAGCTTCACCTCGGACCCCTTGAAGCCCTCGTTGACTATCCCCAGCTGGATGCCGCCGGTGAGCGTGCCCTTGCCGAGCTTCTGCTTGTAGGCTATCTGCAGTCCGCCACTCATGTTGGTGTAGAGGCCGGCCTTGTCCTGTTGCATTACAAGGCCGATGCCCCAACGCTTGCCCAACAGCTTCAGGGGCATATCGGCGGTGAGCAGGAAGGTGGTGGGGGCATTGTCAACGCCCACCCACTGCAGGCGCGCGCCGGCCCGGAAGCGCACATTGTCGGTGCGCCCGATGGCTCCGGGGTTGTAGTATGACGGCACCTCGAAGTATTGAGTAAGCATTGGCTCAGTCTGCGCATGAAGCACAGTGGCGAAGCACGCTATGATGGTGGTAATGATGGTGAGGAGTCGGCGCATGGGGTAGGGGCGGGTCACTCGAAGTTGAATGAGAAGGTGACCATGTTGGAGGTCACTTTGCTAAGTGAATTGGTGAAGTTAAGCCGGTCAGGTGTGTCGGCAAGGTCCGGGCGGTTCTTCTGAAGCATATTGGCCAGGCCGAAGGCAAACTTCACCTCGGGGCACAGCTTGAAGAATGGCAGATAGAAGTCGCAGCCGAACCCCACGGTGAGATACACGTCGTTGCTCTTGAGCTCCAGGATGGCTTGGTCCGGCTTCTTGCCAACGTCAAAGGCGGGCATCACGCCGGCAGTGACATAGGGGCGCAGGTTGCGCCAGCGCTGGGCGGCAAACTTGATATCGAGCGGCACTACTATGTAGGCACTCTTGATGTCGATGCTCTCCTCAAGCGAGGAGTTGTCGTCGCGGAATGTGACCTTGCGGTTGCCGAACCATATGCCGGGCATCACGCGGGCACTGAAGTAGGTGTTGAGCCTCAGCGACACCAGGCCGTTGACGCAGAAGCCCGGTGCATAGCTCGGCTGCTCGGCAAACCATCGCTGTTGCTCCCCACCGGGTCCGGTGGACACCACGCCGTTGTTGGTCAGCGACAGCCCCTCGGTGTGGATACCTACCGAGAAGCCCAGATGCCATGCGCGGTTGTCGGCATAGGGGCGGTTGAGCAGCTTGTCTTTCTTATATTGAGCCGACACGGCGGGTGCCCACACTACCGCGAGCAGCAACACCACCAGAGCCGACATCCATTGCAAACGTTTCATCACTTTATATAACGCTCTCCCGGCCCCGAATATTGCATACTTACCGTCACTACACAATGAACCCCGGAGGCCGCAAAGCATCCGGGGTTATGAGATTACACACATATGCGGAGCGCGTCAGAGGCTCCGCGCCGTAGTGAAGGCATCAGTCATCCACCTCCACCAGCACGATGTTGCCGTTGAGGTCAAGCACAATGTCCTGAGGGGCTGCGGCCACAGTCTCCACCTTCACCAGCTTGCCACGGTTGTAGGAGAGGTCAATGGAGTTGATGAGCTTCACCGCGCCATTGCGCTTGAGGTTCTCATAAGCCTTGTGCGATACCAGAGCGCGCACCACCGACGGAGCAAGAGCCATGCCGTCAGGGGCGTCTATCTCAATCACCTTGCCCTGATTGTTGAATTCAATCTCCAGTCCGTTGGCAAAGTCAACATCATAGGCCCCCTTGGTGTATTCGCGTTTCACCTGGCTGATGTCCATCCCCTTGAAGTAATGGTTGATAAACTTCAGAGCGGGCTGAGGCAGGTCAGCCGCACTGGCCGACCCGGCCATCACCAGTCCCGGAGTTGAACCCTCATTGATAGGCTCGGCAGGTACTACCTGAGCCATAGAGGCGGCAGACCCAAGCAACAGGGCCGCGGCCACAAGCGTAAATGTACGTTTCATAGGTCAGAGATCATTAATCATTCTCCTTATATAACACCCGTCCTCACCCTTTTGCTCACATCAACCACGCCCTTTTGATTGCCTCTGTGAGATAGTTATATAATGAAAAGCGAGTAGGCTGTGGCCTGCTCGCTTTTCGTTAGGGGTGCCCGGACCCGGGCTCGAACCGGGATGGATTGCTCCAACGGTGTTTGAGACCGTCGCGTCT
>JAMPDP010000001.1:676468-705575 GCA_023665605.1 Candidatus Amulumruptor caecigallinarius | reverse complement strand
ATGCTTCTGTTGACGTTGAACTCGGTTCTTTGCCCGGCAACGGTGATTCTGGCGAAGATGGGGGTTTCTCCCGACTTCTTCCGCTGAGCTTTCCGAATCATAAAAGTCAGCGTGTAATAATTTGGTTGATGCATAAGAGTCACTATTAAATTTGACACAAAGATAATACTCACGTGTCATGCTCTTATGGCGCAGAAAATTGAAAATCAACGAAATATTGGCATATCAGGTGTAAATTTTGAATTTTCAGAATTCATTCCCGATTCTTACACCGCAGACTGCTTAGATTTGCCATTTTCGGGCAATTTTACAAAAATAAAAATCGCTGAAAATGGTTGATTTTCAGCGATCCTCCGAATTTTGAGGTTAATCCTTGTGACCCCGGAGAGGCTCGAACTCTCGACCCACTGATTAAGAGTCAGTTGCTCTACCAACTGAGCTACGGAGTCATTGCTGCGGCGAGGTTATTTCCCTCAAACGCGATGCAAAGGTAGGGAACTTTTTTTATCCCTGCAAATTTTTTTGACTTTTTTCGCCATTTTTTTCACCCCGGCAAGATTGGCTGCATTGTAAATGTGAGTCATAGTGAGTTTTGGCGACAGTATTAGTATGCCCCGGAGCGGCTTGGTGCTACTCCGGGGCATAGTCGTCGGGATGGCTGCAAGCTATCAGTTCTGGATATTGCTGCTTGCGGCGGTAGTGATGGCTACATTGATGAAATGCCCGCAGTTGCCATTCTCTGTGTTGCCGGTGATGTTCGCTACCGGCTCTGTGGTCTGGGCCTTGTCGGCGTTGTAGACGTAGATGCACCAGGGTTCGCCTTCTGTCTCGTTGTAGGCTACGAACTTGCTTGAGTCGATGGTGTTGCCGATGATGTTGAGGGTCTCCAGGCCGGAGGGTGACTTGACGCGGATGCCGTTTTCTCCGCACTGTACGTTGTTGCGGCTGACGGTGGCGTTCTTCACACCAAGATAACATTCGAGCTTGATGCCGTCGCGGGAAATGTTGCTGAGGTTGTTGTTCTCTACGGTGACGGAGTTTGTGGGACGGATATTCATGCCGTGAGCCTTGCCATTCTTTATGGTGCAGCCTTTGACGGTCACGTTATCCACATTCATCAGGTAGATGCCATTGGCGCTTGTCGGTGCATCGGGGCCGAACTCTATGGTGCAGTTCTCTACGTTGATATTGCCGAACGGGGTGCCGTTGTCGGCCTTCTGGATGGAGACAGCAGCCTGGATGAGCTCCGTAAAGTTGCAATCCTTTACAGTGACATTAGAGATCTCGCCACCATAATGATAGATGCCCTGACCGGTGAAGTGAACGCCGTCAAACACAAGGTTCTCTGCCTTGGCCGGAAGGTTGAACACAGGTGATGCCTTTGCGCTCGTGGGCTCACCCTTGAGGGTGAAGTTGGCAATCTTGCCGCTGTTGGTGAAACTCGGGAATTCCACGCCTGCGGGAACATACACAGTCACCATCTCGGCGAACTCACCGAGCTGCACCTTTTCAGGCTTCACATTGAGGGTGTAGGTAGCGGTCTTTGCGGCCTTGGTAAGGTCAAGCAGTGAAACTGCGCTGTTGACAAGCACCTCGAAGGTAACGCCCTCGGCAGTATTGTTGCCCAGATTGTCAGTGTCACGACCGTCAATCACGCCCAGGGTGTTCTGAATAGCGGCATAGTCCTTATACCCTGGAGCGAGGTCCTGCACAATCTTTACGTTGCTGAGGCGGCAGTCGGCCACAGTGGCGGTCGGGCCGTAACCGACAATGCCGCCAAGGTTCCGGTACCCCTTCACGGTGACATTCTCAACGCTGCAGCCCTTAATGGAAACCGCACCATTGGTGGAGATGCCCGCGATGGCACCTACCTTGTCGCCATTGTCATATGAGCCGCCGATTACCTCTGACTCAGATGTGACGGTAGAGTTCTTCACATGGCAGTTCTCGATAACTGCGCCGTCGCCGGTATAGCCGGTGATAGCACCTGCATAATGATGTGATAGGATGGTAGCATTCGCAATGGTGACGTTCTTGACAGTACCCTTGATTGAGCCAAACAGTCCGGCTGTGCCCTCCTTGGCGGTGAAATCAGCGGCGTTCAGGCCGGAGATAGTGTGGTTGGCACCATCAAAAGTACCCTTGAAGGTCTTGGAGGGGAATGCGTTGACATCACCGGCGGGTGTCCAGGGCTTGCCTGCAAGGTCAATGTCGCTCGCAAGGGTCACGGTCTTGCCCTCAAATGTATTGAGCTCATTTACCATCTTGGCAAAGGCGGCAAGCTCGGAAGCCGAGGAAATGGTGTAATTGCCTTCCTCATCGGGCGTGATCTCGCTTGCTGTGCCATCCCAGGGTGTCACATCTGCACCGCCGCCATAGTCAGGCACTATCTCCACGTTGAACTTCGCGGGGTTCGTCAGGAGGGCGCCGTAGATGTTGGTGCGATAGTTGCGCTGCACGGGCACGCCGGTGAACGAGACAGCAGGTGCACCGGCATTGTCGCTTGTCCAGGTGAGGTCCACCACCTCCTTGTCAGTGCCCATCAGGATGTAGTCCATCACAAGGTAATCGTAGGTCTTGTCAGCGGTGCTTGCCGGGAACTTCTCGGCGGTGGCGTGAGGAGCGTTGGCGAAGGTGTACTCCACCATCTCCCCCTGCACCTTGCCGGTGAGCAGGTTGAGGGTGTTGTAACCCTTCACGGTGAGGCCGCTCTCGGTGATGGAGCCGCCGGCATCGGTGAAGGCCTTGAGGTCACTCGTACCGATGTTAATCTGGGCGAAGGGGCGCTTCAGCACGATGGTCTCGTTGATGGCACCGGTCACGGTGAAGCTGTAGTTGGCGAAGAAGGCATCGCGGCTCTCGTCCTGTGACGCGCCGGTGGCGGCCACGGTAACGGTGCCGGCATCCTTGTCGAAGGTGTAGTGGCTGTTGCCGGGAGCCTCGCTCCAGAACACGATGGTGTAGCTCTTGCCGGTCACGAGATTGAGGCTCACCGAGGCCTTGAGGCCGGCGACTGTGGCGGTGCCGTCAAGGTTGGGCAGATGGGTGCCCTCCTCGTCATAGAGGGCATAAGTGAGGTTGGTGGCGGTCAGGCCGTCGCTGTAAGCGCGACTCATGATGCCGCCGGGTAGCTCGGCGGTGAAGCAGACGTTACCGCTGCCGTCGGAGCTGCCGACTGACACCGGCTCCTCTGACGAACATGCCGTGAACAGCATGGTGGCCAGAGCTGCACTTGTCAGGATGTACTTTTTCATAGCTGTGTTATATAATTGGTTTGCAATAGTTGGAAAGATGGGTTACTGAGCGGGCTGATAGCTGTTGCCTTCGATATGAGTGTTAGCTCCGGCCGTGTTGTCATAGACAATCTCTGCCTTGAGAGCCCCGCTCATCTGGGTATCCACATTGGTGGTGGAGGTGCAACCGGTGACTGTCAGCAGGTTTTCTGCATCCGGGCAGGCGTTGCCGAGGTTCTGATATACGGCGATGCCCGCCACCATGTTGGTCGCCGAGATTAGTTTGGCGGTGTTGGTGCATCCGGTGATCTTGGCGGTGCGGTATACGTGGCCAACGATACCGGCGGCGATGCCGGCTTTTCCATCTGATGTCACCTTGATGTCACCGCTGTTGCGGCAGGAGGTCACTTCAATGACACTTTGGTTGGGATAATTGGTGGCGTTTGTCTCATACCTTATCCACCCGATGATGCCGCCGAAGCCGCTGGAAGTGGCAGTGGCTATGATGTTGCCCTCATTGACGCAGCCACTGATGACGCCTCTTGCATTCTGGCCGCCGATGATGCCGCCGCAGGAATTGTTGTTGGCCGAGATGGTGCCGTAATTGGTGCACTCTGTCACGTCAGCAGTGCAGAAACCGGCGATGCCGCCGGCCGATACATTGTCGGCATGAACATTGCCATAGTTGGTGCAGTTCTCAATCGTCATGGCCACACCCGTCTGGGTATAATAGGCGGTGCCGGCAATGCCGCCGGCATTATTGGTGGTGGCGGCGATATTGGCATAGTTGACACACCCTTTGATATGCCCGTTCTTGAGCACGCGCCCGGCAAGGCCGCCCACGCCCTGCTTGCCGGATACGGAACCTGACTTGACGGTGACATTCTCAATGGTGGCCCCTTCGGAGAGAAGCGCAACCGGCGCCACGGCTTCGCAATTGGGGGCAGCGAGCGTGACATCCTCAAACACAATGTTTTTCAGCGCAGCTGACTCGCCGGCAAGGTTGGCGATGAAGCCGGTGTAAACGTCTGCGGAGGCATCATTGATGCTGAGGCCCTTCACTGTGTGGCCGCCGCCGTCAATCACACCCTTGAACACAGCCCCGGTGGCTGTGCCGCCTGAGCGGGAGGCCCCGCCGGCTATCGGTTTCACGGCGTGGCCGCCGAAATCAATGTCTGAGGTGAGGGTGAATGTGTAGCCCTCGAAGTCGTTGGCTACGGCGCGACCTACCGTGCTTGTGAGTTCTGCGAGGCCCTGGAGCTGCGCCGCAGATGAGATCACGCCGGTCTTGGTGGCCTCGTCTATAACGGGGGCCTCTACGCTCTGGCCATCCCACACGGTGTTCACATTGTGGTTCTGGTCATCGTTATCGCCATAGTCAGGCACAATCTCCACGTTGAACTTCGCGGGGTTCGTCAACAGGGCGCCGTAGATGTTGGTGCGGTAGTTGCGCTGCACGGGCACGCCGGTAAATGAAACCTCGGGAGCGCCTGCATTGTCGCTTGTCCAGGTGAGGTCCACCACCTCCTTGTCAGTGCCCATCAGGATGTAGTCCATCACAAGGTAATCGTAGGTCTTGTCAGCGGTGCTTGCCGGGAACTTCTCGGCGGTGGCGTGAGGAGCGTTGGCGAAGGTGTACTCCACCATCTCCCCCTGCACCTTGCCGGTGAGCAGGTTGAGGGTGTTGTAACCCTTCACGGTGAGGCCGCTCTCGGTGATGGAGCCGCCGGCATCGGTGAAGGCCTTGAGGTCACTCGTACCGATGTTAATCTGGGCGAAGGGGCGCTTCAGCACGATGGTCTCGTTGATGGCACCGGTCACGGTGAAGCTGTAGTTGGCGAAGAAGGCATCGCGGCTCTCGTCCTGTGACGCGCCGGTGGCGGCCACGGTAACGGTGCCGGCATCCTTGTCGAAGGTGTAGTGGCTGTTGCCGGGAGCCTCGCTCCAGAACACGATGGTGTAGCTCTTGCCGGTCACGAGATTGAGGCTCACCGAGGCCTTGAGGCCGGCGACTGTGGCGGTGCCGTCAAGGTTGGGCAGATGGGTGCCCTCCTCGTCATAGAGGGCATAAGTGAGGTTGGTGGCGGTCAGGCCGTCGCTGTAAGCGCGACTCATGATGCCGCCGGGTAGCTCGGCGGTGAAGCAGACGTTACCGCTGCCGTCGGAGCTGCCGACTGACACCGGCTCCTCTGACGAACATGCCGTAAACAGCATGGTGGCCAGAGCTGCACTTGTCAGGATGTACTTTTTCATAGCTGTATGATAGAATTGGTTCAAAAGTATTTGCGTTGTTTCTGGTTGGTCAAGGCCGGGGCATCACTTGATTTCTATGTTGAACTCGCCGTCGTAGTCAGGGTTGATGCCCATCTCGCCGCCTGACTTGGTGGTGAGGAACTCGCCGCGTACTATGGTGTGGCGCGAGCGTTCCAGAGGCACATCAAACGGGGGTATCCGCGCCAGCAGGTTGCCGTCGCGGTCAAGCACCTCCAGGCCCACTGTGACTGCGGTGCGCGTGCCGTTGACAAACACATAGTCAAATCCCACCTCGGCCTCGTCATCGTTGAGCTGCCTTATGGTCGACTCAAAGCTCACACCGGTCCATGAGTCGGCGGGGTGCCCGGTGAAGGCATTGAACGCGCAGGGCATATAGCGGGTGTAGACGAAGCGCACTATGTAGTCGGACAGAGCGGTGGTTCTCGGTGTAGCCCCGGCACTTCGCGTTGCGAACTCGTTTTCAAGAAACCGCCGCAGGTCGGTGCTGACAAATGTGTAGCGGGCCATGGGACGCTGCAAGGTCACGGTGGCTTCGCCGACAGTCACGGTATCGGAAGCGGCGGCACGGGAGCTGAGGCCTCTGACGCAGGTGTGCACCTCGCCGTAGAAAGCATCGCGCCACGGATTGCTGCCACTGTGGCTGAGACGGTCGGCAAGGATTATCTCTTGAAAGTCGGAGGTGTTGTAATACTTGTCGGTCACGGCCCCGGCATCAACGTAGTCAGTCCACACGATTAAACTGTAATCACCCTCCGGCATGGGGAATGACAGCGACGTGTCGAGCCCGGAGTCAACGCTGCGGGTCACCGTCACGCTGTTGCCGGCCACGCGCGACGGCTCGCCGTTAACCATGGGGTAGGCGTTCACGGTGTAGCGGATGTCATGAGGCCGTTGTGCCTCATCGGGTGTAAACCCACGTGATGATGGAGCCGTCACACCACCGGCAGTGTAGTCAAACTCGCCCAGAAGCGGCATATCGCTGTTGTGGCGCAAGTTGAGGCGAAACACCTTCACCGGCTCCGGAGATGCGGGCTGCACGGGCACATCTTCCGAGGGAAATTCATGCACGTCACACCCGCAGAGCAGGCCGGTCACGGCAGCTATGGTCAGGCAATGCAGGAGCTTCATCGTTGCGTGGTGGGATTGAAGTTATAGACTATGCTCAGGGCCACATTGTCAATGCCAAACCATGTGCGCCGACGTGTATCGACATACTGTCCGTTGGGGCGGTTGTAAAATCGGTCATAATCAAGGTGATATACTCCGGCTCCCACCTGTCCCTCCAGAGCCCAACGCCCGCTGCCGAGACGCAGCCGGTAGCCCACGCCAAGGCCGCCGCCGAGCGCGGGATGGCTGCCGTCGCGGTCCTGAATGCGGTATCGCCGGCTCGTCAGCGCGAAGTTGTAGTATGCCATCTCCAGATGAGCGTCAATGAAGAATCCGGTGTACCCCGCGCGAGGCCACCAGCGCATCTCCGGGCGGACTATAAACGTGCGGAACTTGCGCCGCGAGGTCATGTAGTTGATGCCGGAATAATGCAGTGACAGGGCCGCCGTCCAGCTGCGGCCGAAGTTGTAGCCACCGCTGATGTTGGATATGAACATACCCCATTCCACAGCATTGGTTGACAGCGTCCAGCCGCAGGTACTGCCGGTGCTGCTTGCGGCGCTCTCTGTCAGCGTTTCTTCAGGGGCTGTATGTTCACTCCGGCCCAAGTCGCTGTCAGCGCCGAGAGCGTCAAAGCCAAGAAAGCCCCACCCTATTGAGCAGCTGACAATAAAGAACTTAAGCACAGTGTCGAAGCATCGCTCAAGAGGGCATACACATGAGAAGCCCATTATATACAATCGAAGAAAGATGTTTAGAATGAAAAAGGAGAAAGATGTGATAAGTTGAAGTGCATTAAGCACTCCTTTGCTCAATAGCAAGCTCTAATTACTTAGATACTAAAAATCTAATGATTGGTGCCGGAAAAATTGTAAACAATTGACAACAAACATAGAGTTCGCAAAGATAGGCAAAAACTGACAATCTGACACTTACCCCCCCCCATTAACACACTTTAACGTAAATTTGGCTGTTTTACTGCTTTTTTATCGGCTCTTTACATCAATGCAACCCTGCCGTTCCGTCTCCTCACACCTCCCTGCGTTAAAAAAAGCCGGGCACGCCATCTTTGTCTGATAGGCATGCCCGGCTGTACGGGTATCTTGCGGATGAAGTAATCAGTCCTCGCGGGTGTCCACCTTGAGGTCGACGAGGCGTTGGTTCACGCGGTCTATGAAGCGCAGGATGTTGTCACGCTCCTGACCGGGAGCCACGTCGGCCTCGATGCGCTTGACGGCATTAAACACCGACGTGCCGCTCTGGTACAGGTGACGGTAAGCCTTGGCTACCTCGTCTATACGGTCACGGGAGAAGCCGTGGCGCGCCATAACGATGGCGTTGACGCCGTCGTACTCTGCGGGGTTGTGGGCGAACACCGAGTAGGGGGGCACGTTGGAGCCGATGCGGCAGCCACCCTTGATGAGCACCCAGTCGCCGAGCTTGCAGCCCTCATGCAGGAGGGTGTTGCTTGACATGATGCAGCACTCGCCCACCTCAGCATCACCGGCTATGGTGCAACCGTTGCCGAGCACGGTCTTACCCTTGATGAAGCTGTCATGGCCGATGTGGCTCTTGGCGAGGATGAACACGTCATCGCCGATGACAGTGCTCTGACCCTCGCGGATGGAGCGGTTGATGATGACGTTCTCTCGTATCACGCAGTTGCTGCCCACCTTGCAGTACCCCTTCTCCCCCTTCCAGCGGAAGTCCTGGGGGTCGGCGCCGATGATGGCATACTGGTATATCTTGGTGTTGTTGCCAATGCGCGTGCCATGGATGATGCTCGCGTAGGGCATGATCTCGCACCCGTCGCCTATCTCCACGTCTTCGTCAATGTAGGCGAAGGCGTGGACTATGACGTTCTCTCCCAGCTTGGCCGAGGGGTCAATGTGGGCGAGAGGGCTAATTCCTTTTCCCATAGGTTGGTAAGTTTTGGTGTGGTATATAAATAAGGTAAGTCAAGGGATCAGCGGCCACCACCGAGGCTCTGGTAGAGGTTGATCAGAGCGCGCTCGCGGGTAAGGCGGCAATTGATTTCGCCGGTCTGGGCTGCCAGGAGGTTCTGCTGGGCGGTGAGCACTTCCAGATAGGTGGATGTGCCATACTGCAACAGCTCATTGGTGTACTCCACGCTCTTGGTGAGGCTCTCCACCTGGTCGGCGAGATACTGCTGCTTCTCGGAGGCCTTGGTGTAGGTAATCAGTGCGTCGCTCACCTCGGCGGCGGCGCTCATCACGGTGTACTCAAAGGTGTTGAGCGCCTGCTCCTGCTGAGCCTTGGCCACCTTGAGGTTGGCGATGTTCTGGCCGCGCGAGAAGATGGGAGCCACCAGGTTGCCGGCAAGGTTGATGAACCACTGACCGGGATTGTACACGTTGACGCCGGAACCGTTCGTGAAGCCGCCGGTGGCGCTGATGCTCAGCTGAGGATAGAATGCGGAGCGGGCCACGTTGGTGGCATAGTAGGCGGATGCCAGTGAGTGCTCGGCGGCCTTCACGTCGGGTCGCGACGCAAGCTCTACCATGGGGATCTGCTCGCGCACGATGTCGGGCATCAGCACGGAGTGCTGCGGCGCGATGTTCCACTGCTCGGGCATGGTGCCCAGCAGCAGCGACATGGTGTTGTATGCCTCGCGAAGGCTCACCTCGATGTCGGTGATGTTGCCGAGAATGGAGTAATACTGCGCCTGGCTCTGCACCACAGCTGCCTCGTTGACACGTCCGGCGAGCTTGAGGTTCTTCATCACCTCTACGCTCTCGCCCCACAGGGTTGCGGTATTGCGGCTGAGCTCCAGCTGGCTTTCAAGGGCGGAGATGGTGTAGTAGGTGGTGGCGACTGCTGAGATAATCTGGCTCCGGGTGGCCTGACGGTAATCCTCGCTCTGCAGCAGAGCTGCCTGAGCACCGCGCTTGCTGTTGAGCAGACGGCCAAACACGTCAATCTCCCAGCTGACGCTCAGGGGGATGGAGTAGTTCCATCCGTACCCGGTGAACGGTACGCCATGGTTGCCGCCGTTCCACATCTTGCCGCCGGTGGGCGCCAGGGATACGGAGGGGAGAAACGCGAGGTTGGCACCCTGAAGGCGCGCATGGGCGGCATCTACGTTGAGCTTGGCGTTCTTCAAGTCCACATTGTTCTCAAGAGCCTGATTGATGAGGCCTGCGAGGGTGGGGTCGGTGAACACCTGCTGCCACGTCAGGTTGCCGTAGGCATTGGGGTTGCGCTCCATCGAGTCGGCACGCGCGTAGTCGGCCGTCACGGGAGTATCCGTGGGGAGCTCAAACTTCTTGTAGATGTTGCAGCCGGACATGACCCCGAGGGCCATGCCGGTAGCAACAACAAGTGATATATGCTTGAATTTCATCAGTGACGTAAGCAATTGTCAGTGAGTGGGGTAAAAAAGGGAGGATTAACGCGAGTACTGCTCGATTTCGCTCTCAAGACCTTCGTTGGAGGTATCCTTCCACTTAATCGGGGTGATCTTCTCCTGGATGAGCTGGAAGGTGACGAAGAGAGCCGGTACGATGAAAATCTGGAGTATCATACCGATGAGCATACCGCCGATGGAGCCGGTGCCGAGGGCGCGGTTGCCGTTGGCACCTACGCCATGGGCGAGCATCAGCGGCAACAGGCCGATGATGAGGGCAAGTGAGGTCATCAGAATGGGTCGCAGACGCGCAACGGCACCGTCAATGGCGGCGTTGAGCACCGACATACCGGTGCGGCGGCGCTCCAGGGCGAACTCCACGATGAGGATGGCGTTCTTGGCCAGAAGGCCGATAAGCATGATCAGCGCAATCTGGAGGTAAATGTTGTTCTCCACGCCGAAAATCTGGGCGAAGATAAACGAACCCATCAGACCGAACGGTATCGAGAAGATTACCGCAAGCGGCAGGATGTAGCTCTCATACTGTGCACTCAGCAGCAGGTAGACGAACAGCAGACACAGGCCGAAGATGATGGCCGTGGAGGCCCCGGATGAGCTGGAGCCCTCCTCTCGGGTCATACCGGCATACTCGTAGCCGTAACCCTGGGGAAGTGTCTCGGCCGCTACGCGCTCGATTGCAGCGAGGGCCTGACCCGAAGAGTAGCCCGGAGCCGGGTTACCGGTCACGGAGATCGACTGGAACATATTGAAGCGGTTCATCAGGTCAGGACCGAACACGCGCTCCATGGTGATGAAGTTGCTGATGGAGGCCATCTCGCCGCTGGAGTTCCGCACCTTGATGATGTTGAGGGTCTCGGGGCTGACGCGCTTGTCGGGAGCTGCCTGCACCATCACGCGGTAGATCTTGCCGAAGCGGTTGAAGTTCGACACATACAGTCCGCCATAGTAACCCTGGAGGGTTGACAGGATGGTCGAGGGGCTGATGCCGGCAGCTTTGGCCTTCGCAGCATCAATGTCTATGAGGTATTGCGGGAAGGTGGGGTTGAACGTGGTGTAGGCCACCTGGATTTCAGGCTGCTGGTTGAGCTGCCCGAGGAAGTTCTGCACGATGCCGAAGAACTGGTTGATGTCACCGCCGGTCTTGTCCTGCATCTTCACCTCGAAACCGTTGGTGGCTGAGTAACCGGTGATCATAGGAGGCGCGAAGGCCACCACGCGGCCATCCTTTACCAGCGCTCCGGTCATGCCGTAGATCTTGCCGAGGATGGCATCTGAGCTTTCATCCGCTGCGGTACGCTCGTCCCAGTTCTTGAGCTTAACGAGGAATGCGCCGTAGGTGGCTCCCTGACCGGCGATGAAGCTGTAACCGGCAATCTTCTGGCGGGCCTGTATACCCGGGATTTGTGCCAGAGCGGCATCCACCTGATCAAGCGTCTCTATGGTACGCTCCTGCGAGGTGCCCGGGGGCATATCCACCATCACGAAGAGCATACCGGTGTCCTCGTTGGGCACAAGCCCGCTGGGGGTGATACTCATGAGCACCGCAAGCACTACGATTGACGCGATGACTGTGAGGAAGCTCGTAATTTTATGGTTGGCGAAGAAGTTCACGCCCTTGCGGTAGCCACCGAGCATCTTGGTGTAAGTGTTCTCGAACGCTTCGTGGAAGCGGCGACTGAACAGACCTATAATAGTGAGCAAACCCACTATCACAGCAACGATACCATGCCACACCGGCGTGAAGTTAAACCAGTTCTGCACCATGAAGAAGATGGTGGCAACAAGCAGCAGGATGGTGACCAGCGGCGGGAACTCCATGAAGCCCTTGTAACGCTTCACCACAGCTTCGCCGGCGGCACTGTAAGCCTTGCCCATGGTCTCCTTCATGTCAAGCTCGGGGTTGTGGGCCTTCAGGAACACCGCGCACAGAGCCGGCGACAGCGTCAAGGCGTTCAGAGCCGAGAAACCGATGGCGATAGCCATGGTCAAACCGAACTGCCGGTAGAACACACCGGCGGTGCCGGGCATGAACGACACGGGGATGAACACAAGCATCATCACAAGCGTGATGGAGATTATGGCCCCGCCAATCTCGCCCATGGCGTCGATGGCCGCGCGCCGAGCACTCTTATAGCCCACATCGAGCTTGGCGTGCACGGCCTCCACCACCACGATAGCATCATCCACCACAATGGCGATGGCAAGCACCAGGGCCGAGAGCGTGATGAGGTTGATCGAGAAGCCGATGAGCTTCATCACGAAGAATGTGCCTATCAGGGCCACGGGGATGGCGATGGCCGGAATGATGGTTGAGCGGAAGTCCGCCAGGAAGATGTACACCACAAGGAACACAAGGACGAATGCCTCGATAAGGGTCTTGATTACCTCGTGGATGGAGGCGTAGAGGAAGTCGTTGTTGTTCAGGGGCACCGCAAGCTCCAGGCCGGCCGGGAGGGTCTTGCGCAGCTGGTCAACATATTTCAGACAGTCGTTGATGATGGTGGTGGCGTTCGAGCCGGGGGTTTGGAACACGATGGCCATCGTCGAGGGGTAGCCGTCGAAGGAGTTGGCGAAGCCGTAGTCCACGCGGCCGAGCTCGATGTCGGCGACATCCTTCAGGTACAGTGTCTCGCCGTTGGGAAGGGCGCGCACCACGATGTTGTCAAACTCCTCGGGGGTGGACAGACGGCCCTTGTAGCGGATGTTGTACTGGAAGCTCTGGTTGCCCTGGGCACCGAATGAACCGGGTGCCGCCTCAAGGTTCTGCTCGGCAAGCGCGGAGCTGATGTCGGAGGGCATCAGGTTGTACTGCGCGAGCACCTCGGGTTTCAGCCATATGCGCATGGAGTAGTCGGCACCGAAGGTCATCACGTCGCCCACACCCTTGACACGCTGCAGCTCAGGCACCATATTAATCTTGGCGTAGTTGTCCAGGAATGCCTGGTCATAACGGCCCGAAGTGTCATACAGGGCGATACCCACAAGCATTGATGTCTGGCGCTTCTGGGTGAGGACGCCCACCTGGAGCACCTCGGAGGGGAGCAGGTTCTGGGCTTTGGCGACGCGGTTCTGCACGTCGACGGCGGCCATGTCTGGGTCAAAGCCCTGCTCGAAGTAGACGTTGATGGTAGCCGAGCCGGTGTTGGTGGCGGTAGACTCCATGTAGGTCATGCCCTCGGCTCCGTTGATTGACTCCTCAAGGGGCGCAATCACGGAGTTGAGCACAGCCTGAGCATTGGCACCGGTATAGGTGGTGCTAACCTGGATGGTAGGCGGTGCGATGTCAGGATACTGGGTGACCGGCAGCGATACAAGGCCGATCAGACCCAGCAGCACGATGAAGATGGAGATCACCGTGGACAGCACCGGACGGTTAATGAACGTATCAAGTTTCATTCCGGTCTCTGTGTGTGATGAGATATGATGTGTGTGTGAATGATAGCGGAGAGTGTGAATGGAGGCTGTGACCCGGGCCCGTGCTTACTTGCCCTGAGCCTGCTCTGCGCCCTGCTGCATCTTGGCTGCCTTCTGAGCGGCATCAACGGGGGTGATGACGGAGCCGTCGCGCACGCTCACGCCGATACCCTCTACCACGATGCGGTCACCGGGCTTCAGACCGGAGGTCACCACATAGTTCTTGCCGTCGTTGAGCTCTGACACGGTGATGGGCGTGCCTACCACCTTGTTGGAGTCATTGACAACATAGGCGAAGCGGCGGTCCTGGAGCTCATTGGTGGCCTTCTGCGGGATGATGATGGCGTTGGTGAAGGTCTGCGGCAGCAGGATGCGGCCGGTGGCCCCGGAACGAAGCATCCCGGAGGGGTTCTTGAAGAGGGCACGCACGCTGGCGGCACCGGTCGACGAGTCAATCACACCGGAGATGGTGCTCACCTTGCCGCCGATGGGGTAGACGGTGCCGTCGGAGAGCTCAAGCTGCACCTCAGGCATCTTGGCGATGGCTTCGCTGAGCTTACGCTGACCGTTGTCGGTCATGGCCAGCAGGTCCTTCTCGGTGAGCGAGAAGTAGGCGTAGATGTCGGAGTTGTCGGAGATGGTGGTCAGCGGCTGCGTCGACGAGGGTGATGCCAGCGAGCCTTCGCGGTTGGGGATGGTGCCCACAACGCCGTCTGACGGTGCCGTCACCACGGTGTACGCCAGGTTCTTCTTGGCGTTAACCAGCGCGGCATTAGCCTGAGCCAGAGAGCTCTTGGCATTCTGGAGGTCATTGTCGGCGAGCTGCCACTCATATTCGCTGATGATGTTCTTGTCGTAGAGGCGACGCTTGTTGTCGGCGGTCAGCTGAGCGGTGTTCACTGCTGTCTTGGCGGAGTTCACGGCAGCCTGGGCCTGCTCGACAGCGGCCTGAAACTGCACCTGGTCAAGCGTGAAGAGCACCTGGCCCTTGTGCACCTGCTGACCCTCATCCACGTGCACCTTGGTGATGAAGCCCGTCACCTGAGGGCGGATGTCGATGTCGGTCTTGCCCTTGAGGGTCGCCGGATAGGTGCGGTCAAGGGTAGTGGTGCTGTCCGTCACGGTCATAACGGCGATTTGCGGGGCGCTCTGCTGCTGTTGCTGCTGGTCCTTGCCGCCACAGGAGACAAGGAGGCAACCGGCGAGAGCGGCTGAAAACAGATACGCTGATTTCATTGCAGTCATTTTCGTCAATTAATGTGTATGTGTAATCTTATATAGTTTTCGCGTGGAGTGTATGGCTGGCAGCCCGAAGGCCTTCATCCCATCGGCATGGCACACATATTTATATATGTACGGCATCAATCCGACAAGACAGCATGCAAATAATGAGTCTTGATTATAAAGAACCTTTGGAAGTCGTTTAATATAACAAGGTGTCTCGCTGATAGGTTGCGGCACACAAGGCCACTATGCCGTGCAAAGATAGCCATTTTCGCTATCGCGAGTGCCGGTTCTGCGCAAAAAAGCCCAAAATAAAGGCCATCCCGTAACAAAATGCGACATTTTGACCAATCCTCTCCACATCTCCCCATCTTCCCCTCGGACCGACCTACCCTCACTCACCGCCAATTTGTTAAATTTACCTCAAATAAAAATACATTATTTTACATATTTTAAACCTCCGAAATCCCGATAACTGTTTGTTACGTTATTTAACCGAATTTAACCTTGGCCGTTAACCCCCTGATTTTCAAAGTCTATTTCGAGTCTATTGCACACATACTCCATGATAGTGCAATCTTCGCAACACCGCCATTTGCGCAACCTGCTCTAAGTCACTATATTTGTATTGTAAAGCACATCAAGTGTGAACATTCCTTAAAAAGCCAATTCTATCGAACCAATGCATATTCTTAATAAGATATTATTCATCTCCATAGCCGCCGTCAGCGCTCTCGCAGCTCAGGCACAGACTCCCTATCACCTACCCTCCACCCACGAGTCGCAGCACCGCGACCTGCTCGCTTCCCAGTCACCACTGATGGAGAAGCTCAAGCTCGAAAACACTCAGAAGTTCATCCAGGACATCGAGGACCGCGAAGGACTCGACGACAGCGAAATATTCTCCTCTTTCTGGGACAATCAGACTGTCAACCCATACGCCAACGTTGCCATCCCCGACCACAAGAACATCGTCCTCGGTGAATACGTCCACCCCCACAACGGCGCGGTCACCAGCGAGTTCGGCTACCGACCCCGCTTCGGCCGCGTACATAAAGGCATCGACATCAAGCTCAACGTAGGCGACACCGTGCGCGCTGCATTCGACGGCAAAGTGCGCGTGGCACGCTACAACCCCGGCGGCTACGGCTACTTCGTGATTGTACGCCATGACAACGGCCTCGAGACCGTCTATGGACACCTCAAGAAGTTCACCGTCAAGCCCGGACAGGTAGTCAAAGCCGGCGATATGCTCGGCTTCGGCGGCAACACCGGGCGCTCGACAGGCCCACACCTCCACCTCGAGACACGCTACATGGGCGTTGCCATCAACCCCCGCGCCATCATCGACTTCGACAACAAGACAACCCACAAGGATGTCTACGCTTTCGACAAGAGCAGCGTGCAGAAGGCCGTAAACTACGCGCCCCGCAAATATTCCAAGGCCAAGTACGCCAAGAATAGCTCCAAGAAGGCCACCCGCAAGAAGAGCACCAAGCGCACCTCACGCCGCAAGTCCTCCCGCCGCTAACCCTCCCGTCAGCATCCCACCAACCCCGATAGATAAGCTTTTTAAAGCACCAACCCGTCACACAGCGGCCCCGCCGGCACCAAAGCCCGCGGGGCCGCCTCGCATCCCAACGTCTCGTCAACAACAGATTCTCAATCATCCCGCGGTTATTGCAGGGCATCCCAAATAGACGGAGCTAAAGAACCGCCAACGGAGGGTATTGCAAAACCATCGGCTTGTAGGGATGCACCGTGGTGCATCCGGCACAACAATCTGTAAATCAGCGGATACACCACGGTGCATCCCCACAAATTGACGGAAATTGCCCGCTTTGCAACACCCCCTGATTTACCGTAGCCCCGGAAGCCGGAGCGATAGCGCAGGCATCCGGGGTCACAGGCACCAAAGCCAAGGGCGTCCGCAGGACGCCGATTTACAGCCTCTATTCGGCGACCGTTTTTATTCACCACCCTGCACCCTTACAAATTGTCACAATCCAATCCGCCACAATTGCAATCCGCACCATTTTCGCCTCTTTTCACGAAAATATGCTCAAAAGCATTGTTGTTCGCGTGAAAATCGGTAATTTTGCACACATTTATAATCTCGATTACTCAATTCTCACATTATCATAACAGGCAACGCTCTTATGGAGAAAACTAACGTCAAGACACTCGACAAAGTCGTAGTGAGATTCTCCGGCGACTCCGGCGACGGCATGCAGCTCGCCGGAAACATCTTCACAAACGTCAGCGCCGGTGTCGGCAACCAGGTATCCACCTTCCCCGACTACCCCGCTGAAATCCGCGCCCCGCAGGGGTCGTTGAGCGGTGTCAGCGGCTTTCAGGTAAGCGTGGGCATGGATGTCCACACCCCAGGCGACAAGTGCGACGTGCTCATTGCCATGAACCCCGCAGCCCTTAAGCAGAACGTCAAGTTTCTAAAGCCCGGCGGCGTGATCATCGTCGACATTGACTCGTTCAAGGAAGCTGACCTCAAGAAGGCTCTCTTCAAGACTCTCAACCCCTTTGACGAGCTCGGCATCAAGGCTCAGGTGGTGGAGGTGCCCGTCACTTCCATGACCAAAGCCGCCCTGGCCGACAGCGGCCTCGACCTGAAGAGCATCCTCAAGTGCCGCAACATATTTGCCCTCGGCCTCGTCTGCTGGCTCTTTGACCGACCGCTGCAGGCTGCACTACACCACCTCAAGGGCAAGTTCGCCAAGAAGCCGGCCATCTACGAGGCTAACGCCAAAGTGCTCGAAGCCGGCTACAACTACGGCAACAACATACACGCCACAGTCTCCACCTACCGCATCGAGACCGAGAACCCCCGCAAAGGCACCTACACCGACATCAACGGCAACACCGCCACCGCCTGGGGTCTCATCATGGCCTCCGAGCGCGCCGGGCGCCCACTCTTCCTGGGCAGCTATCCCATCACCCCCGCCACTGACATCCTCCATGAGCTTGCCAAGCGCAAGGACCTCGGCGTAACTGCCGTGCAGATGGAGGACGAGATTGCCGGCGTTTGCTCCGCCATCGGCGCAGCCTATGCAGGCGACCTTGCCGTGACTTCCACCTCAGGCCCCGGCCTGGCTCTCAAGAGCGAGGGCATTGGCCTGGCAGTCATCGCCGAACTCCCCCTGGTGGTAATCGACGTGATGCGCGGCGGTCCCTCCACAGGTATGCCCACCAAGACGGAGCAAACCGACCTGATGCAGGCCCTCTACGGACGCAACGGCGAGAGCCCCATATGCGTGCTCGCCGCCGCAACACCCACCGACTGCTTCGACATGGCATTCGAGGCTTGCCGCATCGCCATCGAGCACATGACGCCGGTAATCCTCCTGACGGATGCCTTCATCGGCAACGGCTCAAGCGCATGGCGCATACCCGAGCCTGACGAATACCCCCTCATCAAGCCACGCTTCGTCCCCGAAGAGCTTCGCGAGAGCTGGAAGCCCTACAACCGCGACGAGAAGTCCCGTTCACGCTACTGGGCGCTCCCAGGCACCGAGGGGCTGATGCACCGCGTGGGCGGCCTCGAGAAGGACAACATCACAGGCGCCATCTCCACCGATCCGGCCAACCATGAGACCATGGTATATCTCCGACGCGAGAAGGTGGCACGCATCGCCGACGACATCCCCGCCCTCGAAGTGCTCGGCGACGCTGAGGCTGACACACTGCTCCTCGGCTGGGGTGGCACTTACGGACACCTGCGCACCGCCATGGTCGAACTCAACCGCGACGGCGTGCCAATGGCGTTCACCCAGCTGCGCTACATCAACCCGCTCCCCAAGAACACCGGCGAACTCCTGCGCCGCTACAAGCGCGTCATCGTGGCCGAGCTCAACACCGGCATGTGCGCCGACTACCTCCAGGCCAAGTTCCCCGACGTGAAGTTTGAGCGCATCAACAAGATTCAGGGCCAGCCCTTCCAGGTGAGCGAGGTCGTCGCAAAGGTGCGCGAGATCATCGCCCGACCCTGCTGATGCGCCCCTGAGTGCCTTCCCATTCCACCAACACCATCTTTAAGAGCTTGTTTAATAATAAATGTGAACATCTCGGCGGTGTATCTTTGAGATAAATTTCTCGTTACGAGGAAGGAGCGATGCGGGCATCGTGACTGACGAATAACAGAAATTTAGCCAAAGAGACACCGAGGCGGAAGTAATTTCACAAATATTCAAGCTCTCATAACAACACGTTAATTATCAAAGAATACCCTCATGCGGAAATCTTGGGCACCTTCCATCCTTCGACTCAGTCACATAGCTCGCTATGCTCCTTCGTCTCAGGATGAAATCTGCTCCAAGATTTTCGACCGAGATGTTCACATTTATTATTAAACAAGCTCTAACATTCACTCCATCATGGAAGAATCAACATACACTCCCGCCAACTTCAAGAGTGACCAGTCTGTGCGCTGGTGCCCCGGATGCGGCGACCACGCCATCCTCAACTCCCTCCACAAGGCCATGGCTGCCGTTGGCGTAGCTCCCCACATGACCGCCGTCATCTCCGGCATCGGATGCTCGTCGCGACTCCCTTACTACATGAACACCTACGGCATGCACACCATCCACGGACGTGCTGCCGCGATAGCCACCGGCGTAAAGCTCGCCAACCCGGAGCTCACCGTGTGGCAGATCAGCGGCGACGGCGACGGCCTCGCCATCGGCGGCAACCACTTCATCCACGCCATCCGCCGCAATATCGACATCAATATGTTGATATTCAACAACAAGATTTACGGCCTCACCAAGGGACAGTACTCCCCCACCTCCGACCGTGGTGCCGTCACCAAGTCCTCTCCCTACGGCACCGTCGAGGATCCATTCATCCCCGCCGAGCTGGTGTTTGGCGCCCGAGGCAACTTCTACGCACGCTCCATTGACGTCGAGCTCGAGACCACCCGCGAGGTGATGATTGCTGCCGCACGCCACAAGGGCACCTCCGTGGTCGAAATCCTCCAGAACTGCGTGATATTCAACCACGGCGTCCACAACAAGATTGTCGACAAGGATGTGCGCGCTGACCGCACCATCCACCTCCGTCAGGGCGAGAAGATGCTCTTCGGCAAGGAGATGAACAAGGGCCTGGTACGTGACGGCTTCTACATCAAGGCCGTAGAGCTCGGCAAGGATGGCTACACTCTCGACGACGTGCTCATCCATGACGCCACCATACCCAGCAACTTCCTCCACCAGCAGCTCGCCATGATGGATGGCGAAACCCTCCCCCTGGCAGTCGGCGTAATCCGCGACGTGGAGGCCGTCACCTACAATGACGCCGTCAGCCAACAGATCGAGGAGGTTCGCGCCAAGAAGGGCTTCAACACCCTCCGCGACATGGTCCTCGCCGGCGACACCTGGACCGTCGACTGACCCCGCCCGCACAACCCCTCACTCCATACCGCCCCCCGGATGCCCGCGGCGCTAACGCCTGCGGTCTCCGGGGGGGTCGCTTCTCTCCGGCCGCACTCTTTTTGCCAACCCCGGGTTGGTAATGTTGGCGGAAAATGGTAACTTTGGGGTATATGAAAGCACAGATTATTGCTCTGGCACTGGCTGCCGCTATGACGGGCTGCTCCCCCTCATCGGGCGGCGAGCTCCTCGCCGAGGCTGACTCCGCGTTCCAGAGCGGCGACTATGATCGCGCCCGCTCCCTATGCGACGAGGCCCTGAAGGCCGGCTCGCTCTCCGCCACGGATGCCGCGAGGGTGTCGGTGATGCTCATCAAGGTGAGCGACAAGATTCACGACGATGACGGCGAGGCCGTGGGTCAGGCCGTCAGAGCCTACGATATGGCCATGGAAACCCAGCCTGACAGCGCCATGGCCTACTATGCCGATGTTGATGCCGAAGACACCCGCCACGTCAAGATGCTCCTCAATCTGGTGCGCGGCCTCGAGCTCCCCGACTCGGCTCTGCTCGAAGACGAAGAGGAACTGTATATCCCTGACCTCGACTGACATGGATTGGAAAGACGCCCTCTCCACCCTCCGCGAGGCCACGCCTGACGACACCCCCGGCACTGCTGCTGACGGCTCCGGCGTGACAGCACCCGGCTCGGATGCCACCCCAGCCGGCCCCGCCGATGGGCAGCGGGGCAAACTCGTCGTGCAGATGGAGCGCAAGGGGCGCGGAGGCAAGACGGCAACCATCATCAGCGGCTTCACCATCAGTGACGATGCCGTGGCTCAGGTGGCTGCCTTGCTTAAGAAGCGCCTTGGCACTGGCGGCTCCGCACGTGGCGGCGAAATCCTCATCCAGGGCGACCGCCGCGCCGATGTGGCGGCGGCCCTGCGCGCCCTCGGCTTCAAGGCCTGACACCCATCCTCTCACCTCCTCACCATGCTGAAAATCTATAAAGCGAGTGCCGGCTCGGGCAAGACGTTCCGCCTTGCCAAGGAGTACATCAAAATGCTCCTCGGCCACAAGGATGACAACGGCCGATGGAGCCTCCGCCGCAGCCTGCGCGATGCCCACCGTGACATCCTTGCCATAACCTTCACCAACAAGGCCACCGACGAGATGAAGCGGCGCATACTCCATGAGCTCGCCCTGCTCGGCGGCTGCGAGCCCGGATGGGAGGCGTGCGAGAGCCCTTATCGCAAGGACCTGATGGCGGAGCTGCACTGCTCGGCAGCCGAACTCCGCGCGGCAGCCGCCGATGCACTCTCGGCGGTGGTGATGGATTATAACTTCTTCAACGTCAGCACCATCGACTCGTTCTTCCAGATGGTGCTACGCGCTTTTGCACGCGAGGCTCAGGTGATGGGCGACTATGAGGTGAGCCTCGACGACGAGGGCGCACTTGCCGGAGCTGTCAGCGAGGTGCTCACCTCCGTCAACCATGGTGCGCGCACCGACTCCGAGCGCGAGGTCAACAAGATGCTCACTTCATGGCTCCATGACATGATGAGCGAGAAGATGCAAGAGGGGAAAACGTTCAATGTGTTCAACGCCGACAGCGAGGTGCGCACCAATCTGGTGAAGTTCATCAGCGGCATATCCACCGAACGGTTCATGCAGCGGTATGACGAGATGATGGCTTACCTCACCCGCGAGGATCGCCCGTTGCTCCGCTTCCGCGACGCCCTGCAACAGGCCGTACAGGCCACACGCCGCGAGCTGCGCGAGGTAAGCGCGGCCCATATAGCGGCTGTCGATGCCTCGGGGTTGCGGAAAGCCATCAACCGCTACTGGCCCACAGCGGCCATTAAGAAATATGCAGCGGGCGACTTCAAGGTTGACCCCATGAGCACCGGCATATTCCTCAACGCCATGAATGAACCCGAAAAGGTGTTCAACAAAGGAGGCTATGACGATGCTATAGCGGCGGAAATCAACCGTGCAGCCCTCGCCATCAAGGAACTTTACTACAAGCTCAACGCCCTGGAGGCCACCCTCAGCTCTGTGCGCTCGCTCGGACTCCTCGCTGCCGTCTACACCACCCTCGCCCGCATGCACCGCGAGAGTAACTCCATCCAGCTCTCGGACACAAACGCGCTAATCCACGAGATTATAGGTGAGGAGGACGCTCCCTTTGTCTACGAGCGGCTCGGTATGCAGCTCCGCCACTTCCTCATAGATGAGTTTCAGGACACATCGCGAATGCAGTGGCTCAACCTGCTCCCGCTGGTCTCCGAAAGCCACTCCACGGGGAGCGACAACCTGATTATCGGCGACGAGAAGCAGTGCATCTACCGGTTCCGCAACGCCGACCCGTCGCTCCTCGGTTCTGAGGTGGAGCGGCAGCTCGGCCCGGTGGAGCTCTCGGGCACCTCTGTGGCCGACAACACCAACTGGCGCTCCTCCTCCGACGTGGTGCGCTTCAACAACACTCTCTTCCCGCGCATCCTCCGCTCCACGCCCGCCGAGGCCACTTACGGCAATGTATGCCAGCAGGTGTCGCCCAAGCACGCCGCTCACCGGGGCTACGTGTCTGTGGCTCCCGCCGGTGACAAGGAGTTCCCCCTCGACAGGATGATGGCCCACATCCGCCGACAGCTCGATGCCGGCTACCGTCCATGCGACATCGCCGTGCTCACTCGCAAGACCAAGGAGGCTCGGGCGGTGATTGACAGGCTGATGCGCGAGGCCGCCCTCCCCGACTCACCCTATGACTTCACGGTAATTTCCGATGACTCGCTGCTGGTATCCTCCTCACCGGCCGTGCGCAATGTTATCACCCATCTGCGCTTCCTCGGTGCTCCGGATGTCAAGGTGTCTGAGCGCTCGCTGACTCCACGCAAGTTCGCCCGCCTCTTCAACGCCTACGAGCAGACTCTCGCCCGAGAACTTGCCGCACTTCCCGACAACTGCTCTGATGAGCAGCGAGGGGCTCTCGCCGGACAGGTACTTGCCGATGTCGTGGCTGCACTGCGTGCCGACAATGACGCTGACTCCGCATCTCAAGATGAGGTAGCCATACCCGGCAGCGATGCTGACACCATTCTGGCCACGGATCTGACAGTGCTCGTGGAGCGCATCCTGGCGATGCTCCCCGCAGCTATGCGTCTGGAGCAGGACATGTACATCACTGCCTTCATGGACCTTGTGGCTGACTATGTCGACTCGGGCACCAACGATGTGAAGTCATTCCTGAAGTGGTGGGATGCCTCGGGATGCCGCGCCAAGGTGTCGTCGCCGGAAAACGAACGCGCCATCCGCGTGATGACCATACACAAGGCCAAGGGACTCGAGTGGCCGTGTGTGCACGTCCCCTTCTGCGACTGGAAGCTCAGCGAACTCAAGGGGGAACAGTGGTACGAGCCCGCGGGACTCGACGGCATGGAGCCGGACATTGTGCCTCCCATGCTCCCCCTCCACGGCTCATCCCTCTCTCCGCACGACCCTTATGGCCCTCAGCGCCAGGCCTATCTCGACGAGGCGGCAATTGATGCCATCAACGTGCTGTACGTGGCTCTGACTCGACCGGTGGATGAACTGATTGTGACCCTCGGTGGGGACAACGACTCGGTGGGTACCCTCATCAGAATCGAGCTCCCACACATGGCGCCGGATCGGGTGGATGATGACGACATGACGGTGCCCGTGGTGTGTGCCGACGGTGAGTCATTCACCTGCGGCATCCCCGCTGACGCATCTTCCCGACGGGGTGACAATAATGGCAAAGCGGAGGCTCCCAAAGCACCCAAGGCCCTTGATGTCTGTGAGATGACGGCCATGTCCCCCTATGAGGTCCTGGACCGCACTGACCTGTGGCGTGACACCACTGTCGAACTTCCGGATGGCTATGATGCCCGCTCACGAGGCAAGATTATCCATGCCGCTCTCACCGGAGCGCGCTCTGCCGCAGGCGCACGCCGCGCCCTGCTCAGGATGGTGAGCCGTGGAGTGATAACCCACGCCATGTGCCGCGACCTCACCACAGTGCTCAGCCGCGAGATGCAGCGCGAGGATGTACGCCCTTGGTTTGAGGGCTGCCGCAGGGTGCTCTCCGAACGGAGCATCTTCGAAGGGTTCGACCGGCGCGACGGCTCGGAGCTGGTCAAGCGACCTGACCGCGTCGTTTGGACTGCCGACGGCACCATTGATGTAATCGACTACAAGACCGGCACCCTCCCCGACGACCCCGCTGAACGACGCGCCACCCTGACCAAATACCGCCGTCAGGTACGCGGCTACATGGACCTCATCAGCCGCCTCTTCCCCAACGACCACCTCCCCATCCGAGGCTTCATCTGGCACCTCGACTCATCCCAAATCTTCCCCGCCTGAAAAATATCCGGGGCCGTCATTCGTTATATAGAAGTGATGGCTAACTCTCTCGACAACCGCCCAGAGCTCAAGCAGAAGATCCGCATACTCCCATCCACGCCGGGAGTCTATCTCTATTACGATGCCGAAGGCACCGTGATATACGTCGGCAAGGCCAAGAACCTCAAGCGGCGCGTATCCTCTTACTTCAACCGCACCCACGACGTCACTCGCACCAACCTCCTGGTGCGAGCCATACGCGATATGCGTTACGTGGTGGTGCCCACCGAGCAGGACGCCCTCAATCTCGAGGCGGCTATGATCAAGGAGCACCAGCCCCGCTACAACGTGCTCCTCAAGGACGACAAGTCATTCCCGTGGATTGTGGTCACCAACGAGCTGTACCCACGGGTGTTCCTCACACGCGACCGTTCGCTCAAAGGGTGCCGGTATTACGGCCCCTACACCGACATCAAAGCCGCACGCACCGTGCTCGACCTCTGCCGGGAGCTCTACCGACTCCGCTCATGCCGACACGCCATCACCCCCGAATGGCTCGCTCGCGACAAAGGACGCCTATGCCTTGACTACCACCTCAAGCGATGCTCCGGCCCTTGCCGCGGACTCGTCTCTCCGGAGGAATATGCCAAGAGCATCGAGCGCGTGGTGCAGATACTCCGCGGCGACACCTCGGAGCTGATGGACCACCTTGAGGATGAGATGGCTTCCCTCGCCGCCGAACTCCGCTTCGAGGAGGCTCAGGAACTCAAAGAGATGTATGACGCCATCAGCCGTTACCGCGCCAAGAGCACCATTGTCCGCCCCAACCTCGGCGAGCTCGATGTGTTTGGCCTCGACGAGGATGGTCGAGACGTATTTGTCAACTATATGCACGTGCGACGCGGAGCCGTCGTGCGCTCCCTAACCCTCCACTTCCAGCGGCGCATGGAGGAACCGGCCTCGGAACTCCTCTCACTGGCCATGGCGCGCGTCAGCGAGACTCTCCAGACTGGCTTCCGCGATGTCATTGCTTCCGTGGAGCCCGATGTCATACCCGAGGGCGTCAACGTCTCTGTGCCTCAACGAGGCGACAAGGCGAAGCTCCTCGAGGTGAGCGTCAAGAACGCTCGCCAATATCGCATAGATATGCTCAAGAACCTCGAGCACACTGACCCCAAGGCGCGCACCGACAGGCTCATGGAGCGCATGAAGGCCGACTTCCGACTCACCGAGCTCCCCCGACACATCGAGTGCTTCGACAACTCCAACATCCAGGGTACCAACCCGGTGGCGTCGTGCGTGGTGTTCCGCGACGGCAAGCCGGCCAAGAATGACTACCGACACTTCAACATCAAGACTGTCGTCGGCGCCAATGACTTCGCCTCGATGAAGGAGGTGCTCACGCGGCGATACACCCGCCTGATGGAGGAGGGCCGCGACCTCCCGCAACTCATTGTGGTGGATGGCGGCAAGGGGCAGCTCTCAAGCGCCGTGGAGGCCCTTGACGAGATGGGCCTGCGAGGCACCATTGCCGTCGTGGGTATTGCCAAGCGCCTCGAGGAAATTTACTTCCCCGGCGACAGCGTCCCTCTCTACATCGACAAGAACTCCGAGAGCCTCCGCGTGGTGCAGCATCTGCGCGACGAAGCTCACCGCTTCGGCATCACACACCACCGCAACCGCCGCTCCAAGAGCCAGGTAGTCAGCCGTCTGGACTCCATCAAGGGCATCGGCGAGAAGACCCGTACTGCCCTCCTCCGCCACTACAAGAGCCTCAAACGCATCTCGGAGGCGGACCTCGACGACCTCGCCTCGGTCATCGGCCCCGCCAAGGCCTCCATCGTCCATCAGGCCCTGCACTGACACCCTCTCCCGCCATCAACCATCGGGCTACGCGCGGTGTTATCTCTTACACACCCACACGCTTCAACGCCATGCCCGCCTCCACTCCCGCACCCAAGCAGTCCACCTCCACGCGCAAGCCGCTCACCTTCGACCGCGTTGCCCGCATTGTCTTCGGCCTCCTCATCGCCGCCGGCATCATTTATGTCCTTGATATGCTAAAGGATGTGCTCCTCCCCTTCTGTGCCGGATGCCTCATTGCCTACATCATCGAGCCTTTGGTCAGATGGAACATGCGCTGGACCCACATCCGCCGCCGCCTGTTCCCGGTGCTCCTCACCATCGTGGAGGTGGCTGTGGTCATCGGCGGGCTCGGAGCTCTCTTCATGCCGGAGATAGCGCGTGACTGCAAGTCTGTGAGCGAGTTGGTCAAGCGGTACTCCACACACGGTGCCGACATACCGGGCATACCGTCATGGATCCACCAGGTGTTCAACGCCAACCTTGACCTCGAGTCTGTGTCTCGCTTCCTCCACTCCCAGGATGTGACTCACACGCTCTCCTCCCTCGCCAGCTTCCTCTCCGGCGGCCTCGACAAGCTCGGCGGTATGCTCTCCTGGCTCATGGCCATCCTCTACGTGTTCTTCATCCTCCTCAACTATCCCACACTGATGGGGGGCATCAAAAAGATTGTCCCCCCGAAGTACCGCAGCATCTCCGGGCCCATCCTCTCCGACGTCAGCTACACCATGAAGCGCTACTTCCGCACTCAGGCCCTGATATCCGCCATTGTAGGTGTCATCTATGCCACCGGCTTCTCCATCATAGGCCTCCCCTTGGGCATCGCCATCGGACTGTTGAACGCAGTCCTCTTCATGGTTCCCTACCTGGTCTACGTCAGCCTCATTCCCGTCACCCTCCTCTGCATCATCTGCTCGCTGGAGACCGGCGTTGACTTCTGGGTGCTCTGGCTCAAGTGCATCGCAGTATATGTCGTTGCCGAGTGCACCGCCGACCTCTGGCTCACGCCACACCTCATGGGCAAGTCGCTCAACCTCGACCCCGCCATCATCCTCCTTGGCCTCTCCGTCTGGGGCTCCCTCCTCGGCCTGATGGGCATGATTATAGCCCTCCCCATGACCACCATCATCATCAGCTACTACCGCATCTACATCCTCCACGACCCCTCCGGAGCCATCAAGCACACACCCCCAAAGCTCCTCTGACCCACCGCCGCCCTCTCCCACCGAAAAATCCGCGTCCCATCCGCCCCAATCCGCGTCACGGCGAGAGACACCAAGCCATCCGCGATGCCTCTTTCCGCCCTATCCCCACCTCTCTGACCTTGGATTGGATAAGGATGAGCGGCATCGCGGGTCGGCATATCGCTACGCTCCTTGCCTGAGGCGCGGATTTCAGCGGATGCAACGCGGATTTTTTCTTGCTCCATGTCTGGCCCGGTGGAGAAGCGAATTCTTGTTGGACTGCATACTACCGACTATCAAGACTCTTACAGCCCTCGATAAAAATCCGCGTCCCATCCGCCCCAATCCGCGTCACGGCGAGGGCAACCAAGCCATCCGCGATGCTCCACCTCCGCCCTATCCCGCCTCAAAGACCATGAAGGAATAGGATGAGCGGCATCGCGGGTCGGCGCGTCGCTAAGCTCCCGGCCTAAGGCGCGGATTTAAGCGGATGCAACGCGGATTTCTTCTCGCTCTATTGCTGGCTCAGTGGTGAGGCAGATTCTTGTTGGACTGCATACTACCGACTATCAAGACTCTTACAGCCCTCGATAAAAATCCGCGTCCCATCCGCCCCAATCCGCGTCACGGCGAGGGCAACCAAGCCATCCGCGATGCCCCTTTCCGCCCTATCCCCGCCTCACTGACTTTGGATTGGATAAGGATGAGCGGCATAGCGGGTCGACGCGTCGCAACGCTCCTCGCCTGAGGCGCGGATTTCAGCGGATGCAACGCGGATTCTTTCTCGCATTGTATACAGACTTGAATAACCACTCCAGAGAGCTCCGCAGGCGCGTGGATGTGCAGAAACCCCATGTAGAGCGAAGCGTAGCATGGGGCTACTCCCACCAGCTCCGCCAAACTTCGTAGAAGCGTCTCGTGGAAAAAATCAAAATTAAAAATTTTTGACACTGGGAGGAAAATAATTAAATTTGCCGATGCAGACCGCATAGCAGAGGCCCGGTCACGGGCTATGCGGGTGGGTCGGCAACTTCCGGCTTGCCACCACGCAAGCCACGACATAATGAAAAGCGTTTACTCGACGCTCTTTCTTGACGTTCTGAAATCTGGAAAATTTCTATTGGAGTCAAGACTGCAGCAAACGGTAGATGCCTTGTGGATATGTATGTTTTGCCCCTGTCGACGTGTGAACGTCCCCACAGGGATGACCCACATATTCCGCGTGAGGCCTCTGCAAGTTTGCTCGTTCTACTCCAATGGGCAATCCAGAGCCTCTAACCGTGGAACGAGCAACAAGTACGGCTCTCACGCTTTTTTGTACCCTTATACATTCGCCCTCGTAGAGAGCTTATAGGCAAAGATATTTATTACATTATGAAACCAATCTTATCCCGATTCACATTAACGGTTATCACAGCGCTATGCAACCTATCTGTCTATGCCTATGATTTTAAAATTGATGGCATCTGTTATAATATTAACAATGACAAGACTTCAGTAAGCGTTACCTATGTCAGCTCTTCATACGGTTCCTATGCCGGCAACATCACCATCCCCCCATCAGTGACGTACAATGGAACTGAATATGCAGTCACTTCTATCGGAGAGAGTGCTTTCAACAATTGCAGCTCCCTGCAGTCCGTGACCATACCCAATTCCGTCACTTCTATCGGGAAT
>JAMPDP010000001.1:535376-676368 GCA_023665605.1 Candidatus Amulumruptor caecigallinarius | reverse complement strand
CCAACATATGTAAGGATACTTATAAACAACATAATGAGGAACTTCCTTGTAGTCGCAAAGGTTTGGTCGCCTGTCAGAGCTATGAAGGGGGTTCCTTTTGTTTCTTTAAACAGTTGATAGACCGTGAGCAAAAAAACAAAAACATATGATATACCTGACGAGGTAGCATCCGCCATTGTTGCAGAGCGGAGAACTCCTTATGGCATTAGATCTTATGTCAGTTTATTTAGTAGTGCTGGCATAGGATGCTATGGCTTTAAGGAAGCTGGGTATAATTGTATTGCCACGGTAGAATTACTGGAACGCCGACTCAAAATCCAAAAATGCAATGACAAATGTATGCTCCCTTCGGGTTACATTTGTGGAGACATGACCCTTCAGGAAACAAAGGATAAGGTGTTTCATGAGTTGAAAGTCTGGAAAGACTGTTTCGGGGTTGATGATTTGGATGTGTTGATTGCCACACCTCCATGTCAAGGTATGTCAGTTGCCAATCATAAAAAGGGCGATGAACTTAAAAGGAATTCTTTGGTGGTAGAGTCAATCAAGATTACCAAAGAAGTTTTACCCAAATTTTTCATCTTTGAGAATGTTCGTGCTTTCTTAAACTCGATTTGTACAGACATTGATGGAGTTGACAAGACAATTCAAGATGCGATTTCTCTGAATTTAGGAGGACATTATAACATTCTTTATCGCATTGTTAATTTCAAAGATTATGGCTGTCCATCAAGCAGAACACGCACTCTTGTAATTGGTGTACGTAAAGATTTACAGGATATAACTCCATTCGATGTGTTTCCTTCAAAATCTAATGAAAAAACACTGAGAGAAACAATCGGTCATTTACCCTCTCTAAAAGTCATGGGCGAGATCCCGGAAGATGATATATATCATAATTTCCGCAAATACGCACCACATATGGAATCATGGATATCCGAAATCAAAGAAGGTCAATCCGCTTTTGACAATGACGATATTTCGCGCATCCCACATACCATAAAGAATGGCGTTGTAGTCTATAACGCTCAAAAGAATGGAGACAAATATACACGCCAATACTGGGATAAGGTTGCTCCATGTATCCACACTCGCAATGACATAATGGCGAGCCAGAATACTGTACATCCATCAGACAACAGGGTATTCAGCATTAGGGAAGTTATGCTGATGATGTCCGTTCCATTCTCGTTTAGATGGACAGACATCCCATTTGAGGATCTTAATAATTTGCCACTGAAAGAAAAGCAGGATTTCTTAAAAAAAGAAGAGATGAACATTCGTCAAAACCTTGGCGAAGCAGTCCCAACTGTCATTTTCCGTCAGATTGCCGATAAGATACGGAAGCATCTGGAACGCCCTACATTTTCAAATGCGGAAGCACTGGCTCTTGTAAAGGAAAACAACCTGAATAGCCAAGAGAGAATAATAAACTATATTCGCAGAAGCAAGACTTCATTCTCTCGTTTGTCGCGTATTGTGGAAATGGCAAATTCTGAAAGAGACAATACCGCAGCTTACTATACCCGGCAAGACATATGCTTTGCAATAGTAAACAATTTACCTGATGCTAAAAGTTTCAATTCCATTTCAATATTGGAACCATCCATCGGTGTGGGAAACTTTCTTCCGTCATTATTCGTGAAATATGCTTCTGTCACATCTGTAATAATAGACGTGGTTGATATAAATCCAGCCTCCATAGAGATATTGAAGGAATTATTGGCTAAGATAGACGTTCCCGAGAATTTTAAAATCAACTTCATTGAGGGAGACACACTCTTACAGAAATTTGACAAGAAATATGACATTGTAATCGGGAATCCACCATATATGAAACTGACAAAGGATAAAAAATTAGCTTCCTTATATAAGCAAAACGCAATCAACAAGGAGACCAATAATATCTTTGCCTTTTTCATTGAAAAAGCTTTGTCTTTGGGGAAAGTGATTTCATTGATTGTGCCAAAAAGTTTAATCAATTCTCCTGAGTTTAATGCGACTCGTGACTTGATGAATAAATCAGCCGTTACTCATCTCATCGATTTTGGAGAGAAAGCTTTTAAAGGGGTGAAGATAGAAACTATATCTTTTACCATAGACACTGAAAAGAAGGCTGCCAATACACTTGTTTATTCCTACATAAACAATACCGTAAGGGAAGTGCCACAGGAATATATTACAGATTCATCGTTTCCTTACTGGCTTCTGTATAGGAATGACCAATTTGACGAAGTCGCAAAGTCCATGGAATTTGGAATCTTCAAATCTTATAGAGATAGGGTAATAACGAAATCCGTTACAAGTCCACAAGGTAAAGTTCGGGTTCTTAAATCACGTAATATCGGCAACAATGAAATAATCGACATTCCTGATTACGATTGCTATATGGATGATGTTGAAGCATATGACGTTTCCAAATATCTAAATCATACGGAATGTGTATTGCTGCCAAACCTCACATACAATCCGAGAGCATGTTTCTTGCCAAAAAACTGCATAGCAGATGGCTCAGTCGCAATATTATCATTGAGCAATCCAAAGTATGAGGTCACGAGCAAAGACCTTGCATTCTACGCCACGGATAAATTTTCCAAGTTCTATGCTATAGCAAGGAATTTGGGAACACGTTCTTTGAATATCGACAACAACTCCGTTTTCTTCTTCGGGAAACTTATAAACGCAGACGCATGAGAGAGACTATAAATAAATATCTGAGCCAATATGATTTCGACATCCGCAAATCTCACGATGCACGATTTGTAGATCAGAAATGCACGCCTGATGTAATCTGCTTTTTGGCCGACTGTATTATAAACACAGCTGCCACCAAGCCTATCTTTACAGGGAATGATATATGGCAAAGTCAGTACTTCAAGCATAACTGCCGGGTTGTTTATAACAAACCGGATGCCGACAACGAATTGGCTAAAAATGAATACAACAAGTGGTTTTCTCAACCTTTAAAATTATTCAGTACTGCCGGAATCTTGAATGTAGATAAATCCTCACGTCCTGCAAGATACTCCATCAAAAACGAGGAGTTGCTGGATTATATATCTCGTAAGGATAGAAACGCCTATAACTTCTTATATTGTTTTTTCTCAAAAGTTCTTAAAGATAGCGGTTTTTGGAAATATTTTGAGGAATACACCAAGACTGTGGAAGATAACCGAGAATTGGCAAAAACAGAATTGTATGATAGATACGTCAAATTAATAAGTGGCAATACTCCTTCTCAATCCAGTAAAGACATTCACAGAATGTTCCATAAGGTATTGAATGTTCTCGCAGCAGAACATCATGTGCCAGGAAGCAGTGGAAATGAACCTCGTTTGTTTTCTGACTTAATGTATAACAAGAAAAATTGGCGAGATCTTAATAAGGAAAAATCTGTAACTCGTCAAGAGGCCATGTCAAACAAGTTGGAAGCAGAACAGCAGGAAGCTTATAACGCTTATTACGTTCAGAAAGCCATCTCGCTTATTCGCAAAATTCAAAAAGAAAGCGAAGTCCATGATGCGTGGTCAAATGGGCCAGCGACTCAGGTTCACCACATATTTCCGAAATCTCAATTTCCAGAGATAGCACATTATGTGGAGAATCTAATCCTTCTCACTGCAACACAGCATAATACAAAGGCTCATCCTAAAAACAATACACAGATTGTAGATAAGGATTATCAACTTGTATGCTTACTTGCAAAGGCAGACACAATTGAGAAGTCTCTTAAACAAGTAGGTGAACTTTATTATCGCAAAGAGTCGTTCTTGTTTGTAATCAATACAGGATTGAATACAAGCATTGATATTCGAATTCCGTTTTCATCACTTAAACAAGAACTGATTAAGCTATATAATATTGCATAATGATAATTCGTAAAATCAACTCTATAAAAGATTTTGGCATATATCAGAATTTCTCTTGGAATGGAGACACAAAGGACTTTCAGGAGAAAAATATTATATATGGATGGAACTACTCTGGGAAAACGACACTCTCCAGATTTTTCAGTCTGCTTCCTACAATAAGTATGGAGGAGGCAAAGAAAATTGGATATAAATTATCGCTAAAAAATAGCGATGGTTCAACAACCGAATGTGACTCTTCAATTACAGGATTGAATATCCATATTTTCAATAGTGATTATGTTGCTCAAAATCTACATTTTGAGCAACCTGACAATCCTAAAATAAAAGGAATATTATTTGATATTGGAGAAGCTTCTTTGGAAAAACGGCAACAATTAAATGACACTAAAACAAAAATAGCAGAAATAAAGGATTGGATCAACTCAAATCACAATTATATTGATGACTTTTCAAAATTTGAGGATAAAATATTTACGCAAGAGGCCAGATTGATAAAGAATGAGGCTTTTGAAAGTCAGATTGAATTTAACAAGTTCCATCTGAAAAAAATCTTAGAGACATTGAATTTGTCTGAGATTGACCGATATGTAATATCTGACATTGAAATACTTCGTCAAGTAAGAGCGAACGCATTAGCGAAACAAGCGATGGCTCTCGTCAACTTTGTTCCATTTAGTTCCAATCTTAATGAGATACTTGATGATGTTAATGAAATTCTTATACAAAGTCCGTCAAAGATAAAGGATGAACCTGTCTTAAATTCTTCGTCAGAAATGTATCAATGGGGAGAAATCGGACTGGCATACTATAAAGCGCATTCTGCAGTCAAGACATGTGCCTTTTGTGGCAACATACTTAACTCGGCTAGAATAGAAGAACTTAATCGATTCTATACAAATGAAGCTTCCAAACTCAGAACGAAAATCAACTTAATGTTAGAGAAATTAAATTCGCTCATGGAAGAAGCGAATTTGCATTTTCTAAGAATAATTAGTTCAAATGATTTGTCTGAAAGCTTACGAACGAACTTTGATTCTCTACGTACAGAATATTTACATTTCTATATAGAAATTAAAGATTTTATAAATTCTCTGATAAACGCATTAAAAAATAAAGAACACAATTCTTTATTCGAAGCGTTGCCCAAATTGGATATGCCTAATAATCTTTATAGAAGATTTGAAGATTGTCGTCATCGCATTTTGATAATCATAAATAAGCACAATGCTATAATTTCCAATTTTGACTCCATTAAACAACAGTCTGTAAAAAAATTGAAACTTCATCATGTGGCGCGGATGTTAAAGGAGAAGGAATATCCAAGAATTAAAAGATTAAAAGAACTCCAAGAAAAGGAAAATCTTGAAAAGACGAGGGAATTGGAAAAATTAGAACAACTTTTTCAAGGATTACAATCAGAATTAAAATCTCTTACAAAGGGCAAAGAAAATTTAAACAAATTCATACAAAGATTCCTTGGTCGGAATGATTTAGAAATCCATACTATCGAAGATAACTATTTTATCCTAAAACGAGGCAATGAGATAGCAAAGTTACTAAGCGAAGGTGAGAAAACAGCTATCGCGTTATCCTATTTTTTCGTAAGTCTCGAAAGTTTGAAGAATGATGGTATACTAAAAAACTCCATCATTGTTTTTGACGATCCCATTTCAAGCTTAGATGCGAATCATATCGCACAAGTTTCATCTTTGATTAACAGCTTTTTCTTTTTCAAGGATAGGACTGGTAAAGTTTGTGAGCATTTTGCACAACTATTTATTTTGACCCATAATTTTGAATTCTTTTCATTCATACGGGATGCAAATAATATAAAGCGTCAACCTAAAGAAGGAAAATCCGGAGCCAGCTGTGCTATATTCATGCTAAAGCGTATCAATGAAAACAGAGTGGAAATATGTAAATTACCATCAGCCTTTTCAAAATACAATTCTGAATATCTATATCTGTTTTCAGAAATTTATAAATATTATGACGAAGGATGCCCAGAAGACAAATCATATATGATGCCAAATATCATTCGTCGATTCCTTGAAATTTATACACTCATAAAATTACCAGGAAATCATGACGAGATAAACTCAAGAATACAAATTTTAATGGGAGATGGAGTGAATGAACTGAAAATTTTACACCATTTTTCACATTTCACAAGTTTAGAAAGAGTGACTAAGCATTCTGAATTAATTCTTAAATTGCCAGATATGACTGAAGACTTATTCAAAATACTTCATAAGGATTTATCACACTATGAATCACTATTGGAGGGGATTGGTAAGAAAGGGAGAGAACCGAATAATGTATTATGAGTAAAATAATCGTTCTCTAAATCCGTTTTAACGGAAAAGACAAGACGAATGGCATCATGTGCGGTTAGCGATTCGGAGTCTAATATGGAAGCAATCTACGTAGGAATGCGGTAGTCGATACAAGGCACAATCGTTAGAGATGAAAAATCATCCGTTGCAAATCATTGACTCAAAGGATATTCAAAACATATTGTTTCCCCACCAGGATTCGGCAAGGGAACTACTTATCACATTAACCGAGATTACCAACTTCCCACAAATGTGACAAGCTCTGTGACAAGCTCGGGTGTACCAAGTTTTGATGTGACAAGCTCGGATGTGCCAAGTTCTGATGCACCAAGCTACAACAAGTTAAATATTTCAGAATCAGTGGATGCAACATGCTCTGCAACAAGTCCTGCAACAAGCTCTGCAACAAGTTTTGTAACAAGCCTTGTGACAAGCTCGGATGTGACAAGCTCGGATGTACCAAGTTCAAATGCACCAAGCTTCGAAGAAATTCAGATGATTAAAGGATATTGTAGAATATGGCGCAATATCGGTGAGATTTCTCATGCAATAGGAAGAAGTAGGTGGCACACACGAAATAGAATCATCAACAAACTCCTTCAATCCGGAGTTTTGGAAATGGAGTACCCTGACAGGCCAACTCATTCTGCACAACGATACCGTGTAAAGCACTGAATATGCCGGACCATCCCCAATGTCCATTGCGAATGGCAATGTGGAATGCTGCAAGAATTTTTAACACTCTGATATTTGACGTTTTGGGAAATTTTGACTAATTTTGTCTTCGTCATGCAGAATGGCGAGGAACATTGAAATCTGAAGGTGTAGGAATAGGGGATAGCCCATTTTTACCGCAGACCAAATAGTTGACAATTAGCGATATAAAATTACGATACCAGACTTCTCCGGGGTCACAGAAGCAGTCCATTCGGGCTGCTTTTTTTTGTGTGGCTCTCAGGCACTCCATGTTTGTTATGCCCCCATGTATCACTGCAAGCTTAGGTTTATGCAACAACCTCTGCAAGCTGATAGCGCAAGCGGGGTTTGCAGCACGCCCCTCGTATGGTGAGATGCCGGGTAGGTGGCGGAGGGTGATGTGCTGTCAGGACTTTGCTTTCGGGCGGGTGGCGGAGAGGTTGGGGGATTAGCCGTAGCTGGGGTGGTCGCGGCGGCGGGCGTCTATGCTCAGGAGGATGAAGATCAGGATGGTGAAGCCCCATAGGGATGAGCCGCCGTAGCTGAAGAAGGGAAGGGGAATGCCTATGACGGGGCACAGGCCGATGACCATGCCAATGTTGATGCACAGGTGCAGAATCAGGTAGGAGGCTACGCAGTAGGCGTAGACGCGGCCAAACACGCTGGGCTGGCGCTCGGCGATGGTGATGATGCGCAGTATCAGGATGAGGAAGAGGAGCAGCACGGCTGCGCTGCCTATGAGGCCGTATTCCTCGCCGATGGTGCAGAAGATGAAGTCTGTATGCTGCTCGGGCACGAATTTGAGCTTTGTCTGGGTGCCGTTGAGAAATCCCTTGCCAAACACTCCGCCGGAGCCGATGGCTATCTTGGACTGGTTGACGTTGTAGCCGGCGGCCTTGAGGTCTTCCTCGATGCCGAGGCTCACGAGGATGCGCTGTTGCTGGTGGGGCTGGAGGACGTTGTTGAACACGTAGTTCACGGAGAAGAGGAAGACGATGCCGGCCACCACGGTGCCCACGGTGACAAGCAGCTGGCGGAGGGGTGCGCGGAAGCCAAGGAACAGGGCGTAGCCGCAGGCTACCACGAGCACGCCGATGAAGAAGAACATGCCGTTGATGTCTATGCCGCAGAAGTGGAGTACGGCGGCGATGGCTGCCGTGCCGAGAAACCATAGCAGTACGTTGCGTGCGCCTTCGATATTCTTACAGTAGATGGCGAGCATGGCCACAAGAAGCACCATCAGCATGATGAACACGGCGACCTGTCCCTCGGTGACTCCGATGAACATGGTGGTGCCTCCGAACTTGATGGATACCACGAAGAACACCACGGCACACAGGGCGCCCAACAGCACCAGACCGCTCATTCCCTCGCGATAGAGCACGAAGAAGAGCGAGAAGTAGACCAGGGCGGAGCCGGTCTCGTTCTGCGCGAAAATCAGCAGTACGGGGAGAAAGATGATGGTGAGAGCTTTGAGATATGACGCGCGGCTGTTGAGAGCGAAGCCGTAGCCGCTGAACAGCTTGGCAAGTGCCAGAGCTGTGGCGCATTTGGCAAACTCTGCCGGCTGGAGGCTGACCGGCCCGAGCACTATCCAGGAGTGGGAGCCCTTGATGTTGGGGGCTATGAAGATGGTCAGGGCAAGCACCCCGAGCATGGCCACATATATCGGGAAGGCGTAGGTCTCGTAGAAACGCGGGTCTATCAGAATCAGCACGAGGCCGAGGATGGTGGCCAGGCCGATCCAAAGGAACTGCTTGCCTGAGAACTCGTTGAACGAGAATATGTTGGCATGGTCAAAGTCATAGCTCGCCGCGTAGATGCACACAGCGCCGGCACACACCAGCACTATGCAGATGGCCACCGTGAACCAGTCGACGTATTTCAGGGGGTTAGTGCTTCGTGACTCCACTGTAAATGATTGAGTTGCTGTTGAGCATGTTCTCTTCAAGATACTTCCTGTCCGGGGCAATCTTGCGCTTGAGGTACTTCTCCATTACCAGACCACCGATGGGCACGCCGTAGGTGGCTCCCCATCCGCCGTTTTCCACGTAGACGCACACGGCAATCTTCGGGTCATGGTAAGGTGCGAAGCCCATGAATGCCGAGTGGTCCTTGCCGTGGGGGTTCTGTGCGGTACCGGTCTTGCCGCACACCTCGATGTCGGCGAGCGCGGCCTTGCGGCATGTGCCACCGGTGACGGCCATGCGCATGCCCTCGGCCACATCCTCAAACCAGTGTGCGGCAATCGACGCATCGTGGCGCACGAATGCCGAGTCGGGCATCACTGTGTCTTTGATGGCTTTCACCACGTGGGGGGTGATGTAGTGGCCGCGGTTGGCTATCGTAGCGCAGAAGTTGGCTATCTGGAGCGGTGTGGCCAGAATCTCACCCTGACCAATTGCCACGGAGATGATGGTGTTACCGCTCCAATGGTCCTCGCCGTATACCTTGTTGTAGAACTTGGCATTGGGGATGAATCCGCGTGTCTCGTTGGGAATGTCGATGCCGAGTTTGTAGCCGTAGCCGAGCGACACGAGATGGTTTTTCCACACCTCGAAGGCCTTTGCCGATGAGCCATACTTGCCTCGCTTGTCTATCATGTTCTTGAATCCCCAGCAGAAGAAGGCGTTGCAGGAGGTCTGCAGGGCCGGTTTCAGCGGGAGTGGTGACGGGTGGCCGTGGCACCCCACGCGCAGGCCTCCGTTGATGTAGCCGTGTGAGCAGGGATACTTGGTGTCGAGCGTGATGATGCCCTCCTCCAGGAAGATGAGACCCTGCGAGGGCTTGAAAGTGGAGCCGGGGGGGTAGGCACCCTGTATGGCGCGGTCAAACAGCGGCTTGTAGGGGTTGTTGAGCAGCTCCGAGTATGACTTGCCGCGCTGGCGACCCACCATGGTGGAGGGCTTATAGGTGGGCGACGACACCAGACAGAGAATCTCGCCGGTGGCCGGCTCAATGGCCACGACGGCGCCAATTTTGTTCACCATAAGGCTTTCGGCATATGCCTGGAGCTCGATGTCGATGCTCAGTGTCATATCCTTGCCTGGGACGCTGGGACGGTCGAGGGCGCCATCCTCATAGCGACCCTGGATTTTGCCGTGGGCGTCGCGCATCAGCACCTCCATACCTTTTACACCGCGCAGGTAGGGCTCATAGCTCTTCTCGATGCCGAGGTCGCCGGTATAGTCGCCGCGCGAGTAGTAGGGGTCGCGCTCTATATCCTTCTGGCTCACCTCGCGGATGTTGCCGAGCACGTTGCCTGCCACGTCATAGTTGTAGGCGCGGAGTATGCGCTTCTGCGTGTAGAAGCCGGGGAAGCGGTAGAGCTTCTCCTGGAGCTTGCCATACTCCTCGGGGGCGAGGTGCGTCATAAGCGTCTGTGGCGAGTACTTGGAGTAGCCCACCTTGGTACGCATCTCGGCAAAGCGGCGCTTGATGTCCTCGGGGGTGGTGTCAAGCGTCACAGCAAGGTCAAGGGTGTCGAATGGCTGCACATCCTTAGGGATGAGCATCACGTCATATGAGGGCTGGTTGTAGACCACCAGACGTCCGTCACGGTCGTAGATGATGCCTCGGGAGGGGTAAATGGCCTTGCGCAGGAAGGCGTTGGAGTCTGCGGAGTCCTTGTATTTGGTTTCGAGTACCTGCAGGTCAAACAGGCGAAACAGATAGATACATACTATCACCAGGATGAAGCCGCCGATTATGTATTTGCGCTTCTCGAGGTTATAGTCTTTTCGCATAGCGTTTTGTGGTCAGGCCGTCAACGGCCAGGATTAGGAGAGTGGAGAGGATGGTGCTGAAGATTATGCGCAGCACAAGCCGCAGGATGTTGAAGAAGCTGAACGCCTCGATAAGAAATATCAGCGTGCAGTAGATGAGCGTCATCGAGAGCGCATACTTCACATATACGGGCACGCCGAGCGACACCATGGTGGGCTCGGGGTTGGCCAGCTCATCCTCGCGCGGGAAGTAGAGGCCCAACACGGGCCGGCGCACGGCTCCGAGGATGGTGCACGCCAGAGAGTTCATCCCCTGGGTGTCGGAGAACACATCCACCGTCAGACCCATCAAGAACGCCACCGTGAGCACCCATCCGGTGGAGAGCGTCAGCGGCAGGCGGAGAATCACATAGATGAACACCATCGGCACGGCCACCCCGAAGAGGCAGATGTTGTTGAACACCGTCACCTGAATGAGTATCAGGATCAGGGCCAGCAGCAGGAATTTCAGGAATGTGCGTATCATCTTGTGGCTGTTTACTTGCTCTTCTGCACCTCGGCGTCCTCATCCTTGTCGATGGGTCGCTCGGTGAGACGGAGCTCGTCGGTCATGTGGTCATCTATCACGCGTACGGTGGAGAGCGTGGAGAAGTCGGTGAAGAGGTCTATGTTGAGCGAGTAGAAGTTGTCATCACGCTCGCGGGCAGCGCTCACTATGCGGCCCACGGGGACACCCTCGGGGAAGGCCGTGGAGAAACCGGAGGTGACTATCGTGTCGCCCTTGCGGAACTTGGCGTGGCGCGGAAGCTCCTCAAGCACAGCTCGCCGCGGGTCGCGGCCATCCCACACCAGGGAGCCAAGCTGCTCGGAGCCTTTTACCTTGGCCGACAGGCGCAGGTGGGGGTTGAGCAGCGAGATGACGCGTGCCGTGTGTGGTCCAACGATGTTGACTATGCCCACCACGCCGTTCTGGTCCACTACGCCCATCTCGGGCCGGATGCCGTCAAGCGAGCCCTTCTCGATGGTGATGTAGTTGTGGGGGCGTGCCACAGTATTGTTAATCACATGGGCCACGATGAAGTCATAGCGGGCGAGGGCCGAGTCGACGGTCATGGTGTCGGCATACACCTTCTCGCTGTATTCGCGGAGCTGGCGGCGCAGCTGCAGAGCTTCCTTCTCAAGTTCGGCGTTGCGGCGCTGCAGGTCCTCGTTGATGTCGCGCAGGTTGAAGTAGGAGGTGACGTTGCTGGTGGTGCGGTACACGCCTGATGCCATGGCGCCTGCGCTTGACAGGTACACATGGTGCTGATAGGGGTTGCGGCTGAACAGCAATGCACAGCTAATCGCCACATAGATGATGAATATCATCCATGTGACGTGTCGCAGGAAGAAGTCGAGGAGGTTGCGCACCGCCGTGCCCCCCGCTTCAGCGGATCAGGAAGTTGAACTTCTCGGTATTGTTCAGGGCCACACCTGTACCGCGGGCCACTGCCAGCAGGGGGTCTTCGGCCACGTGGAACTGTATGCCGATCTTGTCGGTCAGGCGCTTGTCGAGGCCGCGGAGCAGGGCGCCGCCGCCTGCCAGATAGATGCCGTTGCGCACGATGTCGGCGTAGAGCTCCGGCGGGGTCTGCTCAAGTGCGCTGAGCACGGCAGCCTCAATCTTGGAGATGCTCTTCTCGATGGAGTGTGAAATCTCCTGATAGCTCACGGGCACCTCCATGGGGAGGGATGTCATGATGTTGGGGCCGTGGACGATGTAGTCTTCCGGGGGATTGTCAAGCTCAAGCAGCGCGGCGCCTACGTTCATCTTGATGAGTTCGGCAGTGCGCTCGCCCACCTTCACGTTGTGTACGCGGCGCATATGCTCCATGATGTCGTTGGTGAGGTCGTCACCGGCTATCTGGATGCTCTTGTTGCTGACGATGCCGCCCAGAGAGATTACGGCAATCTCGGTGGTGCCGCCACCTATGTCCACAATCATGTTGCCCTCGGGGGCGACCACGTCAAGACCGATACCCAGAGCGGCGGCCATGGGCTCGTAGATCATGTAGACATCGCGGCCGCCGGCGTGCTCCGAGGAGTCGCGCACGGCGCGAATCTCCACTTCAGTGGAGCCGGAGGGGATGCCCACGACCATGCGCATGGAGGGCTGGAACCAGTTGCTCTTGGAGCTTGCCTTCTTAACGAGGCCGCGAATCATAAGCTCGGCGGCGTCGAAGTCGGCAATCACGCCTTTGCGCAGGGGGCGGATGGTCTCGATGGCCTCATGCTCCTTGCCCTGCATCTGCTGGGCTTCCTTGCCCACGGCTATGAGCTTGCCGGAACGCTTGTCGCGGGCCACGATGGAGGGCTCGTCGATGACAATCTTGCCGTTATGGATGATGATTGTGTTGGCAGTGCCAAGGTCAATCGCTATTTCTTTAGTAAGTGAGAACAGACCCATGGGGTGTCTACGGTATGAAAGGGTGTGGGATTAGGGAGAAATCTGAGTATCAGTGCTTGAAGTGGCGGAAGCCGGTGGTGGCCATGGCCATGTCGTGAGCGTCGCAGAAGTCCACGCTCTCCTGATCACGGATGGAGCCGCCGGGGTGCACCACAGCGTCGATGCCGGCCTCGTGGGCTATCTCCACGCAGTCGGCGAAGGGGAAGAAGGCATCCGATGCCATCACTGCGCCCTTGAGGTCGTGGCCAAAGCTCTGAGCCTTGGCGATGGCCTGCTTGAGGGCATCCACGCGTGATGTCTGGCCGATGCCGCTTGCCAGGAGCATATCGTCCTTGGCGAGCACTATGGCGTTGCTCTTGCTCTGCTTCACTATCTTGTTGGCGAAGAGCAGGTCGCTCACCTGCCGGTCGGTCAGCCCCTTGCGGGTGACGGTCTTGAGGTCGGCGGGGGTCTCTACCTTGAGGTCGCGCTCCTGAACCAGGGCTCCGTTGAGGGTGGAGCGGAACTGCATGGCGGGGAGGGCCACCGGCTTCTTCACCAGGATGATGCGGTTCTTCTTCTGCTCGAGTATGGCAAGCGCCTCGGCATCGTAGGCCGGAGCGATGATCACTTCGAGGAATATCTTGTTGATCTCCTCGGCAGTAGCCTTGTCAACCGGCGTGTTGGTGATGAGCACGCCGCCGAAGGCGCTCACCGGGTCGCCGGCCAGGGCATCGGTCCAGGCCTGAAGCAGGGTGTCGCGGGTGGCCACGCCACAGGCGTTGTTGTGCTTGAGGATGGCGAAGGTGGGCTTGTCGGTGTTGAACTCGCTGATCAGTGCCACTGCGGCATCAATGTCGAGCAGGTTGTTGTAGCTGATCTCCTTGCCGTGGAGCTGGCTGAACATCGCGTCGAAGTCGCCGAAGAACATACCCTTCTGGTGGGGGTTTTCGCCATAGCGCATCACCTTGGCATGGTCCAGAGCCACGCGCAGGGCGGTGGGCTCGCCGTCGCCGTCGAAGTAGTTGAAGATGTCAGTATCATAGCCGCTTGACACCATGAAGGCATCGCGCGCCAGGGCGCGGCGCTCGGCGAGAGTGCTCTGCGCGCCATGCTCGCGGAGCATGTCTGCGAGCGTGCCGTACTGGCCCTTGGAGGCTACGATCACCACGTCGTTATAGTTCTTGGCGGCACCGCGTATCAGCGAGATACCGCCTATGTCTATCTTCTCGATGATGTCGGCATCCGAAGCCCCGGAGGCCACGGTGGCGGCGAAGGGGTAGAGGTCAACAATCACCAGATCAATCTCGGGGATGTCATACTGAGCGATTTGCTGACGGTCGCCCTCCACGTCGCGGCGGTTGAGGATGCCGCCAAACACCTTGGGGTGCAGCGTCTTGACGCGGCCGCCCAGGATTGAGGGGTAGCCGGTGAGGTCCTCTACGGCATCGCACGGATAGCCCAGGCTCTCGATGAATGCCTTGGTGCCGCCGGTGGAGAGGAATTTCACGCCGTCGCGGTGCAGCAGGGCGAGGATTTCGTCAAGGCCGTCCTTGTGGTAGACCGATACGAGAGCAGTTTTAATCTTCTTGTATTCCGACATGTTGGAGTGTGAATTTGACGTTTTTGCCGGGCCCGGAAGCCCGCCATCGTCAGCAGGTTATAATATAGGCTGCAAAATTACGAATTTTTTTGCACATACATTCCTAAAAATTATGTTTCAAATTATGGTTCAAAAGGTATTGTGATGTGACAATTTGGTGACAAATGGCGGGCGTTTTTCATTTTATGGCGGCAAAATGACGCATTTTTGAAATGTTCTTTATACTTTTGCACCGTTTCTTAACGGAATAAGGAGTTGATCGTTAACCTCCTCTTCTAATCTTATCACAATTTCAATGAAAAAACATCTACTTTATGCACTGGCAGTAGCTTGCCTGACAGGTGTCCCATCCGCATCTGCGGAGTCGGTGGCTCACGCCTATCAGATGGGTGACGCCAACAATGCGTTCGGCTTCATCTCGTTCCCCGTGTCGCAGTTCGCCACACCCACAATGGACAAGCGCAACTATGGCGAGACCCATGTGTCGGCCGGCGAATGTGTGGACGGCGTACTCTACACCTATGAAGTGTATCCCGACGTGATGGGCGGCGTGTCCGCTTACAGCTATGTGGTGCGCAATGCCGCCACGTTTGAGGTTGTCAGTCAGGTAATCTTCTATGACAACACACGCCGCGTGGTCGACATGACCTACGACTACACCACCAACACCATGTACGCTCTGGTAGAGGATGCCGCCAACACGTCATCCATCTCCACCACCTCGCTCTGCGTGGTAGACCTTGCCACCGGCGCCTTCACAAAGGTAGGCTCCGCGGGTGACCTCATCGCTGTCGACGGCAACGGCAACACCGCCGCCGAGAGCCTGCTGACGCTCGCCGCCGATGCCAAGGGCGACCTCTACGCCATGGGCGAGTACCGCCAGTTCTACAAGCTCAACAAGCTCACGGGCAAAGCCACCCAGATTGGCAAACAGCACTCCATCGCCACCACCAACCAGTTTCAGTCCATGGCCTTCGACACCGAGGGCGTGCTCTACTGGGCACAGTGCCACCCAGACTACGGCTACTTCCTGACCATCGACCCCGCTACGGGTGTGCCCTCATTCATGGCCGAGGATCCCAATCCTGACACCAAGTGGGAGAACGAGGGTAGCAAACTCGGTGCCGATGCCGAGGTGACCGGCCTCTGGTTTGAGGGCAAGTCTCTTGACAAGCTCGCTCCCGCCGCACCCACTGACCTCAAGGCCTCCGTCAGCACCACGAGTGCCAACAGCATCACACTCTCCTGGAGCAAGCCCGAGGCCACTCTCGGCGGCAACGCTCTGAGTGTCGCCGGCTACAAGGTTTATCGCTTCGGCACTGAGGAGCCCATCGCTACTCTCGCTGCAGATGCCACAAGCTACAACGATGCCAACAGCCCCAACGGTCAGCTCGCCTATATGGTGTGCGCCCTCACTGATGACGCGCACGGTCGTGGAGCTGTCGTCGAGGTGTTTGGTGGCTATGACACCCTCAACCCCGTCACTGACCTGACAGCTGAGATTGACGGTGCTACCGTAACCCTCAACTGGAAAGCCCCGACTTCCACCCGCAACGGCGGCTTCGCTGACTATGACAACATCACCTACACCATCTGGCGCATCAACGGCAGCGACGATATGGTGCTCGCTGATGACGTGACGGAGACCACCTACACCGACGAGCTCACCGACGCCGGCACGTTCGTCTACTCCGTGGTGCCCGTATGCGGCGGCGTCGATGGCTATGCCTGCGACAGCAACCCCGTGACTTACGCCAAGACCATGGGCATACCCTACTTCTCCGGCTTCGAGGATGATCAGGATGGCACCCTGTGGACCACCGTCAACAACCACTCCAACACCTCCTACGGCTGGTCAGTGACCCTCGGCTACGCTTACCAGCGTTATGACGGCAAGTACGCGCAGCTCAAGAGCGGCGGCTCTTCCGACCTCTGCAACGATTACCTCTTCTCGCCCGCCATCGAGTTCACCACTCCGGGCACCTATGAGCTGAGCTACATCTATGCCAACGGCGTGTCTTCCGACACACATTCATGGAGCGTGTATCTGGCTGACGGCAACACCGCTGACGCAGCAGTAGTAGCCCCCATCGACAGCCACTCTGACGAGAAGACCCCCACGGCATGGACTGAGAGCGAGCCCATTGCTTTCACCGTGGAGAAGGCCGGCACATACCACCTCGCGTTCCATGGCACCACAACCACCACCTTCGCCACACTGAAGATTGACAACGTGTCAATCAAGAAGGCTCCCGCCGCAATCCCCTACGCTTGCGACTTCGAGGATGGCCATGATGCCTGGACCATCACCAACAACAACACCCACATGGACACCAAGGGTACCGGCTGGTCGCTGACCACCGAGGCTTCCTCACCCCACGGCTCACAGGTGCTCATGTACTTTGTGCTCTCTAAGACCAATGCCGAGTATGACGACTGGGCCGTGTCTCCCGCCATCCGCATTGACGAGGCCGGCGACTATATCCTCACCTTCGCTGCCAACGGCAAGAGCTATGACACCCACCAGTGGGAGGCTGCTCTGGGCACCGATGCCACAGACTTCACCACCTTTGCGACCCCCATCGTAAGCTACGAGAAGGCCAAGTTCGGCTCTTGGCAGGATTACACCACCAGCTTTAGGGTAGAGCAGCCCGGCACCTACCATCTGGGCCTACACGGCACCGGCTGTGATGTCAGCACCAAGCTGCACCTGGACAACATCCGCCTGACCCGTGCCGAGGCCGGTGCAGCCGCCACGGTAGCCGCTGAGGCCGCTGCCGAGCCCGTGGAATACTACAACCTCCAGGGCATGCGCATCAGCAAGCCCGAGAGCGGTATCGTCATCGTGCGCTACTCCGACGGCTCCTCACGCAAGGTTGCCATCAAGTAAGCGTCCACACCACACACTGTATCAGCGCCGACCCCGGCTCCGGGGCCGGCGCTGTCTGTAAAGATGTGTCGGTAAAAATGCTTAACTTTGCATCCGTTTCGGGGATTATAACTCTGCAAGACACCCGTTAACCAAATTCAATTACCATCCATAACTAATCTCCATTATGCGTTTCTATTCACTTAACAAGCGTTTCAGCCTCTCGTCACTGCTGCTGATGCTCTGCCTCATGGCAATGCCCGTGCTCACCGCCTGCGGCGATGATGACGAGCCCGATGTGCCCACCGTGCCCGGTGCTTCAGCCGAGCTTAACGCCGCTCTTGTCGGCACTTGGGTTTATGACCATGGCAACCATCAGCACGTCTATGTGTTCAACCCTGACGGCACCGGTATGTATTACACCACCGACTATCCCGAGGATGCCGATATGTTCACTTCATTCCAGGTTATCAACAATGTGCTGATGATCCTCTGGGAGGGTGACAACGAGTGGGATGATGAGGGTATTCTGCTCAACATCACCAACAACACGTTCACCATCTGCTACGATCCTGACGACCCCACAGACGTGGAGGTTTACACCCGCATAGGCTGAGAGCTTGCCGTAACGATAATGCAAAAGCGCTGCGCCCTGTCTGGGTTGCAGCGCTTTTGTTGTCTGTTCAGAAGTAGCGTGGGAGGGGGTCGCGGAGGCGCACGAGGCCGTCAATGCCGTTGCGGTCATCAGGCGCGTAGTGGAAAGCGCGTCGCAGCAGGTAGGGAAACATTCGCAGCCAGTCCACTATCAGGCCGCCACGCACGCGGGTGAGCGTCAGTGCATTGTCTGTGGCACGGAGGCGAAAGCTCTTGGCTCCGGATAGAGTGCCGTTCTCGTCAAGGGAGGTGTAGATGGAGGCATCATACACTCCCGGGGCGGCCGTCGGTGCGATGTAACCCATCAGTGTGCCGGGGCGCAGAGAGCGGTTGGGGGCGGAGACCACCACCATGCGAAGGCACAGCGTACCGCCAGCGGGCAAATGATCCGGTTGCCAACGCTCGATGGCCACAATGGCACCGTCGGCGGTCATTTGCCACAGACCCTCCACCTCTACTGCCGGCAGTTCGGCCAGGCGCGCTTCCACCTCGGGACGGCTGAACCCCGCGGCAACGGTGCTCTGCGGCGGCATCGTGTCGATGTAACGCTCGGCGTGCACAGCTATGGCGCATACGGCCAAAACCGTGATACTCAGGAGCGGGCGGAGGTGCATGGCGGGTGATTTATGGTTCGGACGTGAGAGTGAGAGCGGACGGGATGGGGCTCAGGCGGTGATTTCGCCACACAGGTTGGCTCCGATGAGCTGGCGCACTTCGGAGGCGGGGAGTCCGAGCCCGAACAGGTGCATCAGCTTGGTGATGGCGGCTTCGGAGGTCATGTCGCCGCCGCTTGCCACTCCGGCAGCACTCAGCGAGTCGCCCGTGGCGTAGCGGTGGGGGAGCACTGCGCCATCCTCACACTGCGAGATGTTCACCACCAACACGCCGTTTGCCGTGGCCTGACGGATTACGCCAAGGAAGGCATCGTCCGTGGGGGCGTTGCCGGCCCCGTAACTGCGCAGCACAGCCCCTTTCAGCCCCGGCATGGCGAGCTGGTGAGCCAGAGCCGCGGGAGTGAGTCCGGGGAAGATGTCGATGAAGGCCACGTTGGTGTCCATCAGCGCGTTGACGTTGAGCGGACGGCGGTAGGGGAGTCGCAGCAGAGCCTCCTCGTTGAAGCGGATGCTCAGGCCGATGTGGGCCAGCTCGGGGTAGTTGTAGCTCTTGAAGGCGTTGAAATTGGTGGCACTGTGCTTGGTGGCGCGGTTGCCGCGCCACAGGTAGTTCTCAAAGAGGATTGCCACCTCGCTCACCTGCGGCTCACCTGCGGGAGTGCGTGCGGCGGCTATCTCCAGAGCTGTGATGAGGTTCTCCTCGCCGTCGGTGCGCACCTCGCCGATGGGGAGCTGCGAACCGGTGATGATCACCGGCTTGGAGAGGTTCTCGAGCATGAACGACAGGGCCGAGGCGGTGTAGGCCATCGTGTCGGTGCCGTGGAGCACCACGAAGCCGTCGTAGTCGGTGTAATTGTCGCGCACGGTTGTGGCAATGGCCCCCCAACGCGCCGGTGTCATGTCGCTGGAGTCTATGGGGAGGCAGGGCTGGGTGTGGCTGATGTCATAGTCGAGCATCCTCACCTTCGGCACGTTGTCAATGAGGTGGTCAAAGTCAAACGGTTCGAGCACCCCTGTGCGGGGGTTCTCGATCATGCCGATGGTGCCACCGGTGTAGATGATGAGGATGCGGGGACGCATGGCGGGAGTGTCAGCCTATCTTGGCACCCGGCGTGGCCGGGCTCATGGGGGTGACGAGCGTCAGTGACCCGTCAGCGTTGACGGCTGAGAGAATCATGCCCTGGCTCTCGTGGCCCATCATCTTGCGGGTGGGGAAGTTGGCGATGAAACATACTTGCTTGCCCACCAGGGCCTCAGGCTCCGGGTAATGCTGGGCTATGCCGGAGAGGATGGTGCGTCCACCCATGCCGTCGTCTATGCGGAAGCGGAGCAGCTTGGCGGACTTCTTTACCTTCTCGCACTCCAGGACGGTGCCCACGCGGATGTCCATCTTCATAAAGTCGTCGAAGGTGGTTTCGGCAGCCACCGGTTCGGGCTTCCACGCCTTGAGCCGGTTCTCCTCCTTGATGCGGGCGAGGCGGTCAAGCTGCGCCTGCACCTGGCTGTCCTCAATCTTCTCGAAGAGGAGTTCGGGAGTGCCGAGCTGAGTGCCGGCGGCCACAAGGTCACGGCTGCCGAGCATATCCCATGAGAGCTTGTCCAGGCCGAGCATCCCGGCGAGGCGTGCGCTCATAAAGGGGAGGAACGGCTCGAAAGCCACGGTGATGTTGGCGCAAAGCTGCAGGGCTGTGTTGAGGATGGTGGCAGTGCGTTCCATGTCGGTCTTGGCCACCTTCCATGGCTCGGTCTCCTGAAGGTAGCGGTTGCCGATGCGGGCCAGCTCCATGGCCTCCTTCAGGGCCTCGCGGAAGTGGAACGTGTCAAGGGCCTCAGAGAGCCGGGCCTTCACTGCTTCCACGTCGGCATAGAGGGCGGTCTCCTTGTCGGTGAGGGTGCCGGCAGCGGGCACCTTGCCTTCGAAGTATTTGTGGGTGAGCACCATGGCGCGGTTCACGAAGTTGCCGAGTATGGCCACGAGCTCCGAGTTGTTGCGCTGCTGGAAGTCAGCCCAGGTGAAGTCATTGTCCTTGGTCTCCGGGGCGTTGGCGGTGAGCACGTAGCGTAGCACATCCTGCTTGCCGGGGAAGTCGCGGAGGTATTCGTGGAGCCACACGGCCCAGTTGCGTGACGTGGAGATCTTGTCACCCTCGAGGTTCAGAAACTCGTTGGCCGGCACATTGTCGGGGAGCTGGAAGCCGTCGCCGTAGGCCATCAGCATCGCCGGGAACACTATGCAGTGGAACACAATGTTGTCCTTGCCGATGAAGTTGATGATGCGGCTCTCGGGGTCCTTCCAGTAGTTTTGCCACGTGTCTGGCAGCAGCTCCTTGGTGTTGCTGATGTAGCCGATCGGGGCGTCAAACCACACGTAGAGCACCTTGCCCTCGGCACCCTCCACCGGCACGGGCACGCCCCAACTGAGGTCGCGGCTCACGGCACGCGGCTGCAAGCCTAAGTCGAGCCAGCTCTTGCACTGGCCGTACACGTTGGTCTTCCACTCCTTGTGGCCGTCGAGTATCCAGTGGCGCAGCTTCTCCTCCCAGCGGTCAAGCGGCAGATACCAGTGGGTTGTCTCGCGCATCACTACCGGGCTGTCGGTCAGCGCCGAGCGGGGGTTAATCAGGTCAGTGGCGTTGAGCGACGAGCCGCACGCCTCGCACTGGTCGCCGTAGGCGCGCTCGCTCCCGCAGTGGGGGCACGTCCCCACCACGTAGCGGTCGGCCAGAAACTCTCCCGCCTTCTCATCGTAGGGCTGCATGGAGGTTTTCACCACAAACTGCCCCTCGCGGTTGAGCCGCTCGAAGAACTCAGTGGCCGTGTCATGGTGTATGGCCGATGTGGTGCGTGAATACACGTCAAACGATATGCCAAGCTCCGCCATGGAGTCGCGGATGATGGCATGATAGCGGTCAACGATGTCCTGTGGCGTCACGCCCTCGGCGCGTGCCTTGATGGTGATGGGCACGCCATGCTCGTCAGAGCCGCCCACCATCACCACATCCTCGCCGCGCAGACGCATGTAGCGGGCATAGATGTCGGCCGGCACGTACACGCCCGCCAGATGCCCGATGTGCACCGGCCCGTTGGCGTAGGGCAACGCCGTGGTAATCAGCGTCCTCTTATATTTCTTCTCCATAGCTGCAAGTCAGGAAAGCAAAGTTCAGAAAGCAAAGTGAGTTCAAGCAGCCCCGCGCGACACCTGCGGCATCCGCCGGTCAGCCCGAACAATCTCCGCAAAAATACAAATTTTCCCCCACACCGCCAATCCCCGCTTTTTCAAGGCTCCATGGCAACCGCATCAAAATGAGGACGGAGAGATTTGAAGTCATAAGAGGGTGTTGCAAAACCATCAGCTTGTAGGGATGCATGGCAAATGGCGTCTGGAGGACGCCGATTTACAACTTCACCCCGCAATCATTAGGTTCTGCAACTCCGTCGCCGCAGCGGAGTGCCGAGAAACAGGTAGCCCGTGAGGCGATGTAACCGCAGCAGCCTTATGAGCAGCATGCACGCGGCCACGGTGCACGCGGCAATAGCCGGTGTCACCAACAGGCTGAACGCCCATTCAGGCCAGCCGTCGAAGCTCACAGCTATCGGCAGCAGGCGTTCCAGCAAGACAGACTGCACCAGATAGATGCCAAGGGTGGATTGTCCCACGGCCACAAGCCACCCCGGCACGTGGCGTCCCTCGCAAAACATCTCAAACAGGCAAATCAATGCCACCGTAGCCGAGCATCCGAGCACCAGTCTGTATACGCGCTTCACGCACAGAAACAGCATAGACCGGCTGTCAATCCCAATCCCGGGCCAAAACAGCGAGTCCCAAGGGATAAGGAGTATAAATATGATGCCCGACACCAAGGCCACCGCTCCTCTGTGAGCACGGATATACGACGCATACCGACGCAGGAGATAGCCGAACACAAAGCAGGGATACATCAACGGTACCGTCACTACATTGAGCATCTGGCTGACCACGAGCGATGCGATAAGTCCGGCTGTGCGAAACCGGGCGTTGTGCGTGCTTATCACAAACAACGCCGTGCAGATAAACGCACTCTTCAGAAACCACAGGTCATGCAGCAATCGGTAAAGCAATTCCCTCGGCGTGTTAATCACAATCAGGCCAAGCATGATGTTGACCAACAGCACCATCCATGCCGGAATCACCAGCTGCTGAAACCGTCGCCAAAGCCCCTCGGCCACACCGCGTTGCAGCAGTGACACCGAGAAGTAACCCACCAACGCCATAAACAGCGGCATATGAAAGGAATAAATCCATCGCAACACCGGCAGTTCATAGCACACCCCACTCCACAGATGCTGCATCCCATGCCCCCAGCAAACCAGAAAGATGGCAAAAGCCTTCAGCAAATCCATTGCCACCGACCGCCGAGCAGCAGATGGCATCCGCCCGGCGTCCGAAGCCCGGGCAGCGACACAAGATGTGTTGAGAGAAGGAGAGATTCCGCTTTGCATCACTGCAAAATTACGCAATTTCCGCCACACCGCCAATCCCCGCTTTTTCAAGGCTTCATGGCAACCGTATCAAAATGAGGATGGAGAGATTGTCCGGGCATACGTTATGGCAACGATTTGATGCGGTTGCCCCGGACGTCTCTTGTCTGTGCGCAGTGAAAGCGGATGGTTTTTATTGCAGGTTGAGAGCCGGCAATATCTGTAGCTTCTGGGCGAGTCTTCGCATGCCGGCCCTTCCGATGGTGTTTTTGCCGGTATGAATCCATATCGGCCTTTCTCCGGGACGCTTGAGCTTGCCGATTTCAGGCGCGTCCTTTTTCAGCCATTCATTAAGCCAATCAACCTTTGCTATCATCTCACTTACTCTGCTTGCAGCCGAGGCCGGATGCACCTCAATGAAATAAATTCGTTCGCCATACTCCACCACATAGTCCCATCTGTGTTCCTGATGACGAGATTCCTTCAAGGTTGAGTCTATATCAAGTGACACACCGAGTTTGTCAGTGTTGCAGCTGATTTTGGATGCATCCCCTTTTTTGAGAGCCTGAAGCCCCGGGCAAGCATGACCGGCAACTTCAGCAGTGGCATCAATAGCTTTGCATAAGGGCGTGGCTGTGTAGTTGCGACGAGAGGTGCCACGACGTTTTTCCGCGCGTGTGTTATCTCGGTTCTTCATAATAGCGCTCTATTATCTGGGCAGCATTCTCAGAGAAACTGGCCAGTCCACCCCATTGCGACACCGGTTTGATTTCAGAGTCCATGTCAAGTGAACTGATGTCAATGCTGTTGACGCGCCCATCCTCGGCACGGTCAAAGAAATATGTGCGTACAGTTTTGGTGCAAATCTGCCCGATGACGCGTCCCACTTTGGAGTCTGCCTCCACTTCAAGCAACGTCCTCATGGCTTTGGCGCATTTGCGGCTGCCGCGGAGCAGGTTGAATGTCCATGCCCATTCTATAAGCAGTTCGGAGTGGGTGGACACCACTACCTGATAGCCAAGGCTCAGAAGCTCCAGTATCTGGAGCAATACGGAGACGATGGCTTGCGGATGCAATCCCATCTCCGGCTCCTCTATAATGACGGTACGGTATCTTTCACGGCGTGTGATTTTGGATGCCGGGCCGGTGATGCAGTAGAATCCGAGCAGCAGAGGCATGAACTCCTTTTGCCCTGCGCTCCATGCCATGAAGGGCACATGGAGGTTGTCCACGTCAAGCTGCATCTTGCGTTGTCCCGCCACTTCCTGCATTACTACCGCACCACCATGGAAAATCGTGGAGTCAAAACGCTCCCGCAGATCCAGCTTAATGCGGTTGGCCGCCGGGAACACTTTTCCGCTAATGCCTATGCCGAACTGCACGAATGTACGCAGCGTTTCCGCGAACTCGCGCATCACATAGGGTGTTGTGTAGGCAAAGTCGCTAAATGACTTCGGCGAGCCGTCGCCCATGCACACCACGCGCTGCGCCGGCATATAAAACACCTGTGCCTCTTTTTCGACATCGGCCTTCTTGGGCAGTGATGAGCGTGTGAATGGCACTCCGTCTACGTCCACATGTGTGCTCTCCTTCCAGATTCCTCCCATCCCCTCGCCGTAAAATACGTTGAGAATCTTTTCCGGGTTGTGGCCGAGGATGTAGTTATACCGATCCATTGTGGCGATCACGCTGTCACGATCCATGGCCAGCTTTAGAGTCTCAAGAGCAAGGCTCTTGCCACTTGCCTGAGGCCCGACAAGAAACGTCAAATCTCCAAGCTCGATGTCAACCTTCTGAATCGGCCCCAAGTCTGATATGCTGAAATGCTTCATCTGAGATTATCGTGTCTGTGGTGTGCCCTCTTTGGAGGCAATGCTCTCCGAAAACCAGGTCTTGATGAATCGTGTGGCTTTACCGTGGTCGTTGTCAACCACGTAGACCGGAATGTCAAGCAACATTGCACATATTACGCCATGAAGACGAGTGGACCAAATCACATTATATTGGCTTATGAACGCAAAGGCCTCGCGGATGAACTGAGGGCGCACCGTGTGGCTCCAATATCCGTGAATCAAGTGGTCTGTGAGGTCTATTTTAAGGCGGTTGCGTATTCTCAAAATCCACTTCTTGCGTCGGTCAAGGGTCTTAACGAGCCACATGGGATGGTTTTCGATGGTGGGCCAGTCTGCAGTCTCAAAAATCTCTGCTGAAATGCATGATGGGTCAATGTCATCTCTCATCTCCTTATCAAGACGTTTCATGTATAGACCCTCTTTCATTGGCGACTTGTGGCTCAAGAAGTTGGTGCGGTCTATGTAAAAAGCCATATCAGGAACCAGCCGGATGTCATTGTCGAATTTTGATGTCAAGAGGTCGTGTGACACCTTGTCCCTTGTGCATATCGTTACATTGGGGAAGCGAGCGAAGAAACGTGCGTCTTTCTCCATCATTCGTTCGTCCGAATAATGCACTGTCTGTGGGAGTATGATAATCCGGCTGTCCGGGTTAGCCTCAATGACCTTTTTCCGATAATCGTGGTGGAGTGGATAGAGGTCTCCGAAATTTCCGCCTCCGTGACACAAGACTGTCTTTCCGTGGAAGTCTGTTCTGGAGTCCCATAGGGCTGACCTTGTTCCAAGGCATTTTCGGCTTATGTGTTTGTCAAGGAATTCACAAGTGCCCTCCCAAATCATGATGTCGCCCAAGTTGGTGTGGTAGGGCAAGTCAACGTAATAGTAATCCCGGGCAATCAAGGGCAGGAGTGTGTCCTTGATTGCACCACGCAAACTGTCGAGCTTGGTGTCAGAGAGAGTGCCCGATGGCAGATATGGCAGCCGTTGTGTCATCTGTCTGCAAAGATACGGAGTTAAGATAATATTATAAAGCGTTTCAAGAAAAATCTCTATATTTGCGGTAATATTGTTTTGATTTATTAAATGGAAACTTACGACAAATTTATAGAGGTTACGGTTCCCGGGACTGCTTGTAACTTCAAGTGTGATTATTGTTTTATTTCACAGCTCAATGAAACGAGTATGAAGGATGTGGCAAAATTTACGTACCCTCCGGCACATATCGGATATGCATTGAGAAAAGAACGCATCGGTGGCACAGCTTATATAAATATTTGCGGTTCCGGTGAAACTCTGCTCGCAGATGAAATGCCGGATATTATAGCCGAAATCGTCAAACAGGGACATTATGTAAATGTCTTCACAAATGGCACTTTAACAAAGCGATTTGATGAGATATTAGAAAGAGTACCCTCCGAGTTACTTGGACACATGAGCTTTACATTTTCTTTGCATTATCTGGAGCTAAAGCGCTTGGGGTTATTGGAGCGATATTTTAATAATTTCAAAAAGATGGGTGAGGCAGGCTGTTCGACGGTTTCTATAATGGTTCTTGCCGATTCGTATTTGCCCCATATAGATGAAATAAAGGCTGTTTCCTTGGAGAAATTGGGGGTCTTGCCACAAGTGACATTTCCCAAAAAAGGACACCAACATGGCAATTGGTCATCATTAAGTACCGATGACAATAACACATACCGCGTTGGCGAAACTTTTGATTCAGGGGCATTCCGATTTGCAGCAAAATATTACGATTACCATCGAAAGGGTTTTTGTTACGCCGGGAAATGGAGCTTTTATCTTAATCTTGCCACCGGTTGGATTAGCAAATGTTATGAGCATTATCCCTTCCAAAATATATATGCCGATGTGGATAAGCCGATAAAGAGTACTCCTGTTGGCACAACATGCCAAGCGTCTTGTTGTGGAGGAGCATTATTTTTGCCACAAGGCATTGTCCCGGAGCTGAATTGCTCTAACTATGTAACCTTGCGCGACCGACCCGAAGCTAATTGGTATAAAGAACCCATGAAATCCTTTGTTAGTCAACAACTTACGGGGGGGGGTATGAATAAGGTGCAACGAGTCTTTGCCAGTGCGGTCAACCCGATTCACGAGCGGTGGCTGGGGCTGAGGATGAAACTTGCAGCCTACAAGGCAAGGTTGTTACACTGACATCGTTAATATGTAACTCGGCCGCCAAAAGGCTGATTACCGGTATTCATCATCAGCATCTCCCCAAGTGCCCTAATGGCATTGTTACGCATGTTCTAACACTTGATGGAGAAGGTGCACTGCGTCCCGGAGGTCTTCATCTTCTTGATTTGCTTGCGCTTCTTTTCTCTCAATCCGTCGAAAAATTGAATTATCCCGGGAGATGGATTTTTGATGGTGATGTTAAAGGTCATGGCCCAAACAATTATTGCGTTATATTCAGCAGCAAAGTTACAAAAAGATACTTGATTTGTGAACATACTTTGCTGATATGGTCTATATTCGAGAAGGTTTGTTTCGCGGGAAATGCTTAACTTTGCGGAGCCGATATCACGGCCTGTTTATTTGCCCGATTTCGTTATGAAGCTCTCCATCATTATCCCCGTCTACAATGTTGAGAAGTATCTGCGTCGCTGTCTTGATTCAGTGGCGGGGCAGACTCTCTTCACTTCTGAGCCTCAGGTGGCTGTGGAGTGCATTCTGGTGGATGACTGTGGCACGGATGCCTCCATGCAGATAGCACGTGACTATGTGGACGCATATACCGGGCCGGTGCAATGGCGTTTCGCCACCCATACCCATAACCGGGGTCCCTCCGCTGCGCGCAACACCGGCCTTGACATGGCCACCGGTGACTACATCCTATTCGTAGACAGCGACGACGAGCTCCTTCCCCGAGCCCTCGAAGCCCTCCTTGCCACCGCCCTCCGCTACCCGAAGGCCGACATGGTGCAGGGTGACGTGGTCGTTGAGGAGACGCGGTTTGAGCCGCTTAGGTTGCGCCGTGAGGAGTTGCCTGACTTCACTGACCAACGCTCATGGATAGATGATCGGTTGTATGTGGAGAGTCCTGTTACGGCATGGAACAAGCTCCTTTGCCAGAACTTTATCCGGCGGCATCGGCTGCGCTTCAAGGATGGACTTATACATGAGGATGACCACTGGCTTCTTCAGATGCGGCGGTTGCTGCAAGGCGTGGCATGGTGCAAGGAGTGCACCTACGTGTATCACACTAATGCCGATAGTATCATGAAGCAGCAATGGCTTGACCGACATCATATGTCAATCCTGGAGATTTACCGAGAGTTCATGCCTGAGATGACGGCCCCTCGAATGATTCGGTTTGCAGTTTTAGGTATCGCCAGTCGTCTGGCTGACAGCGAACATCTGCAGGATTACGGCGGCTTTCGCGCTCGCGTGGATGAGTTGGTTGATGCGGTGTGTGACGATTCACGCACATCACCCTTCACCCGGCGTGCATTGAAGTATCTGAGGCATCCGCGCCTGTACAAAAGACTTCTCGCTCGCCTGCGCGATACGGAGCTCTACTGCACCATGATTCTCATTGACCGCGCCCGCAAAGGCCTGAGCCTCGCCGACGGCAGGACTCCTGCGTAGTGACAGACAGCTCTTGCATATAGGCATGAGCATTCACCTCTTAGAATTGGGTTCATGGTTGTTGTGTATGTGGAGTCAATTCGGTATGGCAGCGTGCCCGGAGCCATTGGAAAGCGGATGTCACTGCTATGGCACTCCCGGCGTAAATCCATGGGAGTGTGATGAAGCTGTAACGGAAGATGCCCACAAACGGCAACGTGGCCATGGTGACAAGCAGCACGGGCAGCGCGATAAACATGAAGCTCTGTCGCCGCCAGCACAGCAGCGGCACGAAGCCGAGCCAGAATATGCACAGGACAGGAATGTAAAGCCATCTGTTGACTGATGACTGATAGCCCCAGTAGACTCCATATAATTTCTTCTGAAATCTGTTGAAGCCGGCTCCTTCAGCAGGATAAATATATGCGTTGTTGGGCATATACATTCCGCTGAACTTCGCTGGAGTCTGGCTGACATAATCCCATGGATGCTCCTTGATGTAGGCAATGGAGATGGTTCTGTAGGCACTGTCATACTGGCGGTAGGTGAAGCCGTCAGCGCGCGTGCGGAAATAGTGGACTGTGGTGTCCCAAGGAGCAACGACTCCGCTGGGCCGCGATGAGTCAGTGGCGCACTCGAGGAAGCCTCGGTGGCCTTTCTTAAACGGTATGTTGTTGTAGCTGCCGGTTGCAGACTCATCCGCGCTCATCAAGAGATTGAAGCTCGAGGTGGTAGCACTGAAGTTGTAGTCCGGGAATACGCGATGGGTGACAATAGCCACCAGTACGAGCACGCAGCCGAAGGCCGCGCACAGAGTGGCCGGAGCTGCGATGCGGGCTTTGCGCATCAGAAGGAATATGCCTGCTGAAGCCAGCCAGCATATAGCGAGAGGTCGAATCCAATATCCTGCTCCCAGTAGCATCCCGGCGCCGCACAGCAGAATGTTTCTTCGGGCCGCCCCCTGCGAGTCCAGAGCCACCGTCACAAGCCAGCAAGCCGACATACAGCACGTCACGGTAGGAATCTCGCTCCATATCAGGTTGAGTATCACGGTATTTGACGGCATGGCAATCATCATATAGGCATATAAATACCTTACTGATTTACCGAGCCTTAGCCGCCGGCAAAGGTCAAATCCCGACAAAAGAATGATGAGGTTGAACACTATGAACAGATATGGCAGCGAGCGTTCAGTACCGAACCACAGCTTCCACAGTATGATCAGGTTGGTTATGCCGGGATTGAAGATGTACTTGTCGTGAAAGTTGTCGTGGTTGGGATACCAATTATAGCCCAGTTCGATGGCCCGGGTCGCATTCATTATGTAAGCTCCGGGGTCGGAAATCATTTCCGGACGGTAGAGATATGTCACATACACAGCCTGAAATATCAGCCATAAGGCTATGCAGACACCTAATGTGACGTGCGAGCACACGAATTGGGAGAAGATATGATAACATCTTGATATACAGGCTTCTAAATGGGGGGGGGTAGTCTGTTTCATGTTAGTTCGTTGCGCAACCTCTCGGTTCACATTTTTTTAAACGACCTCTAAGGGTTTTTGTAAGCAGATTAGTTCCTGAGGCTTGGAGCCAAATTGTTGTAATTCACTCATGTCTGGCCGGGTCAGATGGCAAAGGCCCCGTCGGAGACATATTCGTCCGGATAGATGATTTTGTAGTTGTCCGCGCCGATGATTGACTTGTCGCGGATGCACACCTGCACGGGTTGCATTATGTCGAGATAGGCGTGGCCGTTGGGGTAGATGCGTGCCTGGAATTTTGGATTGCCGACACAATCATTGAACATAGCCCTGATGGCTTTGTAGGGAAACTTCCCTCCCATTACTCTTGTGATGTGGCCTATGACCCTATCCACCGTCACATGGATTGTCGGGAAAGTAGTTGAAAACTCTTTCATCCAGCTTCGGAACATTAGCTGAGTCTCCGGTTGGAGAAGGTCAAGCACGTGTGCTTCATCGAGGTTTATTTCACTGCGTGCTATGATATAGCCGGTCCGGGGATATGATGACTGTCCCCAAAAGTGTGCTAATTCGATATGCGTGTCCCAAAAATAGTATCCTTCCCCTAACCATCTTGACCTTTTGTCGCAGGAGAACGGACCCGTAGCCTCCACTTCATCCGGGTTGCCTCGGTCCTCCACTGTCTGGTAAAGCGTACTCACTTCGTCTGTCGGTAGGGTGTGACTGGTAAGTTTACACTGCGCGAGTGTTGGATTTCAGGCTGTCGCGGAGTCCGGTCAGGTTGAGGGTGGGTATCACCACCGGTGCCCCGGCGTTTGCCTGCAGGGTGACACTGCTGACAAAGGCTCTGACGTAGGGAAAGACGATGGCAAGACTGTTAGGGTAGAAATACTCCGGAATCTGCTCCAATGACACAGCTTCGCGAAACTTGAAGGTTGCCGTGCACTTTATTCTCACTGCCGGATCCTCGTCACCTTCAGGGGTTGCCGTGAACTCAAAGTCGAGTTGAAACTTGCTGTCAGCAGTGAAGAATGTGCCAACAGGGTTGAACTCCAGACGGAGCGGGGCCTCGTCATCCAGGCTCTCCATGTGGAGCTCAACGAATGGGAAGCTGTATGACTCAAACGTAAAAGCGGCAGGTGTCTGCATAATCGGGGCGTATAGATAAAGAAAAATCCAGATTGTACTCTGGATTTATGGTGAATGACTGTGTTGGTGTGATTGATACTAAGCGCGTTGGCCAATCTGTTATTGATAAGCGGCGCAGGTATGCAAATGCGTCAACTCCGGCAATGCACTCCGTTTCAAGCCATTTCAAGTCGGCGGCCTTCTTCTCCGGCGATGCTTGCAGACGATAGTCCCGCAATGCTTTTAGAATTGGGTCCATGGTTGTTGTGTATGTGGAGTTAGTTCGGCAAAGATAAGCAAATATCTTCCCGATTGCAAATTTTTAACGTTTTGCGCTATAAGCAATGTTGCAACCATTAAACGTCTGAACGCCACAAATGGTTGACTGCATGGTGATTTTGCTTGTCTGCTATCACTATGTTTGTCGGCTCACTGAGGTCTATGTCCGGGCAACTTTGCCAACACCGCTTTTATGTTTGTAAGGATGAAGAAGCTTTTTATCAGGCGGTTTTTGAGGCCGGGATAGTCGTGGCGCAGAATCTCACGCATACATTTCCAATTATACGCGTCTATGTAGCGGTGTTTGTCGAGGGAGTACCTGATGCGAGCATCGTATAGTGCTGTGTAATACATCTCACGGAAATAGTCCTTGCTGTGTTTCTGAGATACAGACTCAGAGTAGACGCGGTATTTCACCAGCGGAATCTTTATTACACCAAGATGATTTCCAGCCCGAAGCCAACGCACCGCAAAGGGATAGTCTTCAAGCATCGGGTAGGTCATATCCATCCCTCCGAGTCGGCGCAGGGATGCCGTGTGTATAAACAGCGTCGGCCCCTCTACGAGGGATGAACCTTTGGAGGGAAACACTATGTTGTGGTACTGCTCTGACGTATCATCGCTGTCAAGCTCGTCTTTCATGGCGTATCTCACACCATATGTGTGTTTATCCACGGTTAGTGTGGGGTCGTCATTGAATGTTTCTACACCACAACAGAATGCTTTGTCGCCTGTCTCCCGGGCAGCACGGATGTAAGTTGACAACGCTTCTTCTGTCAGTATATCATCGCCGGCAAGATATTTTACCCATTCTCCGGTGACGTGTTCGAGGGCGAAGTTGTAGTTGCCGCAAATACCGAGGTTGTGTGGCGTCTGAAGGACTTTGATGGTTGTGAAGCGCTCCCGATGTTCCTTGGCCCAAGCATTGCAAACTGCAATGGTGTTGTCCGTGGATCCATCATCGCTTACAATCAGCTCCAAGGGGCCTTCGTAATCTTGCGCGGCAATGCTGTCAAGGGTGGCAGTAACATATTTTGATGAATTGAAGGTCACTATCACTACGGTGACAGTGGGACTGGGATTAATTTGAGGATTCATCAGAGGCTAAAGAAAATTCAGTATTTTATCAATTGAAATAAAAATAAAAGTGCTTCCTTCGTATTCAAACGAAACAAGAACTTATGTAAATATGGTAAAAAACGTTTTCTGCTCATCTTGCAGAAATAATATAATTCATCCATTGAAAGTAAATTTCGAGAAATAATATATTGCAATATTTGTTCATGCTCCCGGGCTGCTAAGCATAAATTCTTTGCGGATAGTCCTTCAAGTGGTCGCCATGCGGCCCATCTATGTTCAGCCCCAATTTCACGAAGTGATATTAGGCGAGGCAATATCAGGCCATTGAAAGTTTTGATATAGAGTTCGTGGAACCGAGAGAATAAACGAGTGGCAATATCTGTAAATTGATTGTTATTGATGCTGTCGGTGTTGCGAGAGGTGGCTTTTTGTCGATAGAGGAGAGAGGGGGTTGGGAGAAAACAGACGGCTGTGTCAGGACGGTTTCGGAGCAAACGAATCCAAAGATCCCAGTCTTCATGGCTGGGCAAATCTGAATCAAAGCCGCCGATTGCCTCAAAGTCTGCACGGCGTATTACGGCTGAGATGTGGATGGTGTTCCCGAGCAGCAGAGTGCCGTAGCCATACCAGTTTAAGGGTGGTGTATCTGTGTTATTCCCAAAATATTCCCACATCCCATATACGAGTGTGACATCTGGATTGGCATCAAGGATTGATACGGCTTGGCTGAGATAGTCGGGGTAGAACTTGTCATCACCATCAAGGAAGGTAAGATATTGGCCACGAGCCATACTCACGGCAGTGTTTCTTGCAGTACCCACTCCATGGTTGTTAGTGTGTAGCAGGCGTATTCGATTGTCAGCAGTGGCATATTTCTCCGCAATGCTCATCACGGCATCCGGCGAGCCATCATCAACAATCACTACTTCCCAATCTGTCATTGTCATGTCCTGCAACGATTCTATCGCCTCCGATATATACTCCTCTTGTCCGTAGGCAGCCATGATTACGCTGATTATAGGCGATGACAGTAGAGGCGTAGGCTTCATAAGTTGTACTTTGGGCTGTCTGTCGGGAGATTGGTGCATTGCGGGAGTGTGAGAGGATTGGTGAGGGGGCGACGGCATGTGGACGGGATTGGGCACCCGGCAGTCTGCAGTCCACAAAATTACTGCTTTTTTCGTAACTTTGCGCTCTGAATATCACAAATGTTGCTCTTACGCTATGGATGCTCATGTCGATGTGACCAAAGGTTATGTGGATGCCCCGGTGCCCCAGGGGCTTGACCTGAAGGCTGAAATCCTGCGACTCAAACAGCAGAAGGGGGCTGTCATCATGGCCCACTACTACCAGAAGGGCGAAATCCAGGACCTCGCGGACTATGTGGGTGACTCGCTGGCGCTGGCGCGCATCGCCGCCACGCTCGATGCCCCCGTCATAGTGCTCTGCGGCGTTCACTTTATGGCCGAAACCGCCAAGGTGCTCTGCCCCGACAAGAAGGTGCTCTGCCCCGACCTCAACGCCGGATGCTCTCTGGCCGACTCTTGCCCCCCGGAGGAGTTCAAAGCTTTCGTCGAGGCTCATCCCGGCCACACGGTCATCAGCTACGTCAACACCTCCGCAGCCGTCAAGGCCCTGACGGACATAGTTGTCACCAGCGGAAACGCCCTCAAGATAGTCAGCGCCCTCCCCGAGGATGAGAAAATCATCTTCGGCCCGGACCGCAACCTGGGAAACTACATCAACTCACAGACAGGCCGCGATATGCTCCTGTGGGATGGAGCGTGCCACGTCCATGAGCAGTTCTCGCTGGAGAAGCTCATAGAACTCCGCAAGGCGCACCCCGAGGCCAAGGTGCTCGTGCACCCCGAGTGCCGCAAGCAGCTGCGCCTCCTCGCCCACAAGGTGGGGAGCACCGCCGCGCTGCTGGAATATGCCCAGGAGAGCGATGCACGCGAGTTTATCGTGGCTACCGAGAGCGGCATCCTCCACGAGATGCAGAAGCGCTGCCCCGGCAAGACATTCATCCCCCTGCCCCCCGAGGATGCCGGCTGCGCATGCAATGACTGCTCATTCATGAAGCTCAACACCCTCCAGAAGCTCTACAACACCCTGCGCTACGAAGCCCCCGAGGTTATCGTTGACCCGCAGCTGGCCGCCGCAGCCCGACGTCCCATCGAGCGCATGCTCGCAATGAGCTGACCATAAACTTATAATCGAATCAACGCAATGGACTACAACCACAGAGATATAGAAGCCCGCTGGCAGCAGTACTGGCGCGACAACCGCACGTATCATGCAGACATCGACCCCTCACGCCCGAAGTATTACGTGCTTGATATGTTCCCCTATCCCAGCGGTGCCGGCCTCCACGTGGGGCACCCTCTGGGCTACATCGCCTCTGACATCTTCTCGCGCTACAAGCGTCTGCGCGGTTTCAACGTGCTGCACCCCATGGGCTACGATGCCTACGGTCTCCCCGCCGAGCAGTATGCCATCCAGACCGGCCAGCACCCCGAGGTGACCACCGTGGCCAACATCAACCGCTACCGCTCGCAGCTCGACAAAATCGGCTTCAGCTACGACTGGGAGCGCGAGATACGCACCTGCGACCCCGAGTATTACAAGTGGACCCAGTGGGCGTTCATCGAGATGTTCGGCCACTACTATGACACCGCCGCCGCCAAGGCCCTCCCCGTCTCGCTCCTTGAGAAGCACCTCGAGGAGCATGGCACAGAAGGGCTCCACGCCGCCGGCACCCGCGAGCTGTCATTCACCGCCGACCAGTGGCGCGCCATGGATGACAAGGCCAAGAGCGACGCTCTGATGAACTGGCGCATAGCCTACCTGGGCAACACCATGGTCAACTGGTGCCCCAAGCTCGGCACCGTCCTCGCCAACGATGAGGTCAGCGAAGGCCTCAGCGTGCGCGGCGGCTACCCCGTGGAGCAGAAGCTGATGTATCAGTGGTGCCTCCGCGTCAGCGCCTACGCCCAGCGGCTGCTCGACGGCCTCGACAGCCTCGACTGGACCGACTCCCTCAAGGAGACCCAGCGCAACTGGATTGGCCGCAGCGAGGGTGCAGAGATGCGCTTCCCCATGGCGGGCAGCGACCTGGAGCTCGAAATCTTCACCACCCGTGCCGACACCGTGTTTGGCGTCACCTTCATGGTTCTCGCCCCCGAGAGCGCATACGTGGCGCAAGTCACCACCCCCGAGCAGAAAGCCGCCGTCGATGCCTATCTCGATGAGGTGAAGCACAAGACCGAGCGCGAGCGAATGATCGACAAGAAAGTCACCGGCGTGTTCTCCGGCAGCTATGCCGTCAACCCACTCACCGGCAAAAACATACCTATATATATAAGCGACTACGTGCTCGCCGGCTACGGCACGGGGGCCATCATGGCCGTGCCCGCGCATGACAGCCGCGACTATGCCTTCGCACGCAAGTTTGACCTCCCCATCATTCCCTTGATAGAGGGAGCCGACGTCTCCACCGAGAGCTTCGATGCCAAGAGCGGCCGGATGATCAACTCCGCCGGTGCCGGGCTCGACCTCAACGGACTCGACGTCAAGGATGCCATCAAGGCCGCCAAGGAGTTCATCTCAGCAAAGGGTATCGGCCGCGTCAAGGTGAACTACCGCCTGCGCGACGCCATCTTCTCGCGCCAGCGCTACTGGGGCGAGCCCTTCCCGGTGTATTACCGCGACGGCATACCCCGGGTGATGAGCCTCGACAAGCTCCCCCTGCGCCTCCCCGAGGTAGACAAGTATCTCCCCACCGAGACCGGCGAGCCCCCGCTCGGCCGCGCAAAGGGATGGGTTACTGACGACGGCTGCCCCATCGAGCTCAACACCATGCCCGGATTTGCCGGCTCCTCAGCCTACTATCTCCGCTACATGGACCCCCGCAACCCGGATGCCCTGGTCAGCAAGGAGGCGGACGAATACTGGCGCAACGTCGACCTGTACCTCGGAGGCACCGAGCATGCCACAGGCCACCTCATCTACTCACGCTTCTGGAACAAGTTCCTCTATGACCTGGGCACCGTCTGCGAGCCCGAGCCCTTCCGCAAGCTCGTCAACCAGGGCATGATTCAGGGGCGCAGCAACTTCGTCTATCGCATCAAGGACACCAACACCTTCGTGTCTCACGGTCTCAAGGACCGGTATGACGTAACGCCCATCCACGTGGATGTCAACATCGTGAGCAACGACATCCTCGACACCGAGGCCTTCAAGGCATGGCGCCCGGAGTTTGCCACCGCCGAGTTCATCCTCGAAGATGGCAAGTATGTGTGCGGCTGGGCGGTGGAGAAGATGTCCAAGTCCATGTTCAACGTGGTCAACCCTGATGACATCGTGGAGCGCTACGGTGCCGACACGCTTCGCCTCTACGAGATGTTCCTCGGCCCTCTGGAGCAGAGCAAGCCCTGGGACACCAACGGCATCGACGGCGTGAACCGCTTCCTCAAGAAGCTCTGGGCCCAGTTCTACAAGGGCGACACTTGTCTTGTGGATGACTCCACCCCCTCCGCCGACAGCCTCAAGAGCATCAACCGTCTCATCAAGAAGGTCACTGCTGACATCGAGGCTTTCTCATTCAACACCTCCGTGGCGGCATTCATGATCTGCGTCAACGAGCTAACCTCGCAGAAGTGCCACTCGCGCTCTGTGCTGGAGCCGCTGCTCATAGTCCTCGCTCCCTTCGCCCCCCACATCGCCGAGGAGCTCTGGCACTCTGCCCTGGGCCACACAGGCACCGTCACCCTGGCCACGTGGCCTGACTGGGACGAGAACGCGCTGGTGGAGAGCAACGTACGCATGGCGGTGTCGTTCAACGGCAAGCCCCGCTACAACATCGAGGTGCCCGTGGACATGCCCGCCGATGAGGTCGAGAAGCTGGCCCTCGCCAACGAGGCCGCGGCCAAGTGGACTGACGGCAAGACGGTGAAGAAGGTCATCGTCGTGCCCGGCAAGATTGTCAACGTGGTAGTGGGCTGACCCGCGCCTCGCCTCTGACATTGGCGGCCGCCGTTCCCTCATCGGACCCCGTGCGGCCACCAATGCAATATATTGACCCGTTATCACGTTATATAGTAGCTATGACCCTCCCCACACTGATTGTAGCCACCGGCAACAGCCACAAGCTCTCCGAGTTTCGACGTATTCTCGGCGACCGCTTCAATCTGCTTGGACTCAAAGACTTGGGTTGCACCGAGGAGATTCCCGAAACCGGAGATACCCTCGAGGAAAACGCCCGTCAGAAGGCCATGTGGGTCAAGGAGCGCTACGGACATGACTGCATAGCCGACGACACCGGCCTGATGGTCGATGCCCTCGGCGGGGAGCCGGGGGTGCGCAGCGCGCGCTATGCCGGCCCCGACCATGACGCAGAGGCCAATATGCGTCTGCTCCTGAGCCGCCTCGACGGCGTGGCCAATCGCTCGGCACGCTTCCGCACGGTCATCGCTCTCACCGAGGGTCCTGACGTGCGTTGCTTCACCGGCTCCGTCGAGGGCGAAATTCTCACCGCCCCCGATGGCGACGGCGGATTCGGCTACGACCCCGTCTTCCGCCCCGCGGGCTATACGGAGACTTTCGCCCGGATGTCACCCGACGAGAAGAACGCCATCAGCCACCGCGCACGCGCCACTGCCTCCCTCCTGAGCTACCTTGACCGCTGAGCCTCCCCGACCGACTCTCTCTCTCCCGGTCCCCGCCACTCTCTCCACCGTCACAGTCATTGTCACTCCGACGCACCAATCACCACCAATCACACCCCTCTCTCCATCAACCTTTATATCCATCCTGACACGCCAATGAATCTCCTCAAGACCATCGCCGCGGGCCTCTGCATCCTTGCTGCCACTCTCCAGGCTGACGGTGCCAACGCCGTCAAGGGCTTATGGACTCACACTCCCGTGAGCCGTCCGTCATCGGTGACCCAGATTGCCGAGTCGCCCGATGCCCTCTGGTACATAGGCGGCGGCTCCCTCCACCGCTATGACCGTGCCACCGGCGACGTGGCTATTTATGGCATTGACCGGGGCCTCAACACTGACTATACCCGCTTCATCCGCTATAACGCCGACAAGGGTTATCTCGTGGCCGCTATGGTTGACGGCCTCCTCAACGTGATTCACGATGACGGCACCGTGGTGCCCGTCAACGATGTGGCCAAGGTGCGCGCATCACGAGGTTTCACCATCAACGACGTGGCGTTCCGGGACGACGACCTCTACGTGGCCGTCGACTACGGCATGGCCATCGTTGACCCCGCCACCGGCCGGCTGAAGCAGTCGTTCGTATACCCCTCCATCACTGCCGGTAACGAAGGCCCCAACGGCGGCCCCTCGAACATCGTGATTCTCGGTGACTGGATCTACGCCTGCTGGAACCCCTATCCCTACATCTACGGTGCCCCCCTCACCGCCGACTTCTCCAGCCCCGCGGCATGGAGTAAGTTCTCGGGCACAGCTTTCTATGACGCCAAGGTGGCATCCACCCACCGCATCACCGGCCTCCTTGCCCTTGACTCCTCCACCATCATGGTGGAGCACACCAAGGGCAACGGCGTGCTCGCCACAAACTACCCTGTCATCTGGCCCGACAACGCCACCAAGACCTATACCATGAGCGGCAAGGGTACCGACGCACAGCGATTCCAGCGCGCATGGATGGCCGGCGGCTCACTCTACATGATGTACAAGCCCTCGGGCGAGAATGTCATCAACCTCTACGACTACGCCAGCCCCACCGCCGGTGTCACCGCCACACGTCAGCTCTTTGACGTCACCAACCCCAAGTTCACCACCGTCTCTACTTCGCCCTACGCATCTACCGTCTGGATTGCTGACGAGAACGGCCTCGCCGGTTATGAGTATGCCGCCGACGGTTCACGTACCATGACCGTCACCCCGGAGCAGACAGCCTACGCCGGGGCTCACACCACCGTGGGTAACATATCCATGCTCCGTCCCACCCCTGACGGCACAGGACTGCTCATCACCTCGCGTTCCGACACCAACAATTACCTCCAGAACGCCGGAAAGTTCTATAACCCTGACGTTGAGCCGTTCTACGACATCATGGCCATCCTCTATCCCGGTCAGTACATCAACGCCAACAACGTGCTCCTCGGTGTGGAGCCGGCATTCTTCGTGGCCGGCTACGTCAACCTCTACAAGGATGGCACGTTCACGGACTATTCCCCCAAGGAGGCCTTCACAAAGCAGGGCAACACCGACATCACCAATAGCAACAACATCTGGCCCTACACCCGTATCATCTACGAGGTGATGAATCAGCAACCCATCATCTCACCCAACGCCATAGCCGCCAACCCCAAGAGCGAAACCCCTGACATATGGGTGGCCACCGTCAACGAGGGCCTCTACCGCATGCGCTATGATGCCGACGGCAACCTCACGCAGACCATCTACTCCAACCGTCTCAACAATGTGCTCTCCGGCGGCTGGTACAACCAGCAGAAGGATGTGCGATTCGATGACGAGGGCAACCTCTGGATTATCGGTGTGGACTGCTGGAGCAGCACCGGCGTAAACGGGCCCGACCGCCGCCGCTCACTCAATATGCTCCCCGCCGACAAGGTGGCCTCCGGCAACTTCACCCTCGATGACTGGATTGACCCCGCCGTGCAGCCTTCCTTCTCCGACTGGCTCGTGAAGCTTGATGCCCAGCTTTGGTTTGTCAACACTGACCATGGCAAGTATCTCGCTGTCAACCCGCAGCGCGGCGTCGGCGGTATGCTCGTCTACAAGCGCAACGGCACCGGCGGTGACACCTCCACCGATCAGGCTTGGGTCATCGAGAGCCTCCGCACGCAGTTTGGCGAGCTCGTGTCGCTCGAATTCACCAACGCTCTCTATTCCGACTCCAAAGGACGGCTCTGGATTCAGACTGACCGCTTCTTCGGCTACGTCAACGACTTCTCCCGCCTTGCCGACGGCGACTCTGTGCTTGATGTCGTGAAAGTAGGGGAGGGGAGCATCACCGACTCCGGCGCCCCCGATATGCTCACCGGCGAGGAGATTGTGGCTCTCAGCGAGGCCCCGGACGGCACCATATGGGCCGCGACGCAGACCTCCGGCCTCTATCAGCTCTCTGCTGACGGCACCAAGGTGCTTGACCACTACGACTCCTCCAACTCGCCACTCCCCTCCGATATGCTCGGTGCTGTGTGCGTCCTTGCCGACGGCACCGTGCATGTGGGCACACGCCACGGCCTCTACTCCCTCACTCCCGGCAAGGCGGCCGCCGCGGCTGACCTTGACAACGTGACGGTGACACCCTCGGCCACGCCTGCCGCATACACCGGCCACTTCACCATCGCCAACCTCACGGCTGATGCTCCGGTGCGCATCTCCACTCTCCCTGACCCGACCAAGGGCACGGTGCTCTTCGACGGCACTGCCGCCGGCGGCGCACTCATCTGGGACGGCCTCTCCGCAGCCGACGGCTCGCGTCCCGGCCCCGGCACCTACTATGTGCACGCCGGCTCACCGCTGAGGCCCGTGGCCAAGATTGTGATTATCGACTGACCATCTTCCGCTTGCCGGAGAGGCAACTTTAGCCCCTCCGGCGGCGTTTATTCAAGGAGTTGTGATCAAACGGCCCCACACACACCTCCGGCCATCTCTGAGAAGCCGGCACCTAAGCAGTTTGGACGCAACACGAAGCCTGACTGATTCTGATATATGACAAACGACACACACTCCGACACCATCGTAGCCCTCCGCTACTCCGATGACCTTGACCGCTCTCTCGGCGCATCAGGCATGGCCGTGGCCATGATGGTGCTCGGCGGCGAGAATATGCTTGCAGGGCTCAACATTGATGCCGAACCTGACGATATGGTGGAGTTCATGCCCGAATATTACTTCGAGGGCAACCCCCGATTGATGGCCAGCGCTGCATGGCGACGCCTCCTGGGCAACTTCAACCTCACCGCGGGTATGCTCGTGGGCAACGTCCTCTGCCGGCGCATCATTGGCCGGGGGGCCATGCCCGCCGATGAGGAGCGTGACTACCTCCGCGGCGTGGTGGTGGAGGAAGGCACCACTTCCTGCTCCCTCGAACCCGAGGAGGCCAACTCGCTCTTCGACAACAACTACGAGAAGTTCTCGCGGGTGTTTCTGCACCGGGGCGTCCGCTCCGTAGCTTCGGAGCTCGCCGAAGCTCTGATGGCAGCGCGCGCCATGTCGCGTATGGAGGTGATGAGCCACCTCAGCTCCCTGCGGATGCTCTGACATATCCAGCGGCAGCCGCTTCTCAGCCGTCTCTATCTTCCTCTCCAATCATTATCTCACTCCCCTTCACATTTCACACGACTGATGCGTAAAGCGCTCTCCGTCATTGCATTTATAATTACCGCTCTGGCCGCCGGCCTCTCCTCCCGTGCACAGCTCGTCACGGGGCAGTGGGCATTTCCACCGGCTTTCGAGGGCGGACGCACCACGGCCATTCACCCCGTGGGCGACAAGATATATTACCTCTCCGGCATCAACATCTTCACCTACAACCCCTCCACGCAGGAGACCGTAGCCCTCACCCCTGATGCACAGCTTAGCGGCGTCCGCGCCACAGGCCTCTTTGGCGACCCCGATTCGCGTTACCTCATTGTGGTCTATGATGATGCCAACCTTGATGTCATCAATCCTGACGGCTCTGTCACCGCTGTCTCGGCCATACGCGACGCTCAGATAGCCGGCACACGCGAGATTCGCGACATCGCTTTCATCGGCTCCAAGGCATACATCTCCACAGACTTCGGCCTCGTGGTGCTCAACTGCGACACCGGACGTGTAGCTGAATCGGGCCAATATCGCGGCGGGGCTGACGGCAACGTCAACGGCGGCCCACTCTCGCTCGTCAAGGCCGGAGATCGCCTGATGGCTCTCTTCACCGGCGGCCATCTATACTCCTCGGAGCCTGCCGACCCGGCACACTCTTATCGTGAGACCGACAAGTTCACTTACGTGGGCCGCATCGCCGCCGACAATGGGGCTTCTCCGGCCACCCGCATCTACCGCGTCGGAGCTGATGTCATTGCTGCGGAGAGTGCTACTGCTTCCGGCGCCCGACGTATTCACAAGGTGGAGCTCCCCTGGGGCTACACCGGCAAGATGGTGGACAGCGTGATTCCCGGCAACTATCTCCGCAAGAATGTCGACCCCTGGTTTGACACCGATATGCTCTACCTCCCGCTGTCGTCAAGCCTCATCGCCCGCTTCAACGAGGGTGGTGGCTGGGGAGCTGCCGGCAACTACCCCGAGTCCCTGACGCGCTTCTCCACCATAAGCTCCACCGATGCCCTGCGACACACGTGGATTGCCACCCCCGACGGTATCCTCCACTATGACCTCTCGCAGAAGCCGCCGGTGCTCCTCGAAGGTGCACATCGCCCCGACGTGCGTTCGGTCGTCAACGTCAGCCGAATGACCCCCAACGCTGCCCGCGATGCCATCATCATCTACACCCGTGCTAACTCCGAGGGTGTCCTCTCCGGCTCCGGGGCTATGGCCGAACCGCTCCAACTGGAGAGTATGGGCGGCTTCTGGGCTTACGGCTCCTATACCCCCTGTTTCATCGACATTGTGGCTGACGGCAATGTCTCTGACTTCACTCCCTCAGCCTCTGATGACCTGATGGCGGTGTCCAGAGTTGTATATCAGGCCACTACGGCTGACACGCGCAACCGTTACGGCGATGTCATCACCGCACCCCTCGGTGTGGCTCAGAATCCTCTTGACCCGGATCAGATGTGGGTGGCCACAAACACCGAGGGGTTGTTCCGCATCCGTGGACGCGTGGCCGAGGCAGTGTTTGCAGGAACGTCTGATGCCGTCTCTTACAAGCCAACCGTTGACAATCTCCCCGCCACCGGGGCCTACGGCCAGCGCATACAGGATGTGTGCTTCGACTCTGCCGGCAACCTCTGGGTGCTACTCAGCAATGCGGCTCCCGGTGACAGCAAGGTAGGCCCGCAGCTTATGATGCTCCCGGCGGCCAAGGTGTCGCTCCCGGCGGCTTCCATATCCAAATCTGACTGGTTGACGACCCGCTCTGACGGCTCATACCTGCTCCCCGCCTCCTTCAACTGCGACGTGGACGGCTTCCTCCGTATGCTCCCACGCTCCAACTGCATAGCCGTAGGGGGTAAGTACACCATTGATAACTTCTACATATATCGCTACGGCTCCAACCCCTCTGATGTCAACGCTTCCGGCGGTGTGGGCTTCTCCAACGTATATGATCAGGACGGCAACGTCATTAATATGCAGTTAGTCACTGCAGCTGCCGAGGACCCCAATGGGCAGCTCATCATAGCGTCGCGCAACGGCTTTTTCGCCATCCCCAACCCCGCTACCTTCGACCCCGCGCGTGACCGCGTGCGCCGCTTTAAGGTCAACAACAACGACGGCACCGGCACGGCCTCCTACCTGCTCAACAATGTGGCGGTTTCATCCATCGACTTTGACTCCGCAGGACGTATGTGGGTATCCACCGAGGGCTCCGGCGTGTCGGTTATCTCTCCGGAGTATGACGAGATTGTCGAACAGTTCACCACTGACAACTCACCCCTCCCCTCCAACTACGTCTCGGCCCTCGCTCTTGACCCCCTCACCAACAAGGTATATGTGGGCGGGGCATGGGGCATGGGGGTCTACGCTTCGGAGCAGAGCCCCGGCCATGATGACTTCGACGATGTGCGCGTGTATCCCAACCCCGTACGTCCCGGCTATAATGGTATGGTCACTGTGGATGGCCTGATGAACGCCTCGCTCGTCAAGGTGGTGGATGCCATGGGCAACCTCGTGCACTCCGGCACATCCCTGGGCGGCACTTTCCGCTGGAACCTCCGCGACCTCGGCGGAGCCCCGGTGAAGAGCGGTGTCTACTACATATGCCCCTCTCAGACCGCCGACGACTCCGGCCCCAAGGGGAAGGTTGCTGCCAAGCTCCTGGTAATCCGCTGACAGTCCTCCTCCCCCCACTGAGCAGATACATCACATCCCGGCCATTTTCGCTATCTTTGCAGCATGAAAGATTTCTGGATGCTTCTGAAGCGCTTCGTCCCCCCATACAAGAAGAACTTCATCCTCAACATCATCCTCAATATCCTTGCAGCGTTTCTCACGCTCTTCTCGTTTGCCGTCATTATCCCTATTCTTGAGATTCTTTTTGGCATCAACAAGGCTGACTACACCTTCATGCCGCTCGGGTCTGCAAGCATCAAGGATGTGGTGGTCAACGACTTCTATTACTACACTACCGAGTGCATCGACAAGTGGGGCCCCTCAGCCACCCTTGCTCTACTCGCGCTACTCCTGGTGGTGATGACCGGCCTGAAGACCGGCACCGCCTATCTGGCATCTTACGTCATCATACCCATGCGCGCGGGCATCGTCCGTGACCTCCGTAACTATGTCTATGACAAGGTCACCACTCTCCCCGTGTCATTCTTCACATCGGCCCGCAAGGGCGACATCATGGCCCGCATGAGCGGCGACGTCGGCGAGATTGAGAACTCCATCATGGCCTCGCTCAACATGATGTTCAACAATCCCGTCATGATCATTGCCTGCCTCGTGATGATGATTGTCATCTCATGGCAGCTCACACTCTTCGTATTGATTCTCCTCCCCCTCGCCGGTCTGGTGATGGGCCGTGTGGGCAAGCGCCTCAAGCGCAACTCCCTTGAGAACCAGCAGCAGTGGGGACTCATCCTCTCCAACATCGAGGAGACCCTTGGCGGCCTGCGCATCATCAAGGCTTTCAACGCTGAGGACAAGGTGAAAGGACGCTTCCATCGCGAAAACCAGACGCTCTACAATCTCGGTGTGCATCTGGCACGCCGCCAGAGCCTCGCCCACCCCATGAGCGAATTTCTCGGCACTCTCACCATTGCCATTGTCCTGTGGTTCGGCGGCACACTCATCCTCCACGGCTCTTCCACCATCACCGCCCCCTCGTTCATCTACTACATGGTGATCTTCTACTCCATCATCAATCCGGCCAAGGATCTGAGCAACGCCGCATATGCCATACAGCGCGGACTTGCCTCGATGGAGCGTATCGACATCATCATGAAGGCCAAGAATGACATCACGGACCCCGCCAACCCGGTATCGCTCCCCGAGCAGGCAGCTTCCGTCGAATACTCCGGCGTGACCTTCGGCTACGACCCCGAGGTCCCCGTAGTGCAGGATGTCAGCTTCACCGTCAAGCCCGGCGAGACGGTGGCTCTTGTCGGACAGAGCGGGTCCGGCAAGTCTACACTCGCTGACCTGATGCCCCGATTCTATGATGTCAACGCTGGCTCCATCAAGGTTGACGGCGTGGACATCCGCGATCTCCGCGTTCATGACCTCCGCTCGCTCATGGGCAACGTCAATCAGGAGGCAATCCTCTTCAACGACACTATCTACAACAACATCACCTTCGGCGTCAAGGATGCCACCCCCGAGGAGGTTATCGCCGCTGCCAAGGTCGCCAACGCGCATGACTTCATCATGGCCACCGAAAATGGCTATGACACCTCTATCGGCGACCGCGGATGCCGCCTCTCCGGCGGTCAGCGCCAGCGCATCTCCATTGCCCGCGCCATCCTCAAGAACCCCCGCATCCTCATCCTCGACGAAGCCACCTCGGCCCTCGACACCGAGAGCGAGCACCTCGTGCAGGAGGCTCTGGACCGACTTATGAAGTCACGCACCACTCTGGTCATCGCACACCGTCTGTCCACCATCCGCAATGCCTCCCTCATCTGCGTACTCCACGAAGGCCGCATCGTGGAGCAAGGCACCCACGACTCCCTGATGGCCTTAGGCGGCTACTACAAGCGCCTCGTAGAGATGCAATCCTTCTAACGCCACCACCACTTCTCTCTCCACCCGTCAACCTCAATCATTAAACAATGACTCCTTCACTCTCCTCAAAGCGCGACATTACTCTTGACATAGTCAAGGGAGTCTTGATTATCCTTATGGTGGTAGGACATTCCGGGTGTCCGCAATGGTTAAGCAGAGTAATATATGCGTTTCATATGCCATGCTTTTTTATAATATCAGGCATGGTATTTAAGAAAGTTTATCTTTCGCAGCCAGGGATATTCATTAAGAAGCGGATAAAGCGCCTTTGGTGGCCATACGTAAAATGGAGTGTCATATTCTTGCTTTTACACAATCTATTTGTCACGTGCGGAATTTATGAAGTGACTTATAACTGGAAATATACGCTTTTAAAGTGTTTTCAGGCAGCAATTATGCTTTCCTGGGATATGACGTTGCTGCGAGGCTTCTGGTTTCTTTACTCTCTTCTAATAGCCTCTGTTATAAGTGTATTATTCTTTCGGTTCATCGGTTTCTCCACTCGACGGATTATAGGTGGTGTCCTCTTGTTGCTGTGCATGGCTGCGATGCTTTCGTATGCACCGCCTGTAGGTTACCTGCCTAAAGAAACATTTCAAGGCGCAGCGTTTTTTATAACGGGTGTGTTGATAACCCGTATTCCTTTGTTGACATTGAGCCATACCTCTCTTAGGATTCTGTTCTTGTGCGCTATATCTATCATACTGATGTACATATTTTTACTCCCATTCACCCAGATGGGAAGTGTAACCGCAATCAGCATTTGGAGGTATTTTATTGCAGCGAGTATACTTTCTTACGCTCTTATAACGTTGGTTAGCAAGATTCCACATGGGATAATATCAAGGCGATTAGCATGGATTGGAGAAAGGACACTTGATATTTTGGTATGGCATTTTCTCGCGTTCAGAGCTGTCAACTATTTAATTATTACGGTGCATGACCTTTCAATAAATCTCATGCAGAGTACTGTTATAAGAGAGTATTCGAATTATTACTGGCCATTATACGCTATCGCAGGTATCTTGCTGTCACTCATGATGGGTGAATTTATCAGACGGACTACAGTGCTCTTTACACTTCATCTGAAATCAGCGTATACAACATTGCACAGTCTCATATGGGGGGGGGTAAATCCTTATGTGTCAATGTGTTATGTGTCTGTCGTATGGCGATGAACCCCGCTGTTATTGGCGGCGGGAGGTGAGTAGCCGCGTCAGGGCGTAGGCTGCCCCCTGCACAAGCACTATGAAGGCGGAGCAGGGCACGTCAACCAGGGTGCTGAGCCACAGGGCCGCGAGGCTGCTCCCCAGACACAGCACCGCTGCAAGCAGTGTGATGCGTCGGTAGCTGCGCGTCAGGCACTCTGCCGTCAGGGCCGGGAGCACAAGCATGCTCATCAGCAGCATTACGCCTACCAGACGGATTGTCAGCACGATGCCGATGCTCGTCATCACGCTCATCAGAGCATTGATGCCACGCGCCGGCAACCCCGCGACCTGTGCGAAGTCCGCGTCAAAGGCACACGCCACAATCCGTCGTCCCATCACGGCAAACAATCCCATCAGCAACGCCACATACGCACCCTCCATCCACAAGTCAGCAGTGCTGATGGTCAGGATGTTACCGAACAGAAAGGCGTTGAGTTCCGGCACATACCCCGGCGTGAGAAACACAAACAGCACGCCCACGGCCATCCCTAATGCCCACACCACGGCTACCGCTGAGTCGGAGCGGACGCGACCGCCGGTGCTGAGCCGCTCCACGCCCGCAGATGCCGCCACGGCAAAGGCCATAGCCGGCCACAGAGGGTTCCACCCCATGAAGTAGCCCAGCCCGAGCCCCCCGAAGCAGGCGTGCGTCACACCCCCTGCAAGAGCCGCAAGGCGCCGCGTCACTATGTATGTGCCGATTATCGCCGCCGAGATGCTCAGCAGCAATATACCCGTCAGGGCGTTGCGGAAAAATCCATATTGAATCAGTTCCAGCATAGCCATGCAAAGTTAACGCTTTTCCCAAAAATCTCCCCACCCTCACACTCTCCCCACCCGCTCCCCGCCACAACAACCCGCGGCTCACACTTGTTATCCATAGAGGAATTCCACCACGTTTCAGCTGCTGACACATGACACTCCCCTTTATCCTCGTCCCCACACACAAGGCCGCGCTGTGGTTCATGGTACGCGCACGCAGGCTCTTCGACCTGCTCGGACTGGAGCATGACCGTGACACCGAGGAATGGCTCTATATATTGCTTGCTGCATTCGTGGCAATCACCCTCGGCTGGATAGTGCGCAAAAGCATACTCTGGTCCGTGCAGAAGGTGGTGACGCTTCGTCACACCACTCTCGGCCCGGAGCTCGTCAAGTCGCATCTGCTCACCAAGTGCAGCCATATGATTCCGCCGCTGGTGATGCTCTCGCTCGTGCCGTTGGCCCTGCTGCCCGGAACTGTCATCCACGACTACGTAGTGAAGTTTCTGATTATTTATGCCATAGTCACCACCGCCGCTGCCGCATCAGCCGTAATCACATTCGTGTGGGTGCGATATGACACACGTCAGAACACTCGCAATCTCCCGCTCAAAGGTGTGGCAAGCATGTTGAAGGGCCTTGTGTGGATTGTGGCCATCATCGTCATCGTGTCGGTGCTCATCGACCGCTCGCCCATCACGCTGCTCACGGGACTCGGTGCCTTCGCTGCCGTCCTGATGCTCATCTTCAAGGACTCACTGCTCGGATTGGTAGCAAGCATACAGATTTCGCAGAACGACATGGTGCGCATCGGTGACTGGATCACTATGCCCGGCACACCCATCAACGGCCGTGTGTTTGACATGAGCCTGTCCACCGTCAAGGTGCGCAACTTCGACAACACCATCATCACCTGTCCCCCTTACAAGCTCGTCCAGGGCACTTTCCAGAACTGGCGCGGTATGTATCAGAGCGGAGCAAGGCGCATGTATTACAATCTGGTGGTGTGCAACGACTCCATCATCCCTGCCGACGACGACTTCATCAAGAAAGTGACCGCCGAACATCCCTCTCTGGCCGACTGGATTTCTGCCGCCCGCAAGGAGTCTACCGGTGCCCTCTACACACCCGGCTCGCGCGCCGTCAACGGTTCCACAGGCACCAACCTCGGCCTGTACCGCGCATACATCTGTGACCTGCTCATGAAGCATCCTCACGTCTCCACTGAGCAGCTCCTGCTCGTCCGCCTGATGCCCCCCACCGACCAGGGCACCACTCTCAACATATACTTCTTCACCGACTCCACCGAATGGGCCACCTACGAGGCCGTCACCTCACAGGTGCTCGAAGACATCACCGCCGCCGCCCCCTCCTTCTCCCTACGCCTCTACTCGCCCATCACCGGCTCCACCGACCCCGCTCCCTCAGCCACCCCCACCGCTTTCACGTCGGCCACCCCCACTTAGGCTCCATCGAGGTAATGATATCTTCACGTTGAGCGCGACCGCAGGACATTGATATCTACAAGTAGCCCCGGAAGCCGTAGCGATTGCGCAGGCTTCCGGGGCTTAGGATGTCAGAGCAAGGGTAGGTGTTGCAAAAACGCTTAAGGAGCGTCCGCAGGACGCTGATTTACCCGTAGCCCCGGAAGCCGTAGCGTTAGCGCAGGCATCCGGGGTAAAGGTCAGCACAGCAAAGGGCGTCCGCAGGACGCCGATTTACAACCTATCCGCCGGCAACGTCACTTGATGCTGTCGGCGGGGGCTTCGGTCTTAGCCGGGGCGTGGCGCAGAGCCACAAGAGAGTCTACGGCGGCAGTGAGGGCTTTGCCCTGCAGGTCGCGGCTCACGATGGTGCCGTCGGCGTCAATCACCAGGATGCACGGGATGCCCGAGATGCCGTAGATGTCAGTGGGGATGCGCTGTGCGTCGATGATGCAGGGCCACTGCAGGTCCAGCTCGTCGATGGCGCGAAGCGTGGCCTCCGGCTCATCCCACACGGCAACGCCCACCACATTGAGGTCATCCTTGTGGTAGCGGTCATACAGGGCGCGGATCACCGGTATCTCACGGCGGCAAGGTCCGCACCATGATGCCCAGAAGTCCACAAGCGTGAGCTTGCCATCCTGGCCCACATAGTCCGAGAGCTTGCGGGCCACACTGTCGCCGGGCACAGTGAAGTCCTTGTACTTGCTCCCCACGGAGGTCTGTGCCTTGTGCTCCAGAGCCTCACGGAGGTTCTGCACCCGGCGGTAGGTAGCCATCTGCGGGTGCGCTTTCAGTGCCTCGTCAAGCTGCGCCAGGTCCATGTCATACGCTTGCTGGAGGAAGAAGTAGTAGCCCAGGGCATTGTCGGGGTTCTCCTTGACAACATCGGCCACCACGGTGTCATACACCTTGTTGAGTGAGTCAAGGCGAACTGCCCCTACCGAGTCCTCAGGCAGAGCGTTGGCCTCCTGGGCAATCTCAACAAGGCGTTTGCCGGCAGCCACAAACTTGTCGTTCAGAGGGGTGCCAACATAGGAGCCGGTGCTGTCGCGGCTGATCTTCCCTTGCTCCACAAACACCATCCCCTGACGTGAGCCGTCGATTATCACGCGGGCCACATAAGGCTTCTCCACGCTTCCGGCGAAGCGCAGGGTGTCGGCGCTGACCACCGCGCTGTCTGCTTTCTCATCAGTGTCGAAGTTTACAAGATAGGCCACGGTGCCATTGAGCGAGGCATCATCCAGCGGAATGGTGATGGTGTAGCTGTCACTGCCCTTTGTGCCGGAGCAGGACGCCAGAAGGGCTGTCAGCGTTGCGGCAGCCGCGATGCGTAAGGATTTCATGATTGGAGGAGTATCTGTGATTGGTGAAACGTTTGGATTGTCTGTGTTCAGAGTTTGTAAGGAGTGAAGTGCTGAGACTCGCCTCACAGGCTCATCCCGTCAAGGACGAGGCCGTCGTAGGCCAGATGCACCCCCTCGGGCAGCGTCGGCTCTACTTCGGCGTGCCGCCCCATCTGGTGCGCTATGTGGGTGAGGTAGGTGCGGCGCGGCTTGATCATTGACACGAGTTCCAGAGCCTGACTCAGCGACAGGTGCGAGAGGTGTTCCTCCTTGCGCAGAGCGTTGATGACCAGGGTGTCCACCCCGGAGAGGGCCCGCAGGGTGGCATCAGGCATCGTCTTGCAGTCGGTGATGTAAGCCAGCGGACCCACACGAAACCCCACTATGGGCAGTTTCCAGTGCAGTACCTGCATCGGCAGTATCTCCACGCCCGCTGCCTTGAACGGGATGCCGGGGGTGATGTCCCGAAGGTCAAACGTCGGCACACCCGGGTAGGGGTGGGTCTTGAAGCAGTAAGGCACCCGCGAGCGCAAGTCGCCGGCTACATCGGCAGTGCAATACACCGGCAGCTTCATCTCGCGCCCGTGTGAATGGCAGAAGGGGCGCAGGTCATCAATGCCCCCCACATGGTCATAGTGGGAGTGCGTCACAAGCAGTGCATCAATATGCTGCGCGGGGTGCTCAAGCAGCTGCGTGCGCAGGTCGGGGCCGGCGTCTATCAGAAATGTGCGGTTGCCCACGCGCAGCAGCGCTGATGCACGCAGGCGTTTGTCGCGCGCGTCAGGCGACGTGCACACCGGGCAGTCGCAGTTTATCTGTGGCACACCCGTTGAGGTGCCGGTGCCTAAGAAGGTGAGGCTGATCTGTCGTGTCATAGGCGGAAGGTCTTCAAGATGCCGTCGTCAAAGGTCAGGTAGGTGCCGTTGCCGTAGCTCCACGTCTCGCGAGTGAAGCCGTAAAACTCCTGACGCTCTACCGATGCAGGGTTGCCCAGGGCCAGGCGGCACTCTCGCCGGGTCATCCCCTCGGCGACGGAGCCTCGGGTGATGAGCTCCCACACGTCGGGGTAGATGTCGGAATTGCTGCGCCGCGGGTCGGTGAGCGAGAATAGCGCGGGGAAGTCACGGCGTCCGGCAGCTCCCTCGGTGAGTGACATCGCCAGCGACCCCTCCACAGTCGGGTCATAGTCGGGCGTGAACGTCACCCGGGCGGGGGTCTGAGGCTCGTGGGGTGTCACCCCGGTTACTGTCACGGCCACATACCGCCGCCCCTTGACGTAGTTGCCGAGGCTGTCGAGCCATGTGGAGGTGAGCACATACAGCCGCTTGCCGCGCAGAAGCGTGTCAAGGGCGGCCACAGGCGCTGTCTCCACCGCAAAGGGAAGGGCATACTCGCTCCGAGCCATGAACGCCTCGGGGCTCTGCGCCGTGCGGTAGGCCACAGGGTGTCCGTTGAGGCTCATCCGCAGCTCTGTCACCGAGTCGCCCGTGATGGTGGGTGCGGCTTCGATGCCGATCAAGCTCATGGTCATCCCTGCCAGACTGTCGGTGGGAATCTCCCCGCGAAGCAGCAGCCGCAGACGGTCGTCGGTCACGCGCCAGCTCTTGCCGGAGTGCCATGCGGCCGGCGGCTCCGGACGGATGCCGCCCACCAGCTTCTGCTCGGCCGACAGCTCCGCAGCTCCCTCCCGGCGCAGCTCGGCGCTGCCGATGGGCGCGGTGTGCGTCGGGCTGTAGCAGCCGGTGAACAGCGGCATCGCCATGGCGGCCGCTATGGCCGCCATGGCGAGCGTGCGTATGGAGCCGGACAGGGACATGCGGCTGACAGCGGCGACAGGTTACTTATCCCCGGCAGGGAGCTGAGGTGTAACGCCGAGGTTATAGAAGATGAACGAATAGATGTCTGTCATCTCGTCAATGCTCTTGCTGATGGGCTTGCCCGCGCCGTGACCCGCCTTGGAGTCGATGCGGATCAGCTTGGGAGCGTCGCCGGTATCGGCTGCTTGCAGCGTCGCGGCATACTTGAACGAGTGGGCCGGCACCACACGGTCGTCATGGTCGGCAGTGGTGACCAGGATGGCAGGGTAGGGGGTGCCGTCATTCTTGATGGTGTGCAACGGCGAGTACCCCAACAGGTAAGCGGCCATTTCGGGGGAGTCGGCGGATGTGCCGTAGTCACTCGCCCAGTTCCAGCCTATGGTGAACAGGTGATAGCGCATCATGTCCATCACGCCAACCTGGGGTATGGCAACCTTGAACAGGTCGGGTCGCTGGTTTACCACGGCGCCCACCAGCAGACCGCCGTTGGAGCCGCCCTGGATGGCTATCATCCCGGGGTTAGTCCAGTGCTCTTTCACCAGATACTCGGCGGCGGCTATGAAGTCGTCAAACACATTCTGCTTCTTCATCTTCACACCCTGCTGATGCCACTTCTCGCCATACTCGGAGCCCCCTCGGAGGTTGGCCATAGCGTAGATGCCTCCGTTCTCAAGCCATATCAGGCGCATCGGGTTAAACGACGGGGTCAGCGAGATGTTGAAGCCCCCGTAGCCATAGAGCAGCACGGGGTTCTTGCCGTCGCGCTTGAGCCCTTTCTTGTAGGTGATGAACATCGGTATCTTCGTCCCGTCCTTGGTGGGATAGAACACCTGCTCGGTCACATAGTCGTCAGGGTTGAAGCCCTCTATGGCGGTGCGCTTCAGCAGCTTCTGCTCGCCGCTGACGCTGTCATACTCATAGATGTCGGCCGGATTGGTGAAGGTGGTCACTGAGTAGAACATCACCGGGCTCTTGTGGCTCGCGCTCAGCCCGATGCTGGCGGCTGCCGGTGCCGGCACCTCGCGCACAAGCTTGCCGTCGCGGGTGTATATGTACAGGTGTGAGGTGGCATCCTTCTCATACTCCACTGCCAGCAGGTCCGCGCCCACCGGGGCCACGCCCGTCAGCACGCCCTCCTGCTCGGGGATGATGACGGTCCAGTCCTTGCGCTCGGGGGCATCCACCGCGGCCACAGCCACAAGGCCCTTCGGCGCTCCGGCGTTGGAGGTGAGCAGCATCTTGCCGTCGCGGATGTCCACCACGCCGATGTTGTAGTCCTGCGTGGGCTCGATGGTGACCCACTTGGAGTCGGCGTTGCGGAGGTCGCGCATATGCACCGCATCACCCACTCCCTGACCGCCGGTGTACATCACCAACCAGTCGCTACCTTCCGGTACCGACGCGCTGTGGAAGTGCAGCGGGTGCTCCGGGTCGGTGAACACCAGCTCATCCTGGCTCTGCGGGGTGCCGATGCGGTGGTAGTAGATGCGGTGGTTCTCGTTGGAGTTGCTGAACTCCTTGCCGGCCACAGGCTTGTCGTAGGCAGAGTAGAAGAACCCGTCACCATGCCATGCCGCGCCCGTGAACTTGGCCCACTCTATGTGGTCTTCGAGCAGCTTGCGCGTGGCGGTCTCCATCACATAGATCTCTGTCCAGTCGGAGCCGCTGCGTGATATGGTGTATGCGGTGTACTTCCCGTCGGGGCTCTGCGACACACCCGTTAGGGCCACCGTGCCGTCATCGCTCAGCTTGTTGGGGTCAAGAAACACCTCGGCCTCCCCGTCCAGACTGGCCTTGCGGTAGAGCACCGACTGGTTCTGCAGGCCGTTGTTCTCGTAGTAGTAATACTTGCCGTCATTCTCCAGCGCGGGTAGTCCGGTCTTGGGGTAGTCCACGAGCGTCGTCAGACGCTTGCGCACACCCTCGCGAAAGGGGATTTTGCCGAGATAGTCGGCCGTGACGGCATTCTCGGCCTGTACCCACGCCTCGGTGGCCGCGGCGGTGTCATTCTCCAGAGGGCGGAACGGGTCAGGCACCTCGGTGCCGAAATACACATCAACGGTGGCATCCTTCGGTGCCGCCGGATAGCGTGACTGAGATAGAGCGTTGAGTGCCATAAGCGAAACCGGCGCAAGCACAACTGCCGGCAGCATGCTGATTTTCATTGCACAGACTGATAAGGGTCACACGGCAGCCCGGCCGGGCTGCCGCAAAATAGAATATTGGCAAAGATAACGAAATTTCTCCAATCCATAGAAATACCCGCACATCAGAGCCGCAGAACCATCAGCTTGTAGGGAGGGTGTTGCAAAACCACCTAAGGAGAGGGTGTTGCAGAACCATCGACTTGTAGGGATGCACCGCGGTGCATCCGCCGCAACAATCTGTAAATCAGCGGATGCACCACGGTGCATCCCTACAAATTGACAGAAATTGCCGGTTTTGCAACGCCCCCAGATTTACCCGTAGCCCCGGAAGCCGACAGGCATCCGGAGTCATTGTCAGCATAGCAAAGGATGGTGTTGTCATTGTCAGCACAGCAAGAGATGGCGTTGCCCCTCCTAATGTGCGTCCGCAGGACGCTGATTTACCGTAGCCCCGGAAGCCGAAGCGAAAGCGCAGGCATCCGGGGTCATTGTCAGCACGACAAAGGGCGTCTGGAGGACGCCGATTTACAACTTCACCCCGCCATAATTAGATTTTGCAACATCCACACAGCGGAACCCTGAGCAATCTCCCAATTGCACCAAATGTGTCATTATAAAGACATCAAACCAAAAATGTCATTGCAATAACATATACCACAAATCTGTCTTTATAAAGATATTTTACCTTGAGTTGTCATTCCAATGATATATTTTGTATTTTTGCAGCATGGAAACTCTCTTGAGACAGTCGCGCGAATTATTGAAGTATGTGACAACAGATCATGTACGCAATATTTATGATGAAATTTCTTGGAACGTGCGCCTGATTGGGATTAAGGGTGCACGAGGCGTAGGGAAGACTACCCTCCTCCTCCAAAGAATGAAACTGGCGTTCCCCGAAGCTGACAAAGCACTTTACGTCTCGCTTGACGACTTGTGGTTCGCTTCCCACACATTGCCCGAGCTTGCACTACTGGCCGAGCAGAAGGGGGTGACTCATTTGTTTATCGATGAGGTTCATCGCCTCCCCGGATGGGAACGGCAGATAAAGAATGTATATGATTTACATCCCGGTATTTCGGTCGTGTTCACCGGGTCGTCTCTGCTGGAGATTGACCATTCGATAGCAGACCTTTCGCGACGCTGTCTGATGTACACGCTTCATGGATTGTCGTTCAGAGAGTATCTTGAGTTTGAAGGGCACAGCTTTACAAAGCTCTCTCTTCAGGAAATCATTTATGACCACAGCAAGCTGACTTCATCCATACTTTCCGAGGTGGATGTCATGAAAGCTTTTCCAAAATATCTCAAACACGGCTTCTATCCATTTTATACCTCTGACTCCGAGGCTGATTATCTTGTCCGGGTCAACAATATGATAGCAAGCGTAATTGACTACGATATTCCGGCAGTTGAAAACATCGAGTACTCAACTTTGCTAAAAGCCAAGCAGCTGATAAACGTCATTGCTTCACAATCACCATCTCCACTTAATGCCAAACTTACGGCAGAGTTGATGGGCGTGACAAAGAATCAGCTTGTGAAAATCTTCTCATTGCTTGAGAAGGCTCAGTTGCTTCGCTTGCTCTATTTTAAATCAGAGCGCAACCCCAAGTCTATGATCAAGCCTCAAAAAGTGCTGTTTGACAATCCCTCCATAATCTATGCTTGCGGACAACCCGACAAAGGGAAGGTGCGCGAATCTTTTTTTGCCTCAATGCTCTCAGTGGGACATGAACTCTCATATCCCAAGGATGGAGACTTGCTGGTGGATGGCCGCTATCTTTTTGAGGTGGGGGGAGCACGAAAGGGGTTCACTCAGATTAAGGATTTACCTGACAGCTTCGTAGCTGCCGACGGCATCGAGTCCGGGTTTGGCAACAAGATTCCCCTTTGGCTTTTCGGATTCATTTACTGAAAAGGAAGTTTTTCCGGACACGGGGCGCAACATTTGCGGGGGACGGCGCGTTTAAAGGTTGTTAACGTTTCAATTGTGCCTGCTGTCAACCGCGGGCCACATCCCTCATCCTGCCATGAAGAAATTGAGGTTGCTTCCCCTTGTCATTGTCGCTGTGATGCTCGCAGCCCTCGCCGCTGTGAGCTGCCGTAAGAGCGTGCGCGCTGAGAACGCCGCCATTGCCCCGGGCACGTTGCCCGACACTCTCCGCGTGGCCACCCTCTACTCGCCGCTATCATACTTCATCTACAAGGATCAGCCCATGGGCTACGACTATGACCTGCTCATGCAGCTCGCCCACGACAAGGGGATGGCCCTCGACCTCCGCGTGGCTCCATCGCTCAGCCGCGCCGTCGAGATGCTCGACTCCGGCAAGATTGACCTCATAGCATTCGAGGTACCCATCACCGCCGAATACAAGGATAAGGTTATCCCTGCCGGCCCCGAAAACATCACCTTCCAGGTGCTCGTCCAGCCCAAGGGTGACTCCCTGATTACCGATGTCACTCAGCTCGTCGGACGTGACGTATATGTCGAGAAGGACTCGAAGTATCTCCACCGCATGCAGAACCTCAATAAGGAAGTGGGCGGAGGCATCAACATCCACACCGTCGACCGCGACACTCTCATCACCGAGGACCTCATTGCCATGGTCAGCGAGGGCAAAATCCCCCTGACCGTCGTTGACAGCGACATCGCACGCATCAACAAGACCTACTACAACGACCTGGACATCACCATGCAGCTCAGCTACCCGCAGCGCAGCGCATGGGGTGTCAGCCGAGGTGCCCCATGGCTCGCCGACTCCATCAACGCTTGGGGCAAGCAGGGCTCATCACGCATGGCTCGCGCAGAGCTCCTCAAGCGATACTTCGAGCTCAGCAAAAATTCTGCCGAGACACCCGATGACGCCCGCTCGATGCTCTTCACCAACGGCACCATCTCTCCCTACGACGCTCTCTTCCGCAAGCACGCCTCATCTATCGGTTGGGACTGGCGACTCCTCGCAGCACAGGGCCACACCGAGAGCCGCTTCAACCCCTCCGCCAAGAGCTGGGCCGGCGCCCGCGGCATCATGCAGATCATGCCCGCCACAGCTCGCGCCTACGGTGTCAGCATGAACCGTATCACCGACAACAACACCAACATCAAGACCGCCACCGACATCATCTCCACTCTCAACGATATGTTTGTCAAGCGAGTGCCCGACCCCGAGGAGCGCAAGAAGTTTATCCTCGCAGCATACAATGCCGGCCCCGCACACGTGCTCGACGCCATCGCCCTGGCCAAGAAATATGGCAAAGATCCCACAAAGTGGGACGGCAACGTCGCCGAAGCCATCCTGATGAAAACAAAGCCACAGTATTACAACGACCCCGTGGTCAAATACGGCTACTGCCGAGGCCGCGAAACCTACGCCTACGTCAACAAAGTCCTCGACTACTACAAACGCGCCTCAGCCCGCGTCCCCCTCTGAGGGTGTTGCAAAACCTAATATGGGGCGTCCGCAGGACGCCGATTTACCCGTAGCCCCGGAAGCCGGAGCGTTAGCGCAGGCATCTGGGGGCATAGTCAGCACAGCAAAAAGGGCGTCCGCAGGACGCCGATTTACAACATCACCTCCACTATCAGGAGGTTTTGCAACAACCTCTGTTATGACGTAAATACCGCCAGTATTTTCTCTTTGTCTCTCATTTTGATGCGGTTGCCAAATAACATCCGACAGGGACACCGATAACCTCCGGGACGTCAATACGGGTCAACATCGTGGTAGATGACGGCGCGGCGCATCTCGGGGTAGAGGGTGTGCAGGTCGTTGCGCAGCGTCGTCAGGATGGGGCGCACTTTCGCCATGGAGGCTTGCAGCTCCACTTTGAGCATGATGCGCCGGATGTAGAGTGCCTGGATACGTCCCACGGGGGGTGCCTCGGGGCCTTGCACGCGAGTGCCGAACAGCTCGCGCAGCTTCGTGGCATATGTCGCCGCGATGTCGTCGGCGATACGCTCGTCGCGATGCTTGATGTAGACGTGAATCATGCGCGTGAACGGCGGATAGTTGTAGGCGCGCCGCTCACCGATGGCATATTCATAGAAGCCCTCATAGTCATGCTTCCGCACGAACCCAAGCACCGGGTCGTCAGGCGAATAGGTCTGTACTGACACCACGCCGGGGTTGTCACCGCGACGCCCGGCGCGCCCAGCCACCTGCGAGATCATGTTAAACGCCCGCTCATCACTGCGGAAGTCGGGATAGCGGAGCACGGCATCGGCATTGACCACCGCCACGGTGTCGACATTGCCGAAGTCAAGTCCCTTGGTCACCATCTGCGTACCCACGAGGATGTCGCTCTTTCCGGATGAGAAGTCGTTGATTATCTGCTCATAACCATCCTTGTTGCGCGTGGTGTCGAGATCCATGCGCGCTATGCGTGCCGTGGGAAATGCCGCCGCCACCTCCTCCTCAACACGCTCGGAGCCGTAGCCCACCACATCAATCGAGGGCTCATGGCAGGCCGGGCACACCGAGGGCAACGGCTGTACGGCCCCGCAGTAGTGGCACACAAGCAGTTTGCGCCCAAGGTGATAGGTCATTGACACGTCGCAGTTATGGCACTTGGGCACATAGGCGCACATACGGCAGCGTGCCACCGGTGCATACCCCCTGCGCGATATGAACATGATGGCCTGATGGCCTGCCGCCAGAGACGCCCCCACAAGCTGCCGGGTGCGCGGTGCTATCGCCCCGGTGGCCTCACCGCGCTTGCGTGATGCCGAGAGGTCTACTATCTCTATTGCCGGGAGCTTCGCGCCTCCGTAGCGCTCGCTGAGCTTCACCAGGCCGTATTTGCCCCCCTCGGTAGCCTTGTAATAGCTCTCCACGGAGGGCGTCCCGGACCCCAACAGTACCTTGGCACCGTGCATCGTGGCAAGCACGATGGCCGCATCGCGGGCATTGTAGCGCGGTGCCGGCTCGCTCTGCTTGTAGCTCTGTTCATGCTCCTCGTCCACTATCACCAGACCCAGTTTACCGAAGGGGAGAAACACCGACGAACGCGCACCGAGAATCACTCTCGGCGACGGGTCGCGGAGCATCTTCTTCCAGATGTCCACACGTTGATTGTCTGAAAACTTGCTGTGACACACCAGCACCTTCTCACCGAAGTAGCGTTGCAACCGGTGGGCAAGCTGTGTGGTCAGAGCTATCTCGGGCACCAGCAGGAGCACCTGACGCCCCAGCCGCAGGGTGGCCTCTATCAGGTGCATATACAGCTCTGTCTTCCCTGATGAGGTAACGCCGTGGAGCAACGTCACGTCACGCCCGAGCCAGCTGCGGTGTATCTCCTCCAGGGCTGTCGACTGCGCCGGGGTGAGCGTGGGGAGCACCGGCTCGGTAACGCCGGCATACTTGAAGCGGTCGGTCTCCTTGCGGTACAGTTCCACCACCCCTTTCTTCTCCATTGCCAAAAGGATGGGGCCGGTCACTCCGGAGCGTTCAAGCAGGGCGGCACGGCTCACCTCCACAGGCTCGCTCCCTCCGCGTGTGAAGCCGCTCATCTCTATGAGGGTCTGGAGGGCGCGTTCCTGTTTGGGCGCGCCGCTCACGGCAGCGAAGAGCGCCCGCAGAGCCGGAAGGTCGCCCGCCGGGGCTGCCACGCGCACATAGGTCTCCCGCTTCACGCGGTAACGCTCCACAAGCCGCTCGGAGATTATCACCGCACCCTTCTCCAGCAGGCGTGTCACCACACCGCCCACGCTTTTCAGCCCGGCCTGCTTGGCTATCTCGGCGGTGGTCATGCGACGCGCGGCATGGTCAAGTATCTGCACCACAAGGGCTTCACGCTCGCTCAACAGTCGGTCGGGGGCTTCCTCATAGGCATCATTCAGCTCCACAAAGGTCTCGCTCTCCACCTTCATGCCGGCGGGCATGGCGGCGCGATACACATCGCCGGCCGAACACAGATAGTAGTCGGCAAGCCACTCCCAGTGTTTCAGCTGCGGGTAGCGCACCACAGGCTCTCCGGGGTCAAGGTTGAGGGCTATCGGCTTGACGTCAAACCCCTCAGGGGGCGTGGCGTGGAGCGATGTGAGGATACCGGTGTAAAACTTTGACCGTCCGAAAGGCACTATCACGCGGCACCCGGGCATGAGTCCCTCGCGGAGCTCTTCGGGCACAGAGTAGGTGAAGGTGGCTGTCAGCGGCAGCGGCAGGAGCACTTCGGCGTAGGTCATGGTGCGGTGGGGGCTGTGGGTTTGCGACGAAGGAGCATGGACAGCGCGTCAGCTTGCACGCGGCTCCCGAGCAGGGCGTTCAGGCCCATGTACACCACCGCTGCAGCTATCCCCTGGATGGCGAGGATGCCGGCCGGCGCGGTGACTCCGAGCAGCTGAGGCAGCCACCATGCAGCGGCCATGGCGGCAAGGGTCAGCGGGATGTAGGGGAGGGAGTCGGCACCCATGCGCCACCACCGGCGCCCAACGTAGCGCGAGGCTATCACCAAGGTGGCCGCACAGCCCACAGCGGAGGCGGCCACCTGACCCCAGAGGAAGATGCGGATGCCGGCCGTGGGGTCATCCGGAAGCTCCAGGGCAAGCACGCCCAAGGTGGGCACAAGGGCAGCAAGGGCCACGCCGTCACGCAGCAGCTCTGACACCACAAGCATCCGCGAGCGACCGAGCGACAGGATGAAGTTATTGTAGACGGCAGCCATCACCGTAAACACCCCACGCAGCAACAGCAACTGAAACAGGGCTATCGACGCATCCCACTTGGTGTCGAAGAGCAGATGAAAGATGGGTGCGGCCATCACGGCAAGCACACCCATGGCGGGAAACAGCAGGTAGGAGGCAGTGCGGTCCATCTTGGCAGTGGCGCGGGCAAACCTCTCGGGGTCATCTTGCAGCTCGGCCAAGGGGGGGAGGAATGCCTGTGTCAAGCTCTGCGAGATGGACATCACGCCCATCTTGCTCCACTTGTCGGCCTGAGTGTAGAGACCAAGCGCGGCGAGGCCTGCGCGGTTTCCGATGAAGAAGCTGTATATGTTCAGGAACACTGTGTTCAGAAACGAGCTCACCATCACCCCGGAGCCAACGCTGAAAAATGACCTCAGCACGCTCCATGAGAAGCTCCACAGCGGCCGCCAATGTGCGGTGGCCCATAGCACCGCACTCTTTATGGTAGCGAGTGTCAGTGTCTGCCATACTATCGCCCACGCTCCGGCGCCGCTGAGGGCCAGCCAAATGCCAACTATCGCGCCACCCACCAGGCCCAACGAGTTGCTTACGGCCACCATCCTCACATCCATCCGCTTCATCAGCCGGTTGGTGGGCACTATGGTGGTGGCGGTGATGATGAATGACAGAAACATCACTCGCGATAGTGGCACCAACCGACGGTCCCCTTGAAACCAGTCGGCTATCAGCGGTGCTGCAAACCAGAGGATTGCATAGAGCACCGCGGCCATGCCTATGTTGAACCACATCACCGTGGAGTAGTCCATGCGCGTGGGGGCCTTGCGCTGGAGCAGGGCCGAGGAGAAGCCGCTGTCCACAAACAGCGACGCGAACGCCTGAAACACCATTACGGCCCCCACCAGGCCGAAGTCGTCATGGCTCAGCATACGCGCAAGCACCACGCCCGTCACGGCATAGAGGGCCTGTGACGACACCTTGTCGATAAGCGACCACTTGATGGTGCGCGCTATCTCGCGTTTCATGGCCATAATCAGAGGAGCGGAGGGGAGGAGCTAATGACTTTGGCGGGGTTACTCTGCCGGCTGCTGCTCGATGGGGCGCAGCTTCACGCCGAGGGTGCGTGACTTGATTTCGGCAGGCGTGCCGGTGTAGTACACTGTGCCGCTCACGCCCGTCACGGAGAGGGTTTTGGTCACGTGGGTGCAGATGCTGCCCGTGCCCACTACCTTGCACTTTGACTCACCGGCGGTGAGGCCCCCGCAGTTGATGCTCCCGGTGCCGGTGTTGTTGGCTGAGAGCACGTCGCACTCCCCGGAGGCGTTGATTACGCCGCGCCCGGTAAACTTCTTTACGTTCACCTCGCCGGCATTCAGGCCGTTGATGTCCAGGCGGCCGTTCCCCTCGAGTCGCCCGGTGAACTTCTCCAGACGCTCCCCGCTGAGGTTCACGGTGAGCGTGGAGTCAGTGTTGTTCTGTGCCTTCACCAGACGGGGTGAGGTCACGGTCACGGTCGGGAGGTCGGTGGCGTTGAGACCGTCATCACTCAGGCGGATGGTCATCTTCCCCTTCGCCGACTCCACGATGACGTAGCTCACTGTGGCATCAGGCCCGGAGATTACTGCTGTGGCACCGCCGGGGGCATTGTTGTAGACCACGTTGACCGGATCGGCCACGGTGAGCTCGGTGAAGTCTGCCACCTCGGGTATCTCGTATGTCTTGGCTCCGGCAGCCGGCGCACTCAGCGCGAGGGCGGCAAGGAGGGTGAGGAGTGTGATGCGTGTCATGTGATGATGGTTGGGATGATGTCGGTTTCTATGTGGGTGAGCACAGCCTCGAGAGCGTCAAGGGTGTCGGCGCGGAGCATCGCTATGCGGGTGTCGCGGAAATTGGGGATACCCTTGAACAGGGGAGACGCGGCCAGATGACGGCGTATGTGGAGTATGCCGCGATACTCGTCGATGCGGCTTACGCTCTCGCGGATCTGGCGGCGTATCACCCCCATCATCTCGGCCACGCTCAGAGGTTCGGCCTCCCGCCCCTCGGCGCCGGCTTTGAGCGCGCGGAATATCCACGGGGCACCTATCGAGGCACGGCCCACCATCACGCCATCCACGCCGTAGCGGCTGAACGCCTCGGCAACGCCCTCGGGTGTACGCAGGTCGCCGTTGCCTATCAGAGGGATTTTCAGCCGGGGGTTGCTCTTGACCCGCGCTATCTCCTCCCAGTCAGCTTCACCGGTGTACATCTGCGAGCGGGTGCGCCCGTGCAGGGTCAGGGCCCGGATGCCGCAGTCCTGGAGCTGTTCGGCCAGGTCGTAGGCTATGCGTGAGTTGCAGTCCCACCCCAGGCGGGTCTTGGCGGTCACCGGCACCGGCACGGCATTCACCACCGCACGGGTGATGGCGAGCATCCGCGGCACGTCACGCAGCAGTCCGGCCCCGGCACCCTTGCCTGCCACCTTCTTCACCGGGCATCCGAAGTTGATGTCGATGATGTCGGGGTGGGCCTGCTCATACACTATGCGTGCGGCCTCGGCTACGGTGTCAGCCTCGCGGCCATATACCTGGATTGCCGTGGGGCGCTCGCATGGGTCAATGGCGAGCTTGCGGGTGGTGGAGGCGATGTTGCGCACCAACGCATCGGCCGACACGAACTCGCTGTAAGTCATGTCAGCACCATACTCCTTGCAGATGAGGCGGAACGAGCCGTCCGTCACATCCTCCATCGGAGCAAGCACCACCGGGCGTTCGCCCAGTTCAATATCGCCGATTTTCATTGCGGGCAGGGTGATGAATGAGTTGGGTACAGAGTGGGGAGAGGGTAATGGATGGAAGGGAGAGGGTAATGGATGGAAGGGAGTGGGGAGCGGGTGGAGCAGAAGCCGGTCAGCCGAAGCGCGAGATCTTCTTGAGCATCGGCTCGTTGACAATCTTGATCTTTCGGCCATCCACGATGATGATATGCTCGTTGACGAAAGCTGTCAGCGTGCGTATGGCGTTGGAGGTGGTCATGTTCGACAGGTTCGCCAGGTCCTCGCGGCCCATGTAGATGCGCAGCGTGGTCTCGTCATCCTCATAGCCGTAATGTTCTCTGAGAAGCATCAGTGCCTCCGCCAGGCGTCCGCGGATATGCTTCTGCGTCAGGTTGACGATGCGCGTGTCGGAGTTGCCGAGGTTGCATGCCAGCTCATGTATGAAGAAGCGGGCCACCTCACGGTTGCTGTCTATCAGCGAGTCGATAATCTTCAGGGGCAATGCGCCCACTACCGACGGCTCAAATGCCGAGGCGCTTGACACGTAGGGAGTGCGGGCAAAGAATGCACGGTAGCCGAAATACTGCACGGGGCGCAACAGACGGATTATCTGCTGGCGTCCACCGACGCCCTCCTTGAACTTCTTGATTTTCCCCTTCAAGAGAGCGTAGGCAAACTCCGGCTCATCCCCCTCGCGATACACTATCTGGTTCTTCTTGAATGTCTGTATGCTGAAGTTGTCAGTGATCAGGCGTTTCTGCTCACTGTCCAGAGCCGACCAGATGTCAGAGACATCCTCCGATATTACTTTTTCGAGTGCGAATCGAATCATTCTGTTTTGTGCCGTGCAACATGCTTGTTCAACACGCAAAGATAGCACTTTCCCCCCATCCCCGCAAATCCCACTCACGCGGCCCCGCGCAGCTGTTTGGCGGCTGCGCGGGGCGGTGAGCGGCAGGGTCAGAAGTTGTAGCCGACGGAGACCATCACGGTGTTCATGCTCCACTGGGTGTAGGGGGAGCGCTTGTTCATGTTGGTCAGGCCGAAGGCACCGGTGACGCTGAAATACACGTCGTAGACGCTCAGACCGATGCCGACGTTCCATGCGCAGTTAACGCGGTTGAACCCCTCGCGGTCACGATACATCGACGTGTTGGTGTCAGCTTCGCTGTTGTGGTACTCGCTGTCGAAGCCCACATCGAGCATCGGGCCCGAGAAGATGGTCAGGTCAAGCGTGGGGTTGATCACGTAGTGGTAGCCGAGCATCAGCGGCACCCTCATGCCCACCTGGCGGTAGCTGTCGCCGTCATACTCATTCACGGGGCCGCCCGAGTCGGGTGACCAGGTGTCGTAATAGATGCTCAGGCCCGGCTCGATGTAGAAGTTGCCGGCCACGGGCACGTTGAAGATGCCCCCGATGTAGCCGCCCACGCCGGTGTTGTAGTAGTAAGTGCTTGACGGGCAGGTGATGTCCAGGCCGGCGCGGATGCCCCAATAAGGCTTCACGCCATACTGTACTCCCCCGTTGCTGCTCTCGCTGTAACCGTTATAGCTTCCCTGAGCCGAGGCACATAGCCCCGTCAGCGCGATGGTAAGCAGGGTCATGCCCCGCGTAAGTGTCCGTTTCATTGGTCAGGTTTATGCTGATAGTTGTTCGTTGACTTATAGTTGTTCGTTGACATTATAACGCACCGGAGGCGCGTAGGGTTGGCTCTGTCGCTCATTATCTGTAACTTTGCCCCCATGCTCCGCTTCTATCTCCGCACTGCGGGCCAGTGGCTGCTGGCCCTGTTGCTATTGTGGCTCACACGCATCCCCTTTACGCTCTACAACGGTGCCGGCCTCGATGTGGCCTCCGTCGGTGAGTACCTGCGGCTCTCCATGTTGGGGCTCCGCTTTGACGTCACCGCCACGTCCTACTTCCTGGCACCGTTCATCCTGCTGCGCATATTGCCGTTCCGGGCCATGCGCCGCCGGGTGTGGCTGCGTGTGTCAGACTGGCTGTGGTATCTCGGCACGGCCCTGATGCTCATAATCAGCGCGGCTGACATACCCTACTTCCGCTTCACCGGCGCACGTCTGCGTCTATCCATCATAGATGCGACGATGGCCGATGCCACCGGAGGGGGCATCGTCGGGGCCTACCTCGCCGAGTACTGGTGGCTCGTCCTGGCCACGACGGCACTGATGTGTCTGGCCGTGTGGGTGTTCCGGCTGCTGGAGCCCCGGGAGTGCCTGAATTCCGATCCGAAGTGCCGCAAGAGTTGCGATGACCCTTTGTGGGTTCGCATCGTGGCCTTTCTGCTGCTGGGCGGCCTCACATTCCTTGGTATGCGCGGACGTACCGGCTCAGGCAATCCGCTGTCGATACCCGATGCCACATTCGGCATCCGCACAGCCCCGCAGATCAATGTGGTGCTCAACTCACCCTTCACGCTGATCCGCTCCGGCAATGCCGGCAAGAGCAACTCCGAGCAGGTGCTCACATTCTTCACCGCAGAGGAGCTGGCGGGGCTGCGTGAAAGCCTCCACACTCCCGCAGCAGGCACGGAGCTGAGGCGCAAGAATGTGATGCAGATTATCATAGAGAGCGGCGGCAGCAACTTCATAGATGGCCTCAACGTGGTGCCCGGCGACGAACCCCGCCACCTTATGCCCTTCCTCGACACACTGAGCCGGAGGAGTCTGACAGTGCTCCACTGTATAGCCATCAGCCGGGCATCCTGCGGAGGCGCCACCGCTGTGATGGGCGGCTTTCCGGCCTTCGACCCGTTCTACTTCATCCGCTCACCCTACAACAGCAACCGCCTTGACAGCCCGGCGTGGCTGCTTGGCAAGAAGGGGTGGGACACGGCATTCTACTACGGCTGCAACCACGGCTCATTCAGCATCGACCAGATGGCTGCGGCAGCCGGCTACCGCCGCATCCGCTCCCGCGAGGATTACGGCGATGACAGCGACTATGACGGCGTGTGGGGCATTTTCGACGAGCCGATGGGGCAATATGTGGTGCGGGAACTCGGCGAGCTTAACCAGCCCTGGATAGCCACATGGTTCACCGTCAGCGCCCACTCACCGTTCACGCTGCCTGACGGCTACGACACCTCGCGCTTCCGGCGCCCCGAGCGGTCGCCGGAGCGAGGCTTGGAGTACACCGACCTGGCTCTGCGCCGCTTCTTCGATGAGGCCGCCAAGCAACCGTGGTACCGGAACACCATCTTCATCATCACCGGCGACCATGGCAACCGCGAGTTCCTCGGCACCAAGTATGACACCCCCTGGATTCACGGCCATGTGCCCTACATAGTCTACACCCCTGACGGGTCCATCGAGCCGCGTCTGATTACCGACAGGGTTATGGCCCAGCATGATGCCGCCGCCACCCTGCTGTCGCTGATAGGTTACCCTGACTCGTATGTGCAGATAGGGACAGATATACTCGATGACACACAGCCGCATTACGGCATAGTGCGCATAGCCGGGCGTTACTTCGTGTTCTCACCGCAACATGGCATAGTGGTGAGCGCCGACGGCGAGACGGTGGACGGAGTTTTTGACCTCGTCACAGACCCGGAGCTCAAAGCACCACTTGAGCATCCGTGGCCTGCCGAGACCGAGGATATGCACCGCTGGACCCGGGCGTTTCTCCAGGACTACACCCATCGCCTCACCGAAGACCGTATGTCAGTGGAGAGTCCGGGAGCCGTCTTACCACTGCGGAGTGAGTGAGAGGCCTGTGGCCGGTTCGAGCATGGCGAGTAGCCTCGCGGTGACACCCTCCGTGCGGTTGCCCCAAGTCGTGCGTCCGCAGTCAGAGTCATCGACAGGCGCGCAGAGCTCCATCACCCCATAGGCCAGAGCCTCCTCCACCATGGCAAGGAGCATCGTCGATGTGACAGCACTGACCGAGCCGTCGGCACTCTCCACACGTACCTTCATGCTGACCTCCCCCGTCTCAGAGAGCGAGAAGTCATCGAGATGACGCATCAAGGCCACGCCGAGGTTGACCCCTGCGCCGTGCAGTGCCCTCAGCAGAGCCGGACGCTGCTCACGGCCCGGAGTGCGACGCAACGGGTCGCCGAAGTTGCCGTGCGAATAGCTTTGGAGGGCCGTCAGGGCGTATACGCGCTCAAGGATGCGTTCGGCAGGAATACGCAGTTCAATAGTTGTCAGCATGGCAGTGTCGTTGGATGTTAGTGCGGGTGTGTGAATTGGGTTGAGTAAATGAGTGAGAGATGTGGTCAGAGTAAATGCGCCACAGATAGGAGTCAGAGAGGCAGTCGGAAGATGGGCGTCCTACGGCGAGCACCCTCAGGAGAGCCTGCTCCATGGTGAGCTGCGAGCGTCCCGAGGCGCGCTCCGCCTCCACCTTGTCGGCAAGCTCCTGCCAGTAAGCCACCTTGCCGCGTCGCGCCGCCAGCTCCGGGTTGGTGCGCAGCTCCGTAAGGCGGTCGAGCGCACTGCGGAAACTCACGAAGTAGGCCGCCGGAGCCAGACGGCGCACACGGCGCAGCATCTCGCGTCTTCCGGGCACTCCGCCCGGCGCGGCCGCAGCGCGCGCCAGAGCGAAGCGACGGATTATGTCGGCATTGCGACGTCTCGTAGACTCACGGCCGATGAGCGGAAAGTTGGTAGTTTGCATTTCAAAATCAATTATCCGTTGGTTAAATATCTTATTGCATTGGCAAAATTACAATGTATGATGTGCCATCATTGCATCCATCCTTGTTAATAGCTGTTAAATCATGGGCGTGTCGCACACACCTTGGCATCGCGGTCAGCGAGGAAGGCACGGAACGCCCCAAAGAGATCAAGCAGCGAGATGGCCGAAGCCTCCAGCCGGCTCTTGAATAGCTCCGCGCCGTCATGCCCCGTGGCGACCTCGCCACGCAGGGCACTGCTGACGCCCGACACCTTTTCGAGGAGCTTCATCTCCAGTTCGAGCATACGGTGAGCGCCGGCATCGGCACCGTTGCTCACTATCTGCGAGGGTTTGTCGCCCGTGTGAGCCGAGTATGGAATCACCCCGTTGACCTTGGTCCACTCGCGCACCACATCATCCCAACTCATCTCCGGGAGCTTGATGCCCGCCGGGAAGAGGAGTACACCCTTGGCAGAATGTCCCATGATGTGGTCAATCATGGTAATCAGGCGGTTGATGTGGCGTTGCTGATCTATGACATCCTCCACGAAAGAGTGCACCTCGCCATCCGTCATCGGGAAGAACTTCACCACGAAGGGGTGCGAGCCGTGGGCATAGGGGGAGTCCATAGCCATCAGCAGCGAGCCGTCCGGGGCAAACCAGCGGCCTCGCCAGCGCAGGGTCGTCTCGGCCCGCGCCTCCAGCGGGAGACGGCCGGCAGATGCACGGCGACGGTTGACCGCAGCGATACGCTGCATGGGAGAGTCCGAGCCGTCGGCATGAGAGCCCGCCGAGGCATCAGCAGCCTCCGCGGCATCAGCCAGGAAGTAGCTCCCCGAGTCCCGGTCATGGCAGCGGAGCACCTCGCGCGCTTCGAGAGTCCACACCTCAATGACGCGGCATCGTCCGGCGGCCGCCTCCGTGAATGAGACCTCACCCGAACTCCCCGTAGGGGTTACCGAGCCGGCGGGAGCAGCCCCGTAGGCACGACTGATTGCCGCGCGGCGCGCCGGGTCGCCGCAGCCAAAGCGCATCATCACCTCCGCAAGGCTCATGTCATGGAGCATCCCCACCAGCTCAATGTCCCATCCTCGAGGATCGGAAAAGCGGTTGACGAAGAAGCGTCCGGGGCTTACGGCATCCACATACACCCTCGGTGCAGAGGCGCCGGGGCGACGCTCGCAGACCACACGTTGCACCGCGCATCCCGATATGAGAAACTCCTCCAGCGAGCGAGCATCCAGTTCATCGAGAGCGTTGAGGGTCCGTTCCGATGCTATCGGGTCATCGTTGCGACGGTCAGCCTCCTCATAGCGGAAGCGGCCGATTACGCTCTTTACGAGCTGCCGAATCAGGTTGTTGGTCTGGGGAATGCGTCCGGTGTTGGCCGCATACTGCCCCTCGGTGAGCGTCACCCCGTTAGGGAGCGTCATCATGTCGCCCCACTGCCGACCGTAGGTGAAGTCCTTGAAGCGTCGACGGTCAGTGCGGAGGGAGGAGCCCGCGAGCCACGCCTCATGCGCGGCGGCAAAGACTTGAGAGTCATCGTTATGTGTCATCAGTAGAAAAAGTGAGTGAGAAAGTTAAGGCATATCATGTTCGGAAATCAGGCCGAAGGCCTTGTCGTCAAGGATGAAGGAGCCGTCGGCAGGCATCATGGTGGCCATCACCTCGCCGGCGGGGTCGTTGATGGAAACCGGGGCCTCCATCGGTGCATCAATGAGGAGCTTCAGAGGGGAGAGCTGCACCACAGCGGGTTCCCCCGAGGCCCCGGACAGGAATGGGTTGGAGCAGCGTGCCGCTGCCTCCGGCGGCATAGGAGAGACCGGACGGCTCCATCCGGGGAACCTGACTGAGAGCACCCGGCGTGTGCCCTCCGGGAGCGAGAGCTCCCAAAGGCCGTCCGTCGCTCGGAGAGAGCAGAGGCGGCGGATGTTCGACACAGGTACCAGGGACGGGTCAGCGTCATCGAGGAGCCGCGCATACCATGCGCGCATCCTCAGCCGGGAGAGCTCAGAGAGCGGCGTGTAGTCCTCGCGCGAGGCGATGACCCCCGAAGGGGCCATCGGTTCAAGCATGGTGAGCAGACGCCATCGTTCCAGCATCTCCTCCTCAGAGAGTGTGAGCATCATAGAAAGAGCGTGTTAATGAAGGTCAGACACTCTGATGACCCCACACCCTGACGTGAGCATCCGGATAGCGGAGCACCAGGCAGCTTGCCTCAGTCACCACCACAGCATCCGTGTTGCGCTGTCCGCTCTTGCGCAGGTCAAGGCGCTCGGTGGAGAAGGGCACGTGGCTGTACTTGGTGAGATACTCCGGGTCTATGATGATACCGTCATATGAGTGGCCGCAGGCATCAAACACCTCGCTGTGGCGCACCAGCAGAGTGCCGAACTTGGAGTGGAGCTCGTCAAAGTCGATACCCCAGCGGGTGACGGTGTTGCGGTCAGTCACGACACGGTCCAGTTTGAGCTTGTTGAGCTGCGACACCAGGTTGCTGCCGGCAATCAAAATCTTGCGCGAGGAGCCACCGTTGCCGGTGAAAGCCTCCTGCATCATGTCGATCATGGTGTCGTTGGTGGGACGCGCGGGGTATCGGTACTCCTTGCCGCACTGATACCATATGCCCTCGGTAAACATCACATTCTCCTTCTTGCGGGGGTTGAATATCATGTTCTTTCGACCGAACAGGAAGTTCTTCTCCATGCCGAGTCGCATATCCATGATTGCAGCCTCCTCCTGGTCAGAGAAGCTCCAGCCCACCTCCTTGTTGGCAATCTTCTGGTAAGTGGACTCCTCCACCTGCATCTTGAAGATCTGGCAGAAATTCTGCGCCTTCTTGGGGAGCGCGGAGAACTGAGCGGTCTGCACATCGAGCTCCGTGGCGGCACGGCCCATGCGTATGAGCTTCTCGTCACCGTTGAGGTTAGCCACCTCGGCGGCATCTGCATTGACGGCGGTGACGGTGAGCTTGCCGGTGGTGTCGTCCACGCTGAGCACGTAGAGAATCATGGCGCTTCCCTCATACTCCTGCTTCTTGACCTTGACACCCTGCACCATGATGGTCTCGCTCTCCTCAAAGATGGGGTCGCGGACGGTGAGTACGAAGGTGTCGATGTCGCCAATCTTGCCTCCGGCAGCGGGTTCCTCGGCGAGTGTGGTGGTGGCGGGCTTGGTGTCAACGGAGTAATAGTCCACCTTCATGGAGCCGCTGCGCCGGGCCCCTGCCAGGCGAGAAATCTGGTCGATGGGGGTGGCCATGGGGCGGATTTTGGTCACTCGGCGGTCTATCTCGTTCAGGAGCATTCCGGGGGCAACAGAGTCGGTCACCGCGGTGGTGAGAGGCCCGTTAGATACGAAGGTTGCGTTGTTGGTGCTAATGGTTTTGGTTGACATTTTTAGTTGGGGTTTGTGTGGGGGTAAATCTTGTAAATCTTATATGTCTTATAAGTCTTATATGTCTTATAAATTTGGTCAGTCCCAGACGCTGGGGCGGATGTGGCGTAGGAAGGCGGTGTCGCTGTCGGAGGGTGCGGGGGCTATTACGCTGCCCGCCACCTGCCATAGAGCCGGGCTGTCCATGGCGAGCTTCACCGCTTCGTTGCGACCGCGCAGGTATCCGCGCTGCTCGGCTTCGGCGAGCTTGGCGGCGATGTCGTCCGGCACTTCCGCTACGGCGGAGGGTGCGGGCTCTGTCTGAGCGACAGGGGCGGCTTCGGGAGCAGGCGTTGGCTCGGGAGCCAAGGGGGGAGCAGCTGCGGGGAGTGGCGCTTCCGCCTCCATAGGTGCTCCGGGCTGAGCCTGCGGGAGGGAGGCGGCATCAGCCGAGGCATCCGCTTGATGGAGCTTGCCCAGAACCTGTTCGTCAAGCTGCGCAGAGGTGTCTGCGGCAGTGTGGGGTGGTGTTGGTGTTTTTACATTGTTCATAATGCTTTTGATTAGTTTGTTAGTAGTGGATATGTGGGTTTGATGACCATGTTTTGTCAACCCGACACTGCAAAATTACCACACCACGGAAGCGCTGAACCCGTAACTTCGCACATAGGCACAAAAAAATTCCTGCCGCTCAAGCCAACAGCCTGAGCAGCAGGAATAAAAAAGTTGCCGTGGAGCCGAAAAAAATTACTCCATCAGCTTGCGGTAGCGGCGGCGCGGGGGTTCCTTGCCACCGTTGCGGGCTTTCTTCCACTCCTCATAGTCGGAGTAAGAGCCCTGATAAAACTCCACATTGCCCTCGCCGTCGAAGGCCAGGATGTGTGTGCAGATGCGGTCGAGGAACCATCGGTCATGGCTGACGACCACGGCACATCCGGCAAACTCGTCAAGACCTTCCTCAAGTGCGCGGAGCGTGTTGACGTCAATGTCGTTGGTGGGCTCATCGAGCAGCAGCACGTTGCCCTCCTCTTTCAGTGCCATGGCAAGGTGCAGACGGTTGCGCTCGCCGCCGGAGAGCACACCGATTTTCTTCTCCTGGTCAGCCCCGGAGAAGTTGAACTTCGACAGGTAAGCGCGGGCGTTGACATCGCGGCCACCCATGCGGAAGCTCTCCACGCCTTGCGAAATCACCTCATAGACAGTCTTGTCGGGGAGCAAGTCATGGTGCGTCTGGTCCACGTAGGCCACCTTTACGGTCTCGCCCACGTCAAATGAACCAGCATCAGCCTTCTCCTGGCCCATGATGAGTCGGAACAGGGTGGTTTTGCCGGCACCGTTGGGGCCTATCACACCCACAATGCCATTGGGAGGGAGTGTGAAGTCAAGCCCCTCGAAGAGTTTCTTGGAGCCGAACGACTTGGCCAGGCCCGTGGCCTCTATGACCTTCTGGCCCAGACGCGGTCCGTTGGGGATGAATATCTCCAGGCGCTCCTCGCGGGCCTTCTGGTCCTCGTTGAGCAGTTTGTCGTAGGAGTTGAGACGCGCTTTGCCCTTGGCCTGACGGGCTTTGGGGGCCATACGCACCCATTCGAGCTCGCGCTCAAGGGTCTTGCGTCGTTTGGAAGCCTGCTTCTCCTCGGCCGCCATGCGCTTGGTCTTCTGGTCGAGCCATGAGGAGTAGTTACCCTTCCATGGTATCCCCTCTCCGCGGTCAAGCTCCAGAATCCAGCCGGCCACATGGTCAAGGAAGTAGCGGTCATGGGTGATGGCAATCACCGTGCCGGGGTATTGCTGGAGGTGCTGCTCCAGCCAGTCGATGCTCTCGGCATCAAGGTGGTTGGTGGGCTCGTCGAGCAGCAGCACGTCAGGCTGCTGCAGCAGCAGGCGGCAGAGGGCCACGCGGCGACGCTCGCCGCCGGAGAGGGTGGCCACCTTCTGGTCGTCCGGTGGGCATTGGAGTGCATCCATGGCTCGCTCCAGGCGCGAGTCGATGTTCCAGGCATCGGCAGCGTCAATCTTGTCCTGCAGCTCCGCCTGTCGCGCCATCAGCGCATCCATCTTGTCGGGGTCCTCAAGCACGTCAGGGTCGGCGAAGCTCTCGTTGACTTTCTCATACTCGGCCAGCAGATCCATGATGGGCTGCACGCCTTCGCGCACCACCTCGATCACCGTCTTGTCGGGGTCGAGCTTTGGCTCCTGCTCGAGGTAGCCCACCGAGTAGCCGGGGCTGAACACCACCTCGCCCTGATAGCTCTTGTCGATGCCGGCGATGATCTTAAGCAACGTGGACTTGCCCGAGCCGTTCAGACCGATGATGCCGATCTTGGCGCCGTAGAAGAATGACAGGTATATGTTCTTGAGCACCTGCTTCTGCGGGGGGAATGTCTTGGACACCCCCACCATGGAGAATATAATCTTCTTGTCGTCGGCCATAGGTGTCAGAGCTTGGAGTCAAGGAGCTTGATCTTATCGCGGAGCTGCGCCAGGTCTTCGCGGAGCCGCTCGATGCGGTGCTCCATGTCGCGCACCAGCTTGTCGCCGCTCTTGGACTTAGAGCTGAGGAAGCCGAGGTTGTTCTCATAAGTCTGGAGCTCCGAGCGACGTGCCTCGTAGGCACGAGCCAGCCGCTCGCGCTCGCGGCTGAGCTTCTGCGCGTCAGAGCCGAGCTCCTCCACATTGCGGGTGAACGCAGCCATACGGGCACCGTTGCCGCGGATGTCGAGCTCCCGGTAGAGCTTGTCGCAGAGAGCGCGGTAGGTGTCATATACCTTATCCTTCTCCTTGAAGGGGACGTGTCCGATGGCGGGCCACTCAGCCTGCACCTCCTTGAGGCGTGCTATGGCCTCCTCGCGAGGCATCTCGGCGGTGATGGCCTCCAGACGGCTGATGAGCTCCTGCTTGGCCTTGAGGTTGGCGAGCTCTGCGGCCCGCTGTCCGCCGGTGGCCTCCTTCTTGGCATCGAAGAAGCGGTCGCACGCATCGTGGAAACGCTTCCAGATGGCATCAGAGTGCTTCTTGGCCACGGGGCCAATCTGCTTCCACTCCTGCTGGAGCCTGACGAGCTCGTCAGTGGCCTTGCGCCACTCGGTAGAGGCGGAGAGCTCCTCGGCCCGCTCAGCCAGGGCTGTCTTGCGGCGCAGGTTCTCGCTGAGCTCATCCTTCATGTTCTTGAAGAAGGTGGCTTTGGCGGTGAAGAAACGGTCGCAGGCTGCGCGGAAACGAGCAAAGAGCTGGTTGTTGACCTTGCGTGAGGCGAAGCCGAGCTTCTTCCACTCCTCCTGGGCCGCGAGCACATCCTTGGTGAGGGCATCCCATGCTGCGTAGCTCTGCGGAGCCTCTATGTCGATGGCCTCCACGCGCTCGCATATGGCCGTCTTGGCAGCCTCATTCTCCTGCTCGCGGGCCTTGCGAGCCTCGAAAAACTCCTGATAACGCTTGTTGACCACAGCCGAAGCATCCTTGAACTCCGCCCATATAGCCTCGCGGAGCTCTTTGGCCACGGGGCCTATCAGGCGCCACTTGTCGTGGAGGGTCTGGAGGGAGCGGAAGGCCGCCACCACGTCGCCCTCCTCGGCCAGCGTCTTGGCCTTGGCGATGAGCTCCTGCTTGTCTGTGAGGTTCTTCTTGAAGTCATAGTCGCGGAGCTCCATGTTGATTTTGAGCTGGTCATAGTAGTGCTCCACGGCATCCTGGTACTGCTTCCAGATGTCGGCCACGGCCTGCGGGGGTACCTCGCCGATCTCCTTGAAGCGCGCCTGCAACTCCTTGGCCGTCTGGTAGTGACGGTTCACATTGTCAGTGTCGGCAGCGAGTTCGAGAATCTGCGCGATGATCTGTTTCTTAGCGGTGAGGTTCTCGGCCTCGCGGCGCTCCTTCTCCTCGCGGGCGACAGCTTTCTTCTCCTTGATGGCTGTCATCAGCTCCTTGAAGCGGGGTTCAAACTCATCGAGGGGGATGTCAAACTCCTCAGGGGTGTTGCCCTGAGCCACCCACTCGTCGCGCACGGTCTGGAGCCAGCCGTTGTGGAGTGAATAGTACTGGAGTTTGAGGCGCGTGACGTCGTCCGTGGCGATTTCGTCGGCCGGAAGGGCGGCGAGGGCTTCGAGCCGTTCCACCACCTCGGCGCGGGTGGCGGGAGCCGGCGTGCGAGTATCCTCGGCGGCTTCCACGGGTGTTGACTCAGAGGGGATTGCGGCAGGTTCGGCGGCCTCGGAGGGGGCCTCCGCGGGGGCAGGGGTCAAGCCGTCGACGGGCTGAGAGAGCTCTTCCTGCGGCTTTTCGGGCAGTGACATACTGAAATGTGAGAGGGTGATAAAGTGTTACCGCGGCACAAATGTGCCGGGCTGATAATTAGTGTGTTCGCCAAAATTAGTGTTTTTCCGCCAATTACACCAAAAAAAACAGTCAGACACAGGGTGGAAAATACAGTGGAAAATGCTTATATTTGTGGAGAAACATCAACCAGCCTTTATCCCATGGAACATTATCTGGTGTCGGCCCGCAAGTACCGCCCCTCCACTTTCAAGAGCGTGGTGGGGCAGAAGGCGCTCACCACCACACTGCGCAATGCCGTGGCTCAGGGGCGGCTCGCACACAGCTACCTGTTCTGCGGGTCGCGCGGCGTGGGGAAGACCTCGTGCGCGCGCATCTTCGCCAAGGCCATCAACTGCGAGCGGCCTGTGGATGGCGAGCCGTGCAACGAGTGTGACTCCTGCCGAGCCTTCAACCGTGGCCAGAGCCTCAACATCATAGAGCTTGACGCCGCCAGCAACAACGGCGTGGACAATATCCGTGACCTGGTGGACATGACGCGAAACCCGCCCTCGACGGGGCGCTACCGTGTGTTTATCGTCGACGAGGTGCACATGCTGTCGCCGGCGGCCTTCAACGCCTTCCTCAAGACGCTGGAGGAGCCTCCCGAGTATGTGGTGTTTATCCTCGCCACGACGGAGAAGCACAAGATACTGCCCACCATCCTGTCGCGCTGCCAGATATATGACTTCTCGCGTATCACCATCCAGGATATGATAGACCACATGAGCTATGTGGCTCAGGAGGAGGGGATCAGCGTGGAGCCGGCGGCTCTCAACGTCATAGCGCGTCAGGCCGACGGAGCCATGCGCGACGCGCTGTCGATATTTGACCAGGTTGCGGCGTCGTCAGACCGCAACATCACCTATCAGAGCACCATCGAGAGTCTCAACGTGCTGGACCGCAGCTACTACGGGCGACTCGTGGATTGCTTTGTGGCGGGTGACGTGCTCGGCTCATGGCTTATATATAAGGAGATACGCGACAAGGGCTTTGACTCGCACTTCTTCATCAACGGACTGGCGGACTATTTCCGCGACCTGATGGTGGCGCAGTCGGAGCGCACGCTGCACTTGGTGGAGGCAGGCGACGAGGTACGCGCCGAGCTTGCCAAGGAGGGTGCCAAAGTTAGCGCGGGCATGATATACCGCGCGATGACGCTGCTCAACGATGCCGACCTGCACTACCGCGAGGCGGCCAACAAGCAATTTCTTACCGAGCTGACGCTCGCCAAGATATGCCAATTATCAAGCCCCTCCCCCGATGACGGCGGCAGTGGAGAGGGGCAACAACTCAGACCGATAGCCGCCACCCCGAGTGCTGCGTCGGCGGTGCCGCAGACACCGGGCCCGCAGACTAACGCGCCGCGAAGCCAAGCAGCTCAGATGCAGGTGCCTCAGGCGCAAGCCCCACAGATGCAGGCGCCACAGATGCAGGCGCCTCAGGCTCCGGCAGTTCAGGCTCCCGTGGCACCGTCTGCTCCGAAGCCGCGGACGGCCACTCCGTCAGCTCCGGTGCCCCCGCGTCAGCGGGCGCAGGGGGTGGTGATGGGGTCGCCGCTCGGCACTATGAACCTCAAGCCCACGACTCCGCCGCAGGGTGGAGCGGCCCAGCAAAGCGCACCCGGAGCCGCACAGGCCTCAGCTCCGGCAGCCCCGCAACGCACGGCGGCGTTTACCGACGAGGCTCTGCTGAAGGCGTGGGATGAGTTTGCCGCCGCCAACCCCACCGAGCATGTGCTACGAAGCACCATGAGCACGTCACGACCCCGGCGGAGTGCCGAGCACCCGGCGCAACTGTCTGTGACTGTGGACAATGACTTCCAAAGCAAGCTCCTCGGCGAGTGGATGCCCAGGCTGTTGAGCCATCTGCGCGATGCCCTGGGCAACGACATGGTGACGATAGCCATCAGCATCAACGACGGCGAGGCACCCCCGGCGGTGTGGAGCGAGCGCGAAGTGCTTGAGCACCTGCGGCAGACGCACCCCGAGCTCAACAATTACATTAAGGATTTCGGTCTGACGCTCAACTGAGCGTAAGGCCGTGCACGGTGCGCGTTGAGCGGCATCGCGATGCGAGGGTGTTGCATAACAGGCAATTTCCGTCAATTTGTAGGGATGCACCGTGGTGCATCCGCTGATTTACAGATTGTTGCTCCGGATGCACCACGGTGCATCCCTACAAGCTGATGGTGTTGCAACACCCTCCCTACACTATGCGGGGGGTGTTCAGAGGTATTTGGCGGCACCGCGGTCGTCGGGCACGCGCATGGGGGCATCGGGACGGGCGGAGTGCATGAAGTTGCGCTCCTTGTTTTGCATATATTTGTCTTCATGCCACAGGTGGAATGCCAGTCCGGCGAACTTGAGGTGCCGCTTTGTGAGTCCGAGCATATTGAGCCGTCGGCCGAAGTCGCCATCTTCGCCACCCCATCCCTCGAAGAACTCGTCGTAGCCGTTGATGGCATAGAAGTCGTCGCGGAAGAATGACATATTGCATCCGAGAGCCTTCTCGCGACCCTTGCGGTATCGCGGAGCTAGCCAACGAGCCAGTGGGAGACAGTGGATGGCATTCTCCGGCTTGGACTCGATGCCGCGCGTCCAGGGGTGGATGGGGCGGAGCTCTCCGGCGGTGCAGAGCTGCGCGGTGAGTGCGGGGCCGAGGTTGCAGCGGCCCCCTTTGCAGTAGTGGCCGCGCGCGGCAAAGGCCACATGGTCAGCCACGAAATCGGGGTGGAGTATCACGTCGCCGTCAGTCTCGATGATATATTCGCCGGAGGACGCGGCCACAGCCTTGTTGCGCATCATGGCCAGGCGAAACCCCTGGTCGGGATGCCAGACATGGATAACAGGCACCTCGGTGAGCGGGCGGATGGCATCAATGGCTTCACGTGTGTCAGGGCGCGAACCGTCGTCACCCACTATAATCTCATCCGGCAGGCGGCTCTGGCCGATGGCGCTGAGCAGGCAGAGGCGCAGAGCGTCCGGGCGGTTGTAGGTGGAGATGATCAGCGAAGTTTTCATGGCTCGACAGATGGGTTGGCCTTGTCGTAGGCATCGTAGGCATCGACGATGCGCTGCACCAGAGCGTGGCGCACAATATCCTTCTTGCCGAACTCCACGCGGCCTATGCCCGCCACACCCTTGAGGATGCGCATTGCCTGAACCAGACCCGAGGTGACAGAGCGGGGGAGGTCAATCTGGGTGACGTCGCCGGTGATAATCATCTTGGCGTTCATGCCCAGCCGCGTCAGGAACATCTTGATCTGATGGGTGGTGGTGTTCTGGGCCTCGTCAAGCACGATGACGGCATCGTTGAGAGTGCGACCTCGCATGAACGCAAGGGGAGCAATCTGTATGACGTTGGTTTCCATGTACTCCTTGAGCTTCACCGGCGGAATCATATCCTCCAGAGCGTCGTATAGTGGCTGGAGATAGGGGTCAATCTTGTCCTTCATGTCGCCGGGGAGGAAGCCGAGCTTCTCGCCGGCCTCCACGGCTGGACGGCTGAGGATAATCTTGCGCACCTCGCGGTTTTTGAGTGCGCGCACGGCCAGGGCTATCGCCAGGTAAGTCTTGCCGGTGCCGGCGGGGCCGAGGGCGAAGGTGAGGTCGTTGGAGTCAAAGGCCTCGACGAGGAGCTGCTGGTTGTGGTTGCGCGGGGTGATGGGCTTGCCGTTGACACCATATATCACAATGCCGTCCTTGCGGAGCTCCTTGGGCTTGTCACCGTGCATCACGTCGATGATCACATCCTCGGTGAGCTTGTTGTATTTCTCGCAATACTCCTCGAGCTCCTTGATCTTGCGCTCGAAGGCGGCGGTGTCCTCGTCATCGCCGAGCACCCTGATTACGGAGCCGCGGGCAGCCACTCTCAGTTTGGGGAACAGAGAGCGGATGAGCTGCATATTGGAGTTGTTGACGCCGTAGAAACTGACGGGATCCACCTTGTCGATGATAACGATGCGTTCGATCATATGGTTAATCGGGGGGGCCCCGATGTTTAGGGGTTTATTGGTTTAGGGGTTTATTGGTTTAGGGGTTTATTAGTTTAAGGGTTTAGGGGCCGGATTTGTTTATCCTGACGGCGGGGAAGTTGGAGGTGGAGGGTGGCCGATGGGGGAGCCTCCTCGATGCGGTGGGTGACGTAGATCATGGCGAATGAGCCGACGGCGGCGAGACGCTCGATGGTGAGGCGCACGGCGCGTTTGCGGGCTTCGTCGAGCCCGTGGAGCGGCTCGTCGAGGATGAGCAGCGGCGGGTTCTTGATGAGCGTGCGTGCAAGCAGGAGGAGCCGCTGCTCGCCGCCGGAGAGGGTGCGGAAGGGGCGGTCGGCCAGCCGGCTCATGCCGAAGTACTCAAGCCAGCGTGCAGCCAGAGCAAGTTGGTCGGGACGGAGCTTCTTGTACTGGCCCACGGTGTCATTCAGCCCCTGTGCAACCACGTGCAGCGCTAAGGAGTGGCCGCCATTGAAATAGAGGTGCATCTCGGGGGAAACGTAGCCAATGCGCTTCTTGATGTCCCAGATGCTTTCGCCGGAGCCGCGGCGGCGCCCGAAGAGGCTCAGGTCGTTGGCGTACCCCTGGGGATGGTCAGCGTGGATGAGGCTCAGGAGGGTTGACTTTCCCGCGCCGTTGGGGCCGGAAAGTATCCAGTGCTCACCCATGTTCACCTGCCAGGATATGCGGTCAATGATGGTGGCGGGACCGTAGGCCACGGAGCATCCGCGGAGCTCCACCACAGGGCTCCCCGGGGCGGGCATCAGGGCGGCGTCGGGAGCGTAAGGGGGCAAGGCATCGGCGGGGAGGGCGAAGTCAAAGAGCGAGTGCAGCACTCCGGCATCCGCTGCGCTCACCCCCGGGAGGATGGCCATATCCTTCATGGGGATTACCGATGTGGCGAAGGGGGGCACTTCGTTGACATTCGCCAGCAGGAGCATCACCGAGAGCTCGCCGGAGGCGGTGACAGCCTCAAGGGCTGCGTCCAGCTCGGCGCGGGCGGCAGGGTCGAGGCCTATGTAGGGGTTGTCGAGGATGAGCAGGTCAGGGGTGTCGGTGAGCTGATGGATCACCAGGAGCTTGCGGAGCTCGCCGGAGGAGAGGGCGTTCATCGGCTTGGACTCATAGCCACGCAGCTGCATTGCCTCGGCCAGGGCGCGCCAGCGTAGCGAGTCAAGGCGGTCGGCGAGCACATCGCGCACCGAGGGCACCTCAATGTTCATGCCGCTCTCGAAGCGCTGCTGGTAGTAGCCGGCCTTGAAGCCTGCGAGCGAATGTATGTCCGAGAACTCCACGTAGCGCACGCTGATGCGTCCGCGCGGCGAGGTGATGCGGTTGGTGGCGAAGTTCCAGCCGCGCTCTATGATGCGGGCCAGGGTGGTCTTGCCCGCGCCGTTGGGGCCTATCACCACACTCAGCCCTGCGGGAATGGCGGTGGCGCGGGGGTTGGCGATGCTCACGCCCGTGTAGCGGAGCGTGGGGCTTTCGAGGTTGATCAGAACTTCCATGATGCACCGACGAGTCCGGTGAATCCCTCCATGTTGACGCCGCCGATGTTGAGCTGGTGGCGGCTCAGGAGGTTGTCGAGGGTGAGGAAGAGGCTGAGGCGGTCAGACAGGCGGTAGGTTGCGCTCAGGTCGATGTCGGAGATGTTGCCCAGGTCGATGTATGTGTAGTCCACGGCGGCCACGGGGAGGAGCATCAGGTGAGAGTCGATGATGGCGCGGCGAGCGCGGAGCTCATAGGCCACGGTGACATCGAGGGGCTTGATGGGGGTGACGGTGAGCTTTGCGCCGGCCACATACTTGGCGCGGTCACGCCACAGGTAGTAGCCGGTGTCGTAGCCCTGGCCGGCGGTCTCGAAGCGCGCTTCGAGGGTGGCCAGCTCCTTGTAACGTGCGCCCAGACGCACTCCGGCGTGCCAGCCGGAGATGTCCTGCGCGGCAAAGAAGGATGTGCCTCCCTGAAGCTGCGGCATCAGCCAGTCCTTAGCCTTGGCCCAGCCGCCGAAGAGCTCGCCGTATATGGCCTTGCGGGGTCCTATGAGGATGCTTGCAGTGGCATCGAGGGGGACGCGGCTGTCCTTGTAGGCTATCGAGGGAGCCATCAGGTGATTTATGTCAAAGAGCGACTCCAGGGTGTTGAGTTGGCGGCCTCCGGTGACGTTGCCGCTGATGCGGAGCATCGAGGCGGGCTGCCATGTCACCTTTACGTCAGGGGCCACCTGCATCACCGTGCCGGAATTGACGGCGAAGTCGAAGCGCACACCCAGGTCGGCGCGGAGCTTGTCGTTGATGGTGAGGATGTAGCGCGGCGTGGCTGTGATGAGCGCACGGTTGTAGGAGGCATCACGGTTGAGATACCAGTCGTGGACGGCTGTGGAGTAGGAGGTGTAGGATGCGTTGGCGGTGTGGAGGAATGTCACAGAAGCGTCCAGCCCCACTGAGGAGGTGTCGGTGAAGGGGAGGCGTGCGTCGCCCGAGAGGCGTGCTATGTGCTGGCGTGCCGGGTCGAGGGCGCGGCTGTCGGTGAACAGCGTCCATGCGCGCCAGGGCAGCGGGTTGCGGTAGCCGAAGTAGGTGTAGTCGAGGCCTACGTTGTAGGTGACGCGCCGCGCCGACGAGTGCCATGCGGCGTTGAGGTCAACGCCGTTGGTGTACTGGTTCCAGCGGTCCTCTACCGGGCCGGTGAAGCTGTTGTAGATGCAGGGTGCGTTGAATGAGGCGAAGCGGTAGGTGAGCGCGGCGTCGATGAACGAGCGACGGCCCACGGCCTGACGGAGCGTGGCGCCGGCGGCAAGCTGAGTGCGGCGGTTCTCGATACCCTTCCATGAGTAGTTGGCACCGTTGAGCTGCCCCCACACCGAGAGGCGTGTGCGGTCAGTGTCGAGCAGACGGTAGCCGGCAGAGGCATCAAGATGATAGGCCGGCCAGTAGCCGCCGGTGAGGTATCCGCGCCAAGGAGATGTGGGGAGGGTGTCGCCCCATGCCGCGGGTGAGTAGGTGACGGCCGAGGGGGTGACGGGTGCGCCGGTGAGGCGGTTGCTGTAAGAGGGCGGGGTGAGCTTCAGCGGGTCGAGCAACAGGGTGGGGGACTGCTGCAGGGGTGAGAAGTCACGGTGGGTGGGCACCACTTCATGCTCCACGTCCACCTCCTGACTCAGCTGCTGGGCGGCGACAGTGGCGGGAATGAGGGCGAGAGCGGCGAGGGCTGCGCTGATATATAGCTTCATAGGGTGGAATTCGGACTGGTGAGGTGACAGAATGTAGGTTACTGCTTGGGAGCCGTGTCAAGGCGCTCGTCAATCATCACGAAGATGTCAGGCTGCTCGCCGGGGTAGTTGGCCTTGAGGGTGGTGAGATACTGGTTGGCCTCGAAGGTCTTGCCCTGAGCGCGCAGGGCATCGCTGAGCACGATGAAGCCGCGGGCAAGCCAGTAGGGGTGTGGCGGGTTGGCGTCAATCAAGCGGTTGATGGAGGCCTCGGCATCGCGAGCCTCGCCGCGGTCAAGGATGCTCTGGGCGAGATACACCGCCGAGCGGGCACCGTTGATGTCGGCAGGGTCGGCAGCCACCTCGCGCCACTGCTTCTCGGCATCGGCGATGCGGCCGGAGCGGTGCAGGGCGAGTCCGCGCATGAAGCGCGTTTCGGCCAGTGCAGCCGTGGGCACGTCAGCGCCGGAGAGCACCTTGTCGGCGGTGGCAATCACCGTGGCATTGTCATCCGAGCGGAGCGAGGTCGTCATAATGCCCATGCGTGCCGCCAGGAGGTTGGAGGGGGTGGAGGCACTCTTCTCAAGCAGCCGGTATGTGTCGAGGGCCTCGTCAGGCTTGCCCTGACGGAGCTGTCCGCGGGCGAGAATCACCATGGCATCCTCAGCCACGGTGGCTGTTGGGTGGGCTGAGACCACGCGTCCGGCATAGCGCACGGCATCATCGAGTGCGCCGTGATCCTCGGCGTTCTCAGCGAGATAATAGAGCGCGTCAGCCTCATAGACACCGCCGGGATACTTTCCGATGTAAGCCAGCAGGGCCTCCGAGTCGTCAGCTTCGAGGTAGCGCTTCTCGGCGGCGCGGAAGGCGGCGGCATCAATGTCGCGCATCTCCACCTCCGGAGCCCCGGGCACCGAGTTCATGAACGCCACATACTCATCAAGGCGGTTGGCGTCGGCCATGATGCTCTTGAGGTCGTCAGCAGCCACACGCGCCTCCTCAGCCGAGGGGTAGGCGGAAATCACCTGCTTGTAGGCTGCCACGGCACCGTCGGTGTCACCGGCGTTGCGCTTGTCGATGGCCAAAATCAGGGCTGCGCGTCGTCCCTGCGCCGTCATGGGGTAGCGTTCGAGGAGGGATGCATACACCTCATCGGCACGTGCCTGCGAACCGGAAGCCGCCAGGGCCTGAGCCTTCTCCAGAAGGGCGTCGGGCACATAGGGTGAGTCCGGGAAGCGCGCCATCATGTCATCGAGGGCGGCAATCTCGTTGCGGAGGTCACCGGCGAGACCCTGCATCACAGCTGCCTGATAGAGAGGATAGTCAGCCGTGGCACTGCTGAGGGAGGCAGCCTGACGATACTGGGCGGCAGCGGCGGTATATTTCTTGTCGTAATAGAGCATATCGGCCAGGCGGCTGCGAGAGTCAGCGGCGAGGCGAGCGTCGAGGTTGCCGGTGTTGAGGGCGCGTGTCAGCGTGGCCGAGGCATCGGCATACTCCTTGGCGGCATACTGCGCGTAGCCGAGGTTGTAGAGGGCCAGCGGTAGGTTGGGGTCATCCGCCGGGGCAAGTTCCACGAACCGCTCATAGAGCGAGCGGGCCTTGTCGGCATTGCCGGATGCGGCCTCGCAGTCACCCTCCCAGAGGATGGCCTGACGCGTCAGTGCCGGGTTCCCTTCGCTGATGGCTCGCGCCGCCGAGAGGCTTTCGATGGCCGCGGAGTAGTCGCCGCGACGCGCCAGGTCAGCACCGAGTGTGAGCAGGGCGCGCTGCTTGGCACCGAGGGTGCGGGCATCGGGATTTTTAATCTTGGAGATTACAGCCAGAGCCTGTGCGGGCTGGTTGTCGTTGAGGTATCCCTCCACCACATACTGCTCCACTGCCGGACGGTAACGCGACGAGGGGTAGCGGTCAAGGAACTCCATGAACACAGCCGCCGAGCTCTCGAAGGGAGCGCGGCCACCGTTGCTCTTGGCCACGGCATAGTTATAGAAGGCGGTCTCGGTCACCTTAGGGTCATAGTTCATCGAGAAAGCCTTCTCAAAGGCCATCAGGGCCGAGTTGACATTGTCGTCCTTGAGGTAGACCTGCCCCAGGTAGAGCCATGCGCTCTGCCCCATGGCATCATCTGAGGCAGTGGCTTGCTGGAAGAGCTTGCCGGCGGAACGCCAGTCACCCTTGTCCCACTCGCTCAGGCCCAGAATGTAGTAGGCCGAGGGGACGGGCGCCGTGGCGTTGGCGGCATAGTCCCAGAGGTAAGCCACTGCGCCGTCACGGTCGCCCAATGCGTAGAGTGATTCGCCGGCTATGCGCTTGCTCTCGGTGGTGAACTCCGGGATGAGTCCCGAAGCGATGGCACGGCGGGCCTGCTCGAGGGCGTGGCGATTGTCGCCCTGCACATAGTATATCTGTGCCATATAATAGGGGGCGGCGTTGCCGGGAGCCTCTGATGTGTCAACCTTGCTCATCAGCTGCAAGGCGCGTGCATAGTCGCGGCGCACGTAGGCCGTGTAGCCCAGGTAGAACTGCGCCGCCGAGCGATACTGCGGGTCTGCTGTGAGCTTGCCGAAGCAGGCGTCGGCCTTGTCATAGTGGCCGAGCATCAGCTCCGAGTAACCCTCGCGGTAGGTGAGCGTGGCAGCCTGAGAGTCTGCGAGAGCCTTGATATCAACCGTGGCATATGCTTCCAGAGCCTTGGCATATGCCCCGGCGGCAAAGAGGATGTCAGCCTCAGTCATATGGGCCTCGGCCATGCGAGGTGATGCCGGGTATAGGGCCATCCACTCGCGGAGCATGGCGAGGGCTGCGTCGTCATCCATGCCCATTGCCGACAGAGCCATGTACCAGCGGGCCTCCTCAGCTTGCGAGGGTGTCGGGCCGAGCTGGAGCACGTTGGCCATCTGGTCGACGCACCCCTCAAAGTTGCGGTCAGACCACATCATGCGGCCTCGCTCAAGGTATCCGTCAATGTCGGGAGAGTTAATGTCGGCCGGCGAGGCCGCCGAAGCATGGAGAGCCGCGCCGACGAGCAGCGACAGCATTAGAGGGTGCTTGCGGGCCATAATGTGGTGAATGGATGCTTTAAGAAAGAGAAGTGAACGGTCAAAAAACAGAGAGTGGCGGGCCGGCGTACCGCGCCCTTGCCCGCCACAAAAATACGTATAATTATTTAAACACAGCAGCACATATGCGCGGTTATGAGATTTTGGTATGTTGAAAAGATTTGTTATGTTTGCAGGGCATATCGCTCACCGAAGCCCGATGGGATAAGCGGGCGGGATGCAGACATATTTATTGATAAAAGCGTTTATCTACGCTTATTCTTGACCCCATAGGAATCTCGCAAATTCTCTAATCATAGTCAAGAATCAGCAACGGTAGATGTCTTTCGGGTATGATACATTGCCGGAGAACGCCACAGGCGAGCTCGGCTCGACATATCATACAGCGTGAGGCTTCGGCGTTGCTCTTTCTGCTATGATGGGCAATGCGAGAGCCTCTATGGGTGGATTGAGCAAACGATACAGGCTTTCACGCTTTTTTTTGTAAAACGGTCAGTAAGATGTTATTAACCGGTCAGTCCGATTTGGAAAGCCCTCGGAATATTTAGTGAAAACCATCACGAGTTGCTATGAGTAGACGAGATGCTTCAGTAAGGGGCTCAAGACGTGTGCTGACTTTGAAAGGAATGCTATGCGGGATTATTCTGCCTATGCGCAATGCGAAGTCTGCATCACTTTGCGGGAGCGCGTGGAGCTGCCTGTATCCGTGCGCTGGGCAAAGCGTCAATGAATGTTTGCAAGCTTGCACGAACTTGCAGGCCACACGCTGCCGGAATGATTGCCGGCCAAGCAGCGCACAAGCCTGCAATATGAGCTGCCGAAGCGTGAGTAATTCGGGGCACGCTTAGAGGTTGTTTTTAAACAACCACTTAACTACAACACACACAACTATAACAGTACACAACATTATGAAGAATGCGGTAGGAAAAGTTACAGCGGCTGAACGTGATGAAATTCAGGCTGTATTCGAGAGGCGTAATGGTCTTAACGAATTGGCTCATATTCTGACGGTGAACAACAATATGCTCTATGAGCGGCTCGTGAAGGACCTGGCAGAGACTGCGGCGCGATTTCAGGGCTGGTGGACTGCCATGGCCGCCAAGTATCAGTGGGAGAGTGCTGAGAACGGCACTTGGGAGATAGACTTCGCTGATTGCACCATCTATCTGGTAACTCCGGACTGATTGCGGCCTGTCACCTCCATCATATCTTGTGGTGAAGAGTGGGAGTTGCCGCTGCCCCGCCGCCATCTGCGCAATCATGTGATTTTTTTTGCAGCCAACGAGAATTGAGCGGAAAAACGCTATATTTGCAATTGACACCACTTTGCTATCATTTGCTTGTGAAAATAATAATGTGTACACGCGATGAATGTATCAGCAGGTTAACGGAGGCCACGCCTGTTCTCCGTAAGGAGTATGGTGTGAAGTCCATGAGACTCTTCGGGTCGATGGCCCGAGGCGACAACCGCGTGGACAGTGATGTCGATGTGCTGGTGGAGATGCCGCCAAAGATGTTTCAGCTCATCGGCATGAAGCAATATTTGCGAGGCCTGTTGGGCCTGAACGTTGACGTGGTGAGGATGCACCCCGGCATCGACACATTCCTGTTATCCCAAATAGAACGCGATGGAGTCACCATCTTCGCATAGCCGCGCCCTCGTGGGTCACCTCCTGTCACAGCTTATCCAGTCATGTGAGTACATCGCCACATGGAACAAAGGTGTGACAACGGAGGCTGATTATCTGTCTTCCACCGATGGTATGGAAAAGATGGCGGCAACGTGCATGCTCCTTGAAAGCATTGGCGAGGGCGTGAAAAAGATTGACCGACTGATGCCGGATTTCCTAAGCACCAACGCACCCTCAATGCCATGGAAAGAGATCAAGGGACTCCGAGACCACATCGCCCATGGCTACTTCAACCTTGACGCGTCCATAATCCTTGATGTCACAGTCAATGAGATACCTCGGCTAAAAGAAGCGTTTGAAGGCCTTCGCCTGACACTGGGCTGAAACATCTTTTGTTCACGCTATTTCCGCGACTCCAATAATAGCTTGACACACCAAACTAACGAAAATGCTCTCTGGGGAGAGCATTTTTGGCGAAAAGTGTTGTTTGGAGAGAACATTTTTTTTGGCGAAAGTGTTGTGTGGAGAGGGCATTTTCTGTAATTTTGCGGGTGATGAGTAATTGATGGCTTATGGAAAATCTGATAAAGACTTCACAGCGACTGGTCAATGCGGTGCAGACAGACACGTTCCGGTATCTCTATAACAAAATCAACTGGGATGACAGGTTGATAATGATTAAGGGGGCACGTGGCGTGGGCAAAACCACCATGCTGCTGCAACGCATCAAGGAGAAATTTGGCGTAGCGGGAAGTGCCCTGTACGCATCATGCGACAACCTATGGTTCGCGGCAAACACCATCTCGGAGCTTGCAGCGTGGCACTATGACCACGGTGGCACTCATCTTTATCTTGATGAAATCCACCGCTACACGGGTAAGTGGCAACTGGAGCTGAAGAATATATACGACTCTTATCCGGGGTACCATGTGGCCTTCACGGGGTCGTCTATGATACACCTTGACTCGGCCTTAGCCGACCTCAGCCGTCGCTGTCTGCCATACAGGCTCTATGGGCTGTCGTTCAGGGAATGGCTGATGATGTCAGGGGTTGTAGCACTACCTCCCGTGCCGTTGGAAATAATGCTTGACGCCACACACCGCTCTGAGTGGGAGATAGTCAACGCACTGCCGCATAAGGTGTTGCCACTGTTTGGCCAATATATAGGCAAAGGGTATTATCCATTCTTTGATCCGGAGCATCAAGGAGAGTATTACGGACGCATAGAGCGGTTGATTGATACGTCGATCAACCGTGACATTCCCGCAGTTGAGGCTATTGAGCAGGAGACTCTTCACAAGCTCGGCAGACTGCTCTATGTGATGGCCACGCAGGTGCCGTTCACACTCAACGTGCAGTCTCTGAGTGAGAAGATACAAGTGTCACGCAACACAGTGATCAAGATGTTTGAGCTGATGGACAAGGGAGGCATAATCCGGTGCCTTTACAGCGGGTGGCGCTCCCCGAAGTCTGTGGCCAAGCCTGGAAAGATACTCTTTGATAATACTGACATCATGGCGGCCCTGAGCACCCTCAATGACATCGGGACGGTGAGAGAGACATTTGTCGCCTCCATGCTCGCACCCGGACACACTCTTTACGAGCCGCCGGTGGGTGACTTCCTTGTGGATGAGAGATACGTGTTAGAAGTGGGAGGCAAATCCAAGACCTTCAAGCAGGTGGCCGAAGTGCCCGGCAGCTATATCGTGGCCGATGACGAAGAAACCACCACCGGCAACCGCCTCCCCCTCTGGCTCCTCGGCTTCCTCTACTGACAACCACGCGAGACACTCCCCAAAAAAATCCTATGTAGAACGTGCTGACATGGCTTGTCACTTGCTGACGCCGGGCTTGTGGCGGAGCCTATATATGGGCTGTATGAGCTGAACATCCTTGTGTCGGCCCGATGGGAGCCCCAGCGCAAGGAGTGATTTCAATTATTATGATTATGATAATTGCAAATATAATAATTTTGGTTGGGAAGGCGAGGAATGATAGGAGTTAGAGGGTGTTGCAGAACCTACTGATAGCGGAGGTGGTGTTGTAAATCGGCGTCCTCCAGACGCCTTTGCTGTGCTGAAAATGACCCCGGATGCCTGCGCTATCGCTTCGGCTTCCGGGGCTACGGGTAAATCAGCGTCCTGCGGACGCTCCTTAGAAGGTTCTGCAACACCATCTTCCATGGGGAGGGAGGAGGCGCGGGGGTCAGAAGATGTAGCCGAGGGTGGCGTAGAGGGCGGCGTTGTGGATGGAGGGGCGGGTGGTACCGGAGTCGGTGATGTATGACATATTGCGCAGGCCGAGGAGGGCGCGGAAGCCTACGGAGACGCGCGATGAGGCTTCGATGCCTGTGCCGAGGATGAGGCCCCAGTCGGCGCGGTAGCTGGAGTTGATGAAGGCTCCGGAGGTGCGGTAGTAGCCGGGCTCGTAGGTGTCGTGCAGGTTGATGAGCTGGCCGAGGGAGTTGACGTAGGATGCGTAGATGCTCTGCTTCTGGTGTCCGCCGACGCCGAGTGAGTAGTAGATACCGCCGATGAGGTTCCAGCGCACGGTGGGTGCGAGGTTGAAGTTGATGCGCACGTAGACGGGGATGTTGATGGTGTAGTAGCGGTTGCGCAGGGTGACGGTGGAGAAAGGTACGCCGGGCTGTCCGGCCATCATTACCGATGCCGAGGAGTTGGAGGCCAGGAAGTTGAATTCTGTGGAGAGGCCGAGCCAGTTGCGGATGCCGAACGTGGCCACGGCTCCGGCTCCGCCGGAGAATCCGAAGTGCTGGTCAAAGGAGGTGATGGCATCGAAGCATCCGGTGTAATTCTGGAGAATGGTGGAGCCACCGGCGAGTGCATGAACCTCCATGCGGAGGAATTTGTCAGCGGGGCCGCGGTCAAAGAACTGTTGAGCGGAGGCACCGGCGGGGAGCATCAGAGTGATGGCGGCGAGGAGGGCGGTGATGGCTTGGCGGATGATAGGGGCGTGCATCGTGGTGGCGGCGATATGGTGAACGGATATGTGGTGAATTGGAATATTAGCGGGAGAGTGGAGAGGTCAGCGGTTGAAGGCAGGAAAGCCGGGGGTGGTGACTATGCGGAGTGGGTCGCCCTCCATCACCAGCAGGGCTTTGGCACCGGGGAAACGGCTTACCATGACCAGGGCGGAGTCAGAGCCGAGAGCCATGCAGGCAGTAGCCAGGGCATCGGCGGTCATGCAGTCATGGGCTATGACCGTGGCCGAGAGGATGTCAGAGGCCACGGGGCGGCCGGTGCGGGGAGAGATGGTGTGGCCCACACGCTCCCCGTTAGGGGTGTGGTGAAAGTTACGGTAATTGCCGGAGGTGGCGATGGCGCAGTCGGTGACATCAATGGTGAGGAGGCCGCGGTGAGTGGCGGTGGAGTCGGGGAGCGGAGCGTCGACGCTTACGCGCCAGAGCCGGTCACGCGAGTTGCGTCCATGCAGGGTCATCTCGCCGCCAATCTCCACGAGCCAGTCAGTAGCGCCACCGCGAGCGAGTGCTGCGGCCACCTCGTCCACACCGAGCCCCTTGGTGATGGCAGAGAAGTTGAACATTGTGGCGGGGTGGGGCTTGTGGATGATGCCGGCCGAGTCGATAGAGCATCGGAGTATGCCCACGCGGGCGAGGGCGGCATTGATGGCCGAGTCTGACGGCGCGGGAGAGTCGATGCGGTTTTTGCCGAACCCCCAAAGCTCGATGAGAGGGCCTACCGTGGGGTCAAACATACCTGCGGAAGCCTCGTTGACATCCACGGAGCGGCGGAATACCCGGCAGATGAGCGCGTCAGCCACCGAGTCGGTGCCGGCATTTAAGGCCGAGATGCGGCTGAGAGGCTCGAAAGGGGAGAGGGAGAGCTCTACACGGCGCATAGCGGCGATGATGGAGTCAGAGAGGTCCGCCGGGGCGCGGTAGGTGATATGGTAGGTGGTGGCCCATACCACCCCCTCGGCAGAGCGCCACTGCGGGGCTGCCGAGGAGCCGGAAGCGCACGCCGTGAGCCCCGCGCAAATGAGAGCGGTGAGCCATGTCAGGAGCTGCCGAAGGGGGCTTCCGGAGGCGGAACGGCTTGACTTAACATGAATTAACGGCATGCGCGGTGATTTTGAGGGTATTTAGATGGTGAGGGGTTGGCTATGTCGGGGGAAATGTGTCAATTTGCAATATGCAAAGATAGTGCAGATATAACATTAATAAAAACCCGGAAGTATGAAAAGGTCATATTTGTTTCTCGCAGAGGGTTTCGAAGAAATCGAGGCTCTGACACCGGTGGATGTGCTCCGCCGGGCTAATATAGATATTTACACAGTGGCCATCGGTCCCGACCGTGCCGTCAAGGGCGCCCATGGGGTGACGGTGATGGCAGACATGACGTTCAGCGAGATGCGCAGTCTCGCCGGACAGGCTGACTGGCTGATACTGCCGGGCGGTATGCCGGGCGCGAGCAATCTTGCGGCGTTCACTCCGCTGAACGACCTGCTGATGGCGCACGCAGCCGACGGCGGCAACATCGCCGCCATCTGTGCCTCGCCGGGCGTGGTGCTCGGCCCGCTGGGTCTGCTTGACGGAAAGCCGGCCACGTGCTACCCCGGCTTCGAGCAGTATGCACCGAATGCACTGTGGCAGGAGCAGCGGGTTGTTGCCGTGCCGCATCTTGTGACGGGCAACGGGCCGTCGTCGGCGCTTCCCTGGGCACTGACCATCCTTGCGGCAGACAGCAGCGACGCTGAGGCGCATGAGGTAGGGGCAGGGATGCTTTTCTATGACAAGAAGAGTAATTTCTACTTCTAATCAGTAAGAGCTTGTTTAATAATATATATTCCCATTATATTATTAGACAAGCTCTATCCCCCTTTAACGGAGCGCGGCCCCGTGGCAGTTGATGCTGCTGCGGGGCCGCGCCGGTTATGCTAAAGAGTGTGTCGTAAGGGGCGATGGTGGGAGGGCTTGCGCCATGACTCCGAAGCCCCTTTGGATGGTCGGGGATAGTGTGAGGGGCTTACTTGAGGGCGTCCTTGACTGCGTCGTTGGGCACCATCTGCTCCTGGAAGGTGTAAGCACCGGTTTTGGGTGACTTCACCATCTTGATGACCTTGCTATATGTACGGCCTTCACCCTTCTGGAGCGAGGCCACTGTCTTCTTTGCCATATCGGGTTAAAAGTGAGAGTGAGTGTGGGTGGATGTGGTGTAAGTACTCCGCGGGGGGATTACTTGATCTCCTTGTGAACCGTTACCTTCTTGAGGATGGGGTTGTACTTCTTGAGCTCGAGACGCTCGGTGGTGTTCTTGCGGTTCTTGGTGGTGATATAGCGAGAAGTGCCGGGCATACCACTGGCCTTATGTTCGGTGCACTCGAGGATTACCTGCACGCGATTGCCTTTAGCTTTCTTTGCCATGATTGATTAGAATTCTAAGTATTTGATTTCGGTGAGATAACCCTTCTCAGCGGCCTCCTTGATGGCGGCGTTGAGGCCCTTCTTGTTGATGGTGCGGAGGCCTGCGGCAGAGATGGTGAGAGTAATCCAGGCGCCTTCCTCAACCCAGTAGAACTTCTTGTTGAAGAGGTTGACGTTGAACTTGCGCTTGGTGCGGCGCTTTGAGTGGGACACGTTGTTGCCCGTCATGGCCTGCTTACCGGTGATTTGACAAATCTTTGACATGGCGTGATTGATTATCTAACTCTGTGTGTGATTACGGGGTGTGAAAGGGGGGGTGTTGAGCTTCATGGCCAGCGGCCTCATATCGCACACCGGAGAGCATCATTTCCGGGGCTTTCTCGCATGGCACGGCGGCAAAACAGTGTGCAAAGTAACTAATTTTCTATCACATAGCAAAATTTTCGGCGAAATTTCCGTTTTTGCGGGGTCAGTAGGTGAAGGTGCCCAGCGGAGAGGTGATGGTGAGGCGGTTTTCGGGGGCTTCCTCAACGCGGCCTATCACCTGAGCGGGAATGCCGAAGGAGGCGGCTATGTCGATGACTTGCTGTGCGTGCTCGGGGGCGAGGTAAATCTCCATGCGCATGCCCATGTTGAACACCTTGTACATCTCGGCGGGGTCGGTGCCGCTCTGCTCGGCGATGAGGCGGAACAGCGGGGGAATGGGGAGGAGGTTGTCTTTGATGACGTGCTTGCCGGTGACGAAGTGCATCACTTTGGTGAGCGCGCCGCCGGAGCAATGTACCATGCCGTGAATGTCGGGGCGGAGCTCGTCGAGAATCTTCTTGATGACGGGGGCGTATGTGCGTGTGGGTGAGAGCACGAGCTTGCCGGCGTCGATGGGGGAGCCTTCCACGGGGTCGGTTAGGCCCATGGAGCCGGAGTAGACGAGGTCGTCGGGCACGGCGGGGTCGAAGCTCTCGGGGTAGCGTGCGGCCAGGTCGTGGCGGAACACGTCGTGACGTGCCGAGGTGAGGCCGTTGGAACCCATGCCGCCGTTGTAGGCGCTCTCGTAAGTGGCCTGCCCGTAGCTTGCGAGGCCCACGATGACGTCGCCGGCGGCGATGCGGCCGTTGTCGATGACATCGGCACGCTTCATGCGGCAGGTGACGGTGGAGTCAACGATGATGGTTCGCACGAGGTCGCCGACGTCGGCGGTCTCACCGCCGGTGCTCCAGATGCCTATGCCCTGGGAGCGGAGCTCGGCGAGGAGCTCCTCGGTGCCGCCGATGATTGCGGCGATGACTTCGCCGGGTATGAGCATCTTGTTGCGGCCGATGGTGGAGCTTACGAGGATACCCTCGGTGGCACCTACGCATAGGAGGTCGTCGATGTTCATCACCAGGGCGTCCTGGGCGATGCCTTTCCACACGGAGAGGTCGCCGGTCTCGCGCCAGTAGATGTAAGCGAGCGACGACTTTGTGCCGGCGCCGTCGGCGTGCATGATGTTGCAGTAGTCAGGGTCGCCGCCGAGAATGTCGGGGATTATCTTGCAGAAAGCGTTGGGGAAAATGCCCTTGTCGACATTCTTGATGGCTGCGTGGACATCCTCCTTGGAAGCGGAGACGCCACGGCGCATATATCGCTGGTCGCCCATAGTGAGTGAGTGGATGGTTGGTTTTTGGATTGGGGGCAAAGTTACGAAATTCCCGTGAATGACGGGGGCGGCCCCGTCTGTTGCGCGGGGACGGGAGTACTGCTCAGGCGCGCGGGGCCCGGGCTGCGGGGTAAGTGCGGAGAGGTGTGGGCCAGGATTGGCTGATGCCGAGGGTGGAGCGGCCCCAGCGGAGGAAGTGGGAGTATATCCAGAGGCCTGTCCAGCGTAGCCGGCCATGCATGGAGTAGATCTCAAACATCTGCGGGGTGAACGAGGCGGTGTAGGCAGTGCGGGGTGAGGGACGTCGCTGCTGGCGGCGCCAGTCGCGCCACATGCGGTAGCGGGTCATGCGCCACTCGTCTCGCGAGAAGAGCCCGGGGTAGGATGCGAGGTAGAGCTGCACGAAGCGGGCTTCGAGGTTGCCGCGGGCGTTGGAGGCACCCTCGTCGGTGACGCTGTTGCCGTGGAAGCGGAATGAGTTGAGGCGTTCGCGCACGAGTCCTACCGAGCCCATGAGCATGAGCTGCGCCCACATGCGCCAGTCGCCGCAGTAGCGCATATTGAGGAACTCCTTGTCGGGGAGTGCGAGCCATGCGTCGCGGCGGAACAGCACCATGGAGGCGTTGTAGCAAGTGTTGGAGTGAAACATGGTTGATGCCACGAACTGCTTGCCGTCATACACCTCCGAGGCTCCGTCGGGGTCAAACTCCTCGAAGTATTCGCGGCACCCGGGATGCCCGTCGGCATCTATCAGCTCGCTCATGGTCATGGCGAGAGTCATGTCGGGGTGAGCCTCCATCAGTCCTACGGTGCGGGCGAGGAAGTCCGGGGCGGCCAAGTCGTCGGCCTCGGCAATCCACACGTAGCGGCCTCGGGCTGCCTCTATCCCCTTGGCCCACTGCTTGAAGGGGCTGCCGGAGTTGTCGGTGTTGATGATGACGCGGCTCACCTTGGGGTGCCCTTCGAAGGTGCGGAGGTACTCCGCAGAGCCGTCGGTGGACTTGTCATCGAGGAGGATGAGCTCGAAGTCAGTGAAAGTCTGGTCAAGCACCGAGTTGATGCGCTGCGGGAGGAAGCGGAGGTAGTTATAGTTGGGGATGACCACCGACACGAGTGGTGCTTCGGGGGTATGTGACATGACTGGCGGGCGTTTTGGTGGGCGCAAAGTTACGAAAATCCCGCGAATTAGAGGGGACGAGGGTGGTGCAGAACCTAATGATGGCCGATGTGATGTTGTAAATCGGCATCCTCCAGACGCCATTGGCCGTGATGACAATGACCCCGGATGCCTACGCTGTCGCTTCGGCTTCCGGGGCTACGGTAAATCAGCGTCCTGCGGACGCTCCTTAGGAGCGTTTTTCTACACCCTCAATTACTTTTGATACACCTTCCTCCTTAGAAAGTTCTGCAACTGCGCCGCCGGTCAAAAAAAATGGGTGGGGGATTAGATTTCGGCGGAGAGGGTCACGCGGAAGTTGCGCTTGGGCATGGGATAGTTGAGGATCACGTCGTAGTCCTGGCTGAGGAGGTTGTTGACCTCGAGGAGGGCGCGGAGCTTCACGGCGTTGATGTGCAGGTCGTAGGAGAGGGAAATGTCGGAGGTGTACCAGGGCTGGGTGTAGTTGTAGATGATGTTCTCCTGCTGGTTGTAACGCTCGCCAACGTAGATGAAGGAGTAGTTGAGGCCGAAGGCACGCCACTGTGCGTTGACCACCGCCGAACCGGAGTTGCGGGGGATGTAGGGTATCTGGTCGCGGTAATAGTTGTCGGCGGGGTCGGTGACGTCTATGGCGCGCTGGAAGGTGTACTGGGCTCGGAAGGTCACGTCAAGGTCGCGGCGCGGCGAGAGAGTGATGAGGGCGTTGACATCAATGCCGCGGATGTCTACACGGCCGAGGTTGAGCATGGTCCAGCGGAACTGCTGCCCCTTGGGATAGGCCACGATTTTGTCCTTCACCTTATTATAATATACGTCCGCGCCCGCGCGTATGGCCGAGACGAAGGAGCCGGAGCGCGACGAGTCATAGAGGAGGCCCACGTTATATTGCGTCACCCGCTCCGGTGAGAGCTGCGCGTTGCCCATGTCGGCATAGTAGAGGTCGTTGAACGTGGGCATACGGAACGAGCGTTTGGTGAACGCGCGTATGGAGAAGTCGCGAGTGCGCAGCGGGAAGAACGAGGCGTAGATGGCGGGTGTGAACACCGACTTGTCGTCGGGGTTCTCGCGCCCCTCCACGTCATCGTGAATCCAGGTCATCATGCCCGAGGCCTGGACGCGGAGCCGCTTCCAGTCAATTGAAGTCGCCGCCGACAGGTAGTTGGAGAAGCGCGTGGGACGTGCGAAGTCATACATATCGGCGTCGAGTGTGTTCCACTGGAAGTCATAGCTTGCCGAGACGTGCCACCAGGGGCGTATGGTGTATTCGTTGGCGGTAGAGAGGTAGAGTTCGCGCTGGCGGTAGAGATTGTCGATCTTCACCTGCTTGTCGTCATTGTTGACGTAGTGCGTGCGGTAGAAGGCATACTTGGCGTTGGCCAGAGTGGTGAAGTCGCCGATGGTCTTGGTGAACATCCCCTGAACGAAGGAGTTGGTGTCCCATACACGCTCGCCGCGTCGCCACACATTGTTGACGATGGCCCCGGGGACGCCGCGCTCCGAGTTGTAGTTGTAGGCCTTGAACTGCCACTTGCCCATGTTGATGTAGCCGTTGAGGTTCAGCTCGATGCGCGTGGCGTTGATGTCGCCGTTTTGGCGTACCGCCGTTGTGTCGTAGGCCAGCTCGCCGGCGGGGGTAACGCGGCGGTAGCGGAACTTGTACTTGCCGCTCGAGTTGAGCCACTCCGCCGAAAGCGAGGCATTGACCGTTCGGCTCAGACGCACCTCCACCAGGGCCGAGGGGTTGAGCAGGTCAAAGGAGCCGAAGCGCAGGTTGGCGCGTGCGTGGTATGTCTCCCCCTCGGCAAAGCGGGGAGTGCGCGTGCGCAGATACACGGTGGCGGCCGTGCCGAAGTCGCGTGCCGGCTGGAGTATTTCGCTCTTCTGTCCGTTGTAGAGCGAGATGGCCTCCATGTTGTCCAGCGAGAACTGGCCGAGGTCAATCTGTCCGTTCTGGGCGTTGCCGAGCTCCACGCCGTCATACACCACGCCGGTGTGGTTCGTGCCCATGGAACGGATGTTGACCGTCTTGATGCCGCCCACGCCGCCGTAGTCCTTCACCTGCACGCCCGAGAAGTAGCGTAGCGCGTCGGCCACCGACTGCGAGTTGAGCCTCTCGAGCTCCTCGCCGCTGAGCACCTGCACGGGGATTACATCATCCGTGCGGCGCGCCGTGACCTGCACCTGCGGCAGCGAGAGCGTGTCAGCCGAAGTGTCGGCATGGAGCAGGTCGCTTCCCGGAGCCGGCATGAACTTGGGTGGTGCCGGCTCGGCAGCGGTGGCGGTGATGAATATAGTGAAAGCGGCGAGAGCCGTGCCGTGGCGTTTCATGAGGGCAAAGGTAGTGATTATAGAGCGAAGCGGAGAGCGGAGCTGCCGGCGCGAGCGATGTAGATGCCGGAAGGGAGGTGACTGACATCAATGCTTGCATCAGTCGCTGTCATCTCGGTGGTCAGTACCCGTGCCCCGGTGAGGGTATATATGCAAAGCTCCCTACCTGCAAGACCAGTGACAGAGAGCGAGCCGTCACGCAGCGAGATAGCCGGAGCGGCAGTGACATCGGCAGCGACATCATCCATGCCGGCGAGCGAGGCCTCCGGGAAGAGGAAGAGCGAGGGGAACCAGTAGTTGCGCACCATGGAGTAATCCTTGATGATGTTGCCCATGTAGTCGGTGCGTCGCGTGAGGTAGGTGTTGTCCTGGAAGTTGTGGAAGAGCGACATATACAGCTCATCGGTGAGAGGGTCGACGCGCAGGGATGCGCCATACACCTTCCAGTTGCCGGCGAGTGTGGAGAAGTCGATGATGCGGGTGGTGACCATCGTGTCGAGGTCAAGACGGTAGACGTTAGCGCCCACGAACCATGACGACTGTCCGCCTGTCCAGTAGAGCGCGTTGCGGAGGGTGGATGCGCAGAAGGTGTCAGGAGTCCAGGCATACCATGAGTTAGAGGGACCGTAGATGTCTGAGTCGAGGATGACAGCCTCGTGTGCGAGAGTGGCGGGGTTGAGCTTGACGAGCATATTGAGGGCCGTGCCCTGACCGCTGATGTCCTTTGCCACCGAGAGCCAGAGGTTGCCGTCACGGGCCATGACTATCGAGCCGATGCCGGCCCCGGCGACCCCGGCGAGGTCATCCATGGGGAGCGTGTGGGTCACGGCATCCGTGGCCGGGTCAACGACTAACAGCCCCTTTGACTGATGGGCCACAAAGACACGTCCGGCCGCCGTCACCATGATGCCGCACTGGCCGTGGTAGAGCGAGCCGCCCGCGTCGGTAGCCGAACCGGAGCCGGAGCCATTGGGGTTTTCGGTGCCTGACACCTGACCGGTGACGGTATTGGTAGTGAGGTCGAGCACCCATACACCGTTGGATGTCGACACGTACCCCTTGGTAGCCGAAACCCCCACAAAGGCGCGACCGTCAGCGGTGGCTCCCGATGGGTCGATGTTTTCGAGCTGGGCAACAATCTTCATGGAAGCGAGGTCGCAGACCGTGAGTCGTCCGCCTGTCACGGCATCGCCCGGGTCCTTGGCCTGCTTGGCCACGAAATAAACCTTGTCGCCCCACACGGCACCGAACTGGTTGGTGCATCCGAGAGTGTGACCCGGGTTGGCTGCCTGCACCACACGATACGCCCAGTACTCGCCGTCGGCGGCGTCGGGCGAGAGATGGTTGACGCTGGAGTTTTGGTGACCGTACCAATCCTCATTGACCACGAGCACGCCCGTGGAGCAATCAACATCAGCGGCAAGGGTGGCCTGAGCCACCCCTGCCGTGATGAGAAACAGGAGATATTTAAGTTTCACCTTGCAGAGATCAATGTATCATAATCTTGAAGCGGTGGCCGGAGGCGGCGTTGAGGCCGTAGACACCCGCGGGGAGAGTGGAGAGGTCCGTGGTGAAGAAGTCAGAGTCGGGGCGGAAAGCCTTGACCATGCGACCGTTGAGGTCATAGAGAGCCACGTTGACATCACGGTAGCCGCTGAGGGTGAGGATACCGTCGGAGTAGTCAAAGCGCTTGCCGTCCATCTCCACCTGCGCGATTGCGGCAGGCTCCTGTGACACCTTGACGGGGATGGTGATGAGTTCCTCCTTGCCGTTGCTCTCTGCGGTGAGCTTCACGGAGGTGTCGCCCTCCTTGAGCGGGGTGATGGTGAGCTTGGAGCCCTCCAGGGCCACGGCCACGGGAGTGGCGGGAGTGTTGTCAGCGTCCTCAGCCATGGCTGCAGGCTCGCTCACGAGCGAGTATTGTATGTGCATGGGCGAGTTGTCGAGGTCATCCACCACCTTGGTGAGGTCAATCACAGTGGGTTCGTCATCAAGTAACGAAACGGAGACGTTGAAGTCTGGGTTGATGAGGGAGGGGCGGTACTTCTGCGGGATGATGGGGATGGCGGGGAAGAAATAGTAGTCCGGGAGGATGCGCATGGAGCGGGTATCACCGGTCTCAATGTTGGTGAAGTTGTACCAGGTGAAGCGGCCGTTGGTGCCGAATCCTGCGGAGCCTGACCAGAGAATCTCATTGGAGCGGTCATCGAAGGCAATGGAGCCATAGACGCTCTGCTTGGTTGCGCGACCGGTAGCTTCCTCGGTAGAGGGCCAGCGGGAGTCGGATGAGAGAAGGACGGGCTGCACGTTGGCGGGAGAGTCGTCCTTGTCGAGGTCCCACACATAGTTGTTGTTCCAGATGAGCTTGTTGGAGCGCTTTGCGCCAACAAACTTTGTGGAGCGCCATGCACCCCAGGAGCAGGACACGTTGGAGGGGAGCTGGAATGTGTCGGCAATCTCCAGAGTCTCGGGGTCGATGGAGTAGATGCAAGACTTGTAAGAGCCATCCACGCGGCCATAGTCCACGAACCAGACGCGACCGTCATATGTGCGTGTGATACCCTGGATGTTGGTGTTGGCGATGGTCTTCACCACCTCATCAGTGTCACCGTCAATGATGATCACGCCGGTGCTCTGGCGGATGGCGTAGACGTAGCGGCCATCCGATACCATGTCGCCGTACTGGCCGGAGTAGGAGGAGCCGCCTGTGGGGAGGCCCTTCACGCCGGTGGGGTTGTATGTGAGGTTGTCGAGGTCAAGCACGCCGATGGTTGATGAACCAACGTAAGCCTTGTGAGCGTTGACACCCACCACGGCACGTCCGTCGGCGGTCACCTTCTCGGTCTCGCCGAGATAGTTGAAAGAGGCGAGCTTCTTGAGGGTCTTGGCGTCAGCCACCACCAGACGACCGCCGCCGGTGCGTGAGTCGCCGCCGTCAGTGTGCTGCTTGGAGGTGATGATGAGCTTGTCGGCGAAGATGATGCCGTGCTGCGATGTGGCACCGAATGACTCACCGGGGTTCTGCTGCTCGTAGGCGCGGAGTATGTAGGAGCCGTCGGGGTTGATGTAGTTGATGGAGCCGTTGGAGTGGCCGAACCACTCCTCGCTGAGCCAGAAAGTGCCGTCGGTGTAGTTCTCGGGAACGTTGTCGCGGTCGCGGTCAGTGACGTGAACCGGGTAGACAGCGTTGATATCCGTGCCGGGCACGGTTACGGTCATCACATAGTCGCCGGCCTTGTGGTTGATGAACATATCGAAGTCGTAGGATGACTTTGCGAAGATTTCAGCGGCATCGGGGTCGTCAATGGAGTAATTGACAGTCTTGAAGTCGGCATCCTCCGGCACGACGTATGCGCGGAAGTTGACCACATCGTAGCGGGTGAGGTTGGCTGTCTCGCCGGCCTCCACGGGCCATCCCACCATGCGTATTCCGGTGACAGGGTTGGCGGCAGTGACGATGAACTTGGTGGGTTCGTCGGCATCGAAGTATACTTCATTTTTCCATTCGCCGGTTTGCACACAGGGCGTCACGGTGAACTCACCGGCTTCGGAGGGAGTGAAGCGGACACGCATCTTCTGAGCCTCAGAGCCGTTGCGGTACTGGCAATATTCGTTGAGGGTGCTACCGGAAGTGGAGTCCTCAAAGCCGGCAACCTTAATTTTAATCCAACCGGAATAGAGGTCGGCGCGGTTGATGACGTTGGCAATCATAGGGATGTATTGCGTCTTGCCGTTGGCGGTGTTGAAGTTGACCACGGGCATCATCCATGCACCGCGCTGAGTGGCGGGACGCAGGTAGAACACTTCGGCGGGAGCGGCGGGAGTGGCGGCATCTGCTGCCACGTAGACCAGGCGGAGCTGCGCGCCGTCGGCCACGGCATCGGTGAGGACTGCATCCTCGCCGTTGATGAGGAGCTTCCAGGCTCCCTCCTCGCCGTTAACCTTCCAGTGGTCATAGAGGGCCGAGCCCTTTGCGGCTGAGAGGTCGGCCTCGGCCTCGGCGGTGGCTACGCCGTCAACAAGCTCGGGGGTGGCCTCGCCGATGGTTACGGCGGCAGAGTTGTCACCGTCGGTGTCAAAGCCGAAGGCCACGAAGGCCCCGTCGGCATCTTTCAGTGCGTAGAAGCGCGGGTCAGCCTTGAGGGCGGCAGCGAGGACGCTGCCGGCGGTAGCGTCCGCGGCATCGAAGCGCACGGCGCTGACGAGGTTGTCAATTGCGAGGTCATCGCCCCAGGTGAGGGTGAGCGAAGCATAGTCCGCACCCTCGCCAAGGACGTTGCGGAAGTCGGCGGGCACCTCAGAGGCGAGGGCCGGAAGCGACACGGCAACGCAGATGGCTGCAAGAGTAGACTTTCTTGACATGGGTCTGTTACTTTTTTTGAAGGTGTTATGATTGGTTTTTATCCGGATAAATTTTCACTTGATGAGGAGCTTGGAGGCGCGTGTGCCACGGCGCACCACGTAGATGCCCGGCTCAAGGGAGAGCGATGAGACGGGGATGGCGGCAGCGACAGAGCCTACCTTCACGCCGTTGAGAGTGTAGATGTCGGCGGGCAGAGCCTCGGCATCAGCCTCCACCGAGGTTACGGCGGCAGAACTTACCGAGGGGTAAGAGTGCTCATATGCCAGAGTGCCCCAGCGGGTAGAGGCCCCGGTGACCGCGTCGGCGGCATCGTCGTCGCTCTGCGAGCCTATCGGCTTGCCGCCGAGGAACATATACTTCCATGCGCTGATCTGGCCGTTGTAGATGGCCGTGGATGACATACCCATGCCGGAGTATGTGAGGTCATCAATGTCCTGAGGCTTGTCGTTGGCGAAGTCATGTGCTCCCACCCAGAAGCTCCAGTATCCCCAGTACCAGCCGGACTGCCAGCGAGAAGTGGATGCCACCGAGGCATCCATGCGGTCGCGGTCGAGCTTCCAGTGATCATAGTCGTAAGCCGGGTAGCCGAAGGTCTTCTGGTTGAGGGGGTGCTCGATGACGTGGGTTTCTTTGGCCCGGTCAATGGCCTGCTGGCAGAGGTCCATGGTATTGCCCGCGCCGGGGGCCGAAGTCTGTCCCATGCCGGTGTTGGGGTATATGTAGCCGAAGCTGATGTTGCCGTCTTCGGACGCCGCGTCATAGTCGAAGCAGAGGCCGTCAAGCATCTTGTTGACATCAGGGGCATAGCCTATGCCGTCAAGAGTGTAGCCCATGCCTCCGGTGTACTGGATGAGGATGACCAGGTCCTTGGAGTCGCGGGCAATGTCAGAGATCATTACGTCGGAAGTGCGGCTCTCTCCCTCGGGCCAGCGGTAGCCCCACACGATGGAGCCGGCGGCATCGTTGCCGGTGACAGCATCGTTGAAGCGCACTATCAGGGCAGCCTGATTGGAGCCTTCGCCCGTCCACCGGGTGATTTTGGAGAAGTCAAAAGTCTCGGCGGCGAGCATGGCCGGGAGGATGGCCGCAGCTGCGGCAAGGGTTACGGTGAGTAAAGATCGGTTCATTAGCTGAGAATGGAGGGAATGTGATAATCAGGGGATTACGGGCAGAGGTGTACCCTCGGTGATGTGGAGGTCGGCGGCACGGCATATCTCTGTGGAGGTTTCGCCGAGCCAGCCGCAATATTGGTTTTCGGCGGTGTAGACCCTCACGAAGTCCACACCGGGGAGGTTGACAGGGAGGCCGAAGGAGTCCACGGCCCATGATATGTCGAAGGCGTTGGGGCCATACTCCTCATTGGGGTGATTGTCCACGTACCCCCAGTCGAAGCAGTAGAGAATGAAGTAGTTGCCGTTGCCGTAGCGGTCCACCGCGTTCGGCGGGAGGCATGTGCCGGTGAAGCTGAGGCCGGTCACCGACTCCGGGAGCCACTGCGGCCAGTATGGCTGCGCGTGGAACGAGTTCATGGGTATGTAGCCCGAGGAGCCTTGTGAATCAGCCCAAGGGATGTATGTGGCATCAGTGATGAACCCGCCGTCCGGCTCCGGCACCTTGGCAGGGTCGGGGCGCGAGTATGTGACGGTGTAGCCGTGGCGCGTGCGCGGGTCGGCATAGGCACTTCCGGCGAGTTCATAGAAGGGGTCGTCAGGGAGGCCGTTGCAGTTCACGTCATAGCTCACCATGACGATGCCCGGCTCCGCCGAGCCCCCTTTGCGCTCCGTGTCGGTGAGCTCATAGAAGGCGTTGCCCCAGAAGCGGAGGTCACGCTCGCCGGGGATGTTGACCACCGTATGGTCAAATGTGAAGGTGACATAGCCGCCGAATCCGCCCAGGGAGATCATCACATCATTCTTGCCGCTGATACAGTCCGTGGCCTTGGCGAGCATATCAGCATACGTGTCGCCCGGCTCGTAGGGAGGGAGCTCGTTGACGAACTGTCCCGGTGCGGGACAATACTCCACCACTTCCTTAATATATGGAGTGTACTCCACTCCCTCATGCACCACCGTGACGGTGAAGTCATGGTGGAACGGGTTGGCGGGGTCTATGATGTCAAAGCTCATGCGGTACGTACCCTCATCGGCTGCGAGGAATATGTAGTCATGGTCAGTGCCGACGGTCTTTCCATCCAGCGTCCAGCGATATTCCGCGCCGTAAAACTCCGGCGAGAGGGGTAGCTTGCGCATCCGCTCGATAACGTAAGAGTCGTCGATGCCGAGGCTCACCATAGGGGGCTCGTCAGAGCTGTTGCAGCCGCAGAGCAGCAACAGCGCAGCCACAATGGCTGTTGCAACGGAGGCGAGCGGGCGGGCGGAGTGGAGGCAGAGAGGGTTCATCGGCGTGGGAGGAAAGTCATGTGGGCGGGGATGTCGCCGGTGCGCACGCTCCACTTCTTGCGGCCGAAGCGGTCAAAGCAGTAGAGAGTGCCCGAGGAGACGTAGTTCTTGGCGTCGGTCACGAAGATGTCGCCGTTGTAGGGGTGGAGGGCGATGCCATAGGGGATGGTAATCTCACGCTCGGTGCCATCGGTGATGAAGTTTGAGCTCACCTGACGGCGCGTGCGTATATCCACGATGCCGTAGCTGATGGTGTTGGACTGCGTGTAGTCGCTCCAGGCTGTAGAGTAGTAGTAGAGCGAGTCGCCGCGGATGGCCATGTTGGTGACGGGGATGTCAAGCTGCTCGCGAACCTCCATCTCGTTGTAGCCCTCCTTCTTGGCAAGGAAGTAGAGTCGTGCGGGGGTGCTCTTGTAGTCGCCGCGCGAATTGACCCAGAGGTTGCCGTAGCGGTCCTTGCGTACGCGGTGGAGGTTGATGGCCACGGGGAGCTGCTTCACCTGCTTGAAGTCGAGCATATCAATGACCGAGAGCGTGTTGTCGTAGTTGGGAGCGCGGTAGCCACCCGAATTTGCCACGTACATATAGTCATCCACCACCTCCATCTCCTCAGGCTGGTAGCCTACGGTGACGCGGCGCGTGATGGCCAGCGAGGTGGTGTCCACCTCAAAGACGCCTCCACGGGGCGCGTCCGGGTCGATTAGCACCGGGCCGATGTATGAGCTCACGTAAGCCTTGCCCCGGTAGAAGCGCACGTAGCGGCAGTTGGGGATGTCCACCTGGCCGATGCGTATGCCTGTGTAAGCGTCGAGCACCTCCACCTTGTGCGAGCAGTTGACCACCACGTAGAGCTTCGAGCCGTAGACACCTATATCATTGCCCACGTCGCCAAGCTCCTTGATGACGTTGGGGTTGCGCTCGGCGTAGAAGTTGCGTGCATAGAGGCCAGTGGAGTAGTCGTAGAAGTCGAGCGAGCACTTGTTGGAGCCCATGTTGCCCTCGTTGACCAGGTATAGTCCGATGATGGGCCCGGCCTCAGCGTCGCCGATGATGTCATACTCCGTCGGCACCACGAGCTCGTCCTCGCGACAGCCCGTGGCACAGATCAGGAGTAGCAGAAAAGCAATTAGAGATAATGGCTTGTGAAAGAGTTGTATATGCTCGTTAATGGGCATGGTGAGGTGAGGAGATGTATGTCGGTTTCTATCAGAGAAGATGGATGCCGGCAATACACCACCCGCAAGGAGCTGTAACAACAGAAAGCTATCTGAGCCATTGCGCACTGTCACCCCGTCCTCGCAGGTGTATAATGACGGCATATGATGGAAGTGACGGCAGGTCTTCTGACTCGTTTCGGCAACTCCGGCCTTCCCACCCCCTCCGGGGCAGTGGCTGTTACGGCGTCGGCGAGGGCCCGCTCAATGGTGGGGCAAGCCGGCGGCCGGCGGAGAGGCCTGTGGATGAAACACACAGCAGCGGGACTGTCCGGGAGTCACACCCGGTTCCCTGTTAGGCCCTTTCGGGCACCGTTTCCGACGGCAAAGTTAACTATTTTTCTGAAAATATTTGATAACTTTGCATCCCCCGCATATTGAAGTGATTTTGAAAGAAGTGTAAATCACTTCATTTTGCGGCTCAGACCAACCATATCATCCATGAAATTATCACACTTGTTCACACTGATTGCCCTGTGCGCCATGCCCGCTTGGCTCGGCGCCAAGGAGCCTGACGGATATTATGACACCTGCAAGGGCAAAAAGGGCGCGGCCCTGCTCAACGCCCTTGAGGCTGTGGTGGGCAACCCTGACGTCCTATCATACAAGGGTTTGTGGGGAGCCTTTGAGACTACCGATGTAGGCTCTGACGGCAAGCTGATAGATATGTACAGCACCGTGAAGTGGAACCCCGGCAAGGAGCAGTGCGGCAACTACTCCGTGCTCGGCGACTGCTACAACCGCGAGCACTCATTCCCGAAGAGCTGGTTTGACGACAAATCGCCGATGTACTCCGACCTCTATCACCTCTATCCCACCGACGGCAAGGTGAACGGCCAGCGCAGCAATTATCCCTTCGGCGAGTGTTCGGGAGGCACCTATATAGCCTCCAACAGCCGCGGCAAAGCCCTCGGGCGCCTCGGAGCGAGCACCTTTGCCGGCTACTCCGGCACAGTGTTTGAGCCCGATGACCAATATAAGGGAGACTTCGCCCGCACATACTTCTATATGGCCGCGGCCTACAACAGCAAGATTTCCTCGTGGAGCTCGCCGATGCTCGCCGGCAATTCCTATCCCGCCTATACCACCTGGGCCGTGAACCTGCTGCTAAAGTGGCACCGCGAAGACCCCGTGGATGACAAAGAGCTCAAACGCAACGATGCCGTGAGCTCCTACCAGCATAACCGCAACCCGTTCATAGACCATCCCGAGCTTGCCGAGCATATCTGGGGCAACGCCCAGAGCGAGGGTTGGAACGCCGCAGACACCTACGGCAGCATCCTCACCCCTGCCGACGGCACAAGCATAGACCTCGGCTACCTGAGCACCGGCCATTCCCGCAAGAGCACGCTGACAGTGCGCACAGATGGTGCCACCCAGCCCGTCAGCGTCGCCATCAGCGGCAGCGGGCTGAGTGTAACACCCTCCACGCTCACTGCCACCGCTGCCAATGCCGGTGCCACAGTTACCATCACCGCCACGGCTGCCACTGCCGGCCCGGTGAGCGGCACGCTTACCATCACCTCCGCCACCCACACGTCACACGTTGCGGTGAAGGCCACCGCCATTGACGGCATCGGTCTGAGAGCATCGCGCGTCACCGCCGAGAGCATAGAGGTGGAGTGGGTCAACGTGCATGATGCCGACGAGCTGTATGAGCTGTATGTCACCACCGCCGGAGTGGATGTCGACGGCTTCCCCGAGGTAGTCGATGCCTCCGACGAGGGCTACACCATAGGTGGTCTGGAGCCCTCCACCACCTATGCCATAAGCCTGAATACCCCCGACGGCAAGGAGGGTCCGCTCAGCGTGACCACTTCCAAGGCCGTGGCCTCCATCAGTGTCATTGCCTCCGGCTCCCTCGACATGGAGAGCGGCGTGGGCGAGGCCACCGAGCCGTTAGAGCTCACCGTCGAGAGCCGCTATGTGGATGGCAACATCGCCGTGAGCGTTGGCGCACCCTTCGAAGTGTCTACCGACAAGGCCTCATGGAGCCGTGCTGTGGAGCTGCTCCCCGAGGAGGACCGTTTCTATCTGCGTGCCGCAGCCGCTGAGGCCGGCGACTACAAGGCACAGCTTCACGTGAGCGGCGACGGGGCCGAGTGGGAGGAGGAAGTTACCCTGAGTGTGAGTGACGCGCCCTACTTCCTGGAGACCTTTGAGGTAGATGATGCCGTTGCCGGAAAGGCCGGGCCCTATAAGAGCAATGTCACCGTGCAGGGTGTTGCCGGCAGCTGGACGCTGACCGATGCCGGCTTCGAGGCCAAGACCGGCGTCCATTATCAAGGCGAGCGCTCCATGCGCTTCGGCAAGGACTCCACAAGCGCGCTGACCCTTGCTGAGGACCTGACCCGTGGCGCGGGCACCGTTAGCTTCTACGCCGCCAACTGGAGCGACAATGAGGGGCGTGCAGTGATTCATGTGGAGAGCTCCACCGATGGAGGCCGCACATGGACTGACCATGGCAGCGTGACGCTGACCTCAACGGGCTATGAACTGTTCAAGACCGATGTGAAGAAGGCTTCGCCCGTTAGGTTCCGACTGCGTCAGAGCTCCGGCGCTCGCTTCAATGTTGACGACATCTCCGTAAGCCCTTACAGCTCGGCAGCAGTGGCAACCCTCGCTGCTGACGATGCCGGTTGGGATGCCTATTGCCGCGACGGTCAGCTCGTGATTGAGAGTAGCAATGCCGCGCTCCCTCTGAGCGTGTATAGCGTGGATGCCAAGACCCTGTGGAGCGGCAGTGCCGCCCGCACCGTCACTCTCACGCTGCCCGCCGGAGTCTATATTGTCGCATCCGACACCCATGCCCGCCGCGTCCTTGTAAAGTGACGCGGGGGCGGTGAGCGGGCTGATGCGTCATTAAGGAGTGTTAACACTTAGGGCGTTGATTTAAGGTTTGTTTTGCTGATTTTGCTCCAAAATGGGTGTATTTCACTTATGGTAACATTAATTGGCGTTTTTTAAATTAGAAAACTTTCACAATACCGGATTTTCCCGTAATTTTGCCCGCTGTGCATCGGATGCCCACTGAGCGTCCCCTCACATTTTCTTTGCAAAAGTATCTGTTGAAAAATACACAATTACAATAGTATATCTCTGACACAAGCTGTTATGAAATCAACTGTAAAGCCCGCCGAGGGCAAGCTCGGCGTGATGGTGGTAGGCCTCGGTGCCGTGTCGTCCACCTTCATGACCGGCGTACTGATGGCTCGCAAGGGCCTGGCAAAGCCCGTCGGCTCCATGACCCAGTATGACAAGATCCGCGTAGGTCGCGGCGAGAATAAGAAGTACCTGAAGTATGACGAGATCGTGCCCATGGCCAAGCTGGACGACATCGTGTTCGGCGCATGGGATGTATATCCCGCCAACGCATACGAGAGCGCCATCAACTGCGAGGTGCTCAAGGAGAAGGACATTGAGCCTGTCAAGGATGAGCTGATGGCCATCAAGCCCCTCAAGGCCGCTTTTGACCACAACTACGCCAAGCGTCTTGACGGCGACAATGTGAAGACCGTCAAGGATCGCTGGGACATGACCGAGCAGATCCGCGAGGATATCCGCAACTTCAAGAAGGAGACCGGTGTGGACCGCGTAGTGGTGCTCTGGGCTGCTTCCACAGAGGTTTACGTTCCCGTAGACGAGAAGGTTCACGGCACCCTTGAGGCTCTTGAGGCAGCCATGAAGGCTGACGACAAGGAGCATATCGCCCCCTCGATGTGCTACGCTTACGCAGCCCTCAAGGAGGGTGCACCCTTCATCATGGGTGCTCCCAACACCACCGTTGACATTCCCGCCATGTGGGAGCTCAGCGAGCAGACCGGCATGCCCATCGCCGGCAAGGACTTCAAGACCGGTCAGACCCTGGTGAAGAGCGGTTTCGCTCCCATCATCGGCACCCGTTGCCTGGGTCTGAGCGGCTGGTTCTCAACCAACATCCTGGGCAACCGCGACGGTCTGGTGCTCGACGAGCCCGCCAACTTCCGCACCAAGGAGGTTTCCAAGCTCTCGACCCTTGAGAGCATCCTCGTACCCGAGGAGCAGCCGGACCTCTACACTGACTACTACCACAAGGTGCGCATCAACTACTATCCCCCGCGCAACGACAACAAGGAGGGCTGGGACAACATCGACATCTTCGGCTGGATGGGCTATCCCATGCAGATCAAGATCAACTTCCTGTGCCGCGACTCCATCCTTGCCGCACCCCTGTGCCTCGACCTCGTGCTGCTGAGCGACCTCGCAGCCCGTGCCGGCCGTCACGGCATCCAGCGCTTCCTGAGCTTCTTCCTCAAGAGCCCGATGCATGACTACACCGAAGGTGAGGTGCCCGTCAACCACCTCTTCCAGCAGTACGTCATGCTCAAGAACGCCATTCGCGAGATGGGCGGCTACGAGGCTGACGAGGAGATTGACTGATAACCCTCACAACCACTAACTCGACACACCCGCAGGGTCCGCCCACGCTGAGTCAACAGCTCACGTGCACGGACCCTGCGTTGACTTACCCCCATGACCATGATCAACCCCCACAGATATTGCGTAATCATGTGCGGCGGCATCGGCTCCCGCTTCTGGCCATACAGCCGCACCGACTACCCCAAGCAGTTCATCGACTTTCTGGGCACCGGCCGCTCCCTGCTTCAGATGACCTATGACCGCATCCTGCCGCTGGTGTCACCCTCCAACATCATTCTGGTGACGAACGAGGCTTACGCCCCGCTAATCAAAGAGCAGCTGCCCGACGTGGACGAGCGCAACATCCTTCTGGAACCCGCGCGCCGCAACACCGCACCCTGCATAGCCTGGGCAGCTCACCACATCGCTGCTCTTGACCCGGAAGCAAGCATGATAGTAGCCGCCAGTGACCATCTGGTGACCCGCGAGAAGCTCTATGAGGAGTGCGTGAGCCGAGGCTTCGACTTCGTGGAGAGCCACGATGCGCTGCTCACCCTTGGTATCAACCCCACTCGCCCTGAGACCGGCTACGGCTACATTCAGGTGGGCGAAGAGGTGGCTCCCGGCATCAACCGCGTGAAGACCTTCACCGAGAAGCCTGACCTGGAGCTTGCAAAGGTGTTTCTGAGCAGCGGCGAGTTCGTGTGGAACTCCGGCATCTTCCTGTGGAAGGCCTCGACGATACTCCGCGCGCTTGAGGAGACGGCTCCTGACCTGGCGATGGTGTTTGACCGTGGCCGCGATGCTTTCGGCACGTCGCAGGAGCGCGAGTTCATCGAGGGTAACTTCGCCGCATGCCCCGGCATCTCCGTGGACTATGCCGTGATGGAGAAGGCCGGTAACGTATATGTGGAGCGCGTGGACTTCGGCTGGAATGACCTCGGCAACTGGAGTGCCCTGTTCGACAACTCCCCCAAGAACTCCGACGGCAATGTAGCCCAGAACTGCAACTTGCTGAGCTACAACTCCTCGGGCAACATTGTGGCAGTGAAGGGGCGCAAGCTCGTGGTGATGGACGGCATGAAGGATTTCATTGTGGCAGACACCGGCGACGTGCTGCTGCTCTGTCCCAAGTCCGAGGAGCAGCGCATCAAGCAGATGGTGAATGACGTGAAGCAATTCTTCAACGGTGAGTACCTTTGAGGGCTTATTATTAAACAACCTCTAAGCAAGCTCTGAAAGTTTTATGTAACTTTGTCAAATAAACCGTCTGTAAAATGTTGCTGTCAATGACCGGTTTCGGCAAAGCCACTGCCGAGACACCTGAGAGAAAGATAACCGTTGAGCTGAAGAGCCTCAACTCCAAGCAGCTCGACATGGCCGTGCGCGTACCCGGCATATACCGTGAGCGCGAGCTGGAGTTGCGCAACCACCTGTCACCGAGGCTGCTGCGCGGCAAGGTGGACATGACCGTCACCGCCGTGAGCGCCGGCGGAGCCGATGTGCCCACGCTGAATGTGGCCGCCATGGCTGCCTATGTGGAGCAGATACGCAAGGCTTCAGCCGAGCTTGGGCTCCCCGAGCCGGCAGACTGGCACGCCGTGTTGATGCGCCTGCCTGACATCTTCCTCTCCTCCGATGCCAACGACACCACAATAAGTCCCGCCGAGGTAGAAGCCCTGTTTACTGCCGCTGACGAGGCAGCAGATGCACTCATTGAGTTCAGGATGCAGGAGGGTGCAAGACTTGAAGAATTCTTCGCCGCGCGCATCGCTGCCATCACAGAGCTGCTGGAGATTGTGCCACAGTACGAGAGCGAGCGCGTGGGCAAAATCCGTGCGCGCATCGAGGATGGTCTTGCTCAGCTGCATCAGGTGGACATCGACCGCTCGCGCCTGGAGCAGGAGATGATATTTTACATTGAGAAGCTCGACATCAACGAGGAGAAGCAACGCCTGGCCCAGCACCTGCGCTACTTCACCACCACAATGGCCGGAGAGCCCGGGCAGGGTAAGAAGCTCGGCTTCATAGCGCAGGAGATGGGGCGCGAGATCAACACTCTCGGCTCCAAGAGCAACCATGCCGACCTGCAACAAGTGGTTGTGAAGATGAAGGATGAGCTGGAACAGATTAAAGAACAGGTGCTCAACGTGTTATGACCGACACCACAAAGTCCGCATCCTGGCACGCCGCCAACGGCAAGGTGATAATACTCTCGGCGCCCTCCGGCTCCGGCAAGTCGACAATTATCGAGGCCATCATAGGACGCCCCGAGCTTGACTTGCAGTTCTCAGTCAGCGCCACATGCCGACCGCCGCGCGGAGCAGAGCGTGATGGCGTGGAGTATTACTTCCTCACCCCCGACGACTTCCACGCCCGCGTGGAGGCCGGTGACTTCGTGGAGTGGGAGGAGGTGTACCCCGGTCGTTGCTATGGCACCCTGCGCAGCGAAATAGACCGCATCACCTCCGCCGGCCACAACGTCATCATGGATATCGACGTGAAGGGAGCCGTCAACGTCAAGCGCCTGTTGGGTGCACGTGCTGTGAGCATCTTCATTCAGCCGCCGAGCGTTGCGGAGCTGCGCCGCCGCCTTGAAGGTCGCGGTACAGACTCCGCAGACCAAATTGAGGCTCGCGTGGCCAAGGCAGAGCTGGAGCTGACGTATGCACCGCAGTTTGACCGCGTGGTTGTCAACGACCGTCTCCCCGAGGCTGTAGCCGCAGTGAACCGCATCATCACAGATTTCATCAAGCAGAATGGCTGACGAACGCCCTCAGACCATAGGCATCCTTGGCGGGTCATTCAACCCGGTACATGTGGGGCACCTGATGCTGGCCTCGTTTCTGACGCAGTTCACCAGCCTCAGCGCCGTGTGGCTTACACTCTCGCCGGTTAACCCGCTGAAAGCCACCTCCACGGAGTTGCTTCCTGACATAGAGCGTCTGCGTATGCTCGACATAGCTACCCGCGGCATCGAGGGTATCGGCGTGTGCGACATCGAGCTGTCGATGCCGCGCCCGTCGTACACCATCGACACGCTGCGGCTGCTGTCGCGTCGCTATCCGCGCCGCCGCTTCAAGTTGATAATCGGCAGCGACAACTGGCGCATCTTCGAGCAGTGGCGTGACTACGAGGATATTCTCAATGATTACGGCGTGATAGTATACCCGCGTCCCGGCTATCCGGTGAAGGAGACCATCTATGATGACCGCGTGGATGTGGTGCATGCGCCGGTCACAGACCTGTCAAGCACCTTTGTGCGTCGCGCCCTGGCAAAGGGTAAGGATATGAACTGTTTCCTGCCGCCGGGCGTATATGATTACATAGTCAACAACCATCTTTACGGAGTCAACACCGATGCTCGCACCTAACTCACTGGCTTTCATAGCCCTCGCCAACGAATATTGTCAGACTGTGGAACGCGCCCGTGAGGCGGAGCCCGAGGCGTTTGTCAGCTCCATGCTCAGGTTGTTGCCGCGACTGTATATTTCGGCAACCGACCTGCGGCCTGACATGAGTGGTGTCATTGAGGAGGCATACATTGACAATGCCCTTGATGAGGAGTATTACGAGTCGCTGCGGCGTGCCATGGAGGCTTTGCTGGGCGAGAAGGATACCTATTTGGAGGTGTTTGAGGAGGATATGAAGTACTCCGACACGCCGATAGCGTCAAGCATCTCAGAGGGGTTGGCCGATATATTCCAAGTGCTCTACAATCTGCTGGAGGTGGTGCGCGATGCTCCCGAGGAGCTCACCAACTCCGCGCTGTCTGCTGTCAAGGAAGACTTCGAGACCTACTGGAGCCGCCCCCTGTGCAACGTGCTCCGTGCCGTCAACGCCGTCCGCTACTTCGACGCCTGAGCCTTCCGGCAGCGAATATATACACCGAGCGGGAGGTGTGGCCCGTCGCCGGGTGGCACCTCCCGCAGTGGTCGGGCGCTTGGCCCGGCACTTCTACCGGTTGTTTGATGGTTGTTAAGCGTTGTAGACGGACTCGCCGTGCTCGTAGATGTCGAGGCCTTCCTCCTCAATGCGTGCGGGGACGCGGAGGCCGTGAGCGAGGTCAACACCCTTGAATACGAGGTAGCCCATGCCGGCTGCCCAGCAGCCGATGACGAGGGCTCCGAAGAGCTGTGCCCCGAGGAAGCCCCAGCCGGCACCGTAGAAGAGGCCTTCCTCCACTGAGAAGAGGCCGGTGAGCACTGTGCCGGTGAATCCACACACGCCATGCACTGACACAGCACCGACGGGGTCGTCCACTTTGAGCACGCGGTCCACGAACTCCACGGAGCATATCATCAGGGCACCGCAGATTAGGCCGATGAGCACTGCGCCAAGGGGTGCCACGGCATCGCAGCCGGCTGTGATACCAACCAGACCGGCAAGGATGCCGTTGAGAGTGAGTGAGAGCGAGGGCTTGCTGTATTTCCACCAGCTGATTACCAGAGCCGCGAAGCCGCCGGCGCAGGCTGCAAGGTTAGTGTTGAGGAACACCAGCGAGATGGATATCTGATCCTCGATGCCGGAGGCAGCCAGACGTGAGCCGGGGTTGAAACCGAACCACCCGAACCAGAGGATGAACACGCCGAGAGCGGCGATGGTAAGGTTGTGTCCGGGAATGGCCTTTGACTTGCCATCCTTAGTGTACTTGCCGATACGCGGACCGAGGATGGCAGCGCCTACAAGGGCTATCCAGCCGCCTACGGAGTGCACGATGGTGGAGCCGGCAAAGTCATGGAATGTGGCCCCGAAGGTGCGCATCATCCAGGAGGTCTCGTCGCCATCCATCAGCCAGCCGCCGCCCCATGTCCAATGACCCGAGATGGGGTAGATGAGTACGGAGATGAAGATGGTGTAAATCAGGTAAGCCGAGAACTTGGTACGCTCAGCCATAGCGCCGGAGACGATGGTGGCGGCAGTGGCGCAGAACACCGTCTGAAATACCAGAAAGCCCTCAGTAGGGAGTGACGTGGGGTCAGGTAGCCCGTTGCTGTCAAACGTCATGCTCATGAAGTCAGGCACGCCGCAGAAGTGGCCTATGCCGAACATGATGCTGAAGCCGATGAACCAATAGAGTAGAGATCCGAATATGAAGTCGACGAAGTTTTTCATCAGGATGTTGGCGGTGTTCTTGGAGCGGGTGAATCCGGCTTCCACCAGGGCAAAGCCGGGCTGCATGAAGAACACGAGCATGGCCGCCAAAAGCATCCACACGGTATTGAGACCTGACACGAGGGGGTTGGCGGTATCCTCAGCCACCTCGGTGACGGGGAGCTCCACGGCGGGAGCAATGCCCTCAGCCACGGAGGCGATTGAGTCGGAGGCTGCCGGAGTGTCGGCAAAGGCATATATAGGTAGCAGTGCCGCAGCTGCAATCAGGACAGCGGCCGGAATGAAGCTATATCGTTTCATAACTCTGTGAAGTGAATAGGTGAGTGTATGGTGGTGGTTGAGAGGGAGGTGTGGATAGCGCGCGTCACTTGGCCTTCTCGGCATTGTAGAGAGCGGTGTCGCCATGCTCTCCGGTGCGGATGCGCACGGCGTCGTCCACGGGAATAACGAAGATGCGACCATCGCCAATCTCGCCTGTCTGGGCAGCCTTGACAATGGCTTTGACGGTCTTGTCCACGTTGATGTCACGCACCACTATTGACACCAGGATGCGCTCGATGGAGCTTGTGTCATACATCACGCCGCGATATATGCGTGCCTCGCGAGCTTTGCCCACGCCGCGCACTTCGTAATAAGAGTACCACTCGATGTCGGCGGCTGTGAGGGCCTCCTTGACATCCTCAAACTTGGTCTTGCGGATGATAGCCTCTATCTTTTTCATAATTAATGAGTTGAATGTGAGTGATGATGGAGAGGAATGTAGCTCAGAGACTTGCCACGGAGACACCTGCCACGAGGTAAGCCTTGCTATCGCGGGGGTTGAAAGTGCCCTTGGCCGAGAGCGTGAGGCCGAACTGCTCGCTGAGCTTGAATGTGTGGGCCGCGCCGATGCCTATGTTGATCACCGCGAAGCCGTGAGAGTTGTAGAAGGAGGTGCTCCAGGGTGTAGCACCGAGTTCGGCTTTCCAGTCGAGGAACGAGATTTTGAAGGGTGCGGACACTTCCACGTAAGAGGAGTAGGCGCGCTTTCCCTTGCCGGTCACGCCGTCGTTGCCGGCGAAGTTGGTGTACCAGTTTAGTGCGACAGGACCGAAGTCATAGCCCACGCCGGCCTCGAATACGTGAGCCGTATCGTGTGCTCCATACTTGAAGTAGCCGGGGCCATCATTGAACCAATAGTCAGTGATACCCACGGAGAAGCCACCGTAAGAGTATCCCAAGAGGATGTCGACCTCCTTGGTGTCCTCCTTCTCGAAAGAGGCAGAGCCCCACATCCCCAAAGTGAGTCCCTTCCAGCCGATACCGAACCCGGGCTGGATGCTGACGCCCCCCAAATCCTGTCCGCGCCATATGTAGCCACTCACGAGGTCGGCGCTCAGGGAGGCTTCCAGTGCAGAGTTGCCGGCGGTGGTTGTTGTGTCGTCAGCCTTGGCGTCCATTGCAGTCATCAGCATGGCTGTCGCCATCGCTGAGAATAGTACCTTTGGATAAATCATCTTTTTTACCTTTTTAGCCGGTTGGCGTTAAACTTAGTAGAACTGTACAGCGGCAAAGGTATGTGAAGATTTCATAAAATCCAAATAAAAGTAGCAAAAATCTTTTGAAAATATTAAAAATATAGCAAAATGCCATGAAAAGCTATATTTCGATATAAAATTGACAAACCGCAAAAATTGGTGTGATGTTAAGCATGAGCGGGTGGTTTGCTTTCAATCCGGTACGTTTCGGGGCGGTATTATGCAAAAATAGAAAGCCCCTGCTCAGGGGGCAGGGGCTACGAAAAAAAGTTTGCAGAACAACTGCTACATATGCTTGACGGTGGCGTGGTCGCGGACGGCGCGGTCCTCGGCGGCCTCCACTTCCTCGGCGGCAGGCTGGTAGTCGGGGCTCCACTTGGAGACTTCCCATGGCTTGCGCCCCTCAATCTGCCAGTCGAAGGGGTAGAAGTGTGAGTCGGGGTTGCGCCACGAGGGTTTGCGCAGGGCGTAGACCACCAGAGGGATTGCCACAAACACGAGAGTGCCGATTACAAGGATGCCGATATACACCACCGGGCTGCCGGTCTGAATCTGGCTCGGGGGGAGGAAGCTCAGGCCAAGCGCGGCCACGGCACCGAGGATGCCAACGGATGCCACCGCCCACTTGCCGACGGTTCCACCCGGCACGCGGTATCCGCGCTTCTTGCCGGGGGCCGTCTTGCGGAGGCTCAGAAATGCGGCATATATCATCAGCACCATCAGCAGATAGATAATGGTGGCCAGCTGGCTCATAATCTGGTAAGCACTCTCCACGGTGGGGAGAACAAGCAGCAACAGGGTGAGCACGGTGACAAACACACCCTCAATCAGCAGGATGGGTATGTTGACATTATTCTTGTTGAGCTTCTGGAGCTTCGGGGGGAGGTAGCCGCTCTGAGCCACTGACATCAGTCCGGTGGCGGGGCCTGTGATCAGGGCGCTCACCTGACCGAGAACGCCGAAGAGTATCAGCACGGCCATCACGTTGCCGAGCCATGAGAGGCCGAAGCTGGCCCACAGCATCTTGTAGGCCACAAGGAGCGACTGGAGGAGGTTGATGTTGTCAGTCTTGATGACCAGGCCGATAACGAGAGTGCCCAGAGCATAGACCGCCACAGTGATGACCACGGCAAGGAACATGGCGCGGGGGAAGTCGCGAGAGGGATTCTTCATGTCCGTGATATGCACGGCCTGGCTCTCCATGCCTCCGAAGAACAGGAAGATGCTGGCGGCGAGGACGATGGTGCTCAGGTGCGTGAAGTCAGGGAAGAACGATTCGTGAGCCAGCATCACCGGCTTGCCCAGACACACGTAGATGACGCCGAGCACTATCAACAGCGCGCCGGGGATAATGGTGCCCACCAGACCGCCGACGGTGGATAACTTGTTGGCCATCCCCTGACCGCGGAAGGAGTTGAACGTAGCAAGCCAGTAGACGAGCAGCGAGATGATGAGGGTGTATACTTTGTTGGAAGCCAACGCCGCATCAAAAGACTCCGGCCAGAATACATAAGCCAACGAAGCCGCGCCAAACATCAGCACCGTCGGGAACCATATGACGATGGTCTGCCACTCAAGGTACATCGCCGTCCAACCCCAGCGAGGGCCGAACGCTTCGGAAATCCAGCGGAACAGGCCGCCGGAACGTGAATAGGTGGATGCTAACTCGGCGCATACCAGCGAGAAGGGTACCAAGAAGACTATTGCCGCGAATAGGTAATAGAAGATGGACTGGATGCCGAATTTGGCCTCCGAGGGGAGGCCGCGCAGGCTCAGCACGCTCGTCACAATCATGATGGCCATAGCACCCATCGTGACGGTGCCAAGTGCGGTGGTTGGCGCTTTTTTGCGTCCCCGGGCGGTGAGTTGCGCCTCGGGCGTGCGCCCGGAAGTATCCTTGATGCCGCCGGGTGGCGTGGAAGTTCTGTTGTTCATGGTGGTTAGCAGTGGGGGGAGCAACAGCTCTCTCCGTTATGGTTGTGGCAGCACTTCTGAGCCGGTGATTTCGCCGGTGTTCACGTTGTAGCTGATGGTCTGGTTGGAGAGCGTCACATCGTAACTCGTGGCGTTGCGTGCCAATACATATACTGCTCTGACGGCCTCAATCTCCTCCAGATAAGTGTAGAGCGGTCCGGGAAGCTGGTCCCACATTAGCATCGGGGGGAGTGTGCCGCCGTTGCCGTCGATTTTTATCCATTGGCTCGCCTGATCAAAGTAGACCGTTGCAGCTCCCTTTATTACCACTACCTGCACGCCGTTGATGTTGCCATAGGTCTGAATGGCATATTCGGGCCAGTACTCCATGCAAAAGTCATAGGCCGTGGAAGGGACATCCTCCCAAGCATCGTTGGCGCAGCTCTGCAAGGTTATGACTGCTAAAAATGATGTGATGATAGTCCACAGCCGTGGAGCGTGCCGGCGCATGGAGCTTAGAGTGACGAGCGGTGAGTGCATAAACAGTAGAGTTACGTGTCAGTAACTTCAACGCACACACGCACGCTACTGTTCACACCGGCCGGCGAGCATGCCGCAGGCCGCCATAATATCCTCGCCGCGCGATGCGCGGATGGTGGCGGTGATACCCAGAGCGTTGAGCCGGTCACGGAAAGCCGTCATTCGTGCAGTGGGGCAGGGGCGGAGGTCATCCACGCCCGGAATGGAGTGGAAACGGATGAGGTTTATCCTCACCTCCATGCCCTTGACGAGGCGAGCAAGGGCATCAGCGTGGCGCAGGTTGTCGTTCAGGCCGTCCCACATGATGTATTCCAGCGAAAGGCGCCGCTGGCCGCTGAAGTCATAGTCGCGGAGGGTGCGTATCACATCCACCACCGGGTATGCGCGCTCCACCGGCATCAGGCTGAGGCGTTCTGCGGCAAAGGGCGAGTGTACGCTGATGGCGATGTTGACTCGAGTGGTGTCGAGCAGCTGGCGCAGCTGTGGGATGCGCCCTATGGTGCTGACAGTGATGCGCTTGGGGCTCCAAGCCAACCCCCACTTGGCTGTGAGGATTTCAATGACAGGGAGCAGGGCCGAGAGGTTGTCAAGGGGTTCGCCCATACCCATGAACACCAGGTTGGTGAGCGAGCGGCTCTCAGGGATTGAGAGCACCTGATTGATGATGAGTGCGGGTGAGAGGTCGCCGTGCCACCCCTGCTTGCCGGTCATGCAGAAGCGGCAATTCATCTTGCATCCGGCCTGGGAGCTGACGCATAGCGTGGCGCGCTCCCGGTCAGGGATGTAGACACTTTCGATGGCGCGTTCCGGTGCTCCGCGAAACAGGTATTTCACCGTGCCGTCCATGCTGCGAGCCTCAGCGAGAGGGGCTTCGCGCCCCACGCAGTAGACAGCGGCAAGAGCCTCGCGGGCCTTCTTGCTGAGGTCGGTCATCTCTGCTATGGAGGTGACGCGCTTGTCATAGAGCCAGCGTGCCATCTGAGCGGCGGCGAAGCGGGGTAGGCCCATCTCGGCGCACACCTCGCGGAGGCCGTCAAGAGTGAGGCCTATGAGCGGTTTCAGTTCGTTAACTGCGGGAGCTTCCATGCAAGGGGTGATAATGAAATCTTAGAGGCTTTGCTGTACGACCTCTTGATTGCTTCAATGTGGCCGTGACTTCAGAGCGCGGCGATATACTTCAAGGGTGTCGCGGGCCACGTTGTCCCAGTCGTAGCGGCTCATGTCATAGTCCACATGGCGTGGACCGGATGCGAGTTTGGCAGAGATGAGACGTGCGAGTGCGTCGACATCGCCCACCGGGAAGTAATCATCGGCGGGTAGCCCCACCTCAAGGTTGGCGGGGATGGCACTAACCCCCACCGGCAGGCCGTAGCTCATGGCCTCCAAGAGGGCTATGGGGAGCCCTTCGTGTGATGAGGGGAGCACGTAGAGGGCGGCGTTGCTCAGGAGCGATGCCAGTTTGCGACCGCGCACGAAGCCGGTGAGCACCACGCCATTGTCACGTGCCAGCTGCTTGAGTTGCCGTGAGTAGTCATCTTCAAAGTCGGCATCGCCGGCGAGCACCAGCTTGTAGCCTTCCGGGGCAGCCTTGGCAAATGCCTCCACGAGGTGATGGAGGTTCTTCTCCGGCACGAAGCGGCTCATGCCGAGCACGTAACGCTCGGGAGTGATGCGAAGTTCGGCGAAGTATTCCGGGTAGTCAGTGTGAGTGGCCGCAGGCACGCCGTTGGGTATGAGGTTCACCCCTTCGGTGCGACCGTGGCGGGAGGCTACGATGTCGCGGATGACGTTGCTGATCACTATCACTTGGTTGGCGTAGCGGCACCCCATGCTTTCGCCGGTGCGGAGCATAAGTTTGGCCATGCGTCCCCACTTGTCGCGGTCATAGTCGGGGCCGTGGTGGGTGAACACCACCCGGAGTCCCATCATACGTGCCACGGGAGCGAGCAGGGCGGGTCCTATGGCATGGATGTGCACCAGGTCGGCACCACGGCGACGTGCCTCGCGCAGTGCCCGCCATGTGTGGACTATTGCCTCGAAAGCCTTGTGGTCAGGCGAAGGGATGTCGACGAGCGTGACCCCTTCCCACTCGGTGAGCGGGGAGGTGACATACTTGTCGCGTCGGGCCACAGTGATGTCGGCACCGAGGGCGGCGAGTCGCGGCATCAGCTGCTCGCAGTGCGTCTCGACACCACCCATGATGCCGGGAATACCGCGTGTGCCGGTGACGAAGGCTTTCATGCAGGTCAAAATTTCTCGCGGAGGTCGCCCTGAGTGGGGTCCTGGCCGACGTCACACCATGTCTTGTCAAGACACGGTTTGAGGCCGCGCATGGAGCGGAGCTTGTTTTTTATGGCCCACTTGGCGGGGAACTTCATGTACTTGTGCATCACGGGTGATGCAGTGCCCACCATCCAGCAGTTCTTGGGGCAGCGACGCACCATGGAGCGCACTTTCTGAGCCCTCTCGCTCTGCCAGATTTCCATGAAAGGGGCATCGTGGATGTTGCCCATCGACTCCTTCCAGTACTTGGGCTCCAGACCGTTGCAGGGGTAAACTTCACCCCAGGGGTCGATAAAGAAGTTGGCCGAGCCGGCCTCGCAGGGAAGCATACGGCGACCACCCTCTATATAATTAATCAGGCCCATGTTGAACCATGCCCGGAACCATGACTTGGGGTGCTTCTCCTGGAGCTGCCACTCGATAAGCTGCTCGAAGTTGCCGCACACCTCGTCTTTGTTGGTGATGACGTTGTCGTCCTTGTGGAAGTAGTAGCTGTTGTGGAACGCGGCGGTGGCAAACTCCATGCCGAGCGACTTTGACAGCTGGTAGAGCGAGAGCATATCGCGCGAGTTGTTGTTGCTCACGGTGCAGCCGAAACCTATGTCCTTAAGTCCCATTTCCTTGAGGGTGAGCAGTGTGCGCAGCCCCTTGTCGAACCCGCCGTCATGGCCGCGGAGCTCGTCGTTCTTCTCGCTGAGGCCCTCGATGGAGATGCGTATGCCTATGTTGGGAAACTTCTTGGCGAGCGCCACCACGCGGTCCTCGAACCATCCGCTGGTGGAGATGACAATGCGGTCGGTGTGCTTGTAGCACTCCTCGACAATTTCAGCCAGGTCTTCGCGGATGAAGGGCTCGCCGCCGGTGAGGTTGATGAACTTCAGCTTGGGGAGCGTGCGCAGGTCTGAGGCCTTGATTTCCTCCTTCTTGTCGGTGGGATTGGCCCATATGTTGCACATCTTGCATCGCATCGGGCACCGGTAGGTGAGGATGATGCTCGCGTCAGTGGGAACGGGAATGGTAGCCTTGGCAGTGTCAGTCATCGTGATGAAATGGGTTGGATATGCAAAGATAATAAATTTTGCGCTCTCAGGCTCTATAACGCCACAAGTTGCGGGAGTGTTTTGGAGGCGGAGCGGTTTTTGCCGGGTGGCGAGAGGAATTTGCTTGGCGGGGTTGAACTTATTGGCTACATTTGGGGTAGATATTAACACGTCCTAACCACCTCTTCAGCCGCCATGACGCCATCCACCGCTCCCGGCCCGCGCCGCAAACTGTTTCTGCTCGATGCCTACGCTCTGATTTACAGGGCTTACTACGCGTTGATGCGCTCTCCGCGATTTACCTCGCGAGGACTTAACACGTCAGCCATCTTCGGGTTTGTCAACACCCTTGACGAGGTGCTCCGCAAGGAGAACCCGAGCCACATCGCCGTGTGCTTCGACCCTCCCGGCCCCACATTCCGCCATGAGGCGTTTGAGGCTTATAAGGCGCAGCGCGAGAAGCAGCCCGAGGATATTACTCTGGCGGTGCCCTGGATCAAGCGTATCATCGCAGCCCACAACATCCCGGTGGTGGAGGTGGCCGGCTATGAGGCTGACGACGTGATAGGCACCCTCTCGCGCATGGCTGCCGAGGAGGGTTTTGACACCTACATGATGACCCCCGACAAGGATTACGGGCAGCTGGTGACTGAGCATGTGTGGATGTATCGTCCGTCGCTCAAAGGGCAGGGGTTCGAGATACGCGGGCCCAAGGAGGTGTGCGAGCGCTACGGCATCGAGCGCCCCGAGCAGGTGATAGACCTGCTGGCTCTCGAAGGGGACTCGTCAGACAACATCCCCGGCTGCCCCGGCGTGGGGGAGAAGACAGCCAAGATGCTCATATCCATCTGGGGGTCAGTGGAGAACCTGTTGGCGCATGCCGATCAGGTGCCCGGGGCTACCGGGCGCAAGGTGCGTGACAATGCCGACCAAATCAGGCAATCAAAGATGCTCGCCACCATCCGCACGGATGTGCCGGTAGATATTGATGTTGACGGCCTTGTGCGAAGGCCGGAGAATGTCAGCGAGCTTGCCACCATCTATCGCGAGCTGGAGTTCCGCACCTTCCTGAAGCGTCTGGGCCCGGTGCCTGATGTTCCCGCAGCTGAGGACGCTCCCCGGCGCGAGGGTGAGATGGGGTCACTTTTTGACGCTGACGGCGAACCGATTGCTCAGGATGGCGCTCCCGCCGGGCGCACACTCAAGGATGTGCCTCACAACTTCCGCCTTGTCACCACTGTTGCCGAGGCCGGCGAGATAGTGGCGCGGCTCGCCGGCGAGGATAGCATCGGCTTGGAGGCTTATGCCGTGGGAGCCGAGGCCATGACGGCACGCCTGCGTGGAATAGCTCTTGCCGCTGCCAACGGCGACGGATGGTATGTGCAGGTACCCGAGGGCACCGAGGCGCGCGCCGCCATGATGGCTGTGCTGGAGCCGCTTATCGGGCAGGGAACAGTAGAGGTGGTGGCGCATGACGTAAAGCGCGCCTACCTCCTGCTCAAGCGCGAAGGGATAGAGTGGGGCACGCGCTATTTTGACATCTCCGTGGCTCACTATGTGCTCGAGCCGGAGAAAGCTCATCGACTGCCGGCCATTGCTGCAACGGAGGAGGGGTACCTGACCGTAGATATTGATGACGCTCCCCGTCAGCAGCGCCGCGAGAAGGCTATGACAGCCGAGGAGGCTGTCACGCTCTTCTGCGAGGGAGCCCTGACGGCGCTGCGACTGCGCGGACATCTGGCGCGCCGCCTTGATGAGGCTGACCAGACCGCACTCTACACTGACATTGAGCTTCCGCTGGTGCGCGTCCTCGCCGAGATGGAGTGGACGGGTGTGCGCATCGACACTGCCGAGCTCGCCAAGCTCTCGAAGGTCTACACACGACGGCTCAATGACCTTGAGAAGCGGGCCTATGAGCTTGCCGGACGTCCCTTTAACACCGGCTCACCCTCGCAGGTGGGTGAGATTCTGTTCGGCGAGATGAAGATTGACCCCAAGGCCAAGAAAACAAAGAAGGGGGCTTACTCAACCACTGAGGAGATCCTGGAGAAGTACCGCCGGGATGTGCCGCTGGTGGATGTGATTCTCGAAATCCGCGGTGTGCGCAAGCTCCTTGCCACGTATATCGACAGTCTGCCCACGCTTGTCAACCCGCTCACAGGCAAGATTCACACAACTTACAATCAGACCGTTACAGCCACCGGGCGCATATCCTCGACCAACCCCAACCTGCAAAACATCCCCATCCGCTCGGATGATGGCCGCGAGATACGCCGCGCATTCATTGCTGACCCCGGGTGTCTGTTCATGAGCGCGGACTACAGCCAGATTGAGCTACGTCTGATTGCCGACATCTCGGCTGACAAGGATATGGTTGAGGCATTCCTTTCCGGCGAGGATATTCATCGGGCCACTGCGGCGAAGATATTCGGCAAACCCCTTGAGAAAGTCACTGACAATGAGCGTCGCACGGCCAAGACTGCCAATTTCGGCATCATCTACGGCATATCGGCCTTCGGCCTGTCGGAGCGTCTCGGCATACCCCGCGGCGAGGCCAAGGAGATAATTGACGGCTACTTTGCCTCTTACCCACACATCCGTGACTACATCGACCGCTCCATCGCCAATGCCCGCGAGCATGGCTACGTGGCCACCATCAAGGGGCGCAAACGCTACCTGCCGGACATCAACAGCCGCAACGCGACGGTGCGCAGCTACGCCGAACGCAACGCCGTCAACGCGCCCATCCAAGGGTCAGCCGCCGACATCATCAAGATAGCCATGATCAACGTCTACCGCCGTCTTGAGGCTGAGGGACTGCGCTCACGCATGATCATGCAGGTGCATGACGAACTGATATTCAACGTAGTGCCCGACGAGCTCCCCACTCTCCAGCGCATCGTCACCGAGTGCATGGAGCAGGCCTATACCGGCCGCGTGCCCCTCGAGGTAGCCTCCGGCGTAGGCGCCAACTGGCTCGAAGCCCACTGATCAGAACGGGATGGGGCCTTCGCGGAGGATGAGGGGGGCGGAGGAGTCGGTGATGTCGATGATGGCGGAGCCCTCTGTGCGGCCGCGACCGCCGTCAATCAGCAGGGTGGCGATGTTGGCGAAGGCCTCCACGAGCACTTCCGGCTCCTGCGCCGAGTCATCGTAGGGCGCAGCGGCCACGGAGGTGGTCATTATAGGGTTGCCGAGCTCTTCGGCCAGTGTGCGGGCTATGGCATTGTCGGGAATGCGGATGCCCACCTCTTTGCGCCCCTTGAAGGCCTTGGGGAGCTCCTGTGATGGAGGGAGGATGAATGTGAAGGGCCCGGGCACGTAATCTTTGATTACATTATAGGCGCGGTTGTCGATGCGCGCATAGCCGGATGCCTGCGACAGGTTGGCGCAGACTATCGACAGCGTATTTCGCTTGGGGTCAATCCCTTTGAGCCGGCACAACCGCTCGATGGCGCGTTGGTTCAGTGCGTCGCACCCCAGGGCATATAGCGTGTCGGTGGGGTAGATGATGATGTCGCCGTCACGCAGCGCGGCCACGGCCTCGCTGATGAAGCGTTCGTTGATGCTGGTGGGGTAGATGCGGAGAGTTTTCATGGTGTAATGCGGAGGTCTGTCGCAGATGTCAATTGAAGTGCTCAGTCGCGCGGATGGTATACGAGCGTCATGGTCTGGTCGGGGCGGATGGTGTCTGCCGCGGCTTTGCTGACGGCCTGGGCAGTGACGGCACGGTAACGGGCCACGCGCTCGTCAGGGTCATCGCCCTGCATCTCGCACATGGCCAGCTCGGAGGCGCGCGATGTGGGACTCAATTCGCTGAATGTCAGCTCGCTCTCATAGCGGGTACGTGCCCGCTCCATCTCTTCATCGGTGGGGGGCGTGACGGCGATGGCCTGAGCTTGCGCTGTGAGGAGCTCTATGGCGCGTGTGATGTCGGCCTCCTTGTCGCTGCTCAGGCGTGCGTTGAGCATCAGCAGCCCGCGCTCGTCACTGCCGAGGATGGAGGCATCGGCGTGGGCAAACAGCTCGTTGGCCACCACGAGGTTGCGGTAGATGCGCGAGGAGCGGCCGGAGGCGAGGATGTCCGTCAGCACGTCAAGCTCGCGGTAGCCCGGTTCGCCGTGCGCGGGCATACGGTAGGCCACACAGACGGCCGTCAGAGGCACCGGGCCGCTCACATCCACGCGCCGGGGGCCGTCGGTGATGCGCAGCGGCAGGGTGGGGTAAAGGCGTGGGGCGATGTCGCGACGCGGCAGGGTGCCAAACCATTTTTCGGCCATCTCCCTTATTCCGGCGGCGGGGATGTTGCCGGTGGTGGTGACCACGGCGTTGTTGGGCGCGTAGTGGTTGAAGAAGAAGCACTCGGCATCCTCGCGGCTCACGGCGTGAATCTGCTCGATGCTCTCCCCTATGGTTGGGTAGCGGTAGGGGTGGCTGTCAAATGCCATCTTGCGCAGATGGTGCTGGAGGTCGCCGTAGGGGCGGTTCAGACAGGTCTGCTTAAATTCCTCGGTGACAACACCTTTCTGCACCCTGATGGCTTCGTCGGTGAGCAGCGGCGAGAGCATGCGGTCACTTTCGAGCCGGAAGGCGGTCTCGAAATTGACGGCGGGCAGGATGTCGTAGAAGTTGGTGAAGTCGTTGTTGGTCCAGGCGTTGTCGGAGCCGCCGGCGCGTTCCATGGCCTGATCAAAGGATGGCACATGTGCGCTGCCGCCAAACATCAGATGCTCAAACAGATGCGCCATGCCGGTACGGTCTGGTCGCTCGTCACGGGCCCCGACGTTGTAGAGCACGTTCATCACCGCCATCACGGCCTCGGGGTCGTGGTGGTGCACCCACCTCAGGCCGTTGGGGAGCGTGAAGCGGGTTATGGCTGAGTCTGCCTCAGCTCCGTTGATGCTGCTCACCGGCTCCCCGCTCACTCCTCCAACACTTTGGCCGACAGTATCTTGACATCCTCCAGCGGGCGGTCGTTGCCGTCGGTGGCAAAGCCTTCGATTTTGTCAATGGTGTCCATGCCAGACACCACTTCGCCAAATACGGTGTAGGCTCCGTCGAGGTGCGGTGCGCCCCCCACGGTTTTGTAGGCCTCGCGCTGCTCCGGGGTGAGCCCGGCCACGCCCTGTTCGGCGGCAATCTTTTCGGTCTGCTTCACAAGCTCCTCCTGGAGGGTCTGGAGGCCGGCCTGGTCGCGGTTGCGGCGCATGCTCATGATGCTGTCGCGGTGTTCGCGGGCAAGACCGTTGAAGATGTCCTGCATCTTCTGCATCTTGAGCTGCTGCTCCATCTGGTCGAGCTGGCCGTCGGAGAACTTTCGGCCGGTCACCACGTAGAACTGGCTGCCGCTGGAGCGGCGTTCGGGGTTTACCTGGTCGCCCGTGCGTGCTGCGGCGAGGGCTCCGCGCTTGTTGAAGTGCTTGGGGCAGAGGATTTCAGCCTCGATGGTGTATGAGGGGTCGCCGGCTCCAAGAGCCTTTCCCTTGGGGGCGTTGCGGCTCTCGGGGTCGCCGGTCTGCACCATGAAGTCCTTGATTACGCGGTGGAAGAGCAGGCCGTCATAGTACCCCTCCTTCACCAGCTTGAGGAAGTTGGCGCGGTGCTTGGGGGTGTCGCCGTAGAGACGCAGTGTCACGGTGCCTTCGGTGGTCTCGAGTTCTACCAGGGCATCCTTGGTGGCTGTGCTATCGGGGGTGGGGTTGGTGGTGTTCATGTTGTTGCTCGTTTGGTCGCTTGATGCTTCGGCGGCACATCCGCACAGGGCCATCATGGCCATAATCAGTGCCGTCATCAGTTTGCGTATCATGGTGATAATGGTATGTGGGGCGAATACGCGGCGGTCAGATGCCCGTGGCGTGAATACGCTTATATATACGGCGGAAGTTGTCGTCAGCGTGGCTCAGCTCGTCGGCGTGGCTCAGGTAGTCCTCGCCCCAGAGGCTCGGCAGCAGGTCGCCGATGTAGCGGCGCTCGCGATCCTTGTCAATGGCGGCAGCCACCAGCCGGCTAATCTGCGGAGCAAATGCCGTGGCATCTATCGCCGCAAGATAGCGCGCGGCCGACACCGTGAACTGGCCGTTCTGGTCAGCTTTGATCATATTGTCGGTCAGGAACTCGATGTCGAGGTCATCCTCGCCGATGTGATTGGCTATGTATTCGTATGTCAGCAGCCCGTCAGTGTCCTTCGTGAGCCGCTTGGTGTCTTCTTCGTTCATACTGTTATAACGTGCGTCGGCACGGCAATGATTGGATTTGACCGTAAATTTACGAAATTTTTTGGAAGCCCGCAGAAAATCCTTACCTTTGCCGTGGGTAAGTCCTACACGACATGCTCCTCGGGAACTCCGCCAGGCCTTGACCGGAGCAACGGTACCGAGTCGTAGCTGTGCGATGTAGATAGCTTACCCTTTTTTTGTACCCATACCATACCTATTATATGTCTCGCCCACGCCTGCTCCGCCTGTTTGGTTCCCGCGCCATGTTCGGCATCACCCTCGCCCTCGTGGTGGCCGCGCCTCTTGTGATGGTTGTCGGAGCCGGCTCGCGCTGGGTGCTGTGGGCGGCTCCCGTGATGCTCGGGCTCGGCCTGCTCGGCATCTCCCTCTCTTACTCGCAGCTGCGCATGGCACTGGCAGCCTACGTGCTCCGCAACAATCAGCTCCGTGCCGACCTTGCCAACGAGCGGGCGCGGGCTGCGGCCTTTGCCGCCGACTCCGATGCCCGCGCCGCAGCCCTTGCCGCCGAGACCTCCCGCCAACGCACCGAGGCTGCCGACCGTGTGAAGGCTCTCGACGACCTCTGCGCCCGACTCACCGCCGACCTCGACGCTTCCCGCGCCGAGCAAGCCCGCCTCCGCGCCGAAGCCGAGGAGGCCCGGCGCAATGCCGACGCGGAAATAGCCCGCCTCCGCCTCGAGGCTGATGAGGCCCGGCGAGAAGCCGAGGACCGGACTGCACAGGCGTCCGCGGCTCCCGCTGCCGCAACTGACGTTGACCGCCACGAGCGCGCCATAGCCGCCATGCTCACCTTCGCCAACGAGAGCGTCCTTGAGAAGGAGCGTTACCGCAAGAGCCTGCTGCGCCTCGAAGTGGCCAACAAACGTGAGGAGCTCCACAGCCGACTCTCCGCATCTGACATCGAGGATGACTCCGCCAACCTATACCGACATTTCGACGCCGCGTTCATCGCGCTCTACCCCGACTTCATCCGCCGTTTCAACGAGCTGCTCTATCCCGCTGACCGCCTCAACCTACGCTCGGACGGCACCATGCCCACCGAGCTCCGCGCCATAGCCCTGATGCGCCTCGGCATCTCCGAGAGCAAAGCCATAGCCCAGCTCCTCAACATCTCCGTAGCCACCGTCTACAACTACCGCTCCCGCTACAAAGCCCGGCTCGCCCCCGACTCCTCCCTCGAAGCCGCCATCCGTACCCTCTGACCCACGCACACCGCTACGCGGAGGCGGAGTCAGAGACCCTCGTTAACGTTTGTTTCAAATTGTTTGCAGTGCGTGCGGTTTGGGGGCGTTTATGGGGGTGAGAGAGGGCTGAGAGAGGCCAAATGTGAACGTTTGCTAACGATTTAGGCATCATTGAAATCTCATTTACAATGTTAAATAGTCATGGACTACTGCGTTGAAAACCAAATTACAAGCATATCGACGTCCTCTCATCAAATCTCATCTGAAATCTAATCGGGTTGTTTTATTCACATCTATTAAATAATTTTGTAATGCACTTCTTTGGCATAATTATGCCTCAGTGCGCCCTCTTTCTTACATCATAACCCCGCCGCTTCTTACCCTAAACCAACATACCACGATGCCTCGCAAACATCATCCCTCAGCCCCCTCGCCGTGAGCCCCTGCACCGGCCTCCGGCCCCGCGCTTCTCTCCGTCATTATCCCGACACATACCAATCTCACAAGATTGACTCGAGAACATTAATCCTTATACAACCAATCCTAATTTTTCAATGAAACACTTAACCCTAGGAACCCGATTCCTTTTTATGATGATGGGTCTGCTGTGCACGCTTGCCGTGAACGCGCAGAACATCACAGTGAGTGGTACGGTGACCGATGCCTCCGGTGAGCCTCTCATTGGCGCCAGCGTTATGGTGAAGGGCACCTCCAACGGTACCGCCACCGACATCGACGGTAACTACAAGCTTACCGCCCCCGCCAATGGCACCCTCGCCTTCTCCTATGTTGGCTACAACAACCAGGAGGTGGCTATCAACGGCCAGACCACCATCAACGTCACCCTCGACGAGAACACCGTTGTCCTCGGTGAGGTTGTCGCTATCGGTTATGGCGTTGTCAAGAAGAGCGACGCCACCGGTTCCGTAGCCATGGTGAAGCCCGACGACGTTGACGCCGGTATGGCTACTTCCGCCCAGGACCTCCTCGTCGGCGCAAGCCCCGGTGTGGTTGTTACCACCAACGGTGGCGATCCTACCGGCAACGCTACCATCCGTATCCGTGGCGGTTCCTCTCTTTCTGCTTCCAACAACCCTCTGATCGTGATTGACGGTGTGCCCATGAGCAACCAGGACGCTGCCGGCGGCACCAACGCTCTCACCATGGTTAACCCCCAGAACATCGAGAGCATGACCATCCTCAAGGACGCTTCCGCAACTGCTATTTATGGTTCGCGCGCGTCTAACGGTGTCATCATCATCACCACCAAGAAGGGTACTGCAGGCAAGCCCCAGATCAACTTCGCTGCCAACTGGCACGTGAACACCGCCCGCAAGACTCTCGACCTGATGAACGGCGCACAGTTCCGCGATGTCGTTGAGAACACTCTCAAGAGCGAGACTGCTATCGCCCAGCTCGGCGACGCCGACACCGACTGGCAGGATGAGGTGCTCCGCACTTCCTTCTCTCAGGACTACTCTCTGAGCGTAGGTGGCACCGCCGGTTTCCTCCCCTACCGTGTCAACGCTTCTTACACCAACAATCAGGGTATCATCAAGACTTCGAGCATGCAGCGCACCACCGTGGGCTTCAACCTCACTCCGAAGTTCTTCAACGGCAAGCTCTCTGTAAGCGCCAACGCTCAGGGTAGCTACGTTCGCACCCGCAACGCCGACACCGGCGCTATCGGTGGCGCTACCGCCTTCAACCCCACCCTCCCCGTCAAGACTGCCTACAACACCCTTGACATGAACAGCCGTACGGCCATGGCCCCCATCTACAACGGCTACACCAACATCCTCGCCAAGACCGGTCTTCCCGATGCTCAGGCAGCTCAGAACCCTCTGCAGCTCCTTGAGGACGTTGACTCCAAGGGTACCTCACTCTCCAGCAACGGTAACCTGCAGATTGACTACGCTCTCCACTTCCTCCCCGAGCTTCACCTCAACCTCAACCTCGGTTATCAGGTAAGCCAGAACAAGACCAAGACCGAGACCGCCCAGAACTCCATCCAGAGCTGGCGCAACACCGCCCTCACCAACATCGGCCAGCGCGGTGCCGGCACTCTCTATGACTGGTATGAGCTCCAGCGCAACACCCTCCTCGACTTCTACGTGAACTACCGCAAGGACTTCGCCGCCATCAAGTCTAACCTCGACGTTATGGCCGGTTACTCATGGCAGAAGTTCGACTATCATGGCCGCAGCCACACCGAGATGTCAACCATGGGCTACTCCACTCCCTTCTCACTCGACAAGGATGGCAACCCCGTGCCCTACGTGCTCGATGGCTCCGACTACCTGATCACCCCCAACACCGCCAACGCCGACGCTTATCCCGGCCTCGTCGTAGTGCCCAAGACCTCATGGTCTGAGCCCCTCCAGCTCGTCAGCTTCTTCGGCCGTTTGAACTACACCTTCGACGACACCTACCTGCTGACCTTCACCATCCGTGACGACGGCACCTCTCGCTTCTCCAAGGACAACCGCTGGGGCGTATTCCCCTCAGTAGCTCTCGGCTGGAAGATTGCCAACATGCCCTTCTTCGAGCCCATCCGCGACAAGTGGAATGACCTCAAGCTCCGCCTCGGTTGGGGTGTCACCGGTCAGCAGGACCTCGGTGGCTCTTACTTCCCCTACATGGCCATCTACAACCTCTCCAACTACAACGGCAACCTCGGCTTCTTCTACCCCGGCTACGGCCAGAGCAGCACGAACCCCGAGTGGATCGAGCCCCTCTACCCCTCATCTTACGATCCCGACATCAAGTGGGAGGAGACTACCACCTGGAACATCGGTCTTGACGCCGCTTGGCTCAACAACCGCATCACTCTTGCCGCTGACTGGTATCTGCGCAACACCAAGGACCTCCTCGCTTGGGTACCCGTGGCCGGCCTCAACACCGGTAACTACATGAACCGCAACATCGGCTCACTCCGCAACACCGGTGTCGAAGTTACCGTTACGGCCAAGCCCGTCGTTACCAAGAACTTCACTTGGAGCACCAGCTACAACGTGGCTTACAACATGAACAAGATCACCGCCCTCACCGGCGATGCACAGACTGACCAGCTCCAGGCCCGCAACACTCCCTCCGGTACAGGTACAGGTCTCCAGTATCACATGGTTGGCGAGCCCGCCTACACCTATCGCGTTTACCAGCAGGTTTACGACCAGGCAGGCGACCCCGTCCCCGGTGTTTATGTTGACCAGAACGGCGATGGTGTGATCAACGACGCTGACCTGATCAACTTCCACAACCCCACCGCACCCTGGACGATGACCTGGAACAACAACTTCAACTACAAGAACTGGGATCTCGGCATCAGCCTCCGTGCTAACATCGGCAACTACGTTTACAACGGTCCCAAGTATGACCGTTCACGTCTGGCCAATGTAGAGGGTTATGGTCTTAACAACCTCCTGAACGACACATATCTCTTCCCCGTTGCCACTGCTTCTGACCAGCTCATCCTGTCAAGCTACTTCGTGGAGAACGCATCGTTCCTCCGTTGCGACAACATCACCCTCGGCTACACCTTCAACCCCATGCTCAAGGATCGCCTGAACCTCCGCGTCTTCGCTGCCGTTCAGAACCCCTTCGTCATCACCAAGTACAAGGGTCTGGATCCCGAGGTTGAGTCCGGTATCGACAACAACGTTTACCCGCGTCCTATCACCGCCACACTCGGTCTTGTCGCTACTTTCTAACACTTACCTAACCTTAAGCACAAGTTTAGAACACTCTATATGAAAACTTTCAATAAGATACTCCTCTCGTTAGGAGCTGTGGCCACTTTGGGTCTGGGTGCCTGCACGGGCGACCTCGATCTCGAGCCCACCGACCCCTCCAAGATCACTCAGGGTCAGTTCGGCGAAGACCCCGTGGGCTACATGGACCAGGTGATGGCCGACGTTTACCTCCAGTTCTCCACCTACGGCGCTGACGGCAACGCCTCAGTTTCCGGCACCGACGGTGGTATGACCACCTTCCAGCGCGCGCTCTTCATCCTTGAGGAGATTCCTACCGACGAGGCCAACTGGCTCGCCACCGCCGACGCTGACTACGGTCTGATCCAGTATGGTATCGCAGCCCCCAACAACACCATCATGTATGGCGTTTACTCTCGCCTGATGATCAACGTGGCTGTCTGCAACGACTTCATCGCCTCTATCGCCGAGGACCGCTTCAAGCTCCCCGCCGATGATGCAGCCGCTCAGGCAAAGGCTGCCGAGTATGTGCGCCAGTGCCGCATCCTCCGCGCCGCTTGCTACTACTATCTGATTGACCTCTTCGGCAACGTCCCCATGGTTACCGACGACACCATGATCGGTTCCGTGCCCGAGCAGGCTCAGCGTGCAGAGCTCTTCCAGTTCTACACCAGCGAGCTTGAGCAGGTTGTGGCCGAGTACGGCGGCAACGCTCAGCAGTACTGGGGCTATGTCGGCCTTGAGGTCGCTGAGGCTATGCTCGTGAAGTACTACCTCAACGCTGAGGTTTACACCGGCACCCCCCGCTGGGCTGACTGCATCAAGTATGCTCAGAACATCATCCGCCGTCACCAGAACGCCGGCTTCCAGGCTTCCGACGGCACACAGACCGGTCTGTGCTGGAACTACAGCCAGCCCTTCTGCGCCAACAACCGCCAGTATGCCAACGGTGGCGCCAACGCCATCAGCGAGAACCTTTGGGTTATCCCCAACGACACTCAGTACCTCGGCTCCTATGCCAACGCCATGTTCATGATCATGGGCTGGATTGGCCCGGACATCCAGGGCAACTACAACGTTACCAACGCCTGGAAGTGTATGTCAACCCGTCCTGAGTTCGCTGCCATCTTCGACTGGGACTCCGCAATGGAGTATTCGATTGACCAGCGCGTTTCTCGTTGGGCCACCAAAGCCAACGGCTTCAGCTTCGACAACCTCACCTACAACCAGGCTGCCTGGGGTGAGAACGGCTACCTCGCTGTGAAGTACACCAACTGGAACATCGACGACAACGGCTCCGCCAACGGCGTACAGCCCACCGCTACCGAGCAGATCAACAACGACTACGCTATGATCCGCCTTGCCGAGATTTACCTCTCAGCTGCCGAGGCCATGCTCCAGAGCGGCACCGATGCCACCACCGCCCTGCAGTACGTCAACTTCATCCGCGAGCGCGCAGGCCTCCAGGCATGGGGCGCCGGCCAGCTCTCTCTCGAGAGCCTCTACAACGAGCGCGCACGTGAGCTCTACACCGAGGGCACCCGCCGCACCGACCTTATCCGCGCCGGTCGCTGGATCAGCGGTTACAACTGGACCTGGAAGAACCAGACCCTCAAGGGCTCTGACTTCCCCTCCCACTACAACCTCTATCCTCTGCCCAGCCTGATCGTGTCGCTCGCCGGCTATCAGCAGAACCCCGGTTACGCTAACTGATCACCAACAGCGGCTTTACAATCTCCAATTGTAACACCAATCAACGATTAAATCATCACAATGAAAAAAATATCAATGCTCGCCGCCGCTGCCGGTGTCATGATGGGCCTCGCTTCCTGCGAGTCTACCACCGACCCCAAGCTGACGCTCCCTGACCAGGACCTCACGGCGGTTTCGTTCACGATCAACGAGCCTACCTACGCCAACGAGCTCGTGGAGCTCTCCGATGCCGAGGGCGCTACCCTCCCCATCGTAGTTTACGAGCAGCCCGCATACGGCGCTCCCGTGGCTGTCACCTACACCGCCCAGGCTTCGCTCACCGGAAACTGGGCCAACCCCAACGAGGTGTATGACATCGACTATGACATCACCCAGACCGGCGAGGCACGTCACACCATGCTCCTCACCCAGGCTTCGGTAGCCGACGCGCTTACCGCCCTCTCCGGCATCACCGCCGAGACTGACAAGGCCACCGGTATCCAGACCATCTACGGTCCCGACGGCAGCGTCTACACCGGCCCCATGGAGAATCTCACCCTCCCCGCCGGCCAGAAGCTCCACCTCCGTGCCGTTGCCTCACTGGCCGGCGTTGAGGGTACTACCTGCTACTCCAACGAGGTTACTCTCGACAAGGTGAACTACTTCATCCACTTCCGCCTCCCCGGCGTCATCTTCCTGATTGGTCAGCCCCAGGGCTGGAACATCGGCGACGGCTCCATGGGTCTCTATGAGAACGCAGGCGAAGAGGGCACTCAGGTTTACTACGGCGACTTCAACATCAACGCCGGCGACGCCTCATTCCGCTTCTACAACGAGCTCGGCTCTTGGGGCAATGACGGCTCTCTCCCCTCAATCGGCGCACGCGCCAACGACGGTGACAACATGGACGTTCCCGCTTCAGAGTTCACCGACGGCGTATACTCCGGCGACCTCGTCTATGGCAAGGGTAACTGGCAGTTCGTTGACTGGGCAGGTGGCCAGATGTACATCCGCGTCAACCTCTCAACCAAGAAGATCACTGTCTCCGACGCTGAAATCGACTAATCGGCTCCTCCGATTGACTTACACTCAATTCATTCGTTAACTCATCACAACGAAAACGACAACAATGAAATCACTCAAGTATATGAGTCTCGTCGCTCTGGTTGCAGGCCTCACCGCCTGCAGCCAGTACGAGGAGCCCAATCCCGCCACTCCCGTCACTCCGCAGGAGACTGTCATCAGCTCTGATGGCGTGAAGGTAGAGGCAAGCCAGTATGTTCTCCCCAACGAGGAGACCGGCGACCTCGCTGACCTCGACCTCGATGCTTACAGCAAGCTCGGCTTCGACATCCCCATGGCCACCGTGGATATCAACCACGCTGACTTCCCCGCAAGCTACGACCTCACTATGAAGATGTTCCTTGCCGACAACGAGGACTTCAACAACGCTGTGACCGTGCCCTGCACCATCAACAGCGCCAATCAGGTAGTCGTTACTCCCGCCGACTTCCAGCAGGCTTACGTTGACCTGTTCGGTCGCAAGCATGACACCAAGGAGGTGTGGGTGCGCTTCGCAGCCTACGCTTCTGACGGCCAGATCACCAACCTCCGTCTCGGCGGCTCTGACGTGTACTTCGCTGAGTCACACTTCTTCCTCACCAGCGTAGACCTCGGCATCAACATTGAGGATGCTTACTATCTGGTAGGTGCCTTCAACGGCTGGAGCCCTGATGCTGACCAGCTCATCAAGCTCGCTCACTCCGACAAGGACACTGCTGATGATCCCATCTTCACCTACTATGTCGACTACACCACCGGTGACGGCAACTGGAAGGTGATCCCCGAAAGCGCCATTGACTGGGCCGCCAATACATTTGATTGGGGTCAGGCTTGGGGCTGCGAGGTTGACGGCTCGACCGAGATGGAGGGTGCCCTCATCGAGGGTGGCAATGCTGCCAAGCTCCCCTCATTCGGCAAGTGGGTAATCGTCATCAACATGGAGTCCGCTCAGTACCACTACTCAGAGGCTTACGAGAACATCCATGTAACCGGCGCCGGCAACGACTGGACAGTTGCAAATCCTCCTCTTCTTGAGCCAAATGCCGCCTACACCTGGTATGAAGGCCTCGCTTTCATCAATGGTGAGTTCAAGTTCACCATCGGTAACTGGGATCTCATTGACTGGGGTACCGGCGACGGTGACGGTGTACTTGCAGCCAAGGGTGGCAACATCGCAGGCCCCAGCGGTGCAGACGCAGGCATCTACTACGTGCAGATGAGCCCCATCTTCCTCCAGTATGAGGTTGGCACCTACAAGATCGATAAGCTCGGTGCTATCGGTGAGTTCAATAGCTGGGGCGAAAGCGCCAACATGACACCCAACGACGACTACACAATCTGGACCGCTACCGGCGTGAACATCACTGCCGGTCAGCAGTTCAAGATCCGTGCCAACGACGACTGGGCATGGAGCATCGGCGGCAACTCTACCACCGACCTGATCTTCAAGAACGCTGACAACCCCGATCCCGCAAACATCGTTGCTCCCAACAGCGGTACCAAGATTACCCTTGACCTGAGCAAGGTTCCCTTCAGCATCACCATCGAGTAATAGCTGAACACAACCCAACCATAACGAAGGCGCCCCCACCCGGGGCGCCTTCTTGCCTCTTATCCCCGTCCATAACCGCAACGGCAAAGTTGCAACATGACAGGGAGGACACTGGCAAAAGCCGCGTTAGCGGCTTTCCCTGATGCGATGTCCCAGTGGGAACACACGCGGCCCCGACGGAAGCATACCGTCGGGGCCGCGATATAGGGGGAGACGAGATGTTACTTCAGTGTGCCGGCCTCAGCCTCGTCCACCATCTGCTGGCTGGCGAGGATGTATACCTCCACGCGGCGGTTCTGCGCGCGGCCCTCAGCCGTGGCGTTTGAGGCCACATAGTCGGTCATCGGCAGGCCCTCGGCGAAGAGGCGCGTGCCGCTCACGCCGGAGTTGAGCAGATAGTTGCGCACGGCGTCGGCGCGGCCCGTGCTCACCTTCTGGTTCACGGCCATGGTGCCGGTGTCATCCGTGAAGCCATAGATCTTCACCTCCGTCAGAGGGTTCTGAATCAGTGAAGCGGCAAACTTGCTCAGGTCAGCCTTTGCCGACGAGCTCAGCGTCGTTCCGTTGGTGGGGAAGAGGATGCCGCCGTCAAAGGTGACGCGGATGGCCTGCAGGCCGTTGGAGTCGGTCACTGTCTCCACTTTGGCAGCGTCGTCGAGCTGCTTCTGGAGCTCTGCCTTCTGCTTGTCCATCTTCTTGCCGATGAGAGCGCCAGCGCCCGCGCCCACAGCTGCGCCTATGGCAGCGCCGATGCCGGCACCCTTGCCGCCACCTATCAGGGCTCCCACGCCGGCACCCAATGCACCGCCGCCGCCGCCGCCAATGAGGGCGCCCTTGCCGGTGTTGGTCATCGATGAGCATGCGCCGAATGAAATCAGCGTCGCTGCGGCCAGTGATGTCAGGCCGATGTTCTTGATGAGTCTCATAGTTTTTATACCGTTTAGAGGTGATAAAATGTGTGTTATATAGTTGAAAGTGAGAGTGAGCGCAAAGGCGGATGCAGGGCATCCTCAGTGCAAAGATGGGCAATTTCCTGCAATCGCGGGTAATGCCGGGTCAACTTTTTAGGCGCACCCCACCATTGTCACTATGTTAAAGGAACAACCCGCAGAGCCGGATTGTGCGGTTTGGTGATAAAAATCCGCCAAAATTCACCGCGGGTGTTGCAAGGTTCAAAAAAAACACCTACATTTGTGGCGCAATTACCGCAGAGGCGGTCGGTTGCACACCTGCTTCAGTAGCTCAGTTGGTTAGAGCACCTGACTGTTAATCAGGGGGTCGTTGG
>JAMPDP010000001.1:383228-535276 GCA_023665605.1 Candidatus Amulumruptor caecigallinarius | reverse complement strand
ATCCGGCGCAACAATCTGTAAATCAGCGGATGCACCACGGTGCATCCCTACATATCGACGGAAATTGCCGGTTTAGCAACACCCTCCGATTAACCCGTAGCCCCGGAAGCCGAAGCGAAGCGAGGCATCCGGGGTAAAAAGCACGTAGTCAGCACAAAAAGAAAGTGTTGCAAAACCTCAAAAGGAGCGTCCGCAGGACGCTGATTTACTCGTAGCCCCGGAAGCCGGAGCGACAGCGCAGGCATCCGGGGTCATAGTCAGCACAGAAATTGGGCGTCCGCAGGACGCCGATTTACATCCCCGCCGAAGCTGCACCACACCGTCCCGGGGAAAACCCCTCACTCAGCGCGTCACCTCAGTGAGACGCGCAAGGTACTTACCGATAATGTCAAACTCAAGGTTTACCCGCGTGCCCGGCTGGATAGCATGGAAGTTGGTGTGCTCCAGCGTATAAGGGATAATGGCCACCCTAAACGTGTCAAGCTCTGAGTCACACACCGTCAGGCTCACGCCATTCACCGTCACACTCCCTTTCTCAACCGTAAAGTAACCCTTCGCGGCAAGCTCTCGGTTCACCTCATACTTGAACTTGAAGTAAGTGCTCCCATCCACCTCCTCGCGACTCACACATGTAGCCGTCGTGTCGACGTGCCCCTGCACTATGTGGCCGTCAAGGCGCCCGTTGAGCTGCATGGAGCGTTCAATGTTCACCTCGTCACCCTCCTTGAGGTCCCCGAGGTTGCTGCGCTCAAGGGTCTCGCGGATAGCCGTCACGGTATATGTGCCGTCGCCACCAAGGCTCACCACCGTGAGGCACACCCCGTTGTGGGCCACGCTCTGGTCTATCGTCAGCTCATCACTGAATGGGCAGCTCACCGTGAGCTGAAGGTTGCCGCCGTCACGCTCGGCTTTCACCACACGCGCGGCACACTCTACGATGCCTGAAAACATATCGTCTGTCTGTTTTTGGTTGAGTTTGAGTAAGAAGGGAAGCACCGACGGCCTTCGCACCTATATACGTCAAGATTCACCATGACTGCACATGGTGAATCCTGTGATGTCAAGCATCAGTGGCTATATCACTCGGCGGGTACGGCGGGAGCGGCAGGTGCCGGTGCGGCGGGAGCCTCCGCGGCAGGTGCTGCGGCCGGTGCTGCTGCGGGAGCTGCTGTGTTGAAGTTCTCAGGCTGAGTCTGCTGTGTCTCAACCACCTGAACGCGGCTCTGCTGCGCTGCATTGCCGCCGGGGAGGAAGAACACTGACACCACGGCGAGCACGGCAATCGCACCGGCAAGTGTCCATGTCACCTTCTCAATGAAGTTGGTGGTGCGGCGCACACCCATGATCTGGTTCGAGCCTGCGAAAGTCGATGACAGGCCCCCTCCCTTTGACTTCTGGATGAGCACAACGCCTATGAGCAGCACGGCTGCAAGAAGAGTTAGTACAATAATCAGTACGTACATTTTACTGTAAGGTTGCTATGTGATAGAGTTTATTTTTGATTGTCAAGATGTTGCGCACTCTCCCGACGCCTACTGATGAGGATTGCCTTCTGAAGAAAGCGCAATTGGTCTGCAAAGTAAACACTTTTTTCGGGATAATTCAAGCTGAGAGAGTGAATTATTTCAAAAGCCTTCTCGTATTTACCTCGTTTGATGAATATTTTGGCCAGACTCTCGCTCAACAGTGCATGTCTGTCAGGCTGCTCTGACGTTCCTTTGGCCTCGCGTTCGCCTTGTCCTTGGCTCTCTTGCCTTTGGGCATCCTCTGTGCCATCAGCCCCCGAAGTGCTTCCGCTCTCCTCGGTGTGCGAGCTAAGGAAGGCGTCAATAAGCCGGTCGTGCTCCGACACCGGCACGCCCTCGCCGGCATCATTGGCTTCCCTTCCCACGCCTGCATCTTTGGCTGCCGACTCCTCGCCGGCGTCCCCGGTAGGCTCCCCGCTCTCCTCCTCGCCAAGCGTACTCAGGTAATCCGGAGCCACCGGGTTGAATATCAGCTTCTCCAGTGTCGACAGCTCCCGGTCTGTCTCTGCCGGATTGCCATAACGCTCCAGAAACGCATCAATGGTGCTCTCGGTGGTCATGCGCCGCTCTGTGCCTTCCTCCGCAGGATAGAAGGGTGCTTCACCGGAGAGGCGGCGCAGCAATGCCTCTACGTCGCGCAGGTCGGCGCTGTTGAGCGAAAGCTCGCGACGAAGCATCTCGGCCTCCTCGGACGTCAGTGCCTCTCCGCTCTCCAAGGCTGAGGCGGCGGGCTGACTGAAAAACGGGTAGCGCTCGCGCAGCTCTGCAAGCTCGGCTCTGCTCAGCGTCACCGGGCTCCCCGTGGACACCTGCTCAAGGTAGCGTTCAAGTAGCGGGTCTGTCATAGCATGCTCGGATATGTCACCAGTCACCCAAGGTGGAGTTGAAAATCAGGTCATAGAGCTCGTCCGTAATCTCCTGACACAGCTGGTCCTCGACGGAGCTCAGATCCTGTGAGGCATCAAAGTCTCGGTAAGCGCTGAAGCTCTGGTCCACACTCTTGCTCTCATCCTTGTTGTTGGTGTAGCGCACTCGTACGGTGATTGTCAGGCGCGACTGCGTAGACAGAGCGTCGGCACCAACAGCCTGACCGGTAATGGTGTAGCCGGTAAACTCACCCTCGATGCCAAGGTCAGCAGGCCCGTCGGTGGTCTGCAGGCGGGTGTTGCGCGCTATGTAGTCCGACAGGCCGTTCTCAAACATCGGTTGCAGCGGAGCATACACCATCGGCGTGCGTATCGGGAACTGCCCGATGTGGATGGTCTTGTATACTGAATAGTCCAACGCGGCCCCGTTCAGCTTGTAGCTGATGTGGCACGCGCTGAGCGGAAGGAGCAGTGTCGCCACCAGCAGCGGCAGCAGGCGTAGCCGCCACCACGGGCGGTCGTTATGAGTACGTGTATGTGATAAGTCGGTCATTGTCAGTTATATGATGGTAGCGGTTGCCCCGGTTCCTTCGAGTGCCTTGGCCAGAGCGTCGAGGTTGTCGGTGGCTGTGCGGGCCACGATGCGGCAGGTGGTGTCAAACGTCTGGCTCTCTATGCTGATGCCGGGACGCTTCAGCAGCTTCATCACGCCGTCGGCGGCTGCGTAGGCGAATATCGCCTCCACACATCCGGTCTCGCAACCTTCGCTCGTCCCGGCAGCTTCCAGGGCCTCGCGGGCGGCGCGCCGGTAGGCGGCAATCAGCCCTGAAGGCCCTAACTTGATGCCTCCGAAGTAGCGCACCACGGCCACGGCCACGTTCGTCAGTCCCAAGGCGTTGATTTGTCCCAGAATGGGGCGACCGGCGGTGCCTGACGGCTCGCCATTGTCGCTCGACATGCTCTCTGCCCGCGCTGCACCTATCATATAGGCCCAGCACACATGGCGCGCGTCATGATACTCGCCGGCTATGCGCCCGATGGCTTCCTTGGCCTCATCAGCACTCTCCACCGGCATGGCAAACCCCATGAAACGGCTCCGCTTCTCCACGAAGTTGCTCTCGCCGGCTCCCGCCACGGTCAGAAACCTGCTCGTGCCGCCTGCCACGCCCGAGGCTCCGCTATCCGGGCCCATGTCAGATAATCAGCATGGCATCGCCGTAAGCCCCGAAGCGATACTTCTCCTTGACGGCCACCTTGTAAGCCTCCATGATCAGGTCATAACCCCCGAAGGCGCAAGTGATCATCAACATCGTCGAGAACGGCAGGTGGAAGTTCGTCACCAGCGACGTAGCCACCGTGAAGTCGTAGGGCGGGAAGATGAACTTGTTCGTCCAGCCGTCGTAGGTCTTGATGTGGCCGGCCATCGACGTGGCGCACGCAAGCCCGCGGAGCACGGAGGTGCCCACGGCGCACACCTGGCGCCCTGCATCCTTGGCATCGTTCACCACATCAACCAGATGCTGGCTGATGTGCACCTGCTCGGAGTCCATGCGGTGCTTCGTCAGGTCCTCAACATCTATCTGGCGGAAGATGCCAAGACCTATGTGGAGAGTCAGATACTCGGGCTTCACCCCGCGTATCTCAAGCCGCTTCATCAGCTCGCGCGAGAAGTGCAGCCCCGCAGCGGGTGCCACTACGGCCCCCTCGTTCTCGGCGAAGATAGTCTGGTAGCGGTCGGCATCATCGGCTGTGGGGTTGCGCTTGATGTAGGCGGGCAGCGGGGTCTGCCCCAGAGCATACAGGGCCTGCTTGAACTCCTCGTGGGGTCCGTCATAGAGGAAGCGCAGCGTGCGTCCGCGTGACGTGGTGTTGTCTATCACCTCGGCCACCATCGAGTCGTCGTCGCCGAAGTACAGCTTGTTGCCGATGCGTATCTTGCGGGCCGGCTCCACAAGCACATCCCAGAGCTTGTTTTCTTCGTTGAGCTCGCGCAGCAGAAACACCTCTATCATGGCGTTGGTCTTCTCCTTGTTCCCGTTCAGGCGAGCAGGGAACACCTTCGTGTCGTTAAACACCATCAGGTCGCCCTCATCATAGTAGTTGATGATTTCCTTGAAGGTCTTGTGGCTGATTTCGCCGCTCTTGCGGTCTATCACCATCAGGCGTGCCTCGTCACGCTCACGCGCAGGGCTCTGGGCGATCAGGTTTTCGGGGAGAGAGAAATTGAACTGTGATAGCTTCATTTTTGGGGTAGCTTTACAGTATATGAATTATGTATGTGAGATGATTGTTTAAATCACAGCTGTTTTCCCGCGGGCTGTTCATAACCCTCGGGCCATTCTATATCGGTGGTGCGGATCAGAGCTGCCGCATCATCCACACTCATGCAGTCGGTTATGCGGAAGTCTCCGACGCGGGTTCTCCGCAGTGCCGTCAGGTGGGCGCCGCTGCCTAAGGCCTCGCCGATGTCGCGCGCAAGGGCACGTATGTAGGTCCCCTTGCTGCACACCACCCTCACCGTGATGTTCTCAGGCGAATACTCCAGCAGCTCCAGCTCGTCGATTACCAGGGTCTTGGCTTTCAGCTCCGGGGTCTCGCCACGACGCGCGAGCTTGTACGCGCGCTTGCCGTCGACCTTCACGGCTGAGAACGCCGGGGGCACCTGCTCTATCGTCCCGTGAAACCTACCCAGAGTAGCCTCGACAAGCTCCCGGGTGATATGCTCGGTGGGGTAGGTGGCATCTATCTCGGTCTCAAGGTCATATGACGGGGTGGTGGCTCCGAGGGCTATCGTCGCGACATACTCCTTCACTCCGGCCTGCAGCGTGTCTATGCGCTTGGTGGCGCGCCCGGTGCACACCACCATCACTCCCGTGGCAAGCGGGTCAAGGGTGCCGGCATGACCCACCTTCAGCTTCTTGAGCCCCAGACGGCGTGTCAGTGCTCCCCGCAGACGCTTTACGGTGTCAAACGAGGTCCACCCCAAGGGCTTGTCTATCAGCAGTATCTCGCCGGTGATGAAGTCCATCTGTCGTTGTGTGTCTGTTCTGTTGCTTGGTGCCTGCGTATCGTGTGTCAGCGAGTTAATGGTTTACGCGGGGTTGGCCCACGTCGTCAGGCACAAGATGCCCACCACGGCACAATACACCGCAAACCACACCAGCTTACCCTTCTTCACTATCTCAAGCATCCACTTGCACGCGGCGCAGCCCACAAGCAGCGCGGCGAAGAAGCCCACGGCCATCGGACCCCAGCCTATCGGGTTGGTGATTCCCTCGGCGGCATCCCCCAGCAGCTTAACCGTGTCGAGCACGGCCTCGCCAAGAATCGGGATGATGACCATGAAAAACGAGAACCGCGCCACGTCGCTGCGTTTCGCTCCCGTCAGGATACCCGTGGCTATCGTCGTGCCGGAGCGGCTCAGGCCGGGCAGCACGGCTATCGCCTGCGCCACGCCCATGGCTATGGCATCGGTCCAACCTATCGGATGCCCCTCGCGGCTGTGGTGACGCAGCACTGGACGTGTCCTGAAGAAGTAGGCGAAGCAGAGCAGCAACGCCGTCACAAGCAGGCAGATGCCCACTATGCGCAGGTCGCTCCCGAAGAACCCTTCGACATAATCCTTGAAAAACACTCCCACTATCGCCACCGGGATGCACGACACGATGATCTTCCACACATACGTCGTGTTCTCATCCCTGCGGAAGGAGAAGAACGAGAAGCATAGCGGCGCAAACTCGCGCCATAATATTATAATAGTGGAGAGCACCGTGGCTACGTGCAGCATCACGTCAAACTCCAGCGAGTCTGCCGCGCTCAGCTTGATGCCCAGAAGCGAGCGGAATATCTCCAGATGACCGCTCGATGAGATGGGCAGGTACTCCGAGAGGCCCTGCACCACGCCAAGTATCAGTGCCTCAAGCGTGTCCATCGGCGGCCTCCTTTCCCTCGGTCAGTGTCTCGGTTGATTCATCCTCCTTGCGGCGCGGCTTCAGCAGGATAGCCACAGCCATCACCACGTAGCCCGCAAACGCCACGGTAGGCCCTACGGCCACGCGCCGGGTCGAGAAGATGTCGGGGTTGAAGCTCTCGGACGTGGAGCTGTCGCCGAGCATCAGCAGAAACCCGGCCACAATCATAAGGGCGGCTATGCCCATCCACACGAAGTTGCGTTTCACCAGAGGGAGCTCCGCCGCGGTCTCGGGCACGAAGCCCCCCGTGGTCGGTGTCTCAGCGCTGTTGGTTGCTGTCTTTGCCATTTTCTCTTTCTCTTGCCGACCATGTTCCGTCGGAGGGACACGGGCCGGTTATGTTTATTTATATAGCTTGTGGATATGAACTCTTGGTATGTCGTCGATAGGTTCTGTGCGGGTTCGAGAAGTAGGGGATAAAGGGGTCAGCGGTACAGGTCGTCATGGTCAAGCCGCAGGTAACGGTTGGTGGCGAACAGCGATGACAGGCCGCATATCAGCAGCCCCAACACAAACACTCCCCCCAGCACGCACGCCAGCTCCGGCACCGGCACCAGTGAGGTAAGCGGAGCCTCGGAGGCGTAACCATATGCCATAATCGAGCCGAGCACCACCAGCGCCACCGCCCCGGAGAGCATCCCGTTGACAAGCGATGCCACTACAAACGGCCGCCTGATAAACCCCGCCGTCGCCCCAACGAGCTTCATCGTGTTGATCACGAACCGTCGCGAGTAGATGGTCAGGCGAACCATATTGTTTATCAGCACCACGGAGATGACAAGCAGGGCCACGGCCACACCGCCCAATATCAATGCTCCGCGCGTGATGGTGTCATTGATGGCCTGGATCATCCGAGCTTGCATCCGCACCTCCGCCACACCCGGCCACGCTGATACGCGCCGCATCACCTGACGCAGGGAGTCTACGTTGGCATATGCCGGACGCACGTTCACCTCCATCTCATGCCTGAACGGGTTGGCCCCGAGCAGTGCCACCAGGTCTTCATCATCGCCGGTGGCCTCCTGCCAGCGCTCCAACGCCTTCGTCGGACTCACGTAGCGGTATGTGGCCACTGCCGGCTCAGTGCGCCAACGACGCAGCACGGCCCGCACGGTGTCGGCCGGAACATCGTCGGACATGATTACGGTGAACCCCATACGCTGACGCAGCTCCGACGACAACGAATGTGCCGCCACGCCGCCGATTGCCATCACGCCGATGACTATCAGCACGAGCGCCACGCTCACCATCGCGGTCATCTGGGCCGCAAGCGTGCTCAGCAGGCTACGCTTCTTCTTTGACATGGATGCCTCTGTGGAGTGTGAATGGAGTTGTCTCCCGGATTTTTCCGGTCAGTGCGCTATTCCACAGTCCCGCGTCTCGAAAAGGTCGCAGTCAGTGAAATATCGTGCAAATATAGCAATTCCCCCCAACCCCCGCAACCCCCTGCTCACATCAGCTCACGCAGCGCATCCTCAAGCGACGCTCCCTTCGCAAGCGACAGCTTGTTGCGCAGACGCCAGCGAGCCTGCTTCACGCTCTCGGGGCGCACACCAAGCGTGTCGGCTATATGCTTGGTGTCCATGCCCATAGCTATGAAGCCGGCCAGACGGATGTCAAGCTCGGTAAATGCCGGGTTGATCTGTCGCAACCGCTTCGGGAAGTCGGGGTGAATCGTGGCCATCGACTCCATAAATGCCTGTCGCTCACCATGCTTGGTGGTGTGGCTCTTGATGGCGCTCATTATGTTGCGGGTCTCGCCGTGTGACAGGCGCCCGGAGTCGGCCTTGTCATCTATCTCACGGCTCACGGTGTCTATCAGCTTCTCGGTCTCGTCCATCACTATCTGCGTGGCCATCAGTTGTCGCGACACGCGGTCGCGCTCTTCGGCGGCCTCGCGGCGCTGCGATTGCAGGCGGCGCACTTTGCGCCAAACCAGCACCCCGGCCACACACAGCACTATGAACAGCCCGAACCCGATGCACACCCACATCAGCGTCCGCTTCCCCTCGGCAACCTGTATCTCAAGCTCGTAGCGGGCTATTCGTCGCGCGGTCTCCAGGGCTGAAATCTCCTCTGACTTGTTCAGATACGCTATAGTGTCGGTCAGATTAACCGCCTCGGTAAGCCAGTCGTAAGCCTCGCTCTTTTTCCCTTGGGCTGCCAGAGCATACGCGCCGTTATACAACCCGTAGGCTATCGCATCGCCGTCCCCATCCTCCAGGGCGGCATCCACTGCCTTGTCGGCCCACTCCTGCGCGGCGACATAGTCACCGCTCCTGAACGCTGCCTCGGAGCGGATGTTGAGCACGCGGCCGGGATGGTCGGTGCCGGTGTCATATTTCAGCAGGCTGTCAAGGTTTGCCTCCGTCGGCTCGGCGTTATACAGGTTGTGATACAATTTGGCCAGCACGTCGGGCCGCTTCTGCACGCTCGGGGCGCTCAGCAGCTCTCGGTAGATGGCCACAGCCCCGGCCGTGTCGCACACGGTCATCAGGGTGTTCCCTAAGTTCATGCGGTTGAAGGTGGCTACCTCCTCATATCCGGCTAACTTGTACAGGGAGTCGGCACTGCTGTAAGCGGCAACGGCGCCCTGCGGGTCGCGAACATCCTTCAGCAGGTTGCCCAACTCGGTGTAGTGGGCGGCGGTCATAAATCTGTCCCCCGCCTCCTCAAAGAAATGCAGCCTCGCGCGTATCCGCTCAAACCCCTCTATGCTCACCTCATTGTCATCCGCCAGGTGCAACAGACGGTTGTACAGGTAGGGGTGGGCGGTGGAGTCTGTGGCGGCCAATGCGCACGCCATCAGCGAGTCGCCGGTCTGCTTGTCTCCCTTGCGGAGGCTCACGAATGCGCGCATATATCTGGCGCGGTTCTCAAGCTCTTCACGCTCAGTGTCATCCGGGCGGCTGTCGCTACCCATCTCCTCAAGGCGCTCTATCAGCCGCTCGGTGCCGGCGGTCACGCTGCGGTGAAATATGTCGCTGTCTATCGCCTGGGTCAGCGAGTCGCTTTGGCTGTTCACCACCGGCCACTTGAAGGTGCCCGTCGAGGCCTTCCGTCCGCAAGACGCCACGGTGGCCACTATGATGATGAGGGCACTCACCTGTGCCATGACGCTTCTCATGCCTGCTGTTTTCATGGTTGCTCTGCGGGTAGGGGAGAGGTCTGTCAGTCTGTCACTATCACGGGATAGAGCTCGTTGGCGGTCACTTTATAGCGGGTCAGCGCATATTTCTTCTCATGCGCGGGGCCGGACAGCGGTGTGCCCTGGTTGGCAAACACGTCATACGTGCTCCCGCACTCCGGACACATTGCCACGGATTTCCCCTCCACGTCGGTCACGTCCAGGTGAAAACGGTTGCTCCGTTCCACGGGGCACGCCGCGGAGTACGCCACAGGACTCCCCAGATAGTCGGTCACAAGCAGTATGCCCCCGAATCCGGTCTCATGCATGGCGGCATAGGGGAAGCCCTGCGGCTCGCCCTGCGACTTGCTGTAATAGCCCCAGCTGCCCGCCCCGGCCACGCCATACACGTTCCACAGTCCTGTGGTGAACGGCAGGTACACCGCCGACGAGGGGATGCGCTCATCATCGGCCTTGTCACAGCCCGACAATGTGCTCACGGCCACGAGGCCCGTCATCGCGAGCACGGCTCTCCGAATGGCTCTGCGAAGCCGCCCGCTTGGTGTTATGATTCTCGGCACCCCGCGGCTCACGCTTTGTGGGCGTTGAATATGCGCGCCACCAGGTCGGTCATCTGCTGCGCGGCCTCCTGCATCTTGCCCCCTACCATCGGGCGCATGATGGCCGGAATGTCGATGTCTATGTCGGTGCGCAGCATGCAGCTGTCGGCGCTCTCTCCGGGGGTCAGGTTGAGGCTCAGCTTCATCGGCACGGGGGCATTGGCGGCCGTCAGCTCCACGGTGTCGGGGGCTTGGCGGCGGGTCACGTCAAAACGCATCTCCCCGACGGGAGTGGCGTTGATTATCACGCTGTCGTCGGTGAAGTGCACATCCCCGGCCTGCTTGCGAAGCTCCTCGGGCATCGAGTCAAGGATGGCCTGGTATGAGCCGAGGTTGCTGATCTTCTCGTATGCCGCGCTCTGGCTTGCGTCCAGAGTGGCCTGCTTGCTTGAATATACTGACATTGCTCTGTTTCTGTCTGTCTGTCTGTCTTTCTGTCTGTTAATGAATTATAGGTCTGCCCCTTACTTGCGCCAGTTGGCGGGGTCTTTGCGCCACTGCTTCAGCAGGTCAAGGTCGGCGGGCTTGATGTACCCTATCTGCAGCGCGGCATCCAGCATGGCGTTGTAGTTGCTCAGGGTCAGGAGCTTCACGCCGGCTTTCTCAAAGGCCTCTTCGGCCTGCGGAAAGCCGTAGGTGAAGATGGCAGCCATCCCGATCACTTCGCAGCCGGCCTTGCGGATTGCCTCTACGGCCTTCAGCGAGCTGCCGCCGGTGGAGATGAGGTCTTCGATCACCACCACTTTCTGACCGGGACGCAGGTTCCCCTCTATCAGGTTCTCCATGCCGTGATCCTTGGGCGCGGAGCGAACATACACATACGGCAGACCCATCAGGTCAGCCACAAGAGCCCCTTGGGCTATGGCTCCGGTGGCAACGCCGGCCACGGCATCGGGGCGCTCGAAGTTCTCCTCGATCAGTCGGGTCAGCTCTACCTTGATAAACGAGCGGATGTCGGGATACGAGAGGGTCTTGCGGTTGTCGGTGTATATAGGTGAGTTCCACCCCGAGGCCCATGTGAACGGAAGCTCGGGCTGCAGGTTGATGGCGTTGATGCGAAGAAGTTTCTCTGCCAGGAGGTGCTGAAGTTTTTCCATGTTATCTACGGTACTGGAGGGGATGTTGAAGTATATAGAAAAAACGGTGCTGGATAGCTTATTATTTTATTGTAGATTAATAACCGGTGTAGGTGTGCGGCGACAGCCGGTGTAGCTCGGCCTTGACGCTGTCACTCACCTCAAGGGTGTTGATGAACTCGCTGATGCTCTCGGCTGTCACCTTGGCATTGGTGCGGGTCAGCCGCTTGAGGGTCTCGTAGGGGTTGGGATAACCCTCGCGCCTCAGGATGGTCTGGATGCCCTCGGCAACAACAGGCCACATATGGTCCAGATCTCTGTCTATTGCTTCCTTGTTAAGCAGCAGCTTGCCCATACCCTTCAGCGTGGAGCTGATGGCTATCATGGCGTGAGCCATCGGTACACCAACGTTGCGGAGCACCGTGGAGTCGGTGAGGTCGCGCTGCAGACGCGAAATCGGCAGCTTCGACGACAGGTGGAGCAGCAGCGCGTTGGCTATCCCGAGGTTCCCCTCGGAGTTCTCGAAGTCAATCGGGTTCACTTTGTGGGGCATCGCTGACGACCCTACCTCGCCCTCCTTGATCTTCTGCTTGAAGTACTCCATCGAGATATACTGCCACATATCGCGGTCAAAGTCTATCATAATGGTGTTGATGCGCGCCATAGCCTCAAAGAGCGACGCCAGGTTGTCGTAGTTGGAAATCTGCGTCGTATACTCCTCGCGCACTATCCCTAAGTGCTCGCTCAGAAAATGCGCTCCGAACGCCCGCCAGTCTATCCCGGGATAGGCGGCCAGGTGGGCGTTGAAGTTGCCCGTGGCCCCGCCGAACTTGCCGCTGACGGGCACTGCGTCAAGCTGCTCAAGCTGCTTGCGCAGACGGTAGGCAAACACTTTGATCTCCTTCCCCAGACGGGTGGGCGACGCGGGCTGCCCGTGGGTCTTGGCGGCCATCGGAAGCTCTTTCCACTCCTCGGCGCGTGCATCAAGCTCATCTATCAGCTTCACCAGCGTCGGACGGTACACCTCGGCGATGGCTTCTTTGATCGACAGCGGCACGGAGGTGTTGTTGATGTCCTGGCTCGTCAGTCCGAAGTGGATGAACTCTTTGTACTTCGACAGCCCCATCGCGTCAAACTGCTCCTTCAGGAAGTACTCCACGGCCTTGACGTCATGGTTCGTCACTCCCTCTATCTCCTTGATGCGCTTGGCGTCGGTCAGTGAGAAGTCGCGGTAGATGGCTCGCAGAGCCACCAGCCGCTCGGCGGGAATCTCGGCAAGCTGGGGCAGCGGAAGCTCGGCCAACGCTATGAAGTACTCGACCTCCACCCGCACGCGGTAGCGGATCAGGGCAAACTCTGAGAAGTACTCCGCAAGGGGCTCGCATTTCGAGCGATAACGCCCGTCTACGGGCGAGATGGCGGTGAGAGCGGTCAGTTCCATATCTGTCTATTTTATATAGATGTGTAGTGTGTTTCTGCTTTCTCGGCCTTTCGGCTCTGCAAAGTTAGCCATTCGCCACGATTCAAAAAAAAATCAAGAAATTTTTAGAAAAAGTTTGCAGGTTCCAAAATTATGCGTACCTTTGCATCGCTTTCGGGAACGACGGGCGCTTAGCTCAGCTGGTTCAGAGCGTCTGCCTTACAAGCAGAGGGTCGGGGGTTCGAATCCCTCAGCGCCCACCCATCTTCCCTAATGCCTCCGCAGCATCCTAACCCAAGGGCAATCACCCAAGGCCGCCATGGAGGCAACAAAGCCGAAAGCATCAGGGGCGCTTAGCTCAGCTGGTTCAGAGCGTCTGCCTTACAAGCAGAGGGTCGGGGGTTCGAATCCCTCAGCGCCCACCCCACACCCCCTTTCAGGACGGCAAGGATCCCACCTCCTTGCCGCCCGCTTTTTTTGCACCCGCCCTCCTCCCCCCCAGCCTCCATCACCCCCAGGGAGCGTCCGCAGGACGCCGATTTACATCCCGCTAAAATCACATAATAGACTATTGCTTCCGTCAGAGGAAGCCGCGGTAGCGGCGGGGTGTTATTAGCCTATGGCAAGGGAGGCACAGCCGACCGCAGCCATAGGTTAAGCTTTTGATACACTTTCCCGATTTACATCCCGGACAAAACCTTTATTTGAAACAAACAAAAAAAATTCACCCAACGTGCGAAGTTACGGGTTCACCCGCATTCACACGTCGTATCTTTGCACCCGAAGGCATAGGGATAGGCTCGGGTGCCAATCCGGAAAAAGTCTTCAGCGCAGCAGCAAGAGTGCGCTGCGCCTCTCAATAGCCCGAAATTTGCCCCTGTGGGCGCATAGTTCTTTGACATTCTTCCATACCCCCCGACGGTCTGCAAAACTCAGAGCGCTCTTTCCTCCTTTCCGCGCCCTGCGATGGCACGGCGGATGCGGCCTGCACGCATCTCGACGGCGCAAAAATTCATTTCCTCTCCTCTCTGCAACCACCGTCAGCCGCTCAGGCGGTGCCCCGGGTTGCCACCGGGGGCTGCCGGCGGTGGAGCGCCATGTGTGTGCCGCTCCATTCCCGTAAGCACGGTGACACTAACAAACGTCCCGGATGCCAAAGGCTCAGGCGCCTGAAGCATCCGGGACGTTTTGCTTTTAGAGCTTGTTTAATAAGCTGCCTCATGCACGCTCTTCACTGCGCGGCCCGACGGGTCGTTTACCCCCTGGAAGGAGGCATCCCACGCCAGCGCCTCGGCGGTGCTGCACGCCACGGAGGGCACCGACGGCACACACGCTGCGGCTGTTGCCGACGGGAAGTGCTCCTCGAAGATGCTGCGGTAGTAATACTCCTCCTTGTTCATCGGGGTGTTCACCGGAAAACGCCGGGCAGCGTTGCGCATCATCTCGTCTGTAACCTGAGCGGCGGTCAGCTCTTTCAGCGAGTCTATCCACGAGTAGCCCACGCCGTCGCTGAACTGCTCTTTCTGGCGCCATGCCACCGACTCGGGCAGCAGATGCTCAAAGGCCTTGCGGAGCACCCACTTCTCCATCTTCCCGTTGCCGGCCATCTTGTCGGCGGGATTCAGCCGCATCGCCACATCCAGGAACTCCTTGTCCAGGAACGGCACGCGACCCTCCACGCCCCATGCTGACAGCGCCTTGTTGGCGCGCAGGCAGTCATACAGATGCAGCTTCCCGAGCTTCCGCACGGTCTCCTCATGGAACGCCTGCGCCGACGGAGCCTTGTGGAAGTACAGGTATCCGCCGAATATCTCGTCGGCACCCTCGCCCGAGAGCACCATCTTGATGCCCATCGACTTGATGACGCGCGCCAGCAGATACATCGGCGTGGACGCGCGGATGGTGGTCACGTCATACGTCTCAGTGAAGTATATCACATCGCGGATGGCATCCAGGCCCTCCTGCACGGTGTAGTTGATCTCATGGTGCACGGTGCCGATATGCTCGGCCACCTTGCGCGCTGCGGCCAGGTCGGGTGCTCCCTTCAGGCCCACGGCAAAGGAGTGCAGCCGCGGCCACCACGCGCCGGTCTTGCCGTCAGCCTCAATGCGGTTGGGCGCATACTTGGCGGCGACTGCCGAGATGATGGAGGAGTCCAGACCACCGGACAGCAGCACGCCGTACGGCACGTCGCTCATCAGCTGGCGCTTCACCGAGGCCTCCAGAGCTTCACGAAGCTCATCTATCGAGGTGCTGTTATCCTTCACAGCCTCGTACTCTTCCCAGTCGCGCTTGTACCACCGGCGCATCTCGCCGCTGCGGCTGTCATACACATGCCCGGGCAGGAACGGCTCAATCACGCTGCACACTCCCTCCAGTGCCTTCAGCTCGGAGGCGAAGTACTTCCGCCCATGCTTGTCCTGACCCATGTAGAGCGGTATCACCCCTATCGGATCGCGGGCCACCATGTAGAAGTCATTTTCTTCGTCATACAACGCAAATGCGAAGATGCCGTTCAGCTCTTCCAGAAACTCCGGTCCCTTGTCGCGATACAGTGCCAGAATCACCTCGCAGTCGCTGCCGGTCAGAAACTCATACTTTCCGGCATACTTCTCGCGCAGCTGCCGGTGATTGTATATCTCGCCGTTCACGGCCAGGATTACCTTCCCGTCTGCCGTCTTCAGCGGCTGGCCTCCGCTCTCGGGGTCGACGATGGAGAGGCGCTCATGCGCGAGTATGGCATTGTCGCCGCAGTAGATGCCTGACCAGTCCGGCCCGCGGTGACGGATTTTCTTGGACATTTTCAGAACTTCGGGACGGAGCTCATCTGTGGCTCCGCGGGTCTCGAAAACGGTTACTATTCCGCACATTTTGATGAATTGCTCTGAGAGTAGATTATTATTATGGATGCACAAAGCTAAGAAAAATTTCTTACACGCGCTTCAAAAATCCACAAAAATATTCAAAACAATTACAAAATGCCACCAAACCACTCGCATAAGCGGCATTTTGAAAACCTGCTCAATCAGTCGCGGTCAGCGACAGCCTGAAGCTCTCCCCGCCGGTTATCACCCGCTCATCCGCTCTCAGCGGTTCGCTCGCGCCCCTCACGCTCATCAGCATGGGGGGCTCTCCCAGAGGCATTTGCTCGGCTATATCGAGGGCAACAACCCCCATGGTGCGCCGCAGATTCACCTCGATGCACGGCGCAATCTCTCCATCGGTCGTGGCAAGCATATCCACGCTCAGCCAACCGCAGTAACCCGCTATCAGCGGCGACAGGTTGCGCTCCAACGCTGCACCAAGACGCCGGGTGTCGGCTCCAAGAGCCTCAATCCGCTCTCCGATAAGCTCCTGCGGTGCTATCAGTGTCCCCTCATAACGCCCCTCCGCTGAGGTCTGAAACAGTGTCCACCCTCTCAACTTTACACTCCGGCCGTCACTGTGCAGGATGGCTGAGAAGTCTGCTTTGCGGTCAAGCATCCGCTCAACCATCACGCTCCCCTGTCTGCGGATTATCCCTTCGGCCAGCTCTGCCGCACGCTGCTCGCTCAGGTGCGCCAGCGGAAACACGCCCCTCCCGCTGCATGACCAGGGCCGCTTCACCATCAGCCGATGGCCGCCGGCCATCAGTGCCCTCAGCTCCTCAGCCGACGTGATTTCCACGGGGCGGTTGGGCGAGGCGATCCCCTCTGCCTCAAGGCCCCGCGCCAGCAGCATCGCTGTCCGCCGGTGGCTCTGCTCACGGTGCCGCTCCAGCTCCTCATCATCAGGCAGCAGACCCTCCGGCACTCCCGCACGCCGCAGCCGCAGCCGCGCATTGAGGCTCCAGCCCCACGGCTCGGCAACCTCGGCATCCGCCTCGCCATGATAGATCCGCATTCCCCTCTCCATCATCCACGCCGGAAGTGCCGTCCCAGCCGGGGCGATGATATAGTCACCCGGCGCGGCCCACACCGCCGGCAGCAATGCCAGGTCACGCTCCAGAGCCCCCGCCATCGCAGGCGGAGTATATGATGCACGGTTCACCGCCAGCGCCCCGTCATTGTCAGCATTAAACAGATGCACCCGCCGCATATCTCAGTCGGTGTATGCAATCCTGAACTTCCTGAGCAGCAGCTTGAAGTTGTCTTGCGCGGTCAGACAGGTGTCGAGCAGATAGCCTTTCACAGCAGGCCAGTGGCGAAGGCCATTGTAATAATACATCTTTAGATCTTCGGTGATGATAAATGGCACGTAGCCATGGCGCAGACACTCTCGGAACATTATGAGTCGGCCCACACGGCCATTGCCATCCTGAAACGGATGGATTGCTTCAAAGCGCTGGTGAAAGTCTATGATGTCCTCAAACGTGGGGTGCCTCTTGCTGTTGTATTCCGCCAGCAATGCCTTTACAGCCTCATGCACATCTTCGGGAGCCACGGTGTCATTGCCCCCTACTTCATTAGGCAGCTGCTTGTAGTCACCCGTGTTAAACCAGCTTTTGCTCTGGTCAGAAGTGCCTGATTTCAGCAGCATATGCAAGCGCTTGATATAGGCTTCAGTCAGTTTGCCGCCCGTCTCGGCTATGATATGGTCGATGGCCCGGAAATGGTTGGCGGTCTCGATGATGTCGTCTACATTCACCGGCGCGTCTGTGAGGCCTATGGTGTTGGTCTCGAAGATGTAGCGTGTCTGGTCATGTGTCAGTCGGCTCCCCTCCATATGGTTGGAGCTGTATGTCATGTCTATCTGCACCCGGTGATATATCCCCCCCTTCACCTTTCCTTCCATCTGGTCCCTGAGCATCTTTAGCAGCGGCGTTGGCTTGTCATGCTTGCGCCGCTTTGGCACATATGCATCCGAGGGCACATTCCAAGTCTTGCCCACAAGCCGTGCCCCGTCTATTTTGTCCTGTGCACAGTAATTTCTGGCGGTGCGCTCTGACACGCCGTGGCGCTCTGCCCATTCTTTTACTGATATGAAGTCCATCTATCGGCAAGTTTCTTGTGTTACTTATGCCGCAAAAGTACCAAAACTTGCCGTTATCGGCAAGTTTTGAAGGGTTCAGTCTCCTCTCAGGCGGCACGCTCCTCTCAAGGGTCAGTAGGGTTTGCGGTATTTGTCGGGGGTGCCGGCGGCGTCTTCGAGGATGCTCAGGTAGGAGGCGTAGCGTGACTCGGCGATGAGGTGCTCGGCGAGGCGGCGGCGCACTTCGCAGCCGGGCTCGTGGGTGTGGGTGCAGTTGCCGTAGCGGCACCCCTCGGAGGCCTTGAATATCTCGGGGAAGTAGTGGCTCACCTCGGCCACGTCAAAGTCGATGGTGCCGAACCCCTTGACACCGGGGGTGTCGATGATGTAGCCCCCCCCGGGGAGGGCAAACATCTCGGAAAAGGTGGTGGTGTGCATCCCCGTGAGGTGGGTGGCGGAGATTTCGGCGACCTTCTGGTGCGCCTCGGGGAGCAAGTCGTTGATGATGGTGGACTTTCCCACGCCGCTGTTGCCGGAGAGCAGGGTAATCTTGCCGCTGAGGGCTTGGCGCAGCTCCTCCAACCCCTCGCCGGTAGTGGCGCACAGGTGCATCACCGGGTAGCCGATGCTGCGGTATAGGTAGCTCACGGCATCAAGCATCTCGCGGTCCTCATCGGTGGTGAGCAGGTCGGTCTTGTTGATGACCAGCAGGGCCTCCACGCCGTAGGCCTCGGCGGTGGCAAGCAGTCGGTCAATGAAGGTAAGCGACGTGGCGGGGTGGGCAAGGGTGACTATCAGGGCCACTTGGTCAATGTTGGCGGCCAGGATGTGACTCTCCTTGGAGAGGTTGCTCGCGCGGCGTATGATGTAGTTGCGGCGCGGCTCAATGGCGGTGATGTAGCCGGTCTCGGAACCCTCGGGGAGGTCAAATGTCACATGGTCGCCCACAGCCACGGGGTTGGTGGTGCGGATTCCTTTGAGGCGGAAGTTCCCCTTGACGTTGCAGGTGACGGTGCTGCCGTCGTCGGCAAGCACGTCATAGCGGTTGCCGGTGTTTTTAATGACGAGACCTTGCATGTATGCGCTCAGCGGTTAGTTCATGTTAAGAGGTTGTTTTTAAACAACCTCTAAGGGTTCAGGAGGCTCACGGCAGGGGTGTGGCTGTCAGCCCCGAGGGAGTGGGAAGCAGCAGCCAGGCCCGCTCGGTGAGTGTGCCCGCCAGCGGGGCCAGCCGCATGGCTACCTCTGCTATGGATAACGCGGGGAGGGCCCGGGCGGTTTGCAGGGCGCGGCTGAGGTCGCCGAAGTGCACCACGCCGTTGACGTGCTCCGTGCTGTGGAGCTCGCCCGCGAAGGGGTTCACCGTGGGGAGCTCTCCCGGGGTGAAGGTGACGATGGCGTTGTAGTCGGCGTGGCCGTCATGCGTCACGGCACTCGCCAGCAGTCTGCGGGTTGTCATCGGCGGTCGGGGAGGGGTGTCATCGGCGGTCGGGGAGGTCGTCGGAGCGGGTGCGCACCCTCACGAGGGTCACTGAGTCAATGGCGGCAACGGTTTCGGTGCCGGGGGCGGGTGAGTAGCGGAGTTCCAGCACCACCGACTGCGGGATGGCTGCGGTGTCGGTGTTGACCACCATGGTGTGCCAGCCGTCCATGCTGCCGCGCATCACCTGCGTGGCGGTGCTGTCGCCGCTGTAATTCATGGTGATGCGGGCCGTCACGCCCTTTGTGGCCCCGAGGCTCTTGTAGCGGAGCTGGTAGCTGTCAGCCGCGCGCCAGTACTGGTCACGCTGGAGCATGGTGGCTACCATCTCGCGCTCCATGCGCGGGGTGAAGAAGATGGGGTTGTAGGTGCGCCACACCACCGCGGAGTCACCCTCCACGGCAAAGTTCATCTCCGGCTTGGCTGCCTCGCCGGCCTGGCTGCGCACGCTCTTGAGCCGCTTGTCAAGTATCTCAAGCACACGGTCATACACCTTGGCATACTGCTCTATGTTGTAGCCGTACCATGCCAGCGAAGAGTCAACCTCGGCCTGCGTCACTCCGTGCTTGACATATACCGCCTGACGGAGCCGGAGCTTGGCGGAGTCGGTGCGGTAGGCGTTGTAGTTCTGGTCTATCACCCCCTCGGCCTCATGGACATCGGCCATCAGCTGCGCCATATCCTCCGGGCCGAGCACCATGGAGGGGCGGCGGCTGCACGCGGCAGTCACCGCCAGCAGCAGTGCGATGATGAGGGGGCAGGTGTGGCGCATGCTCACTCAGCTTTGGGGGAGGCGTCGGCGCGTGAGAACACCTTGCCGTAGAATATCACCAGCACAAGCAGCCCCACGGTGATGGCGGCATCGGCCAGGTTGAACACCGGCTGGAAAAACAGGAAGTGCTCGCCCCCCACCACCGGCATCCACTCCGGCCAGTAGAAGCTGAACAGCGGGAAGTAGAGCATATCCACCACCTTGCCCATCAGGAACGGTGCGTAGCCGCCGCCGGCGGGGAGCAGCGTGGCCACCTCGGGAGGGAGGGGGTCGTTGAACACCAGACCGTAGAACATACAGTCAATGATGTTGCCGGCGGCCCCGGCGGCTATCAGCGCGAAGCATGCCACGTAGCCTGCCGGGAGGTCATTGCGGTGGCGGATGCGCCATATGTACCACAGCACCGCCCCGGCCACGATGATGCGGAAGAGTGTCAGGAATATCTTGCTCCCCAGCTCGATGCCGAAAGCCATGCCGTTGTTCTGGACGAACAGCAGCTCAAACCAGGGCAGGATCTCTATCGACTCGCCGAGATACATATGGGTCTTCACCCATATCTTCAGGAGCTGATCAAGGATGATGACGAGGAAGAAGATGAGCAGTGACAGTCGGGTCTTTGACATCAGGCGGGACGGGATGGGATGTGATGGGGTGGAGACCGCAGAGGGTCGTATGGGGTTACTTGCGGTTCTTGACCTCGATGCAGAGGGTGGCGTGTGGCACGGCGCGGAGCCTCTCCTTGGGGATTAGCTTGCCGGTCTCGCGGCAGATGCCGTAGGTCTTGTTCTCGATGCGTACGAGCGCGGCCTGGAGGTTCTGGATGAACTTCATCTGACGCTGCGCCAGCCGCCCGGAGGCCTCCTTGCCGAGGGTGCTTGCGCCCTCTTCGAGTACCTTGAAGGTGGGGCTTGTGTCGGCGGTGTCGTTGCCGTCGCTGTTGGTGACATCGGCCTTAAGAAGCTCATACTCGCGCTTGGCCTTGTCGAGCTTGGCGAGGATGAGCTCTTTGAATTCCTGGAGCTCTTCGTCAGAGTAACGGGTTTTCTCAGACATTGTTTTCGGTTGGTTGTGAGGGGTTATTGGTAAGAAGATTTGTTGCGGGGCTTTGGTTCTGAGGAGTGATATGGGGGTGCTTTGGTCAGGCCTTGGTGATGTTTACGGGGACGTTGATGCCGTCGAGGTCGAGTACTTCGGTAGCTTCGCCGGTGACGGGCGCGTTGACCAGGGAAGTGGCGAGCACCTGGCGGCTGATGAACGGGCCGTACTCGCTGACGGCGGCGGCCACCTCGGCAGTGTCGGGCGCGGAGGCATCGACGGTGACGTTCACACGGTCAGTGATGTCCAGGCCCATGCTCTTGCGCAGGTTCTGAATGCGGTTCACCAGCTCGCGGGCAATGCCTTCGAGGCGGAGCTCCGGGGTGACGGTGACATCCAGAGCCACGGTGAGCGAGCCCTCGTTGGCCACGAGCCATCCGGGGATATCCTCGGAGATGACCTCCACGTCGGCAAGGTCCACCGGGGTGAGAGAGCCGTTGATGTCGAGCATCACCGAGCCCTCCTTCTCAAGCAGGGCAATCTGGCTCTGAGGCATCTGCTGGATGGCGGCTGCCACCTGCTTCATGGCTTTGCCATGCTTGGGGCCGAGCTTCTTGAAGTCCGGCTTGACGCGCTTGACGAGCACACCTGCCGAGGCATCGGTGATCTTGATCTCCTTGACGTTGACCTCGCTCTTGATGAGGTCGCACATGGCCTCCACGGCGGCGCGCTGGGCATCGTCAACCACCGGCACCATGATGCTGCGCAGAGGCTGACGCACCTTGATGTTGACCTTGCGGCGCAGAGCGAGCACCATAGATGTGATGGCCTGGGCCACAGCCATGTTGCGCTCCAGAGTGGGGTTAATGAGGCTCTGGTCGGGAACGGGGAAGTCCGCCAGGTGCACGCTGTCGGCGCCGCCGCCGGTGACGCCTGTCAGGTCAAGATAGAGCCGGTCAGCGTAGAACGGGGCGATGGGGGCCATGAGGCGCGCCACCGTCTCCAGGCAGGTGTAGAGGGTCTGATAGGCCGCGAGCTTGTCGGCGGTCATCTCGCCGGCCCAGAAACGCTTGCGGTTGAGGCGCACGTACCAGTTAGAGAGGTTGTCGTTGACAAAATCATTGATGGCGCGGGCCGCCTTGGTGGGTTCGTAGTCGGCAAGGGCCTCGTCGACATCCTTCACAAGGGTGTTGAGCAGTGAGATGACCCAGCGGTCAATCTCGGGGCGTTCAGCCACGGGCACCACCGGCTCGGTGCCGGTGAATCCGTCCACGTTGGCGTAGAGGGCGAAGAAGCCGTAGGTGTTGTGGAGCGTGGAGAAGAGCTTGCGTGCCACCTCGGTTACGCCGGCCTTGTCAAACTTCAGGTTGTCCCAGGGTGATGAGTTGGCTATCATGTACCAGCGCAGGGGGTCGCTGCCGAGCTCCTCGATGGCCTCGAAGGGGTTCACGGCATTGCCCAGGCGCTTGCTCATCTTGTTGCCATCCTTGTCGAGCACAAGGCCGTTAGACACCACAGCCTTGTAGGCCACCGAGTCAAATATCATGCCGGCGATGGCATGGAGCGTGAAGAACCATCCGCGCGTCTGGTCCACGCCCTCGGCGATGAAGTCGGCGGGGAAGAGTTCGCCGCTCTCCAGCCCCTGTTTGTTCTCGAAGGGGTAGTGGAGCTGCGCGTAGGGCATCGAGCCGCTGTCAAACCAGACGTCGATGAGGTCCGTCTCGCGCTTCATGGGCTTGCCGGAGGGGCTGAGCAGGATTATGTCGTCCACATATGGGCGGTGGAGGTCAATCTTCTCATAGTTCTCCTTGGTCATCACGCCGGGAGTGAAGCCACGGTCGCGGTAAGGGTTGCTCTTCATCAGCCCGGCCTCCACAGCCTTGTCAATCTCGGCAAAGAGGGTGGCCACCGAGTCGATGCAAAGCTCCTCGGCACCATCCTCGGTGCGCCACACGGGGAGGGGTGTGCCCCAGTAGCGGCTGCGCGAGAGGTTCCAGTCCTGGAGGTTCTCGAGCCACTTGCCGAAGCGTCCGGAGCCGGTGCTCTCGGGCTTCCACTTGATAGTCTTGTTGAGCTCCATCAGACGCTCGCGGACGGCGGTGGTGCGGATGAACCAGCTGTCGAGCGGGTAGTAGAGCACGGGCTTGTCCGTGCGCCAGCAGTGGGGGTAGCTGTGTACGTGTTTCTCAATCTTGAACACCTGCCCCTGCTCCTTGAGCCACATACAGATGGCCACGTCAAGAGTCTCCGTGGAGTCGTCAGCGGCAGGGTCGAAAGCGTTTTTGACGTAACGGCCGGCCCAGGGGAGGTAGGCGTCGGCATCCATACGCTCGGCAACGAACTTCGGGTCGAGGTCCTCGATGCGGTAGAAGCGTCCTGTGGGGTCCACCATGGGGCGCTGATTGCCGTCGCGGTCGGTGAGGAGCATCGCGGGCACGCCGTTGAGCTTGCTCACGCGGTTGTCGTCGGCGCCGAATGTTCCGGCGATGTGCACCAGACCGGTGCCGTCGGAGGTGGTGACATAGTCCGCGGGAATCACGCGGAAAGCACCCTCGCCGGGGTTCACCCAGGGCATGAGCTGGCGGTAGGTCATGCCTGTGAGGTCGCTCCCCTTGAGAGTGGCCACCACCTGCCAGGGTATGAGCTTGCCGCCGTCATACTCCTCCAGAGGGAGGTCCGCTGCCTTGGCATTGAAGAGCGAGCCGAGGAGGTCGCGTGCCACGATGACGGTCTGGCGGGCATGGGAGTAGGGGTTGTAGGTGCGCACCACGCAGTAGTCAATATTGGGGCCTACGGCTATGGCGCAGTTGCTGGGGAGAGTCCAGGGCGTGGTTGTCCAGCAGAGGAAGTAAGCCTTGCCCCATCCCTGCATTGCCTCGGTGGGGTCAGAGACCTCAAACTCGGCGATGCAGGTGGTGTCCTTGACATCGCGGTAGCATCCTGGCTGGTTGAGCTCGTGAGTGCTCAGGCCGGTACCGGCAGCGGGTGAGTAGGGCTGTATGGTGTAGCCCTTGTAAAGGAATCCCTTGTCATAGAGCTGCTTGAGGAGCCACCATACGCTCTCGATGTAGCGGTTGTCGTAGGTGATGTAGGGGTCGCGCATATCCACCCAGTAGCCCATGCGGTCGGTGAGAGTCTCCCACTCGCGAGTGTATTTCATCACCTCGCGGCGGCAAGCGGCGTTGTAGTCGTCCACGGAGATTTTCTTGCCGATGTCCTCCTTGGTGATGCCGAGGCTCTTCTCCACGCCGAGCTCCACGGGGAGGCCGTGTGTGTCCCAGCCGGCCTTGCGCTTTACGTGGAACCCCTTCATGGTCTTGTAACGGCAGAAGATGTCCTTGATGGTGCGGGCCATCACGTGGTGTATGCCGGGCATGCCGTTGGCGGATGGGGGGCCTTCGTAGAATACGAAGGATGGAGCGCCCTCGCGCTCCTTGATGCTACGCTCAAAGAGGCCCTGCTTCTTCCAGCGGTCGAGCATCTCCTTGTTGATGTCCGAGAGGTTGAATTTATCGTAGATGTTGAATTTCTTCTCCATGGCTGTATATGTGAAGGGGGGTGTCACCCGCGAGGGGGTGGATTTTAAGCTGACTGCAAAGGTACTGAGTTTTTGGCAAAATCGCGGTATGTGTGGGGGGATTTTTGCGGGGATGTAAATCGGCGTCCTGCGGACGCCCGTTGCTGAGATGCATGTAACCCCGGATGCCTGCGCTACGCTTCGGCTTCCGGGGCTACGGTAAATCAGCGTCCTGCGGACGCTCCTTAGGTGGTTTTGCTCCCCTTCTCGGAGGGGAGAGAGGGGGAGGGGTAACCCGGGGGTTACTTGACCAGGAGCTTGGTTTGGGCTGCGGTGTAGTAGCCGGCGGGGAGGGTGATGGAGGAGTGGCCGGCGGGTGCGTTGACGCGCTTGACGAGGGCACCGCTGAGGTTGTGAACCTCGATGACGGTGGCCTCGGGGGCCCAGACACGGATGCAGCCCTCGGCGGGTATGAGGGTGAGTTGACCTGCGGCCTCAGCGGCGACGCTCTCTACTGATGCCGAGCTGTGAACCATGGTGAGGGTGCATAGCTCAGGGTCGAAAGCGATGTTCACCTTGCCCTCGGGGGCTTTGAGCCCCCATGTGTAGTAGAGGGATGAGGAGAGCGCCTGACGCGATACCTCAGAGGTGGAGGTAAGGTCAAATGTCATTTCGTTGACACCAGAGGGGAGGGAGATGTAAGAACCCCACTTGCCGCTGTTGCCGCCGGGGATGGTGTGGAACATCAGAGCTACCGACTCACCGGCGGGGACAAACTCACCGGTGAATATGCCGTCAGTGTTGCGGACGAGCGTGCGAGAGTTGCCGTCGTTGAGGTTGAGCAGCGAAGTGGTGGAAGATGCAAACGTCTCGTTGTCAGTCCATGAGATGTAGTAAACATCCGAGTTATGGGCCGAGGAGAAGATGGTGATGGTACCCTCAGCCTCGTTGATGACAGTGCTGAGGTCGGTTGATGCCATACCCTCGGGGAGCGAGAGCTGCCACTTGGAGGAGGCAGAGGCGGCTGTGCGCAGGGCCGAGCGAGAGAGCGTGCGCTGCGTAGAGGCCACGGCTATGGAGCCGGTGTAGATGCCGTCCGGGCCGAACTCGATGGTGGTGTTGCCACCCTCGGGGACGAGCACCGAGCCGTCAGGGCGAGCGAAGTTGAACTCCAGGGGAGCCTCCTCGGTGGGGGCTACCGTCTTGTACTCCATCACCATGACATCAGGATTCTCAGTGGAGGGGGTGATGAGGGCGCCGTTGAGGGGGGAGTTCTCGTCAGCCACCGCCTCATAGACGGGGGCCTCGGCACCGGAGTTGACAGCCGTCATGCGCATATTGGCAAGGTCGAGCTTGACGTCAAGTTCGCCGGCTCCCAAGAGGCCCGGCAGAGTGAATGAGAGGCCGTTGAAGGCGAGGGGTGCGGAGTATGTGCCGGCATCGCTGCGGAGCACGTTGGCACCCTCGTTGACGAGGTCGCCGATGGAGGTGTAGGCAGCAGTCGAGGTGATGCAGAAGTCATACCTTGACGACTCGGGAGAAGCCTTCGCAATGAAGTAGAGGCCGGTGGAGGCATCAGCCTCAGAGTAAGCGACTTTGCCCTTGAAAGTGCCGTCAGCCTGCTTGGTGAGCGGTGCCGAGCCGGATGCGAGGGAGTTGCCGATGTTGGCTGTGATGGAGGTGAGGCCGGTGAGGTCAGCGATGGCGTGTTTGCGGATGGCCACGTTGCCGCCGGTCCAACCGTCGCAGCGGAGCGAGTAGTCAAGGATGCCGTCGTAGCGGTAAGCCGAGTAGTCAACCGGGAAAGTCATCATGCCGTAGGTGTCCCAAACCACGTTTCGCTCAGATGTGGCCTTTTCAGTGCCGGGGCAAATGAAGTTGACGGGAGTGAAGTCAAACTTGCCCTCTGGGATGTAGACGATGCCGCCGTTCTCATTTACAGAGAGGTGGGACCAGTCGGCGCGGTTGGCGTAGGTGAGCTCGCGGCCATTGGCGATGGCCCCGGTGAGGTAGATGCGCGAGCTATACTGCGGCTCGAAGTAAACCTTGCCGGCCGCGCGGTCAAAAGTGACGTAGTGGTAGGGGTTGGCCTCCGGGTCGAGGGGAATGGAAATGGGCGCGGGCGTGGTGATGTCGGACACCGCGGTCACGTCAATCTCGCTGATGCCTAACATATCGGGCGCGATGCCGTCAGAGGCAGCCACATAGGCATCAGCGGTACCCCAAGCGGCCTCGTCGCGTGCGATGGTGGGGAGGGCCGAGAAGAGGCGGAACTTGTAGCCTTGCGGGTCAGAAGTGCTGATGGCAGCGGTGAACAGGTCGTCGCCTACCTTGTTCATCTTGACGGAAGTGCCCTTGGCTTCGTCGTAAATCCACATGCAGTCAGGCTTGTAGTCCGGGGAGAGGACGTTGCCGGCCTCAGCGATGGGGTGGTTGGCGAAAATTACCTGAAGAGAGTTGATGTTGACGTAGGCGTAGAGAGTTGATCCGGACCAGTTGGTGATAGTCCAATTTCCTTTGCCGGGAGTGCCTGAACCTGAGTATGTGCCGTTGTCATCAAGAGAGATTTCAGCATTGTCCATGTCGTAGGAACTGGCGCCGAAAGCGGGGAGCTGCCCGTCGTTGCCCCAAGTTCCTAATTCTGTGTAGAAGCGGAACTGCATAGAGTCTGCATCATAGGGCCTTATGGGGAATGAGCCGTAATAGCCGCCGTTGTCAGTGAGGTATAGCGGGCAAGAGCTGTCGCCGATGTTCCACCCTTGGATTGAGCCTATGAGGTAGATGGCGTTGGCGGACTTGCGGCTCTCGGCATAGAAAGTAACCTTGGGGGAAGTGCCGGAGCAGTCGACGGTGACGTCAACGTGGGTGCCGAGGAGGTCAGTGGGCACCGTCCACCAGCCGCCCTTGGCCGAGGTGGTTGTTACGGCCGAGCTGTGGCCTGTGGCCTCCGGCATAGTCACTTCGCGGAGCGAGCCGTTGGCATCCGGGGCAATCACCTCATAGACAACGCCCTGCGGAGCGCGTGAGCTGATGAAGCGGAAGGGGCGGTCGAGGAACATACCGTTGCGGTAGGTGCCGTCAGCCTGCTTGATGAGGTGAGTGACGGTGCCCATGACCGCCGCCGAAGCACCCTGCCATGGAGTCACGCCGTAGCCCTGGATCTCCACAAGGAGCTCGTCGACATAGTCGGGGTAGGAGCCGTCATCGTTAGAGGCCGAGCCCGAGGCAGTGAGGGGAGCCGAAGCGGGGAAAGTGATGGTGAGCTTGGAGAGGTCGACGTGTCCGTTCAGGTCCGAGGTGAGGGGCACATCGAACTCGATATTGTTGCCGTTAAGCTCCAGAGCCACGACGAAAGAGCCGTCGGCAGCCTTGGTGACATTTTTGAGGCCGAAGTTGGTGGCATCCCAGGTTGTGCCGAGCACCATCTTCCAAAATTGGGCGCCTGCGGGGAGGGTGATGTCAAACTCAGAGACGGGTTCGGCGAAGTTGTATTGTGGGGAATCGTAGAAGCTCCAGTATGAGAAGTCGCCGATGAGAGTGGCAATTGTAGTGGTGTAGGGCTGTGTTACGGGCTTGTCGGGGAGCAGCTCGTAGACAGGTGTACCCGGGCCCATCAGCGAGAGGATGCCGCCGGGCCAGTCGGGGAGCGTGAAAGAAGCTCGCGAAGTGGAGACGTTGCAATTGAGCTCCCCCTGAGAGCCATATACCATCGTGAAGTTGTCAATGGGTTTGAGCCACTGCTCGTTGCTGAGGTCGTAGAGGCCGAAAGTGTTTTCGTCGGCGGGGAAGTAGCCGATGAAGTACGGGTTGCCTACGGGAGCGTAGTCAGCGATGGTAGCGAGGGTGGGATCCGATTGGTCTGAGCGGACGACATAATATTTGTATGCCGGGATTAGCGTTACTTTGACATTTTTGGTGTCGTTGAGGTCAAGGAGCACTTTGTAAGTGCCTTGGCGGTTGGCAGGGAGTATCCAGCCGGAGGCATTATAGCTAATGAGCGGGGAGTAGACACCGGTGCCGTCGAACACGCTGGAGTTGCCGCGCTCGGTGAGGTATGCCGAACCTTTCTCGCCGTTGCCGAGTGCGGGGTCAGTGTCGAAGGCGGGGGCTACGATGTTAGAAATATATGCGATATAATTGTTGATTCCCTCCTCGGAGTCGTCGAACAGCTCCGTGTAGAAGCGGAAAGGGTGGTTGGCCAGAAACTCGAAGGTGCCAGTGAAGACGTTGGAGCCGTCGGCGGTCTCGTAGAGCTGCTGATATTGATATGTGGGCACTAACTGGGATGTGACAGGCGGATTCCAGCACACCCCGCCGAAATGCGGGTTGTAGATACCCGCGATGTAGACGGAGCGGGGCTCGGCCTGTGCTGTGGCAGAAGCAGCGAGGAGTGTTGCTGCGAGAGCCAGCTTGGCCATTGAGAAGCGGTTTTTCATCTGCAAGATAAGTGATTGGTTAAATGTGAGAAATGATGGCAAAGGTAAGTAGAAAGGGTGGATTTACCCCCCCCCAATTGTGAAATATTGTTAAAATAGATTGAGGGGCAGACACCTGATGTTGTAAATCGGCGTCCTGCGGACGCCTTTTGGGGGGGGTGACTGTGACCCCGGATGCCTTCGCTTCGCTTCGGCTTCCGGGGCTACGAGTAAATCGGCGTCCTGCGGACGCTCGGTGCGGGGTTATACCATTCTGTGGCGAGTATGGCGCGAGGGTGTTGCAAAACCATCAGCTTGTAGGGATGCACCGTGGTGCATCCGGCGCAACAATCTGTAAATCAGCGGATGCACCACGGTGCATCCCTACAAATTGACGGAAATTGCCGGTTTTGCAACACCCTCCATACAATTGGGGTGGGGGTCAGGCTTTGGCGGCTTGTTGGATGGTGGTGGCCCAGAGGTCGAGGCGGGTGGGGGTCAGGTCGGGGTGGTTGACGTTGTCGATGAGGAGGCCTACGGCTTTGCCGCCACGGACGGCTTTGGAGTGGTTGAAGGTGTAGCCGTCGACGTTGAACTCGTCAATGAATGTGCAGTTGGTGGGGATTAGGTCGTCGTAGAGGGTGCCCACGCCGTCGCAGAAGGTGTCGGCCATGGAGGTGTCGCCGCAGCCAAATAGGGCTACCTGCTTGCCTGTTAGGTCGATGGCTTTGAGGCCGTCGGCAAAGTCGATCATGTCATCTTCCATGTCGCCGGCACCCCATGTTGAGGTTCCGAGGAGTATGATGTCGAAGTCGGCGACCTCGGTAGGAGCAGATGAGGCGACGTTGCGAACGTCAGCCTTGTCGACGTCAAGGAGTTTGGCGAGTTGGAGAGCGATTTCCTCGGTGGTGCCGGTGGATGATGCGTAGAATATGCCGATGCGTTTCATAGCTATATAATAAGGTGTAAGATTATACTTGTGAAGCTATGAAATTAACGCGGTGGTGCGCGGGATGGTTCACCCGGCGGCGTGGGGAGGGAGGTCAGGCCGTGATGGAGATTACCGAGCCGCGGCCTGTGAAGTGCATGGCGGTGACGGTGGCGGGGATGAGGCATGTGTGGCCGCTCTCAAGGTTGAAGGAGTGGCCGGGGTAGCTGACGCCGATTTCGCCCTCGATGCAGCAGAGGATGGTGAAAGAGTCGGCGGGGAAGCCGATGACGCGTGGAGAGTCGACACGGTGGCGGACGACGCGTGCCCAGTCGGCGTCAAGGAGGATGGTGTCGGGGGCCGGGTTGCGGTCGAGGCGGTAGGGGCCGACCTCGGCGGGGGCGAACTTCATGGCGCGGCGTGCGAGGTCAGTGTGCAGCTCTCGGGGTGAGCCGCTTGCATCGCGGCGGTCATAGTCGTAGACACGGAATGTGACATCAGAAGCCTGCTGCACCTCAATGAGGAAATTACCGGCACCGATGGCGTGGATGGTGCCGGCGGGGAGGTGGAAGGTGTCGCCGGGGCGCGAGCGGTGTGTCTTGACCAGGTCCATGATGGACTTGTCGTCCACGGCCGAGTCATATTCGTCGGGGGAGACCTGGCGGCGGAACCCTGCGTAGATCTTGGCGCCGCCGCCGGAGCGCATCACGTGCCACATCTCGTTCTTGCCGTTGGAGTAGCCGAGCGAAGAAGCGAGGTCATCGTCAGGGTGAACCTGCACCGAGAGGTCGCGAGCGGCATCAATGTATTTCACCAGAATTGGGAAGCGGTTGCCGAACCGCTCCAGCACCTTGCGTCCTACGAGAGCCGCCCCGTGACGGTCAATGAGTTGTGAGAGTGTAAGTCCGTCATCGTCGCCGCCGTCGACCACGCTCTCGTCGCCCTCAATGCCGCTGACCTCCCACGACTCGCCGATCTGAGCCGAGGTCTCGTGGTGCAGCCGCTTGAAGTAGCGGATGTAGTCGCCTCCCCAGATGACGGGTTTCACGAGCGGCCGGAACCAGACCGGGGCGCTGTGCAGGGTGGCGGGATTGTCGGGAGTGGGCATGTGAGCGTGGTTTGTGAGATGTGAGTGGTGGAGAGAGCGGGAGTGTCAGAGAGCAGCGCGGGGTATGGTGATGACGAATATGGCGGGGGATGATGCGGCGGCAGCGTCGTTGACATGGACGCGCAGCGAGGATACACGCGGGTGAGAGTCGAGGAAGTCGCGCAGGTCAAAAGAGATGTAATATTGGCGGTCGAAAGTGGGGCCCGTGTCGGCGCGATGAGCAATGAAAGCATCGTAAGAGTCAAGGTCAGTGAGCTCCTCGCCCGAGTCCGGGTCAGTTACCTCCAGAATGAAGAAGCGGAGGTCACGAGCGGCCTCGCCGTAGGGTATGAGGCAGTCAAGGTTGATGTACGGGCCGGCAGCCCATAGTGAGCGGACCGTCAGGGGGGTGGCGTCCCACCATGCGTTGAAGCGGTCGAGGGGAACGGTCTCGGCGTGTATGTCGTTGATAATCGAGCAGCTGAGGAGCATCACCGGTCCGGATGCGAGGGGTTCGCCCGAGAGGGGTATGTAAGTGGCGAGACAGGGGAAGTCAGCGGCCTCAGAGTCGAGGGGACGGTCAGCCGTGAGCTCCAGGGGCGTTGCGGTGCCGGCGGGGTAGAAGTGGAACGTGGCGAGGCCCTGCGGATTGTTGCCCATGAAGGTGACGATGTTGGTGACGGTGGGCTGTGCCGACTCCGGGCCATCGTCATAGTCCGCGCAACCGTAGAGCGCAAAGAGTGCCACTGCCAAAGAGAGGGCAGCCGTGCGCAGGTGGCAGAACGTGGAGAGGAAGCGGTGAGCGGGCATTGGTGAGAGTGGTGATGATTGGTGGAGAGAGAGTCAGAGCGAGAGTTGGGCGGGGAGGAGCGGGGAGTCCGCGGGGAGCGATGGCGCATTGTCGGTGACCCCCTCGATGCGTCCGTCGCGCAGGTGGACAATGCGGTCACAGTCAGCGGCGAGCGCCTCATCGTGGGTTACGATGACGAAAGTCTGCCCCAGGGAGCGGCGGAGGTCGAAGAATAGCGTGTGGAGCTCGCGGCGGTTGCGGGAGTCGAGTGAGCCGGAGGGTTCGTCGGCGAGCACCACCATAGGGTTGTTGATGAGAGCGCGAGCCACAGCGGCACGCTGGCACTCGCCGCCCGAGAGCTCAGCGGGGCGGTGGGAGAGCCGTTTGGCGAGGCCGAGGGTATCGGCCAGCTCGCGGGCGTGAGCCTCGGCCGCCTTGCGCGTGGAGCCGCCGATGAGAGCCGGCATCATGATGTTTTCGAGGAGTGAGAACTCCGGGAGGAGCCGGTGATACTGGAATACGAAGCCGATGTTGGCGTTGCGGAAGCGCGCCAGGCGCGCGCCCGAGAGGGACGTGGCGAGAGTAGAGCCGTAAGCGACCTCGCCGGAGTCAGGCTTCTCGATGGTGCCCATGATCTGCAGGAGGGTGGTTTTTCCGGCACCGCTGGGGCCCACAATGGCGAGCACCTCGGCATCAGCGATGTCGAGCGAGACATCGTCGAGGACGCGCAGGGTGCCGTAGGCCTTAGAGATGTTGCGGATGGAGATCATCGGGCGTGAGTATTGCGCAAATTTACGAAAATTGCGGTAAAGTGAGGAAAAATTACGGCACAAGCCGAGATTTGACGTTGTAAATCGAGAGTGTTGCAAAACCGGCAATTTCCGTCAATTTGTAGGGATGCACCGTGGTGCATCCGCTGATTCACAGGTTGTTGCGCCGGATGCACCACGGTGCATCCCTACAAGCTGATGGTTTTGCACCTCGTCCGCATTGGGGGGATATAAGACATCAGCAGTGCGGGGTTGTTAGGATGAAGTCGCCGCGGCGGGGGTCGAAGTGGATTGGAGTCTTGGGGAAGAGGCGGTCGAGGGAGCCGTCGGCGGTTAGGGTTGCCGGAGTGCCGGTTATCAGGGTGGATTCGGGGGTTTCGGGAGGGGTGGAGGTGTCGGATGATTCGGGGGAGTTGGGGAGCATCAGCCAGAGCGTGTCGGCTATGGGGAGAGTGGGGGCTATGTCGTGGGTGCTGAGGAGGATGTCGCGGTTGTCGGCATGTGCGATTTGGGCTAAGAGGGCGAGGAGCTCGAGGCGCGCGGCCACATCGAGGTATGCCGTGGGCTCGTCGAGGAGGATTGTCGGGGTGTCTTGGGCGAGGGCCTTGGCAATGAGGGCCTTCTGGCGCTCGCCGTCGGAAAGCGAGCCGACATGGCGCGTGCGTAGGGATGTGATGCCGGTAAGCTCCATGGCGCGGGCGATGGCCTTGCGGTCACGTGGGCTCTTGCGACCGAAGAAGCCCGTGTAGGGGTATCGGCCCATGGCCACCAGCTCTTCCACTGTGAAGGCTCCGGCTCCGGCCGAGCTGCCCGTGACGATGGTCAGTCGGCGCGCCAGCTCCGCGGGGGAAAGGTCAGAGAGTGGCACACCGTCGACCGTCACCGAGCCGGCGAGGGGAGATTGGAGGCCTGCCAAGGTGCGCATGAGTGTGCTCTTGCCGCGCCCGTTGCCTCCGAGCAGGGCAGTGAGCCCCGGTGCGAGAGAGATGTTGACGTCAGACAGGAGTAGGCGTGTGCGCCGTGAAGAGCGGTAGCCAACGGACAGCCGTGAGGTGGAAATCATCGGAGGTAGAAGATTTTGCGGCGGTTGACGATGACGTAGAGAATCACCGGGGCACCGATGAGAGGAGTGATGGCGTTGACCGGGATGGTGCCGGATGCGGGGAGGACGCTCAGTAGTTGGCAGAGGAGGGTGACGATGGCTCCGCAGAGCGCCGTGGCGAGCATGAGCGGGAGGTGAGAGGCCGTGCGTGTGAGCAAGCGCGCGATGTGGGGGACGATGAGCCCAACGAAGGCAATCGGGCCGCAATAAGCCGTGATGATGGCCGTGAGCGCCCCGCTGACAAAGAGGAGCAGTCCGCGGGCGCGGCGGACGTTGACACCGAGGTTAGAGGCGTAATTGTCGCCAAGCTGCAGCGCATCGAGAGGTTTGACCATGAGGAAAGATGCGGCGATGAAGAAGCATACCAGCGGGACAAAGAGAGAGAGCCGGTCAGGGGTCATGCCGCCGAAGCTGCCGAGACCCCATATAACAAAGGAGTGCACCCCCTCCTGCGTGGCAAAGAAGTTGAGCAGGCTGATGAGCGACGATGTGAGGTAGCCGATGATGATGCCCACGATGAGGAGCATGGTGGAGGACACTACGAGTCGTGAGAATGCGAGTAGCAATAGGATGATGAGTGCCGCGCCGGCGAAGGCTCCGATTATGGCCGTGAGCGCCATGCCCATGCCCGCAGCGAGAGAGCCGCCAAAGCCGAGTAGTGCCACCGCCACACCGAGGCTCGCCCCCGATGAGACCCCGAGGATAGAGGGGCCGGCGAGAGGATTGTCGAAGGTGGTCTGCATCTGCAGTCCGGCGATGGCAAGAGCCGGTCCGGCAAGAAGAGCCGAGACAGCCGTAGGAAGGCGCGAATAGCGGATGATTACCGCTGCGGGGTCGTCGCCGCCATAGACCAGCGCGCGCCAAACCTCAGCGGGAGAGATAGCCACCGAGCCTACCAGGAGCACAGCGACCACGAGCAAGAGCAGTATGGCCACGAGTCCCCACATCAGCAGCGAGAGCCGGCGTGAAGAGGGGTCGGGAGCAGAGCAAGCGGTGGTAGAGGCCGGAGAGGCGAGCATGGCGCGTTCAGTCAGCTCTGTGGAAATAGCGGGGAGAGAGGCCCGTGGCCTCCTCGCCGTGGATGATGCTCACATAGTCCTGCAACAGCCTCTCGGGGTGGAAGGGGAACTCGTCAAAGAGCGGTACTACTGAGGTGTCGCAGGTGTAGACATTGCCGTCGCGCCATGCCTTGATGCGTTCATTGCCCTGATAGTCAGCGCGAAGGGTGGAACGGGAGAGCGGAAAGCCGTAGGAGGTGACAAACCAGAAGTCGGCGTCCGCTGCCTTGTCGAAGACCGCGCTGAAATCCAGCTGGAGCGAGCCGGCCGAAGAGTCATCGCTCCAGGGGTATGTGGCCCCGGCGTCGCGTAGCATCTGCGCCTTGTAGCTGCGTCCTCCGGGTAATGCCCACACGCCGCTGATGAGCTGTTCGGTGATGACCTTGGGATGAGAGGGGAGAGTAGCCGCCTTGGCAGCTATGGCGTTATAGCTCTGTGATACAGCATGGTAGAGAGAGTCTGCGCGGTTGTACTCGCCGTAGAGGAGTCCGAGGAGTTTGATCCACTCCGCACGTCCCAGAGGAGTGCTCTCCATGTAGTCAGCCATCTCGATGATGGGTACGTCAAGCTGTTCGAGGGGGCCGTAACCGGCGTTCTGATAGGGGGAAGTGATGATGGCGTCAGGGCGGAGAGCCACCAGACGCTCCATGATGGGGCGTGTGGAGGGGCCGATGTCCTTGATGCGCCCCGTGACGAGAGCCGCCTTGATGGCCGGGAGGGTGAAGTAAGCGGCGTCAGCCACGCCGATGATGTTGCGCGTGGCGCCGAGCTCGTTGATGGCACTGCCGTGTACACCCGAGTAGACCACGCTGCGCGTGAGGGGAATCTGGACAGTGGTTGCTCCCGGGCGGGGCGGGACGTCGCCGCCGCGTGGCACGAGCTGATAGGAGTGGAGAATGGCAGAGGTGTCCCAGGGATTTTTGATGGTGACGAGGTAGCTTCCGCCCATATCGCGTATGTCAAGGAGGGTGGCTTCGCCGGTGAGCTTTTCACCCTCCGGCTGGGAGGATGCAGCCGGGCGCGAACAGCCGGAGGCGAAGATCGCAAAGGCAATAATTATGGAGAAATTACGTAATATATTCATAGCTGAGTGGAAATCTACGAAAGCTGAGTGCAAATCTACGAAATTATCCTCTAACCGATGAACCCCACCGAGTCCGCAGAACTCCGCGCCGCATATGTCAGCGGGAGTCAGGCCGCTTCCATGCCAGTGCGCGAGGAGTGGATAGACTGCCTGCGCGGGCTGACTATGCTGCTGGTTGTGATGGCGCACTTTGAGGTGGAGTGCGGTCGGTGGATGGCGTTCTCGAAATGGATGTCGATGATAAGGATGCCGATGTTTGTGTTCATCAGCGGTTACTTTGCGTACTCGGCAAGGATAGTGCCTGACGTACGACAGCTTGTGAAGAGTCAATGGCTGCATCGGCTGAAGCTGATAATCTGGCCGTCGGCGTTGATGTTTCTGCTGTATGCGCCCTGTTTCATGCATGTGTATTCGTACACGCCCAAGGATGTGTTGCTTACCGGCTCGATGTTGGGCTACTGGTACACGTTCGGCATCTTCGAGATGTTCGTGCTGTGCACGCCGTTGGTGTGCCTGGTAAACAGCGGGAGACGCGGTCGCGTGACCGGGACGGTGATACTGCTGTTGCTGAGTGTGGTGGCCGTGTATGTGCACCGGCTGATGGAGAATCCCGAGGTGTTGCTGAACAAGTACACGCTGTTGCTGCTGCTCAACTCCGTGTCGGGGTACCTGCCGTTTTTCATTGCCGGGATGCTCGTGCATGCTTACAGAGAGCGTGTGTGGCGGTTGTTTCCCCGATTGTGGGTGCCGGCTGCGGTTGCTCTGACGCTGTTTGTGTTGCTTAATCTGCATTACCCTGAGTCGTTTGTGTTCATCAGTGACTTTACGTGGACCATGCCACTGTTTGTGGTGATGACGGTGTGCGTGTTTGTGGCACTGTCAGGGTGCAAAGGGGTGCTTAACGGCGGCAACCGAGCGGGGCGAGTGCTGTCGATAATCGGGCGCAACACCCTGCCGATCTATCTGTTTCACTTCTTCTTCAATCTGTGGATTGGCAGAGTGGTGATTTTGAACTACTTACCGGAACTGCCGCAGAATGACATACTCTGGATACCGTTTGTGCTGGTGATGACCTGCGTGATAACCGCCGGGAGCCTTGGTCTGTATCAGCTGCTTGAGTGCGCGGGGATGCGGAAATACGTGTTTCCGGGCCATGCGGCGGGGCTCCGAGGTTATAAAATGCAAGAAAAAGTGGAAAAAATAATGCAACCGTGAACTTTTTTCGGCAAAACACTTGCACAATTGAAATAAAGGCCTTACATTTGCAACGTGTTTTTCATGGTATTAGATTTAAGGTTAACTAAGATTGGTTGTCGTGAGACAGCCAATTTCTTTTTTGGGGGAGGTGGGGGCTCTCTTATGGCGGGATGATGTTGTAAATCGGCGTCCTGCGGACGCCCTTTGCTATGCAGACGATGACCCCGGATGCCTGCGCTATCGCTTGGGCTTCCGGGGCTACGGTAAATCGGCGTCCTGCGGACGCTCCATAGGCGGTTGTGCAACACCGTCCATTTAGGGGGTTTTGCTGCACCGGCTTCCGCTGGCGGATTCAATCGCCTAATTAATAGCTTGTTTGATAATAAATGGTTTTTAGGAGAATAGTGCATTTTGAATCGGTTTCTCTTATTATGTTCAGCCGGTGCTATTTCTTCCTTTTTGAGAGGGGTGATTGGGGTCGGGTCTTTTTTATAAGGGGTTAAATTGGTAACTTTGCGGAAGTTTATGTCAGTCAATAAAGTAATTCTGCTGGGCAATGTGGGCCGGGACCCTGAGGTGCGCTACCTTGAGGGTCGTCAGCCGATAGCTACGTTCTCTCTGGCGACGTCAGACCGTACGGGTGTGGGTGGCGCCGAGATGACCGAGTGGCACAATATAGTGATGTGGGGGCCTGCTGCCGAGGTGGCCGAGAAGTATATCCGCAAGGGTACGAAGCTCTATGTGGAGGGGCGCCTTCGCACTCGCTACTGGGAGGATCGCAATGCTATAAAGCGCACTGTGACAGAGGTCTATGTTGACACATTCGAAATTCTGGGCCGCGCTTCCGGACCGACACAGCAATAATCAATCACAACAATATCCATCCATCACATGAAATCCGATAACCTATCACCGGAGGCTACCGCCGAGAGGGAGCTTTACATGGATGCTGACCCGGTGCAGCTTCCGGAAAACGCTTTCCGAGAGCTCGGAGCCGACGAGCATTACCGTCCGCTGATGCATCCTGCGCGTGATTACCGCGAGGTGACTCCTTACTCGGTGACGCTGGGTCTGGTGCTTGCCGTCATCTTCAGTGCTGCGGCGGCCTATCTGGGTCTACGCGTGGGGCAGGTGTTTGAGGCGGCTATCCCTATCGCCATCATCGCCGTGGGCCTCAGCGGGGCACTCAAGAAGAAAAACCCCTTGGGGCAGAACGTGATAATCCAGAGTATCGGCGGATGCTCCGGGGTGATAGTTGCGGGAGCCATCTTCACCCTTCCGGCGCTCTACATCCTCCAGGCTGCGTATCCCGATATCACGGTGGACTTTCTGGAGATTTTCCTGAGCTCGCTGTTGGGCGGAGTGTTGGGCATACTGTTTTTCATCCCGTTCCGCAAATACTTTGTCAAGGATATGCACGGCAAGTATCCCTTCCCTGAGGCCACGGCTACTGCTCAGGTGCTTGCCAGCGCGCCGGCGGGGAATGCCGATGGCGCGAAAGCCAAAGGTGGTCAGGCTCTCACACTGGTGATAGCCAGTCTGATAGGCGGCCTGTATGACTACATCGTGGAGACCTTCGGGTTCTGGGCCGGGACACTGACCACCACGGCTACCTCGTGGGGCACGGCGCTTGCCGAGAAGGCGAAGGTGGTGCTGACGTGCAATACCGGAGCGGCGCTGTTAGGCCTGGGCTATATAGTGGGTATACGCTACGCCTTTGTGATATGCGCCGGGTCGCTGTTCGTGTGGTGGGTGATAATCCCGCTGATGGGTACCTATGGCGCACCAGACATCACCGCTATGGCTCCGCAGGCGATATTCAGCGATTACGCGCGCCTGATAGGCATAGGCGGCATTGCGATGGCCGGCGTGATAGGCATAGTGAAGAGCTGGGGCATCATAGTGCAGGCCGTGGGACTGGCTACGCGCGAAATCAGCGGTGGAACCACCACAGCAAAGACCGTGCGCTGGCAGACCGACATCTCCATGAAGCATATCGTGGCATACATAGCTATTGCCCTGACAGCCGTGCTGCTGTTCTTCTGGTTCGGCGTGATTCACAACTTCTGGCAGGCTCTCGTGGCCTGGGTTGTGGTGACAGTGATAGCCTTCCTGTTTACCACCGTGGCTGCCAATGCGATAGCCATTGTGGGCAGCAATCCCGTAAGCGGCATGACGCTGATGACCCTTATTGCCGCGTCGGCCATCTTCGTGGCCATCGGTATGAGCGGCACCTCAGGCATCGTGGCCTCGATGGTGATAGGCGGCGTGGTGTGCACGGCTCTGTCGATGGCCGGCGGCTTCGTCACCGACCTGAAGGTGGGCTATTGGCTTGGCTCCACTCCGCGCAAGCAGGAGAGCTGGAAGTTCCTCGGCACGCTGGTGTCAGCCGCCACGGTTGGTGGCGTTATACTGCTGCTCAATCAGGTGTATGGCTTTACCGGGTCCAATGCCCTTGTGGCTCCTCAGGCCAATGCCATGGCCAAGGTGATAGAGCCGCTGATGATGGGTGGCGACACCCCGTGGATACTCTATATGACCGGAGCCATTCTGGCGCTGCTTCTGAACTGGCTCGGGGTGCCGGCGCTGGCGTTCTGTCTGGGCATGTTCATACCGTTAGGGCTTAACACCCCGCTGCTTGTTGGTGGTGCGATAGCATGGTTCGTGTCAACGCGCTCCACCGACAAGGCTCTGAATGATGCCCGTCGCGACCGGGGTACCCTGATAGCCTCCGGCCTGATAGCCGGCGGGGCACTCTTCGGGGTGTTTGCGGCGCTGACCCGCTTCTGCGGCTTCGAGTATAGCTGTCCGATGGGAGAAGGTCTCAACCAGATGCTTGGCGTGATTGTTTACATAGCGTTGATAGTCTATGTGGCCGTTGACTCCATGCGCGCCCGAGTGACGAACAGCACGACAATTGAATAAGGTAAACCGCGACATACTGCGCATCGCCGTACCGTCAGTCATCACCAATGTGACCACGCCACTATTGGGGTTGATTGACGTGGCCATTACCGGGCATATGGGCAATCCCGCCTATCTTGCCGCAATAGCCGTGGGGAGCATGGTGCTCAACATGGTGTACTGGTTGATGGGATTTCTGCGGATGAGTGCGAGCGGCCTTACGGCGCAGGCCTGGGGAAGGGGCGACCTTCACGCGCAGGCCTTGCTGCTTGTCCGCGAGCTGCTGCTTGCCGCGGGCATCGGAGTGCTGATTATAGCACTGTCACCCATCTACGGCGACAAGCTGATAGCCTTCGTTGACCCGGCGCAAGCCACCGAGGGGCTGACCCGGCAGTATGTGAGCATACTGATCCTCGGGGCGCCGGCGGTGCTCTCGACCTACGCCCTTACCGGCTGGTTTCTCGGGCGACAGAACTCACGGATAGCGATGTGGACATCCTTTGTGATCAACATCACCAACATCCTGGTGAGTCTGTTGCTCGTGTTCGGGCTTGGCTGGAAAATCAAGGGCGTGGCGACCGGCACGCTCGTGGCGCAGTGGACGGGGGCGCTGATGCTCCTCATAGTAGCCATGCGCAGCGGACTGCCGCACATCAGTCTGCGCGAAGCTACACGTACCCGCGACCTCGGGGCTCTTGTCAAGGTGAACACCGCGGTGTTTCTGCGCACGCTGTGTCTGGTGGCCGTCACCGTGTGGTTTACCCGCACCGGGGCTGCGCAGGGGAGCGTGATGCTTGCAGCCAACGCCATGCTAATGCAGCTGTTCATGTTGTTCAGCTACATGATGGATGGCGTGGCTTACGCCGGCGAGGCTATAGTGGGCCGCGACGTGGGAGCCCGCGACATGGCTGGTCTGCGGCGAAGCGTAGCCGGTCTGCTGAAGTGGAGCGGCCTGTTGGCCCTGCTCTTCACCGTGGCATATATAATAGGCGGGGAGTGGCTGCTGGGGATACTCAGCGACGAGCATCAGGTGGTTCTCACGGCCCGTGAGTATGAAGGGTGGGCGTTCATAGTGCCGCTTGCCGGATTTGCGGCGATGACCTGGGACGGCGTGATGATCGGGGCCACCCTCAACCGGCTAATGCTTGCCTCGATGGGCGTTGCTGCCGCCGTGTTTTTCGTGACCTATGCATTAGCATATCCTCCTATGGGTAACCACGGACTGTGGCTTGCCTTTGTGGCTTACCTGTTCACCCGCGGGGTTGTGCAGAGTGCCATGTGGCCGGGCGTGAAGCGGCGGCTCGCCGCATCGTTCGCCGTAGCGGCACCGCTCCCGACAACTTCCTCATCCGTCTCCTCCTCACCACTCAAAACAGAGAGTTCCAATAGGTAAAGAACACTATATATTCACTTAATGACACCACAGAACAGCCAACGTCAGCGCATGGTGATAATCGGGGGCGGCTTTGCCGGCCTGAACTTCGCCAAGAAAATCGACAAGAAGGCCTGGGAGGTCATCCTGGTCGACACCAACAACTTCCACAGCTTCCCGCCGCTATTTTATCAGATAGCCTCGAGCGGTCTTGATCCGGGCAGCATCTCCTTTCCGTTCCGCCGGGAGATGCGCAAGGGGTCGGTTCGCGGTTGCCGCTATCATATCGGCGAAGTGAAGACCGTTAATGTGGCCGAAAAGTGGGTTGAGACCCAATATGAGCGCATTCCCTACAACTCGCTGGTGATAGCCGGAGGCACTACCAACAATTTCTTCGGCAATGACGAGCTGCTCAAGCGCGTGTTCACGCTCAAGAGTGCTGCCGAGGCTATCCGTCTGCGCAACGAAGTGCTTGACCGCCTGGAGCGTGCATCCATCTGCACCGACCCTGAGGAGAGGAAGCGACTGCTGAGCTTCGTGGTGATAGGAGGCGGCCCTACGGGCGTGGAGGTAGCCGGAGCCTTGGGGGAGATGAAGCGCTACATTCTCAAGCGCGAGTATCCCGAGATTTCGGTGGACGATGTGCATATCATCCTCTTGGAGGGCACCGACCGACTGCTGCGCACCATGAGCGAGGAGTCATCAGCGCACGCCCTTGAGTATCTGGGACACCTGATGGTGGAGGTGCGTCTTGGCACCCTGATGGACAGCTATGAGGATAATGTGGTGACACTGCGTGACGGCGGCAAGATCTATTCCGAGACAGTAGTGTGGACCGCCGGCGTGACCGGAGTACCCTTCTCCATGACCGGCACCGACGTGAAGCGCGGTCCAGGTGCGCGCTTCCTCACCGATGAGTATAATCGAGTGAAGGGGCTTACGGATGTGTATGCCATCGGCGATATTTCGCTTATCATCGACGACGAGCACCCCAAGGGGCATCCGCAGCTGGCGCAGGTAGCCATCCAGCAGGCCCACAACCTTGCCCGCAACATCAATGCCGGGAGCTTCACGCGCCCCTTCAAGTATGTAGACAAGGGGTCAATGGCCACCGTGGGGCGTAACCGTGCCGTGGCCGACCTGAAGCATATCCACCTCTACGGGCGTCCCGCGTGGGTGACATGGATGTTTGTGCACCTGATATCCATACTTGGCATGCGCAACAAGCTGACGGTGTTCATCAACTGGATCTGGGCGTACTTCACCTACTCCACGTCGCTGCGCCTGCTGATGCACCCGAACCGCTACCCGCTGCGTCGTCGCTGGGGCGAGTGAGCGAGAGCCGATGCTCAGAAGTCGAGAGTGGCTTTGAGGAACGCCTTGAATTCCTCCTCGTCCATGAGGCCCATGCGTCCTCCGAGCACCACGTTCTCCTTGTCGACCACAACCACGGTGGGGATGGAGCGGATGCCGTAGTACTGGGCCATCTGCGGGTTCTCGTCAACGTCAACCTTGATGAAGTTGGCCTTAGCGGCATACTCCTTTGCCACCTTGGACCATGTCGGGGCGAACACCCGGCAGGGGCCGCACCATTTGGCCGAGAAATCGTAGACCGTAGGGAGCGAGGCATTTACGCCGTCGTCAGCAGCGGATGCGGAGGTGGCATTGTCAGCAGTGACAGCTCCGGTGGATGCCGCCTTCGGGGAGACATTGGGGGCAGTTTCAGCCTTTGCACCGTTGGATTGGCAAGCGCCACAGAGTGATATGGCAGCTACTGCCATGAGTGATATGAAAAGACGTTTCATGTTTTTAAAGCATTTATTGAAGTTTAAGCGGTTGTTAGATAATCTATTGATGGCGGAGGCTATGTTGTAAATCGGGGGTGTTGCAAAATCGGCAATTTCCGTCAATTTGTAGAGATGCACCGCGGTGCGTCCGCTTATTTACAGATTGTTGCGCCGGATGCACCACGGTGCATCCCTACAAGCCGATGGTTTTGCAACACCCTCTAAATTACACAAGCTCTAATGTTGATAAAACAAGCGCGGGAGCCGTTGAGTTGGCTTCCGCGCGTGTTTATATAGAGGAATGTTAGTGCGAATTAAGCGTTGAGGGCGGCGTTGGTCTTGTGGACAGCCTCGGCGCTCTTGTTGAAGAGCTCCTTCTCGTCAGCGTTGAGGTCAAACTCGACAATCTTCTCGATGCCGTTCTTGCCGAGGATGCAGGGGACGCCGATGCAGAGATCCTTCTGACCATACTCGCCATCGAGCAGAGCGGAGCAGCTGATGAGCTTCTTCTGGTCGTGGAGCACTGCTGCTACTACCTGAGCGGCAGCGGCGCCGGGGGCGTACCATGCGGATGTGCCGAGGAGCTTGGTGAGGGTGGCACCACCTACCATGGTGTCAGCGGCAACCTTTGCCATTGTGTCGGCGGGAAGGAGGGTAGCGGCGGGGATGCCACGGTAAGCGGCGTAGCGCACCAGAGGAATCATGGTGGTGTCGCCGTGACCACCGATTACGATGCCCTCAACCTCAGTGGCGTTAGCGCCGAGAGCCAGGCTGAGGAAATACTTGAAGCGGGCGCTGTCAAGGGCACCGCCCATACCGATGATGCGGTTCTTGGGGAGTCCGGATACCTTGTGGATGAGGTATGTCATGGTGTCCATGGGGTTGGACACGCAGAGGATGATGGCGTTGGGGCTATACTTGAGGACGCTGTCGGTCACTGACTTGACGATGCCTGCGTTGACGCCGATGAGCTCCTCGCGCGTCATGCCGGGCTTGCGGGGGATACCGGATGTGATGACAACCATGTCAGAGCCGGCGGTCTTCTCATAGTCGTTGGTGACGCCGGTAAGGCGGGTGTTGATGCCGAGGATGTTGGCTGTCTGCATGATGTCCATTGCCTTGCCCTCGGAGAGACCCTCCTTGATGTCGATGAGCACTACTTCGTCAGCCACCTGGTTGGTAACCAGAACATTGGCGCAGGTTGCGCCTACGTTGCCGGCGCCTACAACTGTAACCTTTGACATTGTTTTCTGCTTTAATGGGTGTGTAAGAGTGTAATATTGTTACTTGAGAGATAAGCGAAACGTGGATGAGCGTTTACCTCACTGCAAATTTAGTGAATTTCCGTGACAGCCGCATCAGAAAATCTCGCTGTTGTCGCACTATTGTTTTCCACAAGACACTTCTACGAAGCTGCCGCGCCTGCTGTCTCCTTTACCCCAGGTTCCGCTGACGCTCCACCTGGGGTTTCTGACAACCCCGCGCCTCCGGCGCTCCGAGAGGGTATGATTGCATCGCTATTATTGGAAGGTCTATGATAGCTGGGCAGGGACGGGGATTGCACGTTTGGGGCGATGGTGTGCCTTATGTTAATGTGTGGTAAATTGCGGTCACAAATCTGAAAATATGCCGTATATTTGTGGAACGTTTACATATCATCACTTCCATCATTTATCAAGCAGAATGGCAAAAGTCATAGGTGCGGTTGAAATCAACCGGGAGAGGTGCAAAGGTTGTGACCTTTGCGTGGTGGCATGTCCCACCGACGTGCTGCTTCTCCAGCCCAAGGAGGTCAACGACCGAGGCTACCACTACGCCTTCATGGCGCATCCCGACAAGTGCATAGGCTGTGCATCGTGCGCGCTGGTATGTCCTGACGCGTGCATCACGGTGTATCGTGCCAAGGTTGACTGACTCCCATCCCTCATATCCAAAACCCGACAACACCAACCGCAGAAACATCTCTCGACAGATACACACATATGGATGAAGAAGTTAGACTGATGAAGGGTAACGAGGCGATAGCCCATGCAGCCGTGCGCTATGGCGCAGACGGCTACTTCGGCTACCCCATCACCCCTCAGAGCGAAATCCTCGAGACCCTTGAGGCACTGATGCCGTGGGAGACCACCGGCATGGTGGTGCTCCAGGCAGAGAGTGAGGTCGCTGCCATCAACATGGTGTACGGCGGCGCCTCCACGGGCAAAGCCGTGATGACCTCCTCCTCCAGTCCGGGCGTGAGCCTCAAGCAGGAGGGCATATCATATATCGCCGCAGGGTCACTACCGGCCCTGATCATCAATGTGATGCGCGGCGGCCCCGGTCTGGGTACCATTCAGCCCTCGCAGGCCGACTATTTCCAGGCTACCAAGGGTGGCGGCCACGGCGACTATCACCTGATAGTGCTGGCGCCCTCGTCGGTGCAGGAGATGGCAGACTTCGTGGGGTTAGGGTTTGACCTGGCGTTCAAATATCGCACCCCGGCGATGATACTTGCTGACGGCATCGTGGGTCAGATGATGGAGAAGGTGGTGCTCCCGCCGCAGCGTCCCCGTCGCACCGACCGCGAGATTGCCGAGCAGTGCCCGTGGGCCGTGACCGGCAAGCCGGCCACACGCAAGCCCAACATCATGACCACGCTGGAGCTGGAGAGCACCGCGATGGAGGTGAACAACCACCGCCTGCAGGATGCTTACAACCTTATACGCGAGAGCGAGGTACGCTATCAGGAGTATTACACCGACGACTGCGAGTACCTGATAGTGGCCTTCGGGTCGATAGCCCGCATCTGCCTCAAAGCCATTGAGGAGATGCGCAAAGAGGGCATCAAGGTAGGTCTGCTGAGACCCATCACCCTCTGGCCCTTCCCCACCAAGGAGATAGCACGCCTGAGCGAGCGCGTCAAGGGAGTGCTGACGGTGGAAATCAACGCCGGACAGATGGTGGAGGATGTGCGCCTGGCCGTGAACGGCCGCGTGCCCGTGACCTACTACGGGCGCATGGGGGGTATCGTGCCCAATCCCTCGGAAGTGTCCGAAGCACTGCTGCGTGACTTCCCCGAGGCCAAAGTCAACAAGGAGTCCAACTGCCACTGCTAACCCTCTGCGACATGACACTCGAAGAAATCAAAGAGAAAGGCACCAAGGTGTATGAGCGCCCCCGGCTGCTCAACCAGAACACCATGCACTATTGCCCCGGCTGCTCCCACGGAGTAGTCCACAAGCTCATTGCCGAGATTGTGGAGGAGATGGGGCTTGAAGATAAGACCATCGGCATAGCCCCGGTGGGATGCGCGGTGTTTGCCTACAACTACATAGACATAGACTGGATAGAGGCCGCCCATGGGCGTGCCCCCGCGATAGCTACCGCCGTGAAGCGCCTGAACCCTGACCGCATGGTGTTTACCTACCAGGGTGACGGCGACCTTGCCGCCATCGGCACCGCCGAGAGTATCCATGCGTCGAACCGCGGCGAGAACATAGCCATCATATTCATCAATAACGGTATCTACGGCATGACCGGCGGCCAAATGTCGCCCACCACGCTGGAGGGTATGAAGACCTCCACGTCGCCCTACGGTCGCCGCATCGACCTGAACGGTTATCCGCTGCCCATCTCCAACCTGCTGGCTCAGCTTGACGGCACTTGCTACGTGACCCGTCAGGCCGTGCACACCCCTGCCGCCGTGCGCAAGACCAAGGCCGCCATCAAGCAAGCCTTCAAGAACGCCATGGATGGTCGTGGCACATCGGTGGTGGAGGTGGTGTCAACCTGCAACTCCGGCTGGAAGATGAGCCCCGCCGCCGCTAATGAGTGGATGGCCGAGCATATGTTTGCCAAGTACCCCCTCGGCGACCTGAAGAACACCGTCAACCCCGCACCCGCCGCCCCGCAGGCCACGGTGACCTGTGCGACTAACGCAACTCAGAAATGAAGAAAGAGATAATCATAGCCGGTTTTGGCGGACAAGGCGTGCTGTCGATGGGCAAGATACTTGCCTATGCCGGCCTGATGGACAACCTCGAAGTGACCTGGATGCCCTCATACGGTCCCGAGCAGCGCGGCGGCACGGCCAATGTCACCGTAATCCTCTCTGACGAACCGATTTCATCGCCCGTGCTTGACACGTATGATGTAGCCGTGATTCTCAACCAGCAGAGTCTTGACAAGTTCGAGCACCGCGTGAAGCCCGGAGGCATCCTGATTTATGACTCCTACGGCATCCACCACAAGCCGACGCGCACGGACATCTCGCTCTATGAGGTGAACGCCATGGACTGCGCCCTTGAGATGCAGAACATCAAGACTTACAACATGATACTGCTCGGTGCGCTGCTCAAGGTGGTACCCGTTGTGCCCGTGGAGAGCGTGATGAAGGGGTTGAAGAAGGTGCTTCCCGAGCGTCATCACAACCTGCTTGACATCAACCGCGAGGCCATCCTTCGCGGCATGGAGCTGATCTGACCGTCATGGTCACGGAGGCATAAGCCTTATAATATTTATAAGACGTTCTTACTACCCTACAGCCAACTGACATTATATGGCCAAGAAAATCGTCGAGACACCCTTGATGAAGCAGTATCTCGAGATGAAACGGAAGCATCCCGACGCGGTGCTTCTGTTTCGTGTCGGCGACTTCTATGAGACGTTTTCCGACGATGCCGTGACCACGAGCGAGATACTTGGCATCACGCTGACGCGCCGCGCCAACGGAGCCGCCCAGCATGTTGAGCTCGCCGGATTTCCGCATCATGCCCTTGACACCTACTTGCCCAAGCTGGTGAGGGCAGGAAAGCGTGTGGCTATATGCGAACAGCTCGAAGACCCCAAGCTGACCAAAAAGCTGGTGAAGCGCGGCATCACCGAGCTGGTGACTCCCGGCGTGTCCATCAACGACAATCTGCTCAACCACCGCGAGAACAACTTCGTTGCCGCCGTCCACATAGACCGAGACAAGGCCGGTGTGGCGTTTCTTGACATCTCCACCGGCGAGTTTCTCACTGCTCAGGGCGATTTCGGCTACGTGGGGAAGCTGCTCACCTCCTTCGCGCCGAAAGAGGTGCTTGTGGAGCGCGGCAAGCGGCATATCCTTGACGAGGAGATAGCCCAGCGGATGCTCACGTTTGAGCTTGATGACTGGATTTTCACTGAGACTGCCGCCATGGACAGGCTGCTCAAGCAGTTTGAAACGGGTTCGCTCAAGGGGTTCGGCATCCATCAGATGAAGGATTCCGTGATAGCCTCCGGCGCCATCCTGCATTATCTGGATATCACTCAGCACACTCACACGAGCCACATCCGCTCCATATCGCGCATAGAGGAGGAACGCTACGTGAGGCTTGACCGCTTCACGGTGCGTAATCTGGAGCTGTTCAAGAGCATGGGCGATGAGGGGAAGAGTCTGCTGGATGTGATAGACCGCACGGTGTGTCCGATGGGCGCGCGGTTGCTGCGGCGATGGATGTCATTCCCGCTGCGCGACGTAGCCGCCATCAACCGGCGTCTTGACGTGGTGGAGCACTTCTTCACCGACCCCGATGCCCGCGAGGAGCTCCGTGAGGCCATAGCGCGTGTCGGCGACCTCGAAAGACTTATGGGCAAAGCCGCCGCGCAGCGCATTACTCCCCGCGAGGTGGTGCAGATGCGCAATGCGCTCGAAGCCCTTATACCGATACGCAAGCTCTGTCTGGAGAGCGGCAACGAAGCCCTGCATACCATCGGCGAGCAGCTCAACGAGCTGCCGGCACTGCGTGAACGCATAGCCCGCGAGCTTAACGACGACCCGCCGTCACAGCTGAAGAGCGGCGGGGTGGTGCGTGCCGGCGTCGACCCTGAGCTTGATGAGCTGCGCGAGATAGTGCGTGACTCCAAGAGCTACCTCAAGCGTATGCAGGAGCGCGAGGTGGAGCTTACCGGCATATCGAGCCTCAAGGTGGGTTACAACAACGTGTTCGGCTATTACTTCGAGGTGACCAACACCCACCGCGACAAGGTGCCCGCCGAGTGGATACGCAAGCAGACTCTGGTGAACGCCGAGCGTTACATAACTCCCGAGCTGAAGGACTATGAGGAGAAGATACTCGGTGCCCAGGAAAAGATAGAGGCCACTGAGGCCCGTATCTATGAGAAACTTGTGGCCGACCTCGGAGGATACATTCAGGCAATACAGCTTGATGCGGCGCTTGTTGCGCGTCTTGACGTGCTCTCATCATTTACCTGCGTGGCGATAGAGAACCGCTACAACCGCCCGATTGTCGACGACTCGCTATGCATCGACCTTGTGGAGGCTCGCCATCCCGTGATAGAGCGCGAACTGCCTCCCGGCGACCCGTACATCAGCAACACGGTGCACCTTGACAACGCCACCACGCAGGTGATGATGATCACCGGCCCCAATATGAGCGGTAAGTCGGCGTTGCTGCGACAGACTGCCCTCAACGTGCTGTTGGCGCAGATAGGGTGTTACGTGGCGGCAGACAGTGCCCGCATCGGCGTGGTCGACAAGATATTCACCCGCGTGGGTGCCTCCGACAATATCTCGCTCGGTGAGTCCACCTTCATGGTGGAGATGAACGAGGCAGCCTCTATCCTCAACAATATGAGTGCCCGCTCACTGATACTCTTTGACGAGCTCGGACGCGGCACTTCCACCTACGATGGCATCTCCATCGCCTGGGCCATAGTGGAGTATATCCATGAGTATGGGCAGATGCACCCCAAAACCCTCTTCGCCACCCATTACCATGAGCTGAACGAGATGGAACGCACGTTTGAGCGGGTGGTGAACTATAACGTATCCGTCAAGGAGATAGATGGCAAAGTGGTGTTTCTGCGCAAGCTCGCCAAGGGAGGTTCCGCCCACTCGTTCGGCATCCATGTGGCCAAGCTCGCAGGTATGCCGCGGAGCATCCTCAAGCGTGCCGACGAGGTGCTACGGAAGCTGGAGGAGGCCAACCGCACCGGAGCCACCGATACCACCGAGGCCGTTCGGCGCGCCACGGAGCTGCCCGAGGGGATGCAGATGAGCATCTTCCAGCTCGATGACCCCGTGCTCAGTGCCGTGCGCGATGAGATAGTGGGCATCGACATCAATTCGCTTTCACCCTTGCAGGCTCTGAACAAGCTCGCCGAAATCCGCACCATCATCACCGGCAAGTAAGCCGTCAGTCACATTAAACTCTTTTTCTCTCCTCATCTGTCTACTTCCTCACTACCATGAAGTTCTCCGACATCACAGGCCATGAAGCCGTGAAGCAGCGCCTGCGCACTATGGCAGAGTCAGGCCGTCTGCCCCATGCCCTGCTCCTCGAAGGCCCTGCCGGAGTGGGAAAGCTGTCCATGGCCCGTGCCTTCGCGCAATACAACAACTGCTCTGCCCGAACTCCCGACCGTGAGCCGTGCGGCCACTGCCCTTCGTGTCTGCAGATGCAGAATTTCAACCATATAGACACTATCTACTCTTTTCCGGTGGTGAAGCCGGAGGGGGCTCAGACCGCTCCGGTGAGCGACGACTTCCTCGCCGAGTGGCGCAGCTTCCTGACCGAAGACCCCTATGCCGACTTTGACCGCTGGGTGCGCACGTTCAACAAGCCGAACGCGCGACCGGTGATCTATGTGACCGAGAGCAATGACCTGATTCACAAGCTAAGTTTCTCAAGTCGCACGGTGCGTTACCGCACGGTGATACTTTGGTTGCCGGAGCGCATGAATGAGGAGACTGCCAACAAGTTGCTGAAAATGATTGAGGAGCCGTATCCCGACACCCTCATCCTGATGGTGAGCAACGAGCCCAAGGCTATACTCCCCACCATCTATTCACGCCTGCAGCGCATACGCATGGGGCGGCTCTCGGATGAGGAGGTAGCCGGCGAGCTTATGCGGCGTGACGGTCTGGATGCCGAGGATGCGCGCGCGATAGCCCATCTTGCGGAGGGGAGCATGACTGCCGCCCGCAAGGCACTGTCCGTCAGTGCCACGGCACGCGAGGATCTGGAGCGGTTTATCTCGTTGATGCGCTTGGCCTACGTGCGCGATGCCGCGCAGCTCCGTGAGTGGGCCAACGATCTGGCTGCCACAGGACGTGAGGCCGAGTTGCGTTTCTACACATACGCCGCGCGGATGGTTCGCGAGAGCTTTATGAGTAACTTTCACAACCCCGCGTTGAGCTTTATGAACTCAGCCGAAGGTTCATTCGTGAGCCGTTTCGGCCGCTTTATCACCGTGGCCAATGCCCCGGGCATCATCACTACCTTCGAGGAAGCCGCCACCGACATCGCCGGCAATGCCAACGGCAAGGTGGTGAACTTCGATGTGGCGGTGAAGATGATGATACTCCTCAAGCAACAGGCATGAGAACTGCCGCTGACACCCAAGGAGGGGCCGAAGACCGGCACGTGCCGGAGCCGTTTCTGCGACGCGTAGCCGCGGCTTACGCCCTCAACGAGCCGGAGCTGCTCGGCGACTGCCTGTTTGTGTTTCCCAACAAGCGCAGCGCCACATTCTTCACCCATCATCTGCGCTCGCTGCTCACTCCACCGGCTTTGCTGCCCGCCACCACTTCCATCAACGAGTTTGTGGCCGACCTATCGGAGCTTGTGGAAGCCTCGCGCTATGACCGCTTGTTTATCATCTACAACGAGTATCGCCGTATCACCGGTGAGGATGTGGAGTTTGACCGGTTCATATACTGGGGCGATATGCTTCTCAGCGACTTCGACGACGTGGACCGCTACCTTGTGGACCCGTCCGCGCTGTTTGTCAACGTAAAGCGTTTCCGCGAGATCCGTTCCAACTATCTCACCGAAGACCAGCTCCGCATCATAGGCCGTTATTGGGGTGGGGTGGAGGATTATACGGCCGACATCGAAGGCTTCTGGCAGCATGTGACAGCCGGGGGTGGTGAGCGTGCCGCCGGTCGTTTCGTCAAGCTGTGGGAGGTGCTGGATGAACTGTACCACGCTTATCACCGACAACTTGCTGAGAGAGGGCTAACATCACCGGGACGCTTGTACCGCGATGCCGTACAGACCGTGCGGGCCGGTGATGAGCTTGAGTATTCACGCTATGTGTTCGTGGGGTTCAATGTGCTCTCCGCCTCGGAGCTGCGCATCTTCGAGTTGCTGCATAACCGCGGTCTGGCGGACTTCTACTGGGATATTCCCGCGCCCGCTTACCGAGGCCGCGAGCGAGTGTCGCGAGAGGGAGTGGTGAGCTACTCCAACAAGGCGATGCGCTTCATATCTCGCAATGCCGAGGCATTTCCGTCGCTATATGACATACACAGCGGCGAGTATGACAATCTCCCGGAGCCTGAGATACGTATCATCAACGTGCCCTCGCGCGTGGGACAAGCCAAGGTGGCCGGCGATGAGTTGCGCCGCTGGGCCGGCGAGGGGCTGATTGATGCCGCCAATGCCATTGATACGGCTGTTGTGATGCCCGACGAGGGGCTGTTCGTGACCGCCGTCAACTCCATACCCGCCGAAATCAAGGCCTTGAACGTCACCATGGGTTATCCGCTGAAACGCACGCCGGTGGCGACGTTTATCAAAGCCGTGACGTCGCTGCATCTGCGTGCGCGTCGCAGCGGCGACACATGGATGTTCTTCTATGAAGATGTGATGGCACTGCTGGCTCACTCCGTGGCGCAGACCATTGATGCTGATGCCTCCGTGAAGCTCGCAGATCAGGTGACCCGGATGCGTCGCTTCATGGTCGACTCACGCGTGATAGCAGACAACTATCCCTCGCTGGCACCCATCTTCACCCCCGTGAAGGAGCGAGACCTGGCGGATACCGCCCGTTACATCAACGGTATACTCGATATGCTTGAACGGGCGCTTGACGGCCTCGAATCGCGCCGCGAACGCGACATCCACCGCAAGTTTCTCGCCTCCTACCGTCTGGCGCTCTCCACACTATTGGATGCGGCCACCACGCATGGAGTGGTGATGGGTGAAGCCACGGCCTTCCAGCTGCTTGAGCGAGCGCTGGCCTCAGAGACCGTGCCAATGAAGGGTGAGCCGCTTCGCGGATTGCAGTTGATGGGTGTGCTGGAGACCCGCGCTCTCGACTTCAACAACGTGATATTCATGTCGATGAACGAGCGAGTGTTTCCACGCAAGAGCTACACCCGCTCATTCATTCCCGATGTGCTCCGCAAGGCTTACCGTATGTCGACTGTCGAGCATCAGGAGAGCATCTTCGCCTATTACTTCTTCCGCCTTATATCGAGGGCACGGCGGGTGACGCTGCTCTATGACGGGCGCACCGTGGGGTTGCGTCACAGCGAGATGTCGCGCTACGTGGTGCAATTGCTATATGCTTTCCGCCCGGCGGCGCGTATCACCCATATCGGAGCCACCTTTGACGGACGTGCCTATGACCCATCGCGACTGGCCGTGATGAAGGATGAGCGGGTCATGGAGAAGTTGCGCTTGTATCAGATCCCCGGGTCGGGAAAAAACATCTCGGCGTCGTCACTCAACGTCTACATCGACTGCCCGATGCAGTTTTATCTGCGTCATGTGGAGGGGCTTGACATCGAGGATGCCGCTACTGACTATATTGATTCATCTACTTTCGGCAAAATCCTTCATGAGACAGCCGAACGGCTCTATGCCACCGCATCGCCTGAGGGTAAGTATCCGGCTACGGTGACTGCCGAGTGGATAGACCGCGTGTGTGACTCCGCCGATGACACCATCCCCCGGATAGCCCACGCATGTATTGACGAGAATTACCTCAAACTCGATGAGGCTGAGCGGGGGAGCTCGCGCCTGTTCACGGAAACCCGCATCAGCCGCGACCTCATCACTGATGCCATACGGCATATGTTGCTCTGCGAGAGGGAACGCGCCCCATTCACGGTGATAGCCGCCGAGTTGCCGCTGCAAGCCAACATGGAGCTTGTGCCGGGAGTGAAGGTGAACATCCGGCAATACATAGACCGCGTGGATCGTGTGGACGGGCGGCTGCGCATAGTCGACTACAAGACCGGGCGCGACCCGCTGTCGCTCTCAGGCTGGGATCGAGCCTTTGACGGCTCGCTCGACACGCGCCCCAAGGCGTTCGTGCAGCTGTTCTTCTATTGCCACGTGTACCGAATGGCCAAGGGCACAGATGAACCCATCACGCCAATTATCTACTCGCTGCATCATATCTTCACCGACGGGCTGCCGGGACTTACCTGCGGAGTGCGCAGCGACAAGGTGACAATCACCGACTACCGCGACTTCTATCAAGAGTTCATGGACAGGCTCACGCCGGTGGTGAAGGAGATTTTTGACCCCGCTGTACCGTTCCGACAGACGGAGGATGTCGGGGGACACGCCTGCAAGTTCTGTCGGTTCAAGCCCCTCTGCGGAGTCAACGAGCTCAAGGATCAGTGATGCAGCCGGGAGGTCTATACATTCACGTGCCGTTCTGTCACGCGAAGTGCTTTTATTGCGATTTCTACTCCCTTTCAGCTACTGAGGAGCTGATGGATGCGTACACTGATGCCGTGGTGCAGGAATGGCGTATGCGGTGCACTGAACTTCCCGCTGACCCGGTGACGGTATATCTGGGTGGCGGCACACCGTCATCAATCGGTACGCAGCGCCTCGGGCGGATTCTGCGGGAGATACCGCTTGATACTGCTTCCGAGATTACCATTGAGGCAAACCCTGAGGATGTGACAGTCGAGTGGGCACGTGAAGTTGTGGCCATGGGGGTGAACCGCGTGTCGATGGGTGTGCAGTCGCTCGTTGACAGTGAGCTGCGCGCCATTGGGCGGCGTCATAATGCTGTCGGGGCACTGGCCGCAGTGGCTGCACTGCGCGCTGCGGGGGTGGCAAATATCAGTCTTGACCTGATATATGGCCTGCCGGGACAGACTCTTAAATCGTGGCAACGCTCACTTGACGGGGTGCTTGAACTTCGACCCGAGCACTTGTCGGCATACGCATTAGCTTATGAGGAGGGCACGCGGCTTACATCCATGTTACGGCGCGGAATCATCAAGCCGGCGGCTGACGAAGATGTGGTGGAGATGTACAGCCGTTTGTGTACCAAGGCTTCAGAGGCCGGATATGAGCATTATGAAATCTCCAACTTTGCACTTCCAGGCTATCGGGCACGTCACAACTCATCATATTGGAGCATGGTACCATATCTGGGTATCGGGCCGGCGGCTCACAGCTTCGATGGCACAGACACGCGTCGCGCTAACCCCGGGTCGCTCCGCAGGTGGCTGGCGGCGATAGGGGAGGGGTGCACGGCCTGTGGCATAGAACGAGAGGATTCGTTCACACTGACTAATGACCGGGTGATGACAGCCCTGAGGACAGCTGAGGGTATCCCGGCCACAAGCGACGCCTTGCGTGTGGCTGCCCCGTTCCTGAGCGATGGGCGCATGACAACCTTCACAGATACCCATGGCGAGCGCCGGTTGCGTATCACCGAGAGTGCTTGGATAGCGTCCGACCCCATCATGGCTCAGTTTATGGAGGTGTGACTGAGAGCCTGTTCAGCTTTATTATCAGTCAGGCCCTTACATCAATTTGATGCGAGAGGTGGTTGTAAATCGGGTGAAATTTGTTACCTTTGTCGTTACAAGACATCAACCCCATAGAAACTCATTTTAACAGATTATGGAAATTCAAGGCAAGATAATATTCGCCCTCCCCGAGGTCACAGGCACCTCCAAGGCTACAGGCAACCCCTGGAAGAAGCGTGAGTATGTGCTTGAGACGCATGACCAGTTTCCCAAGAAGGTACACTTCGACTTCTTCGGCGACCGTGCAGACCAGTATCCCCTGAATGTGGGCGACGAGATTACACTGTCGTTTGACATCGAGAGCCGCGAATATAACGGCCGTTGGTACACAAGTATCCGCGGTTGGAAGGCCGAGAAGGCCGGCGCTGCGCAGTCCATGCCTCAAGGCAATCAGGGCTACGGCATGCCCGCGCCTCCCCCTGCCGGCCCCGCCACCGGCTTCCCCGGCGGCTACGGCGCCCCCGCAGCTCCCGCTGACCTCACCCCCGGAGCCGACTCCAGCAGCGACCTCCCCTTCTGACATCCATCACCTGACGGCTGTGAGAGGACCTTCTGTCATGTCCTCACCTAAGCCCTCGTAGGTGTACTGCCATCAGATCAACCACCACGGCCGGATATGCCGCGTAAACCTCACGCAGCTATCCGGTCGTGGAGTATTTCATCAGTGTAAATTCTGCATCATTCGACATCAGTAGCAGAAATGAAGACGCAAGAATTTGAGAAAAGTAAGATGAAAATAGACTTTGAAGGAAAAATAGAAAATAGATTTCCACAATTCAGAAAAAATAATTAACTTTGTCACCGTAAACGGGTCATCACATACTCACAGCATCAACCAAGGTCCTATAGCTCAGTCGGTTAGAGCACCTGACTCATAATCAGGGAGTCCTAGGTTCAAGCCCTAGTGGGACCACTTATTAAAATCTCCATTCATTTGTTATTCAAATGTTTGGAGGTTTTACTAATTTATATTTGTCCACGAATAGTCCACCAAATTGAATTTTATGCTCGGCGTGGACAAAAAATCTCCTTAAAATTACTAAAATATTATTGATGCTGTCTCAAAAAAGGGTTGAATTTGATTGGCGATGAACAATAACGGCGTAGTGGGTGTTTTAAGGTCTGACACTTATTTTGGCTCATACACTCACCCAAGCCCACTATATGACTAAAGAGGAAGAGAAGATAAGACCAGTTGCCGCAAGTGTATGGTGCATTGCTATCGTCCCTATATGAAAAAGAAAATCAAGGCAGTGATGCGCTATTCGGGTCCGCGCATGATTTTCTTTCATCCAATAGCGGCTATACGGCATATAATATCATAAAGAGTATTTTTCAGCCTGCATCCTCAATTTGGTTTCGACACCATCGTTTGCGAATACTCTCGATACCGGCCTTTCCCAATATAAGCAGAGCAGAATATTGTGCAGTTTTTGCAAGTCCGAAGAATATCACCCATAATGTTCCCTTGGCGGCTACCGAAATAGGAAGTAACATTTGTGCAAAAGAGATGATGTAGAACAATACACATGCGATAAGCACAATCACACCTGTGCGGTATGAAAGTGATGCAAGCCATTTCTTTATCTTTATAAGCGTTGCTTTCATTGCGGTTTGAGATTATCGGTTATAGCCTCAAAATTTTCCATTGACCATGTAATCAGCCCTCCAGACATATGATATAAATGCCTCCGAAATTACCGTAATTTACTTTATTAGAGGCAGATTGGAGAGCATTGATTTCAGCCGGATTGCGAGGCGAGGCATAGGCTCGGCTACGGTCAAGGCTACAAGCTCTTAAAAGAGCCTCGTTCCTGCATCGGTATTCCTTCAATTGCTGCTTGTGCCTTTATTGTTTGCCATATTTTTTCTCAAAGATGTAGAAATGGTCTTCACCCCATTTCAGCATCGCGTCTATAATAGGTAACAACGAAAGACCCAATGCGGTTATTCTGTATTCCGAGCGAGGTGGAAGTTCGGGATATATGGTTTTGGTGACAAGGCCGTCCTCCACCATCTCTTTCAGCTGGATGTCAAGCACACGCGGAGCTGCCTCCGGAAGACACTTGTGCATCTCGCTCGGACGCATTGGGTTTCCGGAACGCATCTCATCAAGGATGCAGGATTTCCATTTGGACTCTATAAGGCTCATCGTGAGCCGCAAAGGACAGTCAAGGTCAACCTTTATTTTCTTTTCGTAGGCCATAAATATATTTTCCATTCAGATTGCAAAGTAAGCAAATATTACTGAAAATCAGAATACCGAAAAATTGTTCGATATATGAATAATTTTTCTGTATTTGACTTTATTGGATTATGATTGTAACTGTGAAAGCACGGTTTTTGACCCCGGAGATATTTGAGATTGATGATTTGGTGACTCTGAATAGGGGGGGTATTTTGAGGAATAAACGGTAGAATCTGGGGTTTTGGTAAGGATTGCAGAGGAAATGGTAAGGCTTTCAAACTGGAAATTTTGTTATTTTGCAGTGTTTGGCCTCCATGACCGACTCGGAAACACAAATTACATAATGGACAAGTTTACGATACTTTTAACAACGGCACTAATCACAGGTGCCCTGACATTAAATTCACAGACTATGAACAATCCTAATACCAACACATCGCTCGCTCCCGTCGAGAAGCTGGAGATGACCCAGCAGTGGGATAAGGTTTTCCCCAAGAGTGACAAGGTAGACCATAGGAAGGTTACTTTCGTGAACCGCTACGGAATAACGCTTGCCGCAGATATGTACATTCCCAAGGGAGCAACCGGCAAACTTCCGGCTATCGCCGTCAGCGGGCCGTTTGGCGCCGTCAAGGAGCAGTCCAGCGGCCTTTATGCCCAGCAGCTTGCTGAGCGCGGCTTCCTCACCATAGCCTTCGACCCATCATTCACCGGCGAGAGCGGCGGAATGCCACGCCGAGTGGCATCGCCTGACATCAATACGGAGGATTTCTCAGCCGCAGTGGATTTCCTGATGGTGCAGCCCAAGGTGGATACAGCCCGCGTAGGCATCCTTGGTGTTTGCGGATGGGGTGGCATTGCGATAGAGGCCGCCATCAATGACCCGCGCATCAAGGCTACGGTGGCATCTACAATGTATGACATGACACGCGTCAGCGCTAACGGCTATTTTGATGCAGACAATTCCGCCGAGAAGCGCAACGCTATGCGCAAGACACTCGCCGAGCAGCGAACCAAGGATTACGCTACGGGACAGTATCAGCGTGCCGGAGGAGTGGTTGACCCCCTCCCTGATGATGCTCCGCAGTTTGTTAAGGATTATCACGCTTACTATAAGACTCCCCGTGGCTTCCATCCCCGCTCGGGCAACTCCACTGACGGCTGGAACACCACATCAACGCTTCCGTTCATAAACTTCAAGTTCTTTGAGTATGCTGATGAGCTGGAGAGTGCAGTGCTGATAGTGCACGGCGATGCTGCCCACTCCTACTACTTCGGCAAGGACACCTTCGCACTACTTAAGGGGGACAACAAGCAGATGCTCACCGTGAAAGGTGCCAGCCACACCGACCTCTATGACCGTGTGGATATCATCCCCTTCGACGAGATTGCCGCATTCTTCACAGAGTACCTCAAATGACGATTGACAAGTTCCGTGAGCTGATAGCCGAGGGCAAACCTCTGGAAGGACGCGAGATTATCGAGTTCATGCGCGAGCAGAGCGACGTGTCGCGGAGGTTGCAGTTTGAGCTGAACTGCAACTTCCATACTCCCGAGGAAATCCGAGTGCTGTTCGGACAGATTACCGACGAGCATATAGATGACAGCTTCCGACTGTTCCCGCCCTTCTACACCGACTTCGGCCGCAACATCCACGTTGGCAAGAATGTGTTTATCAACTCATGCTGTCACTTTCAGGGCCAGGGAGGCATCTATATCGGTGATGGCTGCCTGATAGGGCATTGCGTGGTGATGGCGACCCTTAACCATGACCATGACCCGGCTCGCCGCCAAAACCTGCACCACAAACCCATCCGCATCGGAAAGGGGGTGTGGATTGGGGCCAACGTGACCATCACAGCCGGAGTGACCATCGGCGACAATGCCATAGTGGCCGCCGGCGCGGTTGTCACCAAAGATGTCCCTGCCGACATGATAGTGGGAGGTGTCCCCGCCAAAATAATCAAGCACATATAACCAGGCAGTTGGGAACACTGATTTCAGACCTCTGCGCAACAATCTCCATGGTGACAATCTCACTCACGGTCTGCACCCGTATACATTAAAATTCTGATACAGATAAGACACATAATGACAAACAATACTTCATCGGTAGCAACTCTTTGCTCCGGTTTCCACCGCACAGGAGAAGATAGCGACGAATACAACAATCTGTAATAATAATGACAAAGGCTGTCCTGTTCTGAAGGCAGCCTTTGTTGTCAGATTGTGCGTAAGGTTATTATCCCTTGAGGGTATTGGAGTTTTGGTTGTATGCTTTGGCAACACATTTCCATTCGCCGTTGAGCTTCAGAAGAAGCAGAAAGTCGGTAAAGTCTATGCGACCGCCCCAACCTTCTTCGAGGACGCGCACCACAGCCACTGTCTCCTCTACTGCGAGTACATCTATGCGAGCCTTGAAGTTGTCGCCGGCTCCGACAGTATCGACATTGCGGTAGAACTGCTCAATTGAGCCATGCTCGAGCTCACCGTCAAGCATCCCGAACAGGACGGCATCGTCGGTGAACAATTGTTTGGCGTATGAGCTGTTGCCCTCGGCAACACTCTTTACGAAGTTCTCAGCAGCTTTGGCAACTGCCTCGTATTCCTTGATTTCGTCTCTCATTGCTGTTATATAGTGGGTTTATTGGTATAGCCAAGCGTCTGATGACGATTGTTGACTGCAAAATTACAACTGTCACACACCCAAGTCAAGTACCGAAAAATTATTCAGATACCGAAAATTATTCGGTATTGCCTCAGATTGAGAGGTCGTTTCATAGGTTTCCGGCGATTTTCAATTCTGATTTTCAGGAATATTGATTAAATTTGGGTTTCAATATCATGAAACAATGGCATATGAAAAGAAAATACCGGTTGACCTTGACTGCCATTTGAGGTTGACTATGAGTCTGATTGAATCAAAATGGAAGTCATGTGACTCGACATCTTTGAGAGAAAACATAACAAGCGATAAAACAACTTTATATGAAAGTATTAACAATCAATGGCAGCCCGCACCTTAACGGCTGCACTGCCCGAGCCCTGACCGAGTTGGAGACCACCCTGAAAGAGTGTGGCATAGAAGTTGAGCGCATAAATATCGGCAACAAGGACATCAGAGGTTGCATAGCCTGCAACTTCTGTCGTCAGCATGGCAGATGCGTGTTCAACGATGCCGTCAATGAGACTGCTCCGAAGTTTGCCCAGGCTGATGCCATTGTAGTTGGTTCTCCAACTTATTATGCCGGGAGCAACGGCCAGTTGCTCGCCTTCATGGACCGACTCTTTTACAGCACCTCCGGCGTGTTCGACAAGACCATGAAGATAGGGGCTTCTGTCGTGTCCTCGCGACGCGCCGGTTCCACATCAGCCTTTGATGAAATCAACAAGTATTTCACCATAGCGTCCATGCCTATAGCATCCAGCACCTACTGGAACGAGGTTCACGGCTTTACCGCAGAAGATGTCGAGAAAGACCTCGAAGGCTTGCAGACCATGCGCAATCTAGGTCGCAATATCGCCTTCATGATTAAGGCGTTCAAGGCACAGCGTGACGCTGACGGAGGTTTCCCGCAGCAGGAGCGTGGCTCCTTCACCAGCTTTTATGGCTAAGGCTCCAGATCATAAAATTTCAGAGCCCCTTGTCCGGTGCCGGACAAGGGGTAACTTCCAAGAGGAGACTTTAGATTCGAGGCGTTTGGCCGTGACAGATTGCTCTGGCCATTGGTCGATGTAATACAAGCAAGACTGGGGCACCGTGTCAGGCGAAATAACGCAGCATGAAGAGTTCCCTTAATAATTGCTACAAATATCGTTCCAAATATCCTGATGCGAAATGTTACTCAAGGTGTCTCGCTGGCTTGGGTGCTTTTGGTCCTTTGAATCAGTCACATAGCTCACTATGCTCCTTCGTCTCAGGATGAAATCTGCGCCAAGATTTTCGACCGCAATGTTCACATTTATTATTAAACAAGCTCCGCAACATCTTGGATGTGACAGGTTGCAGGCGGATGACTCTATTTCAGCTCTTTTATCAGCCAGTCAGTGACCAGGTCAACAGCATAATCAGGGCTGACAGTATAGGAATGGTCCTCACCCGGAATGATTATCAGCTGGCTGTTTTTCAGTACTTTGTGATACAACTCGGCATAGGTGTACGGCACTATGACATCCGCCATCCCGTTGAGTATCAGAGCGGGGCCGCTGTATTTTGCCGTCGTCTGATAGATCGGAAGATTCATGGCCGTCTGAATATATTCGCGGCCTATCTTCAGCCCTCGGCCCGGCACCACATAATATGGTTTGTCGAGATGCCAGGGGTCAAATGTCGCGCCCTGTGAACTCCCGCGTAAAGCATCCTCGCGGAGCACGGCAGCGGCAGATAGCAGCACGAGCCGGTCTATCTGCGTCGCTCCACATTCTCCTGCAGCCATGCCTGACACTACGCCACCCTGAGAGTGACCCACCAGTGAGATGCCCAAGGTACGCGGTTGGCTTCGAGTCCATGCAATCACGGCCATGAGGTCTTCAATTTCGTTAGGAACCGTCATGTTCTGAAACTCACCATCGCTCTTGCCGCACCCGTTGAAGTCATATCTCACAACACCAATGCCGGCGGCATTCAGCCTCTCAGCGATGGGATCCCAGAGGTGAAATGTCATGTCACCGCCGAATCCGTGTGACAATATCACCATCGGACATCTCACCGTGCCCTCCGGCATCTGTATGCGGCAATGCAGCTGACCCTGCGACCCGGCAATATGAAAAGTCGAGTCAGTCTGTGCCTTAACGCCCAACGTGCTCATGACAAAAGCGATTATAACGGCTATTGTGCTCCTCATAGTGAGTTGGTTAACATCAGAGACAAGTCCTTAGAAGTGGACGACAGGCACCTGAGGGTTCTCCTTGGCCGGCTCCCCCTGAATTGAGCGGGCCACTTGCGCGCCGGTGTCAAAGGCTGACTGCAAGTCCTTCGGGAATTGTTCGTCATGCTGCTTGCGCTTGTGTGGCTCTGAGAACATCTCGGCCTCGTACTTGCTATAGTCCGCAAACTGATAGGTGTCATACGCAATAACATTCCTCACCTTGCAGTGGTATGCCCAGCCTATGGTGGACTCGGTCTCATGGCACCGTGAGAGGTAGTTATGCTCCTTGACGTATTGCTCTGTGGCATTCATTGAATAAAGCATCGTGAAGTCAACCGGCTTCTCTTGCAGGATTCGCGGCGGATTGCCATAGGTCATCACGGAATATATCATGCGCTCTATCAGGCATTTGACATATGCGTTGATGTCACCGAAATAGATGGGTACAGCTAATGCCACAGCATCCGCCTCACGGATTGCGGCAAGCAGGTCGTGGATGCCGTCGGGTATAGGGCAAGTCCCGAAGAACTTGCCGCCCTTCATCTTGCATGCGAAGCAACTGCGGCATCCGGTGAATTGCAGGTCATAGAGATTAATCTCTTTGATCTCTGCATCAGGTAGCACCGACAGCACTCCCTCCTTCCACTTCTCAAGCAGCTTGAAGCTGTTCCAGCCCTTACGAGGGCTCCCGTTGATAGCTATTATCTTCATATTCCAAGGGTTTCACGTGTCTTCTTGGGTAGCTTGGCCACAACCATACCATAGCCCTCTTTTATGAGCTGACGGATAAGGGAATCAGGCACATCTGACTCCAAGCGGATGCCGAGCCAGTGCTCCTTGTTCATGTGCCACGCCGGAAATGCACCCTGATAGCGGCTTTGCATATCGACAATAGTTTCAGGGTCGCACTTCACATCGATGAACTTGTCATCGGGATTGACAAGCACGAACCACTTGCCGCCTACCTTGTAAGTAATCAGCATCTCATACTGGGGCTCCGTCCAAGGGCAGTTCTCTTCAACCTTCGGTAGCGCGAGGCAATATTCTCTGAGTTCTTCTACATTCATATTATCTCATTATAATATGAAAACACCCAGAGCTTATGCATGGTTTGATAGGCCCGACAGGCTTTTGCGATGCCGCTCGATGATGTCTGCAAATGACTTGGGCAGACGCACGTTGTAGAGGTCGTAGGCTTCGTCAAAGAGCGGCGCGATCTCCTCATCAGTGAAGCCGGCGATGCCGCAGCCTATGCGAGTCACGTAGAAGGTATTCTGGTCACACTCCCGGGCAAACTCTGTGAATCGGTCTACGTAAGGCTTGATGGTCTCCACACCCCCTTGCATCGTCGGGATGGCATATGACTGGCCCTGGAGGCCGACTCCTTGCCCCCACACGGCGCCGAATTTCTCATAGGCAATGCGTGCCGCGCCGCCCCCGTGCATCCCTTGCAGGTTGCTGCCAAACACAAATATTTCGTCCTTGTCAAGGTGGGTGATTCGTTGGGGCGTGTAGTTTTTGCTCATGGTGTGGTGGTGTGATTATTTAATGGTAAAAGAAGGGTTGAGAAGGGTGAGGCGGTGTGTGGCGCGGGTCACGGCGGTGTATAGCCAGCGATAGTTCTCAATAGCCGGCACATCCGGCGGAAGATAGGAGGCGTCAATGTAGACATCTCGCCATTGGCCACCCTGTGCTTTGTGGCAGGTCACTGCGTAGGCATACTTCACTTGCAGGGCATTGAGCCACGGGTTTTCTTTGGCGGCTTTAAGTGCGGCGGTGGGACTGAGGGTCGCCCCGTCGGCAGCTTCGGTGAGCACCTGTCGCTCAAGTTCCGCATTCTCCTCAGCGGTAAGCGCGGGGGTGTCGGATACTAAAGTGTCAAGGAATATCTTGCAATCTATCGTCATGTCACGCTCCGGGAGCAGAAGCGTCACGTCGGCGAACCGGTGGCCGTAGCGGCTGTCTACGCCACGGATTGTGTCAACTACTGCCATCTCTCCGTTGGCCAGAAACTCAATCCCCTCTATGGCACGTGTCCAGAAGTAATTGTTCTTGGCTACCATCAGCCGTTCCTCGGTCACGAGCTCCTCTTCGGCTCCGTTGATTATGGAACGGATGGCCAGGTTGAAGCGCGTAGCGCGTGAGTTGGAGCGGGTGATGAGGATGGTGTTCTCAGGTCCCGATTCGGCATAATCGTCTGCCATCATTTCGGCGAGTTCTTCGCCGTCTGCCACTCTGACGTCGCGAAATCCGCTGACGCGCATTTCCGGCTCCGGGAGTTGCGGAAGTTGCATGAGGCGCCGCAGGTGTGTCGCGTTGTAGAGAATGCCTGAGCGCGATGCCTGGCGCACTGTGCGTGTCATCACGGCGCGGCTCACGCGCAGGCCGCGCGAACGGAGCATCCCGGCGTCCATGGCTGGTGAGGTAGAAGTGCCAACGGGGGGGAGCTGAGCGGTGTCTCCCAAGAGAATGAGGCGGCAGCCTGCGCCGGTAAACACATGTTCGAGCAGGTCTTCAAGCAGCGAGCCGGAAGCCAGCGAGTCACCGATCATGGAGGCCTCGTCGACTATGTACACGGCTCCCGCCAACCGGTTGGGTGCCACTTCCGATGCTCCCGCTCCGCTGCCTCCGCGATAGATGCGGCGGTGTATGGTGTAGGCCTGTCGCCCGGCGAAGTTGCCGAACACTTTTGCCGCGCGACCGGTGGGAGCCAGTAGCACAGACTGCCGACCATATGCGCCGAGGGCTTTCACCACTGCTGCTATCAGTGAGGTCTTTCCGGTTCCGGCATAGCCGTTGAGCAGAAACACCCGGTTTTCGCCATCCGGCGGCGCAGCGATGAATCTGCTTAGTGCGGCAATGACCATAATCTGTTGGTCGGTGGGCTCATAGGGGAGTGCCGCGAGCACGGTACCACCGAATTCTTCAGCAGTCATCAGCGAGACGAGGTTGCAGGTGAGGAGCCGGGGAGGCGGAAGGTGTAGAGCACAGAAGCCTCAAAGCGGGGAAGCGCGTCAACGAGCAGGCGCCGCCGCGGTGTAGCCGATGGTGTCGGGGGCACGGTGTCATCACGCACAATCTCAATGCCGGGATCCAATGCGCGCAGTTCTCTCTCCACCGCTCCTATGGCCGTGGCGGGAGTGTTGTTGTCATGGCTCAGATGGCACAGATACACACGCTGCAAGAGGTCGCTCCCGGCATAGAGGCGACCCACAAATCCGGCCGTTACGGTGTTGTCAAGATGCCCGTTGTCGGCGGCGATGCGAGCCTTGAGAAACTCAGGATACGGCCCCGTAGCGAGCATCGCGGCATCATAGTTGGATTCGATGATGACGTTTCGCGCCTGTGACATATAGTATGTCACTCTCGGGGTAATACACCCTAGATCGGTAGCCACGGCAATGCGGTGTGGACCATTGGTGAGGAAGAAACCGGCATTGTCGGTGCCGTCATGGCTCACATCAAAGGCGGTCACCTCCCAGCCGCCTATCTTGAAAGGAAACTCCTTGTAGATGGCCTGAAAGTAATCTTTGAGGCGACGTGCTATGCTGTGGCGGCGCATGATGCCGTTGAAGGCCTTGGGGGTACAGTAAACCCGCAGATGGTTGTGGGCCTTGGCGAGCTTATACACGTAGCGCACATGGTCGCCATGGTCGTGGGTCAACAGGATGCCGCGGACGCAATCCATCGAATAGCCGTGGCGCGCGAGCGACCGCTCCACATGCTCGGGGTCAACGCCCGCATCTATTATCAGGCCGGTGGTGCCATCAGTTAGAAACGCGCAGTTGCCTGACGAGCCGGAGCCGAAACTCATAAACTTCACCACCGGAGCCGCCCGCAGCGCATCAAGGCTCACCTCCTCCACCATCGGGGGCGCATCGAGCTCGTCATCGCTGAAGAGCGACGGCATCGAAGCGTAAGGTGAAGCGGAATATCTGCGGTTCTGACGGGCCATTGTCTCGGGTGATGGTTGCTTTAGTGAATCAGTATCGGTGTATCAGGAAGATGGTGGGCACTTTGTGGCAGTATGTCACATCCTGACCACGCCATGACTTTATGCTGCGGGTGACAATCCTCTGCGCAGGACCGGTGATGTCTGTGGCCACGCACAGCTGCGTGTCATCGGCGAGAGTGGAAAGCATGGTGGTTATAAGCCGCGTGTTGCGGTATGGCGTTTCGATGAATATCTGCGTCTGCCCCTCCTTGGCCGAGATCCGCTCAAGGCGACGCAGTTCTGATGCTCGCTCATGCTCATCAATCGGGAGATAGCCCCTGAAGGCGAAACTCTGCCCATTGAAGCCCGAGCCCATCAGTGCCATGAGGATGCTTGACGGTCCCACTAAAGGTACCACCTTGGCACCCATCCGCTGCGCTTCGGCCACTGCGAGAGCACCGGGGTCGGCCACAGCCGGACAACCGGCTTCGCTGATTACCCCCATATCCTCACCATGTCGCAGAGGTGCCATCATGGCTGTAACATCACTTTCGGGAGTGTTGACGTCAAGCACACTGAATGTCAACGCATCAATCTCAATCGCCGGATTACAACGCTTCAGGAAGCGTCGCGCCGAACGCACATTCTCCACTATGAAATGCCGCAGCCGCGAGGCCACGGCTATGTTGGCGGCGGGGAGCACCTCGTCGGGGCGGGTGTCACTCAGCGGCACCGGAAGCAGATAAAGCGTGCCGGAGCCGTTGCGGTTTGTATCGGATGCTGTAACGTCAGAGCCCATCTGTTGATTGTCACCAACAAATATAGCAATTTTTCAACTCATTCACCCACCCGCCCCTGTTTTTATGCCAAAGAGTTGTCTATGCTGTCACAATGCATTAAAGAATGACGTCATCTGATCAAGTGATTCAAGATGAACCACGGTTGTGTTGGTATCAGGGAATAGTCTCGGGTGTGAGCGTGCTTTTGCTACTACACGGTACATCATTGATACATCACCGGTCATCCCCTTTAAAGTTACATTTGGACAATCTCTCAGTAGGTTGCATATTTCATCCGCTACTGACCGGGATATGAATGTCACTCCTGTAAAATCCAGTGATACAATAGCGTTTCTGCATTGACCAAGCAATGTGTCAATGTCACGTCTGAAAAATGAACGGGTGCGCAAATCGCGACCTATGGCTGATGATATGCTTATGAGCATAGTATGTCAAACTATGTAATTATAAATATTAAGACCTTCCGGCGGATTCATTGGAAGTTTGAGGAGCACGATTGTACCGTTCCATCTTAGTTCGGGAGGCAAGTCGGCAACTATTTCTCCTTGAGCATCATTTCTGGCAAAAGCCGAACCTGAGAGTATGAAGAACTCTCCGCCAAGCCCATTTACAATCAAGTTTATTGACTTGGAAATACCATATCCGCGATTCTCATTTTCCGGCCTGTTTTTTGTTGACTTCCCTTTCAGTGCAAGCAATAGCGCCGATGACTCTGCAATGCTTAGCAGCGAAGAATAGCGTGAGTCAGTGGCGTATGATGAATAAATGGTTCGACCAGTATCGGCAATAAATACATGAAGCTGATTTAATCTTGGGATTGATTGACAAAACACATACCCAACTTCACTATGTGAGTGGTCCGTTATATTGTCTATCAGCTCACTCAGAAGGTAGGACAGAAATGAATGAATTCTCCCGCCAAGTTGGCTCTTTATTGTGGATTGGATCAGCTCCTGCGCTTTTACGGATGATTTATTGGATGGGATAAACTCACAAATCGGTAAATAAGTCTTATGTTTGTATCGGCTCCAAATCTCATCGGCAACCATATCCTCTTCTATACGTAATGGCTTGTGGAAATATACTACATCCAGATATGAGCTGATCGCACTTGGAATATTTCTGCACACCACTGTCTCGCCATACATCTGCTTCAATATGGCTAAAGCACCGAGAAAATAAGGATGCAGAAAAGAACATTGTCTAAAGTCCCAGGCGACTTTATGTTGCCCTGCGGCAAGAGTATTCTCGGTATCATACATTATATGACACACCTGATTGAGCACACTTCCGATGCGCTCCTCTCTACCGACGGCAGGGACCGGGATATCCTTGATCGTTAGGTTTGGCATGTATACAATGAAATCAACAGACGAAGTCGTAAGTGACAACTCTAAGTCGACTTCGCAAATATAAGGGATTAACTTCTATTTTCAAAAATCTTTAGGATTTTGGTATTTTTGAAATTATGGTGTTGTGATGACTCTCTGATAGCTACATTACTGCGAGAATGTATGTCGAGGGGCTGTCAGGCATCAAGCCAGAGGGTGTCGAGGAAGCGACGTACAGTGGCCGGTTCGCCGGTGTATTTGCCCTTGTCCTCGCTCAGCTTGCAGGTAGGGGAGTAGCGGGGCCACGACTCGGTAATCTTGACGGCCAGAAGCTTGATGACAATGTTCCGTGGTCTCACTCCGGGAAAATCGTTGGTGAAATGTGTGCCGATGCCGAATGAGGGGATGCACTTCCCCTCGGCGTAACGCTGCACCTCAATAGCCGAGTCCACGTCAAGCCCGTTGCTGAACACCACCTGCTTGGTTGCCGGGTCGATGCCGAGCGACCGGTACTTGTCCACTATCAAGTCAAGCTCATGAAAGTTGTCGCCACTATCCACCCTCAGCCCTTTGAACATATTGGCATAGTCCTCCGAGAAATTCAGACTGAAGATACGCCATCCGTATGTATCATAGAGAAATGTGCCGAGAGCTCCACGGTAGGTATGAGCCCACACTTTCATGGCTATGTTGTTGGCCATCAGAGGCCCGTACATCCCGGCAATGGCGCACACAAGCTCATGGGCCATGGTGCCGATTGGCGTGAGGTCATATTTCATGGCCAGATACACGTTGCTCGTGCCGACAAACCTCCCCGGCCCGTCAGCCCGACACTCTTTCATGGCTCTCACGGCTACATCCTGTGCCTGAAAAGAAGCCCGTCGACGAGTGCCGAAGTCACTGAATGAACACCCTGCCTCAATCAGCCTGCGGGCTTTGGCCGCAGAGGCATGATAATAGGACTCGTAGTCCAACGTCGCATCCTGTCCGGTGACCATGTAATATAGTTCCGAAACGATGGCAAGTACCTTCACTTCGAGAAGGATTGTGTCGCTCCACGCTCCCTCGAACTCTATGTGGAGGTGCCCTGCATCATCCTGCCACGCCTTGACACGGCGCGAGTCATAGCGGTAGCCTTTCAGATAGCTCAGAAACCATGACGGGATGTAATTGCATCGCCGGCGCATGAACTCCACTTCCTCATCGGTGATGGTCACATCCTCGAGCATTTTCACCTGCTCAATTACAAGTTCGGCAAAGCCCGGTGGATAGACTGTGTCATCGCGGTCGGTAAACCGATAACGCACCTGGGTGCGCGGGTAGTTGTCAATAACCGCGCAGCACATGGTGAACTTGTAGAGGTCGTCGTCAGTAAAGTGCCTTATAATCTGTCGCATAGCCGGTGATGTGGGCGTGAACGGTGGTACGAGGCACTGGTTACCGAGCCTCCTATCCCCTACAACAAATCAGGAGGCCTGCATGTTTCGGCACGCGATCCCCTGCAAGTCGCTGTAAGTAGCGGCGTGAGACGCTCTATGGTCAATATTCCTGCCAGGGCTTAATCTCGATGTCGTCGATGGGGAGCGACGTAAAGGCGTCAATGAAGGCCGAGGCCAGACGCGCATTGGTGATCAGCGAGACGTTGAGGTCTATGGCTGCGCGGCGTATCTTGTAGCCGTTGGTGAGCTCGGCGCTCGACAGGTTCTTGGGGATGTTAACCACCAGGTCAAGCTCCTTGTTGTGGAGCAGCTCAAGAGCCTGCGGCTGCTTGTCGGGCTCGCTGGGCCAGTGCACGCAGATGGCGGGGATGCCGTTATCGTTGAGGAACCGGTGTGTGCCGCCGGTGGCGTAGAGCTTGTAGCCGGCATTGTGCAGCTTGTGAGCGGCATCAAGCAGCTCGGCTTTCTGCTTGGGCGTGCCGGTGGAGAGGAGCACGCCCTTGTCCTTGGCGGGGATGCGCTGTCCTACGGAGAGCATTGCCTTGAGGAGTGCCTCGGAAGTGTCAGTGCCGATGCAACCCACCTCGCCGGTTGACGACATATCCACGCCCAGCACGGGGTCAGCACCCTGCAGGCGCGAGAAGCTGAACTGGCTGGCCTTGATGCCTACATAGTCCAGATCAAAGGCATTCTTGGCGGGCTTGTCCACATGGATGCCGAGCATCACCTTTGTTGCGATGTCGATGAAGTTGATTTTGAGCACCTTGCTAACGAACGGGAAGCTGCGTGAGGCGCGCAGGTTGCATTCTATCACCTTTATATCATTGTTCTTGGCGAGGAACTGGATGTTGAAGGGGCCGGAGATGTTGAGAGCCTTGGCTATCTGTGACGACACTTTCTTGATGCGTCGCATAGTCTCCACGTAGAGCTTCTGCGGCGGGAACTGGATGGTGGCGTCGCCCGAGTGCACACCGGCAAACTCGATGTGCTCCGAAATGGCGTAGACCACTATCTCGCCATTCTGAGCCACGGCATCCATCTCTATCTCCTTGGCGTTCTGGATGAACTCGGTGACCACCACGGGGTGCTGTTTGCTCACATTGGCTGCGAGGCGTAGGAAGCGCTCAAGCTCCTCATTGTTGGAGCATACGTTCATGGCAGCACCTGAGAGCACGTAGCTGGGGCGCACAAGCACCGGGAAGCCGACCTCATCGATAAACTTGTGGATGTCATCGAAGCTGGTGAGCTCTCGCCAGCGGGGCTGGTCGATGTGCAACCGGTCAAGCATTGCTGAGAACTTGTTGCGGTCCTCGGCATTGTCAATGCTCTTGGCCGATGTCCCAAGGATGTTCACGCCGCTGTTGTCAAGGCGGGTGGCAAGGTTGTTCGGTATCTGGCCGCCCACGCTGAGTATGGTGCCGTGTGGCTGTTCAAGCTCGATGATGTCCATCACGCGCTCATAGGTGAGCTCATCGAAGTAGAGGCGGTCACACATATCATAGTCCGTGGACACCGTCTCGGGGTTATAGTTGATCATCACCGAGCGCCAACCCTCCTTGTTGACGGTCATCAGTGCGTTCACCGAACACCAGTCAAACTCTACGGATGAGCCGATGCGGTAAGCCCCCGAACCGAGCACTATGATGGAGCGGTGGTCATGGAGGTAGTTCACATCGTTGGTGGTGCCGTTATATGTGAGGTAGAGGTAGTTGGTCATGGCGGGATACTCCGCGGCAAGGGTGTCGATCTGCTTCACAACCGGGAGTATGCCGAGAGCCTTGCGATGGGCGCGGACGGCATCGCTGCCGGCCACTGACTCTGTGTTCATCTTGTCGCCAAGTACACTGCGGGCAACCTGGAAGTCGCTGAAACCCTGGCTCTTGGCCTGACGCATGAGGTCGGCGGGGAGAGCTTCAACCTCATCATACTTCTCCAGCTCGCGAGAGGTGTCTATGATGTTCTGGAGCTTGTAGAGGAACCACTTGTCAATCTTGGTGAGCTCATGGATGCGGTCTACCGTGTACCCCTTCTGCATAGCTTGCGATATGACGAAGATACGCTTGTCGGTAGGAGCGGCCAGAGCGCGGTCTATGTCATCCACAGCCATGAACTTGTTCTCGACAAATCCGTGCATTCCCTGACCTATCATGCGAAGACCCTTCTGGATAACCTCCTCAAAGGTGCGTCCTATGGCCATCACTTCGCCAACGGACTTCATCGAGGAACCGATCTCGCGGTTCACACCATGGAACTTGCCAAGGTCCCAGCGGGGTATCTTGCACACTATATAGTCCAGCGCCGGCTCGAAGAATGCTGAGGTGTCTTTGGTCACGGAGTTGCGCAGGTCAAACAGTCCGTAGCCCAGGCCGAGCTTTGCGGCAACGAATGCCAGAGGGTAGCCGGTGGCCTTGGAGGCCAGGGCCGATGAGCGGCTCAGGCGGGCGTTGACCTCAATGACGCGGTAATCCATCGAGCGCGGGTCAAAGGCATACTGCACGTTGCACTCGCCCACGATGCCCACGTGGCGTATGATTTTGATGGCGAGCTTGCGCAGGTAGTGGTAGTCTTCGTTGGTGAGCGTCTGCGAGGGTGCCACCACGATGCTCTCGCCGGTGTGGATGCCCAGCGGGTCGAAGTTCTCCATGTTGCAGACGGTGATACAGTTGTCGAAGCGGTCACGCACCACCTCATATTCCACCTCTTTCCACCCCTTCAGGCTCTTTTCCACAAGCACCTGAGGCGAGAATGACAATGCCTTCTCACAACGCTCCACCAGCTCCTCCTCATTGTCACAGAACCCGCTGCCGAGTCCGCCGAGCGCGTAGGCGGCACGCACTATCACCGGGTAGCCGAGCTCGCGGGCGGCGCGGATGGCATCGGCTGTGGTGTTGACGGCCTCGCTCTTGATGGTCTTGACATCAATCTCATCAAGCTTCTTGATGAAGAGCTCGCGATCCTCGGTGTCCATGATGGCACGTACCGGTGTGCCGAGCACCTTCACGTCATACTTCTCAAGCACGCCGCTCTCGCTCAGTGCCACGCCGCAGTTCAGGGCTGTCTGACCGCCGAATGCCAGAAGGATGCCGTCAGGACGCTCCTTCTCGATGACTTTCTCCACGAAGTAGGGAGTAACCGGCAGGAAGTAAATCTTGTCAGCAAACCCGTCTGATGTCTGCACAGTGGCGATGTTGGGGTTGATGAGCACCGTCTCGATGCCCTCCTCCTTCATGGCTTTGAGGGCCTGTGAGCCGGAGTAGTCAAATTCGCCTGCCTCGCCGATTTTCAGGGCCCCGCTCCCGAGGAGGAGCACCTTGTGGAAGTCATAACGGTTAGTTGCGGTCATAGTCGTGCTGCGTATGGGGTGGTATGTGATGAGAGTGTGGTTGGACTGGGGGAGGGGAGGTATATTATATGGTATCACCCCGCTTAGAGCAGGGCGATAAAGTCGTCAAAGATAAACTCTGTGTCCTTGGGGCCTGATGACGCCTCAGGGTGGAATTGTGCTGAGAAGAATGGCTTCGTCTTGTGGCGGATGCCCTCGTTGGTGCCGTCGTTCATGTTGACGAACAGCGGTTCCCAATCATCACCCAGCGTCGAGGAGTCCACAGCGAAACCATGGTTCTGCGACGTGACGAAGCAACGGTCGGTGCCGCACTGGCGCACCGGCTGATTATGGCTACGGTGCCCGTATTTGAGTTTGTAGGTCTTGGCACCGGCAGCTTTGGACAGCAACTGGTTGCCCATGCAGATGCCGCAGATGGGCTTGCCAATCTCTATGGCTTTACGGATGGTCTCCACGGTCTTGTCGGCCATGTCCGGATTGCCCGGGCCGTTAGATATGAACAGACCGTCATAGGGGATGGAGGTGACATCAAAGTCCCAAGGCACACGGATCACCTTGACGCCGCGGCGGGTAAGGCAGCGAATGATGTTGTGCTTCACGCCGCAGTCTATCAGCACCACTGTCTTGTCGCCCGCGCCATGTTCCTCCACCGAGGTACATGAGGCCTTTGCCACCAGGTTGTCCTGATTCGGGTCATAGAAGTCAACCTCAGGCGAGCCTTCAACGGTGATTTTGCCAAGCATTGAGCCATGCTCACGGAGGTGCTTGGTGAGCGCACGGGTATCGATGCCGTAGATGCCGGTAATCTTCTCCTCCTTGAGCCAATCAGCCAATGAGCGGTCAGCCTGCCAGTGGGAGTGGTTGAATGAATAGTCTTGAGCCACAATCGCCTTTGCGTGGATGTGGTCGCTCTCATAATACTCACTCACATCATCCTTCTGTCGGCGGGGAGGCACACCGTAATTGCCCAAAATAGGATAGGTGGTGACCAGAATCTGTCCCTCATATGACGGGTCCGTAAGACTCTCCGGGTATCCGGTCATCGCTGTGTTAAACACCACTTCCCCGGCCGTGGAGCCGTCATAGCCGAAGGATTTCCCTTCAAATGTAGTGCCATCCTCAAGAATGAGCAGGGCGCGCTTGGGTTCTTGCATAATCTGTCTGTAAGCCTTGGGGCCTATGTGAATGAAAAACCTGTATTTTTCCGCCCGCAAAGGTACTGATTTTTTCCGCAAACCGCAAGCACCCGGTCAACATGAATGTGGTTCACACATGGGTATGGATATGCGGAGCGCCAACCTGCGGGGAGGTTGGCGCTCCGTATTCGTTGCTGAGAGCTTTGCGGTTGCCGATTATTAGTTCTTGGCAGCCTCAAGAGAGAGCTTGCGGAACTCCTTCATGAGCTTCTCCAGCTCGAGGGAGGCCTTGCGTGCGCGTGCGCCGGCAGCCTTGTTACCGTTGGCAATCTGAGCCTCAGCGTCCTTCTTGAAGGTGTCGTAAGCGGCAGCAGCCTTTTCTACAAGATTTTTCATTGGTTAATGGATTAGAAATGTTATGGTAAAATATAAAACGTGTTAGTCTATGTGGCAAATTTAAAAATAGTTTTTGACACTGCCCAATATTTTTTAGCAATTTTTTTATCTGAATTGACATTTTTGTGCATTTTATGTTAGTATTCCTGCTATACCCTGGTGGACAACCGGGATACTTTTTTGCCCGGGGTTTATATTTCGGAGAAAAATGCGTAAATTTGCAGCTGTTAACACATCTGACAGCTATACAATTTATTAATCACAAAGCTAAAAAGTAGAGATTATGAAATCTATTCTGCTGAAGTCTATGGCAGCCGCCGTGGCCCTCATGGCCGTTGCATGTTCATCAGGTCCCTCACTGAAGGAAGAGGCTGAGCGCGCCAACAAAGCATGTCCCGTGACACTCAACGGCATGGGCAAGATTGAGTCCGTGACTTACGATGACAATACGCTTACGTTCCGCTGCCTCGTCATGTCACGTGCATTCCCCCTGCAGCAGCTCGTGGGCAAGGAGGAGCTGATGAAGGCCGCTATCATGCCCATGCTCCCCAAGCTGCTCCAGTCAGACAACGGCCGGCTTGGCCAGGCTCTTGAGAAGGAGAACGCATCGCTGGCCGTGAACTACTACTCCAAGGGCCCGAAGGGTGCCGATATTACCGTGGTGTTCACACCCGCCGAGATCAAGGATATTATGGAGGGTAAGGTTGCTGATGATGAGCAGACCAAGCTGCGCATGCAGGTAGAGCTGAGCAACTCGATGTGCCCCATGCCGGTGGATAAGGAGACAGAGATGACCTCCATCTCATATGACGGCAACTATGTGATATACCTTTTCACTGTTGATGACTCTGACGACCCCACCACCATTGCCACAGTCAAGGGGCACAAGGATGAGCTCCGCAAGGACCTGGCCAAGACCATGAAGACCGACCGCTCCGTGCGTGACATCGTGAAGCTCACCAAGGGCGCAAATGCCGGCTTAATCTACCGCTATAAGGGTAAGAACAGCGGCGATGTCTGCGAGGTGAAGTTCGAGAATTCCGAGCTGTAATCCGTCCCAGAACCTAACGCATGACCTGACGACTGAGCTGATTCCGCAACACCGTCAGTAGCGAACAACCGGGTATGCCTGCACCTCTGGAGGCATACCCGGTTATTTCGTTATGGGAAGTTATGGTCGCGGTGGGTGTGTATGCAGCAGTTAGCGGCCGGTGGAATGGCGGATGGCGCGTTCGGTGGAGTTGCCGATGCTACCATGCTGCACTTGTTCAAGATGGAAGCCGCCGGTGGTTTTCTGCCCGGTTGCGGAGGCAGATTGGGCCTGCCGCTTTACCTGCTTTGCGGAACTCGTGGCACTCTTTTTAGATGTCGCGGAGCTGTTTGTTGACTTTGAAGCGGTGGCTGAGGTGGATGCTGTCGGCCGTGCGAAGCCGTCTTTCGTGGCCCGCTCGGCCATATGGCTGATGCGGCTTTGAGTGTCGGGATGGTCGGAGAATATGCGCGTGAAGAGGTCAGATGCGGCACCGCCCTGCTGTTCGATGGATGAGAGTTTGCTGAACGCGAGAGCCATAGCCCACGGATTTTTACCGTTTTGCTTGAGGAAATCGTAGCCGTAATCGTCAGCCTCGCTCTCCTGCTTGCGCGAGTATGAGCTGTTGATAAGCGTCTCACCAAGAGCACCCAGCTGCGACTTGGAGAGGGAGCCGACGATGCCACCAACTGAGCCGAGGGCATCCTTGCCCGCGGAGGTGAGCAGGGCATTGCGCATGGCGTTGCGTGAGTGGTGCAAAGCCACATGCCCGAGCTCGTGGCCGATGACACCAAGGAGCTCGTTGTCATCCATCAAGTCCATCAATCCGGTGTAGACACGTACCGAGCCGTCGGCACAAGCGAACGCGTTGACATCCGAAGTTTGATATACCTTGAAGTTAAGAGGTATGCCGTCTATTGATGTGAGGCCGAAGGTGACGCGGCGGAGGCGCTTGGTGTAGGGCGAACTCTCGGGCAGCACCTTGTTGTCGCCATCCATCTCCGTGACGGCCTGTGTGACATATTGGCGCACCTCGCCGTCGGAGATGTTATATGCCTGATAAGCCTTACCGAGACTCCCCACCAGGGTTTCGAGGTCAAAGGCTTCAGCCGCCGGAGCCGTGGCAAGCATTGCGGCAGCCAGAGTAGCCGTGAGGAAGCGTAGGCGTTTCATATGTGAAAGGTATATATAAAAATAACCGCCCCGAGGGGCGGTTTGTTTGTGCCATAATAGTTAAGAGGGTGTTTTTGAACAACCTCTTAGAGCTTGTTTAATAATAAATGTGAACAAGCTCTCACTTGACAGGATGCGTGTGGACAGGTTACTTGTTCTCGGGCTTGGTGAAGCCGTCCTTTGTGGCACGCTCGCTCATCTTCTTGATGCGGGCATCGGTGTCGGGGTGCGAGGAGAACATCTTCTCCATCTTGCTCTGAGTCTGGCCACCCTCATTCTCAAGCTGCTGGAGCTTGGTGAATGCCAGAGCCATAGCCCAGGGGTTGATGCCGTTCTTCTTGAGGAAATCGTAGCCGTAGTCATCGGCCTCTTTCTCCTGCTTCTGAGAGTACTTGGCGTTGAGGAGCGACTCGCCGAGTGAGCCGAGCTGTGAATCAGAGAGCTTGGCAACGGTGCCACCCGCTGATGAGAGGGCATCCTTGCCGGCAGCAGCGAGAAGCTCGGTCTTAAAGGCGTTCTTGGAGTGCTTCTTGGCAACGTGGCCTATCTCGTGACCGATAACACCGAGTACTTCCTCATCGGTCATCAGATCCATCAGAGAACTGAACACGCGCACGGAGCCGTCGGCGCAGGCAAAGGCGTTGACATCAATCACGTCGTATACCTTGAAGTTGAGGGGAATACCCTCCACATCCTTGAGGTTGGCAGTGAGGCGGCGCAGACGCTGGGTGTAGGGGTCGTCCTCACCCGGCACGGGGTTGTTCTTGTCCATCCAGTCCACGGCCTCCTTGACGTAGGCAGCCATCTGGGCATCGGTGAGTGTAAAGGCCTGGACAGCTTTGCTGCCGGCATTGACAGCTTTGCCGAGGTTGAACTGGGCACTTGCCACGGGAGCCATGAGCAGGGCGGCAAGGATAACGAGGATAGAGCTGAAATTACGTTTCATTGACTAAGAAAGTGTCAGATTGATATGTTTGTATAGCTTGTGGCTCCTAAGAGGTTGCTTTTAAACAACCTCTAAGAGCTGTGCAAAGGTACGAAATTTCCACGACATGAAGCTCTCAGCAGTGCCCTCCGGCAGTGGTTTCTGTCAGTGGCGGTTATTTGAGCGAGGCCGGGAGGGGTTCGCGGTAGCGGTTCAGGAGGGTGATGAGGGGGAGTGGCTGGTTGGAGTCGGTGAGATAGAGCTGATTGGAGTGTGTGTACGTCGGGGAGAGGAGAGAGGCGGTGGCGTCAGAAGCGTGGGTAGCGATACCGGCCATCTGCAGGGCGGTATGGAAGTAGCTGCGGGAGCTGCTTACCGGGGTTGTTTGCCGGGCGCGGAGTAGCGGCATAGCCTCGGGGGAATCGGCACGGTAGGTGCCGGAGAGCCACAAGAGCATGGGAACATGCACCTGCATCGCCGTGGGCACCGGGGAGGCGTGGAGGAAGTTGTCACGCCCGCCGTCGAAAATGTCCTCACCATGGTCGCTGGTGTAGATCATCGCCGCGCGGATGCCGGCAGCTTCGGCGAGGGACGCTATCGAGTCAAGGATCAGGTCGGTGGTGCGGATGGTGTTGTCGTAGGCATTTATGAGCTTGTCGCGGTTGATCTTATCAGCTTTACAGGGCCCGTCAGGCATGAAGTGGGCCATGGACTCCGGGTAGCGGTCGCGATACTCAAAGTGTGAGCCGTAAGCGTGCACCAAAATCATTTGTCGTGGAGCCCGTGCTGCGATGCGTTCAGCTACGGGGGTGAGCAGATCCATGTCAGTGACCGGCCTGTCAGCGACTGACTCAGCGAGCCACAGTGTGGTGTCGGCCTCATTGCAGAAGAATTCTATGTAGCTGTGATTGCGCTTCTGAGCCGTGATTACGGCAGTGGCGAAGCCGGCCTCCCGAAATGCACTGATGATGCTCTTTACCGCAGGGAGAGAATCGTATGTCGACGCATTGAGCGAGCTCAGGAGCATCGGCACGCTCTTGTGGGTGGTGTTGCTCTCGGAGAGCACGTTGCTGAAAGTGAACACTCCGTCACGCCGTGACAGGCGTGGGTTGGTGTCTCGTTCATAGCCCATGAGTTGCCAATTGGCAGCCCTGGAGGTCTCTCCAACGACCAAAATATATAGCTGTGGCACTGAGTCTGGGAGCAGCGAGACCGCTCCGAAGGAGTAGTCGCGCGACGTGTCGTGGTAATTCATGGTGCCCCGAGTCACCTTAACGGCCCGGCAGAGGTTGACGATAGTGTTGACGGGGAACAAACCCTCTCCAACTGTGTAGCCAATTCCGGCAGACTTGGCGGGAATGATACAGAGAGCTCCGACAGCCATCAACGCGGCACCGACAATACGCGCCTTGGAGACAGTGTCCCTGCGCAGACGGACTCCGCGCACGCAGCCAACGATGCCACCAATGAGGTCAATCAGGTAGGCTACCACAATCAGAATCACTATCCACCCCAATCCGGCAAGGAGCTCGCCGGCTTCCGAGGGGTTGGTGGTGACGAGGTTAAGCCACATATCGGTGGCTATGGGCGAGCGACCGAAGAGGTCAACGAGCACCATCTGGAAAGCCGCGAGGAATATCCATGGGAAGCAGCAGAGGGCGGTGACCCCGATGCGCCGTGAAGCCGCCAATGCCAGCATATAGAAACCGCCGGGCAGGAGCAGGTTGGCAGCAGCTCCCCATGCACCAATCGGCTCCGAGATGCTCAGCGCCACGTTGGGGAGCATCAAAGTGAGCCACACATACAGGGCAAACAGACTCCATCCTCGCGAGGAGTCCGCGCCGGCGTGCCTGCTGTCAAGTTGCCTTTTGGTGGCCGGTTGCCTCATGCTGTCAGAATGCCTCATTGATAGAGAATACAAATCCGTGGGTGCCGCGGCCAAAACCGATGTCCACGCGCACGTTGCTGTGCTTCTTGAACTCCCATCGGTAGCCAAACCCGACACAGGGGAGCAGCTCCTTGAACCTTACAGCCGAGGGGTCATGGGCTATAGTGGCCAGACCGCCCCACACCACAGCACCGCTGCGGTGCCACACATGCTGCCGGATCTCCACTGTGGCGTCAGCCTCAAACTTGTCGCGATACTGGCCCTCATAATAACCCCTCATGCGCGATGAGCCGCCGAGCGACGACATCTGAGTCCATGGCACATTGCCGTATGCCCAGCGGCCATGCACCTGTTCGGCAATGACCGCTCCGGTCCATGCGCGCTGATAGGCCGATGCCGTGAGTTCGGTGAAGCTGAAGCCGTAGTTGCCGTTACCGAGAAAGCGCGGGAGGAAGCTCTGGCGCAGGTTGACCAACACCCCTCTCTCGGGGGCGGTGAGATTGTCGCGCGTGTCTAAGGATGCCTCTATGCCGGGCCCGAATGAGTTGACATCCGTGGGCTGTGTGCCCCAAAGCTCGGGGTGACGCACGTGGTGGGAGTTGCTCATCTCGAAAAACAGCGTGGGACCGAGATAGAAGTTGTGTCCGAGGTGAGCCAGCATCTTCACGTCAGCAATGAATGACACCTCTGTGTATTTGCTCTTGGAGGCATCATCGTGACACATATCGAACCCTATGCCCCAGTAATATGTCGGGAGATGACGGAAGCGGAAGTCATACATCAGTCTCCAGCGGTTGCCCGGGAAGATGTTCGTGCCCTCCACGCCTGCCTCAACGAAGCCCGTGACCGACACCTTGGCTTTCAGAGCTACCACGGAGGGGGGGACAAGAGTGTCAATCTCCTCGCCGAGCCGATAGGAGCCCGATGCCACAAGGCCGAGAGCCAGCTTCACCTCGTCCGAGTAATACGGGCCGCCGATAAAGCTGATGTCAAACTTCCGCGGGTCATCCTTCGGCTTGTTGGCATTCCCGAAGTAATCAATAATTCGGCTCACAAAGCCCTTTTTGGCGGCAGTGCTGTCAGCGGCGGCAGCGCTACCGGCGGCAGACACAGAGATGCTGTCGGAGAGCGCCGTTGGGGCATCGTCGGCTGCGGCAGTGAGGTGCATTGCGCAAATGGCGAGCGCCACTGTCGTGAGTCGGAAACCTTGCATATGCAGATTCGGGAGTATGACTGTAGAAACGTTTTAGAGGTGCAAAGTTAGTCAATTGTGCTTGTAAATGATTACCTTTGCATTACGGTTTCAACGGAAATAATAGGTATGAAGTTCTCCAAAGATTTACTTTTTCGCTACATTGTGTTCACTCTGGGACTCTATTTTCTTGCTGTGGGGGTAACACTGATAGTGCGGTCATGCCTGGGCACCACACCGATTTCGAGCATCAACTATGTGGTGTCGTTGCACACTCCGGTAACACTCGGCATGGCCACATTCGGCATTAACATGCTGCTCATAGCCGGTCAGTTCATTCTGCTGCGAGGCATAGGGAGCCGTCGCGAACGTATGGAGGTGATGATGCAGATACCCTTCTCAGTAATCTTCTCGGCATTCATTGACCTGAATATGGCACTCACGGCATCATGGACTCCTCAGAACTATCTGTGGGCGTTGGGGTGCCTGTTTGCCGGCTGCATGACTCAGGCCGTGGGAGTGGTGCTGGAGCTTAAACCAAACGTGGTGATTATGAGCGCGGAAGGGTTCGTGAAGTTCGCTTCACGCCGCTATGGCCGTGAGTTCGGCCATCTGAAAGTAGCTTTTGACGTGACACTGATCTCCATCGCCACCGTGCTGTCGCTCCTGTGGTCAGGCCATGTGGAAGGCGTGCGCGAAGGGTCAGTGATAGCCGCCGTGGGCACGGGCTACATTGTCACCTTCCTCTCGCGACACATATTTACCCGCCGGATGGCCCGCAGGCTCAGGCTATGATGGCCTGTCAGCTTATGATGACCTGTCAGTATGCGTGGGGGGTGTTGTAGAACTCAAGCACCTTGGCGCGGACTATGTACTCATAGCGCGCCTGAACGGCACGGGAGCATGCACTGATATAGTCCGTCTTGGCCTGTTCAAACTCCGTGGCATTGGCTTTGCCGTAATTGTATTTCAGCGTCATGGCATCGAGAGCCGCCTTTGTGGCATCACGTGCTATGGTGGCACTCTCGCTCTTCTTGCGGGCTGACTCAGCCTGCGTGTAAGCCTGCGAGATAGTCTTGTAGAGCCTCGTGGACTCCTCCTCAAGCTCCAGGTCGGCTATCATGCGATCCACCTTGGCGGAGTTTACGGCATTGCGAGTGGCGAGTCCGTCGAATATGGGGATGCTCAGGGAGAAGCCGATGGTCTTGGAGAAGTTGTCACGCATCTGGTCGCTGAACGATGAGTTGGTCGGGAGCTTATTAATATATGTGTAGTTGCTGCCTATGCCGGCACCGAAACTCAGAGAGGGAATCCAGCCTGTTTTGGCCTCGGCGATGCGGCTGTCTGCCACCTCTATGGCCTTGCGGCGCACCAGGATAGAGCTGTTGGCAGCCATAGCAGAGCGGTAGACCGTCTCCACGTCAGGGACTATGAACTGCTGCTCCTCCAGGGGTGCAATCTCCATGTCGGTGTCCACTGGCAGGAGGAGAAGCTGACGCAGGTCAAGGAGGGCCTGGTCATAGTCGGCGGTGCGCTCAACCAGTGTCAGCTCATCCTGAGCGAGCTGTGCACGAGCCTGCACCAGGTCAAGCTCCGCGCTCTTGCCGCTCTCCACGAGCGACTCCTGGCGCGACACCTCTACCTGCGACATCTCTACCTGCTGGCGGGCCACATCCGTCATCTCTCGTTCAAGGAGTGTCTGGAGGTAGGCAGTGATGACGTTGAGGGTCACATCATCGCGGGCGGCGTCTGCCTGCAGGAGCATCTGCGAGAGAGAGAGCTTGGCCGTCTGCAGGCGTCGCACGCTCTTGAGGCCGTCAAACAGCGGGAGTTGGGCGTTGAGGTTCCAGCTGAACGATGAAGAGTTGGCGCTCACCTTTACGTTGTCATTGGCCACCGATCGGCCGAAGTCAAACGACTCGTTTGCACCGGCCGATACCGTAGGCAGGAAGGCATCCTTGGCGGATGTAACTTCGATGCGCCCCTTGTCTGCATCAAACTGACGGGCGCGTACGGTCAGGTTATGGTCAATGGCGTAGGTGACGCACTGGTCGAGGGTCCACACCTCTGCGGCTGCGGGGAGGCAGACTGCCGCGCTGAGGGCGGTATATATGATAGCTCTTGGAGTCATGGGGTTGTGACAGATTGTAATGTTGTCAGTCAGAGAGTTTGCGTCAGCACTCAACGGTTATCCGTCGTGCCGCCGTTAATTATCGCTCGGACGCGGGCATCTTCTCAATTACCTTGTCACCGCGGAGCTTGTCGCCGGGCTTGACACCGCTCTTCACCTCGATGTTGAGGCCGTCACTGACACCGGTCACCACCTCGGTGCGCTTGAACCCGTATGGTGCCACAGTGTCTGATGCCACGTATACGTAGGTCTTGTCACCTTCATACTCCACGGTGCTCTCGGGGATGGTGAGCACGCCGGCAGCACTCTGGAGAGCCACCGTGGCATTGGCACTGTAACCGCTGCGGAGCTCAGTGGAGCCTCCGGCATCTATGGCACCCTTCACCTCGAAGGTGTTGGCTCCGTTCTCCTCAACGGCTTTCGGCGAGATGTATTCAATCACAGCAGTGGTGTGGAAGTCTGGGAGAGCACCGACTGAGATTTCCATAGGCATACCCACATGGAGGCGACCAACCTCGGTTTCATCCATCTTGCCCTTGAAAATCAGGTTGCTCATGTCAGCGATGGTGGCCACGGTGGTGCCGTCGTTCATGGTGTTGGCCTGGATTACAGAGGAGCCCACCTTGACAGGGACATCGAGCACCAGGCCGGTGATGGTGGCACGTACCAGCGTGTTGGAGCCGGTGGCATTGTCCGTGGAGATGCCATCCTTGATGATTGAGTAGCTGTCAAGAGATGCCTTGTACTCCTCGCGCGCCTTGTCGAGTTCGAGCTGTGAGGTCTCATACTCCTCGCGTGAGATTACCTTCTTGTCATAGAGCATACGGTTGCGCTCGGCCTTGGTGGTCTGGTCGTCGAGAGCGAGCTTGGCGTTATTGACACGGCTCTTGGCTGAGGAGAGCTGTCCCTCCTCGGGTACAACCTTGATTTTGGCAATCACGTCACCCTCCTTCACCATGTCGCCGGCCTCAACGAGTATCTCGCTGATGATGCCTGAAATCTGGGGCTTGATTTCAATCTCGTCGCGCGGCTCTATCTTGCCGGTGAGCACCGTGGTGCGCTCTATGTCGCCGCGCGTGGGCGTGAGCAGGTTGTAGACGTCTTGCTTGGGACGCGAGTTGATGAAGAGATACACGAATGTGCCCACGAAAATGAGGACTACGAGGGTCCAGAGGGCGATTTTCAATACCTTTTTCATTGCTGTGTATGGCGGTGTGTTGATTATTCTGTAATGAGTGAAATGGGTGGGGGAGAGGTCACTTGTCGTTCATGGCTTCGACGGGCTTGATGCGCATTGCCTTGATTGCCGGGACGAAGCCGGCGAGGGTGCCCAGCACCACGAAGAGGACAACGATGGTGATGGCCGTGCCAAACGACAGGTCAAAGCGGGCGTCAGGCGACATCGGTGTGTGCGTGGCCGACTTGATGCCGGCGAGTATCAGCGAGGCGAACACCACGCCGGCAGTCCCGGCTATGAGGGTGAGCACCACGCTCTCGGAGAGTATCTGCACTATGATATTGCGCGGAGTGGCACCGATGGCACGGCGGATGCCAATCTCACGGGTGCGCTCCTTGACGATGATCCACATGATGTTGCCCACGCCTATTACGCCGGCCAGCAGAGTGCCGCCGCCCACGAGCAGGGCGAGCCATGAGAGGCCGAGAAATAGGTTGTCAACCTTCTGAAACTCTTTGGAAATATCCCTTACGATGAGGGCTTTGTCATCCTCAGGGTGAAGATTGGGATGGCGTCCGCGAAGCAATCGGCGTATCTGTGGCTCCAGATCGGTAGGAGTTAAGCCCTCCTTGGCGGTGAAGAAGGCGATGTCGATGTCCTGCCCCACATTGTAAGTGGTCATCATCACGCTCAGAGGTATCATCACATCCTCATCCATAGAGGAGTTTCCGGTCTGGCTCACCTGTCCGGCCACGCCGACCACCAGATAGTAAACGCCGTTGATGCCCACATACTTGCCCAGCGGGGAGCCTACGCCGAACAGCTCGGCTGCCACCTTTTTGCCGAGGACGCACACCTTGTTGCGCTGGCGGTCATCGGCGGCATTGAGGAAGCGGCCCTCATAGATGAGCGGTTCCATGATGTGAACGATGTCGGCATCGGTGCCGTCGAGCTGGGCGGTGGTTGACTTGGTGCCGTAGGCCACCGTCATTGCCGGCCGGCTTGTCTGTCCGGCTATCGCATCGAGGCCGCGGACATTGCGGCGCAGGGTCTCCACATCGTCAATGGTGAGCGCCCACCGCTCTCCCTTGCGGAAACCGTTGTAGGCCATGGTGGTACGTCCGCTGAAGGTGAATCCCATGTTGGTGGCGAAGCCCTGGAAGTTGCGCATCAGCATATCCTGGCCCCCCTTGGAGCCACCCCAGAGCATAGCGAGCATGGCGGTGCCCCAGAAGATGCCGAAGGCCGTCATGAACGTGCGCGTCTTGTTGCGGGCAAGTGTTGCCCCTATCTCGCGCCAGTTCTCGAAGTCAAACAGTGATGTCTTCATCATAATGTCACTCCTCACGAAGAGCCTCCACAGGTTTGATTTTCAGTGATTTCAATGCCGGGAAGAAACCGGCTACGCATCCGGCGCCCACGAGGACCAGCGTTACCTCAAATGCCAGAGAGAGGTCAATGCTCGGATCCTTGAAGAACTCCATGTTGCCGAACGCCATGTTGAGCCCCGAGAGCACGAGCACACCGAGCACCACTCCGATGTAGCCGAACAGGGCCGTGATGCAGATGCTCTCGGTGATAATCTGCACGATGATGGAGCGGGGCTTGGCTCCAATGGCGCGTCGCACGCCAATCTCATGTGTACGTTCACGCACGGATACGAACATGATATTGCTCACGCCCACTATGCCCGAGAGCATCGTCAGGAGGCCGATTAACCACACTGCGAAGTCAAGCCAGGTGGCTGCACCGCTGATCTGGAGATGCTGCACAAGGCGGTTCCACACCCAGAGGGCGCCGGTGTCAGAGGCGTCAAAGTCATGACGCGAGTGGAGCACGTCGCGTATTTCGTTTTCAGCCTTCTCCCCCTCCTCGGTGGTGTTGACATCCTTCAGGGTGAAGCTCATGCTGTGCACCTCGGGGTTGTCACCGTTGAGCTTCTTCGCGGTGGTGAAGGGGATAAAGGCGTTGCGCTCCCACTGGTGGTCGTAGACCCCCACCACCACAAACGAGATGCCATCCACATTCACCCGCTTGCCGGCAAACGGGGCTCCCCCCTTGTCAAACAGTGTTTCCGCCATCTCCAGGGGGAGTACAATGACCTTGCGGATACCTTCCATATCGGCGGTGTTGATGAAGCGTCCCTCGGTGAGCTCTATACCCGAAGTTTCGGCGAGCTTGGGCCACACGCCGGCATATCCGGTGGAGTAGTCTTTCTGGGTGGATATGACGGCAGATGAGTTGCGTATCTTATATGCGTAGTCGGGGGTGAAGTGGTTGCCGTGACGCTTCACCACAGCCTGTGCATCATTGTCCTTGAGGGTTATGCGGCGCCCCTCCTTATAGCCGTTGTAGGCCTTGGAGGTGATGCCTCCGTACACCTCTATCTGGTCGGTGCCCATAGCCCCGAAGCCGGAGTTGAAGCCGTTCTGGATGCCACGTGCCGAACCCAGGAGCACTATGAGCATGAAGATGCCCCACGACACGGCGATGCCGGTGAGGGCTGTGCGGAGCTTGTTGGTGCTCAGCGTCTGAGCTATTTCTCGGAACAGGTCAAACATTCTGTGCCGGGATAAGGTCAACAGAGTCAGGGGCGGTGACTATCCCCTTGTCGGGGATAATCAGGCCGTCGCTGATGCGGATTATTCGGTTGGTCTGCTCACCCACGCCGGGATCGTGGGTGACGATGACCACGGTCATGCCTCCGTCGTTGAGCTGGCGGAACACCTGCATCACCTCCTTTGAGGTCTTGGAGTCAAGGGCTCCCGTTGGCTCATCGGCGAGGATGATGGAGGGGTTGGTGATAAGGGCACGCGCAATGGCTACGCGCTGCTTCTGGCCGCCGGAGAGCTCGCCGGGCAAGTGGTGCGCACGGTCAGCGAGGCCCATGCGGTCAAGCTGCTCCATGGCCATGACGTTGCGTTTGCGCCGCGACACACCTTGATAGAATAGCGGGAGGGCCACATTCTCCACTGCATTCTTGTAGTTGATGAGGTTGAATGACTGGAACACGAAGCCAATCATACGGTTACGCAACTCGGCGGCGCGGTTCTCGCTCAGGTTGCGTATGAGCACGCCGTCAAGATGATACTCGCCGGTGTCATAATTGTCAAGGATGCCCAGAATGTTGAGCAGCGTAGACTTCCCTGAGCCCGACGCGCCCATAATCGACACGAGTTCACCGCGCTCTATGCCGAGGTTTATCCCCTTGAGCACGTGCAGTGGCACAGCTCCGGGATATGTTTTGTTGACATCTTTGAGGTCAATGATCATAGCGTGAAGAAATGTGATGAATTTGAAGTTAGACGCGGCGACCGGGCGGAAAGTTGCAGAAGAGAGCAAAATTTGCGGGAAGCGTCTTAGTGATGTACATTAGTGCATCACGGCTGCAAAGTTAAGCATTACTCTGCACCCGCCAAACATTTCCGCCAAAATTTTCAAATTTCTATACATCATCGGCCCGTCGAGGCCTCAAAACAAGACACAAAGAGACTAATTACCGCTGTTTCTCATAAGAGATGGGGGTTCCGGACCTCCAAATGGAGCGTCCGCAGGACGCTGATTTACTCGTAGCCCCGGAAGCCGGAGCGATAGCGTAGGCATCCGGGGTTACGTGAGCCATCTTTAAAGGCGTCCGCAGGACGCCGATTTACAATCTCAATCAAACAACAGCAGGTACATAACGCAACGCTGCCTGGCCGGCATGTAGACGGTCAGGCAGCGTTGTGTGGTGTATCCTGATGAGGAGCGGCGCGGATTACTTGCGGATGCCGAGCTCCTTGCGGGCGATGATGGCGCGGTAGCGGTTGATATCCTTGCGGATAAGGTAGTCGAGCAGACGACGACGCTTACCTACGAGAGCCTTCAGCGCACGCTGGGTGGTAAAGTCCTTGTGGTTCTTCTTGAGGTGCTCGGTGAGGTGTGCGATGCGCACGCTGAACAGAGCGATCTGAGCCTCGGGAGAACCGGTGTCGGTAGCGGCTTTGCCGTACTCCTCGAAAATCTTTACCTTTTCGTCAGAATTAAGATGCATGGTGTCGGAGATGTATGGTTGGTTAGTAATATGATATAGGCTACCGCCGCTCCGATGCGACGTACAGCCAAATTCAGCCGCAAAGATAATCATTTTCCCGCGCACCCGCAATACCCCGACAAAATTCTCGTGAACGTGCCGGGGGGAGGGTATACACTGCTGAGTACGCGCGGAGTGAGGGTGATAGAGAAAAGAGCAAGGCTGCGGAGCGAAGGGTGTCTTGCGCTCTGCAGCCTTGTTAGGGTAGGGGTGAACTTAGCCCTTTACGGCAGCTACGCCGGGGAGGACCTTGCCTTCGATAGCCTCGAGGAGGGCACCGCCACCGGTGGACACGTAGCTAACCTGATCGGCGAGGCCGAACTTGTTGACGCATGCCACAGAGTCACCACCGCCTACGAGTGAGAAGGCTCCCTTGTTGGTAGCCTCTACGATGGCATCGGCGATAGCACGTGAACCGGCGGTGAAGTTGTCAAACTCAAAGACACCGGCGGGACCGTTCCAGAGGATAGTCTTGGCATCCTTGATGACGTCACGGAATGCCTCGCGGGTCTCGGGACCTGCATCCAGACCTTCCCAGCCGTCAGGTATATCGTTAGAGGGGCAGATGATGGTCTTGGCATCGTTGCTGAAAGAGTCAGCTGCAACGCAGTCGGTGCCGAGTACCAGGTTTACGCCCTTCTCCTTAGCCTTCTTGATGATGTCGAGGGCGAGGTCGAGCTTGTCATCCTCGCAGATGGAGTTGCCGATCTTGCCCCCCTGAGCCTTGGCGAAAGTATAGGTCATGCCGCCGCAGAGGATCAGGTTGTCCACCTTGTCCATCAGGTTCTCGATGATGCCAATCTTGGTAGACACCTTGGAGCCACCCATGATGGCGGTGAACGGACGCTTGATGTCTGAGAGGATGTTGTCCACAGCCTTCACTTCCTTCTCCATGAGGTAGCCGAGCATCTTGTTGTCAGCGTCGAAGTAGTCGGCGATGACGGCAGTGGAGGCATGCTTGCGGTGAGCGGTGCCGAATGCGTCGTTCACGTACACGTCAGCATAGGAGGCGAGCTTCTTGGCGAATTCCTTCTGACGCTCCTTCATCTCCTTCTTGGCTGCTTCATAGCCGGGGTCTGTCTTGTCGATGCCCACGGGCTTGCCCTCCTCCTCGGGATGGAAGCGGAGGTTCTCAAGCAGGAGCACTTCGCCGGGCTTGAGTTCGGCAGCCATCTTGGCAGCCTGCTCACCCACGCAGTCGCCGCCCCACTTCACGGGAGTGCCGAGAGCCTTCTCCACGTCGGCGCGTATCTGCTCAAGTGAGTACTTGGGGTTGACCTTCCCTTTGGGCTTACCCATGTGTGACATGATGATGAGGCTGCCGCCGCGCTCAAGAATAGCCTTGAGGGTGGGGAGGGCACCGCGGATGCGGGTGTCGTCGGTAATCTTACCGTTCTCGTCGAGGGGCACGTTGAAGTCAACGCGCACAATTGCCTTCTTGCCGGCGAAATCGTAGTTGTCGATATTCATCGTCTTGATGATAAAAGGATGGAATATTAATGTTAGAGTAAATTCACGTGTTGTAAGGCCTCACGCATTTGTGGCGTGGCTGATATGGCAAATGTAACGATTTTTTCGTTACGCGGATACGCACGGTGTATTAAATAATGTGTATCAGTGCCAACAGCACACCGCAGCTGCGTTGATATGCTCGGCTCTCCCTCGGTTAGCGCTCGGGGAGGAGGGCAGACATCTGTGAGGCGAGCTTGGCAGCCTCGCGCGCAGCAGCTTCGGCGAAGTCTTCGCCTTGCGAGGCGAAGATGATGCCGCGTGAGGAGTTGACCAGCAGGCCGCAATCCTTGTTCATGCCGTAGTGGCACACTTCCTCAAGGCTCCCGCCTTGAGCGCCAACGCCCGGCACCAGAAGGAACGACTCGGGAGCGAGAGCGCGTACATCCTCAAAGAGGCGTCCGCGAGTGGCTCCTACCACATACATCATCGCCTCCGGACCTGCCCAGTTCTGCGATGTTACCAGCACTTGCTCGAAGAGGCGACGCCCATTGCCGAGTGCCAGCATCTGGAAGTCCTGTGAGCCGGGGTTGCTTGTGAGGGCAAGGAGCACCACCCATTTCCCATCTTCGCCCAGGAACGGCTTCACGCTGTCTTCGCCCATGTAAGGAGCCACCGTGAGGGCATCCACGTCAAGATGCTCAAAGAAGCTGCGGGCATAGAGCTGCGATGTGTTGCCGATGTCGCCACGCTTGGCATCGGCTATGATAAACTGGTCAGGGTGGTTGGCCTTGATGTAGCTGACGGTCTCCTCAAGAGTCTTCCAGCCGTCTGTACCCTGCGCCTCGTAGAAGGCAAGGTTGGGCTTGTAGGCCACGCAATAAGGTGCTGTGGCATCAATGATGGCCTTGTTGAACTCCAGCACGGGGTTCTCGGCATCAAGCAGATGCTTCGGGAGCTTCTTGATGTCGCTGTCAAGCCCCACGCAGAGAAAGCTGCGCTTGGCAAAGATATTGTCAATCAGTTGTTGACGTTTCATAATGGATTTCTATATATAGAATATTGTTTATTTAATCGCAGAGAACAAATCTGTCTTACAACCTGTGCACCACATTGATGCGCCGGAGCTGATTAAATCGGAGATGTCAACTACTGCTCCATATTCTGAAAAGACTTGTTTGAATCTTGATAATCTGTCGCCCCAATAAACCAAGCAACAGGCCATGGGAGCACCTTTGCCCGTATCTTCTCCATTTTCTAAAAACCGAAGACGAGTATCATACAGGAAACATATGGCATTCGCGGCTCCAAAAACATAATTCTTCCAGTGACTGGTATTTGGTGCAACCGGAATGAGTGCAATTATCTCAGCTTTATAGTCTAAATGAGATGCGACACACTTTGCAAGCCAATGTTTAATTGTAGTGCGTCTCACTCTGTCAGACCCATAGGGCGGATTTATATAAATTGAAGGGAAATCCCACTCTTCCTTTAATCCATCATGTTCCGGCAAACAAAATTCAGTGTCAGCTCTGACAATTGAGTACTCATTAGAACATGGATCCAAGGCTATGCCTTTTTCCCAAAAACGATGCAGAGCGTCAACATACTTTTTAGGCGTGCCCCAACTCTGGCTTAGAGAATTTACCGATCTTCCTGCTGTCATATCAATATATCTGTCCAGGGTTTTTCCTTTAAATGGATTATATCACTCTTTAACTGCTCCAGAGAGCCATGTTTTGGCGCAATGACATTGAACCAATTCTCTATATCCGCTCGATTCTCGTGAAAGTAACGGCATAACAGTCTGTGTGCATTATAATCAATCTTAGATTTTGTAAATGAGTTATGCTTTTTATCTTCCGAGTAACTTCTTAAAAAAGCATTTCTTACGGGTAGATATTCATCTGTTGGACTGAGCAATAAGTCGGTGATAAATGTTGCAAGTCCGTTATCGGTCAAAAATAATAACCAATCATAAGATTGTGCCAACACTTTAAGTTCTTTGTTCTGATTATCAGATGTGAACCAATTACCATGATTGCTTACTACGGCAATTGAGAGAGTAAAATCCCGAACCAATTGAGTGTCAGAATAAATCATTCGGCTCAATAAATCGCGATAGGGCAAAACCATCGGTGTGTCACCTTCATAAATTAACCCGCATAATTCTCCGTCTCTATTCCATACCTTTTGCAATGAAGATGTTGTCATTGCAACATATGCACCTTGTTTGGCTTTCTCTATAGTTTGCGGGCCTTTCTTTGCCCCATTCTCCACTCCAACTCGTTTGCACTCAACCATTGCATATGCCTTCCGTAGCTGTCGCGACAACGTCAGATGAACCTTAGTGTCATCTATGCTGTCTAAGACCGCCAGTACATTCGACTTTTTGTCCGGAGCAGTAGACAGGATACATGCGTTTTTTACAACAAGGTCTTTATCTATAACACGTGCCGTAGAATTAATAGTATCATCATTAAAGAATGATGTGTATTTTGCTATTTTCGCTCCTGTTATAGGGAACGAAGTTAGTGGCACAGATACAGTAACCTCACCTATTACAGGTTGAAGTGTGAATTCTACTTTATGCGATATGCTTTTATTTCCATATTCGTGTAGACTTGTTTCAATCGCCGTATCACATATAAAGCCCCACTCGTTAAGAAGATAATATGTTATCAGCTCAACCAAAGTACCCAAAGACCGTCCTGCTGCTTTTTTTGAATCCTTAGTGTGAGAGAACACTGTCTCACTCAGGACCATCTGTAGAGTGTCAATTGAAGCATAGCTCATACTGGCAAATTTACAAATTTTTAATCAGAGTTCGGCGGCTTTGAGCTTTTCGGCGTTTTCGGCCACGATGAGGTGGTCGATGCAGTCCTGAATGTCACCCTCCATGAAGGCCTGGAGGTTATAGACGGTGTAGTTGATGCGGTGGTCGGTGATGCGGCCCTGGGGGAAGTTGTAGGTGCGTATCTTGGCGGAGCGGTCACCGGTGCTCACCATCGTGCGGCGGCGCGAGGCTATGTCGTCCACATACTTCTGATGCTCCTTGTCGTAGATGAACGTGCGCAGTCGGCTCAGAGCGCGCTCCTTGTTCTTGGGCTGGTCGCGTGTTTCGGTGCATTCGATGAGGATTTCCTCCACGATACCCGTGTTAGGGTTACGCCAGTTGTAGCGGAGACGTACGCCGCTCTCCACCTTGTTGACGTTCTGGCCGCCGGCCCCTCCGGAACGGAAGGTGTCCCACTTGATCTCGCCCTCGTTGATTTCCACGTCAAAGGGCTCAGCCTCAGGGAGCACTGCCACGGTGGCTGCTGATGTGTGGACGCGGCCCTGCGTCTCGGTAGCCGGCACGCGCTGCACGCGGTGCACACCGCTCTCATATTTGAGCGTGCCGTAAACACCCTCGCCCGACACCGCCATGACAATCTCCTTATAGCCGCCGACGGCACCTTCGCTGGCCGAAGTCACGGCTACGTTCCATCCACGGCTCTCGCAATACTTCATGTACATCTTGGCCAGGTCTCCCGCAAAGAGGGCCGCTTCATCGCCACCGGTGCCACCGCGAATTTCGAGGATTGCATTCCTTGCATCTTCCGGGTCAGCGGGTATGAGCATCAGTTTGATCTCCTCTTCCAGCCGGGGGAGGCGGGCCGTCGCCTCATCAAGCTCCTCGCGGGCCATCTGGCGCAACTCCTCGTCACGCTCGGTGTCAAGCACCGAACGCGCCTCGGCAATGTCATCGGTGAGGTGGCGATAAGTGCGGGTAGCCTTGACAAGATTGTCAAGCTCTTTGTATTCCTTGGTGAGCCTGACGAACCGCTTCATATCGGTCATCACGGCGGGATCCGTGATGAGTGTGGACACTTCTTCGAAGCGGGCTTCGATCCCGTCAAGGCGCTGGAGCAATGTGTTGTCAGACATATCCGTTGCTGTGTGGTCAGGCGCTGATATGTGAGCAGCGGGATGCGTGCCGCGCGGCGCCCTCAGTGCAAAGTTACGAATTATTCTGCGGGTGGCATAACATAGCAGTCCCCCGGCCTTGAAACGGCTGAGGGACTGCGGGATATGGTTGCATTGCGGAAGTGCCTCCGCAGTGACTTTCAGATAATGGTCGGGCAGTTGTTACTCTGCTACAACCTCGAAGGGCACCTCTACGCTGACCTCCTTGTGGAAGCGGATGGTAGCATTGTACTTGCCAACCTCCTTGACGGGCTGCTTGATGGAGATGAGCTTGCGGTCCACATTGTGGCCGAGCTTCTCGAGAGCCTCGGCAATCTGGATGCTGTTGACAGAGCCGAAGATGGTGCCGGTAGAGCTGGTCTTGGCACCGATGGTCAGGGTGACGTCCTTGAGGGCTGCGGCTGCGGCCTCGGCATCAGTCTTGATCTGGGCGAGCTTGTGAGCCTGCTGGCGCTGGTTCTCGGCAAGAATCTTGAGAGCCGAAGGAGTTGCGATGACTGCCTTGCCCTGGGGAATGAGATAGTTGCGGCCGTAGCCGTTCTTCACTTCCACCACATCGTCCTTGTATCCAAGGTTGGCGATGTCTTCTTTCAGGATGATTTTCATGTCAGTAATGTACTCTTGGCTGTAAGATTACTTCATCAGGTCGGTTACATAGGGGAGCAGAGCCAGGTGACGGGCACGCTTGACGGCCTGAGCCACACGGCGCTGGAACTTCAGCGAGGTGCCGGTGATGCGGCGGGGCAGAATCTTGCCCTGCTCGTTGAGGAACTTCTTGAGGAACTCGGGGTCCTTGTAGTCGATATACTTGATACCGCTGCGCTTGAAGCGGCAGTACTTCTTCTTCTTGACGTCTACCGACAGGGGTGTGAGGTAACGGATTTCGCTATTCTGTGCCATGGGTTAGTCCTCCTTTGCTTCTGCTGTTGCTACTTCGGTTGTCTCAGCCTGCTTGCCGGCCTTGAGGCTGCGGCGCTTGATGGCATACTCGTGGGCGTACTTGTCGAGACGGAATGTCAGGAAGCGGAGCACGCGCTCGTCGCGACGGAAGGCGGTCTCCACCTTGCGCACGGCTTCGGGATCGGAGTCAAACTCCACCAGGGTGTAGAAGCCCGACGACTTCTTCTGGATGGGATAGGCGAGCTTGCGGAGGCCCCACAGCTCCTTGTTCACGATGGTAGCACCGGCTTCGGTGAGTACCGTGGTGAACTTGTCTACCGCTTCCTTCATCTGTTCGTCAGACAAAACGGGAGTTAAAATGAAAACGGTTTCGTAATGGTTCATCGTTAAACGGTTGGTTGATTAACTTAATGATGGTGTTTGCAAAAATTGCAGCGCAAAGGTACAAACTTTTTTCCATCCCGCCAAATCCCCCAAAATTCACTTCAGCGAGTGGCTGCGAAGGCCGGATTTTTTTGCTGAAATTTTGTAGGTGGGGGCTTGACTTTTTGCGGAATGTTGGTTAGCTTTGCGTAACCTTATCTTGCTATGTCGACTTTATTAATCTGCATTCTCGTGATGGCCGTCATCGGCGGTCTCGCCGCACTTCTGCTGTGGGGAGTGGGCAAGCGTTTTCATGTAGATGAAGACCCGCGTATTGATGCTGTGGAGGCTCTGTTGCCGGGGGCCAACTGCGGCGGCTGCGGCCATACGGGGTGTCGCGAGTTCGCCTCGGCGTGTGTCCGTGCCGACTCGCTCGTAGGCCTCTCATGCCCCGGCTCTTCAGCCGAGGTGATGGCGCAGATTGCCGATATCGTGGGCCTCAAAGCATCAGCGGCAGTGCCTCAGATAGCATCCCTCGCCTGCGCGGGCAGCTGCGAAGTTCGTCCTCTGAGGGCCAATTATGATGGGGTGGAGAGCTGTGCAGTGATGCGACTGGTGTCTGCCGGCGCACGCGACTGTGCATTCGGTTGTCTCGGGTGCGGAGACTGCGTCAAGGCATGCCCGTTCGGAGCCATGCGCATGGATCCCACCACCGGCTTGCCGGTGATAGATGCCGATAGATGCACCGGCTGCGGGGTGTGCACACGCACCTGCCCCCGCTCCATCCTCCGACTGCGGCCACGCGGGCCGCGCGGCCGCAGGGTGTGGGTGGCCTGCTCCAACACCCTCAAGGGTGCCCTCGCCATGAAAGATTGCCGCGCCGCCTGCATAGGCTGCGGCAAGTGCCTCCGCACATGTCCCCACGGCGCCATCACCATTGCCGACAATCTTGCCTCGATAGACCCCGCTCTGTGCAGACTGTGCCGCAAGTGCGTCACCGTATGCCCCACCGGAGCGATACATACTTCCGGTTTCCCACTCTCACCTCAATCGGTATGAAGACGTTCAACAAGGGCGGCGTTCATCCGCCGCAATGCAAGCTCACCGCCGCGACACCCATCACGCGTGTGGAGCTTCCACGTGAGGTAGTGCTCACGTTTGTGCAGCAAATCGGTGCCTCGGGCACCTGTGTGGTCAACAAAGGAGACACTGTGACCCGCGGCGACATGGTGGTGAAGGCCTCTGGCCTCGTGAGTGCCAATGTGCATACCCCCATCAGTGGCACCGTCACAGCCATAGGCACATCAAAGACGGCCTACGGCTACCCCGCACAGACGCTCACCGTCACCGCGACGGAGGAGGAGCACATCCACGACATCAATACGCTTGATACCCCGGCCTTTGTGCGTGACGACAGGGCTCTTGCCGAACTCACCCCGGAGGCCATACGTACCATCGTCGCTGATGCCGGTATCGTTGGACTCGGTGGTGCCACTTTCCCCACCCGCGTGAAGTTGGCACCTCCACCCGACGCTAAGCCTGACATTCTGATAGTCAACGGTGTGGAGTGTGAACCATATCTCACCTGCGACCATGCGCTGATGCTTGCACACCCGGCAGAGATAGTCGCCGGAACGGTATTGGCCATGCGTGCCGCCGGAGTGAGCAGAGGTGTCATAGCCGTCGAAGCCAACAAGCGCGATGCCATCGAGAGGCTGCATAACCAGGTGCTCGCCACCGGGGCTCCGGTTGAGGTGGTCACTCTCAAGGTGAAGTACCCTCAGGGGGGTGAAAAACAGCTTATCAAGGCAGTGACAGGCCGTGAGGTGCCATCCGGAGCTCTGCCTGTAAAGGCAGGAGCCGTGGTGCAGAATGTGGCCACCATCTATGCCATATACCGCGCGGCCCGCTTTGCCGAGCCGCTCATGGACCGCGTGGTAACCGTCACCGGCCCCTCTGTGAGCAACCCCGGCAACTACCGTGTGCCTGTCGGCTATCCGCTTCGCAACCTGGTGGAGCTTGCCGGAGGCATCCCCGAGGACACCGGCAAGGTGATTCTCGGCGGCCCGATGATGGGCAAAGCGGTGGCATCCGTAGACGCGCCGCTGGTCAAGGGGGTGTCCGGCATAGTGATGCTCCCGCAGTCGCAGTCGCTCAGACTCCAGCCGCAGCCATGCGTGAGGTGCGGCGGGTGTGTCGAGGCCTGCCCCATGGGACTGGAACCGCTGATTATCGCCACCTTCTCGCGCCTGAACCGCTTCGATGATGCCGAGCGCCATGGCATTATGGACTGCATAGAGTGCGGCTCTTGTAGCTTCACATGCCCGGCGGCACGGCCCCTGCTCGATTACATCCGCGTGGGCAAGCTCACTGTGGCTGCCCGCCGTCGAAGCCGCCCCGCTAAGGAGGGCTGAACCATTTATCACACATAAGCCCTCTCTCCACCTGCCTGAAGTGAACAATTCAACAACCTCTAAGAGGTTGTTTAAAAACAAATGTGAACCGAGAGGTTGCGCATTTTTGAGCTAATCTGCTTTCACCGAGGAGGGAATGTAGCGAGCTACATGACCGACGAATGAAAGCGGAGTAGCCAAAAAGGCGCAATGCTTAAGCTAATTTCAAATCCATTAATGATTATGGCCGACCTTCACCATATAGAGACATTGCCCTCCCACCTAATCTGCCGGGCATCTTGTCAGCCCGTTCTCAATCGCATAGCTCGCTATGCACAATCGGACGAACTGCCAATATGCTCCGGCATATTCGGCCTCTCGATTCACATTTGTTTTTTTAACAACCTCTAAGTCGCCATGCCTCGATTGCTGACCATATCGGCCTCGCCACACTTCCACTGCGGACGTACAGTGAGCTTCTGTATGTGGCAGGTGACGGTAGCCCTCATTCCCGCACTTGCCGTGGGCATCTACGTCTTCGGTATTGGCGCGGCCATTGTCACTGTCACCTCCGTGCTCGGCTGCATCATCACCGAGTGGGCCATTACCCGCTTCATGCTCCGCCGCCCTGCCACCATAGCCAACGGTAGTGCCCTGCTCACCGGACTCCTGCTGGCCATGAACCTCCCCGCCAACCTCCCGGTGTGGACAGTGCTCATCGGATGCGTGGCAGCAATAGGCATCGGCAAGATGGCTTACGGCGGGCTGGGGTGCAACATCTTCAACCCTGCTTTGGTGGGACGCGTGTTCCTGCTGCTCTCCTTTCCCGCACTGATGACCACATGGCCACTCCCCATGGTGGATCGCGGCCTCTATCCCGACGGTGCCACCGGAGCCACCATCCTGTCGCAACTCAAATCCGGCCTCATCACCCCTGACGCCATTAATATAATGGACAAGGCCACCGGTATTGCCGGAGGGTCGCTGGGCGAGGTCGGCTCGCTGGCCCTTATTCTTGGGCTTCTTTATCTGTTGGCCATGCGTATCATCTCATGGCATATCCCCGTGAGCATCATTGCCACTGCGGCACTCCTGTCGTGGGCCATCGGTGGAAATCCCGCTGTGGAGGTACTCAGCGGCGGCCTGTTGCTTGGGGCCATTTTCATGGCCACGGACTATGTCACATCTCCCCTGACACATTGGGGCATGATAATCTACGGCGTGGCTATCGGCGCACTCACCATCGTGATACGCCACTGGGGCAGTTACCCCGAAGGGATGTCATTCGCCATACTTATAATGAACGGCTTCACGCCGCTTATCAACCGCTACTGCCGCCCGAGGCGGTTCGGCACCGGGAGGGCCGCAAGGTTATGACCCGTCATGCCGACTCACCGAAGCGACCCCTGCTTGCTCTGGGGCTGATTTGCGTACTCTCCGGGGCTCTCCTCGGAGGAGTCTACACCCTCACCGCCGAGCCAATCGCAAAGGCTCGTGACTTCCATCGCACGGAGGCAATAGCCGCCGTAGCACCCCCGTTCACCAACTCCCCGGCTGACGAAGCCGTCACCATCACTCTCGACGGCGACACCCGAGCAGTCACCGTCTATCCCGCATTTGACGGCGACTCCCTTGTCGGTGCCGCCGTGAGCTCATGGAGCCTCGACGGATTTTCGGGAGAGATTGACGTAATGATGGGCTTCAATGCCGACGGTTCAGTGCGCGGCTTCTCGGTGATGAGTCAGAAAGAAACGCCCGGACTCGGAGCACGCATGGCCGAATGGTTCGCTCCCGGTGCTCCCGGCGATATCTCCGGCATCAAGCCTGACGGAGCCGGCCCCACAGTCAGCAAGGATGGTGGCACAGTGGACGGCATCACCGCCGCCACCATCAGCTCACGCGCATTCCTCCAAGCGGTGAGACGCGCCGCTGTTGCTTACGGGCGTTACCGTGCCGAGCTCACCGGTGAGCCCTCCGATGCCCCGGACCACCAAGCCGTCACCGGAGCCTCCAAGCGTAATCATTAAGAGCCTGTCCTACCGATATGAATCCGCTGAAAATCATATATAACGGCATTGTCACCGACAATCCCACCTTCGTACTCCTTCTGGGCATGTGCCCCACACTCGGCACTACCTCATCAGCCCTCACAGGCATGAGCATGGGGCTCGCCACCGCCGGTGTGCTCATCTGCTCCAACGCTGCCGTGTCAGCAGTGGCGCGCCACGTCCCCTCGACAGTCCGCATCCCCGCCTATATTGTGATAATCGCCACTTTCGTCACTGTGCTCCAGATGCTCATGCAGGCCTATCTGCCCGCACTTGACGCGATGCTCGGCATCTTTCTTCCGCTGATAGTGGTTAACTGCATCCTGCTCGGACGTGCCGAAGCCTTCGCTTCACGCCACGGAATAGGCGAGGCAGCCTGCGACGGCATAGGCATCGGACTCGGCTTCACATTAGCCCTGACACTCCTCGGAGCTGTGCGTGAGCTCTTGGGTGGAGGCACAGTGTTTGGCGCACAGGTGTTCTCCGCCGGTTACGCTCCCCTTATCTTCGTGCTCGCGCCGGGAGCATTCATAGTGCTCGGGTTTATGATAGCCATCTTCAACAAATTACACTCTCACCGCTCATGCTGACCTACATCACCATCATCCTTACGGCGATATTCATCAACAACATCGTCTTCGCGCAGTTTCTGGGCATCTGTCCCTTCTTGGGAGTGTCGCGCAATGTTGGTCAGGCAGCCGGCATGGGTATGGCGGTGACATTCGTCATGGCCATCTCCACCACGGTCACTTACCTGTTGCAGCAGTGGGTGCTCGTGCCGTTAGGCGTAGAGTTCATGCAAACCATCGCCTTCATCCTCGTCATTGCCGCTCTGGTGCAGATGCTTGAAATTGTGCTCAAGAAAGTGTCGCCCGCTCTCTATGCTGCCCTCGGGGTGTTTCTCCCGCTCATCACCACCAACTGCGCCGTGCTCGGCGTGGCCATCATGGTGGCCGGCAGCGGCTATAACATCGCTCAGGCCATCACATTTGCCGTGAGCACGGCCCTTGGCTTCACACTCGCCCTGGTGATTTTCGCCGCCATCCGCGAGCAGCTCGACACCGCCGAAGGGATGCCACGCGCCATGCAGGGCGTGCCCATCGCTCTCGTCACCGCCGGCCTATTAGCCATGGCCTTCATGGGCTTCTCCGGCCTCAAAATCGCCTGATAGTCTAAGGAAGGGGTGTTGCAGATCCTCAAATGGGGAAAGTATTGTACCCCCCCAAGAGCGTCCGCAGGACGCTGATTTACCGTAGCCCCGGACGCCGAAGCAATAGCGCAGGCATCCGGGGTCATAGTCAGCAAAGCCAATGAGGGTGTTGCAGAACCATCGGCTTGTAGGGATGCACCGCGGTGCATCCTGAGCAACAGTCTGTAAATCAGCGGATGCACCACGGTGCATCCCTACAAATTGACGGAAATTACCCGTTTTGCGACACCCACGATTTACAAAATCTCCTCCGCCTTCAGTTGCATTGCAACGCCGGACGGTTACTTGAGGTTTTCGCGCACTGAGTTGAGATATTCCTGCATGGCGCGCGAGTCATGCTTCTCAACTATGGTGCGGAGCCGGTCAAGGCGCTCGCTGATGCGGCGCAGCTGGTCAGGGGTGTTGGGGTTGAAGAGAATCTCACTGAGCAGGAAGTCATCTTCGCTCATCAGTCCCCGAGCTATGGCAAGGTGGCGCTTGAAGGTGGTGCCGGGGGCTGACTGATGCTTCATGATGGAGCCGAACACCAGCGTTGACGCAAAGGGTATGCTCAGCGAGTAGGCTATGGTCTCGTCATGCTCGGCAAAGGTGTACTCCTCGATGTGGAGCTTCAGACGCTGATAGATGTCGCGGAAGAAGACGCGCCCTAAGTGGTCTCCCTCCTTGATGATAATGGCATTCTCGTCAGCCAGATTGCTCAGTGACGCAAAGGTGGGGCCAAACATCGGGTGGGTGCTTACGAACGGATGGCCGCACTCGGCATAGAACTCCGGGAGTCCAGTCTTAACCGACGCTATATCAGATAGGATAGCTCCCGAGGGGAGGTGCGGGAGCACCTGGCGGAACGCCTCGAGCGTGTACTTCACCGTGGCGGCATTGATTACCAGGTCAGGGGCGAAGGCATCAATCTCATCAAGGTCGGCGAAGCGCTGCACGCCGAAGGTGAACCGCAGCCGCTCAGGGTCCGGGTCATACACAGCCACCGAATGGTCGCGTGAGAGCAGGTCGGCGAAGAAGGTGCCCATCTTGCCGGCACCCAGTATCAGTATCTTCATCGCGAAAGTGGTATTGCGGGAAGGGAACCCGGACGCCTTCAGGCGTTGGCGCGGTTATTGTTGAGGATTTCAAGCTGCTGGCGCACTGACTCCTCGTGGATGGCAAGGAGGATGGTACGCATGGCGTCAGCTCCGATACCCATGTCGGTGCCGGCCTTTACGCGGGTGGCCATGATGTCGTTGTAGCGACCGGGCTGCACCACCGGCATGGAGTGTTCCTTCTTGTATTGACCTATCTCGCGTGACACGCGCATACGCTTGCTCAGAATCTCAAGCAGGTCATTGTCTATCCGGTCTATCTGCTGGCGCAGGGCGGCAAGGCTCTCTGTCGTCTGCTGGGTGGTGGGGGTGACGAGGGTGTCGAGGATGAGTTGCAGGGTGTCAGGAGTCACCTGCTGTGCTGCATCGCTCCAGGCGCAGTCAGGGTCGCAGTGGCTCTCGATGATGAGACCGTCGAAACCCATGTTCATGCTCTGCTGTGACAGCGGGGCTATCAGCTCCCTCTTGCCACCGATGTGGCTGGGGTCGCAGATGATGGGCAGGTTGGGGTAGCGCAGACGCAGCTCGATGGGAATGTGCCACTGCGGCATATTGCGGTAGAGGTGCTTGCCATACACTGAGAAGCCGCGATGGATGGCACCGAGACGGCGGATACCGGCGTTGTAGATGCGCTGCAGGGCTCCGATCCAGAGCTCCAGGTCAGGGTTCACGGGGTTCTTGACAAGCACGGGCATATCCGGCACCTGAGCCTCGGCCAGGGTGTCGGCAATCTCCTGCATGGCAAAGGGGTTGGCGGATGTGCGCGCGCCAATCCACAGCAGGTCGATACCCGCATCAAGAGCTTCAATCACGTGCTGGCGGGTAGCCACCTCGGTGCTGACGAGCATACCGAGCTCATCCTTGACGCGGCGGAGCCAAGCGAGGCCCTCCTTGCCTACGCCCTCGAAGCCTCCGGGCTTGGTGCGAGGCTTCCAGATGCCTGCGCGAAACACCTTGATGCCGTTCGCGGCGAGCTGGGTGGCAGTGTCCATCACTTGCTTCTCGGTCTCGGCACTGCACGGGCCGGCTATGATCAGCGGCTTTACGCCGTCTACTATCGGTTTGAGATCTTTCATCTTTCTATTCTTAGCTTGAGGATATTGTCTTGGGGGATGGTAGTTATCTAAACAAAGGGGGGGGGGTATCTAAACAAAGGGGTGTGGTGGCTCAAGACTGCATCACTGACTGAACTCTCCGCAGGGCTTCCTCCATGGTCGCCACAGGAGTGCAGAGGGAGATGCGGAAGTAACGCTTGCCCTGAGAGCCGAATACGATGCCCGGAGTCACAAACACGTTGGCCTCGTAGAGCAGCTTGTCGGCAAGCTCCTCTCCGGAGGCGAAGCTGTCCGGCACCTTGCACCACAGGAACAGGCCTCGCTGACCGGCATCAAAGCTGCTGCCCGTGGCCAGTGCTATCTGCTCGGCCACGCGCCGACGCCCGGCATACACGCGGTTTACCTCGGCATACCAGCTGTCGGGGAGATGCAGAGCCTCGCAGGCTGCCATCATCATCGGGCGGAACTGGCCGGAGTCAATGTTGCTCTTCACCTTCAGAATCCATGAGATGAACGTGGGGTTGGAGGCAACCATGGCCATACGCCATCCGGCCATGTTATGGCTCTTGCTCAGTGAGTTAAACTCTATGGCTATATCCTTGGCTCCGGGCACGGAGAGGATGCTCAGAGGCTTGTCGTTCAGTATAAACGAGTAGGGATTGTCATGCACTATGACTATGTTGTGACGTGCACCGAAGTCCACCAGCTTCTCGAAGAGCTCGCGACTTGCCGGAGTGCCCGTAGGCATATTCGGATAGTTGACCCACATGAGCTTGATGAGTTCAAGCGGCATCTCCTCCAGAGCATCGAAGTCTGGCATCCAGCCATTCTCCTCGGTGAGGTCGTAGGTGTAGATGTCTGCCCCCACCAGATTGCTTACGCTCGAATAGGTGGGATACCCGGGATTGGGCACCAGCACGCCGTCGCCGGGATTCAGAAATGCCATCGACACATGCAGAATACCCTCCTTGGAGCCTATCAGCGGCTGAATTTCTTTGTCAGCGTCAAGGGTCACACCATAGTGACGCTCATACCAGTCGGCATATGCGCGGCGAAGCTCGGGGATGCCCACGTAGGGCTGATATGAATGGGTGTCGGGCCGGTGTGCGCTCTCACACAGCGCGTCCACCACTGCCGGAGCGGGTGGCAGGTCCGGGCCACCGATGCCGAGCGAGATGATGTCTGCCCCCTTGGCACGGAGCTCGGCTATCTCGCGGAGCTTGCGCGAGAAGTAATATTCCTTGATGCGGCTGACGCGGTCAGCAGGCTCGATGTCGTTATATTTCATTCTGACAGGCTTTGTATTCTCCGAGTATCTTGAGTTCGTTGAGCAACGGGCGCACAGCCTCTATGCTCTGGCGGTAACGCACATAGCTTGTGTAGGTCACATCCACATAGAAGCGGTATTCCCATTCGCGCCCTATCACCGGCATCGACTGAATCTTGCTCAGGTTGATGTCGTAGAAGGAGAGAATAGTCAGGATGTGGCAGAGTGACCCCTTGGAGTGCGGGAGAGTGAACACCAGCGAGGCCTTGTCTGTGTCCTCGGGGCGTGGAGCCAGCTCGGGGGCCGTCAGCGGGTCGGTGGTGATGAGGAAGCGGGTGAAGTTGCGCTTGTTCGTCTCGATGCCGGAGGCAAGGATGTCAAGCCCGTAGAGCTTCGCAGCATACTCGCCGCACACAGCACCGTGCCCTCTCAGACCTCTCTCGGCTATCTCCTTGGCCGACCCGGCGGTGTCAAACTTCTCTACCTTGCGCAGGTTGGGGTGACGGTCAAGCCATGACGCACATTGCAGCAGGGCCATCGGGTGGGAGTTCACCTCATTAAGCTCATCGATGCTCTGACCCGGCAGGGCGCACAGAGTGTGCGAGATGCGCATCTTATACTCACCGATAATCCGCTGGTTGCTCTTGCGCAGCAGCTCATGGTTGCCCAGAAGCGCACCGGCTATGGTGTTCTCTATGGCGAGCGCTCCCACCAGCGAAGCGTCAAGGTCGAGACGGTCAAACATATCCTCAAACGTGTCGCACGGCACCGGCTCTATGTCGCGGCCCGCGAAGTACCCCCGCGCGGCGGCGTCATGGTAACACCCCGGCACGCCCTGGATGGTCACTCGCAGCGGTGACGGGGTGGGGGAGGTGGGTGACGCGGATGGCTGTTGGCTCTCTGTGGTTGCCATTGATTGACGTTGTGAGTGTAGATTACTTGATTGAACTGAAAAATCCCGTGCCGTCAGCCTGACGGGCGGGATTTTATATTGTTGGAGCGCCGGGAGCGCTGCTGTTGCTTGTCGTGGGGACACACATATATAAAATCCCGTTCTTATCTCTGGCCGAAATAAAAATAGGAGTAATAATAATATGTGCTAAATCGCTTCATCGTGTTGCAGACGGTTGCCTTGATGGCTTTGTTGGCGACAAATGTAAGCAAAAATCCCTCAACACGCAAACATATTGCAACAAAATCGCCAAAAAAGTCGCAAACTACTCACCGGGCTCATTCCTGCACTGTCACCGACACCTGCTTGGGGTCGGCAAGCAGTGAGCCGATGGAGGCATCAGGATGTGACTCCAGATAACGCTCCACCATGCGCAGGCCCAGGTAACGCCCGGCACGCCCCGGCGCATGCAGCCTGAAGGCCATGGTGGCCGGTCCCGGTTCAACGAGACGCGCCTTCAGCAACGGGTCCGTTGAGTGGAGCCGCCCGGAGTCACGCAGCTCGGCCATCAGCTCCGCCTCATGCTCACGGAGCCATGCAAGCTCCGCCGGTGTCCATCCCCCCACATCGGTAAGTTCTGCTTGCGGAATCACCCGCATCATAGCTGCCGCCACCGCCCCGTCATGCACCATCACATCAAGGGCATCAGCCGGACGGGCGTTCAGAGAGTCCAACGGCTGAGGGTAGTCACGCATCAGCAGCGCTTCCGTGAAATGATACGGCAGTAGCCGCGCGTTCTTCTGCCGGCGGGTGTAGGGGTCAAAGCCGGAATACGCTTCATAGTCAGGCCCCAAATAATGGTTGAGAGCCACGAGCGACACCGTGTCAGTGTTGACAATCGCTTGCCGATAGGGTGACACAATGCCATACACCCTCGGCCACTTCACATCGGGGAGCAGCTCGGCGAGATGAGCACGCACACTGTCAAGCACGGCCGAGAGCGAGTCGCCACACTGCAGCCGCTCCTCCACAGCAGGCTCAAAGAACCCATAGGCACGCCCCTCCACATAATTGGAGATGTCACGCGATGTGTCACCGTTGAGAATTCCCACCGCCGCCATAGCCTCAATGGCCGGTCGCAGCGAGTCTGCCACAGACACCTGCCGCGCAGCATCCATCCCCGTGAACCCCGCAAGAGCCCGATCAGCCCTTACAAGCACCGGGGAAGTCCCGCCGGCTGCCGCCGCTGCCTCCGGGTGAGTCTTGTCCCCCTCAAAGGGTGTACACGAAGCGCAAGCAGCAAGCCCGCAAGCCAGGCAGCAGCACGTCAGAGCCGCCACCGGCCAAATCCGCCGAATTATCCAATTTCTACTCATAACGCAAATATAACACTTTTCCCCGCCGAAGACAATAATATATAAAGGAGAAATGCTGGTGAAAAATCGCTAAATTTGCACGTTGGTTAGAGAGGTTTTGATGCCTTTGCCAGCAGTTTGTGGCATTGAGCGGCAGATATGGCACGGGACTTGCTTACGGATGTGGTGAGCGGGTCATCCACGGACCTCTTGTAATCAGTTAACAGCGACAATGAGTAAAGACAATAACAATAATATAGTGTCGGTGGGCAAAGTGGAGCTTACGCCCGAGAAGCTCAAGCCCAACTTCGATCCCGAGGCATTGCCTCTGATGACCACTCGTGACCTGGTGTTGTTTCCCGGAGTCACGGTGCCGGTGACCCTTGCCCGCGAGAGCTCGCGGGCGGTGGCTGAGGCCGCCGACGAAGGGGAATTCAACATCGGTGTCATCTGCCAGAAGAACCCCGAAAATGAGTCGCCGGGTCTTGATGACCTATTCGACATAGGCGTGCTTGCCAAGGTGCTTCAGGTGTTTGACCTCCCTGACGGCAACAAGGTGGGCATAATCCACGCCCTCGGCAAGATACGCATCGAGGGTGAGCCGGAGGGTGAGCACCGGTTTCTGACGGCGCGCGTAAGCCCCGTGCGCGAGACTATGCCCCGCCGTGAAGACCCTGAGTTTGAGGCCCTGGTGAACGGCATCCGCAGCACCACTCTGCGCCTTATCGAGAATGACCACGGACCGATGGGCAACGACATGGCCATTAACCTGAAGAATGACCCGTCAGGCACGTCGATAGTCAACACCGTCTGCACCAACGCGCCTTTCAGCACCGCTGAGAAGATAGAGATGCTCCGCAAGAACCGCGTCAAGGACCGCGCCTATGCCGTGATGGCGGCTCTGTCACGTGACGAGGAGAAGATGCGCATTTACAGCGAGGTGATGGAGCGCACCAAGGCGCAGATTGATGACAGTCAGCGCAAAAACATCCTCCGCGCTCAGATGGACACCCTCAAGGATGAACTCTACGGCGAGGACGACGACGTGGCGGCTCTGCGTGAGCGCGCCGATGCGCTTAACCTGCCGGAGGCCATCAAGACTACCTTTGACAAGGAGCTGGTCAAGCTCGAACGCACCCCACAGCAGAGCCCCGACTACTCGCTGCAATACGCTTATCTTGACACCCTCCTCGAGCTCCCTTGGGGTAAGGAGGACTCTGTAAACACCGATTTCTCCAAGGCCGAGGCAACACTTGACAGCGAGCACTTCGGGCTGGAGAAGGTGAAGGAGCGCATCCTCGAACAGCTTGCCGTGGTGATGAATGCCCCCGGCGTGAGAGCCCCCATTCTCTGCCTCGTCGGTGCCCCGGGTGTCGGCAAGACCAGTCTTGGCTCGAGCATAGCCGCAGCCATGGGTCGCAAATATGAGCGCGTGGCCCTCGGCGGCCTCCATGATGAGGCTGAGATCAGAGGCCACCGCCGTACCTACATCGGAGCCATGCCCGGTCGTATCATCTCCGCCCTCAAGCGCGCCGGGAGCTGTAATCCGGTGATTCTCCTTGACGAGATAGACAAGGTGGGGAGTGACTTCCGCGGAGACCCGTCGGCCGCTTTGCTCGAAGTACTCGACCCGGAGCAGAATGTCCGCTTCCACGACAATTACATTGACGTGGATTTCGACCTCAGCAAAGTCCTGTTCATCGCCACAGCCAACACCCTCCAGGGGGTAGCACAACCGCTGCTTGACCGTATGGAGATTATAGAAATATCCGGCTATCTGCTGGAGGAAAAGGTCGAGATTGCCAAGCGTCACCTCCTGCCGCGTCTGCACAAGCAGTTAGGACTCGCTGACGGCGAGGTGAAGGTGTCGGATGATGCCATAGTGGCTGTTATAGAGTCATACACCGGCGAGAGCGGAGTGCGCCAGCTGGAGAAGCGTCTGGCGGCACTCCTGCGCAAGGCCGTGCTCAACAAGATGCGCACCGGGGCCGTCGCCGCCGAGATTACACCTGACAGGCTCGGTGACTACCTCGGCGTGGCCCCGTACCAGAAGGAGCGTTACGAGGGTAACGACTTCCCCGGAGTGGTCACCGGACTTGCATGGACGCAGGCCGGCGGCGCAATCCTCTATGTGGAGTCGTCACTTGCTCCGGGAAAGGGTGACAAGCTCGCCCTGACCGGCAACCTCGGTGACGTGATGAAGGAGAGTGCCGTCATTGCATTGCAATATGTCAAGGCGCATGCCGCCGAACTGGGCATCCCCATGGAGCGCATCGACAACCACTCGCTGCACATCCACGTGCCCGAGGGTGCTATCCCCAAGGATGGGCCCTCGGCCGGCATCACCATGGCCACCTCGATAGCATCGGCTCTCACCGGACGCAAGGTGCGTGAACGTCTCGCCATGACCGGTGAGATAACGCTCCGCGGCAAGGTGCTCCCCGTCGGAGGCATCAAGGAGAAGATTCTGGCTGCCAAGCGTGCCGGTATCGACACCATCATCCTATCGTCTGCCAACCGCAAGGATGTGGGGGATATTAAAGAGGTATATCGCCGCGGGCTCACATTCCATTACGTAGACACAGTCAGCCAAGTGCTTGACTTCGCCTTGCTCCCCGCCGAGACAAACTGATACCCACCATTTCGCCCATCACCCTTTACCCCAACCACACATTCCCCATTTTGCCATGCCTAAGAAGCATATCTTGGATTTCGAGGTCACCGAAGTGCAACGCATCGGCGACATCTACGCGCTGCTGACGCTCGCCCCCTGCGGTGGCCGCGAGTTGCCGGAGATTGCTCCCGGACAGTTCACTCAGGTGCGCATTGACAACCGCGACACGTTCCTGCGCCGTCCCATCTCCATATGCTCTGTGTGTGACGGGCATCTACAACTGCTCGTGCGCAATGCCGGTGAGGGTTCGCTGTGGCTCATCAGTCGTCAGCCTGGTGACATCGTGAATCTGCTGCTGCCGCTGGGTAATCACTTCAAAATCCCGACCGAGAAACCTGACAAACCGATGCTTCTGGTGGCCGGTGGCGTAGGTGTGGCACCGATGGCAGCTCTCGGCAGCGTGCTCAAGCGAATGGGCTACCCCCTGCGTACCCTCGTAGGGGCGCGCAACGCTGACGGCGTGCTCCTGCGAGAGAGCCTTGAGCAGTTCGGCACCCTCATGGTCACCACCGAGGATGGCTCAGAGGGCGAGCGCGGACTGGTGACTGCCTCGACGGCGTGGGAGGATGACTACAGCCGCGTGTATGTGTGCGGACCGGCACCGATGATGAAGGCTGTGGCCCGCATCTGCCGCCGGAAGGGTATACCCTGCGAAGTGTCCCTCGAAAACATGATGGCGTGTGGCCTCGGAGCTTGCCTGTGCTGCGTGGAGAAGACCGTGCGCGGCAACGTCTGCGTGTGCACCGAAGGCCCTGTATTTGACATAAACGAACTTACCTGGAACTGATTATGGCTAACCTCAGCGTCAACATAGGCTCACTCCGACTCAAGAATCCCGTGCTCACCGCCTCGGGCACTTTCGGATACGGCACAGAGTTTGCCGACTTCATCGACCTCAACCGTCTGGGAGGCTTCATAGTGAAGGGTACCACTCTCAACCCCCGCGAGGGTAACGACTACCCGCGTATGGCCGAGACACCCTCAGGGATGCTCAATGCCGTGGGGCTCCAGAACAAGGGGGTGGACCACTTCATCGACCACATTTATCCCTCCATTAAAGACCTCGACACACAGGTGATGGTCAATGTGTCAGGAGCCTCCGTGGCTGACTATGTGGCAGTCTGTGAGAAGCTCGCCGACTGCGACCGCATCAATGCTATCGAGGTCAACATCTCTTGCCCCAACGTGAAGCAAGGTGGCATGGCATTCGGCACCACCTGTGCCGGAGCCGCCGAGGTGACTGCCGCAGTTCGTCGGGCATGGCCGCGCACACTGATAGTCAAGCTGTCGCCTAACGTCACCTCCATCGCTGACATTGCCAAGAGCGTCGAAGGGGAGGGAGCCGACAGTGTCTCGCTCATCAACACACTTCTCGGTATGGCCATCGACGTGGAGCGTCGTCGCCCCATGCTCTCCACCGTTACCGGCGGCCTGTCAGGCCCTGCTGTGCGCCCGGTTGCCGTGAGAATGGTATGGCAGGTAGCAAAGGCCGTCAACATTCCCGTAGTCGGCCTCGGCGGTATCATGTGTGGACGTGATGCCCTGGAGTTTATCATGGCCGGTGCCACAGCCGTTGAGGTGGGCACAGCCAATTTCATAGACCCCGCCGTGACCGTGAAGATTATCGACGAGATCAATGCATATCTTGACCGTCACGGCTTCGCTGACATCTCACAGATCCGAGGTATAATCTGACCTCCGGCACACTCGCACGAATATATATAACGACCCTGCCGGGCATACCGCAGCTTGCGCCTTGGTATGTCCGGCAGGTTGTGTGTCTGATAATTGTGTCAGCTGAGGTTACTTGCTGCAATTGGGGCAGCCGAGAGTAGCCTTGACGTTCTTCTTGAACTCCTCAAACTGCGGCCAGAAGGTCTTGAACAGCTCGGCATCGGGGTACTTCTTGAGTACATGATGCAGGAAGCGCATTCCCAGAACGAACTCCTTGGCGTGCTTATCCTTGGCAAAGATGCCGGATGCCTTGGCATTGTCGACCATGGCGGCGAGGTCATGGTGGCCGCCGAAGTTGAAGTTAAGGGCCTCGCACATCTTGCCCTCGTCGTTAGCCTCGATTACGTTGACGTAGTAATGTTTCTTGTCTGCCATATCTGTAAGTGTTAGGTTAGACTTCTTAATTCTGACTTTACAACAACCTCAGCCGCGGAAAAGTCAGATTAAGGAATCCTAAAGAAATCTGTGCAGCGTTAACAGGAAACCCCATTATAACATATATTAACACAGGTGTGCAGCATCCGTGCGCGGGGGCGGGGCCAACTTTGTGATGTCGAAAGGGAGCATGGACAGCTTTCGGCATAACACCCTTCATCACTCATTCATCTTTCATCCACGTCAACCTCTCATCAATACCTCGTTATCATGGAACAGATAGTAGATACCCTCCGTTACTTCCGCGCTTACTTCCCTGACTCTGATGCCGGGCAGCTCCTGTGGGCTGTGGCGCTTCTGCTTGCACTCGCCCTGTCTGTCGCTCTCTTTGTGGCTCTGATGTGGCTGGCCGTAAAGCTCGTGTGGGTGCTACTGTGGGCCGGACTGTGGCTGCTGATGATATGCCTCATAGGGATGGGCCCGAAGCATAACCGACATTCCATGGTGTCACACAGCTGATGTACGGTACAGGCACTTCACACATGACCCGGATACACGCGGTCGCCGAGTTGCTTGGCCAGCAGTGTCCGGTTCTGTTGTAGCTCGCCAAGGGTGAGCATCAGTTTGCGGAGCTCGGCAGCGGTGTCTGCTCTCATCGGTTGGTTGTCGCTGTACGATGCCGCGATGGCGGCGAGGCTTGCGCGAACTTCCACGATGGCTTTCTGGAGCAGAGCGTCGCGCCATGCAAAAATGGCCTGAGGCACAAGTTCTCCCAGACGCTCATCCTCAGCAGCGACATGGCTGTAACGGGTATGCACCTTGCTGAGCACATATTTCTCCTCCGCCAGGTCATTGACTGTGCCGCGCACATCATCATCAGGGTGTGACGCAAGGTGACGGGTGAAGAACATCTTGTCAAACTCGCGCATTATGCCCTGAACGTGTTGCTCCATCCGGTCCGATGCCATCTTCTCGCGGGCTTTGATGGCTTCAAGGTCGCCGGTCACATCAGCGGCACTCTGCATCTCGGTTGCCATCACCTCTGCTGCCGCTTGGCGCGCTTCGGTCTCTACTGCCGCTCTTTCGGCAGGGTATGAACTTTCAGCGAGAGCAAGACATAGATTGAGAATTTTCGAGTATGCGGGGTTGCTGAACGTGAAGTCGTTGGAACGCAGCTCCAGGTCAAAGGCATCGAGCACCGTCAGGGGCACAGCCTCGCCATCGGCAGAACGCCCGTAGCCGAAGAACAGCTGCCCGTAACGCACTATGTACTTTATGGCTTCGCGCTCGGCTTCACGAAGGCGCCGCGAGAGGGTCGGAGGAAGGGCGCCGGCTGATGATGCAGCAGCTGACTGTTCGCCCAGACGTGCTATGTCGGCATCCACGGCAGCTGCTCCCGGTTCGCCGGCAGTGCCCGCGGGGGAGTCTGCCGGGTCGGCAGGCAGGCCGGCTTCGCGACGGTTTTTCTCGCGGATGCGCTCCTGGGCAAGGCGTTCGAGGCGTTTAGCCATGAACTTGCTCACCTGAGTGTTGAGCACCTGATCGCTGATGCCGAGCAGTTGTGAGCAGCGTTGCACATACTCGTTGCGCACCACCGGGTCAGGGATGGCCGAGATGCTGTCCACCACATCGTTTATCACCTGTGCGCGAGCCTTGGGGTCGTTGGAGCTGCTCTTGAGCTGTACCTCGGTGACAAAGGTGATGAAGTCCGTCTCATGTTCGGCGAAGTAGCGCTCCACCTCGTCGGTCGTGTGGCTCTGGGCGAAGCTGTCGGGGTCTTCACCGGGGGGCAGGAGCAGCAGCTTGATGTTGAGCCCCTCGGCAAGGAGCATGCCGATGCCGCGTAGCGATGCCTTGATGCCTGCCGGGTCAGCGTCATAGACCAGAGTCACGTTCGAGGTGAAGCGGTGAATCAGGCGTATCTGTCCCTCGGTGAGTGAGGTGCCTGATGATGCCACCACATTCTCCACACCCCGCTGGTGCATGGATATGACGTCCATGTAACCTTCCACAAGGATGCACTTGTCAAGGCGTGATATGGCGTGCTTGGCCTGAAACAATCCGTAGAGCTCTCGGTTTTTGTGATAAATCTCGCTTTCGGGGGAGTTGACGTACTTGGCCACATTCTTGTCCGAGCGGAGTGTACGTCCGCCGAAAGCCACCACTTTACCGCTGACGGTGTACACCGGATAGATGACCCTCCCCTTGAAGCGGTCATACATCTCGCCGTTGTCACGCCTCACGGCCAGACCTGTCTCAACGAGGTATGCGGCGTTGAACCCCTTACGTGCTGCGGCCTGCAGCAGTGCGTCGCTGCGGTCAAGCGCATAACCCAGACCGAAACGCTTTACCATCGCCTCGTTGATGCCGCGCTGGCGGAAGTAGCTCAGGCCTATGGCTCGACCGTCCGGATCCTCCATGATGTTGGTGGCGAAGTGGCGCGCGGCAAATTCGTTGACGGCAAACATGCTTGCCCTCTTGCTTTCGGCCTCCTGCTGCTCGGAGGTCATCTCCTCCTCCTCTATCTGAATGTGGTATTTGTCAGCCAGATAGCGCAGAGCCTCCGAGAAGCTCATCTGCTCCATCTCCATGATGAAGTTCACCGGGCTGCCTCCCTTGCCGCAGCTGAAACACTTGCAGATGTTTTTGCTCGGCGATACGCTGAACGACGGTGTGCGCTCGTTGTGGAATGGACAGAGCCCCTTGTAGCCCGAGCCGCTGCGCTTGAGCGACACAAAGTCACTCACCACGTCCACTATCTGAGCCGTGTCAAGGATGCGTTGTACTGTCTCGGGATTGATGCGCTTCATTGGGATGACAAAATTACGAAAAAATTGGCTACATTTGCGTAGACTATCCACTCTGTTGACGCAGACTATACAACCAATCCGATATGAATAAATTTCTTGCACTTATGCTTGCCGGAGCTATTGCTCCCTGCGCCATGGCAACCGGGTTTGACGGCAGCGGCATGGCCGGCGATGACAAGATTGTTATCCCCGACAGCACCGGCTTCAAGTTTACCGACGTGATCACCATCAAGACCACTCCCGTAAAGGATCAGAACAAGAGCGGCACATGCTGGAGCTTCTCAGGCATATCATTCCTCGAAGATGAAATCCTCGGCAAAACCGGCGAGGAGGTGGACCTGAGCGAGATGTTTGTGGTGCGTCACTGCTACGATGCCAAGGCCGACCGCTATGTACGCATGCACGGTCAGACCCCGCTTGCCGCCGGCGGAAGCATCCTTGATGTGCCCTGGGTGTGGCAGACTTTCGGCATAGTCCCCGAGGAGGCTTACACCGGCCTGAACTATGGTGAGGACAAGCATGTGCATGGCGAGCTCGATGCCGGCCTCAAAGGCTACCTTGACGCTGTGACACAGGCTCCGAACCGCACCGTGTCGACTGCTTGGAAGAAGGGCGAGAACGCCATCCTCGACGCGTACCTCGGTGAGCTCCCCGCCACATTCACGGTGGGCGGCAAGACCTACACTCCGCGTAGCTATGCTGACCGCTTCGGCCTCGATATGAACGACTATATGGCAGTGAGCTCGTTCACACACCATCCTTACTACGAGAGCTTTATCCTCGAAGTACCCGACAACTGGATTAACGGACGCTACGTCAACCTCCCTCTGGAGGAGATGAAACAGGCGGTGGACGCATCGCTCGCCGCCGGACACTCCGTGCTCTGGGCTGCTGACGTGAGCGAGGGGGGCTTCAAGTGGCGCAACGGCTACGCAGTGCTCCCCAAGGCTGTCAATGAGGCTGACCTCGAAGGCACCGAGTTGTCTCGCTGGGTGCAGCTGAGTGACAGTGACCGCAAGGCCGAGCGTTACGACATCAAGGGCCCGGTGGCCGAGGAGACCGTCACCGCTGAAAGCCGTCAGAAAGGTTTTGACAACTATGAGACCACCGACGATCATGGCATGGTAATCGTGGGCACCGCCGTCGACCAGGAGGGTAACAAGTATTACAAAGTGAAGAACTCCTGGGACACCAACCAGCTCTACGGCGGCTTCTTCTACGTCTCCGAGCCCTACTTCCTCGCCAAGACCATCTCCATCATGCTCAACAAAAACACCCTCCCCAAAGAAATCGCCAAGAAAATCATGCCCTGACCGCATACTATATAAGATTTTACGTCAACTTGTATGAAGGTAGTGCAATGCCCGCAATTCCCGTCAACTTGTAGGGATGCACCGTGGTGCATCCGCTGATTTACAGGATGTAGCATAAACGCCGGGAGAGCGTCCGCAGGACGCAGATTTACTCGTAGCCCCGGAAGCCGGAGCGATAGCGCAGGCATCCGGGGTTACTTGCAGCTTATCAAAAAAGCGTCCGCAGGACGCCGATTTACAGCCATAAGCAGCCAACAGTCGGTTTTGCGACACCCACTGTTGTCAACGTCAGGCTAAAGTCTCACAGGTGATTGGAACCCGCATCAGCAGATGCCTGTCTTATACCTTCAAGATGATCTTCCCAAGCGAGGGTAGCAAGATATTTGTCGCTGCGGCAATGAAGGTCAGCTATCTTGTCTTCAATAAGTTGGGCAGTGTCAGAATGAAAATATATATTGGTGGCTTCTGCCAGCGATACCTTGAATAGCTCGCTTATGGCTAAGATTATTCTTGCATTTTTGTTGCCGCGAAGCACCAGTTCTGTCTCACTCATAGTTGTTCGCTTGCTTGATGTTTGAGACATTCATTGAGCATACGTTGTGAACGAATGCAATACTGATTATTCGGTTTCTCAAATTTGAGCAAACCGAGCGCATCGTCTTCTGACAGTTCACCCGCAAAGTAGCGTTCGATAGTCTGTATGACCCGGTCGTCTGCAATGCCACCGATTACAAGATCAAAGCCTGAGTTGTCATTTCCGGCGCGGCATGACGACACAAACCTTAACCATTCCCGATTATATGAATCGAATTGGAGGATTTTCCAGTCAGTGGGATTATATAGCAGCTCATAAGTAGAGAGCCATGCCTGATTGTTTCTTCGCTTGAAGCGCTGGGCATATTTCACTGCCTGATCATATATTGATGTCAGATAAAAACCTTTGCCGAAGTCGAGATAGTCTCGGGAGTAACTTATATCAGGAGTCTTGACTGATACCGTTGATGAATGGTACAGGATCATAGTTACAACACGCCTTGCTGTCTCATGTAGTCAGAAATATCCTCCATCAGGTATCGTGAACTGAAAGTATGGAGCACGTCATATGATGGCACAATATAGTTATATAGAATTCCTGAAGTGTCAAGCCTGCGGAACACTTCATTTTGGGGTAAATTCAGGAATTGTGACAGTTTGCTGATTAAGTAAGTCACAAATTCAAGAGTTTTTGCATCCATAGTCACAACGTTAGGAGGCAAAGATACAAAATATATGTCAAATTGGCTGATTTCTGTTAACTTTGTATCACTTCAATATTGCATTTGCGATGATTGCTTTCCCCAACGCTAAGATCAACCTTGGGCTCGGTATCGGTGATACCCTCCCCAATGGCTATCATCAGATAGTGACGGCCATGGTACCCGTCACATGGACGGATGTGCTTGAATGTGTGGACGCTCCTGACGGGGTGACACGGCTGGTCACTTCCGGCAACCGGGTCGACTGCCCGCCCGAGAAGAACCTCGTTATGAGGGCGTGGGAAACATTCGTGCGCGAGGTGCCTCAGCTCAGCCCACAGGACATCTACCTCCGCAAGATTATCCCTGACGGCGCGGGGCTGGGTGGAGGCTCGGCTGATGCTGCCTTTATGCTTCGCATGCTCAACGACATTGCCGGAAAGCCGCTGCCTGACCGCCGGCTTGAGGAGCTGGCCGCGACACTCGGCAGCGACTGCCCCATGTTTATTGCAAACCGCCCGGTGGTGGCCACCGGCACCGGTACTCACCTTTCACCTCTTGATATTGACCTCCGTCAGCTCTCCAATATACTGATTGTCAAGCCCGGCAGGAGTGTTTCGACCCGCGAGGCGTATGCCGAGGTAAAGCCCTCGCATCTCACCGAGGATGAATTGCGGGCCACGTTGCAACTCCCGGTGGAGGAGTGGCAGGGGAGGCTATGCAATGACTTCGAGGCTTCGGTGGGCGCGAAGCTCCCCGAGATTGCCGAAATCAAGGAGTCGCTGCTGCAGCAGGGTGCCCTGTATGCCGCAATGTCCGGCTCGGGGTCTGCCGTTTTTGGCATATTCCCGACTGACAAAATGGCTGACACTCACTCATACATCTCGCGCGGGTGGATGGCTCACAGATGCGCTGCTGTGGGGGTGTGAACGTTATAAGCCCCCTGATTGTTATGAAAATAGCTCGGCGGAGGCACCCGGGGTGTCTCGCCGGCTATGAATTGCGGCAAGGAATTTGCCTGCATCACTTAGAATATGCGCAAGAACAAACATAACAAACGATTTCACGATATGAACCCTTCGGACAAAATGGGCGCAAATGGCGCCGGCGACCAGCCGGAGATGACTCCGCAGCAGGAGGATCAGATACTCGACAATGTGGAGGAGGCTGCCGGTGAGGCTCCCACACATGAGGCTGACGAGATGCTTAACGATGAGGTGGACATTGTCAACACCCTGGAGCAGAAACTCGACACCGTGCAGGCCGCCCTTGACAAGGAGAAGAAGGAGTATCTCTTCCTGATGGCCGAATTTGACAACTACCGCAAGCGCACCGTCAAGGAGCGTGCCGAGCTCATCAAGAACGCGTCGGAGGGAGCCATGAAGGATCTGCTCCCTATCGTCGACGACATGGAGCGCGGCCTCGAGGCCACCAAGGATGTCAGCGACCCCGCTTCAATACGCGAGGGTATGGAGCTGATTTACCAGAAGCTCGTCAAGTTGCTGGAGCGTAACGGTGTGAAAGCCATCGAATCGACCGGCAAGCCCTTTGACCCCGACACACAGGAGGCCATAGCTATGGTGCCCGTCACTGACGACGCCCAAAAGGGTGTGGTCATTGACACCCCCACCAAGGGATATATGATTAACGACAAGGTGCTCCGCCACGCCAAAGTGGCTGTGGGCCAGTAAACCTCATAGCGATTGCACACAGCAATGAGCAGCAAGAGAGACTATTATGAAGTGCTCGGAGTGAGCAAGACTGCCACAGCCGACGAGCTCAAGAAGGCCTACCGCAAGCTGGCCCTGAAATATCATCCTGACCGCAACCCCGGCGACAAGGAGGCGGAGGAGAAATTCAAGGAGGCAGCGGAGGCTTACGACGTGCTTTCGGATGCCGACAAGCGTGCCAAGTATGACCAATTTGGTCACAATATGGGTCCCCAGGGATTTCCCGGTGGAGGTGGCGGCGGCTTCTCAAGTGCCGGTGGCTGGAGCATGGAAGATATTTTCAGCCACTTCGGCGACATCTTTGGCGGCTCATTTGGCGGCATGGGTGGCTTCGAGGGTGCCGGTGGTCGCTCGCGTACCAACCGCACGCGCCGGCGCAAGGGCTCGGACCTGCGCATAAAGGTGAAGATGACGCTCAAGGAGATTTCCACCGGAGTCACCAAGACCCTGAAGATACCCACCATGGTGGAGTGCTCGCACTGCAACGGCACCGGTGCCAAGGATGGCCGTGCCTTCACCACCTGCTCCACTTGCGGCGGCTCAGGCACTGTGCTCACCACCCAGCAGACACCCTTTGGTGCCATGCAGAGTGAGGCTACCTGCCCACACTGCCACGGCGAGGGTAAGATTATCACCGAGAAGTGCTCATATTGCCACGGTGAGGGAGTAGTCCGTGAAAACCGCGAGATTACATTCACCATACCCGCCGGCGTGGCCGACGGCCAGGTGCTCACCGTGCGCGGCAAGGGTAACGCCGCACCTCACGGCGGCATAGCCGGTGACCTGCTCGTTGTCATCGAGGAAGTCAAGGACCCCGAACTCATACGCGACGGCAACGACGTGATATACAACCTGATGCTTGACATCCCCACCGCCGCCCTCGGCGGTTCCGTGGAGGTGCCCACCATCACCGGCCGCGCAAGGCTGAAAATCGCCCCCGGCACACAGCCCGGCAAGGTACTGCGTCTGCGTGGCAAGGGCCTTCCCTCCACCGAGGGTTACGGTACGGGCGACGAACTCGTCAACGTAATGGTCTACGTCCCCGAAAACCTCACCGACGACGAGAAGGCTACCTTCACCAAGCTCCAGGGTGCCCCCAATATGCAGGCCTCACAGTCCACCAAAGACCGCATCTTCTCCAAGCTCCGCCACGTCTTCGACTGACCCTCTCCCCGGCATCAGAGCTGTTGTCGCAGACACGCACCGAGATGCCACAGAACTTCATAGGGAGCGTCCGCATGACGCTGATTTACTCGTAACCCCGGATGCCTTCGCTATCGCTTCGGCTTCCGGGGTTACTTGCGTCATCATATCAACAGACGGTGTTTCAAAACCATCAGCTTGTGCCGGATGCACCGTGGGGCATCCGGCACAACAAGCTGTAAATCAGCGGATGCACCACGGTGCATCCCTACAAATTGACGGAAATTGCCGGTTTTGCAACACCCTCCGATTTACAACCTCTAAACCGCCTTACCGGAGCTTGAGGTCACGCCAGGTGTCAGTGAGGGCGGGCGAGTATTTCACCGTGGGGGTCTGGAGCTTGCGGTTTACCACCACTGACTGCCGGGCCACCTCCTCGCTCACATAGTCGCTGAGGTCGCCCAACGAGATGTCACCTGACGAGTCATTGAGCTTGCGCAGCATATAATAGGTGAATATGCCGTGGCCCTTTTCATCATAGGGGAGGGCCGACTGGTCGCCGCTCGCAGCCGAGATTACCACCAGATTGCCGGTGGTCTGGATGTCGCGGGGCTTGAGGCGGATGCCGCGAGCGCTGGCCAGCATGCCCTCGCCACGCAGCGAGCCGCTGAAGCAAGCGTCAACGAAAGCCACCACCTGATGCGCGTCGAGCGAGCCAAGCTCGTCATAGAGCTTGTTGAGAGGGTAGCAGGCATCCATGTCACTGCCCGAGGCATCCACGGGGAGGATGTAAGCGTTGCGGTTGCTGTCATCCGGCACACCGTGGCCGGCATAATAGAGCATCACCTTGATGTCACCCTGATAGGCGGTGGATATCTCATTGATGTCACGCACAGCTGCTACCAGGTCGCCGTAAGTGGCGTCAAAATAGGTGCGGATGTTGGTGGCGGGGATGCCGAGCGTATGTTCGCAGTACTTGGCAAAGACGCGGGCATCATTAGCCGCGAAGTCCACCGGAGCAACGCGCTGATAGTTCTCGTTGCCGATAATCACCGCAAACGTACGGTCATTCACACCAGCGTTGCGGGGGATGTTGAGGTCAACATCGTCAGGCGTGAACGTCTTGGCCGATGCCTTGGGTGATGTGTCGGCGGCGGCAAGCAGCTCATAATCTTTCACGGCCGCGAGCGGCGTGATGCCAATGGCCATAGCCGTGAAGTCATCCTCGGCGTAACTGCGCACTGTCTGATACTCCTTCCCGTTGACGGTGAACGTGCATGACAGCACGGCAATGTTATCATCCATCACGCCATATTTGGGAGTCAGGGTTGCGTTATTCCAGCCGCGTGAGAACTCTGCTGCCTCTGCAGCCGGCACCGATGCATACACGGTGCCGAGATTGCCTCCGAGCGTGACCGGGAAGAACTCGAAGTCACGGACGTAATCGCCGAGCTTGCCCCGTACGGTGCGCGGAGAGTGACCGCTGACGTACTCGTGGCGCAGTGTGGCGAGGGTCTCGTCAATCACCGTCTGACGCGAGGTGTCGTTGACGCGGCTTTCCCATTGGGCCACGGTCTCATAGGGCTTGCGCAGCTGCCAGTCCTCCACCGTCTTCTTCAGCCGTGCGGACGCAAACTGCGTGAATCCGGCTGATACTGACGTCTTCGCTGTCAGGTTGGCGCTCCCTTCGGAGAGGATTGTGGCGTAAAATGGTGTCTCCGAGCAGTTGTAAAACGCGTCATACACCAGGTAACGAGGGTAGGGCACCTCATGGCCGCTGACCGTGGCGAGCTTCACGCACCCCTTGAAGATGCCCTGCCGCCCGTAGCCGTAGGTGCCTTTGAATATGGCGGCCTCTGCATCATCAGGCATCACGGCAGTCTCCAGATTTGCGCAATCATAGAATGCGTTGATGCCGATGCGTTTCACCGAGTTGGGAAGCTCAATGGAGCGCAGGTTCTTGCAATTGCGGAATCCCTCGTTCTCCACCATGCTGACATAATAGTCAATCCCCTTGAGGCGTACTATTTCGGGAATCACCACATCAACGAGCTTGCTCTTGTCAGCAGCAGCGCATTGCAGGGTGTTATCCTTGCGGAGGGTGTATCTGATGTTATCCTCTGTCACATTGTCGGCGCTCATGGCCCACAGAGAGGCCATGAGCAGTGTGGCAGCAAAAAGTATCTGTCGCTTCATCGGTTTAGAAATCAAGTCCTACAGAAAGAGCTATGCGATGTGACCAGAACTTGGAGTATTCAGTCCACCACACTGAAGGGACAATGACATTGTTATGATTACTGTCCCAAACAGAGTTAGTATGATATTCTGTCTCCGTTTTGAAGCGCAGGGGAAGGTAGCTCAGGGCTATGTTGATGCCCATCGTGTGGTTAATGCGAAAGCGGACGCCCACTGACGGCTGCATATAGATGCCACCGTATCCGGCCCAGCCGTAACCGGAGTAGTTAGTCCATTGCCCATCCGCCACCTCTATATTCCCTTGTTGTGGGCCATCGAGGGAGATGCCATAGCTATCGTCACCAACATTAAAAATTGCACCGATCTTGCACCCAACGAAGATGTTAGTGGTGCGGAGCGAAAAGAAGTCCCAACGGACATCGGCGAACACCGGCATGCCGACACCATAGGAACTCGGATTAAAAATAGCCCCGAGGCCGGCTCCGAGAAACAGCTTGTTGAGCTGCACACCGTGAGACGTTGTCCCGCCGATAGTCAAGCCGCCGGCATTTTCAAATTTCATGCCGTCGGAGTTTGCTATAGGATAAGAAAGATTGAAGTCAAGGAACCCGCGATAGTGCTGCGCTGAGGCTGAGAGGAGGGTTGTCAGGGTGATGACGAGAGTGAGTAAGGCTTTTTTCATTGCTTGGTGTTTTTGATTGTGATATAGATGGTTTGGAGCTGAAGGTCAGCGTTGAGGGTGCGTGTTGATGCGAGCCAGCCGTGAAAGCGTTTGCCGGGGATGGTGCGGGGGGTGTAGCCGGTTGATGACGGCTCCACCGGAGGCAGCGCGAAGTTGCCAGGCGAGTAAATCACGTGAAGCTCATTGAGCTCAATCGGCCCCGCTGCGGCCATCTCAACCTCATCCACGCGAGCCGGTGAGTCTGAGTCTCGGCGCGAGAAGAGTCGGTAATGCCTCCCGCCCTCCACTTTCATTGCTGTGTTGCCGTCAAGGATGTAGGGGATGAGCCTGATGGCATTTCCCGCCGAGAGGTCATCGAGATATACCGCCAGATAGCCGTCAGACGGGGCCTCAAAGTCAAGGGTCATTGTGTCGCCGTCATGAAAGTCGGTGGCGGGACGGCCATTGCAGAGCGTGGTCGCTGAGAACGCCGGGCGCGTGAAGTCAATCTCGCGGGCTTTCCCCTTGACCGTCACCGTGACGGTGATAAATCCGTCATGCACGGTGACATCATACGTCGGCTCGCCGATGGTGGCTATCCACTCACCTCTAACCTCGCTGCGGGCAGTGGCTATCAGGCGGTTGTCAGCGCTCTCTCCGCTCACGTCAACCATGGTGGATGTGGCGTGGGTCACCATCGTGCCAAACTCCGCTGCCAGAGCTTCGTTGATGGCACGTTGCAGGGCCGTGTGGCGTGCCTGCTCCACGCTCATCTGCTCCGGGGCATGAAAGGTGTAGGTGGCGCTGACAGTCCGCAGCTCAACGGCTGCGACCGGCATCATGCAGCACAGCAGGGTTGCCCAAAGGGCCACGCACCGCATATTGAGTGCACAGTGCATTAAACAGCCTCTAAGTGCCGGCTGATTACTCCGCCCGGAGGGCATCTATCTTGGCGTGAAGTGTGTCGCCACGCGCCATCAGGTCATCCTTGATGGATGCGATGGCCAGGTCCTGCGCGTCCTTGAGGTTATAGGCCACGCGCACCATCACCTCCTTGGTGCCCTTCTGAGTGTTACGATAAGTCTCCACTACCGGTGTTAGTCGGCCCAGCTTTTGCACCATGACGTTCTTTGAGGCCATCACCGTGCGACTGAGAGATGCCGCTTCTTCGTTGGTGAGCTGCTCGTTGGCCACTGTGCTCTCCACCATCGCCGTGATGTCTGACTGTAGCTGGCTCACAAGGTTAAGCTTGGCAAGTTCGGTGGCCTGAAGTTTGGCGGCATCATAGTTACCGGCCACGCTCATCCCCTCGCCCATGACGTAGACGGGAGTGTTGAGGTCTGAATATTGGTATTGCATAAGGTAGGCGCGGTCAAGCTGCTTTTCAAGGGGGAGAGTGCCGGGCGTCACTTTCCACCCCTCTTTGGCGAGACGCTTTGCCTCTTTGCGGGCTGACTTGGTGGCCTTTTGGTTAAGCTCCTTTTCGGTGAGCTTGCGCTGCTCCTTGCGCAGCTTCTGCTGCTCGGTGAGTTCCTTCTTGGCTGAGGAGGAGTCAGCGGCGGCCGGGGCACAGGAGAGTGAAATGACCGCTGCCGCCAGCATCAGGTGAATCAACGCTTTCATGATAATGATGGTAAGTGGTGGGTTAGGAATATAAGTGCCGTTGACTCCCCGGAATGGCTTGTTCAGTATCACAACAAAAGAAAAGCGTGAGAGCCGTACTTGCTGCCCGTCCCACACTTGGAGGCTCTGGAATTGCCCGGTATAGTAGAACGAGCAAACAACGCAGAAGCCTCACGCAGAATATGATATGCACAATGTCTCCGTGTACTCATGCACACAGGCACAGTGTAATAATCATATTACCACAGGCATCTACTGTTTGCTTCATTCTTGACCATACCAATGAAATTTTCCAGATTTCCAAGTGTCAAGAAAGAGCGTCGAGTAAACGCTTTCCGATATGTCCGCTTCACGCCGATACTGGCATGAAGCACTCGCCTCCCACCCGCAAAGCCCCGAGACCGGGCCTCTGCGTTACGGTCAGCACCTGCAAATTTAGCCAAAAATTCGTTACATCCTCATTCTCCACCCGAAAAATCGTTCGGGTAGGCGACGTGCCAGAGGTAGAGGCCTCGCGCCGGCGCGGAGCTGCCGGCGGCGCAGCGGTCCATGGCGTCGATGACCTCGCGGAAACCGGCTGCTGTCATCTTGCCGCGGCCCACTTCGGCCAAAGTACCCACGATGGCGCGCACCATGTTGCGCAGGAAGCGGTCAGCGCTGATCTCGAAGTACCACTCTCCCGGCTCAAAGTCCCCCTCGGCGCGGTGCCATTGGGCGTGTTCCACACGGCAGAGGTTGGTCTTGGCATCGGTGTGGAGCTTTGAAAAGGAGGTGAAGTCACGGATGGAGAGCAGCATGGAGGCCGCCTCATTCATTGCCTCGTAGTCAAACGGATGGTGCACATACCAGCTCATCTCGCGGAAAAACGGGCTCTTGGTATGCGTCACATAGTAGCGATAAGTGCGCAGCGAGGCGTCAAACCGTGCATGGGCATCCGGATTGACCGGGTATATACGCTCCACGGCGATGTCAGGCCCGGTGAGCGCATGAAGGGCATTATGGAGCTTGGCCAGGTCGGTGCCATCAGGGATGTCGGCGTGAGCGGTCATGCACCGGGCATGCACGCCGGCATCAGTACGTCCGGCACCGGTGACGGGTGTCGGCACTCGCAGCACACGGGCAAGCGCCGTCTCCAGCGCCTCCTGCACTGATGGCTCTCCCGGCTGAATCTGCCACCCGTGAAAGCGGGTGCCGCAGAAACTCAGCTCCATGAACACACGCATCAGTCCTTCTCCAGATAGGTGTAGCCGTAGAGCCCCGAGCGGTAATTGTTGAGGAATGCACGCCCCTCCTCAGGGGTAATGCTGCCGGCCTTCATCGAGGCGGTCACCCATGTCTCGACATTGCGCACGAGCCGCTTGGAGTTGTACTGCACATAGTCCAGCACCTCCTCTACGGTCTCGCCGTCGATGATGCGGTCTATCTCGTAGCGGTCTTTGTAGACGCTGATATGAACGGCATTGGTGTCGCCGAACAGGTTGTGCATATCGCCGAGTATCTCCTGATAAGCCCCCACGAGGAACACGCCAATATAGTACGGTTCGCCGCTCTTGAGGGTGTGCACGGGCAGCGCACCGGAGATCCCCCCGGCGGTGATGAAGTTGGTGAGCTTGCCGTCAGAGTCGCAGGTCATGTCCTGGATGGTGCAGGTGCGGTTTGGCTTCTCGTCGAGGTTGCTCAGGGGGATGATGGGGAACACCTGGTCAATGGCCCAAGCATCGGTGAGCGACTGGAAGAGCGAGAAGTTGCAGAAGTACTTGTCAGGAATCATCTTCTTGACGCGGCGTAGCTCCTCCGGCGGATGCTTCATGGTGGAGGCTATCGACACCACGTCACGCGCCACGCTCCAGAACAGCTTCTCAATCTTGGCGCGGGTCTCCAGGTCAAGCATGCCGAGGCTGAACAGGTCAAGGGCCTCCTCGCGAATTTGCAGTGCGTCATGCCAATCCTCAAACACGCGCTGCTGGTCTATCTTGTCCCAGATGTTATACAGTTCCTTGACAAGCTCATGGGCATCCTCGCTGATCTCCTCAGAGTCTTTCCATTGCGGGAGCGACGTGGTCTCCAGCACCTCGAATACGAGCACCGAGTGGTGTGCCGCCAGCGAGCGCCCGCTCTCGGTGATGATGTTGGGCTGCGGGAGATTATTTTTGATGCAAGCATCCACCAGTGCCGACACCGAGTCGTTGGCATACTCCTGAATGGTGTAGTTCATCGAGCTCCCGGAGGTGGCGCTGCGCGTGCCGTCATAGTCCACGCCCAGACCGCCGCCGATGTCCACGAAGTCAATGGCGCAACCCATCTTGCAGAGCTGCACGTAGAATTGCATTGCCTCGCGCAGGGCGTTCTTGATGTGGCGTATCTTGGTGATCTGGCTCCCGATGTGGAAGTGGATGAGCTTCAGGCAGTCAAGCATATCCTTGCGGCGCAGCAGGGCGATGGCGTCAAGCAGCTCAGAGCTGTTGAGGCCGAACTTCGACTGGTCGCCGCCGCTCTCCTCCCATTTGCCGGAGCCGGAGCTGGAGATTTTGATACGGATACCTATGTTAGGGCGCACGCCCAACCGCTTGGAGATTTCAGCAATCGCCTTGATCTCGTTGAGCTTCTCCGCCACGATGTAGATCTTGCGCCCCATCTTCTGGGCAAGCAGCGCAAGCTCTATGTAGTTGTCATCCTTGTAGCCGTTGCAGATTATCAGTGAGTTGGAGTCAATGTTGGTGGCAAGCACGGCGTGCAGCTCCGGTTTGGAGCCGGCCTCCAGACCGATGTTGAACTTCTTGCCGTGGCTCACAATCTCCTCCACCACGGGGCGCATCTGGTTGACCTTGATGGGATAGATGATGAAGTTCTGGCCCGTGTAGCTGTACTCCTCCGACGCCTTGCGGAAGCATCGCGAAATCTTCTCGATGCGGTTGTCGAGGATGTCGGGGAAGCGCAGAAGCACCGGTGCGGAGACGTCGCGCACGTGCAGTTCATCCATCACCTCCTTGAGGTCAACGGATGCATAGCCCTCGCGCGGGGTCACGATGACGTGGCCACGCTCATTGATGGAGAAGTATTTCATTCCCCAGCCCTTGATGTTATACAGCTCGGCGCTGTCCTCCGTACGCCACTTTCTCATCTATATCGGCAATATGTGCGGTTAAGGTGTATATCTGTTAGTAAGCCACAAAGGTAGCCAAATTTCGTCACTTGACAAGCCCGAGCTCCTCACGCAGGAACGGTGCCGTGGGGGAGTCGGTGGCGGCCACCTCCTCGGGTGTGCCGGTGGCCATGATGCGGCCGCCGGAGGCTCCGCCCCCGGGTCCCATGTCGATGATGTGGTCGGCGCATTTGAGCACATCGAGGTTATGCTCTATCACAAGCACCGTGTTGCCCTTGTCAACCAGACGATTGAGCACGCCCATCAGCGTCTTGATATCCTCGAAGTGAAGACCGGTGGTGGGCTCGTCGAGGATAAAGAGCGTGCGGCCGGTGTCACGCTTGGCAAGCTCGGTGGCCAGCTTCACGCGCTGGTTCTCGCCGCCGGATAGGGTAGAGGAGGGCTGGCCGAGCTTGATGTAACCAAGGCCTATATCCTGGAGCACCTTTATCTTGTTGAGGATGGTGGGCTGGTTGGCAAAGAACTCCACGGCCTGATTGATGGTCATGTCAAGCACATCGGCTATGGACTTACCCTTGAGGCGCACCTCCAGGGTCTCACGATTGTAACGCCGTCCGCCGCAGGCCTCGCATGGCACGAGCACGTCAGGGAGGAAGTGCATCTCGATGGTGCGGTACCCGTTGCCGTTGCAGCTGTCGCAGCGCCCGCCGCTCACGTTGAACGAGAAGCGCCCCGGCTTGTAGCCCCTCATCTTTGCCTCAGGGAGTGCCACGAAGAGGTTGCGGATGTCGGCAAACACCCCGGTGTAAGTCGCCGGGTTGCTGCGTGGCGACTTGCCCAGCGGCGACTGGTCAACGGTTACCACCTTGTCTATGTTCTCCACGCCATCAATTGAGGCGTAGGGAAGCGGACGGGTAGAGCTGCGGTAGAGCCGCTGCGAGAGGATGGGCTGGAGTGTGGCGTTGATGAGCGTCGACTTGCCGCTGCCGCTCACCCCTGCCACACAGGTCAGAGTACCAAGGGGGAGGGTGAGGTCCACATCCTTGAGGTTATGGCCGGATGCGCCGTGCAACTCTATGGTCTGGCCGTTGCCGGGTCGGCGCGTGGAGGGCACCTCTATGGCGCGCTTGCCCGTGAGGTAGTCGGCTGTGAGGGTGCCGCTTTTGAGCATATCCTTGGGTGTGCCCTGATACACCACCTCGCCACCATGGCGCCCCGCCTCGGGGCCGATGTCCACGATGTAGTCGGCATCAAGCATCATATCCTTGTCATGCTCCACCACTATCACCGAGTTGTCAGCATCCCTGAGCCGCTGGAGCGACGATATGAGCTTGCGGTTATCACGCTGATGCAGCCCGATGCTCGGCTCATCAAGGATGTAGAGCACATTGACAAGCTCGCTCCCTATCTGCGTGGCCAGACGGATGCGCTGGCTCTCGCCGCCGGACAGGGTCGACGAGTTACGGTCAAGCTGCAGGTAGTCGAGTCCCACATCCACCAGGAAGCTCAGGCGTGAGCGTATCTCCTTGAATATCTCCGCGCCTATCAGCCGCTGCTGGGGCGTGAGCCGTTCCTCCACCTCGCAGCTCCACTTGTGCAGTTCGTTGATGTCCATGCGGCAGAGGTCGGCTATGTTCTTTCCGTCAATGAAGTAGTGCAGTGCCTCACGGTTGAGTCGTGCGCCGCCGCACTCGGAGCACACCGCGCGCGAGAAGAACTGCCCGCTCCAGTTACGTGCTCCCGAGCCGGCCTCTTCATCCTGCTGCATCTCTACGTATTTCACCACACCTTCATAGGTGTTGAAGTAGTGGGAGGTGGCCATCGTCTCATTGCTGATGGCAAGGTGCTCAGTGGTGCCGTTGAGTATTTCGTTGATGCACTCCTCGGGAAGGTCTTTCAAGGGTGTTTTCAGGGTGGCGCCGTGCAGCTTGCATATGGCCTCGATTTGCCAGAATAACAGCGAGTTGCGATACTTGCCCAGGGGCACGATGCCGCCGGAGTGTATGCTCTGGGTCATGTCGGGCATAATCTTCTCGCGGTCCACGATGTTGACGTACCCCAGACCCTTGCAGGCGCGGCACGCTCCCTGGGGAGAGTTGAACGAGAAGTTGTGGGGAGCCGGCTCGGCATATGACAGGCCGGTGTCGGGATCCATCATGCGCTTGCTGAAGTGGTGCACCTCGCCGGTGTCCACGTCGAGCACGAGCATGGTGTCCTCGCCCTGACGGAGGGTGTCAACCACTGTGTCGTTGAGTCGCTCGCGGTCAGTGGAGCTCACTTTGAGGCGGTCTACCACGAGCTCCACCGTGTGGTTCTTGTAGCGGTCCAGCTTCATGTTCAGCTCAATCTCGCGAAGTTCACCATCCACGCGCACGTTGATGAACCCCTTCTTGCGGAGCTGCTCGAACAGCTCCTTGTAATGCCCCTTGCGGTTGCGCACGAGGGGAGCCAGCAGATACACCTTGCGGCCGTCAAACTTCTCCAGAATGACATCAACTATCTTGCGGTCAGTGTATTTCACCATCGGCTTCCCGCTGATGTAGCTGCGTGCCTCACCTATGCGGGCGTAGAGCAGTCGCAGGAAGTCATAGATCTCGGTGGTGGTGCCGATGGTGCTCCGGGGGTTGCGGTTCACGGTCTTCTGCTCGATAGCTATCACGGGCGAAAGCCCGTCGATGCGGTCCACGTCAGGCCGCTCCATCGAGCCGAGCATATTGCGAGCATAGGAGCCGAATGTGTCAATATAGCGGCGCTGGCCCTCCTTGTAGATGGTGTCGAACGCCAATGACGACTTGCCACTCCCCGACAGACCCGTGATGACGGTGAGTGCTCCATGGGGAATGGTGACGTCGATGTTCTTTAGATTGTTGACGCGCGCGCCGTTGACGGTGAGCGCCTCGATGGGCCTTACGGCTTCGGGGGTATATGATTGGATTGAGGTGGATTTCACTTGGTGACCCAATTGTGATTATAGGTGTCGTGATGTTGTTTGGAGCGTTTCAGGCTATCCTTCTTGGGGACGTAGACCTGATATACCTTGCCGCTCTTGTTGGGGAGCGACGTGGAGCGTATCCAGGGGTTGAAGTTGCGTAGCTGCATATACGTGGTGCCATGCTCCTTGGCCCATGTCACCCAGCTCTCCACGGGGCCGTCTACCTTCACTATGTCATAGCGGTAAGGCTGATATAGCTGGTCTTCGGTGAGTACGTAGCCGAACTCCTTGGGATGCTCCAGCATGATTTTCATAGCGAGGAGGCGGAATGGGTACCGCATGGTCTCCTGCGGCAGCCACAGGTCAGTGGCTGTGTCTACGCCCTGAGCGTCGAGCTCGCGGCTGATGCGTCCCATGCCGGCATTGTAGCTCGCAGCCACGCTCTCCCATGAGCCATATTTGCCATAGGCGTTGCGCAGATAGCGGCAGGCTGCCTCGGTGGCGAGCACGGGGTGGTAACGCTCATCCACGTAGTCGTTCACTTCCAGGCCATACTCCTTGGCTGTGGCGGGCATGAACTGCCACAGGCCGGCGGCCTTGGCGGGTGAGTAGGCCAGGGGGTTGAAGTTGCTCTCGATGGCTGCCAGATACACCAGGTCTGCCGGGATGCCGTTTGCTTTGAGTATCGGCACTATCACCGGCATATATCGGTTGGCACGCTTGAGCGTAAGCAACGTGGTGCCGTGGGTGAAGGCCATGGCGGTGAGCTCGCGGTCAAGGCGCTCGTAGGTGTCGGCATCGTCGAGGTCAAACTTCTGGTCGGCGAAGCTCACGCTCTTGGGGAGTTTCGGGTTGACCACCTGGGCATATGCAGTGGAATTCTCCTTGGCTGAGAGCCGGGCAGGTAGGACCGCTGCCATTGTGAGGGCGGCGGCAAGGCTAAGTGTCAATATCTTCATCTTCTTCAGCTTGGTGGGGTTCATAGGTCAGCGTGATTTCAAGCGAATCACCTATAATATATAATGTTGATGTCGCCTGAAAGTTTATACTCCTTGCCGTCGGTGCCGCGCGCTTTGATGACGTAGTAATATACACCGGCCGGGGCTTTCTTGCCGCTTATCTTGCCATCCCAGCCATCTGCCGGATTGGTGAAGTGGGCTACTTTCTGACCCGAGCGGGTGAATATGTGGCAGTCAAACTCGCTCAGCGACTGGAAGTGGACTTTCCAGATGTCATTCACGCCGTCATCGTTGGGCGAGAAGGCGTTGGGGCACTCCAGCACGGACACGCCTATGTCTATGGTATAGGTGTCGCCGGTGAACGGGCATGAGCCCTCGGTGTTGTTCGCATAGAAGCGCACGAACATGGTGCCGGGAGCCTCGAAGGTATAGTCAAAGTCGGTGTAGGGGTAGCTGTATAGCAGCTGCGAGAAGTCGCTGCTCTGCGACACCTGCCATTGGGTGAAGGTGGCTGCCGGGTTCACCTCGGCCGTGAATTGCATCGTCACAGGGCCGCTGCCGCCGAAGTGGCCGGCGGAAGGGGTGGAGGTGCGTGAGTTGTCGGCGGTGGCATCAAGGCGTGTGGCCGTCGTGGCGGCTATCACTGACATATCGCCGCTGAGGTGACATGATGCCGTGGTGGCTCGCGAGTCGAAGTGTGCCGAGAATCGGTCGCCGCTGAGTGTGATGTCGGCATCCGTATACGGGCTTTCTATAAGAGTGCCACTCGTGGAGATGTAGGGGAGTGTCAGACTGATTTCCTCTTCGATGAGACTCGAACCATCTTCGCTAACCCGCAGCCCCGGATAGCTCACACTGATGCTGCGGCTCACGGTGCTCCGGATGCCGGTGGGGCCGTAGGTGATAATCTCTCCGGCACCGGTGCACGATAGGTGTATCTCGCCGCAATTGCCGGGAGCGGCAGTGGCCTGAGCTGTGCCGAAGCTGATGCGATAAGGTGTATAGTCTATCACTCGCACACTCATGTCACGGCTCCCTTCGGTGAAGCGGTACGTCGTCTGCGTGGCAAGGCCGCTCACCGTCCACGTGGCTCCTGAGTGCGTCACGCCTGCGGCAGGGGTTGCCGACGCCGAACCGCCGTCGGTGTAACTCACCACTGTGACTGCCGCTGAGGGGGAGTCAGCACGATAGCTCAATGTAACGCCCGAAAGCCCGTTGACCATGTATATGGCATCGTAGCCGGCAGCTTCCGTGCCGGTGAGCGTCACATAGCGGCTTTCAGGGATGGAGAGGCTGACGGTGCCGGCGCTGAGCGAGGCCGCTGTCAGCGAGGCGAGTGTGATGAACAGATTGCGCAATTTCATATCTTACTACTAACGCAAATCTCGGTCGGTTTATTGTGCAGTCACTGCTTTTCTGGCCACCTTCCGACACGGTCGTCTGTCGCATCTGTCAGTCGTGATGGTAAGGCTCGCCTCGGAGTATGGTCATGGCTCGGTAAAGTTGCTCGGCGATGAACAGGCGCACCATCTCATGACTGAAGGTCATCCGCGAAAGTGAAATCTTGGAGTCAGCGCGTGCATACACCTCCTCGGAGAACCCGTATGGGCCGCCGATGGTCACCACGAGACGCTTCAAGCCGCTCACCATGCGTGCATCCACCCACGCGGCAAATTCGCGCGAGGTGTATTCTCTGCCACGCTCGTCGAGCAGACACAGATGGTCGCCCGGCTGCAGAGCGGCCAGCAGCTGTGCTCCCTCGGCCTGTTTCTGCTTTGCTTCTGTCATACCCTTTGTGGCCTTGACATCCGGGAGCACAAGCATCTCGCACGGCATATAGTGGCGCAGACGGTCCATATATACTTTGATCCCCTCGTTGAGATAGGCCGTGCGGGTGGCCCCGGTCACGCAGATTACGGTTTTCATTGCTGTCGGAATGTGTTCGGATGTGTCGGATGACTGGTTTTCAGAATGTGAAGTGAAAGGAGAACTGCACGCCCGAGCGTGAGCATCCGGGGGTGTCGCGGTAGGTCAGTCGCCACATATAGTCCACCCTCAGGAAGGTGAGGATGTTGTCCAGACCTATGCCGATCTCCATATACGGTGTGCTCCCCATAGGCATGGTGTGGTTTTCGGCAGGAAACACGTACAAACCCGGGTTCTTCTCGGGATTGTTCTTGTCGCTGAGTTTGCCCCACACGCCGCGGAAACTGAACACTTCGCGGAGCTTCATCCGCTTGAACACGGGGATGTAATTGAATATCGCACCGTTGGCCCAGTAGGTGAGATCCCATGACACGTAGCTGTCGTTGATGAATTCCATCGGCTTCATCAGGGCGAAGCTCTCGGGCTGCACGAAGTAGGTGAGGTTGGCGTTGGGGATGAGCAGGTCCGGGAAGTCTACGCGGCTCCACACATGGCCACCTTTGATGATTATATCTGTGTAGCCCCACGCCGAGAACCAGAAGCGCTTCATCAGGCTTGCCTCGGTGACATTGAGCGTATAGCGACTCCCGAACACTCCTCCGGGGCCTATGCGGTGGCTCAATGTGACCACCGGGGCATCTATGTTGATGGGCAGGCGGTGCGTCCGCCCCTGGTAGAACTTCTCCCCGGGAGCATAGCGCAGTTCCACTTCCAGTGAACTCTGGTCATAATGGCTGTCTGTGTGGCCGTAGCCGTCGGTAAACCCGATATATTTGGAAGCCTCACGGCGGTCATGCCGCAGCCGTGCCGTCACCGAGAAGTGGTTGTGCAGCTCCATAGTGTAGCGCAGCGCCGCCGTCCGCTTGTAGATTATCTGATGGTTGGGATGGCGGGTGAGCGACAGGAAGAAGTTGTCAGGATTGGAGAACATATAGTTCTGGGCAATCTTGTCAATATCGTTGATGTATTCCCCGGCTATGGAGTGAATGGGAAATTCGCGTGAATGCAGCTTCTTGGGGGTGAAGGAGTACTCCAGCTCGCCGCCATATTTCCAGCGCTTGTCGCCGAAGCCGTAGGCCCCGTAGCCCCGCATGAATATATGGTCATTTAGACTGGCCGTGGTCATGCCACCCAGTCGCACGCGCGGTCCCTCCAGCGAGTTGTAGCTGAACAGGCTGTTGATCGGGCCGATGTCAAACTTGCTCGGCTTCCCCGTGGGGATGTAGCCGTCAGTGAGCAGCTTCAGCACCTTCTCGCTCCAGTAGAAGAACTTGTTGGCACGCAGCTGTCGCATGAGCTGGTCGGCGTTGAGGTGCGACACCCGCCCGTCGGGGTTTTCGGTACGCCAGAACACTGAGTCGCGGTTCTCGGCGTTGTCAAGGGTTATCACGTCGGCGCGTTCACGAAACAGTCCGGGATTACCCTTCTCAAGGTTGAAGTTGTGGTTGGAATAGGTGGTGGAGCGCTCGGCATACACCTCCGGCATCCCCGGAAGCATCGAGGCCTCGATGGCGAGCTTGTCGTAGCGCTTCAGGCGCGAGCCGTCCTCGGCGCGGTCATACATCTGCTCTATCTGCAATGCGTTGACATAGTTGAGGTTAATCCCTTTGGGCACCCTCATGCTCACCTTGCGTATGAAGTGCCGGGGGTCATCCTTCACCACATACAGGCTACCGGTGAAGCCGAACACCGCCGGATTGTGCGGCAGGAAGGTCACCACCACGCAGGTGTCGCTCTCCACGGCCACCGTGTCGGTCAGATAGAACTTGTAGAAGTCCGGAGCCAGGCGCGACAAGGGGCTGACAAAGCGATTGCGCAGCAGCGGGATGTCGTTGCTGTATATGTCAATCTCGCGCATGATGTCGTCAAAGAACTTGCGCATGCTCTCAGGGTCGGCCACCTGATCGATGCCGGCACTTTTCAGGCCGAGAACCAGCGTCTTGGTGTCTTCAGGATTGCTCCGGTGATGCACCTGTGCCACTTTCTCGCGATTGCTCAGGGTGAGCACCGTGGCGCCGGTGATGGACGAGGTGTCGCTCAGATTGCGGATAGCGGGGAGCAGCTTGAGCAGCCCTGACAGATGGTCGGGGTCATAATTGTTGATGCCGAGCTTCACGCGCTCATATTCGTTGAAGCTGTAGTAGGGGAGTCGGTTGGGGTCGCTACCGTCTGCTCCGGCGCGTATCTGCTCGATGATTTCGAGTGCGGGGTTATCCTTTTTCCTGTATTTGCCGCGCTTCTGCTTGACGGTCACTTCACCTAACGCAACCCCTTCGGGCACCAGATTGATTACGGTCATCATCCCTGAGCGGGGCGCGGGGATGCGCTTGGGTGTGTAGCCAACGGCTCCCACAGTGATGGCCGTGAAGGGGCGGTCGGTGTATAGCTCAAACACCCCCTGCTCGTTGGTCATGCCGCCCACGCCTGTTCCCGCCAGGCCCACTGCCGCGAACGGCACCGGGGAGTGGTCCACGGAGTCGCGCACCAGGCCCTTGACGAGCACACGTGACTCTGCCGCTCCCGCCGGGAGGGCTCCGCAGAGCGCGCCGAGGATGAGCGCAAAGATTATGTACAGGGTGTGAAGGAGTGACTTCAAGTGATGGATGGAAAAGGTGTCTTATTGAAGTGATTTAAACTTCTTAAGTTTTCGCAAAAAGTTTAAATCACTTCATTAACCCACTCGGGGCCGTCGGGGTTCAATCATATGTCAAAATGCCGTATATTTGCCGCAGACAAAGCATTTCAATTTAAGCCATGATAGAAGAGATTCTGGACTACAACCGTCGGTTCGTGGAAAGCAAAGGTTACGAACCGTTCATCACCTCGAAATATCCTGACCGCAAGCTCGCCATCGTCACCTGCATGGACACTCGGCTTGTGGAACTGCTCCCCGCTGCTCTTGGCCTGGGGGGCGGCGATTTCAAGATTATCAAGAACGCCGGTGGCACCATTACCAACCCCTTTGACTCAACCATGCGCTCGGTGCTCGTGGCTGTGTATGAGCTTGGAGTGGATGAGATTATGGTGATAGGGCACACCGGATGCGGGGTGCAGGGCATGGATGCTCCGAAGATGCTCTCGCTGATGCGCGAGCGCGGTGTGAGCGATGAGCATATCTCTCTGATGCGCCATTGCGGCATAGACCTTGACGGATGGCTCCACGGCTTCGATGACACTGCCGAGGCTGTGGCCGAAACGGTCGACTTGATACGCAACCACCCGCTGATGCCTCCGCAGGGAGTGACAGTGCGCGGATACGTGATCGACTCGCTCACCGGTGCTCTCTCACCGCTTGACGCTCTAAATCTTGAAGCCGGCGGCGGTCAGGAAGTCGCGCCACACCACTGAGAAGCTTTCCATCATCTCGCGGGTGTAACGCACATCGGTGAACACCTGCGCCAGGTGCTCCTTGGAGTTCTCGGCGCAGAACTGTTTGCTGTCCTCACGCGCTTCCTTTTCGGCGTAGTGCCCCAGAATGTCGCTGTCGCTGTCGTTGCGGTAGGTCTCGCGATGGATGAACGCCGAGGCGGGAATACGCCCGCAGTCCTCGGCCACTTTCGCTGGCCATCCCACGGCAAGGGTGCACACGGGCACCACCATGGGCGGCAGTTTCAGCAGGGTGGCAATCTTGGGCGCAGTGTAAGTGGTGGTGCCCAGATAGCAGCATCCCAACCCCTCCATTTCAGCGATGGTGTTGAACTGCTGGGTCAGTATCACCGCGTCGAGCATGGCTGTGGTGAGGCCTTGCAGATTGTCATAGCCGGGGGCTGCCTCCGAGAGGTGGCACCAGCGGCAGAAGCGGGCGAAGTCGGCGCAGAAGGTGAGTAGCACCGGCGCACCGGTGGCTGCCGGCTGATTGAAGTGGCACTCGGCCAATGCCTTGCGGCAAGCCTCGTCACGGGTCACTATGACACTGTATAGCTGCATATTGCCGGTGGTCGGGGCGTGGGCTGCGCGTGACAGCATATCGTCAAGCAGCTCATCGGTCAACGGCTTGTCAAGAAACGAGCGGCAGGTGCGTCGTTCGGTGAAGTAGTCGGTGGTGTTCATATGTCGTGTCGTCAATGTAGCGATAGATGGAACGTAGTGCTTGCAAAGTTAGCGCAAATTCAATAAAAATGCGTAAATTTGCACGCTGAAACTATCACGTTAACGAAACATCACCAGCTATACTTACAAGATGAAAGTTGCCATCGTTGGCGCCAGCGGCGCCGTGGGTCAAGAGTTTCTCCGAGTGCTCGATGAGCAGAACTTCCCCGTTGACGAGCTTCTGCTCTTCGGCAGCAAGCGCAGCGCAGGCCGCAAATACTCTTTCCGTGGCAAGGAGATTACCGTCAAGGAGCTCACTGACAATGCCGACGATTTCAAGGGCGTGGACTTCGCCTTCACCTCTGCAGGTGCCGGCACCTCCAAGCAGTTCGCCGAGGTAATTACGCGTCACGGTGCGGTGATGATTGACAATTCCAGCGCTTTCCGCATGGATGAGGATGTCCCTCTGGTAGTTCCCGAGGTCAACGGTGACGATGCCTTCAACGCGCCCCGAGGCATCATTGCCAACCCCAACTGCACCACTATTCAGATGGTGGTAGCCCTGAAGCCCATCAACGACATCTCTCCCATCAAGAGCGTGCACGTGGCCACTTATCAGGCTGCCAGCGGGGCAGGGGCCGCGGCCATGGATGAGCTCGTAGAGCAGTATGCACAGATTACTCGCGGCGAGGATCCCACCGTGGAAAAGTTCGCCTATCAGCTGGCCTACAATGTCATCCCCCACATTGACGTGTTTCAGGACAACGGCTACACCAAGGAGGAGATGAAGATGTTCAACGAGACTCGCAAGATCATGCACTCCCCTGACATCCGCGTCAGTGCCATGTGTGTGCGTGTCCCCGTGATGCGCGCTCACAGCGAGGCTGTCTGGGTGGAGACCGAGACCCCTGTCACCACCGAGATGGCCCGCGAGGCCTTCGCCAAGGCGCAGGGCGTGGTAGTGGTGGATGACCCCGCCGCCAAGAAGTATCCCATGCCGCTCGATGTCGCCGGAAAGGACCCCGTGTTCGTGGGACGCATCCGCGCTGACCTTGCTAACGACAACGGGTTGTCATTCTGGATTGTGGGCGACCAGATCAAGAAGGGTGCCGCACTCAATGCCGTGCAGATAGCACAATACATGCTTGCCAACCGAAAGTAAGCCCCCTACGCCGGGATGGCGACTCACACGCCATCCCGCATCCCCTTCTTTTCCCCCTCCCATTACCTGAAAGACAGCAACGGCACCTTCTAAAATTTCTGAGCTAAGATGAGCGAACCTCTGGTGACATCGCCCACCGGCATATTCCTGACAGTATTGCTCATCATACTGCTGGCCCCGCTGCTGCTCAACAAGTTGAAGATACCCCACGTCATCGGACTCATAGCCGGTGGCATCCTTGTGGGGCCTTACGGTGTCAACCTCCTGGCGCGCGATGCGGGTTTTGAGGTGTTTGGCTCCGTCGGCCTTCTCTATCTCATGTTCCTTGCGGGCATTGAGATAGATATGTATCATCTGAAGAAGAACCTACCCAAAGGTCTTGTCTTCGGCGCGTTTACATTCCTGGTACCTCTTGGTTTAGGCACATTGGCCGTCCACTGGCTGATAGGGTTGCCATGGCTCACCTCGGTGCTGATGGCCTCGATGTTTGCCGCCCACACTCTCATCGGTTATCCGATAGTCAGCCGCTTCGGTCTCACAAAGTCCCCGGCTGTGATTATAGCCGTGGCGGGCACCATCGTCACGGTGCTCGCATCGCTTGTGGTACTTGCTTCGGTAGCTGATGTGATTCGCTTCGGTGAGTTCCGCTGGCTCAACATATTGCGTCTGATGGGGTTGCTCGCCCTGTTCTGCACGCTCGTCACTCTCATTGTGCCGCGGCTCACACGCTGGTTCTTCCGCCGCTACCATGACGACATCCTCCAGTTCATCTATGTGCTCACCATGATGTTCGTAGCCGCATGGACTGCCGGATACATCGGCATTGAGGGTGTGTTCGGAGCTTTCTATGCCGGACTGGTGCTCAACCGCTTTATCCCCTCGCGCTCCTCGTTGATGGGGCGCATTGAGTTTGTGGGCAACGCTATATTCATCCCTTATTTCCTCATTGGAGTGGGAATGCTCATCAATGTGAAGCTCGTGGCATCGAGCCTGCAGACCGTGGAGATTGCCGCTGCCATGTGTGCCGTGGCAATGATTACCAAGTGGATAGCGGCTTGGCTCTCGCAGAAGACCTTCCGTCTCGGCGGCGTGGATCGCTCGGTGATGTATCAGCTGAGCAATGCCCACACGGCAGTAGCCCTCGCAGTGGTGATGATTGGGCTGCAGCTGCGTGTGTTTGACGAGACCATCCTCAATGCCACGGTGCTTATGATTCTCGTCACCTGCACCGTGTCGAGTCTTGGCGTGGAGCGTGCCGCACGACGTATGGTGATGCGCAATGCCGAGGACCACGCACGCGAGCTGGAGCAGAGCGGTGGTTCTCTCCCGGATACTTCTGCCCGCCACACTCTCATCACCGTGGCCAAGCCGAGCAATGCCAGAGATCTCGTGGACTTGGCCATGCTGATGCGCGAAACCTCGCGCAACGCCGAGCGCAAGCTCTACGCACTCCATGTGCGCAGCGACAATGCCCCCGCCTCGCGCGCCAACGGACGCCAGAGTCTGGCCACTGCCGAGCGCACCGCAAGCGCCGCAGGCGCAAGGATGATTCCGCTGGAGCGTTTCGACGTGAACATAGTCACCGGCGTGCTCAACACCATGGCCGAGCGTGACATCGGCACCCTCTTTCTTGGCCTTCACCGCCGCAAGCGCATTATCGACACCTTCTTCGGTGCCAAGATTGAGCAGCTCCTGCGCTCGTCAAATGCCATGGTGGTGATAGCACGCACATTCATCCCCGTGAACACCATCTCGCGTATTGTCGTGGCTGTCCCCTCCAAGGCGCAGTATGAAGGGGGCTTCGGCCCGATGATACGGGCCATCGGCAATCTCACCCGCGAGATAGGATGCCGCGTGGTGTTCTATGCCTCCGATGACACTGCCGCGGCAATCCGCGCGGTGCTCGCGGCTGGACGCTACGGCATCCGTCAGATTTACAAGCCGCTGGACTATGATGATGACTTCGTGATGCTTGCCGGGCGAATACACGAGGATGACCTCTTCGTGGTGGTGTCGGCACGGCGCTCGTCAGTGTCGTTCAGCGCCATGATGGACGAACTGCCGGAGTTCCTCCAACATAACTTTGCAGCTCATAACCTTATGATACTATATCCGGAGCAGACCGGCACGGAGACCGTGATCGCTCCCACCATGGCCGAAACCATGACGGCTGACATCGTCTCCACTCCTTCCACACTCTGGCTCTGGCTCAAGCGTGTGGGAAGAAGGCTCCGTGGCCACTGACCTCCGGATTATATCCGTTACTGATTAATGAACAAAAAAGGACTTTTTGCTCTGGCGCTCGGCACGTTTGCACTTGGCATCACCGAGTTCCTGACCATGGGCATCCTCAGTGACCTGGCCACAAGTCTCGGTGTGAGCATCCCCATGGCCGGGCACCTCATATCTGCCTATGCTGCGGGCGTATGCGCAGGTGCTCCCGCGCTCCTGTTTGCCCGCAAGATGGATTTGCGCAAGCTGATGCTTCTGCTGGCTATTGTCATCACGGTCGGCAATCTTATGGCTGCTCTCGCGCCGGGCTACGTTACTCTCATGTTGGCGAGATTCATCTCCGGACTTCCCCATGGGGCTTACTTCGGCGTGGGCGCAATAGTGGCCCGAAAGCTCGCCAACCCCTCCCGGCAGGTGAGTGCGGTGGCCATGATGGTAAGCGGCATGACCGTGGCAACTCTCGCCGGGGTGCCCCTCGGCACCTGGCTCAGCAATGCCGTGTCATGGCGTGCAGCTTATCTGGTGGTGGCACTCTCAGGTGCTGTCACATGGGTAGCAATTCACCGGTGGGTGCCGCGTGTGCCGGGGCTGGAGGATTTGGGCTTCAGGGGGCAGTTCCGCTTCATGCGTACCCTCCCGCCTTGGCTCATATTTATCGGCATCCTCTTCGGACAGACCGGCATATACTGCTGGTACAGTTACATCGACCCGCAGCTGACTCTCATCAGCGGCTTTGCTCCTGAAAATCTGTCATGGCTTATGGTAGTAGCCGGATTCGGCATGTTTGCCGGAAACATTGTGGCCGGATGGCTGGGCATCCGCTTCAAGCCATCGGCCATTGCAGCCTCTGTGATGGGGCTCGCCATCCCTATACTCTGTGCTTTCTATCTGCTGGCCACCGTCAAGGTGGCTGCCGTGATTCTGCTGATGCTCGGCACAGCGGCTCTGTTCGGCTCCGGAAGCCCCTTGCAGAGCGACATCGTGGGCTATTGCCGTGGAGGGGAGATGCTCGGAGCCGCCCTCATTCAGATTGCCTATAACGCCGGAAATGCTATCTCGGCATGGCTCGGCGGAGCTGTAATCAGTGCCGGCTATTCAGTAGGTGCACCCGCTATTGTCGGTATGCCGCTGACTCTCATCGGCACCATCCTGATAGCCATCCTCTACTTCAAGTACGAGCGTGTAAAGACCTCATAAAGGAACTCACTCCATCAGCTCCACCTTGATTTTACCCACCGGGAGTGTGCCCACAACTTGCAGCGGCGTACGCGCTGCATTGGTGGAAAGCCATGCGTAGATGGGTGCCGATGACTTCTTCCCATTCTTGGTGAATGTGAATCCCACGTAGTAGGCAAGTTGCTCCTTGCCGTTGACAGTCACTTTCTGCGTCCCTTTGTAGGTGAGCGTCAGTACCTCTGTCTTTTTGCCCGAGAAGCAGTTCATCACTACCGTGGTGCCGGTGCTCATGCGCGGGAAGTCAAGCTGACGCACGTAGAAAAACAGGCTGAGCAGGTCAACGCTTGGCCCCGTTGCTTTCAGCGTCGTTTCCCCTTCGCTCCACTGGCCATCCTTGTTGCGCTTGCGCCGAGTGGCTATGCCCGTGAACTCATCACCCGTGCGGGTGAACTTCACAGTGTCCTTCACGTACTTGCCGTTTTCGTGAGCAATGTACACATATAGTTCGGGTAGCATGGTCGAGGGGTCCATGGTGGTGTACATCGTGTCGCGCAACGAGTAGATGCGGTCGGCCCACGATGCAGAGCGCGCGGTGAGCGTGGCGCGGTACTCTGTGGGCGACGTGCGCAGGTCGAGCGTGGCGTGACCCGCCACCTTGGAGATGATGCCCCACTTGAACATTACCTTGTATTTGAGCACCTCGTCAGTGAATCCGGTGGCAGAAGCCTGGAGTGAAACCATGAGGCACAGCAGTGTGGCGGCAGCGATGCGGATAGTACGTTTCATCGTCAAATGTGAAGAATGTCTGTTAACCTAAAGACACTTCAAAAGTGCTGTTGGTTTAACAGACATTCAAATTCATTCGTTTTTGGTCGCTTCCACTGTCATACACACTCTCGGTGTGCAGACCGGGAGCCGTACTGGTCAGAGCTCAGGGCGGTCACCCCCGGCAGGGGCTGTCACCGGCAGGGGCTCCTCCACCGGCGACGGCAGAGCAGGTAGCTCCGGGCCGGGACGGTCAAGGTCGGCGAACGGGAGCATCGAGCGTGATGACTGTTCCACACGCTTGTTGCGCCAGCACTTGCGGCAAACGGCCATATACTTCTCGTCGCCGCCTATCTCCACTTTGGGTCCCTCCTCCAGGAAGTCGCCGTTGGAGTCAAGGCGCGCGTTCACTATGGTCTTGCGCCCGCAGTTGCACGTAGATTTGATTTCTTCGATGGTATCAGCAATCTCAAAGAGCCGCCGAGACCCCTCGAACAGATGGCTCCGGAAGTCCGTGCGAAGCCCGTAGCACATCACGTTCACCCCTAAGTCATCCACCAGGCGCGCCAGTTGGTCTACCTGTCGCGACGTGAGAAACTGGGCCTCGTCGATGAGAATCCACTCTATCACACGCCCGAGCTGGCGGAAGCGGTCGGTGAGCATCGCATAGAGGTCTGTCTCGGGGAATATAAGCATACATGCCCGCTCTATGCCTATGCGGGAGCGTATCACGTCGCGCCCCTCGCGGGTGTCGATGGCGGGTTTCAGGCACAGATAGTCCATGCGGCGCTCCTCGAAGTTGTAGGCCGTGGTGAGCAACATGGCGGTTTTCGCTGACCCCATTGTGCCGTATTTGAAGTAGAGTTTGCCGGTGCGCATTGCCTCAGTCTGTACAGTGGTGGTGTCAGTCGCCCATGGTGCGGAGCAGCTCGTCATTGTCGGAGGTGCGCTCCATGCGGTCCTTGATGAACTCCATCGCCTCGATGCTGTTCCGGTCTGAGAGGAACCGGCGGAGTATCCACATGCGGTTCACGTTCTCCGGCCGCAGCAACAAGTCGTCACGGCGCGTCGAGGATGCCATGATGTCGACGGCAGGGAAGATACGCTTGTTCGAGAGCTTGCGGTCAAGCTGAAGCTCCATGTTGCCCGTACCCTTGAACTCCTCAAATATCACCTCGTCCATCTTGGATGAGGTCTCAGTCAGGGCCGTGGCGATGATGGTGAGCGAACCGCCGTTCTCTATGTTGCGAGCCGCGCCGAAGAAGCGCTTGGGCTTCTGGAGCGAGTTGGCCTCAACACCGCCTGACAGTATCTTGCCTGACGCGGGAGCCGTGGTGTTGTACGCTCGGGCCAGACGGGTGATGGAGTCGAGCAGGATTACCACGTCATGACCGCACTCCACCATGCGCTTCGCCTTTTCAAGCACTATGCTTGCTATCTTCACGTGGCGCTCGGCAGGCTCGTCAAAGGTGGAGGCTATCACCTCGGCGTTGACGCTGCGGCTCATGTCCGTCACCTCCTCGGGGCGCTCGTCGATGAGGAGTATCATAATGTATGCCTCAGGGTGATTTTCGGCGATGGCATTGGCTATATCCTTGAGCAGGATGGTCTTACCGGTCTTGGGGGGAGCCACGATGAGGCCGCGCTGACCCTTGCCGATGGGCGCGAACATATCAACCACGCGGGTGGAGATGTTGGCGGCACGACCGGAGGTCAGGTCAAACTTCTCATCGGGGAACAGCGGCGTGAGGTGCTCGAAGTTGATGCGGTCGCGGATATATTCGGGTGAGCGGCCGTTGATGCGGTTCACACCGGTGAGCGGGAAGTACTTCTCACCCTCAAACGGCGGACGAATCATCCCCTCCACCACGTCACCGGTCTTCAGGCTCCACTGCTTGATCTGCTGCGGAGTGACCAGGATGTCGTCGGGCGAGGGCATATAGTTGTAGTCGCTGGAGCGCAGAAATCCGTGACCCTCGGGAGTCACTTCGAGCACGCCCGTAGCCTCGATAATGTTGTCGAAGTTGTACAGCGGCTCCTGCATCTGCTGGCGGTTCTTGTTCTTGTTCTTCTTTCCCTGAGGCTGGTTGGGGAGCTTCTGCCCCGGCTCGGCTATCATCACCGGCCCCTGAGGGCGCTGCTGCTGTTGCTGCTGGGGGCGCTGCTGCTGCATCTCACGCTCCCGCTGGCTGCGCGGCACGAACTTGCGACCCTGACCGGCGGCAGCAGGGAAGAAGCTGCCAAGTGACGGAGTGCGCTCGCTCTCGGGCTGACCCTCCTGGTCACCCTTGTTGCGGGGCGTAAACACACGCGGGTGCATCTCTACCGGCGCGGCAGGGGCTGTCGGAGCACTCTCGGGTGACTCGGCTACGGATGCCTCGGGAAGCATCTTCGGCTCCTCGGCGTTTTCTAAAAGGGAGGGCTGAGGATTCTGTCCGCCGTTCGCAGCGGCGGCGGCAGCCTGAGCAGCGGCGGCAGCCTCGGCAGCCTTCTGGGCATTGGACTTGCGCCCACGCTTGCGGGGTGCGGGTGCCACGCTCACTGCGCCGGGCTCACCTTCGGCCACGGGGGCTGCTTCCCCGGGTGCCTCTGATGCAGCGGCGGCAGGTGTCTGCTGGTCAGCCGTAGCCTGAGCCTTGGGCTTGCGGCCACGCTTGCGGGGCGCGGGTGCTTCTGCTGCCGTCTCATCACCGGGAGCCGGAGCCTCGGCGGCCTCACCTTCGCGATTGGGCTTCTCTGCCTTTTCGCCACGCGGCTTGCGGCCGCGGCGCTGCTGTTGCTGCTGCTCGGTGACGTTGGCGGCGTGGGCTTCGGCCTGCTTGTCGAGAATGTCGTAAACCATTGAGTCCTTGTCGGCGGTATTCACCTTCTTGATGCCCATGGACTCGGCTATCTGTGCGAGCTGCTGCTCGCTCATGTCGTTAAGTTCGGAGATATTATACATTAATAATATATCAGTTGTGCGGCAGGCAATGCTGTTAAGTGCCGCATATATCAGATATTCTGTAATTTCCCTGACGGTTCTCGGCATCCTTCATGCGCAGGGCTGCCCGAGAATAGTGATTCTGCCGATGCAGAAAGCGAAGGGTGATGTCAATGTGGTGATGGTGGCCGATGGTGGAGAGTGTATTGGCTCTCAGTGCGTTGACCAAATCGGCGTTGGTGAGGGTGGAGGAGACGTATTTCCGTTTTCCGATGTAATAACGAGCGAGTGTGTCTGATTGTTGGCCAAGCCGTTAGAGAAATCCCGGATTTCGCGAGTTCGGTGTGACTTACTGCTGCCTTGGTGCAGAAGTGCCGGATTATATGGACTCGGCGCAACTGCCTGTTGTCGGAAAACTAATTCGTGGTGGAGAAGAGAGGAGTAGGAGTTGTGGAGAAGAAAGGGAGCCTTTTGGGGATAGAGAGGAGGAACCCTGCGGCAGGGAGAGGAGAGCCTTCCCGAAGCTGCTGTCACGAGCCGAGAGCCTTCCCGAACGCGCCGATTGATGTCAATCGGTCGGACAGAGCTAAATAATAATCCCTCCCTGTGAACCAAGGAGGGAAACAGGAGGTGGAGTATAGCGGACTCGAACCGCTCACCTCGACACTGCCAGTGTCGCGCTCTAGCCAGATGAGCTAATACCCCGTGTTGTCTGTCAATCGGTGCTTTTCCCTTTTGACACTGCAAAGATAAACATTTCTCCCAATACCCTCCAAATTTTTTTTACCAATTTCTTCACCAATGCATTTCCAACCCCTGACGCCGCTTTCCCCCTTCCGCATATCATATATATCCTTTGCCAATGCGACAAAATTGCTAACTTTGCATATATGGCAACCAAACCACGCTCCTCAACGGCCTCTTCCACCACTTACCCCGATGCCGATGGCCGAATTGACCTCAAGATATACCGTGCCGACACTTCCACTCCCTTGCCGCTCGCCTTTGCTGACGGCGGCATACGCGCCGGCTTCCCCAGTCCGGGACAGGACTATATCACCGAGACCATTGACCTCAACAAAGACCTTATCCGTCATCCGGCCTCAACATTCTATGGTCGTGTGGTAGGCGACTCAATGTGTGGCGAAGGCATCACCGAGGGGGACATACTCGTCATTGACCGCTCGGTGGAGCCCGAGGAGGGCGACCTCGCGGTATGTTGCCTTGACGGGGAGTTCACCCTCAAGCGCATCCACCTGATGAAGGACCGCAAGCGCCTCTTCCTCATGCCCTCCAACCCTCAGTACAAGCCCATTGAGGTGACTGAAGACAACGAATTCATGGTGTGGGGCGTAGTGCTTTACACCATCAAGGCTAACCGACGTCGCCGTCGCGGCTCCCGCCTCTGATTCCTGCTCTCACCCTTTTACTCCCCCCCCCCTTGACAACTGCATGATAGGCCTTGTCGACTGCAACAACTTCTTTGTCTCATGCGAGCGCGTGTTCCGCCCCGAGCTCCTTGGCAAGCCGGTTATTGTGTTGAGCAACAATGACGGCTGCGCCGTCGCACTCTCCAACGAGGCCAAGGCTCTGGGATTTCGGCGCGGCGACCCCTATTTCAAGATTCAGGAGCAGGCGCGCCGCGCCGGCACTTTCATCATTTCCGGCAACCATCGCCTATACTCTGATATGTCTGACCGCGTCATGGCCGTCCTTGCCTCGATTGCCGGTAACATTGAGGTCTACTCTATTGACGAGGCGTTTGTATTTCCCGACGTCGAGCAGCGTGACTGGAGCAGCTTCGGTGCCTACGTGGCGCGATATGTGCGCCGCGCCACAGGCATCCCCGTCTCGGTGGGACTCGCGCCCACGCGCACTCTCGCCAAGATTGCCTCGCGATTTGCCAAAAAGTATCCGGGCTACAAGGGCGCATGCCTTATCGACACTGAGGCCAAGCGGCTCAAGGCTCTGGAACTCACCGATGTCGCCGACGTGTGGGGCATAGGACGACGTCACCTCAAGCGCCTACGGCTCCATGGCATCAACACTGCCCTTCGTCTTGCGTCACTTGACGAGGAGGTGATCAAGGGGATGTTTAACGTCACCGGATTGCGCACCTGGCAGGAACTCAACGGCATCCCGGCCATCACCGGTGACTTCACCATGCCGCAGAAGAAGACCATCACCTGCTCGCGCTCATTTGCCGAGGACCTCCATGACCGCGAAAGTCTCCGCCGCGCCATGGCCGGGTTCGCCTCCATTGCTGCCCGCCGGCTCCGACGTCAGGACGGATATGCCCTGGAAGTGCAGGCTTTCATTGCCACCAATCACTTCCATGAAGGTGAGCCGCAGTATGCCAACGCTGCATCATGCCGACTCCTCGAGGCCACCAACGCCACCTCGGAGATTCTCAAAGCCGCCCTCCGCGCTCTTGCCACTATCTACCGCCCCGGCTACGGCTACAAGCGCGCCGGTCTCACCATCACTCGCATCACTGACCGACTCGGGGCTACCCCCGGACTATTCACCGATTACGCTGCCGTGGCCAAGCAGCGGCGACTCATGGCTGCCGTCGACCGCATCAACTCCACCGTCTCACCCCATGCCATCCGCATAGCATCAATGGGCCAAGGCTTCGATGACATGACACGTCGCACCATGACCTCACGACTCTACACCACCCGCCTCTCCGACATCATCCTCGTTCACGCCCGCAACTGAAGCCGTTGCAAAACCTCTTAAGGAGCGTCCGCAGGACGCCGATTTACAACCCCTTCCCGCCATTTGCAGATTTTCCGACACCCTCACGGGCGAACCGGAGCGTCGTAGCGTTGAGCGGGAAGCGCACTTCAAGGAGCGCGGACGGCGTGAGCGTTGCGGAACATTCATCACGAGCTGTGGTGGCCGCGCGCATGGTAGCGTCATACCATGTCAGGTCATACTCCCCCGCAAAGCCGGTGGGGGAGAGGTGCCCTTTGACCATCAGCGGCTTCCAGCGCGATGCCCACACTCTCGCTCCGTCAAGGTAGATGATGTCGTACCCCTCGCGGCCATCGCTCACCGTGGCAAGCAGGTACGCCCCGCCCGGACGGCCCAACGCCGGGTCATTCACCCTGTCGAGGTAACGCCATTGCCCCTCGCAAGGGTCGGTAGACCGGCTCAAGTAGTTCTCCAGTGAGTCCCGAGTCCAATCAGTTTGCAGTTGTGAGGCCGGATTGAGCTCTGTCTCGGCAACGATGAGCGCGGACCTCCAAGGTGAGTTGGCGCGGATGCCCCACAGGTTGCCGCATTTCCGGGAGCGCCGCATGGTCGCGACAGGCGAGAGCCGCGAGTTGCCGGCGAAGATGCGAGCCATCGTGTCACTCAGCTCCACGATGAGCGTGTTAGGTGCGCCCGTGTCATTGACTCCCGTCAGTATGTCGGTATGCTGTGCGCTAACGCTTCCGGGTGTGCCGCCGAGAGTGCCGAATGTCGCCCGCAGCCCTTGCCGATCCGTGGGGTCGCCGTGGTTGGTACGGAAGCTGTTGAGGCTAACGTAGCTACCCGATGTCAGCGCGGAGTCGGTGTCCCACACCAATCCCCACTCCCGTTTTGACGGGGCAAACCCCTCCTTGTCACCCGGCAAAGAGCCCCTTACCTCAATCACCATGCTTATGGCATCCTCCGGCATACCGTAGAGCGTCACTGAGTCAGCCAACTCTACCATGGGCAGATACTCCCGCGTCACCTCGCCGCGCAGTAGCAACGGCAACGCTAAGGCCGCCGCCATCAAGGCTGCCGGCAACAGACCCATGCGCACAATGAAGTGAACAACTCGCACCATACCACAAATATAACCCTTTTGCCCCCAACTCCCAAACCACATCCTAAAAATCTCCGGCGAAACCCCATTTAATGCACATAGTGAGTTTAAATGTGGACAATAATAGGCAGGTTCAAGGGAGGCACAGCCGACCACCGCGCCTGTTCCGGGAATTTACCCCTCTGCAAAAGCGCCTCGTAGATGTGCCACAATCAGATATAACGATGCTGTATCTGTACCTCCAACACGAAGCTGTTGCAAAACTTCGAAGGGGCGTCCGCAGGACGCCGATTTACCCGTAGCCCCGGAAGCCGGAGCGATAGCGCAGGCATCCGGGGTAAAAGGCACCACACCGAAAGGGCGTCCGCAGGACGCCGATTTACAACCTCAAACATGCAACAGCAGGTTTTGCATCGCCTCCGATCTGCAGAGAATACCTATTTGTGAGTATTGGCAGACGGGGCGCGATTGGCTAATTTTGTGTGCTATTTTCTGTCTTCATATAAGCATTACATTCTCACATGACTCTCACCGACTTAAAGCCGGGCCAAAGTGCCGTAATTGTCAAGATAAAAGGCCACGGGGCCTTCCGCAAGCGCATGATGGAGATGGGCTTCACCAAGGGACGTGTTGTCACCTCCGTGCTCGCCGCTCCCATGCGTGACCCGATAAAATATCGCATCCTGAACTATGAAGTGTCGCTGCGTCGCTCTGAGGCCGATATGGTGGAGGCGGAGATGGTGGATGCCTGCACACCCCTCAAAGGTGAGGAGCGAGAGGCGTTTGCTCACGTTGATGACTGCATCAAGGCTCCGGCCGGTGAGCACCGTGTCATTAACGTGGCGCTCGTCGGCAACCCGAACTGCGGCAAGACCTCTCTGTTCAACATCGCCTCAGGTGCCAACGAGCATGTCGGCAACTACTCCGGAGTGACCGTAGACATCAAGAAAGGCCACTTCAACCATTGCGGTTACCGCATCAATATTGTAGACCTCCCCGGCACATACTCGCTCGCTTCATACTCACCCGAGGAGCTGTATGTGCGCAACTATCTCCGTGACGAGGTTCCCGATGTCATTATCAACGTCGTGGTGGCATCCAATCTCGAACGCAACCTGTATCTCACCACCGAGCTCATTGACATGGACCGCTCCATGGTCATTGCACTCAATATGTATGACGAGCTGCTCCGCTCGGGCGACAAGCTCGACTACAAGATGCTTGGCGAGATGATCGGTGTCCCGGTAGTGCCCACCGTATCACGCTCCGGCGAGGGATTGCACAACCTGTTTGACACCGTAATAAAGGTGTATGAGGGGAAGCACACTGACGTGCGTCACGTTCATGTCACCCTCAACAAGAATCTGGAGGCCGCCATCAAAGCCATCTCCGCACGGATTAAGACTGACCCCGATGTGAGCCGTGCCGTCTCACCCCGCTATATGTCCATTAAGCTCCTTGAGGGTGACAGCCGCATTGAGTCGGAGGTGGGAGCCCTCCCCGGAGGACGCGAGATTTTGGCCATCCGCGATGCTCAGGTTGATACGCTTGTCAAGGATAGCGACGAGGATATTGCCACGATGATTGCCGATGAAAAGTATGGCTTTATCGAGGGGGCCCTCAAGGAGACAATGACCACCGGCGAACGGACTGCCATACGCTCCACGCAGCTCATCGACGCCTTTGTCACCAACAAGCTCTTTGGCTTCCCGCTGTTCATCCTGCTGATGATCTTCATGTTCTGGCTCACCTTCACCGTCGGTCAATACCCTATGGATTGGATAGAGAGCGGCGTCGACTGGGTTGCCGGACTCGTGGACCAATTTATGCCTGACGGTGCACTGAAAGACCTCATCGCCGATGGTATTATCGGTGGTGTCGGTGGTGTAATCGTCTTCCTCCCCAACATCATGATTCTCTATCTGTGCATCTCATTCATGGAGGACAGCGGCTACATGGCTCGCGCGGCCTTCATCATGGATCGCATGATGCACAAGATTGGCCTTCACGGCAAGTCTTTCATCCCTCTCGTCATGGGTTTCGGCTGCAACGTCCCCGCCATCATGGCCACTCGCGCCATCGAGAGCCGCTCAAGCCGTCTGATTACCATAATGATCAACCCCTTCATGTCATGCTCGGCGCGACTGCCGGTATATGTGCTGCTGATTGGAGTGTTCTTCGAGGCTCATGCCGCTTTGATATTCCTCCTTGTCTATGCCATCGGCGTGATGGTGGCCATGCTCACCGCCAAAATGCTCCGCAAGTGGGTGTTTAAGGCTGATGAGACTCCCTTCGTCATGGAGCTCCCTCCCTATCGCTTCCCGACTGCCAAGGCCACATGGCGTCACGCATGGGCCAAGGGCAAGCAGTATCTGCGCAAGATGGGTGGCATAATCCTTCTCGCAAGCATCGTGGTGTGGGCTCTCAACTATTTCCCCCTGCAGGACAAAAATTCTGAGGAACCCCGCGACTCATATCTCGAGATGATGGGTAAGGCCATAACCCCCGTGGTGGAACCCCTCGGGTGGCATTGGAAAGCCACTGTGGCTGCTGTGGCAGGCGTCCCCGCAAAGGAGGTTGTTGTCTCAACTCTCGGCGTGCTTTACACCGGCGATGAGGAAATTGACGACCAGGCTCTCTCGGCTCGCATCTCGGCCCCGGGCCCCGACGGCAAGCCTGACTTCTCGGCTGCTTCGGCTCTCGGCTTCATGGTGTTTATCCTGCTCTATTGCCCCTGTCTGGCCACGATAGTCGCTGTGACAAAGGAGGCCGGCAGCTGGAAGTATGGTGCCTTCACAGTCATCTATAACACCGTCGTCGCCTGGGCCGTCGCCTGGGTAGTCTACCGCCTCGCCCTCCTCTTCTGATCGTCCCGCCGGCATCATCCCGCGCCGCCCGCACCTCAATAAAAGACATTCCGGAAGCCGAAGCGACAGCGAAGGCATCCGGGGTTATATGCAACTCAGCAAAAAGGGTGTTGCAAAACCACCTAAGGAGCGTCCGCAGGACGCTGATTTATCGTAGCCCCGGAAGCCGAAGCGACAGCGAAGGCATCCGGGGTCATTGTCAGTACGGCAAATGAGGGTGTATCAAATTAAGCAGTTTGGTACACCCACTCATTTTATAGCGTCTGAG
>JAMPDP010000001.1:207163-383128 GCA_023665605.1 Candidatus Amulumruptor caecigallinarius | reverse complement strand
GACGAAGCCCGCGCCAAGGCCGCCCGCGCCCACGCCGCCCTCCGCCCCCGCCTCCACTGACCCCCCACCTCCGCAGGCTCATCTTCCGGCAAAAAACAAGATTAATCCGCGTCCCATCCGCTTGGATCCGCGTCTCCAGGCGAGGAGCTTTGCGCCGTGCCGACCCGCGATGCCTTTTATCCTTTTCTATCCTTTTGCTTTATGGGGGGATTTGGCGGGATTTCGGGCATCGCGGGTCGGCATCGCTACGCTTCGCCTTACGACGCGGATTAGGGCGGATGGTACGCGGATTTTTTTGCTATGACAGGACTTCGCGCTCCTCCCTTTGACATCAGAAAATCCGCGTCCCATCCGCTTAGATCCGCGATGGCAGGCGTAGCGCCAGAGCGCGTCGCCGATCCGCGATGCCGGGAATCCCCTCTTGCCGATGGTGGCACCTAAGGGCGGATTAGGGCATCGCGGGTCGGCATCGCTACGCTTCGCCTTACGACGCGGATTAGGGCGGATGGTACGCGGATTTTTTTGCTATGACAGGACTTCGCGCTCCTCCCTTTGACATCAGAAAATCCGCGTCCCATCCGCTTAGATCCGCGATGGCAGGCGTAGCGCCAGAGCGCGTCGCCGATCCGCGATGCCGAGAATCCCCTCTTGCCGATGGTGGCACCTAAGGGCGGATACGGGCATCGCGGGTCGGCGTTGCTGCGCTCCGCCTTGAGGCGCGGATTAGGGCGGATGGGACGCGGATTTTCTTTGGCTCGCTGACACTGCGCTCCTTGCATCCGTGCTCCCTGCATCCACGCTCCCTGCATGCACCATCTATCCCCTCCATAAAACATAAAAAATCCGCGTCCCATCCGCTGAAATCCGCGATGGCAGGCGTAGCGCGAGAGCGCATCGCCGATCCGCGATGCCGCACATCCTTTTCCGCGCTTTTGCTTAGGGTGGATGTCAAGGGGATGGTTGGCATCGCGGGTCGGCGTCGCTACGCTTCGCCTTACGACGCGGATTAGGGCGGATGGGACGCGGATTTTCTTTGCTATGGCAGGTCTTCGCAGCACCTCCCTTTGACATCAGAAAAAAATCCGCGTCCCATCCGCTTAGATCCGCGATGGCAGGCGTAGCGCGAGAGCGCGTCGCCGACCCGCGATGCCTTTTATCCTTTTCTATCCTTTTGCTTTATGGGGGGATTTGGGGGGATTTCGGGCATCGCGGGTCGGCGTTGCTGCGCTTCGCCTTGGGGCGCGGATTTCAGCGGATGGAACGCGGATTTTCTTTTCTATGTCAGGTCTTCGCGCTCATCCCTTTGACATCAGAAAAAATCCGCGTCCCATCCGCTTAGATCCGCGAGAGTAGGCGTAGCGCGAGAGCGCGTCGCCGATCCGCGATGCCGAGAAATCCTCTTGCCGATGGGTTGGCAGCATCAGGCGTGCGGCACCTAAGGGCGGATTAGGGCATCGCGGGTCGGCGTCACTTCGCTCCGCCTTGGGGCGCGGATTAGGGCGGATGGGACGCGGATTTCTTCTTGTAGGTGCCGCTGTCGAGCCATCGGGCGGATGCAGCTATTCAGCCGGGCGGATTAATCCAAGTTAAATAAAGTTAAGGGGGGGGGGTGTTATAAACTTTGTTAAAGAGAAATCGCTACCTTTGCATTTGACAAAGACCAACCCGCCGCACCCGCCTCGGGACAGCGTGACCTTTCTTGCTGATAAAGACTATTTGACTTCAGGAGCTTGCTATTAATATGGTGACATCGCTGCGCGATGCCCGCCTCACATCCTCTCCCGCCAATACCGTCACTTATTAGCCTGCAAGGCCCCGCCACGGCGGCCTCCTCTTTGCCACAGCTTGCTATTACTTCGACATCATCATTCTTTTTTTCTCTCTCCGTGTTCGGTTTTTCTCAACACGCTTTATCTAATCAATTAACCAATAACTATCTAACTTCTTTAACAAACCTATCATGAAGAAACTTCTCACATTCTTCACAATGATGGTTGCTATGTTATGCGTTCCCCTCTCGGCCTTGGCCTGGAGCCTGAACGGTAGTGATCCGACATATGTCGGTATTACCGGCGAGGGCTTCACTGCGGTTGACGGAACAACGGTTGGCGGCTATAAAGAGCCGAGCAAAGCATTGCATGCAACTTGGGTTTCCTCCGTCTCCCAGTATAGAGGTGTATTTAAGGCAACCTCTAATACCGTAAAGCTCGGTTTTGTAATGGACCAGTCCAATACTGTCGGTCCAGCGAATAGTTCATATTCAGTCAACGCTGTTGGAACCACTAATCCTACATGGACAGGAAGTTTTGATTCCCCAATTTGGGTCGCGAACAGTAACTGGACTGCCCCCGATACAGGCAAACAGCTGGAACTTAAGAATCTCGTCGTAGGTATGACTTACCAAGTCCGTATTAAGGCGAATGATAGTAAGCCTGATGTCTGTGTTATTGAATATCCTGAGTGGTCAAGCCTTTCATCGCTGAAAGTCCTTGGCTATGGATTTCTTGTAAATGGGAGTTCCAACGTTTTCGACAATTGGAAGGAGCCCGCTAATGGCGTTTATGCTCCCTGGGATGCAACGGCGAATGAATTCCGTGCTGTTGTAAATTCAGGCAGTAGCACTACCATTTATTTGGCCTTCTCTTTCGGCTCGGCTACGTTCATCGTCGGAAGTGGGGGTAATTTAACTGCATCCACCTCTCAATCATCCCTCACTTGGTCAAGTTCATTTAATAGTGTTCTTTACAAGAATCCGGGCTATAATGATAAGGATGGTAACAAGCAGATGACCGTTACAGGACTCACAACTGATACAGAGTATGAAATCCGGATTAAGCCGGATGGTGATAAACTGAAGGTTGCCGTAGTTCCTGCTGCTCCTGATGTATATGACTATGTCTACATAAAGGGTAGTAATTTCAGCGAGGTAAAGACCATAGCTCCCACATCTACCGGCAGTAACATCTTCTCTTTTGAGTTTGATGTGCTTGACAGTGATGCTAACGGCAATGCTTGGTTTAAACTTGCTCTTGACAACAATGACTTTGATCATAAAGGTATTTCATCAGGTTCAAACTCAGCGTATACATTTAACTCTGATGGCAATCATGGAGTTTCACTGAATGTGTATGCTCAGGACTTCAAGCCGATGAAGGCCGGTCATTGGACATTCTCTCTTGATCTCAATAATCAGCAGATTACCTATACATGGCAAGAGGGTAGGCCCGCTACGCCGGTTATCACTCACCCTGAGGGCTCCAACACAGTGACGATTTCCTGCGCTACCGAGGGGGCTGTGATCCACTACACCACCGATGGCTCGGACGTTGACGCGGACAGCCCGGTTTACACCGCGCCCATCGTCATTCAGCGCGGCGAGACCCTCCAAGTGCAGGCCATGGCCGTGAAGAACGGCAAAGAGTCCGACAAGACCAATACTTACATCTACTCTTACACCCCGCACGCGCCCGGAGAGCCCGTGATGTCGGAGGTGGTTGGCAATAAGTTTACCCTCACGGTAGACGATCCCGACGCTATCATCTACTATACCACTGACGGCACCACCACGCCCTCAGCATCCGAATACGTCGGCTGCGGCAAGAGCCCCCTCACTGTTGAAGTTCCCGAGGCAGGCTTCCCCAACGGTATCCGCGCGGTAGCCATCAACGATGACGGTGCCGGCCAAGAGCACAACCACACCTCCGCTATCGCCTTCACCCTCCCGGTACCGACCATTGAGGTGGCCACGGTGGATGGCAAGGGCGTGTTCACCATCACCAATAACTATTCCAAGGGTACACTTGTGTGCACTTCTACCGACGGCAAGATAAGTGAGAGCTTCGAGACAAGCCCTGCCACTATCACCGTTGATGCCACTACCACCCTCAGGGCTCACCTGCTGGTGTCGGGCGTAGGCACCTCTGACGATGCCACCGCCACATGGACCAACCCCGCCGACAAGAAGCCGATATACTACGTTTCTTACGCTACGGGTTGGAATAAGGGTGACAATAACGATGTGCCCAACGCGCTTCCCATCAACTGGAACGCCAAGGAGAATGCATATGTCCTTACGCTGACGATGACCACCTCAGGGAGCACAAATTCTTTCAAGATTTCAAACTCGCCTGATGTCAGCTCCTGGAATAACTTTAATTCATATACCTCCGGCGGCACGACTTACGGCACCAAGACAGCCACACTTACCGCAGTAGCCGACAAGGAGACGACAGCAGACCTGTCCTCATCTGAGTCTAATTTCGACGTGCCCAAAATCGGCTATTGGACGTTGAAAATCAACGGCGACTTCACCAAGGTGACCTATTCATGGCGACCCCTCAACGAGGAGGTGACTGTGGCCGGTTGGACGCTCAACAACAATGCCGACTGGCGCAACAAGACCTCGCGCTTCTTCTACCTCTCCCGCGAGCAGAACGACTCGCGCGTGTCACCCGAATGGGAGTTTGTGCAGAAGGATGAAGGCACATGGACGCTCGACAACTTCATGGTAATTCCCGCCGGTCAGTTCACCGTTCGTGAGATTACCCGCTCGGGCAGCGGCAGCTCGGCAAGCTATACCGTTACCGACTGGGCTTTCGGCGGCGGTGGACAGGCATTGACATCGCAGGCTATGGGTATTCCCGCATCCGGCAAAGCCGCAGAGCAGGCCTACACCCTACGAGCAGGAATGGCTCCCAACGCTACTCGAGGCTTCTTCTGGAACATCGGCTTCACCATGGCCAACCTGAAGATTACCCGCACGTCCGGCGCGATTGAGAACGACGGGCGCCCCGTAATCTACTATAAGACCACATCGTCTACGGCTCCCGGCTTGCATCTTTTCAAGGGCGACGGTACAAATAACGGTACAGCTCAGATGATAAAAGCGGATGGTGGCTACTATTACTATAAAGTGACAGCCGCCGACCAAGCTGCCGGCTACACTACCGCAATCTTCTGCCCCAGCGGTGTCGGCAATTGGAACAACCAGTCTAAGGATCAGACTGTGGATATGAACACCACATATGTGTGGGACGGGTCGAACCTCACCACAGGAGCTCCCTCGGGTGTCACCGCATCGCAGACCGACATCTACCTTTCGGCGGACATGACCAAGCCCTCCACGCTCAATGTGGCTCCCCATCCGGGCATGCCCTACGTGTCGCTCATGGGCAGCCTCATGGCAACCACCATGGGTGATGAGCAGATTGCCAACGACCCGAACTTCCACGGCCTTGACTTCATAGCCAAGATAAAGTCAGACGGCGACTCCAACAACTCGGCTGACAACAACACCGGCTACACCAACGGCTTCATATATCACAACGCCAACGGCCAGCCGATGAAGTATGGCTCCGATGTGCTGAGCAACGCCGCCAAGGGTTCGGGTACAACCACTCTCTATTACCGCAGCGATGGCGAGGATAACCAGAAGATGTATGCCGATACCAACGACGCCAACAACTCCCTGAAAGCCGGTAAGGCTATCTACTCCACACGACAGCCGCCTGTATATCCCATCTATTTCAGCGGCGTATCCGGCACCCAGGCTTTCCAGCTCACCTCCTCTGATGCCCGATTCAAGTATGAGGGCACGGATGAAGTGTCGCTCAAGTATGGCGAGTCAAACGGCGTTGACCAGAAAACCAAGACGTTCAAGGTAGCCAAATACACCATCCACAACCTGCCGCTCCTCGGCAAGTTCAAGGTGTTCTCAGGTCATGGTGGCTCCAAGTATGGTGCTACATGGAATGGTCTGTCTATGCACACCAACTGGGGTTTTGGAGCCTCATCCGGTGGTTCTGAGGCATATAATTCAACTCCGGCTGTCTCAAAACTCGCCGTGCCTCTCTCCGGGGCCGGCCCGAAGCAGTATGCTGCTGCGTTTGACGGCACCGCACGTGGCGTTGCCGTTAAGACAAGCGGTGATTCCAAAGACTTCGACAACGAGGACAACACCGCAGGTTGCTATGTAGCGTTCTCGGATCGCACATACGTTTCCACAGCAACGTTCTACTATGCGCTTGAGACGGATGACTTTGAGAGCAAAGACGATTACCATTATGTCAACGATGACGCGAAGCAGTACAAGGACCGTTACACCAACTCAGGCCGCAACTACTCGTGGATAGAGTTTTCATTCACCGGCAACAAGCAGGAGATTACGCTCGACAAGACCGGTCCCGAAAACGGCATGGTTTCCTACGCCATCAATAAGGACGGTTCGGGCGATGAGCTGATTACCCTCTATAAGGTATACCTCTACCCCTGTGACGAGGATGGCAACCGAACCGGCGCTGATGTGTGGTATGAAGAGTATAAAGATCTGACAGATGTCAAGATTGTCCCCACCACCACTCACGATGAGGATGATCTCCTGCCCGGGTACTACCGCGCTTCCATCACCACTACTTTCGACAGCGATGAGGAGGGTGAGCGCACCATTACCACTGACTCACGCGTGATACGCATCCTCCCCGTGATGGGTGCCCCGAAGATTACCGCCGCACAGGATATCCACACTGACAAGACCCCCGTTGAGTACACTCTTGACGTGATTGTCAGCAGTGAGGTTACTAATTTCATTGAGCAGAACCCGGATGATGACGGCAACTATCAGTATTCCAAGGCCACTGCTACACTCACCATCCCCGTAGCTGACAATCAGGAGCTTGTGGTTATTGATGGCTCTGATGAAACTAATGTGACCGCCGGCGGCAACTTCACGAAGTCCGGTAACGCATGGACGTTCAATGCTCCGGCAGGCTACTTCAACGAGAATCTCACCACGCTCCCCACCTTCAAGGTGAAGAACACTCTCCCCGGTGAAACTCTCACATACACGATAGTATCTACATTCTCCGGTAGCACTTCAAAGACGGCTACTGCTAATGTGACCATAAAGGCCCCGAGGGCGCGCTACGTCGGTGAGGCTTCCTTCAAGGCTAACTGGGATGAGTCGGGCTATGACGGCTATACCTCGGTGGAGATTCCTGAGGGATCGTTTGAGCTGCGCGACCCGGACAACACTGACGTTGCCGCTACGCTGGCCACGGAGACGCAGAAGGCTTACACGCTGCAGTTTGACGTGGACTACTCTGACAAGGCCGGCAACACGCGCAAGTTCACCGTGAGCCGCGCCGATCAGACGGGCGGCAACATCAACCTTGACGCTGCTGCCAAGAACCTCCCGTACTATGCCAAGGCTGACGGCACCCCCGAGGATGCTCAGGTCTACAACTTCGACACCAAGCTCACCTATGTGCGCGCCATCGGCGGCTCCGCAGCTGTGGATGCCCTCGCCGGCGATGTCAAGGCCGACAACCTCAAGCTCACCGCTCCCCGCCAGGGCCTGAGCGACAAGCAGTCCAACGTTCAGGGCATGAGCGAGATTGTTCCTTCGAGCGAGTATAATACGGGTGGCGGCAGCGACTATGCCAACGACTACATCCGCCTCATGGCCAACTGGCAGGAGAAGTGGGGTGGTGTAAACAACCAGGTGGAGGATGCTCTAATCGCCGCCGAAGTGACTGCTCCCGCGGCAGGAACTGTGTATCGCTTCGATGCCGCTGACCAGAAGATCAGCCATCACGCGAACTCGATATTCAACCCCGCCAAGCATTTTTATAGCGAAGATGCGAAGACGGGTGTTCATGAGAAGGCTCCCGGCTACGGCGTGAAGACTTCGGCTGACTTCTGGAAGCTCCACAGTGCCCTCACCAAGGAGCAGCATATGGCTCCTGACATGCATCCCAACTTTGTGGAGCGCACCGGCAAGACTTTCCGTTACAATACTCCCACCAGCACCTATCCTGCCCAACGCAGCGACGGCTACAACAGTGGCGTAACCACGGTGATCAGCAATCCGGCTGACTTCAACCACTCGGTATTCTCCTTCTGGGCAGGGTGCCTCACTGATGATGGCAAAACCTATCCTAATGTGGATGACGATGCTGACAACCACATTCTGCAGATTGACCCCTATGGCAGCATGGGCGGAGGCGAGTATAACAAGGCCGACGGTTCGCAGGGCTACTATGGCTCGCGCAACCATCACTTCCGCCAGGGCTGGAAGGGTGGCGAATACTTCTCCCGCGACTGGTTCGTGCAGGCCTTCGCCAAGACCGCTGCCAACGAGGGCACTGAGAATGTCTCGGTAACAGCTCTTGCTAAGGACGCTCCTTTCAACACTGCTGCCGATGCCAACGCAGTTCTCGCTGAAATCAACGGCTACATTGCCTCGGGCACAGGTCTTCCTCTGATCGATGCCCAGATTGTCGAGGGCAAGGACTCCAAGGAGTTTGGCCGCGACATCTACCTGAAGGCGTTCAATGCTGACCCGGCGGAGAATCCCATGACTTCTGCTACCGGCCGCGTGATGCTCAAAGTCAACCATGTGAACCATGAGAGCTGGTATGGACACTCCAGCGATGTCACCGCTCAGTGGAACGACTGCGATGTCACCGAGCAGGGCTTCACGAGCGGCAAGTTCGAGAAGCTCCCCTTCAAGGATAAGCTCCGCTGGATCCGCATCGCCCCGAAGTATTACACTCCTGTGGCTTACTCGTTCACTTATGAGTACCCCGTGCTCAACACTCCCGCTGACGCTACTCTCGGCGATGATGCTGCTACATATGTTGAGGGTGGCAAGGTGGCCAAGCGTCGCACCGCTGCCAACATCGATGTTGACAAGGTGACAAACGTAATGGCGACCTCTACCGGCCTCATCGCCTTCGACGGTGCTAACGATGACGCTAACGACATCGTGACGGCTATCGAGAGCGTAGGTGCCGACCAGGCCGGTGCCAACGGCTGCTACTTCCGCTACTCGCGTGAGGCGCAGACGCTCACCGCCATCAGCCCGGCAGGTGTAGGCACTGTGAACGTCACCACCGTTGACGGCCGCGCTGTCAAGGCTGCTGACGGCAAGGGTGCCGAGTCATTCACTCTCAGCCTCGCGGGACTCGCCGAGGGCTGGTATGTGGTGACTGCCGAGGGCGTCGGCTCGATGAAACTGCTTAAGTAATCACAAGAAAGTTCACCTGATAACTATGTAACTAATTAATAGCAGATTTCTTTAATAAAGAAAGTAAATAGTTACAACGAAGGGGCCACGTCGTGAGACGCGGCCCCTTCAACTTGTTTGCCGCTCCACCCCGCGATGCCTTTATCCTTATCCATACGTTCGCTTAGATTGGATGACGAGGGATATGCGGCATCGCGGGGTCGGCGTCGCATCGCTCCGCCTTGGGGCGCGGATAGGGGCGGATGGGACGCGGATTTTTCTTTGCCTTGTCACGTTGCCCCGCCTGAGTCCCGCTCGCTGCTACCCCCCCGGCTGTCCCCTCCATAAAACAAAAAAAATCCGCGTCGCATCCGTCGAAATCCGCGTTGGCAGGCGTAGCGCGAGAGCGCGTCGCCGACCCGCGATGCCGCATATCCCTTTTGCCGATGGGTGGCTACTACGGGTGACCATTACGTGCGTGCGGATTTCGGCATCGCGGGTCGGCGTCGCTTCGCTCCGCCTTTGGGCGCGGATTTCAGCGGATGGGACGCGGATTTTTATTGGTGGGGTATGGCTTCCGTGCTTCGAGGCCTTATTTTGGACTCAGCGGAGCGAGCGGAGGGGGCGGCGGGCGGCGGCGGTTACTGCGAGGGTGATGGCGCAGGCTCCGAGGGTGTAAATGAAGAAGGCTTGATAGCCGAGCAGCTCCTGGAGCCAGCCGGCGGCCATGCCGGGGAGCATCATACCCAGAGCCATAAGGCCGGTGCAGATGGCGTAATGCGAAGTGCTCCGCGCGCCGTGCGAGAAGTTGATCAGATAAAGGGTATAGGCAGTGGTGCCGAAGCCGTAGCCGAGCTGTTCGAGGGCCACGCACAGATACACCACCCATAGTGGCGAGGCGGGCGTGTAGCTCAGGTACACGAATGTGGCGCACGTGAGCGACATAGCCAGGGCCATAGGCATCATGCAGCGCCGCAGCCCCTTGGCGGCCACAATAAGGCCGCCGACGATGCCGCCGACTATCAGGGCCGCGATGCCGAAAGTGCCGTAGGCCATACCCACCTGCTCGGTAGGGAGCTGCAAGCCTCCCGCGGCGTGGCTGTCGAGCAGAAACGGGCCTATGAGCTTCACCAGCTGCGCCTCGGGGAAGCGGTATAGGAGCATGAAGAGCAGGGCCACACCGATGCCCGGCTTGGCGAAGAACGAGGTGACGGTAGCCCAGAACTCGCGGAGCACCGTGCGCACAGTGAGCCGCTCGCCGGCAGCCTCCTCGCGCCGGTCAGAGCCGGGGCGGGGGAGGGCAAAGGAGTGCCACAGAGCGAGCAACACAAACAGGGTGGCCAGCGCCGCCATTGCCCACTGCCACGCCTGGGCCATGGGTCGCACCCGCGCCACATAGCCGGCAATCACTACCACGCCCCCCTGTCCGGCAATCATGGCCAGACGGTAAAAGAGCGTGCGCACCCCCACAAGCGCCGCCTGCTCACGCTCGGGGAGCCCGAGCATATAGAAGCCGTCGGCGGCAATGTCGTGTGTGGCGCTGATGAACGCCATCAGCCAAAACATCGTAAGTGTCCATGCCAAGAAGCCCGGCAGGGGTATGGTAAGTCCCACGCCGGCGAGCGATGCCGCCAGGCCCCATTCCATCCACAGAATCCAGCGGCGCTTGGTGCCGAAGATGTCCACAAAGGGACTCCACAGCGGCTTCACCACCCATGGCAGGTAGAGCCAGGCTGTGTAGAGGGCAATCTCGGTGTTGCTCACCTCCAGGCACTTGTACATGATGCCCGCCACGGTCATCACCACCACGTAGGGGAGTCCCTCGGCAAAGTAGAGTGACGGCACCCAACTGAGGGCGCGCCATGAGCCGCGCTGCGCCGATTGCTGCGGCTTACGCCGTGGATTCAGCCGTTGCATGAGCTCAGGAAGCTGCCGGGGAAGTAGTGCTCCAGGATGTCGCGCCAGCCGTAGCCGCGTTCGCCCATCACGGCGGCGCCTATCTGGCAGAGACCTACGCCGTGGCCCCATCCGGCTCCGCGGAGCACGAACCGCGTGGGGTATCGGTCGGCATCCGGCTCCAGATGGTCCACCACGAAGGCAGAGCTGTAAAGGTGCGTGGGCGAGAGCACCCGTCGCACCATCAGCTCCTTGCCCACGGTGACGCTCCCCTCGCTGCCGATGATGCGCAGCCGCGAGATGCGGCCACTCGCCCCGCGCTCCAGCGGGCGAAGCTCGCGGATGCGACCGATGGCTACCTCCGGCAACCGGTCGCTGACGATGGCTGCCAATTGGTCGCCACTGTACTCCACCACCCAACGGTAGAAGTCGCGGGTGGATTGGTCATAGTCGCGAAGCACCTGGCGCATGGTGGCCGGAGTGGCTTCGGCGCAGAATGCCGCGGGTCGCGAAGTGACCCATTGGCGCACCTCGGCCTCGGTGGCGAGCGGTGGCAACCGCCGGGATGAATTGTCGCCGAAGGCCCGCAGGCACTCATGGCTCTCACGGGGACTCCAGCAGGTGCCGAACTCCTCGGTGACGCCCCCGCAACATTTCGAGAAGCGCGCATCCACCAGGGCCCCCTGCGGGTCGGTGAGCACAAGGCCGGCAGTGTCTGCCACGGCGGCCTCCACCTCTGGGCGGTGCGCGTCAGTCACCCCTTGGTAACGCTGGCAGTGGTCGTCGGCGCACACGTCAAACCCCTCATGGTCCTCGCGATCCCACCAGCGGATTATTTCCGGGTCGCCGTCGGCATCCTCACGGAGCCCCATCAGCTCGTCGTCATGGCGCACAGCAGCGCGGTGGAGGGTCTGCGCCATCACCCACGAGCGCGAGATTACCGCATGGGCGCGCAGCAAAGCCCCGGAGGCATCGGCACTCATCTCGGAGGTGATGACGCTGCACAGGTATCGCTCCACGTCGATGTCGTTCACCAGACGTATCTCATCGTGCCCCTCGGTAATCACCCGGAGGGTACCCTCGAAGGAGAGGTCGCGCCGCGAATCCCAATGGTAACCGATGCCTATGCGCATCCCCCTGACGGTGAATGTGGCGTCAGGGCGGCGCGGGGTGAGCGTCAGCCCCACGTCGGCGCGGCTCAGTGTGAGCTCGCCGGAGCGGGTGCGACCGGCAGCGTCGGCATACTCGCCGTGGAGCGTCACGGCGATTTCAGGGGCGGCCATCAGGCCGACATGGAGGGTAGGGGTGAGGTTCACAGGGATGTGCTGATTACGTTCAGTATGGTTTGGTAAAATGGCTCGTCGGCCATGCGTGTCTGGCATAGAATATCGGCCAGAGTAGTTTCGTTGAGAGCGTTGAAGTCCTCGCGGCGGGTGGTGATGAAGCAGCCGGCCATGTCAGCCGCGCCGGGGCTGGTGAGGAGGGAGCCGTCAAAATATTGATGCGGGCGGTGCTCTTCGCGCCCCACGATGACCACCTCCAAAGAGCCATGGGGCGTGGCGCAGGCGTAGACGTTCATGCGCGGCTCCCACTCACCCTCTCTGACGGGCATGGCGGCAATCATCGCCTCGACGAGCCGCGCCACGGCATCGACATCCGCGCCCTCCACGACAAAGGGGCGCACCGGCAGCCCGGGGCATACGGCCACGGTGGCCTCACCCATGCGGCGGAGCAGCCGCCGTCCGTTCAGAGCCGTTGCCGTTAAACTCATCGTCCCTGACGGGTCGAGCGCACCCTGGAGGTGCAGATGGTCAGGCGCGGAGGCTCCGCTGCGGGGGCCGTTGTAAAACCATGTGTAGCCGGGGGCGTTCCGCGCAAGCCCGAGCAGGGTGCGCAGAGCCCCGCCGTCGAGTTGCTGACGACGGTGAGTGCTGTCAACCACCGTGAAGTGTTCGCGGAATATGGGGAATGGGTTCACCAACAGCCCGAAGCGGCCACCGACCCCTACCGGCATAGCCGCTTGCACTGCCGGGCGGTTGGCACTGCACAGGAAGCAGGGGCGGGCGGCGATGGAAGCCGCGTCGGTCTTTGCATTGCTGCTCACAGCCCGTGCAGGGTTGAACTGAAGCGTGAATGGCATTCCGTCCACCGTCAGCAGCCGCGTCTCAACTCCGGCGAGGGCAGCGTAACGCGCTGCCGCATCCGGCCACGACTTCAGTTGATGCGTGAAGAAGGCGTGCAGCTCCTCGCAGGAGGGGTACATCGGGGTGCTACTCACCGGAGGCGTGCTCATTGCTCGCAGCGTTAGCGGTTCAGCCGGATGCGCGCTTCCAGTTCGAGTGTGCGCAGCCGGTCTTTGTAGCTGTTGAAGCGGGCGAGCTGCTCGCGTGATGGGCGTGCATCGGAGTTCCCCTCCCATCGGCGGCAGAGGTACAGGGAGTCGAAGATGCGCCCGATGCGCCATGTGCGGCTAATGCGCAGGGCCATGGCGTAGTCCTCGCCGTAGCTCACGTTGGGGAAGGGTAACTGTCGCGCAATGGCGGTGACAAAAGCCCGCGGAGCGCCCATGCCGTTTACCCTCAGCAGGTTGTTAGGGCCGTTCTCAGCAGTCCACTCGCGGTGGTCTATGAGCCCGGGGGGGAGGATGCGGCGGTTGAAGTCCACAAGTGTATATGAGCCCACCACCATGGCACACCGCTCGGCGCGGAACTTGGCCACGATGCGCGCCAGAGTGTCAGGCGCGGAGTAGAGGTCGTCACTGTCGAGCTGCACGGCGAAGCGGCCGCAGCGGGGGGAGTGCAGGGCGATGTTCCAGCAACCGCCAATGCCGTAGCCTGTTGTCGGCGGCATGAGATGCACCACCCGCGGGTCACGCTCGGCATACCCGGCCACTATGGCGGACGTGCCGTCAGAGCTGTGGTTGTCCACCACAATCACGTTGAAGTCAAAAGGAGCGCACTGCTCCAGAGCCGAGGCGATGGCATCGGCAATGGTGCGCTCGCGGTTGCGCACGGGTATGATTACCGATGCCTCCACGGGGAAGTCACCTGCCTCCAGATCCGCCTCGCGGGCCTTGGAACCGTCAATCCATGCCCCGGCAGCCTTGAGATGATTGGTGGCAATCAACTCCAGCTCAGACTGATATGCGCGGTTGGCCGGGTCGACATAAGCAAAGGCCGAGACGGCCGAAGTGGCGGGAGCTATGTAAAGCGGCTCGGCGATATGTACCACCGGCCCTTCGAGGCTCAGGGCGAGCCGCAGGCGGTAAAAGTCAGTCTTGGTCCGAGGCAGGGGGTGCTTGTCAAGGAGCCGTGAGGGAAACCATACAGCCGGGCCGAAGTCAAAGTCATCGCGCAGGCCACCGCCGGGTGTGCAGTCGATGAGCGGCAGCGGTGTGCCGTCAGCGTCCACGCCGTCGGCGTAGACCATGACGGCTCCGGTGTCTGCCATCACGGCGCGTATGCGCTCCTCGGCACCGTCAAGCATCTGCGGGGGCACGGCAGAGAGGGTGAACTGAGTCACCCCGTTACTTAAAGCCAATACCATGCCGGGGGCAATGCTGTCACTTGCCATCATTGCGCAGAGAATGATACTTCACCAGGCCGGGGAGGGAGCTGCGCTCAATCTTGTCCACCGTCAGGCCAAACGAGTCGGCAATCTTGTGGAGTATGTCGGTGTAGGCGCAAGCCACCGAGCCCACGAACGACACCGGCACGTCGATGCGCCCGTAGCCGGCGATGTTGCGGGTGAAGAATGTCATGATGCAGGAGTACACCAGCTGGTATACGTACGGGTCATCGAGCATGCCGCTCAGGTAGGAGGCGAACTTCGAGAGAGTGCGGTTGGGCATTGGGCCGCCGTTGACGGCATCCATGATGCTCTCCGGAGTCTGGTCACACACCTCCAGGAAGCGTGTGCGTACCCTTTCGGGGGCGATGCCTTTGAGGCAGTCGCCGAGGAAGCGCTTGCCAATGTAAGCCCCGCTCCCCTCGTCGCCGAGGATGTAGCCCAGCGAGGGGACGTTGTGGGTGATCTGCTCGCCGTCGTATAGGCATGAGTTGGAGCCGGTGCCGAGGATGCACGCCATGCCGGGCTCGTCGATGAGCAGGCCGCGGGCAGCACCGGTGATGTCGCTCATCACCGTCACGGGTGTGCGGAACTGAGCCACCAGCGAGGCTTCCATCACTTTGGAGCGCTCGGAGGTGCCGCAGCCGGCACCGTAGAAGTACACATGCTCCCAGCGGCGCTTGAAGAATATGTCAGGGAGTCCCAGGCGCACGCTGTGGGAGATTTCGCGGCGTGTCTGCAGGTAGGGGTTGAGACCCTCGGTGGTGACCTGCTCCACTACGGTGGAGCCGTCCACAAGGGCCCACTCGGTGCGCGTTGAGCTGCTGTCAGCTATTACTTTCATCAGTTTGCGAAGTTTATGAGTCAGAGAGCAACCTCTTACTCTACCATCATCTTGACGGGGGCGGTCAGGGGCGTGTCGGCAATGTATATGCCGGGGGCAAGACGGATGGTCATGCCGTTGACCAGCGGGTCAATGTGAAGGATGTGGCGACCGGTAACATCGTAGATGTCGGCCACAGAGTGGGCAAGGCCGCAGTTGACGTAGACGCCACCCGGCACGGGCACGAAGTCAATGGCCGTGTTGCCGGGGATGCGCTCTATCGAGGAGTCGTGGAGCACGGTGACGGTGTTGGAGCCGGAGGAGTAGCATCCCAGGCGCACGCTGCGCACCGAGTACGTGTCATAGTCAGAGTCGGCGAAGTCGGTAATCTCGAGGAAGTTTTCCTCGGCGAGGAGCACTTCGCTGAGTTCGGTGGTGCCTTTGTGGCGCACGCGCGTCACCTCGTAGTAGTCCACATCCTCGCTCTCGGGCACACTCCAGTGTGCCACGTAGGAGTCATCGGTGATGTCGGTGGCATCGGTGGCCACGGGGGCTGTGAGCGTGGGCTTGGGCAGGCACTCGCCGAGGAGGCTCACGCCATAGGTCTTCAGGTTAGGGAAGCCGCCGAACACCAGTCGCGAGGCATGGTTGCCGAGGTCCGTGGGAGTGTAAGTGACGGTGAGCATCACTCCGGCATTGGCATCGGCGGCGCTTACCTCCTTGTGCGACACGCTGAACATCTTGGTGCTCTCCGGGTTGGCAGCGTCATAGATGGAGATTTTCACCTTGTTGGTGGCTCCGTTGGTGCGCAGCAGCACGTTGGATGTGGCACTCATCCCCAGAGCCACCTGGTTGAAGTCCACGGTGATGTCCGGCTCCGGCGAGATCAGCTCCATGTCAGAGCCGCCGGCCCCGGGGTGGAAAGCGTTGCCCTTCTCGGAGCCCCAGATGTATTCAGCCAGCTCGGGGAGGTCGATGAACGGGTTGCGGTTGCTCTGGATGGAGTACACGGCATTGTTGCGCGCCGTCTCCTTGTCGCTCACGGGGTCTTCGCGATGCCACTTCAGCAGCAGGGTGATGGCCCAGTCCTTGAGGGTGGGGTAATCGTCCTGGCGAAGCATCCATGAATATGAGGGGTTCCAGGTGAGGTTGCTGTAGCAGGTCACCATGTAGAAGTAAGTGCGGGCAAAGTCACCCTTGTATTCCTCATTGGGCTCGAAGACAAACTTGGACTGGCCGCCCTGGCCCGACATGGGCGAACCCACGCGCACCACAGAGTTGTCAAAGGTGGCGCTGGCCACTTCGCCCAGCGGGTAGTTGCTCTTGGCCTGGTTGGCTGCCGCCTCAGAGGGGTAGAGGTGATTGAGGTCAATGTAAGGAGGTATGTCCTGCGCCCCTCCCCACCAGCTTTTGGGGAAGGAGTGCTCGCGGTTGAGTCCTTTGAACGAGGGTATCTCGAAGGGGATGTTGCTGTACATGTCCCACCAGTAGCGCACACCCCCCTCCTCCCGGGCATCAGTGCGCTGGAAGTACTCGGGGAGCTTGTTGTAATAGTATGAGCTGTAGCTTGTGAGGTTGCTGTACTTGGGCTGAATCATGGCATGCAGAGCCGACTTGAGGTCGGCACCGGTCTTGCCGTCGAGTGTGTTGTAGTATCCCGTGGGATACTGATACTGGGCGGCCGCGGAGAGCGACACCGCACCCATTGCCACCACTGTGATGATATGGAGGAGCTTGTTCATGGAGTAAGAAAGTCGGACAATGCAAGTGTTATCGGAGAGAGGCCGCTATCGGCGACAATGCAAAAATAGCAAAAAAAAGTCAATAGCTCCTCCCCCCGTCAACCTATTTTCCCGAAATCATAAAGGCAGCAACGGGGAGGGTGACATTTTCCCCTCCCCGTAAGAGCTTGCAGTATGGGTAGAAAACCTCAGCCGGGCAGTGTCAGTAGCCCCACTTCGTCGGGTGGGAGATGGGCGGGGTGACGGAGCCGTCGCCGAACGACAGCTTGGTCAGCGGCAGCGGGTTCTTGCTGTATACAATGTAGAAGTGGTTGTATGTGACCAGTCCTGAGGAGTAGAACACCGTCTTGTCATATCGCCCGTGTCCCAGCTCCCAGTAGGCATCGTAGTTGGCCTTGGTCTCCGAGGACTCAAAGGGTTTCTTGAACTCCGAGCCGCCTGTTGAGCCGATGAGGCGGTCGCCCACGGTGACGCAGCCGTCGTCGCTCTCCTTCATCAGGGCCACGGCCTTGATCTTATCCTCGTAGGGGGTGGTGGAGGTGCCCGGCTTGATCATCACGTAGTTGTTGTTGATTGCGCCCACCACGCCGTCGTTGGCGTGTGTGCCACGGCGTGTCCAGTCATCATGCTCGTGATTGTCAAAGCGTATGTCGGTGAATCCGGGGCACTCATGGTCGTACCCCAGTGCATAATACCAGTAATGGGCATTCGTGCCGGAGTCCACCACATATTCGTCCTGGTGCGTCTGCAGTGAGTAACCCTTGTCGGTTGGGGCATGCTTGTTGGCCATCACCGGGAAATACAAGTAATTTGTTTTGCCGTCAGGCCCCTTGTCCACTATCGGTTTGGGAGTCCCCTTGGCACGGTGGTCATCGGCGGCGACCATCTTGAAGTCGGCGAGCACGAGTTTTGCCTCTGTCAGCTCCTTGACCTTCTGCTTGAGGTAGGCCTCCATGTATTTCTCGGCGGCGGCTTTGCGCTCCGGGTCACAGATGAACTCCGTGATGGGGAGCAGGTGTCCGTCATGGTCTTCCTGTGTGTCAAGGGTGGTGTAGCTGACCAGAGCCCAACCGCCGGGGTTGTCAGAGCGTATGGTGGCGTCCCACGTCTCGATGTCCATGCTGCCGTCGCCTCCGGTGGCAATCGTCATGTCAAAGCCCACGGTGACGGCGCGGTAATCCGATGTGTAGTCGCCCCCTTCGCCATCGGCAGAGATGTATGAGCTGCACATCTTTTTCTGATACTGTTCGAGCCAGGTGCGGGCAGCCTCGCCGTTTGACTGTGTGAACTTGATGTTTGCGCTGGCGTCGTGGCCAATGCTCTCCTCATAGGCGTTCTCGTACCGGCCATACATATATATGTAGTTGCCACCGAAGGAGCCTTGCATGATCACGTGGGTGCCGTAGTCGTCAAAGAGCTGCGCCATGCCCGCTTCGTCATTGCTGTAGAGGGCATAAGCTCCGGTGCCCGGATTGTTGAGCACGTCGTTGGCGACGGTGTCAAGCAGGGCATAGAGCGTGCCATTCTGCTCATGATTGGCGAGCCAGGCGCGGTTGAGCTTCACCTCGGCCATTACCTTGTAATAATAGCCGAGATAAAACTCTATGTTGTTGATGTTATGGGTACACGTTTCCTGGCTGAACGTGCCTCCGCCAGACATAAAAAATTTCTTGGCGATGTTAGGCGAGCTGCCGGCTATGCCCACGTTGACGCTCATCTTCTCCATGGTCTCGTCATAGCGCGAGCCGGCAATCTCAAAGTGCTCGCCGCTGCCCAGGGTGTTGACATTGTCCTGCAATTGCGGGGCGATTGCGTCAAAGTCAAGCACCGCGAAGGTGACGTTGCCCAGGTCGGCCCACACTTTGGTGCCCTGACCGATTTTCTTGGCATACTCGCTCACATCCTGCACCCCTACCTTGCGGCGAAGCACCAGCTTGACATCCTTGGTGAGGGAGCCGTCCTCCAGCTCCAGATGGAGATTGTATATTTTCGGCAGGTCGGCATCGCTGAGAGTCCCCACAGATGTGATTCTGAGGGTGCGAGTAGTGTCGGCATCCGTGCAAAGCGCAAACTCCACCGGGCATCCGGCATCGGTGACGTGGCGCACAGCCCGCTTTGTGCCAAGCCTGAGCTCAAAGCTCTCAGGCGCGTCTAAGTCAACCATCACCACGTTCATGCCGTTGGCTATGTCAATGGCACCGTCGATGGTGGCGGGGATGGGAGGTTCGGGAGCGCAAAGTTCTTCATTGTCATCGCATGACCACATGGAGGCGGCGGCAGCCAGCAGCAGGGCTTTTCCCGCTGTGCGCATTCGCAAAAGGGATGTATAGCAGCGTTTCATGGGCGAGAGGTGCAAGTATATGTGATGTGAAAAGCAGGTATGTGTGCTGAAAGAGTGATGGATTGGCAAGAGTCGGATTCCCGAAGTGCAAATATAATGATTTTTCATCGACATCCCTCCACCATAGTTCGTCGGACAGACTATATCGGACAGACTTATTGCCGGTAAAACGCGGCATCATACCCGAGGCGCGTGCCGGTGGAGTGGCTGAGCTGAAAAACGCATCCCGGAGGCTTTTCGTGGCTGCCGACAATGAAACATTTTGTAATTTTGCGGCATGACTTTTGTTTCGCTTGCCTACGCGTTGCTGCTGCCGCTGGTGTTTGTGCTTGTGAGGTGGCCCTTGCATCGCAGCATTGTCGGGCGTAACATAGTGTTGCTGGCAGCGAGCTATTTCTTCTACGCATGGTGGGACTGGCGCTTTGCAGGGTTGCTCTTGCTGTCAACCCTTGTCTCATGGGCGTGCGCTCTGCCCGGCAGTCACCGGCGCACCCTGGCAGCGTTGAGTGTCGCTGTCAATCTCGGCATCTTAGTGGCTTTCAAGTATCTCGGCTTTTTCGCCGAGAATCTGCGCTGGCTGTTTGCCAATTTCGGCTGGGAGATGGACTGGTTCACTGTCAGGGTGTTGCTCCCCGTGGGCATCTCGTTTTACACCTTTCAGGCAGTGGGCTACTCTATTGACGTTCTTTGCGGGCGTGTATCTGCGGAACGCAACCTGCTCAACTTCTCGCTTTACATAGCCTTCTTCCCTCAGCTTGTGGCTGGCCCCATCGAGTCCGCGTCGCGGATGCTGCCTCAGTTCAGGCGGATAGCTCCGTTTGACTATGGGGAGGCCGTGGAGGGGATGCGGCGCATACTGTGGGGATTGTTCAAAAAGGTGGTGGTGGCCGACGGGATTGCGCCGTGGGTTGACGCAGCCTACGGCGGCGATGTCGCTCCCGGGCTTGGCGGGTCTGTGTCAGCTGGCCTCGTCGTGTGGTTCTTTTTGATTCAGATATATGCCGACTTTTCCGGCTACTGCGACATAGCCCGCGGCTCTGCGCAGCTGCTGGGATTTCGACTGTCAGACAACTTCCTCTTTCCGCTCTATTCACGCAATGCTCGCGAGATGTGGCGGCGCTGGAACCGCACGCTGATGGAATGGTTTCGCACCTACGTTTACATCCCGATGGGAGGGTCGCGCAGCGGCAACAAGTATGTCAACATGATGGTGGTGTTCCTGCTCTCGGGCCTGTGGCACGGTGCCGCGTGGACCTTTGTAGTGTGGGGACTTCTGGGCGGTGTATGGCTTGTGCTGTCTGTGGCCGGCGGTTGTGCCAACTACAAGCTCGATTCCCCGGTGGCCACCCGCCGTGATGCACATAAGATTGTGCTGACCTGCCTGGTGAGATCTGTCAATTGTGTGATCATGCGAGCCGATTCGCTCGCTGCCGGCGGCAGTATGCTTATGCGTGCGGCTCCGGGGCTTGCGGCAACTGCGGCTGTCCTGTTGGCGGCGGCATTTGTCTGGCGGGCCGGGGCCGGGAAATGGTTGCTTGGCGGGGCTGCCGCGGCATTCGCGGTCTCTGTCATCATGGCTCCCGTCACAGTGGCTGTGTGGCTGACGCTGCACTTGTCCTGGCTGGCTGCTGGGGCAATGCTGGTGGTGGAGTGGCATGCGCGCACCCTCAGCTTCGGCTTGGCCAGAGTGCCCCGCAACACATTCTTGAGGATGGCTGTATATATGCTCCTCGGCTTCCTGATATATGCCGGAGCGGCTCACAGTGAGTCTCAGTTCATCTATTACCGTTTCTGACTCAATGCGCCACCCGCTCCGACACTTCATGCTCCGCACTGCTGCCCTGACAGCGGGTGTCATCGCTCTTCTTGCGGTGGCCTATGTGGCAACCGACCCACTGAAGACGCTCTACTGGTATCCGCAGTATAACGCAGACCGCGAGGAGATCAATGCCGGAGTGGTTACGCTGGCCAATTATGACCATTATGCCCCTGAGGAGCGTTTCGATGCCTTGATTATCGGAAGCAGCCTCTCGCAGTATTGTTACATAGCAGACTGGCGTGAGATGCTTGGCGCTGACGCCTTTCGCTCGGCGTATCACTTGTCGTCATCCTCTCAGACGGTATTCACCGCCAACCGCTTTTTGGCTCACGCTCTGCAACGCGGTGATACGCTCCGGCATATTCTGGTGGCGTTTGATGTCTATGCACTTTCAGACTCCACCGCTCTGTTTCACGAGTACTATGACACCGATCCGCCAGGACTCCACACGGGGCTGAGACGGGTGGCCATACATATGTTTCACGGCTCATATGCAATGACCAAGGGAGCGCTCACCGGTTGGGCCGCGCGCGCTCTGACGGGGCGGTTTCCGGAACAGGAAACCGGCTATCCGCGCTCATTTGAGCCGGTGGATTATGACCCGCGCCACAATGAAATCTATTGGACCAAGACAGAAGCATGGCTTGACACGGTGGATTATGCGACACTGGCGCGTGTCGGAGTCCGCGAAGAACGGGCACGCCGCCGCAGGCTGCACACCGAGCATGATATGCTTGGCCCGGATAACGGACACGTAGTGGCTGAGCTTCATCAGCTGCGGCGGCTGCTTGATCTCTCCGGCGCTCAATGGAAAGTGGTGATTATGCCAAACATGACGGGGACGATGCTCACACAGAGCGATGACAGTGTGCTCCGGCAGGCTTTGGGCTCCGGATATTGCAGGATGGACACGGCCGTGACAGAGTTGCTGAGAAATCCGCGCAACCTGCTTGACGGTGCCCATCCGCGTCCGGCTGTGATGCGCGAGATTCTCCGCCGGGTATATAGCCAAGGGCAATGACCGTCCTCCGATGTCTTATCCGCAATGCGGAAATAAGCGGAGGCCCCGCTGGGTTGCGGAGCCTCCGGCAAGCTGAGAAAGAAGGATGAATAATTAGATTGAGGAGAGGTATAGGGGTGGATGGTGACGGGGGCAGATGCCGGATGCCGTCACTGATGTGGCATTTACTCGTCGGCGGCGTGCTTCTCGGCGTAGTCCTTGAGGAGCTTCTCCTGAACGTCGGAGGGCACGAGCTCGTAGGAGGCAAACTTCATGGTGAACGATGAGCGTCCGCCGGTGATGGAGCTCAGAGCCGTGGAGTAGCTTGCCATCTCCTTGAGGGGCACCTTGGCCTGAATCTTCTCGAAGCCGTTGTCGCTCTCCATGCCCATGATGATGGCGCGGCGTCCCTGAAGGTCGCTCATCACGTCACCCATCACGTCGCCGGGCACCATTACCTCCACGTCATATACCGGTTCGAGAATCTTCGGGCCGGAGTTGCGGAAGGCTTCGGAGAAGGCGTTGCGGCCTGCCAGGCGGAAGGAGATTTCGTTGGAGTCTACGGGGTGCATCTTGCCGTCATATATGCATACGCGCACGTCGCGGGCATAGCTGCCGGTAAGCGGCCCCTGCTCCATGCGGTCCATCAGGCCCTTGACGATGGCGGGGATGAAACGTGCGTCGATGGCGCCGCCCACGATGCAGTTGCACACCACGAGCTTGCCGCCCCACTCCAGAGGTATCTCCTGGGTGTCGCGTACGTTCATCTTAAACTCCTGATTGCCGAAGCGGTAGGTGTCAGGTGCGGGCATACCCTCGGTGTATGGCTCCACGATGAGGTGCACTTCGCCGAACTGACCGGCACCGCCGCTCTGCTTCTTGTGACGGTAGTCAGCGCGGGCAGCCTTAGTGATAGTCTCGCGGTAGGGTATCTTGGGTTCCTCGAAGATGATGGGGAGCTTGTCATTGTTCTCCACGCGCCACTTTAGGGTGCGCAGGTGGAACTCACCCTGGCCCTTGAGGATGGTCTGCTTGAGCTCCTTGCTCTGCTCGATGATCCATGTGGGATCCTCCTCGTGCATACGGGTGAGGATGCCGGCCAGCTTCTCGGCGTCGCTCTCTGTGACGGGGCGTACGGCGCGCTGGTACTTGGGCTCGGGATACTTGATGAAGTCAAAGCGGAAGTCGCAGCCCTTGGCATCGAGAGTGTTGCCGGTGCGTACATCCTTGAGCTTGACGGTGGCACCGATGTCGCCGGCGCAGAGTTTGTCAACCGCCGTCTTGATCTGTCCGCACACGCAGTAGATCTGTGCGAGGCGCTCCTTGGAGCCGCGGTCCACGTTGTCGAGGTCGTCGCCGGCTTTGAGTGTGCCGCTCATCACCTTGAAGTAGCTAACCTCGCCGATGTGTGGCTCTACGGTGGTCTTGAACACGAACACGCTCAGCGGGCCGTTGGAGTCAGGCTTCACCTCGGTGCCGTCTACGGCCACAGGGGCGGGCATATCGTCAACGAAAGGCACCACGTTGCCCAGGAACTCCATCATTCGGCGCACGCCCATGTCCTTGAGCGCGCTGACGCAGAACACCGGGAAGATGGAGCGGTCAATGAGCCCCTTGCGTATGCCTTCGCGCATCTCGTCCTCGCTGAGGTGTCCCTGGTCGAAGAACTTCTCCATGAGAGTCTCGTCATTCTCGGCGGCGGCCTCCACCAGTTGCTGGTGAAGCTCGTGAGCCTTTTCGGCCTCCTCGGCGGGAATCTCCTCAATCACGGGTACGCCACCGTCGGGCCCCCAGGAGTACTTCTTCATCAACAGCACGTCGATGAACGAGTTGAAGCCGGGGCCGCTCTGCAGCGGGTACTGTATGGGTACCACCTTCTTGCCGAAGATCTCGCGCATCTGCTCGATGACGTTGTCATAGTCAGCCTTCTCACCGTCAAGCTGGTTGATGGCGAATATCACGGGCTTGCGCAGCTGCGCAGTGGTGCGGAATATGTTCTGCGTGCCCACCTCTACGCCGTAGTTGGCATCAATGAGAATCACGCCGGTATCGGTGACGTTGAGGGCCGTGATGGCGTTGCCCACGAAGTCGTCAGCGCCGGGGCAGTCAATGAAGTTGATCTTCTTGCCGAGGAACTCAGCGTAGGCGACGGTGGAGAATACCGAGTAGCCATACTCCTTCTCCACGGGGAAGTAGTCAGAGACGGTGTTGGCGCCGTCGATGGTGCCGCGACGTTTTATCACTCCACACTCAAAGAGCATTGCCTCAGTGAGTGTGGTTTTGCCGGAGCCCTTGCTGCCGAGCAGGGCGATGTTTTTGATTTCGTTGGACTGATAGACCTTCATGGTAAGAGGGTGATTAGGTAAGAAATGTCAAGAGAGGACCCGTAGGGCGGACCCGTCAAAAAGAGGAGGAGAAAGGTGAGGGAGAGGGTGAGCTCTTAAGGTGAGCGCAAAATAGTGATTTTTTCGCTAACCTGTAACTATCCAAAATATGTTTCGCAACATATTTTCATCACGCTTCAGTGTATTTGCAAAACTATGTTAAAAAGCAGGATTTTTGAGCCAAAGTGTTTGTTATTTCGCAAAAGGTGCTTACCTTTGCGACAAGTTTTTCATGGTATTAGATTTAAGGTAAGAAGATTATTCGTCGTGATGACGAGTAATTTTTTTTATGCCTTAGCGATTCCTTTTCCACAGTACCATGATGGTTTCCTTACATCATATATATTTTTGGTTTTAGAACAAGCATCTGCCACGCCGAGCGTTCGAGCTCGTTCATGGCAGATGCTTTTCTTGTGTTTGCGTCGCAGTGGTGCTCCAGTCATGAGGCGAGTCGGTGGCGGCGGTAGTGGCCGCGGACGTAGAGCCAGAAGAAGAGCACGCCCAGGGCGTTGACGATATATGCGTTGGTGAACGCTGCGGTGTAAGAGTAATACTGGGCGATGGCACCGCCGGCCACGATGCCCAGGCCTATGCCCACATCCCAGCTGACGAGGAGCGTGGAGTTGGCGGTGCCTCGGCGCGAGTTGGGCGCCAGGGAGATGAACATTGACTGCATGGCAGGGAACATATGTCCGTTGCCCATACCTATAATAAGAGCCGCGCCGTAGTAGCCGATTGGCCCGGGGATGAGCACGAATGCTATGTAGCCGAAGAGCGAGAGGGTCATGCCCCACTGCGCATTCTCCACGATGAGACCCTTGCGCAGCGAGCGGCTCCCCACCAGACGTGAACAGATCAGGCCGATGGCGAGCAGGGCGAAGAATATTGCCGTGCCGTTCTCGTAATGAAGAGTGCGCGAGGTGTAGATGGCCAGATAGGTTGAGATGATGCCGAAGCCGTAGCTGAGTGCGGCCATCACGATTGCCTCGGGCCAGCCGGCAATCAGGAAGAAGCGGTCAAGCGAGAGGTGCTTTCGTTCGGTGGCCTTGGCAATGGGGGCTTTCTTGGGGGCCTTGATACCGGCATCCACGGCCATACCGAGCAGTGCTATGGCAAGTGAGAGGGCAAAGAGGATGTCGAAGTTGTTCACCCAGCGGTAGATGAACATACCTGCCGAGGGACCGATGGCCATGGCTATGTTGTTGCTCAACCCGTAGTAGCCTATCCCTTCGGCGCGCCGCGAGGTGTGAAGCACGTCGATGGCCATAGTGCTGTTGGCCACGGTGAGGGCTCCGAAGGGTGCGCCGTGAAGGGTGCGGATTATGGCGAAGAGCATCAGCGACCATGTGAGGAAGTAGCCGGCAAAGAAGATTGAGAACAGGAAGAAGCACCACAGAAGCACCTTCTTGCGGGGCATCGTGTCCACAATGAAGCCGCTGAAGGGGCGCGCTATCAGAGCAGTGATGGTGTATCCCGAGAGGACGATGCCGGTCACGGCACGGTCAGCATGAAACGTGTCGGCAAGGTAGATGGGGAGCAGCGGGGTGAGCAGGTAGAACGCAAAGAAGAGCATGAAGTTGGCGCTCCACACGCGTATGTAGTTGCTGTTCCAGAGCCGGTGGTGATGTGTAGCTACGAAATCAGGGGTCATTGCTGATGTCGGTTAAGCATTGGCAGGGAGTCCCGGCGGGACTCCCTGCAATGAATGGTGTTGGATGCGGCGTGCGAAGCGATGTCCTCTATTTGAGGGGGGGGCGCCGCTGGGCGCGGGTGAGATTTATCGCGCAGCTGCTGTTACTGAGCGTCCACTTTCTGCTGCACGGAGGCATCGACTACGGCCACGGTGGCGAGGTTCACGATGTCGCGCACCGGAGAGTCGATGTTGATGAAGTGGATGGGCTTGTTAAGGCCAATCTGGATGGGGCCCACGGCCTCGCCCACGCCCATCTCAAGCATCATGCGGTAAGCCGCGTTGGCTGCGTCAAGGTTGGGGAAGATGAGGGTGTTGACATCTTTGCCGGCGATGTGGTTGAAGGGGTAGGTCTTGTCACGTAGCTCCTTGTTGATGGCGTAGTGCACTTGCATCTCGCCGTCAATGGCCATCTCGGGGTTCTCCTCATGAAGCTCGCGCACGGCGCAGTGCACGCTGTTGCACCCCTCGTCCTTGTTGGAGCCGAAGTTGCTGTAGCTCACCATGGCCATGACTGGGTCGTTGGCGAAGTAGTCCACGGCGTAGTGAGCCAGACGGGCAATATCCTTCAGTGTCTCCTTGTCGGTGTCGGAGTTCACCATGGTGTCGGCCAGGAAGTAGACGCCGCGCTTGGTGTTGACGATGTGCATGGTGGCGAAGTGGTTGTAGCCCTTGCGGATACCCACCACCTGACGGGCAATTTCGCCGGCCTTGTGAGAGCCGGAATAAGTGCCTGAGATGAAGGCGTCGGCATCGCCGGTCTCCACCATCATCATGCCGAAGTAGTTGCGGTCAAACATGAGCTCCAGAGCCTCAGCCATGGTCACGCCGGAGCGCATACGCTTGGAGGCGAAATACTCAGCGTAACGCTGGCGGCGGTCAGCCTCGCGGTCGTGACGGAGGTTCACAATCTCGATGCCGGAGATGTCGATGCCGAGACGCTCAGCGCGCTTGCCAATCATCTCCTCGTTGCCGAGCACTATCGGTGTGCAGATGCCCTCGCGGCCGGCGGCCACGGCGGCACGGAGCATATTGTCCGTGTTGCCTTCGCCGAACACCACGCGCTTGGGGTTCTGGCGAGCCTGGTCGGTGAGGTTGCGCACCAGCTTGTTGTCGTAGCCCATGAGTGTGCGCAGACGTGCGCGGTAGGCATCCCAGTCGGTGATGGGGCGTGCAGCGACGCCACTCTCCATGGCTCCGCGGGCCACAGCCGGGGCTACCACGCCGAGCAGGCGGGGGTCAAGAGGCTTGGGCAGGATGTAGTCAGGGCCGAACTTGAGGTTGTTCATGTTGTAAGCCGCATTCACCACCTGGGGTACAGGCTGCTTGGCGAGGTCGGCAATGGCCTTGACGGCAGCGAGCTTCATGGCCTCGTTGATGGCCGTGGCACCGCAGTCCAGTGCTCCGCGGAATATGTAGGGGAAGCCCAGCACATTGTTAATCTGGTTGGGGTAGTCGGAGCGACCGGTGGCGTAAATCAAGTCGGGACGTGAGGCCTTGGCCTTGTCAAATGAGATTTCGGGGTCGGGGTTGGCCAGAGCGAACACAATGGGTTTGGGAGCCATGGACTGTACCATCTCGGTTGTAACCACATCCTTCACGGAGAGACCAAGGAAGACATCCGCGCCAACCATGGCCTGAGCCAGAGTGTCGATGTCGCGGTCGGTGGCAAACTCCAGCTTCTGTGAGTTGAGGCCCTGACGCTTGCGGTTGAGCACGCCCTTGGAGTCACACATCACCACGTTCTCCTTCTTCACGCCGAGGGCTATGTAGAGGCGTGTGCAGCTGACGGCGGCTGCGCCGGCACCGTTCACCACGAGCTTGATCTCGTCTATCTTCTTGCCCTGAATCTCAAGAGCGTTGAGCAGTCCGGCGGCGGAGATGATGGCTGTGCCATGCTGGTCGTCATGCATCACGGGGATGTCGCACTCCTCCTTGAGTCGGCGCTCAATCTCGAAGCACTCGGGAGCCTTGATGTCCTCAAGGTTGATGCCGCCGAAGGTGGGGGCTATTGCCTTGACAATCTGGATGAACTTCTCGGGGTCCTTCTCGTTGACCTCGATGTCGAAGCAGTCAAGGCCGGAGAATATCTTGAACAGGAGGGCCTTACCCTCCATCACCGGCTTGCCGGCGAGTGCGCCGATATCGCCGAGGCCGAGCACGGCGGTGCCGTTGGAGATTACGGCCACGAGGTTACACTTGTTGGTGTAGAGATAGGCGTCGGAGGGCGTCTGCTCAATGTCGAGGCAGGGGTAGGCCACACCGGGGGAGTAGGCCAGAGCAAGATCCTGCTGTGATGAATAGGGCTTGGTGGGGACAATCTCGGTCTTACCGGGCCGCGGGTAGCGGTGATACTCGAGAGCGCTTTCTTTGTTGACAGAGGGCATAGGATGTTTCCTTTCCTTTAATGAATATATATGTAGATGATTGTCAATGGGGATGGGGAGAGATGCGGAGGGGGAGATGTGTGAGCGAAGTGAGGAGTAATGATCTTAGAGCTCCAGCAGCCCCCGGGGAAGTGAGAGGTGGAGAGTGCCGGAGTCCGGGTCAATGCTCTGAATGAACTCGGCGGCAAGAGGCACGAGCAGCGGCGGTGCATCGGGGGCTTCGGCGCGACGTATCACCATGAGCAGGTTGGCCGTGGAGTCGTCGATGGCCTCGACATCGCCAAGGAGCGCCCCGTCGGCCACGGCGTGCAGCCCTATAAGCTCGTTGGCGTATATGCCCTCGTGCTCATCATCCTCGGAGTCATCGTCGGCGCGAGCTTGGGCGAGCATCTCCTCTACCTCGGTGCGGAGACCGAAGACAGCAGCCCCGGCGAAGCGTCGAGCTGCCTCCTCGGAGTCAATGCCGTCAATGTGCACGAGCCGTGCCAGTGACCCCTTGGGACGCACCCCGGAGATGAAGAAGGGCACCGGCAACCCGTCGCGCTCTATGAACACGCAGCGCAGGGCGGCGAGGTCCACGTCGGCATCGTGAAGTGTCACCGAGAGCTCACCCTTCACGCCGTGAGGCTTGAGGATGAAGCCGATTTCTATCAGGTCTTCGGGGCGGAGCATTTGAAGGCCGGTTTATTTCTTCTTTTTCTTCTTGGTGGACGGGGGCGGGAGGATGTTGTATTCGGCAAGTCGCACCTGATCGGGGTTGAGCACGAACTCGCCATGGCTCATGGCTGCGAGGTCCTTGAAGATGCGCGAGTCAGACACGTGGTCCTTGTTGACACCCAGCATCAGCTTCTTCATCTGGTTGGCAATGAGCAACACAAGGGCATCACGCTCCTCGCCGGGCTCCATCAGGGCGGCGCGCGAAATCATGCGCTGTATCCCTTTGCCGTAGTTGCGGTGGGTGGAGAGCTGCGTGGGGTAGGCGATTTTGTCAGGGGTGGAGAGAGTCTCAGCCTCGGAGATTACCTCCATGGGCCAATCAATGTCGAGCTCGAAGTGGCTCATGATGGCCAGATGGTCCCAGAGCTTCTGCTCCCAGTCCTCCTCCTGGCGTACCTGGGGGTGTAGTGTGAGCATGGTGCTGATAATTGAGCGGGCGCAGGCGTTGCGCTCGTCGCGGTTCTCGATGGTGAGACAGTGGTCTACCATCTGCTGGATGTTGCGCCCGTATCCCGGTAGGGTGACGGGCTTAAGATGGGTGTTGTATGTGAGCACGGATGTTAGCGTGGTGATTGGTTAGCGCAGACGGTCGTAAGAGCGCAGGGTGGCGCGGTCCTTGCGGATGAAGCCGCGGGCGGCCATGCCTAAGATGAGGGCTGCCAGGGGGAACACCAGCGTCCACGCTATTGTGTCAGGCATCGTGGCCCATATCAGGAGTGCGCCGGATATGATGGCGCAGCCGTTGGCGGCAAAGAGCGTCCAGAGCTGGGCGGCGAAGTTCTTGAACAGGAAGATGGCGATGCAGTAGAGCAGCGCGCTTACCGCAGCGGGAATCCACAGACCGAGGTTGTACTTCGGGTCTACGATGATGACCTGCTGAGTCTCGATGTCGGTGATCTGTGCGGGGAGGAAGATATAGACCACCATGCACACTGTGGCGAGGAAGAGCAGTAGGGATTGCCAGCGCTGAATAACCATGATATATTTACGTTATGAGATTGGATGAAGGGACTCGGTAGCACGCCTCACGCAGGCGTGATATGCAAAGTTACGAAGTTTATTCTTTATCAACGAAATTTTCATTAAATTTGTTTGTGATAGTAGTGGTGTGGTGACACATTGCTGCAAAATGAATAGGAATACCGATAAATCGAAAGCAGATATGAACGAAAAACTCCGCCCTCTCATACTTTTGACCAACGATGACGGTTTTGAGGCTCCGGGACTCCGTGCACTCGCCGAGGCTGTCGCGGGCATGGGCGACGTGATAGCCGCCGCGCCTGAGACTGCCCAGTCGGGCAAGTCGAGTGCCATCACCGTAGAGGGGCCGCTGTTCATCAAGGAGCGTGGCGAACTGGCCGGTGCACAGCTCTTTTCCATCAACGGCACGCCGGTGGACTGCGTAAAGCTGGCGCTCGACGTGATAGTGCCCCGCAAGCCTGCGCTGGTGCTCTCAGGCATCAACCATGGCAGCAACACCGGCAACGCGGTGATTTACAGCGGTACGATGGGGGCTGCACAGGAGGCTTGTATGGCGGGCGTTCCTTCGGTAGGGTTCTCGCTGACTCATCACTCCATTGCGGCAGACTTCTCGCTCTCGCTCCCTTTGGTGAAGGCTATCACCGCCTCGGTGCTTGAAAAGGGGCTGCCCGAAGGGGTGTGCCTCAACGTCAACATCCCCGCGAAGGTGACTCCCAAGGGAGCACGCGCCGCGCGGGCCGCACGCGGCTACTGGACAGATGAGTACGAGCGTTACCGCACCCCATCGGGCCAGTCATTCTATTGGCTCAAAGGGGAGTTCATCAACATTGATGCCGACCGCACGGATACAGACGAGTATTGGCTATCAGAGGATTACATCTCAGTGGTGCCCGTAGCGCCCGAAAATCCCGAGCTCGACCTCCCACGTCTGCTGCCGCAAATTCAGACACTGCTGCCTTGATCCAAGCCGTTGGCTTTTGCGACCTTAATGGGGCGCGTTGCGCTCAAGCGAAGTCGCGGAACAGATCGAGGGCTTGACGGATGGTCTCGGCGGGGACTATGGCATCAAGGTGCACGCGGCCCGGGGCATCAAGGAGGGTGAAGTTGATGGCATCGGCACTCTCGTTTTTCTTGTCGTGACGCATATAGCCTATCAGGGTGTCATAATCGTTGCACCCGATGGGGAGGGTGCCGTAGAGTTCGCGCAGTCGCGAGGCATAGCTTTGGAGCAGGTCGGAGGGGAACCCTTCCAACAGATGCGAGAGGATGAGGTCCACGAGCAGACCCCATGCCACGGCATAGCCGTGCGGCACTGGTTGCTTGCGGGCCATAGCCCATGACTCAAAGGCATGCCCGGGGGTGTGGCCAAGGTTGAGAGCCTTGCGCAGCCCCTTCTCGGTGGGGTCCTGTGCCACGACATCTCGCTTCACCTTGACGTTGCGCTCCAGCAATGGCAACAGTGCTTCGAGATCACCCTCTACGGGGTCATGGGCCAGGAGGGCCGTAAACTCCTCGCGCGAGGCCAGCAGCCCGTGCTTGAGCATCTCGCCGTAGCCCGACAGCATCTCCGCCGGCGGCAGCGTGGCGAAGTAGATGGTGGAGATTATCACCTCCTCGGCCTCGCGAAACGCTCCGATTTCGTTTTTCAGTCCCTCGAAGTTGATGCCGGTCTTCCCCCCCACGGCAGCATCTACGGCACCGAGGAGCGTGGTGGGCAGGTTGATGAAGGGGATGCCCCGCTTGAAGGTGGCGGCAGCGAAGCCGCCGATGTCTGTCACCATGCCGCCACCGAGGTTGATCAGCAGCGAGCGGCGAGTGGCCCCGCCGGCCACAAGTTGTGACCAGATGTGGGTGAGGGATGTGAGGTTTTTGTTGACATCGCCCGCCGGGATCTCGATTACGGAGGCCTGAGCGGCTACCAGGCTCTCCTCAGCCAGTAGAGGGTATACCTTGGCGCGAGTATTGCTGTCAGTCAACAAGAAAATATTACCCTTGGGGGCAATAGTTTTGACAAGTGAGTCAAGGTAGCGGCCGGGTGCGTTGGTGAATGTGAGGGTCTGAGACATGACGGGATGGTCAGTGAGCGTTAGCGAGTTGGTCAAGGAGGGTCGGGAGAGCCTCGGCAAAGTCAGGCATGGAGGCAAAGGTGACGGCAGCACCGGCCTTGGCGAGTTCCTCAAGGGGTATCGGCCCGGTGGCCACGCCCACGGTGAATGCCCCGGAGCGTGCCCCGGCGGTGACACCGCAGGGGGCGTTCTCGATGACGATGCTCTGCCAGGGCTTCACGTCAGCCAGCTTCATGGCTTTGAGATACGGCTCCGGGTCAGGCTTGCCGTGAGCCACGTCAGCCCCGGTGACAGCCATCCCCGGAGGGAAGGCTCCGGGGTAGTCAGCGGCGATGCGGTCAATGAGCGACCGCTGGCCGCTGCCTGTAACGAGCACGCGGCTCAGGCCACGCTCACGCAGGGTAGCCATCACGCTGTCAAAGCCGGGCATCTTGGGGGGAAGCCCCTGAGCGGAGAAGTTGTCGGACTTCTCCTTGTAGAGGGCTTTCACCTCGTCAGCCGTGGCGTTGCGGCCGAAGGCGCGGTTGAACAGGATGTTGATGGTGGCCGGGCCTGTCATACCCTCATAGCCGAAAAACTCCTCGAAGGTGCACTCTATGCCATGAGATGTGGCCATCTGTTGCCATGCCCGGGCGTGGCCGGGCATTGAGTCATAGAGGACCCCATCCATGTCGATGAGGGCTGCGCGGGGCTCAAAGCTCTCATAGTGGTGCGCCTCAAGAAAGCGCCGTATATCATTGGTGAAGTCAGTCATCACTATAAAAATTGAATGAGAAACCTACGCAAAAATAACACTTTTTCGCGTAACGTGATGACAGAAACACAGACCCGGCTCAGGTGTAACCGAAATCCTTGACGGTCAGTGTGGCTACCGATGGGTTGCCATCGGTGCCCAGCAGTGACCGGTTGATGGCATCGGCTATGAGTCGGGCCACTTCGAGGCGGCGCGGACTCCAGAGCATCACGCTCCACGCCACACGCATCACGAAGTCATTGGGCTCTTGCTGCCGCGCAAGCCGGCGCAGGTAGAGTGCGGACTGCGCCGTGCTGTGGTAACGACCGAGGTCGCATTGCACTCCCTCGCGCTGCTCAAGGGTGCCGGACAGTGCAGAGTAAAAATCAAGGAAACGCTCCTTGTCGGTGACAAGGCTGCCCACCTCCTCGGAGCCTTTCGTCGCACCTGTGCCGAAGTGAATCTGAGTGTCATACTCCGGCTCCTCGCTGCCACTTGCCGCCAGCAGGGTGAGTGTCCATGCCCCGGGACGTGCCGCAAACTCCTCCACATCAGCCATGAACTCGGTGAACCCCTCCTCCGTGCGGGTACTCTCCTTGACGTTGTAGAACGAAATCGCGGGAGCTTGCGAACCAAGCTCCCGGCTCACCAGATTGAAGCCGCCAATCATGGCAAGGTAATAAGCGAAGTTGCCCGTGCAGGGGTCTATGTAGCTTGACGTGGCCACAATGGTCATCCTTGAGCCTCGGTCAATGCGCAAGCCGTAAGGACGGTTGCATTCAAAGAGCTCCACGACAAGGCGGTCCATCGGGTTGTTGGCCACCGGGATTGTCGCCGCAAGGTTGGAGATGCGGAATCCGGGTACGGCACAGGCGGCCTCTAAGATGTCATTCTCCGACATCTTCTGGCGCACTACGACGTTAGCCACCGACTGAAAGGGGGGACAGACCTGAAAGCCCGTCGGACGGTCAAGTTTGCGCTGAAAGCTCAGGCGCAGCCTGCGGCCACTCTCGGCCACACGCTCACGACGCGCCTCCTGCTCCATCTCGTCGACGAACGCTGACCCAAGGATACCGGCCGGCACTGCCACGATGGCTATGCCGAGAATGCCCACAATGCACGCTATGACACGTCCTGCAACGGTGACCGGCGGAGTCTGGGCAAACTCCCCGGGGTCGCCGATATATTGCGCGAAGGCCCACAGAACGGATGAGAAACCGTTGTCGTAGACCTCCGGCTGTGCCTCGTGCTCATAGTAGAAGAGGATGAGCGAGAGCATGAAAGTGACAATCAGCAGGAACTGGAGCGATACAATCAGCTCGTTTTTCTTCGCCCGAATAGAGTTGGAGAGGAGCCCGAAAGACTTGGCATAGCGCGTGATGCGGAACACACGGATGATGCGGGCCACACGCAGTATGCACAACCCGCGTGTGGGGATAGGCACGAAGTACTGGATCAGAAAGGGGTATGTTGACACCCAGTCGATGAACCCGTAGAAGGTGAAGCAGTAGCGTATTCTCCCCATGAAGCCTTTGAAGCGGGGCGATTGCTCCGGGGCTGCCCATATGCGCAGACTCACCTCCACGACGAAGAACCATAGCGTCACCGTGTTAATCCACTCGAATATGCGCGCCACGGACTCCGGCCAGTCGAATGTGGCTATGAACTCATTGACGCCGCAGAGGATGATCATGAACACGATGACCCAGTCAACCACATTGTACCACTGGCGGGTGTCGAGGTTGTCGTCAAACACGCGCCCGAGTGCAGCGCGCAGTCGGCGGATGTCGCTCCTTAGCTTCATGAGCGGGATGTGCGGAGCCGGATTACAAACCAGGCTATCGCCACAGCCCACAGCATCAGCAACAGCACAATATCCTCCTTGTTGGGGTTGATGATGGCATTGTATGTGCCGCAAAACAGCACAATTCCGGCAAGCCAATAGAGTGTGCGTCCGCTGCTCCGACGAGGTGATGAGGAGGCATGTGAAACACTGTGATTGCCCCGGCTCCGGCCGTTCCGGCGGCTGCCCCGGGAGGTGCTTCGGCCGGAGGGCGTGTTGTCGGAGTCCCGGTTATCCCTGTTCACGGCCACGCGATAGGGGGTGGCCCATTTGTCGCCGAATATGGCGTTGCTCACACGGTTGCCGGTGTTACGGCCCATGCGGGTCCAGAATGCTTTGAAAAATGCTCCCATCCCCGTACGCTTATTTCATGAGTTTGTTTGCGAGCTTGGCGGCATCCTCGGCATTGAATTTGTCGCCCATCAGCTCAGAAGCCTTTTGAGCGGCCTCGCCGAAGGCCCCGGAGCTCATGATGCTTTTGGCCTTGCGAAACACCATGGTGAGTGCGGCAAGGTCATCAGAGAATCCGATGCCCGGCATTGCATCGGGTATCAGGTCCACCGGCATCACGAAGTAGGCTATTGCTCCGGCTATCATCAGAACGTCACCCCAGGGGATGCTTGGCTTGGGTGTTATGTTGTTGTCAGTCATTTCTTTGTGAATTTTTCGTTGATGGCCGGTATGAATTTGCGGATTGTGTAGTACATGGCGAGAACCATAATCACGAGGTCCTGCCCGGCCTTCACGCCCCATTTCTCAATCTTCTGCCACATTTCGTCCGCATCAAACCGGGAGGCATACTCATGTATGGTGTCGGGGGCTTTCTCGGCCCACTTCCTGAGGCTGTCAGCCGTGACGGCCATGCTCTCAAGCTGCTTCTTGCCGCTTGCGGATATGGCCCCGGCCGTAGACTTGATTTTGTCGATCAACATGATAAATCCGATATAATAGAGAGAGAAAGACCGAAGCGGTTATTTCGGGGCGCGGGCCACTTCAAGTTGCAGACGGGCTATCTCCACTTTGAGGCTCTCGATGCGGCGGTCATGGGCAGCTGCTCGGTCTATCTTGCTCTTGCGGTAGGAGGCTTTGCCCGAGGGGGATGTGGCGCTCTTGATCATGCGGGCATACGACTCGTTGTCGCGCTTCTTGGCGGCGCGCTCATTGGCAAGCTGTGCACGCTTGTCCACAATCAACTTGCGGTAATATGCTTTGTTGGCCATTGCAGGAAAATATGCCGGGGAGCGGTGTGCTTCCCCTCCCCGGCAGTGATGATGTGGATAAAAAAGCGAGAGAGTCAGAGCTTGCCGGCTGCGGCGAGGGTGATGTCGTCCGGGGCGAGCTTCTTGTTGTCGGGGGTGGCTACCTGTACGCCGATGCCGTAGAGGTCAGCCACTTTCTTCTCGAAGCTGCCCACTTTGAGGTTGCCGCCGAAGGTGCAAGCGCCGCCGGCTTTACCCTCGGCGCGCAGCGATGCCAGGGTGGCATCATCCTTTGCGGGGCTCTTGCATGAGGGGGTGGTGTAGACGCGCAGGGTAGCGCCGAAACATTTCTTGAAGTCGTCCTTGAGGCCTTTTACTTTCTTGCGGCCATCCAAACTGAGGTCTGCCATGATGTTTAGAGGTTGATATTAGAGCTTGTGGTGATGTGATAAGCGCACTCAAAGCGAGCCTTCGGGTGTGGGGTCATTGACCACCACGGGCTTGCCGGTGAGAGCCGTGAGCATCGAAGTTAGGTTGGTAACGGCCTCGCTGCGGGCACGCTTGACGTACCCCTTGGTGTAGAGCCCCTTGCGGAAGTTCTCCTGAGCACGAGCCTTGATGGCGTTCTCCTCGGCGGTGGTGATGTTGGAGCTCCCGAAGAAGTCGTCGTTCCAGGTGTCAATAACCCGGTAAGTGCCATCCTCGGTGGATTCATTCACTTCGATAATCTCCGGCGGGAGAGTTACGATGAGGGTGTCGCCGCGTTCCTCGGTGGCCAGCTTCTCCAGGTCAAAGGATATGAACCCGTTTAGAGTGGTCTTGGCAAAGATGTGGCGTGAGTCTACGTCACCCTTCACCGGCACATCCTCATACACCTCCAGGGCGCAGAGCTGCACCATCGGCTTGATGTCAGAGATCTTGCCTTCACTGATCTTCACGCGGTCCACCTCGGGCGAGCAATACCACCAGATGGCCACGCCGCAAATCACCGCCAGAACAATAAGATAGGGGAGGAATGCTAATTTTTTCATGTCGGTGAGCGGTTATTTGAAGTTGACATTCACGGTGTAGCCATCCTTGCCAAGGAGCGACTTGAAGTAGGTCACGGCCTTGGCTCGGGCCTCCTCGGTGAGCTTGTTGCGGAAGAGTGGCTTCTCCTCCACTTCCTTTTTGAGTGAGGCGTTCATCTTCTCCTTGATTGCGGCACGCTCCTTGGGGTCAATCTCAGAGCGCAGACCGGTTACGCGGTAATGCTCCTCGCGAATCTGGATGTCGCGGCCGGTGAACTCGGTCTGTATCGGGGGCAGGTTGAGGGTAATCTCCTTGCCGTCGACCTTCACATCCTCCGGCTGGAGGGTTGAGAGGTCAATGTAAGCCCGTAGGTAAGTGTCGTAGGAGTAGGCCGCTTTGCGCGAGCCAATCTTTGCGGCATCTGTCAAGGCTGCAAGGGTCTGCTTCATGCCGGAGGCTTCGTCAAGTGTCATGTCGTCCACTGTGGCCATCTTTGATATGGCCATTTGGGCGAGCACGAGCTTGTTGACGCTCTTCACTTCGGAGTAGAATGAGCGGTCAGCCTCGCCCGGGCTGCATGATGCGAGGAGGCCGAGCATGGTGCTGACTACGAGAGTGTGTGTGAGTTTCTTCATCATAAGTGTCGGGAGGTTAACGGGGAGTGGTTCCCTATGAGGGGGAGCCGCTTATTCTATAACCTCAAATTCGGTGCGACGGTTGGCTTGAGGGTTGTTGGGGTCAACGGGTTCGGATGACCCTTTGCCCTGCGAGGTGATGCGCTCTGGGGAGATGCCCTCCTTGTTTACAAGGAAGTCAAGGGCAGCCTTGGCGCGGTCTGCGGAGAGCTTTTGGTTCACATCCTCGGATCCTTCGCTGGAAGTGTGGCCGGTGATGCGGAGCTTCATTGAGGGGTTCTGCTTCATGACCTTGGCGAGGTCATGCAGAGCGAGCTTGGCATCGTCGTTGAGGTCTGCTTTGCCCTGCTCAAACTGAGCAGCGTTGAAGTTGGCCTCAATCTCCTCGATGAGCTGCACGAACACGGTGTCGCGTACGACCACCTGCTTCTCCACAACCTTCTCCACCACCACTGTCTCGGCCTCTTTCTTGCCGCCGAATATGAGCCATGCAATCAGTGCGAGCAGGATGATGCCCAGGAGAGCCCAGAGCCAGCCGAGGCTCTTCTTCTTGCTCTCGGGCATGGGGGGCACGTAGCCGTTGAGATATTCCAGACGGTAGCCACCCTTCTGTCCGGGATGCGAGGTCTTCTCAAACTCGGCCACCTCTATGTCATATAGGGAGCCCTGACTGACCATGCGGTCAAAGGAGGGCTTGGACCATACCTGAGCAAGAGCCACCTTCTGACCGTCCTGAAGCTCCAGCACCTCATCCTCCTTGGCGAAGTATAGGTTCATCTTGTTGTTGAACTTCCGGGCCTCATCCTCGGGGAGAAACAGTTCCTTGACACCCATGTCGGGGTTGAGGGTGTTGGGGAAGGCCTTGCGGAGGTCAGCCAAAGTGGCGTGGGGATACATCACCAGATAAGCGTGGGCTATGCCCAGGGCAGTGCGGTTCTGCGCCTTGCCGTAAACTTTGATTTTGCCTGCCATGATGGTGGGGTGTTACTCTTCGGTGTCGTCCTCGAATGATACTTCAAGCTCGGGCTCGCTCTTCACCATGTCACAGAGCATGAGAGTGGCTGCGGCGGGAGTGATGTCCATCGCTTCGGCGAGGGTGAGGAGGTTGTGAGCCTCCCCTTCGGTGAGCACGTTGTCGCAGAGCGCCAGCTGCATCAGTGCCTGGTAAACAGTGGCGGTCTCGTCGTCGGCCACCTTGGCGGCATGCTTCACGGCATAGTCAGTAGCGGCCTTCTCATCGAGGTTCTTGACCTCCATGAGTGCGGCGGTGATGTTCATGTTGAGCTCCTTGAGGTTAACGTCGAGGGCCTCGGCGATTTCCTCAATGGCGGCGCGCTCCACTTCGGAGTATTCGCCGTCGGCCCATATCAGAGCAGCCAGCAGCGATGCCAGCGTAACGGTAGGTGTGGTCATGGTTACTTGAAAAGACGTTTGATGCGGTTAGCTAATGAGTTCTTTGCCTTGCGGGCCTTGGCCATGCGCTCGGCAATGGCCTTCCCTTCCTTGGTGCGCTTGTCCACCTTGCCTGAAGATGTGCGCTTGAGAGTTGAGGTGGTCTTGCCTGAAGTCTTGGCGCTCTTGCGGGCGGCTCTTGCGGCGGCCATGCGTGCGGCAATGGCCTTGCCCTCCTTGGTGCGCTTGTCTACCTTGCCTGATGCGGTCTTCTGTACGGCCATGTGGTTGGAATTGACTGGTTATACGTAGGGTTACTTGCCGGCGTTGATGAAGTCCACGAGCTTGACGCCGAGCTGGCGAGTGGTGTCCGCCGGGTTCACCACGAAGCCCACAGCCTCGGCGATTTCGCGGAGTGCGCCCTTGGTGTTGTCATAGGTGCGGTAAGTCTCGATGGTGCCGCTGTCACGCTTGATGATGGTGTACTCGCCGATCTCGGCCATATTGCCGTCGCCGAACTCCTTGATGAGCTTGGCACCGAACTGGCGGGTTGTCCAGGCGGTATCGTAGTCAAATCCCTTGGATTCGGCACATTCGCGCAGCGAACCCTTCACATTGTCATATATCTTGCAGACGCGGATGCTCCCGCTGTCCTCCACGGTGATGATGTATTCACCGGAAATAGCTGACTTTTTTGCCATTGGTGTGTGTAAGTATTGATATTGATAGGATTTCAGAGATGGATAGGTGTAGACATAAGGAAAGCGTGGCTCCTTCTTGCCGTATGGTTTCAGGTCCATGCTCTTCAAGGCCTTCGCATTGCCTTCACTGCATATTGGACGAAACTGACGAGAAGGGTCCACGCCGATTACTCTCTGAAAGTCCGGGCAGTGGCGGGAGCTTCCCGTGGAGGACGCTCCCGCCGTTGCCGAACAATATCAAGCACTTTCGGTGGTGTGGACGCCGTCTCGACGGTCGCGCTGTGATGCCTTGCAGTGTGTTCCTTTTGAGGTTGCGAAGTTCAGAAGAAGCAGGGCTGTCAGCCGACGTCGATGTGTGACGCGTCTTTACCAAAATGTCGTTGCAAACCGGACGCTGATAGCAAGTACGGCTTGCGCACGACTATCGGCGTGGTCTACGGTGCAAAGATAATTATTTTTTTCATTTTGCTGTTGGCTATCTGTCAGAAACTCTCCGGGCAGACTGCACAGCCATGAGCATTGCGCTCCCATAGGCAGGGGCGTGGTCGGTAAGATACCAGTGGAGGAAAGGAACGGGGGTGGGGTGGGAGGGGATGTTATCTTACCGAAGTGGCTGCGGAATGCTTTGGCTGCGTCATCCCTTGGTCAATCACACTATGCCGCAAACAGCGGCTAATCACTCTGTGGTGCTCACGCGGTCCATGCGTGCGGGCGAAGTGCCGACCATGTAGCAGGATCCGGCGTGCGTGGATGTGTGACTTGAGGGATTGGGGGGTGTTTTGTCGCTGCTCAGATTCGTTTAGCGTTCGTGCAATAAGATAATCCATGGCCGGTGTGCGGTGCCGGCTTCGATGACTGTCCAACAGGAAGGTCTGCCTCTGTGACGCTCACGTCTGTGCTAACGGCGGAGTCTGCGCTGCTGATCAGGCTATTCCATTGTCCACACTCCCCAAGTCAGGGCTTTTCGGCCTCTGTGGCGGGAGCGCTCCCACGCATATTCCGCGACGTGTGCAGTCAGTTCCCGTTATCCGGGCAGACTGGCAATGAGCTGAAGCCGCGCCTTGAGCGCCTCCTCAGCAGTGCAAAGTTAAGCACGTTACGGGAACGCGAAAAATTACCCACCCCAATTTTAGCATACATTAACACGAATGGATTGTTGTTTGCCCACTTGTCGACGCCTATACCACAATACGCTTCTACGAAGCATATTCGCCTGAGTCCTTGATCCCGGGCTCCGCTGCGGCCTTTGGGGCCTCCGCTCCACCCGGGGTTTCTGCACATCCACGCGCCTCCGGCGCTCCGTTCATGTGGGCTTCCGGCAGGGTGTTGCAAAACCGGCAATTTACGCCAATTTGTAGGGATGTACCGTGTTGCATCCGCTGATTTACAGATTGTTGTGCCGGATGCACCACGGTGCATCCCTACAAGCCGATGGTTTTGCAACACCCCCCCCCAGCGGATGCCATTTTGGAGGTTTTGCGCCATCAACTCTACTTGGCGGGTGGTGGTGGTGGCGGCGGGGCCGGGAGCAGACCCTCGCGGACGAACAGGGCGGAATCGGCAGAGGAGATGGTATCGGTGGCATCGTCCGAGGCCGGGAGTGCGTTTTGGCCGGCGGCATTGAGGGCATCGAGGCGACGCAGACGTGCGCGGCGCATACCGTTGGTGAATGCCTTGTCCATTTCCTTGATGAGGTTGACGCGTGAGTCGGTGACGATGTTCACGCGCTCAGCCACCATGTTGGGCTTCACCTTGGCTCCACCGAGGCGTATCTTCATGTCATCCGGGGTACCCTTGATGTTGATGCCGAATTTGAAGGGTATGGGCGATTTGAGCACCGACACATGGTAGTTAAGGTTCATGGCCATGTCATTATGGCCCATCACGCCGAGCTTGTAGCGGTCAAAGTTGAAGATGAAGGGATAGATTTCGAGCTGTCCGTTCTCGACTGCCACCTGCGCCGAGATGGAGTCTATCATGTTGTGATGCTTGTCCTTGAACAGGAGCCACTTGGCGATTGACTTGTACGTCTCGGGGTCTATCACCACCAGTGAGTCACCCTTGATGGTGAGCAGTGCGGAGAGCGACCCGAGGTTGAGGTCCATGTTAGGCTCAATGTCGGTGGTGGCTGCCATCTCGGCGTTGATGCGTCCCGAGAGGGTGTTCAGCGCAGGCATAATGGAGTCGAGGGTGGGGAAGAGCTTGGTGAACCGCTCGATGTAGAAGTTGCGGAGCACCATGCCCATGCCGAGCTTCATCTCTGAAGCTGTTGGGGCGGCATAGAGGGCGTTGAGGCTCACTGAACCGGCATCGGTGGTGGCGGAGAGTTCGCGCAGTGACAATGCTCCCTCGTGGAGCATGGCTTCGCCGTTGACCCCGTGCATCACAAGGCCGTCGTACAGTGCCACCTTGGAGTGGATGGCGAGTGTGGCATCGAGGTTGAGCGGCACAAGCAGCGGGCCGGAGGTGCTGTCGGCGGCCGTCTGCTCCACCTTGGCCTGGAGGGCATCGTCACTCTCGAGCTCACCCACGGTGATGGTGCGTGCACTCTGCGACACCTTCTCGGCGTAAGCCGCGCCCAGGAAGGCGGCATCCGTGAGCTGGTTGATGTCTATGGTGTCACCCGAGAGGTCAAAACGCACATTCATCGAGGCATTGCGGCGCGTCAGTGCGGCGGTGTAGTTGCTGATAGTGCCGTTGATGCGGAAGTCGGAGCGACCGGCTTTGAAGCGGGTGTCGCGAATCACCGTGGAGTCCATGTCAAATGTCAGATTGACATCACGCAGGGTGTTACGCAAGGGGAAGTAGGGAGTGAGGATGCGCCCGTGTTTGGCGGTGACAGACCCCGAGGCATCCCACCATTGCAGGAGAGAGCGGGTCTGCCGGTCAGCGCGCAGGTCAAGCACCTCCACCGAGTCGGCGGATGAGTGTCCGGCTCCGGGAGCATGACCTCTGCCGGGTGTCGGGTGAGCACCGGCACGCTTTGCCATGGCCTTACGCCGCTGCGAGGCCATCTCGGCACGTGCCAAGGCGTAGATGCTGTCCGCGCGCAGCTCCGGGTGCAAGGCGTTGATGGAGTCAAACAGGAGCGACATACGGCGACTCATGCGAGGACGTGCGTTGGGGTGGAGCGAAAGCTTTACTGACGGCTCCAGCAGGGAGATGCGCATGTCGGGGGTGCGGTAACGGATGTAGCGGGAGCGTACGCCGGCAGTGAGGAGCGGGCGGCGGGCACTCTCCTTGTAACGCTGAATTACGCCGAACACAGCCGGGTCAACTGACACTATCGATGAGGAGTCGGTGAGGTCGGTGTAACGGAGCCGCTCGGCGCGGACGGAAAGTCCGAGGGGCACCACGCGGGTGGTATCCACGCTTGCGGCTTTGTTGCTGACACCGACACCTATTTTAAGTGCCCGGCCGTTGATGCTCAGCGAGTCCATCATATACGAGAGGGTATCCACCGTGAGTGATGCGGTGAGCAGCGAGTCGGCGCGGTGCCCGTCGCGACCCTCGAAGGAGCTCTGCGAGCCGAAGCGGAGCGTGGCCTGCCGGAGCCATGCGGAGCCTTCACCGGCGTTGCTCTCCATGGTGAAGCGGGTGAGCGTGGCCTCACCCTCCACTTTCAGTCGATGGAAGTTGAGCCGGTCAAGGTAGCTGGGTCGGAGAGTAAATGTGGCGTCAGCTTTGAGCAGTCCTGATAATTTGTAGGGGAGCTTGGCGAGCAGTGCCGAGGGGAGGTGGGCAAAGCTCAGACCACCCTTGAATGTGCCTTTCACCAGCGGGTCGCGGAAGAGGTCGGAGGCGGTGCCGTCGAGGGTGAAGCCTACACCTTCTCCAATCATGGTGAGCCGCTTCACAGTGAGCGTCGAGCGGTGGATGTCTGCTCCGTCAAAGTGTGTGGAGGCATCTATCTCGGCTTTGGAGAGGTTGAGTTGCTGGAACTTGACCCATGCGGCGGGAGCTGTGAGGGTAGCGTCAAAGGAGGGCAACGCACTCTGCCCGGCACGGTAGGGAGCCGTCAGACGCAGGTTGGCGCTAAGGGTCATGTCGGTTTTGAGCGCGGCGAGCTCGCCGGTGTACTCCTCGGGGAGCCATGCCAGAGTCTCGGCGACAGAGAGGGGAAGGAGGTTGAAGTCAAGGCTCTCCACAGAGAGGCCGTCGGCAAAGTCGAGCGCGGTGTCAAAGCGGGTATCAACCGGGCCGACACCAAGCGAGCAATCGCGCAGGGCTATGCGGTAGGGTCGGTCATGCTCCCAGTCCAGGCGGGTGTCGAAGCGGAAAGCGATGTCGCTCGGTAGGGGAACGCCGGCAATGGCGAGGCGTGCATTGCCGCCGGTGGTGAGGGAATATTCCGGGGCCTTGTCAGCGGTGAACTCCGTAGGGGCGAGCGTGAGGGTGATGTCGGTAGAGTCTGCGACATTCCGGTAGCGGGCGTGTAGACCGCCGAGCAGAGAGAAGCGGTTGATGCTGATGTCCGGCATCGCCGTGGTGTCGCTCTTCTCGGTGTCATCTGAGGGGGGCAGTATGTCAAAGTTCGTCACCGAGTCATTGAGCATGACAATGTTGGCCACCGGTGAGTCGACCACCACGTCACGCAGCTCAACCTTCATGGCCAGCAGCTTGAGGATGTTGACCTTCCCGTCGAGGCGGCGCAGCGACAACAGGCTGTCGGCATATGCCGGAAGGGTGGCACGCGCCGAGTCGGGTATGGCTTGGAGTGAGTGGCTGATGATGTCCAGAGAGTCCACGCGGAGTTCCAGCGAGGGGAATGTGGACCAATAGGTAAGCTCAACCCTGCGCACATGAACATCAGCGTTAAGGTAGTCCGAGGCCACCTTTTCCACTAACGGTGTGAGCTTGGGCGGCGTGAGAATCCACACGGCCACGCCTACTACTGCTACAACGAGTAGCACCAGCGCGATCCCTATGCCCAATACCCACTTGACAATGCGCCACCACATCGGCTTGCGTCGCTTAGGCGCGAGCGCCTCCGGGCCGACGGGCTGAGGCTCCGGCGCGACAGGCTTGTTAGTTGATGTTTCGGACATATTTACGCTGACGTGTTGTGGCGGGGAATTATGCAGTGGCTCCCTTACCTGATAAAACGTGTGTGGGACAGCGGAGGTTTACCCGCGTCACTCTTTGCCGCGGGCGGTGATGTGGTAGCAAGGTTGCTGACGCTCATATTTTACCCAGATTTTACCCTCGGAGCGCATCGCCAGAAGCACTTCGCCCAAGAGGTTCTTGAGGTCTTCGGCACTGCGGCGCGGCTGTGACGCATCGTGGCAGGCGAAGCGTGAGTAGGTGATGTCAAAGGTGGTGCCGAGCTGATGCACCGAGGAGTCGACGGCATTACGGTTGCGTCGGCGCAGGCGAGCCACGCCCTCGGGGGTGCGGAGCACACTGGTGACAATCACGCGGTAAGCCCCGCCGCCACGCGCTGCCAGGGAGTCGTTGAAGCGGCGCCCTATCTCATGGAGTGCGTCGGCGCCTTCAGGCACCAGATAGGGTGACGAGAAGGTGAGTTCGTCAAGATAGAAGTCAGCGCATGAGCCTACCTTCACCAGGTCGCGCCCGGGGCGGAAGTGGGAGCGGGCATCTGTCAGAGGCTTGATGCCGATTTTCTCGGCACTCGTCCAGTGGATGATGTTGCTGTCGTTAAACACCTCGGCGAGCCTCCCCTTCATGCGGATGGGTATCTTGGTGGTCGGGCCGGGCATCTCGGGGAGGATGCGCTGCCACCGGGCTGACGAGTCGGCAAAGAGTGCCGCATCCACGTCGAGGGCTCCCATCGAAGCGCGGGATGTGCGCAGAGCGGAAGCGCGCGCCGGATCCGTGACTGCGAGCGACACGGCGAACACGGCCAAAGCCACTGCAATGACTGAGAGGAGTATCTTGCGCATCACACTGTCACTCAACGTACCAGACGGTTGCGGAACTGCTCCTTGATGGTGTCCACTACATTGATGATATAGTCGCCCATGCGCTCAAGGTCGCTGACGAGGTCCATGTAGTAGATGCCGCTCTGATATTCGTAAGCCTTGGTGTTGATATTGTTGATGTTATCGCCGCGGAGCTGGTTGCGCAGGTTGTTGATTTCGCGCTCGTTGTTGTAGCTCTTGATGATGTCGGCCTCGCGCACATGCTCTATGTCGCCGAGCAGCAGCAGCATATTGTTCATGGCTGCCTGTACGGAGTCAAACATCATGTCGACGTTGTGGAATATCTGGTCGGTGAAGGGTGCTCCGGCTTCATGCTTGCGGAGCATAATCTTGCCCGCGCCGTAGCAGCAGTCAGCGATGCTCTCAATCTCAGCCACTATGCTGAGCATGGCGGCGATGTGGAGCTTACCCTCGTTGGAGAGCCGGCCCTCGGCGCAGCGGTTCAGGTATTGGGCTATCTCTATCTCCATGCGGTCTGAGATTTCCTCATACTTCTCCAGCCGCGAGAAGCGTGTGGTGAAGTCCTCGGAGCCCTCCTTGGTGTGTACAAGCTCACGCGACATGGCTATCATGCGCGCCACGCGCTGTCCGTAAACCACTATCTCCTTCTCAGCCTGCGAGATGCCAAGCTCGGAGGCGTTGATCATACCGCCGGAGATGTATTTGAGCGTGAACTCCTCCTCGTCGCTCTTGCGCGTCGGCACGAGCCATACCACTATCTTGACATAGAGCTTGGTGAACCATATCATGATGGTGACATTGATGAGGTTGAACAGCGTGTGGAACATCGACAGGCCGATGGACACACTTAGCTGTAAGGCGGCGATGCGAGCTTGCGGAGCCGCCAAACGAGCTTGCAGCTCGCTCGGCGGGTTGGTGTTGAAGAGGTTGTTATACACTTCCGGATCGTTGGTCTCGAGTGAGCTGACGTATCCGGCAAGCTCCTCGGGGTTTCCCTGGCCTATCAGCTCGGTAACCCATGCGGTGAGGTCGACAAACGGATAGAACACACACAGAGTCCAGACGGTGCCCAACAGGTTGAAGAGCAGGTGACCCATGGCAGTGCGCTTGGCGGCAACGTTACCGCTCATAGAGGCCAGGATAGGCGTGATGGTTGTACCGATGTTGCTGCCTAACACCACCGCGCAGCTCAGCGGGAAGTCAATCCATCCCTTAGAACTCATTATCAGTACAATGGCGAAGGTCGCTGCCGACGACTGGAGCACCATGGTGATGATGATGCCCACCGCAAGAAACACGAACACAGACCCGAGGCCCATGTCGGTGTACTTCTCGAGGAAGGCAAACATCTCGGGATTGCTCTGCAGGTCAGGCACATGGACGTTGATTTCGGCCAATGACATGAACAGCAGCGCAAAGCCCACAAGAAACTCGCCAATCGACTTGGTGCGCCCCTTCTTGGCGAAGAGCAGCGGCACCGCGACGGCGAGGATGGGTAGCGCAAAGGCTGAAACGTCAACTTTGAAGCCGAGCAACGCTATGATCCACGCAGTGAACGTGGTGCCGACGTTGGCACCCATAATCACCGCCATGGACTGTGCGAGAGACATCAAGCCGGCGTTGACGAAGCTCACCACCATCACGGTGGAAGCACTGGAGCTCTGAATCAGAGCAGTGATGAGGCAACCCGTGAGCAGACCCGTGAAGCGGTTACGGGTCATGGCCGAGAGGATGTTGCGCAGGCGGTCGCCGGCAGCTTTCTGCAGGCCCTCGCTCATGACCTTCATTCCATAGAGGAACAGGCCTACGGAGCCGAGCAGCCCCAAAAAGTCGAGAATGGAGTAGTTCATCTGTTGTGGCCTCCGGGAGAATACAGCGCGGAGGGACGCGACAAAATTACAAAACTTCCCTCAAAGTGTCAAAAAATCCTAAAATAGGGGAGGCACCACGGGGAGCCGCGAAAGGGAAGCGTCGTTAGCGGCGGCGTGCAATCAACCTATGGCAATAAAGGTGTTGCTTGAACCGGCAATTTTCATCGGGTGTAGGGATGCCACCCTCGCTTCAGCGGTGGCGGCGCAGTGAGCGGAAGCCCGTGAAGAGCTTAATGGCGAGCAGAGCGTAGTCAAAGTAGCTGAATGCTCCGAGGATGCGTCGCACCCATGACGACTGGCCCGTGATTGAGCCGGTCTCCATGACGTTGTGCGCCACGTGCTGTAGCTTCTGACGCTGCATCTCGATGCGGGCGGACGTGCATCCACGCATGAAGCGTATCTGGTCAAGGGTGAACCCCCGGAAGTCGGGGCCCTTCTTCATCTCGGCGAGGAGGTGTGAATAGTTCATGGTGTGATGCCGTCAGTTAAAGAGCAGACGCGATATAAATCGCGACAGCGGATTGATAATCAGTGCCTTCTTGAACAGGAAGAGCAACACGATGAGCAACACGTAGAATCCGCCCATTATCATGTATGCCCACTCGATACCCACGCCGGTGCCAATCCAATTGATTATTGCCAGCGAGATAAACAGGAATGCCACTACACCGAGTACGAAGACGATGGCGCACACAGCCAGCAGGCCGAGCAGGCGCGCCATCTTCTCGGTGAGTGTGAGTCGGGCGTTGACCAGGTAGAGCTTGGCAAGCTCTGTGACCTGACGCCACACGTTGCGGTAAGCCTCGGTTTGCATTAAGAGCCGAAGGGGTTATGAGGTATTCTTGGGGTGACGAAGGGGAGGGGTGTGAGGATGCCGGAGTCGGGGTGAGCCTTACTCGGCATCAATCTCCGTGGTGAGCTGCTCCACGAGGGCGTCGATTTCATCGTCGCAGCAGCAGATGCCTTTCTTGCGCAGTATCTCGCGGATGCGGGCGCGGGTGTCAGCACCCTTTTCGGGAGCAAGAAGCAGAGCGGCACCGGCACCTACGAGTGCACCGCCGAGGAAAGCATAGAGGATTGATGTTGAGTTCATAATGTGAGTGGGTGTGTGATGTGTGACGGACGTAGGGGAGAGATATATTGGGAGGTGGAAGTGCTGAAACGCGGCGTGGTGACGGCTACTAAAGCCGAGGGCGGAACCCGGTTTGCCGAGGGTGTTGCAAAACCGGCAATTTCCGTCTGTTCGCAGGAATGTACCGTTGGTTTTGCAACACCCTCAAGCCGGGAGATGTGTTGGCGGGGGTCAGGGTTAAGCCTTTACCTCTTTCTTCACTTTCTGGATTTCGTCGGCGATTTCGTCGGCAATCTCCTCCATCTTGCTCTTCTTGAGCTTGATGCCGTTCTCTTCGAGGAAGTCGACGATGCGGTCACGGGTGGTCTCGCCCTTCTCGGGAGCGAGGAGAAGACCTACTGCGGCACCTGCTACGGCACCGCCAATCACGGCGAGGATGATGTTCAGGGGTTTCATGATAAGAGTTGAAGTGAGTGTTTATAGATGAGTATAGTTGAGAAAAGTTGCAATCTTACTATCTGTTAACACTCGGGAGGGTGAAAATGTGCGCTGGGGGCGCACTTTTTTGTTAGAGCTTGTTTAATAATAAATGTGAACATCTCGGTCGAAAATCTTGGAGCAGATTTCATCCTGAGACGAAGGAGCATAGCGAGCTATGTGACTGAGTTGAAGGATGGAAGATGCCCAAGATTTTCGCATGAGGGTATTCTTTGATAATTAACGTGTTGTTATGAGAGCTTGAATATTTGTGAAATTACTTCCGCCTCGGTGTCTCTTTGGCTAAATTTCTGTTATTCGTCAGTCACGATGCCCGCATCGCTCCTTCCTCGTAACGAGAAATTTATCTCAAAGATACACCGCCGAGATGTTCACATTTATTATTAAACAAGCTCTTAGTCGGCTACGAGGATGTATGAGCTCAGGGGTGCGAGCTTGCCGGTGAGCTTGCCCTTCTTCACCTTGAACTCGGTGGCATGCACGGCATCAGTGTAGGTGCCGTCGGAGAGAGTGGTCTCGAGGGAGGCCTTGGCGGCCTTGTCTGATATATTAATCAGGGCTGCACCCTTGTTGCCGCGGGCCACTTCGATGATGTCACCCTTGTCGGAAGTGATGATCTTCTCAGCCTGGCCGGCCATGGCGTGACGGAAGTTGTTGACGGCCACAACTTCGGGGTGTTTGAAGCTGTCGTTGCCACGCTCGCCGATGCGGTTGTGACCCCACACATTGCCGGGGCCTGAGCCGGCAGGACGGCTGTAGAACAGCGGCATGCCGCCGTCGCGGGCCGTGATAAACACCCAACCCATGCGGATCTGGTCGTCGGTGAGGCCGGCACTTTCGTGGGCGTTGCAGTAGGTGTCATGGCTCTCTACCCATGTCACGAGCTTGTCGGGGGCGCAGGAGTGAGCCCAGCCACGGATGTCGCCGCCGTTGGCGTTGGCCTTCTCAAGCATCTCGCGCACAATGTGGCCGTAGGAGCTGGCAGTCATCGCCATGTAGTCGGCATACTCCTTCTCGGGCACGTTCTTGTCCTGGAGCACCTCGCCATACATGAAGATGCTGTCAGGCTGGAGCATTGTCAGGCCCTCTACGCTCTCGCGACCGGTCACCACGTCCCAGAAGTTGTTGCGGGTGCTCTTGGGGTCGAGCGGGTCGGAGTGTACGCCGATGTGCTTGGCGGTGTCGTAGCGGAAGCCGCCGGCACCGAGGTTAATCAGGTCGTTGATATACTGGAGGAAGTAGTGCTGGAAGTCGGGGTTCTCGGTGTTCACGTCGGGGAGGCCTCCCATGGCGCGGGTGGTGCACTGGTCACGGTCGTTGTAGTCCGTGATGGGGGTCAGACCGTTGGCGTGATACAGGTTCTCAAGGCCACCAACTTCGCCGCGCAGGTTGGAGAGCACGGCAGTAGTGTCGAAGGCGGTGTGGTTGGGGAGCACATCCACCAGCACGCGCACATTATACTTGCGGGCGCTGTCGCAAAGAGCGCGGAACTGGTCACGGGTGCCCAGCTGGTAGTTACCCACCTGCCAGTCAGTCGGCTGATAGTGGTAATACCACTTTCCCTTGACAGAGTCGCCCTCCTCGCTGAAGAGAGCCATACCACCATCCTCACCTACGAAGCAGGTGTTGGCGGGAGAGGTCTGCACGTAGCCGAAGCCGGCAGCGGCGATGTCCTTCATGTTTTCGGCGATGGTGGGGAATGACCAAGACCAAGCATGGAGGATTACCTCATCGGCAGGAACCTTGGGGTCGTGGATGGCGGCCGTCGAGGCCATCGCGGCAAGGGCAAGCGCCCCGGCGCCGAGCATAAGTTTTTTCATATTGCTATTAGTTAAGATAGAATCTGAAGGGGTATAAGAGGATGCGTCGTTGGTATCCGGCTACGAACAGCCGGTATCAGCGTTCAGAAAGCAAATATAGCGAATTTCGGTGAAAACCGCGTGCTGAGAGGATTTTATTTGCTTTTTCCAGTTTTTTACGGCAGGATGACCATCTCCGGCGGTTACTTTTTGTAGCGGCGGAGGAGGGTGCGGTAGGCGGGGGTGGTCTTGAAGCGGCGGAGGGCGGCGTCGAGGGTGTCGGCCAGAGCGGTGTTGGAGGGGGACACAATCCATGACTGGAACTGATTGAAGCTGATGCCCACGGAGGTGTCGATGCCGGGATAGCGCGCTGCGAGCTTGCGGGCTACGGCCTCGTTGACCACCGCTCGCGGTATCTGGCCTGTTGCGGTGAGCATCACCAGCTGCTCGGCTCCATATTCGGGAAGAGCGATGACATGGATGCTGTCGCCAATCTCACGGGCGAGGGCTTCCACACGTCCGCGGAATGCTTCATCGTCGGGCACCCACACCGAGTCGCCGGCGAGTTGCAGCTGAGAGCTCACCGGGGGCTTGCCGGTGACGCTGTCGCGAAGCTGCACCAACACTTGCCTGTCAAGGAACGTCGGCTCAGTGAAGCGCACTTGGCTCTGCATATCCACGGTATTGGCGACATCAGCCACCACCACATCATAGCGCCCCTCCCGGAGCCCTTCGAGGGCCTGAGAGACGGTGGTGAGCGGGTGAAACTTCACATCCATCCCGGCCTCGGTGGCCACGGCCCGCATCACGTCATAATTGAAGCCTCCCAGAGTGTCGGCGTAGCGGTAGAGCGACATCGGGGAGTATTCGATGGCCACGTTCAGAGTGTCGCCACCTGCCGGACGGTGCCTTGCGGAGCCATTCTGCGCCATGGAGCACTCGCGGAGCATCAGCATGAGTGCCACGGCGGCAACGAGCAGCAGCAGATATAGAGGCAGTCGGCCGCGGATGGGTGAGGGGCGTCCTGAGGATGGAGATGTTGTCATGGTACGAACGGTTGTTGGCTCTGACGCCGAGTCCGATGGGCGCGTCAGTTGGCAAAGTTCACACAGATGCCGGCCTGAAATCTGCGGGGATTGATGGGGTAGCCCGGCATCGAGAAGTAGTCGTTGGAGAACATTCCCTGGTTCACGTGCGACATCATCACGTAGAATGTGGCGCGCGAGAGCTTCATGTTGAGGTAGACGTTGGCTACGGGATAGTTACCCAACAGCACCTGCGACTGGTTGTAGAACGCCATCGTTTCGGGGCGGTAGCCCGGCGCACGGTAGCGGGTGTAGTAGTTCACATCCAAGCCCGCCTGTATGCGGAGCACGCGGGCTATGGTGAACAGAGCGTAGAGGTTGGAGTTGACGGTGAGAGCCGGAAGGGGTATCACGTGCTCGTCTGATGTGGCCTGATATGTGATGCGGTTGTCCCAATGCACGGGTCCGAGATGCAGCCGCTGGTCAAGAGCTGCCCAGAACACCTGCGTGGCTCCGGAGGCTTGCGCAGGGAGGGCGCGGTTGTCGAAGTACACGTAGTTGGTGAGCGTCTCGGTGCCGATGTCAAGGCGCGTGCCTGTCTTGCGGAAGTTGAGGATGCCGCCGACGCGGAAGCTCTGCGTGTTGGAGAAGTTGTTGTGCCACCACCAGTGGTTTGACCGGTAGGTGAGCATCAGCGGCGACGGCTCGGAGTTGGCCACTCGGCCGTAAGCGGTGATGCCGAGGGTGTCGCCGAGCAGCGGCACCGAGCCGGTGACGTGGCCGTTGACGTCAAACTCGCCCGGTGCTCCCGAGAGAGCTATCTGGCCGGTAACGTCATAGTTGATATACTTTCCTTTGGTGCTCCGCAGCTGGCCTCCAACTATTATCTTGTTGCGGCTCATGCGGTCTGCGGTGGGCCATCCGTCAGGGAGCGGGTCGGCTGGATGCGCCGGGGTTTCTCCGTATGTGGGGAGTCCGTAACGGGAGTAGTCGTAAGAGACGAACGCTGTCACTCCCATCTTGGCCCACTTGTGACACCCTTCAAGCAGCCCGATACCGGCGGTGACAAGGAAGTGACGGTAGGTGGTGCGGTCGTAGGTGTGGTCTGTGGTATAGTAAGTGGCCGGGAAGAAGTCTTTGGTGTCTTCAGCTGACGGAGAGTTCTGAAAGAGGTGGCTGCCGGTCTGATACTGGAGGTTGAGAATCAGGTCGGTCAACGGGATGAACGTCTTGCGCTCAATGGTGTCGGTGTCGGCTCGTTCAACGTGTGTGTAGCCCAACGAGTAGCGGTTGGAGATGAAGAAGTCATTGCCACGGACGCGCGTGTGGGCGTTGTTGAGGTTGACGGGGATGTTTTTAGCGTTGACGGATGTCACGCCCATGCCCTGAATGGCTTCCGGGTCAGTGATATAGCGGTCGTCGGTGATGCCGCCGTTCTCCTTGTTGAGCAGGTTGAAGTTGAAGAAGGATGCCTGCATCTTGTAGCGGTCGCCCATGTATGAGCCGGAGAAGCCGTAGGTGAAGTCCTTGGCAGCCTGCGACGCATAGGAGCCTTTAGAGTAGAGGTAGTCAAGGTAGGCTCCCACCTGTATCTGCTTGTTGACATTGCCCGAGAAGATGCCTTTGAGGTCATCCTGCCCGTTGTCGCTGCCGCCTCCGAAATTGTAGCTCATAAGCGTCATAGGGATGCGCGTGTTGTAGAACTTGAAGCTGTTAAGCGGCGGGATGAGGTAGGTGAGCGGGTCGAAGAAGTAGAAGTTTTCAGCCTTGGACCGGGTGTGCCACACCATGTCACGTCCGGGGCCTCCCATATTGCCCGTAGTGGCGCGGGCATCATTGATGAGGGCAGGGATGAAGCGCAGGGAGTAGTCGATGTATGAAGTGTCCATATCCGCCGGGGTCATGTCGCCCAAGGGGAGCGACGTGGTCCAGGCATACGATGGTGCTATTTCCTTCTTCTTCTTGCCTGCGGCAAAGGCCGTAAGTGAGGCGCCGGCAAGAAGGATGAAGGTCAGCAGGAGGGCCGGTATGCGGCTGTGAGGGGAGACTCGGAGTCGGTTCATCGGGCGGGCTGGAGGCAGTTCTGAGCCATGGCGGCGGCGATTTCGTCAAGCTGAGGCTTGACGGCCCCGATGAGGCTCTGCTTCATCTCGGCGGTGGGGGAGAGGATGTTGAGCCCCGTCTCGGCAAGACGTGTGCCGAGTTTGCGCACAGCCTGACCGCCCCATGTGTATGAGCCGGTGATGGCCACGTGCCGGTTCTTGATGCCGCGGCTGATGATGGCCTCGACGAGAGCTGCCACCGGGGGGTAGATTTCTGTGTTGTAGGTGGGTGATGCCAGCACGAGACCGTTGAAGCGCATCACGTCGGCGAGCACACGGCTCAGGGGAGCGTGGCTAAGGTCGTGTACGCGAATTTCGCGTATTCCCTTGGCGGCAAGGCGCATGGCAAGCTCCTCAGCCATCTCGGCTGTGCTACCGTACATACTGCCGTATGCCACCACGACGCCGGGATCTGCCTCGAAGGCAGCCCAGCGGCTCCACAGGCCTATGACCTCCTCGCGCAGGGAATGCCACACGGGGCCGTGGGTGGAGCACAGGCGCGTGATGTTGAGCGGGGCGAGCTTGGCGAGGGTCTTTTGGGCAAACACCCCGTACTTGGCCACGATGCAGGCGTAGTAGCGGCGCATCTCGTCAAAGTATCGGCGGGCATCGGCCATCTCGTCATCGCTGACGGCACCGTCCAGGGCTCCGAAGCAGCCGAATATGTCGCCGGTGAATGCCACTCCCTCCTCTTCAAGATAAGTCACCATGGTTTCGGGCCAGTGGGTCATGGGGGTGAGGAAGAAGCGGAGCGTGCGGTCGCCGAGGCCGATGGTGTCACCCTCGCGCACCTCGATAGTGCCGGTCTTCACGCCGTAGAACCCCTTGATCATCTCGATGGTCTTGACGTTGCCCACTATCTTGATGTCGGGCCACATGGTCTTGATCATCGGGATGGCCCCGGAGTGGTCGGGCTCCACATGGTTCACCACAAGATAGTCAGGCTTGCCGCCGTTGAGGGCCTCGATTACGTTGCCTATGAAGCGTGAGGCGTGGCCGGCCTCGCAGCCCTCTATGATAGCGGCACCTTCGGACCCGCGCACTATGTAGCTGTTGTAAGTCACTCCGTACGGGAGCGACCATAGGTTCTCGAACTTGGCGGTGGTGCGGTCATTCACGCCGCAGTATGTCACACGGTCAGTGATGTTCTTGACGTTCATCGGGTGAGTGGGCTGGTGAGTGGGTCAGTAACGAGAGCGTGCCCCGGCGGCGCTCGCAGAAGCGCGCACGAGGCACGTTGTGGCTCTCATTGCATGAAGTGTGATGAGTGGAGAGAGCGGCTCAGGCCTTTACGCGCTCTACGTAGGAACCGTCGCGGGTGTCGACCTTGATTTTGTCGCCGGTGTTGCAGAACAGGGGCACACGCACCTCGGCACCGGTCTCTACGGTGGCGGGCTTCAGAGTGTTGGTGGCGGTGTCACCCTTGATGCCGGGTTCGGTATAGGTGATCTCAAGAACCACATTGGTGGGCATCTCGCAGGTCAGTATCTCCTCAGTGGCGCTCTGCACCATAGCCTCGCAGATGTCGCCCTCCTTGAGAAACTGCACGCCGTCGATGCTGTCGCCGTTGATGGCCACCTGCTCGAAGGTCTCGGTGTGCATGAAGTTGTAGCCCATCTCATCCTTGTAGAGGAACTGATAGGGACGGCGCTCGATGCGCACCTCGTTAACCTTTACGCCGGAGTTCCAGGTCTTGTCTATCACGCGGCCTGTGCGCACGTTCTTGAGCTTGGTGCGTACGAAAGCGGGGCCTTTGCCCGGCTTAACGTGAAGGAACTCTACGATGAAGAAGTAGTTGCCGTCGATGTCGAGGCACATGCCGTTCTTGAAATCTGCGGTAGTAGCCATAGCTTATATGGTAGTGGAGTGAGTGTAATTGATTGACGAATAAAACTTTGCGTGTCTGACTGCATAATTCAGACACGCAAAGGTACGAATTTTTCCCGACATACGGCCACCAAATTCAAATCCCCTCCTGCACTTGGGAATTGCCCGGATTGGAATAAGGTGTTGTCAGAGTGCCGCTCTTAGCCGCACTTGGAGGTGCCGCAGCTGGTGCAGATCAGGCAGCCTTCCTGGTAGACGAGGGTTTCGTTGCCGCAGTGGGGGCACTTCTGACCGCTGGCTTTGGTGCCGTCGGGGAGGTAGCGCTTGAGAGCACGCTCTACGCCCATCTTCCATGTGTTGATGCTCTCGGAGTCAAGCGAGAGGCCGCCAACGAGCTTGAGTACCTGGTCGATTGGCATACCGTAGCGGAGGACACCGGAGATGAGCTTGGCGTAGTTCCAGTACTCGGGATTGAACTTGTCGCTGAGGCCTTCGATGGTGGTCTTGTAGCCGCGCTTGTTGATGAACTGGAAGTCGTAGCGCTTGTTGCCGTTCTCGTCTATGGCTTTGATAATCTTGCCATGGCTTACGCTCTTGGGGCAGAAGATGCCGTCTTCATCGTCGGCAAGACCGGTGAAAATCTCGTAAGGCTTGCCATCCATCAGCCCGACGAAGGCTATCCACTTCTCCTTGTTGTTCTGGAAGCGAACCACATCGGCCTCGAGCTCCACGGGGCGCTTGTGTACGTGGGGCACAAGTGCAGCGCCCTGAGAGGCGGCCTCCTTCTCCTTCTTGGCCTCCTTCTCCACTGCCACGAGCACGCCTGAACGGCAGCCGTCGCGATAGACGGTGCATCCCTTGCAGCCGCAGCGCCATGCCTCCATGTAGAGACGTCCCACGAGTTCCTCGCTAACATCGGCGGGAAGGTTGATGGTGACGGAGATGGAGTGGTCCACCCACTTCTGGACGCGGCCCTGCATACGCACCTTTTCGAGCCAGTCAACATCGTTGGCTGTGGCCCCGGCATAGGGTGAGCGTGCCACCAGGGCGGCTATCTCGTCGGAGGTGTAATCCTGCCGCACTTCGATGCCCTGACTCTCCATCCAAGTGATGAACTTGGGATGGTAGACAATGTATTCCTCGAAGGCGTCGCCGGTCTCGTCCACATAGTCCACGCGGGCATTGACATCCGAGGGGTTCACCTTGCGGCGACGCTTGTACACCGGCTGGAACACCGGCTCGATGCCGGAGGTGGTGCGGGTCATCAGGCTCACGGTGCCGGTGGGGGCTATGGTGAGGCAGGCGATGTTTCGGCGACCGATGCGCGCCATGCGCTCGTAGAGCTTGGGGTCAGCCTCGCGGAGACGGTTCACGAAGGGGTTGTCCTTCTCACGGTCAGTAGAGTAAATCTCGAATGCCCCGCGCTCCTCAGCAAGCGTCACGGATGAACCGTAAGCGGCGAGCGCCAACGCACGGTGCACTTTCTCGGAGAAGTCCGTGGCCTCCGGAGTGCCGTATTTGAGGCCGAGGGCGGCAATCATGTCACCCTCGCCGGTGGTGCCCACGCCTGTGCGGCGCCCCTTGAGGGTTTTCTCGCGAATCTTCTGCCAGAGGTGTCGTTCGGTCTGCTTTACCTCATCGGTCTCCGGGTCGCGCTCCACCTTGGCAAGGATGGTGTCGATTTTCTCCTTTTCGAGGTCGATGATGTCGTCCATGATGCGCTGTGCCTTGGCCACGTGAGTTCTGAAGAGATCGAAGTCAAAGGTGGCGTGGTCGGTGAATGGGTCGCGCACGTAGCTGTATAAGTTGATGGCGAGCAGGCGGCAGCTGTCGTAAGGGCAGAGGGGTATCTCGCCGCAGGGGTTGGTGGAGATGGTGCGGAAGCCGAGGTCGGCGTAGCAGTCAGGGACGCTCTCGCGGGTGATGGTGTCCCAGAAGAGCACTCCCGGTTCAGCAGAGGCCCACGCATTGTGGATAATCTTGTCCCACAGGGCTTTGGCATTGATTTCGCGCGTAACCATGGGGGTGTCGCTGTCTGTGGGATACTGCTGCACATATGGCTTGCCGTCGACCGCGGCATTCATAAATGCGTCGTCGATGCGAACGCTCACATTGGCACCGGTGATTTTCCCCTCAACGAGCTTGGCATCAACAAACTGCTCGCTCTCGGGGTGTTTGATGCTGACTGTGAGCATCAGTGCGCCGCGGCGGCCATCCTGAGCCACTTCGCGAGTAGAGTTGCTGTAACGCTCCATGAAGGGCACGATGCCGGTGGATGTGAGAGCGGAGTTTTTCACAGGGGTGCCCTTGGGGCGGATGTGGCTGAGGTCATGGCCCACACCACCGCGCCGCTTCATCAGCTGCACCTGCTCCTCGTCAATCTTGATAACGCCACCGTAGCTATCAGGGCGCCCGTCAAGGCCTATAACGAAGCAATTGCTGAGCGAGCCCACCTGGAGGTTGTTGCCGATGCCGCTCATGGGAGAACCCTGAGGCACGATGTAACGGAATTCATCGAGTAGGCTGTAGATTTCGTCCTCGCTCATCGGGTTGGGGTACTGGTTCTCGATGCGCGCTATCTCTCGGGCGATACGGCGGTGCATATCGGCGGGCGTCTTCTCGAAGATGTCGCCCTCGCTGTTTTTCAAGGCATACTTACCTACCCATACGGTTGCCGCGAGTTGGTCGCCCTTGAAATAGTCAAGAGTGGCGGCGAGGGCTTCGTCGTAGGTATAAGTGGTGGAGGTTGATGTGTCGTTGCTCATCTGCAAAGAGTTAAGGTGATGTTTTAAGGATGGCGGGGCAGTCGGAGTTGCCGGAAACGGTCAACTTCGACCGGTGCAAAATTGCCAAAAATTCCCGTTATCGGCAACAATTGTCAATAACTTGGCAGGATTGTCAACAACTTGGGAGGAGCCGGAGTCCGGCTTTCCGTGGCAACCTCTAAGGAATTTGATTTGGGGGTGACGGGGGAAAAGCGTATCTTTGTGGGGTATGAGCACGTGCTTGTTCAAGGCTTTCACAATCAATGTCAAGGGGCGGCTTCTCAGGTTTGAGAGGCCGGCCGTGATGGGTATTGTCAACTTGACGCCGGACTCGTTTTTTGCCGGCTCACGCACACTGCGGCGTGAGGATGTAGAGAAGCGTGTGGAGGCTCTTGTGGCCAGCGGTGCCGATATGCTCGACGTGGGAGCATGCTCCACGCGCCCAGGTGCGGAGGTGGTGGCACCCGATGAGGAGCTGAGGCGCCTCGAACTCGGGCTGGAGGCTCTGCGGCGGGTAGCTCCGGGTATTCCGGTGTCGGTAGACACGTTTCGAGCAGACGTGGCCCGAGAAGCTGTGGCATCCCTTGGAGCTGACATCATCAATGACATCAGCGGCCTTGACGGCGATCCGGCGATGCTCGCCACGGTGGCTGAGCTGAGATGCCCCTACGTGCTGATGCATATGCGAGGCACGCCGGCCACCATGCAAGCTCTCACCGACTACACCGACGGGGTGGTGGCAGATGTGCTCGAAACGCTCTCCCGCAAGCTCCGCCTGTTGCGTCTGGCGGGGGTGAATGACGTGATTGTGGATCCCGGATTCGGGTTTGCCAAAACCGTGGAGCAGAACTATGAACTGCTTGATGCTCTGGCTCTGCTGCGCGATGCTCTTGATGCGCCGGTGCTCGCCGGAGTGAGCCGCAAGTCCATGATATGCCGTCCGCTGCACATCACCTCCGACGATGCTTTGGCAGCCACAACGGCTGTCAACACCATGGCCATACTGCGCGGCGCATCCATCCTGCGTGTGCATGACACCCGCGAAGCAGCCCAGGCCGTTGAGCTCTGCTCTTTCCTTCCCTCATTATCATCACAACACACACCACACTCTCACTGACCTGCGCAGATGGAACCCTTCGGCATACGCGACGCATTCGACATAGCCATCGTCGGCCTCCTGCTCTTCTACCTCTACCGCATCATGAAGGAGAGCGGCACGATGAACATCTTCATAGGCGTGTTGTCGCTCATCGTGGTTTGGGTGTTTACGTCGCAGGTGCTGGAGATGAGGCTGATGGGCACCATTCTTGATAAGTTCATGAGCATCGGCCTGCTGGTGCTCGTGATCCTCTTTCAGGATCAGATCAAACGATTTCTGGTGGAGGTGGGTGACCATAAACGGTGGCGGTTTCTGCATAACTTCTTCCGCCACAACCGCAAGGCTGACAATGAGATAAACGGACGGCAATATGTAGTGCCGATAGTCTACGCGTGCATGTCGATGGCCAAGAGCAAGACGGGCGCATTGATAGTGATACGCCAGAGTATGTCGCTGGAGAGTTACGAAAAAAGCGGCGACATCATTGACGCCACCATCAACACTCGCCTTATCGAGAACATATTCTTCAAGAACTCCCCGCTGCATGACGGCGCATTGATAGTGGACAGCTTCCGGCTGATGTCGGCCGGCTGCATCCTGCCTGTGAGCCATGACACCAACGTGCCCCGCTCGCTGGGTTTGCGGCACCGCTCTGCTCTCGGCATAGCTCAGGCCACCGATGCTCTGGCCATCGTGGTGAGTGAGGAAACCGGCAACATCTCCGTGGCTCATCGCGGCAAGCTCTATACGCGCCTTAGCACCTCCGATCTGGAACACCGTCTCAGTGCCGTGATGCCGGAGAACAAGCCTTGACATCGCTAAACGGACCGCTCCAATCCGTCACATAACTCACGAAAATATACCTCTATATAACAACAGCTACAAATAAATGCTTACCCCTGAGCAACATCTGGCCATCGAGGAGAAGGTAGTGGCAATGCTCCGCACGGTCTTCGACCCGGAGATACCCGTTGACATCTACTCCCTCGGCCTGATATACAAGATAGACCTCGATGACGAGGGCAATCTCGCCATCGACATGACCCTTACTGCTCCCAACTGTCCGGCCGCTGACTTCATAATTGATGATGCGCGCATCAAGCTCGAGAGCATCGAGGGTGTCAAGAGCGTGGATATCCGCATAGTCTTTGAACCCGAGTGGACCAAGGACATGATGAGCGAGGAGGCCAAGCTCGACCTCGGCTTCCTGTGACCCGTACCGGCTGCTGATAATGAGCCATACCGGGCCCCGTACTCAACACACTTACCCCCGTCCATCCATAGAACCCAATCCCACCGATGATCTACTTTCTGGCAGACATGCACCTCGGAGCCCGCTATGAGGCTCATCCCCGCGAGCATGAGCAGCGCGTGGTGGATACCTTGCGCCGCATGGGGCGTGATGCCACGGAGATATATCTGCTGGGAGATGCGCTGGACTTCTGGTTTGAGTACCGGTCAGTGGTGCCTCGCGGCTTCGTGAGGTTCTTCGGAGAGCTGGCGCGTCTGGCTGACAGCGGTGTGAAGCTGACATGGGTGCGCGGCAACCATGATATGTGGATTTTCGACTACCTCCCTTCTGAAATAGGTCTGGAGGTGGTGGACGGCCCCATTATCCGTGAGCTTCATGGCAAACGGTTCTTTCTGGATCATGGTGATGGTGTGGGTGAGCGCCCCCTGGATTTCCGCATACTGCGGCGGGTGTTCCGTAACAAGCTGTGCCGCCGTCTGTATGCCAGCGTACACCCGCGATGGACCATGGCGATAGCCCATGGCTGGTCGGCCGGCTCCCGCAAAGCCGGGCTGAAATCGCCCGGAGCTCTGCGGGTCACCGACCCTGCCGCCGAGCCGCTTGTAGCGTTCTCGCGTGAATATGAGGCTGACCCCGCCACACCGCATGTGGACTTCTTCATCTACGGCCACCGTCACGCACCGGTGGATGTGACGGTGGGGACTGATTCGCGGGTAATAATTCTGAGTGACTGGATTACCGCCCCGGGTGACTATGCCGCATTCGACGGCGAAAACATTCGGGTGATTCAGGCTCCGGGCGCAGATGCTTATAATGAAAATATTAAACAAGACACACTATAAATGAAAACAGCTCTCATCACCGGCGTCACCGGGCAAGACGGGTCGTTTCTCGCTGAGTTTCTCCTCAGCAAGGGCTACGACGTGCATGGCGCCATCCGACGCAACTCCGTGGACTACCGCGAGCGCATCGCCGAGCTCGAGGGTCACAAGAACTTTCACCTTCATTATGCCGACCTCACTGACTCCATGAGCGTGCTCCAGCTTGTCGGTAAGGTCCGCCCTGATGAAATCTACAACCTCGCGGCCCAGAGCCATGTGCAGGTGAGCTTCGATGCACCCGAGTTTACTGCCGACGTGGATGCCGTGGGAGTGCTGCGTGTGCTCGAGGCTGTGCGTCAGCTCGGCCTGACCGACACCTGCCGCATCTATCAGGCCTCCACCAGCGAGCTCTATGGTAAAGTGGAGGAGGTGCCGCAGAACGAGAACACCCCCTTCCACCCCTACTCCCCTTATGCCGTGGCCAAGCTCTACGGCTACTGGATCATCAAGGAGTATCGTGAAGCCTACGGGATGTATTGCTGCTCGGGCATACTGTTTAACCACGAGAGCGAGCGCCGAGGCGAAACCTTCGTCACCCGCAAGATCTCACTTGCCGCCGCTCGCATAGCGCAGGGCAAGCAGGATGTACTCATGCTGGGTAACCTCTCGAGCCTTCGTGACTGGGGCTATGCCAGAGACTATGTGGAGTGTATGTGGCTGATACTCCAGCAGGAGCACCCCGAGGACTACGTGATAGCTACCGGCGAGCAGCACTCTGTGCGCGAATTTGCCACCCTTGCATTCCGCTATGCCGGCATCGAGCTTCGCTGGGAGGGTGAAGGCATTGATGAGAAGGGTATCGATGTGAAGACAGGACGCACAGTGGTGGAGGTGAGCCCAGACTTCTACCGTCCCACTGACGTGGTCAACCTGTGGGGCGACCCCACCAAGGCGCGTGCCAAACTTGGCTGGGACCCGCAGAAGACCTCGTTTGAGGACCTCGTGCGCATCATGGTCGACTCTGATATGCTCAAGGTCGCTGCCGAGCGCGCCGGCGAGAAGGTGCGCACCAACCTTGCCGAATACCTCGAAAAGGGCATCGTAAAGTAATGGTATCGTAACGTAAGCAGGCTTGCTATGACATTGATTGACAAGAACGCCAAGATATATGTGGCCGGACATCGCGGTCTGGTAGGATCCGCCATCTGGAACAACCTGCTCCGCCGCGGCTACACCAACCTGACAGGGCGCACCCACGCCGAGCTTGACCTTATGGATGGTGTGGCCGTGCGCGAGTTCTTCGATGCGGAGCGTCCTGATGCAGTGGTGCTTGCTGCTGCCAAGGTTGGTGGCATCATGGCCAACAGCCGTTATCGCGCGGACTTTATCTATCAGAATCTCCAGATTCAGCAGAACGTGATTGGCGAGGCATGGCGCCATGGCGTGAAGCGGCTCCTCTTTCTGGGGAGCACCTGCATCTATCCCCGTGAAGCTCCGCAGCCTATGCGCGAGGAGGCCCTGCTGACATCGCCGTTGGAGTACACCAATGAGCCCTATGCTCTGGCCAAAATCGCCGGACTGAAGATGTGTGAGAGCTTCAACCTCCAGTATGGCACCAATTACATCGCCGTGATGCCCACCAATCTCTATGGCCCCAACGACAACTTCCACTTGGAGAACTCTCACGTGCTCCCCGCTATGGTGCGCAAGATACATCTGGCACACCTGTTGGGCGAGGGGGATATGGAAGGTGTGCGCCGCGACCTGACACGCCGTCCCGTGGAGGGCGTGGATGGCTCCGCCGCTGAGAGCGACATTCTTGCCATTCTCAGCAAGTATGGCATTGAGCCGGGGCGTGTGACCCTTTGGGGCACCGGCACCCCTCTGCGCGAGTTTCTATGGAGCGAAGAGATGGCCGATGCCTCGGTGCATGTGCTGCTCAACGTCGACTTCCGCGACACTTATGCTGATGGTGACACTGAGGTGCGTAACTGCCACATTAACGTAGGTACAGGCGTGGAGCATACCATCGGCGAAGCTGCACGCATGATTGCCGACGTTGTGGGCTTCAAGGGTGAGATTCGCTGGGATTCGTCCAAGCCTGACGGCGTGATGCGCAAACTCACAGATGTGAGCAAACTTCACGGCATGGGGTGGCATCACCGCGTGGAGCTACCCGAGGGGGTGCGCCGCATATATGACTGGTATCTGCACGACCAATAATAACAAGCCTCACCCGAGTCCGTCCGGACGCGTGGGTGAGGCTTCCCTTCAGTGAATAATCAAATGCGTATTATCCTATATTGAAGGAGAGAAATGTGTGTTTTTCAGATACGTTCCCGGCTGTTGTCAGCTCCAATGCTCGCCGAATACAGCGTTGCGGGAACAAAGTGATTTAAGATTGGGTTAGAGAAGTAACAGATATGAACACTAATATTCCACTGCAAAGGTAAGCATAGATTTTGCGTCAAACAAATATAGTTCAGTTATTTAAATGCAATTATGTGTAATGCGGGAATATTTAGTGAAAAAGCGTGAAAACAGGGGTGTAATAGCACACGAAGCACCATTATATATATAATGTATGCCCGTGTACGGGCACGGTGATCTGAATTTCAAAGACTCGAATAATACGTTCTGAAACCACGTTCTGCAACAAAGTTTAAATCACTTCAATGTCACAATTAGTTCTTGCGGCGACTTTCCCGGATCTTCCGGCGGCGGCAATAGCCCGGGGGATGCTCGCAGCCAACGGTATAGAGAGCATTCTTGACAACGCCACATTCTCATCCATCTATCCCATCGGCTTCAACACTCTGGGTGAAGTACGCCTGATGGTTGATGTCTCAGACCTTGCTGAAGCCCGTCACCTTCTGACTGACCATTGCGACATCATTTCCGATTAGCTCCCGGTAGCAGGGTTATCGTTCGTGGCGACGGTAGTCATAAATAATTCACACGTTTGCTATGATTTTCTACTCCGGGAGGCCCGGGGTTTGTGACATTTTTGTAACTTTGCGGGTATGAGACTCCGAGCCTCCATCCCGGCCCTTTGTGCCGCCCTACGGCGCAGCCTTCATGGCTCGCCCAAGGGAGCTATTGTCGTAATGGGGGCCTTGATGGTTGCCGGCTGTGGCATTGCCTCCGGATGTTCCGGTGCATCGGCCTCGCGTGGAGAGGGTGATGGCGCGACCATTGACTCTGCCGCAGCGCACCAAGCAGCAGAAATACCGGTGACCTTCGATGCTGACACTGCTTACGCCTACGTTGCCCGTCAAGTCGCTATGGGGCCCCGCGTTAACGGCACCCCGGGTCATGCGGCGTGCGAGCGTTTCATCGTAGAAACTCTTAGAAGTCACGGTGCCGACACCGTCATGGAACAGCGGGCCACTGTCACCGATGCGCATGGGAAGAGTCTGTCCATCAATAATATTATGGGACGTTTCAATCCCACAGCCGCTAAACGGGTGCTCCTGCTCGCGCATTACGATACTCGCCCCGTGGCTGACCAAGACCCGAACCCCGCCAACCGCAGCAAGCCTATCCCGGGAGCCAACGATGGGGCCTCCGGTGTCGGTGTACTCCTTGAAATAGCCCGCCAGCTTGGTCTCCAAGCCCCGCAAGTGGGGGTTGACCTGCTCTTTGTTGATGCAGAGGATTGCGGTAGCGACACGGGGTTATCCGGCAGTGAACTTACATGGTGCCTTGGATCCCAGCACTGGGCTGCCAATATGCCATACGACAGCTCCAACCTTCCCCGCTACGGCATACTTCTGGATATGGTGGGTGGCAAGGATGCGACTTTCAATGCCGAATACTTTTCATCACAATACGCCCCGCAGATTGTGGCTAAGGTTTGGGGCCGCGCTCGCGCCGAGGGCTTCGGCTCGCGTTTCATCATGCAGCGTGGCGGCGGAGTTACTGACGACCATCTCCCCGTCAACGCAGCGGGCATCCCTTGTATAGACATTATAGAGAGCGACAACGCTGTCACCGGCACTTTCCCGCCATACTGGCACACTATGGCTGACGATATGGCCATTATAGATTCCGCCACACTAAAGGCAGTGGGCACGGCCGTCCTCTCCACCATATACCACGAATCACCAAACGACTGACGCACAGACTATGGATATAAACCAACGCCAGGAAGAGATAGTGGAGGAGTTCAGCGACTTCGACGACTGGATGGACCGCTACTCCCTTCTTATAGACCTGGGCAACCAGCTTGCCCCGATGGACGAGAAGCTCAAGACACCCGACAACCTAATTGAGGGGTGCCAGAGCCGTGTGTGGCTCGATGCTGACCTTGACGCTCAGGGCAGAATGCACTTCCATGCCGACTCTGACGCCATGATTGTGAAGGGCATCATAGCACTGCTGACACGCGTGCTTGAAGGGGCTACCCCTGACGAGGTGCTCTCCACGCCCCTCTCGTTCATTGACCGCATCGGCCTGTCGGAGCACCTCAGCCCAACGCGCTCCAACGGCCTCCTCGCCATGGTGAAGCAGCTCAAGGCTTATGCCTTGGCATTCAAGGCCAAGCAGGAAGCTCAGGCCTGACAATCAGAAGTACCTTAAACCAGTTATCATAAACCACCACTGCAAAACAACCGGCTATGTTTAAAAACCAGCCCCCGGGTCTAATCCCTGCCGCCCTCAGCAATATGGGCGAGCGCTTCGGCTACTACATCATGAACGCCGTGCTCGTGCTGTTCCTGTGCTCCAAATTCGGGTTGCCCGAGGAGCAGAGCACTCTCATCTACTCTTTCTTCTATGCCGGCATCTACGTGCTGAGTCTGGTGGGAGGTGTGATTGCTGACCGCACGCAGAATTATAAAGGCACCATCATCTCCGGCCTGATAGTGATGACCGCCGGCTACGTGGTGCTCGCCATTCCCATTCTCGCTACACCCGCCAACCATACCTGGCTCCTTACCGTTACTTGCGTGGCGCTGTTCCTCATAGCCTTCGGCAACGGCCTGTTCAAGGGAAACCTTCAGGCCATTGTCGGTCAGCTCTATGACAACCCCAAGTATGCCTCGCAGCGCGACTCCGGCTTCCAGATTTTCTATGTGTTCATCAATGTGGGCGGACTCATCGCGCCCTTCGTGGCCCCCATGCTGCGCAGCTGGTGGCTCGGCGTGCACGGCATGAAGTACAGTGCCGACCTGCCCGCTATGTGCCACAAGTATCTGAGCGTCACTGACAGTATGAACGACGAGAACCTCAACAACCTCTACACGATGATCTCCGAGAACGTCGGACACCACGTGGAGGATGTTCAGGCATTCTGCACTCAGTATCTTGAGGTGTTCAACACCGGCATCCACTACTCCTTCATCGCATCTGTGGCCGCGATGCTCATCTCGCTCATCATCTTCATCGCCACTAAGAAAGGGCTACCCTCACCCGCACGCAAGGAGAAGGCTGAGGCTGTCACTTACTCTGCCGAGGAGCGTCGCGCCATGGCACGCGAGATCAAGCAGCGCATGTACGCTCTCTTCGCTGTGCTCGGCATCGTGATTTTCTTCTGGTTCTCATTCCACCAGAACGGCACGTCGCTGTCGCTATTCGCCCGTGACTTCGTCAACACCGACACCATAGCTCCCGAAATATGGCAGGCCGTGAATCCCTTCTTCGTGATTGTGCTCACGCCGGTCATCATGTGGCTGTTCGCATCGCTCAGCCGCCGCGGTCGTGAGATCTCCACACCCCGCAAGATTGCTATCGGCATGGGTCTCGCCGGATTGGCTTATCTCTTCCTGGCTGTGTTCTCCTATATTCAGGGCTATCCCTCGGCAAGCGAATTCAACGAGCTCGCTCCCGCTGCCAAGGATGCCATGCGCACCGGCCCCTGGGTGCTCATTCTGCTATACTTCTTCCTAACGGTGGCTGAGCTGTTTATCTCACCGTTGGGGCTCTCGTTTGTCAGCAAAGTGGCCCCAAGGCATATGCAGGGCCTTTGCCAGGGTCTCTGGCTTGGTGCCACTGCCGTGGGCAACCTGCTCCTCTGGATTGGTCCGCTGATGTACAACAAGTGGCCCATCTGGGAGGCATGGGCAGTGTTCTTCGCCGTGTGCATCGTTTCAATGGGCGTGATGTTCGGCATGGTCAAGTGGCTCGAAAGGGTCACTGACGACGCAGCCTGACACCCCCCTTTGCACCTGCTGAATGATTGGTAGCTTCATGCTCCACGAAAATTCAGCACAACGCGTGAACAAACTTCCCGTTTGTTTGTTGTGGCAATAAGAAGCCCGCGGATATCCCCGGGCTCCGCAACAACACCTAACCTGATATTTTCCCCAATTCAATACAATCTCGGTTGCCGGAGGCTGTGAAGTTTCCGGCAATCTTTTTTTTGAGGTAGTTTGAATACAAATGTGACCCGTGAGGTTGCGCATTTTTAAGCTATTCTGCGACTTGCCTCCGACAGCGCCTCCGACCGTTTGCAAATGAGGGTTGAAATTAGCTATCTTTGTGAATTGGATATCGTTTACGTCAACTCATGCACACCTCTGATAATAACACCTCTGCCCGCTATGGTGCCACCGTCCGCGGGTTGATGAACTTCATCGACGCTTCACCTTGTAACTTTCTGGCTGTTGACACCCTGCGTGAAATCCTCCGGGCCGAGGGCTTTACCTGCCTTGACCCGAGACTGAAATGGGATGTCAAGGCCGGTGGTCGTTATTACGTCACTTTCAACGATTCGGCTCTGATGGCCTTCATCGCCGGCGAGGGGGAGCCCGCCGAGGGATTTCGCATAATCTCGGCACACAGCGACTCACCGGGATTCCGTATCAAGCCGTCGGCGGAGATGCTCTGCGAAGGAGGCATTGTGAAGCTCAACACCGAGGTGTATGGCGGCCCGATTCTCTACACATGGTTTGACCGTCCGCTCTCGATGGCCGGCAGGGTCATCGTCAGGAGTTCCGACCCGCTGAATCCGACCCGCATGAACGTGCGCTTCAATCATCCGCTGCTCACCATCCCGCATCTGGCAATACACTTTAACCGAGGTGTGAACGACGGCAATCCGCTCTCACGGCAGAAGGATATGCTCCCTGTGCTCGGAATGGTAAGTGGCGAGACTGAGCGGCACGGCCTGCTCCGGCATCTTATAGCCGCAGAGGCGTCGATTGACCCTATGGACATTCTGGACTTTGACATGACGCTCTACGATGTGACCCCGGCGTGCCAGCTCGGCTTGCACGGCAAGTTCATCAGCGCGGGGCGTCTTGATGACCTCTCCATGGTGCACGCTGCCGTAAGTGCCTTGACAGCTGCCGAGGCTGGTCGCCGCCAGACACGCGTCATGGCGATATTCGACAACGAGGAGACCGGCTCAGGCACCAAGCAGGGTGCCGCGTCACCCATTCTGGAGCAAACTTTGCGCCGCGTCACAATGGCTTTGGGAGGCACGGAGGAGGACTATCTGCGCGGAGTGGCGGCATCGTTCATGGTGTCGGCCGATAACGCCCACGGCATCCATCCGAACTATCCCGAGAAGCATGACCCCACTAACCATCCTGTGTTAGGCGGCGGTCCCGTCATCAAGATTAACGCAAACTGCAAATACATGACTGACGCAGACTCCGCAGCTGTGTTCCGCTCTGTCTGTGAGGAGGCCGGAGTGCCCGTGCAATATTTCGTCAACCACTCTGACGTGGCCGGCGGCTCCACTTTGGGCAATATTCTCACCTCTCAAATCCCCCTTCGTGGCGTAGACATGGGTGCCCCCCTCTGGGCCATGCACAGCATCCGCGAGACAGCCTCCGCCGCTGACCACATCGCCACTATCGCTGCCTTCACACGCTTCTACAACCTATGAGACATCTTCGACCCACGGCAACAGTCACGCATGAAGCTCCATGTCCCTCATACGCAATGGCGCATTGCGGTCTGTCGGGTAAGGAGCGACTGAAATATGGGCTGATTCTGGTGGTGTATATGTGCGTGGCGGTCTTTCTGTCAAGCCGCGACAACCCTTGGCTCCATTCGCCCTATGTGCAACATGTGGACTCAGCGATGTTTTTCATGGGCGGAAAGGCATGGGCGAACGGACTCATCCCCTATGTAGACTTCACCGACAGCAAAGGTCCGCTGCTGTGGCTCATCCACATGGTTGCTTATCTGATTTCGCACACATCCTATGTGGGGATGATGCTGACGATTGCTCCCGTGATGGCCGGTGCTCTGTATTTCAGCTGGTTGACTGCCATAAGGATTCTCGGCGATGCTCGGCGAGCAATGTGGGCTGCCGCCGCAATGCCTGTCATTTGGTTCTTGACGCTGCAATTCATCGAAACCCGCGCGGAGACTTATGCACAGCTGCCGCTTGCATATCTTCTTTATGTGATGGTGACGGGTATGCGCTCGCCCGCATTGCTCACCCTTGCCAATGCGTTCTGGAGCGGTGTCTGCATAGCAGCGTTACTGCTTATCAAATGGAGCTTCGCGGCAATAGGCGGCATCTTCGTTGTCGGGGCGTTGATATGCTTGATTCCCTCACGCGGCGGGTTCTGTATAAAGTACATAGGAGCGGGCATCGCGGGAATTGTAGCACTCTGCGTCCCCTTCGCTGTCTATCTGCTGAGTGTCGGTGCAATGGGAGGTTTTATCCATGAATACTTCGTCAACACTCTCGCCACCACCGGCATAACCGGTTCAGAGAAGAATCTGCTTCACGACTTTGTGGAGCACTTCCGAGACATCTGTTGCGCTGACATCAAGATACTGATACCGGTCATTCTTATCCTCGCAGGCAGCCTGTTGGCCTTCCTCAAGTTCCATTTCCGTCGCTGGCTGCCGCTTTGCGCAACCGCCTTGATGGTATTCGTCACCATCTCCACCATGCTTTGGCCATACTACCTGCAAATCATAGGGTTTGCCGGCATCTGCCTCTGCTCATGGGGTATTGGGATGGTGCTGAGCTGTTTGCCCGGGCGTTGGGCGAACCGGGCAGTAAAGTTGTGGCCTGCCGCATTAGTGCTCTTTATGCTTCCTTGCCTGCGCCACGGATTGTGGGGCAGCGAACTGCTTCGCGGCACCTACACTCCCAACGATACCGAGCTGGCCGATGCAGCCATAACAGAGTGGTGCTTAAAACATGCTATCAGCTCACCGCGCATCCTGTATGCTGACGGCCTTGACTTTGGTCTGGGGCTCACCACCCGCGCACTTCCGGCCTCCAAACACTGGTTTCGCCAGTTCGGAGCTACTCCCGAGATGGAGGATGAGCGTGCAGCTGCTGAAGGTTCTAAAGTTGCTGATATTTTAGTGGTGGCTTATGGGCGTGACGGGGATTCGCCTGAACGCTTGGGCTATGAATTGATTTACGGCAGTGAGTCGCCGTTGATGGTGTTCAGTCGGTTTTGCGTCTATGCCCGGCGATGAAGTAATTAACGCGTTGACGCCCCGCTCTTTGTGGGAGCGGGGCGTCAGCGAGGAGGGGAGGGGATGTAATCTATTGGGAGGGGTGTGCAGTCTTTCTTAGGAAGCTATCTCCTTGTGGATTAAGGTCTTTGACCTTTTGTGTTTCAGAGGGCAATCACCTTGCGGCGTGAACGGCGCGGAGCACTGAGTGAAGCATCAGAGTCGTCAGGCGTGACGGCCTCGTCAGACATCCATTCGGATACGTAAGGATACGAAGCAACGGCAGCCGGGGATGCGGCGGAGGTACCTGCGAGCAGCCCGAAAATCGGGGTGATGGCGTAGTCAAAAATGTTGTCCATGATACAATCTGAAAGAAGAATTGGTAAAGAAATTTTTTGGAAAACTAAGAATAAAAAGCAGCTAACAGCTGAAGGGCAAACAACCGGTTTCGCAAGTGGCAGACGAAAATGTGTTGAATAAGGTCGAGGGAAAGATTTTCGGCAATACAAACTGCTGAAAATCAGCGTAAGCGAAACCAATCAGGAGAGAGGGAAAAATCAATCTCTGTAAATAATACAACAAAGTAACGGAAAAGTTCGCACCCATCCAAGTTAACGAATGTTAATGCTGCAAAACATTTGCTTCACACTGAGCGACTCCATCTGAGGTGCAAGATGGGGTGAAACGGGGATTTTCGTATATGAGGGAAAATGCGTAACTTTGCATATTACCTGTACACTCTCAATGTCAGACGCTTCTTCTCCCCGTAAACGCAGCAGCAGAAAGACACCCCTGGTGCGCCGCCTCATCCCGATGATGTGGGTGTGCCTGGGCCTCGCTTTTGTGGCCCTGATTGTCTTCATGATACTTATATACAAAGGTGTGATAGGCTATATGCCTGACATCGAGCAGCTGAAGAACCCCCAGGACCGCTTCGCATCTGTGATATACACTGCTGACGGTCAGGAGATGGGCCGCTTCTTCCGCAATACGGGCAACCGTGTGTATGCCGACTTTGACGAGATTTCGCCAAACGTCACTAACGCCCTGATCGCCACGGAGGATGTGCGTTACAATGACCATTCGGGCATTGACCTGCGGGCACTGATGCGCGTGGGCTTCAAGACCCTCCTGCTGCGCCAGAAGAACGCGGGCGGCGGCTCCACCCTCACTCAGCAGCTCGCCAAGCAGCTATACTCGCCCGAGAGTGACGGCTTGCTTAGCCGCGCACTCCAGAAGCCTATCGAGTGGATGATTGCCGTGAAGTTGGAGCGGTATTACTCCAAGGATGAGATACTGAAGATGTATCTCAACCAGTTTGACTTCCTCTACAATGCCGTGGGCATCAAGAGCGCGGCATGGGTGTATTTCGGCAAGGATCCCAAGGACCTCAACATCCAGGAGGCTGCGATGCTGGTGGGAATGGTGAAAAATCCCGCTCTCTACAATCCCGTACGTCACCCCGAGCGTACCCTTGACCGTCGCAACGTGGTGATAGACCAGATGGAGCGCGCCGGGATGCTCACCTCTGCCGAGGCGGACTCTATCAAGCAGCTACCGCTCAAACTTGACTTCCACAAGGTTGACCACAAGAGTGGCCCGGCACCTTACTTCCGCGAGGAGCTCCGCCGGATGCTACGCGCCAAGTATCCGGTGCGCAGCGACTACCAATCCTGGGAGGAGCAGAAATATCGCGACGACTCTCTCGCCTGGGCCACAAATCCCCTCTACGGGTGGGTCGAGAAGAATCCCAAGCCTGACGGCACGCGCTATGACATATACAACGATGGTCTGAAGATATACACCACCATTGACTCGCGTATGCAGCAATATGCCGAGGAGGCTGTGAACCAGCACCTCGGAGGCTACCTGCAGCCGGCCTTCTTCCGCGAGAAGCGCGGCTCAAAGTATGCCCCTTATTCCTCTGACCGGGCCGAAATCTCGGAGATACGCGTCAGCCACCTCATCCGTCAGGCTGTCAAGAACACCGAGCGTTACCGGTTGATGCGCAAGGCAGGCTACTCCAAGGAGGAGATAGATGCCGCGTTCCGCACGCCACGTGACATGAAGGTGTTCAGCTACTCCGGTCCCGTGGACACCGTGATGAGTCCCCTCGACTCGGTGCTCTACCACAAGTCATTCCTCCGCACCGGCTTTATGGCTATGGACCCCAAGACGGGCGCCGTGAAGGCATATGTGGGTGGTCCGAGTTTCCCCTTCTTCCAGTATGACATGGTGTCCACCGGGCGCCGCCAGATTGGTTCAACGGTGAAGCCGTTCCTCTACACCTACGCCATGGAGGAAGGGTTCACCCCCTGCGACGTGATGAGTAACACCCAACCGGTGCTCACCGATGAAAACGGTCAGGTATGGATGCCTCGCAACGCCGGCAAAGCCCGCGTAGGCGAGATGGTGGACCTCCGCTGGGCGTTGACGAACTCAAACAACTGGATTTCGGCACGCCTGATAGCTGAGCTGTCGCCCAACGAGCTTGTGCGCCAGATGCACAACTTCGGCATCAACTCACACCTTGACCCGGTGATGTCGCTCGCCCTCGGCCCCTGCGATGTGTCGGTACAGGAGATGGTGAGCGCATACACTGCGTTTGCCAACAAGGGTATGCGCGCAGCCCCGATGTATGTCACCGCCATAGCTGATGCTCAGGGCAACATCATCACTGACTTCACTCCACGTTACACCGAAGTAATTAGCGAAAAGGCGTATTATCGCATTCTTTCAATGCTGATGAATGTGGTGAACAGCGGTACCGGTTCGCGTGTGCGCCGTCCGCCCTACAACCTCACAGCGGAGATGGGCGGTAAGACCGGTACCACCAACTACAATGCCGACGGCTGGTTCATGGGCTTCACGCCCGAACTTGTGGCCGGAACATGGGTTGGCGGTGACGAACGCTTCATCCACTTCAACTCCATGGCCTATGGTCAGGGCGCATCAATGGCCCTGCCGATCTACGGCCTGTTCATGAAGAAGGTCTACGCCGACAAGTCGCTCCCTTACAGCCAAAGTACTAAGTTTAACTTCCCCGCCGACGTAAACCTCTGCGAAAAAGAATATTACGGCGACTATGACGACACCGGCGATGCCGACAGTGATGCCGCCGAAACCTCCATAGAGGGGATGTTTGACTGATAACACACAGATTACCTATTCAGAAACCGATGACACCCACCCTGCGCCGCCTCACCACACTAGCCACGGGCCTGCTCCTCACAATTGCCGGAGCCGCCGATGCCCTGGCACTGAAGGTCACCGACCTCCCCGTGCGCGAGATAAACGGCAAGCGTTACTATTACTATAAGGCACAGTCCAAAGAGACCCTCTACTCGCTCAGCCGCAAGTTGGGCCTTACCCAGGAGGAGATAATCAGCTTCAACCCAACGGTATATGACGGTGTTAAGGCCGATGCCAACCTCTACTTCCCCGTTGAAGCATTCATGGCACCCTCCAAGGAAGGAGCAGCTCCAACGGACACCGCAAGCACCTCTGCCTCCACAATCTCATATGAGGCCGTCAAAGCCGGAGCCGCTAAGAACGATGCCGTGAGCGTGGATGGCACCGTAAGGCATGTAGTGGTGCGCGGCGAAACCATCTACGGCATATCTAACCGCTACGGTATCACCACCGAACAGCTCATGGCCGCCAACCCCGCCACCCGCTCCGGACTCAAAGCCGGCATGACGCTGGTGATACCCACCGGTTCGCTCACATCGGCTGCTGCCTCCGAGGCAACTGCTACCGTTAATCCCACAACTCCTGCAAACTCTGCGACCGCTACGAAAGGTGAAGCCGCGATGCCCTCCGGCGGAGCCGCGACTGCCCGGGAGGCATCAGTAAGCACCACTCCCGTGAAGGATGAGGTTGAGGCACGCGAGCGGGAGCTCCGCCAGGCTGACGCACTCTCCATTGCCGTGATGCTCCCCTTTGACGCAGAGGCTGACAAGCGCACACGTGATGCCGATCATTATCTGGAGTTCTACAAAGGCTTTCTGCTTGCCGTCGATACCCTGCGTGAGTTTGACGTGCCTATCCACATCACCACGCTCGATGCCGGCAACACAGAGGAGGCTTTCGCACAGGCTCTCTCCACCCCTAAACTCAAGGAGGCGGCTGTGGTGATAGCCCCCGATGAGAGGCTTCACCGACTGAGCCGTCTGGCTCAGTGGGGCGAAGATAACAAAGTATGGGTACTCAACCTCTTCTCGGTTCGCGACGACAGCTTCCGCCACAACCCCTACGTAATCCAGGGTAACGTGCCCCATGAAGTAATGATTGGCAAAGCTGTGAACGGCTTCATTGACCGTTACCGCGACCGTCAGATAGCCCTTGTGCGCCCCGCGGATGCTCCTAAAGAGAAGACCACCCTTCAGGAAGCACTCGTGGCTGAGCTGACTTCACGCGGCATTCCCTTCAAGGAGGTGGTGTATGCCGGCAGCCTCGCCACGGAGCAGCTCCGTGACGGCTTCGAAGATGCCGCCGAGATGGTGGTGGTGCCTGTGCAGATGAGCCAGCGCGACCTCAACAAGCTCCTGTCGACAGTCATGGAGGCGCGCACCGACCGCCCCGCCGACATCACGATATTCGGCTATCCTGAGTGGATCACCTATCGCGGCGAGACCAAGGAGAACCTCCACAAACTCGGAGCCACATACTACTCCCGCTTCATCGACGACCCTGACGACCGCTACACCAAGCGCGTCACCGATGCCTATCGGCAATGGTACGGTCAGCCGATGGGCTCCTCCGTGCCGCACCCCGGCGTGATGGGTTTCGACACCGGCATCTTCCTGCTGCGAGCCCTCAAGGCCGGCCATGGTAGCCTTGGAGCCGATGCTCCCTCATATCAAGGGGTGCAGAACGGGTTCAAACTAACGCGCACCGAGGGCGCCGGGCTCTACAACGAGAAGATATACTTCGTAAATCTCCGCCCCACGGGAACCATTGACTATCAGGACCTTTGAACTTCCGTGCTTACAGGCATAACATTCAGTTGCATCACAAGGCAGGAGGCACCGGCCCCTTCATTTACGGTGATATGCGCTTGAAAGCCATTATAACAGCCATTATGATAGCGGCAGTGCTGCCCGCGGCTGCTCAACGCACATATGCCCCAAGGCTTAGCGTGGGAGCACATGCGGGAGCCACAATGTCGCAGATGTCGTTCTCGCCACGCGTAGACCAGGGTATGCTCACTGGCTTCACCGCCGGCGCTGCCGTGCGCTATGCCGAGGAGAAGTGCGTGGGCGTGATGGCCGAGGTCAACATAGCCCAGCGCGGCTGGGCCGAGAGCTATGACCCCGGGATGCCCTGGAGCTACAAGCGTACCCTGACGTACATTGACATTCCGGTGATGACGCATATCTTCTTCGGCCCCAAGCGGTTCAAGTGCTTCATCAACCTCGGTCCCGAGATAGCCTTCATGGTGTCAGACAAGATAAGTGCCAATTTCGACTATCACTCCGCAGCCCTCCCCTCATCGCCCTATCCCAAGGATCGTCAGACAGACGAGCTGACCCTCGATGCCAGCCACCGGATAGACTACGGCATCACCGCCGGCATAGGGTGCGAGTGGCGCGTAACCCCGCGTCAGAGCGTGCTCATAGAAGCACGCTATTACTACGGTCTTGGGAACGTCTTCCCGGGGAGTAAAGCCGATACCTTCAACGCCTCGCGCGTCACTTCGATAGAAGTCACCGCCGGATATATGTTCAAGGTGAAGTGACCCGCGAGGCTTATGACGTGAAATTCGGATTTTTTTACGAACTTTGCACATTGTAACACACCCATACTTCAAAAGAATGGAATTTACAGCCAATCAGATAGCCGGAATGGTGGGCGGAACCGTAGAGGGTGACGGTGACGTCCTCATCAACGACTTCGCCAAAATCGAGGAGGGGGGCCCCGGAGCCCTCTCATTCCTGGCCAATCCGAAATACACGCCTTACATCTACAAGACCGGCTCCTCAGCGGTGTTGGTGCGCCGCGACTTTGTGGCCGAGCACCCCGTGAGTGCGACACTGATACGAGTGGACGACCCGTATGCCACGGTCGCCCACCTGCTAACCATGGCCCAGCAGATGCTCCAGAAGCATCCCGAGGGGATTGAGGAGCCGAGCCACATAGGCCGCGGTGCCACTCTGGGCGAGCATATATATATAGGTGCGTTCGCCTACGTGGGCGATGGCACTCAGCTTGCCGACGATGTGAAGATCTACCCGCAGGCTTATGTAGGCACAGGCGTTGAGATTGGCCCCGGTACGGTCATATATCCCGGTGCCAAGGTGTATCACGGCTGCAAGATCGGCGCGCGCTGCATCATCCACTCCGGAGCAGTGATAGGTGCTGACGGATTCGGATTCGCTCCCGGAGCCAACGGCTACGAGAAAATCCCCCAGATAGGCAACGTCACCATCGGCGATGACGTGGAGATTGGCGCCAACACCACTGTTGACCGCGCTACGATGGGTTCCACCGTGGTGGAGCATGGCGTGAAGCTCGACAACCTCATCCAGGTGGCCCACAACTGCCGCGTGGGGGCCCATACCGTGATGGCCGCGCAGGCCGGCATTGCCGGGAGCACCAAGGTAGGCAGCCGTTGCATGATAGGCGGTCAGGTGGGACTTGCCGGCCACATCAGCGTGGGCGACGGCGTGCAGATCGGTGCCCAGAGCGGCGTGGCCTCGTCCATCCCTGACGGCGCACGCTACATGGGTTCACCGGCTATCCCAATGCGTGAGTATGCCAAAAATGTGGTGTACATAAAGCGTCTTGGCGATCTGTTCAAAGGTCGAGCCAAAGGCTAACCCAACGGTTCCCAACGGCAGCCACTTCCTTCCGTTTCCTCCCACTCTCACCCAACGGTCGCAGCCCACAGCCACTCTCACCCACATACGACTCCAATCATCTCATTTCTCCCACCCGCAATCAAAGACACCCCAGATATGAAGCAGATAACCTTAAAGGCCCCGTTCAGCGTCAGCGGAAAGGGCTTGCATACCGGAGCACAGATTACAGCCACCTTCAACCCCGCGCCCGAAGGCACCGGCTACAAATTCCGTCGCACCGACCTCGACGGAGCCCCCGAGGTTGATGCCGTGGCCGAGAACGTGGTCAGCACCGACCGAGGCACCACAGTGACCAAGGGAGAAGCCTCCGTCAGCACCATAGAACACGCCATGGCAGCTCTCTACGCCGCCGGCATCGACAATTGCATCATTGAGCTTAACGGTGCGGAGATGCCTATACTTGACGGCAGCTCCCGCGAGTATGTGGAGAAAATCGCTGCCTGCGGCCTTGACGAGCAGAACGCCGACAAGGAGTTTTACATCGTGCGTCAGCGCATGGAGCTGAAAGATGAGGCCACCGGAGCTTCCATCGTGGTACTCCCCGACGACCACTTCAGCTTAGACGTGATGGTGGACTTCGACTCCCCCGTTCTCTCCAACCAGTATGCCGCTCTTGAGAGCCTTGACAGCTTCGCGACAGAGGTGAGCGGGAGCCGCACTTTCGTATTCGTCCGTGAGGTGGAGCCGCTGCTCAAGGCCGGCCTGATAAAGGGTGGCGACCTCGACAACGCCATCGTGGTGTATGACCGCGAGATGCCCCAGAGCGAGCTTGACCGACTGGCCGACCTGATGAACGTTCCCCGCAAGGACGTGAGCGAGTTCGGCTACATCAACAATCGCCCTCTGGCCTATGCCAACGAGCCCGCTCGCCACAAGCTGCTTGACGTGATTGGCGACCTTGCACTGATAGGCCGCCCCCTGCGCGGTAAGGTGATAGCCACACGCCCCGGGCACACCATCAACACCACCTTCGCCAAGAAAGTGCGTAAGGAACTGAAGCGCCAGGAGGTGCAAGCCCCGGTTTATGACCCCAACAAGCCTGCACTGCTTGACAACAACCAGATCCGCGACCTGCTGCCTCACCGCTATCCGTTCCTGCTTATTGACAAAATCATAGAGCGCGGCACCAATTACATAGTCGGCGTGAAGAATGTGACCACCAACGAGCCCTTCTTCCAGGGCCACTTCCCGCAGGAACCGGTGATGCCCGGCGTACTCCAGGTGGAAGCTATGGCTCAGACCGGAGGCATCCTGGTGCTCTCGCAGCTTCCCGATCCTGAGCATTACAGCACCTACTTCATGAAGATAGACAACGTGAAGTTCCGTCAGAAGGTGGTGCCGGGCGACACGCTGCTGTTCCACGTGTCGTTCATGACAGAGCTTCGCCGCGGATGCGCCGTGATGAAGGGTTACGCCTTCGTCGGTGACAAGATTGTCACCGAGTGCGAGTTCATGGCACAGATTATCAAGAACAAGTGACCTTCACCTCTATTTCATAAAAACACACCGAAAGAGCAATGAAGCAACCGTTAAGCTACGTCCACCCCGACGCCAAGATTGCCGATACCGTGGTAATCGAGCCGTTCGTCACCATCGACAAGAATGTGGAGATCGGCGAAGGCACACGTATCGGCAGCAATGTCACCATCCTCGAGGGTGCGCGTATCGGCAAGAACGTCACCATCTTCCCCGGAGCTGTCATCTCCGCCATCCCGCAGGATCTGAAATTCCGCGGTGAGGAGACCACGGCCATCATCGGCGACAACACCGTGATCCGCGAGTGCGTCACCGTAAACCGCGGCACCGCCGCCAAGGGGCGTACCGTGGTGGGTAAGAACTGTCTGATTATGGCTTACTGCCACGTGGCACATGATTGCGTAGTGGGCGACCATGTGATAATGAGCAATGCCACCCAACTTGCCGGCGAGGTGGTGGTGGACAACTATGCCATCATAGGCGGCGGTGCTCTTGTGCACCAGTTCTGCCACATTGGCGCACACGTGATGATTCAGGGCGGTGCGCTCATCAACAAGGATATCCCCCCCTACGTCAAAGCTGCCCGTGAGCCGATAGCCTACGCCGGCATCAACTCAGTGGGGCTGCGCCGCCGCAACTTCTCCAGCGAAGTGATCCGCGAAATCCAGGAAATCTACCGTTACCTCTACCTCTCCGGCCTCAACAACACCGATGCTGTGGAGCGCATAGAGGCCGAACTTCCCGCCACTGCCGAGCGCGACGAGATAGTAATGTTCGTGCGCAACTCCAAGCGCGGCATCATTCGCGGTTACGTATAATCCAGACAAACACACCTGCGGGAGTGTGGCCACACCCTCCCGGTCCATATCACTGATAACATGTTCAGAACCAAAACATGCGGCGAGCTTCGTCTCGCCGATGCCGGCACCACGGTGACACTCGCCGGGTGGGTGCAACGCACCCGCAAGATGGGCGGCATGACCTTTGTAGACCTCCGTGACCGCTACGGTATCACCCAGATAGTCTTCACTGAGGAAGACAACGTCGTTCTGACCGAAGCTGCCAACAAGCTCGGGCGCGAGTATGTGGTGCAGGTGACCGGTACAGTCACCGAGCGTACCTCCAAGAACCCCAACCTCCCCACCGGCGACATCGAGATTGCCGCCACGGAGCTGAAGGTGCTTAACCCTTCGGAGGTACCCCCCTTCACCATTGAGGATGACACCGATGGCGGCGATGAGCTGCGTTTGCGCTTCCGTTACCTCGACCTGCGCCGCAACGCTGTGCGCCGCAACCTTGAGCTGCGTCACCGCATGGCCTTCGAGATACGCCGTTATCTCGACTCCAAGGGCTTCCTGGAAGTGGAGACCCCCGTACTCATCAAGTCCACCCCCGAGGGTGCCCGCGACTTCGTGGTGCCCTCGCGCATGAATCCCGGCGAGTTCTACGCCCTGCCGCAGTCCCCCCAGACGTTCAAGCAGCTGCTTATGGTGAGCGGCTTCGACCGTTACTTCCAGATAGTGAAGTGCTTCCGTGACGAAGACCTGCGCGCCGACCGTCAGCCCGAGTTCACACAGATCGACTGCGAGATGTCGTTCGTCGAGCAGGAGGATGTGCTGCAGATGTTTGAGGGTCTGGTGAAACATATCTTCAAGTATGTGAAGGATATAGACTTCACCGACCCGTTCCCCCGCATGACCTGGGCCGATGCCATGCGTCTGTACGGCTCCGACAAGCCTGACACCCGCTTCGGCATGGAGTTTGTGGAGCTGAAGGAGCTCACCGCCGGCAGCGGTTTCAGCGTGATGGACGATGCCGAGTATGTGGGAGCCATCGTCGCTCCCGGCTGCGCCGGTTACACCCGCAAGCAGCTCGACCAGCTCACCGACTTTGTGAAGCGTCCGCAGGTTGGCGCCAAGGGCATGATGTGGGTGAAGCTCGAAGTCGACGGCTCCATCAAGAGTTCCGTGGGCAAGTTCTTCACAGACGACCAGCTCCGTGGATGGCTCGACAAGGGTGGAGCAAAGCCCGGCGACCTGATGCTCATCCTCGCCGGTGCCACTATGAAGACCCGCAAGCAGCTCTGCGAGCTCCGTCTGGAGATGGGCTCACGTCTCGGTCTGCGTGACCCGCAGAAGTTCAGCTGCCTGTGGGTGATAGACTTCCCTCTGTTTGAGTGGGATGACGAGACTCAGCGCTACTACGCCATGCACCACCCCTTCACGTCACCCAACCCGGAGGATATCGACAAGCTCGACACTGCCACCGGCGAGGTCCGCGCCACAGCCTACGACATGGTGGTGAACGGCAACGAGCTCGGGGGTGGCTCAATCCGTATCCATGAGAGTGACCTGCAGCAGAAGATGTTCAAGCTCCTTGGCCTCAGCGACGAGGATGCCCGCTATAAGTTTGGCTTCCTTATGGATGCCTTCAAGTTCGGAGCACCCCCTCACGGCGGCCTCGCCTTTGGCTTTGACCGCTTCGTGAGCATCCTTGCCGGGCTTGACTCGATACGTGATGTCATAGCATTCCCCAAGAACAACTCCGGCCGCGACACCATGATAGACGCTCCGAGCGCTATCGATGACTCGCAGCTTCAGGAGCTCTGCATCCGTCTGGCGGAGCCAGCCGACAAGAAATGACAGAACTGCGCTGTGCCGATATAGCAGCTGCCCTTGAGGAGCGCGCTCCACTGCAGCTCCAGGAAGGTTATGACAACTGCGGCTGGCAGGTGGGCGACCCGCAGCGGGTGTGTACCGGCGTGCTTGTGTGCGTCGATGCCTCTCCCGAGAGAGTCGATGAGGCCGTGGCACGCGGCTGCAACATGGTGGTGAGCCATCACCCCTCACTGTTCAGCGGGCTGAAAAGCATCACCGGACTCACTATGGTGGAACAGACCGTGCTCCGCGCCATAGACAAGGGGGTGGGCATCTATGCCCTCCACACCGCGCTTGACAATGCCCCGGCTCCTTACGGCGTGTCGCATGTGATAGCCTCGCGGCTCGGTCTGCGCGATGTCACTCCCCTCGACACCCGCAGTGGTGGCGGTGCCATCGGCTCGCTCCCTGAGCCCGAGGAGTGGGAAGTCTTCGTGGAGCGAGTCAAGAGAGCCATGCGCTCGCCGGTAGTGCGCAGCTCCGATCCCGACAAGCGTCCCGGACGCCGATCAGTGAGCCGGGTGGCTCTGTGCGGCGGCAGCGGCTCCTCCATGATTGACATGGCCATAGCTGCCGGTGCTGATGCCTATGTCACCTCCGACACCTCCTACCACAAGTTTGTGGACTATGCGCCGCGCATACTGTTGGCCGACATCGGCCACTTCGAGAGCGAGGAATGTACCAAGTCAATCATAGAGCGCATTATTAGGGAAAAATTTCCTAACTTTGCAGTTCAGCAATCACGAGAAACAAACCCAATATTATATCTGTAATCCACAATGGCCACAGACAACAAACAAGCCGAGCAGACCCACTCCGTTGAGGAGCGCCTCAAGAGCCTCTACAAGCTGCAGACCCTCCTGTCGCAGATTGACCGCATCCGCACGGTGCGCGGAGAGCTTCCTCTGGAGGTGCGCGACCTTGAAGACAACGTAGCCGGCCTCCAGACGCGCATCGAGAACCAGAAGCGCGAAGTGGAAGACCTCCGCAAGAAGAGCCTCGCCGAAAAGGAGAAAATCAACGAGGCCCAGGCCAAGATTGAGAAATACAAGAAGCAGCTCGACGAGGTGCGCAACAACCGCGAGTTTGACCTTCTGACCAAGGAGATAGAGTTCCAGACGTTGGAGATCGAGCTCGCCCAGAAGCATATCGTAGAGGCTGAGCGTGCTATCGACATGAAGAATGTGGAGGCCGCATCTACCCGCGAGAAGCTCGCCGACCAGGAGCATGTGCTCGCAGAGAAGCGCGCCGAGCTCGAAGAAATTGTCAACGAGACCAAGCAGGATGAGGAGAACCTCCGCGAGCAGGCCAAGGCCATCGAACCCGAGATTGATGCCCGCACCCTCACCGCCTTCAAGCGCATCCGCAAGAACGCCCGCAACGGCCTGGGTATCGTCTACATCCAGCGCAATGCATGCGGTGGCTGCTTCAACCGCATCCCGCCGCAGAAGCAGATGGAGATTAAGCTCCACAAGAAGATTATCGTCTGCGAGTATTGCGGCCGCATCATGATTGACCCCGAGCTCGCCGGCGTCACCGAGAACGCCTAAACGCCGGTTGACTTATAAGACTTATAAGATTTATAAGACTTATAAGATTTATCTGAGCCCATTAGCGGGGCGAAAGCTCCGCCCTCACCCTAAACAGGCCTCTTAGCCTGATATAGGGCTGCTCGAATGGTGGAATGGTAGACACGAGGGACTTAAAATCCCTTGGCCATCGCGGCTGTGCGGGTTCGAGTCCCGCTTCGAGCACATGACCACGGCTGACACAAATGCCATAGCAGAGCTGACTGCAAAAATCCAAGGCACTGCCAACGCCCAGAGCAAGGCTGACCTGCTGGTGAGCCGCGGCAAGCTACTCTGGAGCCTCCAGCGCCGCCGTGAGGCTATCAATGATTACACAGAGGCCGCTGCTCTCTATCCTGCGGGGCCGGCTCCCGCACTGCTGGAGCACTCCATGGAGATTCTTAACTTCTTCAACCCCGACCTATACAATCCCTGAGAGGGAGACCGCGGGGTATGACGTGCAGGTGCTGAGTCTCCGCGACAGAAGTGCCTGAGGAGCGCTCTAAGTAACCTACCACCATCACATTGCATGATTAACAATGACACTTTCGGTACACGCCGCGTGATGTTCCGCACCTTCGGCTGCAAGCTCAACTTTGCCGAAAGTTCTTCGGTGGGACGTCAGCTTGCCGAAAGAGGCTTCGTGCGCGCTGCTGATGGGGAGGAACCTGACTTGGTGGTGGTGAACACCTGCAGCGTCACCGAGCTTGCCGACAAGAAGTGCCGTCAGGCCATACGAGGCATAGTGCGGAGGCATCCGCATGCCACGGTGCTGGTGACCGGGTGCTACGCCCAATTAAAGCCCAAGGAAGTGAGCGGTATCGAGGGAGTTGACATCGTGATTGGCACCAATGCCAAGAGCCGCATTGCCGAGTACCTTGACCGCTGGGAAGCAGAGCATGCCCCCGTGACCGAGGTGCCCCCCTCGCGTGAGCTCCGCGAGTTTGTGCCGGCCTGCTCCGCGGACGACCGTACCCGCCACTTTCTCAAAGTGCAGGACGGGTGTGACTACTATTGCTCATACTGCACCATTCCGATGGCTCGCGGGCGCAGCCGCAGTGGCACAATCGACAAGCTCTTGGCACAGGCACAGCAAGTTGCCGCTGACGGAGGGCGCGAGATAGTGCTCACCGGCGTGAACATCGGTGACTTCGGCAAAGGCCGCTCAGACACGCTGCTTGACCTGATACGCGAGCTGGACAAGGTGGAGGGGATAGACCGTTACCGCATCTCATCCATAGAGCCTGATTTGCTCAGTGACGACATCATCAGCTTCGTGGCCGGGTCACGCAGTTTCATGCCCCACTTCCACACCCCGCTGCAAAGCGGTTCCGACACCGTGCTCCGGCTCATGCGTCGCCACTATGACACGGCACTGTTTGTCGCCAAGGTGGCTGCCATCCGCAGTGCCATGCCTGATGCCTTCATAGGCGTGGACCTCATCACCGGCGCACGCGGCGAGACCGAGGAGGAGTATCAGCTCTCGCGCCGGCTGGTGGAGAGCCTTGACATATCGCGTCTGCACGTGTTCCCATACAGCGAGCGTCCAGGCACCCGCGCCCTCACCCTTGACGGGGTGGTGAACACGGCCGACCGTCAGCGGCGTACTGCCGAGATGCTGCGCCTGAGCGAGAGCAAGGTGCGTTCATTTGCCGCGCGCTTCATCGGCACAACGCGCCCCGTGCTACTCGAGCACCGAAAAGAGGGTGACACAGACACGCCGTTGCTCGGATTCACCGACAACTATCTGCGAGTGGCCGTGGAGGCTGATGACTCGTTGGCCGGAACCATCGTGCCGGTGCGTCTGACTGAGATCTGCGGCCTTGATGAGGGAGAGTGCTTGCTCAGAGGGGAGGTGGCAGCCTTATGACCTGGCTCCCGATGTGGGCGCTTTACAGGGTGTCAGACCTGCTGGCACCCATCCTTTATCACATAGTGCGTTATCGCCGTCGTGTGGTCCGTACCAATCTGGAGCGGTCATTCCCCGAAAAGTCGCCCGCGGAAATCCGCAAAATCAGCCGCGAGTTCTATCGCCGCTTCGCCGACAACTTTGTGGAGTCGATAAAACTGTTGAGCATCAGTGACAAGGAGATGAAGCGGCGCGTGATTTACGAGAACGTGGAGCTCGTCGATGAGTATCTGCGCCAAGGCAAAACCCTCATAGCTTACTTCGCTCACACCGGCAACTGGGAGTGGGCACCCTCCATTACCCTCTGGAGCCATGCCGAAAACAGCCCCGTGTTTGCCCAGGTGTACCGCCCGTTGCGCAACGCCCGCGCTGATCACTTCTTCCTTAAGCTCCGCTCCCGCTTCGGCTCGCTCAGCTTCAAGAAGAACAATGTGATCCGCGACCTGCTGCGCCTGCGCGCTACCGGACGCCCTTCCATGACGGGCTTTATGAGTGACCAGAAACCAAGCCATTCCGACCCCGGCCACCTCACCACTTTCCTCCACCGGCCCACACTGATGATAAGCGGCACCGAGCACCTTGCCCGCAAGCTCAAAGCCCCGGTGGTGTATATGCGGATGCTTCGCGAGCGCCGCGGCCATTACCGCGTGAGCATAGTGCCCATGGCCGACGATGCCTCCACCCTTGCACCCGGCGAGCTCACTGAGAAGTATGTACGGCTTCTGGAAGAGAACATCGTCGCCGACCCCGCCGGGTGGCTTTGGAGCCACAACCGCTGGAAGCATCCCGTCACCCTCCCGCAAACCACAGACGTTCAACCATGAAACCAGTAGCGGTCATAATACTCAACTGGAACGGCGCTAAGCTGCTGCGCTCTTATCTGCCGTCCGTCATTGCCAACACACCAGCCGGCATTGCCGACATCATAGTGGCCGACAACGGCTCCACTGACGACTCCCTGCGGCTCCTCGCAGAGGAGTTCCCACAAGTGCAGGTGATAAGTTTTCCCACTAACTTGGGTTATGCCGAAGGGTACAATGAGGCCATCCGCCGCACCGGACGCTGCTACACGGTGCTCCTCAACAGCGATGTGGAGGTTAAAGATGACTGGCTGACGCCCCTCTACCGCTACATGGAGACCCACCCCGCCACCGCCGCTGTGCAACCCAAGGTGCTGAGCCTCAACGAGCCGTTCCGCTTCGAGTACGCGGGTGCCTCCGGCGGCTTCCTGGACCGCGACGGCTATCCCTACTGTCGCGGGCGCGTAATGGGGCATGTGGAGACCGACTTTGGCCAATATGACGATGCCCGCCTTGTGGACTGGGCAACAGGAGCCTGCCTGATGGTTCGCACCGAGCGTTACCTCGCTGCCGGGGGACTCGACCCGCTCTTCTTTGCCCATATGGAGGAGATAGACCTGTGCTGGAGGCTGCGTCTGGCGGGCGATGACATCGCCGTGGTGCCAGAGAGCCGTGTGTGGCACCTGGGTGGAGGATCGCTGCCTGCGGACTCTCCGCGCAAGACTTACCTCAACTTCCGCAACTCGCTGCTGATGCTCCACAAGAACCTCCCCAATAAAGTGCGCCGGAAGGCACTGTTGCGTCGCCGGCTGCTCGACACTCTTGCCTGGGGTATGTTTGTGGTGACGTTGAAGTGGCGCAATGCTTCCGCCATCATCGGTGCCCACCGCGACTACCGCCGCATGGTGCGCGAGCATTACGCCGACATCCCCTCACCCTCCGCGAACCTCCTGAAGCAAAGCACCGGCCCCCGCATAAGCCTGCTCGCACAGTACTATCTGCGTCGGCACCGCACTTTTTCAGCCATCACGGCAGGCAAATCCTCCTTCTGACACATTATTTTCTCCCTCCGTCGCGTTACTTATATATGGAGTGTGTGTTATAAGTATATTGTAAACACATATTTCCCTGTCACACTAACATCACCAGCTCACTGCCATGCATGACGGATATTTGCGCGTAGCGGCTGTCACCCCACCGGTGCAGCCTGCTGATGTAGACCATAATGTCGAGGCCATCCTCGCCTTGCTTCCCCGCCTGGAGCAGATAGGCGTGGAGATAGCTCTTTTTCCCGAGATGTGCATCACGGGTTATACGTGCGGAGACCTGTTCCATACCGACACCCTGCTTGCCGCCGCTGCTGAGGCCGTGGATCGCCTGCAGGAAGAAGTGAAGCGGCTGCGGACGCTCGCCATCATAGTGGGCTACCCTAAGCGTATGGAGGGAGGGCTGGTCAATGTGGCCGCTATCATCGGGCCTGACGGAAAACGCATCGAGACCCTCAAAACATATGTGCCAAACTACAATGAGTTCTATGAGCGTCGCTGGTGGCATCCCGCGCCTGCGGGCTACATGGCGCGTGTAGTGGAAGTGGCCGGCGTGAAGGTGGGCGTGGAAATCTGCGAAGACCTCTGGGCTCCGGTGCCCCCGTCATCGCGTCTCGCCCTGGCCGGAGCCGAGGTAATATTCAATCCCTCTGCCAGCGATGATGTGATAGGGAAATACGCCTACTTGCGTGACCTTGTGAGCGGGCAGTCATCGCGTTGCATCTGCGGCTATGTATATGCCGGCGCGGGGTTTGGCGAGTCGAGTACCGACCTGGTGTTTGACGGCAAAGGCATCATAGCTGAGAACGGGCGCATCCTGGCCGAGAAGCCCCGCTGGGACTCTGACTCCCGCATCACTGTGGCTGACATAGACATCGCCGCGCTGCGCCATGACCGGCTCCACAACACCACATTCGGTGACACCCGCGCCCGAGAGCTTGGTGGCAACACCGCACCGTCTACATCAGAGATTTTTCTCGCTCCCGCATCGACGGAATCCCGCAAAACCCTTCTTCGCTCTGTCAACCCCTTGCCGTTCCTCCCACCGGATGATGCCAAGGGGCGAGAGCGTTGTGAGGATATTCTGAGCATACAGACTGCCGGTCTGGCACGCCGCCTCGACTTCATCAAGGGGCGCTCGCTCGTGGTAGGCATCAGCGGTGGCCTGGACTCCACACTTGCTCTGCTTGTGGCCGTCCGCGCCTTTGACCGCCTCGGCCTTGACCGTAAGGGGATTATCGGTGTGACTATGCCCGGCTTCGGCACCACCGGTCGCACTCACCGCAACGCCCTGACGCTGATGGAACGATTGGGCGTCAGCATCCGCGAGGTGAGCATTGTCAAAGCCGTGGAGCAGCACTTTGCCGACATCGGCCATGACCCGGAGGTGCATGATGTGACCTATGAGAACTCCCAGGCCCGCGAGCGCACGCAGATACTCATGGACATCGCCAATCAGGCCGGCGCGATAGTGCTCGGCACGGGCGACCTCTCCGAGCTCGCACTCGGTTGGGCTACGTACAATGGCGACCACATGAGCATGTATGGCGTGAACGCCGGAGTCCCGAAGACCCTTGTAAGCCGTCTTGTACGCCACGAAGCCGACATCACCACCGACAGCCGTGTTCGCGAAGCCCTCCTTGACGTGCTCTCCACCCCCATCTCACCGGAGCTCCTTCCCGCCACGGCCGACGGACAGATAGCACAGGTCACCGAAGACCTCGTCGGGCCGTATGAGCTGCATGACTTCTTCCTCTATCATATGTTGCGCTTCGGCACTGAGCCTCGCCGCGTGCTTCGGTTGGCCGTCATAGCCTTTGACGGGCGGTTCTCGCGCGAAGTTATACTCAAGTGGCTCAAGACCTTCTACCGCCGGTTCTTCGCCCAGCAGTTCAAAAGGAGCTGCCTGCCTGACGGCCCCAAGGTGGGCAGTGTGTGCCTGTCGCCGCGCGGCGACTGGCGTATGCCCTCCGACGCCTCCTCGCGCTTGTGGCTCGCTCAACTGGACAGCCTCAGCTGACCTCCCGGATAGGCCTGATTTATACTGATTGAACCTGATGATGCGCCTCAGCAAGACACACGTCGCCATATTCCTCCTCGCCATCGTGGCAGTGGTGGCTCTGGCTTCATGCTCGCCGAGGCGCAACAATGCCGCCACCCGCAAGTATCAGGCGCTTATCACCCGCTATAACATATACTACAACGGTGACGAGCATTTCAAAGAGACCATAAAGCAGCTTGAGGCCACCTATCAGGATGATTACTCCAAGCGCCTCTACCTGCACCCCGTAGAGGCTAAGGCCGACCCCAAGGCTCCGCAGCCGTCGGGCAACTTTGACCGTTCCATCGAGAAGGCCCAGAAGGCCATTCAGCTCCGCTCCATCAAGAAGAAGCCGCGCAAGCAGCCCGGCAAGCAGTATGATCAGAATTACAAAGAATGGATGCGCCGCTCAGAGTATAATCCCTTCCTGCACAATGCGTGGATGATGATGGGCCGGAGCCAGTATTTCAACGGCGACTTCTCAGGCGCGGCAGCCACATTTCTGTATATCAGCAAGCACTTCCGATGGCTGACGGGCACTGTTACGGAGGCGCAGCTCTGGGAGGCGCGCTGTTATCTGGCAGAAGGGTGGCTCTATGAGGCCGAGGGGGTGATAAACCGCATCAAGCCGGACGAGCTTACCAACAACACTCTCAAAGGTCTCTATCACTTTGACCGCGCCGACCTCTACGTTCGTCAGCACCGCTATGAGGAGGCAGTGCCCGAACTCGAAGCCCTGCTGCACTACACCTCCGGCTCGCAGAAGATGCGTGTCAATTTCCTCTTGGGGCAGGTGCTCTCGGAGCTGGGGCGCAAAGGGGACGCGTACAAGGCATTTCACCGCGCCGGCACATCATCGGCGGCCGACTACCGCACCAAGTTCAACGCCCGCATCCGCCAGAGCGAAGTGTATGAAGGCACAGACATCGAACCCGAGGTCAAGGCTCTGCGCCGCATGACCCGCTATGACCGCAACAAGGAGTACCTTGACCAGGTGTATTACGCCATCGGCAATCTGTATATGAGTCGGCGCGACACCGCCGAGGCCATTGATGCCTACTCGTCAGCCATCCGCGAATCCACCCGTGGCGGCTATGACAAGGCTCTGGCCTCACTCGCTCTGGGTCGCATATACTTCACCCAACAGCGCTACGACCTGGCGCAGCCATGCTACAGCGAAGCTGTGCCGCAGCTCCCCGACGACTACCCGGGTCTGGACAGTATACGCCGCCGCAGCGACGTGCTTGACGAGCTTGCCGTCTACGCCCAGAATGTACACCTTCAGGACTCACTGCTTACCCTCGCTGCCATGAGCGCCGATGAGCAGATGGAAGTATGCCGCCGTCTGGCAGACGAAGCCAAGCGCAAGCGTGAGGAGGAGGCCGAACAGGCCAAACGCGAGGAGTATATGGCCGAGCAGGTGGCCAATCGCCAACCGTTGCCCGACAATAACGTGGCCACACCGATGTCGTTATCCACCGACAAGTCATGGTATTTCTACAATCGGTCAGCCGTGGCCTCCGGCAAGCAGGCGTTCCAGAAGCTCTGGGGCTCACGAAAGCTTGAAGACAACTGGCGCCGCCGCAACCGTCAGGAGTTCTCAATGAGCGACTTCGAGACCGATGCCGATAGCGACGAGCTTGCCACTGACAGTATTGCAGCGTCCGGTGCCGAGGGTGTCAACGATGATGAACAACGTCGCCTGATGGCCGCTGAGGAAAATCCCGAGGAGCCGGAGTATTACTTGAAGAACATCCCCAAGACCGATGCCGAAAAGGTCAATGCCAACGATATAGTGCAGGAAGGTCTCTACAACATGGGTCTCATCCTAAAGGACAAGCTCGAAGACTTTGATGCCGCACGCGCGGAGTTTGACCTGTTGATGTCGCGTTATCCGGATAATGTGTATCGCCCGGACGTATATTACAACCTCTACCTGATGTACGTTCGTCAGGGAGACATGGCTGAGGCCGAGAAGTATCGTCAGCGGATAGTCAGCGAATTTCCCGAGAGCCCACTGGGTCAGGCCATGGCTAATCCGGACTACTTGGCACGTCTGCGGGAGATGGACACCCGTCAGGAGGAGCTGTACGCAGCCACTCTCAATGATTATATGGCCAACCGCAACGCTGAGGTGCATGCCAACTATGAACTGATGCAGCGAGACTACCCGCTGAGCAAGATTATGCCCAAGTTCATGTTTCTGGAAGCTCTGACCTACGTCACCGAGGATAAGCCTGACCTGTTCGCTTCCACGCTCAAGGAGCTGCTTCAGAAATATCCTGATACCGACATCACTCCCATTGCCTCCGCCTACCTGAAGGGTCTCGCTCAGGGTCGCAAGCTGCACCACACAGCAAGCAATATGCGTGCTATGGTGTGGGACACGCGCCTGCTTGCTCCCGGCGACTCCACTCTCCCCAATCCCGACGAACCGCTGAAAGTAACCCTCGATCCGTCGGCACCGCAGATGCTTGCCTTTATCTATGACCTCGGGCAGGTCAACCCGCGGACTTTGCTCTATGACGTGGCGCGCCACAACTTCGCCACCTTCGTGGTGCGCGACTTCGATCTGGAGCAGCTCACCTTCGGACAGCTCGGGGTGCTGTTGGTGAAAGGCTTCGCCAACGAACGTGAGCTCAACCATTACCGAACTATCCTCTCCCGTTCTTTCTCGCTGCCACCCGGCGTGCGTGCCATCCCCATCAGCGAAGCTAACTTCGATCTGCTTCTCAAGCAGGGACGCTCCTTTGAGGAGTATCTGCAAGCTATTGGAGAGGAGACCGACCTGCGCACCCACGAAGCCGTGCTTCCGCCTGACGAATACCCATCGCCGGCCGAGATGTATCCTGAGGCCGATGAAAGCACCGTGCCGGAGGAACCCACTCCGAGCTCGCCGGAAACAGCCCCGCAGCGTACGCCGCAAGAGCCCCCGTTGGTGACACCCATTCCTGTCACGCCTGACGAGGAGGAGCCCTATGACATCCCTGTTCCCGAGCTCTCCCCGACGTTGCGTCGCCCTGTGTCACCGGCTGAGCCCATGACTACGCCGACAGAGCCCGTTACTACGCCGGCTGCGCCGCAGCCGGAGGACAAGCCGTTGTTTACGCCGGTTGCACCTCCGTCAACCGACATCCCAGAGGGGGCGGAGGAGTAGATTGGTGAGGAGATGATGTGCTGAACCTCCCGGCGAGGGTGGATGTTATTTAATTGTAAGTATTATAATGGGTTGCTCTAAGCGACCTCCAAAACGATATGACTATGAAACGTTTCACATCAGCCCTCGCCGGCATTGCCGCTGTGTGTGCGGCAACTATGCTATCAGCATGCAGCAGTGGTCCCGACATTGCCGGCAAGTGGCAGGCCAAGAACCCCGGGGATGTAACCCTGAGTCTCCCGCAGGCTGCTTTGGCTACATCTCTCACCACCATTGAGTTCCAGAAAGACCAGAGCAAGAGCGAGGGACCGGTGACCTTCACCAACAGCTATGACATCACACCCGCCGGCGGCACTGCAGCTGTCACTGCCACAGCATCGGCCACGGGACATTGGGAGACAGACGTGGATGACCAGGATGATCTGGTGATCTCTTACGATATGGCATCCATCAAGGTGGACGTGGCCGGGGATTCGGCTGCCGTGGCCATCTGGCGTCCCGAGGTGGAGCGTCTGTTCCGCGCCGACCTGTCACGTTACGGCGTGATGGAAGATGTGGAGATAGACCGTGCACGTTCGCTGATGAGTCTTGAACTCAATAACCCCGAGCAGAAGGTCTACTTCTCCAAGGTTGGTTCGTGAGCGGGACAACAATTTTCTGATAGAAGCTAATTAACCATAAATATTTGGTTAATTATTGCAAAGTTTTGTAATCTTTATGATGGATATTTAACAAATACATCTGAATTTTGCATAGCATAAGGGGCTGCCTATTGAGGTGGCCCTTTGTGTTTTTACGCGATATTTCAATTTCAGTCTCTGCTCTCGGACGTGATTTATGTTCAATATGTTGGAGGTCAAGGTAAAGATGAGCCGAGACGATTGGCTTTAGAGGTGTGCTTGTTAACAGATGTGAATAATGGTATTAATGCGTGGTGAAATGTGAAAATTTATCATATTTAACACTTGGTGCGGTCGTGCGTTGTCTGCGCGGCTCTTTATGGGTAACTTTGCAATCGTGAACGGAGCTCATCACACTCCCTTCACGTGCTCCCTTGATGAAGCTGACAACAATCCTTTTCGCTACTCTCCTTACATTTTCACTCCCCTTCACGGCCGAGGCCAAGCGTTCATCACGCAAGGCTCCGCAGCGTACTGCCGCCAAGGCTAAGCCTGCGGCCAAGCCGGCAGTCACCGTCAACGAGACTCCCGCTGCCGGTGACGATGAGGAGGAAGCTCTCACTTTCTTGCAGCGTGCCGCGCTCAATGCCCGCGACATGTCGCCTTTCGCGCTTCATCCCACCTACTCTGCTGCCGACATGGCGCACTCCCCCCTCGCCACCAAGCTTGTGGACTATGCCGCACGCTTTCTTGGCACGCGTTACCGCCTGGGCGCATCCGGTCCCTCGGCGTTTGACTGCTCCGGCTTCATGGGGTGGGTGTACAGCCACTTCGGCATGACCTTGGAGCGCTCCTCACGCTCGCAATATACGCAGGGTCGCACCGTTGCGCTTGACGAGCTCATGCCAGGCGACCTGCTCTTCTTCAGCTCCCGCTCCTCCGGCAAGGGTAATGTGGGGCATGTGGCAATGGTGGTTTCAGTGGATCCCGCCGACGGCTCCTGCGAGTTCATTCATGCCTCCACACGGCGCGGAGTCACTTACCAGTCATTCCCGGATAACGGCTACTACTCGCGCCACTTCATTGGTGCTCGCCGTATGCTCGGCACTGAAGTTTCCGCCTCCGCTCGCCTCTGAGGCATCAGGAGCGAGACGACTCGACAGCGGTTCCTCTTTCTTTTGGTTCAGCTTGTGACAGGCGCGGCGGTCAGCTGCGCCTTCTTGGCTACTCCGCTTTCATTCGTCGGTCTTGTAGCTCGCTACATTCCCTCCTCGGTGAAAGCAGATTGGCTCAAAAATGCGCAACCTCTCGGTTCACATTTGTTTTTAAACAACCTCTTAATTCCATCGCGTCGCCAAAGTGGCTTCTGCGCGTGGGGCGGTGTGATGTAAAAATGCGTCGGCCCGCGAATCACTCGCGAGCCGACGTAGCTTCATTAAGGTTTGGGTGAACAGTGGGGGTCGAACCCACGACCTTCGGAACCACAATCCGACGCTCTAACCAACTGAGCTATGCTCACCATGTTGAATAACCCGCCACCGTGGGCGTGTTAGTCTTAAAGACGCTGCAAAGGTAAGCCTTTCGTGGCTAATATGCAAGAGTGCGACGTAATTTTGTTGCAATTTTTTGTCGTGAACCCGTTGGAAGTTGCCATATGCTCCCTTTGTCAGGAGTAACGGGAGTGAAATGGATGTAATGGCTTCCCGATGAATAGTGGGAGAATAGGGTAGTGGAACGGAACGGGAGAGAGTAGTAGAATGGGTTTAGGGTTTGGGGTAAATGTCGGCGCGGGCAGCGAGCAGGGTGTTCTGCATCAGCGAGCAGATGGTCATGGGGCCTACGCCGCCGGGAACCGGGGTGATGAAGGCGCACTTGGGGGCTACGTGCTCGAAGTCTACGTCGCCGCTGAGGCGGAAACCGCTCTTCTTGGTGGAGTCAGGAACGCGGGTGGTTCCCACGTCGATGACGGTAGCACCTTCCTTGACCATGTCTTCGGTGACGAAGCCGGGGCGCCCGAGGGCTGCGATGATGATGTCGGCCTGTCGGCAGATTTCCTTGAGGTCGCGTGTGGCGCTGTGGCATACGGTGACGGTAGCGTCGCCGGGCTGGTGCTTCTGCATCATAAGCTGTGCGACAGGTTTGCCGACGATGTTGCTGCGGCCGAGCACTACGCAACGCGCGCCTTTGGTGGGGACATTGTAGCGGCTGAGGAGCTCGAGGATACCTGCGGGTGTGGCACTGAGGAAGCAGGGGAGACCTATGGACATACGGCCGACGTTGACGGGGTGGAAACCATCAACATCTTTGCGATAGTCAATGGCTTCGATGACGCGCTGCTCGTCGATGTGTCGGGGGAGGGGGAGCTGGACGATGAAGCCGTCTACATCGGGGTCGTTGTTGAGCCCGTGGATGGCTGCGAGGAGTTCTTCTTCGGTGACGTCATCTTCGTAGCGGATGAGTGTGGAGCGGAAGCCGCACTGCTCGCAGGCTTTCACCTTGTGGGCTACGTATGTTTCGGAGCCTCCGTCGTGGCCTACGAGGATGGCTGCGAGGTGAGGGCGCTTTCCGCCGGCTTCAAGCATTGCGGTGACTTGCTCGGAGATTTCGCGCTTGATGTCGTCGGCTACTTTTTTACCGTCAATAAGTTGCATGGTGGTGAGGGTGTTGGGTGTATTGTCGGAGTGGTGAGCGTCAGCGGGGGCGCCCGGCCTGGCGCATCTGGCGCATCATGGCCATGGGGTTCTTTTTGGCGCCGTTGACCATGCGCATCATCTGTCGCATCTGGTCAAACTGCTTGAGCAGACGGTTGACTTCGGCGATGCCTGTGCCGGAGCCGCGTGCTATGCGCTGGCGGCGGCTGGCGTTGATGATCTCGGGCTTGGCACGCTCTTCCTTGGTCATTGAGCCGATGATGGCTTCGATACTCTTGAAGGCGTTGTCGTCGATGTCAATGTCCTTGATGGCCTTGCCTACGCCGGGAATCATGGCAGCGAGGTCTTTGAGGTTGCCCATCTTCTTGATCTGATGGATCTGTTTGAGGAAGTCATCGAAGTTAAACTGGTTGCGTGCCAGCTTCTTCTCAAGCTCCATGGCTTCCTTCTGATCAAAGGCGTTCTGTGCGCGCTCGACGAGGCTGACGATGTCGCCCATGCCGAGGATGCGGTCGGCCATGCGGTCGGGGTGGAAGGTGTCGATGGCTTCGAGCTTCTCTCCGGTGCCCACGAACTTGATGGGCTTGGTGACGACGGTACGGATAGAAAGGGCAGCGCCACCGCGGTTGTCAGCGTCGAGCTTGGTGAGCACTACGCCGTCAAAGTCGAGGCGTTCGTTGAACTCGCGCGCGGTGTTGACGGCGTCCTGGCCGGTCATGGAGTCAACCACGAAGAGAGTCTCCTGAGGCTTGACGGCTTTCTTGATGGCTTCGATTTCAGCCATCATCTGCTCGTCGACGGCGAGGCGTCCGGCGGTGTCGATGATGACAAGGTCAAGGTGGTGAGCCTTGGCGTAGGCGATGCCGTTCAGTGCGAGCTTGACGGGGTCCTTGACGCCCTCCTCGGTGTAGACAGGCACGCCAATCTGCTCGCCGAGCACCTTCAGCTGGTCGATGGCGGCAGGACGGTATACGTCGCCGGCCACCAGAAGGGGTCGCCTCCCCTGCTCGCTCTTGAGCTTGCGTGCGAGCTTGCCTGAGAATGTGGTTTTGCCGGAGCCCTGGAGGCCTGACATCAGGATGACTGTGGGATTTCCGCTGAGGTTGAGCTTGGAGGCCTCGCTGCCCATGAGGGTGGCGAGCTCGTCATGGACAATCTTCACCATGAGCTCCTGGGGCTTGACGGCTGTGATGACGTTCTGACCCAGAGCTTTCTGCTTGACGGTATCGGTAAACTGCTTGGCTACCTTATAGTTGACATCGGCGTCAAGGAGTGCGCGACGCACATCCTTGAGGGTCTCGGCCACGTTGATTTCGGTAATCTTGCCCTGGCCCTTGAGCATCTTGAAGCTGCGCTCAAGCCTTTCGCTTAGGTTCTCAAACATATAGGGGTGTAGGTGTTGGGAGTGACGGGGAGGTGGGCCGCGACCGGAGTGTGCGGCGTAGGGTTAGGAATTGGGGAGGAGACGGTTGGTGGCGGTGTCGGGAAAGACTAATGCGGGCTTGAAGTCGCGGGCCTCATCGAGCGGCATCAAGGCATAACTCATAATGATGATGATATCGCCTGGCTGCACCTTGCGTGCGGCCGCGCCGTTGAGGCATATCATGCCTGACCCTCGCTCGCCGGGGATGGTATATGTGTCAAAGCGCTCGCCGTTGTTGTTGTCCACGATATAGACGCGCTCGCCGGGTATGATTGCGGCGGCATCCATCAGGTCCTGGTCAATGGTGATGCTTCCTATGTAATCGAGATTGCTCTGTGTCACCGTCACGCGGTGAATCTTGCTTTTGAGCACTTCCACTTGCATCATGGCTCTCTCTTGGGGATGAGGTTAAGGGGAATTGGGGTGGGGGATTACTGCTTCCGGCGGGGGTAGCGTATGTTGTCGATCAGACGGACATCGCCGACGTAGCAGGTGATGCAACCCACGGGCTCGTCGGAGTCATCCCATTCGGCGATGGGCTGCATGGTGGCACCGTCTACTATCTCGTAGTACTCCACCCTTGTGAAGGGAAATGAGTTGACGGTGTCAATGACGTAACGCTTCGTCTCGTCCACGGTGTGACTTGGTGCCCATGTGAGACTCTCGGCCAGCGTGCGGTGGATGACCGGAGCCACAGCCCGCTCCTCGGGGCTGAGGCGGACGTTGCGGCTGCTCATGGCCAGGCCGTCAGCTTCGCGGACGATGGGGCAGGGGACAATCTCGATATCTGTCATCCCCTCCAGAGCAGCCATGCGGCGGATTACCGCTATCTGTTGGAAGTCCTTCTCGCCGAAGTAGGCGCGAGTGGGGCGCACATAGTCAAAGAGTCGGCTCACTATCTGGGCCACGCCGTTGAAGTGCCCCGGCCGCATGGCACCCTCCATCACTTCGGCAACGGGACCGAGGTTAAACACGCGTGTGTCGGGCTCGGGATACACCTCCTCAGGTGTTGGGGCAAACACCACGTCGACACCCGCCTGCTCAAGGAGCCGGCAGTCGGCATCGAGGGTGCGGGGATATGTGGCAAGGTCTGTGGGGTTGTTGAACTGCGTGGGGTTTACGAAGACGCTGACGGCTACCACATCGTTGTCGGCGCGTGCTCGCTCCACCAGCGAGATGTGTCCGGGGTGCAGAGCCCCCATAGTCGGCACGAGACCCACGGAGCGACCACCGGCCTTCTCTGCGGCCATGCGCTCCTTCAGCTCCTTGACAGTAGTTATGATGTCCATGTTAAGTCGGTATCTACAGGCCGGCAACGCTCGGTGGGCGTGCCGTGCATAACAGACTGCAAAGTTACAGAAAAATTTTTAGAGGTGGTTTAGAGGTTGTTTAAAAACAAATGTGAATCGAGAGGCCGGATATGCCGGAGTATATTGGCAGTTCGTCCGATTGAGCATAGCGAGCTATGCGATTGAGGGCGAGCTGTCAAGATGCCCGGCAGATTCGGTGGGAGGGCAATGTCTTTATATGGTAAATGTCGGTCATAATAATTAATGGATTTGAAATTAGCTTAAGCATTGCGCCTTTTTGGCTACTCCGCTTTCATTCGTCGGTCATGTAGCTCGCTACATTCCCTCCTCGGTGAAAGCAGATTAGCTCAAAAATGCGCAACCTCTCGGTTCACATTTGTTTTTAAACAACCTCTTAATAAGAAATGTGAACATCTCAGTTGGAAAACAGGGACCGCTCACAGGGACCGCTCTTAATGCAATATGCGTTTCGCCGCTTTGGTCGCACGTTATTGTTTTTTAGTAAGCGTGATTGGAGAATTTTGAGTAACTTTGCACGCAATATTCCAACCATACATATTCTCTATGTCATTTATTGCAGATCGCGTAAAGATGGACGGCCTCACCTTCGATGACGTCCTGCTGATACCCTCCTACTCTGAAGTGCTCCCCCGTGAGGTGAACCTGCGCACCAAGTTCTCGCGCAACATTGACCTGAATGTGCCGATTGTGTCGGCCGCGATGGACACCGTCACCGAGGCGCAGCTGGCCATTGCCCTGGCCCGCGAAGGGGGCATCGGCGTGATCCACAAGAATATGCCCATCTTCGAGCAGGCTCGCCAGGTACACGCCGTCAAGCGTGCCGAGAACGGCATGATCTACGACCCTGTCACCATCAAGCGCGGCAGTTCCGTGGCTGATGCCCTCGACATGATGAAGGAATACCACATCGGCGGCATACCCGTGGTGGATGACGAAGGCAAGCTCGTGGGCATCGTCACTAACCGTGACCTGCGTTTTGAGCGTGACCTTAACCGCAAGATTGACGAGGTGATGACCAAGGACAACCTTGTGGTCACTCACCAGAGCACTGACCTTGAGGAGGCCGCACAGATTCTCCAGCAGCACAAGATTGAGAAACTCCCCGTGGTGGACAGCGACGGCAAGCTCGTCGGTCTGGTCACCTATAAGGATATTACCAAGGCCAAGGATAAACCCAACGCCTGCAAGGACTCCCGCGGACGCCTCCGCGTGGCCGCCGGTGTTGGTGTAACGCCTGACTCGATGGACCGCGTGGATGCTTTGGTGGATGCGGGCGTGGATGCCATCGTCATCGACACCGCTCACGGCCACTCCCGCGGCGTGATTGGTGTGCTCAAAGCCATCAAGGCCAAGTACCCCCAGATTGACGTGGTGGTGGGCAACATCGCCACCGGCGACGCCGCCCGCTTCCTCGTGGAGAATGGCGCCGACGGCGTGAAGGTGGGCATCGGCCCCGGCTCGATATGCACAACACGTGTGATTGCCGGCGTGGGCGTGCCTCAGCTTTCGGCAGTCTATGACGTGGCGAAGGCACTGGAGGGTACCGGCGTGCCCTTGATTGCCGATGGCGGCATCCGCTACTCCGGCGACATCGTGAAGGCCATAGCCGCCGGCGGCAATTGCGTGATGCTCGGCGGTATGCTCGCCGGTGTTGAGGAGAGCCCCGGCGAAACAATCATCTTCAACGGCCGCAAGTACAAGAGCTACCGTGGCATGGGTTCACTCGAGGCCATGGAGAAGGGTTCGAAGGACCGCTACTTCCAGGGCAACGAGACGGACTCCAAGAAGCTCGTGCCCGAGGGCATTGCAGCCCGCGTGCCTTACAAGGGTTCGCTTTACGAGGTGGTCTACCAGATGCTTGGCGGCCTCCGTGCCGGCATGGGCTACTGCGGTGCCAAGGATATTGACGCTCTCCACAAGGCCAAGTTCACCCGAATCACCAACGCCGGCGTGGCCGAGAGTCATCCGCACGACGTGTCAATAACCAGCGAGGCCCCCAACTACAGCGCCAGCAACCGTTGATACTCCGGGGGCTTGCCCCCGGCTCTCGATCTCCTCTCTAAATAACCATCAGGAAAAGCACCCAACACCCTCAGAACCTCATTACGAGCGATGAAACGACGCCTCCTCATTCCCCTTGCCGCTGTCGCCACCATAGCCGCAGCAGTAATGGCCAAGAGCCCCTCCGCCGCCGGCGACCCCGTCATCATGACCGTCAACGGCAAGGAGGTTCGCCTGAGCGAATTCGAGTATCTCTATAACAAGAACAACACCCAGCAGCTTGAGCCTCAGACGCCCGAGCAATATCTGGAGATGTTCATCAACTACAAGCTCAAGGTGGCTGATGCTGAGGCCCAGGGTCTTGACACCACCGCAGCTTTTATCGATGAGCTCGCTGCCAGCCGCCGAGATCTGGCCAAGCCTTACATGACCGACTCCGCCACCGAGAACCGGCTCATCAACGACATCTACTCCCACATGGACCGCATCGTGGATGTGAGCCACGTGATGCTCCGCAAGGGCGGTTCCCCCGAGGCCGATGACTCGGTGAAGGCACGCCTCGACTCGCTCCGCACGCTGATAGTCACCGGCGTGGAGCCTCTGGAAGTGGTGGCCGAGAAGTGGTCCATTGATCCGCAGGCCAAGCGCAACAAGGGTCACATGGGGTGGATGCGTGCCAACGCTTATCCCTATACATTCGAGGATGTGGCCTATGAGACACCCGTAGGGAGTGTATCGGAGGTGATGGAGACACCCTTCGGGTTCCACATCATCCGCGTCAACGACATAAAGCCGGATCCCGGCAAGGTGAGCGTGAGTCATATTATGAAGATGACGCGCGGCGTCATGCCCGAGGAGGCTGCCGCAGCCAAGGTGGCCATTGACTCCATCTACGAGCTGGTGAAGAACGCAACCCCTGAGGAGTTTGCCGACATGGCCCGCCGGGAGAGTCAGGATCGCGGCACCGCCGCCAATGGCGGCCAGCTCCCCTGGTTCGGTGTGGGCGAGATGGTACCCCCGTTTGAGGCAGCTGCATTTGCCGCTGCCGATGGTGAAGTGACGCGCCCCGTGGAGAGCGCTTTCGGCTGGCACATCATCATGCGCCATGACCACAAGGGTACTCCCTCTTATGCCGAGGCCCGCGAGAGCATCCTGCGCATGATGGGCCGCGATGACCGCGCCATGATGGCTCAGCAGGCGCAGACCGACAAGTTTGTCAAGCAATACAAGGGTACCCTCTCCGACAAGGGCATCGCCAAGGTGAAGGCCGTGATTGCCAAGGGCGGCACTCCTGACTCGGCTGCCGTGGCAGCAATAAGTGCCATGACCAAGGTGGAAGTGGCCAAGGTGGGTAAAACCAAAATTACTGCCGCTGACATAGCAAAACATATGCCTGTGGACACCGCCATGAGCGTGGACACCTGGATGGAGATATTCCGCGATGCCGCCAAGGGCACCATGGAGAGTGATGCTCGCGAGATGGCCATTGCCGACCTCCCCGCACAGCATCCCGACTATGCCAACCTCCTGCGCGAGTACCGCGACGGCATCCTGCTGTTCAACGTCAGCAACGCCACCGTGTGGGACAAGGCTCTCAAGGATGAGGCCGGACTGGAGAAATTCTTCGAAGAACACCGTGCAGACTACGCATGGGACAAGCCCCACTTCAAGGGCATCATCGTGTTCGCCGAGAATGACTCGGTGGCTCTTGCCGCCCACAACTGGCTTGACAATAACAAGATGGCTGACGAGCTCGTGCCTGATGCCATCCGCAAGGAGTTCGGGCGCAATGCCCGTGCTGAGCGGGTGCTTTATGCCAAGGGTGACAACCCGGTGGTGGATGCCATAGCATTTGACGGCCCGGTGCCTGACTTGAGCGGCAACAGACTGAAGGCCTACTTCAAGTGGAACGGCAAGGTAATCGACCAGCCCGAGGAGGCGCGTGACGTGCGTGGTGCCGTAGGTGCCGACTATCAGAACGCTCTGGAGAAGGCATGGATTGAGGAGCTCCGAGCCAAATACCCCGTGACGGTGAACCGTCAGGTGCTTGACAAGGTAAAGTAATCCGGGCACAAATGCACCTTGACAAGGTGCATAACATTACAGCTAATCAGACGCTTATATCATCATAACGTGAACATACGCACAAGACTCATCCTTCTGGCGGTGCCGACCCTGACAACAGTGGTCGGCATTGTCGCGCAGACACGTGACAATAACGTGGTCGAGGAGGTGGCATGGGTAGTGGGCGACGAGCCCATCTGGCGCTCCCAGATTGAGGAGGCCTATGACCAATATAAATATGAGAATACCAGTATCCCCGGTGACCCTTACTGCGTCATCCCCGAGCAGTTAGCCGTGGAGAAGCTCTATCTCCATCAGGCCGAAGTGGACACCGTGGAAATCTCCGAGAGCCTGGTGACAAACCAGGTGGAGAGCCGACTCAACTATTTCATTGCCAACTTAGGCACTCGCGAGAAGGTGGAGCAATATTTCCACAAGACACTCCCGGAGCTCCGCGAGGAGATGACAGTGAACATGCGCAACACCTCGCGCATCCGTCAGGTGCAGGAGAGCCTCACCAAGGATCTGAAAGTTACCCCCTCGGATGTACGAAAGTATTTCGACCAGCTACCGGATGACAGCATCCCCTACATCCCCACTCAGGTGGAGGTGCAGATTATGACCATTCAGCCGGTCATTCCCCGTGAGGAGATTGAGGATGTGAAGGCTCGGCTGCGTGAGTACAGTGACAAGATCAACTCCGGCGAAAGCCAGTTCTCGACGCTTGCCATCCTCCACAGCGAGGATCCCGGCAGCTCGGTGCGCGGTGGTGAGATAGGCTACATGGGCCGCGCAAGCCTCGACCCGGCGTATGCCACCGTGGCATTCAACCTCAGTGACCCGAAGCGTGTGTCAAAGATTGTGGAGAGCCAGTATGGCTACCATATCATTCAGCTCATAGACCGCCGCGGCGACCGCGTGAACACGCGCCACATTCTGCTGCGCCCCAAGGTCACCAACCAGGCACTTACCGATGCCCTCGGTCGCATGGACTCCATCCGTGCCGACATGGTAGGCGGCAAGTTCACATTTGAGGAGGCCGCGCGCTACATCTCGCAGGATAAGGATACCCGCAACAACCGCGGCGTCATGGTCAACGAGCAGACCGGCAACGCACGGTTCGAGATGAGCCAACTTCCTCAGGAAGTGAGCCGTCAGGTGGCATCCATGCAGCCCGGCGACATATCACGCCCGTTTGTGATGAAGGACCCCAAGCGCAACTCCGACATCGTGGCCATGGTGAAGCTCACAAGCCGCATCGCCGGTCACAAGGCTAACCTCGCCGATGACTACACCACCATCCGCGAGATGTATGAGAAGAAGCGCAAGAGTGACATACTCCGCGAGTGGCTGGACAAGAAGATTGCCGAAACCTACATACGCATCGAGCCTGCATGGCGCAACTGCGAGTTTGAGCACGCCGGATGGCTACGCAAGTCGAGTGCCACTACTGAGTATTGACACGCAGGTAAATCACTAACACCCGTCAAGGTTGAGCTCCCGGAAGCATAACAGCAGTCCGTTGCGCCGTCGCCGGTTGTCGTCATGGAGTGCCATCGTCCTCCTTGCCGCGGTGTGCGTCCCTGCCATGGCTGTCAGCCAGAAGGCGAAGCCCAAGGCACCTTCGCGGCCTGCTGCCGCTGCGCAGGCTCAACCCATCAAGCCCACCATTCCGACCGCTGACCGTCACGCCCCCGGCAAGGTGTTTCTGGAGCATGCCGATATGCTCAACATGGACCAGAACGTGAGCGGTGGCGAGTATCAGCTCCTGCGCGGCAACGTGGTGTTTCGCAAGGGCGATATGTACATGTACTGCGACAGTGCCCACTTCTACGACAAGACCAACTCGCTGGATGCCTTCTCCAACGTGCGCATGGAGCAGGGCGACACGCTCTTTGTCTATGGCGACGAGCTCAACTACAACGGTCCTGACGAGTTTGCCACGCTCTACGGACGTCCCGGCGTACCCGTCAGGCTCATTAACCGTGATGTGAAGCTCGTCACAGACATCTTTTATTACGATCTGGGGCAGAACTACGGCTTCTATGACGTGGGAGGAGTCCTCACCGACAAGCAAAACCGTCTGGAGTCGCTGCGCGGTGAGTATTACCCCAACACCAAGGATGCCGACTTCTACGACAACGTAGAGCTCCGCTCGCTGCGTGACGACGGCGACACACTGTTGATGTACACCGACATCCTCCACTACAACACCAACACCCATATAGCCCGCATCTCCGCTCCGACGCGCATCATCAACCGTGACGGCACTATCCTCAGCTCCTCGGGCGTGTATAACACCAACAATGGCGTGGGTGACCTCTATGACCGCTCTACCGTAATCTCCAAGAAGGGGAACACGCTCACTGCTGACACGCTGTTCTATGACCGGTCGGTGGGCAAAGGTGAAGGCTGGGGCAACGTGGTGCTCGTTGACTCGGCCAATGAGTCGAGCCTTCATGGTGCCTACGGATTCTATGATGAGTTGCGTGACAGCGCATTCGTCACCGGCCGTGCCCTGGCCAAGCAATACCGTGGCGGCTCGGACACGCTCTACCTCCACGGCGACACCATCAACGCCTTCATGCTCCTCCCGGACTCTATCCGTATCACCAATGCTTTCCACGGTGTCAGATTCTTCCGCACGGATATGCAGGGCATATGTGACTCCATGAGCATCTGCGACGTGGACTCGATGATGAGGATGTTCTACTCTCCGGTGGTGTGGAACGGTGACAAGCAGATATTCGGCAACGTCATCGAGGTGCACATCAACGACTCTACCGCCGACCGAGCACACCTGCCGGACTTTGGCCTGATGTCGCAGCACATCCTGGAAGATTGCTTTGACCAGCTCAGCGGCAATCGTATGACCGCTTGGTTCAACGACTCGGTAATCACGCGCCTCTATGTTGAGGGCAACGTCCAGACCATCATGTTCCCGATGGAAAGCGACTCGGCCTATAACAAGTATGCCTTTTCGGAGAGCAGTTTCATGGATGCGTACTTCAAGGATGGACAGGTGGACACCATCAGGATGTGGCCCGAGACTTCCGGGCGAGTCGTGCCCCTCTACCTTGCCAAGAAGGGGAGCTACTTCCTGCCGCGCTTCAAGTGGATGGAGAAGCTGCGCCCCACATCTCCTGATGACGTGTTTGAACCCACCCGTGACCCTGACGGCTTCCTCAAACCCATCGACACGGGTCAGTCCTTTGACATAAGCAAGTACGACCCGCGGCGCCGCAAGGATGACCCCGACGAGTCCGAGCAATTTGCCCCCGCTCTGCTCGCTCCGGCTCCGACCGATGCGGAGACTGATATCCCTCTGCCCGAAACTACCGATGGCGAGCCACCTCAGCCGGAGTCACCCGAGCCGGAAACCCCGGCAACTGCAATCCCCGAGGTTGACGCTCCCGAAGGCAACGCTGACCTAACTTCCTCAGATCTCCCTGACGATGAGTGACGTTATACACCTTCTGCCTGACTCGGTGGCTAACCAGATTGCTGCCGGTGAAGTGATCCAGCAACCCGCTTCGGTGGTAAAGGAGCTGGTGGAGAACGCTGTGGATGCCGGCGCCAAGCATATCACCATCGTCATAAAGGATGCCGGTCGTACGCTGATTCAGGTGGTGGATGACGGCTGCGGCATGAGCGACACTGACGCGCGCTTGGCTTTCGAGCGCCACGCCACTTCCAAGATTCGTGCTGCCGCCGACCTGTTCACGCTTCACACCATGGGATTTCGCGGCGAGGCTCTGGCCTCTATATGTGCGGTGGCTCAAGTGGAACTGCGTACGCGTCGTGAGGCTGATGCCGTGGGTACACGTCTTGAAATCAGCGGTTCGCGTGTCACCGCGCAGGAACCCTGCGGATGTCCGGCCGGTAGCAACCTCTCGGTTAAAAACCTCTTTTTCAACGTCCCCGCCCGCCGCAAGTTTCTCAAGAAGGACTCTGTGGAGTTTTCAGCGGTAGTCAAAGAGTTCGAGCGGCTCGCGCTTGTTAACCCTGAGGTGGATCTGACGCTGATTCACAACGATGTCACCGTTCATCGACTGGCCAAGACCTCGGTGAAGCAGCGCATCACAGACCTGTTCGGCAAGACACTCGGCAGCCAGCTTATCCCCGTGGAGACGGACACCTCTATCGTCACCATCAAGGGCTACATCGGCCTACCCGAGACAGCCCGCAAAAAGGGGGCACTCCAGTTTCTCACCGTCAATGGCCGCAATATGCGCCACCCGGTATTTCAGAAGGCGGTGATGCAATGCTATGACAACCTTATAGCCCATGATGCCAAGCCCAACTTCTTCATCGATTTCAAGGTGGACCCGGACAGCATTGATGTCAACATCCATCCTACCAAGAACGAGATAAAGTTCGAGAATGAGATGGCTATACGCCAGATTCTCGTAGCTGCCGTAAGGGAGTCCATGGGCAAATATAATGTGGTGCCTGCAATAGACTTCGAGAGTAATGATGTACCGGACATTCCGGCCTTCAACCCTGACAGTGAGGCTGAACACAGCGTGGATGTGGATATAAACTACAACCCCTTTGACACCTCTGCTTCAAGCTGTCACCCGGCCTCTGAGGGTGGCACGCAGCTTGTCTCAGGCGATTTCTCGGGACGTCCCCGCACGGGTGGCTACGCCGGAAGCCGCCTCAATGGGGGCGCCAGTGTCACCGGCTGGGAAGCGCTCTACGACAATTTCCGTCGTGGCGAGGGCTCGACAGCCGGCATGAGAGCAAGTGCCCTCAACGGCTCTGATGACCTCCCGGACGCAGATACCCCCCAATCGGCGTCCGGTGGCTTCGATATGCTGCCTGACAACCTCAGCGATTCTGCGGTAGCCCCGGCTGAGATCACCGGTTTTGATGCCGGAGAAACGGCTGTCCCCGGCGCCTTTCAGGTGAAGGGTCGCTATATAGTAACCCTCTCACACGACGGCATCATGGTGGTGGACCAACATCGTGCACACGTCAACGTGCTCTATCACGATCACCTCCGCCGTCTCTCTAATTCCGACATCCCCTCGCAGACTCTCCTCTTCCCGGAGCGCGTGGAACTCTCACCGGCACAGACATCAGTGATTGACTCTGTGCTCCCCGACCTGCGCCACGCGGGCTTCGATATGGCTCCCGCCGATGATGGGGCCTGGCAAGTCACAGCCGTACCTGCACCTCTGGCAGACAGCAATGTAGCTGCCGCCGTGCTCAGCCTCATCGAGGAGATAACCGATACTGACAGCACCGGTGCCGAGGGGCTCCGCAGTGCCATCGCTATGGGGATGGCCCGAGCCGGGGCCATCCGCCACGGTCACCGCTTGAGCCTGATGGAGATGGAACACCTTCTGGCTGACCTCTTCCGCCTGCCCACCCCGGCCCTACTCCCCGACGGCCGCAAAGTCCTTGCCACCCTCCCCGCCGACCTCCTCGCCGACCTCCTCGCCTAACCACCCCGCCACCGACGCTACTTCCCTCCACGAGTTAATAAATTTCGGTGAACACCGTGGCGGAAAAAGCGTTATATTTGCATTGATTATGAGCGATATGGACACCAGCAATATCACACCTGTGAATGTACAGATTATGCCGGCCGGACCCGGGGATGCCCGCGACATTGCACGCGCCATCGTCATGGCTGTGACACCCGAATTGTGCATGGAGAGCTTCGGCCAATATGGAGCTTCCATCGATGATGTTACAGATATGTTTGCAGCCCTCGCTGCCCGTGATGACACGCAGTATTCATATCTCAACTCCCTGATAGCTCGCTGCCCCGACGGTTCCTCAGCCGGCGTGGTAGTCGCTTACGATGGCGCCCGTCTGCGTATCCTTCGCGAAGTGTTTATCCGCATGGCTACGTCACGCCTCGGTATGCAGTTCCCGGACGTAATACCTGACGAGACCGGTGCCGACGAATATTACATCGACACTCTCGCCGTATGGCCCGAACATCGCGGCAACGGGGTGGCCAAGGCTCTGCTCAGGGGAGCCATCGCCCGCGCCCAAGCAGCCGGTAAGCCTGCCGGACTGCTTGTGGAGAAGGATAATGCTCCCGCCCGGACTCTATATCAGAGCATGGGATTTCGATACATGGGTGACCGAAACTTCTTCGGCACCATGATGGACCACCTCCAACTTCCCTCTGCCTAACCCTGACTCACGTTTATGACCAAGGAAGCCGTCAACAATATATCACTCAATGCCGATGAGCGGAGCCGACTCCCCGAGCTCTACCGCCGAGTGCTGCGCGCCACTGCCGACGTTGCCACGGCTGATGATGTGAGCCGACTGCGTGATACCATCAGCCGCATTGCCGCCGAGCGCCCCATGACACGAGGGGCCATGGGCTTTCACCCCTTGATGCGCAACCTCACCTCTGCCTTGTCGCTCTGCGAGAACATATCGCCGGATCGCAATATGGTGGTGGCCATGATACTTTTCAGCCTCCGCCTCCCCGGCGATGATGCCGCGTTCGATAACGAGATTGAGAAGGAGTGGGGCGAAGATGTCGCTAACCTGATTCGCGGCATCTCCAAGGTGACAAGTCTCTATGGCCATGGCGCGGCCGTGGCCAGCGACAACTACCGCAACCTGCTGCTCACCTTCGCGCGTGACATCCGCGTGATCATCATAATGATAGTAGGGCGTCTTGAGCTGATGAAGGCCATCAACCATCACCCTGACGAGAAGCGTGTGCAGGACATTGCCTTCGAGGCCCTCTACCTCTATGCCCCCTTGGCTCATCGCCTGGGGCTGTATGCAATCAAGGGGCAGCTTGAGGATATGTCGCTCAAATACACCCGCCGCGACACTTACACCTCCATCGCCCGACGCCTCAACGAGACTAAAGCCGTACGCGATGCCTATATAGCTGACTTCATCGCCCCGCTGAAGAAGCGGCTTGAGGAGGCCGGCATCAAGTTTGACATTAAGGGACGCACCAAGTCCATCTACTCCATTTGGAACAAGCTCCGCAAGCAGCACAACGACCTTGACCATATCTATGACCTCTTCGCCATACGCATCATCATAGACACACCCCTACGGCGCGAGAAGGCTGACTGCTGGCTCGCATACTCAGTGGTCACGGAGATGTATCAGCCCAATCCAAGCCGCTTGAAGGACTGGCTCTCCATACCCAAAAGCAACGGCTACGAAAGCCTGCACATCACCGTCAAGGGTGCGGATGCCCGATGGGTGGAGGTGCAGATACGCACCCGTCGCATGGATCTCATTGCCGAGAAGGGTCTCGCTGCCCACTGGAAATACAAGGGCGGGAAGGCCGAGGAGGGTCTCGATACATGGATGAATTCCATCCGCGACATCCTCGAAAGCGCCGAGACAGGCCCTATGGAGATGATGAAAAACATCTCCATGGATCTCTATGACAAGGAGGTGTTCGTATTCACGCCCAAGGGTGACATCCACAAGCTCCCCATGGGAGCCACCGTGCTTGACTTCGCGTTCAACATCCACTCCGGTCTCGGGTGCCGATGCACCGGGGGTAAGGTTAATGGTAAGGTGCGCAAGCTCAACCATCGTCTGGCCAGCGGCGACACCGTGGAGATACTCACTGCTCCCGGGCAAGCCCCCAAGCAGGACTGGCTCAACTTCGTGGTCACTTCCAAAGCCCGCAACAAGATACGTCAGACCCTTAACGAGGCTGCGAACCGTAATGCCGAGCTTGCCCGCGAGATGCTGCAGCGGCGCTTCAAGAACCGCAAGCTCGAGCTCGACGAGGCCGTGCTGATGAGGATGATCAAGCGTCTCGGCTACAAGACTGTCACTGAGTTCTACGCAGCCATTGCCGATGACAAGCTGGACATCGACTCGGTTATCACAGCCTATGACTCTGAGGCTCACCGAGGCGACTCCGCCGGCGAGACCCGCTCTGCCGGTGAATTCGTGTTGGCTGAAACCAAGCCGGAGGAGAGTGATGGCTCCCGCCCTGATGACGTGCTGGTGATTGGCGGCGCTGATCTGCGCGGCATCAACTATCGTCTCGCCAAGTGCTGCAACCCCATTTTCGGCGACCCCGTTGTGGGATTCATCAGTGCTGAGGGTGCCGTCAAGGTTCACCGCACGGACTGCCCCAACGCCCTGCATCTGCGTGAACGCTATCCATACCGCATCATCACCACCCGCTGGGCCGGTGAAGGGAGCGGGAGCACGTTTGGCGCCACACTCCGCGTAATCGGACAGGATGACATCGGCATTGTCACCAACATCACTTCAATGATTAATAAGGAGAAAGGTGTCACCCTGCGCAACATCTCCATTGATGCCCACGACGGTATCTTTCAGGGCTTCCTTGTAGTGGGCATAGCCGACTCGCGCGTCCTTACCTCGTTGATTAAGAAAATCAAAACCGTCAAGGGTGTAAAGGATGTCCGGCGCAACGCCTGACGGTGTGCGTCACTGCAACAGCGTCGACTCGATGGCTGTAACGGTATCCTGAAGCTCCTTCTCCACGCTCAGACGCTCCTCGATGTTGCGGCACGCATAGAGCACCGTGGCATGCGAGCGTGATAGGCGTGTGCCTATGGCCTTCAGTGCCATCCCGGCGTGCTTCTTGGCCATGTACATTATCATCTGGCGTGCGTCGCTCACCTCACGCTTGCGGCTCTTGGTGAATATGGCATCCGGCTCTATCTTGAAGTGGGTGCTAACCTGCTGCGTGATCATCTCGAAGTTGATCTGCTTCCGGCTCACGCGCACGGCGTTGGCCACCACGCGACGTGCCAGATCGATGGTCACAGGCCGGTTGAGGATGGCGGCGTGGCCTATAAGCGATGAGATGATGCCGTCAAGGTCACGGATGCTCTCGGTAACATGACCGGCGATATAGTCAAGTACCTCGCGGGGTATTTCCAGACCATCCTGCTCTGATTTCTTCTCAAGCACTTCACGCCGAAGCTCCAGGTCAGGTTTCTCCAACTCCACCGTCATGCCCCACTTGAAGCGTGAGAGCAGTCGCGCCTCCATCCCGTCAAGGTTGGCCGGACGGCAGTCGCTGGAGAGAATCAGCTGCTTCTGGTTCTGGTGCAGGTGGTTGAAGATGTGGAAGAACGTGTTCTGAGTTTTATCCTTCCCCATCAGGTCCTGAATGTCATCAATGATGAGCGTGTCGATGCTCTGGTAGAAGTTGATGAAGTCATTGATGCGCCCGCGCTGCAGGGCCGTGGTAAACTGGCTCTCAAACAGTCGCGACGTGATGTAGAGCACCCTCTGCTCGGGGTTCCGCTCCTTGATGCGGATGCCTATCGCCTGTATCAGGTGTGTCTTGCCCACACCCGTAGGACCGAAGATAAACAGGGGGTTGAATGTCTTGATTTTGGGGTTTGACGCTATTGCCTCGCCGATGGAGCGTGCCACCTTGTTGGACTCGCTGGAGCAATAGTTCTCAAAGGTGTAGCGCGGATTAAGCTGTGAGTCAATGTCAGGGAGCGGTGCTTGCTCAAACGGGCTTACCGGCACCGGCGGAGCCTTGCGCAGACCCACGGCACGGCTTGGCTCCTCGGAGCGCATCCTCACGCCGGTCTCAGGAGCATCCGCCACCTGGTCGAAGTGGTAGAAGAGCTTCACCCCGGGGCCGTACACTTTGTGCAGCGTAGCCTTCAGAATTTTGAAGAAACGCTCCTCAATCTGCTCTACGAAAAACGGTGAGGGCACGTCGATAGTCAACGCGCCATTCTCATAGCTCATTGACCGGACTGGACTGAACCAGGTGTCATACTGCTCAGCCGGCAGGTTGTCTTTCAGTATGGCCTGACACTGTGCCCAGAGTTGTGTGTGTTTCGTGGAGGATTGCATTTCATCAATGGCTTGCCGGTGATACTCGTCTGCTTACATTGGCGGGGTCGGACAAACCTTTGCAAAAGTCGCGAAAAAAATGTTGAAAATAAACCGCCGTTTTTCTTGCATTTTTCAGCGGTAGTGCAACTATATTGTGTGTCAGTTACTTATGCGCCTCTTACGCATCTGTTTTGCCAACGGGCTGATTTGTCGGATATTGTGGATGTTGCTCATCGCATTATTTCATTCCTTGAGCCACGGTAACGGCCCATTTAACATTTCTCCACTATTTTTTCACATCGCCGCCGCATCCGCTTATTTATAATCTTTTCAAATAGACATCTTCCCGGCGGCTCCCGTGCGTAGGGCGTGGCATGCCGGCTGTCATTGCGCTTGTCGCTTGGCGGATTATCGCTACCTTTGCACAAAGGTAATCATAACACATTAATATATGAAATCTCGTGACGAACTGGTCGATGACCTCCTGACGCTCGCTTTCGCCGAGGATGTAGGCGATGGTGACCATACCACTCTCTCCACCATCCCTGCCGATGCCATGGGCCGGCAGAAGCTCATCGTCAAGGAGGAGGGCGTCCTCGCCGGTGTCGACGTGGCCCGGCAGGTGTTCGAGAAGTTTGACCCCTCGCTGAAGATGACGGTATTCATCAACGACGGGGAGCGCGTGAAGCCCGGCGACGTGGCTTTCGTCGTGGAGGGTCCCGTGCGCTCGCTGCTCCAGACGGAGCGCACCATGCTCAACATCATGCAGCGCATGAGCGGCATCGCCACAACCACCGCCAAGTATCAGGATCGCCTCAGCGGCCTCAAAACCAAGGTGCTCGACACTCGCAAGACCACCCCGGGTATGCGTATGCTTGAGAAGGAGGCGGTGAAGATAGGTGGCGGCCACAACCACCGCATCGGCCTCTTTGACATGATTCTCATCAAGGATAACCACGTGGACTTCGCCGGCGGCATTACCAACGCCGTGAACCGTGCCCGCGAGTATTGCCGCGAGAAGGGGAAGAATCTCAAGATTGAAGTGGAGGTGCGCAACACTCCTGAGATTGAGGAGGCTCTCGCCCTGAATGTGGATCGCATAATGCTCGACAACTTTACCCCCGAGCGTACACGCGAGGCCGTGAAGCTCATCAACGGTCGTGCAGAGATAGAGTCGTCAGGCGGTATCACCATCGACACCCTCCGCGATTACGGCGAGTGTGGCGTGGACTTCATCTCTGTGGGAGCCCTCACTCACTCGGTCAAGGGTCTCGACATGAGCTTCAAGGCTTGCTGACTTCCGCCCCGCTGACCAGCGCACACATCCCTGCATAGTCAAGCCCCTCGAAGCCGTCGATGGCACGGTCTGCGTGTTTCAGCACGAGGCTGCGGGGGAAGGTGGTGCACACTCCCACCACACGGCAGCCGGCAGCTTCGCCCGAGGCCATCCCCTGAAATGAGTCCTCAAACACCACGCACTCCTCCGTAGGGAGCCCAAGGGCGGCGGCTCCGCGCTGATATGGCTCCGGATCGGGCTTGCTGTGGGTCACCATCGAGCCATCAACCACAGCGTCAAAGAGCTCAAGCAGTCCCGGCAGTTGCCCGGCGAGGTAGCCCATCTTCACCTTGTCGCTGCTGGTGACGATGGCACGTTTCACGCCGTTGTCCTTCAGTGAGTTGACGAACTCTGTCACCCCGGGGTAGATATGGTACTCCAGCGTGTCCTCAAACTCATGGATACGTCGTATGATGTCGTCCCTCACCGCACCTTCGGGATACGCCTCCAGGATACTGCTCAGCGTGGTGCCCTTGATGGCAAGGGCGTAGTCGGGAATCCCCGTGGGGTAGATGCGCTCTATATCGTTCCAAAAGCGGGTGTAGCTCGTCTCACTGTCTATCAGCACCCCGTCGAGGTCAAAGAGAACTCCCTTGATCGGAGCTGCGGCTGAATGGTTGGTCTGTGGCTGTGTCATGTCTGGCTGTGTCATATCTCACTGTGTGTAATTGTACCTTTCCTTATACTAATGTGCCCCTTATCAACAATTAAAGGTGACTTTGCGTTGATAAAAGAGCCACAAAGTTACGAAACATCACGTTTATGCGACAATCGCTGACCGCTTCCCCTACCACTCTGGGCACTGCCCCCATCGGCCGACTGCTGGTGCAATACTCCATACCGGCCATTGTGGCGAGTGTGGCAACCTCGCTCTACAACATAGTCGACAGCATCTTCATTGGCCGCGGTGTGGGAGCCATGGCTATCTCCGGCCTTGCCATCACATTCCCGCTGATGAATCTTGTGGTGGCGTTCTGTATGCTGGTCGCGGCAGGCGGCGCCGCCATCTGCTCCATCTTCATGGGGCAGAAAGATAAGGACAAGGCCACACAGGTGCTCAACAATGTGTTGGTCTGCTGTCTGGTGCACAGCGTGGTGATTGGCGGAATTGCCTTGATATGGCTTGACGAGATACTGGAGCTTTTCGGTGCCACTGCCCAGACTCTCCCCTATGCCCGCGAGTTCATGCGGGTGATTCTCTGGGGCACTCCGCTGTCATTCGTGTTCATCGGCCTCAACTTCCTGTTGCGTGCCACCGGTTATCCCAGCAAAGCCATGATGTCGGCACTGATTTCCGTGGTCATCAACATCATTATGGCCCCGCTGTTCATCTTTCACTTCCGCTGGGGCATTCAGGGTGCGGCACTCGCCACACTCTGCGGCCAGCTGGGCGGACTCATCTGGGTACTCAGCCACTTCCTGTCGCGCAAGAGCTTCATACACTTCGGAGGTAGCCCGCGATGGGTCAACATCTCCATCATCCGCAAGATCTACGCAATCGGACTCTCTCCATTCTTGATGAATATATGCAGCTGCATTGTGGTGATTTTCATCAACAAGTCCATCCTTGACTGCGCAGGTGCTCTCGGCGACATCGGCGTAGGTGCCTTCGGCATCCTCAACCGCACTACGATGTTTTTCGTCATGGTGGTGTTTGGCGTCACCCAGGGTATGCAGCCCATCCTCGGCTACAACTACGGTGCCTCAAACTGGCCTCGTGTCATGCAGACGCTCCGCAAGGGCATCTTCATCGGCTTGGGTATCACCACCTTCGGCTGGCTATGTACCGAACTCTTTCCGGATGCGCTCAGCTCCATGTTCACCTCTGACAAGACCATGGTAGACATTGCGCGCTCAGCCTTCCGCATCTACTTTATTTTCTACCCGTTGGTGGGCGTGCAGATTGTGATTCAGAACTTCTTCCAGAGCATCGGCCATCCGAAGCTCTCCATCTTCCTGTCACTCACGCGCCAGCTCATCTTCCTCCTCCCGTGCCTCTGGCTCCTGCCGCCCGCCCTGGGACTTGACGGTGTCTGGGCATCCATGGCCACCAGTGACTTCCTGGCATTTGTGCTCGCCATCGTCACTATGATTATCGCCACACGCCGTGAGCGCAAACGCTTCGAGCAGCAACCCCACAGTGCCTCCTCTTATATCGGATAACCCTACCGTCATCACACCTTTCATTGTCATCGCCTCTTATATCGGATGAAGCAACAGCTGACACTCCGCGTCACACCCCGTGATGCCGCCTCAACGCTCTCACTCACAGCCGCCGCAAGTTCAAGCCTCGGCATTGATGCCAACCGCATAAAGGAGCTTCGCGTGGTGCGTCGCTCTATCGACGCCCGACAGCGGCGGGTAATGGTCAACATCACCGCTGACCTCTACATCGATGAGCTCCCCGAACCGTTGAAGCGTGCTGAGGTGTCGCTCCCTGATGTCTCCACGGCTCCCCACTCGGCCATAGTGGTTGGCGCAGGGCCGGCCGGACTCTTCGCCGCACTCCGCCTGATCGAGTTAGGGGTACGTCCGGTAATCATAGAGCGCGGTAAGGATGTGGACTCGCGCCGCCGAGACCTGGCGGCTATTGCCCGCGAGGGGCGCGTGGACCCGGACAGCAACTATTGCTTCGGCGAGGGGGGCGCCGGGGCCTTCTCCGACGGGAAGCTCTTCACCCGCAGCAAGAAGCGCGGGCCGGTCGATGAAATCCTCCGCGTTCTCTATGACCACGGTGCTGACGAAAGCATACTCATAGATGCCCACCCCCACATCGGTACTGACCGCTTGCCCGGCATCATCGCGTCTATCCGCCGCGCTATCATTGCTGCCGGCGGCGAGGTGCACTTCTCTACCCGCGTCGCGGAGCTGTTTACGGACTCTGACACCGGAGCTGTGACAGGCGTACGGACGGCAGACGGTCGCAGGTTTGATGGCCCGGTAATCCTCGCCACAGGCCATTCGGCACGCGACGTGTACCGTATGCTCCACAGCGCCGGCATCCCTCTGGAACCCAAGGGTATAGCCGTGGGGGTGCGTCTGGAACACCCCCAACAACTCATTGACCGCATCCGCTACCACTCCCCGCAGGGGCGTGGCAGTTATCTACCGCCCGCTGAATACACGCTCCTGACGCGTGTGGATGGCCGTGGTGTCTACTCATTCTGTATGTGCCCCGGAGGGGTGATTGTCCCCGCCACAAGTGAACAGGGACTTTTGGTGGTCAACGGTATGTCGGCATCATCGCGTGGAGGCCGTTGGGCCAACTCCGGAATGGTCGTTGAAGTGCTTCCCGAGGATGTCGGCGGCGAGGGCCCCCTCGCTGTCATGGACTATCAGGAAGCCATTGAACGTCGCTTCTTCGCCGACGGCAAAGCCACGTCTGCCACCTCGACAGATCAGGGCACTGAGGCAATCCCCGGCTCACAGAACGCTCCGGCACAGCGGATGACCGACTTCGTGGCCGGACGCTCATCACGAGACTTACCCGCTACATCTTACGCCCCCGGCATACACCCGGCGCGCATAGACACACTCCTCCCCGACGCAATCGCCCACCGACTGCGCCGCGGTTTCGAGGAATTCGGGCGGAAGCAACGCGGATTTCTCACCCCCGAGGCCACTGTAATAGGATGTGAGACACGCACCTCAGCTCCTGTGCGCATCCCCCGAGACCCCGACACCCTGCGTCACATTTCAGTCGTCGGACTCTATCCCGCCGGTGAAGGTGCGGGCTACGCCGGCGGCATAGTAAGTGCCGCCATCGACGGTCGCCGTGCCGCCGAGGCCCTCGCCTCCACCCTCAACAGTTAGCGGGCGGCGATTACTTCAACCTCTACGAGGACGCCCTTGGGGAGGTCGCGCACGGCTACTGCTGAGCGGGCGGGGAAGGGTGACGGGAAGTGGTTGGCGTATACCTCGTTCATGGCTCCGAAGTGAGCCATGTCGGCCAGAAATACGGTGGTCTTCACTACGTCAGCAAGAGTGAGCGATGCTGCTTTGAGCAGAGCGGCGACGTTGGCAAGAGCCTGTTCGGTCTGTGCGGTAATCCCTTCGGGGATCTCTCCGGTGGCGGGGTTCACGGGAATCTGGCCGGAGCAGAACACGATGTTGCCCAGATCTATGGCCTGTGAATAGGGGCCGATGGCGGCGGGAGCCTCTGTGGTTGCGATAACCTTTTTCATTGCTAAAACAGTTTGGTTTAGTGTTTTGTGAAGTATATTATTGATGTGTATTATCGGGGTGTCACACCGACCGGGAGAGGCTCGATGTTGGCGGGAAGGTCGATGAACAGAACTTTCTGTCCCTCTGAAAATGCCTCGTGCTCAATCTTCTCCAGCAGTTTGGATATTGCCCCATAACGTTCGTTGAAGAGCGGGATAAAGTCACTGTCCCCTCGGGCGTTGAGTCGCGCAATGACCGTGCCTACCGTAAGGCGCTCTACCGGCACGGCCGGTTGCACGGGGGGCTCATCCTCCTTGTCGGGTATCTCTACATAGTTGAGCAATGAGCACTGCACCAGCCGTTCCACTTCGTCCTTCACAAGGCGTGCCGGCAGTGCGTAGGTGCTTGCCAGTCCATTGACGCTCAGCGGTGGCATCCCGGCGTTGAAACGGCGGCATATCAGTGCCATGATGACCACGGTGACCTTGCGGCGATACGTCAGCGATATGGCGTCAATCTGACCTATGAAGCTGAGTGCGAAGATGTTCTGCGAGGCGTAGCAGAGTACGGCACCTATCAATGTGATGAGCCATGTCAGATATAGCCATACCATCATCAGAGGTAGGAAGGAGAAGGAGCCGTAGATGGCGTTGTACTTCGACACATACAGCTGTCCCGAAAGGAAGAGCCACTGGAGAACCTGAAAGGAAGTACCTGCGAGGGCCCCGGCGATGAATGCGTTGACAAACTTCACCTTTACGTTGGGTATCAGCATATAAGCCACGGCGAAGAAGAGCCACGTGAAGACAAATGAGCCGATGTCCACGAACACCGACACCACAGGGGTCATAAATGAGAACAGCGAGCTGATGGTGTTGGACATGAACAGCGACAGGCCCGCGGCGCATATCATCAGAATCGGGAGCACAAGGAAGATGGCCAGATAGTCAGTGACTTTGCGCCAGAATGTGCGCCCGTGCTTGACATCCCATATTATATTGAAGGCATCCTCCACGTTGCTCAGCAGCGAGATCATGGTCCAGAGCAGGAACACCAGGCCAACACCCACAAAGATACCCTCCGAAGCCTGTTCAAGGTAGCGGTCCACAAACTTCAGACCGGCTGTGATGGCTTGGTGCTGCGCCGGGAACCATTTGTAGACCTCATCCTCCAGCAACGTCTGGAAGCCGAAGCCGCGCGTGATGGCAAACAGGAGCGCAAGCACCGGTACCACGGCAAGCACGGTGTTGTAAGTGAGCGCAGCTGCTCTCACTTGAAGGTCGGAGTCGGTGAAGGAACGGATGCCGAGATTCAGTGTTTTCACCACGGTCACTTTCCAGGAGCGTCGCGGGTCGCGCCACACTCCGGTCATCACATAGTCCATTCGGGCCTTGGCCCAGGCTGTGAGACGCTCGATGCGCGAGGACGACACCTCCGGGTCGTTCGGCTCGGAGGGGGGAGTGGCGGATTGCTGTGGCTTTTCGGGAGTTGTCAAGACGCAGGGTGCTTTTGGTGATGGATGGTTGACTGATTAGAACCTCTCCGAGATGCAAAAATATGCAATCGGCGGCTAATTTTGGTCAATATGTCTTAAAAAATTAACTTTGTGGCCGTAATAAAGTTCAATAGTTATGAAAAAGACCCTCCTTGCCATGGTAGCCGCCGTTGCTGCCGTCATCGCTTTCAGCCAGCCCGCGCAGGCTCAGTTCCGTTTCGGTATCAAAGCCGGTCTTGATGTCAACTCCCTGCACTTCAATGAAAAGCTCATCGACAGCGACAACCGCGCAGGTTTCACGGGCGGTATCATGTGTGAGTTCACTGCCCCCCTCATTGGCGTCGGCATGGATGTCTCGGCAATGTACACCCGCCGTGACCTCAAGGCCGTCATCGCTGACAATGGTCTGGAGCAGACCGTCAAGTCTCACCGCGACTACATCGAGATTCCCGTGAACCTCAAGTATAAGATGAACATCCCGGCCATCAACAAGATCATCCGTCCGATGCTCTTCACCGGCCCCTCGTTTGCTTTCCTCACCTCTCGCACCGGCATTAACAACGCACTGAAGAACAAGGAGTTTGACTGCACGTGGAATTTCGGCTTCGGTGCCGAGCTCTTCTCGCACCTCCAGGTTGCCGCTTCCTACGGCATCGGTCTGAACAACTCAGTGGTTGACCGCTTGGGTCTCCAGAACATAGACATCGACGGCAAAACCAAGGTCTGGACCGTCACCGCCGCTTACCTGTTCTGATGGACATTTCTATCATAGCCATTGGCGATGAGCTGCTCCTGGGGCAGGTGACAGACACCAACTCAAGCGCCATCGCGCGCATGATAGACCCTCTCGGCTGGCGCGTCAGGGGAGTGGAGGTGGTTCATGATGATGCCGCCGCCATCCGTGCAGCGCTTGACCGCGCACTCGCGGCAAGTGACGTTACGCTGCTCACCGGTGGACTCGGCCCCACCAAGGATGACATCACCAAAGGCACCCTCGCCGCATACTTCGGCGGGGGAATGCATCTTGACGAGGCTGTTCTGGCCAACGTTGCTGCCGTAATGGCCGCCGGAGGCCGTGAGCTTAACGACCTGACCCGCGGTCAGGCCATGGTGCCTGATGCCTGCCGCGTGATACAGAATGAGGTGGGCACCGCCCCGCTGATGTGGTTCGAGCGTGACGGCAAGGTGGTGGTGTCAATGCCCGGCGTGCCTCATGAGACACTCACCATGATGGAGCGAAGCGTCATTCCCATGTTGCAGGAGCGGTTCCCGAGCAACCTTCACATAAGCCACCGCGTAGCCCTCGTGGCTGACCTCAGCGAAAGCCGCGTGGCCATGGCGTTGGAGGATTGGGAGGATTCACTTCCCGCCAATCTCCACATAGCCTATCTCCCCAAGGCGCGGCTCATACGGCTCCGCCTCGATGGCACAGGCCCTGATGCCGAGGCCCTGGAGGCGCAACTTGACAGCGAGTTTGCCAAGATGACGGCCATCCTCGGCCCACACGTAATAGCGCGACGCGACATCCCCCTGCCGCAGGTGCTCGTGGAGAGTGCCCGTGAGGCCGGTGTCACACTTGCCACTGCCGAGAGCTGCACCGGAGGAAACATCGCCCATGAGATTACCATGGTGGCCGGATGCTCCGACGTGATGCTCGGAGGAGTAGTGAGCTACGCCAACGCGGTGAAAACCTCCCTGCTCGGAGTCAATGCCGACACATTAGCGGAGCATGGAGCAGTCTCGGAACAGACCGTGGAGGAGATGCTGCGTGGTGTGACGTCGGTCACCGGCGCCACCCTTGTTCTGGCCACCAGCGGCATAGCCGGTCCGGGTGGAGGAACCCCGGAGAAGCCTGTGGGCACCGTGGTCATCGGCGTGATGCGCGCCGGACAGTCACCGGTCATCGCCACCCACCACTTCGGCGGAGGCCGCGCACGCGTTATCGAGCAAGCCACAGCCGTAGCCCTCACCCAAGCCATCCACCTGCTCCAAGGAAATATGGAGAGCTAAGGGCTTGTTGTCAACTAATATTAAACAAGCCCTAACGTAGTCGCCACACCCTGTAAAATACCTGCGGCGGGCACCCTCCCTGATGGAGAGTGCCCGCCGACAGCATTGAGCAGTGTGCGCATGAAGGGACTCGAACCCCCACGTCCTGAGACATTAGATCCTAAGTCTAACGCGGCTACCAATTACGCCACATGCGCCTTTGAACTAACTTTGCTCCCTGCAAAGGTAGATATTAAAGGGTGGAAATGCAAGCATTTCCAATAAAATTGACTATCTTTGCAGCGTTATGGCCGACGGCAGTGCTGCCGTCACCTACATTGTGATAACCAACTATCAACAATATTCACAGCTACACACTTATGGTAAGCTACAAAGAATTAGGGCTTGTCAACACCCGTGAGATGTTTGCCAAGGCCATCAAGGGCGGCTATGCCATCCCCGCCTTCAACTTCAACAACATGGAGCAGCTCCAGGCCATCATCAAGGCCGCTGCCGAGGACCGTTCACCCGTCATCCTGCAGGTGAGCAAGGGCGCACGTAACTACGCCAACGCTACCCTGCTGCGCTATATGGCTCAGGGTGCCGTGGCTTATGCCAAGGAGCTCGGCTGGGAGAACCCCCAGATTGTGCTTCACCTCGACCATGGCGACAGCTTCGAGCTCTGCAAGAGCTGCATCGACAATGGCTTCTCATCTGTGATGATTGACGGCAGCCACCTCCCCTACGAGGAGAATGTGGCCCTTACCAAGAAGGTGGTTGACTACGCTCACCAGTATGATGTTACCGTAGAGGGTGAGCTCGGCGTGCTCGCCGGTGTTGAGGATGAGGTGTCATCTGACCACCACACTTACACCGACCCCGAGGAGGTTATCGACTTCGCTACCCGCACCGGCTGCGACTCTCTGGCCATCTCCATCGGCACCAGCCACGGTGCTTACAAGTTCACCCCCGAGCAGTGCACCCGCAACGCCGAGGGCCGTCTCGTGCCGCCCCCTCTGGCGTTCGAGGTGCTCGACGCTGTTATGGAGAAGCTCCCCGGGTTCCCCATCGTGCTCCACGGCTCAAGCTCAGTGCCCCAGGAGTATGTTGACATCATCAACGCCAACGGTGGCAAGCTCCCCGACGCTATCGGTATCCCCGAGGAGGAGCTCCGCAAGGCCGCCAAGAGCGCTGTTTGCAAGATCAATATTGACTCCGACAGCCGTCTGGCCATGACCGCCGCCGTGCGCAAGGTCTTCAACGAGAAGCCCGGTGAGTTCGACCCCCGCAAGTATCTCGGCCCGGCTCGCGACGAGATGGAGAAGCTCTACAAGCACAAGATTGAGAACGTGCTCGGCTCCAAGGACAAGGCATAAACCTCGTCCCGAGGGTGTCGCCAAGGCGTAAACCACGGCCACGGGCGAGAACATGACCTGAGCCCCGGTTTCACCCTGCCGACAATCCTCATTTATCCCACATATCAAGGCACCCCGCCGCACAGCCCCCCACCGGGCGTACGGCGGGGTGCCAACATTTTATCACACCCTCACATATGCACTCATTGAGTGCGAGATTCACTCAGTTTATGAAGGTGTTGCAAAACCTCCTAAGGAGCGTCCGCAGGACGCTGATTTACCCGTAGCCCCGGAAGCCGAAGCGATAGCGTAGGCATCCGGGGTCATTGTCAGCCCGGCAAATGGCGTCTGGAGGACGCCGATTTACAACTTCACCCTGCAAGCATTAGGCTAAGCAACACCCTGAAAAATTCCGCCATTTTTTGCACTCAATGAGTGCAAATGTTGTACTTTTGTGGTTATAACCGATTTTTCAACTCTGACACTGCTACACTGACAGAATATGCGACAAATGCGGAAGGCCGGCAGGCAGAAGGATGCCGCTTGGGCTCTTGAGGTTATGGACAAGGCGCCCTACATGACTCTGTGCATGACGCGCCCCGACGGCACACCTTACGGAGTGCCGCTCAACGTGGTGCGCAAGGATGACCGGACTCTTTACTTCCACTGTGCCTGCGAAGGTGAAAAAATCGACTGCCTGCGTCACAATCCCGTTGTGAGCCTCCTGGCCGTGAGCAAGTGCTCACCACGCTTTGAGGAGGATAAAGCCAACTTCACCGAATATTATCATTCTGCAATCGCTCTGGGACGTGCGGAACAAGTCACAGACCGCGACGAGAAAATAGAGGCTCTACGGCTACTCTGCGAGCGTTTCCTGCCTGCCCATATGGACCGATTTGAGGAAGCCGTCAACAGGAGTCTTGAGCGCACCGCCGTAGTCCGCATTACCCTCACCGAGCCCCCGGTTGGCAAAAGCAAACCGTGACCCGACCGCCACACAGCATCGTTGCCTCACGTCATACCCCGAAGCTGTCAGGAAGTGTGTCAGTCAGGCTTCGGAGTGAGGACTTGCAGCGTGAGGGCGGCGAGACGCAGCCCGAATAGGGCTGTGATATGCATCATGGCTCCGTTCACTGCCACTTTGCCGAATGTCATGGCTCCCGAGCTGTCAGCCGGGGCTTCATCGTGACGGTTGGGAAGCAACTCATCAGAGTAAACACACTTGAACTTCCGCGCCGGGAACTCGCCGCTGCGGCGAAACTTTTGCCGCAAGGCTGCCGCGAGGCGGCAACCCTTCACCTGCCAGAACTCAGCCACCCGAACACGGTCCGGATCCATCTTCAATGCAGCCCCCATTGACGAGAGGAGTGTAGCACGTGACCGCGTGGCATTGTTGATAAGCAGAGCCTTGTCGACAAGCGAGTCAATGGCATCAATCACCACATCGTAGCAGTCAAGGTCAAAGGTCTGTGCCGTCTCGGCATCGTATCGCTCCTGACGTGTCACCACGTCAATCTCCGGATTGATGTCGAGCAGTCGCTTCCGAGCCACCTCTACCTTGGGGCACCCCACCGTGGAATGAAGAGCGTGGAGCTGGCGGTTGATGTTGGATAACGCCACGAAGTCGGCATCCACCAGTGTGAGGTGTCCTATCCCTGAGCGGGCAAGAGCCTCTGCCGTCCATGAGCCCACGCCACCGATACCGAATATAATGACACGCGCCCCGGCAAAAGTGCGGAGCGTGTCAGCTCCGACAAGGCGGAGCGTGCGGTTGAAAATTATTTTGTCAGAATTCATCGTCGCGGTCACGGCGCAGCAGCTCGCGGGCGCGATCCATCAGCGTTGGCTTCTGCATGCGCAGATGCACGTGCACGGCATCGTCATGCTTGTTGAGAAATATTATGGAGTTGTCAAGAACAATGCCTATGGAGTTCTCGAACTCCAGGATTTCGTGGATGTGACGAAGCGGGATGGAGTGAAACGGGCTGTCCGGATTCACCGAGTCAATCACGAGGTTGCCGTCATCGATGAAGATGGCGTGGTTATCTATGGCATAGTCAAACAGCAGCCCCAGATTGAGGTTGTCAGGCGACGAGGGTCGCGACTTATACTGCTTGTATATGCTGTCGATTACTTCTTTTGTTATCATTTCATCGTTGTCGTTTCGTGACTGGCTATCGTGGAGAAGACAGACTCGTTGACTTATTAACGCACGCCGTGGCGGATGGTTCGCCGCAGGTTAATATTTGTTATAATTACCGGCCTCATTAGGGCCGGACAATGCAGAAAGTGATCGGTAGAAAACCTCAGTGAAGTATCCGGAACTTCAATGGAGTAATGGGAGCTACGCAGAAGTGACTGCAACTCTGCGAAGCAAGCGGGGCCGCGGCCTTGATGGTCGCGGCCCCGTGGATTTGGATGTCGGAGGCGGTGTGTCAGGCGAGGAAGCCCAGAAGCACACCTGCTGCGACTGCCGAGCCGATTACGCCGGCCACATTCGGGCCCATGGCGTGCATCAGCAGATAGTTCGAAGGATCGTACTGCAGACCAAGATTGTTGGAGATACGTGCGCTCATGGGCACCGCACTCACGCCGGCGTTGCCGATGAGCGGGTTGAGCTTCTTGGCCTTCGGCAGGAAGAGGTTGAAGATCTTCACGAAGATCACACCTGATGCCGAAGCGATGATAAACGCCATGAAGCCCAGGGCGAAGATGCCGATGGTCTGCGTGGTGAGGAACTCTGAGGCCTGAGTGGAGGCACCCACGGTCATACCCAGCAGGATGGTCACGATGTCGGTAAGGGCGTTGGATGCTGTTTTCGCCAGACGGGTGGTCACGCCGCACTCACGCAGCAGGTTGCCGAAGAAGAGCATACCCAACAGGGGGATGCCGGAGGGCACCACGAAGCAGGTGAGCAGCAGACCCACGATGGGGAAGATAATCTTCTCGTTCTGCGACACCGCACGCGCAGGCTTCATCTTGATGAGGCGCTCATGCTTTGTGGTGAGCAGCTTCATGATGGGGGGCTGGATTACCGGCACCAGAGCCATGTAGGAGTAGGCCGACACAGCGATGGCTCCCATAAGGTTAGGTGCGAGCTTGGAGCTCAGGAAGATAGCCGTGGGGCCGTCGGCGCCACCGATTATGGCGATGGCACCGGCCTGGTCAGGAGCGAAGCCCAGGAGGAGGGCCACCATATATGCCCCGAAGATGCCAAACTGCGCGGCCGCTCCCACAAGCATCAGCTTGGGGTTGGCTATCAGGGCGGTAAAGTCCGTCATGGCACCGATGCCGAGGAATATCAGCGGAGGATACCAGCCGGCACTCACACCGTTGTAAAGGATATTGAGCACGGAGCCCTCTTCATAGATGCCGATCTCAAGGCCCGCGGTGGTGTTGAAGGGGATGTTGCCGATGAGCATACCGAAGCCGATGGGCACGAGCAGCATCGGCTCGAAATCCTTCTTGATGGCGAGCCAGATGAAGAAGAGGCCTACGGCCAGCATGACGAAATGCTGCCAGGTGGCGTTATAGAAACCTGTCAGGTGCCAGAACTCCTGGAGGTTCTGCAACAGGAAATCACTGAATGACATATGTGTCTGCTCTCTTAAGTGATGAATTTAAGCTCTTGGGGTAGACACCTGTTGTCACTCAATGACCACGAGCACTGTTCCCTCAAGCACTGAGTCACCGGGGTTCACATTGATGGAGGCTACCTTGCCGTCGCGACCGGCGTGTATAGCGTTCTCCATCTTCATGGCCTCAAGGATGAGCACGGTGTCGGCAGCCTTGACGGCATCGCCCACCTTCACGGGGATGGAGAGGATGGTGCCGGGGAGCGGAGCCTTCACTTGGTAGCCGGCGGCAGCTGCGGCGGGGCGCGGGGCTATCACCTTGGCACCGGAGTCGGTGCGCGGGGCTGCGGAGGGGCGCGGAGCGTTCACCACGTTGACGGGAGCCTTTGTGGCCTCGATCTCAACGCGGTACGGGGTGCCGTTGACCTCCACCTGAGCCACGTTGTTGTCGATGTCGCCCACGGTCACCTTATATTGATTGCCGTTGATCTTATACTTATATTCTTTTTTCATGAGTGATTGTTGACGGTGTGGATGTGTGATGGTGATAATCGGTCATGCGGCATCAACGCGGATTGTGACGCATGGCATAGATCTTGGAGCTCCAGGGGGAGTAAGCACGCTTCACCTTGTTGATGGTGAGCACGGTGCTCTCGCGGTCATGGGCGTCAAGATGCTCGTGCAGAGCCATGACGATGGCCGCAATCTCCTCGCCGGTGTCATGCTCGGGCTTGTCATCGGTGATGGCGAGTTCCTTGAGCTTGGTGCCGACGGTCTTGATCTTGTTGCGACGTGACAGGTAGCCGGAGATGCGGCTGATGGCATAGAAGCAGAGGCAGAGCACCAGCAGCGCTGTGAAGACGATGCACATGGCCATGATGGTCATGCCGAAGCCATCCTCGTCACGCTCGCTGAACATGGCCACCTTGCTGTTGGTGTCCTTGATTACGTTGTTGGAGCTCGGTGTGACGTAGAGGTGTGCCGATGAGCCGTCACGCACCTCCCAGGCATCGGGGCCGGTGCCTTCGCCATCCACCTTGCGGGCGTAAGTGGCGTCAGCGGGCAGGTCACTGGGGATGGTCACTTCATCAATGAGGGTCAGTCCGTCCGCATCATACACGCCTATCCAGTTGGCATTGCCGGGATTGAGCACGAAGTTGGTGTGGAACGTGCCGTCTGAAGGCTTGCCGTCGGCCCAAAACACCACATGCTGCCGGCGCGGGATGCGTGTGTTCACGTCCCCCAGCGGCACGGGATACATCTTGGGGTTGTTGCGGTCAGTGGTGATGTATACACTTGAAATCTCGAGCGGAGCGAAGGTGGAGTTGAACAGCTCTATCCACGCGGCGTGCCGACCGTAGTCGTCAACCACGCTGGTGTTGTTCTTCACCATGACCTCATTGATGCGGAGGCCGCGGCGACCCTGCGCCGACACTGCGCTGACGCCCAGCAGGGCGGTCAGCGCGAGGAGCAAAAGCCTTTTGTTCATAAAGGTGTGTCTCAGAGGGTGATATGTGTGGGTGTGAGGGCTCCGTCAGAGGGGTATGTTACCATGCTTCTTGGCGGGGTTCACCACCTTCTTTGTGGCCAGCTGCTGCAGTGCGCGGATCACGCGGAAGCGGGTGTTGCGGGGCTCGATCACATCGTCGATGTAGCCATACTTGGCGGCGTTGTAGGGGTTGCAGAAGAGCTTGTTGTACTCGGCCTCCTTTTCGGCGAGCACCTTCTTGGGATCGTCGCTCTCCTTGGCCTCCTTGGCATAGAGCACCTCCACGGCGCCTGCGCCACCCATCACGGCAATCTCGGCGGTCGGCCATGCGTAGTTCATGTCACCGCGCAGCTGCTTGCAGCTCATCACGATGTGGGAGCCGCCGTAGCTCTTGCGCAGTGTCACCGTCACCTTGGGCACGGTAGCCTCGCCGTAGGCGTAGAGCAGCTTTGCGCCGTGCAGGATCACGCCGTTGTACTCCTGACCCGTGCCGGGGAGGAAGCCGGGCACATCCACAAGAGTAACCAGAGGAATGTTGAAGGCATCGCAGAAGCGCACGAAGCGTGCACCCTTGCGCGAAGCGTTGCTGTCGAGCACGCCGGCCAGATACTTCGGCTGGTTAGCCACAATACCCACGGACTGACCGTTGAAGCGTGCGAAGCCGATAATCAGGTTCTTGGCATAGCCTGACTGCACTTCCAGGAACTCACCGTTGTCCACGATGGCTCCGATTACCTCATACATATCATAGGGGCGAGTAGCCGAGTCAGGGATAATCTCGTTCAGAGAGTCCTCCAGACGGTCGATGGGGTCGGTGCACTCCACCAGCGGCGGTTCCTCAAGGTTGTTTTGAGGTATGTAGCTGAAGAGCTTGCGGATAATCTTAAGCGTCTCCTCGCCATCCTCGGCAGCGAAGTGGGCCACACCGCTCTTGCAGGCGTGCACCTCGGCACCGCCCAGTGCGTCCTGGGTCACATCCTCGCCGGTGACTGTCTTCACCACCTTCGGGCCGGTGAGGAACATATAGCTGATCCCCTTGGTCATTATAGTGAAGTCAGTGAGCGCGGGAGAGTAAACGGCACCACCGGCACAGGGGCCGAGGATACCTGATATCTGAGGAATTACGCCGGAGGCCATGATGTTGCGCTGGAATATCTCAGCGTAGCCGGCCAGTGCGTTGATACCCTCCTGGATGCGGGCGCCGCCGGAGTCGTTCAGGCCGATTACGGGGGCACCCATCTTCATGGCCATATCCATGATCTTGCAGATCTTCAGGGCCATGGTCTCGCTCAGCGAGCCGCCGAACACGGTGAAGTCCTGGGCGAAGATATACACCAGACGGCCCTCGATGGTGCCGTAGCCGGTGACAACGCCGTCGCCCAGGAAGCTCTTCTTCTCCTGGCCGAAGTTGGTGCAGCGATGGCGCACGAACATATCTATCTCCTCGAAGGAACCTTCGTCAAGCAGCTGGGCGATACGCTCGCGTGCGGTGTACTTGCCCTTGTCATGCTGCTTCTGGATGGCTTTCTCGCCGCCACCCAGACGCGCCTGCTCGCGCAGGGCGATCAGTTCCTTGACCTTTTCTAACTGGTTGCTCATATTGTGGGTTGGTGATGTCTGTGTGAGTGTGTTGAGTGGTTGTGTGGGGTGATGTCCGTGCCCGGTGGTCACTTCTTGGCGGGATCCTCGCAGAACTCTATGAGTGTGCCGCAGGTGCTCTTCGGGTGCAGGAATGCGATGTTCAGACCCTCGGCACCCTTGCGCGGTGCCTTGTCTATCAGGCGGCCGCCCTTCTCCTCAACCTCGGCCAGGGCATTGGCCACGCCATCCTCTATGGCAAACGCTACGTGCTGGATGCCGCCGCGGCCGCCGTTGTTGGCGATAAACTTGCTGATGGCGCTCTCGGGAGCGGTGCCTTCAAGAAGCTCAATCTTGGTCTGACCCACCTTGAAGAATGCGGTCTTCACCTTCTGGTCAGCGACTTCTTCAATGGCGAAGCACTTCAGGCCAAGCATATTCTCATAAAAGGGGATGGCTTCCTCAAGACTGGGCACAGCGATACCGATGTGCTCGATGTGTGAAATGTTCATGACGGGTTAAGGTGTTATGTCGTGATGATTAAGAATGTGTAAGTTAATGAGTTGCAATAAGGTGACGTATCAGTGCCGCACAATGCGGCAAACGTCACGCAAAATTAACAAATTTTCTCAAAATCACCCAATTATTTCATCGCCATGCATCAAAACGAGCACTCCCGGCTCCCTTTCACTCGCTGCTGCGGGTCAGGTCGAAGCCGGCAAGCATACCGTCATACTGGTTCAGGAGTGTGGAGATTCCTTTGATGGAGGAGCTGTTGGTCAGGTTCCCCGCCATCTCGACCAGCTTTATCAGACGACTCACGTCAAAGGTAAGTGCCATGCGGTCATTACCGGTCAGCGTGATATAACCCTCCATCTGGCCAACGCTCACCTTGCCGAAGGCTTTGAACTTGAAGATGAAAGACTTATTGTCGGCGTTTGCCGCATAGGTCCCGGAGAGCGTAACCTTGCGCATGGCGAACGTGAAGGTGGAGTCGGAGTTGAGCGTGACGACAAGGTTGTTGATACCGGCCTTCTTGTAATAGGGGTCGAGCTTGGCCTCAACGGCTGATGCCACGGCTGCTCCGCCGGCCTTTTTCAGCAGATTCTCGCTTTTGAATGACACTGCCGGAGCCTTATATGTCCACACTCCGGCGAGGCTGGCTGCGTCGGCCTGTGTATTGCCAAGGCCGAGTGCGGAGGCCACGCCTCCGAGCAGGTCGCCGATACCACCGGAGCTGCCGGCTGCCGTACTTGTGGAGTCGGTTGAGGTAGCGCCATTCAGGAGGGAGGTGAGGTCAAATGCCGAGACACTCAGGCTGAGTGCGACAGTCGTAATGAACAGGAGTATTCGTTGCATGGCAATATTTTGATTGATAGAGAGATATAGACAGTTATGGATTCACAGCCGGAACGTGGCGGCATTCATGTTGAGGGTGTCGATGGTGAGGAGGCGGTCGTAGAGGGGCTCGCCGGCAGGAGCCAGAATTTTGATGGCTTCACAAGCCATCATGGAGCCTATCACACCGGGAAGCGGCCCCAAGACGCCCCCCACGGAGCAGGGGAGATAGCCCCCCTCGCACGCGCTCTCCGGGAACAGGTCGCGGTAGCTTCTGTGCCCCGGAGCCCAGCAGTGCAGCTGGCCCTGCCACTGTGCCACGCCTCCCAGCACGTAAGGGATGCCCATCGCCACAGCGGTGTCGGTGACAAGGTATTTGGTGGAGGGATTGTCGCTCCCCTCCATCACCAGTCGGCTCCCCTCAAGAAGCCCGGCGATGTTGGAGCGGGTGAGCATGGCATTGATCACCTCAACCTCGACCTCCGGATTGATGGCGCGGATACGCTCGGCGCAGGTTTCCGCTTTGGGCATCCCGCAGTCGGCGGTGACAAACGACAGTTGCCGCTGGAGGTTGCTCAGGTCTATGGTGTCGAAGTCTATCAGCCGGATATGCCCCACACCCGAAGCGGCAAGATACATTGCGCAAACTGACCCGAGGGCCCCCGCGCCAACTATTGTGACTGAGGCCTTCAGGAGGCGTTGCTGTCCCTCCACGCCTATCTCGGGGAGCATGGTCGTGCGGCTGTATCGCTGTCGGCTGTCGGGGGCGGTCAGATGTCGGTCGCTCATGGCTGTGTCAATCAAAGATGCGGTCCCAGTCTTTCCACACCACGTCATAGCCACCCTTGCGGATAGACTCAGACACTGCTGCCGGCGTGCGGTGGTCTGTCACCTCAAACTGTTCCAGAGCATCGGGGCATGACGCGTAGCCGCCCGGTTCGGTCTGCGAGCCGGCGCTCATCGAGGTGACGCCGAGTTGCATCATGTTCTCACGGAACTTCGGATCCTCGCGGGTGGAGTAGGATATGTCTACGTCATGGTCAAACAACCGGAATGCAAACGTGAGCTGCGCCAGCTCGCGGTCGGTCATCACCACATTGGGCTGATAGCCGGTCTCACTCGGGCACATACGGGGGAAGTTGATGCTGTAACGGGTCCGCCAGTACCGCTTCTGGAGGTAGCGCAGGTGGCGCGCCATCATGGTCACGTCCGTGCGCCAGTCTTCCAGCCCGATGAGCACGCCCATCCCTATCTTGTGCACTCCGGCGCGACCCATGCGGTCATAGCCGTTAAGGCGCCAGTCATAGAAGGACTTCATGCCGTGAGGGTGATACTTCGGGTAGGCCTGGCGGTGATATGTCTCCTGAAAGCACACCACGCCGTTGAGCCCTGACTCCACAAGCCGCTCATAGTCCACCTGCTTCATCGGCATAGCCTCCAAGGTGAGGTTATGGAAGTAGGGACGACACGCGCGGAGCACCTGCTCCATGTAGTCCACACCGTTGATCGAGGGGTATTCGCCGCTCACCACCAGCAGGTTTTCGAAGGGGCCGAGCTTCCTGATGGCCTCACACTCGGCCTTCACCTGCTCCATGGTCAGAGTGGTTCGGGCTATCTCATTGTCATGGTTGAAGCCGCAATACACACACTTGTTCGTACAAGCGTTTGACACATAGAGCGGTATGTACATTGATATGGTCTTTCCAAACCTCTCGCGGGTGAAGCGGCGGCTCAGCCGGGCCATCTCCTCAAGGTGTGTGGAGGCGGCGGGTGATATAAGGGTCATAAAGTCATCCACGCTCAGCTGCTTGCCGGCGTCGGCCTTGGCAAGTACATAGCGCACGTCGGCATCGGTGAAGTCGGCGAAGCGGCGCTCTGTCTCCTCCCAGGGCCAACGGTCTATCACATCGGCAAAGCCGTGACCGAACGGTGAGGCCACGGTCTGGTCGGAGTCTAATCGTTTTCGCATTTGTCTGATATGTTTTGAGATATGCGCATCGCGCAGAAGTTGGGTCCACACATGGTGCAGAACTTGTCGTCGGCATCAGGTGCGTTGCGGCGTGACTCTATGTAGTAACGGCGCGCCTTCTCGGGGTCAAGCGAGAGGTTGAACTGGTCCTTCCAGCGAAACTCGAAGCGGGCTTTGCTCAGCGCATTGTCGCGCACGGTAGCCCCGGGGAGCCCCTTGGCGATGTCGGCGGCGTGCGCGGCTATCTTGTAGGCTATCACTCCTTCGCGCACATCCTCCAGCGTGGGGAGCGACAGGTGCTCCTTCGGGGTGACGTAGCAGAGCATCGCGGTGCCGGCCCACCCTATGTTGGCGGCACCGATGGCTGAGGTGATGTGGTCATAGCCGGGGGCTATGTCGGTGGTCAGCGGCCCGAGGGTGTAGAACGGTGCCTCGTGGCACTCCACGCGCTCCTTGTCCATGTTGGTCTGAATCTTCTGCATAGGCACGTGGCCGGGGCCCTCTATCATCACCTGCACGTCATGCTCCCACGCTTTCAGCGCGAGCTTGCCGAGCACTTCAAGCTCCAGGAACTGTGCGCGGTCGTTGGCGTCAAAGGTGGAGCCGGGGCGCATGCCGTCACCCAGAGAGATGGCCACGTCATACTTGTTAAGTATCTCGCAGATTTCGTCGAAGTGGGTATAGAGAAAGTTCTCCTCGTCATGCAGCTGCGTCCACTGGAGCATGATGGAGCCGCCACGGCTCACGCACCCGGTGAGACGAGACTTCACCAGCGGCGCATGCTCGCGGAGCACCCCGGCGTGGATGGTAAAGTAGTCCACCCCCTGCTCACACTGCTCTATCAGGGTGTCGCGGTAGATCTCCCATGTCAGCTCCCTGACATTCCCCTTCACTTTCTCCAGCGCCTGATATACCGGCACAGTCCCTACGGGCACGGGGCAGTTGCGCACTATCCACTCGCGAGTCTCATGGATGTTGTCGCCGGTTGAGAGGTCCATCAGGGTGTCGCCACCCCAATAGCAGCTCCACACGGCCTTGGCCACCTCCTCTTCGATGCCGGAGGAGAGCGCGGAGTTGCCGATGTTGGTGTTGATTTTCACGGCAAACTTGCTGCCGATTATCATCGGCTCTGCTTCGGGATGGTTGATGTTGGCGGCTATCACGGCGCGTCCGGCGGCCACTTCCTCGCGTACCATCTCTGCGGTGATGTTGCTGTGGATGCCCAGGGCAGCGTTGTTGAGGTTCTCGCGGATGGCCACATACTCCATCTCGGGGGTGATGATACCCTTGCGGGCATAGTGCATCTGGGTTACGCGCTTCCCCTCGGTGGCGCGACGCGGCGCGTGGCTCACCGGGAAGCGGATGGCGTCAAGTGCGGGGTCGGCCTTGCGGGCGCGCCCGTACTCGCTGGTGATGTCAGCGAGCTGCTCGGTGTCGCCGCGGCGTTCCACCCACGCCTGGCGGTGACGCGGCAGACCCTTGTTGATGTCGATGCTCACTGACGGGTCTGTGTACGGGCCGCTGGTGTCATACACCACCACGTCCGGGTTGGGCTCCTCGTGGCGCACGCCGTCGGTCACAGTCACTGTCGGGTATTGGCTGATGGCGCGCATGGCCACGCTCACGTCGGGGTGAAGCGTCCCCTTGACGTAAATCTTGCGTGAGTGGGGATATGTCGATACGTCGATATTGGCGATATTCATAGTTGAATCGTTAGTTCGGTTATGGTGCTGGTTGATGTATATGGTTAGCTTGGTCAGTCATTGAGAAACGCCGTCAGCGGGCTGGAGGCTTCGGCGCTGTTGGAGACGCTCCCCAGGCCGGCCAGATGTGCCTTGCGGCCAGCTATCACGGCAAAGCGGAACGCTTCGGCCATCTCCACAGGGTTACGGGCCACGGAAATGGCGGTGTTCACCAGTACGGCATCAGCACCCATCTCCATGGCATCGGCGGCATGGCTGGGGGCCCCGAGGCCGGCATCAACCACTACGGGCACCTGAGCCTGCTCTATGATGATTTCGATGAAGTCGCGGGTGCGCATACCCTTGTTGGTGCCTATCGGAGCTGCGAGAGGCATCACGGCTGCGGCACCGACCTCTTCAAGACGCTTGCACAACACCGGGTCGGCCTGAACGTAGGGGAGCACGGTAAACCCATCGCGTGCAAGCTCTTCTGTGGCCTTGAGGGTTTCGATAGGGTCGGGGAGCAGGTATTTGGGGTCGGGATGAATCTCCAGCTTGATAAACGGGGTGCCGAATATCTCGCGGCTCATCTGGGCTGCAAGCACGGCCTCGCGGGCATCACGCACTCCCGAGGTGTTGGGCAGAAACTGCACATGCTCGCGGTTGATGTGGGTGAGCATATCGTCGGTTGCCTCGTTGAGGAGGTTCACGCGCTTCATGGCCACAGTAATCATCTGTGACTGTGAGGCCTGGATGGCAGCAAGCATCACATCGGGCGACGAGAACTTGCCAGTGCCCACAAACAAGCGTGAGCTGAATGTGCGACCTCCTATGGTGAGGGTGTCGGTGTCAATGGTATGAGTCATGTTTTATGGAATATTAGAAGATAGTCACACTTTGCGCGCAGGAGCGTTGAAGTGCTTGATGCTGTTGATGTTTTGTTTCTTTATTGCGTCAAGGAGCTCGCGGGCGGCTGTGGCGGGAGAGATCGCGTGTGCTATGGCTCCACTTACGGCAAATCCGGTGACACCTGCCTCGGCAAGAGGAGCAATGTCGTCCACGGTAATGCCGCCGATGGCTACGTGAGGAAATACGCTACCCCTGAGTTGCTTCATCATGGCGATAATCTCGCGATAGCCTTCGAGGCCCAGCAGCGGCGCAAGGTTTTTCTTGGTTCCGGTGAAGCGGAACGGGCCGATGCCAAGATAGTCCACCGGCTCGTTCATCAGTAGCTCCACGTCGGCCATGGAGTTGGCGGTAGCCCCGATTATGGCGCGGCTGCCCAAGAGTTTGCGCGCTTCGGCGGGGGACATATCATTTTTGCCGAGGTGCACGCCGTCGGCTCCTACAGCCTTGGCCACTTCGGGGTGGTCATTGATTATGAAGGTGGCACCGGCCACGCGGCACGGGCCTATCAGCCGCCGGGCCATGGCGGCCACCTCGGCAGCGGTGGCACCCTTCATGCGGAGCTGCACCCAACGGACACCTCCCTGCAATGCGCCACCCACTTGTGCGGGTATCTCTTCGGCTGAGCCGTCAGTTATGAATTGTAGCATTGGCTTATTGTCGTTAAGAAGTGATTCATGTGCCCGAGGGGCTCGGTCCAGGGGATTGCCCCGAGCATTGCCGCGCCGTAGAATCCGCTGTCGGCAAGTTCGGGCAGATGCGAGGGTGTTACCCCACCGAGAGCCACCACGCGCCGTCCGGCTATGGTGTGCCGCAGGTCGGTCCCCGGGGTGAACACTCCCAAGTAGCCCCGCTTGGAGATGGAGCTGTACACCGGCGAGAGGGTCACGTAGTCCAGCCACTCGGGTGCCGTCTGCACTTCAGCAATGGTGTGGCAACTTGCCGAGGCCGAATGCCGGCAGCCGGCGATGATGGGGTTACGGCCGTTGAAGTGCACCCCCGTGGCATACTCATTAGCCAACCGGTGATGATCATGCAGCCGCAGGCGCGGATGCAGCCTCGCCGGGATGCTCTCTATCAGCCTGCGCATCTCTGCTTCGTCCGCTTCGGGATGCCGCAGATGCACCGTGGCGAACCCTCCGTCAAGCAGCATCGTCACCTTGGCGGCTTCATCCGTGACGATTTGCTCCGGGGTGATGGCCACCAATATCATGGCCGGCGCATCGTGAAGCAACGGCGCTTCTCGCTGCAATTGCTTCGGGGCATCATCTCTCACCCTCCGTAGGCAGCCTTGATGATTACCACGCGGTCTCCGGCATTCAGAGGGGTGTCGGCCCACTTCGCGCGGGTCACTATAGCGTCGTTCACAGCCACGGCTATCCCTTTGCCGTCACCGGCTTGAGAGGCCACCAGAGTGGCTACCGTGGCTCCTTCTTCCACCGGAAGCGGACTGTTGTTAAGAGTGATTTCCATATCGGTAGGCAGATGAGGGGGTTATGAGTTGCGGGTGCCGAACTTCTGCGGCGGGTCATACAGATGATTCACCGGGCCGTGGCCATGTCCGAGTGTGATGTCGCGCCCGGCGCTGATGGCTCCCGCAAGCCAGTGCACAGCCGCCGAGCATGCCGTCTGCAGTGGCATATCCATAGCCAGACAGGCGGCTATGGCACTTGACAGCGAACATCCGGTGCCGTGGGTATTGTTGCTCTCCACAAAGGGGTGGCGTATCTCCATCGACGTATCCTTATAATATAAGGTGTCTGTCAAGACGCCATCCTCGTCCACGGTGGCATGCCCGCCTTTCATAAGCACGGCGGGACACCCGGTGCTCTCCATGATGATATGCGCAGCCTCGGCTACCTCTGCTTGGCTCTTTATGTCAATGCCGCTCAGGGTTGCCGCCTCACTCAGATTGGGCGTAACCAGCGTGGAAATGCCAATCAGCTCTCGCAACGCCTCCAAGGTGTCGCCGCTGCACAGCGTGTCGCCTGAAGTGGCCACCATCACCGGGTCGGTCACTATGTCGGTCAGCCCGTGCCGCTGCAGCGTGTCAGTCACGGTGCGCACCGTTTCCGCATCAGGAAGCATACCGATTTTCACGGCATCGGGGCGCACATCTTCGCACACGGCATCTATCTGCGCCTTCACCAGCTCGGGCGCCACGCGCTCAAAGCTCCTGACTCCCAGTGTGTTCTGTGCCGTGACGGCAGTGATTGCGGTCATGGCATACACCCCCAAGGCCATACAGCTCTTGATGTCGGCCTGAATGCCGGCACCTGCCACAGGGTCGCTGCCCGCTATGGACAGCACAGTAATATATCGTTGATTTGTCATAACTTACAGCATTTCCTACGGCGGCACTATCCGCTTCAGGTTCAACGGGTCTGATCTCAGCCAAGCCCTCAATCGGGCACGGCACCCCGCTGTACATTCGACAGCCACCGCAAATATAAGCATTTTTCATCATTCCCGACGCACCCTGACGGGGATGCAGAGAATTTGGTTAAAAAGTTGTAAATTTGCGGCGAATGTTACATTGCCATAATATATTGACACTTCTATCTGCCCGTCCGACAGCCCTTACGGACGGATGTGCTTCGTTGTCGCTCCGTAGACGGGGCTTGGTACATGGGCCGGCTAAGCGAGTGCGATACGGGTATGCGGAGGCTGTTCCCATGATTGCCGTGGCGCTTTTGCTTGTGCTTGCCGGGTGTTCGGCTGATGATAAGGATGTTAACGGCAATGTGGGGTATTTGCATCCGACAGTGACGGTAATCGGAGCCGATGCACCGCCCGCGGCCGATTTCGCCCTGACGGTGACTGATGCTGCCGGGGCGAGCCACACTTGGACAGCAGTGAGCGAATATCCCCCCGAGCAGGGTGTGGCCGTAGGGCCCTACCACCTTGAAGCCTCTCACGGGATGCTCCAGCTGGAGGGGTACGGGATGCCTTATTATTATGGTGAGTCCACCGTGGCCGTGACCCAGGGTAAAACCACCGAAGCTCCCATAGAGTGCACACGCCGCAACGTGGCTTTCACCCTGACACGCGACGACTCATATACCGATGATGTGGTCGAAAGCTCGGTGATACTCCATGCCTACGGCGGCGGCTATCTTGCGATAGACTATGATCGGGCAGACCCGCTGTATCTGCGTCCCGGCGAGACGGATCTGCTGCTGCACTTCAAGATGCGCGACGGACGCGAGGCTTCCGTGCTTGCTGCCCGCTTCAACACCACTGCAGGTGCCGACGTTCACCTCCACCTCGCCGCTACCGAGGCCACGGCCACTGCGGCCACCATCACCGTGACCGTGGCCGGCGAACTCTACACCGTGGAGCTCACTGATAAGCTCTTTGATACCCCGCTCCCGGTCATCACCCCCTCCGGTTTCACACCCGGTACGCCGCTCGACATAATCGAGGGAATAGCGCCACAACAACCGGTGACGATGACCGTCAGTTCGCAGGTGCCACTGCGAGAGGCTGTACTCACCGTGCAGGCTCCGGCACTGATGGAGCATGGCTTGCAGCCGGAGGTGAACCTGCTTGACACCGATGATGCCACCCGCCGCACGCTGGCCATGGCCGGAATAGTTGTGACTCCCTCCGCAGACTTGACTACTCTCACCGTGGACTACACAGCCGCGCTTCCGCTGCTCCATGTGGGTACTACCGGTGTGCTTCCCCGTCTGTCTCTGATAGCCCTTGACCAACTCGGGCAGCTCAGCTTGCCTTCCACACTCTCCGTCAACGTCACCGCCGCCGGACTGCAGGTGACAGCTTTTTCGCCCGTGGTCTACGGCAGCCGTGAGGCCACTGTTGTAATCAAGGCCCCGTCCGAGAGGTTTGCCGACCATCTGGGAATAGATGTGAGTGACGGCAACGGCTCGTGGACTCCGGCCACCATCACTGCCACCGAGCCCACCGGCAAGAATGGTGAGTATCGTGTGACATTCACCCTCCCGGAGTATGGCGAGAGCAACGTTGATGTGCGATTCAGCTATATGGGTACCCCCTTCGAGACCCGGACGCTCACCTTTACCTCGCCCGAATACACCATAGAGGTGGATGCCTTTGCCCACCACGCCATAGTGCGCGTGAGTGCCGCCACCGAAGAGGTGCGTGAGCTTGTGACCCGCACGGTCAATATCTATGTCAACGGCGAGTGGGCGCAGGTCTATACCCGCCAGCCGGAACAGGGGTTGCTTTGGGTGACCGGACTGCTCGAAGATACTGACTACACCTTCGCCGCCACCATCTTTGGTTCCCCCGTGGCCTCCGACTTCACCCCCGAAGTAAATGCCCACACCGAGAAACCCGAGGCACTCCCCAACGGTGACTTCGAGGAGACGGTGGAGGAAATCAAGTATGAAGGGCTCGCCAGTGGCGGCCTCTACTCACAGTCGGCAGTGCCGCTCTACAACCGTCAGAACCGCACCGACCTCCGCGTGAATGTACCAAAATCTCCATGGGCCACGGTGAACGCCAAAACATTCTGTCGCGCCGCCGCCAACAAGAACACATGGTACATGCAGCCCTCCACCATGGAGAGCAGCGACATCATCAACGGAGCCGTGTCGGTGCGACTCGTCAGCGTGGCCTTTGACCCGGCGGGGGCCGAGATAGAGCCTTACCGACAACTTACAGAACCTATCCTCAACTATAACCCTAACGTACCGGCCATAGCCCACCGCGCCGCGGGCAAGCTGTTCCTCGGGGCTTACTCCTACAGCCCTGCTTCAGGTGAGGCCTACTCTGAGGGAATACCTTTCGGAGCGCGTCCCACATCAGTCAACGGCATCTATCGCTACCTCCCCGGAGCTTCCGCGCCTGAGGATTGCGGGAGGGTTGACATCACCGTCTACGGCTACGTGGGCACCACTCTAACACCGATAGCCACCGCCACGGGACGCCTCTACCCGAGCACTACCAACAGTGCCTTCAGCGTGGCTCTGACCTACGACGTGTTTGGCGTCAAGGCCGCCGCAATATCCGTGATGCTCTCATCCTCGTATGACATCGGCACAATCGACTACGAGTCAACCCACATACGCACCACACCCGATGCCTTCAGTGCTGCGTCAACCGGCAGCGTGCTCGAAGTGGATAACGTAACGCTCTCATACTGACCCGTCCCCCGGCCTTCTCTACAATCATCACAGTGACACACTGACCAATCTCAATAAGACATCACATACACCCAACATCAGATATGACCTTTCACAAATTGCGCCTGTCGGGCGCGGCGGCGGCATTGCTGAGCGTCTTGGCGGCGCAGGCCAACGCGCTGCCCAATCTTCAGGCTACGGCTCCGGGCATACCGGCAGCGACCGCCGACAGCACGGCAACCGCTGCCGCAACTGCTCCGGCTGCTGCTGAGCTCCCCGTGCAGTCGCTCTCCGCCACACCGGCCACAGCGCAGCAACCGGTAATCGAGCAGTTCTCACGTGACATCACCAAAGCCACCTTTGTGCCCAAAGGGCAGTGGATCACCGGAGTGAGCGTGAGCTACTCACAGAGCCATCAGGACAACTACACATTCTTCGTGCTTGAGCACCTCAACGGCGACACTTACACCTTCAAGGTCAGCCCGATGCTCTTTTACTCGTTCAAGGACAACCTTGCCGCCGGCGGACGCTTCGCCTATCAGCGCTCGCGCACTCAGCTCGACTCCGGCTACCTAAACCTCGGCGAGGACACCAACTATGACATAGACCACCTCTACCGCATAGCCCACAACTTCTACGTGGGGGCCGGTTTCCGCAATTACCTCCCGCTGGGCAACACCCTGCGTTTCGGTTTCTTCAACGAGGTGCAGCTCCAGCTCGGCGGAGGCCAGTCAAAGATAGAGAACGGCTCCGGCGAAGACCTCACCGGCACATACGAGACCAACTTCAACCTCTCCGTGGGTCTGCAGCCCGGCCTGGTGGTGTTTCTCAACAACTATTCGGCGATAGAGGTGAGCGTGGGTGTGCTCGGATTTGAGTACACACATACCCATGCCACCACCGACCGCATCTACGAGTCGACGCGCAACACCAAGACCGCCAACTTCCGCATCAACTTATTCTCAATCCAGTTCGGCGCCGCCTTCTACCTATGAAAAGACTCCATATCCTCACCATACAGCTGCTGACGGCTGCCACCATGCTGCTCCCCGCCGTCGCAACAGCCGCCACAGAGGCCGCCGACTCAGCCACTACCGCCATCACTTACCCCATACGCAAAATCGGCATTACCGCTCCGGCTCCGGAGTTGAGAGAGCGCGTGATAGTGCGGGGGGATACCGTACCTCTGATTATGCAGGAGCGCAACTTCGGACGCTATGACCGCGGTCTGTTCAACTATCTGTTCATGCCCAAGGGACAGTGGATGGCCGGACTTACTGCCAGCTACGCCGACTTCGATGCCTCGGACGTGCAGATACTTGACGCCCTCAAGGACTTTGACTTCAAGGGGGAAATCTACTCGGTAAAGCCGTATGTGGCATACGTGTTCAGCAACAACAACACTGTGGGTCTGCGTTTCACCTACACCCATGCCAATGCCAACCTCGGCAACCTCTCGGTAGACCTGGGCGATGACCTGAGCTTCGACATACACGGAGTGCACTACTCGTCACAGAGCTATGGAGCCTCAGTGTTCTATCGTCACTACATCGGTCTGAACCGCTCCAAGCGCTTCGGCATATTCAACGAGATTGACCTCGGCTTCAGCTCCGGAGCCTCCGAGTTCCGGCGCACCATCAGCGATGTGGAGCACGTGACCCGAGGCACCACAACATCCGCCAACCTCAATTTCAGCCCCGGCGTCACCGTGTTTGTGATGGACTACATCTCATTCAACGTGTCATTCGGTGTGTTTGGCCTCCACATGACCCATGAGAAGCAGGTGACTGACGACGTGGAGGATGGCTCACGCTTCACCTCCGGCGCCAACTTCCGTTTCAACATTTTCAACATCAATTTCGGACTCGGTGTACACATCTAATCATACCCTCCTGAAGGCCGGAGCCGCTTTGGCGGTGGCCGTGACCATGACCACCCTCAGCGGATGCATCAAGGATGACATCCCCTATCCCCACATACAGCCGAATTTCACCGAGTTCACGGTGGAGGATGCCGCGCGCTCCACGCAGATAGACACCATCAACCTCAAGATGACTGTGTATCTGGAGCCGCAGGCCGACATCTACGCCGTCAACGTCACCGACTATGCTCTGACCCAGGGCGAAGTGGTGCCCGCCGGTCTCTTTGACTCGCCCGTGGATCTCCACGAGCCGCTCAACGTCACCGTGCGTCTCTATCAGGACTACGTGTGGACCATTACCGCCGAGCAGACCATTGACCGCTACCTCACCATAGAGAATCAGATCGGGGCCTCGGTTATTGATGTGGACAATCATACCGTCTCAGCCAACGTCCCCTCATGGGTGCCCATCACCGCTGTCCATGTCAACAGCATAGCCCTCGGCGGCCCCAACGCCGTGATGACTCCTGACCTCGCCGGACAGGATGTGGACTTCACCGACCCAGTAGAGGTGACTGTCACCGAACATGGTCGCTCGCAGGTGTGGACCATTACCGTAGGCGTGAGCGAGAGCGTGGTCACTGACCGCGTGGATGCCTGGACCTGCGTGGCTTGGGTGTATGGCTCAGGCCTTGAGGGTGAGGATAACGGCTTTGAATATCGCGTGTCAGGCAGCGACGCTTGGGTAGCTGTACCCGCCGAGTGGGTGACACATGACGGCGGCGCCTTCACCGGCTGCCTCCGACATCTCAGCCCCCTCACCGACTACGAGGTGCGAGCCGTCAGCGGCGAGAAGCTGGGCAATGTGCTCACCTTCTCTACCGGCGACAATCCCCAAGTACCCAACGCTTCGTTTGACAACTGGTGGCTCGACGGCAAGATTTGGTGTCCGTGGAGCGAAGATGGAACCCCCTGGTGGGGCACCGGCAACAAGGGCGCAACCACGCTCGGGCAGAGCAATACCACTCCCGTCGATGACACCCCCACCGGCGAGGGCAAAGCCGCACAGCTGATGACAAAGTTCGTGGGCATCGGCCCGTTGGGCAAGCTCGCCGCCGGAAACATCTTCGCCGGCACATATGTCAAGACTGTGGGCACTAACGGCATCCTTGACTTCGGTCGCCCGTTCACGGAGCGTCCCACCGGTCTGCACGGATACTTCAAGTACACCGGCGGCCTGATTACCCACACTTCATCAGGCTTCGAAGACCGCAAGGGTAAGCCCGACTCCTGCATAGTGTGGATGGCTCTGGTAGACCTTGACGCACCGTTTGAGATTCGCACCGACCCCAAGGATCGTCACCTCTTTGACCCGGATGACGAGAGCGTGATTGCCTACGGTGAGATGCTGGAGTGGAACGACGTGACCACCTATCGTCGCTTCGATATAAAGCTCACATACAAGGATACTTACCGTAAGCCCAAGTATCTGCTGATCACCGCCTCGGCCAGCAAGCTCGGCGACTACTTCACCGGGTGCAACGGTGCCACAATGTTGCTTGACGACCTGGTGATAGACTATGACTACTGACCGTCAGCGCGACTAATCTTGTGACACAGGCTCTCATAACGGTGGTGGTACCGGTGCGTGACCGCATCGGTACCATCGACCGTTGTTTCCGCTCCATCTTCGCCCAGGGTGTTGATGGCCTGCGGGTTGTGGCCGTGGACAACGGCTCCGCCGACGGCAGCCGCGCTCGCCTTGATGAACTCGCTGCCGAAGGAGCCACGGCAGGAGTGCCTATGACCGTGATTGACGAGTCCAAGCGCGGAGCCGCCGCCGCCCGCAATGCCGGGATAGCGCAGGTCTTCACCCCTTGGGTGATGCACTTTGACAGCGACGACTATATGCTTCCGGGGCACGTGATGCGCATCACCGCCGCCATCGCCGCCAATCCCGAGGCTGACATCATAGGATTTCCCAGCTATGAGGAGGATGGGCGAGGACGGCGCGTAGTACGCCGCTTCGTCCCAGACATGGTGGCGCAGCTGCACCACTCAGTGCTCTCCACCGAGCAGTATGCCGTGCGCACCGAGCTGCTGCGTGCAGCAGGTGGCTGGGATGAGAGCTTACGCGCCTGGGATGACCTGGAGTTAGGAGTGCGTCTGATGCTCGCCGCGAACCGCGTCGTGGCCCTGCCGGGAGCCCCGACACTGGTAAGCGACATCTCAACCCGTACCGCAGGTTCCATTACCGGCAGCAGCTACGCCGCCGGAGTAGGACGTTGGGAGGCTGCGCTCGACAAAATAGAGGCGCGTTTGGCCAAAACGCCATGGGCCATCCATGCCCGTGGCATCCGCGCCAAGCTCGCCGCGCTCTACGCCCGTGAGGGGTGTTCCGACCTTGCCCGCCGGCAGCTCCAAGCGGCCCTCAGCGGCCTCTCAAGAAAGCAGCGCACGGTAATCACCGCCGCCTACCAAACCCTCCGCCTGACCGGCCACGGTGCCTCCCTCCTGATGACCCGGCTGCTGTAACCCGGTTCCATTGACGGATATTACACAGCGGTGGAGCTATAAGATGATGTCGGGTTAGGAGTGGCGCTTGACGAGCTCGCGCTCTATGTCGGAGAGGGTTACGTCCATCTGCTCCAATAGGACAAGCAGGTGGTAGACCAGGTCGGAGGCTTCGTAGATGAAGCGGTCACGGTTGCCGTCAACGGCCTCAATGGCACTTTCCACGGCCTCCTCGCCTACTTTTTGGGCTATTTTCTTGACCCCCTTGATGAAAAGGCGCGTCGTGTAAGAGCCTTCGGGCATCTGCTCATGGCGCCCGCGGATGAGCTGTGAGAGCGAGCGTACAAAGCCATCCTCGGCGGGCGTGTCGAAGCAGGCCGTGGTGCCGCGGTGACAGGTGGGGCCTATCGGGTTGGCCTTGATAAGGAGTGTGTCTGCGTCGCAGTCGCTCCACATCTCCACGAGTTTGAGGAAGTGCCCGGAGGTTTCGCCCTTGGTCCAGAGCGTCTGACGTGTGCGGGAGTAGAAGGTGACGTTGCCGGTGGCCACGGTCTTGTCAAAGGCCTCGCGGTTCATGTAGCCGAGCATGAGCACACGCAGGGTGACGGCATCCTGCACAATGACGGGGAGCAGCCCGTCGGCGCATTTCTTCAGGTCAAACTGGTCGAAAGTCATGGGTGGAAGTGTGGGGAGAGGAATAAGATGTAACGGAGGGTTGGCTCAGAGTCGCATGGGGATGCCGCGGTCGGCGAGCTGACGTTTGAGGTCGGCGATGGAGATTTCGCCGTAGTGGAATATGCTTGCAGCGAGGGCGGCATCAGCCTCGCCACGGGTGAATACCTCGGCAATATCATCCACGCTGCCGGCACCGCCCGAGGCAATGACCGGCACGGCAAGTTCGCTGTGAAGGCGTGCGAAGGTGTCACAGGGGTAGCCTGAGCGGGTGCCGTCATGGTTCATTGAGGTGAAGAGGACTTCGCCGGCCCCGCGCTCCTGCGCCTCACGAGCCCATGAGAAAAGCTCGCGGTCGCTCACGCGTGAGCCGCCGTGAGTGGTCACGTGCCAGATGCCGTCGTCGGTGAGGCGCGCATCTACAGCCGCCACCACGAATTGCGAGCCGAAGCGCGAGGCTATCTCGCTGATGAGCTCCGGGCGAGCCACGGCGGCTGAGTTGACAGTGATTTTGTCTGCCCCGGCATCAAGCAGGCGTGCCGCATCATCGAGCGTGGCTATGCCTCCCCCCACGGTGAAGGGAATGTTGATGCGGTCGGCGATGCGTTCCACAAGGGCTGTGAAGGTGTTGCGCCCTTCACGCGAGGCACTGATGTCGAGAAAAACCAGCTCGTCGGCTCCCTCGGCGGCATAGCGCGCGCCGAGTTCCACGGCATCGCCCACGTCAGCGAGCCCCTCGAAGTTGATGCCCTTGACGGTACGGCCATCCTTGACATCAAGGCACGGGATGATGCGTTTGGCTAACATATGCGTTCCAATTCTTTGAGGGTGATACGGCCTTCGTAGAGTGCTTTGCCCACTATGACGCGGGGCACGCCAAGGCGGTCAAGTTCCTCGATGTCAGCCATCGAGCCGATGCCCCCTGATGCGGTGAACGTGACGGAGGGGAAGAGCTCCATCAGCTCCTTATAGAGGTCGCAGGCCGGGCCGGTAAACATCCCGTCGCGTGAAATCTCCGTGCACACCGCCTGAGTTAGTCCGGCGGGAAGCAGCTTGTCGATGAGCGCGGCCACAGTGAGCTGCATATCCTCCAGCCAACCGTTGACGGCCACCTTGCGGCCGCGCACATCCGCCCCGAGCACCACCCGGTCGGGGCCGAACCCGAGCAGCAGGTCGCACATCAGTTCCGGTTGCTTGGCAGCAAGCGAGCCGATGATGCCATAGCTGGCACCGGCATTGAAAATGTCTGTGAGGGCCTGACGGCTTTTGAGGCCGCCCCCCCACTCGATGCGTGCGCCGTCGACGTGCGCCATCTGCTCAAGGGCATGGAAGTTGAGCGGCTTCGAGGCTTTGGCGCCGTCAAGGTCCACTACATGGATGCGCGTCAGCCCGGCATCCACGTAGCGCCGAGCGGCATCGGCGGGAGTGTCGCGGTAGACGGTGCAGCGGTCATAGTCGCCCTGGCTCAGGCGCACGCATTTGCCGTCGATTATGTCAATGGCCGGGATAATCTCTATCATAGCTTCAGGAAGTTGGCGAGGATGCGCTCACCGATGTCACCGCTCTTCTCGGGGTGAAACTGCGTGCCGAAGAAGTTTTCATATTTCAGAGCCGACGAGAATAGACCGCCGTAGGGGGTGGTGGCGATGGTGTCCGGGCAGAGCGGAGCATAATAGGAGTGGACGAAGTAGACGTGTGAGCCGCCGTCTATACCCTTGAAGAGCTTGGAGTCGAGGTTGCCGATGGTGTTCCAGCCGATGTGGGGCACGCGCAAGTCTGCGCTTTCGGGGAAGCGTGTCACTTTGGCATCAAAGATACCGAGGCAATCCGCGTCACCCTCCATGGTGTGCCGGCACATCACCTGCATGCCCACGCAGATGCCGAGTACCGGGTGGCGCAGATCCTTGATTGCCTGGCAGAGCCCCCTCTCGCGGAGCTTCTGCATGGCCTCGCCGCAGTGCCCCACGCCGGGGAGGAGCACTCGGTCAGCCGCATGAATCACCTGCGGGTCTGAGGTGAGCACGTAGTCGGCGCCGAGGCGCCGGAGGGCATTTTCCACCGAGCGGATGTTGCCCATGTCATAGTCAATGATGGCTATCATAACACTCCTTTGCTTGAGGGTAGTTCATAGGAGAATACATCGCGGCGCACTGCCATGCGCAGGGCGCGGGCAAATGCCTTGAACACCCCTTCGATGAGGTGGTGGTTGTTGTCACCGCGCGCCGCTATGTGGAGGTTGGCTTTCATGGCCACGGCTAGTGTCTTGAAGAAGTGAGCGTACATCTCCGTGGGGGTGTCACCCACATACTCGCGGGTGAAGGTGACATCCCAGTCGAAGTCCGCACGCCCCCCGAAGTCTATCAGCACCATGGCGCGGCTCTCATCCATGGGGAGCACAAAGCCGTAGCGGTCAATCCCCCGCTTGGAGCCGAGAGCCTCATGGATAGCCTCGCCGAGGGCTATGGCCACATCCTCCATGGTATGATGCTCATCCACCTCAAGGTCGCCGTGGCACTTCACCACCAGTGATACTCCGGCGTGATGGGGTATCTGCCAAAGCATGTGGTCAAAGAACTTCAAGCCGGTGTCAATCATCGACTCGCCGCCGCGGTCCAGGTCTATCATCACATGGATTTTGGTTTCCGAGGTGTTGCGGCTCACCTCCGCGCGGCGGTCAGACGAGAGGATGTAACGGGCTATCTCATGCCAGTCGCGCGTTGCCAGGACGCAGCCGTCAACGGCATCCGAGGGGTCACCGATGAGTATCCCCTTGGCCCCGAGATTCACTGCCAGTTCCATGTCGGTGGCGCGGTCGCCTATCACGTATGAGTTCGCCAGGTCATAATCACCCTCCATATAGCGGGTGAGCATGCCGGTGCGGGGCTTGCGTGTGGGGGCATTGTCGGCGGGGAATGAGCGGTCAATCAACTCATCATCGAAGTGCACTCCCTCGCCGGCCAGAGTGTCGAGCATCTTGTTGTGGGCCGGCCAGAAGGTATCTTCGGGAAATGAGTCAGTGCCCAGTCCATCCTGATTGCTGACCATCACCAGCTCATAACCTTTGCCGCATAAAGCAGCAAGGCCGGTGATGGCCCCGGGGATGAAGCGCAGCTTTTCGAGCGAGTCAATCTGCTCGTCATCGGGCTCAGCGATGATGGTGCCGTCGCGGTCAATGAATATCGCCTTTTTCATAGCTGCTTGGAGGGTGGGGGAGAGGGGGTGAAAATATGATTATTCAGCTGCCTGATAAGAGTTGAATAGCTTGATGGTCAGGTCATTCTCCTCAGGAGTACCGACGGTGACGCGCAGGCAGCCGCTGCATCCGGGCAGCCGGGAGCGGTTGCGCACTATCACGCCCCCGTCAATGAGGTGGTCATAAACCGCGTCGGCATCCGTGACCTTCACCAGCAGGAAGTTGGCATCCGAGGGATAGATGCGAAGCACGCAGGAGGCCGATGCCAGCCCGCGCTCCAGACGGTCACGCTCGGCGAGTATGGTCTTGACCGTACGGCTCACATCAGTGCGGCGGATGCGGTTGATTACCTCCGTCTGTGTGGGGCCGTTGATGTTGTAAGGGTACTTGACTCGGTTATACAGTTCGATAATCTCCGGCACCGCTATAGCCATGCCGCAGCGCAGCCCGGCCATGCCCCAGGCCTTGGAAAATGTCTGGAGGATGATGAGGTTGGGATGCGTGGGGATGGCGGGCACCAGTGAGCCGCAGCCTGAGAAGTCCACGTAAGCCTCATCCACCACCACCATGCCGTCAAAGCGCTCACAGAGGCTCAGCAGGTCGGCCGGCGCAAAGGCGTTGGCCGTGGGGTTGTTGGGCGAGCATATCCACATCAGTTTGGTGCGGGAGTCAGAGGCGGCGAGCAGTGCCTCTACGGGGAGGGAGAAATCCTCGCCGAGCTGCACCCGGCGCAACTCCACATCGTTGACGGCGGCGCTCACCTCATATACACCGTAACTCGGAGTGATGGCCACGGCATTGTCCACACCGGGGGTGCAGAATATGCGGAACGTGATGTCGATGGCCTCATCAGAGCCCGCGCCGCCGAAGAACAGGCACTCCTCCGGCACGCCCTTGAGTGCGCTGACGCACTTGCGCAGCTCCCGGTGGTGCGGGTCGGGGTAGCGGTTCACCCCATTGTTGAAGGGGTTCTCGTTTGCGTCAATCCACACCTTGATGTCGCCCCCCTTGAATTCGTCGCGAGCGGTGCTGTATGGCTCCAGACGCTTGATGCAGGGGCGCACATATTCGAGTGGGTTTTTCGTGCGGGTCATTGGGGTGTGTTTGGGAGTGGGGGATGGCTTCGCTAAAGCTCAGTGCTTGGTCAAAAGACGAGGCTGATAAATAAACGGCGTGGGAAAGGTCAGTCAATGGAAGCACGCCCCGTGCGGAGCTTCACGGCCATGGCGTGAGCGTCCAGGCCCTCGGCATCGGCCATGGTGATGACCGTGTCAGCAAGGTTGCCGAGGCCTTCGGGAGTGAGCTCCTGATAGGTGATTTTGCGCATGAAGCTGTCGATGTTCACGCCGCTGTAAGCGTGCGCCCAGCCGTTGGTGGGGAGGGTGTGGTTGGTGCCTGAGGCATAGTCGCCGGCACTCTCCGGGGAGTGGTTGCCGATGAACACGCTGCCCGCGGCGGTGATGTGGGCTGCCACGTCCCAGGGGCGCTCCATGGAGATGATGAGGTGCTCGGGGGCATAGGAGTTGACGAACTCCGTCATTCTGCCGATTTCGGGCAGCACTATGATACGGCTGTGGGCCAGGGACTTCTCTATGCTCTCTATGCGCTTGAGGGTCGCTTTCACCTTGTCAAGTGCCTGAGCAACGGCCGAGGCAATCGCCTCGGTGGTGCACACGCAGATGGCCTGGCTGTCAGGGCCGTGCTCGGCCTGCGAGAGCATATCGGAGGCCACGAAAGCGGGGTTGGCGGTGTGGTCAGCCATCACGAGCACTTCGCTCGGCCCGGCGGGCATATCTATTGCCACCTCCGAGGTGAGTATCTGCTTGGCCTTGGTGACAAAGCGATTGCCCGGGCCGAAGATTTTATGCACCCGGGGGATGCTGTCGGTACCCAGAGCCATGGCTGCAATGGCTTGGGCTCCACCAACGCGGAATATCCGCTTGATGCCACAAACACGCGCGGCATAGAGTATCTCCGGCGAAATGGGCCGGTCTGCTCCCTGCGGGGTGCAGAGTATCACCTCCGGGCACCCGGCGATGCGTGCGGGCACAGCGAGCATCAGCACTGTGGAGAAGAGCGGAGCGCGTCCGCCGGGGATATAGAGCCCCACACGCTGTATGGGCACCGCCCGCTGTATGCAGGTGATGCCGGGCATGGTGTTGACTTCCACCTGCTGCGGCATCTGCGCAGCATGAAACGCCGTGATGTTGGCCACGGAGCGGCCTATGGCTATCTTGACATCATCGCTCACGGCAGCCTCGGCGGCATCAATCTCCGCCTTGGTCACTTCGAGGTCGCTGATGTGGGTGCCGTCAAACTTCAGGGCAAGCTCGCGCAGGGCCTTGTCGCCATCGGCACGCACGGCATCAATGATAGTGTCCACAGCCTGCTGCACCTGCGGGTCGTCAGGGATGTTGCGCTCGGTGAGGCTGCGCCACTGCGAGGGAGCGGGGTTGATTACGATGTCCATCGTCAGCGGATTATGTTTTCGAGAGCGAGCACCAGAATATCTTCCGCTCCAATGCCTTTAAGCTGCTCCACCTTGTCCCACAGCTCCTCCTCACGGATCACGGCGTGCATCGAGTACCACCCCTTCTCGGCCAGAGGCAGAAGCGTCGGGCTCTTCATGCCGGGGAGTATCTTCACGGCATCCTCAATGGCCTTCTCGGGGAGGTTCATCAGCACGTACTTCATGTCGCGGCTGTTGATGATGCTGGAGAAGCGGAACTTCAGCTGCTCAAGTTCCTGGAGCTTCTGCCCGTCGAGGCCCTTGGTGGCAATGAGCACGGCCTGCGAGAAAAACACTTGCTCCACCTCCACCAGTCCGTTCTGCACCAGAGTGCCTCCGGAGCTTACGATGTCGAAGATGGCATCAGCCATTCCCACTGCGGGAGCCACCTCCACCGAGCCGGCAATCTCATGAATCTCGGCGTCGATGCCCTGCTCGCGCAGAAAGTTACCCAGAATGCGAGGATAGGATGTGGCAATGCGCTTGCCGTTAAACCAGGCAAGCCCCGTGTAGCCCGCATCTTTGGGCACGGCCAGCGAGATGCGGCAGTCGCTGAATCCGAGGCTCATCACTATGTTGACATCCATCCCCTTCTCCTCCATCTCGTTGAGGCCGACAATGCCTATGTCGGCCACGCCCATGCTGACTGCCTGGGGGATGTCATCGTCACGCAGATAGAGGATGTCCATGGGGAAGCCCTTGGCGCGGGATATGAGCTTGCGTGAGCTGCCGGAGGTGGTGATGCCGGAGTCGCGGAGCAGGGCCACGCAGTCTTCGTTGAGGCGGCCCTTGGCCTGAATGGCGATGGTGAGCATGATGGGAGGGGGATGAGGGGTGGGTTAATAGACGTGCAAAGCCATGGACAGTGGGGGACAAAAGCGTGCTTTTCCCCGCAATGTCAATGGCTTAGAGTTAAGGCTTGGGACTCCGCCGTGTGGTCGGGCGCCGGGGTGCGGCAGCTGGCGTCGGGCGGGTCGGGAGGAGTGGTGTCAGTCGAGGCTGAGGGTGTCCGATGACGGACGTCGGTAGTGGATCTTGTGCTCGGCATACTCCTCAGCGGCAATCAGCGTGGGCTTGGGGAGCTTCTCGTAGTAGCGCGAGATCTCTATCTGCTCGCGGTTCTCGGTGATTTCCTCAAGGTTGTCGTTGAGCGAGGCAAACTCCTGGAGCTTCTTCTCAAGGTCATGCTTCATCTCGGCGGCTATCTGATTGGCGCGCTTGGCGATGATGGCCACGGTCTCATAGACATTGCCGGTGTCTTCGGAGAGCTCAATCATGTCACGTGTGACGGTGTTGAGCGGGGCGTTGACTTTCTTGTAGTCCATCTCTATGTGGTGATTATCTTATGTTTTAGTCTTTTACGTGCTGGCTTGCAATCTTGAATATGTTGTCGGCCTCCTGACGGTTCTTGCCGTCAGGGAAGTCATTGACAAAGGCATAGTACTCGTCAATGACGTCGCGGAAACGCTCACCCTTCATCTCGGCTACGGAGTGCTGAGCCTCCTGATAGCGTGACTTGAGTATCATCATCTCCAGGTCTTCCTTGTACTTCGAGAAGGGGTATTTCTTGATGGCGTTACGGGCCACAATAACGGCGCTCTCGTAGTTGTTGCCCAGATAGGTGCCGAGGTTGTAGTAGAGCACGGCATTTTCCAGCTCCTTGAAGGCGAGTTTGTCCTGAAGCTCGAAGATGGCGTTCTGAGCTGCCGGAGTGCGCTCGCTCGTGGGGAAGTACTCCATGAAGTTGGTGAGCTCCTGAATAGCTTTCACCGTGCCACTCTGGTCAAGCTGAGGCTCCGGCGAATCCATGTAGTATGAGTAGCCGCAATAATAGCGGGCAAGTTCGGTGTACTTGCCGCGGGGGAAGCGGGTGTAGTAGTTCTTGAAGTAGGATGCTGCCGTGGGATACTCCTTGTTCTCGAAGTAGCTCATGGCAAGAAGATACAGGGCATCCTCAGCTTTCTCCGTGCCCTTGAAGGCGGGGATGATGTCGCCGAGGATGGTGTAGGCCTGCACGTACTGCCCCTTGTCGAATGCGCGTTTGGCAAAGTCCAGCTTATAGTCCGGATCCTTGCTCTTCTGCGCCTTCTGATACTCGCCGCATGAGGCGAGGATGATGGCCGTGAGGGCTATGATGATGTAGCGGAATGGCTTCATTGAGCGGTGGAGACGGGCACAATTATCCCATCAAAGCGCAAAGTTAGCAATTTTTTTTGAATCGCACGCCGCCCTGATGCAGTTCCGTCACAACCGAGAGATGGAATTGCCGACTTTTCGTCAGCGGGCGAAGTCGTACATATTCAGACCAATCTGGTCGTTGTGGTAGCGGGGTACCTCGGAGGAGTATTTGTTAATGACAAACTCACCGGCTCCATTGAGGGTGGCACGCAGCAGGTGTCCCGCAAGTGCGGTGTAGTCGGTCTTGCCCAGGGTGATGTGAAGGTGCAGGTAAATCTTGCCGTTGAGCATACCCACGTTACCCGTCAAGTTCGCTATCTCCATCTGCTCATTGAAGGTCTTGTCTACATACTCCTTGGTAGCGGGATTGAAGCAGCGCAGAGTGGCCGAGTTGACGGCACCAAGACCGATGATGTCACCGCCGGTGATACCCAGGTCGTTGCAGGCGCGCTCCAGAATGGATGCCACCTCCTGATGATTGTCCACGCTCACCACATAGGTGTTGTCAAACTGCTTGTATGTGTAGCCTTCGCCCTTGCCTTCGGTCTGAGCGGCGGCGCTTAATGAAGTGATTGCCATGACAGCTAACAGTAAACTTAAAATTTTGGCTTTCATAATGGTTATGAGTTTACTTAACTAACAACCGGCGTACGTATAAAGTTGACAAAGCCTCCGCTGCGGGCTGAGAGTCGCGATGCGGAGGCGTTGTTTGTCAGACGGGTGGAGCAGAGGCTCCGGATGTATGTCAGCGGGGGGTGACGGCGAGCTTGCGGGAGCGCGAGGAGTAGGTCTCGCCACCCGGCATGGAGAGGGTGGCACGGTAGAGGTAGATGCCGGAGCTTACTCGCGAGCCGGCTCCCGTGGTGAGGTCCCAGGTGATGGGTTCGGCCACGTTGCCCTCGCTGTACGACTTGTGCTCGCGGGTCCAGATGCGGCGACCGGCTATGTCGAAGATTTCGATGCCGATGTTCACATCCTTGTCGGGGCGGTCATGGGTGACGTAGAAGTTGGCCGACACGCTCGCCGGGTTGGCATCGGTGTACACGTCAACTATCGAGGGCGCGGCTGCGTCATCAACCCAGAAGGCGAGGCTGGCCTCGGCAAGATTGTCGGAGGTGTCCCACACAGTCAGCTTCAGCCAGTGCTCTCCGGCAGGAAGGTCATGCAGCGGGTAGGCTATCGAGCCGGAGGTGCAAGCCCCGAAGTCCGGTGTGAAGTAGGAGGGGAGGTCTCCGAAGGTACGGCCGTCATCGAGTGTCAGCGTGATGCCGCGGCCCACGCCGGATGATGACAGGTTGACGCTAACGTTGTCGGCAACGGATGCGTAGAGTGTGGGCGAGGCATCCACGGTGTCGCCATTCTTGAAGCCGGGATAGTTGAGATAGAGGCTGTTGATCACCGGCGGCTCCGAGTCGGGGGCCACGTCAGTGAAGCCGGACACGGTAAACTCACGCGAGGTGCCCATCGCATCGCGCGAAGTTCCGTTCTCCACCGCATACATCGACAGCGCGGCAGGGGTGTTGTTGTTGGCAATCTCCAGAGGCACCTGAAGAGTCGCCTCCCACTCACCGCCGGCAACTGCGGCACGGGCCATGGTGAGGGTGCCACCCTGCACGGAGAATGAGAAATCCTTGTTGTCCTCTAAGCAGAGCGAGCTGCGGTCATACATCGCGTCGAAGAGCGTCAGCGACACTTCGCCGTTGAAGTCATCAATTTTGGAGGCATCCAGGGCCGACACCACCTCCCCGCGGAATGTCACGCGGGCACCGCCGGGGATGTAGGGTGGGGGAGTGCCGTCGAGCTTGAGGGTCTTGCCGGTGGTCACATCCACCATCTCTGTGACCTTGACACCCAACGAGGGTGACAGAGCAGGCATCGAGGGGTCGCCGACAAGCACGTACACGTATGCGTTGATGCGACCGGTGCCCTTCTCGGCCAATTGGTTCTTGGCGAGGCGCATCACGTCGCCCACGGTGTAGCGGCGCCCGTTAGAGTCCACAGCACCGATGTAACGGGTGATGGCACTGATAAACAGTGCATTGTCTGATATGGCTGCCGGGCGGGTGGCAGTGATTACGGCGATGGGCCCCTGCTCGTTGCGCCACATGGCCTCGGCTCCGCACTGTATCGAGCCGTCAAACTGGGCGTATTCACATGTGGCGGCCACCACAACAGGCTTGCGGCGAAGCGACATCCCCGAGGCATAGGAGAAGTCCATCACCCCTTTGTCGCCCCACTGGGTCTGTGAGGAGTGACCGATGTAAGCCATCCATGACACGCCCTCGCTCAGCGCTTCCTGCACCTCACGGTTTGCCACAGTGGTCTTGCCGTTGTCAATGGGGTATGCCGCCAGGTACACCTTCTGCTCCAACATCCCTGAGCCCACGCCGGCAAGCTGTCCGCCGGGAGTGGATGTGCGCATGGCCGAGATGGCATTGTCACCGTCGCGCATGAACACGGATGCATCCTTGCTGGTGTCTGTGATCATCAGCAGACGCGAGCGCCACGGCCCCGTGGCTGTGCGGTCATAGGCTATCAGCTTGTTGACGGCACTGGTGGCCATTGCCGCGCTCGACACCGGCAGGCGCCCCACGGCTATCTGCATGGTGCCGCGGTACTCGGGCACATACGAGTTATCGCCGAGCATACCGAAGATGTCGTCAGTCATGTAGCTGGACTGAAACTGGTTGGTGGAGGCGAGGGTCTGCCAGGTGGGCAGGGCCGGTCCCGCGCACTGCCCCTGGCGGGAGTCGACGGAGATGCGGCGGTAGTCCCAGATGCCGCGTCCGAAGAACAGGGCATATTTCAGCTTCCCCTCCTCGCCACGGTCATAGAGCATACGCAGGAAGCGGCGGAAGGTTTGCACGTCAGGGGAGCCGGAGCCGAATTCGCGATACACATCCTCGGCATCAACCACGGCCACATCAAGCCCCTGAGAGCGGCGGTGGGCGGCGAGTGTCTCGGCTTGTGCGGTATAGTCGGCAAGGGTGAAGATTACCAGGTCAGGCGTAGGCAGGGCGTGGAGGTTCTGGTTGGCGACAAGTCCCTCGAATGCCGGCTCGGGATAAGCCCCGTCGGGGTCAAATGCCACATATTCACGCAGGTCTGACGCGGAGTTGCGCCACACCAGGCGGTCGCCTATCATGGCGGTGTTGACTGCCACCGGGTTGATGGGGTCAGTCACGTCCCACACCTGCGTAGCGGCTGACGCTCCGCCCAGAGAGCCTAAGCTGTTGCTCAGGCGGAAGCAGAGCGAGGAACCGGGCATGGCGAGCTCCCTCTCATATGTCACCTCGGTGAAGAAGAAATATGCACTGTACACCGTTCCCGCGCCGCTGAAAGCCAACGTAAGCGGCAGCGAGCCCCCCTCGAAAGTGCTGGAGGAGTTGGTGCTGGCCGCCGTGCGCCCTCGGTCGTATCTGTTGGCATCGTTGGACGCGGGGAGCCGCACCGATGCCGAGCGCCCGAAGCCGTCGGGATACTCCACGGAGAAGCGCGAGTCAGAGGTGGTGCGTCCGCCTATGGCGGTGTTGGTCCACACCTTATAATTATAGGTGCCGGCGGCGAGCCCCGGCAGGGGGATGCTGTAATTGTACACCGGGTTGGCCTTCAGGTCGTGCCCGAAATATGAGTGGCCGCTTTCGCCCAGAATGTTCTGTTCCTCATGCAGCACGGTGCGCTCACGGAAGGTCACTGCCGCTCCGGAAGCGGAGGTGGGGGCTGCCACGGTAGAGGGTATTGCCCCGGCTCGCTCGCCGGAGTCGCTGTCAGTCAGGAAGTAATAGCCCTTGAGCGTGTAAGGATTAATGACATGATTGAAGCGCTCGGCCTCGCCGTTGGAGGCGGCGCGCTTGTTGACGCGCGTCCAGCTCACGGGTCCCTCCGCGTAAAACACTATGCCGTCAGCGGTGAGCAGCGAGGGGGTCTGCGGCAGGTCATCGCGCACGGAGTCGGCCACAAGGCGCTCTGAAAGACGGGCTCCGCCATAGCCATACACCTTCACTTGCGAAGGGTCGCTGAAACCCATGTCGCGGAGCTGGCGTGGGGAGAGGCGGTGGATGCCCGTGGAGGTGACGCTCACCTTGGCCCAGCGTCCCGATGCCAGACGGCTCTGCGTGGCAAACTCTATGCTGCCTGAGGCCGCGGCGGCATCTGCCGGTAACGCCACGGCAGTGGTCGCTAACGCAATGACGGCAGCGAGCGAGGCTTTAAGGGAACGGGTATATCGTGTGTATAATGACTGGATTGGACGCAAGATACTCATACGTTTATAATAACGTGGTACCGGTGCCGTTTATTGCACCAAGGTTGTCAAGCCATTGCTCCCACTCGTAGCGCGAACCGGCGTAGACGTTGATGTCTACCTTCCCTTCCACCCCGTCAATGCGCCCGGAGTGGGTGTATTGCCATAGCCGCAGCCTCGATGTGGAGGGGCGTCCCGTGAAGGAACATATCCACAGTGGGTAGTGGGCAAAGCGGCTCCCGAGGAAGCGGTCGAAGCCATCCTTGTTGCTGTAAAGCATCACATCGTAGCCGTGAGCCTCAAGGGTGTTGACCATAGTCTGAAGACGTGTCAGGATGTCGGCGGTAGTGTTGAACTTCGGGTTGGCCCACTCCTCCACGTCAATCACCAGCGGTAGGTCAAGGGTACGCCCCCTGACGCTGTGGAGCAGGTTGAGAGCCTGCTCATACCCTCCGCGGTCAAAGCGGAAGAAGTGGTAGGCTCCCGCAGCCAGGCCGGCGGCGCGCGCTCGTTTCAAGTTGTCGGCAAACGCACGGTCCTTGAAGTCGCAACCCTCGGTGGCCTTGATGAGCACAAACTCCACCCCGGCTCCCGCCACACGGGTGAAGTCAATCTCTCCATTATGAGCCGATACGTCAATGCCCCTCACCGGATAAGCCAGCGGGTCAGGCACCACAGGGTCAGCCCCGGAAGTGCGCGTCGACAGCCACACCGTCACCGCACCAATCACGGCACACAGACACAGCACCCCCCGCAGCAGGCGCCGCCTCCGCCGGTGCTTCCGGCGGAGCGTGTGGGGAGTGGTGGAGGCGGAGGGGTGAGTCAATGGCTGCATAGGTCACTGAAGTGATTTAAACTTTTTTCAAATGCAAGATTTATTAAGATTTTGAGCAGATTTCAACTCTTGAAGAAGGAGTGATGCGGGCATCACGACTGATGAAAGAGATGGAAGATGCCAAAATATTAATGAATATTGCTTTTGAAGAAAAAATTAAACACTACTTGAGTTTTCGCAAAAAGTTTACATCACTTCACTATGCAAAGGTAACTATTGTGGCGTGTATTATGAAAATTTAAAACGCAATAAGGAAATTTTTCCTTAATATTTTGTTGTATTATGAAAAAAGTGGAGTAACTTTGCGGTTGACGTAGACCGCACCCGCTGCACCATCCTGCGTCATGCTCTCACCTCACTCCACTGTATTCAACTACTTTACGTTTTACAAACATAACTCATGAGCAACATCGATTTGACCAAGTATGGCATCACCGGAGCCAAGGTGATCCACAATCCGAGCTGGGACCAGCTGTTCATTGACGAGACCAACCCCAACCTCACAGGCTATGAGAAGGGTCAGGTGACCGAGCTGGGCGCTGTCAACGTGATGACCGGCATCTACACCGGCCGCTCGCCCAAGGACAAGTTCTTCGTTAAGGACGACACCTCCAAGGACACCATCTGGTGGACCACCGACGAGTACAAGAACGACAACAAGCCCATCACTCCCAAGACTTGGGATGCACTGAAGCAAATCGCCGACAAGGAGCTCTCTGACAAGACTCTCTACGTCGTTGACGCATTCTGCGGCACCAACGCCGACACCCGTCTGGCAGTGCGCTTCGTCATGGAAGTCGCTTGGCAGGCTCACTTCGTCACCAATATGTTCATCCGCCCCACCAAGGAGGAGCTCGAAAACTTCGAGCCTGACTTCGTTGTGCTCAACGCTTCCAAGGCCAAGGTGGAGAACTGGAAGGAGCTCGGCATCAACTCCGAGACCTGCGTGGCCTTCAACCTCACCGAGCGCATGCAGCTCATCATCAACACATGGTACGGCGGCGAGATGAAGAAGGGTATGTTCTCCATCATGAACTACTACCTCCCCCTCAAGGGCATGGCATCAATGCACTGCTCGGCCAACACCGACAAGAACGGCGAGAACACCGCCATCTTCTTCGGCCTCTCCGGCACCGGCAAGACCACCCTTTCCACAGACCCCAAGCGTCTCCTTATCGGTGACGACGAGCACGGCTGGGACAACAACGGCGTCTTCAACTTCGAGGGCGGCTGCTATGCCAAGGTCATCAACCTCGACAAGGAGAGCGAGCCTGACATCTACAACGCCATCACCCGCGACGCACTCCTCGAGAACGTAACCGTCGACAAGGAAGGCCACATCGACTTCACCGACAAGAGCGTTACCGAGAACACCCGCGTATCTTACCCCATCGACCACATCAAGAACATCGTTAAGCCCAGCCGCGGTCCCGCCGCCAAGAACGTTATCTTCCTGTCAGCTGACGCCTTCGGTGTACTTCCCCCCGTGTCGATTCTCAACCCCGAGCAGACCAAGTACTACTTCCTGAGCGGCTTCACCAGCAAGCTCGCCGGTACCGAGCGCGGCATCACCGAGCCCACCCCCACCTTCTCTGCATGCTTCGGCGCAGCATTCCTCTCGCTGCACCCCACCAAGTATGCCGAAGAGCTCGTCAAGAAGATGAACGAGAGCGGCGCCAAGGCCTACCTCGTCAACACCGGCTGGAACGGCTCAGGCAAGCGTATCTCCATCAAGGATACCCGTGGCATCATCGACGCCATCCTTGACGGTGCCATCCTGAAGGCTCCCACCAAGACCATCCCCATCTTCGACTTCGTCGTGCCCACCGAGCTCCCCGGCGTAGATCCCAAGATTCTCGATCCCCGCGACACCTACGCTAACCCCGAGGAGTGGACCAAGAAGGCCGAGAAGCTCGCCGAGATGTTCATCAACAACTTCAAGAAGTTCGAGAACAACGCAGCCGGCAAGGCCCTCGTAGCCGCCGGTCCCCAGCTCTAAGCATCTTTAGAGGCCAAGCGGGAGCCGCATCTCATATGCGTCTCCCCGCAGCATCAGATATTCACCCAAAGGCAAGCCCCGCCGAGCACTTCGCTCAGCGGGGCTTGATGCCCTAACGCATCTGAGAGGGTGTTGTAGAACCTCCAATGGAGCGTCCGCAGGACGCTGATTTACCGTAGCCCCGGAAGCCGTAGCGACAGCGAAGGCATCCGGGGTCATTGTCAGCACAGCAAAGGGCGTCTGGAGGACGCCGATTTACAACCTCAGCGCGGCAAATGGAGGGTGTTGCTTTACAGCTTGTTCATATTCTTATGTCCAAGGGCTTTACTCCCACTCGATGGTGGCCGGTGGTTTGGAGGAGATGTCGTAGCAGACGCGGTTCACGCCGCGCACTTTGTTGATGATCTCATTGCTTACCTGTGCCATGAATTCGTAGGGGAGGTGGGCCCAGTCTGCGGTCATGGCATCGGTAGAGGTGACGGCACGCAAGGCCACGGCGCGCTCATAGGTGCGCTCATCGCCCATCACACCCACGCTCTGCACGGGGAGCAGGATGGCACCCGCCTGCCACACTTTGTCGTAGAGGCCGTTGTCGCGCAGCCCGCGGATGAAGATGTCATCGGCCTCCTGAAGCACAGCCACCTTCTCGGGGGTGATGTCGCCGAGGATGCGCACCGCCAGACCGGGGCCGGGGAAGGGGTGGCGCTTGATCAGATGCTCGGGCATCCCGAGCTCGCGCCCTACGGCTCTCACCTCATCCTTGAAGAGCAGCCGAAGCGGCTCGCACAGCTTCAGGTTCATCTTCTCGGGGAGGCCACCCACGTTGTGGTGGCTCTTGATGGTGGTACCGGTGATGGAGAGTGACTCTATGCAGTCAGGGTAGATGGTGCCCTGGGCGAGCCATTTCACATCCTTAATCTTGCGGGCCTCTTCATCGAATACGTCGATGAAGCCTTTGCCGATAATCTTGCGCTTCTTCTCCGGGTCGGTGACACCGGCGAGTTCACTGAAGAACTTGGCTGACGCATCCACGCCAATCACGTTCAGACCGAGGCACTTGTAGTCATTGAGCACATCGCGGAACTCGTTTTTGCGGAGCATGCCGTGGTCCACGAAGATGCAGGTGAGGTTGGAGCCGATGGCCCGGTTCAGCAGCACGGCGGCAACCGAGGAGTCAACGCCGCCGCTCAGGCCCAGCACCACTTTGTCATCGCCAAGCTGCTCGCGCAGGGCTGCCACAGTGGTGTCTATGAACGAGGCGGCATCCCAGTCCTGCTTGCCGTGGCATATGTCCACTACGAAGTTGCGCAGCAGCTCCTTGCCGTCGGTGGAGTGGAACACTTCGGGGTGAAATTGCACGCCCCAGGTCTTCTCTCCCTTCACTTGATAGGCAGCCACGTTCACCTGAGGGGTCGAGGCTATCACCTCAAAGTCGTCAGGCACAGAGGTGATGGTGTCGCCATGGCTCATCCACACCTGGCTGCCGGGGCGGATGCCGCTGAACAGGGCGTTGCCCTCGTCGATGTAGCTCAGGTGGGCCCGGCCATATTCGCGTGTCGCGGCCGGCTCTACCTTGCCGCCGGCTTCATAGGCAAGCAGCTGGGCTCCATAGCATATGCCCAGCATCGGGAGCTTGCCGCGCAGCGTCGACAGGTCGAGCTTGAAGGCTTTGCTGTCATACACCGAGAATGGCGAGCCGGACAGAATCACGCCGATCACCGAGGGGTCATCGTAGGGGAACTTGTTGTAGGGGACTATCTCGCAGTACTCGTTAAGCTCACGCACGCGGCGTCCTATGAGCTGTGTGGTCTGCGAGCCGAAGTCAAGGATAATGATTTTCTCTTGCATGCTCTCAGAGTGAGGGTGTCAATTTTTCCACCACAAAGTTAGCTATTTTTTTGCAACCGTACCGTCGATATACATTATATGTTCACGCGCGCGGAGAGAGGGCGAAGTGATGTTTAATTGAGTTTCAGGAGGTTAACAAATGCTAATGCGTTAAACCTTGCCCGTCGGCGCGTGTCTTTAAGATGTAGCCCGTTTGAAAACCGGCTCTGCTGAAACAGACAATCAACTCAATAACATAACCCCCCAACACACAAACAACACACTATGAAGAAGATTATCATGACCGTGGCCGTGGCCACCGCAGCTCTTTTCGGTACTCAGGCCTTCGCCCAGCAGCCCTCCGGCAATCAGGGTGCTCCTTGCGACCCCTGTGGCCCCCAGTATTGCGCACCGGCTCCCTGCGGTCCTGACTCTTGCGCTCCCGCGCCCTGCAGCCCCTTTGATGGCCTCAACCTCTCTGCCGACCAGCAGACCAAGCTCAAGGAGGTAGCTGCCAAGTACAGGCCCCAGACTCCTCAGGAGCGTGCCAAGAAGGCCCGCGAGCAGCGCAAGGATATGCTCAAGGACATCAAGTCCGTGCTCTCCTCACAGCAGTATCTGGAGTTCCTGGAGAACAACTTCATCAACAACCCCGGCAAGCCCGGACAGGGTCGTCCCGGCGGCAAGCCCGGAAAGGGCCCCAAGGCTCAGAAGCTCGGCAAGAAGGGCCCCGGCTACAAGGACTCCAAGCCCCTGAACCAGGGTCAGAACTGACCCCGCATGAGCACCGCTGACACCCCCTGACGTGCAGCCCGCTGCTCGATAGAACGGAAAGTAATGATAGGAGGGTGTGTCGATTTCTCGGCACACCCTCCTATTGATTTCTTGTAAGGGATGCACCCTTGTGGGGTGTGCATCCTCTTGAGGGGGTTGGTTACTTGTCCCAGGTAAGGTCACTAGTGGCCTCCACGAGGGTACGTGCTGTCGACACAAGAAGTGTCCGCACGGCCTTTCCGGCATGTGAGCCGAAGGCTTTGAGTTTTGAAACGTTCATAGGTTCAGTCTGTTTTGATAAAGGTTGTAGATAAATAGTTGGAATGAAAAGATATATAATCGGCCCCTCTGGGGGACCCGGAAACCTGCTGCAAAGTTAACGCTCTTTTCCGAAACATCAAACACCCACTACTCTTAGTATCGGCTCTCCAAGCACCATTTCTATTTGTGAAATCGTGTCTATGGTGAAGTTATGCGTGCCTCGCATCCATTTGCTGATCTCTGACTCATTTTTGTGGAGTAGCTGTGCGAGATCTTTCTGTCGTAGACCCCTCTCTTGAAGCAGTGTATGTATGCGGTCCACGATCATAAAGGAGAGGTTTACCTTTTTTCTAATCTCATCCGAAACTTGGCCTCTCCGTGCTTCAATTATGTCACTTCTCTTCATTGCGGCTGAATTTTAAGTTTCCAATTAATTCCTTATCGACTATGTAAAGACTGCCGTTGGCCAGTCTTGATGCAATAAAACGGCTTGTGTCAACCAGTAGCTCTACATGCTTGGCCAATGTGTCGCTTTGTTGCCATGTCGCTGTGTCTTTGATACCACCATTGCCGAATATAAGGATATTATCTGATATTCTAAGGCAATATAGTCGAAGATTGCTTGTCTCGATAGGAATAGCACTCACTCCATCGCCAAACCGACCTTCATGCCTGAAATATCGCTCGAGAGCTCCGTTTTCGCCAATTCGGTCAAGCCAGGCGATAATTGTGTCAATTTCATCATCGTAAGCACAACCCAAAGGGAATGACTCGAAAAATCGTTCCAATTCGGAAATCTCCTCTGAGTCGAGGTGCACGCTGTAAATGTTAACATATTCATGTTCTTCAACAAGTTCAATAGAATATCGTTGCATTGACATTAACTTATAAATTAAGTTATGCAAAGATAGTTCCTCTTTTATGAATAAACAAGTGATTTTGCTTAAAAGTTAACTATGAGCTGAAAATTCCGGGTGTTCACTCCAGCATGAGGCTGATGACGGGGCGCTCGGAGGGAAACCGCAGGATGTCGCCGGTGCGGGGTGCGCTGAAGGCTATCTCGGTCAGGACCGTGATGTTTACGTCAAAGTCAAGTGGCGCTTGGAGCGCAGCGTCATAGGGCATCACGAGCACGTCGCCGTCAGCCACAGCATAAACCGCTGTGTTATCGGCCAGGATGGGGTCATACACCCTGATGAGCGACTGCCACTGCGGGTTGGCGGCTGCACAGAGTCGCAGGGTCTCCCCCGCATTGATGATTCTGGCCATGCCGCGGTCATAGAGCCGGCGGTGCTCTGCCAGCGGGGGAGCAAGTACCTTGAACGGGAGGCCGGAGAGCTGTCGGCGGAGCTCTGCGAGGGCTCCCTCGCGGGCATCGTGAGAGATACCCATCAGCTCGGTGACGGTAACTCCCGCCTTGTCGACCACCGCAAAGGCCATTGCGGCAATCCCTCCGGATGAGTCACGCACTGCCACGGCGCGGCCGCCGTCCAGAGCGTTGTCGGCCAGGATGTTGAGGTAGTCGCGCTCGGTGTGGAGTACTCCGCAGCCCCTTGCGCGCTCGAAGGCACTGAATGAGCGGTAAGCCTCCTCTGTGCGCATATCCTCCTCCGGCAGATACGTCTCCTCCGGCGTGAACGTGTGGAGTGCCGTGAACCGCTGCGGGTCAACGTAGAGCACTGTGGCGAAGCCGAAACGGTCATAATAGAAGTAGAGCCAGTCATGCAACGGTATCAGTGAGGCCACAATGTCGCCGCGCTCCCGCGAACGCTCCAGCGCACGGCACAGCAGACCGCTCATCAGGCCCCGGCCCCGTACATTCCGGCGTGTCATCACTCCGGCAATGTAGCCCATGGTGGTCTCCTGCCCCTGATAGAGGAACGGGTAGCGCTGCAACAGCAGGCTGCTCAGTAGTTTACCATCGTCGGAGGTGGCCGTCATGGCATCCTCCTCACGGTACACGTCTGAGAAATACATGTCGAGATACTCCGGCGTGTCGCCGAAGGTATCGCTCCAGAGCTTGCGGATGTTGTCTTTGGTGCTCATGATACTGATTAACGCCGCAGCCCCCGCGATGGTTGCGCGGGGGCCGGGCAATGGCTGTAATTTGAATGCCGTTGAAGTGATTTATGCAAGATTTAAATCACTTCTTTATCTATGGCGGAGGCTCAGGCCTATATGCCGTGAGCGCTCACTGCTTGCAGGCGGTGCAGTGGGTGGGGCGGAGCAGGTCGTTGACGGTCTTGACCGGGTTGAAGGTCGTCACGGGCACCTCGACGAAGATGGTGTTCCAGTCGCTCATGGCTCCGTTCCAGAGCCCGGGACGCTCCATGGCGAGCACTTCCACACCTTCCACCGACTTGTGGGAGATGAAGCCCGTGTCGGGGTCCACATGCTTGCGCAGGTCATATTTGCGGCCGTTGACATCGCGCACGTAGCACACCAGGTCCACCGGGTTGAAGTGGGTGGCATTGGCCACCATGCGGTTGTATGAACGGTTGTATGGGTCTATCTGCACGCTCTCCAGAATCTGCGGAGCCACGGAGCCGTCCGCACTGTATGCCAGATAGGGGCCACCGCCGGGCTCACCCTCGTTGCGCACCATGCCGCACACGCGGATGGGGCGGTCGAGCTTGCTGAGCACGAACTCTGTCAGGTCGCGCCCCTTGAGGGTCTCGAAGCGGGAGTCCTCCACACCCAGCACGTCACGCAGATAGTCCACGGCCTGTGCGGTCAGCTCAGGGTCATCATGGCCATGGGCGAGCTTGGTGATGAAGCGGTGGATGGAGTCGCGCACCTGGATGAGGATGCCTCCGAGAGCTTCCTTGTAGGTGACTGTGTCCTTGGCGAGGCTCTCAGGCACCACGTTGTCAATGTTCTTGATGAAGATTACAGCGGCATTTAGGTCATTCAGATTCTCAATCAGCGAGCCGTGGCCGCCCGGACGGAACACCAGCTTCCCATCCTTGTCGCGGAAAGGCGTGCCGTCAGGGTTGGCGGCGATGGTGTCGGTCGATGGCTTCTGCACGCTCAACGTCACGTCAAACACCGTGGAGGTCAGATCCTGAATAGGTCCTGTATGGCGGCTCAGGAACTCCTGAAACAGAGGCACATGCTCCTTCGACACCGTGAAGTGCACGCGCGCTTTGCCACCCACCTTCACATATTTTGACGCCTCCACCAGCTGCTCCTCCAAGGGCGTGCGTGCCCCGAAGGGGTAGGAGTGGAAGAGCAGGAGCCCCTTGGGCAGCTGTCCGTAGTTGAGACCCTCAGGCGAGAGCATGGCGCGGAGCAGCTCACGGTTGCGCCCCTCGGCACGCATCTGCGTCAGACCCGCACCGTACAGACGGCGGCAGGCCTCGTCAAGCTTGTCGCTGAAGGGCAGTTTGTCAATGTTGTCGATGAGCTCGGCAATGTCAGAGTGGTGGTGAGGCTCGTCGGTGTCACCGTTCACAAACGCATGGACACTCTTGAACATTCGCGACGCTGCCCCGGAGGCGGGCGTGAACTTCATCACGTCACCCTCCTCATCCAGATAGCGGCGCCAGCGAAGCACGGAGTTATATCTGAGAAGTTTGTCAAGACCGATTATGCCCTCGCCAAGGCGAGCAGCCTCGACAATGCGCAGGTAGGGAAATCCCGTCTTGAAGCGGTGAAGCTGGGCAGCAGCCTGTTCGGGTGTCACTCCATGCTCGCGCAGGGTCTCCAGGTCAGTTTCAGTGAAGGTGATGGGGGCGGCAGCGTCCCCGGTGATGTGAGTGTCCATGTCAGTCAGGGTATCAAAAATGAAGGTGCAACGGCAGTAATCCATACCGTAACTGCAAACATAACAATTTCCGCGCCGATTGTCAACACCGCCGCGGAAAAAATCTTTGCAAAAGAGGTCAATATTGCTTCCTCTGTCAAATGCTCAGGCGAACTCTATACTATCCGCGAACCCATTTAAAGATGGACTTTTGAGGCACAGGGCTGTGTACAGTCGGAAATATGTATTGCCGTATACCGATTATTTTAAGCAGTCGGTAGATTATCAGACACGCTCCCGACACTCCAATGGCTACAACAACTGCCATGGGGAGCACACATATTTCAGTCGGTAGCATCTGTCCGGGCAAAAAGTGAAATATCAGCTTATTGAGGCCGAACAGTATGAAGTAATGCAGAAGGTAGATGGGCAGAGTGTGCCGGCCGATCATGCTCAGCATACGTCCGCCGATGTTGCCCGTGCATAGGATGCCTTTCAGCAGATAGCAAATGCAAAACACACTGCCCACCACCATACTGCGCCCTATGAAGTCGGCCAACACTCCTGACTCGCCTCCACTCAGCATCACGCCGGCTGTCGAAGAAGCAGCGACAATCAGTATTGCGGCAAACCGACGGCGGTCCATGAACGCTGTGATGTGCGGCAGGGCAAGCCGGCTGAGCATCCCCAACATGAAGAATGGCAGATAATATACCACGCGCGAAAACGAAAGATACCCTGTCAGAGTGGGCGGGAATACTGCCTCGGTAACCTCTTTGCCATATGCAGCAATCAAGATTATTAATACCGCAACGGAAGCGATGCCCATATATCTGGGTATGCGCTCCGAGTTCAGCACACACATTAGCGGAATCGACAGAATATAGACCTGCACCAGTACATATGTGAACCAGTAGCCCCCTTTCATCTCACTCAACAACGTTTGATTCAATGATGCAACCTGCATAAACCAAAGTGAGAATATCAGGAATATAACCACAGTGGGCCATAACGCCATTATCAATTTCTTCCACACAGCAGCCCTTATGCTCTCCGGATTAGCCAACGTGATCCGCGATGAGAATGTGACCACACCGCTGATAAAGAAAAACAGTGGCATACGGTAATCGCTTGTGCTGAATGTAAAGGAAGATATGCCCCACCACATCAGCATCTGCTCCACATGTGCGATAACCACCAGCAGCATAGTCATGCCCCGCAGGCAGTCAATCCACTCCTGTCGCTGCCGGATGCCGGATTGGCCAACTGCTTCGGTTATTCTATTTAGGGGGGGGGGTAAACGTCTTTATATCAGTCATTTGGGTATATTGAAGTCCTGGCTTGATTGGTTATATGTATGAAAGTAGGTCTTAACCCCTGCCGGGGAAGATGTATTTACGGATACGGATGGTGGCCATTAGACGGTAGGCACCGATGCAGCAAAGCGCTACCGCTACGGCAACTCCCGCGGTGATGGGTAACCGCCACACGCCGCCCCCGGAGTTGACCCCGGCAAAGGCATCTCCCGCTGCAAGGGCCAGGAGGCTGAGGATGAAGTAGTGTAGCAGATAGATGGGAAGCGTGTTTCGTCCGATCACCGAAAGTAGCCGTCCCATGGCAGTAGACGTATTGAGTGTGCCGCGTAATCCTCGGAACGTTAACAAGAGACTCACCACAAGCACACATAGCAGCGGCATCACACGCCAGTCAAACGCTCCATAGCGCAAAGTTGGCATATAACATAACGCCACAAGGCATATTACCACTGTGACAAGAGGAAGGCGTAATGTGTTGACGCGCACGACGAGCATCGGGAGCAGAAGCCGCATCATTATGCCAAGCAGAAAATATGGCATATAGCTGAACACAAAGTGCAGTGACAGCCATCCTATGAAGTCGTGAGTCCAAAGCAGGTCTGAAAGCGCGTTGCCGGCTTTGGCAAACACCAACATCGCTACGGCGATAATGGCGCAAGCCCACCTGAGGCGTAGCATCCCGATGTTGAGAAAGAGGATGAACGGCAACGCCAAGACGTAAATCTCCACAGCAACTATTGTGAACCAATACCCTCCTTTATATTGGTCCGATGCTATATCGGCAATCGAGTAATTGCCACTCAGGAAGCAACAATAGTACATTGTCAGCATCACAAGCGTAGGCCACAGCACCATCCTGATGCGTTTCCGCACAGCCCCAGAGATAGCATTCATGTTTCCTGACGATAGCTTGGACGAGTAGGCGAAATAACCACTGATGAAGAAAAACAACGGCAACTGATACACATTGCTCAGCATCGAGAACCCTGAGAACCAACCGGTAAGATACAAGTCGCAATGTCCTGTAATCACCAGCAACATCGTGTACCCCCGCAGGCAGTCAATCCATTCCTGCCGCTGCGTTGCGGCTGATAAGGATTGGGGGGGGGTAATAGTCTTAGCATCAGTCATTTGTTAAATCATTTTATGCTGCCGCTGCGGCAGGTGTCACGCGGCGAGATTGAGGCTTGGGATATACGTAGCGATAAACGCGCGTCCGCGCGAACAGCTTGTCCAGATACAGACACAGCGCCGTAATGCCTATGGTCAGTGCTATGTTGAACGGCAGCATCACATTTGGGTCAAGCTCTGGCCAAGGGTAAAAGCTCTGCACGACATCCAGCGTAAAAACCTGAACAATCAGCAGGTGCATCACATACACCTGCAATGTATTGCGGCCAAGATATGACAATGACCGACCGAACCGGTTACGGCTGTTGAACACTGCTCTCATGTGGGCAAATAAGAACAAAAGCCCCAGTATGAACATGACGACAAAGGGCGAAATGCGCCAATCATAGTAGCGGTCAGACAGCAAGGGTCCACCCCAATAGATAACCGCGAACGAACTTGCAAGCAATACCAATGCCACCCATAAGGGAACATACGGAGCCTTTCTGTCAAGAAGCATAACGCGTGTTATCATTCCGATAAGGAAGTAGAACAACAACTCGAATATCAATGGATTGGATATAATTGCAAACCACTGTCCAAGCCTTAGGTGATTGTGCCAGATGGTGTGATGCACAAAGAGCGAGCATACAGCCACTATCAACATCAGCGTCATTGTCAACCTGCGCGGTATACCTTGAGAGTTAAGCATACCCACGAACGGGATTGCTATCGCAAAGCAATCAAAGGCTACGATAGTGAACCAAGCGCCATGCTTTGCCGGATCGCTCAGAAGTTCATAAAATGACACCCCCGCCGGATACTGGAAAAACGCGAACGACAGCAGCAGGAATATCAAAGTAGGTGTTAGAGTCATCTTCATTCGTCGTACGACTGCACTACCCATGTCGCCTGCATTCAATGTTATGCGACGTGAGTAGGCAAAAAAACCTGATATGAAGAAAAACATCGGCATACGGAAACTCACGCCAAAGCTGGACAGGGCTGACAGCTGACTGTAATGCCACCCGAACAGTTCATTTTCGCAATGCACAAGCACAACCATAAGCATGGTAATTCCCCGCAGGCAGTCAATCCATTCCTGCCGCTGCGTTGCAGCTGATAAGGATTGGGGGGGGGTAATAGGCTTAATACCAGTCATATGGTAAATTGTGTTTAAGCTGTCGCTGCTGTAGTCAACGAACGACGCGACGGGAGCTTGGGATATACATAACGATAAACGCGCGTCCGCGCAAACAGCTTGTCCAGATACAGACACAGAGCAGCTATGCCGATGGTCAACGCTATGTTGAATGGTAGCATAGCGTCAAGATTCAGAGACCCCCAGTCATACAGGTCTTGAATCACTGCAAAGTCAAACACGTTGACTATCATCAGGTGCATCAGATATACCTGCAGCGTGTTGCGTCCTAAATAGGAGAGAAACCGACCTATGCGATTCTCCTCAGTAAGAACATCGCGAAGCCGGGCGAATAGAAAGAACAAAGCGAAGATGCTCATCAGGATGAACGGGACTATCCGCCAGTCGAAATAATAAGATTTCAACATGGGTGCAATCCAAATAATCGCACCGAACGACACTGCAAACATAGGCACAAGCACCCACAGTGAAACATACGGAGGTCGCATAACGCGCAGTGCCACACGCGCCACAATCCCGGCCATGAAGTAGAAGAAAAGCTCAAAGACTCTCGGATGCGTGATGATGTTGAACCAGTCGCCCAAGTCCGAAGTGTTTCCCCAGAGGCGGGAGTGAACATAAAGCGAGAGACAGGCTATGAGAATCATCAGAAGCAATGCTGCGCGACGCGAAATCAGCCCTGAATTGAGCAGCGCCACAAAAGGAGCCGCTACGGCAAAGCACTCGAAGATGATAAGCGTGAACCATCCCAATCCCTTGTACGGGTCGCACAGCAAGTGATAGAAACTGTGGCCTTTAGGCAAGGAATAGGCAAAATAGAACAGTACCATGAAGATTGCCGTGGGAATAAGCAACATTTTCATGCGACGCATTATAGCGTAATGCAGTTCTGCTGCATTGAGCCGAAGGTGGGGCGAGTATGAAAAGTATCCCGATATGAATACAAACAGCGGCATCATGAAGCTCACGTAAAACGATGAAAATGACGATATTGCTGCCGGAGCTTTCATGTATAGATGGTTCTCGCAATGCACCAGCACCACAAGCAGCATCGTGAAGCCGCGCAGGCAGTCAATCCACACCTGACGGCTCCCCGATGTGGATAGTGGTGGGGTGGAAGTATTTATGTTGGCGATAGTCATTTGCGTGATAATGAGAGTGGTAGTTTAGGGGACAGTTGCATAGCGTGTGTGCCGTCATGTGGAGGTTTCACCGGACAGCTTGCGCATTAACCGCTGTCCCGAGGGCGGAAATATCAAAGCGTGTAGTTTTGTGCGCCTCAGCAGCTTGTCTGCCAACATACAGCACACGATGACAAACAGAGTAACAAGCAGCGTCACGGGCACGATGGTTATCCGGTCTGAAATCCATGGCCGTGTCAAGAAATGACTCACTATGCGGTGGCTCGTCAGAAGTACAAAGTAGTGGAAAAGATACACCACAAGGGTAGCGCGGCCCACCCTCGCAAGGAAGCGACTGACAGCATACCGCGATGACAACAGCTCTCCGGCTCCCAGGCAGACCATGAATATGCCCGCCACAACCACCGATTGCTGCACAAGTGCAAGCAGACCCTCGGGATTGCCATAATGCCACAGGCTCCCTGCGATTAATATCACGATGGAGCAGATGAGGGCTTCACGGCCGGCAAGTTTCTCTCTGTGTCCGTTATATAATACGCGTCCGAGGACTCCAAGCAGGAAGAACGGCCACATCCTCAGCACAAGTTCAAGGGAGAAAAAGTGCACCGTTTTGCTATCCCAAAATTCCCCGGGGAGAATCTCAGGGCTCAAGCCGGCTATTAACATGACCGCCACAACCGCTGTCACGGAAGCGACTTGCGGAAGTCGCCGCCAATTGAGCAGGCAAATCAAGGGCATGCTCAGTACATACAATTCCATCAGCACAATCGTGAACCAGTAACCGCTCTTGTAATTGTCATTAGCAAGCACTTCCAGCGGCTGGTGACGGAAGAACATGAAGTAAAACAGACTCAGCATTACCAGAGTCGGCCACAGGATAGTGCGCAGCTTTTTACGCAAGTCGGCTGTCAATATGCCGGGTGCGCTGAATGTAAACTTGTCCGTACAGAACAAAAAGCCACTGATAAAGAAGAATATCAGCACATGATACCGACCCGTGAACAGTCCGACATCCGACACATTCCAGTCCGGCAGATATATCTCGCAGTGGCCAAACACCACCATAAGCATAACCAGCCCCCGCAGGCAGTCGATCCACTCCATGCGCCGTGAGCAGCTTGATAGTGGCGATTGAGAACTTGTAGGTCTTTCTTGCATTTCAGGAGGAGAGAGTCGATGGCGGGGTTATAGGGCGGAGGCGATGGCGGCTTCGGAGGAGGCCATCAGGGTGGGGAGGTGGTGGCCGTCGGGGCCGGGGAAGATGGGTGCGTGGATGGTAAGGGTGATAGTGCCCCACCGGGGCCAGCGGGCAGTGCGCGGGAGCACGCGGAACGCGCCGTCAATCGTGACGGGCACCACCGGGAGGCCAAACTCCATGGCAAGCGTATATGCACCCCGCTTGAAGGGCTGCAACTTGCCCGTGAACGTGCGCGAACCCTCGGGAAACACCACGATACTCATGCCACCCGCCAGACGTTGCTCGGCCTCAACCATGGTGCGGCGGATTGCCGACGGTGAGGAACGGTCCACAAACACCTGACCGGACTTCTCACATGAGTAGCCGATCAGAGGTATCTTGCGCAGCGACCTCTTCATAAGCCACCGGAAGTTGTGCCCCAAGTAGCCGTAGATGGTGAAGATGTCATAGGAGCTCTGGTGGTTGGCCACGAACACGTAGGAGGTGTCGGCGCTGACTTGGCCGTTGCGGCGCACCTTCACCCTCACCAGCGTGAGGGCAAGCACTATGCGTGACCACAGTATCTCAGGGTAGTAGCCCCACCAACGGCCGCCGCCGAGGGCGCAGGCCACAATGGTGGTGAGGGCCGTGAGAATGGTGACCACAAGGCTCAGCGGAGCCATAACAAGCACCAGATAGATGCGGTAAAGAAGCGTCAGCATGATTGGTCAGGATGCAGAAATGTGTCGGTGCAGAAATGTGTCGGTGTCGTGCGGGTCAGTGTTCGCCCGGACGGTTCACGCCGGGCCGGTGGCATCAATGGCGCGTGACGTAGGTCACCAGGGGCTTGCGGGCCCCCTTCTCCACTTCGCCGGTGCGTACGCCCTCACCCTGCACCATATCCTGAATGGTGTCGGAGAGGATGGTGACGCGCGAGTCCTTGTAGAGCATGTTGCGCAGCCGCTTCACGTTGTCGTTATACACGCGGATGCAGCCGTGCGATGACCTCCCCGGGATGCTCCCCGGAGTGGGAGTGCCGTGGATGCCGATGCCGTAGAAGGGGTGGGTGTTGAGGTGCACGAAGAACGGGCCGTAGGCCTTCTGGCCGGTGTCCTTGTAGGTCCACTCTTCGGAGTTATAGATGCCGATAATCTCAAAGGTGCCCTCCGGGGTCTTGCAGTCATCCTTGCGGCGCTTTTGGCCACGGTTGCGCGAGGCGCACACGCTGAACCGCTCCACCACGTCGCCGTGGGGCGTAATCACTTCGAGGCGCCGCTTGGCCTTGTCCACGGTCACGTGCCGCGGATACGGCATGATGCCGGGTGGGATGGCTCGGTCTGCCTCAAGGGCTTCGAGCTTCTCGGCATCCGGCTCGGGGAGCTTCACCGGTTTGGTGCCGCCGTAGGCACTGATGATTGCTTCAAGTTCAGGCATGAAAGCCACAGCCGCAGCATCGGCTGCGGTAGCGGCTTGGATGCCCGTGGCAACGGCTACGGAGGAGAGAAAGATACGTAGATGTCGTTTCACGGGTGCAAAGGTACGAACTTTTTGCCTATCAGGCAACTCACATTACTCTCCGCACAGGAATTTAAGGGATAATAACGCCGTAAGCAGTGAGGTCACTGAAGCAACAGGGCCTTGGCTTCGGGGGTGAGGATGCTCTCCACGGCGAAGGGGGCGATAGGCACATCTATCTGTCCCATCACATAGGGTGCTATCTCGTAGGGGTTGTAGTGGAACACGAGCTGCCCGTCTGCCACAAACACCTGCTTGCTCACCGTCAGCTGGTCGGTGAAGAACCCTATGCGAGCCAGCTCCTTGGGGCTGCTCACGCCATACTGACTCGCCAGCGCGTCCTCTATCAGTGGCAGGAGCGTGGCATCAGCCCCGGCAGTGAAGAGTCCGTCGAAAGTGAGCACCTTGCCGTTCTTCAGGTCGTAGGTCAGAGGAGTCACCACGGTATTGGGGTGCGCCCCGCCGGTGAAGCTGTAGTCGGTAATCTGGTAGGTGACGGTCTGCTCGGTGAGCTCGGTGACGCGGGCCGTCACGCTCGATTCGAGGCTGAACACCGTCTCGGTCATCGGGGGCACAGTGTCAACCGCCGTGGCCTTCAGTCCGGGCATCGGCTCATCGAAGATGGCGTTGTAGTCGCTCACGAAGGCTCCCATCGCCTCGTCGATGGAGTAGGGCGAGCGGTTGTTGATGGACGCTATCAGCGTGTCTTGCAGGGCTATCAGGTTGGCGTCGCCGAGCTTTACAGGCCACTGCACAGTGGCCGACAGGGTAAGGTAGGCGGAGTCGCCGTTGGCATATTGCATCAGGAAGCTGCGGGAGGCCGTCTTGAGTTCCTCGCGGATCTCAAAGCTTTCCACGTCGGTGCCGGTGGCGGCACGGTCAGCATTGCCGGAGCATGAGGCGAGTGTCAGAGAGCCCAGGCCGAGGGCACATGCGGCGACTGCGAGGGTTGACTTGCGGGCGTTCATATCGCTGAAAAGATTTGTTTGTTTGGTTGTTACGTGTCAGTGAAGTGAAAACATATTTAAACACTTCTTGGGCTTTCGCAAAAAGTTTAAATCACTTCTATATCATTACAACAACGTGCTGCCCCGCATGGTTGCACCGTGCCCGGGTGCCGTTGCAAAACCGGCAATTTACGTCAATTTGTAGGGATGCACCGTGGTGCATCCGCTGATTTACAGATTGTTGCGC
>JAMPDP010000001.1:175165-207063 GCA_023665605.1 Candidatus Amulumruptor caecigallinarius | reverse complement strand
GGCGGGAGCGGCGGGAGCGGCTCCGGGGGCACCGGCGGCGGGAGCTCCGGCAGCAGCGGCAGCAGCTTTCTTGGCAGCGGCGGCCTTCTTGGCCTCTTCGAGCTTGGCGGCGCGCTCGGCCAGGATGCGCTTCTTTTCCTCCTCGCTGGGTTCCGGTTCGGGTACGTCGGGGAGATAGTTGAGCTTCTTGACAAGCTTCTCGCGGGTGAACACGGCCTGCTCGAAGTCATTGCTGAATCCCAGGGCATTGGTCGGACAGTTTGTGACGCACAGCTGACAGAATGTGCAGCTGCCAAGGTCATAGCGGTAGTCGGCGAGATGCTTCTTCTTCTTGCCGTCCCAGGTGTCGATGGTGTCAATGCCGAGCTTGATGGTGCCATTGGGGCACACGCGCTCGCAGGTGCCGCAGGCTATGCACTTATGACGCCCCTCGGCGTCATAGAGCAGTTCCAGGCACGCTCTGAATCGCTGGGGCACATGGAACGTCTCGCGGTTTTCAGGATACTTTTCAGTAATCTTCGGCGTGACGAACTCTTTGCCGGTCACGGCCATGCCTTTCAGCAGGCTTGCCACGCCGGAGCCCAGAGATGAGAAATAGTCTTTTACACTACCCATGTTCTATTATGTCGTATTGTCGTTGATATTCTGATTGGTTGTTGTGATGTCGATGGTTGAGCTTCAAGGTGCCTCTCAGCGGGCTTGGCCGCCGAGGATGTCGAGCAGTTCGCTCGTGATGGCTTGTTGGCGCAGTTTGTTGTAGTCCAATTGCAGCTCGTCGAGCAGCTTGGAGGCGTTGTCGTTGGCACTCTGCATGGCCATGACGCGCGCCGCTTGCTCGGAAGCACGGTTTTCGGTGAATACATCCTGGAGCACCGCCGTCAGATACATCGGGAGCACTGTGTGGAATATAGACTCCGCATCAGGCTCGAAGATGCAGGGGCGGTTGGTGGCTTTACCCTCGCCGGCGGCGGCAAATGTCTCGCTCACCACCGGGATAAGCTGAGTGGCCTCAAAGCGCTGGCGTCCGGCGGAGTGATATTGCATATAGTGCAGCTCTACCATGTCGGTGCCACCGCTCACATACAGGCCGCTGAGATAGTCCAGAAAGTCCTTGATGCCGGAGGCTCCGGTCTGAGAGTCCACGCCGTCACGCTTCTCCAACTTTACCGAAGGCTCGTCAAGGCGTGCCACCATGCGCGACACTTTCTCGCCGGCGGCAAACACGGTAATCTTGAGCCCCTCGCCGTACTTCTCGCGGAGCTTGTGGATGCGGTGGCGGAACGCCTTGAAGATATTTACGTTATAGGCCCCGCACAGTCCGCTGTCACTGCCGAAAATCACTATCGTGGCGTGGTGCACCTCACGTGCCTCGAGCAGGGGTGAGCTGAACTCGGCGTCAGTGCTAAGCAGGTTGCCAATCACAGTCTCAATCTGGCTGCGGAAAGGCTGAAGGCGCTTCAGGGCAAGCTCCGCCTTGTGCATCTTGGCCGATGAAATCATCTTCATGGCACCGGTTATCTTTTCCGATGATGCCACGGAGCCGATGCGTCCTTTGAGTTCTCTAAGGGTTGCCATTTATGCCGTTGGTGTTGATGCTGTGAGTGGTTCGGGTGGATTCTGTATGGGGGGGAGTATCAGGCAAACTGACCGGCTATGTCGCGTGCCGCTGCGGTGAGTTTCTCGGCAGCGTCATCGGTGAGCTTGCCGGCGCCGAGCACGTCAAGCACATCTTCCTGGTGCTTGGCATGCAGCAGTTGCAGCAGCTGGGTCTCGAATTCGGCCACCTTGTCCAGGGGCACCTTGTCGAGCAGACCCTTGGTGCCGCAGAAGATTACTGCCACCTCCTCGGCCACGGGCATCGGGTGATACTGGGGCTGGATGAGCAGCTGCTCGTTCTTGCGACCCTTGTCGATGACGCGTGCTGTCACGGCATCCATGTCGCCGCCAAACTGGGTGAATGACTCCAGCTCGCGGAACTGGGCCTGGTCTATCTTCAGTGTGCCGGCCACCTTCTTCATGGACTTGATCTGGGCGTTACCGCCTACACGGCTCACAGAGATACCCACGTTGATGGCGGGACGGATACCGCGGTTAAACAGGGCGGTCTCCAGGAAGATCTGTCCGTCGGTGATGGAAATTACGTTGGTGGGGATGTATGCTGACACGTCACCTGCCTGTGTCTCGATGATGGGGAGGGCAGTCAGTGAGCCGCCACCCTTTACGCGGTCCTTGAGCGACGCGGGCAGGTCGTTCATCTTCTCGGCCACCTCCTGATTGTCGATAATCTTAGCGGCGCGCTCAAGCAGACGTGAGTGCAGATAGAAGATGTCACCGGGATATGCCTCGCGGCCCGAGGGGCGCTTGAGGATAAGTGAAATCTCGCGGTAGGCCACAGCCTGCTTTGAGAGGTCGTCATAAACGATGAGGGCATCGCGGCCGGTGTCGCGGAAATATTCGCCGATGGCTACGCCGGCAAAGGGTGCGTAGTAGCGCATCGAAGCGGAGTCGGAGGCTGAGGCCACTACGACAACGGTGTAGTCCAGAGCACCGTATTTGCGCAGGGTCTCCACCACGGCAGCTACCGTGGAAGCCTTCTGGCCGATGGCCACATAGATGCAATATACCGGCTTACCGGCCTCAAACTCGGAGCGCTGGTTGATGATGGTGTCAATGGCGATGGCGCTCTTGCCAATCTGTCGGTCACCGATGATGAGCTCACGCTGGCCACGGCCGATGGGCACCATGGAGTCCACAGCCTTGATGCCGGTCTGCAGCGGCTGCACCACCGGCTGACGGAAGATGACACCCGGAGCCTTGCGCTCCAGAGGCATCGGCACGAGATCACCCTCGATGGGACCGCGCCCGTCTATAGGCTCGCCGAGCACATTGATGACGCGACCGCACAGTCCCTCGCCCACATGGATGGAGGCAATCTCGCCGGTGCGCTTCACCGACATATTCTCGGTGACGGAGTTGATGTTGTTGAGCAGGATCACGCCCACATTGCTCTCCTCAAGGTTGAGGGCCACGCCCTTGACGCCGTTCTCGAACTCCACGAGCTCGTTGGCGCATACATTGTCAAGGCCATAGACGTGGGCCACACCGTCGCCCACCTCCAGCACGCGACCGGTCTCCTCAAACGTCACCTTGGTGCCGACGTTCTCGAGCTGTTGCTTCAGTACTTCTGAAATCTCGCTGGGATTAATCATCTTCGGTGTATGGTTGTGAAGTGTGTTTATATGCTAAGTAATTTGAGGCGCATCTGCTTGAGCTCGGTAGCCACGGAGGCGTCGAGCCTGTCATTGTCGATGTTCACGGTGAAGCCTCCTATCAGGTCGGGGTTGACTGCTGTGGTGTAGTCCACGGTGCCCCCGCCTATGTGGCGTTTCACCACCTGCTCTATGCGCTTGACGGTGTCGGCGTCAAGCGGCGCGGCTGAGGTGATGGTGACGCGGTGTATGTTGTTAGCCTCGCGGTAGATGTCACCGTATGCACGGGCTATGTCGCCGGCGAGGCCTATGCGGTGGTTCTCGCTGAGCAGGTCAAAGAAGCGGTGGAGCACTGCGTCATCCTTCTCTGCGCCACACGCGGTGAGCATCAGAGTCAGCTTCTGTGAGGGGTCTACGAAGGGGTTGGCCATCGCCTTGGCGAGCGCCGGCTCGCGGGCGTAGCTCTCAGCAAGCCGCTCCATCATCTCATAGAGCGCCTTGTCCCTACCCTTCTCAAGCGCATACTTGTAGAGGGCTTTGGCGTAGCGGCGAGGGATCAGACCTTCGTTCATTTCTTCTTGGGGTTAATGGGCGTGGAACCCTTGGGTGTTGCGGCAGCTCCGGTCTGTGCCTTCTTAGCGTCAGCAGCTCCGCCCTTGGGGGCCTCAGGAGCTTTGGGTGCGGAAGGAGCGGTCTGAACCGGGGCATTGGAATCCGCTTGTGCCGGGGCATCGGGGTCAACCTCTTTCAGAAGCGAGTCCACGAGCTGCTTTTGTGCCTTTTGGTCAGACAGCTGGGTGCGCACCACCTTGGTAGCGATGTCCAGAGCATACTGACCAACGTCATTGCGGAGCTTGCGCTCTGCCTCCTTACGCTCGGCTTCCATAGACACCTTGGCGGCGTCCATCACCTTCTGAGCCTCGGTCTGGGCGGCGGTGCGTGCCTCGTCGATGATCTGTGTCTTCATCTTCTCGGCTTCGCGAAGCATATCAGCCTGCTGGCGGCGTGCCTCGGCAAGCTGCTTGTCGGCGGCCTCCTTGGCATGGTCAAGCTGCTCCTTGGCACTTTGGGCATACTCCACGCCCTTGTCAATGAGGTCAGCGCGTTGTTCCACCGACTTGATGATGACCGGCCAGCCCCACTTCCACAGGATGAAGAGGAGGATGGCGAATGCTATGAACATCCAGAATATCAAGCCGAAATCAGGCGTGAACAGTTCCATTTATAACGGTTTTGGCGGTTGACGTAATTATGCAGCGTTGCCGCAGCGGCTGCTGATGGGTGGGGGAGAGGGGGGGGAGCCGGCCGGCATCAAAGCCGGCCGACCCTTGATGGCTGTTGGTCAGAGGAAGAGCGAGAGGATGCAGACAATCACGGCAAACAGGGCGACACCCTCGACGAGGGCCGCGATCACGATCATGTTGCTGCGGATGTCACCGGCGCTCTCCGGCTGGCGGGCGATGGCCTCCATGGCTGAGGAGCCGATCTTGCCGATACCGATACCGGCACCGATGGCGGCGATACCTGCACCGATGCAGGCACCCAGGCCGAGTGTACCTTCGATTGCTGCCATTATCATTCCTACAATCGTTGCTAACATAGTGGTAAGGTGTTAAGGGAGTGTGTGTTTATATTAGTTCGTTATCTTGTCACTGAGGGGGTTGCGGTGGATGTTACCGGGGTCTCGGGAGCCTCGGTGGGGTTCTTGGCCTTCTCATGGCCGTGACCGCCATCCTGAGCCAGAGAGATGAAGATGGTGCTCAGCATGGTGAACACGTATGCCTGGATGAAGCTCACAAGCACATCTATAAGGAGCATGAACACCGAGAATATCATCGACACCACCGTCGTGGCACCCAGCACTACCGGGCCCATGGATGCGAAGATGAAGATGAGGATGGTGAGCACCAGCACTATCATATGGCCGCCCATCATGTTGGCGAACAGACGCACCGTAAGTGCCGCCGGCTTGGTGATGACGCCGAATATCTCGATGATGGGCATGATAGGCAGCGGCACCTTGAGCCATGAGGGCACTTCCGGCCAGAATATCTCTTTCCAGTAATGCTTGGTGCCGAAGATGTTGGTCACCAGGAAGGTGCAGATGGCCAGCACAAGTGTCACGGCGATGTTGCCGGTCAGGTTGGCACCACCTGGAAACACTACCACAAGGCCCATCAGGTTCATGATGAGGATGAAGAAGAACACTGTGAGCAGGTAGGGCGCGAACTTCGGAGCCTTCTTGCCCAGTGTGGGCTTGATGGTGCCGTCATACACGAACATTATCAGCGTCTCCCAGAAGCCGGTCATCCGTCGCGGGGCTTTCATGCCCATGCGGCGATGCCAGCGGGCTACGCCCAGAATGGCCCAGAGCACCAGTATGACGGTGATGAACAGAGCCGCTACGTTCTTGGTGATAGATATGTCCAGTTTGGGCTTCACCTCCTTGCCTCCGGTGATGGCGGTGATGTTGCCTTGGGCATCCTTCACGGGGGTGCCTCCGACTATCTCTACCACCTTCCCTTTGTGCTTGCTCTCCTTGCCGGCTATCATGAAGGCGGCGTTGCCGTCAACATAGATATGGCCATGGTCAAGGCGGGCTGACGAGAAGCAGTGGAGCCCGTCGGTGCCCCACACTATCACCGGCAGCGGGATGCGCTTGTGGTGGTTGAAAGGCACCTCCCAGCCGTAGCCGTCGAGCAGGTGGTCAAAAATAAGTTCCTTGGGGTCTATCTTGCCTGAACCGGACTCCGCCTCCTCAGTCTTGCCTGATGCATCTGCTGTTGCGACGGAATCCTCAACCTGTGCTTGTGTCTGCACCGATGCCTTGTCACTGTCGGCACCGGCACTCTGTTGAGCCTCCGCGCTGACACTGATGCCAATCATCACCATCGCTGCAAGGAGAGTCCTCAGCAGTGACGTGGTGTGGTTGCGAAAGTTATGACGTTGGTTCATGGCTTGCTTTGGCTTGTCAATATACACACACTGAGATGACGTTGTTGTCCACATCCACCAAACCGCCGCGGATGGGCATATCGCCGTCACCCTCAGCACTTTCGTAGCTTACGGTACCCTCGTCAAGGGCTGCCACCATGGTGGCGTGATTGCGCAGCACGGTGAAGCTGCCCATCTTCCCGGGGAAGTGTACGGCGGTGACTTCGCCCTCGAAGAGCACGTCTTCCGTGGATATGATTTTCAGGGTCATGCGGCGGGGTGTGATATTGTGGTGTGTGTCTCGTTACTCTCTGGTTATTCTTCCACTTCGGCGAGCAGCTTCTTGCCCTTGGCGATAGCCTCGTCGATGGTGCCGACATTGAGGAACGCCTGCTCGGGATACTCGTCCATTTCGCCGGAGAGGATCATCTTGAATCCGCGGATAGTCTCGCTCAGCGGCACCATCACTCCCGGAAGGCCGGTGAACTGCTCAGCCACGAAGAATGGCTGTGACAGGAAGCGCTGGGCGCGGCGGGCGCGGGACACCACGAGTTTGTCATCGTCTGAGAGCTCGTCAACGCCGAGGATGGCGATGATGTCCTGGAGCTCGTTATACTTCTGGAGGAGCTGCTTGACGGCCTGAGCCACCTGATAGTGCTCCTCGCCGATGATGTTCGGGTCAAGGATACGCGAGGTAGACTCCAGCGGGTCTACGGCGGGATAGATGCCGAGCTCGGCAATCTTGCGCGAGAGCACCGTCGTAGCGTCGAGGAAGCTGAATGTGGTGGCCGGTGCGGGGTCGGTCAAGTCATCGGCCGGCACGTAGATGGCCTGAACGGAGGTGATGGAGCCGTTTTTGGTAGAGGTGATGCGCTCCTGTAGTGCACCCATCTCGGAGGCCAGGGTAGGCTGGTAGCCCACGGCTGACGGCATACGGCCAAGAAGCGCCGATACCTCGGAACCGGCCTGAGTGAAGCGGAAGATGTTGTCGATGAACAGCAGAATCTCCTTGCCGCCGCCATCCTGGTCACGGAACTGCTCGGCCACGGTCAGACCTGACAGAGCCACGCGCAGACGTGCGCCCGGCGGCTCATTCATCTGGCCGAACACCAGGGTAGCCTGTGAGTCGGCCACTTCCTTCATGTCGACATCCTCAAGGTTCCACTGGCCTTTCTCCATGCCCTCCTTGAACTTCTCGCCATACTTCATGACGCCGCTCTCTATCATCTCGCGCAGCAGGTCGTTACCCTCGCGGGTACGCTCGCCTACGCCGGTGAACACTGAGAAGCCGTTGTGACCCTTGGCGATGTTGTTGATGAGCTCCATGATGAGCACCGTCTTGCCTACACCGGCACCGCCGAACAGACCAATCTTGCCACCCTTGCTGTATGGCTCCAGGAGGTCTATCACCTTGATGCCCGTGTAGAGTATCTCTGTGCCGATGGTAAGGTCTTCAAAGGCCGGGGCCGGCTGATGGATGGGACGGAGGTCGGTCTCCTTCAGCGCCGGCAGGCGGTCAATTGCCTCACCGATGACGTTGAGCAGACGGCCCTTCACCTGAGCTCCCGTGGGCACTGCTATGGGACGCTCCAGCGAGTCAACGCGCAGACCGCGGCGCAGACCGTCGGTGCTCTCCATGGCCACACAGCGGCAGGTGTCCTCGCCGATATGCTGCTCCACTTCGAGGATGAGTTCCTCGCCATCGGGGCGTTCCACTTTCAGGGCGGTGTAGATGGGCGGGATTTCCACGCCTTCAAACACCACATCGACTACCGGGCCGATGACCTGTGCTATTTTTCCGAACTTGTCGCTCATAAAGTAAGGGTATGTCGCGTTAACGTCTGTGTTAGGAGGTAGAGTAGGAGAGGTGTACTTGGTAAGAAAGCCTCAGAGGGGTGTTTTGTTCAGTGTTTTGGTATCAGAAATGCCAACCATATACTATGCAGCACACCATCAGCACCAGATTGACCAAATTAATCGGCAGCAGATACTTCCACTCCAGGGCAAGAAGCTGGTCGATGCGCAGGCGCGGGAAGGTCCACTTGAACCAGATGATGATGAACGAGATGACTATCGCCTTGCCGAGGAACCACACCACGCCGGGAATGTAGTCCATCACGTGATTGAAGCCGTCCCAGCCGGCGATGTGGAAGGGCATCCAGCCGCCGAAGAACATCAGTGCGGCCACACCGCCCACAATGAACAGGTTAAGATACTCAGCCAGATAGAAGAAGCCGAAGTGCATGCCGGAATACTCGGTGTGGTAGCCGGCGGTAAGCTCGCTCTCAGCCTCGGGAAGGTCAAACGGGCCGCGGTTGGTCTCAGCGGTTCCCGCTATCAGGTATATCACAAAGGCGATGATTGCGGGCACGTGTGCGGTAAAGATGAACCACCCGTTCTGCTGTGCCATCACTATGTCGGTCACTGACAGCGAGCCCGCGAAGGCTACCATCGTCAGCACGCTCAGTCCCACGGACAGCTCGTAGCTCACCATCTGTGCACCGGAGCGCAGAGCACCGATCAGGGTGAACTTGTTGTTTGACGACCAGCCGGCGAGCAGGATGCCCAGCACGCCGATTGACGACACGGCTATCAGGAAGAATATGCCGATGTTGAAGTCAATGATCTGCAGCCCGTTGCCCCAGGGGAGCACCGCGAAGGCAATTACCGATGCAATAATCACCAGGTACGGTGCCAGCGCAAAGAGAAACTTGTCGGTATATTTCAGCGAGATGAGCTCCTTGGTGAGCATCTTGAACATATCCGCGAAGCTCTGCAGCAGGCCCCAGGGGCCCACACGGTCAGGACCCAGTCGGCACTGGAACGCGGCGCACACCTTGCGCTCGAAGTAGATGTAGAAGAGTGCCAGCAGCGCATAGAGCGTGAGGATAACCACGCCGATAATCACGCACTCAAGGGTGACGGCCGCCCAGTGGGGGAGGAACGACATCAGCAGCTCGTGGATGTATATGGTCAGTTCAGAGAAGTCTTGCATGACTGTTAGTGATTGGTTGTCAGGGTCAGTCGGTGAGACGCTTTATGTAATGGATTTGTTATCTTATTGTCGGTCAGCTTCTGTGCTCGGACTGATGCGTTCAGCGGTCAATGTCAGGCACAATGTAGTCCAGCGAGCCGCCGATGGTGATAAGGTCGGCTATCTTCTGGCCCTCGGTGATGTGGTCAACCACGGAGGCCAGCGGCAGGCACGGAGGCACTATCTTCAGACGGTAGGGCGATGTACCGCCGTCGCTCTCGATGTATATGCCGAAAGCACCGCGGCAACCCTCCACAGTCTGGAACCAACGGCCCTGCGGCAGCTTCAGCACCTTAGGTACCTTGGCCTGTATCTCTCCCTCGGGGAGTATGGCCAGACACTGCTCGATGATGCGGGCACTCTGGGTCATCTCATCCATACGCACCTTGAAGCGGGCCATCGAGTCACCCTCGTGACGCACAATCTCGTCAAACTCCACCTCTGAGTACACAGCGTAGGGGTCAGTCTTGCGAATGTCGCAGGCCCAGCCGGAGCCGCGCCCCGAGGGGCCGGTCACTGACCAGCTGATGGCATCCTCGCGTGAGAGCATGCCCACGTTCTCCAGGCGGTTCTTGGTTATGACGTTGCCGGTGAATATGGTGTTGTACTCCTTGATGTTCTTGGGCAGCACGGCCAGCAGTGCGCGCACATCCTTCTCGAAGTCCGGGTCAAGGTCGGCAATCACACCGCCGATGGTCTCGTAGTTGAACGTCATGCGGGCGCCGCAGGTCTTGTCCATGATGTCCAGGATCTGCTCACGCACACGCAGCGTGTAGAAGAGCATCGTCGTTGCACCAAGGTCCTGGCAGAATGTGCCGATGAACAGGCAGTGGCTGGCGATGCGCGACAGCTCATCCATGAGCACGCGGATCACCTGGGCGCGGCGGGGCACCTCGATGCCGGCGGCCTTCTCGATGCACATACACAGGCAGTGGTGGTAGGGATGGGCCGAGAAGTAGTCCAGACGGTCCATGAAGTGCAGCGTCTGGAAGTAAGTGTCCATCTCGCATATCTTCTCCACACCGCGGTGTATGTACCCGCAGTACACGTCAATCTTCTTGATGGTCTCGCCATCAACTGCCGTGCGGAAGCGGAGCACACCGTGCGTGGCGGGGTGCTGCGGGCCGATGTTGACCACGAAGTCGTTGTCAGCGAAGATGTTGTGCTGTATCTGGTGTATCGACCCGTCGGGACGCTCCTCATACTCGTAGGTGCAGTCGCTCTGACGCTCGCTCTCCAGAGGCACGGGGTTGACATCCGGACTCATGTCGTAATCCTTGCGCAGAGGGTACCCCTTCCAGTCGATGCTCAGGAACAAGCGGCGCATATCGGGGTTGCCGAGGAAGATGATGCCGAAGAAGTCATACACCTCGCGCTCGTAGATGCCCGCGATAGCCCACAGGTCGCTTACCGAGTGCAGCAGCGGCTGGTTGCGGTCGCCGCGGGCCATCACCTTCACGGCGATGTGGTAGTGGTGGGCGGTGGAGTCAAGGTAGTAGATGCAACCTAACTCAGGCTGCCAGTCCATACCTACGATGGTGACAAGATAGTCAAATGCCAGGTCGCTGTCATCGCGGAGTGTCTTGGCCAGGTCATGCCACTGCGTGTCGTCCACGGTGACGGTGAGCGTGTCAGCCTCCTCGAAGGTGACCCCGGGGAAGAGCTTGGCTATTTTATCCTGAACGTTTGCCATAAGCCTCAGGTGAATGTGCTGTATATTATATGGTGTATCTGTCAGTGTGATGAATGTGGGATGTCGGTGCCGGCAGTTGCATCAGTCGTTGACACCCTCTACCGGGTGGGCTTTGAGAAACTCCTCCTGCTTCTCCTTGCGGTTCACACCGCCGAAGAAACGCTCTACCTTAATCTTGCGCGAGAGCTGCATGATGCCGTATATCATAGCCTCGGGGCGCGGGGGGCACCCGGGCACGTACACATCCACAGGCACTATATCCTCAATGCCCATGGCTACGTGGTAGCTCTTGCGGAACGGACCGCCGGAGATGGCGCAGCCGCCGCAGGCTATCACATACTTAGGCTCGGCAAGCTGATCGTAGAGGCGGCGGAGCACCGGAGCCATACGGTGAACTATCGTGCCGGCCACCATCATGAAGTCTGCCTGACGGGGCGAGGCTCGGGCCACTTCCCATCCGAAGCGCGCCATGTCAAAACGCGCGGCCCCCAACGACAGAAACTCGATGCCGCAGCAACTGGTGGCGAAGGTGAGGGGCCAGATGGAGTTGGACCGCCCCCAGTTGATAAGATGGTCAAGGGAGCCGATGATCACATTAGCCCCGTTGTCCTGAAGCTCCTTGACGAGCTTCTCGATGTATTCGTTATCCTTCCATGCATCGTAGGGCATGGACTTGGTAGTAACCTTGTTCATTTCCATTCAAGCGCTCCTTTTCGCCATGCGTAGACCAGACCTAACACTAAGAAACCGAAGAACACTGCGATGCTTATCAGACCGGCGCTGCCCAGAGCGCGCACGCGCACTGCCCAGGGAAACAGAAACACCGTCTCCACGTCAAACATCAGGAAGAGGATTGCAAACAGGTAGTAGCCCACCTTGAACTGCGCCATGCTCTCGCCGCGGGTAGGGATACCGCACTCGTAAGCCTCACCCTTCTGCGGGTTGAACGAGCGCGGACCGATCAGACCGGCCAACCACAGGGCAAGCGCCACAAGGCCGATGCCTGTGCATGCTGCGGTAAAGGCCAGCGCAGAGTTGGAAATTATCGCTGAAACAAGCATATTTGATGATAATTGTTTACTTTTTGAGGTCCTTCATGTGTCTCCGGAGGCGTCGGCGCACTCCATAGGCATGTGCAAAGATAGTGAAAATCCGTTAACCACGGCATATCCGCCGCCTAAAATTTCAACATCTTTTCACAATGACCACTTTACTGTCCTATAAGTCCAGTCTGCGCCCTCTTGCTCCCTCACCTCATTCCCGAAAATACACAAAAAAACTAACGCCCCCGCATCAAGGCTTGGGGGCGTCATTGTTGCGTTGGCTGCGGTGTGGCTGCAGTGCCAGCCGGCGTCGAAGCCGGTCTATACCCGCGCCGGCAAGGCTCGTCATGCCTACCGCGCCGGCGAGCGCAAGCCACGCAAGCGCGGCGTGAAGGGTGGTGATTGCTGCTGTCATGGCTTTATAGATTATGAAGGGTGAGTATGCCGGTGAGTCGGATTTGCATCCTTTTGTTATGATAACAAGCTCGGCGCCGTTAATGTTGAGAGCGTTTACTCTTCCGGAGCCGGTAACCCAAGCGCGAGTCCCATGGCTTGAGCGGTGTGCCGTCCAGCAGCATATTGCTGCCGCGAAGCATCAGATAGAGGCCCGGCAGGATGAGCCACATCATATTGCCACCCTCGTTGGACAGCTCCAGGTAGAAGATGCCGTAGATCACCACATATCCCAGATACGCGCCCAAAACGTACCAGAAGAAGTTGAACACCGGCTCGCGGCGGCGTTTCTCTCGCCGCCGGATTACACCTATTATTATGTTTATGATGACCAGCGCGATCAGCGGCGGCCATTTGCCCCACTCCATATAGAGGTTGCCCGCGGCAGTGTAGAATATATAGTTGGGGTAGGGGTGAGCATCATCAAAGTACTCGTTGAGAATATCCACATCAGTGGATTTTGACTCGCCGAAGTAATGCATACCGAGGCCTTTGCGGAAAAGCAGAAACTGCTGGTAGCCCTCCGTCGGATAGTACGTCTGGTCATACATCATCGACGTATAGTTGAGCATTGACTCGCCGGCATAGCGGATGTTAGCAAACTGCTCCTCCGTGTCGTCGGCATCTGACGCACCGAAGCGCGCGCTCGTGATGGCCGAGAACACACCCACGGCTATGAACATCACCGGCAGCGATGCCAGCATCACCCACCTCACCGTCTTGGCATTGAGGTAGTGGTAAGACATCACAAAGAGCGACAGCACAAACAGAGCCACTGTCACCATCATGGCACGGCTTATGGCCATACCTATAATGGCCACCATCTGTGCCAAAAACACGGCGAGCGACACCTTGTCGAGCGTCGTCAGCTTCTTGCGCACAAAGAAGTTGAAGGCAGGAAATATCAGCAGCAGATACACGCACGCGCCAAGCAGTCGCTGCACGAAACTCATGATGCCGCCAAGTCCGCTCGCCCCTTTCTCATAGGTCGCATCGCGGAGTTCGCCGAGATTGCCCGACATAAGGTTGGAGAGCGCCCCCGGCAGAGACAGCAGCGCAATGATGGCGAAAACCACCGTCAGCACCAGCTGGATGCGGCGGCACCGGTCCTCACGGTAATTGTGGATAATATCAGCCTTGGGAAAGCTGAACAGCCGCAGCATGTAGCACAGCAGAAAGTTCATCACCAGCAGAAACAGCATTGCATCCGCACGGATATATTCCGCGGCCGCAAACGACAGGTAGTACACCGGCGACTCAAAGTAGAGCAACGAACAGATGGCGCATACCAGGTAGAGCAGCCACGCCATAGTAGCGAGGCTCACCAGGCCGCAGCGCCTGATGAATACAGGCACCCCGGCGGCATAGAGTATGATATTGGTGATGAGTATCTGTCGCTCGTCCATTTCGTAGCAGGGCAGCGCAAGCCTTTGCCCCCGCAAAGATAGTGACATCTCCCCGCTTTCACAACCCCCCCCTTCGCCATCACACCTACCCGCCCTGCGCTCGGGTTGGGTTTGTGGTGCGGAATGGTTAACTTTGTGGCGGCATGAAAAAGTTTTCTGTTATTGTTCCCGTCTACAACCGTCCTGCTGAGGTTAGCGACCTCCTTGAGAGCCTCGCCACGCAGACCGACCATGGCTTCGAAGTGGTGATTGTCGAGGATGGCTCCACGGTGCCTTGTGCCGACGTGGTGGCTCGCTACGCCGCTGATGTGGACGTGAAGTATTTCGCCAAGCCCAATGAGGGACGTTCCATAGCACGCAACTACGGCATGGCGCGAGCCTCCGGCGACTACTTCGTGTTCTTCGACAGCGATTGCGTCATCCCCCCCGCATACTTCGCCACCCTCCGCAGCGAGCTTGAGGCTCACCCTGCCGACTGCTACGGCGCCCCGGATGCCGCCCATGAGTCGTTCACGCCGGTGCAGAAAGCCATTAATTATGCCATGACGGCCTTCCTGACCACCGGCGGCATACGTGGCGGCAAGGTGCAGATGGAGAAGTTCGTGCCACGCACCTTCAACATGGGCTTCTCTCGCGCTGTATACGACCGCGTGGGGGGCTTCCGCGAGATGTTTTCCGAGGACATCGACATGAGCACACGCATCAGCCGCGCCGGCTTCTCCACAACATTGTTGCGCAGCTGCCCCGTATGGCACAAGCGACGTGTGTCACTCGCCAAATTCTGGCGGCAGGTGCACGTGTTCGGCCAGAGCCGCATCACCCTGCAACAGCTTTATCCCGGTAGCCTGAAAGCCGTTCATGCCCTCCCCGCTATCGCCGTAATAGGGTGGCTGGCGCTCATTGTGCTGGCTGTCACTGTCTCCCCTTGGTTCCTCCTCCCCTTCGCGCTATATTTCGGCGCCATCTTCATCGGCGCATGGCGCAAAGTGCGGTCACTCAAAGTCGCTGCTCTCGCCATACCCGCAGCTGCCATCCAGATTACCGGCTATGGCACCGGATTCATCCGTGCCTTCACCTGGCAGAAGCTCCTGGGACATGGCCGTGACGTGGCCCGCGAGATCGAAATTCGCAAAGGCGCCAACGAAAAGCTCTGACACTGACTCTCTCCTACACACCGGCTCCCGGACGCTGACATCTCACACCTCCATGCCATGAAAATCACTGATCTGCAAGGCGACCTCCGACCTCGCGAAAAAGCCCTCAACGACGGTATCAACACCCTCTCCGACGCGGAACTGATGGCCATACTCTTTGGCACGGGGCAGCCCGGAGTCAACGTGGTGGAGCTCTCGCAGATGATGCTCGACGAGTGTCACGGACGCCTCAGCGAGCTTGCCCGCATGAGCCCCGGCGAGATGAGCCGCAAGTTCAAGGGGATTGGCCCGGCAAAGGCTGTCACCCTCCAGGCGGCACTTACCCTGGGGGCGCGGGCCAAGGAGGCCATGATACGCGAGGGGCGCGAGCGCACGCAGTTCACCTCGCCCAATGTGGTATATGACTTCATGTGGGACATCCTCTCAATGCTTGACCATGAGGAGTTTCACCTGCTGATACTCAACCGCGCAGCTCTCCTCAAGTCGCGCGTACGCATATCCAGCGGCGGCACGGCGGCCACGGTGGTGGATGTCAAGATGGTGCTCCGTCACGCCATCGAGAAGCTCGCTGACTCGGTCATTCTCGTCCACAATCACCCCAGCGGACAGCTCAGGCCGAGCCCGCAGGATGATGATCTCACGCACAAGATTGTGGAGGCGTGTCGATATTTCGACATCGCCGTCCGCGACCACATCATAGTCACCTCCGGCGGATACTACTCCTATGACGAGCAGGGACGCCTCCGCTGACGGGCTGCAATCTCCCGACTCCTCTGCTCACACCAGCTCGCCGATGAGCGTGGCTGACGTGGCTGAGATGATGCGCGCCTTGACGGTGTCGCCTATACGGTAGTCGCCTCGGGGTATTACCACCGCCTTGTTCTGTGATGTACGACCCATACGTTGCTCCACGCTCCGCTTGGACACCCCCTCCACGAGTACATCAAAGGTCTTGCCGATGTCGCGGCGGTTGCTCGCCGCCGACAGCTCATTCTGGAGCGCAATCATCCGGTTCAGCCTCTCTATCTTCACCTCCTCCGGCACGTTGTCAGGCATCGTGCGAGCCGCCAAGGTGCCGGGGCGCTCGGAGTATTTGAACATGAAGGCTGAGTCAAAACCCACCTCCCGCATCAGCGACAGCGTCTCCTCGAAGTCCTCCTCGGTCTCGTCATGGAAACCGGTGAACAGGTCGGTGGTAATCCCGCAGTCGGGGATGGCGCGGCGTATCGCGGCGATGCGCCCCAGATACCACTCGCGGGTGTACTTGCGGTTCATCGCTTTCAGCACCCGGTCTGAGCCGCTCTGCACCGGCAGGTGGATGTGGCGCGCTATGTTGGGGCGTGAGGCTATGGCGGCGATGATCTCGTTGGTCATATCCTTGGGGTGGCTCGTGGTGAAGCGCACGCGCATATCCGGCACGCTGTCGGCCACCATTGTCAGCAGCTCGGCGAAGCCGGTCACGGCCCCCGTCTCGGGGTCGGTGTAGCGGAAGGAGTTCACATTCTGCCCCAGCAGGGTTACTTCTCTGTAACCCTTGGCTTGCAGGTCGGCAACCTCGGCAAGGATGCTCTGCGGCTCGCGTGAGCGTTCGCGTCCGCGGGTGTAGGGCACTATGCAGTAGGAACAGAAATTGTTGCACCCGCGCATTATGCTCACGTAGCCGCTCACCTTCCCCGGCCCCAGACGGGTGGGTATCACGTCGCGGTAGGTCTCGGTGGTGCTCAACTCCACATTGATGGCTTTCTCGCCCGCCTCGGCGGCGGCGAAGAGTGCCGGCAGGTCAAGATAGCTGTCAGGTCCCGCCACGATGTCTACGCCCCGACGCTCTATCAGCTCCTCGCGCACGCGCTCGGCCATACACCCTATCACGCCGGTAATCAGACGCCGCGGGGTCTCGCCGTTGCGCTTCGCCTCTGTCTCGCGCCGGCGCCCCATGGCTTTCAACGCATCCAGACGCGCCAGAATCTTTTGCTCGGCGTTGTCGCGAATCGAGCAGGTGTTGAGCAGCACGGCATCGGCCTCGTCGATATTGTCGGTCACTTCGTAGCCCGCCAGAGCGGCCACGGCGGCCACCACCTCGCTGTCGGCCACGTTCATCTGGCAGCCGTAGGTCTCGATATGGAGCTTTTTGAGATATTGCACGGGGGTGAATTTATTTGTAAATTTGCGGCAAAGATACGCATTTTTCGCCATAACAGACTCTCAGCGCCCAATGCCGCTCTGCGTCTCCGGCTCCATTCATTGTCACCCATCTCCACTAACACACACTCCCATCACCATGGCCATCACCGAAATCACCGCACGTGAAGCGGCCTCCGTCATCAAGAACGGCGACAACATCGGACTCTCCGGCTTCACCGCCTGCGGTACCCCCAAGGCTGTCACCGAGGCTCTCGCTGAGATTGCCGCGGAAGCCCATGACAACGGACAGCAGTTCAAGGTTAACGTTTTCACCGGAGCATCCACCAACGACCACGTCGACGGTGCTCTCGGCCGCGCAAAGGCCATCGACAAGCGCTCACCCTATCAGAGCACACCCGACTCCCGCAAGGGTATTAACGCCCACGATATCAACTACTTCGACCTTCACCTCTCGGAGATGGCCCAGAAGCTCCGCTACGGCTTCTACGGCCCCATGAACGTCGGCATCATCGAGGCGGCCGACGTCACCCCCTCCGGCGAAGTCCTCCTCGGCACGGGCGTAGGCATGAGCCCCACTGTGGCCATGATGGCCGAGAAGGTCATCATCGAGCTCAATGACCAGATCAACCCCGGCATGCGCGGCATCCATGACCTCTACCTCCCCCTCGATCCCCCCAACCGCCGCGAGATTCCCATCTACCGCGCCTCCGACCGCATAGGCACCCCCATACTCCACATCGACCCCGCCAAGATTGTTGGCGTCGTCAAGACCTCGGCCAAGGATGGAGCCAAGAGCTTCTCCGCACCCGACGACACCACCGAGCATATCGCCGCCAATGTCTGCGACTTCCTCGCACACGACCTCAAGGCCGGCCGCATTCCCGCCTCATTCCTCCCCCTCCAGAGCGGTGTGGGCAACGTGGCCAATGCCGTGCTCTTCGGCCTCGAGAGCAACCCCGAGATTCCCGCTTTCGATATGTACACCGAGGTAATCCAGGATGCTGTGGTACGTCTGATGGAGAGCGGAAAGTGCCGCTTCGCTTCATCATGCTCCATGAGCTTCTCCGACGAAACCATGGACCACGTATTTGCCAACATGGACTTCTTCCATGACCGCATCGTGCTCCGCCCCGGCGAGATCTCAAACTCACCCGAGGTAGTGCGCCGACTTGGCGTAATCTCCATGAACACCGCCCTGGAGGCCGACATCTTCGGCAACGTCAACTCCACCCACGTCACCGGCACCAAGATGATGAACGGCATAGGCGGCTCAGGCGACTTCACACGCAACGCCTACATCTCCATCTTCTCATGCCCCAGCATCACCAAGGGCGGCGCAATCAGCAACATCGTGCCCATGGTGAGCCACGTGGACCACTCCGAGCACTCCGTTGATGTCATCATCACCGACCAAGGCATCGCTGACCTCCGCGGCAAGAGCCCCATACAGCGCGCACATGAGATTATCGACAACTGCGCACACCCTATGTACCGCGAGCTCCTTCGCGACTACCTGCGCAAGGGTGCCGCAGGCCACACACCCCACTCCCTCTGCGACGCCTTCGCATTCCACCGCGCCTTCATCGAGACCGGCGATATGCGCAACGCCAAGTTCTGACCCCACTCATTCGGGTATCTATTGTAAAACCGATTTAGGAGCGTCCGCAGGACGCCGATTTACACGTAGCCCCGGAAGCCGCTCCATAACACAGGCCTCCGGGGCTATTGTTTGCACAGCAAAGGAGGGTGTTGCAAAACCTCCTGATGAGCGTCCGCAGGACGCTGATTTACCCCTAGCCCCGGAAGCCGGAGCGATAGCGCAGGCATCCGGGGTCGTAGCCAGCACAGCAAAGGCGTCTGGAGGACGCCGATTTACAACATCATCTCAGTCATCATCAGGTTCGGCAACACCCACGATTTACAATAGCATCACATCCGCCATCTTAGGCTCGGCAACACCCACAATCTACAATTTCAAACAGGCAACTGCCGGGTTACCGCGTCATCATGGCTGTGTAGATGCCCCGGGCTCCACTGCGACCACTTTGCCCTCTGCCCCCCGATGAAACAAAAAAAATCTCAATTTTTTGGCAGATTTTCAACAAATCTGTAACTTTGTGAAAACGATTTCATCACTCCTTCACCACACCCCTAAATTCAACCCATTTTCATCAATACCATGGGCAAAGCCAACTTTGACACCCTCGACACAGCCATCCTGAGCACACTCTCCGACAACGCCCGCAAGCCATTTCTGGAGATTGCCCGCGAAAGCAACGTCTCAGGCGCAGCTGTCCACCAGCGCATCCAGAAGCTGATTTCCGCCGGCGTAATCAAGGGCTTCGAGTCAGTGCTCAACCCCGCGTCCCTCGGCTACGAGACATGCGCTTATGTCGGCCTGTACCTCAAGGACCCCAGCCGCTTTGATGAAGTGGTGGACGAGCTCAAGAAAATCCCCGAAGTCGTAGAGTGCCACTTCACCACCGGCAAGTATGACCTGTTCATCAAGCTCTACGCCTTCAACAACGACCATCTCCTCCACCTGATTCATCACTACTTCCAGCCCCTCGGCCTCGCACGCACCGAGACCATCATCTCGTTTAAGGAAGTGTTCCGCCGTCAGGTGCCTCTGGAGCCAACAGGTGTCTGAGTGGCCGGGCTCTTCCCGGTTCTCCCCGCCCCACCAACCCTCCTCTCTCCCCGCGTCTCTCCTCTCTCTCCATCCCTGCGGCGTTGATGCCGCTCCCCGGCCAACACGCTAAGCCACATCACATTTCTACCCGTCATACATACTCTCTCTCCTGTCAATATCATAATCAAATGAGTATAAAGCTGCTTCTCATCGACGATGAGGAACCGATATGTGAGATCCTCCGCTATAACCTTGAAAAAGAAGGTTATGACGTCGATTGCGCCTATTCAGCAGAGGAGGCCCTGGAGCTTGACCTGCGCCAATATTCGCTATGCATTGTCGACATCATGATGGAGCGCCTCAGCGGTTACGACTTCGCCAAGATTGTCCGCAACAATGCCGAGACACAGAACCTCCCCATCATCTTCTGCTCTGCCCTCAACGGCGAGGACGACACCGTGATGGGGCTCAACATCGGCGGCGACGACTACATCACCAAGCCATTTGTCATCCCCGAGGTCATAGCACGTGTACGTGCGGTGCTCCGCCGCAGCCATGCCATGAAGGCCGCCGAGGAACGCCGCGCTAAGGCTGCCCCTGAAGCTGACTCACACCTCTCTTTCAAGGGACTCTCCGTCAACCGCGACACCAAGGTTTGCACACTCGATGACGAGCCCCTTAACCTCACCAAGACCGAGCTCGAGCTCCTCATGTTCTTCCTCTCCAACCGTAACCGCATCTATTCGCGCGACGAAATCATCAAGAAGATATGGCCCGATGACGTCATAGTCACATCCCGCGCCATCGACACCAACATCGCGCGTCTCCGCAAGAAAATAGGCCCTTACGGCAACAACATCGTCACTCGCCTCGGGTTTGGATACGGATTCAAAGAAACAGACTGACGCCCCGCAGGCCCCCCGCAGCTGGGCCATGTCCTACAAGTGGCGCATCTTCATCCCCACCATCCTGATGGTGTGGCTGATGATGGCTGCCATACTTGTCTATCAGTACAACCGCGAGGTTAATTACCGCACCGAGAGCATCGCCTCGCAGTTGAGCCTCATCAACACATATGTCAAGGAGGGTTACGAACGTAAGCAGAACCTCCGCAACATCCTCTCCTTCGTCAGTCAATATCTGGACAACTCCATCTACGAGAATGTCCGCGTCACTCTCTACACCAAGGATGGTGCCCTGATTGACTACATCGGCCGACCCATCCCCTCCGTGTTCAACGGCCGCGATCCCGCCACAGAGCTCCTCGGCGACAAAGGCTCGCTGCTCGAAAGCCGGGAGGATGCCCGGCTGCGCAACAACCTGATGTTTTATATGCCTGACGTCACCGAAGATGGCGAGGTATATATGCGCACGGCCATGCCCAACGATGTCTCCCTCTCGCAGACCATCAGAAGCACCAAAGGCATGTGGATGTTCATCATCATCGTAGGTCTCGTCTGCACCCTCATCATCTACCTGGCCGTCAGGATGCTCTCGCGCAACATCGTCCTCCTCCACCACTTCGCCACCAATGCCGCCGCCGGACGCGAGATTGACCAGTCATACGCATTTCCCCATGACGAGCTCGGCGACATTTCCCGCCAGATTATCAGTCTCTACCGCTCACGCACCGAAGCAATGGCTCAGGTGGAGCGGGAGCATGAAGTAGCCATGCACGCCATCGAGGAGAAGTCACGCATCAAGAGCCAGCTCACCAACAATATCAACCATGAGCTGAAGACCCCCATCGGCATCATCAAAGGCTACATCGACACCATCCTCACCGACCGCGACAAGATGCCGGACGAGACAAAATACAAGTTCCTCGAACGCGCCCAGGCCAACGTCGACCGTCTCTGCGGCCTCCTCAACGATGTCTCCACCATGACCCGTCTCGAGGAGGGCGGCGAGAAGATTCCCGTCTCGGAGGTTGACTTCCACGACCTCGTCTACCAGCTCAACAGCGACTTCCGCGCCGCCTACTCGCAGTCCAAGATGACCTTCGCATTCGACATACCTCTCGGCTGCAAGGTCAAGGGCAACTCCAACGTGCTCACCTCGCTCATCACCAACCTGATGCGCAATGCCATGATGCACTCCCACGGCACTGCCATGGAGCTGCGTCAGATAGGGGAGAGCAAAGACTATTACACCTTCTCATTCGCCGACAACGGCATCGGCGTGCCTCCCGAGAGCCTCCCCCACCTGTTCGAGCGCTTCTACCGCGTCGATACGGGACGCTCACGCAAGGCCGGCGGCTCCGGCCTTGGCCTCCCCATCGTCCGCAACGTCGTTGTGGTGCTCGGAGGTGCCATCTCCGTCAAAAATCGCTCCACCGGTGGCCTCGAGTTCGTTTTCACCCTCCCGCGCTGGAAGGCTGACCCACGCGAAGCGGCACCCGCCAACTGATTTTCTGCCGGTTTGAGGCTGTCTGAGGGCAGCCTCTCACTTTTTTTGCCCATCGGCGCACACTCTTACATCGAATTATGTTATCTTTGCATATCGGAGAATAATACCCCTCACATTAATATATAATAGTAACAGACACAGATATGGCAGACATCAAGTGCGTAGGCATCCTCACCTCCGGCGGCGACGCCCCCGGCATGAATGCGGCCATCCGCGCCGTCACCCGCTCGGCTATCTTCAGCGGTTTCACCGTCAAGGGCATATACCGAGGCTACCGCGGCCTCATCACTGACGAGATTGTCGAGTTCAAGACCCAGAACGTGTCAAACATCATACAGGCCGGCGGCACCATCCTCAAGACCGCCCGCTGCAAGGAGTTCCTCACGCCCGAAGGCCGACAGCTCGCTTACGACAACCTCAAGCGGCACGGCATCGATGCCCTCGTGGTGATTGGCGGCGACGGCTCCCTCACCGGTGCTCGCATCTTCGCCAACGAATTTAACTTCCCCATCATCGGTCTGCCCGGCACCATCGACAACGACCTCTTCGGCACCGACTCAACCATCGGCTACGACACTGCCCTTAACACCATCATGGAGTGCGTCGACAAGATACGCGACACCGCCACCTCCCATGAGCGCCTCTTCTTCATCGAGGTGATGGGTCGCGATGCCGGCTTCCTTGCCCTCAACGGTGCCATCGCTTCAGGTGCCGAGGCTGCCATCATTCCCGAAATATCCACCGAGGTCGACCAGCTCGCCGAGCTCATCAAGAACGGCTTCCGCAAGAGCAAGAATTCCTCCATCGTCCTCGTGGCCGAAAGCCCCGTCACCGGCGGCGCCATGGCCATGGCCGAGCGTGTCAAGAACGAGTACCCCGGCTATGACGTGCGCGTATCTATCCTCGGACACCTCCAGCGAGGCGGCTCGCCCACGGCGTTTGACCGCATCCTCGCCTCTCGCATGGGCGCGGCTGCCATTGATGCCCTCCTGGAGGATCAGCGCAACGTCATGATCGGCATCGCCAACGATGAGATTGTCTACGTACCCTTCTCCAAGGCCATCAAGAACGACAAGCCCATCAACCGCGACCTCCTCGACACTCTCCGCCGCCTCTCCATCTGATACCGGCTCACCCCCCCCCTCTGTATACTCCTAATCCGCTATTGCCATGAAGGTTATCAACTTCGCAGAGACCCCCTCGCTGATCAGCCAGTACATGGCCGAGATGCGCGACGTAAACATTCAGGGCGACATGATGCGCTTCCGACGCAACCTTGAGCGAGTGGGCGAAATCATGGCTTACGAAATCAGCAAGGAACTCCATTATACCAACATCGGCGTGGAGACCCCACTCTCCACGGCTCGTTGTCAGGTCCTGGACACCGACGTGGTGCTCGGCACCATATTCCGCGCGGGAGTGCCCTTCCATCAGGGATTTCTCAACTTCTTTGACCGCGCACAGAATGCTTTTGTCTCTGCATACCGCAAGTTCCGCGACGATGACCACTTCGACGTCTTCATCGAGTACATCGCATCGCCACGCCTCGAGGGCAAGACGCTGATTCTCGTTGACCCCATGCTCGCCACCGGCGGCTCAATGGAGCTAAGCTACCGCGCGCTGCTCACCAAGGGCGAGCCCGCTCACATCCATGTCGCATCGGTCATCGCCTCGGAGTATGCCGTGGACTATGTCAGCAAGCATTTCCCCGCCGACAGGACTACCCTGTGGATGGGTGCCATTGACAAGGATCTCAATGACCACTCTTACATCGTCCCGGGCCTCGGAGATGCCGGCGATTTAGCTTACGGCATCAAGGAATGACCTCCCCGGCATCACAATCCCCGTTGACCACCCCAGCCTCCTCCGGCTCTCACATCGGCTCCGCCGCTTCGATGCAGTGGAGCCGGCTCATCTCTGACCGACGTCTTGGCCTTGAGGACTACCACGCTGCCCGCACCGGTGAGCGCAGTGACTTCGCGCGCGACTTTGATCGTCTCGTTTTCTCCTCTCCTTTCCGACGCCTCCAGAACAAGACTCAGGTTTTCCCCCTCCCGGGTAGCATCTTCGTCCATAACCGCCTGACGCACAGCATCGAGGTCTCTTGCGTAGGACGCTCACTCGCCAACGACATCTCGGCCATGCTTCGCACCCGCCATGCCTCTGAGGAGTGGGTGCACAAGCTCGACGCGCTCGGCGAAATTGTCGCGGCGGCCTGTCTGGCCCATGACCTTGGCAACCCGCCATTCGGCCACAGTGGCGAGAAGGCCATAGCCACTTATTTCAGCGAGGGCAGGGGACAGGAACTCCGACCCCACCTCTCGGACTCCGAGTGGGCGGACTTCACCAACTTCGAGGGCAATGCCAATGCCTTCCGTCTCCTCACCCACCGCTTCCGCGGTCGCCGTGAGGGGGGATTTGCCATGACCTACTCCACTCTCGCTTCCATCGTCAAGTACCCCTATGAGTCGCGGTTGGCAGGCGAGAAGGGCAAGTTCGGCTTCTTCGACTCGGAGCGTGACACTTTCATGTGTGTGGCCGACGAACTCGGCATGCTCCGGCGCTTTGACCCGGAGGGGCGAGTCATCTACGCACGTCACCCTCTGGTATATATCATGGAGGCTGCTGACGACATTTGCTACGAAATCATGGACATCGAGGATGCCCATAAGCTCCGCCTGCTCACCCTCGATGAGGTCACTGACCACTTCCTCGGTTTCTTCGATGAGGAGGGGCGCCGCCGTCGCATCGCTCAGATGGAGCGTCTTGACGACCCTAACGAGAAGGTGGGCTACCTCCGTTCCAGCGTCATCGGTCGCCTCGTCCAGGAGTGCGCACGCACGTTCGTTGACAATGAGGAGCTCATCCTCCGCGGCGAGTTCTCGGGCTCCCTTGTGGACCACATCGACCTCTGTCCTCGCGATGCCTATCAGGCTTGCAACCTCCTCTCTTGGCAGAAGATATACCGCTCGGCTGATGTGGTCGACATCGAGTTGGCCGGCAACCGTATCATCACATATCTCACTGATGCTCTCATCGAGGCTGTCCGCCACCCCAAACTCAACTATTCCGGGCTCCTCCTCTCTCAGGTGCCGCATCAGTATGATACTGCCTCACCCACGCTCTACGGCAAGGTGCAGGCCGCGCTTGACCATGTCAGCGGCATGACCGATGTCTACGCACTCGACCTTTACCGCAAGCTCAACGGCATGAGCCTCAAAATCAACAATTGACACACCTCCTATGATTACTCCCCTGATGTCTCTCGCTGCTCGCCGCGCCCTCAGTCTGCTCATTGCTGTCGTAGCGTCTACTCTCCCTATGCTTGCCGCGTGGAGCATTGATGATGTGCCTAACGTGCATCTGGCCGACTCTACACGCTTCGTCTCTAACCCCGCCGGCGTGCTTTCGCAGCAAGCTGTTGCTCAGATTGACGCGCAGCTTGCTCAGATTTGGCGCTCCACCACCGCGGAGCCGGTTGTCGTGGTGATTGATGAAGCTGACACGGACGACCTTGACACCTATGCCACCAAGCTCTTTGAGAAGTGGGGAATAGGCAAGAGCGACAAGGACAACGGGTTGCTCATTCTCATCAGCCGCGATCAGCGACGAGCGGTCATCCGCACCGGGCAGGGCATGGAAGGGGTCATCCCTGATGCCTATGCCTCACGTATCATTCGCAACGTCATGGCTCCCAAGTTCAGCAAGGGGGATTATGACGGAGGCACTATCGCGGCTGTCGCGGCTGTCAGCGAGATTGTCTCTGACCCGGAGGCTGCCGGTGAGCTCCTTTCGGCTCAGCGCAACAATGCAGCACGAAGCAATCCCGATGGCGACCTCACATTCGCCAAGCTCTTCACCTACTGGTTCTGGTTCGGACTGTTCCTCACAGGATGCCTCGCCCTGGCTTGGATTGCTGTGTGGCGTGGCAGCAAGGGGCAGAGCGACCATCGCCGCTATGATGAGCTCTCGCGGCTACGCACCCTCGCGCTGATTCTCGGCATCTTCGGTTGCGGCATCCCCTTCGTCATCTACGCGCTTCTGGCATGGCAGATGAGGCGAATACGTCTGCGCCCACGCCTCTGTCCTGCGTGCCACACCCCCATGAACCGTCTCGACGAGGTCACCGACAACAATTATCTCACAGCCCCTCAAAACACTGAGGAGCAGCTCGGAAGCGTCGATTATGACGTATGGCTTTGCCCCAAGTGCGGCGACACCATCGTGGAACCTTACATCAACAAGTCCTCAACCTACGAGGTCTGCGACCTCTGTCATACCCGGGCGGCTCGTCTGGTGGCAAACAAAGTGGTTAGGCAGCCAAGCGTCACACGTGAGGGGCAGGGCGTAAGAATCTATCACTGCAGCCACTGCAACAACGACAACCCCAAGTATTACAACATTGCCAAGCTACCTCCCGTTGTCATCGTGCCCCCCATTGGCGGCGGCAGCCGGGGCGGCGGATTCGGTGGAGGCTTCGGCGGCGGCAGCTTCGGTGGCGGCTCCACCATGGGAGGCGGTGCCTCCGGCGGCTGGTAAGCCGATTAAGAGGTTGTTATTAAACAACACCTCTAAAGTCTGAACGGTATCGGCAGGAAATAAGTCACCGACACGGCCTCACCCTCCACGTGCGCCGGACTCCACCGAGGCATCCTGCTGATGATGCGCACTGCCTCGCGGTCAAGGGTCTGCTCAACGCTTCTCACCACGCGGATGTCACTCACAGCGCCATCCTCTCCGATGGTGAAGCTGCACAGCACGCGCCCGCTGATACCCGCCTCATAAGCCGCGTCTGGGTATCGGCGCTCTTCGTTGATAAAGCGAAGCAACCCGCGCTCGCCTCCCGGAAAGGCCGGCTCCTCATCAACCTGCCACACGTCTATCGCCGGCTGCTGTTGCGGTCGGTCGGCATGACTTATGCGTTGCTGAGTCTTGTGGAGCTGCGCCGATGCGCCCGGCGCAAGGACGGGGCAAGTGGCCAATGCGGTGAATAGTGAGAGACGGAGGAGGTAGAGATGCGTCATGTGATGATGTTTCCGTCACAAAAGTACACCCTTTGACCGTAACAGCAAACACCACAACCCCCTTTTTGATAACATTTATTTCTATTTTACCTTTCTTTACACATCTCTGTCACATCAGCGTTGCGCCTCTTGCATATCTCGCCGCGAGGTGTTATATTCGTGCGGCGTTTAGCCCTCCCTCTTTACCACTTTGCCATGGATTCCCTTTTTGAAATTTTCAACAATATCATCAGCCAGACCGGAAGCATCGACATCGCCGAGGCTGAATTCAAGCGTCAGATGAACGAAGACCACGAGCTCCGGGCTATGTACCGCGAGTGGTGCCATCAGGTCGGCAGCTCTGAGAAGCGAGGCTTCATGGACTATTGCGAGGAGTACCTCGACTCGCAGGACGAAATTTGGCAGAACCTCACTGACTTTGATGACCATGAATAAGTCCACACGTCGTCTGCCCGCGGAGTGGGAGCCGCAGGATGCAGTGTTGCTCGCATGGCCTCACGCCGACACTGACTGGGCTCCGACACTCGATGATGCCCTTGATTGCTACATCAACATTGTCCGCGCCGCCATCCCCCATGTTCCGCTGGTCATTGTCAGCCCGGAGGCTACCCGTCTTGACGATATATTCCGCCCTCTTGACCCATCGGGCCGCAGGGTGATCTGCCGCAACATCCCCACCAACGACACCTGGGCCCGCGATTTCGGCCCTATCACCGTGGAGGATGCCGGAGGGATGCTCCCGCTCGACTTCACCTTTAACGGCTGGGGCCTCAAGTTCGCCGCTGATCGCGACAATCTCATCACTCAGCGCCTTGATGCCGGCGGCCTCTTCGCTCGCCGCCCGGAGTCACGCCGGGCAATGGTTCTGGAGGGCGGCGCAGTGGAAAGTGACGGCCGCGGCACTATACTCACCACTTCGCAGTGCCTCCTCTCGCCGAACCGCAACCCGTGGATGAGCCGGACTGACATCGAGCGCGCCTTTGCCGATGCCTTCGGTGCCACAAGAGTGCTGTGGCTCGACCACGGGCACCTCGCCGGCGACGATACGGACAGCCACATCGACACGCTCGCTCGTTTCGCACCTGACGACACCATCCTCTACGTCGCTCCCCCCGAATACCCCGACGACGAGCACTACTCGGATCTGTGTGCCATGGAGCAGCAGCTCCGTACTTTCACCACGGCCGAAGGCAATCCTTACAACCTCATCGCCCTCCCCATGGCTGACCCGGTGTATTCCCCCGATGGCGAACGCCTCCCCGCCACCTATGCCAACTTCCTCGTCACCAACGGTGCAGTGCTCGTCCCATCCTACGGTTCCCCGCGTAAAGACCGTCTGGCCGCCGATATGCTACGCATAGCCTACCCCGGCCACACAGTCCACCAGGTAGACTGCCGCGCCCTGATAGTCCAGCACGGCTCACTCCACTGCGTTACCATGCAGCTCCCCGCCGCCACCCTATCCTGACCCCCAAAACAAGTAGGGGCGCGATACATCGCGCCCGCACCGTCCGTCGCCCGCACCGCCCGTCGCCGCTCCCCCCGGCTGTGGCGTCCGCAGGACGCCGATTAACTCGTAGCCCCGGAAGCCGGAGCGAAGCGCAGGCATCCGGGGTAAAGAGCACAGAGAGCAAAAGGCGTCCGCAGGACGCCGATTTACATCCTCGCCAAAACAAGCCGCCCCTAAACTTTCCCCCGCCCCGGGTGTTATTAGGAGTGATAAACTGTATGATCTATGAATTCATCTATTTCACTCGACTCCGCCGGTACCTCAATGGACCTGCACATCTCCAATGTGCTCACCGAGTCAGTGTCCCTATACCCCTTTATCCGCAGCATCGGCGAGCAGTTGCACCTCACACAGGAGCTCGTCAGCTCCATAGCCATCGCCGTCGAGGAGCAGGTGATGAACGTCATACGCTACGCCTATCCTCGCGGTGAGGAGGGCACCATCACCCTGCGCGCACGCTGGAAGCACCGTTCAGGCATCCTCAAGTTCACATTGATAGACCACGGCGTAGCCTTCAATCCTACCGCTCCCGCCGAAGAAGCCGGCACCGAGCGACCACTCGGCGCCATCGGCATCAATATGCTCAGTCAGCTAATGGACACCGTAGACTACGTCCGCCGAGCCGGCTACAACATCCTCCACTTCACCAAGCGCATCACCCTGAACTTCAACCTATCTCACCCCTCCTGACCATCACTTATCCCCGGCAAGCTTGGTAAGCGTAGTCTCAATCTTCAGTGCCAACGCACTGTTCTCACGGATAAAGCTCTCAAGCTCAAGGATAGGCTGCGTCGGCGTAACACCCGCCACAGGCGCAGGTGCCACGTGCGGATTCAGATGATCGGCATCGCTGAATATCTCCGCATTAGCCACAAAGGCAAAGCAATCCTCCAGAAGCTCTGGCCACAGCGACAGGTCAACACGATTCTGAAACGCGTCAAGGCACAGACTCGTCTTCGCCGCAATCTTCAGTAAACGGCTCACAGCCGGCATCTTCGTGCGGTCAATCGGCAGCCCCGACGGCTTGTACATATCCGACATGTCATCTATCGTGAAATCCGGGTCAAAGCTCTCACAACTCTTCCGCTTCGATGCAGGAGTGGTCACAGCGTAGCAGAAGGCCAGAAATATGTTGATGTTATGCAGCAGTGCCGGAGTGCTCTGCTCCAGCTTCTCCTTCTCAGCCGCGGCATGCAACGCCTTCTGCTTCTCAACCTCACTCGCCACATCTATCTCTGACTTCATCGAGCCGACGGCGTTCAGGAAGAACCCTAACAACACCAATCCGCACATCACCTCCACAGCCGTCACCGTCTGTGCCCATCCGTGCGCCGGCGTATAGTCGCCGAAACCCAATGTGGTGATAGTCACGATGCTGTAATACAGCCACGAGCCGAAGTCGGTTCCCGCTCCGTCAGGTATGCGGAATTGGGTATCCGGCATCGCCCAGTAAATCAGCGCAAACACAGGCGTCAGCGCCACATATAGCCCGATCCACACGATAGGGCGCACATTCGACACCACATGAAAGAAGTGTCTTATTCGGTTGGATAGTGTCATAAAACACTAACGCTTCACAACCCCGGAGTGTTGACGCCCTTACGTGGTGTTGCAAAACCTCTAATGAGCGTCCGCAGGACGCTGATTTACTCGTAGCCCCGGAAGCCGGAGCGATAGCGCAGGCATCCGGGGTCGTAGTCAGCACAGCAAAGGGCGTCTGGAGGACGCCGATTTACAACATCACATCCGCCATTGTAGGTTCTGCAACAACCTCTTACACCGACAGCTCGATATGGTTTGCTTCGGCCAGACGGCGCATGTTCAGGATAGCGTAGCGCATGCGCCCTAAGGCTGTGTTGATGCCCGTACCCGTAGCCTCAGCTATCTCCTTGAACGACATCCCCTGATAAAACCGCATCCGCAGCACATCTCGCTGTGCCTCAGGCAGTGCATCCACTATCCGTCGCACATCCTCATGCAGCTGCGTGCTCACCATGTCATCCTCTATCGAGTCCTCCGACAGGCGTGCATCGTTAAGTATAGTCGAATCCTCCGCATCGGCCGATATCGTCTTCTCGGCCTTCTCCTGACGGAAGTGGTCGATAATCAGGTTATGCGCTATGCGCATCAGCCACGCCGAAAACTTACCGGTGTCCACATACTTCCCCTGACGGATAGTCGTGATCACCTTCATGAACGTCTCCTGAAAGATGTCGTTCGCCACATCCGTGTCGCCAACTATGCGGTTGATATACGCAAACAAGCGATTTTGATGACGCTTCAGCAGCTCATCAAACGCTTTGTTGTCACCATTGACATATGCTTCAACAAGACCGTTGTCGGTCATTTGTGAAGTCTGTATCATAACTTCTTCCTTCGTTAGGTGTTTCTATGAAGTAGAGTTTTGTCGATAGGCGGGCGTGTTTAGTGATTTTTTTCTCTGCGAGGGTAATAAACCGCGGCTGCCTGCCGTTATCTTTATGAATGTCGTCAACTTGACAGATGTTCACTTCCGGCGGGATTTAGCTCGTGTTCTGTTGCCACGCATTTGACAAAATTACAAACTTCACGTCATTTCACCGTAGCCGCTTAACATATATTATACTCAATTTGCAAATATTGTAATAATATCGAGCCGCCATTCCCGTTCTCCACTTCATTCCATCCATCACATCCACTCCTCATTCCGCCCTTTGCTTATGGCAGAAAACTCTACCCGCTCAATCTCCCCGGCTGCTTCAGGAAAAGCCACCAACCATCATCACAACGCTGACACCGACCAATCAGCAATCCGCCCCTCACTGCTCTCAATAGCAGTAATCCGCCAGTTCGCACGCGCTTACCGCGTAGAGCCCGCCATGCCCCCAATCTTCGCCGGCCTCCTCCTGAACTAACCCCACTTCCCTCCACCCCTCTCTGCATCTCTCTCCACTCCGCTCTCCACTCCAAGGCCCTCCATTACATCTCTCCCTCCAAGGCTCACTTCTCTGAGCTACACCTCTCACCTCTTTGAAGGCCCCTCTCCCCGCACCCATACCTCGCTCCACTCTTTCATTTCCAGCTCCAATCGCCCCAAGAGAAGTTTTTTGGAAAAGCGCTGAGCTTCAGTGAAGCCCATCATCTCTCATCTCTCAGCCCGCATCCCTCCATCGCCTCCTCTATCATCCCTCCATAGCCCGAAAGAAAGAAGGGTATTACAGAACCATCGGCTTGTAGGGATGCACCGTGGTGCATCCGGCGCAACAATCTGTAAAT
>JAMPDP010000001.1:149330-175065 GCA_023665605.1 Candidatus Amulumruptor caecigallinarius | reverse complement strand
CAAAGCTCCGTGCCTGTGGCGCGGATCCCAGCGGATGGGACGCGGATTTTCTCTCCTCTCCCTATTCTCTATACCCTACTTAATCCGGCAAGAAAAAAACATCGGCTTGTAGGGATGCACCGTGGTGCATCCGACGCAACAATCTGTAAATCAGCGGGTACATCCGGCGTTACAATCTGTAAATCAGCGGATGCACCACGGTGCATCCCTACAAATTGACGGAAATTGCCGGTTTTGAAACACCCCCTGTGGCGCGGGCGACGGAAAGGCGGCACGGGGGCGAGCGCGTGAATTTTTGTCAGAAAAAGTTTGGATTTTGCGGCAAAATGCTTAACTTTGCGCCATAATCATCAACAGATGCCACAAATGCCGCACAACTCACTCATCACATTCACCAAGATGCACGGTCTGGGCAACGACTACATCTACATCGACTGCATGGCCGGTGAAGTCGCCGACCCCGCCGCACTCGCCGTGGAGATGAGCGACCGCCACACCGGCGTGGGCGGCGACGGCATCATCCTCATCCTCCCCTCAGAGGTGGCCGACTTCCGCATGCGGATGTTCAACGCCGACGGCTCCGAGGGGAAGATGTGCGGCAACGCCAGCCGCTGCATCGCCAAGTATGTCTACGAGGCCGGCCTTACCGACAAGGCCATCATCACCCTCGACACCCTCTCGGGTGTCAAGACCCTCTCTATGGACATCAGGCAGGGGCGCGTAGAGGCCGTCACCGTCGACATGGGGATGCCCCAGATAGACGCCGCCGCCGTGCCGGTGCTCACCGACAAGCCCTCGCTGGTGGGCGAGCCGGTGATGACGAGTGCCGGCGAGGTGACGCTCACCGCCGTGTCGATGGGCAACCCCCACGGCGTGACCTTCTTGGCCGACCCCGACAGCGCCGACGTGCATGGCCTGGGGCGCGAGCTCGAGTGCCACCCCATGTGGCCTGACCGCGCCAACATAGAGTTTGCCGCCGTCACCGACCCCACACACATACGTATGCGCGTGTGGGAGCGCGGCAGCGGCGAGACCCGCGCCTGCGGCACCGGCGCCTGTGCCACCGTGGTGGCCGCCGTGCTCGCCGGACTCACCGAGCGCGAGGTGACGGTCAGCCTCCCCGGCGGCGACCTCGAGATAGAGTGGGGCGACGACGGACACGTATACATGAAGGGCCCCGCCGAGACAGTGTTCACCGGCCAATACCGGCGGCGAGGCACCCCCGGGTCACAAGCCGCCCACCCCGACCCAAGCTGACCCAACGCCACCAATCGCCACCCAGCGGTTCCCAATCGCTACCCACTGCAATCTACACGACAACGGAAATAACGGAAATAACGGAAATTCATCACACCCCTTCACACCAACGGATACAATGCTCAAGGTAAACGACAACTTCGTGAAGCTCCCCGCCAGCTACCTCTTCTCGCAGGTGGCCGCCAAAATCGCCGCCTTCCAGCAGGCCAACCCCGGTGTGGAGGTGATACGCATGGGCATCGGCGACGTCACACGCCCGGTGTGCCCGGCAGCCCTGGCGGCCATGCACGCCGCAGTCGACGACGAGGGACGCGCCGAGACATTCCACGGCTACGGCCCCGAGCAGGGCTACGCCTTCCTGCGCGAGAAGATAGCCGAGCATGACTACCGCGCACGCGGCGTGGAGGTATCCGCCGACGAAATCTTCATCAGCGACGGCGCCAAGAGCGACACCGGCAACATCGGCGACCTCTTTGCCCCCGACACCCGCATCGCCGTGACCGACCCGGTGTATCCAGTGTACGTTGACACCAACGTGATGGCCGGACGCGCCGGCGAGCTGCTCAGCGACGGCCGCTGGAGCCGCATCGAGTACCTCCCCTGCACCGCAGCCAACGGCTTCGTGCCCGCCCTGCCCGCCGGCAACCCCGACGTGATATACCTCTGCTACCCCAACAACCCCACGGGCACAACCCTGAGTCGCGCCCAGCTGAAGGTGTGGGTGGACTACGCCCGCGCCCACGGGGCCCTGCTGCTCTTTGACTCGGCCTACGAGGCCTACGTCAGGAGCGCCGACGTGCCCCGCAGCATCTACGAGATAGAGGGTGCCCGGGAGGTAGCCATCGAGTTCCGCTCGTTCAGCAAGACCGCCGGCTTCACCGGCCTGCGCTGCGGCTACACCGTGATACCCCGCGAGCTCACCGGCACCGATGCCGAGGGTCGCCCCGTGAGCCTCCACGCCCTGTGGCTGCGCCGCCAGAGCACCAAGTTCAACGGCGCCAGCTACGTGATACAGCGCGGTGCCGAAGCCCTCTACTCCCCCGAGGGGCAGGAGCAGGTGCGGGCCACCGTGGACTACTACATGGCCAACGCCGCGATGCTCCTCCAAGGGGTGCGCGCCGCCGGCCTCGAAGCCTTCGGCGGCGAGAACTCGCCCTACGTGTGGATCAAGACCCCCGCGGGCATGGACTCATGGACATTCTTTGACCGCCTGTTAGGCGAGCTGCACATCGCCGGCACCCCCGGCGTGGGCTTCGGCCCCAGCGGCGAGGGCTACCTGCGCCTGACAGCCTTCAACACCCACGACAACACCCGCCGCGCCGTCGAGCGCATCAAGGCCTGGAAGCTGTAACCCCCCTCCCCCCTCTCTCCCCCACCCTCCTTAACGGAAATAACAAACCCATTCAATACACTCCCCCAAATCAAAATCACTCTGAGCTATGTCACAGTTGCGATTTAACGTAGTGGAAGAGGCCTTCAACCGCAAGGCCGTCCCCGTAGAGATTCCCGCAGAGCGCCCCACGGTGTATTACGGCGAGAAGGTGTTCAACCGCCAGAAGATGTTTGAGTACCTGCCCAAGAAGACCTATGAGGTGCTCGTCGATGCCATCGACAACAAGAAGTCGCTCCCCCTGGAGGTGGCCGACAGCGTAGCTCAGGGCATGATGCGCTGGGCCATCGACAACGGCGCGCGCCACTACACCCACTGGTTCCAGCCGCTGACCGAGGCCACCGCCGAGAAGCATGACGCCTTCGTGGACCACGACGGCAAGGGGGGCGTCATCGAGAACTTCAACGGCAAGCTGCTCGTGCAGCAGGAGCCGGACGCCTCGTCGTTCCCCAACGGCGGCATCCGCAACACCTTCGAGGCCCGCGGCTACTCCGCATGGGACATCTCCTCACCGGCGTTCATCATGGACGGCACCCTGTGCATCCCCACCATCTTCATCAGCTACACCGGCGAGTCACTCGACTACAAGACCCCGCTGCTGCGCGCCCTCAACAGCGTCGACAAGGCCGGCACCGCCGTGGCCAAGTTCTTTGACCCCGAGGTGAAGCACGTCAACTCATACCTGGGCTGGGAGCAGGAGTACTTCCTGGTTGACGAGGCCCTGTATGCCGCGCGTCCCGACCTGGTGATGACCGGCCGCACCCTCATAGGCCACGAGAGCGCCAAGAACCAGCAGCTCGAAGACCACTACTTCGGGGCCATCCCCAGCCGCGTGGAGGCATTCATGCTCGACCTCGAGATAGAGTGCCACCGCCTGGGCATCCCCGCCAAGACCCGCCACAACGAGGTGGCCCCCAACCAGTTTGAGCTCGCCCCCATCTTCGAAGAGACCAACCTTGCCAACGACCACAACCTGCTGCTGATGAGCCTCATCGGCGAGGTGGCACGCCGCCACAACTTCCGCGTGCTCCTGCACGAGAAGCCCTTCGCCGGCATCAACGGCTCCGGCAAGCACAACAACTGGAGCCTCGGCACCGACACCGGCGTGCTGCTGTTCGCCCCCGCCAAGACCCCGATGGGCAACCTCCAGTTCATCACCTTCGTGGCCAACGTGATGGCCGCCGTGCACCGCCACAACGCCGTGCTCAAGGCCTCGATCATGAGCGCCACCAACGGCCACCGTCTCGGCGCCAACGAGGCACCCCCCGCCATCATATCCATCTTCATGGGCTCGCAGCTGAGCGACATCCTCGACAAGCTCGAGAACTCCACCTCCGACGAGCTCATCAACCTGGGCGGCAAGGAGACCATGACCTTCGAGCTGTCGCAGATCCCCGACATCAGCGTCGACACCACCGACCGCAACCGCACATCGCCCTTCGCCTTCACCGGCAACCGCTTCGAGTTCCGCGCCGTAGGCTCCAGCGCCAACTGCGCCAGCGCCATGATAGCCCTCAACAGTGCCGTGGCCGAGCAGCTGATGGAGTTCAAGACCAAGGTTGACGAGCACCTTGCCAAGGGGGAGACCCTCGTGCACGCCATCCTCACCGAGGTGCGCGAGCTCATCAAGAAGAGCAAGGCCATACACTTCGACGGCAACGGCTACTCCGACGAGTGGAAGGAGGAGGCAGCACGCCGCGGCCTCGACTGCGAGACCTCCGTGCCCAAGATCTTCGACGCATACCTCACACCCTCATCCGTGGAGATGTTTGCCAAGACCGGCGTCTTCAACAAGGTGGAGCTCGAGGCCCGCAACGAGGTGAAGTGGGAGATGTACACCAAGAAGATACAGATTGAGGCCCGCGTGCTCGGCGACCTCGCCATCAACCACATCATCCCCGTGGCAACCCGCTACCAGAGCATCCTTGTGGACAACGTGGCCAAGATACGCGACATCTTCGCCGCCAACAAGGCCGACGAAATCGCCGGCAACTCCATGGCCACCATCGAGAAGATCTCGCGTCACATCAACATCATCCGCGACGAGACCACCAAGATGGTCAACGCCCGCAAGGCTGCCAACAAGATAGCCGACGAGCGCGAGAAGGCCCTGGCCTACCACGACAACGTGGCCCCCTGCATGGACGTCATCCGCTACCACATCGACAAGCTCGAGCTGATGGTGGACAACGAGATGTGGCCCCTGGTGAAGTACCGCGAGCTGCTGTTCATCCGCTAAGGGCCGCCGCCCCTCACCCCTCCCCCTCTCTCTCCTCTGCCACAATATTAACGACGACACTATTTCCGTTAATTTTCATAATATTATGGACCTGATGTCCGGCGGCTGCACCTCTACGGTGTGACACCCAAGGCCAGCCGCCGGCATCTTTTTTCCCTTACAACGGACATCACCGAACTATCCTCCCCCTTATGCATACTTCCCTGCCCGCCAACCAGGGCCTCTATGACAGCCGCTTCGAGCATGACGCCTGCGGCGTGGGCCTGCTGGTAAATATCAACGGCGTAAAGTCACATCAGCTCGTCGAGAAGGGCCTCCAGGTGCTCGAGCACATGGTGCACCGCGGCGCCGAGGGTGCCGACCCCAAGACCGGCGACGGCGCCGGCATCATGGTGCAGATACCCCACGAGTTCATCCTCCTCCAGGGCATCGCCGTGCCCGAGAAGGGGCGCTACGGCTCCGGCCTGGTGTTCCTGCCTCACGACGAGGACTCCCGCCAGATAATCTTCGACATCATCGAGCGCGAGGCCATAGAGATGGGCCTGAGCCTCATCGCCGTGCGCGACGTGCCCACCAACAACGAGCTGCTGGGCGAAGTGGCCCGCGGCGCCGAGCCCGTCATCAAGCAGATATTCATCGCCGACGAGAAGACCCTCGACGACATCGACATACGCCTCTACCTGCTGCGCCGCAACATCGAGCGCAAGGTGGCCCAGAGCCATCTGGCCGGCAAGGAGGACTTCTACATCGTGAGCCTCTCATCGAAGGTCATCGTATACAAGGGCATGCTCTCGTCGCTGCAGCTGCGCTACTACTTCCCTGACCTGATGAACCCCCACTTCACCACGGCCATGGCCCTGGTGCACTCGCGCTTCTCCACCAACACGTTCCCCACATGGTCGCTGGCACAGCCATTCCGCATGCTCGGCCACAACGGCGAGATCAACACCATCCAGGGCAACCGTATGTGGATGACCGCCCGCGAGTGCCTGCTCCACCCCAAGGCCTTCGGCGACGCCGACGTCACTCCCATCATCCAGAAGGGGATGAGCGACTCCGCCTCGCTCGACAACGTGCTGGAGTTCTTCGTCATGGGCGGCATGAGCCTGCCTCACGCCCTGGCCATGCTCGTGCCCGAGTCGTTCAACGACCGCAACCCCATCTCCCCCGAGCTCAAGGCATTCTATGAGTTCCAGTCCATCCTGATGGAGGCCTGGGACGGCCCCGCCACGCTGCTGTTCAGCGACGGACGCTACGCCGGCGGCATGCTCGACCGCAACGGTCTGCGCCCCGCCCGCTACCTCATCACCAAGGACAACACTATCGTCATCGCCTCCGAGATCGGCGTGCTCCCCTTCGAGGCCTCCGAGGTGGCCGAAAAGGGTCGCCTGCGCCCCGGCAAGATGCTCATGGTGGACATGGAGGAGGGCAAAATATACTTCGACACCGAGCTCAAGGAGAAGCTCGCCAACGAGTTCCCCTACCGCGACTGGCTCTCGCGCAACCGCATCATCCTCGACAAAATCAACTCCGGCCGCAAGGTCAGCGACAAGGTCGACGACTTCGCACGCCTGCTCCACACATATTACTACAACCGCGAGGAGGTGGAGAAAATCATCACCCCGATGGTCACCGACGGCAAGGAGCCGGTCAACTCCATGGGTGCCGACACCCCCCTGGCGGTGATGAGCGGCAAGCCCCAGCTGCTGTTCAACTACTTCCGTCAGCACTTCGCGCAGGTCACCAATCCCCCCATCGACCCGCTGCGCGAGGAGCTGGTGATGAGCCTCGACAGCTACATCGGGGCCATCGACCTCAACCTGATGGAGCCGAGCCCCGAGCTGTGCAAGATGGTGCTCCTCAAGCGCCCCATCATCACCAACCACGAGCTTGACATACTCTGCAACCTCCAGTACAAGGGCTTCAACACCCGCAAGCTCGACATGACCTTTGACGCCGCCGAAGGGGGCGAGGCCCTGGCAAGCGCCGTCGAGCGTCTCTGCAAGGATGCCGAGCGGGCTGTCGACGAGGGGTGCAACTACATCATCCTCTCCGACCGCGGCGTCGACAAGGGCCGCGCACCCATCCCCTCGCTGATGGCCACCAGCGCCGTACACCACCACCTGATAGACTGCAAGAAGCGCCTCCAGACGGCCCTGATCATCGAGACCGCCGACGCTCGCGAGGTGATGCACTTCGCGCTGCTCACCGGCTACGGCGCCAGCGCCATCAACCCCTACCTGGCGTTCGCCGTCATCAACGACCTGGTGGAGCGCAAGGAGATACAGCTCGACTTCGCCACCGCCCAGCGCAACTACATCAAGGCCATTGACAAGGGCCTGCTCAAGGTGATGTCCAAGATGGGCATCTCCACCCTCACATCCTACAAGGGCGCGCAGCTCTTCGAGGCCCTCGGCCTGAGCGAGGAGATGGCCGCCAAGTACTTCGGGGGCACCGTCAGCAAGATTTCGGGCATCGACATCGACGACCTCACCCGCGAGATTGCCGCCGTCCACGCCGAGGCATTCTCCGACGACTTCGACACCGACAAGCCCCTGGAGCACATCGGCCAGTACTCGTTCCGCAAGGATGGCGAGCAGCACGCATGGAGCCCCGAGGCCATTGCCACCCTCCAGCTCGCCACCCGCCTGGGGAGCTACAAGAAGTTCAAGGAGTTCACCTCCATCGTCGACAACAAGCCCGCCCCCATCTTCATCCGCGACTATCTGGACTTCAAGAAGGGGAACCCCGTGCCGGTCGACGAGGTGGAGCCGATAGAGGCCATCATGCGCCGCTTCGTCACCGGAGCCATGTCGTTCGGCTCCATCAGCCGCGAGGCCCACGAGGCCTTGGGCATCGCCATGAACACTATCGGAGCCCGCTCCAACACCGGCGAGGGTGGCGAGGATGCCGAGCGCTTCAAGCCCCGCGAGGATGGCACCACCGCGCGCTCGGCCATCAAGCAGGTGGCCTCCGGCCGCTTCGGCGTCACCGCCGAGTATCTGGTGAACGCCGACGAGATACAGATCAAGGTGGCCCAGGGCGCCAAGCCCGGCGAGGGTGGCCAGCTCCCCGGCTTCAAGGTGGACAAGATAATCGCCAAGACCCGCCACTCCATCCCCGGCATCTCGCTCATATCCCCTCCCCCGCACCACGACATCTACTCCATCGAGGACCTGGCGCAGCTCATCTTTGACCTGAAGAACGTCAACCCCCGCGCCAACATCTCCGTCAAGCTCGTCAGCGAGAGCGGCGTGGGCACCATCGCCGCCGGCGTGGCCAAGGCCAAGAGCGACCTCATCACCATCTCCGGCTCCGACGGCGGCACCGGCGCCTCCCCCGCCAGCTCCATCCGCTACGCCGGCCTCCCCGTGGAGATAGGCCTGGCCGAGACGCAGCAGACACTGGTCATCAACAATCTGCGCGGCCAGGTGAAGCTCCAGGCCGACGGTCAGCTCAAGAGCGCCCGCGACGTCATCATCATGGCCATGCTCGGCGCCGAGGAGTTCGGCTTCGCCACGAGTGCCCTCATAGTGCTCGGCTGCGTGATGATGCGCAAGTGCCACCTCAACACCTGCCCCGTGGGCGTGGCCACACAGAACGAGGAGCTGCGCAAGCGCTTCACCGGCCGCTCGGAGTATGTGGTGAACTTCTTCCGCTTCCTGGCGCAGGAAATCCGCGAGACGCTCGCCGAAATCGGCGTCCGCTCGCTCGACGAGGTGATAGGCCGCGCCGATATGCTCCGCGTCAAGGAGAGCAAGGACACCTTCAAGACCTCGCATCTGGACTTCTCCAAGCTCCTGTGGATGCCCGAGCAGACCAAGACCAACGCCATCATCAACGTCACACGCCAGAAGCATGACATCGACCGCGTGCTCGACCGCGAGCTCATATCACGCGCCTACCCCGCCATCGAGAGCGGCATGGCCGTGGAGCTGGAGTTCCCCATCCGCAACACCGACCGCTCCGTAGGCGCCATGCTCTCGGGCGTGGTGGCCACCAAGTATGGCAACGAGGGACTCCCCGACAACACCATCTGCTGCACCTTCAAGGGCTCTGCCGGCCAGAGCTTCGGCGCATTCCTGGCCCACGGCATCAGCTTCCGCCTCGAGGGTGACGCCAACGACTATGTCGGCAAGGCCCTCTCGGGCGGCAAGATTGTCATCGTGCCACCCACCGGCACCACCTTCGCCCCCCAGGACAACATCATAGCCGGCAACACCCTGCTCTACGGCGCAACAGCCGGCGAGGTTTACATCAACGGCCGCGTGGGCGAGCGCTTCTGCGTGCGCAACTCCGGGGCCACCGCCGTCGTCGAGGGCGTCGGCGACCACTGCTGCGAGTACATGACCGGCGGACGCACCGTGGTGCTCGGCACTACGGGCCGCAACTTCGCTGCCGGCATGAGCGGCGGCGTGGCCTACGTGTGGAACCCCAACGGCGACTTCGACTACTTCTGCAACATGGAGATGGTCGAGCTCTCGCTCATCGACGACATGGCCGACAACCGCGAGCTCTACCGCCTCATCGGCAACCACTTCAAGCACACCCGCTCGCCCCTGGCCGGCATGATGCTCGACAACTGGCAGCACTACGTGGGCCAGTTCATCAAGGTGATACCCTTCGAGTACAAGAAGGTGCTCCACGATGAGAAGATGGCACGCCTCCAGCAGAAGATAGCCTCCGTGGAGCGCGACTGACACCCGCCGCCTGCCAACGGTCACCAATCGGTAGCCACTCGGCAACACCCGCTGCCACCCGCTACCACCCGGTGCCCACCCCCAAACCCCAATCACCACCAACCAACCCACACTACACCAACATATCGTTATGGGAAATCCCAAAGCGTTTCTGACCATACACCGCAAGGAAGCCGGCTACCGGCCTCTGAACGACCGCATCAAGGACTACGGCGAGGTTGAGCAGACCCTCAACCCCGAGGACCGCAGGCTCCAGGCATCCCGCTGCATGGAGTGCGGCGTACCCTTCTGCCACTGGAGTTGCCCCCTGGGCAACCGTCAGCCCGAGTGGCAGGACCGCCTCTACAAGAACGACATACGCGGAGCCTACGAGCTGCTCAACGCCACCGACGACTTCCCCGAGTTCACCGGCCGCGTCTGCCCCGCACTGTGCGAGAAGGGGTGCGTGCTGAACAAGCAGCATGACCCCGTCACCATCCGCGAGAACGAGGCCGCCATCACCGAGCGCGCCTTCGCCGAGGGGTTCGTCAAGGCGCGCATACCCCGCAAGCGCACCGGCCGCAAGGTGGCCGTCATCGGCTCCGGCCCCGCCGGCCTGGCTGCCGCCAACCAGCTCAACCAGATGGGCCACAGTGTCACCGTCTTCGAGAAGAACGAGGCCATCGGCGGACTGCTCCGCTTCGGCATCCCCGACTTCAAGCTCAACAAGAACGTCATCGACCGCCGCCTCGCCCTGCTCGAAGAGGAGGGCATAGAGTTCCGCACCGGCGTGAAGGTGGGTGTCGACATCCCCGCCGCCGACATCCTCCGCGACTATGACGCCGTGTGCGTGGCCATCGGGGCCGAGGTGCCCCGCGACCTCAAGGTGGAGGGACGCGACCTCAAGGGCGTGCACTTCGCCCTGGAGCTCCTCCAGCAGCAGAACCGCGTGAACGCCGGGGCCGAGGTGCCCAAGGATGAGCGCATCTCAGCCAAGAAGAAGCATGTGCTCGTCATCGGCGGCGGCGACACCGGCAGCGACTGCGTGGGCACCGCCAACCGTCAGGGGGCCCTCTCCGTCACCCAGATTGAGATTATGCCCAAGCCCCCGGAAGGGGACAACCCCGCTACCCCCTGGCCCTACTGGCCCGTGGTGCTCAAGACCTCCAGCTCACACATGGAAGGGTGCACACGCCGCTGGCTCCTGGACACCCGCCGCTTCATCGGCAAGGACGGACACGTCAACGAGGTGGAGATCGAGGAGGTGAGCTGGGAGAAAGACCCCGAGACGGGCCGCATGAACCTCATTCACTCCGGCAAGAAGGAGACCATCCCCGCACAGCTCGTGCTGCTGGCCATGGGCTTCACCAACCCCGTGGCCGAGGGGCTGCTCGAGCAGCTCGGCGTCGAGAAGGATGCCCGCGGCAACGTCAAGGTGGCCGACAACCAGCAGAGCTCCGTGCCCAAGGTGTTTGCCGCCGGCGACGCCTCCACCGGCGCCTCCCTGGTGGTGCGCTGCATAGCCTCCGGCCGCAAGGCCGCCAAGGGCATCAACGCCTACCTCAAAGCGGGCAAGCCCGCAGTTTAGCGCGGGCTTCGCCCGCAGTTTATTGCGGGCAAGCCCACGGTTTATTGCGGGCAAGCCCGCAGTTTATTGCGGGCAAGCCCACGGTTTATACGTTTATTGTTTAATCGGGACCAAACCCCAATTAAACTCCCTAAACCCATAAATCCATAACCCCCCTAAACACATAAACTCAGGGGCGAGGCCCCTGATTAAACTCATAAACCCGGGGGCGAGGCCCCTGATTAAACTCATAAACTCAGGGGCGAGGCCCCTGATTAAACTCATAAACTCAGGGGCGAGGCCCCTGATTAAACTCATAAACCCGGGGGCTCTGCCCCTGATTAAACTCATAAACTCAGGGGCGAGGCCCCTGATTAAACTCATAAACTCAGGGGCGACGCCCCTGATTAAACTCATAAACTCAGGGGCGAGGCCCCTGATTAAACTCATAAACCCGGGGGCGAGGCCCCTGATTAAACTCATAAACTCAGGGGCGAGGCCCCTGATTAAACTCATAAACTCAGGGGCGAGGCCCCCGATTAAACTCATAAACCCGGGGGCGAGGCCCCTGATTAAACTCATAAACCCGGGGGCTCTGCCCCCGAATGACACAATGGAGCTGATAAAGCATGAGTGCGGCATCGCCATGATCCGCCTGCTCAAGCCGCTGGACTACTACCGCCGCAAGTACGGCACCGCCGCCTGGGGCCTCAACAAGCTCTATCTGATGATGGAGAAGCAGCACAACCGCGGGCAGGAGGGTGCCGGCGTGGGCGTGGTGCGCCTCAACCCGGAGCCCGGCACGGAGTACCTGTTCCGCGAGCGCGCCGAGGGTCCCGACGCCATCCGCGAGGTGTTCTCCACCATCAACGCCCGCCTGGACGGCACGGACACCGCGCCATTCATGGGCGAGGTGCTCATGGGGCACCTCCGTTACAGCACCACCGGACGCTCCGGCCTGAGCTATGTGCACCCCTTCCTGCGACGCAACAACTGGCGCTCGCGCAACCTGATGCTCTGCGGCAACTTCAACATGACCAATGTTGACCGGCTGTTCGAGGCCATCGTCAGCCGCGGTCAGCACCCGCGCCTCTACTCCGACACCATCATGCTCCTCGAGCAGCTCGGCTATGCCCTCGACCGCGAGAACCACCGCATCTACACCCAGGGGCGCAACATCCTCCCCGAGCCGGAGCTCACCATGAGCATCGAGGACACCCTCAACGTCGAGAACATGCTCCGCGCCGAGGCCCCGCTGTGGGACGGCGGCTTCGTCATCTGCGGGGCCGTGGGCTCGGGTGATATGTTCGTGCTGCGCGACCGCTGCGGCATCCGCCCGGCGTTCTATTACGCAGACGACGAGGTTGTCGCCGTGGCCTCGGAGCGCCCCGTGCTCCAGACGGTGTTTGCCATCCCCCGCCGCGCCGTGGAGGAGCTCACCCCCGGCACCGCACTGATAGTCAACAAGGCCGGCGAGCTGCGCCTGGCCGACATCCTCGGCAAGGGCGAGAACCGCCGCTGCTCGTTTGAGCGCATCTACTTCTCGCGCGGCAGCGACGCCGACATCTACCGCGAGCGCAAGGCCCTGGGGCGCGCCCTGGTGCCCTCCATCGTCAGCATGCTCGGCGGCGACACCGACCACTCCGTGTTCTCGTTCATCCCCAACACCGCCGAGGTGGCGTTTCGCGGCATGTGCGAGGGGCTCGAGGCATTCCTCGACCGCGACAAGGAGCGGCGCATCCTCGAGCTGAGCGACGCCGGCGAGCTCACCCGCGACCGCCTGCAGGGCATCATGAGCCGCAAGCTCCGCATCGAGAAGGTGGCCATCAAGGACATCAAGCTGCGCACGTTCATAGCCGAGGGGGCCTCGCGCGACGACCTCGCCGCCCATGTCTATGACGTCACCTACGGCTGCATCCGCAACGACCGCGACACCCTGGTGGTGATTGACGACAGCATAGTGCGCGGCACCACCCTGCGTCAGAGCATCATCAAGATGCTTGACCGCCTCCACCCCAAGCGCATCATCGTGGTGTCATCGTCGCCCCAGGTGCGCTACCCCGACTGCTACGGCATCGACATGTCGCGCATGGGCGAGTTCGCGGCCTTCCGCGCCGCCGTGGCCCTGCTGCGCGAGCGCGGCATGGAGGATGTGCTCGAGAGCACCTACCGCGAGTGCCTGTCCATGGCCGGAGCCCCCGACAGCGACCTGCGCAACTGCGTCAAGGCCATCTACGCCCCCTTCACCGCCGAGGAAATCTCGGCGAAGATGGCGCAGATGCTCACCCCCGAGGGCACCCACGCCCGCGTCGACATCCTGTTCCAGAGCCTCGAGGGGCTCCACGAAGCCATCCCCTCGGCCCCCGGCGACTGGTACTTCTCGGGCGACTACCCCACCCCCGGCGGCATCCGCCTGGTCAACCGCGCCTACATCAACTTCTACGAGGGCAACGCCGACAAGCGCTGACCCCGCCCCCCATACCCCGAGACGCCATCCCGCCCCCCCCACAGGGGGCGTGTGGAGGCGTTTTGATAACATATTTCAACAAAAAAAAGGTGAAAACTCCCCGCGAAGCCCGAAATCTGTAAAATTCTTCGTACCTTTGCGCCAAATTATTACGCGCAAGCACGCGACCAGAGTACCTGCATATCTATGACAGAACCTAAGGTAAACATTGACCTGCTGTTCGAGACCAGTTGGGAGGTTTGCAACAAAATCGGTGGCATCTACACCGTGCTCTCAACCAAGGCGAAGACGTTACAGACCTTATATAAGGACAAGACCATATTCGTAGGTCCCGACGTATGGTCCGGGGAAAATCCATCACCATACTTCATCGAGACCCCCTCGCTGCTCGCCGCATGGCGCCGCAAGGCCACCCTCCCCGAGGGCGTGAGCGTGCGTGTGGGCCGCTGGGACATCCCCGGCAAGCCCATCGTGGTGCTCGTCAAGTTTGACGGCATGTATGCCGTCAAGGATGAGTTCTACACCCGTATGTGGCAGCTCTACGGCGTCGACTCGCTGCACGCCTACGGCGACTATGACGAGGGGTGCGCCTTCGGCCACGCCGCCGGCATCGTCATCAAGAGCATCTGCCAGTGGTACGGCACCGAGGGGAAGCGCATCATAGCGCACTTCGACGAGTGGACCACCGGCATGGGGCTGCTCTACGTCAAGGCCGAGCTCCCCGAGGTGGGCACCATCTTCACCACCCACGCCACAAGCATAGGCCGCAGCATCTGCGGCAACGGCAAGCCCCTGTATGACCGCCTCAAGGCCTACAACGGCGACCAGATGGCTGCCGAGCTCAATATGCAGTCCAAGCACTCCCTGGAGAAGGCCGCGGCCCACGCCGCCGACTGCTTCACCACCGTGAGCGAGATTACCGCCATCGAGTGCGAGCAGCTGCTGGAGCTCCGCCCGCAGGTGGTGACCCCCAACGGCTTCGAGGCCGGCTTCGTCGCCGGGCCCCGCAAGCTCGCCGCCATCCGCGCCGAAGCCCGCGGCAAGCTCCTCAACGTGGCCTCCACGCTCACCGGCGTGAACTTCACCGACTCAGACACCTTCATCGTGGCCACCTCAGGGCGCTGCGAGTACCGCAACAAGGGTCTGGACGTGTTCATCGACTCCATGGCCAAGCTCCGCGGCCTCAACCCCGCCAAGCGCGTGCTGGCCTACGTGATGGTGCCCGCATGGAGCCGCGAGGCCCGCGCCGACCTGGTGGAGATGCTCCCCAAGAAGCGCAAGCGCCGCCTCGACGACCCCTTCATCACCCACTGGCTCAACAATCCCGGCGAAGACCCGGTGAACCAGCACATACACCGCGTGGGCATCCCCAACAACCAGGAGTGCCCCGTGACCATCATCTACACCCCCTGCTACCTGGACGGGCGCGACGGCGTGTTCAACAAGCCCTACTACGACATCCTCGCCGGCATGGACGCCACCGTGTTCCCCAGCTACTATGAGCCCTGGGGCTACACCCCGCTTGAGAGCGTGGCCTTCGGCGTGCCCACCGTCACCACCACCCTCTCCGGCTTCGGCAGCTGGGTGCTCGCCGACCGCGGCAACTCATTCGGCCGCAGCGGCGTGAGCGTCATCGAGCGCAACGACTCCAACTACTCGCAGGTAATCAGCGAGATAGCCCGCGAGCTCCAGACACTCATCAGCGCCGAGCCCGCGCTGCTCAAGGAAGCCTCCGAGGCTGCCCGCGCCACCGCTGCCGCCGCAGCCTGGCAGTATTTCATAAAGTACTACATCGACGCCTACGCCATAGCCCTCGGCCAAGCCGAGGCCCGCGTGATGTGACCCGCCTCACACAGGTCACGCAGGCTGTCGGTCAACTCTCAGTCTATAAAAACCGATTACACACAGATACATCCCAACTATGAAAATCGATGTAAGCAACGCTAACGGCCCCGTATGGCGCGACGTCACCGTCAACGCCAGCCTCCCCACCAACCTCAAGCCCCTCGAGGAGCTTGCCCACAACCTCTGGTGGGTGTGGAACAGCGACGCCAAAGCCCTTTTCCATGACCTCAACCCCACCATCTGGAAGGCCACGGGCGAGAACCCCGTGATGCTCATCCAGCAGCTCACCTCCGACCGCCTCAAGGAGATTGTGGCCGACAAGGTGATGATGGAGCGCATCGCCGGCGTATACGCCGCCTTCAAGGAGTACATGAAGAAGCCCATGCGCAAGGACATCCCCTCGGTGAGCTACTTCTCCATGGAGTATGGTCTGGCCAACTGCCTGAAGATCTACTCCGGTGGTCTGGGCGTGCTCGCCGGCGACTACATCAAGGAGGCCTCCGACTCATGCGTCGACATGACCGCCATCGGCTTCCTCTACCGCTACGGCTACTTCACACAGAGCCTCAGTGTCGACGGCCAGCAGATTGCCAACTACGAGCCCCAGAACTTCAACCAGCTCCCCATCGTCCAGGTCACCAACCCCGACGGCACACCCATGATTCTGGAAGTGCCATTCCCCGGACGCATCATCTACAGCCACATCTGGCAGGTGAACGTGGGCCGCATGAAGCTCTACCTGATGGACACCGACTTCGACATGAACAGCGAGTTTGACCGCCCCATCACCCACCAGCTCTACGGCGGCGACTGGGAGAACCGCATCAAGCAGGAGTACCTGCTCGGCATCGGCGGCGTCCTCCTCCTCAAGAAGCTCGGCATCAACCACGACATATATCACTGCAACGAGGGTCACGCCGCACTGCTCAACCTCCAGCGCCTCGTGGACTTCGTGCAGGAGAAGCACCTCGACTTCAACACCGCCCTGGAGATGGTGCGCGCCTCAAGCCTCTACACCGTGCACACCCCCGTGCCCGCCGGCCACGACTACTTCGACGAGCACCTCTTCGGCAAGTACTTCGGCGAATACCCCGCCAAGCTCGGCATCAGCTGGGCTGACCTGATGAACATGGGCCGCGAGAACCCCGACACCAACGAGCGCTTCTCCATGAGCGTCTTCGCCCTGAAGACCTGCCAGGAGGCCAACGGCGTCAGCTGGCTCCACGGCGAAGTCTCCAAGAAGATGTTCGCCGGCATCTGGAAGGGCTACGGATGGCAGGAGAGCCACGTGGGCTACGTCACCAACGGCGTGCACATGCCCACCTGGGCCGCCTCCGAGTGGAAGAGACTCTACGCCGAGAAGCTCGGCCTCCAGGTATTCGAGCACCAGAGCGACCCCAAGGCTTGGGAAGGCATCTTCAACGTCAGCGACGAGGAGATATGGAACCTCCGCATGACCATGAAGAACAAGTTCATCAACTTCGTCAAGGAGGACTTCAAGGCCAAGTGGCTCGCCAACCAGGGCGACCCCGGCTCCGTGATGAAGATTGTCGACAAGATCAACCCCAACGCCCTGATCATCGGCTTCGCCCGCCGCTTCGCCACATACAAGCGCGCACACCTGCTGTTCACCGACCTTGACCGCCTGGCCAAGATTGTCAACAACGAGCAGTTCCCCGTGCAGTTCGTGTTCTCAGGCAAGGCTCACCCCGCCGACGGCGCCGGCCAGGGTCTGATCAAGCGCATCATCGAGATCTCACGCATGCCCCAGTTCCTCGGCAAGATCATCTTCCTGGAGGACTACAACATGATCGTGGCCAAGCGTCTGGTCAGCGGCGTGGACATCTGGCTCAACACCCCCACCCGTCCTCTGGAGGCCTCCGGCACATCCGGCGAGAAGGCCGAGATGAACGGCGTGCTCAACTTCTCGGTGCTCGACGGCTGGTGGTATGAAGGCTACCGCTTCGACGAGAAGGCCGGCTGGGCTCTGACAGACCGCCGCACCTTCACCGACCAGGCACAGCAGGACCGTCTCGACGCCGCCACCATCTACTCCATGCTCGAGAACGAGATCGTGCCCCTCTACTTCGCCAAGAACTCCCTGGGCTACTCCCCCGAGTGGATTCAGTACATCAAGCGCAGCGTGGGCCACATCGCTCCCCACTTCACCATGCAGCGCATGATCGAGGACTACATCGAGCGCTTCTACGAGCCCGAGGCAAAGCGCAGCAAGAAGCTCGGCGCACATGACTACGCCCTGGCCCGCGAGATCGTCGCCTGGAAGGAGAAAGTGGCCGCAGCATGGCCCGGCGTACACGTCACCGACTTCAAGCGCGAGGAGCTCAACGGCCCCACACTCGTGGGCACCAAGGTGCACAACGAAGTCACCGTCGACACCAACGGCCTGGGCAAGGACCTGATGGTCGAGAAGGTAGTGTACCGCACCGAGGGCAACGACGAGAAGCTCTGGAAGCGCGAGGACTTCAAGGTCGCCAAGCAGGAGGGCAACCTCGTCACCTACACCCTCGACGAGAAGGTGATGGATCCCGGCCAGTTCAAGGTAGGCTTCCGCATCTACCCCAAGAACGCCCTGCTCCCCCACCGCCAGGACTTCGCCTACGTAAAGTGGCTCTAAGCCGCTGACGCAGCATAACCCCACCCAGGAGGCCGACCCGCAAACCCCGCGGGCCGGCCTCCTGCCGCTATCCCGGGGGCTGCCGCCGACAGAAATGCGACCAATAACGGAGCGCCGGAGGCGCGTGGATGTGCAGAAACCCCGGGTGGAGCAAAGCGGAGCCCGGGGTTCTGGTGGGCCGGGAGCGCCGGAGGCGCGTGGATGTGCAGAAACCCCGGGTGGAGCAAAGCGGAGCCCGGGGTTCTGGTGGGCCGGGAGCGCCGGAGGCGCGTGGATGTGCAGAAACCCCGGGTGGAGCAAAGCGGAGCCCGGGGTTCGGCGGAAGCAGGCGGGATGCTTCGTAGAAGCGTCTGGTGGTTTGGGCTACGGACATCTCGCGCTTTAGGAAGGATACCGCTGACTTTACCACAAGACGCTTCTACGAAGCATCCTCGCTTCGCTCCACCTGCCCCGGGCTACGCTTCGCTCCACCCGGGGTTTCTGCACACCCACGCGCCTCCGGCGCTCCCCGCACCACCTGCCCCGGGCTCCGCTTCGCTCCACCCGGGGTTTCTGCACACCCACGCGCCTCCGGCGCTCCCCGCACCACCTGCCCCGGGCTCCGCTTCGCTCCACCCGGGGTTTCTGCACATCCACGCGCCTCCGCCGCTCCGCTGCTTCTTTGTCCCATATTAATCACTCAAATTGAGGCGGGTTGGCGGGAATTTTGCTATCTTTGCGGGTAGGTTTCATCACACTTTGAAAGCATGTTTGAGATAGTTGACAAAGAGCAGTTTTCACCCAAGGTTGCCAAGCTGGTGGTGAAGGCTCCCATGATAGCGCGGTCACGCCGCGCCGGGCACTTCGTGATAGTGCGTGCGTGCCCCTGCGGCGAGCGCATACCCCTGACCATCGCCGATGCCGACACTAAGGCGGGCACCATCACCCTGGTGGTGCAGAACGTGGGGGTCTCCTCGGCCAAAATATGCGCACTGGAGAAGGGGGAGTGCCTCACCGACGTGGTGGGCCCCCTCGGCCAAGCCACTCACATCGAGAACCGCGGCACCGTGGTGTGCGCCGGCGGCGGCGTGGGCGTGGCCCCGCTGCTCCCCATCATCAAGGCCATGAAGGCCGCCGGCAACAGGGTAATCTCCGTGCTCGCCGCACGCTCCAAGGACCTGATAATCCTCGAAGACGAGGTGCGCGCTCACTCCGACGAGGTAATCATAATGACCGACGACGGCTCTTACGGCACCAAAGGCCTCGTCACCGAGGGCATCGAGAGCGTCATCAAGCGCGAGAAGGTGGACGAGGTGATCACCATCGGCCCCGCCGTGATGATGAAGTTCGTGGCCCTGCTCACCAAGAAGTATGACATCCCCACACAGTGCTCGCTCAACACCATCATGGTTGACGGCACAGGCATGTGCGGGGCCTGCCGCGTCACCGTGGGGGGCAAGACCCGGTTCGTGTGCATCGACGGCCCGGAGTTTGACGCCCACCAGGTGGACTTCGACGAGATGATGATGCGCCTGCGCAGCTATAACTAACCCATTCAGCCTTAACACCCACACCCATGAGTGACAACATAACCCTCGCCCCGCGCGACGCCGCCTGGCGCGAGGAGCTCCGCAAGGCCCTCAGCGCCAAGGAGCGCGCAGCCATAGCCCGCGTGAAGATGCCCGAGTTCGACCCCGAATACCGCGTGCACTGCAACGAGGAGGTCAACCAGGGCCTCACCTTCGACATGGCGCAGCAGGAGGCCACACGCTGCCTCGACTGCCCCACTCCCACCTGCATGGAGGGGTGCCCGGTGAGCATCAACATCCCCGGCTTCATCAAGAACATACAGCGCGGCGAGGTCATCGAAGCCGCCGAGGTGCTCAAGGCCACCAGCGCACTGCCCGCCGTGTGCGGCCGCGTGTGCCCCCAGGAGAAGCAGTGCGAGAGCCGCTGCATCTACCACAAGATGAAGAAGGAGCCGGTGGCCATCGGCTACCTCGAGCGCTTTGCCGCCGACTATGCCAACGACCACGCCGACCAAGTGCCCGCCCCGGTGCCCGCACCCTCCAAGGGGAAGAAAGTGGCCGTGGTGGGGAGCGGCCCCGCCGGACTCTCCTTTGCCGGCGACATGATAAAGCGCGGCTTCGGCGTGACCGTCTTCGAAGCCCTCCATGAGATAGGGGGCGTGCTCAAATACGGCATCCCCGAGTTCCGCCTGCCCAACACCGTGGTGGAGACCGAAATCGACGGGCTGCGCCGCCTCGGCGTGGTGTTCGAGAAGGACACCGTGGTGGGCAAGACCCTCAGCATCGACGACCTCGAGCAGCAGGGCTTCGCGGCCATCTTCGTGGCCTCCGGGGCCGGCCTGCCACGCTTCATGGGCATCCCCGGCGAGAACCTCAACGGCGTGATGTCAAGCAACGAATACCTCACCCGCGTCAACCTGATGGGCGCCGGGCGCGACGGCTGCGACACGCCGGTGCTCCGGGGCAACAACGTCATGGTGATAGGGGGCGGCAACACCGCCATGGACTCCGTGCGCACCGCTCGCCGTCAGGGTGCCGAGAACGCCTCCATCGTCTATCGCCGCTCCCGCGAGGAGATGCCGGCCCGCGCCGAGGAGGTGCACCACGCCGGGCAGGAGGGCGTGCACTTCCTCACCCTCCACAACCCCGTGGAGTATCTGGGCGACGACAAGGGGCGCGTGCGCGCCGTAAGGCTCCAGCGCATGGCCTTAGGCGAGCCTGACGAGAGCGGCCGCCGCTCCCCCGTGCCCATCGAGGGCGACATCGTCGAGATGCCCGCCGACCTGGTGATAGTCAGCGTGGGTGTATCGCCCAACCCATTGGTTCCCAACTCGGTCGACGGGTTGGACGTGAGCCGCCGCGGCACCATCGTGGTCAACGGCGACACCATGCAGAGCTCCATCCCCGCCATCTACGCCGGCGGCGACATAGTGCGCGGCGGGGCCACCGTAATCCTCGCCATGGGCGACGGCCGCCGCGCCGCCGCCGCCGTGGCCCAAGCCCTTGAAAGCCAAGACTAATCCTACTGAAGCCTTAGAGCTTTAGCTCAGACATAAACCCCACTTGACAATACCCATGGACAAACTCGTTGACCGCTTCCTGCACTACGTCAGCTTCGACACGCAGAGCGATGAGCTCACCAATATGTGGCCCTCCACCCCGGGCCAGATGATATTCGCCCGCGAGCTGGAGAAAGAGCTCCGCGCGATGGGCCTCGAAGATATTTCGCTCGACGACAACGGCTACCTGATGGCCACGCTCCCCGCCAACACCGACCGCAAGGATGTGCCCGTGATTGGCTTCATCGCCCACCTTGACACCTCGCCCGACATGAGCGGCCGCCACGTCAAGCCCCGCATAGTCAAGGGGTATGACGGCGGCGACATCATCCTCAACAAGGAGGCCGGCGTCACCCTCAGCCCCGCAGAGTTCCCCGAGCTGAAGGACTACGTGGGCCAGGACCTGATAGTCACCGACGGCACCACCCTGCTCGGCGCCGACGACAAGGCCGGCATCGCCGAGATAGTCAGCGCGGTGGCATGGATGCAGGCCCACCCCGAGGTGAAGCATGGCAAGGTGCGCATAGCCTTCAACCCCGACGAGGAGATAGGCCAGGGGGCACACAAGTTTGACGTAGAGCGCTTCGGGGCCGCCTGGGCCTACACCATGGATGGCGGCGAAGTGGGCGAGATAGAGTATGAGAACTTCAACGCCGCCGTGGCCCGAGTCACCTTCACCGGCCGCAACGTGCACCCCGGCTACGCCCGCCACAAGATGCTCAACTCCATGCGCGTGGCCAACCAGTTTGTCATCATGCTCCCCCGCTGGGAGACCCCGGAGCACACCGAGGGCTACGAAGGCTTCTACCACCTGACATCCATGGAGGGCTCCGTGGAGAAGACCGTGCTCACCTACATCATCCGCGACCATGACCGCGACCGCTTCGAGCGTCGCAAGAAGGAGCTGGAGCACCTCACCCGCAAGATTAACAACGAGTTTCCCGGCTGCGCCTCCATCGACATCAAGGACCAGTATTACAACATGCGCGAGAAGATCGAGCCGGTGAAGCACATCGTCGACGTGGCCGTGGAGGCCATGGAGAAGCTCGGCATCACGCCCAAGGTGGTGCCCGTGCGCGGCGGCACGGACGGGGCACAGCTCTCGTTCAAGGGGCTCCCCTGCCCCAACATCTTTGCCGGCGGCCTCAACTTCCACGGACGCTATGAGTTCGTGCCCATCCCCTCGATGGAGAAGGCCCGCGACGTGATAGTGGAAATCTGCCGTCTGGTGGCCGAAGGGAAGTGAGGCATGCAGCCCGCTGAGTCACCCGCCATCGCCTCCGGGAAGACCCTCGTGGTGGTCACCGGCCCCACCGCCTCGGGCAAGACCGCCCTGGCCGTGGAGCTTGCCCGCGAGCTGGGGGCCGAGGTGATATCAGCAGACTCGCGCCAGCTCTACCGCGACCTCCCCATCGGCACCGCCGCCCCCACAGCAGCCGAGATGCAGGGGGTGCCACACCACCTCGTCGGCACCCTGAACCTCAACGAGCCTTACAGTGCCGCGCGCTTCGAGACTGACGTGCTGGAGCTACTCCCACGGCTGTGGCAGCGCAGCGACTACGCCGTGATGTGCGGCGGCTCGATGATGTATGTCGATGCCGTGACACGCGGCATCGACTGCCTGCCCGACATCTCAGCCGAGGTGCGTGCGCAGGTGCTCGACACCTACCACTCCGAGGGGCTGGACTATATGCTGTCGTGGCTCGACGAGGTTGACCCGGTGTATTGCGCCGAGGTGGACCGCTCCAACCCGCGGCGCGTGCTTCACGCCCTGGAGATATGCCTTGAGGCACACGTGCCCTACTCCACCCTCCGCACGGGGCGCGTCAAGCCCCGCCCGTGGCGCACCGTCACGGTGGCCCCGCAGTGGAGCCGCGACGACCTGTTTGCCCGCATCAACGCCCGCGTGGAGCGCATGGTGGCCGACGGACTCGTCGACGAAGCCCGCGCCCTGTTCGACCGTCGCCACCTGAACTCACTCAACACCGTGGGCTACAAGGAGTTGTTCGCAGCCTTCCGTGGCGAGCTCGACCTCCCCACGGCCATAGCCCGCATAGGCAAGAACACCCGCGTGTATGCCAAGAAGCAGCTCACGTGGATGAAAAAGCGCCCCGAGATACACCTCCTCGACCCCTACTCCGACACCCCTATGGCGCGCCAGGCACTCGACATCATCGCCGAGGCCACAGCCGCCAACGCACCCTCAGCCAACGCACTTTCAGAATGAGCGTAACCGACATTGACATAGCGCAATACGACTACCCGCTGCCCGACGCTCGGATAGCGAAGCACCCCCTGGCCGACCGCGAGAGCTGCCTGCTGCTCGTGCGCGGCCACGACGGCGAGCTCTCCACCCACCGCTTCGCCGAGCTCCCCGGGCTGCTCCCGGAGGACTCCATGCTGGTGTGCAACAACACGCGCGTCATCAACGCACGCCTGCGCTTCCGCAAGGGGGCGAGTGCCGACGGCCCCGGCGGGGCCCTGATTGAGGTGTTCTGCCTCGAACCGTTTGCCCCGCGCGACTATGCCCTGAGCTTTGCCGCCGAAGGCTCCTGCGAGTGGACCTGCATGGTGGGCAACTCAAAGAAGTGGAAATCCGGCACGCTCTGCCGCGACATCACCCTCGCCGACGGCTCCCGCATCACCCTCACGGCGAAGCGCACATCCCAGTCGGGAGCCACTTCAACCGTTCGGTTCAGTTGGCTACCGAACGGTGTCACTTTCTCGCAAATCATATCCGCGGCGGGCGAGATACCCATTCCCCCCTACCTCAACCGCTCCACCGAACCGACCGACTCCACCGACTACCAGACGGTCTACTCACACATCGAAGGCTCCGTGGCGGCTCCCACCGCGGGACTGCATTTCACCGACGCGCTGCTCGCCGCGATAGCTGCCCGCGGCATCCCTCGGCATGAGCTGACGCTCCATGTGGGCGCGGGCACGTTCCAGCCGGTCAAAGCCGACACCATCGGCGGCCACCGTATGCACAGCGAGGTGTTTGAGGCCCCGCGCTCGCTCATCGAAGCTCTGGCGCAGGGCCACCGCCGCGTCATCGCCGTGGGCACCACCTCGGTACGCACCCTCGAGAGCCTCTACCACCTGGGGTGCATGCGCCATAGCGGCGACACCTCCTCTGAGGTGCCGCAGTGGTACCCCTACTCCGAGTCGCACCCGGGGCTCACCGTCGCCGAGGCCATGCAGGCCCTCCTTGCCGACATGGATGCCTCCGGCTCCGACACCGTAAGCGGCTCCACGCGGCTCATCATCGCCCCGGGCTACACACCGCGGGTGGTCAGCGGCATGGTCACCAACTTCCACCAGCCGCGGAGCACCCTGCTGCTGCTGGTCAGCACATTCACCGGCGGCGACTGGCGCCGTATGTACGACTACGCGCTGGCCGGCGACTTCCGCTTCCTCTCCTACGGCGACGCCTGCCTGCTCCTCTGAGTGGACTCCACGTCTGCCAAGCACCAATCACCAATCATCTCTCACATCACACCGACTCTCAGAAATGAACCGTATCACAGGCCTCATCTCGCTGCTGCGCCCCGTGCAGTGGGTCAAGAACCTCTTTGTGTTTCTGCCGCTGTTCTTCGGCATGCAGCTCACCCACTGGCAGCTCTTAGGGCCCACGTTCGCGGCCTTTGCGGCTTTCTGCCTGGCAGCCAGCGGCGTATACTGCCTCAATGACATCATCGACGTGGAGGCCGACCGCCGCCACCCCCGCAAGTGCCGCCGCCCCGTGGCCAGCGGGGCCGTGCCGGTGCCCCTGGCGTGGGCTGCCATGGCCGTATGCTTCATCGGCGCGGTGGCCCTGTTGCCGCTGGTCAAGGGGGAGTTCGGTGCCGAAGCCGCCGTGATAGGGGTGTACATCGTCATCAACATACTCTACTGCTACGTGCTCAAGCGCGTGGCCGTGCTTGACATGATGGTGGTGGCCCTGGGGTTCGTACTGCGCCTGCTGGCGGGGTCGTTTGCCTCGGGCGTGGAGCTGTCGCACTGGATAGTGATGATGACCTACCTGCTGGCCCTCTTTCTGGCCGTGGCCAAGCGTCGCGATGACGTGGCCATCTTCGAGAGCACCGGCAAGAGCATGCGCCGCAACATCGCCGGCTACAACCTGGCGTTCATGAACATCACCGCGGGGATGCTCGCGGCCATGACCCTGGTGTGCTACATCATGTACACCATCGACCCCGACGTGGTGGCACGCATCGGCAGCCGCTACCTCTATCTGACCTCCCTGTGGGTGCTTGGGGGCATCCTCCGCTACCTGCAGATCACTCTGGTGGAGCAGCGCAGCGGCTCCCCCACCAAAGTGATGGTGAGCGACGGCTTCATCCAGACCTGCGTCATCGGCTGGGTAGCCACCTTCGCCGCCCTCCTCTACCTCTGACCGCTTAACAGGGCAACCGCATCAAAATATCTTTACTAATAATAAAACGGCTGCGCCGGGCCGGAACCATCAAGAACCATCTTTAACCATTTATCAACCAGCAACATTTCGGCAATCAATGCTTTCTCCTCTTTAGCAATATACTGTCCGGTAAGATAGACCATGCTCGACCATCTTTGTCCTCGCTTCG
>JAMPDP010000001.1:126714-149230 GCA_023665605.1 Candidatus Amulumruptor caecigallinarius | reverse complement strand
CTCAGACGCTATAAAATGAGTGGGTGTACCAAACTGCTTAATTTGATACACCCTCTTGATATATCAGAGAGCTCTCAGCGACCGCTGTCAGGGAATGAGGTTGTAGCGGCGGAATACCTTCTGGAGCTTCTCAAGCGCGGTGGTCACCTGCTCGCGGGTGTGGGTGGCCATCAGCGAGAAGCGGATGAGGGTGTCTTGCGGGGCTACGGCGGGCGACACTACGGGGTTGACGAACACGCCCTCCTCCAGGAGGTCACGGGTGATGGTGAAGGTCAGGTTGTTGTCGCGGATGTAGAGAGGGATGATGGGCGTGGAGGTGTTGCCAATCTCGAAGCCCATCTCGCGGAGGGTGTCAAGGGCGTAGTTGGTGTTGGCCCACAGGTTCTCCTGACGCTCGGGCTCGCTCTCCATGATGTCGATGGCCTTGAGGGCTGCGGCGGTGGAGGCGGGGGTGATGCTGGCGGTGAATATGTAGCTGCGTGAGTGGTGACGCAGGTAGTTGGTGATCTCCTTGTCGGTGGCGATGAAGCCGCCGAGCGAGGCAAATGACTTGCTGAATGTGCCCATGATCAGGTCAACATCCTTGGTGACGCCGAAGTGGGCGCAGGTGCCGCGGCCCCTTTCGCCGAACACGCCGATAGAGTGGGCCTCGTCGACCATCACGGTGGCATCGTATTTCTTGGCCAGGCGGACTATCTCGGGTACGTTGGCCACGTCACCCTCCATGGAGAACACGCCGTCGGTGACGATGAGTTTCACCTTGTCTGGCTCGCACTTCTGGAGCTGCTTCTCGAGCGACTCCATGTCATTATGCTTGTATTTGAGCGACTGGCTGAATGACAGACGGCGCCCCTCGATGATTGAAGCGTGGTCCTGCTCATCCCAGAGGATGTAATCTTCGCGGCCTGTGAGTGTGGACACCACGCCGAGGTTCACGCCGAAGCCGGTGGAGTAGATCATCACGTCTTCCTTGCCGATATACTCGGCGATGCGAGCCTCAAGCTGCTTGTGGAGGTCGAGCGTGCCATTGAGGAAGGGTGAGCCGGCGCAACCGGTGCCATACTTCTTGGTGGCCTCGATGGCGGCCTCCTTGATGCGGGGATCGTTGACCAGGCCGGAGTAGCAGTTGGAGCCGAACATGAGCACCTTACGCCCGTCGATAATCACCTCGGGGTCTTGCTCGCTCGATATGGCCCTGAAGTAGGGATAAATGCCTGCGGCCTTGGCCTCCTGAGGTGCCGTGTACTTCGCAAGCTTTGCCTGAAGTAGCTTCATAGAGAAGTGATGAGATTGTGTTATTTAGGCTGCAAATTTAGCAATTTTTCTCCAATTTTAGCCCTGTTTATATCTTTTCACACTTCAGGCGGTATTTGTGCAATAGAGTGGCTGACGGCGCGGAACGGAAACTTTTTTTGATGGCAAGGAGAAATTTCATTTGCGGGTTTCGATAATTTACATTAACTTTGCCCACGCAAAAGCCCAGTTATGGTTCCTTGACCGAGTGGCTAGGTAACGGTCTGCAAAACCGTGTACAGCAGTTCGAATCTGCTAGGAACCTCATCATCACACCCACAAGCTCCGGCGTCACGACATCAGCATATGTCCACGCCGGAGCTCTTGTTTTGTTCAGACATCTGGCTGAGGGCAGCCGCTTCAAAATGAGGAAAAGGAGAGAGTTGAAACATAAGAGGCTGTTGCAGAACTGGTAATAGAGGGAAGTGTATCAAAAGTTTTGGAGGGTGTGACAGAACCGCCGAAGAGCGTCCGCAGGACGCTGATTTACCGTAGCCCCGGAAGCCGCAGCGCAGCGTAGGCATCCGGGGTTGAGAGGCATCCAAAACACAGGGCGTCCGCAGGACGCCGATTTACAACATCAGCTCGACATCAGCGGGTTACGCAACACCCTCCCCCTCACTTCAGCGGCGCCCCACGGTAAGCGCGGCCATCGCCAGAGCGGCGGCCACGGCGGCGTTAAGGCTCTCGCCGTGAGGGGTCCCGGGCTCTCCGCTCGGTATGGTGAGGCGGCGGGTCAGGGTGGCCTTCACCTCCTCGGAGATGCCCCGGCCCTCATTGCCGATTACCAGTATAGGATCCGCCACAAGGCCGGGAGCGCGGTATAGATCTTCTCCCTCCAACAGCGTGCCGTACACCTCCCTGCCTCGCCCTGCCTCGTCGCGCAGGAATGCGGCGAGCGAATCGATATAATGTACGCGCACGCGCGCGATAGACCCCATGGTAGCCTGCACCACCTTGGGGGCGAAGCAGTCAGCAGTCGCGCGCGAGGCCACGATGGTGTGTATGCCCATCCAGTCGGCAGTGCGTATGATGGTGCCAAGATTGCCCGGATCCTGAATGGTGTCCAGGGCAAGCAGCGGCTCACCGCAAGGGAGCATGATTGAGGGACACTCGGCGGGAAGCTCATAGACTGCAATCACCTGAGGGGGCGTGCTGAGATGACTCATGCGCCCGAGATCACGCTGTGAGGCCGTCACGGCCTGCGGCAGGGCTCCCCACTGAGGGTGCTCGGCGCGCCATGCAGCCGTGGCGACAAGCATGTGCAGCTTGAAGTGGCCCAAAGTATCGGCCACACACTTGGTTCCCTCGGCCATGAACAGCCCCTCCTCGCGGCGGCGTGAGGCACTGTCAAGGCGCGCGATACTCTTGATGACGGCGGCAGTGAGTGTTTCCATCTAAGATGTCTGTTATTCAGACGCAAAGATAGCGCATTGCGCCCAAACAACGGCTATTCCTCTTTTCCCGGAAGCCCGTAAAACTCACTCATCAATAGCCCAAAACGGGCCAACCCGGAAGAAATTTGTCGGAATATTTGCTGTTTCAATGGAAATATGCTTACTTTGCACCATAGTTCATTACATTTTGCTTTCCAACTATGGCAACTTCTTCCGGTAAAAAAAGAATTAAGAAACGTTGGGTCATTCTGTTCCTGCTGACTGCGGCCATCGCAGTGCTCGGTCTGTTTGTGTCAAACCATGAGGGTCAGTTTGACCTCCCCAACGACAATATCTACGCCAACGTGGCTTGGATGATCACGGCCACCATCTTCGTGCTGATGATGACGCCCGGCCTGTCATTCTTCTACGGCGGTATGGTGCGCGCCAAGAATGTGATCTCCACCATGCTCCAGAGCTTCATAGTGATGGGCGTGGTGAGCGTGATATGGGTGGTGTTCGGCTTCGGCCTGGCCTTCGGCGACGACGTGCTCCACATAATCGGCAATCCGGCGGACTTCTTCATGTTTGACCACGTAGGGGTGCAGAACGTCACCGCCGCCACCTCCGAGCGCGTGGCCATCGAGGGCGCCGACATAGGCGGTGCCATCGGCGCAGCCACCACCACCATTCCCCTTGCGCTGTTTGCCCTGTTCCAGATGAAGTTCGCCATCATCACCCCCTCGCTCATCACCGGCTCATTCGCCGAGCGCGTGCGCTTCTCGGGCTACCTCATCTTCATGATTCTCTGGGTGATAGTGGTCTACTGCCCGCTGGCCCACGTGACGTGGCACCCCGACGGCCTGCTGGCCATGTGGCACGTCCATGACTTCGCCGGCGGCATCGTGGTTCACGCCGCCTCAGGCATCGCCGCCCTCGCCGGGGCCCTCTTTCTGGGTCGCCGCTCCGACACCGCCAACACCAAGCCCGCCAACGTGCCCTTCGTGCTCCTGGGAGCCGCGCTGCTCTGGCTCGGATGGTTCGGCTTCAACGGCGGCAGCTCGCTGGCAGCCGACGGCGTGGCCGTGGCAGCCTTCCTCAACACCAACACCGCGGCCGCCACGGCCATGGTGACTTGGGTAGTGTTTGACGCCCTGCGCGGCCACAAGCCCTCAGCCATGGGCGCAGCCATCGGTGCTGTGGTAGGCCTGGTGGCCATCACCCCCTGCGCCGGATGGGTCACCGTAGGCCAGAGCATCTTCATCAGCTTCGTCATCACCCTCTGCTGCAACCTCGCCGTGACATGGAAGAGCCGCACCCACTCGTTTGACGACGCCCTCGATGTGTTCCCCACCCACGGCCTCGGCGGCATCCTCGGCACCGTGTTCACCGGCATCTTCGCTTACGGCTACTTCGTCAAGCAGGATCCCGGCATGATCTCCCATATGGAGTTCTTCTGGAACCACATCCTCGCCCTCCTGGTGGTCTGCGCCTACACCTTCGTCATGAGCTACTTCCTCTACTGGCTCACCAACAAGATGATACCCCTGCGCGTGAGCCGCCACAGCGAGGAGATAGGCCTCGACCGCTCCCAGCACGACGAGGAGTACGGCAACGAAGCCACCGGCACCGAGCTTGCCGAGGAGTCAATCACCGACGCCGACTGGTTCAAAGGCATGGAGCAAAGCTGACCCCATCAGCCCCTCCCCCCCAAAAAACACCACCAATCCCGACCGATTCCAGACGTGTGTATAACCAAGCCGGGGTCCCGCCGCAAAAGCAGCAGGACCCCGGCTTCATTGTATGCACAGTCCTCACTTATCCAAGATTATCATACGCGCGGCATCATAGTCAAGATCCGGCATTCGCACCCCGACGGGAGCCCCAATATATGTGGGATCGCATATCACATACCTCCGTCCGTCAACATTCATGCAGTCGGCATCCGGCATCTCATCATCCGTGAAGCGGACTGCCGCCGCAAGATGTCCGGGGCAATAGACTAACGCAGCATCAAGCCCAAGAAGGTCTCTGACCAGACGAGTGAAAAGAATCGCACGATCCTCGCAGTCGCAATAAGGATAATACAGCGTTTCCTCGGCAAAGAAAGCACGGTCATGTCCCCAAACTTTGTCATCATACTCATACTCAAAGCCGTACTGAATCCATTTAAGGAGCCTGTCGGCAGCCTGCACCTGCGTGCACCCGTCGATAGCGCGCCTCAGGGACGGATAGAGTGTCTCTCGGACGGATGCAGACATGGGAGAGCCGGCATATACGGCCCATTTGGTCAGAGGGTCATTGCCGAGGGTCGACACGGGGTAGCTGTCAAAGAATTCAAGCAAGCTCAACGGCGTGCTCACCGTCGCCTTCACTCCTTGCGGCTCCTCCGAGACTATCTCGCGTGGCATTGACACAGCATTGCCCAGAAGCTGTTCCTTGGCAATGGCCAGTGACATTGGTGCCTCACTCTCATAGGGGATGTTGCAGATATTCAACTTCCGGGAAGCCTGTCCGTATTGATAGAACTTAGCCCCGTCAAGCTCATAATATCTTGTGTCATAGATCTGATAGAGGCTGCCATACAGCATGGTTAGGTGGCCGTCATCCACCCCGAGGCGCATCTGGTAGCCGGAGCGGCAATAGAGGTATGCCATCAGCAGAGTGGCTGCATCAGAGTCGGGAGCCGCAGCCCTGGCGACGGTATCAAGCAGCCTGAGGTAGGCCCAGTCGCAGAGATTGTAGCGCATCCGGGTCTCAAGACAGTCACGGATAGCATTGTTCATGCCATCCTCGCTCAGTTCTGTCCACCGGCGGGAGACAGCCTGCGGCGTAAGCTCCGGCAATCCTTGCTTGGCTGCCATCGGCAGTCGCACAGAGCATTCATGGCCGAAAAACTTCACCTTGAGAGGCACAGCGTCCACCTCAGGGATCTCCTTGACAGGCTCAGCCGGCATGGGACGGGGCTCGTCCGGCACCGTCACAACTTCCTCAGGCGAGGTTTCACGGACGGGTGCCCGGCGGCTGCGGTCATATCTCACCGGCGCAACAGGCAGTTTCTCCTGCGGCGCAGGCATGGGAGCCTTCCCCTCATACCACGCCCAGGCTGTGAGCAGATGCTCGGCATAACGGGCGTTGACTGAGTCGTGAAAAGCATTATAGCGGTTGATGGCATCATGCCGAAATTTCTGATAGGCTGCAATAGGATCAACCGAAGCACCACCGGGCACATCATGAGCCGATGCAGCAGCTGATACAGTGAGTGCGAGGCTAAACAGAGCTATATGTCTCATGGCTAATCGTGTTGCATGGCTGCCCCCAGGGCAGGGAGGCATACCGGTCAGTGTGTGAATGACAGGCCGTCAAGGACCTGAGCGGCGAGAGCACGGATTTCCGAGGGTGCGTCGGCAGGCTCCAGGCACACCAGTGCCAAGAGATGCCCCTCTGCCGAAAAGATGCATCCACTGTATATGGCGCCCGGCGAGCCCGCGGCCTCTACACCCGCGGAGAAACGCACTGTGCGGCGGCCACCCGGATAGGTGTCATGGCTAATGATGGGCGGGGCATACGTTACGCTGGCGGTATCAGTCGGCTGACGGGTGATAGCGGACACCACTGCCGAGGCGGCTTCCGGAGTATAACGGGAGATGTCAACATCATACGCCACCGGGTGTGCAATGAGCATCACGCAGAGTCCCGCTGCCGGGTCAGCTGCGCAAAACAGCACGCCGCCGGGGAGCGAGTCAAGGGGAGCAACCTGCCAGTCGGCGCTGTCCGGGAGAGTCAGTGTCAGTCCCTCGGAGGGGATGTGACAGCAGAGTGCTGACGCATCCCACCGGGCTTCTGCCGCATCGCGAGAGCTGCAAGAACCAAGCATCAGCAAGAGCGCCGGCAATACACTCCGGCAAGCAATGCGCAATGCAGAAGCTGAATAACACATCATCTGTCAGATCAATGGTTGTTGAGCTTTATCGAGCGCCACTTCTCCTCCATGGCCTGAGCCACATTTACCGTAGGGGTCTGCGGATTGTTGTTGATCAGGCGTGACTGCAGCGACACTTTCTTGGTCAGATAGTCGGCCAGAGCGCCGAGACTGACGTTGCCTTTGGACTCCTGCATCTTCTTGAGCAGGAAGTAAGTGAACAGCCCGTGCTCCTCATCTTTATAGGAGTACGCGGCCTCGTCGCCTGACGTGGCACTGAACACCACGGTGTTTCCCTTGGGGGCTGCCGGCTGGGGACGCAGCTTCACCCCGCGAGCCGCGACTATCATGTCGCCGCCACGCTGCGCACCGCTGAAGCATGCGTCGAGAAACACCAGGCAGAGGCCTGCCGACGAAGCGTTGAGCCGGTCATAGAAGTCACCGAGCGACAGGCACACGTCCGTGTCGGTGCCGTCGGCATCCACCGGCATCAGAAATGCGTTCTTGGTCTTGTTGTCAGGGATGCCGTGCCCGGCATAATACACCATCAGCTTCGCCTCCGGCCCCACGATAGAGGCTATATCCACAATATCAGCCAGAGCCTTGCGCATCCGTCCGTAGGTGAGATTGGAGTAATATCTGACATTTTCAGAGGGCAGTCCGAGAGTCTTTATACAGTATTCCTTAAAAGCCAAACCATCATTGACAGCATTGTCGACATTCGTCACCAGGCCGTAATCTTCGTTAGCTATGACCAATGCGAATGTATTTTCGCTGTTCAAGCCGGTCACCGGAGCTGCATTGACACCCTTGGTGAAATCCGGAGCTGACGGCGCAGCTGCCACCACCGGGCTACCGGATACTGCTGCAACAGGCGAGGCTGACGGACTTGCCAGGGTAGGCGTGACATTGGCGACAGCAGCTTCATTGTTGGCAGCGTTCTTAACCGCAGGGGCTGTCTTATCACCTGTCTTGTTGATTTTAACCGATGTACCGGCTGCTATGGCTGCTAAGAATCCAGCTCTCCCCTGAGATGTGGAAGAGCAGCTTGTAATGCCAAACGACACAAAGACACCGCACACAAGGATGAGTAGTTTCTTCATAATAGTACAGAGGGTATTCATATGGCACAAAATAAAATGGCACATCTAACTTATTTTATCAGTTTGATGGAACGCCAGCTGTCGTTCAGAGCATTGGCCACATTTACCGTGGGGGTCTGCGGATTATTGTTGATCAGGCGCGACTGCACGGACACCTGTTTTGTCAGATAGTCGGCCAGAGCGCCGAGACTGACGTTGCCTTTGGACTCCTGCATCTTCTTGAGCAGGAAGTAAGTGAACAGCCCGTGCTCCTCATCTTTATAGGAGTACGCGGCCTCGTCGCCTGACGTGGCACTGAACACCACGGTGTTTCCCTTGGGGGCTGCCGGCTGGGGACGCAGCTTCACCCCGCGAGCCGCGACTATCATGTCGCCGCCACGCTGCGCACCGCTGAAGCATGCGTCGAGAAACACCAGGCAGAGGCCTGCCGACGAAGCGTTGAGCCGGTCATAGAAGTCACCGAGCGACAGGCACACGTCCGTGTCGGTGCCGTCGGCATCCACCGGCATCAGAAATGCGTTCTTGGTCTTGTTGTCAGGGATGCCGTGCCCGGCATAATACACCATCAGCTTCGCCTCCGGCCCCACGATAGAGGCAAGGTCAACAATGTCGGCCATCGCCTTTCGCATCTTGCCGTAAGTGAGGTTAGAGAAATACTTGACATTGCCCGCCGGAAGCCCCAGGGTCTTGAGGCAGTATTCCTTGAACACCATCCCGTCATTGGCGGCATTGTCTACATTGGGCACCATCTCATACTCTTCATTGGCTATGATTAGGGCAAAGGTATTGGCATTGTTCTTGCCGGTGACAGGGGCGGCATTGACACCTTTCGACAGGTCAGGCCCGGCGGAGGCCGTCACAGAGCTGACCGGGGCTGACCCCACCGCCGGCGCAGCCACGTTTTGCCGCTGAGCCAGGTTCATGGCATTCTCGTTAATCTTTACCAAATAGACGTGCCCGGTTGAGTCAAAGGGCTTTACGGGTACATCGATATTGTAATATATGTAGTTGTCAGACTGAAACTTGAGTCGTACGGGCATCTGAGCCTTGGGCACCTCGAACACATAGGGAAAGTCAGAGATTACCTCAGTGCGTCCTGTCTGACCGATGGTCATCAGCATCTTCTCGTGAGCGGTGCCGGTGAGCTTGATCTTGACAGTCTTGGCTGCGGCGGCGGTCATAGGCAGGTACAGCGCGGTAAGCAGCAGGCATACTGCCCGGAGGGTGTGTTTCATCGTGTAAGCAAATAAAGGTTATATATGTCGAGGAGCTTCTTGCGGTCAGAGGCCCACGCTCCTTTGGAATATGCTGCCGAGCAGGCCGCGCCATCCTGAGTGAAAGCAATCACGGGTGACTCTGCGCACTCCAGCATCCGACCGATGTCAGCTACGGGATACCTGGAAGTGACTCTTATCTCATAACCGCCCTTGACGATGTCAGTGAACAGCAAGGAGTAGTCGCTGCATGGATAAGAGGTCCCGCAGCAGTCAATTCTCAGGCTGTCAGGACGGTATGGCACCTTGGTACGGAAAGTGAAATTGACTGTCACAGAGTCAGTCCATGTAAGAAACGTCATGTCATAGTCAACCTTGCTGATGCCGGTACACCGGGTCAGCTTCTGCGGATTGACAAAGAAAAGAGTGCCGTCGCGGGTCATGCGACTCACGTAACGCCCGGAGGCTGACTGTGAGTAGGCCGCAAGGGCTGCCACAGCTATGAGGAGGAGAGCAACGATTTTTTTCATCAGCGGAAATTCATGGAGGTGACGGATACACCATCAGGAGGTGCCTCAATGCGCCTCCCGATGGGTTTTGCTGTAACCGATGTCAGTGATTACTCACCGTAGACACGCACACCGTAGACAGAGTAGATGCCGAGGTAGCTTTTCTCAAAAGCGTCGACGTGCGAGATGCGGGTGATACCGCCGTTCTTGGCAGCCTTGTTGATGCCGCAGTCAGCAGAACCGCCGAAGATGGTGAGGACTCGGGAGGTCTTGGCTACGCCGCACTTGTTGCCAACGGGATTGGAGGTGGCGGTGATAGGAGTGGTGGAGGAGCAGCTTGCCATGCCCAGAAGGAGGCAGCTTGCGCACGCGAGTTTGAAGAACTTCTTCATGTTAGATAATGGATGTTGATTGGTTGATGAGACCATGTTGATTAAAGTCAATGCGGCATCGGCCTCAGATATTATGCCGCTGACTTGCAGAAAGATGCATTGATTAGCGGGCCTGCCGGGGTGTTACGGAGATCATGCTCTCGGTGACCGACACATCCGCGTCGCGCTTGCGGACGCTGCCGAGCCAGCGCTCAAACTCCTCGTGCGACAGGCATCGCGGCAGCTCCTCCCGGCTTTTGGAGTCGGGGGCCTTGTAGAACTTGTTGGGCGAAAAGATTGTGACCAGTATGTTGTTCTCGCGCCGGGCCTCGGCAGACATCACCAGCTCATCTACGGCCTCGGCATCGCCGCCAGCGGCATAGTCGCGGTGAAAAAGCACATAGTCACGGTTAGCCTTGGTGGCAAAAGTGCCCTCGGACTGACGCTGATACGGGAGCAGGCAGTATGCGCTGCCGGTATCGTCCAGCAGATACACCGCGAGGTAGCCGTCAGCCGGTGCATTGAACGACATGAACAGCGCATCACCATCGGTGAAGTCGGCGGTCTGATTGGAGGGCTCTATACCATTGGAGAATGTGCGGACCACGGCCGGCACCTTGTGCGTGAGCAAGGGGGCTATGGTGCCGCGAACCCGCACTCTGACGGCTAACGATGCCCCCTCGGTCATGAACTCATAGGTAGGCTCCGAGTCGGTCATGAGCCACTCCCCCTTGAGCTCGCTGCCGCCAACAGAGGTGAAGCGCGTGGACGTGACCCCATTGTCAATCACCACGCCGGTGGTACTGGTCTGTGTCACTGTGGTGCCATAGGCATCGGCTATGGCTTGGATTTTGGCGCGCTCGAGGGCTATGGCCTTGGCCTGCTCCGGCGACACATCCTCGGGAATCTGGTAAAGATACTCAGAGGTGACGCTCTGGGTCTGCCGCGCTGAGACATGGACGCACATACCCCAGAGCATCAGCATGATGACAGCGAAACGCAACATTGCAGCGTAGAGGAGAGCGTGTCGCGGCTTACCAGCCTAAGAGATTGTCGAGCTGCGCATGCAGAGAGTCGCCGCGGGCCTCAAGCTCCTGGCGCATCGCCTTTTTGGCGGCTGCCTTGGCCATGTCCTGGCTGTAGGCTATGCGCACCAACACCTCGCGGTTGTTTCCGCCCACCACGCGGTAGGTCTCGATCACCGGCACCACGCGGCCTATGCTCTGAGTGATGAGATTTTTGCTTGCCATGACACTGCGTGTCACTGAGGCTGCCTGACCCTGGTCCATCTGGTCATTGGCCACGGTGTTCTCTATAAGCGAGGTGACCTCGGTCTGGATCTGGCCGGCGAGATTCTGCTTGGCAAGCTCAAGAGCCTGCATCTTGGCGGCATCATAATTGCCGCCGGTACTCATGGCCTCAGCCATGATATACTGCGGGAAGCCGTCGCCGTCATACTGATACTGCATCAGATATGACTTGTCGAGCTGCTTCTCAAGCGGAAGTGCCCCGGGGGCTGTGAGCCATCCCTGCTTGCTGAGTTTCTTGGCCTCTTTGCGGGCTGCCTTTGTGGCCTTCTCGTTGAGGTCTTTCTTGGAGGCCTTGGCAAGTTCCTTGCGCTCCTTGAGCTGTTCAGCCGTGACCTGCGCATAGGCGAGTCCGGATGCCGAAAGCATCAGCGCGGCGGCAAGGGCGAAAATGCACTTTTTCATTGACGGACTGTGTGATTGGTAAGTGTGGAGGAGGGCCGGAAGATTCCACAGTCCGACTGATGGAGTATGATTACAAAAAAAGCGTAGGAATCTGTATCTGTTGCCGTCCTACGTTCTGAGGCTTCTCGCATTGCCTTTCTCATGTCGGACGGCAACGCAGAAGCCCACGCTCGTATATGCAAGTGCGGCAGGCCGGCCGCTCCTTGATGAGGAGACAGCCGTCAGCCGGGCATTACATATCCACGGGCATCTACCGTTGCTCAACCCTTGACATGAGAATGAAATTTTGCGAGAATTTCAGAACGTCAAGAATCAGCGCGGATAAACGCTTTTATATAATAGTGATTTCTCTATTGGCGCTCTCGCCGGTGAGAATTGCTACATCCCGCCTCTCAGTGTTCCCCGCGACCGGGGCTTCTGCGATGCGGTCTGTGCTCACAAAGTAACTAAGTTTTTTCCATCTGCGCAACACTGTGCTCGAAAAATTTTCCATCGCAGCCGGCTGCATTTCAGATGTTGTTTTTAAACGACCTATTACCATTACAGCCCCTTGGCAGGCTATCGGCGCAGAGAGGCGAGGATGGCTTGGGCGGCGGTGCGGGCGGCGGGGGTGTTGCCAAGGAGGGTGCGCATGCGCCCGTAGGCGGCGAGTTGGGCCTCGCGGGCGGGGGAGCCGGGGGCGAGTGCGCGCACTTCGTCGGCGAGCAGCTCGGGGGTACAGCGGTGAAGCAGCATCTCGGGGATGGCCTCATCGTTGAGGATAAGGTTGGGGAGGGTGACGTAACGCACGCTGAGCAGTCGCTCCATGATGGCGTAGCTCAGGCGCGAGCCGTTGGCGCGGTAGCACGCCACCTGCGGCGTGCCGGCCAGGGCGCACTCCAGCGTGGCAGTCCCGGATGTGACGAGTGCCACCTCGGCTGAGGCCATCAGCTCAAGCGAGCCGTCGCGGTAGATATGCACGCTTGGCGCAATCTCCTCATAGAGTGCATCGTCAATGCCGGGAGCGGCGGCTATCACGGGCGTGTAACGGTCGGCGAGCAGCTGGGCAGCGCGGGCCATCACCGGGAGGTTGCAGCGTATCTCCCCCACCCTGCTGCCGGGCACGAGCGCCAGGATGGGCTTGTCGGCCACCACGGGTGTGACGCGTGTCATGGCCTCGTCCACTTCGGCAACAGATGGGTTGCCAACATACTCCACCGTCATGCCGTGGCGTGCATAGAACTCCGGCTCGAACGGGAGGATGGAGTAGATGCCCGAGCAGAGGCGGCGCAGCGTGCGTATGCGCCACTGCTTCCATGCCCACACTTTGGGAGGGATGAAGTAGTACACCGGGATGCCGTGGCGGGCTGCCTCCTCGGCGAGCTTGAAGTTGAATGACGGATAGTCAATCAATATCAGCGCGTCGGGGCGCCGCGTGGGCTCTGATAGAGCGGCGCGGGCCGTGCGCAGGTTGGCGCGGACGTCGGGCAGGTGGCGGAGCACCTCGCTGAACCCCATGTAGGCCATCGAGCGGATGTGCACCAGCGGCGCGTGGCCGGCTGCGGCAGCCATGGCATCGCCGCCCAGAAAGGTGAATGACGCGCCCCCGTCAAGCTCGCGGAGAGCTTTGACGAGGGCTGCGCCATGTATGTCGCCGGAGGCTTCTCCGGCCGAGAGCATATAGTGCATAGAGAGATTTCCGGGGAGGGGGACAGGGTTACTTCGCGGCCTTGGGCTTGCGCTGCTTGAGCACAAGGGCCGTGCGGCTCGGCAGGTAGAGCTTGAGCCACTCCACGCCGTGAGGCGAATAGAGCGGGTCAGGCTGCGTGATGTGGCTGACGTGCTCGTCGATGTTGCCATAGCCGCCAAACTCGGGATTGTCGCTCGAGAGCACCACGTCATACTCGCCGATGGGTGCCAGTATGCCGTAGCCGTCAAACGACCGCGTGGGCGAGAAGTTGAACACGAACACCAGGTCGCCCCTCTTGAACGCCAGCACCTGGTCGTCATCCTTCTCCCAGAGCTTCTCGATGGGGAGAGCCTGGAAGTTGTAGACGTTGCCGATGAGCTGAATCATGGCGTTGTCAAAGTTGTTGAGGAACTTGTACTTCAGGTCGTCGCGGTCCACCAGGTCCCACTGGCGGCGGGCATACTTGTAGCTCCAGCCGTTGCCCTCGCGGGGGAAGTCAATCCACTCGGGGTGGCCGAACTCGTTGCCCATGAAGTTGAGGTAGCCGCCGTTGATGGTGGAGCAGGTCACCAGGCGCATCATCTTGTGCAGGGCCATGCCGCGTGCCACGGTCATGTTGTCGTCGCCCACCATCATGTGCCAGTACATCTGGTCATCAATGAGCCAGAAGATGGTGGTCTTGTCGCCCACCAGAGCCTGGTCGTGGCTCTCCACGTAGCTCACCGTCTTCTCCTCATAGCGGCGGTTGGTGAGCTCCCAGAAGATGGAGGTGGGGCGCCAGTCCTCATCCTTGCGCTCCTTGAGGGTCTTGATCCAGTAGTCAGGGATACCCATGGCCATACGGTAGTCAAAGCCGATACCGCCATCCTTCACCGGGATGGCCAGCCCGGGCATGCCGCTCATCTCCTCGGCGATGGTGATGGCGCGCGGGTTAACCTTGTGTATCAGCTTGTTGGCAAGCGTCAGATAGGTGATGGCATTGGTGTCCTGGCCGCCATTGTAGTAGTCGGCATACGACCCGAAGGCCTGCCCAAGGCCATGGTTGTAATAGAGCATCGAGGTGACGCCGTCAAAGCGGAACCCGTCAAACCTGTACTCCTCCAGCCAGAACTTGCAGTTGCTCAGCAGGAAGTGGAGCACCTCGTTCTTGCCATAATCAAAGCAGAGCGAGTCCCATGCGGGGTGCTCGCGGCGGTGGTCGCCGTAGAAATACTGGTTGTAGCTGCCGTCGAGGCGCCCCAGGCCCTCCAGCTCATTCTTCACGGCGTGGGAGTGCACGATGTCCATAATCACGGCAATACCCATCTCGTGCGCCTTGTCAATGAGGCTCTTGAGCTCCTCGGGAGTGCCGAAGCGCGACGACGCCGCGTAGAAGTTGCTCACATGGTAGCCAAACGAGCCGTAGTAAGGATGCTCCTGGATGGCCATGATCTGGATAGCGTTGTAGCCATCCTTGGCGATGCGCGGCAGGATGTTGTCGCGGAACTCGATGTAGGTACCAATCCCCTCGCGCTCCTGGGCCATGCCGATGTGGCACTCATAGATGAGCAGCGGACGCACGTCAGGGGTAAACTTCTTCACCTTCCACTTGTAAGGCTTCGCCGGATCCCACACCTGGGCCGAGAAGAGCTTGGTCTGCTCATCCTGCACCACGCGCGTTGCATAGGCGGGGATGCGCTCACCCTCGCCGCCGGGCCAGCGCACTATCATCTTGTAGAGGTCGCCGTGGTGCAGCGCGTCGGCAGGGAGCTTCAGCTCCCACACGCCGCCGTCGAGCTTCTTGAGGCGATATTTCATATACTCCTTCCAGCGGCTGAAGTCGCCTATCAGAGTGATTTCCGTGGCATTGGGAGCCCACTCGCGGAACACCCAGCCCCCCTTGTCAGTGCGGTGGAGCCCGAAGTAATTGTGCGCGTTGGCAAAGTTGTCAAGGGTCTCGCAAGCCGAGGTAAGCTCGCGCTCCTTGTTTATGGCGTCATTGTGACGGCCCTCGATGGCATCGGCATACGGTTCGAGCCAAGGGTCGTTTTTGATGATGTTAAGCTGTTTCATCAGAGTTGGTTAAGAAGGAAAATGTGAGTGGGTGCGTTAGAGTGCGTGTTGCGTCTTCCGGTACAGATACTGAAGGGTAAAGGTTATCTAATCGCAAATATAACGCTTTTATCCCAATTCCGGCACCCCCGCCCCAAAAAGATAACGAAAGTGCGTCAGCGACGCGTCGTGCCGCAAGTGCAGACACTTGCTTGTTTAATCTGCGTGCGCGCCGGCGCCGGTGACAAGGGGCGTTGCGCTTTCGGGCGAAAAGTTGTAACTTTGTGGCTTAATCAGGCCTCCCGGTCCCCGGAGGGCTCTGACACACGGATACGCATATAATATAGAAAAGCACTGACACAGATATGAGCGCACAGCAGCAGAACCTCAGCGAGCAGGAGCAGATCCGCCGCACATCTCTCGACGAGCTCCGCCGTCGCGGCATCGACCCCTATCCCGCCGCCCTATTCCCGGTGAGCGGCCACAGTGTAGAGATCAAGGAGAACTTCAAGGATGACGCCGAGCCGCGCCAGGTGGCTGTGGCGGGCCGCATTATGAGCCGCCGCATCATGGGCAAAGCTTCGTTCATTGAGCTGCAGGATGCCGACGGCCGCATACAGGTGTATGTGTCGCGTGACGAGATATGCCCCGGTGAGGACAAGGACCTCTACAACGTGGTGTTCAAGAAGCTGCTTGACATCGGCGACTTCATCGGCGTGGAGGGCACCGTGTTCCGCACCCAGACGGGCGAAATCTCCGTGCATGCCCGCAAGCTGACGGTGCTCAGCAAGTCGCTGCGCGTGCTCCCCATCGTCAAGAAGCGCGATGGCGTGGTCTACGATGCCTTCGAGGACCTGGAGCTGCGCTACCGCCGCCGCTACGTTGACCTGGTGGTCAACGACGGTGTGAAGGAGATCTTCATCAAGCGCACCAAGGTGTTCAACTCCATGCGCGAATACTTCAATGCCGCTGGCTACATGGAGGTGGAGACCCCCATCCTCCAGTCGATACCCGGCGGAGCTGCCGCGCGCCCCTTCATCACCCACCACAACGCACTTGACATCCCTCTGTATCTGCGCATCGCCGACGAGCTATACCTCAAGCGCCTGATAGTGGGCGGATTTGACGGCGTGTATGAGTTCAGCAAGAACTTCCGCAACGAGGGCATGGACCGCACCCACAACCCCGAGTTCACCTGCATGGAGATATATGTGGCCTACAAGGACTACAACTGGATGATGGACTTCACCGAGCGCATGCTCGAAAAGATATGCCTTGACGTCAACGGCACCACCAAGGTGAAGGTGGGCGACAACGAGATTGACTTCAAGGCCCCCTATCGCCGCGTCACCATGCGCGAGGCCATCCTCGAGCATACCGGCGTGGACATCGACGGCTTGGACGAAGCTCAGCTCCGCGAAGCCGCCAAGCAGATGGGCGTCGAGGTGGAGCCCTCCATGGGCAAGGGCAAGATTATCGACGAGATTTTCGGCGAGAAGTGCGAGGGAAGCTACATCCAGCCCACTTTCATCATCGACTACCCCATAGAGATGTCGCCGCTCACCAAGCGCCACCGCGACAACCCCGAGCTGACAGAGCGCTTCGAGCTGATGGTCAACGGCAAGGAGCTGGCCAACGCCTACTCGGAGCTCAACGACCCCATTGACCAGTATGAGCGCTTCGTCGAGCAGATGCGCCTGGGCGAGAAGGGTGACGACGAGGCCATGATTATCGACAAGGACTTCATCCGCGCCCTCGAGTATGGCATGCCCCCCACATCGGGCATGGGCATAGGCATGGACCGTCTGGTGATGCTCATGACCGGCCAAACCACCATTCAGGAGGTGCTGTTCTTCCCCCAGATGCGCCCCGAGAAGGCCGAGTGAGCCCCTCACCGGAACGCACACAGACACAGCACCCCGTCACCACCACCTTCTCCTGCCATGGATGCACCATTTCCCGGCACAGTCGCCGTCATGGGCGGCGGCTCGTGGGCCACAGCCCTCGCCAAGCTCCTGCTCGCCAACTGCGAGACCATCAACTGGTACATGCGTCGCGATGACCGCATCGACGACTTCAAGCACCTCAGACACAACCCGGCCTACCTGACCGACGTGGAGTTTGACGTGGAGCGCATATGCTTCTCGTCAGACATCAACGAGGTGGCCGCCGCCAGCGACACGCTGCTGCTGGCCATGCCCTCGCCCTACTTCAAGAGCCACGTCGACCGCCTCACCGCCGACATCTCCGGCAAATACGTGGTGAGCGCCATCAAAGGCATCGTGCCTGACGACAACGAGCTCATCACCAGCTACATGACCCGCCGATTCGGCGTTGACCCGTCGCACATCCTGGTGATCGGCGGCCCCTGTCACGCCGAGGAGGTGGCCCTCGAGCGCCAGAGCTTCCTGACCATCGGCGGCAAGGATGTGGAGACAGCCCACCACTTTGCCCGCTGCCTCAGCGGCAAAGCAATGCGCACCATCCTCTCGACCGACGTCGATGGCATCGAGTATGCCGCAGTGCTCAAGAACGTCTACGCCATAGCCGCCGGCATGGTCCATGGCCTCAAGGCCGGCGACAATTTCCTGGCCATGCTCGTGAGCAACGCCATCCGCGAGATGGAGCGATTCGTGGACACCGCCTCACCCCGCCCCCGCCAGATATGCGACTCGGTGTATCTGGGCGACCTGCTCGTCACCTGCTACTCCCGCTTCTCGCGCAACCACAACTTCGGCTCCATGATAGGCCGCGGCTACTCCGTCAAGGCCGCGCGCATGGAGATGGAGCAGACCGCCGAGGGCTACTACGGCGCCAAGTGCATCCATGAGATCAACCACCGCTACAAGGTGAACATGCCGATTCTCGACGGCGTCTACTCCATCCTCTACGAGGGCGCTCCCGCCGCCAAGGCCATCAAGGCCATCAGCGACTACTTCGTGTGAGTCGCCGCCATTCATCCTCCACCCCCCGCCATGAAATCCAACACCCTGCCGTCAAACATCATCATCATCGCCGCCCTCTGCCGCAACGGAGCCATAGGCCGGCGGGGTGAGCTGCTCTTCCACCTCTCCGAGGACCTGCGCCGCTTCAAGGGGCTCACCATGGGCTCACCCATCATCATGGGACGCAAGACCTGGGAGTCCATGCCCAAAGGAGCCCTGCCCGGACGGCGCAACATCGTGGTGACACGCACCCCCGGCTACCATGCCGAGGGAGCCGACGTGGCTTCATCACTGGAGCAGGCTCTCTGCATGAGCGGCCCGTCGGCCACACCCTACGTGATAGGCGGCGGCCAGATTTATGCCCAAGCCCTGAAATATGCCACACGAATGGAGCTGACGCACATCGACGACGACGGCCCGAGGGATGCCGACACGTTCTTCCCCAAGTTCCGCGCCGACGAGTGGGAGGAGACCAACCGCTCACCCCTTTACAAGGATGAAAAGAGCGGCAAACACTTTGTCTTTGCCTCTTATTTGAAGAAAAAACCTAACTTTGCACCGTGATTTCCGGCAGGAAGTGACGGCACAGTCCCCGCGCCGGCCACCCCGCCGCCGCACGCAAGGCCCTGTAGTTCAACGGATAGAATAGAGGTTTCCTAAACCTTAGATAGGAGTTCGACTCTCCTCGGGGCTACATATTCCCATCCATCCAATCCCACGCCGCCCTCATCGATGTGACATCGGGGAGGGCGGCAAACTTTTGGCCTCCCCGGAGCGTTATATTGACAGTGGGAGCCTTGTAGTGAGCTTCCACACAATCACTTGACTATTAACCTTTAACAGATAATTAAACCACCATGGAATCAATCATCAACACCCAGCTTCCCGAGTTCAAGGTACAGGCCTATCACGACGGCAAGTTCGTCACAGTCACCGACAAGGACGTCATCGGCCACTGGGCAGTGTTCTTCTTCTACCCCGCCGACTTCACCTTCGTATGCCCCACCGAGCTCGCCGACCTCGCCGACAAGTATGAGGAGTTCAAGAAGCGTGGCGTGCAGGTATACTCTGTGAGCTGCGACAGCCACTTCGTGCACAAGGCTTGGCATGATGCCTCTGACACCATCAAGAAGATTCAGTACCCGATGATCGCCGACCCCACCGGCCTGCTGGCCCGCGCTTTCGGCGTGATGATCGAGGAGGACGGCATGTCTTATCGCGGCACCTTCGTGGTCAACCCCGAGGGTCGCGTGAAGATTGCCGAGGTGCAGGACAACGCCATCGGCCGTAACGCCGACGAGCTGCTCCGCAAAGTGGAGGGCGCACTCTTCGTGGCTGCCAACCCTGACATGGTATGCCCCGCCAAGTGGAAGGAAGGCGCCGACACCCTCAAGCCCAGCATCGACCTCGTAGGCAAGATTTAGAGCTTGTTTAATATGCTTGACCAGGACACCCTCAATCAGGTGAAGGGCATCTTCGCCTCGCTGGATGCTTCATACACTTTCCGCATCACGGGCGACCCCTCGGACCCGCACCTTGCCACCATGCGCGAGTTTTTCACTGACGTGGCCTCCACGTCACAGAAGCTCTCGGTGGAGGTGCTTGACGACCTCAACGCCCCCGTGCCGCTGGTGTGTGAGCTCCTTAAGGATGGGGCGGAGACGCGCGTGATGTTTCGCGGCATCCCCAACGGCCACGAGTTCACATCGCTGCTGTTGGCAGTGCTCAACGCCGACGGCAAGGGGAAGAACCTCCCTGACGACACCTTGGCGGCCCGCATCCGCGCCCTCCGCGGCCCGATGCGCCTCACCACCTACGTCAGCCTCACCTGCACCAACTGCCCCGAAGTAGTGCAGGCCCTCAACATCGTGGCCCTGCTCAACCCGCAGGCATCCAACGCGATGACCGACGGCTCATGGGCACCTGAGGAGGTCAGGGAGCTTGGCATTCAGGCAGTGCCCACCGTCTATGCCGACGGCGAGCAGCTCAAGGTGGGTGCCTCTACCCTGGGCGACCTCGTGGGACTGCTCGAGAAGAAGTATGGCTCCGACAGCGACGGCTCGGCGTCAGGCGTGACCCGTGAGTATGACGTGATAGTGCTCGGCGGAGGCCCCGCCGGCGCATCCGCCGCCATCTACTCGGCCCGCAAGGGACGGCGCACGGCCATCATCGGCAAGCGCATCGGCGGCCAGGTGAAGGAGACTGTCGGCATCGAGAACCTCATCTCCGTGCCACGCACCACCGGCGACAAGCTCGCTGACGACCTGCGCCTCCACATCGGCTACTACCCCATCGATCTGTTCGAGAACCGCGAGCTCACCAAGGTGGAGCTGCTCGGCGAGCGCAAGGTGGTGGAGACGCCCGGCGGCGAGAGCTTCACGGCGCCGCAGGTGATCATCGCCACCGGTGCCGGATGGCGACATCTCGGCGTGCCCGGCGAGAGCGAGTACACCGGGCGCGGCGTGGCCTTCTGCCCCCACTGCGACGGCCCGTTCTATGCCGGCAAGCCGGTGGCCGTGATTGGCGGCGGCAACTCGGGTATCGAGGCTGCCCTTGACCTCTCGGCGATATGCTCCAAGGTCACTGTCATAGAGTTTCTTGACTCGCTCAAGGCCGACAGCGTGCTTCAAGACAAGCTGCGTCAGGCCCCGAACATCGAGCTCTACACCTCCACCGAGACCGTCAGCATCGACGGCGACGGCAAGAAGGTGACAGGCATCACCGTGCGCGACCGCAACACCGGCACCGAGCGCACCATCGCCCTTGACGGCGTGTTCGTCCAGATAGGCCTCACGGCCAACTCCAAGCCCTTCGAGGGACAGCTGGAGATGACTCGCATCGGCGAGATAGTGGTTGACGCAGCCTGCCGCACAGCCGTCAAGGGGGTCTACGCCGCCGGCGACGTCAGCAACGTCCCCTACAAGCAGATCATCATCGCCATGGGCGAGGGCGCCAAAGCCGCCCTCTCAGCCTTCGACGACGTAATCCGCGGCGCCACCCTCTGACCCCGCCCCCTTCATAATACAAAAGTCGCGACGTACGCTCTGAGCTACAATCAGTTGCCTCACACGTACATCGCGACTTTCACACTTTTCAACCCGAAAAGCCAAGTGAAATACACACTTTTCAGGCAAATGTTACGCTCTTAATATACACCTTTCAACCCGTCGGGTGCGGGTCGCCGCCTGTGGCTACCGAGTGGGTTCCGAATGGCTACCGAGTGGGTACCGAATAGTTGCCAACGGTTGCCAACGGCAGCCACAGGTGGCGGGGCAACGCTCAGCGGGCGAGGCGCACGTCGATGAACGGGCGGCGGCCGCGTTCGAGGGTGGCGGCGGCCACGCGGTGCCCAAGGAGGGTGCGCTGCTTGAGAATCAGCGTCAGGCGTATCGGAGCGTCTTCACAATAGATGGCGATGGAGCCAAGGCGCGTGGAGTCCACCGGGTCGGGATAGAGCGCGTACATCACCACCGGCAGCGAAGACGCAGGCTTGGGCAGCGACGTGCGGTCGGCACCGCGCGCTATCTTAGCGCGATACTCCTCCATCGCCTCGCGGTGGAGAGCGAGAGCGTCGGCATCAAAAATGCGGATAATAGCCTTACAGGAAGCACCCTTGGGGTCGCGGTCCACCGTCACACAGCGGCTGTCAGTGGTGCGTGACGTGATCGCATTGATTATTGAGCGCACCTCAAGCTCGATGGCCGGAAGCTCCTTGGCAGCCTTTGGCTTGGGCTGCTTGCGGGCGGCACGCCGCGCGTTGTCAGCCCTCGCCGCGGCCTTCACGGCCTTGGCTTCGATGGACTTTAGAGTGAGGAGAGTGGCGGAGAGAGTGGAAGTAGAGTTGTTGGAAGTTTTCATAACATATTGAGTTTTAGAGATAAAAAAAATACCGGCTGCAAGTGCTCACCGCGGACGTGGTGATACTGCAACCGATTCATCAGTTGGTGATTATGCCGGAGGCCTGCCTCCGGGAGTCCGCTCAAAAAGTCAATGTTCGCAGCCACATGCCGCTTGCTGTAGGGATACAGCATGGGCTGTGACGTTAGTAGCATTGATTTTGAGCGTCCCCGACCCCTTGCGGGCCGGCGTCTCTAAAATCTCATTGTGATGTTGTTATGTTTCGTTCCCGAGCCATGCCGCGAATCTAACAATTCCTCCCCACCCCCGCAAATTTTTCTCAACCCACCCATGGCAACCGCATCAAATCGTTGCAATAACGTATGTCCATCGGAGGGTGTTGCAAAAACCATCAGCTTGTAGGAGGGTGTGTCAAATTAAGCAGTTTGGTACACCCTCTCATTTTATAGCGCCTTAGGTTGCGATATTTTTCAAGCGGCCAGTTTTTGAGGAATGTGGCCAAATATCGCATTC
>JAMPDP010000001.1:63130-126614 GCA_023665605.1 Candidatus Amulumruptor caecigallinarius | reverse complement strand
CTCAGACGCTATAAAATGAGTGGGTGTACCAAACTGCTTAATTTGATACACCCTCCTACTCTTCGTGGGCTAACAGGCGGATGAGGGCGGCGCGGTCGGGGAAGTGGATTTGGTCGCGGGAGTATGTTAGGAGGCCGAGAGTGGCCATGCGGTCGAGAGCGGCTATGAAGGTGGTTCGCTGTACGCCGTAGAGGGCGTAGAGGTCGCGTAGGCGGCAGTTGATGGTGATGTCGCGTGCACGTGGGGCTGTCAGCATGACCGTCCAGTAGGCTATGCGCTCCTCGAGAGTGCCGTGTGTGATAGAGCGGACGCCCTCGACGCCCTTCTGAGCGGCGAGTGAGAGGCGGTTGAGGTAGTTGTAGAGGAACACATCGTCGCTGCGGAGGATGCGCAGGTATTCCGACTTGGAGAGCTCCATGGTGGCAGCGGGGCCTTCGGCGACAATCTCGCAGGGTGAGGATGTGTTGCGGCCGAAGAAGTACTGGGGGAGGAGAACATCCGGGGCATCGAGGAGCATGGTGACGCGGAGGCGACCGTCGGCGTTGACGGTAGTCTCGCGGACGGTGCCGGATATGATGAAGCGGAGACGGTCGATGGGCTGCTTCTGCGCGATGATGGTCTCTCCGGGGGTGTATTTCTGGAAGTGGAACTTGATGGTGTTGATCAGCTCCGTGAGCTTCGGGATGGAAGCGCCGGCGAGCAGAGGGAGCTCACGGAGGGTGTCGTAGATTTTCTCCATTTGGGAAAGGGGGTTTAGGGGATAACGCGCGGACTTGGCGGGGGGTTCGGATGGGGGTTGTCGGAAATCGGGATTGAGCGGGATTAAACGGGATTGAGCGGGATTGAACGGGATTGAGCGGGAATTAAAAAGGGCCGCGTCATCGCGACGCAGCCCTTTCGGTCAGTAACTATCTACTTTCTTTATTAAAGTAGCTTGCTATTAATTAGTTACATCGTTATTTTGTTGTATTATTCTTGCTCTTACTTGAGGAGTTTCATGGAGCCTACGCCCTCTGCGGTCACTACGTACCAGCCGTCAGCGAGGCCGGCGAGAGAGATGGCGAAGGTCTCGGCGCCGTTACCGTCAGCCTTCTTGACCGAGCGGCCGTCAACGGTAGTGACGTTGATGGCGCCCACGCCTGCGGGGCTGATGGCGGTGAGCGTCTGCGCCTCACGCGAGTAGCGGAAGTAGCAACCGTTGGCACCTGCCTGGTCGGCACCTACGCTCTCGATGGCCGTCACGATATCGTTGGCAGAATCGTTGGCACCGTCGAAGGCTATAAGGCCGGTGGCGCGAGCCACAACATCCGTTGACTCGCCGGTGGAGAGCGTGGAGTTGTTAATCGGGGTGAAGGCTGCGCGGGAGGCTGCCGCACGGAGCGACACGGGGAGGGTCTGGCCTACGTTGACACCGCTGAACACGATGCGTGAGCCGGTGGTGAGCATCGGGTACTCATAGGAGAAGTCGTAGGTCACAGGGGTGTAGAACTTCTTGTCGATGCGCACGGCATTGAGCTTGTCGGCGAAGGTCTTCACGTCGGTGGGCCATGTGAAGTTCTTGCCGTTGTCCCACTGCTCCATGACGTTGGCGTTGTAGCCATACCAGCTCTCATGGTTCACGTGGTTGACCTTAAGCATGATGCGCCCGGTGTTGGCGGGGTCAAAACCGCCTGAGGTCTGCACGGCGGGGTCAGCCTGGAAGATAGAGAGGAAGATGGTCTTGCCAATCCACTTGCCGACATCCTCTCCGAGTTGCTGCTTCATCGACGAGGAGTATTCGGAGTCGATGAGCGGGAGCCCTGTGCCGGACTCGACAGCCATGTTGATGAACATCAGCACGGTGTTGGCCCACTGCTCGGGAGTGCCTCCTGCGGGAGCGTTGGCGAAGGGGGTGTTGGGCAGGAGAGTGGCGACCTGCACATTCTCTGTGCCCTCGTTGTTAGCAGTCTTGGCGAACGCCTGGATGAACCAGTCGCGGGAGAAGAGCTCGCCGCCCTTCCAGCCCTTGCGTATGTGATGGTTGCGCGAGCCGTAGTAGCCGTGGAATGCATCTGCCTTGTCAAAGTCGCCCTCGGGGATATTGTCTTTGGAATCGTAGTGGATCACGCGGCCGCCCTCGGCTTCGCTGTTGACATTGATGTAGTTGCCGTCGGCATCCACGCGGCAGCCGGCCCAGAGGTTGAAGCGGTCATCGTTGAAGCCGTCGGCATCATTGATGTATGCGTCTCCGGCCGTGCCCCAGTCGCGTCCGACGCGCTCCACGAAGTTGGGATGGCGTTCCTGATGCTGCGTCTTGGACAGAGCGCCGTGGAGGTACCAGAAGGACTTGCTGTCGGTCACGTTCTTGCCCGGGGCCTTGGCGTGCACGCCGTCATCGGCGGTCTCGCTCACATAGTGGCGCGCGGGGTTGAACACCGAACGGGCGTGGTGGGAGATCGCCTGCCTGCCGGCATCGAAGCGGTAGACGGTGTTGGCTGAGGGCTGCGACACCTCTGCGGCAATCAGGGCATCCTCAACCTGATTGTTCACGCCGCCCCACTTCTCCTGCCAGTTGGCCATGATGCGCACGTAGTCGTTGGCCTCGCGGGTGCCAGAGTGGTAGTCGCCATCGCTGATGAATGACGGGGCGTGGGTAGCCTTCTTGTCGGCGATGCCCTGGCGGGGCGAGTAGAGGGTGAGGTTATCAGTCGTGACGTTGCCGGGGAGGGCCTTCACCGATGCCGCCTTCGAGTCGGCCTTGCGGCCATAGCTGAGGGTGGTCACGAAGCTGTAGGCCTGTGCCGCGGGCACGGCCACGCCGTCGGCATCCACTGCCGGATAGTAGGGAAGGTGGTAGGCCGGAGCCGAGCGGTCGGCTCCCGGAGCCGTGACTGCGGGCCACTGCACGTTCTTGTCGCGGTTGTCAGAGTAGAGCACCGAGTAAGCCAGGTCATAAGCCTGCTCGGTCGTTCCGGCAAGGGTCGCCGGAGTCTCGCTGTCGGCGGGGTCCACCAGCTCGAAGTGTCCGTCGACACTTACGGCGGTGACACCGTCGAGGCCGCTATCAGCCCAGTTGGCCTCGAAGGAAGCCTCGCCTACGTAGCGAGCCAGGGGGGCAGCGATGGTGACGGTGGCGCGGTCAGTCTTCTCAGCGGTAGCACCCTGGACACGTGCGGCCACGGTGTAGGTGAGCTGCTGGCCGGGGAGGGTGTTGAGCACCTTGAATGCGGGGAGGGCCGTCTTGGACTCGCTGAAGTAGCCGGCAGCCACAGAGTAGGTCCAGCTTGCGGCGTTGACGGAGAGGCCCGAGAGGCCTGCGGCATCCACGAAGCCGTTACCGTCGCCGAGGTCCACCATCAGCTTGTTGCCCTGCTCGCGGGGCATGGTGAGAGTGGTGGAGATGCCGGCGAAGTTAGGCTCGCCCTGCTCGGTGAGGTTAGCCTCAGCGAAAGAAGCGACATCAGCCTTGACAAGAACATCGAGGGAGAACTCGCGTACTGTCGAGCCGTCGACCACAGCAGAGCCGATGACCTGCTCGGCGGTGACATCGGGGGCACCGGCAGCGGGGAACACCTGGATCATACGGCTCCAGTCAGGCTCCGTATGGCGGCCATGTGTGGGGTCGTCAGAGTTGAATGTGGTGACAATCTTCGCCTGATACCAGCCGTTGTCGAGGTTGGAGATGCGGCGGATGGTCTCAGCGACACTCTTGGGGTGTTCGGGAGTCTCGATGAGGTCAGAAGTCCAGACCTGGCTGAGGATGTGGTCGGGGTTCTCCTCGCCCGTCTCCGGGTCAGTCTCGTCAATGTTGGGGTCGACCTTATAGAGGTAAACGGTGTAGCTCTCGATGTACTCGTCGCCAACCTCATCCTCGTTGATGGCATAGGTTACGCGGCCTGTGGCAGCGCCCTCCTTGTCAAGCTCGATACGCTGGTCGGCGCCGGTGAATGAGAAGCGGAGCCATGAGAAGTTGCGGCCTGTGTTGGTGGGACGTGCGTTGCTGCCGGTATCGTAGCCGGAGTCGGCACTGTGCTCCGACACATTGATGGACACAGCGGTCTTGTTAGCGCCGTCGGCATTGTCAGCGCGGAAGCCGTCGCCGGAGTCAGACTCAAGCGCGAAGAAGAACTCAGCCTTGGAGACGTAAGTACGGTCAGAGAAGTTGATGTAGTTGCCGGCATTGTTGTCCTCGTTGCCGTAACCATTCTGGATGCCGCCAATATTGGTGCGCTCGGTGATGCCTCGTGCGGTACCGTCGTAGGAGGAGTTGTGGTGCTTGGCGCCTCCGCCCGAGAGGGGCACGTCCACCTTGGACTGGGCATTGCCAAAGGTGTATGCGCCTTCGCCGCCGTCAGACTTGGTGCCACCCCAGTTGTTGTAGAGCGAGAGGCCGTTCCAAGCCGAGCCATACTGCTGGGCACCGAAGCCGGAGAACAGTTTCAGACGACCGAGCATGGGCACGTTGGAAGTCTCATAACGGGCCACGCGGATTTCGGGAGTAGTGTAATACTTGCCGTCGCTGCCGGTGAAGGTAAATGAGCTTGTCTCCTCGCCAACATAGTCGAGTCGCAGCTCCGAAGAAGTGAGCTCGATAACCTGGCCGCCGGAAGTTCCGAAGAACTTGATGGGGTAAACAGGCGGCTGACGTGTGGAGTATACAGCTACGTTAGCGCGGAGGGAGTTGCTGCCGCTGCCTTGCGCGGCCGACATATTCATGTTGTCAGCGCGACCGGTCAGGAAGTAGAGGTTGGTGGACGAGCCGTTGCGTGTGCCGGTGCGGGTAGCTACGGACGCGTCAGAGTAGATCACAGGGTTGCCCTCGGCGTTGTGGTAGATCCAGCCGTTGGTGAAGCCGGTGTTGTTAGGCGCGGAGTTGTCGCCGCCGCTTTGGAGGTTGGCGATATAGTTGAGTTCATCCTGGTCGTCACCCTTCTGAGTGGCGAAGAATTCGCCCATGAAGGCCACATAGGGCATGCCCTGACGCTTTGCCACCTTGAGGGTGGAGGGGCGGTCGAGGTTGGCTGTCAGGGTGACTTTGAGGTCGCCTGCGGGCTCGGAGAAGTTGTCGTAGAGGACCAAGTCAGAGTTTTGGTAGCATACTACCTGCGTGCCGGCGGTGAAGGAAAGATTAGCACCGTCGCCTGACGGGTACTGGCCTGACCATGTATCAGACTTCTTAAAGATTACCTTATTATAGTCTTCACCGGCCTTAACAGCGTAGTGTTTATAGCCGTTAGCATCGGTAGCACCGTTGTTGTCAAATGACTTCTGAGTCCCGGCTCCATTATCCTTCCAGAGCCAAAGAGCATCGAGGTCACCTTTATAATATATGACGGTGCGACCATCGTTGTCGACTTTCACGGGCTTGACGGGAGTGGGGACGGCTACGCGGACGGAGGCCATTGTGTAGCCGATGTTCCACATCCAGCCTCGTGCGGCGTTGTCAACCATATCGTAGTCCTTGGTGTATGAGCCGGAGGCCACCTTCTCGCCGGAGGTGGGTATGCTGAGTTCGGCAGAGTTTACCACCTTGCCGCCGGAGCTGTGGCCCCAGTCGTGGATTTCGAAGGAGTCGGTGCCCTTGCGGTCGATCTGACGGATTATGAACTGTCCGGCGGGGATTACCATGAAGTTGTTGATGGCGTATGAGCCGTCAGTCTGGGGGAGGAGCTCCCATTCGGGGGAGACGCGAGAGTCGTTCTGCTCGGCAGAGAGGTAGAAGAACTTGGAGGTACCCACGGGGAAGGTGCGGGTGGAGTAGAGCGACCATCCGGTGCGGGTGACATCCTCCGAGAGGGGGCCGTCCCATGAGTAGTCCATGGAGGTGAAGTCGCCGTTGATCTTTATCGTCCAGTAGCCGACCTTGCTGACATCGCAGTTGAGATTGTTGTTGGTGCTGTGTGTCAGGGCTGCTGTCTTGACCTCGCCGGCCTCACCGGCGGTCATGGTAGCGACCTTGGAGGAGCCATTGAAGTCATCCCAGGTGACGGGGTTGTCGGCGTTGGAGAAGCGGAAAGTGTTGGAGGTGCCGGTTTCGGCCACGGCACCGGAGAGGACGTAGGCGTTCTGCTCGGCATCCCAGGGGATGGCGATGACGTTGGGCTTGGTGGAGTCAGAGGCCTTGTTCCAACCGCGCGACTTGGAGACGTAGTAGATGGGCTTCTTGTCGGCGGGGTTCTCCCATGACTGAGTGGCGGAGGCTGATGAGAGCATACCGGCGGCGGAAGCTGAGGCCGTGAGGGAGCAGGATGCCTCGACAGTCACAGTGACCGACGCGTCCTGAGAGGAGCCATTGAGGCCCGTGGTGGTAGACCAGCTGATGGTGGCAGTGCCGGGGAGGGGGTTGGTGATGGTGAAGACACCCTTGCCGTCGACGGTTGTCACGGAGACTTCGGGAGTGGCGAGGGCGTATTTCACCTCAGCCACCTCGGCAGCTTGCTCGCTGAGTCCGTCAGCGTTGTAGCCGATGGCGCGAATGCCCTGCGGGAAGCCTGCTGCGGGCACCGCGAAGGGTGCTGAGTAGACCGTGGAGGCTGTGGTGGGTGTGGAGCCGTCGGTGGTGTAGTAGATGGTGGTAGCGCCGTCGCAGGCGATGGACACCATGTTGTCAGCTACGGTGATGACGGGGGTTGCGGGGCGGTGAGATGTGTAGGTGACATCCTTGGAGGCCACGTCAGAGGTTTTGTCGCCCTTGATGGCTATGGCCTTTACGGTGATGTCACTCGCGATGATGAAGGGCGCGGAGTAGCGGACGCCGTTGGAAGCCGAGGGTGTGGAGCCGTCGATGGTGTAGTAGATTACGGCGTCGGCTGTGGAGCAGGAGATGGAAATCTGGTTGGTGTCTGTGTCGGCGTCGGAGATTACCGGAGTGGCGGGCTTGGACTCAGCATAGGTGTAAGACATCTTGCCGTTCTTGAGATCTACGGTAAACACCCAATCACCTATGGCCGCGGGCACAAAACTCTTGGCTTCGGCCGGATAGGTGACGGTAGTTTCGCCGCTGCCCTCCATCTTAAACTCAACTGAGTTGTGATTGGGGCTGGCAGGCTTCACGCCATGCGAAGAACCAAAGTCAGAACTGCTGTCAGAGAGTTGGAACCAAGAGCCCTCGGTGTTAGTGAACCTGATGGTGAACACACCTTCATTGCCGGCATATGAAGTGCCGTCAGTAATGCCGCTACCACCTTTAATATATAAGGTAGAGGGATAAGGTGGATTGGTGGGGTTAATCTTGACCTGAACAGCGGCACCATTGTTAACTGCCCGGAAGTATACCTTATAATAATTTCCGGCAGTCAGGCCCTTAACAACCGTTTGTGTATAGTTTGTGGTAAAATTGGAGCTATAGCCCGACGAGGAAGACACGTTATAGTCACCGGCAAGACTCATGCCGTCATAGCCGGAACCATTCCATGCCGAAAACTTCATATACGCCTCGTTGCCTTTGGCCACGAATATACCTGTGGCAGCGGAGGCTGAAGAATCCCATTCGAGAGGAATGCCCTCTCCTGCGTTCCACGTGTCAATATCTTTGCCATTGACATCAGTGAAAGTGTTGCCAATAATAGTGCCCGGATGCGAGGAATCGACATACCAGGCCGATGCCGTAAGAGGCAGACACAGCAAAGACACCAACATCGTGAAGAATGTGAGAAGTTTCTTCATGATAGGTTTGTTAAAAAGTTAAATAGTTATTGGTTAATAGAAAATAAAATCTTGGAAAGAAGAATAATAGCAGATTACATAGGTGTTGGCCTTGGGCTGACGGGGCTGAGGCGGGGGTGCCGGTGCGGGTTAGCGCGGGGCGTCGGGGCAGCAGCTTAATCGGGGCCGACGGGCCGAGGTTGCCGGGGGAAGTTTTTGGCTTAGAAGGTGGAGTAACCGTTAATAGCAGATTTCAGTAAAGTCAAAGTATCCATTAGCAAGAAAGGTCCACGTCGGGGATTCCCGAATGAGTGTCAACCATAGGTTTGGTCTATGTGAATGCAAAGGTAGCGATTCCCTTTAACAAAGTTTATAATACCCCCCCCCTGTTAACTATTTTTAACTTGGATTTGTGATTGTGGGTGGTGGTGATGGGGCGGTTGGGCGGAGGGTTGGCATCGCGGGTCGGCTTGGCGCTGAGGCGCCTGGCCTGGGGGGCGCGGATTTTCGGCGGATGGGACGCGGATTTTTTTTTGGGGGGGATGTGTAGGAGTTTTTTTGGGGGAGAGGGGATTTTTTTGGGGAGGGGAAAAATCCGCGTCTTATCCGCCGGAATCCGCGTGATTAGGCGAGGAGCTTTGCTCTGTGCCGATCTGCGATGCCGTGTTTCCGGTTTTTCTCTTGGGGTGGGGATGGGGAGGATGTACGGCATCGCGGGTCGGCGTCGCTTTGCTGCGCCTGAGGGTCGTGGATTTTGGCGGATGGGACGCGGATTTTTCTTGAGGGCGATAGGGGGATTTTTTTGGGGGGGGCGCTTGGTGTTGTTGGGGGTTGTAAATCGGCGTCCTCCAGACGCCGTGGCCGTGCTGACTATGACCCCGGATGCCTGCGCTATCGCTCCGGCTTCCGGGGCTACGGTAAATGAGCGTCCTGCGGACGCTCATTCGGAGGTTTTGCTGCATCGCCCACTTGGTAGGTTTTTGTAACCCGTGCATGCAATGGAATTTGGGCATCGCGGGTCGGCTTGGCGCTCTCGCGCCTGACCTGAGGGCGCGGATTTTCGGCGGATGGGACGCGGATTTTTTTGGGGGGGGATGCGGGGGGTGTTTTTTGAGGGGCGGGGGGAGCCGGGCGAAGCGGAGGGTGTTGCAAAACCGGCAATTTCCGGCAATTTGTAGGGATGCACCGTGGTGCATCCGCTGATTTACAGATTGTTGTGCCGGATGCACCACGGTGCATCCCTACAAGCTGATGGTTTTGCTACGCGCGGCTGGCGGGAGGAGGGAGAGAAGGGCTGTTTGGATTTGTTGGGGGGTGATTTTGGATAGGCAAGGATGGTCGCCTTTGGTGCAGGGGCGGTTGCCGAAGGCGCTGCAGGGCTGGCAGGGCAGATTTAATAGTAGGTGGATGTGTTGGGGGGTGGTTTGGGGGGCCGGCTTGTCGGACGGGGCTGTCTGGGGTTGGGGGGTAGGTTGTTGGGGGGTGAAGCCGAGGTTGGGGTGGGTGGGGCCCCAGAGGGTGAGGGTGGGTGTTTGGGTCAGGGCGGCTAAGTGCATATTGGCGCTGTCCATGGTCAGGATAGCGTCGATGTGGCTCATCAAGGCGAGTTCGCCGGGGAAGCCTATGCCGGAGCCGGCTACGGAGATGACGTTGCCGTGGGGGGCTGCCCAGTCGCGGAGGATGGCCTCCTCGCGGGGACCACCTCCGAACAGGAATATGCGTGTGGAGCCGAGCCATGCGAGGTCGTCGACCACGCGGCGCATGAGTTCGGGGGGGTATACCTTGCCGGGGTGTGCGGCGAAGGGTGCAATGCCGAGCCACCGCTCGCCGGGGCGCTTGGGGGGAGTGAGGGTGTGGAAGGCCGCCGGGTCGGCACCCTTGGGGAAGAGCCCCGGGAAGGGTTTGGGGGGACGGAGTGAGGGCGGGAATGCCGCGAGGTAGCGTGCCGGTGTGGGTGTGACGGGAGCGGCCCCGGGCTTGTGGGCGATGAGGGCGCGCTTGGCAGCGCGGGCCTTGTCGAAGCGGCGGAAGGGGATGCCGCGAAGGGCGCAGATACCCTGCAGGAGGCGAGTGCGGAGGACATCGTGGAGGTCGACCACCATGTCGACCTTGACCTCGCGTGATGCCTCCGAGATGGCGTGCCAGAGAGCGCGGGAGTCGCCGAGGGGGTTGCCGGGGAGGTGGATGGGGAGGACGCGGACGTTCTTGGGAGGGTTGAGGAAGATGCGTGCGGGGCCGGGCTTGGTGAGGACGGTGAAGCGGGTGCGTGGGTTGGCGGCGGCGAGGGCGTAGATGACGGGGATGGCCATGGCGACGTCGCCGAGGGCCGAGAAGCGGACGGCGAGGATGTGGCGTGGGGCGCGGGCCATACGGGTGGGGGTTACTTTTTGTAGAGGACGGGGTTGGTGTCGGCGTCGTTGTACATCTTCATCTGTCGGTAGACCTTCATGTACTTGCGACCGGCGGCGATGTCGGCGAGGAGAGCGTCGATGGCCGAGATGAGGTCACGCTGCTGCTCAAGGAGGATGTCGAGCTTGGCCTGACACTTGGCGATGTGAGCCTCAGAGGCATTGGTGCGGCACACCTCAGCCTGCATATGGAATATTTTGAGTGCGAGGATAGAGAGACGGTCGAGGGCCCAGGCAGGGCTCTCGGTGTTGATGGTGGCGCCCGGGAGCGGGGTGACATCCGCATAGAGCGAGCGGAAGTGGGAGTCGATGTCCTCCACCATGTCGGTGCGCACCTGATTGGAGCGGTCAATGCGTCGCTTGAGGGCGAGAGCCTCGACGGGGTCGATGTCCGGGTCGCGGATGATGTCCTCGAGGTGCCACTGAACGGCATCCACCCAGTTTTTCTCGGCGAGGAGATGCTCGAATGAGCCGGGCGCGTGGGGGTTGGCGAAGGGAGCGTCTACATTGTCGGTGAGGTGGTAGGCCGCGGTGGTTTCGGTAAAGATTTGGTTGGCTTGGTTGGCGGGGGTCATATGTTGAGGGGGGGATTTAGCGGGATTGGGGGGGGTTATAGCTCTTGGTTGATCTCGTAGTCGTTGCGGCGGGGGGAGTTGCGGACCAGGAGTTCGCCTAAGAAGCCGGTGAGGAACAGCTGGGTGCCGAGAACCATTGTCACGAGGGCTATATAGAAGTAGGGGGAGTTGGTGACGAGGGTGTAGTGGTTGCCGTGGGCCATATTCCATAGCTTGATGGCTCCGACGAGGACCACGGCGATGAAGCCGATGATGAACATCAGCGACCCGAGGAGCCCGAAGAAGTGCATGGGCTTGATGCCGAAGCGCCCCATGAACCAGAGGGTAGCGAGGTCGAGGTAGCCGTTGACGAAGCGGTCGAGGCCGAACTTGGTGGAGCCGTACTTGCGAGCGCGGTGCTGCACGACCTTCTCCCCTATGCGTGAGAAACCGGCGTTTTTGGCCAGGTAGGGTATGTAACGGTGCATATCTCCGTACACCTCGATGTGCTTGACCACCTCGCCGCGGTAAGCCTTGAGGCCGCAGTTGAAGTCGTGGAGGTTGCGGATGCCGCTGACGCGGCGGGCCGTGGCGTTGAAGAGCTTGGTGGGGATGGTTTTGCTCAGGGGGTCGTAGCGCTTCTTCTTCCAGCCGCTGACCAGGTCGAAGCCGTCAGCGGTGATCATGCGGTACAGCTCCGGAATCTCGTCAGGAGAGTCCTGAAGGTCGGCATCCATGGTGATGACCACCTCGCCACGAGCGCGCGCGAAGCCCGTGTTGAGGGCCGGGCTCTTGCCGTAGTTGCGGCGGAACGACACGCCGCGGACGGCAGGGTTGGCCTCGGCCAGCTCGGTGATGACCTGCCATGAGGAGTCGGTAGAGCCGTCGTTGACAAAGATAATCTCGTAGGAGAAGCCGTTAGCCTCCATGACACGGCGGATCCACGCCTCGAGCTCGGGGAGCGACTCCGCTTCATTATATAGAGGTATGACCACCGAGATCTGCGGGCGTGGTGCGGATGCGGGGGCAGTGGTATTGGCAATGGATGTAGAGGCAGTCATGGGCGGAGGTTAACAGGGCGTGAGAGTCGCACCAGAGCGGTGACGATGAGCGAGAGGATAGAGCCGGAGAATATTTCGAGCCATAGCATCTGGATGACCATCTGAATGGGCGAAGGGAGGAGGTGGCGGTCAAGCATGGTGGAGAGCGTGTCGGCGATGACGGCACCCCCCTCGATAGAGCTGTAAAGGGCAATCATGGCGCGCACCTGGTCAGCGAGCCAGCCGGGGTTGACCCAGCGGAGGTAGGCGAATGCCACCACGCCGCTGATGAGACCGCCGCAGAGGAAAGTGATGATGCCCTGCATCCACAGCCCCGAGAAGAGCGAGAGTCCCTCGTCGCGCCGCCACGTGCGGCGGAGCAGGAGGAACAGGATGATCGGGACAGCGATGATCATGCCCGTAGCGAGGGCCCCGACGAGCGTCCGCCCCACGGCGAAAGCCGAGGCGAAGAATAGGGCCGAGAGGTATAGGCCCATCCAAAGGCCGTCGTCGGCACCTTGACGGTAGGGGTTGGTGAGCTTGGAGTAGTCAGGCATAGCAGAGAGAAATGTTGGCAAGTGCAAAGGTAGCAAATTTTTGGCGGAGAGCCCTCAATGGCGAGTAATGAGGGCGAGAGGGCTAAATTTTTTTGGAGAAAAATGAGGAGGCGGATTGGGGATATTTGGTGAAAAATTGCTAAATTTGCCGCAGTTTTTCGTTACGAAGCAACACCAATAAGGTACAGACCGATTAACATCCGCACATACAAATCACATCACTAATAAACCTCTTTTTATCCTTACAGGTATGAAGAAAATCTACGCACTGATGCTTGCGGCCGCCGCAAGCAGCGCACTGAGCGTTGGAGCCCAGACCCAGATCACCGATGGTGACTTCGAGGGCGAGTGGGTCACCTGCTATCCCTGGGACGGCGATCCCCAGCAGACCACCAAAAGTGTTGGCACTACCCCCGAAGGATGGTGCATAGCCAATGTGCTCGGCCTCCGTTCATCTACTTTTGGTAAAGTAAGCTACACATCGAGCAAAGAGGTGGGCTTGAAAGCAGAGGGTTACAATGGGAGTGCCTCCGCCGTGAAGCTTCTTAATCAGGATCTAACCATTCAGGTAATTCCCGGGTATATGGCTATCGGCACCACTTGGAACACATCCAAGATGAGCTTATTTTCACCCGTAAGCGGCACCAAAGATGGTGGCAGCTTCGGAGGTGCAGCCTTTACCGGCAAGCCGGACGCAATGACATTCGCTTACAAGAACGCCGCAAGCTCCAGCAACCAAAGCACCGCACTTGCTTATCTTTGGGCAGGCACGTTCAAGCAGGCCGATGTACCTATCTACGTAGCCTCCTCTCCCGCCACACAAGAGATGACCGACCGCGACCGCAACATCCTCGGCATAGAAACTGAGACCGGCGGTGACGTGACTGAGAAGGGCACTCTGGTTGCCGTCATCAACCAGCGTCTCGACAACGCCGGCGACTGGACCGTTGCCACGCTCGACTTCGAGTACAAGAGCGATGTGGCACCCGAGAAGATCAACATCGCTTTTGCAGCCGGTGACTACTTCTCGTTTTCGCCCGTTAAAGACGAAGAGGTGACCATCGACAACGTGAAGCTGCTCTACTACCACACCCTCAAGGGGGTGACCGTGGAGGGGGCCGCGCTCGACGGGTTCGCCGCTGACAAGTATGACTACACCCTGCCCGCCGACGCCGACTTCGACAACGTGGAGTGCGTGGCCCTGAGCCCCCGCGCCACCGTGGCCAAGAGCGTAGAGGGTAACAAGCTGACCGTAAAGGTGACCAACCAGGGTGGCGAGGATGCCGAGGGGCTGACCGAGCACACCTACACCTTCACCAAGGAGGAGTCCGAGGATCCCACTCCCGCCGAGAAGCAGATTAAGACCGAGACCCTGTTCCCCGGCACGCTTGACGTGTCTATGAGCGGCAATGAGATTGCCACTGGCGAGGCAGCCACCGTGCATATGATTGAGTACACTGACGGCACCACCTCCGTAGTTCTCCCCGACTTTGAGTTCTCCGGCCTCGAGATAGGCACCATCAACGTGCCTGTGACCGTTACCGCCGGGGCCGACGGCGCAACTGACTATGAGGGCAGCGTGAAGGGTATGAAGCTCGCTTATAGCGAAGAGTACCAAATGTATGCCATCATCGCCGACGTTGACGCCAAGGGCACGCAGACCCAGGACGGCAAGCTCACCATGACGATTGACGTGAACTGGGATACCGAAGCCACCGACCCAAGCTCGGAGGCTGGCATCGTGCCCATCCAGGTGACGTTCAACGGCAAGAAGGACAGCGCTGCCATCAAGGCCATCGCTACCGACGGTGTTGAGGCCAAGGCAGAGTACTACAACCTGCAGGGCGTGCGCGTCAATGGCGAGATGACTCCGGGCGTGTATGTTCGCATCCAGAGCGGCAAAGCCGTGAAGCTGGTTGTGAAGTAACCCCGCCCCTCCCCTACCCCACTTTATCAGAGAGCCATCCGGGCAAGAGCGCCCGGATGGCTTTTTTTGCGTGTCAGCTCCATGAAAGATTTTGTGGGGAAAAGCCGTATATTTGCGGATATGAGAGGTGAGATAGCGGTGATTGTCCCGGTGAGGGACGGGGCGCGGACCATCGGGCGGGCGCTGCGGTCGGTGCTTCGGCAGAGCTTGCCCCCGGCTGAGGTGCTTGTGGTGCTGAACGGCACTACTGACGGCACGGCGGCGGAGGTGCGTCTGTTTGGCGATGCAGTGAAGATGGTGAGCCTGCCCGCGGGCGACCTGTCTGCGGCGCGATGCGCGGGAGTGGCGGCCACCACGGCTCCGCTGGTGCTGTTTATGGACGCGGACGACGAGCTTCACCCTCGGGCACTTGCCGAAGCCGCCGAGGCTATGAGGCTCCGGAGGGCCGACGTGGTGCAGATGCGGATGATGCAGACGTTCAGGTTGCGCGGCGGGTTGACAGTGAAGCGTCCGCTGCCGTGTGAGTACCGCATGGAGCGGGGCGTGGAGGGAGCATTGGGGAACGTGCGGGAGTTTCACCCGGCGATGATCGGGAAGTTGTTTCGGCGGGAAGTACTCACGCCGATGCCCGACACGGGCTACCATGGGTTCTGGGGTGAGGACCGGCTGTTTACGCTTGAGCTGTACGTGCGTGGAGGTGGCAGACTTAAGACAGTTTATTGCCCGCGGGCACGCTACCACTACACCTGGGGTGGCGGGAGTGCGACGCCTGAGGCCCCGGAGGCCGATGAGGCGTTTCGCGAGGTGTACGGGCTGATGGAGGAGCGTCTTGAAGCCTTGGGGCTTGGCGCGTACCGAGGGTTGCTGCGGAGCAACCTGGAGCGGCTGCTCGCCGAGCGGGCGCGAGCCGCGCGACCGTCGGTGAAGCGAGTGGTGAGGCGAGTGTTGAGGATGGTCAGCGGGGGCTGAGGCTCTTTTGGGCAGGGCAAGCACATCAAAATGAGGAGATTGTCGCACCGCTACGCGGCACTCTTCCCTCTGTGCCCGGGCTGAAACAGGCGCTGCGAGGTTGTTGCAGAACTGATGGCTGAGATGATGTTGTAAATCGGCGTCCTGCGGACGCCTTTTGACGTGCTGACTATGACCCCGGATGCCTGCGCTGTCGCTCCGGCTTCCGGGGCTACGGGTAAATCAGCGTCCTGCGGACGCCCCTTTTGTCGGGATGCACCGTGGTGTATCCTCCGCAACAATCTGTAAATCAGCGGATGCACCACGGTGCATCCCTACAAATTGACGGAAATTGCCGGTTTTGCAACACACTCTCCGTCCTGGGAGACGTTTTGGTGACGATTTGTTGCGGATGCATTGGGAGAAGATGAGGGAAGATTCAAAAATTAAGGTTAACTTTGCGGGTGATATGGAAGAGATGATCAAGCTGTCGCTGCCGCAAGTGAGCGGGCATGAGATGAAATGGATTGAGCGGGCGTTTGCCGAGGACTGGATAGTGCCTCTTGGACCCAACGTAGATGAGTTCGAGCGCCGCCTGAGCGCGTTTACGGGCGGTCGGCCCGTGGTTGCGCTGTCAAGCGGCACGGCGGCCATCCATCTGGCACTCGTGATGCTCGGCGTGGGGAGCGGTGACGAGGTGATATGCCAGGACATGACCTTCTCGGCGTCGGCCAACCCGATACGGTACTGCGGAGCGAAGCCGGTGTTCGTGGACTCCGAGGCAGAAACCTACAACATCGACCCCGAGCTGCTTGACCGCGCCATCCGCGAGCGAGAGGCTGCCACGGGGCACAAGCCGAAGGCCATCATAGCCGTGTGGCTCTACGGTATGCCGCCGAAGATGGACGAGGTGATGGCCGTGGCTGATGCGCATGGCATCCCCGTGGTTGAGGACTCCGCTGAGGCGATGGGCTCGACCTACAAAGGGCGAGCCGCCGGCACGTTCGGGAAGTACGGCATAATGAGCTTCAACGGCAACAAGATGATCACCACTTCCGGTGGCGGCGCGCTGATATGCCCCGACGAGGAGGCAGCGGCGCGGGTGAAGTTCTACGCGACGCAGGCCCGCGAGAACCGTCCCTACTACTACCACGAGCATATCGGCTACAACTACCGTCTGAGCAACATCTCCGCCGGGATAGGTTGCGGGCAGATGGAGACCGTGGATGAGCGGATAGCACGCCGTCGAGCCATCCATGAGATGTATGCCGAGGGGTTGAAGGATGTGAAGGGGGTGAGCGTGCACAGTGCGCCGGGGCCGGAGTATGCGCCGAACTACTGGCTGAGCACGATATTGTTAGATACGACCATGACAGTCACGCCCCTGCAAGCCCGCGAGCGGCTGCTGGAGCGGGGCATCGAGACCCGGCTGCTGTGGCGTCCGATGACGATGCAGCCGGTGTTTGCCGATGCACCGTCAGTGACCAACGGCACAGGTGCCGGACTGTTTGAGCGCGGGCTGTGTCTCCCCTCCGGGTCCACGCTGAGCGATGCCCAAGTGGAGCGGGTGATAAGCGAAATCCACAAGCTCTAAGGTTGATAGTATTAGCGATTATCCTTCTGGTCCTTGAGGCCCTGTACATCCCGCTTGCGCGCCGGATGCGGATAGGTGCGCCGGTGACACCGCGGTCGTCAGCGACACACACGAGCTACACTGCCACCGGGGGAGGCATCATCTTCATCATCGCCGCGCTGCTCTACACCTATGCCGGGCGAGGCTCCCTGCCACCCCACTTCCAGGGGATACTGGCGGGCGGGGTTGTTCTCGCGATAATCTCGCTGACAGATGACATCCGCGAGGTGCGCCCGGGGGTGCGCCTTGTGGTTCAGGCACTGATAGTGGGAGCTGCTTACTTCTGGCTTGTGAGGTGGCCCGACGTGTACCTGCTGACGCTGATAGTAGGCGTGGGGTTCATCAACGCCTACAACTTCATGGACGGCATCTCCGGGATGCTCGCCGCCTACTCCGTTGTGACCCTTGGGGCGCTGCTGACGGCCATGCACCTCGGGGGCGCGGGAGCCTCGCCCGAGGCGAAGCTCGCCGAGGCTTTGCTGACAGCGGCCGTGGTGTTCGGCATCTTCAACTTCCGGCGACACGCCAAGGTGTTTTGCGGCGACGTGGGGAGCATCGTGATGGGCTACTTCATCCTGTACCTGATGCTGCGTGTTATGCTTTGGCGGCATGATGCCTCGGCGATAGTGTTTGTGATGGTCTATGGCGTGGACACCGTGCTCACCATCTTCGGGCGCCTGTTCCGGGGGGAGAACATCCTTGCGCCGCACCGGTCACACCTGTATCAGCGACTTGCCAACGAAGGGGGCGTGCCTCACCTTACGGTGGCACTGAGCTACGCGCTGCTGCAAGGGGTGATAGACGCGGGCTTCCTGCTGCTGCCCGTGCCGCTCCACTGGACCTACACCATCCTTGTGACGGCTGCTCTTGTGGCCGCGTACTTCATGGTGAAGCCGCGCGTCAAGGGCGCATAAGGATGCGCCATTCGGGCGGGTAGAGATTGTTGGTGCGGTTGCCGAGATGTTTGGCGAAACCGAGGGGCATCCCCTCGAAAGTGAGCAGGACGAGTCCGCGTGGCGTATCGGCCGGGAGAGTCAGCGAGTCGCGCCGCAGGTAAGCGATGGCATCCGCGCGGCTTACCTCCACCCTTGGGAAGGCATCGGGACGCAGAGCCGTGCTCATGGCGAGACTCTGCAGCGGTATGATGTCGCGCCCCTTGAGGATGGCCACCGCCACCGCTTCATAAATAACATCCGTAAAGCCCTTTAGAGCATTAGCCACCGCAGCCGCCTGCGGCGTAGAAGCATTGATGCGGCCATCCGTGAGCGACAGCACCGAGAGCTCAGGGCAGACCCACTCAGCCGCCCGAGCGAGAGCCTCGCGTGATGCAGGGTCAGTGGAAGAGCCTTTGGCTGCTTTGGCAGTTTTGGCATTGCGCTTGGTGGAGCGTGCCGAGAGCGTGGACAGAGAGTGGGGCGCGTCGCCCGGCTTGCGGAGGGCTCCCATGAAGAGCCCCTCGCCGCGCACCCGTCCCGGAAAGAAGCGCAGGGCATGGACTGCGGGGTCCAGAGAGGGGAAGATACCCCATGAGGGCTCAACAGCCAGGGGAACCGACACCGCGCCGAGGTCAGAGGCAGCGTGAAGCAACTGCTCCTCATCCTCGTGAAGGTTGAAGGTGCAGGTGCTGTAAATCATTGTGCCGCCGGGTCGGAGGGCCTGCCACAGAGCGGTGACAATCTCCGACTGGAGCGCCGCGCACTCCACTACCAACCCCGGACTCCATTGCGCGGCCGCCTCCGGCTCCTTGCGCATCATCCCCTCGCCCGAACATGGCACATCGGCAATGATGATGTCGAAGCGCAGACCGCTGCGCACCAGAGCCTGCGCGTCTCCGCGAGTGACGATGGCTCCCGGGAAGCCCCACTTGATGACATTCTCGCGCAGAGAAGCTGCGCGTGCGGGGACTATCTCGTTGCTCACCAGCACCGAGCCCGGAGGCAACATATCGGCCACTGCCGTAGACTTGCCGCCGGGAGCAGCACAGGCATCAAGCACCAGCAGCGGCGCGTCATCGCCGGCGATGAGTTGTCTTACCGCCTCAGCGACAAACATTGAGGAGGCATCCTGCACATAATATCGCCCCTGATGGAGCGCGGGGTCGAGAGTGAAAGTGGGGCGGGTGGCAAGATAGCGGCCCGAGGGGTGCCATGGCACATTGCCGTCAGCCTGAGCCGGGAGGGACAGCGGAGGTTTGGCCGGGTTGATGCGTATCGACACCTCCGGGGGAGTCATCAGGGCCTCCGGCAGCCCGTCGGCAGCATGGCCGAGAGGTGCAAGCGAGTCGATGAAGCTGTCCTTAATCACCTGACGGACTGAGAAACGAAGTCAAGCAGCTGCGGGAACTCCGCGCGCCAAAACTTCCAGTTGTGGGTGCCGGGGAGGGTGCGAAAAGTCACCTCCACTCCCGCCCGGCGCAGCTCGCGGGCAAACCGCTCATTGTCGGGATAGAAGAAGTCGCTTTCGCCACAAGAGAGCCAGACTTTGGTGCCGTTCCTGCTCAGGTTCGCCACCTGGGCGACCGCCGACGCGTCACGCCACTGCTGCGGCGCGGCCTCGTAGGGGCCGAGGAGCGAGCGCAGTGCGTAGCGCTTGTGCATCGCAGGGTTCGTGGCAAGGTCTACGGCACCGCTCATGGAGGCAACCGTGGCAAAGAGTTCGGGATGACGACCCGCGAGGCGTATGGCTCCGTGCCCACCCATGCTCAAGCCTGCGACGGCGCGTCGTGAGGGGAGCGAAGATGTGTGATAAAGCGAGTCAACGGTAGCGATGAGCGGGCCTGTGATGGCTGTCTCCATCGGGCAGCCGGGAGTGTCGAAGTACCAGGAGTTGCCACCGTCGGGAAACACCAGCACCAGTCCGCGCGCCGAGGCAATGGAGTCGACGTTGACCCGCTTAGCCCAGTCGAGGTGGGAGCCATCGTAGCCGTTGAGCATATACAGCGAGGGCCACCCACCCTCCGGGGCCGGCGAGGCGGGAGCCGCGACGACAGCACGCAGCGAGTCAGCCATGCCGGGCACGGCCACAGCTATCACATCATAGGCCGCCGCTCTGCCGCCAATGAAGAGGAGGGCGATGGCCGAGAGCAGAGCGCGGAACCACATATCAGTCGGTGAGCTTGCGGCCTTCGTAGAGCTCCAGGGCCTCAATCCAGCGGGGGTTGACCTCAGTTGCGCGTGCGGTGGCCTTGTCGAAAGCCACGAGTGTGGTAGTGGCAATGCAGCGCACGTCAGCCGTCTCGGGGCAAATGACGCGCTGCTCCATGGTGAAGCTCTTCTGTGAGATGCGGGTGACAGCTGTGACGACCTGCACGTGGTCATGGAAGAAAGTCTGCCCCACGAAGTCAATCTTGATGCCCACAATCACCGACTCCAGACCGGTGAGGTCACGTCCCATGGGGAGCACCTCGGTGAGGTAGTGAGCCTTGCCCAGATCGAGGTAGCTCATGTATGCGTTGTTGTTGACGTGGCCGAAGATGTCGATGTCGGCGAAGCGTATCTGAACCGGTGTGACGTGCCGCAGAGGGTATGCCGGGTGCGGGACGCGGGGGTTGCTTCCGGGGAGTGCCATAATAGAGTGCTTGGAGCTTGATTAAGAGCTTGTTTAATACTCGGAGAAGATGCGGGGCTTGATGCACATACCCACTCGGAGCATTGAGTGGAACTCCTTGTAGGCGAGGAGCCCTTCGCCGTAACCGTTGTAATACTGGAGGAATAGGAACTGATTGTCCTTGGCGCGTATGCGCCATGATAGCTCCACGGTGGTGTTGTAGTTGAAGTTCCAGCCCCGCCGCTTGGCCAGAAGTATTGACATTCCGAAACGCCGGTTGAGGCTCTGGAACTGCGTGCCTACCTGATAGATGCCGCAGTAGTCGAGGATATCCTTGTTCTGTCCGCCGTCGACAATAGGGATCCACACCTTGCCATGGACGGTGAGTGTGGGGTCGATGACGATGTTGGCGGCAAAGGAGACCTTGTTCCATGAACGGCTCTGGAGACCGTCGCGGCCGTTGCTCTCATGCTCCAAAATCAGCGAGGCTTTGCCGATGAAGCGGTCACGGACGTAGAGTGGTTTGGTCAGACCGATGCCGGGGTTGAAGTTGAGGTCGCTCATCGGCATGGAGTTCTCGAAGACGTTCCAGAAGACCTTCTGCGTGTAGAACAGGTAAAGGTATGTGTGGAATGGGAGGGTGGCTCTTGTGAGGCGCTGCGAGATGGAGATCTGGAACTTGACGTCAGAGTTCTCCTTGGTGGCGCGGTAGCCCACGGGGGCACCGATGATGAAGTAGTTGTCCTTGTATAAGCCGAAATAAGGGCCGAGGTCCATCTGGCGGCGTATGGAGTCGGGGCTGAGGGGAGTCTCCGCGGGTCCGGGCTGCTGCACAATCTGAGCGCGTACGGGCATGGGCACCCCCCAAGCGAGGATGCCGACCATAGCCATGATAAATAGTCGCCAAAACTTCACAGCCACAAAGTTAATCAAAAAGTGCCACATATCGCATCGCGCTCCACGCTCATAAGCCATACGCGCCAATATCATGTGCCACCGCACCAAAAAAAGGAGCGGTGGCGGGCCGGGGTGAGTTAGGGGATTTTTGGTAACTTTGGGGGGCGATAGAATTGGTTATGAACCGGGTTACTGACAAGAGGCTTGAGTCACTGATATATGTGGCGCTGTGGGCGGCGGCGGTGACGCTGCTTGGGCTCGATATGCTGCGTGCGCGTAGCGCGGCATCGCTGCCGCTGGTTGACGGGGCGGTGGTGTGGCGGGCGGTGCTTAACGTGGTGCCGCTGCTGGTGCTGTTTGTCGTCAACAACTATCTGCTGATACCGCGATTACTGAAGCGTGGCCGCTACGGGGCCTACTTCGCAGCGGTGACGGTAACGGTGGCGCTGGTGTGGGCGTGCCAGTGGGGAGTGTTCACCCAAGTGATCCGACCGGCAGACGGCCGCCTCCATCCGGGGCCACCGGGAGGGGGTCCGCATCCGTTGTTGCCGCTGCCACTGTTTCTGGACGTGATATATGACTTGCTGATAGTTGGTGTAAATCTGGCTATCTCGATGATATTCCAGCACATAAATGACAGTCTGGAGCGTGAGCACCTGATGAAGCAGCACGCCGAGAGCCGTCTGACCTACCTGAAGGCGCAGATCAACCCCCACTTCTACATGAATATGCTCAACAACATCCACGGGATGATAGAGCTGAACCCCTCCAAGGCGCAGGATATGGTGATGGAGATGTCAGGGCTGATGCGCTATATGCTCTATGAGAGCGAGCGGCGTGAGATAGCACTGAGTGCCGAGGCGGGATTTATCCGCGACTATGTGGGTCTGATGCGCGAGCGTTACCCCGAGGATGCGGTGCGTATCACGCTGACGTTGCCACCACCGACTCATATGGCTGGTGTGAGGGTGCCCCCGCTGATATTCCTTGTTTTCATAGAGAATGCCTTCAAGCATGGAGTGAGCTATGCCGAGCCGTCGTTTATCCGCGTGAGCCTGAGCAGCGTGGACGGTGAGGTGAGATTTCACTGCATCAACAGCGTGCCTCGCCGCGGAGAATCCGCCCACGCCGAGGGGATAGGGCTTGCCAATGTGCGCCAAAGGCTGACGCTGATTTATGGCGAAGCCTATCAACTGAATATCCAACGCACCGAGAGCGAATATACGGTAACACTGACACTTCCGACGCATGAAACTGAATACCCTGATAATTGATGACGAACCCATCGCGCTGGAGAAGCTGCGGAGCTATGTGGCGAAGGTGCCGTTTCTGGAGCTTCGCGGGGCGTGCCGCAACGGCATTGAGGCTTCGGCGGTGATAGCCGAGGGAGGCATCGACCTGATATTCACCGACATCAATATGCCCGACATGAGCGGGCTGGAGCTGCTCGACACGTTGCGGGCGGCTCCGCTGGTGGTGTTCATCACCGCATACACCGACTATGCCGTGGAGAGTTACCGCTACTCGGCGGTGGACTATCTGCTGAAGCCCTACGGGTTCGCTGAGTTTCAGAGGGCGGCCAACAAGGCGCTTGAGCGTCACAGCCTGTGCATCCAGCAGTCCCCAACCGTGCCGAGCGCACATTCGGGAGAAGGAGAAGGTTCCATCTTCGTGAAAGCAGACCGCAGATATGTGCGCGTGCCGCTTGCAGACATCCTCTACATCAAGGGGTGCGGAGAGTATCTGCGCATCTACATAGCCGGGGAGGGGTCGCCGCTGCTCACACTGAGCTCATTCGGAGCCATCAAAGAGCGCCTGAGCGAGGTGTTCGTGCAGGTGCACCGCTCCTACATAGTGAACATGGAGCGCGTGCGGAGCATCGGCAAGGGGCGCGTGGTGATGGATGCCGACACAGAGGTGCCTGTTGGAGAAAGCTATCGGCAGTCAGTGATGGACTATCTGTCGTTGCACTCACTCTGAGGAGTGTCGCGAAACATGGATGTTCGTTGGATTTCAGAGGGTATTTGTTGAAAATTTTAGCCGAAACGGTCTCTAAATTGTTACTTCGTGTAAATGTTTCCATTCATTCGCATGAAGATAAGTATCCTGACGGCAATGCTGACGGCAGCTTTCGCCCTCACTGCCGGAGCGCAAAGCCCGGATAATGAGGTGTGGAGCTACGCCGAGTGCGTGGCATATGCCCGAGACCACAACATCACGCTGCAGAAGATGCGGCTGAGCGAGCAGACCACCGAGCTTTCGCTGGAAGAGGCCAAGGCGCAGTGGCAGCCGTCGCTCGACTTCTCCACCTCCCACAGTTTTGCCAACGCGCCGTGGGGTGTGGGTGACAAGAACAGCTACAACGGCCAAATCGGGCTGAACGCCGGCTGGACGGTGTGGAACGGCGGCGAGCGCGAGAAAACCATAGAGCGCAACAAGCTCAACACCGAGATCAGCCGCCTTGACACAGAGGATGCTCTGCGGAGCATCGAGACCGAGCTGCTGCAGGTGTATCTGAACATCCTGTACGCGCGCGAGGCCATCACCATCCAGGAGGAAGCCGCCAAACTGAGCGGCGCTCAAGCCGACCGCATGCGTCAGCTGATGGAAGCCGGACGCGCCTCGAAGGTGGACTACGCACAGCTGAAGGCGCAGTATGAGCAGGACCTCTACAATGTGGTCAATGCGCAAGGCACCTACGATATGCGGCGCATGGAGCTGAAGAAGCTGCTGGAGCTGGGCATAGAGAACAATGTTGAGCTGGAGCAGGTGGAGGTCACTGCCGAACAGATTCTCGCCGAGCTGCCTCCGATGGACGAGAGCTACCGGCTTGCCGTGGCCACGGACATCAAGCTCCGGGGGCTGAAGCTCGAGGAGGAGGGAGCGGGGCTTGACATAGACATAGCCCGAGCATCGCGCCTGCCCAACATTGCCCTGAACGCCGGCGTGGGCACCGGCTACTACGCGCCCGGCGGCCCCTTCGGCGAGCAGGTGAAGCATGGCTTCGGTGAGAACATCGGGCTAACGCTGTCGCTCCCCATCTTTGACCAAAAGCGCACACAGACGGCAGTTGCCAAGGCCAAGGTGCAGCAACTTGACGCACGCCTTGACTCCGAGCTGCGCTACACCGAGCTGGCACAGGCAGTGGAGAACTGGTATATCGACACCAGGTCGTCGCAGAGCCGCTTCCGCGCCGCCGAGCAGCAGCTGGCCTCCGCTGAGGCGACCGATGAGCTCACCAACGAGCAGTTTAACCTGGGCCTGGTTAACCCCGTGGAGCTTATGAACTCCCACAACAATGTGGTGGATGCCCGCAAGGCCCTGCTCCAGGCCAAGTACATGGCACTGTTGGGCCGCAAGATGATAGAGTATTATCGCACATCAACCGTTTCACTATGAACATATTATCCAAAACCGTCGTGACAGTGGCTGCTGCCCTGGCTCTCGGGGCATGCTCGCATGGCGAGAGCGTGACGCTCGAAACCGTGAAGGTGAGCCGCGGCGAGCTCTCAGAGACGGTGACTGCCACAGGCACCCTTGAGTCAGCCACCTCCGTGGATGTCGGCACCCAGGTGACCGGCATCATTGACAAGCTCTATGCCGACTACAACTCCGTGGTGAAGAAAGGGGAGCTGATAGCCGAGATTGAGAAGACCGTGCTCGAGAGCGACTTCAAGAGTGCCGAGGCGAGCGTTGAGTCAGCGCGCTACACCTACCAGTATAACCTGGCCAACTATGAGCGCGACAAGAAGCTGCATGACAAGCAGCTGATCAGCGACTATGAGTTTCAGACCTCGCAGAAGGACTATGAGGTGTCAAAAGCCGCCTATGACAAGGCAGTGGCTGACCGCGTGCGTGCCGCCAAGAACCTGAATTACGCCGAGATTTACTCGCCGATAGACGGTATCGTCATCTCGCGTGAGGTGGAGGTGGGCCAGACGGTGGTGTCGAGCATGAACGTGGCCAACCTCTACACCATCGCCGACCTTGACAATATGCAGGTGGTGGGCGATGTGGATGAGGCCGACATAGGCGAGGTGAAGGTGGGCCAGAAAGTGAAGTTCACCGTGGATGCCTACCCTGACGACACCTTCGAGGGGCAGGTGACACAGGTGCGCCTCTCCCCCACCACTGAGAGCAATGTGGTGACCTACGAGGTGATAGTGAGCACCGCCAACCCTGACCACAAACTGATTCCGGGTCTGACAGCCAACCTCACCATCTACACCATGAGCGATGAAGACGCGCTGCTGCTGCCGGCGGCGGCATTCACCTTCGAGCCGGAGGATTACCCCGATGCCAAGAACCTCCCCAAGGCCGGGAAGCCCCTTGACAAGGCCCAGCTCGGCAACGAGCAGCGCGGCGTGTGGGTGGTGGAAGGCAACACCTTGGTAAACAAGGCCGTGACGGTGGGTAACACCAACGGTATCAAGACCTCCGTCACCGCCGGACTCACTGACGGAGCCGTGGTGGCCGTGGGCTACAACACATCCGCCGAGAAAGCCGAGGCTCCCGGCGGCGACAGCAAGCAGAGCCCCTTCGCGCCGCAGCCCCCGGGCAAGAACAAGAAGAAATAACGCGCCGCAGCCATGAGCGAGAAGAAAGAGATAATCCGCGTGGACAACCTGCGGCGGCAGTTTGTGGTGGGCGGCGAGACCGTCAAGGCTCTGCGCGGGGTGACGTTCTCCATCCTTGAGGGGGAGTTCGTGACCATCATGGGTGCCTCCGGCTCCGGCAAGTCCACGCTGCTGAACCTGTTGGGGTGTCTTGACACCCCGACATCAGGCATCTATGAGCTTGACGGCGTGTCGGTGCAGTCGATGAGCAAGAACCAGCGTGCGGTGACGCGCAACCGCAAGATAGGGTTTGTGTTTCAGAACTACAACCTGCTCCCCAAGACCACAGCCATAGAGAATGTGGAGCTGCCGCTGCTCTACAACTCCGCGGTGAGCTCCAAGGAGCGGCGCGAGCGTGCCATCCATGCCCTTGAGGCGGTGGGGCTGAAGGAGCGTCTCTATCACAAGAGCAACCAGATGTCAGGCGGTCAGCAGCAGCGCGTGGCCATAGCGCGCGCGCTGGTCAACGACCCTGTGATCATCCTTGCCGACGAGGCCACGGGCAACCTTGACACGCGTACGTCGTTCAGCATCCTGACACTCTTCCAGGAGCTTCACCGTCGCGGACGCACCATCATCTTCGTGACCCACAATCCCGAGCTGTCTGACTACTCGTCGCGCAACATAGTGCTGCGTGACGGCAAAGTGATAGCCGACACGTATAACCCTCACCCGAAGTCAGCCCGCGAAGCCCTCGAGGCCCTTCCGAAAGATAACGACTGATGAAGTTTGCCAATCTACTGAAAATAGCTCTCAAGGCCCTTAACAACAACAAGCTGCGGTGCTTCCTGACGATGCTGGGCATCATCATCGGTGTGGCGTCGGTGATCACGATGCTTGCCATCGGCCAGGGCTCCAAGAACAGCATCAAGGAGCAGATCTCCGAGATGGGCTCCAACATGATCATGATTCACCCGGGGAATATGCAGCGAGGCGGTGTGCGCCAGAGCGCTGATGATATGCAGACCCTTGAGGTGGCAGACTATGAGGCTCTGGAGAATCTGCCGGGCATCGCCGGCATCTCACCGTCAGTGAACTCGGCAGGACAGCTTGTGAACGGCAACAACAACTATCCCTCCACCGTCTACGGCATCACGCCTGACTATCTTGACATCCGCAAGCTCAAGATTAAGGACGGGTCAATGTTTACCGAGCATGACATCAAGTCGGCCGCGAAGGTGTGCATCCTGGGCAAGACGGTGGTTGACAACCTCTTCCCCAACGGTGAAGATCCGATAGGCAAGGTAGTGCGCTTCGGCAAGATACCTATGACAGTAATCGGAGTGCTCGAGTCAAAGGGCACCAACTCCATGGGTATGGACCAGGATGATGTGGTGCTTGCCCCCTACACCACTGTGATGAAGCGCATGCTGGCCATCGACTACATCCAGGGGCTCTTTGCCAGTGCCACGGACGAGAGCAAGACCGACGAGACCATCGACGCCATTACCGAAGTGCTTCGCGAGCGCCACAAAATCAAGGATGGGCAGGATGACGACTTCACCATCCGCTCGCAGCAGGAGCTCAGCGAGATGATGAACTCCACGTCCGACATGATGACTGTGCTTCTGGCGTGCATCGCCGGCATCTCGCTGTTGGTGGGCGGCATCGGCATCATGAACATCATGTTTGTATCCGTGACCGAACGTACACGCGAGATAGGCCTGCGTATGTCCATCGGGGCACGCGGCATCGACATCCTCTCGCAGTTTCTGATAGAGGCAGTGATAATCAGCGTGACGGGTGGTATCATCGGCATCATTCTCGGCGTGATAGCGTCGTGGCTTGTGACGGTGATAGCGCATTGGCCGGTGTACATCCAGATGTATTCGGTGGCGCTGTCGTTTGCGGTGTGCACTGTGACGGGCGTGTTCTTCGGGTGGTATCCCGCCAAGAAAGCCTCCTCACTTGACCCCATCGAGGCAATCCGTTATGAGTGATGCCGACGCACTGTGACCGGCAATATTGAGAGAACAAGAGCCGGGCTCGGAGGGTGACTCCGGGCCCGGCTGTTGTAAGGTATAAGAAATGGAGGAGGGGAATTACTTGGCTACCTGCTTTGTGACCTTGCCTCCCTGACGGACGATGTAGATGCGGCCGGGGGTCATCTCGTTGACGCGGATACCCTCGATGGTGTATATCTCGGCGGGAGCTGCGGCATCAGAGGTGACGGACTCGATGGAAGCCTCGCCGTTGTAGTAGTGGAGGATGATGCGGTCGCTCAGGGTGTTGTAGCTCTTGGTGAGGCGGAAGAGGCCTGCGGGGAGCTCGATGTAGTAGTCAGCGTTGGCCTCGAGGGTGATGGGCATTGTGTAGCCGTCATACTCGTCGCCGGCGAAGAATGCGATCACGGTGCCGGAGGTCTTGCCGCTGATGGGCCACCACTGCTCGACGGTGATCTCGGTACCGGTAGGTGTGCCGTCGACCACTGAGCCCTTGATAACCTTGATTGCGGACAGCTTGTTCTGCTGGAGGGATACGCTCTCGGCGAAGGTGAATGTGAGAGTGGTGATCTCGTTAACCCTGGAGTCATTGGCGGGGGTTACGCTGACGAGCTCTACCTGAGGAGCGACATACGAGCCGGCATAGTGGAGTGTGATCTCAGCGTTGAGGTCGCCGGCGGCGTTCTTGATGACACCGGCAGGGATTACCACGTAGTAGTCCTTGCCATTCTCCATGTTGAAGGGCGTCTTGTAGTAGTCGTAGTCAGCGGGCCATACATAGGCAACGTCATCGGCATCCTTGGTGATCATCCAGCCATCGACAGACACCTTGCTGCCTATGGGTATACCGGCCACGAGGCGTCCCTCGATTACCTGCACTTCGGGGTTGGAGTTGACGATGCTCACGCTTTCGCCGAATGTGAGCTTCACGCCGTCAAATGATGACACGGATTCACCATCCATGGGAGAAGTCGCGGTGGGCATAATCTGGGCGGGGAGGGACTCGTTGAACTGGGAGAACACATAGCCCCAGTTGGAGGCCTTGTAGGCAGCGGCAGTGCCCTTGGGGACGTTGACCACGGCGGTGGAGGCGATGCCGTAGAAGGGGTTCTCATACTCTTCATACCAATCCTCAAGGGTGGCGGGGGTCATGCCCTCGGCATTGATGGTGGTGAGCGATGAGCAGTTGTAGAATGCGTGCAGAGCGATGTAGGTGACGCCGGCGGGGATGGTGACAGTGTTCAGGGCCTTGCACTCGGCAAAGGTGCCATCATAAATCATCTTCAGACCCTTGGGGAGATTGGCAGTGGTGAGGTTGGTGCCGGCAAATGCCTGCTCACCGATGAGGACGAGGCTTGAGGGGAAGTTAATCTGAGAGAGCTTAGACTGGCAGAAAGCATAGCTGTCGATGGCTTGGAACTTGTCGCCGAGAGTCACCTTCTGGATGCCAGTCTTGTCGAATGCGGCGTAGCAGATGCCGATGCACTCAGCGGGGAGGGTGAGCTCGGTGGTGGTGAGCTTCTGAGGGAAAATTACGAGCTGGCTCTTGTCAGCGGTGTAGAGCACGTCGTCAATGTTGATGAAGTTCTTGTTGCCCTCGGCAATGTCAAACTTGGCAATCTGAGTGCCTGAGAAGGCAGCGCCGCCAATGGACTCCAGAGCTGCGGGCAGCTCCAGCGAAGTGAGGGGACAGTTGTAGAACGCTTCGTCACCGATGCTCTTGAGGCCGGCGGGAAGGGTAATTGAGGATATGGCTGTGCCATAGAAGGCACCTTCGCCAATGGAAGTGATGGTAGAGGGGAGGGTGACATCAGCGAGCTTTGAGCAGTAGAGGAACACCTTGGGGCCAATTGCTGTCATGCCCTCGGGGAGCACAACCTTGGTGAGGGGCACCTTGTAGAAAGCGCTTGAGCCGATGCTTTCCAAGCCAGCGGGGAACTCTACGGAGGTGAGGTTGGAGCACATGAAGAAGCAGCTGCCGCCAATGCTCTTGAGGGTAGAGGGGAGCTTGATGGAGCTGATCTTGGTGTAGCCCAGGCCGTAGTCGGCGATGCTCTCAAGACCCTCGTTTAGGGTGATGCTCACGAGCTTGTCGGCGTTATAGAAGCCGCAATAGTCAATGGAGGTAATGGTCTCGGGGAGGGTTGCGGTGGTGACGTTTGACCACTTAAAGGCGTTCTGGCCGATAGCGGTGACGGAGTAGGTGACGCCGTCGTTGGTGACTGTGGCGGGGATGTTGGCCTCGGTGACAGACTTGTCGACTGCGGTGAGGATCACCTCCGTGTCAGACATCGGCTCATACGTGAACTGACCGTCGCTGAAAGGCTCGTCGGAAGCAAGAGCCACGCTTGTGGAGCCGAGCAGGAGGCTGAGTGAGAAAAGTAGATGTTTTTTCATACAAGAAATTGATTATATTAGTCGGCGCAAAATTAAGCATTTTTATAGCAATTTGCCATAAAAAAGCTAAAATTGGTTGGAAATTAACATTTGTGGCGGCAAAATGCCGCTACAAATGCTTAACGTTTGGGGGCAATAGTCAGGACGGGGAATCGGGGATGAGTCTGGCGGTTCGTGATTGAGGATGTAAATCACCCCGGATGCCTACGCTGCGCTTCGGCTTCCGGGGCTACGAATAAATCAGAGGGTGTTGCAAAACCATCGGCTTGTAGGGATGCACCGTGGTGCATCCGGCGCAACAATCTGTAAATCAGCGGATGCACCACGGTGCATCCCTACAAATTGACGGATATTGCCGGTTTTGCAACACCTTCTCTAAAGGGGGGCGGCAACCGGTCCATTTAGGGGGTTCGGCTACAGTATTGCAGAAACCGCGGGGGGTGTTGGGGTGTTAATCCTGTGCAACCCTCACTCAAACCGAACATATCATGGAAGAATACAGGATAGTGATGCTCCGCCATGGGCAGAGCGCATGGAACCTTGAGAACCGGTTCACCGGCTGGACCGATGTTGACCTCACCGACAAAGGTCGCGAGGAGGCTCGCCACGCGGGCGAGCTGATAGCAGCTGCGGGTATCAAGCCTCGTTTCTACTTCACCTCTTATCAGAAGCGCGCCATCCACACGCTCCAGCTTGCGGCTGACGCTATGGATCGCGCATGGGTGCCGGTCATCAAGGACTGGCGGCTTAATGAACGTCACTACGGAGCTCTCCAGGGTCTGAACAAGGCTGACACAGCGGCGAAGTATGGCGACGAGCAGGTGCACATATGGCGACGGAGCTATGACGTGGCACCCCCGCTGGTGGAGACAGAGGATGAGCGCTACCCCGGGCGTGAGGAGCGTTACGCGGGCATACCGGCTGACGAGATGCCTCGCGGAGAGTCGCTGCAGATGTGCATAGCGCGTGTGCGCCCCTGCTGGGATGAGATTATCGCGCCGCGGCTGCCGCTCTACCATGAGCTGCTCGTGACGGCCCACGGCAACTCGCTGCGAGGCCTGGCGATGCTGCTGCTGGGGCTGACACCCGAAGAGGTGATGAAGTTCGAGATCCCCACCGGAGCCCCGCTGGTAATGACCGTCAACCCCACCACCCTCCGCGTCACCTCCCACCGGTATCTGTGATGGTAAAAGAGGCTGCCTGACTAAACTTGTCAGACAGCCTCAGCTTCTTAAAAAGAAAATCCCGGAAATTATCTACAAGGAAATATCACATAGATACTTTCCGTCCGTTGATGATATACAATCCGTGAGGCAACTGCTTCAACCGGGACTCGTCACCGGTCTCAAGCACCTTAATGCCCTGAAGATTGTAAACCACATAGTTGTCTGCTCTACAATCGGCTTCCACATCATTGATGGCACCTTCCTTCATTTCAACCCTTATGAGTCTGCTAACCGGGGTAGGATTGCTGAAATCATAGAATCCCATGTCATTTTTCTTGCAGGTGATACCGAAAGAGAGAGTGGTCTGTCCCTCTTTCAAGCCGGTTGCGTACCAGTGCGGGTCACGACTGCGCTCGCCGACTGATGAGAGGGTAAACAGTTCATCATCGTAGTATGTACTGAAATCACACCATAAATCGGCTTGATATGAAATGCCCAGATCAACCTTTTCTCCTACGCCGACTATGATGGGATCATTCGATGACCACTCCAAATTTGTGGAAGCACGATTCACGGTGACGTATGCCCGTGAGGGGTTGGCCACCACATTCGGATTGGTTCCCTTTGACGTGAGATTGAAGATGTATTTACCGGCATACATAGTCCGATTATAATTGGTATTGACATAATTGCCGGCATAATCGCCACCTGCGATGGTTGCCACATGGTTGTCATAACGGTTGTCGCCATCCAGGAACCACAGCTCTATCCAGAAGTCATCCTCGCTGAACGGGCCGCTGATTGTCGGCAGGAAGTTGAAGTGCGAGTCGTTTGTGCTCACACTCATGTCATCATATGTCACCGAACTGTAAACGTTCTTGAAGCCAACGGTGAGAGGTTTGACGGTCAGACGTCCATCTTGATATACGAAGGCATAGTTCTCGGCCGAGCCGCCTGATACGGTGATGGGATAAGAGCCGGAATTGGACTCCTTTGTGGCTGTACACTCTGCAATTGGCTTGGCTGCGAGTACAGACTCATTCTCGTTATTTACAAATCCGACATACGAGACCTTGAATGTCGGGTTGTCCTCGCCATACAGACGTTCACAATCGTTGGCCTTGGCGGTAAGGTTACGCTTACCGATTGTCAATACGCCGGGGAGATATGAGGTGATGTCATAATTCTTGGCGTCCCCATTCGATGCAATGGCTTCATACTCACCCACCGGACTCGTTTTAGTGGCAGTGGTTTTTATGGTCGGTTTTATGTTCCATGCAGGTTCACTCTCGTTGTTCTTAAGTCCGTTATATGACAACGTAAATGCAGGGTTGCTATCGCCATATATCATACTTGCATTGACCACGCTCACGGTGATAGGAGCTTTAATAATAGTGAGAGTGCCGTACTTGTAGGTGATGTCATAGTTAGGTGCGTCAAGCGATGCGAGAACACGATACGTGCCCACATTGCTCAATGGCGTAGCTTCACATTCAAACGTCGGGGTCACGCCCAAGCTCTGTTCATTCTCGCCGTTGACAAATCCGGCGATGTCACATGTAAAAGCCGGATTGGCGTCGCCATATTCTCGCTGCACATCCTGAACGGTCAAGGTCATCGGGGCCGGTTGGATAGTGTAATTGAATGGCACTCTCACACTGAAATCCAGCTCATCACCATATGTCACTGTGAAGTAAGCAGTGTGAGCACCTGCTACTATGTCAAGTGCAGCTTCCTCTATAGAGGCCTTATAGCCTCGCAGATTATTGGTGGCTGTAACTCTTGGACTCAACCCGGTATACACGAAGTTGTTCCCGTCAAATTGAAGATAAGGAACACACTTGGATGTACCCAATACAGATTCATAACCTCCCAATGTCGGGACATAGAATGTCAATGCTGAGTGACAGCTGCTAAAGGCATTCAGGCCAACTACAGGCACGCTCTCGCCTTTGAAGAACACTTCCATCAGTTTGCCACATCCTCTAAAGCTGTCAGCTGATAGTTGTTGAATCCCTGTCCCGACCTGAACCGATGTCAGAGCATTGCAATATGCAAAGGCTCCCGTTGATATCTCGGTTGTTGAGTCCGGAATAATGATGCTTGATAGTGAGGTGCAGTTGGAAAATGCCAGTGAGCCAATTGTTGCCAACTCCCTGCCAAATGTAACAGACGCGAGTGATTCAATACCATAGAACGCTTTGTCTCCGATACTCGTGACTGAGTTAGGCAAAGTCAAATGCTCCAAACCGGAGTTATCAAACGCCGAGGGCTCTATCGAAATCACACTGTTGTCTTGCATAATCACCTCTTTCAAGAAATGACAATTCTCGAAAGCACCCTTGTGAATGATGGTCACCGTGCTCGGTATAGAGACTGTTGTGACATCACAGCCAATCTCATTAACAGGTACTCGATAACCGGTGTTACCTGAAAGTACACCCTGCTTCACTAAGTTGCCTCCGAAAGCATACTCTCCGATTGAAGTAACGGTATATGTGCGATTATTGTAGTTAACGCTTCCGGGAACAATGACGTTGCCTGTGTAGGTCGTATTAGTATACCACTCACTATGGTATTTCTGAAGTTCGCCTATATATCTCCCATCATAATAGTCTGCTTTATGGTATACACGTTGCGAATGAGTAACCTCGACTTCAAGATTGGATGGTGAGGTAATGGTGTAATAGATGCCATCGACCTCGAAATCGTAGGCGGATGCAGCAAATGAGATAAGTCCAAAGACTATCAGTAATAACGTCCTCATAGTGTTATAGGGTTACATCAAATGCATCAAGTGGCTGAATCGGACCCTCGGAAGGTAAAACCTCGGGGTAGATTGCATAATCTTCGGCTCTCCCTGTACGAGGCACGCTGCGTGCTTCGCGAAGATACGCTCCTACGGATAACTTAGCCATCTCACGGAACTGAGTCTTAACGGCCTCCTCATCCTTGTACTCGATAGGTGAGCTAAACCATGCGTTCAGTTGTTTCCCATTGACTTGGAATGCGACACGATAATTATACATCGGTGTGGATTACGCCGCCGGGCCCTCTCCTTGGCATTTGTTGATTGGTTAGTGTACAAAAAAAGCGTGAGAGCCGTCACTTGTTGCTCGTCCCGCTTGTTGAGGCCCTGGAATTGCCCATTGGAGTAGAACGAGCAACGCAGAAGCCTCACGCAGAATATGCCAATTATCATCACCGGCAGACGTTCACACGTCCACCGTGACAGAATATATACATATCCACTAAGGCATCTACCGTGTGCTGCATTCTTGACTCCAATTGAAGTTTTCCAGGTTTCAACAAGCCAAGAAAGAGCGTCGAGTAAACGCTTTTTCATTATGTCTGCGGCGTGGCGCGTGGCCATACCGTGTCGCCGACCCACCCGCATTGCCCGTGACCGGGCTTCTGCGATGCGGTCTGCAAGGGCAAAATTATAATATGTCTATCAATACTTCAAATGTCATTTAGTTTAATTTTATATTTTTAACTGTTCGCTTACTTATACAAATTAATACAGCATTTTCATCCATAACCGACTATTTACCACGAAACGTTTCTACTAAGTATTTGCCACTGTGCCTGATTGGCCCCGTGCTCCGCTTCGAGCCTCCGGGTCTCCGCTGCACCCGGGGTTTCTGACAACCACCCGCCTCTGGTGCTCCGCGTCAGGGCCCACCGGTATCTGTGATGGGAAAAGCCCCGGAGGCCTTAGCTGTCGCTATGGCTTCCGGGGCTGTGAGTTAATTGAGGATGGGGATTAGTGGGCTTTGGAGTCGGGGGAGAGGGGGCAGGACTGGCAGCGTTGGGCTATTTCGGTGAAGAAGTCGTTGCCCTTGTCGTCTACGAGGATGAACGCGGGGAAGTCCTCGACTTCAATCTTCCAGATGGCTTCCATACCGAGCTCGGGATACTCGAGGAGCTCGACTTTCTTGATTGAGTCGCGGGCGAGTATAGCTGCGGGTCCGCCGATTGAGCCGAGGTAGAATCCGCCATGCTTGTGGCATGCGTCGGTGACTACCTTGGAGCGGTTGCCTTTGGCAATCATAATCATAGAGCCGCCGGCCTCCTGGAACTGGTCGACGTAGGGATCCATACGTCCGGCGGTGGTGGGGCCGAAAGAGCCTGAGGGCATTCCCTTGGGGGTCTTGGCGGGACCTGCGTAATATACTGGGTGGTCCTTGAGGTACTGGGGCATCTCCTCGCCGCGGTCCAGACGCTCCTTGATCTTGGCGTGGGCGATGTCGCGGGCTACGATGATGGTGCCGTTGAGCGACAGGCGCGTGCTCACGGGATATTGCGAGAGCTGTGCGAGCACCTCGTGCATGGGACGGTTGAGGTCGACCTTCACTACGTCGCCTTCGCCGGCGTTGCGCATCTCGTCGGGGATGAGCTCGCCGGGGTTGGCATCGAGCTTCTCGATCCATAGACCTTCGCGGTTAATCTTGGCCTTGACGTTGCGGTCGGCAGAGCAGCTTACGCCGAGTCCTACGGGGCATGAGGCGCCGTGGCGGGGGAGGCGGATTACGCGGACATCATGTGCGAAGTACTTGCCGCCGAACTGCGCGCCGAGACCGATCTTGCGTGTTTCCTCGAGGAGCTGCTTCTCCAACTCGATGTCGCGGAACGCGTGGCCGAGCTCGTTGCCCTGTGTGGGGAGCTCGTCGAGGGCCTTGACGGATGCCTTCTTGACGGTGGCGAGATTGAGTTCGGCAGAGGTGCCGCCAATCACTATGGCTATGTGATAAGGGGGACAGGCGGCTGTGCCCAGAGTCTTCATCTTCTCCACGAGGAAGGGAATGAGTGTCTTGGGGTTGATGAGGGCTTTGGTCTCCTGATAGAGGTAGGTTTTATTGGCAGAGCCGCCGCCCTTGGCCACGAAGAGGAACTCGTAGTCGTCGCCCTCTGTGGCGTGGATGTCAATCTGTGCGGGGAGGTTGCAGCCGGTGTTGACCTCGTCATACATATTGAGGGGCGCATTTTGGGAGTAGCGCAGATTGTCCTCTGTATAGGTTAGGTATACGCCCTTGGAGAGGTACTCCTCGTCGTTGGCACCGGTCCATACGTGCTGGCCTTTCTCGGCGTGGATTATGGCGGTGCCGGTGTCCTGGCAAACGGGGAGCTCGCCCTTTGCAGCTACCTCGGCATTGCGGAGCATGGTGAGAGCGACGAACTTGTCGTTGGCACTTGCTTCGGGGTCATGGAGAATCTTGGCGACCATCTCGTTGTGGGCGCGCCGGAGCATGAATGCATTGTCATGCGTGGCCTGACGGGCAAGCACGGTGAGTGCCTGAGGGTCGACGACGAGCATCTCGTGGCCGTTCCAGTTCTCTACCTTTACGTAATCGGATGTGAGATGGTAATATTCAGTCTTGTCAGGCCCGAGAGGGAACATGGGCTGATAGTTGAATGGTTTGGTAGCCATGGTGTTATGGTATAGTGAAAAAGTTAGTGTTCGGTAGTAATGGCCTGAATGCAAAGGTAGGTGAAAATCGGGAGAATGGCAAGTGCGGGATGATGCCGCCAGTGTGGGAATGCGCCTAAATACACGGGAGGCTGCGTCGTGGTGACGCAGCCTCCTGTGGGGTATGGGGTTGGTTCAAGCGTTGGGGGTGGTTATACGCCCTGGAGCTTGAAGTTGATGGGCAGGGTGTACCAAACGTTCACGGGGTGACCGTTCATCTTGCCGGGGGTGAACTTGGGGAGCGACTTGACCACGCGGACAGCCTCGCGGTCGAGGTCGGGATCCTTGGAGCGCACCACCTTAACCTGACCGATAGAACCGGTCTTGGTAACGACGAACTGCACAACCACGCGACCCTGGATGTTGTTCTCCTGAGCCATAGCCGGGTAGCGGATGTGGTCGGCGACATACTTGAGGAGTGCAGCCTCACCACCGGGGAATACGGGGTTCTGCTCTACGACCTCGAAGATCTTGTTGTCGTCCACGGGCTCCTTCTTCTCCTCGACTACCACCTCGTCCTTGTGCTCGCGCACGACGTTGAGGTCATCGGTACCCTTGTCGAAGTCGGAAGCGCCCACAGCTGTGGTTGACTCCTTCATTTCGTCCTGGCTCTTGATCTCCTCCTTCACCTCAGCGTCGGCGGTAATCTTGAGCTCGGTTGCTTTCATAGTGTTGAGGACCTCCTCGGGGAGAACCTCGGGCTTCTGCTCCTCGACGCGCTGGGGCTCCTCTTCGGGAGCTTCTTCCTCAGTGGCCTCCTCGGTAGCCATCTCCACCATGGCCTGCTCAGTGGTGTCCTCGGGACGCGCCTCGGCAGACTGGATTACGGTGTTGACAACGAGAGCGAGAATGGCAACCGCGGCGAGCACGATGATGAGCACGAGCATGGCCTTGTTGTGGCGGGAGTCACTCTTGGCGCGCATTTCGTAAGCGCCGTACTCCTTGTTCTTGCCTTCAAAGATTAGGTCGCGCCACTCTTTTGATGAAAGATCTACATCTTTTGACATTGCTGTAAGTCTTTGTTAGGTTAATATATATCGTTCATCAAAATGGTCACTTCTTGCCGTTCTTGGCGATGAAATCCAGGATCATCGCGGAGTCCACCTGATTGATGTTGTCAATCTGGTAACGAGAGATCTGATTGATCTGCATCTCGTCGAGGGCTCCGATCAGGCTCTCCCACGAAGCCTCGGGGGCGGCCTTGATGATGACTACCGGGCGAGTGAGGAGGGAGTCGTTGCGGATCTCCTTAGCCTTAGCCTGATAGATGGAGTCATTGATATCCTTGTTGGGCGAGAACTTGCGGTCGCGCCAATCGGCCTTGAGAACGTCGATTTTCTCGAGCACCTGCTTGTTGCGGTCGTGAAGTATGCGGCGTATACCGCGCTGTGTCGCACCATCGTTACCGAGGAAGGTCTCACGCTGGATCTTGTTGTTGGTGAGCATACCGTTCTCGGAAGCTACGTCGGGCTTGCCTTCGTAGTAGTAAACGATGTTGAGGGGACGTCCTTCCTCGTCGTGACGGATGTTGCCATTCTCGTCGCGGTCGGTGGTAAGGATCAGGGTTATGGCTTCTGACTCCTTAGCCTGTGACATCTGAGAGTCCTCGACCTTCTCGTTAGTAGGGAGAGCGATCTTGAGGGTCTGGGACTTGATCATGGTTGTACAGAGCATAAAGAATGTGATCAGAAGCATATTCATGTCGACCATGGGGGTGAAGTCCACATGGATGGACATCTTCTTCTGGGCTCCTTTCTTCTTCTTGCCGCCCTTGTCTGACTGTTCGATCTGTGCCATAGTCGGATTTAATCTTGCTCGGTTTTAAGCGCCGTCATCAGGGCGAAGCGGTTCATCTTGAGAGACTGGAGGTTGTCGAGCACATGGTGAACAGTGGCGTAGTCGGTGTTCTTGTCGGCCTTAACGGCGATGCCTTCGCCCTTCTTCATAGCGTCAGCGAGGTTTTCGTTGCCGCTGTTGCGGATGGCGCGCATCCAAATCTGGAACTCGTTAGGGCGGTTCATGTCCTTGTTGTCGTCAATGGGAATGCCGACGCGAGGATTGGACATATCACCGATAATCTGGTCTTGCTCGATCTGAGACTTGCTGAGGAACTCGTGGAGGTAAGAGAATGGCACTCCAAACATATTGATTTTGGAGAAAGCTGCCACATCAGCCTCGGTGAGCTGCACTTTCTTGTTGGGATGGAGCTTGTTATACTCCTCCACAGCGTTGAGCAGGATGCTCTTGCGGATTTCCTCGGTACCCCAGGAGGCGTCGTTGTTGGTGAGGTCAGCCTCGCCGGCAACCGAGATGAAAACCTTCCCCTCGGGGCTGACGAGGATAGATGCCAGGTTAGCGGTAGGCACCTTTTCCTCAGACACGGATGACGGCGTCATCACGGTGACGGGCTCCTTCTGGAGGAAGGTGGAAGTCAACATGAAGAAAGTAAGCAGGAGAACGGTCACGTCGCTCATCGCAGTCATGTCGATGAGAGTGCTCTTCCTCTTGATTTTTACTTTTCCCATATTACTTGTTGATTGACAGTATTGTTGAGTTGTTGAGAGTGAGGGTTTGTCTTACGTTGATAAGAAAAACTCAGGAGAGAATTAAAAGAAACTGTTGATTCAGCGAGTAACAGGGATCAGTGGGTAGCAGCGAAGGTCGACACGATAGAGAAGCCGATCTCGTCGATGGCGTAGGTGAGGTTGTCGATCTTGTTGGTGTAGTAGTTGTAAGAGATTACAGCGAATGCACCGGTTGCGATACCGAAGGCGGTGTTGATAAGGGCCTCAGAGATACCGGTAGAGAGCTCGGTTGAGTCAGGAGCACCGGAAGCGGCGAGGGCCTGGAATGACTTGATCATACCGATCACAGTACCGAGCAGACCGACGAGAGTACCGAGGGTGGTCATTGTAGCGACGATGGGGAGGTTCTGCTGGAGAGCGGGCATCTCGAGAGCGGTAGCCTCCTCAACCTCCTTCTGGAGAGTGGCAATCTTCTGCTCCTTGCTCAGGACGGTGTTCTCGTCCATCTCCTTGTAGCGGATGAGGGCAGACTTGACAACGGCAGCTACGGAACCCTGCTGCTTGTCGCACAGAGCCATTGCACCATTGATGTCGTTCTTGACGAGGCAGGACTTGATGGCGGCAACGAACTTGCTGATGTTACCTTTGCCCTTGGCAGAAGAGAGGGAGATCCAGCGCTCAACAGAGAGCACGATCACAGTGAGGAAGAGGGTCTGGAGGACAGGCACGATGACACCGCCCTTATAGATAGTGCCCCAGATATCCTTGGGGTGGCCATCCTCAAAGTGCATGTCGTGGCCGAACCAGAAGACGAAGAGGCAAACGGCTACGATGAAACAAGCGATAATCACCCAGAAGGCGTTACGGATGCCGCGTACGTTGCTGACCTTTTCGGTCGTGGGCTTAGAGGGCTTTTGAGCTTCCATAGTTGTTGGATAATACTGAAATAAAGAACTTTAAGATGTTGTTGATTTATTATGTTAGTGTGTTCGTTGTGCTTTGGGCGCCGGTTCACATCTCGGTGCCGCTCCTGAAGGGAAAGCAGCTTCTAACGCCGTAAGACCGTAAGGGGATAATCACGGGATAGATGAAAGGTGAGAAAGGTGCATTGGGCACGGCTTGTCAGTTCGTAAAGGCAAAATTACGCAGAAATATTTACCATGCAAAATATTTGTGGATATTTCGGGCAATTTTGGGATTTTTGAAGCTGCGGAATGAGATTTTTTATAAAAATATGTTATAAAAGGGGTTCCGGAGCGTCAAAAAGGGGCTGTCGCGGTGCCTGAGGGGCACAATCCGTCACGTACCGACAGGTGCACTCCACCGGGGGAGGGGGATGTGTGACCGTCAGCCGGCAACTACGGGACAACTGTCAGCCGGCGGCCATGGGGAGCTGTCAATTGGCCGCTACGGGGAGGAGGCCTGCGGCGGTGACGGTGAAGTCGCCGGGAGTGGGGCGCATGAAGCCCACGGCGATGTCGAAGTTAAAGGTGAGCGACGCGTTGGCGCCCACTGCTACCGTACCGGCGAAGTTGGAGATGGGCACGGCCGACTGGGGGACGCCGCCGGAGAGGGGTGTAAGTGAGGTGACGAAGAATGAGTAGGTGTCTGTGCCTGTCACCTGGAGGGGTATGTCGGGGATTTCGATTTCGAGCTTGACGGGCATGCCGCTGCCAAAGTTGGCGTTGTGCATGGTCAGCGTCATAGTGTAGGGTGTTACGGAGGTGTCGAAGCTGCAGGTGTAGGTCATCTCCGTGTTGGTGGTGGCGGATTGGTCGACGTTGTTGGTGATGATGGTTGAGCCGCCGTAAGTTACGGACGCTATGCCATCGGTGGGGGGAGCTACGGGAGCGGGAGCAGCGGGCTCGTCGTCGCTGCCGCAGGCGCAGAACATGGGAAGGGCTATCAATGAGAGGAGAAAAGCGGAGATGTTCGTCAGCTTCATGAGTGTAAGGTGGAGGTATGTGGTTACTTTGCCGCAAAGGTAGCTAATTTCTGCGACACGGAGAGTGAGCGGGGGCGGATAGAGGCGGTTTAGCGGGGGAGGGAGAGACGGAGTGAAAGGCCGGCGCGGCAGCCGGGACCGCGCTGCACGAAGTCGTGGCCGATGCTGGTGAAGGAGAATACATCATGGCGGGCACCGGTGAAGTTTGTCACCCATAGCTCGATGTCGGAATTGGCGGTACGAGCCGTGGCGGATGCTCCGGGCATGAGGTAGAAAGGCTGCCGGCGGGTGTTGGCATCATCCCACCAGATGTCGCCCACGCCGCGAGTGTTGAGATTGAACTCGACAGAGTGCAGGAACTCCGACCGCAGAGGCAAGAGGTAGCGCAGATTTGCCCAGAGGGTGTTGGCCGGTGCATACGGGAGTCTGTTGCCACGGAAAGAGCGTATGCCGTTGTCATACTCGCGGAAGCGTGCATCCGTGAATCCGTAGGAGGCATCCACATGCCAGCGTGGGGCGAAACGCCAGGCCACCGAGAGCTCCGCGCCGATGCTTCGGGTGCGCCCGGCGTTTGTCATCATTCGGCCGGTGGTGTTGCCGTCAGGGAACACTGTAAGCTGCTGGTCATGGCAATCAATGTAGAACGCGGCAAGATCAACGCGCAGCCCGGCAGCGGGAAAGCGCAGGTGCGCACCCACCTCATAGTTCCAGCTCCACTCGGGGCGATAGCTGAGGATGTCGTCCGCGTCGTAACTCTGGCTGATGCCGAGGATGCCCATGAGGCGCTGCTGGAGCACGTCAGAAAACATCTGGGCGTTGTAGCCTCCGGACTTGTAGCCTTTGGCGATGTTGAGGTATACGTTGCCCATAGTGGCGGGGAGCTTCCACTGCGCCTCGAAGCATGGCAACAGCTGTGCGATGTCCATACTGAGGTGCCCCCGCTCGTCGAGCTCAACCGGGCGCCGGGCATAGACCGTGGGGTGGGCCGGGTCGGTGAGGTTAATCACCGTGTATGACGTAGAGCAGCTGCTGCGGTAAATGAGCGAGGGGTGCTCCAGGTCGAGGCGGAGGCCTGCGGCGAGTGTAAACCGGTCAAGCTCAAGAGTGCTCTTGTGGTAGATGGCCAGGCCTCGCAGCGGGGCGAAGAAATGGCTGTCAAGCGGGAATGACCGCTCGTCCCACCGGATGGGATATAGAGGGTTGTAGCTGTTGGGATGTGCCTCAATGAGCCGGGAGATGCCGTAGTCGCCGAATGTGACGGGAGCATCGGTGACCGGCGAGCGATAGAACCCGAAGAGGCCTGCCAACCAGCTGTAACGCCCTTTGGCGGCAGAGCCTTTGAGAATGAAGTCCTGCGTGACGGCCCACTCGCGACGCCGCTGGGTGAGCACGAAATAGTCCTCGGGGAGGAAGTCGTTGTCAAGCGTCATGTTGTCGGCAAGATACTGCACGGACGAGATGCTTGAGAGAGTCACCGAGGGGGATATATGCCAATTGACGGTGAGGCCGTCAGAGAACGATACGCGGTGATAGAAGCAGGTGTCGTTGTAGGCTATACGGCCGGTGCCCTCGTATGCGTAAGGGTAGCCGTTCTGTTCATTGAGCTGCAGGGCGGCGGTGTTTTCGAGGGTGAAACGGGTGGAAGGGTGCCACACCGTCTTCCAGCGGAGCGAGCCGGCGGTTTCTGTGCCTATGCGCGAGTGGTTGTAGTCATTGTGCCAGTCGCCGTCGGTGTGAGTGAAGTAGGCAGTCACCCCCATGCCAAGCGTTTCAACAGGCTTGAAGTATGCCCCGGCCTGAAGGCGCGTGGTGAATGGTATGCCGAAAGTGACGGCTGCGCGCACCCCTTGCCAATCCATCGGTGAGAGCGTGTGGACATTCACTACCCCGCCCATGGTGTTTCGGCCGTAGAGAGTGCCTTGCGGGCCGCGGATCACTTCGATGCGAGTGATGTCGGGGAGGTCAAAGTCATAGTTATCCTTGTTGAGGATACATACGTTGTCGACGTTGAGCCCCACCACGGGCTGGTCTATGCGCGCGCCAAGGCCGCGGACATAGACTGATGAGGTCATGCGCGAGCCGTAGTCAGGGATGTAGAAGTTAGGTACAAGGGGCGACGCGCCCTTGACAGTGACAATGTTGAGCCGGTCAATCTCGGTGATGCCCACGGAGGTAGCCGACACGGGTTGCTCGGTCAGCCCCGCGCCGCTCTTGATGGCAGTGACATCAACTTCGCCGAGGGTCATGGCCACGCTGTCCGGGAGCGACTCCTCGGGCGAAGGGGCTGCTGCGGGAGAGGCAGCCAATGGCTCGGACATCAGAAGTGCCAAAGCGGCAGAAATAGCAGTCGATGAGACACGCATGACGTTCATAAGGAGCGGCGCCTCCATCGCGGCCTCACTTGGAACAGCTTGTAGAGTAGCTGCGCAGAGTCTAAAATGATACATGAGGGCACCCGGCAACGGATGTATGCCAACTGGTGTTCCCACAAGCCTGTGAGGTGTGAGAATACAGAGCGGTCTGAGGTGCCTCCGGTGCGCATGGTCACCAACCGCTGAGGGATGTGGGCGGTGGTGATACGATGCTTGAAGATAGCGCGGAGGATGAAATCGAAGTCTCCCGCATTGACGTAGCGGGCATCATACTCCCCTACCCTGTCATATACCCTGCGGCGGCAGTACACCGTGGGATGAGGGGGCTGGAAGCCGAAGAGCATCATCGGACGGCGGAAAGGGGCTGATGAATAGGTGCGTACCACCGTGGAAGTGTCATGCCGGCAAACGTAATCTATGTCGGCGTACACAGCGTCAAGCTCCGGGTCAGCCTCCAGCCGGTCGCTAATCAACTCCAGGGCAGAGGGCAAAGAGAGGAAATCGTCGCTGCCGAGTATGCCAATGACATCACCGGTAGCGGCGCGGAGCCCCTTGTTCATGGCATCATACAGTCCATTGTCAGGGCCGGGAACCACTGTCAGCTCGTAGCCTCGGGCCTCGTAGGCCGGTCGCATCGCCTCTACCAGGGCGAGGGTACCGTCAGAGCTGCCACCGTCCACGATGATGTGTTGCACGGATGGATGCGACTGGGCCAAAACGCTTTGCAGCGCTGTCGTCAGGACGACAGCGCTGTCAAGCGTAGGTGTGACAATGGATATTTTCACGCCGGCCAAGCAGGATGTTGCGAGCGGTTCAGTCCTTGTCGCGATGGATATATCCGGCGTAAGTGTTGCTGTACTTTCGACCGCCGTAGTAGCCGCGTCGGGCATCGACACCGTTGAGAATCACGGCAAGGTTCTTGAAGCGCTTCTCGTCATAGAACTCATTGAGCTTCGAGGTGTCTTTCTTATCAAACAGACCGGCACGCACCACAAAGATGGTCATGTCCACCAGACGGTTGATAATCTGCGTATCGGCCACGATTTCCACCGGCGGGCAGTCAATGATGACGTAAGCATACTGCTCCTTAAGCTCCTCAATCAGCTCCTCAAAGCGCGGGCTGTAGAGCATCTCGGAGGGATTCGGGGGGATGGCGCCGACGGGGATAAGGTCAAGTCCGGGAGTGCCGTTGATGTCGGTGGCGATAATGTCGGAGATTGAAGCCTGTCCTGCCACAAAGTTGGAGATACCCTTGCGGCCTGGGCCGGCGAGGTGACTGACGGTGCCCTTGCGCATATCGAGGTCAATGAGCACTACCTTCTTGCCCTTCATGGCAAGCGTGGCGGCAAAGTTGAGGGCGAAGAACGTCTTGCCGGAGTCAGGATACATCGATGTTACCATCACCACCTTCACATCATCAGTAGCCGTGCCGAAGGTGCCGCCAATCATGTCGAAGTTGGAACGCACCACACGGAAAGCCTCGTTGATGGCGTTGCGACTCTGTGGTTTCACCAGAATAGGTCGCATAGAGGGTGTGGCCTTCGTCGGCTTGGAACGGAATTTGTCGAAGAACGAAGGCCGCTTGCCGGTAAAAGGAATCTCACCCAGGAAGGGGAGTCGGAGCTTGGCGAGGTCGCGACGTGAATGAATCTTGGTGTCGAGGTTCTTCATCAGGAAGATAACCACGAGGGGGATACCCAAACCAATCACAAACGCCATCAGCAGTGAGGAGTTACCCTGAGGTACCACCGGTGCGTTGCTGCCCCTGGGGGCATTGATTATGCGTGTGTTGTTGGCCGAGAATGACTGTGCGAGCTCGTTCTCCTCGCGCTTCTGGAGCAGGAAGAGGTAAAGCGACTCCTTAACCTTCTGCTGGCGCTCAACGCTGAGCAGATAGCGGGCCTGAGAGGGTGAGCGCACGAGGTCAGAAGTGCTCTTGGCCTCGGCCACCTCAATGGTGTGCATATTGGTGTTGAGCACGAGCAGCAGGTTGTCAATGGCCTGAACCATGAGGGTGCGCAGAGTCTCAAGGGTCTTGGTACGCTCCTGCACCAGAGGGTTGCTCTCAGAGGAGTTGGCAAGCATTCGGTTGCGCTCCATCACCAGATTGTTGTACTGGCCAATCTGCCCCTCGACGGTAGTGCCTTCGATACCGGCGGGGTTGGGGAGGGGTGTTTCGAGGGAAGCGTTCTGCACCTCGCGGCGAAGATACTTCACCAGCGAGATACGGTTGTTGAGTTGAGCTTTCTCTTCTTGAGAGCGTTTGAGTCGGCCAAGGGCTTCGCCGGTCTGGTCGGCGCTGCCGGTGATGAGGTTGGCGCTTTTGTATGACGAAATGTGGCTCTCGACATCGCCCAGCTCCTCCTCAATGACTTTCAGTCGCTCGTTGATGAAGCTTGAGGTGTTGGCAGCAGCCTGATTGGTCTCGACAATCCAGTGCTGGCTGTAGATTTCAATGAGTGTGTTGAGAATGTCGGTGGCGCGCTCGGCACTTTCGTCAACAATGGTCAAGTCAACGATATTCTTGGAATATTCAGTGAGCTTGAAGGTCAAGGCCGCGGCGATGGAAGCACCCATCCCTTCAGGGGTGTAATGCACATACTGCACCGGCACGCCTATATAATCCTTTGAGAATGCCTGAGTGGTGGTAATCTTCATCGGGCCAACAGGAGTCTTGATGGTGCGCCCTACCTCAGCTGTCAGCTTCAGCTTGGGGTCAACGCCGGGACCTGTGAAATCACTAAGGACATACTGCGTAGCAGACTTCATGGTCACTTTGAAGCCGTAGCCGGCCTGGAGCTGTTTGTCTGCCGGGGCCATATTCTGCACAAGAATCGGTGAGGTTTTGTAGAGAATCTTCCGGTGCAGACCAGACTTGACGAAGTAAGCATTGTTAAGGTCAAGAGCCTCTACGACCTCCGCCATCATGTCAATCGAACGGATGGTAATCATCTCGTTGGCGATGTCGGTGTTATGGGTCTTGATGCCGAGATCGGACAGGTCGATGGAGGTCTTGGTGCCATCCTTGGTGGGCTCGGTCTTGAACATCACCGTGATGGTACGCGCATACATAGGTGTAGTCTTCATCACCTTGTAGGCGGCGAAAGATACGCATACAGCCACTGAGATGACAAACCAATACCACTTTGAGAGGAACTGGCCGACGAGTTCCTTTATATCAATGGCCTCCGACTGGGGAACCTGATTTGGCCGCTTGGGAGTGGGCATAGAGTGGGGTTATTGAAAAGCCGTTGAGTGTTAAGAGCTTGTTGTAATCAGTTGGTTATCGCTATTACGAAAGCGGATATTGACGTGGCCAGACCAAACAGGCCGGTCCAGAAGCCCCATGAGCGGTATGTATGCTCATTGATGGTGGACTGGGAAGTCTTGGTGGTGTTGGGCACAACGTAGATGATGTCGTTTTGCTTGATGTAGTAAGCCGGGGAGTTGAAGAGGTCCTTGCTGCGGAGGTCAACGCGCATGGTGTTGCGGATGCCATCCTCGGTACGTATCACATAGATTTCACGCTCGCCTGTGATGTTGAGGTCACCGGCCATGGCTATTGCTTCGATAAGGGTAAGTCGGTCATCGTCTATGTAGTTGACCTGTGTGCCGATGTCGCCGATGGTGATATAATGGAGGTTGGCGTACTCCACAGTCACCACGGGGTCAAGCACATACTTGCCGGCGATGAGCTTCTCCTTGATGAGCTCGGTAATCTGCTGGCGGGTGAGGCCTGCCACATGGAGCTGGCCAAGTATGGGGAAATCAATGTTGCCCTCGGAGCTAACAGTGTAGAGAGTCGCGGTGGTACCGTTCTGAGCTCCGCCGCCGCCGGAACCACCGCGCCCTGCGCGGGCCACGCTCACCAGATTAAAGACAGAGGCGAGCTGAGGGTCAGACGAGGAGACTGAAATGGTAATCTTGTCGCCCGGCTCCACCTTGAGCAGTGTGGGATTGGCAGCCACTTCGGGCACGTCAACCTGAAGGTCCTGGAGGTAGAGCACGTTCTCGCGGGAGTGGCATGATGCCAGAGCGGCAGCGACAGCCACTACGGCAATGTATCGTGATAGAGACTTTCTGAGAGTCATTTGAGCGCTGTGATAAGTGACGGGGTTATATGCAGTAACTGAAATTGACGTAAGCGATTATGAAAACGGATGTGACCGACGGAGTGACATCAGAGGATGGAGCGGCGTGACATGCGCCACCATCGGAGTTGGCGGGCCGGAGAGACGGAGGAGGGGTCGGGAGTGGTGTTGCGGCGCACGGCTATTGCGTTGAGCACCTGGTTGATGCCGAGCACCAATGCGAGGTCAACGGCCACGAGCCATGTGATGTTGAGTCCGGGGGCGAGGATGATGTTAACGGCGGTCAGTGCTGCGGAGATCAGCAGGATTATAATCATGGCCGACCGCTGCGGCAGGCCGCAGGCCATCAGCTTGTGATGGATATGGGTCTTGTCGGGGCTGAAGGGGTTGCGGTGACGCATGATACGGTTGCCGAACACGCGCACCACGTCGAAGCAGGGCACAATCAGCGGAGCGAAAGCTATGGCGAATGAGTCAGAGGACCAAAGCGAGGGGAGCGTGGAGTTGCACAGCTGCAGAGCCATGAAGCTGACTATCAGACCCACGGTAAGTGAACCGGTGTCACCCATAAAGATTTTCTTGCTCACGCGGGCATCGCCGAACACATTATAATAATAGAACGGGATGAGGGTGCCCAGAGCCGAAGCGCACACCAGGGCGTAGACAATCTGCCCCATGATGTAGAACACCGCCGCGAAGAGCAGAAAGGCTATGGCCGAGAGACCCGAGGCGAGGCCGTCGATGCCGTCAATGAGGTTTATGGCGTTCATAATGAACACAATCACCACGACACTCAGCGGGATGCCGGCTGAAGGTGAGAGCTGATAGAGCCCCAAGAAGCCGTCAAGGTTGTGAATCCATGTGCCGGTAGACACCACGAAGAGAGCCGCTATCACCTGAGCCACGAACTTGGCGCGATACTTCACGCCGATAAGGTCATCAGCAATCCCGACGAGATACACTACCATCACCGCACACATGCCGAAGCATATGTTGACGGGGCTGAACATGAAGTAAGGCACATGAAACGATGACAACATGAGCCGGTTGATGCCTATCAGAGCCGCAATGGTGAAGAAGATGGAAGGCATGAAAGCAATGCCTCCGAGACGCGGCACAGGCATCTTGTGGATTTTGCGCGCATCGGGGACGTCAAACAGGTTTTTGCGGAACGAAATCAGCAAAATCTTCGGAATCAGCACACCTGTGAGGGCCATGCTGATAATCAAAGCGGCTGTCAGACAGAGGATGTTGGGATCCATGTGAACGGTAGGAGAGATGCAACAGAGCTTGCAGGTGGGTGACTCGGCTGTATAATGTGAAGAAAATGGTGTGTAAAGGCGGCGCTACATCACGATTGGCTTATCGGGGGGAGGTGATGTTGAGAAAAACCGGTATAAGTGTATTCAAGGCACAAAGTTAATAACTTTGCGCTAAACACACAAAAGGAATTTGCAGGCACTTGTGTGGCCGAGAGGATACAACGTCTGTGGATAGGTTGGCGGTGCGGCTGTCAGAGGCGTCGGCGGAGGCGGGACGTGGGGATGGAGAGGCGCTCGCGGTACTTGGTGACGGTGCGCCGGGCCACAGGGAAGCCCTTTGAGGCGAGGGCATCAGCTATGGCATCATCACTGAGGGGATGGCGGGAGTCTTCGGCATCAATGATGGCCTGCAGCGCGGCCATCACCTCGCGGGCCGTGGCATCGGACTGGGCGGCCTCCACTGCCCTGTCATTAAAGAACATACGCAGGGGGAATACTCCTCCGTCGGTTGCCACATACTTGCCGGAGGTGGCTCGCGACACGGTGCTGAGATCATAGCCCGTGACCGCTGCTACATCTTTCAACAGCATGGGCCGCAACGAGTCAGTGTCATAGGAGGCAAAAAAGTCAGCCTGAAGCCTGACGATGGCCTGCATGACGCGCATCATGGTGGTGTGACGCATCTCGATGGCGCGCATCAGCGTGAGTGCCTCCTCGCGGTAAGGAGCGGCCATGCGCGCCGCCTCGCGTTGTCGCGGCGAGAGTGTGGGTGCATCTGTGATGTCAAACGATTCAGACAGCGTGAGCCCAGGGAGACGTGAGGGCACAGTGACCAACAGCCGCCGGTCGTCGCCACGCTCCACTATAAAGTCAGGGACAATGGTGTTGGCAGCCTCCCCGGCTCCGGGTGGTCTCACTGAGGCTCCGGGCTTGGGGTTGAGAGAACGGATGGCCTGCAATGCCTCGGTAAGCTGCTCATCGCTCAGCCCGGTAGCCTTGGCTAACGGACGGAGCTGCATGCGCGAGAGCTTGTCATAGTGGTGTTCCAGAATATCCGTGGCATGGCGCACTGCATCGTCATCACGAGCCGGCAGACGCCGGAGCTGCAACAGCAGGCACTCGCGGAGGTCAGCTGCCCCAACCCCGGGAGGGTCGAGAGTGCGAATCACACCAAGCACACGCTCCACATCAGCCGGCCCCACGTCTCCACCCTCCACGCTCATGTCCGTGGCAATCAGTGCCGGTGACCGGGTGAGATAGCCGTTATCATCAATATTGCCGATTATGACGGCGGCAATGTCACGGTCAGAGTCGGGAAGCGAGAGCCCGGCAAGCTGCCCCTCCAGATACTCAGCGAGCGTGGGGGCCTCGGCAGCCTGCTGAGGTTCCCACTTCTCGTCATCAGGTGAATATGAGGAGCTGCGCATCGGCGACGGCGGTGGCAGAAGCGCGGCAGGCTCCGTAGGGGGCGTTGTCACTTCGAGCGCCGGGTTTTCATCGACAGCGGCAGCCACCTCCTCCTCAAGCTCCGGGGCACTCATCTCAAGGATGCGGCTGAAGCGCAACTGCAGCGGCGACAGACGCAGAGCCTGCCGCTGCACCTGGTCAAGACGCTGTCTGTGTTGCGTGCTACCGGGCATCGGAGAGGGAGAATGGAATAGTTCGGGATGTTCAGAAGGGGGTAATCTCGCCGAGCGACAGACCCTTGAGATCCTTGGGCGAGAGAAGCATCTGCTCACGCGGCACGGGCCAGTTCACGCCCACAGTCTCGTCATCAAAGCGGAGAGTGGCCTCAGCCTGAGGGGCATACACGTTATCCACCTTGTACTGGAACTGAGCCTCATCACTGAGGACGATGAAGCCGTGAGCCATGCCACGCGGGATGAAGAGCTGGCGTGCATTCTCCTGACTGAGCTCCACGGCCACGTACTTGCCGAAGGTGGGAGAGCCGCCGCGGAGATCCACGGCCACGTCAATGACGGCACCACGGCTCACGCGCACGAGCTTGGCCTGGCTGAACTCACCCTTCTGGAAGTGGAGTCCGCGGAGCACGCCACGTGTGGACATCGACTCGTTGTCCTGCACGAAGGTAATGTCACCCACATGAGCGCGAAACTCATCGAGCTTGAATGACTCCATGAAGTAGCCGCGGGCATCGCCGAAGCGCACGGGGTCAATGATCCAGACCCCCTTGATGTCGGTTTCTGTAAATTTCATAGCGAGGGCAAAGTTAGCTATTTTTTCAGCAAATCCGGGGTGATGATGTCGGGGAAACGGGCGGCAATGTCGAGAGCCACAGCATCAGCGGTGTTATAGCCTATCACACGGTTGGCGGCAGCCTTCACCTCGGGGAGCGCGTTGGCCACGGCCACGGCATCATCGGCTACAGCCATCATGGGTATGTCGTTGAGGTTGTCGCCGTACACCGTGAGATGCGTGGCACCCAGATGCTCCTTGAGGCGGAGTATGGCCGAAGCCTTGTCAACGCCCGGCGCAAACACCTCCAGGATGCCGGTCTCGGGGCCGAATATGTCGGTGAACGCCGACACCGAGCAACCGCCGAGGGAGCGGAGAGCATCTGCAGCGGCAAAAACCTGTTCCACAGGGCCGTTGGCGTAGAACAGGAGCGTGTCGGAGTCAACGGGAGGCTGTTCGTTGAGATGAAATGCTTTCATGTCAGAGTCCAGACGCTCGCGCACGAACGAGCGGGTAGCGTCATTCACCGTGTCGCGGTAATACACATGGAGCATCCCGGGGTCAGCGGGATGCCGGGTGTACACAAGCGGCTCCACACCGCAGGCACGGATGGCGGCAAGGATGCCGGCAGCGGCCTCACGGTCAAAGGGCCGCAGGTCAGTGTAACAGCGGGTGCGTCGGTTCCACAGAGCCGCGCCGGTCATCACTACCATAGGTGTGTCAGACGGCGTGACAGCCGCGAAAATCGGCATCACGGTGGCCGGAGTGCGCGCCGTGGCGGCTGTCACAGCCACTCCGTGAGCTATCAGTTCATTGAGTATGCGCCGAGAGCGTGGACTTATGCTGCTGTCAGCGTCAAGGAGAGTGCCGTCGAGGTCAGTGACAAAGAGGTGTCTGGTCATCATGTACTGTCAAGAGGTGTGTGCCGGAGTGTCGGCAAGCAGTGGGAGGTCAATGCGGAAGGTGGTGCCGACTCCCGGCTCGCTTGCTGCCACAAAGATTTTGCCGCCGTGGTAAGAGGTGATGATGCGCCGAGCCAGGGTAAGTCCGAGCCCCCAGCCACGCTTCTTGGTGGTGTAGCCGGGGTTGAAGATGCGGCGTCGCTGCTTGCGAGTCATCCCCTTGCCGGTGTCAGCCACCTCAATCACCGCCATGGCGCGGGCTCGGCGAAGTGTCACAGTGATGGAGCCGGAGCCATCCATGGCATCTACAGCGTTTTTGATAAGGTTCTCAAGCACCCATTCAAGCAGGGGCTGAGAGGCAGCCACAGGGAGAGGGTGCCGCGCCGGGGTGATGGAGAGGGAGATGCGCTGGGATATGCGGGGACGCATATAGTCCACGGCGCGTGAGGCGAGAGTGTTAAGGTCAACAGACTCCATGCTTGGCCGCGAACCGATCTTGCTGAATCGCGAGGCAATCACCGACAGGCGCGTCACATCCTTGTTCATCTCGCTGACCGTGTCGGCGTCCACGCCCTGAGCTTCGAGGAGCTGCATCCATGCCATAAGCGACGATATGGGGGTGCCCAGCTGATGGGCGGTCTCCTTGGAGAGTCCCACCCACACCTTGTTCTGCTCGGCGCGTTTGGTGGCACGTAGAGCGAAGTAGAGGATGAAAGCGAAGATGATGCCCACCGCCACCATGGCGTAGGGGTAAAGGTTGAGAGCTCGGAGCATCCGCGAGTCCTCGTAATAGATGTGCTGGTTCACCCCCGGCGATATGGAGATGTGAATCACATGGTCGGTGCGCCGCAAGTGTTCGAGCTTGCTGCTGAGGAACTCACGGTTGACCTCCGAGAGCTGCACGCCGTCAAGCGGACCGGTGGGGTCGGGAAGCTCGAAATTGCGGTGCATCAGCAGGTTGCCCTCATCGTCGGTGAGGAGCACCGGGATGGTGCGGTTGTCCTCGATGATGCCGAGCAGAAACTCCAGGTCGCCTTCATAGCTCTTGCCGTCGTCAGCGTTGCCGATGTTGACAATCTCACGCGTGGCATTGGCCCATATCTGCATACGTGCGCGCTCCATGTCGGCCACATCCTTCACCAGACTGGCCGAATAATAGAGGAACGCCACGACGATAGCCGCCGAGAGCGCCAGAAAGGAGACCTTGAACGCCCCTTTGAGGTCATAGAGCTTCATATACAAAAATATAACGCCCCGGCAACGTTATTATTGCCGGAGCGTGATGCTCGAGAGCCTGCGAGGGTTTTACCCAGGGCTGTCCGGGGCTTATCGGCGGGGGGCCTTGATGCGGCCGCCGGATGAAGCGTTTGACTCCTGGAGGTTGCCTGAGAGCTTCTCCAGATTTATTACGCCGCCTGATGACGCCGTAGCCTTGATGGCTGTGGCAGCGCCTGATGCCTCAATCTCGCCGCTGCTTGAAGTACTGAGGATTAGAAACTTGGCTGTGATGTTCTTCAGTTCGATGTCGCCCGAGGAGTTGCAATCAGCCATGACATTGGTCACGTTGGAGTTGTTGAGCGCGATGTCGCCGGAGCTTGAAGCCTTAAGCGAAGCATTTGACAGGTTGGACGCTTTCACCTCGATGTCGCCGGACGAATTGGACACCGCCGAGAGATTGGCGGCACGGAGCCGGTTGACCTTGATGTCACCCGAACTGGATGAGGTTAGACTGACGTTGGCTGTGGATGAAATCTCATCGAAGTCAATGTCGCCCGAACTTGTGGAATTCACCGCAAGGTTGCTGATTGAGTATGTGCCGCGCACATGGATGTCGCCGGAGCTTGTGGCACTAATGGTGCTCACTGCCGGGAGTTTGAGTGTGCATCTAAGGTCTTTGGGGAGCTTGACTCTTTGTCCCGACGGGGTGTTGAGGGTAATCTCAAGGGCGCCTCCTTTCTGATTTACCTGCACAAGGGCCACGAAGTTGTCAGGGCCGCTTACGGTGACATTATTCTCACCCTGCATGGGTATGTAGTCCACGTCGATACCGCGGTTGACGGTGACAGATGTGACCGGACCTGTAATCTGATGCACGCGGGTAGCGGCAAACGTTGATGCTGCAGCCAGCATGACAGCTGCGCCGGCGATGATGGTTCGTTTCATTGTGAATGGTGTGTGATGGGTGGTGTGATGGATGGTGATGAGTTTAGAGTATAGACGCGCGAAGTTGCGGAAAAGTTGCAGCACGGATGAAAATTAATATGTGCGCGATGGCAGTAACGCTAATTATTATTATATTTGCGTAGACAGACTGCACACTAACCGAGCATAACAAGTATATGTCCGCTAAATACAATCGTATCTTACTTAAACTCAGCGGCGAAAGCCTCATGGGGCATCAGGGCTACGGCATCGACACCGAGCGCCTCGCTGACTACGCCTCCCAGATTCATCAGCTCGTGGCCACGCGCGGCGTGGAGGTGACGGTGGTGATAGGGGGCGGCAACATATTCCGCGGCCTCTCCGGGGCAGCCAAGGGCTTTGATCGCGTGACGGGCGACCATATGGGTATGCTCGCCACCATCATCAACTCCCTGGCATTGCGCTCCGCTCTGGAGGCTGACGGGCAGCCCGCACGGGTTATGACCTCGATAGCCATGAGCCCCGTGGGTGAGCCATACACCAACCGCAAGGCCATTGAGGCTATGGAGCGCGGAGAAGTGGCGATAGTGGCCGGAGGCACCGGCAACCCCTTCTTCACCACCGACACTGCCAGTGCCCTGCGCGGCGTGGAGGTTGGTGCCGACGTGATGCTCAAGGGTACGCGTGTAGACGGCGTCTACACCGCCGACCCCGAGAAAGACCCCGCGGCCACCAAGTTCACCTCGCTGAGCTTCGACGAAGTGCTCCGCCGGGGTCTGAAAGTGATGGACCTGACGGCCATCACCATGTGCCGCGAGAACGGACTACCAATCTACGTCTTTGACATGGACACGCCCGGCAACCTGCTCAAAGTGATTGACGGCGAGCAGATAGGCACCCTCGTGAGCCGCGAGGGATGACAAGTGACCTATTAACCAACCAAACCTAACACCACCCTATACATACACAATGACAGACCCCAAGACATATCTCGGCCCCGCCGAGGAGAAGATGGAGATGGCCGTAGAGTATCTTGACGAGAGCCTGGCCCACATCCGCGCCGGAAAGGCCAACCCCAAGATTCTCGACGGCATCCGCGTGGAGTATTATGGCTCGGCAGCCCCCATCAGCAATGTGGCCAACATCTCGGTGCCCGATGCACGCACCATCGTAATCACTCCCTGGGAGAAGCCCATGTTCAAGGAGATTGAGAAAGCCATCATCAACAGCGAGCTTGGCATCACCCCCGAGAACAATGGCGAGGTAATACGCATCTCCATACCGCCTCTGACCGAGGAGCGCCGCAAGCAGCTTGTGAAGCAGAGCAAGGCAGAGGCCGAGCAGGCTAAGGTGAGCGTGCGCAATGCGCGCCGCGATGCCATCGAGGGCCTCAAGAAGGCCGTGAAGCAAGGTATGCCCGAGGATGTGGAGAAGGATTCCGAGGCTACCGCTCAGAAGCTCCACGACAAGTATCTGAAGAAGATTGACGAGCTCTTTGCCGCCAAGGAGAAGGAAATTCTCACCGTCTGAAAAAACCGCCCGCTCCATCCATCACACCCTGAATGACACGCAACCCCGACGACGACGCTGACGAGCTGCTGCCGGATGACGACAGTGCCGCTCCCCGCGACGGCAACGACATAGAGCTCCCCGGCGAAGACCTCGAAGAAACCGAGGCCGAGCTGGGTGCGCCGGCCGATGACGACGCCCGCCCGCGCCGCCATTCGCTGGCCGATGACCTTGTGCCCCACCACTTGAGGGGGATGTACCGCAACTGGTTTTTGGACTACGCATCCTACGTCATCCTGGAGCGTGCCGTGCCGGCCATCGACGATGGCCTCAAGCCGGTGCAGCGACGCATACTCCACTCGATGAAGACGCTCGATGACGGCCGCTACAACAAGGTGGCCAACATCGTGGGCACTACCATGCAGTATCATCCCCACGGTGATGCCTCAATATATGAGGCCCTGGTACAGCTCGGCCAGAAGGATCTGCTTGTGGAGACTCAGGGTAACTGGGGCAACATCCTCACCGGAGCATCGGCAGCCGCAGGGCGTTACATCGAGGCGCGCCTGAGCCAGTTTGCCCTCGACACGCTGTTCAGCCCCAAGGTGACAGAGTGGACGCCAAGCTACGACGGCCGCAAGAAGGAGCCGGTGGCTCTGCCATCAAAGTTTCCGCTGCTGCTGAGTCAGGGTGTGGAAGGCATTGCCGTGGGGCTGAGCTGCAAGATACTGCCCCACAACTTCAACGAAATCATTGATGCCGCCGTGGCCTATCTGCGCGGGGAGGAGTTCACGCTCTACCCTGACTTCGTGACCGGCGGTATGATTGACGTGAGCCGTTACAACGACGGTGAGCGCGGCGGGGCCGTGAAGATACGTGCCAAGATCGAGAAGGTTGACTCCAAGACTCTTGCCATCACCGAAATCCCCTATGGCAAGACCACCGGCGGGGTGATTGACTCCATACTGAAAGCCTTTGAGAGCGGCAAGATCAAGATACGCAAAGTGAGCGACAACACGGCAGCAGAGGCCAACATTCAGGTACACCTGCTGCCGGGCACATCGTCAGACAAAACCATCGACGCCCTCTATGCCTTCACCGACTGTGAGGTGTCAGTGTCGCCCAACTGCTGCGTGATACGCGACAGGAAGCCCCACTTTGTGGGGGTCAGCGACGTGCTCCGCTACAACGTGGACCGCGCCCGCGAACTGCTGCGCCGCGAGATGGAGATAGAGCTCGCCGAGGTTCGCGAACAGCTCTTTCTGGCATCGCTGGAGCGCATCTTCATTGAGGAGCGCATCTATAAGGACCGCGAATATGAACAGGCCGCGAGCAAGGAAGCGGCCATCATCCATATCGACAAGCGTCTTGAGCCATGGAAACCCTCGCTGGTGCGTGAGGTGACGCATGACGATGTGGCCCGGCTGCTTGACATCAAGATGGGGCGCATCATCCGCTTCAACGCCCGCCAGCATGAGGAGCTGATAGCGTCCTACGAAGCCCGCATCGCTGACCTGCGCTCCAAGCTCTCTGACATGACAGCCTACACCATAGGCTGGTATGAGGAACTGCGCCGCAAGTATGGCGAGGAGTACCCCCGCCACACGCAGATCCGCTCCTTTGACTCCATTCAGGCCAACACCGTGGCCGAGGTCAACGAGAAGCTCTACATAGACCGCGAGGAGGGCTTCATCGGCACGTCGCTCAAGAAGGATGAGTTCGTGTGCAACTGCTCATCAATTGATGACATCCTCATCATCTACCGTGACGGGCGCTACAAAGTGGTGCGCGTTGCCGACAAGCTCTTTGTGGGTAAGAATGTGCTGTGGCTCGGCGTATTCAAGCCGAAGGATGAGCGAACCATCTACAATATCATCTACCAGAACGGCCGCTCCGGCCCATACTATCAGAAGCGATGCGCCATCACCGGTGTGACGCGCGACAAGGAGTATAACCTCACCCCCGGCACCCCCGGCAGCCGCATCCGCTACCTCACTGTGAACCACAACGGCGAGGCCGAGACGGTGAGCGTCAACCTGCGAGAGAAGCCAAGGCTCAAGGCCCTGTCGTTTGATCTCGACTTCAGCAAGCTCGCCATCAAGGGAAAGAGTGCCATAGGCAATCTGGTGACGCGCAACGAGGTGAAGTCTTTCACCCTGAAAGACAAAGGGGTGTCGACGCTTGGCGGTCGCAAGGTGTGGTTTGACCCTGACGTGCTCCGCATCAACTACAATGCTCAGGGCAACTATCTGGGTGAGTTTCTTGGCACCGACCAGGTGCTCGTGGTACTCCGCTCGGGCGAATACTATATGTCAACCTTCGAGGCCACCAACCACTACGAGGACAACATCCTGCGCATCGAGAAGTATCGCGAGGGAGTGGTGTGGACTGCGGTGCTCTTCGATGCAGACCAGGGCTACCCTTACCTGAAACGCTTCACCTTTGAGCCGTCGGCCAAGAAGCAACGCTTTATCGGCGACAACGAGAAGTCGCGCCTCATCTTCATGACTGACACCCCGGGGGCACGCCTGCGACTCACCTTCGGCGGAGCGGATGCCCAGCGCGAACCGATGGAGGTGGATGCCGAGGAATTTGTGGGCACCAAGTCATTCCGCGCCAAGGGGAAACGCCTAACCACATGGGAGCTGGCCACCGTCGAGGAGCTGGAGCCGGCGTTCGCCGATGAGCCCGAGGGGGAAGATACCCCTGCCGCTGACGCACCCTCGGACGCAACACACCCCGAGGAGCCTGACGATGCCACCCAACCATCACTGCTGGAGCCTGACGATGAAGATTAGAGCATTGCTTGCGGCAATAGTTGCGTGCATGGTGACAGGCCTCGGAGCCTTCGCGCAAACTGACTCTGCCGCTACCCGGGTGTCAGCTCCGGAGCTGACACCCCTGAAGCCTCTCCGTCCGGTGACGTCGGTCTACACCCTTGAAGCGGGCGGCACTCACCTTGCCGACACTTACCTCACACCTTTAATATATAAGGGCTACTCTGTGGCATTAGGCTATGAGCGGTGGCAGGCCATGAAGTTTGACCCGGAGAAGTGGGTGATGCGCTTGGCCTTCCGCGGCGAATGGGACGATGCCGACTCCCCGGCTGGCAACGCCTCAATGTGGTATGCCGGGCTGGATGCCCGTTGGGCCATGATGCGCCGCTGGAACATCATGCCCGGGTTCACCGCAGGTGTCGGTGGTGCTACGGGGATAGCCGGCGGGTGCATGTATAACGGGCGCAACGGCAACAATCCCGCCTCGGCCAAGGTGCAATGGACAGTGGATGCCGCAGGATATGTGGCATGGAACGGTCGCATAGGTCGTCTCCCCGTCACCGCCTCTTACCTGATGACCCTCCCGGTGACGGGAGCCTTTTTCGGACCCGAATATGGCGAGCTCTACTATGAGATATGGCTCGGCAACACCCGCAATCTGGCACACTGGGCGCATTGGGGCAACTACTTCGCCATGGACAATCTGCTGGCCCTCGACCTCCACCTCGGCTCCACATCGCTCAGAGTGGGCTACCGAGGGCGCGTGCTGTCGACCAACGTAAGTCACCTCACCACACGCATCACAAGCAACACCTTCGTATTCGGACTCTCGGGCGAGTGGATGAGCCTTGACGCGCACCGTAAAGATGCGAGTGACCCAAAGATAATCCACGCCCTCTATTGACCTCTCTGCCTGATGATAACACTTGTGAAGAAACTATCCCGTCTGATTCTGTCGGGGGCACTGACGCTCAGCGCAGCTCTGTGTGCTTCCTCATGTCACAGCATCGAGCAGTGGGACGATGACCCGCAGGGTAACTTCGAGGCTCTGTGGACTGTTGTTGATGAACATTACTGCTTCTTCGCCGAGAAGGGGGTGGATTGGGATGCCGTTCACGCCGCTTACGCCCCCCGCATCCGCCCCAACATGACACGCACGGAGCTGTTCGGTGTATGCGCCGAGATGCTTGCCGAGCTGCGTGACGGTCACACCAACCTTATTGCCCCCTTCGAGGTGTCGTATTACCGGCAATGGTGGAGCGACTACCCGGAGAATTTTGACCTCAGGGTGATTCAGCAATATTACTTCAACTTCAACTACAAACAGACCTCAGGCATGACCTACGGGATGCTCACCGACAATGTGGGCTACCTGTATTACCCGTCGTTCAGCGCCACAGTGGGCGAAGGAAATCTTGACTGGGTTCTCACTGACCTCAACACAGCCTCGGGGCTTATCATTGATGTGCGCGGCAACGGTGGCGGCGAGATGTCGAATGTAGAGCGCCTGGTGAGCCGCTTCATTGACCGGGAGATGCTTGCGGGCTACATCAGCCACAAGACGGGCCCCGGGCACAATGACTTCTCGGAGCCGTATGCCTATCACTACCGTCCTGCCGGTGACGGACACTACCTCTGGGGAAAGCCTGTGGTGGTGCTCACCAACCGCGGCACATTCTCAGCGGCCAACAACTTCGTGTCAGTGATGAAGAGCATCCCCGGAGTGAAAATCGTGGGCGCCACCACCGGGGGAGGCTCCGGCATGCCCTTCAACAGCGAGATACCCAACGGCTGGGGCGTGCGCTTCTCGGCCTGCTCGGTGCTCGATCCCGCCGGCCGCCCTACCGAGGATGGTGTCACCCCGTCTGAAGGGTGTGAAGTCACCATTGCGCCGGAACAGACCGCTCAGGGCATCGACCCGATACTGGATTTTGCCATTGGCATGCTCACCAATAGCTGAACTGACGTGTTTATGGGTTTATGGGTTTATTAGTTTGTTGGTTTATTGGTTTATTGGTTTAGATGTTTATTGGTTTAGATGTTTAATTGTTTGATATAGTATTTATCACGTTGCATTATGGAATTGTTCTCTTTTGAAAGACTAAACGTATATAAGGAAGCACGAAAACTCGTAAGGGAAGTTTATGTGTTAATCAACCGTCTACCGGGCAATGAACGTTATTCCATCGCAGCCCAACTTCAGAGGTCTATCACCTCTGTACCATCAAACATTGCCGAGGGATGTGGACGTATGTCCTTTAAAGAAAAAATACATTTTATCGAGATTTCGTATGGCTCTCTGATGGAGGCCTACTGTCAGGTGGAGATCTGTCACGATTTAGGATATGTTTCTGATGAGCAGCTCCATCTCATCAGGCCTCAGTTCTTTACTGTCTCAAAAATGCTTAACGCACTTAGACGGTCATACTTAGAACACCTCAATACGATGACGCACCCTATCAAACAAGCATAATCAAAAAAACCGCCAACCCATTAAACCCAAAACCAAATAACCCCTTAACCGATTAACCTGTTATACCTTAAACTATTAAACTTCTAAACCTCTAAACCGTTAAACATCAAATTCATCCAAGCTATGCTTGAGGAATTTGATTCTCACCCATGCAGACCGTACTGTTTCACTCCACAATATTCGGGCCTATACACTCGCGGCGGCTCGGCACTTCGCTCGGCGTCAATCTGATGCCTAATGATGGCAAAGTGTGCACATTTGACTGCCTTTACTGCGAGGCCGGATTCAACGCTCAGGGACCAGGCAAATCGGGCATCCCTGCCCGCGAGCAGGTAGCGACCGACCTTGAAGCCAAGCTCTCAGCCATGAAAGAAGCCGGCGAGCCGTTGGATGTCATCACATTCTCCGGCAATGGCGAACCCACGTTGCACCCTGACTTCAACGGGGTGATTGACGACACCATCCGCCTGCGCGACAAGTATTTCCCGGGGGTGAAAATCTCTGTGCTCTCCAATGCCACGATGCTTGGCAAACCGGAAGTGAACGAGGCTCTGCGCCGCGTTGACAACAATATACAGAAGCTCGACTCAGCTCTTGACCCTACCGTGCGGCTCATTGACCGCCCCACACAACCCTCATACAAGGTAGATGACGTGGTGCGCCGACTCGCAGGGTTTGACGGGCACGTGGTGGTGCAGACCATGATGCTGCGCGGCGAGCATGACGGCAAACAGATTGACAACACAACCCCGGAGGAGGTCGATGCACTCATCAATGCCTACAAGCATATTCGTCCCGCCGAGGTGATGCTCTACTCCATCGACCGCAAGACACCCGCCGAGCACCTTCGCAAAGTGCCCCGCGAAGAGCTCGATGCCATAGCTGACCGCATCCGCCGCGAAGCCGGCATAGAGGTGCAGGTCACAGGTTAAATCAACATCACGAAGTGATTAGAGCTTGTAAGAGGGTGTTTTTAAACAACCTCTTAATAACAAGCTCTTAAACGAACACCGAAATCCAACAATGTCTGATTCTAAGAAGAAATACATATCTCCCGAACCGCTCACCGAGGGGAGCAAGATAGCCATAGTGTCGCCCAGCGGAGCGGTCAAAGCCCAGTATGTGCACCAGGCTGTGCCCGTGCTCCACAAGCAGGGTTGGGAGGTGGAGGTGTCGCCTCACGCGTTAGGACGCCACCACACCTACTCCGGAACTGAGGAGGAGCGGTACGCCGACCTTGAGGCCGCCATCCTTGACCCCGATGTGAAGGCCATCTTCTGTTCCCGAGGAGGTTACGGAGCAGTGCATCTGCTCGAACGCCTCGACAAGCTCCCGCTGCGCGACAACCCCAAGTGGATCATCGGCTACAGTGACATCACCGCCCTGCATGCACTGATGAATCGCCACGGCATCGAGAGCATCCACGCACCCATGGCATCACACATCGCCGCCACCAAGGGCGAGGATGATGACTCACAGGCTCTGTTTGACCTGCTGCGCGGCGTGCCCGTGACCCAGCGTTTCGCCTCCGACCGGCGCAACATCCCCGGCGAGGCCACAGGGCGGCTCGTCGGGGGCAACCTCGCTGTGTTCGCCGACCTCATCGCTACACCCTTTGATATGCTGGCACCCGCCGAAGATGCCTCCAAGGCACCTGCTGAAGACCTCATCCTCTTTCTCGAAGATGTGTCAGAACCGGTCTACAAGACCGAGCGCATCATGTATCAGCTGCGGCTTGCCGGCGTGCTCGACCGCGTCAAGGGACTCATCATCGGGCAGTTTACGGAATATTCGCCTGACGTGGATGGCACCGCCATGGAAGATATGATAGCGCGCGTCACCGAGGGTCTGGACATCCCCGTGGCCTTTCACGCACCGGTAGGGCACGTGAGCCACAACATCCCCCTTGTGGAGAGCCGTCTTACCACGCTGCGCGTCACCGACGATGTGGTGGAGATTATTCAGTGAGCGATGACCGGCGGCGATGCTCCGGGCGATGTGAAATTTTGCCAAGGGGTTGCAAGTGACGCGGATAATGCCTAACTTTGCCGCGCCATTACAAGTCTGCGGCGCCCTACCAGCGCCACAATAAACCGATTGCGGCGCCCCGTGCGCCATTAACAGCATTAAGCATACACGAACACAACAGCATAACAAGATGAAACAAGGCATCCATCCCGACAATTATCGCGAGGTCGTATTCAAGGACATGTCTAACGACGAGACCTTCATCACCCGCTCTACCGTAGCCGCCAAGGAGACCATCGAGATTGACGGCGTCACCTATCCTCTGGTGAAGCTTGAAATCACCAGCTCATCACACCCCTTCTTCACCGGCAAGCAGAAGCTCGTGGACACCGCAGGCCGCGTGGACAAGTTCATGAGCCGCTACGGCAACCGCAAGAAGAAGTAAGCAGCCTCTTCATCACGGCATCGGCGCGGGACTCCCCTCCCGCCACCGATACGCCAGACACAGCCACACCACCACCTGCCCGGATGGCGGAATTGGCAGACGCGACGGTCTCAAACACCGTTGGAGCAATCCATCCCGGTTCGAGCCCGGGT
>JAMPDP010000001.1:0-63030 GCA_023665605.1 Candidatus Amulumruptor caecigallinarius | reverse complement strand
ACATCTCCCTGCTCAACCCGCAGGACATCGAGAGCATGACCGTGCTCAAGGACGCCGCCTCCACCGCTCTCTATGGTGCGCGCGGTGCCAACGGTGTGATCCTCGTCACCACCAAGAAGGGTGCCGAAGGCAATGCCAAGGTGACTGTTGATGCCCGCTGGGGTGCCAACTCCCGCGCCGTCAGCGACTACGACATGATCACCAACACTGACCAGTACTACAAGATGATGGGTCAGGCATACTACAACAACGGCCGCTACAACCTCGGTTACTCCGACGCCGCCGCCCTCAACTATGCCAACAGCAACATCCTCACCGCTACCGGTTATCAGATCTACACTCTGCCCAAGGGTCAGAACTTCTTCCTCAACAACCGCTTCGACATCAACCCGCTCGCCTCTCTGGGCTACTCCGATGGCGACTACTTCTACACCCCCGACGACTGGAACGACGGCACTTACCGCAATGGTCTGCGTCAGGAGTACACGGTCAACATCAGCGGCTCCACCGACAAGTTCAACTACTACCTCTCCGGTTCTTACCTCGGTGACGAGGGCCTCATCAAGGGTTCACATTTCAACCGTCTCTCTACCCGTGCAAAGGTAGACTATCAGGTGAAGAAATGGCTCAAGGTCGGCACAAATCTTGCATACGTCTACACCAACACCGGCTATCCCGGCGACCAGACCTCTGACGCCTCCACTTCGTCAGGCAACGCCTTCTTCCTCGCCAACCAGATGGGCCCGGTTTACCCGATGTACGTGCGTGACGCCCAGGGCAACATCATGTACAACGAGTACTACGGCAACCCCATCTACGACTACGGTGACAAGCAGTACGGCTACACCAACCAGACCCGTAACACGATGAACGGTGCCAACCCCGTCGGCGCTCTCCTCTATGACACCGAGGATTACCTCACCGACTACTTCGACGGCAAGTGGTATGCAACAGTTACCCCCATCGCCGGCCTCAATGTTACCGGTACCGTGGGCTACACCGTTGACAACACCCGTCTGCACTACATCTCCAACCCCCTCTACGGCCAGAGCGCTTCCTACGGCGGTCAGGTCATCCAGCAGGCTTCACGCAGCCGCGCCATCAACATCCAGGCCATCGCCAACTACTCACGCACCTTCGCTGATGTGCACAACATGAGCATCATGGCCGCCTATGAGAGCCTTGACTGGAAGAGCGAGTATGTCGAGGGTGCCGGACAGACTCTCTACAACCCCACCGTTCCCTTCCTGGGCAACACCATCGACTCTCCCAACGTGGGCGGTCTTGAGTACGCATATGCTACTCGCGGTATCATCTTCAACGGCAAGTACAACTACGACAACCGCTACTTCTTCACCGCCGGCTACCGCCGCGACGCCTCCTCACGCTTCTCCAAGGAGAACCGTTGGGGCAACTTCTGGAGCATCAGCGGCGCCTGGGACGTGGCCAAAGAGAAGTTCATGGAGCCCGTCACCTGGGTTGACATGCTCAAGGTCCGCGCTTCGTTCGGCCAGAACGGTAACGACAACCTCGGCACCTCCAGCTACGGCTACTACTACGCTTACGCCGATATGTACAAGCTCTCCGGCGGCGATGGCGTGTGGGATGACGGTACCCTCTACTTCAAGGGCAACCCCGAGATCTCATGGGAGACTTCCAACTCCTTCAACGCCGGTATCGACTTCAGCTTCCTGAACGGCCGCGTTGACGGTAGCATCGACTACTTCAACCGTCAGACTTCTGACATGCTCTATTTCCGTCCCACCAGCCCCTCGCTGGGTTACTCCTCTATCCCCATGAACGTGGGTTCGATGCGTAACAACGGCATTGAGTTTGACGTGAACGTCAACGTCTTCAACACCAAGGACTTCGCCTGGGACCTCAACGGCAACATCACCTTCGGCTGGAACAAGGTGCTCAAGCTCCACCCCGACCTCGAGGGCGAGTGGATCTCCGGCACTCGCATCTTCCGCGAGGGAGAGAGCATGTATCAGCTCTACCTGATCAAGTACGCCGGTGTTGACCCCACCTCCGGTCTCGCCCTCTATTGGGACAAGAACGATGCCGGTCAGGAGTTCCTCACCACCAACGCTTCCGACGCCTATAACCACAACCGTCAGTCCACCGGCAACATCATGCCCAAGGGTTACGGCGGCTTCGGCACCACCGTGCGCGCCTACGGCTTCGACCTGAGCGTCAGCTTCGCCTACCAGTTCGGTGGCAAGATTCTTGACTACACCTACCATGACCTGATGTTCGGCGGCAACACCACCTATCTGGGTCGCTCCATGCACAAGGACCTCCTCAACGCCTGGACCCCCGAGAACCCCTACACTGACGTGCCCCGCCTCTCAACCGGCGACCAGTACACCACAGGCCGCTCCGGCACTGCTTATGACTGCGACCGCTGGCTCGTGTCAAGCAACTACGTGTCGCTCAACAACATCACCCTCGGCTACAACTTCAAGCCCGAATGGGTGAAGAAGATGGGCCTCTCCGAGCTCCGCATCTATGGCGTGGCCGAGAATGTGGCCGTATGGAGCGCACGCAAGGGTCTTGACCCCCGCCAGGGCTTCACCAACTCCACCAACTCCACCTACAGCCCCTCGCGCTGCATCTCCGGTGGCATCCGTCTGGCCTTCTGATAACCGGTCTCCCTTTTTATCACCATTCAGACCATTCACTACAAATGAAACTATTCTCTAAATATCTGACAGTGGCCCTGACGGGACTGGCTATGGCGGGGTGCAACGACCTCGACACCGAGATCCTCGGCAACTACGCCACCACTGACCAGAAGGCCTCCGTCATCGAGGAGGACTCTGAAAAGCTCGTCTACTCCGTGACCGGCGTGATGGGTGTCATGAACCAGTACATGGGCATATACTCCTCAGCCCACTGCGACTTCGGTTTCCCCTCTGTCATGCTCTGCCTCGACTCCCGCGGCACTGACCTGGTGGGCCTCAACATCGGCTACAACTGGTTCTCCTCGCAGGGCGAGATGAGCGACGGCGACACCAACAACTACACCAACAACTTCTGCTACCGCTACCCCTACAAGCAGATTTTCGCCGTCAACACCCTCCTGGAGACCGTAGGCTCCGAGAGCACCGACCCTCAGACCATGTACTTCATCGCCCAGGCCCGCGCAGTCCGCGCATTTGACTACTGGGTGTTGGCTCAGCTCTTCCAGTTCACCTACAATGGCCATGCATCCGAGCCTTGCGTGCCCATCATCACCGAGAAGAACTCTGCTGAGGTGACTGAGGCCGGCGGTGCTCCCCGCGCCACCGTTGAGCAGGTTTACGCTCAGATCCTTGACGACCTCAACGTCGCTATCGCCTATCTCCGCGAGAGCGAGTACACCGAGGACAACAAGGTCCGCGCCAACACGCTCGTTTCTTCCAAGCCCAAGCGTCTCGTCTCGCTGGCCACCGCTCTGGGTCTGCGTGCACGCACCTACCTCGTGATGAACCGCTGGGCTGAGGCTGCTGCCGACGCCAAGGAGGCCATCAACGAGTTCATCGGAGCTCCCATCTCTCGCACCGAGGCTGCCTCACCCTGCATGGGCTCGCTCACCGACAACAACTGGATGTGGGGTATCGCCATCTCCGAGCAGGACCGCGTAGTCACCTCCGGCATCGTCAACTGGCCCTCTCACATGGGTTCATTCGGTGGCAACACATACGCTGCCGCCGGTGCATGGCGCATGATTGCCAAGGACCTCTTCGACTGGATCCCCGCTACTGACGTGCGCCGCGGATGGTGGCTCGACGCTGACAAGAAGTCGGCTAACCTCCCCAAGGCTTGGCAGGACTTCTGCAACGAAAACAGCATGCCCGCCTACACTCAGGTGAAGTTCGCACCCTATCAGAACATCCTCGGCAACACCATGAGCGCCCAGGATATCCCCCTGATGCGCGTCGAGGAGATGTATCTCATCCAGGCTGAGGCCGAGGCCATGAGCGGTGCTCCCACCGTAGGTGCCAAGACCCTCACCGACTTCGTCAAGACCTACCGTGACCGCGGCTACTCTTGCACCCTCACCGACCCGGCTGCCATTCAGGAGGCCGTGTGGATGCAGCGCCGCATCGAGCTCTGGGGCGAGGGCATGAGCTACTATGACCTGATGCGCCTCAAGAAGGGCATCGACCGCCGCGGCGGTGGCTGGTGCGAGGAGTGGACTTACAACATCCCCGCCGAGAGCAACATCATGCGTCTCTGCCTCCCCCAGGGTGAGATCGAGACCAACAAGCTCATCACTCCGGCTGACAACAACCCCAGCGCTCCCATGCCTACTCCCGTGCTCCAGTAAACTAACCTCTCTCTTAGTTATTACAATAACACAAAGCAATGAAATTCAACAAAATATTCATCCCTGCGGTGATGGCACTCGTGGCCGGCGCGACTGTTACGTCGTGCACCGATGACGACGAGTACTACACCCCCGGTGACCCCACCTCGTCGGCTCCCGCCCTTGAGGACTTCAACCTCTCGAAGAGCTTCGCACGCGAGCTCGTCGATGAGAATGACGAGAGCAAGGGGTACAAGTATACCCCCGAGATCACCTCGCCTACGTTCACCCCGACCCTGCGTCGCTCCGAGGCTGCCAACGCCATCAATGTGCAGCTCGGCGGCTACGTGCTCTCCGGCAAGGACACCATCCCCTACGATCCTGCCGACAACGTTTGGCAGTTCCCCTCTGCTGTAACCATGCAGGCCGGCCAGACCGAGCTGCAGATTCCCGTCACCTTCCTTGCCCGCGACGTGGCGAGCTACAAGCTCATACTCCGCGTAGAGAATCCCGGCGTGCTCAATCTCGCCGCCAAAACCGAGTGGGTGATGACAGCCACCATCTCCGAAGGCATCAACTGGGTGCTCCTCGACAAAGGCACCTACAAGGATGAGTTCTTCTATGATGGCGGAGAATATCCTTTCCCCGACTGCGAGATCTACTATGATGCCTCACAGGAGTATGGCAAAGGCAAACCTGCACACTATGGCCACTACATCATAGCCAATCCCTATCAGAATGATGTGTTCAACAACGCCGCCTTTAACTATGATGACCCCACGACTTACATCGAGTTTTGGGTGATTGGTCCCGGTGAGACGCTTCTTAGCACTGACCTTGAGGTTCCTGCCGGACAGTACTACCTCTCCATTCAGGCTCACAACACCGGTGTGATGAACACATCCTATGGCGAGGATATCTACGCTATGTATCCCTATAACTTCACAAGTTACAGTACTGATATAGCCAATTACAAGGGACAGACAGTACTCGTTTGGAAGGACGGTGTCAAGCCTGACGAGGACATGATGGAAGCCGGTGGTGTATTCGACCCCTTCTCAGAAGAGAACATCGAAAATGATGTTTACCCCGTTGGTAAACCCGGTGCTTTCGCACTTGGAACGTTCTACTATCTGTTAAATGCCGGCGGTGGCTGGAACTATCTTAAGGACACAAAGGCCATTCAGTTCATCTTCCCCGGCGTCACCGTGGGCGACTATGGCATCAACCTGAGCTACAGTGGCCACATCATCAGCGAGGACAAGCAGACGGAGTGGATTGAGGCTGCCGTGGAGTTCACAGGCAAGGAGACTTCATTCGCATACGTAGGCCTCGTTGCTACGACTGATGCTAATTACGCTCTTGAAGTACTTGAGAACTCTATCGTTGCCGCTGAGAGCGAGGATACCGGTATCGAGCCTGACCCCTCTCTCCCCGTTGTCAAGGTTGAGAAGCTCATGAAGCCTGAGGAGGACAACGGCATCGAGCTGGCCCGCTTCGAGGCCCTTGGCTCAGGCAACTATATGCTCGCTGCCATCAGCTACTCCACCGAGGAGTCTACTAACAATAAGGGTCAGGTAATTTACACCTACACCCCGCAGGAGTCTGCCACATACCTTGTGAAGTTCACCTCCATCAACGACCTCGGCGGCGACCCCAACTGGAAGTCCCTCGGCGTAGGCGAGTACCATGATGACATCCTCCCCCTGCTTTACCCTGTCGATCCCGACTATCTCACCTATGAGGTTGAGGTGCAGAAGCATGTCAGCGAGCCTGATATGTATCGCATTGTCACACCGTACTCTAAGGGCATCTACCCCTACACCCTGACTGATCTCACTCCCGTTGACGAGTATATGGTGTTTGATGCATCCAATCCTCTGGCGGTGAAGATTCCACCCTATCTGCTGGGTAACATCGAAGATCTCGGCTCATTTACGGTGTTCTCCAGGAGCTACTATGCCGAGCATTATCTGGAAATGACCGATGACGAGATTATCGCAGCCGGTTATGGTGGCACCTTAGATCTCGGCATCATCACCTTCCCCGTTAAGGGCATTCTGGCTCAGATTCCCGATGGCATCTACTACACCAATCCCAACGGCCTTACCGAGCTCATCATCCCCGACGACGGAAGCATGACCGTGAACCGTGCCCGCAAGGCTGTCAATAAGCAGAAGTCCTCCGCTCCGGTACGCCACAAAGCTGTCAGCAAAGCCGCAAAGGCCAAGCGCAACGCCCTGAAGCCCAGCAGCGTCAAGTCCGTACCTTTCGTTGGCAAGCTCGGCTTCAACAGCAAGCGCGGCATCAACAGCAACCTCCCTCTCCAGCGTCAGAACGCCCCCCTGAACTGGCAGGTGCCCATGAAGCTCTGACCATGACCCGACATGATGGGGCCTCCGCCCCATCATCCCCCCCTTAAACCCCAAGGAGGCCGCGTCCACCCGGATGCGGCCTCCGTCGTACTTTTCCCCCTACCATCCACCCCCCCAGCGTCATCATATCGTCCCACGTGACGGTGTCGCAAAACCATCGGCTTGTAGGGATGCACCGTGGTGCATCCGGCGCAACAATCTGTAAATCAGCGGATGCACCACGGTGCATCCCTACAAATTGACAGAAATTGCCGGTTTTGCAACACCCCCCGCGCAAGCCGATGCCATCCCTCTCATGCGGGCGCGATATATCCGGCCTCTACCGGGGCAATGTCAAGCAGTTTCAGAACAGCCGGAGCGTCCGCAGGACGCTGATTTACAACATCAGTTTTGCACCACCCCCCGCGCAAGCCGATGCCATCCCCGTCGTGCGGGCGCGATATATCGCGCCCCTACCGGCCGAATGTCAAGCAATTTCAGAATAGCCGGGGCGTCCGCAGGACGCCGATTTACCGTAGCCCCGGAAGCCGAAGCGACAGCGCAGGCATCCGGGGTCAACGGCGTCCCACCAAAAGGCGTCCGCAGGACGCCGATTTACAGCCCCGACCCGCCATCAGCAGATTTTGCAACACCTTCAACAACCCACATCACCCAATCAGCCGCTCGACGATGGCGGCGACGGTATCGGGGCCGGCGTACGGGTTGGCGGTGGCGCGGGTGCGGGACTGCACCTCGGGGCTGAGCGCCCGGGTGATGGCCGCGGCGATGGCGGCACGGGTGGCCTCGCAGTGGATGACGCTCGCGGCGGCGATGCGCCCGGCCTGGCGGCTGCCGATGTTCACGGTGGGGATGCCCGCCGAGGGCACTTCGATGATGCCGCTGGAGGAGTTGCCCACTACGGCACTGACGTAGCGCAGTGCCGAGAGGTAACGCCGCTTCCCCAGTGAGGGGATGGCCACCACGCGTCGGTCGGTGCGCGTCTGCTGCGAGGCCGCCCAGGCCTCAAGCATCTCGATGAGCCCCGCGCTGCGCGGGTCGTTGTTGGGGTAGGTGATAAGGATGTCAACGCCCTCAAGGTCGCTGAACACCGACAACAGCTCGCCAAACTGCTCCGTGGGGCTCCCGGAGTCGGCCGTGGCGGCATGGAAGGTGACAAGCAGGGTGGGGCGCTCGAAGTCGAGACCCACCGATGCCGCCAGCTCATCGCGACTCAGCACCGGCACGCTCATGGCATTGGCCACACCCAGAGCCCCCACATTGAACGCTCGGTCGGGGTCGGCACCCATCGCTATCACGCGCTTGCGGTAAGCCTCCGTCTCGGTGAAGTGCAGCGACGCCATCTGCGTGATGGCGTGGCGCATACGGTCGTCAATGGCCCCGAGGGTCTGCTCACCCCCGGCAATGTGCGCAATGGGGATACCCATCACCAACGCTGCCGAGGCCGCAGCAAGCATCTCGAAGCGGTCGCCGAGTATCACTGCCACGTCAGGGCGCAGACGTGCGAAAGCGTCACCCATACCGGCGATGCACTCCCCCATGGCGCGGGTGGTGGCCAGAGGGTCGCCCGCCGGGTCAGTCATCGGCACGTGCGCGGCAATCTCCACCCCTTCGGCCTCAATCTCCGATGCCGTGGAGCCGTAGCGCGCCATCACGTGCATATTTGTGGCCACAACAAGGGGGATAGCGCGGGGCGATGCCGCCAGCGCGGCCACCACCGGGCTGAGCAGCCCCCAGTCGGCGCGCGTGCCGGTAATCAAGGCCACGCGGCGCGGTGCGGCTGTCGGTTCAGAAGGCATTCTCCTCTCCTCTGACGGCGTTAATCACGGTCTTGGCCATAATCTTCAGGTCAAGCAGGAAGCTCCAGTGCTCGATGTACCACACGTCATGCTCCACGCGCCCGGTCATCTGCCACAGCTCGTCGGTCTGACCGCGGTAGCCGTTCACCTGCGCCCAGCCGGTGATGCCGGGACGCACGGCGTGGCGCACCATATACTGATCAATCAGCGCACTGTATTGCTCGGTGTGGGCAAGCATATGCGGGCGCGGGCCCACCAGCGACATATCACCCTTGAGCACGTTGATGAGCTGCGGCAGTTCGTCGATGCTCGAATGGCGCAGGAACTCGCCCACGCGGGTCTTGCGCGGGTCATCCTTGGTGGCCTGCACCTTGTCGCTGTCGGCGTTCACCTTCATGGTGCGGAACTTGTAGCACAGAAACTCGCGGCCCAGCAGCCCCGTGCGCTTCTGGCGGAAGAACACCGGCCCGGGCGACGACCGCTTGATGGCGATGGCCACCGGCACGTAAACCAGCGGAGCCAGGATAGTGATGGCCACCAACGACACCGAGAAGTCAAATGCACGCTTGAGCCCGGCATTAAAGCGGTTCTTAAGCGGCGTTTCCTTCAGCGACAACACCGGCACGGAGCCCAGTGACGACACATGGAAGCGACCGAGCACGCTCGGCGGAATCTGCGGCACGAAGTTGAACTGGAGCATACGCGCCTCTGCCGACTGCGCCGCACGGGTCACATCGGCAGCAACCGGCTGGTCTGACACATAGTACACCTCATCCACGGTGTGTTGTTCGATGAAGCCGTCAAGCTCATCCACCGGCCCGACATAATATTGCTCAAGCACACTCCCCTCACGTGGCTGCGGGCCGAACAGACCCACCACGCGGTAGCCAAAGTTGTTGGCGGGGCCCATCCGCTTTACCAGACGCTCTGCCTGCGGACCGCCACCCACCACCACCACGGCCACCGAGTTGTGGCCGCGCTTGCGAACGGCGTGGATGGCCAACTGCAATATGACGGTGGTGAGCATCACGCACCCGAGCAGTATGGCATAGAATATCACCAGCACCCGGCTCCCGATGGAGTCGAGCCCGAGGAAATACAGCACGGGGATAAACAGCAGGGCGTGGAGCACCACTGTGCGCAGCGTCAGGGTGAGCATGCGCTCCATGGTGGCCGAGCGGTTGTAGCCCTGGCGACGGCGCCACAGCAGCAACACGAGAAACACAAGGTTGATCATCAGCCACACCATGCGCGAATTGAAGTCATTGCCCGGCGGGGTGAACATCAACGTCAACCAATAGGCGAGGTTGAGGGCTCCGAAGCCCACAACGTCACTAATCAGCGAGAGGTAACGGCCATAGCGTCCTGTGCGGAAGGTCAGCGGCATCTCTTAAATATGTAATGTGTGAATGGTTGGATGAATGGGTGTTATCAGGCGTGAGGGAGAGGGAGCGGCGGCGGAAAAGGCTGCCTGAGCACGTCAGGGGGCGATGCCGTCGCGGTGCAGCAGGGCATCCACGGTGGGATCCTTGCCGCGGAAGCGGCGGTAGAGCAGCGCGGGGTCTTCGGTGCCGCCGCGCTCCAGGATGTTCTCGCGGAACGACCGGGCGGTCTCGGGGTTGAACACCCCCTCCTCCTCGAAGCGTGCAAAGGCATCGGCGTCAAGCACTTCGCTCCACTTGTAGCTGTAATATCCGGCGGCGTAGCCTCCGGCGAAGATATGGCTGAACTGCGGGGAGACCAAAGCCCCCTCCTCCGGCGGGAAGATCTGCACCGGCTCGCCGGCCTCCCGCTCCAGAGCCACGGGGTCGGCTACCGGGGCGGCGGCGGTGTGCCAGGCCATGTCGATGAGGCCGAAGTTGAGCTGACGCAGGCATGCATAGGCCGCGCCGAAGCGTTGCGACGCTATCAGGGCATCAACCAGCGGTGCCGGTATCGGCTCGCCGGTGACGTAGTGGCGCGCGAAGGAGTCAAGGAACTCGCGGCGTGTCAGGAAGTTCTCGTTGAACTGCGACGGAAGCTCCACGAAGTCGCGACGCACGGAGGTGCCGGAGAGCGACTTGTAGCGCGTGCGGGCAAGCAGCCCGTGCAGCGAGTGGCCGAACTCATGCAGGAACGTCCGCACCTCGCCGGGCGTCAGCAGCGACGGCTTGCTCTCGGTGGGCTTGGTGAAGTTGGTGACGATGGTCACGTGAGGGCGCACTTCGGTGCCGTCGGCCCCCACCTCCTCCTCGGTGAAGTTGGTCATCCACGCCCCGGGGCGCTTGTTGGAGCGCGGGAAGAAGTCGGCATAGAATATGCCGAGGTAGGAGCCGTCGGCATCGCGCACCTCATAGGCCTTCACGTCAGGGTGATACACCTCAACCCCCTCGGCGGGGGCAAAGGTGATGCCGTAGAGGCGTGTGGCCAGCGAGAACACCCCCTCTATCACGCGACTTAGCTCGAAGTAGGGGCGAAGCTGCTCGTCGTCAAAGGAGTAGCGGCTCTGACGCAGCTTGTTGGCGTAGTATGAGTAGTCCCACGGCTTCAGCTCCACGGGGCGTCCCTCGGTTTCGGCGGCGAAGGCACGCAGCTCTGCCATCTCGCGCTCCAGAGCCGGTCGGTAAGCCTCGGTGAGGTCGCCGAGCAGCTTCATCACGGCCCCGGGGGTCTTGGCCATGGTGTGAGCCAGCGAGTAGGCGGCGTAGGTGTCATGCCCAAGCAGCCCGGCTATGCGGCGGCGCACCTCGGCGATGCGCTTCATCAGCTCCACGTTGTCGAACTCGCCGCCGATGTTGCGCCCGGCGTAGAGCCGCCACATCTTCTCGCGGAGGTCGCGGCGCGCCGAGTGCTTGAGAAATGCTATGTACACCGGAGCCTGGAGGGTGAACAGGTACTCCCCGTCGCGCCCCTTCTCACGCGCGGCGAGGGCGGCAGCCTCCACGGAGCTTTCAGGGAGCCCGTCGAGGTCATCGGCGGTGAGCCACATCTCGTAGGTGTTGAGCTCATGGAGCACATTCTGCCCGAAACGGGTGGTAAGCTCGCCGAGCTCGCTCTTGAGGGCGCGGAACTCCTCGCGGGCCTCGCCGCGCAGCAGCGCTCCGTTGCGGGCGAACATATCGTAGGTCTCCTGCAGGAGCATCGAGTCCTCCGGGTCAAGGTGCAGCTCGTCGCGCTTTTCATATACTGCCTTGACGCGCTCCCAGAGCTGTTCGTTGAGGATTATGGAGGTGGAGTATTCGCTGAGCTGCGGGGTGATGCGCATGGCTATGGCGTCCATCTCGTCGCTCCCGGCCGCCTCAAGCAGCGGGTAGAAGGTGTTGAGGGCGCGGTCAAGGAGCCGGCCTGTGCGCTCCAGGGCCACGATGGTGTTGGCGAAGGTCGGGGCCTCGGTCTGCGCGGCGATGGCATCCACCTCGGCGTGTGCCGCGGCGATGCCCTTGCCCACGGCCTCCTCCATCATCGCGGGGGTGATGGAGCTGAATGGCACGGTGGTATGCGGAGTGGCAAACGGCCCTCCGAGCAGCGGATTGGTGGTTGTGTTGTCAGTGCTCATCCGTTGAATCTGTGGTCAGTGAGGATGGTCAGTGAGGGTGGTCAGAGAGGACGGGTGGCGAGGGCGAGCCAATCGGCTCCCTCGGCATCAAGCAGCGGGGTGAGCTCGTCGCGCACGCGCTGGTGGTAGTCGTTGACCCAAGCTATCTCCTGCGGTGTCATAATGCGGGTGTCAAAGAGGGTGCGGTCAAACGGGAAGAGCGTCAGCGTCTCCAGGGCGTAGAACTTGCCGAACTCGGTCTCCATATCCTCCACCGTAAGCACCAGGTTCTCGCAACGGATGCCGTAGCGGTCGGACAGGTACAGACCCGGCTCGTTGGAGGTAATCATGCCGGGGATGAGCGGGGCCATCGTGTCGTTGAGGCGGAAGCTCTGCGGACCCTCGTGCACGTTGAGGAAGTGGCCCACGCCATGTCCCGTGCCATGCAGGTAGAGCTTGCCCTCGCGCCACAGCGGCTCGCGGGCGAAGGCATCGAGCTGGTGGCCGCGTGTGCCCTCGGGGAAGATGGCCGTGGCAAGGGCGATGTGCCCTTTCATCACGAGCGTGAAGTCATGCACCATGTCGGCCGACGGTGTCCCCACGGCTATGGTGCGCGTGATGTCGGTGGTGCCGTCAAGGTAGTTGGCACCGGAGTCTATCAGCAGCAGCGAGCCGGTGGTGATCTTCACATTGCTCTCCGGGGTGGCCGAATAGTGCACTATGGCTCCGTGGCCGGCCCAGCCGGCTATGGTGTCGAAGCTGTCCTCGAAGTAGAGGGCTTGCTCGCCGCGGCGCCGCGTGAGGATTTCGGCCACATCCATCTCGGTGAGCCCTTCGGGTGATTTGAGGCGCCGCTCTATCTCCATCATCGAGTACACCAGAGCCACGCCGTCACGCTTCATGGCGGCGCGCACGCCGTCGAGCTGCACGGGGTTTTTCACGGCCTTGAGCATCGCCACGGGCGATGTACCGCTCACGAGCCTGTCGCCGAGTATCTGTCCGAGTTCGGCAGCGTTCTGTGTGGCGGAGAGGAGCACGCGGCTATCCTGTTTCAGTGAACGCAGGAAATCCTTAACGGCTGTGTAAGGCATCGTGCGCACCTTGGAGGCGGCGAGATATGCCTCTACCTCGGGGGTGAGCTTCACGGGGTCGATGAAAAGCACGCCGCCGTCAGCCCCCAAGTAGAGGAATGAGGTGGCCACGGGGTTGCAGGGCACGTCGTTGGAGCGGATGTTCAGAGTCCACGCTATCTCATCGAGCGCGGAGAGGAATACTGAGTCAGCCCCGGCCTCGGCACCCTTGGCGAGGATGGAGGCCATCTTGGCTTCGGCGGGTTCGCCTGCATACTTCAGCTCATGCACAAACACCTTGTCGGCGGGGAGCGCCGGGCGATCAGCCCAAGCCTCCTCAACGGGTGCGAAGTCCACAGCAAGGTTTATCCCCTTGGCGGCAAGGGTCTTGGCAAGTTCGGCGGCGCGGGCTATGGACACGGTCATGCCGTCGATGCCCACGGTCTGCCCGGCCCGGAGGTGGCCAAGCAGCCATGTGTCTATGTCGGGAGTGTCCGGAAGACCCTCCTTCATCAGGGTGATGCCGGAGCCTTCGAGCTGTGCTGCTGCCTGCAGGAAGTAGCGCGAGTCAGTCCAGAGGAGTGCTGCATCGAGCGTCACCACCATGGTGGCCGCCGAGCCGGTAAATCCACTGAGCCAGCGCACCACCTGCCAGTGGTCAGCGATGTATTCGCTCAGGTGAGAGTCCGTGCGGGGGATTATCAGGGCATCTATGCCCCGGGCCTTCATAGCGGCGCGTATAGTGTCGATTCTGTTGACGTAAGGGTTCATGGCGATATAAAATGGGGAATAAGCACAAAATTAACGAAAAATTTCCATTCCCGTGCAAATCCCCCGCTATACCGCCCGGCCGCACCGCATCAAAATAAGGATAGAGAGTTGAAATCAAAAGCACCGCGGAGCGGCGTGGACAATAAATAGGCAGGCGCAAGGGAGGCGCGGCGAGGATACTGCAGAACCGCCCGAAGAGAGGGTGTAGCAAAACCTCCTGAGGAGCGTCCGCAGGACGCTGATTTACCGTAGCCCCGGAAGCCGCAGCGCAGCGTAGGCATCCGGGGTTGAGAGGCATCCAACAGACTGGGCGTCCGCAGGACGCCGATTTACAACACCATTTCTACGCAGCTGCCGGCATCACTCCTCCTGGTTGCGGAGGTCGGCCATGTCCATGCGGCTGAGGGTGACAAGGACGTTGCCGTTGGCACCAAGCAGCAGCGCGGTGTCAGGCTTGCCGCCACGTACGGCCTTGGCCACCTCGGCAAGGTTGCCCAGGAGCGACTGCTCAAGCTCAATGGAGGGGCAGTACATGCGCGTTGACATTAGCTCGGTGAAGCGGATGCCGCCATCCACGGCCATCACCGGTTCCACCTTGCCGTTCACCACATTGCACCCGCCGTTGGCGTGTACCTTCCCCTCGGGGAGGTCTATCACCATCTCCATGCCCACGGAGTCAGGCACCTCGACGTCGTCGCCCAGACGGGTCACGCGCCATGCGCCGTTGAGAAATTCCAGGTCATGCTTGCGCAGGGTGAGCATCTTCCGCCCCCCCTTGTCATACAGGTGGAGCGTTGACTCTCCCCCGTCCGACACAAGGTCGTAGCTCTGCACCACGCCTACGGCATTGCTCACGAGCTGGTCATAGTCCACGCCGGGGCACACCATAAGCGTAGAGATGAAGTCACCCTCCGGGGCCATCTTATGACCCGGGGCCACCTTGAATTTGCCGTTGATGGTGTTGCACCCGTTGAAGGCGTAGCAGAGCACTATGTCGGGGCCGTAGGCGATGTCGCTGTCCGGGAGCGAGAGGCTCACCGTGGGGAGCTTCTCAAGGTCAACGGCTGTCTCGCCGACCTCCACCACCGACCAGTCGCCGGTGAGTGAGTCGATTACTTCAGGAACCAGTTGTGACACAGCGTGATGTGTTGCTGAGATATTGTTATTGGCAGTGCCGGCGGCAGAACTTGCGCTCTTCTGCGCCGTGGAGCAGCCTGCAAGGGCCAGCGAGGCCACGGCTGCCAGAGCCGCAAGTGTTTTAAGTGAATTGTTCATGGTTATGTGGGGGGTGTGGGTATTCTCTCTATGAGAATATAATGCCCCGGCGGGGGGTAATGTTCACCCGCTCAGTGTATCATCAGCCCTTTAATCACGGGGGCTCCCACAGCCTCGTTAAGCCGCTCGACGATGCGGCTCTTCATAAACTCCAGTTCGCTCTTGAGGGGTGCGGAGGTAATCACCACATGCATCACACCCTGTGCATCGACATAGCGGCGCGCAGTGCGACGGTTCACCGGCTGTCCCATTACTTCACCCCAGAGCTGCAACGCCCTCTGAGCCATAAACTTGTCCTCAAGGTTGGCGGCGCGGATCACCTGGTCGAAGATCTCGCCCACGCTCTGTGGTTCGCTGCGTTTCATTCGGGTTTGATTGGCTCAAAACACCCGCCCTCCACTTCCCAGAGCTTCATGGAGCCCCCCGCGGGGCCGAGCAGCTCGTCGAGGTGCTTGCGGTTGGTGTCGGTGATGAATATCTGGCCGAACTCCGGGCCGGTAACCAGCGAGATGATGCGGCTCACGCGCTCGGAGTCGAGCTTGTCGAAGATGTCGTCGAGCAACAGCAGCGGCTTGAGGCGAGTAGCCTCCGCAAGAAACTCATATTGAGCCATCCGCAACGCTATGGTGAAGGTCTTGCACTGCCCTTCGGAGGCTGTGCGCCGCACATTCATACACCCGAGGGTCATCTCGATGTCGTCGCGATGCGGCCCGGCGGTGGTGTGGCGCACCAGCATGTCATGGCGGCGCTCCCGGTTGAGGATGTCATGGAGCGTCACCCCCGGGACGAGGAGCTCGGAGGTATAGGCCAGCCCCACCACCTCATGCTCGCCGGCCATGGAGGCATAGCGGCGGCTGAATATTTCCGCCAGGCGCGCCACGTTGGTTTGCCGCGCTGCGGTGATGACGTCTGCCGCCGAGGCCATGGTCAGCTCAAGCACCTCCATCAGCGTGGGGTCGGTGTGTCCGTCACGCAGCAGGCGGTTGCGCTGCTCCAGCGCGTTGTTGTAGCGCATCAGCGCATCGAGGTACGCGGCATCCCCCTGGGAGATAATCATATCTATCCAGCGACGCCGCTCGCTGCCCGGGCCACGCACCAGGTCGGTGTCACGCGGCGACACCATCACCAGCGGAAACGCCCCGATGTGCTCGGCAAGACGCCCATACTCCTTCCCCTTCCGCTTGAGGCTCTTGCGCTTACCCGTCACGTAGCCCAGGGACAGCTCCTCGGGAAACCCGCGACGCGTGTACTCGCCGCGGAGCATGAAGAACGGTTGCCCCAGGCGCACCAGCTCGCGGTCTGTCACCCCGGCAAAACTCTTGGTGAACGACAGGGTGTAGATGGCATCCAGCAGGTTGCTCTTGCCCATGCCGTTGCGCCCCAACAATCCGTTGAGGCGCGGGTGAAACTCCAGCGTTGCTGCCGGAATATTCTTGAAGTCGGTGACAGTGAGGCGATCAAGCTGCATAGCACACAGTGGTAACATTTCGGGACTCCGGACATCGTTTTCCCACTGCGAAGTTACTCAAAACATTCCAATAATCCCCCATCCCGCACCCAACAGGCTCTTACATCTCGCCGAGAGAAAGCACCGCTGCCGTTTACTTCGTGCGTGAGGACTGCTCCTCCTTGCTGGCGTGGTACACGCCGTTCACCTTGTCGCGACCGAAACGGTAGCTTATTCCCACCAACACGTATGCCGAGTGGGAGTTGAAGGTCTGCCGGATAGTGTAGTTTGCATAATGTTCCCGCGACTTAGTCTTGTTCCAGCCGAAGATGTCGTTAGCCTTCAGTTGCAGATTCAGCCGATTACCAAGCATCGAGTAACGTAGCGAGAGGTTGAAGATCTGGAACGACTCATAGTTGATGAGGTTCTGTTGCCAAGGGAAGAAGTGTGTGAACTGTGCGCCGAATATCAGCGTCTTCTGACGGTTGAGCATCACGTTGGTCGATGCTTCCAGTTTGCCGGACCACTCCTCCATCGTTCGGAACCCGACATCGGCCATGTCGCTTCGTGAGTATGTGCGGAACACCTCGCCTCCCGCTTTCAGCTCCCACCGGTCAAAGAAGTTGCGCTTGTAGTTGGCATACAGCCCTGTCTTGTTGGTTGACAGACAATTGTAAGGAACGGTGCTCAGCAGCCCGCTACCGTCAAACCTCCGCATATATCCGATGGCATCTGAGGCGAAAGAGGTGTAGAGCACGGCATACAATCCTCCGAGTCCGTAGTAATTGACCTCGGCGTTATGGTAGACGGTTGGCTTCAACCCCGGGTTGCCGGCAGCATACTCGTCGGTGGTGGTGTAGTATCTGAACGGATTCAGCTCCCACAGGTTCGGGCGCCCCATCCCCATGGAATAGCTCACGTTGAAGGTTCCCACGCGCTCTTTGTTCCATGACAGGTTGGCAGTCGGAAACAGACGCCCGTAGCTGTCTCTGTCTGTCTGCGGCACAGACATCTGGCTCCCCTTGGTCCACGTGTGCTCGTAGCGCAGTCCCACTTTGCCCCACAGCCCGTTGCCGAAACTCCGCGAGGCATTGACATAAGCTGCCGCAATCCTCTCCGAGTAGTCGAATATATTGGACTCCGTGCTCGCCGCCGAGCCTATCATCGCGAACCGCTGCATCATGTTGTCAGAGGAATTGAGGATGTCGGTATAAGCCACGCCGGTCTCCATCTGAGCCCATGAGAACGGCAGCTTGAAGTCTGCCTTACCGCTGTGAAAGCGATAGTCTGCCGCGCCACGCTCCCTGATGCCGCTTTCGGCGGGGCTGTCGCTGAATGTTGTGGCGACATCTGACTGCGTGGGACTGTGACGGTTGAAGTAATTGTAGGTAAGTTGCACCATCTCGCCGTTCTTGCCGAAGGTCCAGTCATAGAATCCAGTTACCGTCAACGCATTATTGGGACGAGACTTCGTGGCAGTCAGTGACGAGGAGGTGTAGATGTCATAGTCGGTGACATTGGCACCATTGCTCGTCGCCGTCTGATAGTTGTAGTTGGCGATTACACCGATGCTCATCTTGGGGGTGAACTTGTAGCGAAGCAGAGCATTCACTCCGGCATCAAACAGATGCGACTTGGTGCTCGTCGACGACAGTCGCGACGGAGAGCCGTCGGCAAAATGATACTCCATGTCGTTGTCATTGGTCGTGTAGTAGTTTGACACGCTCGCATCAAGTGCCATCTCCACCTTGCGGGTCGTGTGGCTCACACTGCCGCTGAAATACTCCCGCAGCTTATCGCCCTGGTTCAACGACCCGTAGATGCTGCCGCGAGTGCCAAGCGTCTCATTGCGTGTGGTGATGGCGATGTAGGCCGCGTTCGGCTCTATGGCGTAGCGCGAAGGGGGAGTGGTCAGCAGCTCAACCTTCTCAATGTCCTCGGCACGCAGGTTTTGCAGCCGCATAGCCATTGCCGAGGCATCCAACTCCATCAGTATGCCGTCAATGATATAGCGGACGTTCCCTTTGCCGGCCACACTGACCGTGCCGTTGCTCACGGCCACGCGGGGGATGCGGTCAAGCACTTCCACGCCGTCAAGACCCTTGGCATAGGGGTCATTCTTCACCAGATACACGAGTTTCCCGTCCTGTTGCTTTACTACGGGGCGCTTGGCCACGATAACCACCTCATGCAGGGACAATTGCTGCTCCCATGCGTCGGCTATCGAGTCGGCCGATTGCTGTGCGCAAAGGCACGCGGGGATTATGGCCGCTCCTGAGAGCAGCTTCCGAAAGATATTCATAAATGTGTGAATTAGGGTTACTTAAATGCGCTCAGCGGCCCGCTGATGAAGAGGTAGCAGCCATTATTGGCATCGTAGCTCAGACCGATGTAGATTTCCTCTCCGTTATTCATAATCACCATGGAGCGGTATCTTGTCCCGTTGGCCATCAAATCCTGTGACTTGGTGGCTCCCTCCAGGTCTTTCTCAAAGAGCTTGGCTACTTTATTAAGAAGCGATGAATTGTTAGTTACGGTGCATCCACGGAAATATTTCTGAGGCGTGCGCGATATGTTGATTGACACGCTCGGGTTGGCGCTGTATGAGCCGTCAAACATTTTCTCCACATGCAGGTTCGGAGCCTTTGCCGCTGCTGCCAGTGAGATAATGGAGAATATCAGGATCAGAATATACTTTTTCATGTCGGTGATAGGATGAGGTGTGAAAGAATTAGTTATTGAATGATTCATTGATGATACTTTCTGCTTTAAGCATATATTCACGCTCGGCCATGGCCGCATAATTCATCAGGGAGTCTGCCTTTGCCATCGCCCTATCGGTGGCTGCCTCTGCCTTACTGCCGCTGAGGCGTTTCCCATGGCTGTAAGCCGCGATATACACAGTGCCGTCATCGGACACCAACGTGGAGCCGGATGGACGCAGCGCGAACACGGCCAAGGAAATTATCACAGCCACACTTGCCGCTATCCCGCAGATATATCGCCAATTGCGGCTCCGGGCGGTCACTGCCGGTGCCGGGCTCAGCGGGAGCAACTGTATGTTCATCAAGGCCCTCACCTGATCAATGGCCGGTGAAGTCACGTCGATGCGGCTAAGCACATACTCCAGCTCCTTCTCCTCCGACACTGACAGCCCACATTCCATATACAGCTTGCAGAGCTCATCCAGCTCGTTGATTGTCAGGTCCGTTTCCTCCGCTTTCATCGTTCCATGAGTTTAAGATTCATACTGATACGTTTACGCGTGCGGCTCATAGTCATCCTCACGGCTTCTACCGTCATATCCATGGCGGCAGCTACCTCGTCGTAATCCATGCAGTCATGCGTTATCATCGTGAAGATGCGTCGCTGCTGCGCGCTGCCCCCGCTGAGTATAAGCTGTTCATATCTCGCCATATCCTCATATGGTGCCTCGAAACTCCGTTCTTCGGTGGCACTTACTGTGTCTAAGGGCACCGTGTGGTGAGTCCGCAGGCGATCAATGCAGGTGTTGTGAAGCACTCGCACCAGTTTGTTACGTGCCTCGGCATCCGACTGGATCTCACTCTTTGACCACAACTTTTCGTAGGCATCCTGCACGGCATCCCGGGCATCCTCGTCATCGTGGAGGAGCCTCACTGCCATCCGGTGCAGCTTGCCCCGGATGTCAAGAAATGCCGATGTCAGTGCGTCTCTTTTCATTGCGTTCTATTAATTATACGAACCGGCGTACGAAACGTAACACTCACCCGCAAATTTAACAATATTCCCCCGGCTCTATTCCCCCCGGTCCTACCTGCTCCAAAGCATTGTGTATCTCGCCGAAAATGGCGAACTTTACGCTGACTTACACTCTCCACTTGCCATGGCATATTATATCAAACAATTATACGACTTTCTGGACGCACTGGCCGCCAACAACAACCGGCCCTGGTTCAACGAGCACAAGGAGCTCTACAAGGAACTCCGCGATAAGTGGCTCGCCGACGTGGACCGCATGATAGGGCTGATGGCTGCCGGTGGCGAGCCCGCGCTGGCCTCGCAGACTGCACGCGCCGCCGCATACCGCATATACCGCGACACCCGCTTCTCGCACGACAAGACTCCTTACAAGACCCACTTTTCCGCAGCCCTCAGCCCCACAGGTCGCCGCGACTGCGGCGCGGGATACTATCTGCAAATCGGCGGAGGGAACCCCGACGAGGGCCTCTACGCCGGCATATGGTGCCCGCCATCGGACCAACTCAAGAAGCTCCGCCGCGCCATCGTGGACAACATCGAGGAGTTCGAGGCGATTCTTGCTGAGCCGGCCTTTGCCGCGACTTTCACCGACTGGGTGGGCGACACGCTCAAGACCATCCCGCAGGGCTACGACCGTCACCACCCCCTGGCACATCTGCTACGGCGCAAGGACTACGGGCGCAGCTGTCCCGAGGGACGCACCTTTTTCCTCGACCCCTCATGGCCCGAGAAGGCGGCCGAGCGGATGCTTACCGCTGTGCCTTTCGTCAAGTTCATAAATTACAGCCTCTTCGAGGAGGAGTGACTCTCTAACCTCGGATTATCCCCTTTTTTGCCATAATGTCTCCTCTGAGCGTCATTGCCGTAATCGCCGGCTATTTCATCCTGCTGCTTGCCCTCTCCTGGTGGAGCGGACGCGGAGCCACTGACCAGACTTTCTTTCGCGGCGACCGTCGCACACCATGGCCCATTGTGGCCATTGCCATGCTCGGCGCTCCCATCTCAGGCGTCACGTTTATCTCCGTGCCCGGCATGGTGGTCACCAAAGGCTACGCCTACCTCCAGATGGTTCTCGGCTTCACCGTCGGTTATCTGGTGATTGCCGCCATTCTCCTCCCGCTGTTCTACCGCCGCAACCTCACATCCATCTACGGTTATCTGGAGGAGCGCTTCGGCATACTCACCCACCGCTGCGGCGCATGGTTCTTCTTCGTCAGCAAGCTGCTCGGAGCAGCCGTGCGGTTCTTTGTGGTGTGCGTCGTACTCCAGCTGCTTGTGTTTGAGCCGCTTGGAGTGCCATTTTTTGTCAATGTGATAGTCTCCGTGGCTCTCATCGGACTCTATACATCCACCGGCGGTGTGCGCACGCTCATTGTCACCGATATGCTCAAGAGCCTCTGTCTGGTGGGCAGTGTGGTGCTTTGCATCATCTTCCTCGCCAAGGCTATCGGCCTGGATTGGGGTGGGATGATGGACACGCTCTCTGAGCACTCCACTACCAGAGTGTTTTACTTCGACGACCCCAAGAGCGGACTCTACTTCTGGAAGCAGTTTGTGGCCGGCGTGTTTCTGACCATCGCATGCACCGGCCTCGACCAGGACCTGATGCAACGCAACCTCTCATGCTCAGGCACTCGTCAGGCGCAGAAAAACCTCATCTCGGCAGCCCTGATGCAGGTGGTGGTAATCAGCCTCTTTCTTGTGCTCGGCTCACTGCTGGTGCTCTACGTGGAGAGCCGTCCCGACATGGAGCTGCCGCAGGTCACGGACCGACTGTTCGGCATGGTGGCCACTGACAGCGTAATGCCCTGGGTGGTGGGCGCGGTGTTTGTCTTAGGTCTCATTTCGGCAAGCTACAGTGCCGCCGGCTCGGCCCTGACATCCATGACCACCTCATTCACCGTCGACATTCTGCGCCGCGACACCACAGGCACTGACCCCACGGTGACTCGCACACGCAAGCTGGTGCACCTTGGCATGACGGCCGTCATGGCTCTCGTCATCGTGGCCTTCTACTACCTTATCGAGCAGGATGCCATCTCAGCTGTCTACACCCTCGCAAGCTACACTTACGGCCCCATCTTAGGGCTGTTCGCCCTCGGGCTCTTCAGCAGCCGACGCATCGACGACCGCATGGTACCCATAGCCTGCGTGGCCGCTCCTCTCCTCTGCTTCGGCATCCAGTGGTGGCTCCGGCAGCAGTGGGACTACGAACTCGGCTTCGAGCTCCTCCTGCTCAACGCCATCCTCACCATCCTCCTCGCCACCATCCCCCTGCCGGCCCGCCGCCCCCAGACCCGCCCCGCCTGACCACATCCCGCCAGACCCATTCCATCTGACCCACCCGCCAGCGCCACCCTGCCAATTCCGTCCCCGTCCCCCGGCATATCGGCCCCCTATCCCCGCGCCGACAAAGTAAAAACCGTGCAAATTTAACATCCGATGTTAAATTTGCACGGTTTTTGCACGGTTTTTATGCGATGGCCGGGGATACGCGCCGGAGAGTCCCGGTGGTGCACAGTCGTCCGGCAGCCGTTTACTTGTTGGCGCGTTTGCGCTCGAGCTCGTCGAGGAGTATCTTGCGGATGCGCAAGTGGTGGGGAGTAACCTCCACGTATTCATCCTCCTTTATATATTCCAGGGCCTCTTCAAGGCTGAACACCACAGGGGGAATGATGCGGGCCTTGTCATCGGCTCCGCTGGCTCGCATATTGGTGAGCTTCTTGCTCTTGGTGACGTTCACCACGATGTCGTTCTCCTTGGCGTTCTCGCCGACTACCTGACCGGCATACACCTCCTCCTGCGGGAAGATGAAGAAGCGGCCGCGGTCCTGAAGCTTGTCGATGGCGTAAGCATAAGCCGTGCCTCCCTCCATGGCTATGAGCGAGCCGTTGGTGCGTCGCTCTATGTCACCCTTCCACGGCTGGTACTCGAGGAAGCGGTGAGCCATGATAGCCTCGCCGGCCGACGCGGTCAGCACATTGTTGCGCAGGCCGATGATGCCACGCGACGGGATGTTAAACTCCAGATGAACACGATCGTTCTGCACCGTCATCGAGGTCATCTCACCCTTGCGGCGCGTCACCATATCAATGATTTTCGACGAATACTCCTCGGGGACGTTCACAGTCAGCAGCTCCACGGGTTCGCACTTGCGACCGTCTATCTCCTTGATAATCACCTGCGGCTGACCCACCTGAAGCTCATACCCCTCGCGGCGCATCGTCTCGATGAGCACCGACAGGTGCAGCACGCCGCGCCCGAACACCGTCCATACATCCTCATGGTCAGCCTTGGTGACGCGCAGGGCGAGGTTGCGGTCAAGCTCCTTGATGAGGCGGTCGCCGATATGACGCGAAGTGACATACTTGCCATCGCGGCCAAAGAAAGGCGAGTCATTGATGGTGAACGTCATAGACATTGTGGGCTCGTCAATGGCGATGCGAGGCAGGGCCTCCGGAGTGTCAGCGGCGGCCACGGTGTCGCCAATCTCGAATCCCTCGATGCCCACCAGAGCGCATATGTCGCCCGAGCTTACGGACTCTACCTTCTTGCGGCCCATACCCTCGAACACGTGCAACTCCTTGATACGCTGCTTCACCACGGTGCCATCCTTCTTGATCAGCGCAATCTCCATACCCTCGCGGAGCTCTCCGCGGTGCACTCGCCCTATGGCTATGCGCCCCACATAGTTGCTGAAGTCCAGCGAGGTGATGAGCATCTGAGCCGGGCCCTCGATAGTTTCAGGAGCCGGGATATGGTCGATGATGGCATCAAGCACTGCGCAGATGTTGTCTGTGGGTTTGCGCCAGTCGTCGCTCATCCACCCCTGCTTGGCAGAGCCGTAGACGGTGGGGAAGTCAAGCTGCTCCTCGGTAGCGTCAAGGTTAAACATCAGGTCAAACACCATCTCCTGCACCTCGTCCGGGCGGCAGTTGGGCTTGTCAACCTTGTTGACCACCACCACCGGCTTCAACCCCATCTGGATAGCCTTTTGGAGCACAAAGCGCGTCTGCGGCATCGGACCCTCGAAGGCATCCACCAGCAGCAGACAGCCGTCGGCCATGTTGAGCACTCGCTCCACCTCGCCGCCGAAGTCAGCGTGGCCCGGAGTGTCGATGATGTTGATTTTAGTATCCTTATAGTTGATAGATACGTTTTTGGAGAGGATGGTGATGCCGCGTTCACGCTCAAGGTCATTGTTGTCAAGAATCAGCTCCCCGGCGTTCTGGTTCTCGCGAAAGAGGTGTCCGGCGAGCAGCATCTTGTCCACGAGAGTGGTTTTACCGTGGTCCACGTGGGCAATGATGGCGACGTTGCGTATATTCTGCATAGCTCTGAGTGCTAATGTAAATCTCTGAGTCCTGATGTTATTCTCAGCAACCAAATGTAAATCTCTGAGTCCTGATATAAATCAGGGTGCAAAGTTACGCATTTTCACCGAAACCCCCAATCCCCGTTTCCACCCGCTGCATAAAAACAGAAGCCAGTCTATTCTGTTAGGCTGACTTCCGTTTTATCAGTAAAGTTTCCGTTCATGTAGTTTTGTTGTGGTGTTTTTTTTTCTTCATCATCTTTCAGGAAAAGGTATCTGAAAGAATCTTTTAGAAGCAGTACCCCTGCTATAGCCATCAGCCCTAAGTAAATAGGGGCTGCGGAAGTATAACCGCCACCATCATATCCATAGCTGCCAGTCCAGTGTGAACTTAAATCACTCATCTTAGCAAATGCGCCATTATTATCACAAAGGCAAAGCACAAAGGAAATTACACCAAGAATAGGTGTGATCAGTAAGAACAAAGCTATAATAGCTTCAACCTTTTTGCCCTTTATCAGGGCTTTTTCTTCGTTTGTCATATTGTTAATTTATAATTGGCTTCATTGTTTTCTGAAGGGTAGATTATGCTGCAAAGTTACCAAAAATCTCTGACCTAGCCACAAAGAAAAGGCTGCTATTTTCACTGCTATTTTCACCCGCTCCACCGCTGATGGTCGCCGGCAGATGGACGCCGGCTTACCGGAAACGGGTGAACAGCCGTAACGGAGGGATGGCGGGCCGGATGGCATAGCACGGGGCGAACCGTGGGGGCGGGTGGAGTGTTTGATAGGGAGAACGTTACAATTCTTCACATGGCTACTCCTGATACTTCGGTTAACTCGACCCCTGATACTTCGGCACGCTCGGCCGCGCAGACTATCTCCCTGCGGCACAGGCGGTTTCTGCGAATTCTCAACTTTGTGGTGCTCCTTCTGGCGGTGCTGTTGATTGTGTATATCTCTTATGACACATTCACCGGAGTGGACTTCCTGACGTCGGGAGGATACATGACATTCCAGTTCTGGGTGTGCATGGCTTTCATCGCCTCATTTTTCATCGAGTTGTGGCTCACGCCTGACAAGCTGGGCTACGTCAAGTCGCGCTGGATATTCCTGTTCCTCTCCATACCGTTTCTTAACATCCTGAACCTTACGGATATACGTGTGAGTCAGCATGCGCTCTACTTCCTGCGCTTCATTCCTCTGGCGCGAGGTGCGCTGGCCATAGCAATTATCATCGGCTACTTCACGCGCAACCGTGTAACGGGTGTGTTTGCCACCTACACCACCATCCTGCTGCTGTCGGTGTATTTCTGCTCGCTGATTATCTTCGAGGCGGAGCATGGCGTCAACCCTCAGATTCCCGACTTCGGCGAGGCTCTGTGGTTCGCGTTCATGGTGGTCACAACCATCGGCTGTGACATCGCGCCGGTGACGGTTATCGGCAAAATCCTCCAGTTTGTGCTGGCGAGCATGGGCATGATAATGTTCCCCCTCTTCACGGTCTACATCACCAGCACTGTGATACGCATACGCCAGCGCTCGGCGCAGAGGCGCCTGTGAAGATTAGAGGCTGTCTCCATAAGATATGTCACCCCATACGCGCTCCGAGATAGGGGGCGAGTGCTTCGGCTGTCATGCCGCGGCGGCGGGCGTAGTCTGCGGCCTGGTCAGGACCAACGGTGCCCACGGTGAAGTAACGTGCTTCGGGATGGAATATAAAGAAACCGGTGGTGGATGCCTGTGGATATAGAGCGCCATGCTCGGTAAGGCTTATACCTGCCCGCTGATAGTCAAGCAGTTTGTCGGCCTCAAAGACAAGGCTTTGGTCAGGCATGGACTGGTAGCCTATGGCCGGGCGTATGCCGGGCGCGGCGGCTTCTGCCTGTAGCTTACGATGCAACCATTCGGTGGTTGCCTCGGCGAGACGGTCGGCCACACTCTGCCGCAGCAGCGAAGCATAGTCGTCGCCTCGTTCATGTGCCTCGGTGACAGATCGTTGCAACGCATTGCCGGCGGTGACGGCGAAGAGTGTCAATCGGTCGGGCCATTCGCGGTCATCGCGTCGGGGTACCACGAAGTCGGCCAATGCGAGTCTGGGTGCCTCGAGGTCGTCAGCAGCAGTCTGTTGACGGAGAGTTGGCAAAGTGACGGTTTGCCCGTCAGAAGCCTGCAACACGATGTCGTCACCCTCGGCACGCGCCTTGACGGTGACGGTGCGGGCAGTAAGTCCTTCGCCGGCGGGTAAACCGGCTAATTCAGCGTTCAGCTTGTCAAGCAGCCGGTTGGCTTCCTTGTGGAGCTGCATTGCCTCTGAGGCTTTCATGCGCTGCTCCTGCGGCTGAGCGGCAAGCCACTGGGCGCGGCAATGGTCGCACCCGTCAATTGCCGACACCGAAGCAAGCGAAGCATCGAGACCCCATGCGGCGAAGAAGGCGCGCCAGTTGATGAGGCGACGAACCTCGGCCACAGTGGGCGTCAGTGTGAGTGCACCCTCGCTGAGCGGTGAGCCGACATAATCGTCGGTAAAAGACACCTGCGGCTTGCGGGCGCGTGCCTCATCAAGGCTCAACAGGGTGAGCTTGTGAGCGTTGTTGAAGCGCAGCAGCTCCTGGCGCGCACGGTTGGCCTCCACGGCGCGGGCACGGGTGTCGGGGTTGAGCCATGCGCGGGCCACGCCGGGCAGCTGAGCGGCATCAAGGGTGTGAAACACCTGGCCGTGATACCCCGGGGCTATCCGCACGGCAGTGTGGATGTCTGATGTGGCGGCGCCGCCCACAAAGAGCGGTATATCAAGCCCCTCGCGCTCCATCAGCTCGGCAAAGGCCTGCATCTCATGCAGCGAGGGGGTGATGAGGCCACTCAGACCTATCATGTCGGCACCCACGCGCCGAGCATGCTCTATGATGACCTCGGCGGGCACCATCACGCCAAGGTCATCCACATCGAAGCCGTTACAGCGCAGTATGATAGCCACGATGTTCTTGCCGATGTCATGCACATCACCCTTGACGGTGGCGAGCACCACCTTGGGTGCATCGCGGCGGTCGGCGGAGGCATCTGAGTCTCCCGTGATGTAAGGCTCCAGCCACGCCACAGCCTGTTTCATGGCGCGGGCGGAGCGCACCACCTGTGGGAGGAATATCTTGCCGGCGCCAAAGAGCCGTCCCACCTCATTCATACCCGCCATCAGCGACTCATCCACTATCTGCATGGCCGTCTTGCCGGCGTTAATTTCAGCTTGCAGCAGCTCCTCTATCCCCTCATGCCGTCCCTGCACCACCATGGCGGCGATACGCTCCGAGGGGGTGGCAGGAGTGTTGGCCGCGGGAGCGGATGAGGGCGCGACAGATCGCGCCCCTGTCGGCTGATGCTGCTCGGCCGCCTCCATGATGCGTCCGGCGATAGCCGTGAGCCGCTCTGAGGCATCAGCGCGGTCATTCATCAGCAGATGTGTCACAGCCTCGGCGAGCTCCGGCTCCACAGCTGTCGGGTCAATCGGTGCCGAAGGGTTGACGATGCCCATATCCATCCCCTTGGCGAGGCTGATGAAGATGGCGTGCATGGCCTCACGCACCGTGTTGTTGCCGCGAAACGAGAATGAGAGGTTACTGATGCCGCCGCTCACGTGTGTGCCGGGCATCTCGCGGCGTATCGCGGCCGCTGCATCAATGAAGGCGCGCCCGTAGGCATCATGCTCCTCAATGCCCGTAGCCACAGCGAGCACGTTGGGGTCAAAGATTATCTCCTCCGGTCGGTAGCCGAGCTTCTCGGTGAGAAGTCGGTAGCTGCGGCGCACCACCTCCATCTTGCGCTCAAAGGTGTCAGCCTGCCCGGTCTCGTCCATGGCCATCACCACTACGGCGCAACCCATGTCGCGCACCTCGCGCGCTCGGCTCAGAAACTTCTCCTCACCCTCCTTCAGTGAGATGGAGTTCACTATGCCGCGTCCGCGCAGATGCTTGAGCCCCTCGGCTATCACCTCCCATGAGCTTGAGTCAATCATAACGGGTACCGCCGATGTGACGGCATCGTCAGCCAACAGGTCAAGGAAGCGTACCATCTCGGCGGGAGCGTCGAGCATGGCATCGTCCACATTGACATCAATAATGGCGGCTCCGGCTTTCACCTGCGAGCGTGCTATGTCAATGGCCTCATCGAGCTTACCCTCCTTCACCAGGCGCAGGAATTTACGGGAACCGGCCACATTGCACCTTTCGCCTACCTTGGTAAATCCCTTTCCGTCAGCTCCAATCTCGGTCAGCTCCATGCCTGACAGACGGGTGACGGGCACAGGAACCGGTGGCACTCGCAGCGATGCTCCGGCAACTTCCGCAGCAATGGCACGGATATGGTCCGGACCGGTGCCGCAGCAGCCTCCCACTATGTTCAGAGCACCTTCACGCAACAGCGGACGCAGGGCGGCAGCCATGGTCTGCGGGGTCTCGTCATATCCGCCGAGGTCATTGGGGAGCCCCGCGTTGGGGTGAAATGACACATAGCACGGGAGTTTGCCCAGAGAGCGGATCCACGGCATCAGCTGCTCTGCGCCGAAACCACAGTTGAGTCCCACTGACAGCGGCTGCAGATGGCTGATGGCCGCCACGAAGCCCTCCAATGACTGTCCCGAGAGGATGCGCCCCTGCTCGGTGAGAGTAGCCGACACCATCACCGGGAGCCTCACGCCGGCTTCCTCCATCACGCGGATGAGGGCATAAGCCGCCGCCTTGGCGTTGAGCGGGTCAAACACGGTCTCCAGCAGCAGCGCGTCCACACCGCCGGCTATCAGTGCGCCGGCCTGGGTGCGGTAGGCTTCTACAAGGGAATCCCAGGTCGCGGGGTGCTCATCGTCAAGAGCTCCGGCCATCGACAGCGACTTGCTGGTGGGGCCCATGGTACCCACCACGAACTTAGGCAGCGCATCAGGATGCGCTGCGGCATACTCGTCAGCCACCTTGCGTGCTATTTCCGCTGCCGTGCGGTTTATCTCCTCCACATACTCCCCAAGATTATACTCCGCCAATGATAATGTGTTGGCGTTAAATGTGTTGGTGGTGATCAGATCAGCACCGGCATCAAGATATTCGCGGTGGATGGTGGCCACCGCCTCCGGACGTGTCAGGCAGAGCACATCGTTGCATCCGGCAAGGTTGCAGGAGTGCTCAGCAAATCTCTCCCCCCGGAAGTCGCTCTCCGTCAGTCCCATTGCCTGGATGCGTGTACCCGTGGCCCCGTCGAGCGTCAGCACCCGCCGCGTCAGTTCCTCGGCGAGCATCCGCCCGCGTCCGTCATAAGTCATTTTCCTGTAATCCATGTCCGAAACCATTATTTCTGATGCAAAGGTAAGCAATTAAAATCCTGCCGAACCCGTAACTTCGCACCTCAACCAATAAAAATTTCGAAAAAAAGTCCTCAAATCACTTCGATAGGATGCCATTCGGATATTGACCGGACCTCCGCCGGACGTCGATTTTCAACAATCAACGACAAAAGTTCAGTGATGAAGTATAGATTCCTTAACTTTGCAATCTGAAAGCTATGTATATGAAAGAACGCAACAATACCATGCCGGCTACTCCTGCTGACAGTAATTCAGTCGTGTTATCCATTGAAAGTCTGATCCATGTCATCCGCGGACAGCATGTAATGCTTGATTGTGACTTGGCTCGCCTTTATGGAGTGGAAACTCGAAGGCTAAATGAGCAGGTGAGACGCAATATTGAAAGATTTCCGGACGATTTCATGTTTCAACTTTCAAAGGATGAAACCTTAAACTTGATGTCGCAATTTGCGACATCAAGCTGGGGAGGAACAAGGAAACTTCCATATGTCTTCACCGAAAATGGAGTGGCCATGCTTAGTGCCGTGTTACGCTCTAAGACCGCAATCGAGACTAACATTAAGATAATGCGGGCATTTAATGCAATGAGGAGCTTCTTGCAGGCAAATGCACATATATTTAAACGAATAGAAACTCTGGAGCATGACCATCTTCTTTTGCACCACCACATATCGGAGACTGATAAGAAGATTGATGAAGTCCTGACACGGCTTGATAGTAAAGAGTCAGATCCCATTGAAGGCTTCTTCTTTGAAGGTCAGATTTTCGATGCATACACATTAATCTCTGACTTAGTCCGTAAAGCAAGAGTCCGAATCGTGGTTATCGATAACTATGTCGATGACAGAATTCTAAAAGTCCTTGACAAGAGAAAGCATGGCGTAAAGGCTACCATATATACGAACCCACGTCATTCGCACATTGAAAATGATTTACTGCGGCATAATGAGCAATATCCAGAAATTGCGGTGTGTGACTGTGTGAATGTGCATGACCGCTTCCTTATCATTGATGATTCAATCTATTTCATTGGTGGCTCCATCAAAGACCTGGGTAAGAAAATTGTCGCGTTCAGCCAAATGCATCTGAATCCCGATGAAATACTTACAAGAATCCGATAGACCTTGCATTGCGAGATTCGTGAGATTTTTTTGGGGGGAATGTGGGGAATTTTTTAAATTTGTGGTGCGGTGGGGCGTTGCCCCGGATGTGAGCCTTGGCACTGCTGTTTCGGGGTGCCGGGCGGCTGGGTGACTACCCTCTGATCACGTATTCAAGTAACGATATGAGATTCCTTAAAGGCAAACGCCACCTCGGCAGGTTGGCACTGGTGATGTTCACGGTGGGTGCATTGACGCTCCCTTCGTGCATCGGCAAGTTTGCGCTTACCAAGAAAATGCTTGCGTGGAACAACACCGTGGGCTCCAAGTTTGTTAATGAATTGGTGTTCTTCGCCTTCTGGATATTGCCGGTATATGAAGTATCGGCGTTGGCTGACCTGTTGGTAATCAACAGTATAGAGTTCTGGAGCGGTAACAATCCCATTGACACCGCCCCGCGCACGGTCAATACCGAGGCCGGCCCCATCACCGTGGCTCCCGACTCCACCGGCTACACCATCACCACCGTCAATACCGGCGAGAGCGTACGCCTTGATTATGACGACGATGCACGCACATGGAGCGTGGTGACTGCCGGTGGCGAGGTCCATGAATTGCTCACATTCATTGATGCCGACCACGTGGCACTCCCCGGCCCCGCCGGCACGCGCACCATGGTGACTCTCGATGACTCCGGGCTGCTCGCTTATCAGGCCACCGCGATGGCCGCGGCGCGTTGCCCTCTCGCTTTCTCTACTCAGAGATAGCCCATAAAGAAATAGCGCAGGCACTTCTTGCCGTCACCTTCCGCGGCGCCTTGTGCTACTCCCTCATCACCAAAACAAGGAAGGACTCGGACCTGACATCGCCAGGCTTGTCACCGCGACAGCATGAGCACCGGCAGGCCCGAGTTTTTTATGCCGCGACCGGGGAATTACGTAAAACATTGCAGCAGTCGCGGACGTTGAGTTGTTATCATATTGACTATTTGTATCTCTGAGGGTATGCTTCACGACATTATATTTTTTCTGCTCGGACTGGCGCTGGTGGTGGCCGGAGGCAACTTTGTGACCGACGGAGCTTCGGCTCTGGCGCGCCGCTTCAAAGTGTCAAACATGGTCATCGGACTCACTGTGGTGGCCTTCGGCTCGTCGATGCCTGACTTGGTGGTGTGTCTGACAAGCACACTCGCGGGCAAAAGTCAGCTCGCCCTGGGCGACATCGTGGGCGCCAACATCTTTGACATCCTCTTAGTGGTGGGAGTCGTGGCCATGGTGCGCCCGGTGAACCTTAACGGCGATATGCTCGGCAAGGACTTGCCGATGCTTGCCCTGGCATCGCTGACACTCTTCTTCTGCGGTGACGACATCCTATTTGACGGCTCGAAAACCAATATCATAGACCGTACCGACGGCCTGATGCTCCTTGCCTTCTTCGTGATATTCATGATCTTCACGCTGCGCGAGGCACACTCCACGCAGAGTCCGCTACGCCCGCTGCAGGAACCCCTCAAGACACAGCCTGTCGGGGGAATGACGGCAGCCGCTGCGGCGACCCCGGTAAAGAATATGTCTATGTGGATGTCAGCGCTTTACATCGCCGCAGGACTAACGGCCCTGATCATCGGCGGCGACTGGCTGGTAGACGGTGCCTCGGGCATCGCCCTTAAGGGTGGCCTTTCGGAGGCGATGGTGGGTCTGACCATCGTGGCCATCGGCAGTGCAGTGCCTGACCTTGCCACGAGCGTCATCGCTGCCCTCAAGAATCAACCCGGCATAGCCTTGGGCAATGTCGTGGGAGCCTGCATATTCAATGTATTCTTCATCCTCGGGGCGTGCGCCACGGTGCGTCCCCTCAATGCCGGAACCATCAGCGTGGTTGACTTCTCGACACTCGCCGGCGCGTCGCTGCTGCTATGGGCCTTCGGCGGCATCTTCGGCTACGGACGCATCAGCCGTGCGGAGGGTGCCATCCTCGCTCTCTGCTACTGCGCCTACATGACCTACGTAATCATCACCGGCGTGCACTAATCCCAAGCTCTCAGGAGAGCATCGGGATTACACGGTGGAGGGCGGAGAGCAGGGCATCGGCCTCGTCGCGCGTGTTGTAGAGGGCGAAGCTGGCGCGGACACAACCTTCTATGCCCAGATAGTGCATCAAGGGTTCGGCACAGTGGTGGCCGGTGCGTACTGCCACGCCGAGCTTGTCGAGAAGCATGCCGAGGTCATACTGGTGTATGTCGCCCACAAGGAACGATATGATGGGGGCTTTGCCGGGTGCGTTGCCGAAGATGCGCATACCGGGAATCTCCATCATGCGCGCTGTGGCATACTCCAGCAGCTCTTGTTCATGGGCGTGAACAGCCTCGATGCCCACCCCCTCCAGCCAGTCGACAGCAGTATGCAGAGCCGCGATGTCAACGAAGTCAGGGGTGCCGGCCTCAAACTTGTAGGGGAGGTCGGCAAAGGTGGTCTTCTCGAAGCTGACATTGCCTATCATCTCGCCGCCACCCTGATAAGGCGGCATCTTCTCAAGGAGGCTCTCGCGGCCATAGAGCACGCCCACGCCTGCCGGCCCATACATCTTGTGGGCAGAAAACACGTAGAAGTCAGCATCAAGGGCCCGGACATCCACTTTCATATGGCCGATGGCCTGGGCACCGTCGATGAGCACCGGTATGCCCCGGCTGTGAGCCTCACGGATGATGTCAGCCACGGGGTTGACGGTGCCGAGCACGTTGCTCACGTGACATACCGTGACCAGACGCGTGCGTTCGCACATCGCCTCCGTGAGGGCATCCATGTCGAGCGAGCCGTCGGGGTGCAATCCGATGGGCACGAGCTTAACCTGCCGCCACCGCTGCAACAGTTGCCAGGGCACGATATTGGCGTGGTGCTCCATCACCGTGAGGATAATCTCGGCTCCGTCCTCCATCATGGAGCCAAAGGATGATGCCACCAGGTTGATGGCCTCGGTGGTGCCGCGGGTGAATATAATCTCGCTTGTGGAGCGGGCGTTGATGAAGCTGCGGACACGCTCGCGTGCACGTTCCTGAAGGTCAGTGGCCTCCTGCGAGAGCGTGTGGACACCACGATGCACGTTGGCCTTGTGCCGGTAATACATCCGCTCGATGGCTTCCACCACTTGCCGCGGAGTCTGGGTGGTGGCGGTGTTGTCCAGATACACAAGCGGGTACTTGCCCACCTTGCGCTCAAGGATGGGGAAGTCGCAGCGCAGCTGCGCTATGTCAAGCGGGGTGTCCATGGTCTGAGAGGGGGTATATAAATCTTATATATCTTATAAGTCTTATAAGTCTTATAAGGTTATTCGGCGCAGGCGCGGCAGGAGGCGTCGCGGCCTGAGAAACGTAGCTCCACAAGGTGACGGAGCCGGTCACGCAGCGAGTCGATGCGGATGCTGTCTATGGCATCAGCCATGAAAGCCTGCATCAGCATCACGCGGGCCTCATGCTCGGGGATGCCGCGGGAACGCATATAGAATAGAGCCGTCTCGTCGAGCTGCCCCACGGTGGTGCCGTGGGAGCACTTCACCTCATCATTGTAGATTTCCAGGCGGGGCTTGGAATACATACGCGCCTCAGTGGAGGCCAGCACGTTGCGGGTGCTCTGGTAGGCTGAGGTAAAGGGTGCGTCGGGGGTGACGAGGATGGAGCCGTCAAAAACGCCAACGGAGGTGTCGGACACCACGTAGCGGAACGTCTGCTCGCTCTCGCAGCGGGGCACCCGGTGGTTCACTGCCGTGGAGCAGTCCACATGACGACCGCCGATGCCGAGCACACCTCCCACGATGCTTGCGCGGGCATGCTCGCCGAGCAGGTCCACGGTGTATTCGTTGCGGGTGACGCCGCCGGCCAGAGCCATGTAGCCCATGGAGAGGTCTGACCCTTCAGTCTGCCGGACAAACACCTGGGCGTAGCGCCCGGTTGAGGACGACGCCTCCTCAAGCGTGTATAGGTCAAGCGAGGCACCCTTGCCAAGGCTCACCTCGGTGACCTGGCTTGACAGGTAGTTCTGAGTGGTGTCCTGAGTGTGGTCGCACACCACGAGCTGTGCTGCCGCGTCCTCCTCAAGAATAACAAGGAGGCGACGCGCAGCCATCAGAGGGGTGGGTGAAGAGAAGATGTTGACCAGCTGCAACGGCTTGGCCAGACGTACCCCGCGGGGCACATAGAGCACCACGCCATCCTGCATCAACAGAGTGTTGAGGGCCACGCCGGCATCGTCAGCCGGAGCTATGCGCGCCAGATGTGGCTCCAGCAGCTCCGGGTGCTCCGCGGCCACCTTGCGCAGCGAGGCGAAAATCACCCCTTCGGGGAGACGCCCCTCCAGAGTGGATGAGGGAGCGAAGAAGTCATTGACCACCACCCCGAGCCAGGGCGACAGGTGGGGGAGGTTGCAGGCAAATGCCGCGGCAATGTCTACGGGGATGTTCACGCGGCCGATGTTCACGCCGTAGTCCGGGGCAAACATCCGCTCCACCGACGTGTGGCGCGAACGCTCGTCGCACGTGTCGGGGAGTCGGCTCCCCTGAAGTGTGCGCAGTGCCGCCGGGCGCAGCGCATTGAGCAGCGGGGCCGACCCGCGGTCAATCAGCGCGGCGTTGTCGCGGTAGAGGTCTATGTATTGCTTGAGAGAACTCATACGTCAGTCCTGAAAGATGCGTTAGAGGTCGTTTTTAAACAAACTCTTAGTCGGCCGCGGCAGCGTCGCCGGCGGGGTTCTTGATCCAGTCATAGCCCTTCTCCTCAAGCTCCAGAGCCAGCTCCGGGCCTCCGGTCATCACGATGCGACCGTTGTAGAGGATATGCACGAAGTCCGGCTTTATGTAGTCGAGCAGACGCTGATAGTGGGTTATGACGATGGTGGAGTTGCTCTCCGTGCGGAGCTTGTTGACGCCTCCGGCCACCACGCGCAGTGCGTCAATGTCGAGGCCCGAGTCGGTCTCGTCGAGTATGCTCAGGCGCGGTTCGAGCACCGCCATCTGAAAGATTTCGTTGCGCTTCTTCTCGCCGCCGGAGAAGCCCTCGTTGACCGAGCGCGATGCCAGCTTGTTGTCAAGCTCCACGATGGCGCGCTTCTGGCGCATCAGCTTGAGGAAGTCGCCGGCGCTCATGGGGGGCTCGCCGAAGTATTTGCGCTTGGCGTTGAGGGCGGCGCGCATGAAGTTGACCATGCTCACGCCGGGGATTTCCACCGGGTACTGAAACGAGAGAAAGAGTCCCTCATGTGAGCGGTCCTCCGGCGAGAGGGCGAGCAAGTCCACGCCGGCGAGCTTGGCGGAGCCCTCGGTGACGGTGAAGGCCGGGTCGCCGGCGAGCACCTCGCTGAGGGTGCTCTTGCCGGAGCCGTTGGGCCCCATTATGGCGTGCACCTCGCCGGGGCGCACCTCCAGGTTGATGCCTTTGAGAATCTCCTTGCCGTCGATGGAGGCATGGAGGTTTTTCACGTCAAGAAGCAACATATATGGGAATTTTGAATTGGGTATTTAATCGGGATTAATCAGGAATAATCAGGATTTATCGGGTTTGGGCCGGGGCGGGGATTGAGCGGGATCAGCCCACGGAGCCTTCGAGCGTCACGGCCAGCAGCTTCTGGGCCTCCACGGCAAACTCCATGGGGAGCTTGGCCATCACCTCCTTGGCGTAGCCGTTGACTATCAGGGCCACGGCCTCCTCGGTAGAGATGCCGCGCTGGTTGCAGTAGAAAATCTGATCCTCGGAAATCTTGGACGTGGTGGCCTCGTGCTCCACCACTGACGAGTCATTGAGCACGTCGATGTAGGGGAACGTGTGGGCACCGCAGGTGGAGCTGAGCAGCAGGGAGTCGCACTGTGTGTAGTTGCGGCAACCGGTAGCCTTGGGGGCTATCTTCACCAGTCCGCGGTAGGAGTTCTGGGAGTGGCCGGCGGAGATGCCCTTGCTCACTATGGTGGAGCGGGAGTTGCGCCCCAGGTGCACCATCTTGGTGCCCGTGTCGGCCTGCTGGTGGTTGTTGGTGACGGCCACGGAATAGAACTCTCCCGTACTTCCCTCGCCGGCAAGTATGGTGGAGGGATACTTCCAGGTGATGGCTGAGCCGGTCTCCACCTGTGTCCATGACAGCTTGCTGTAATCACCGCGGCAGAGGCCGCGTTTGGTCACGAAGTTGTAGATGCCGCCGCGTCCCTCGCGGTCGCCGGCATACCAGTTTTGCACCGTGGAGTACTTCACCTCGGCGCGGTGCTCAACAATGATTTCCACGATGGCGGCGTGCAGCTGGTTCTCGTCACGCATCGGGGCGGTGCACCCTTCGAGGTAGCTGACGTAGGAATCGTCATCGGCCACTATGAGCGTTCGCTCAAACTGGCCGGTGCCGGCGGCGTTGATGCGGAAGTATGTGCTCAGTTCCATGGGGCAGCGCACACCCTTGGGGATGTAGGCGAATGAGCCGTCGGAGAACACCGCCGAGTTAAGCGCCGCGAAGTAATTGTCTGACGCGGGCACCACCGTGCCGAGGTATTTGCGCACCAGATCAGGGTAGTCGCGCACAGCCTCGCTGAATGAGCAGAAGATTATGCCGAGCTCGGCGAGCTTCTCGCGGTGTGTGGTCTTGACGCTCGTGGAGTCCATCACGGCATCCACGGCCATGCCGCTGAGGGCGGCGCGCTCCTGCAGGGGTATGCCCAGCTTGTCGAAGGTGGCGATAATCTCGGGGTCTACTTCGTCAAGGCTCTTGGGTCCCTCCTTCTTGCGGGGGGCGGCATAGTAGCTGATGGCTTGATAGTCAATAGGGGGTATGTCGAGATGTGCCCAATGGGGCATCTTCATGGTGAGCCACTTGCGGTAAGCCTTCAGGCGAAACTCCAGCAGCCACTCCGGCTCCTGCTTCTTGGCCGAAATCAGCCTTATCACATCCTCGTTGAGTCCCCGGGGAATCACGTCAGTGTCAATGTCAGACGTGAAGCCATATTTATAGTCGCCGGCGGTGACCTCCGAGATGATGTCATCGGGGTGTTCGTCGCGCGCGGGCGCAGTCTCTTGAGTGTCTAATTCCTTATCCTTTGAAGGGTCCATAGTAAAGTATTAACAAGGCTACCCCATAGAGGGTTTGAAACGTGGAGAGGGGGGCGCGTCACTGCGCCATGAGCGATTGCAGGCACCCTGTGAACCAGGGCATAAGGGCCACCAGCGAGTCACCCCAGCGGGAGGTGGCCATAAAGGCCGGGGGAGAGGCGTCGGCCAGGGAGCGGAGCCATAGGAAGAGGTTGAGCAGCAGGCTCAGCCCGAGCATATATTCAAAGGCCACGAACAGGGCTCCGGCCGCGCGGTCCACGAAGCCGAGGGCCACGGCATGTATCACCGTGCGGAGCATGCGCGAGAGCAGCAGCACCGTGACGTAGGCCACGACGAATATCAGGATGTTGGCGGGCACGCCGCGCCCGGAGCCGAGCAGATGGCAGGCCACACAAGCCAAAGCCACGGCCAACAGAGCCCCCAACGATGCCACGAGTCCCTTGCGGAAACCCACAACGAGCCCTCCGAGAAGCATGATGATGATGACGATGTCGAGGAAGTTCATAGCGGTGCGGGGTCACATGGAGACGCGGGCGAAGGGCACGGCGTCAAGCGGGCACCACTCGCCGCGCTGTGCCTTGAACCAGCCGGCCATGGCCACCATGGCGGCATTGTCGGTGGTGAACTTGCGGGGTGGGATGAACGCTTCGAGGCCGCGGCGGGCACAATAGTCAGCCACGGCCTGACGTACACCCGAGTTGGCCGACACGCCGCCGCCGATAGCCACAGTCTTCACGCCGGTAGCCTTCACCGCCTTGTCGAGCTTGTCGATGAGGATGGCTATGATGGTGGCCTGGAGCGATGCGGCGAGGTCTGCCTTGTTGTGCTCCACGAAGTCGGGATCGAGCTTGATGTTGTCGCGCAGAGTGTAGAGGAATGAGGTCTTCAGTCCCGAGAAGCTGTAATCCAGCCCCGGGATGCGCGGCTTGGCGAAGCGGAAGCGCGTGGCATCCCCCTCGGCGGCGAGCCGGTCGATGTGCGGGCCGCCGGGGTAGGGGAGACCCATCACCTTGGCGCACTTGTCAAAGGCCTCGCCGGCAGCATCGTCGATGGTGCGTCCCACAATCTCCATGTCGAAGGGTGAGCGCACCACGATGAGCTGGCTGTTGCCCCCCGAGATGAGGAGGCAGAGGTAGGGGAACTGAGGCACCCGGTCATCCTCGTTCTCGCGGATGAAGTGGCTCAGGACGTGCCCGTGCAAGTGGTTCACGTCCACCAGCGGGATGCCGAGCCCCACTGCCATCCCCTTGGCGAAGGAGGTGCCCACCAGGAGTGAGCCTATCAGGCCGGGGCCGCGGGTGAAGGCTATGGCGTCAAGGTCGGCGGGGGTGATACCGGCCTGGCGGATGGCAGCATCCACCACCGGCACGATGTTCTGCTGGTGGGCGCGCGAGGCGAGCTCGGGCACAACGCCGCCCCACTGCTCGTGGACGCTCTGCGAGGCTATGACGTTGCTCCGCATCAGTCCGTCGACGATGACAGCGGCTGAGGTGTCGTCACATGACGACTCAATGCCGAGTATCACCCGGGGAGCTTCCGCATGGCCGCCGGCAGACTGAGCTGCCGGCGACTGAGGATAATTGTTATTTTGTTGATTTGCTTGCATCTATGTCTTTAAGCAGCTCGGCCACCGCAGCCTCAATCTGTGCGTCGCGGCCACGCACCACTTCGGCGGGGTCGTTGAGCACGGGCACATCAGGCTCAAGCTGTTGGTTCTCAAGATATTTGCCGTTAAGCTGTCGCATACCTATCACGGGGATGCCGAAGTAGAGCGACGGGTCCTGAAGGTCTACCCAGTTGACACTCGTCATGGTGCCGGGTACCGGGGCACCGACAATCTTGCCGATGCCGGTGTGTTGGTATACCCAGGGTGTGCCGTGGGCGTTGGAGTAGTTGGCCTCGCAGACGAGCATGATGGAGGGCTTGTTCCAGCGCCGCGAGGGCATCTCGCCCACCTCCTTGCCACGCACCACCTGGTCAAAGTAATGCTTGCCGGAGAACAGCACCTCAATATCCTCATGCATGCGTCCGCCCCCGTTGAAGCGGGTGTCAATCACCACGCCCTCCTTGTCATAGTCGGTGCCAAGCAGTCGCGAGTAGACCGGGCGGAATGAGCCGTCATTCATGGCCTGAAAGTGTACGTAGGCCAGACGGCCACCGGAGAGTGAGTCAACCAAGGCGCGGTTGCGCTCCACCCACCGCTGGTAGAGAGGGCCGGAGGAGCCGCCCGCACGCATCGGTTTCACCACCTCATCATAGCTCTCACCGCCGGGGGTGCGGAAGCCTAAGCGTACGCGCTTGCCGGCCATTCCGGCCAGGAGCTTGTCGGTGGTCAGCGAGTCAGAGAGCTCGGTGCCGCCGATGCTCACCAGGATGTCGCCGGGGCGCACACGGCTCTTGGCAGTGGCCAGCGGGGTCTTCTTCACCACCTCGGCCACCTTCATGCCGGGGCCGGCGTAGGTGAGGTCATAGAGCAGTCCAAGGTCAGCCACGGGGTTGTCGGAGCCGTCGGGGATGTAGCCGCTGCCGGTGTGCGACACGTTGAGTTCACCCAGCAGCTCGCTGGCCATCTCGGCAAAGTCATAGTTGTTGGTGACGTGAGGCAGGAAACGGCGGTAGTGGTCAGTGAGGGCAGCCCAGTCCACGCCGTGCATGGAGGGTTCATAGAAACGCTCGCGCTCCTCACGCACCAGGTAGTCATACATGGCCTCGCGCTCTGCGGGAGTGTCAATCTGCTGAGTGCCTGATATTTTCACCGATTTGAGCTTGTCGTTGGAGAGGGTGAGCTTCTTCACGCCTGAGGAGTTGAGGATGAACAGTGCTTTGCCATCGGTGGAGGGGTCAAATGTGGAGTATCCGGCACCCATCTTCTCCACCAGCTCGGGGGTGTCAAACTTGCGGAGGTCGCGTTTCCACAGGTCATAGCCATCCTCAAATGCCGACAGGTAGTAGAGCGTCTCCTCGCCGTCGTCGCCGGTGATGATGGCATCGGCCAGGTCTGAGGAGTTGGGGGTGAGGCGAACTATGCGGTCAGTGATGCCGTCGAGCTCCACCACGATGGGTTTCACTGCCTCGGCATCCTTGGAGTCTTGCTTGGCATCCTTCTTGGAGCCTTTTTTCTTCTTATCCTTGTCGGGGGTGACGGTCACTTCCTTCTTGGCTTTCTCAGCCTCGGCCAGCAGCTCGTAGTCCTCCTTGGAGAGCCGGAAGCGGTCCAGGGCCTCCTGATTGAGGAATATGGCCATGACATCATTCAGCGAGCCCCAAGAGGCATGATTGCGCATGCCGTAACGCTCGGTGATGAATGTGATGGCGTTGCCACCCATGGCCCAGCGGGGCATGCCGTCGTCGTAGCCCGAGCCGGTGAGGTTGGTGACTTCACCGGTGGCCACGTTGATGATGGCGATGTCGGGGTAGCCGTTGTGGGCCTTGTCGGTGACGGTGGTGAGCAGCCACTTGGAGTCCGGGCTCCAGAGGAAACGCTCGTCGGAGGTGCGGTCTGTCACAGCAGAGCCGTCTGTGAGCACGCGCACCTTGCCGCTCTTGAGGTCGGTCACGGCAATCTTGTCACGTCCCAGGAGGAACGCGAGCTGATTGCCGTCAGGGGAGAAGCGGGGGTTGGTGCGGTCAAGGGTGTCTGCCGGGAGCAGCGGCTTCTCGCTGATGATGGTGGCGTTGACAAAGTCGGGATCCCCTTCGCCCGTCACCTCGGCCACGTAGATGTCCCAGCGGCCTGAACGGTCAGAGGCGTAGGCGAGCTTCTTGTCCTTCGGGTGCCAGGAGAGGTCGCGCTCCATGCCGGGAGTGGTGGTGACGATGCGTGACGTGGGATAGTCAACGGAGGTGACGGCCACCTGTCCGCGGCTCACCAATGCCACCTCCTTGCCTGAGGGGGCCACGGCACCGTCGGTGAAGTGGGCGAGGCGCTCCTTGGCGGGGAGCTCGGTGAGGTCATCGGTGATGCTTACTGCTACGCGCGAGGGCTGGCCGCCGGGAGCCTGGGTGTAGAGCTCGCCATCGTAGGTGTATACGAGCTTGCCGTCACGTCCCATCGAGAGGAAGCGCACCGGGTGCTCCTTGAAGCGAGTCACGGCGGTGAGCTGCTGCGGATTGTCGAGGGGCACGGAGTAGACGTTCATCGAGCCGCCATCACGCTCGCTCAGGAAGTAGAGCGTGGAGCCGTCAGGCGACAGCACCGGGTTGCGGTCCTCGCCGGCGTGGGCCGTGAGGTTGGTGTGGGTACCTGTGGGGGCATCGTAGCGCCATATGTCGCGCGTGATGGATGATGTGTGGTGCTTGCGCCACTCGTTCTCCCCTCCCTTCTTGTCTTGGTAGATGAAGCTCTTGCCGTCAGGGAGCCATGAGATGAGCTCGGCGGGAGTGCCGAGAATCTGCACATAGCGGCCGCCGCTGACAGGCACACTGTAAAGCTGCGGCATCGAGCGCGTCGGGAACACGCGGCTGTCGGCAGGGTGCTGGATGTAAGCCGAGAACACCACAGCCTGCCCGTCGGGGGTGAATGCCTGGGGCGTCAGGGCGGTGGAGCCGGAGGTGAGGCGCGTGGCTTTGCCGCCGTTCGCATCCATCACGTAGATGTTGAAGGCACCGTCGCGGTCTGAGGCAAACGCTATCTTGGAGCCGTCGGGGCTCCACACGGGCGTGCGCTCCATCGAGGGCATCGCCGTGAGCCGTGTGGCGTGGCCGCCGGCGGCGACCACGGTGAAGATGTCGCCGGCATAGCGGAAGGCGATGGTGCTTCCGTCAGGGCTTACGCGGGCATCGCGCATCCACAGCGGGGTGACAGGGGCGGCGGCGGCCATCATTGCGGCAGCAGCGGCAAGAGATGTGATGATGAGCTTCTTCATGGGATAATGAAAGGGGGTAGGGGAGGGGGGTGAGGAGCGGGGATGCAGACTCTGAGGAAGCTAAGAGTTCCGCTCAATGGCCGGTTCAGAGGGCCAGGAGCTTCTCGATGTTGGCGCGGATGGCGTCAATGGGCTGAGCACCGGCCATGCGGAGGTCGCGCACCTGCTCGCCACCCTTGAAGAACAGAAGTGTGGGGATGGACATGATGCGATTTTCGGCAGCGAGGTCATTCTCCTCCTCAATGTTGTACTTGCCGATTTCCACGCGCCCTTCATACTCCTTGGCGAGCTCCTCGATGACGGGAGTCAGGCGGTTGCAGGGGCCGCACCACGTGGCCCAGAAGTCTACCATCACGGGCTTGCCGGATGCGATAATCTCCTTAACGGAGTCGTCTGTGAAGTTTTGTGCCATAATACACTATGATTTTTCTGCAATGGTTGTTACTGCAATGGTTGTTACTGCGATGGTTGTTACTGCAATGATTAACTCACGCAAAGTTACCCATTTTTCGCCAAAAAACAGCGCGCCCGGGGCAATAGCCTCGGGCGCGGGATGATGTCTGTATTTCAGCCGGAGATTGAAACCGCCTGTCGGTGGTCTTACTCGCCCGCCTGAGCTTCGGCGCGGTCGAGATACTTCTGCATATCTACGTTGATGGAGGGACCGTAGGTGGGGTACTTCTCCACAATCTGACGGTATACGTCAGCCTCCTCCTTGTAGTTCTTGAGCTCGCGATACACGTTGGCCTCCTTGAGCAGGAAGTAGGGGGTGTAGGCGGGGTTGTCATCGGAGATAGACACAGCCTTCTTGAAGCACTTCAGGGCCTCGTCATACTGCTGGAGGTTGACGTAACAGTCACCCTTGAGCGCGGTGGCTGATGCGCCGATGAGGGTCTCGGAGGTCTTGTAGTCGTCGAGATACTTGAGGGCTTCCTCCCACTTCTGCTGCTTGTAAAGCAGGATAGCGGCATTGAGGTTGGCGCGGTTGCCGCCGGCGTGCCCATAGTCGGCAGCCACTTGCTTGTACTGCTCAAGGGCGAGAGAGTCGTTGCCTGCGGCGAGGGTCATGTCGGCCTGACCTACGGCATTGTTGGCGGCCTCGACTCCGGGCTTGTGGATGGCGTAGATGTAGATGAGCACCACGCACACCACTGCGGCAGCGGCTATGCAGAGCCAGGCAATGAGGCTCTGGTTCTTCTGCACCTTCTGCTCCATCGAGGAGAGGTTGTCATTGAGCTCGTCGATGGCGTTGCTGGTTTCTTGGTTCTTGTTAGCCATGATAGTTATGGAGTGCGGGTGTGATTAATGGTTGTCGTTGTAGAACTTGAGGATGTTGTTGGTGACCTTCTGGCGGCCGCGGAGTATGTCGGTGATGCGCTGTGACAGCACGTAGGCTCCGCGTGAGCGTAGGAAGGTGGCTGAGTTCTCGTCAAACGAGAAGGGACGGCCCTGATTGTCGACGCCGGTCACCTGGAACACTACCACGCCGGAGTTGCCCTGCATCGGGCCTACGAGCTCTCCCACCTTGGCCACGGAGGCACGCGCGGCAACGGCGCTCTCGCCCATGCCGATTTTGGGTATCATATACTGGCCGAAAGCCACGGAGGTGGTGTCGGGGGTGGTTCCCATCAGTGCGGCGTAGCCGGCTACATCCTTGGCTTTGCCCTTGTACTGGTCGATGAGCTTGGAGGCCTTCTTGTCGGCCATCACCTCAGCCTTGAGGATGTCGCGGATGGAGGGGTCGGTGGCGGGAGCATAGCTGCCGCTGTAGATGTCGTCCACTGCCACGGCCATGAAGTGACCGGAGTCCTCGCCGCCGAGCACGCCGCTCACCTGGCCCTTCTTGGCATCCATTGCCCATGACACGGCACCGCGGCTGTCTGCCACGTTGCCCATCATCGGGGTGGAGGAGGTGATGTTGGCCTTCTGGGCGGTGTAGCCGGCCTTCTCGGCATTGGCGCTGAAGTCAGCGGCGGTCTTGTTGTCGGCAAGGAACTTGTTGAGGCCCGAGAGGAGCTTGTTGACGGTAGCGCCTGAGGGGTCAACGGTGTAGGTCACCACGGCGTAGTCATAGACGGTGACGGGAGCCTTGCGCTCGTTGACGCGGAAGATGCGGCCCACGGAGGCCACAGCTGCGGTGTCAGGGGTGAAGTAGGTGGCGGCGGGAGCGTTGAGGATGGTCTCCTTGATCTGGGCGGCCTGAGGGTCGACCAGCGACAGCCACATGTTCTGCTGGCCCTGAGCCTTGGTGCCGTCGTTGAGGTCGGCGAACTTGATGGTGCCGTCGTTGAGGCCCTTGATTACGGAGTCTCGCTCGGCCTTGGTGCCTTGAAGCTGGAGGATGTCGATGTTCACGGAGTCTACGTCTGAGCCGCGTGATATCATCTTGGCGATGGTGTAGGTGTCGGCGAGGTTGCTCACCACCTTCACGGCAGAGTCCCCGGAGGTCTGGAGGAAGTTCTTGATGCGCTGGTCTGAGACGGTGGCCAGAGATGCCTTCTGACGGTTGACGATGAAGTCAGGCATATCGGCCAGACCCATTGTCTCGGGCTGGGCTGCGAGGGCTGCCAGAGCGGCGTCTACCTTGGCCTGTGCAGCCTGACGATCCTCCACGGAGGGCACTATGGGCACATCCACGTAGCTCACCAGGCGCATGGGCTCGGCGATGGCGTAGCGCTCGCGCTCCTTGTCGTAACGTGCCTGAAGTTCGGCATCGGTGGGTGCCTCCACGTCAGTGTCGGCCACTGAGGCGAAGGGCTTCTGGGCGAAGACGATGTTGGCCACGGCGTTGTTGTCATCATAGAGGGCCTTGGCATCCAGCTGGTTGGCCACGAGAGTGCCGGTGAATAGGTTCTGGAACTTCTGCTGGAGCAGGGTCTCCTCTACCTGCTTCTCCAGGTCAAGCCAGTAAGCGCGGAGCTGCTGAGCCTGCTGCTCGGAGATGCCGTATTTCGAGGGGTTGTAAGCCATGTCATGAAGCTCTGCGGCGCTCTGCACACCCATCTGGGCGCGTACCATCTGGTCGAGGTAAGCGCTGCCGGCGCCAACCATAGCGTTCGAGAGCTCGGCATCAGTCACCTCAAGGCCGAGGTCGCTGATCTCCTGCTTGTAGAGGGCTTCGGCCACGAGGCCGTCAAGCACCTGCTGCTGGAGCACGGCGTTGTCCACCTTGCGGCCGCTCTGCTGGGCCTGGTGGGAGGCTGCTTCGAGGCGATCCTGAAACTCGCGGATGTCAATCTTTTGACTGCCCACCTTGGCGATGGTGGTGCCGGTGCCGAAGAGGGAGCGCCCGGAGGTGAGGAAGTCACCGAGGATAAAGGCGATGAGGGCTGCTCCGATAATGACGAGCAAGAGCACTGACTTGCTGCGGATTTTTTCTAAGGTAGCCATTTAGACTAATAGTGTGGTTTTATGTGATTGTGTGTTTATTGTTGGCGAAAGGGTGTTTGATGGCCTTTAAAACGCACAAAGATAGGATTTTTTTTTGAGGTAACAGCAAACATTTCCGGATGCCGTGTATATATAAGGCGTCAGGCCAGGTCGAAGGCCTCGCGGATGGCCGGCACCATGTCGAGCTTCTCCCAGGTGAAGAGCTCCACGGTGATGTCGCGGTCGCCTTCGCTCTTGGAGTGGAAGTGCTTGGTGACGGTGATGGGCTCGCGGCCTACGTGTCCGTAGGCGGCTGTCTCGCGGTAGATGGGAGCGCGGAGCTTGAGACGGCGCTCTATGGCGGCGGGGCGCATGTCAAACAGCTCCTTCACCTTGGCTGAAATCTCCCCGTCGGTCAGAGGCACTTTGGCGGTGCCGCGGGTGTTGACATAGAGGCTCACGGGCTCGGCCACGCCGATGGCGTAGGCCACCTGCACGAGGGCTTCGTGGGCCACGCCGGCTGCCACGAGGTTTTTGGCAATGTGGCGGGCGGCGTAGGCTGCCGAGCGGTCAACCTTGCTGGGGTCCTTGCCTGAGAAGGCCCCGCCACCGTGGGCTCCGCGGCCGCCGTAGGTATCCACGATAATCTTGCGGCCGGTGAGGCCGGTGTCGCCGTGAGGGCCGCCGATGACGAACTTGCCGGTGGGGTTGACGTGGAGTGTCACGTCAGGTCCGATCAGAGCAGCTACCTCTGCGGGGAGCTTGGCGATGACGCGCGGCAGCAGGATGGCCCGCACGTCGGTCTCTATCTGCTTGAGCATGCGCAGGTCAGCCTCCTCCTGACTTTCACCCTCGGCGGGGGTGATGAAGTCGTCATGCTGGGTGGAGATGACGATGGTGTCCACGCGCACGGGCTTACCCTCGGGGGTGTATTCCACTGTCACCTGACTCTTGGCGTCGGGGCGCAGATAGGTCATCTGCTCCCCCTCGTGGCGGATGGCGGAGAGGTCGCGGAGCAGCGCGTGGCTAAGGTCGAGGGTGAGAGGCATGAAGTTAGCGGTCTCGGCGATAGCGTAGCCGAACATCATACCCTGGTCGCCGGCTCCCTGAGCATCAGCTTCGGCGCGCTTCACGCCGCGGGCAATGTCAGGGCTCTGCTCATGGATGGCGTTGAATACGCCGCATGAGTCGCCGTCAAACTTCAGGTCGCTGTGGCAGTAGCCTATGTCGTTGATTACGCCGCGGGTCACTTCCATCAGGTCGATGTAAGCCGAGGAGGTGACTTCGCCGGCTATCACCACCTGGCCGGTAGTGACGAGGGTCTCGCAGGCCACATGGCTCTGCGGGTCATAAGCGAGGAAGCTGTCGAGGATGGCGTCTGAAATCTGGTCGGCCACCTTGTCGGGGTGTCCTTCGCTGACGCTCTCAGAGGTGAAAAGGTAATTTTTGCGGTCCATAGTGACTGGTTTTGTGTATGTTACTACGGCCGCTTGCATTTTTCATGTCGCCCGGAGTGTCCGAGGTGAGCGGTGTGACCTGCACCACGGCGTGATTGGCACGACCGGTGCTGAAGGGTCACGAGGGGCGGGCGGGAGGCTAAAAGGTGCGCGGCGCGGGGTAAGGGAGCGCCGGCGGAGCGATTTTAGCATTTTTTCAAGTGGTTGCAAGCAGCCAAATCTGTCCACTCTGTCTATCGTGCCGCAAAGTTAAGCATTTCCCCCCGCCCCTGCAAACCCCGTAATGCAGTTGGCTCTACACGGATAGAATAATTTTAGCGGCAGTTTGCCGTGGGGGAAATTTTCCTTACCTTTGTGCCCGCGTTTTAGGTTTTTTAGGTTTTCGTTTCATACATCACATGAATTTTTCGGGTACTATCGACTTCAGACCCAAGCTCCTTGGAGTCTTCAAGGATTACTCCGCCGCCCGCTTCAAGGATGACCTCATCGCCGGCATCGTGGTGGGTATCGTGGCCCTCCCCCTCGCCATCGCTTTCGGCATCGCCAGCGGCGTGAGCCCCACAGTAGGCTTGATCACGGCCATCATCGGCGGCTTCCTGGTGAGCGCCCTCGGTGGCAACTCCGTGCAGATTGGCGGCCCCACCGGTGCGTTCATCGTTATCGTCTACTCCATCATCGCCTCATACGGCCTTGAAGGCCTGGCGATTGCCACTGTTATGGCCGGTCTGATACTCATCCTCTTGGGCCTGTTCCACCTTGGCACAGTCATCAAGTTCATACCCTACCCCATAGTGGTGGGCTTCACCGCCGGTATAGCCCTCACCATCTTCTCCACGCAGATTAACGATTTTCTGGGTCTCGGTCTGAAGGACGTCCCTGCCGCATTCATCCCCAAGTGGGGCGTCTATTTCAGCAACATCACCGCCATCCACTGGCCCACGCTGGCAGTGGCCGTGGCATCACTCCTTATTATAATATTGGTGCCGAAAATCTCCAAGCGTCTCCCCGGTGCTCTGATTGCCATCATCGTGGTGTCAGTCGCTGTGTGGGTCATACAGCTCTATTGCCCCGGCCTCGGCATCGAGACCATTGGTGACCGCTTCGGGTCGATGCCCACTGACATCCCTCAGCCTCACGGGTTCACGCTGTCGATGGACACCATCAACCGTCTGCTCCCTTCGGCCTTCACCATCGCTGTGCTCGGAGCCATCGAGAGCCTGCTGAGTGCCACAGTGGCCGACGGTGTCACCGGTTCGCGCACCAATTCCAATACCGAGCTCATCGGGCAGGGCGTAGCTAATGTGGTGGTGCCCTTCTTCGGCGGCATCCCCGTGACGGGTGCCATAGCGCGCACCATGACCAACATCACCAACGGTGGTCGCACACCCGTGGCAGGCGTAATACATGCCGCCGTGCTCCTGCTGATTTTCCTCTTCCTGATGCCGCTTATCAACCGCATCCCCATGGCATGCCTGGCCGCGGTGCTGATTGTGGTGAGCTACAACATGAGTGGCTGGCGCACAGTGCGTTCCATCTTCAAGAACCCCAAGAGCGACGTGTCGGTGCTCATCGTCACCTTCCTGCTCACCGTGGTGTTTGACCTCACCATCGCCATTGAGGTAGGTCTGCTGCTGGCTGTGATACTCTTCCTGCGCCGCGTCACCGAGAACGCCCAGATTCGTGTTTACTCCGAGCAGCTTGACATTGCCGAGGGCACGGAAACATCAGTGCATGAGGTGCTTGACATCCTTCCCGGCATCGGCGTGTATGAGATTGAGGGTCCGTTCTTCTTCGGCGTGGCCACCAAGTTTGACGAAATAATGCGCGAAGGCCTCGGAGGTGTCGGTGCCGGCGAACCGCCGCTGGTGCGCATCATACGTATGCGTCTGGTGCCGTTCATCGACTCCACGGGCATCCACAACCTTGAGACTCTCATCCGCTCATCGCAGCGCGAGGGCATCCACGTGATTCTCTCCGGCGTGGCTCCGAAGGTGCGCGAAGTGCTCGAGCACGCACGCATCAACGAGCTTCTCGGCGAGGATCACATCTGCCCCAACATCAACGTAGCCGTGGCCACCGCCAACTCGTTAGTGACCCGACTTAAAGAGGCGAAACGTTAAAAAATAGGGCTGAATTAATACACATTTTTTGATTTTTTGGGCAAATTCTCGCCAACACGAAAAAAAATCGTAAAAAATGTTTGGTAGTTCAACTTTTTGACGTAACTTTGTCACGTTTTTGAAGCATATCATTTTCCGTTCTATAATTTAATCACTAAGACAATGAAAAAGTTAGTTTACATCCTCGCTGTTTCTTTCGGCGCTTCTATGTTCGCCGCTTGCGGTTCTTCTGACAAGGCTGCTGAGGCTGCTGACACCACCGCCGTTGTTGAGGAGGCAGTTGAGGCTGCTGCTGTTGTTGACAGCACCGCTGCCGGCGTTGACACTACTGTTGTAGTTGCCGACTCTGTTGCTGCCGCTCCCGTTGCTGAGTAAGAAGCAGCTTTAGAGGAATACTCTAATCAAGCGAAATAGCTACCACGCCGAGCCTTCGCGGCTCCGCTTGGCAGCTTTTTCGCTTTTTTATATAACCCATCGTTTTCAAGGCAGGGCAACTGCATCAAAATGTTGTTATAACGTATCTCCATCGGAGCCGCGTAGCGGCGTGGACAATAATAGGCAGGTGCAAGGGCGGCGTAGCCGACCTTAGCGCCTGTTCAGGGAAGATGCCCCCGGCAAAGCGCCGCGTAGCGGTGCAACAGCCCATCTGATTGTCGCACCGCTACGCGGCGCTTTGCCCTCTGTCCCGACATGAAACAGGCGCTGCGGACTGCCAAGGCACTCCTTGCACCTGCCTATTATTGTTCACGCCGCTACGCGGCTCCGTCCGGGCATACGTTATGGCGACGATTTGATGCGGTTGCCCTGGGTCGCAGGTGCCGTCGCTTGCATTTCACGGGGATTTGCATTACCTTTGTGATTGGGGTGATAGAGGGTTAAACTTTCCACGCCCCGGGATGTCTAATCATTGATGCCGGCATTACATGCACGGCTCATCCGCAGGTCGAAGCCTCGGCCTCTCTGGCACCTGCACCGCACATCTCTTATTCTACCTCTCTCTTTAAGCACAAAAAACCACCAAGCACCTGACTATGATGAATGTCATGAAGACCTTCGCCCTCGCCGCAGCAGCCCTCATAACGGCTGTGTCGGCTTCGGCTCAGACCTTTGAGGACGACATCTACGATTCCGAGCCGTCCAAGAAGGACAAATCCCAACCGGCCAACACTATCACCTACACCCCCGCGCAGCTACCCGCGGGAGCACGAACATCCATCACATCCACTCCGGCCACTTCAGCCGCAGGCACCACTCGCGCCGCTGCGCCCGTGACCTCCACTGTCGCCGACTATCCCGCGGCCGACTCCTATGAGGCTGTCGCTGAGTCTGCTTACGGCCGCCAAATAGATGTGGATGAGTATAACCGTCGCGGATTTTTCGCCACTGACAGCGCTTACGCCGCCTCCGTGCCGGTCTACGAGCAGGTGGCATCGCAGGCCTACTATTACCCTGACGCAGCAGACGTCACCATCGACACCAACGGAGGTACCGTGGTAACTTCCGGTGACGTCAACCTCAATATCACCGCCGGCTACCCCTCGGCTTACTACTGGGGCAACCCATACTACAACTCATGGTATGACCCCTGGTACTATCCCGCAGGATGGTCATTCTCATGGGGTGTGAGTCCGTGGTACTGGGGCCCGTCATGGAGTTGGGGTGGCTACTGGCCTGCCTACCGCCCGTCATGGCGTCCCACGCCTCCGCCCCCTCACCGGCCCTCCCCCGGCCGCCCCGGCCCCTCAGTGCGCCCGGGCCACGGCCCCGGTCATAACCCCGGTTATCGTCCCGGCTCCGCCTACCGTCCCGGCAGCGTGCGCCCCGGCACAACCTCTGCATCCCATGGCTACCGCCCCGGTGGCTCTCCCGGACGTCCCGGCTTCGGTGCCAACACCCCCGGACGCAATCCCGGCTCATCCGTAGGCACCCGTCCCGGCAGCTCCGTGCGCCCCTCAGGCAGCTCATCGAGCCGCCCCTCGGGCTCGTCGGTAGGCTCCTCATCCACGGGACGCCCCGGTGGTTCGTCATCGCACTCCTACTCATCGCCTTCGCGCGGCAGCAGCTCCTCAGGCAGCAGCTACTCACGCCCATCCTCCGGCGGCTCGCGAGGAAGCGGTTCCTTTGGCGGCGGCTCGCGAGGAAGCGGTTCCTTTGGCGGCGGCTCACGCGGTGGCGGCGGCCGTCATTGATTCAGGTCATTCACATCTGCTGACAACTCTTTTTTCATCTCCTATATGCTTATTCGCAATTGCATGATTGCCCTGGCGACTCTCGCCGCCCCGGCATCCCTCATGGCCCAGACGGCCGTTGAAGCTATGCAGATAAGTCGCGACGAGCTCCGTGGCACCGCCCGATTCATGTCGATGGGCGGCGCCTTCGGTGCGCTTGGCGGCGACCTCTCCACCCTCTCCCACAACCCCGCAGGCCTCGGAATATACCGCTCCAGCGAGGTGGGCGTGACGCTTGACATCGACATCATGTCTACCAAAGGCGAGAGTGCCCTCAGTTCCGAGACCCAGAACCACACTCGGGCATATTGCCCCAACTTCGGCTACGTCGGCTCATGGAAAACCGGCAGCGAACTGATGCCCTACTTCAACTGGGGTGTCACCTACGGACGCGTACGCAACTACAACCGCCGTTACCGTGCACTGATGCCTATGGATGGCACCTCGCTCTCCAATCACGTAGCATCCTACTCCGGCGGCTACACCGGTGACGAGCTGTACAGCGGCGACTACCTCAACCCCTACATTGGCTCCAATGCCCCTTGGATGAGCATCCTGATGTATAACGGCGCTGAGATTAATCCCACATCCACCGACACTTATATGGGTCTGGCAGAGCAGGGCTACACCACCGGCAGCGCCGGCGTCTACGTGGACCAGCGTGGCTACATGGATGAGTACTCCATCAATTTCGGCGGCAACTTCGTCAACAAGGTTTACTGGGGCATCGGCATCGGCATAATTGACGTGGACATGGACCGCTACACCTCCTACGGCGAGAGCCTTGACGATGCCAATGTGCCTTACCAAACAAATTCCGGACTCGGCGTGCGTCCCGGCATTGCTGACTACACCCTTGACTCCTACAACCACGTGTGGGGCACCGGCGTCAACGTGAAGCTCGGCGTGATTGTCAAGCCCATCAACGAGCTGCGTCTCGGTCTGGCCGTACACACTCCCACATGGTACTCGCTCTCCAGCGAAAGCTCCGCATCTGTCATCGGCGACTTCTCCACCACGATGTCTGACGGCACAGTCAACCGTCTCCGCACCGACACTTATACCAACGACGGCATCCTCGACTACTTCGAGTGGTCGCTCAAGTCCCCCTGGCGCTTCTCCGTGAGTGCAGCCGGCGTGATTGGCACCAAGGCCATCATCAGTGCCGAATATGAGTATCGCCCCTACCAGAGCATGCGCCTGAGCCTCCCCGACGGTTGGGACGTGAACGTGGCCAATGACGATGCCAAAAACTACTATCAGGCCACCAACACCCTGCGCCTCGGCGCGGAATACCGCGTGACCCCGGCCTTCTCCCTACGCGCAGGTTACAGCTACGTGTCAGCCCCCGCCAAGGGCTCCGACGAGGTCAACTCGCTCCTTGCCAACCCCGATACACGCATCGACACCGACGGATTTTACGACACCGGCACCACTCCGAGCTTCCGCATGGATGACTCCACCAACTACATCACCTGCGGCTTGGGATACCGCTACCAGATGTTCTACATCGACGCTGCTTACGTATACCGCAGCCACAAGTCCACGTTCTACTCATGGTCATCATCGCAGGCCCCCACAGCCTCGCTCACTGACCATGACAGCAACATCGTGCTGACAGCCGGCCTCCGGTTCTGACCGGTCGCTCCTCGCACGTCGGCAACACGCCAACACATTAAGCATGGCTATGCGTAGGGAAGAACGCAAGATTACCTCTTCACAAGGCTCCGGCCCGGCAGGCTCCCCCCCCGGGTCGGAGCTTGACGTGGACAATCCCGAGTTTCGCGCTGCCCTCAATCTGGTGGAGCACACGCAGCGCTCGGTGTTCCTCACCGGCAAAGCCGGCACCGGCAAGTCCACATTCCTGCGCTACGTCACCGCACACACCCGCAAGCGCCATGTGGTGCTCGCCCCTACGGGCATCGCCGCAGTCAACGTCGGGGGGCAGACTCTCCACTCTTTCTTCAAGATTCCCTTCAAGCCGCTCCTCCCTGACGACCCCGAGTTCGCACCCTCGCGGCTCAGAGAGCGCATGAAGTATTCGCGCTCTTTCATCAAGCTGCTCGCCGGCATCGACCTGATTATCATTGATGAAATCTCAATGGTGAGGGCTGACATCATTGACTTCATCGACAAGATTCTTCGCACATATTGCCGCAACAAGCGCGAGCCCTTCGCCGGCAAGCAGCTCCTGTTCGTGGGCGACATCTTCCAGCTCGAACCGGTCGTCACCTCCGATATGCGCCAGGTGCTCTCCATGCACTACGTCAATCCCTACTTCTTCAGTGCCGACGTATTCCGGCAGGTGAGTCTCGTGTCAGTGGAGCTTCGCAAGGTCTACCGGCAGGACGAGCCCCGCTTCGTGGAGATGCTTGACCGTCTCCGCGCCGGTATCCTTGACCCTGCCGACCGCGATGCCATCAATGCACGCGTGGCACCACCGGCACCTGCTGAGGCTGCACCCGACTCAAGCGGCAACCCGCATGCAAAGGCAACTGAGGAACCCTCCAAGGGTGAGGCCAAAGGTCGCAAGAACAAGAAGAAAGCCCCCAAGGAGCAGAAGATGGTGATGACCCTGGCTACGCGGCGTGACGTCGTGGAGCACATCAACCAGGAGAAGCTCGCTCTGATTAAGCGCCCGGAGCGCATATTCGTAGGCAAAGTAACAGGCGACTTCCCTGAGTCGAGCCTCCCCGCCCCCCGTGAGCTCTGCCTCAAGGAGGGTGCACAGGTGGTGTTCGTCAAGAATGACCGCGAACGCCGATGGGTCAACGGCTCCGTCGGCCGCATCACTTCCTGCCTCCCTGACCAGGTGGAGGTGGAGCTTGAGGATGGCTCGCGCCACATCGTCGAGCCGGAGAGGTGGCCCAACATCATCTACACCTACGACGAGAAGCGCCACACCGTCACCGAAAACGAGATAGGTGCCTTCACCCAGCTCCCCCTCAAACTCGCATGGGCTCTCACCATCCACAAGAGTCAGGGTCTGACATTCTCCAACCTCATCATCGACATGACCGGCGGAGCCTTCACATCCGGGCAGACCTACGTGGCCATGAGCCGATGCCGCTCTCTGGACGGAATCACCCTGAAAGCCCCGCTCGGGCCGCGTGACGTGTTCGTGAGCCGCGCTGTAAGCGACTTCAGCCGAACCTTCAACGACACCCGCGCCATGCAGCAGGCCCTCGAGGAAGCCGCCCGCCGCGAGCGTCTGGCTGACAGTGCCATGCTGTGGCGCGAGGGGAAGCGGCCGGAGGCTGTGGCCACCCTCCTCGGTGTGCTCCGCGAGGACCCGCGTCAGCTCTCCGACCCACGTCTCGAGCGACTCCTCCGCATCAAGGTAGCCACCCTGCCCGCCTCTCTTGATGCTCCCTCCCCCCGCGAACTTGCTCTGGAGGCCCGTCTGCAAGCACGTGAGGCACAGCTGCGTGCCCTCGCCGACGAATACTGCGAGCTCGGCCACTACTGCCTCGACGGCGGGGGCGACCTAACCCCGGCACTGGCCAACTTTGACAAGGCCCTCCGCCTCGACCCCGGATGCATCAGTGCCATGATAGGGCGCGGAGCAGCCCTCGCTGACCTCGGCGAGCTCCACGAAGCAATGGACCAGCTACTCCGCGCACGCGAAGCCCTCGACCGACTCGACCCCGATGCCCAAGCCTCCGCAGCCCCCCTCGCCCGACGCCTCCAGTCGGCCCTCGCCTCCATCGACTCCCGCCTCTGACATTTTGAGTCTTCGGAACCCCACCTCCTTTTAGTGGGTGTTGCAAAACCCCCAGCAATGAGCGTCCGCAGGACGCCGATTTACAACATCATCTCCGCCATCAGTAGGTTCTGCAATCTCCTCTTACCTTTTTGATGCCGGTGCCGGTCGCTGTCGGTTGGCGGTGAGCGTTAATTTCGCTATCTTTGTAGAGGGAAAGACCGGATGTTTTCTCCTCTGCTCCGATATCACGACTACACCTTATTATATATACACACATCACAGGATGTCTGACAAACCTTTCGTGCATCTGCACGTCCACTCGCAATACTCTCTGCTTGACGGCCAGGCTGCAATCCCCGCTTTGGTCAACAAAGCCGTGGCCGACGGCATGCCCGGCATGGCCCTGACCGACCACGGCAATATGTTTGGCATCAAGGAGCTGGTGAACTTCTGCAACAAGCATAACGGCAAGGTCAAGGGCAAGGTGAAGGACCTTGAGGCAGAGGCTGCCAAGGCTGAGGCCGAAGGACGTCCCGAGGAGGCTGCCGAGCTCCGCGCAAAGGCCGCCAAGGAGGGGCGTAAGCAGTTCAAGCCCATCCTCGGATGTGAGATGTATGTGGCCAACTCGTCGCTCCATGACCGCAGCGACCGCAATGACCGCGGACGCCACCTGATAGTCCTTGCCAAGAACAAGACCGGCTACAAGAACCTCATCAAGCTCGTGTCTAAGGCTTGGACCGAGGGCTTCTACAACCATCCCCGTACCGACAAGAGCGAGCTGGCCGCACACCGCGAGGGCCTGATAGTCTGCTCGGCCTGTCTGGGTGGCGAAATCCCACAGCTCATCATGGCCAACCGCATCAAGGAGGCCGAGGAGAGTGTGCGCTGGTGGCGCGACACCTTCGGCGACGACTATTATCTGGAGCTCCAGCGACACCCCACGGATCTCCCCGGTGGCAACCGCGAGGTGTTTGCCGAGCAGCAGCGGGTCAACCCCGAGCTTATCCGCATGGCGCGTGAGATGGGCATCAAGCTGATAGCCACCAACGACTCACACTTCGTCAACGCCGAGGATGCCGAGGCGCACGACCGACTGATATGCATCTCCACCAACTCGGACCTCACCGACCCGCGCCGCATGCGCTACACCAAGCAGGAGTGGTTCAAGACGCGCGACGAGATGTATGCCCTCTTCTCCGACATCCCCGAGGCTCTGGCCAACACCATGGAGATCTTCGACAAGGTTGAGACATACTCCATAGACCACGGCCCCATCATGCCCAACTTCGAGATTCCCGCCGAGTTCGGCTCCGAGGAGGAGTATCGCTCACGGCTCACCGAGGAGGACCTCTTCAACGAGTTCACCCGCGACGAGAAGGGCAACGTGGTTCTCTCCGACGAAGAGGCCCACAAGAAGATTGACAAGCTCGGAGGCTACGACAAGCTCTACCGCATCAAGTTTGAGGCCGACTATCTGCGCAAGCTCGCCTATGAGGGTGCGCGCAAGCGTTACGGCGACATCACCCCCGAGCTCGATGAGCGCATCAACTTCGAGCTCCACATCATGAAGACCATGGGCTTCCCAGGATACTTCCTCATCGTCCAGGACTTCATCACCGCCGCACGTGAGCAACTTGGCGTCAGCGTGGGCCCCGGACGTGGCTCCGCCGCCGGCAGCTGCGTGGCCTACTGTCTGGGCATCACGCAGATTGACCCCATCAAGTATGACCTTCTGTTCGAGCGTTTTCTCAATCCTGACCGCATCTCGCTCCCTGATATCGACATCGACTTTGACGACGACGGCCGCGCCGACGTGCTACGCTACGTGACCCGTAAGTATGGCGAGGAGAAGGTGGCCCACATCATCACTTACGGCACCATGGCAGCCAAGAGCGCCATCAAGGATGTGGCACGCATCGAGAAGCTACCACTCAACGAGAGCAACCGGCTGGCCGGCATGATTCCGCGACATATGCCCGAAGTGGGGGGCAAGGAGCTCGATGCCACCGTGGCCAACTGTCTGGACTACCTCCCGGAGTTTCAGGCGGAGCTAAACGGCCCCAACCCCCTGATTACCGAGACCCTTACTTATGCTCGCCAGCTCGAAGGCAACGTCCGCAACCTCGGCGTACATGCCTGCGGCGTGATTATCTGCCGCGACGACATCACCGACTGGGTGCCCGTGTCAACGGCTGTCGATAAGTCAGCCACCGACAAGGAGAAGCTTATCGTCACTCAGTACGAAGGACGTGTCATCGAGGAGACCGGTCTGATCAAGATGGACTTCCTCGGACTCAAGACCCTCAGCATCATCAAGGAGGCTGTCCACAACATCAAGCTCACACGCGGCATCGACCTTGACATCGACACGGTGCCCATCGAGGACCCCAAGACCTACAAGCTCTACTCCGAGGGGCGCACCACCGGCACGTTCCAGTTCGAGAGCGCAGGCATGCAGAAGTATCTCCGCGAGCTCCAGCCCTCCACATTCGAGGATCTCATAGCCATGAACGCCCTGTATCGCCCCGGCCCCATGGACTACATCCCTGACTTCATCAACCGAAAGCATGGCCGGGCACCCATCGTCTATGACATCCCGGTGATGGAGAAGTATCTCAAGGACACATACGGCGTCACCGTGTACCAGGAGCAGGTGATGCTACTGAGCCGTCTGCTCGCCAACTTCACCCGAGGCCAGAGCGACACTCTCCGCAAGGCCATGGGCAAGAAGCTCATTGCCAAGATGAACGAGCTAAAGGGGCTGTTCCTCAAGGGCGGCCAGGAGAATGGCCATGACCCCAAGGTGCTCGAGAAGATTTGGCATGACTGGGAGAAGTTCGCCTCTTACGCCTTCAACAAGAGCCACGCCACTTGCTACTCCTGGGTGGCGTTCCAGACGGCTTACCTCAAGGCCAACTATCCCGCGGAGTACATGGCTGCCGTCCTCACACGCAACCTCTCGGACATCACCAAGCTCACCAACTTCATGGATGAGTGCCGCAAGATGCACATCCCCGTCAAGGGGCCTGACGTCAACGAGAGCTTCTCGGGCTTCGGCGTCAACTCCCACGGCGACATCCGCTTCGGTCTGGCCGCCGTCAAGGGGGTGGGCGAGGGCGTCGTGGCCGACATCATTGCCGCGCGCGAAGCCGCAGGCCCCTTCAAGGACCCATATGACTTCGTGGAGCGAGTCAACCCCTCTACCCTCAACCGCCGCGTGCTCGAAGCCCTGGTGCTCTCGGGCGCACTCGACTGCTTCCCCGAGGTGCAGCGTGAAGATTACTACATGACCAACTCGCGCGGCGAGACCTTCGCTGAACAGCTACTGCGCTACGGCGCGGCCTATCAGCAGGATCAGGCCCAGAGCGCCGGCTCGCTCTTCGGCGACGACGAGGGGGCCTGCTCCACGGCCGGTCGTCCCCCCGTGGTTCATGCCGTGCCTTGGGTGCAGAGCCTCCGGCTGGAGCGCGAGCGCGAGCTTGTGGGTATGTACCTGTCGGCTCACCCGCTCGACCCATATTACATGGAGCTCAACTACGGATGCTCGCATACCCTCAAGGAGCTCAGCGAAATCACCGACCCCAAGGAGGGGCAGGAACTCACCTTCGGCGGCATGGTCGTCTCCATGGAGACGCGCCCCTCCAAGCGCGGCGGCTCCTTCGGCATCCTCAAGGTCGAGGACTACTCCGGCTCACATGAGTTCATGCTCTTTGACCAGGCTTTCATCGACTTCCATAAATATGGTGTACCCGGCACACCCGTAATCATCTCCGCCACCTACGCCTCGCGATACGGCAAAGACCCCCGCCTGAAGATTCTCTCCATACGCCTGCTCCAGGATGTCAAGGGACGGCTCGTCAACTCACTCCGCATCAAGCTCACCGGCAAGCAGCTGTCGCCGGCCCTGCGACAGATGCTCGCCGAACACCGCGCACCTTCACCCGAGGAGGCCGCCGCTCTGAGCTTCTGCATCCTCGATGCCGCCATCAACCGCCAGGTAAACCTCCGATCTTCCATGCCCGTGAAGCTCGACAAGGAGCTCGTCGACATCCTTCAGCAGGAGGAAATCGATTTTGACATCGAGTGATACAAAAAAAATTCCGATATTTGCACCCGGAATACTACCTCTCCCACATCTCTCCCCGCAGTCATTCTCAGGAATCTATAAATTCAGCATATTTAAGCACATACACACTTCACGCACATGAAAGAAAGCGTCCTGCAGAAAGCACGCCTGGCCTATCAGCCCAAGCTGCCCGTGGTTATGACTCATCCCGTCAAGGTGGTCGAGGGACAGCCCACTCACTCTGTGGCTGACCAGGAGGAAATTCAGAAGCTCTTCCCCAACACTTACGGTCTCCCCGAGCTGCGCTTTGAGCGTAACCCCAACCCCACCACCGGCAATCCCGTGAACGTCGGCGTTATCCTCTCCGGCGGTCAGGCCCCCGGCGGTCACAACGTCATCTGCGGACTCTTTGACGGCATCAAGAAGATTCACCGCGACAGCCGCCTGTTTGGATTCCTGATGGGCCCCGGCGGTCTCGTCGACCACAACTACAAGGAACTCACCGCCGACATCATCAACCAGTACCGCAACACCGGCGGCTTCGACATGATCGGCTCAGGTCGCACCAAGCTCGAGACCAAGGAGCAGTTTGACAAAGGCCTCGAAATCCTCCGCGAGCTCGGCATCACAGCCCTCGTTATCATCGGCGGCGACGACTCCAACACCAATGCCGCCATCCTCGCCGAGTACTACAAGTCAATCAACGCCGGCGTTCAGGTGATCGGTTGCCCCAAGACCATCGACGGCGACCTCAAGAACGAGGTCATCGAGGCCTCTTTCGGCTTCGACACCGCCACCAAGACTTACTCCGAGGTGATCGGCAACATCCAGCGTGACTGCCTCTCCGCCAAGAAGTACTGGCACTTCATGAAGCTCATGGGCCGCTCCGCTTCCCACATCGCTCTCGAGTGCGCCCTCCAGACTCAGCCTAACGTCACCATCATCTCCGAGGAGGTGGAGGAGAAGAACCAGACCCTCGAAGACATCGTCAACTACATCGCCGACGTTGTCGCCTCACGTCAGGCTAAGGGCATGGGCTATGGCACTGTCCTCATCCCCGAAGGCCTTATCGAGTTCATACCCTCGCTCAAGGCGCTCATCGCCGAGCTCAATGATCTCCTCGCCAAGAATCAGGAGGAGTTCAACGCTGCCGCCGACCAGCGTCAGTACATCATCGACCACCTCTGCGACCGCAACGCCAAGATTTACGCATCTCTGCCTCTTGACGTAGCTCGCCAGCTCTCTCTCGACCGCGACCCCCACGGCAACGTCCAGGTGTCAATGATCGAGACCGAGAAGCTCCTCAGCAGCATGGTACACGACCGTCTCGAAGAGCTCCACGCTCAGGGCAAGTACAACGGCAAGTTCTCCACCATGCACCACTTCTTCGGCTACGAAGGCCGTTGCGCATACCCCTCCAACTTCGACGCTGACTACTGCTACGGTCTCGGCTTCACAGCCTCATGCCTCATCAACGCAGGCGTCACCGGATACCTCTCATCAATGCGCAACCTCACCAAGGCATCCGTACAGTGGCTCCCCGGTGGCATACCCATCACCATGATGATGAACATGGAGCAGCGCCACGGCAAGCAGAAGCCCGTCATCCAGAAGGCACTCGTTGACCTCAATGGCAACGCCTTCCGCAAGTTCGCCGCCAAGCGCGACGACTGGAGCGTCAACGACCGCTACGTTTACCCAGGCCCCATCCAGTACTACGGCCCCGCCGAAGTCTGCGACCAGCCCACACTCACCCTCCAGTACGAGCACCTCGGCAAGTAAGCCCCAAGCCCGAACCCCCATACCCCTCCCAAAGGCATAAAACACCCGCCCAAGGGACGTCCGCAGGACGCCGATTTACTGTAGCCCCGGAAGCCGAAGCGATAGCGCAGGCATCCGGGGCTACAAGCATCCTCACAAGGGAGGGTGTTGCAGAACCATCGGCTTGTAGGGATGCACCGTGGTGCATCCGGTGCAACAATCTGTAAATCAACGGATGCACCACGGTGCATCCCTACAAATTGACGGAAATTGCCGGTTTTGCAACACTCTCGATTTACATCCCCACAAAAGGAGCGTCCGCAGGACGCTGATTTACCGTAGCCCCGGAAGCCGAAGCGATAGCGCAGGCATCCGGGGTCAAAAGCATCCCACCAAAAAAGGCGTCCGCAGGACGCCGATTTACATCCCCCTGCCCACGAACGAAGATTTTCCTCACGGAGCGCCGCAGGCGCGTGGATGTGCAGAAACCCCGGGTGGAGCAAAGCGGAACCCGGGGCCATTCCCAATAGGCGAAGATGCTTCGCAGAAGCGTTTTGTGCAAAAAAAATCACCCAACGTGCGAAGTTACGGGTTCAGCGGCCACGCCACGCCATCAGCCTCTGCAACACCTCAGGTAAAAGCCAATAAGAAAAGCAGCGCAGTCAATATCCGGTTTTGTGGTAAAGCAAGGGAAGCCCCCAACCCCCTGACCCACAACCCCAACCCCGCCACCCCAACGGCCCGCCAACACCCTCAACCCAAAAAATGTTCAAAAAAAAGCGCCAAAAAATTTGCACAGTCCGGAAAAACCCCTTACCTTTGCACTCGCTTTCGGGAACGAAGCTGCGAGAGCGCAGCCGAGAAGTTAACGGAAGTTAAACATTTGGAGCCAAACGGAGAGTTTGCTTACCTTTGCAAAACCTTTCGGGCTGGAAAATCCGCCTCCGGCGGAACGCCCTCCGGGAAGTCCCCGGCAGAGCGCGACGAAGCCCCGGATGAGACACCGCAGATGCCGAGCGAGGCAGCGGCGCTAGCTCCGAGAAGCTCAGAGAACATTGAAAGATTTACAATAGACTTTTTGATGAAGTAGTACAAGAGCCTGCCCCCTGCCGGGCGCAAGCGGCCACACCGGCCGCGGGCGAAAACAGGGGGCGGCCTCGTCAAGTCATCCGACCTAAGGTCAAGATGCAGACGCAATAAACCAGCAGTCATGGCGCGGCCAACGCCCACGGGCAGCGGCCGCACCCCTGCGCCGGTCAGACAATAACAAAACTGAAGAATATATCGAACAAGATATACCAACAGCGGAGAGTTTGATCCTGGCTCAGGATGAACGCTAGCGACA
>JAMPDP010000019.1 GCA_023665605.1 Candidatus Amulumruptor caecigallinarius | reverse complement strand
GATTTCAGCGGATGGGACGCGGATTTTTCTTGGTTATGTGCGGATAGGGGCGGAGAGTAGGCGGATGGTGGACGGGGGGCGGATGGTGGACGGGGGATGCGGTTGCCCGCGGGGGGTCAGAAGGCGATGCCGATGCGGACGGTGGCCATGTCGAGGTGGTGGATTTTGTGCATCATGTCGGGGTCGGTGCGGTGCTCCACGCCGTTGAAGCTGTAGCCCACCGTCAGGTAGCTGCGGAACTTGCGCCCCGTGGCGAGGTTAAACCCCACAGACGGCGCGATATAGAACGCCGTGTTGGTGCTCTGCCCGAACATCGAGTTGAAGGCCATGCCCACCCGCAGGTCGGCAAACACCAAGCTCGGCTTGCGGCGGAACGACGTGCGCGCCACCACATACACCGGGTAAGTGGCGCTGCTGTTGTTGACCATCGCGTGAGCGCCGGCACCGATGCCCACCACATCCATGATGCCCGTGCGCACGCCCACGTAGGCGTCGGCGTTGAGCGTGGACATATCCTGAGTGGTCAGGTCGATGGAGCTGCCTATGTCCACGCCCCATGCCAGGCGGGTGGCGGTGCGCAGCTGAGGGTTGGTGATTTCGTCATGCGCGGGGTTGTGGGTGGTGGCGGCAGCCGTCAGGGTGGCGAGCAGGGCCACAAGCAGGGCGAGGCGTCGGGTGAGTCCGGTCATTGGGGCAGTGGGAGGGTGAGGTGGGTGAGGTGTGTATATATATAATAAGGTGTAGTCACTCGCGGATGAAGGTGCAGCAGGCCCAGCGGTCGCGCTCATGCGAGCCTGTGTAGCGCAGGGAGGCGGCGGCGGCCGCACTGCGGATGATGTCGATGTCGTCGGTGTAGAAGCCGCTGAAGGCTGCCGTGGCCCCGGGGAGCATCGCCGCGGCATAGCTGTGGATGTCGGCGGTGATGATGTTGCGGTTGATGTTGGCCAGCAGCACGTCAGCCGGCGGCAGTGTGGCCAGGGCCGAGGCGTCGCCATGGATGAGGCTCACGCGTGAGGCCACGCCGTTGAGGGCCACATTCTCCAGGGCGTTGGTGTAGGCCGCCTCGTCAATCTCGATGCCCGTCACCCGGTCGGCTCCGCGCATCGCCGCGAGGATGGCGAGGATGCCGCTGCCGGTGCCCACGTCGGTGACGCGCCGCCCGGCGAGCTCCATCTCCAGCAGCCGCTCTATCATCAGCGAGGTGGTGGCGTGGTGGCCGGTGCCGAACGCCATCTTCGGGTCAATCACTATGTCGATGTCGGCCTCAGGCACGTCGGTGTGAAACGAGCTGTGTATCACGCACTTACCCGCCACCACGATGGGCTTGAAGTAGTGGCGCTCCCATTCGGCGTTCCAGTCCTGACCCTCCACGCGCGCCACGGCGGGGCTGATGCGCGCCTCCATCGGGAATGCCCCGATGGCCGCCTCCAGCGCCTCGGGCGAGTAGGCAGCAGCGGCAATGTAGGCCGTAAGCCCCTCGGCATCAGCCACGAAGCTCTCGTAGCCGGCATCCGCCAGGAATGCCGCCATCAGGTCGGTCATATCCTCCGTGCAAGGCTCCATCGCGAGCCGCACCTCCATATAGTCATTCATGCCGGCAAAGTTAGCGATTTTCACCCACATACCCCATTCTCCCCATCACCCTCTGGGGCACAACCGCATCAAAATGATGTTGTCCCTAATGCTTCGCACGCACTCATGTCTGAATGGACTTCGTGAAGTGCCTGAGGGCTATAATCAAAAGTCAAATGTGTTTGAACCGGATGATACAGTGATGTACAGGTCGTGGTTGGCTTCTGATAATTGCGGAGTGTAATCATAGGTGATTAGGGCGGGGTCGATATTGTTCAATTCCTCTGCTCGGATTTCATTTTTGACAATGCCAACTCCAAAGGAACCGGTCGTAAAGCTGCCGCCTGCAATACCGGTGCTTTGGACATCGCTTAATGCCTTCCGGACTCCTTTTATTTTTAAGGCTATAGTCTGGCCCTTGAGCCTTTTGAGCTTGTTATGGGAGAATGATGCCATCGTGGCTTTACCTCCCGGTAATATAATGGTGGTACTGCCCAGGGGCGACAGCGTTTTCCCTGTCTTTAATGCCACGGCTGACTGCAGGATTGTTGTCTGTGACTTGTTGACGAGAAAGATTTTGTCTTTGATATTGAGGTTCTCGGGCACATCAATATACATGATGTGGGTGTCTTGGGCGATGTCTGTGGCTGAGCCGGTTGCACTTTGGGTTACTTCTGAGGTTGCATTAACTGTTGAGTCTCGCTCTGCCGTTTGAGCATTGCTGACAAGACTGGAAAGAGTGATTGAAGAGAGAAGTGCAATGATGGTCAAATTGAGTTTCATGATAAAAATCAGGTGCGTTATGATACAAGATTCTGAAGAATATCTTTCCTGTTCATACGGACAAAAATACGGATTATTTCCGGATTTGGCGGAAATAAATCGGGATTGTTTCCGTTTTTGACGGAAATCGGGGCGTTGCCGGGGGTATCAAGAAGCCGCGGAGCGGCGTGCACAATAATAGGCAGGTGCTGCAAAACATCCATTGGAGCGTCCGCAGGACGCTGATTTACTCGTAGCCCCGGAAGCCGAAGCGTTAGCGAAGGCATCCGGGGTTTAGGATGACAAAATCAGGTGGCGTCCGCAGGACGCCGATTTACAACACAAATTTTGTACAATGACCGGAGATTTCGGTTAAGAGGCAGAGGAGATGTAAATCGGCGTCCTCCAGACGCCATTTACCCTGCTGACAATAACCCCGGATGCCTGCGCTATCGCTACGGCTTCCGGGGCTACGGTAAATCGGCGTCCTGCGGACGCTCTTCGGGCGGTTCTGCAACACCCCCTAACCCTCTCTATCCTCATTGGGTGGCGGCGGTGTCTTCGGCGGCGTAGACGGCTATCTGGTTGCGGGCTATGGCGAGCTGGTGGTCGGCGGACTTGCGCCGCAGGTGCAGCACGCGCCCCTGGCGGATGGTGGAGGCATACTCCCAGGCGCGCTTCACCACCTGCCGCTGTCCCTCGTCGAGGGGCTGCGAGTGGGTCTTGCCGCCGGGGGCACTGAAGGTGAGCGTCATAGGCCGCGGGTCGGTGGCGATGCGCCGGCCCAGGGCCTCGGCCTCAAGCCCGACGAAGTGCACCGTCTCGGCCCCGTCGATGATGGCGTTGCGCTCACCGTCGGCTGCCACCTGCGGGGTGACGGTGGCCGTGTCGCCGGGGGTGGCCACGCCCACGGCGGTGTGCCCGATGCGGGGTGTGCGGAGCGTGGAGATGATGTAGAGCATCCCGTCGGGGCTTAGCCGCGCCGTGATGCCCTGGCCGGGGCGCTCGGTGCGCGCGGCGTAGTACGGTTCGATGTCATTGTCCACCTTGCGGAAGTACTGGCTCAGCGAGTCGGCGCGCAGCTCATTGGCGGCGCACAGCGAGTCGGCGCGGGTGAGCTCGGCCACGAGCAGCCCCTCCTTGATGCGGGGGAGCAGTGCCAGCAGCTTGTGGCGCACCTCCACGGCCCCGGGGTATTCGGCGGTGATGGTGTCGGCGGTGAGCCATGCCTGCGGGTAGCGGCCCGCGGCGAGGTCAGCCTCCACGCGTGCCAGCAGGGCCTCGGGGCGCCCCGGTGCGGCAT
>JAMPDP010000018.1 GCA_023665605.1 Candidatus Amulumruptor caecigallinarius | reverse complement strand
CTATCTCTCAAGAAGTTGGACTCGATACCTTATGTTTTAGCGGACAGTAATAATTACTAATAATAAAACGGCTGCGCCGGGCCGTAACGACAGAGGTTTATCCGCACAATTTGATGCGGTTGCCCTGCCTGACTCTCACGCGGCACCGGCTTAAAAATAAATTTGGTGATGACGGGGATAATCTCTAATTTGCGGTGCAATGGAGCGACTGATGCAGTATATCTGGCAGCACAGGCTGCTGCGCCCCGGGGTGATGGCTACGGTGGATGGCCGCCGCGTGGACATCATTGACCCGGGGAGGCTCAACACTGCATCGGGGCCTGACTTCTTCAATGCCAAGGTAAGGATTGGCGGTGACCTGTGGGTGGGCGACGTGGAGATTCATGTCCGTGCAAGCGACTGGCATCGCCACGGCCATGACGGTGACCCTGCTTATGAGAGCGTGGTGCTTCATGTAGTGGATGCTGACGATGACTGCATCCACCGTGCCAACGGTGAGGTTATCGCCCAGATGCGGCTGCCGGCTGCTCCGGACTTCCGCCGGCACTATGACGCGCTGGTGATGAGGGCTGACTTTGACCTGCCGTGCCGAGAGGTGCTTCAGCAGCTTCCGTCGGTGTATGTCACCGACTGGTTGACGGCGTTAGGCATGGAGCGGCTCTACAACAAGGCTGATCGGATTGACTCGCTCACGCAGGCCTATACAGGCGACTGGCATGAGGCTCTCTACGTCACGCTTGCGCGTACTCTCGGATTCGGCACAAATGCCGAACCGTTTGAGCGGCTGGCCCGGGCCACGCCGTTGCGCTATCTACTCAAACATGCCGACAATATGCTATCGGTGGAAGCAATACTTTTCGGTCAGAGCGGACTGCTTGACAGCGCGGATGCCACCGGCAACTATCCCGACGCTCTGCGCCGTGAGTACGGCTACATGAAAGCGAAGTTCGGGCTGACACCTCCGACAGCCCTCAACTGGAAGCGGTCGGGGATGCGTCCTCAGAATTCCCCACACCGCCGCGTGGCTCTGTTGGCGGCCTATGTGAGCCGGATCGTCACTCTGGCGGGACTGCTCACCGAGTGCGAGGATGTGGATGATGTGGTGAGGGCCTTTGACATCGAGCTTGCGGGATATTGGGCCGACCATGTGAATTTTTCCCCGGCTCCTTCCCGACAGGGTAGGGGAGTGGGCATGACCGCACTTCGCGGCATCGCCATCAATGCTGCCATACCTTTTATATATGCTTACGGGCGAAGCCGTGGGACGGAGGAGCTGTGCACCCGTGCTGTGGAGATGTTGCAATGTCTCAAACCGGAGAGCAATTCCAAGGTGACGGTGTTCACCTCCGCAGGAGTGAAGTGTCCGGATGCGTTCACTTCGCAGGCACTGGTTGAACTCCGCCGCGAATATTGCGAGGCGCGCAAATGCCTCTACTGCCGCATCGGCCATCGTATGCTCGCAGCAAAAGCGCTCCGAGAATCAAGTATTTCGGCCAGGTGACTACATCACGGCAAAATATTCAATTCTCAGAGCCTCAAAAAACTATTTATATCGCTATCAAATAGCTAATTACACCTATTTTTGATGGCTATATCCGCGGCGGCAGAAAAATCAAGATTTCAGAATGAAAAACGCCGACTTGTAGGGATGCACCGTGGCGCAACCGCCGCAACATACTGTAAATCAGCGGATGCACCACGATGCATCCCTACAATCAGTTGATTATGCTGCAATCTTGGGGTTGTCAGATATCCTCTATCATGTGAAGTCACTTCGGATTGTAGCTTTGCCCGCAGTCTACCATAATATTAGGCGAGAGCGTCGCAAAAACGTTTTGTGAAAACAAATGCGTAATTTTGCAACACATTTATTTATACAGCATAATGGCGATAAAAGAGCTTTTTTTCTGGGAAAATGAAAATGTGGCGATGCCCGTCATTGACCTTGCTCTGACGGAGCGATGGCTCACCGATGTGGCAGCCTCTCACAGCAAGCGCATCGGGAGAATCGGATACTGCTTTTGCGACGATGAGAAAATACTGGAGGTGAACCGACAGTTTCTCAACCACGACTTCTACACGGACATCATCACCTTTGACTATACCCGCGGTAACCTGATCAGCGGCGACATTCTGATCTCTCTCGACACTGTGGCAAGCAATGCCAAGGTAGTGGGCGTCACTTACGAGCGCGAACTGATGCGAGTGATAGCGCACGGTGTGCTCCACCTCTGCGGCATTGACGACAAAGGCCCAGGCGAGCGCGAGGTGATGGAGGCTAACGAAGACTGCGCACTCGCACTTTGGGACACCCTAAACCGTTGAGTCTGATAAAAACCAACATTCTCTGAACAGTCCACGCTGATGAAACGAGACTTTGACGTGATAGTGGTGGGTGCCGGTCACGCCGGCTGTGAGGCTGCCCACGCTGCCGCACGCATAGGTGCACAGACGCTGCTGGTGACCATCGACATGAACAAGATTGCCCAGATGAGCTGCAATCCCGCCATAGGTGGCATAGCCAAAGGACAGATAGTGCGCGAGATTGATGCCATGGGCGGTCTCACAGGCATCATCACTGACAAAACCGCGCTGCAATTTCGCATGCTCAACCGGTCCAAAGGTCCCGCCATGTGGAGCCCGAGAGCGCAGAGTGACAGGATGCGGTTCAGCGCAATGTGGCGTCACGAGCTGGAACACACACCGGGGCTGTATATGTGGCAGGACAGCGTCACTTCACTACTCATCGCGCAGGATGAAGAGGACGGCTCATTACCTCGCGTCACCGGAGTAAAGACTGCTCTGGGTGCTGAGTTCACCGCCCGTGCCGTAGTGGTGACAACGGGCACCTTCCTCAACGGACTTATGCACGTGGGTCGTGCGCAGTGGGAGGGTGGGCGAGTCAGCGAACCCGCATCGCATGGCATCACCGAGCAGCTCGCATCTTTGGGCTTCACCACCGGGCGCATGAAGACCGGCACACCTGTACGCATCGACGGGCGAAGCGTGAAGTGGGAGCTTACCGAACCTCAGTCGGGTGACGACGACTTCCACAAGTTCAGCTATCTGCCGGAAGTGAAGCGCGAGCTCCCGCAGCTACCCTGCCACGCACTCTTCACCAACCCTCGCACGCATGAAGTGCTTCGCCGCGGCCTCCCGGAGTCGCCGCTCTACAACGGTCAGATCCAAAGCATCGGTCCCCGCTACTGTCCCAGCATCGAGACCAAGATAGTTACCTTCGCCGACAAGGATGAGCACCACCTCTTCCTTGAACCGGAAGGGCTCGACAGCGAAGAATATTACCTCAACGGCTTCTCATCATCACTACCAATGGATGTGCAGATTGAAGCGCTTGAAACCATCCCGGCGTTGAGCGACGTGCAGATTTACCGTCCGGGTTACGCCATAGAATATGACTATTTCGACCCCACTCAGCTGCACCACACCCTTGAGACCAAACTTGTGGACGGACTCTATCTGGCCGGGCAGGTGAACGGCACCACCGGCTACGAGGAAGCCGCCGGCCAAGGACTCGTGGCAGGTGCCAACGCAGCATTGCACTCACTGGGCGACGGACGCACCCTCACCCTTGGCAGGGACGAGGCGTACATAGGAGTGCTCATAGATGACCTTGTCACCAAAGGTGTCGATGAGCCTTATAGAATGTTCACTTCGCGCGCTGAATACCGCATTCTTTTGAGGCAGGATGATGCCGACTTGCGGCTCACTCCCAAAGCCCACGCCTTAGGGCTCGCTGATGACCGGCGCCTGGAACTCATGCAGAGCAAGCTCCGTCAGCGTGATGCCCTGATAGAATTCTCGCGCAACTTCCCGGTGAAGGCAGCCCTTATCAACCCGTGGCTCGAAGCTCAGGGCACCTCCCCACTTAGCCAAGGCTGCCGCCTCGCCGACCTCATCCTGCGTCCGCAGCTCAGCATCCTCAAGCTGGCCGAAGCCGTGGCTCCGCTGCGCCGGTTTATCGCTGAGAATATAGAGTCCGAGCGTCGCGACGAGATAGTGGAAGCCGCCGAAGTGCAGCTCAAGTATGCCGGTTACATCGACCGTGAGCGAGCCCTTGCCGAAAAGATGGGACGCCTGGAGCGGATAGTGATACGCGGCAAAATCGACTACGAGCACACCACGTCCCTCTCCACCGAAGCGCGCCAGAAACTTGCCCGCATCGACCCACTCACCATAGGGCAGGCCTCCAGAATTCCCGGCGTATCACCCGCTGATGTCAACATCCTGATGCTGTTGACCGGGAACTGATTGTTTCACGTGAAACAATTGTAATATTTTGTTTTTCAGCGCCTCGGAGGATGTCACAAGTATAGCTGATATAAATCGAAGGTGCAGTAAAATCTAATGATTGCGGGTTGAAGTTGTAAATCGGCGTCCTCCAGACGCCCTGTTTGTTTGATGCCTCTCAACCCCGGATGCCTACGCTGCGCTTCGGCTTCCGGGGCTACGGTAAATCAGCGTCCTGCGGACGCTTCTTAGGAGGCTTTGAACATTCTCCGGAGGTATTAGCTCTGTGTTTACAGGGCAACCGCATCAAAATATCTTTACTAATAATAACACGGCTGCTAATAACACGGCTGCGCCGTACCGGAACCATCAAGAACTATCTTTAACCATTTATCAACCAGCAATATTTCAGCAATCAATGCATTCTCCTCTTAATGCAATATACTGTCCGGTAAGATAGACCATGCTCGACCATCTTTGTCCTCG
>JAMPDP010000017.1 GCA_023665605.1 Candidatus Amulumruptor caecigallinarius | reverse complement strand
GCCATGACCGCCCCGGCGCCCGCGGCGGCGGCGGCTCCCCCCCTCGCGGGGCTTGTCGGACCGGTCGGGCTTGTCTGACTTGTCTGATTTGTCGGACCTGTCGGACTTGTCTGACTTGTCGGACTTGTCTGACTTGTCGGACTTGTCTGACTTGTCGGACCTGTCGGGCTTTTCTGATTTGGCCTTGCGGCGGCGCTTCTTGGCTTTGTCGAAGCGGGTGAGGCTCTCCTGGGCGGCGAGGTCCACCACCTTCTTCTCCTCGGGGCGGGGAGCGTCGTCGGGGAGGAGGCTGGCGGGCTTCTCGCCGGCCTTGTTGAGGGCTATCACCTCGAAGGCGCGGTCGGCGGTGACGGTGACGAGGTTCACCGGGGCGTTGCGCTCGGTGGAGTATGTGATCTCGCGGCGCAGTATGTCTACCTTAAACTGGTAGTAGACAGCATCCTGCGTCTCGGGGCGTGCATCCTTGGGGGGCATCTTGCGCGAGGCTTCGACGTAGGTGTCGACCTCGAAGTTGAGGCAGCACTTGAGCTTGGCGCACTGTCCGGCGAGCTTCTGGGGGTTGAGCGAGAGGTCCTGGAAGCGTGCGGCGGCGGTGCCTACGCTGACGAAGTTGCTCATCCACGAGGAGCAGCAGAGCGGGCGTCCGCAGGGGCCGATGCCGCCGATGCGTCCTGCTTCCTGGCGGGCTCCGATCTGCTTCATCTCGATGCGCACCTTGAAGGTGTCGGCGAGCACCTTGATGAGCTGGCGGAAGTCCACGCGCTCCTCGGCGATGTAGTAGAATATGGCCTTGTTGCCGTCGCCCTGGTACTCGACGTCGCCTATCTTCATGTTCAGATGGAGGTCGGTGGCAATCTGCCGGGCGCGTATCATGGTGTCGTTCTCGCGGGCCTTGGCCTGCTCCCACTTCTCGATGTCGGCGGGGCGGGCCTTGCGGAACAGCTTTTTGACCTCGCTCTCGCGGCGAATGCCGGCCTTGCGCATCTGCAGGGCCACGAGAGTGCCGGTGAGAGTGACCTGGCCGATGTCATGTCCGGGAGTGGCTTCGACGGCCACGAGGTCGCCGGGTGCGAGGTCGATGGCGGCGGTGTTGCGGAAATAGCCCTTGCGTGTGTTCTTGAACTGCACCTCCACCAGGTCGCTGCGGGTGAACCCGCCGGGTACGTCGGCGAGCCAGTCATGACAGTAGAGCTTGCCGCGGGGCTCGCGCCGGCGGCAGCAACCTGCGCGGGCGCACTTGGGGGCGGGAGCGGCGGGAGCTGGGGCTGCGCTCTCGGGGGCCTCTGTGGCCTCGGTGGCCTCAGTGGCCTCGGTGCTCTCGGGAGCGTCGGCAGCCTCGGGGTGCTCGTGCCCGGGGGTGGCGGCGGGCTCGGCGGCTTTCTTCTTGCGGGGGTCTGTGTCCATCACTTAGCGAACGCCACTGAGCGTGTCTCGCGGATTACGGTGATCTTCACCTGTCCGGGATATGTCATCTCGTCCTGGATGCGCTTGGCGATCTCCTCGGAGAGCTTTTCGGTCTCGACGTCGTCAATCTTGTCGGCGCCGACGATGACGCGGAGCTCGCGGCCGGCCTGTATGGCGTAGGTCTTGACCACGCCGGGGTAGCTCAGGGCGAGCTGCTCGAGGTCGTTGAGGCGCTTGATGTATGCCTCGACAATCTCGCGGCGTGCGCCGGGGCGAGCGCCGGAGATGGCGTCGCACACCTGCACGATGGGTGCCAGGAGCGATGTCTGCTCTATCTCGTCGTGGTGTGCGCCGATGGCGTTGCATATCTCGGGCTTCTCCTTGTACTTCTCGGCGAGCTTCATGCCCAGCAGAGCGTGGGGCAGTTCGGGCTCCTCGTCGGGCACCTTGCCGATGTCATGGAGCAGGCCGGCGCGGCGTGCCTTCTTGGGGTTGAGGCCGAGCTCCGAGGCCATGATGGCACAGAGGTTGGCGGTTTCGCGTGAGTGCTGGAGCAGGTTCTGGCCGTAGCTGGAGCGGTACTTCATGCGGCCCACCATGCGCACCAGCTCGGGGTGTAGGCCGTGGATGCCCAGGTCGATGGCTGTGCGCTTGCCGGTCTCGATGATTTCGTCCTCAATCTGCTTGCGGACCTTGCTGACCACCTCCTCGATGCGTGCGGGGTGGATGCGTCCGTCGGCCACGAGCTGATGCAGGGCGAGGCGTGCTATCTCGCGGCGCACGGGGTCGAAGCCGCTCAGGACGATGGCCTCGGGGGTGTCGTCGACGATGATCTCGATGCCGGTGGCGGCCTCGAGGGCGCGGATGTTGCGCCCCTCGCGGCCTATGATGCGCCCCTTGATTTCGTCAGAGTCGATGTGGAACACGGTGACGGAGTTCTCGATGGCGGTCTCGGTGGCCACGCGCTGTATGGTCTGCACGACGATGCGCTTGGCCTCCTTGTTGGCGGTCATGCGAGCCTCGTCCATGATGTCGTTGATGTAGGACGCGGCCTGGGTCTTGGCCTCATCCTTGAGGCTCTCGACGAGGCGTTCGCGGGCTTCGTCGGACGAGAGGCCTGAGATGTGCTCGAGCTCCTCCTGGGCGCGCAGGCGCATCTTGTCGACCTCGGCGCGGCGGGTGTCGAGCTGGCTCTGCTGAGCCTCGAGGTTGACGCGCGTCTGCTCGATCTCGTTGCGTGCGCGCTGGTTGTCGCTCTGCTGCTGGTTGAGCTGCATCTCACGCTGCTTGAGCTTGCCCTCGGCGCTCTGCACCTTCTGGAGGCGCTGCTGCGCCTGGCGCTCGGCGTCGCCCTTGATGCGGAGCTCCTCCTCCTTGGCTTCGAGGAGCTTGCTCTGCTTGATGTTGTTGGCTTCGAGGTGGGCTTCCTCGACTATGGCTTTGGCTCGGGTCTTGGCGAGCGAACGCTGCACCATGAGTGTGACGAGGGCACCGATGCCCAGGCACACGAGCCCTACGATGATAGAGATGATGATGTCCATATACGTCTTGTTATGGCATGCGTGTGTGTGTGATGATGGTGGTGGTGGGTGATGGAATAAACAGAAAGCGCACACGTCCGGGGGCATCTCAGCGGCGCGCTCTGCGGGATGTGGGGGCGTGCGGCTGAGCCGGGGTGTGCGGGTCCGTCGGGGGGTGCAGGGGCCGTCTCTACGGCTCTGCGGGAGTGGGGGGAGAGGATGTGGTGCCTGTGAAGCGTAAGGCGAACTGTGTCAGCGTGGCGACCTTAGGGTGCCGTGAGGGGGCCTCAGTGAGGAGGCTCCGGGGGTGGGGGCTCAGCCGGGGCCGCCGGGGAGGGGCTCAGCCGGGCTCCGGGGAGGAGGCTCAGCCGGGGTTGATGTCGAGCAGGCGTGTCAGGGCCCGGTCGACATCGGCCACTGCCTGGGCGGCGGCGGCCTGCTGCGCTGACTGGTGGATGCACCGGCGGGCAAACTGCAGGGCTGTCAGGGCCAGCAGCTGCTCGGTGGAGCTTCCGGGGTAACGCCCGGCGAGCATCTCCCACACCTGGTTGACGCTGTACTGGGCGGTGCGTATGGCTTCCTCGTCGTCGCGGCTCACCGTCATGGGTATGGGCGGCAGCGAGGCTATGCGTATGGTGATGTTGAGTTCGTCTTTCATAGCATCAATGGCTCAGGTCAGAGATGCATTGGTCGATGTCCCGCACAAGTCCTGTCAGAAGGTCGCGCAGCGCCTCACGGTCGGCCCCGGCGGGGGCTATCGCCGCCGACATGCGCAGGCTCCGCAGCTCAGAGGCGAGGCGCGCCGAGGCGGCCTGCTCCCGGGCGAGGGAGGCGCGGAGGGTGGCGATTTCGGTGCGTGCCTCGGCGCGCTCGGCCATCAGGCGGCTGTAACGCTCCTCGAGCACCAGGCACTTAGCGCGTACGCTCTCGACGCCGTGTGATAACTGCTCGGCCATTCTTAACAGAATTTCCGCAAATATAAGCAAAATCCCCCAACCGCGCAAATCGCGCGCACCATCCGGCAAGCCGGGGAGCGCCGGAGGCGCGTGGATGTGCAGAAACCCCGGGTGGAGCGAAGCGGAGCCCGGGGTCGGCGGAAGCAGGCGCGATGCTTCGTAGAAGCGTCTGGTGGTTTAGGCTACTGACATCTCGCGCTTTCGGGAGGATACCGCCTACTTTACCACAAGACGCTTCTACGAAGCATCCCCGCCACGCGCCACCTGCCCCGGGCTCCGCTTCGCGCCACCTGCCCCGGGCTCCGCTTCGCTCCACCCGGGGTTTCTGCACATCCACGCGCCTCCGGCGCTCCCCGGGCAAGCCGCTTCGGTGGGTCGGGCGTAATCTTTTTGGGGACTGCGGTTGTTGTCAATGATGGCATGGTGGTTGATTCGACTTGATTGATTCAACCCCTGATTGTTTTAACCCCCCAATTCAACCCCCTTCAACTGATTTACTTATGGACCAAGACAAGTATGTATGCGACGTGTGCGACTGGGTGTATGACCCCGCAGTAGGTGACCCCGAGGGTGGCATCGCTCCCGGCACGGCCTTTGAGGACCTGCCCGACGACTGGGTATGCCCGGTGTGCGGCGTTGGCAAGGACCAGTTCTCGAAAGTGACCGACTGAGTCCGACTGACTCAAGCATTGACCCGTGGCTACCGATTGGTTGCCACGGGTTGCTTTTGGTTGGTGATAATGTCAAAGTCAATGGGAATGTGAATGTCAATGGGAATGGGAATGGGAATGTGAATGATAATGGGAATGTTAAAAAAAGAAACTTGGCTGTTTTACAACAGCCTGCAACTCTGCGAGTTGGCTTGGCGCGGAGTGTTAACGCGGGGTGGATGTGCGAAGTTACGGGTTCGGCGGCTGCGGCGGGGCGTAACTTTGCTGACACTGATACACACTTAAACACCTAAACCCTTAAACCATTAAACCCTTAAAAACCAAACCGATATTGAAACATGCGACAATCAATCATCATCTACCGCGACTGGTGGGAGGCTTTCAAGCAGATGCCCGAGCAGATGCGCCACACGGCCCTGGAGGCTGTGATGAGCTACGGCTTTGAGCAGCAGACGCCCACCGATGCGGTGACACTTGCGGTGACGGCGCTGATGCGCTCGGCGCTTGACCGCGACAATGCCAAGTATGAACAGCGCGTGGAGCGCAACCGCCGCAACAGCCTCAAGGGCGTGGAGGCGCGCCGAGTCAACGCTGCCAAGACTGCCGGGGAGCCCGCCGAAGCCGCTGCCGAGGCCGCCGAGGAGGCCACTGAGGAGGTAGCCGAGGAGTCCACCGAGGCTGAGAAGGTAGAGGAGGTGGAGCCTCAGGAGGAGGGCACACTCTTCGCGGTGCCGAAGGCTGAGGGGGGCGCGCGCCGCAGCGGGGCCCCGGACTGGCAGGAGTTTGCCGCCGAGTTCAACGCCGCCCTCGAGCAGGCATCCTCGCAGATACCGCGCATCCAGAGCCTCTCGGCCAAGCGCAAGCGTGCCGTCCGCGCCCGCATCCATGCCCACGGGGCTGACGCTGTGAGGCGCGTGATAGCCAACGCCGCCTCCAGCACATTCCTCAACGGCGGCGGCGCAAAGGGGTTTGTGGCCGACTTCAACTGGATCTTTGCCCCTGACAACTTCCTGAAAATCCTTGAGGGGAACTACAACCGCCCCGCCGAGTCATCAACAGTCCGTACCACCCCCCGCTACACCAACCATGGAGTCTATCAACACAATATTGACCCGAATGTCGCCGCCGAAGAGCGCCGCCGCCATATGCAGGAGCGAATCCTGCGCGAGCTCACAGAGCCTGACGCGCCCGCTGCCGACCTCTCAGAAGTGTATTGACACGCTGCGCCGCTACGGCGCCGACCCTGCCGAGGTGATGACGCTGTTCAACCCCGACCGTCAGGTGGATTACACCCGCGACCTGCAGCGCGTCCACACGGGCCACGCCCCGGCTCTGTGCACCGTTGCCGAGGCCTACGGCACGAAGGTGGCGCGGGCATGGCTTCAGATTCAGCTGTCGGACCTGAGCGAGTTCTCCGGGTGCCGGGGCAAGCTCACCGACCGGCAGATGGCGCACACCGCCGAGATGCTGCTGGAGCGTTGCCGCAGCTACCGTCTGACGGAGATGATGCTGTTCTTCGTGCGCTTCAAGTGCGGCGACTACGGGCAGTTCTACGGGTGCGTCGACCCGATGCGCATCCTCCAGGCCGTGAAGCGCTTCGAGGCCGAGCGGCAGGAGTGGTTCCGCAGCGAGTGCCGCCGCCGGGAGGATGCCGAGGCGGCCGAGGCCGAGCGGGAGCTGGAGGCACTGCGCGAGAGCTACCGGCGGCGCGTCACCGAGGCGTGGGGCGAGGCCGACACCCCTCCGATAGACTTCACGCAATACCGGCTGATGGGCTACGCCGAGATGACCGACACCGAGCTGTCCGCCGAGCTTGCGGCGATAGCCTCCGGCGACAAGGAGCCCCCCGGCTCCATCATCGACTACCTGCGGCTCGCCGCCGAGTCCGCGCCGTGAGCCCCCGTCAGCCGAGGAGGACGTCGAGGACCATCATCAGCAGGAAGCCTATGGCGAAACCCAGGGTGCCCACGTTGGAGTGGGTGCCCTGCTGCGTTTCGGGGATTAGCTCCTCGACGACTACGTACATCATGGCCCCGGCGGCAAAGGCCAGCAGGTAGGGCAACACGGGGATGACCAGCGAGGCCAGCAGGATGGTGATGACGGCCCCGACGGGCTCCACCACGCCGCTGAGGGTGCCGATGAGGAACGACCGCCACCGGGAGTTGCCGGCACTGTGCAGCGGCATCGACACGATGGCCCCTTCGGGGAAATTCTGGATGGCGATGCCCACGGCCAGGGCCACGGCTCCGGCCATGGGCATATAGGCGTTATGCTGGAGGGCTGCGGCGAGGGCCACGCCGACGGCCATACCCTCGGGGATGTTGTGGAGGGTGACGGCAAAGACGAGCTTGGAGGTGCGCGACAGCCTCGGCGTGCGGGGCCCCTCGCTGACGGAGCTCTCGATGTGCTGGTGGGGCACTATCTCGTCAAGGAACAGCAGGAAGATGATGCCCGCCATGAAGCCGACCACCGCCGGGAGGATGCTCATCAGGCCGGTGCGCCCGGTCATCTCCACCGAGGGGATGAGCAGCGACCACACCGAGGCCGCCACCATCACGCCGGCGGCGAAGCCTGTGAGCCCCTTCTGCAGGCGCGGGGCCATGGTGCGTCGCATCATAAACACGCAGGCGGCACCGAGGGTGGTGCCGAGCAGCGGCAGCAGTATGCCTATGACAAGTCCTTCCATAAACTCTCTCTAAATATATATATGCAACGTGTGCGACGAACGCGCGTGGTGGTTTTGATAAACCAAACCAAAAGGAGCGGCAGATTGTTCTGAAATCAACCGGCGCGCCCTCATCACGGAGGCGGCCGCCACATCTTTATATTTACCCACTCCCCACAACCTTAACACACACTGTCATGGAGATACAGAACATCCTCTCAGAGCTGACTCAGCGCTTTGGCGGCGGGTCGTTTAACATCGCAGCCGTCACCGAGCACCTCAAGGGCATCGACACGAGCAAGTTTTCGATGGACGAGATCATCGCCAAGGTGAAGGGCTCGGGCCTGATCGGCGACCTCGACGGCGACGGCGTACAGGAGAGCGCCTTCGAGGAAATCAAGGGCAAGCTCGGCAGCCTCTTCGGCGGCAAGTGACCAAGTGAATAACCGCGACCGGCACGTTTCATCACTATGACACAGCACGATATGAACACAGACAGCGACAAGATACACAGCTCGAGCCCGATGCTCATAGGCAACGGGTGCATGCTCCTGGCGTCGATATTCTGGGGACTGAACGTGTCGGTCACCAAGGCTCTCATCCCCGCGTGGATGACGGCCAACGGCATCGTGGCCGTCCGGCTCATCGGCGGCTGCGTGCTGTTCTGGCTGGTGAGCCTCCTGCTCAAGACCGAGAAGATACACCGCGACGACTGGGTGCGCCTGGTGGTGGGGGGCGTGGTGGGGCTGTTCGGCTTCATCGGCCTGTTTGTCACCTCGCTGCGCTACGCCAACCCCATCGACATCTCCATCATCATGACCATCCCGCCGATGTTCGTGATACTGATAGGGGTGATATTTCAGGGACGGCGCCCCTCGTGGGTGGAGTATTGCGGCGTAGTGGTGTCGTTCATCGGGGCCGCCATCGTGGTGCTGGAGGGTGGCAGCGGCAAGGCCGGCTCAGACAATCTGCTGGGTGACCTGCTGGCCATCGCCTCGACTCTGTGCTACGCCGTGTATCTGGTCATCCTGGAGCGTCCCACCAAGACCTACCGCCCGGTGACGATGCTCCGCTGGGTGTTTCTGTTCGCGGCCATCCCCGCGCTGCTGCTCGTGCCGGGGATGCAGAAGATGCCGCTGTTGCACGCCACCGAGGCGATGCCGTGGGTGGAGATAGGGTTCATCCTGCTCTGCCCGACGTTCATCGCCTACTTCCTGGTGCAGCCCGCCATCAAGACCATCGGCTCGGAGATGGTGTCCATCTATCAGTATCTGATACCGGTGTTTGCCACCATCTCGGCGGTGCTGATGGGTCTTGACCGGCTCAAGTGGCTGCAGGTGGTGGCCATGGTGGTGATCATCACCGGCATGGTGCTGACCAACATCGGCAAGCGGCGCCGCGTCGCCCGGCAGCAGACCTCACAATCCTGACATTCCCAATAATCCTTAACCTATGAGACAGACAGAATACCGCTACGGCCAGGTGTACACCCTCGGCCAACAGATTGAACCGGACCCTGACAAGGTACAGTTTCAGGGCATCTTCGACAATGACAACGCCTCGGTGGTGCTCCTGGCATTCCTCGCCGGGCAGGAGCTGACCACCCACACGGCTCCCGCCGAGGTGATGGTGTGCGTGACCGAGGGCTCGGTGGAGTTCACCATGCTCGACACGCCCCACACGCTCGCTGCCGGCCAGTTCCTGCTGATGGGCCCCGACGTGCCACACAGCGTCAAGGCCCTGACCGACGCCAAGGTGATGCTCATCAAGGCCCGCCCCTGAGCGGGAGCGGCTCCGCATCTGCTTGTGGCACCGCTACGCGGTGTAGATGCGCAGAAATACGCCAAGGAGCGCCGGAGGCGCGTGGATGTGCAGAAACCCCGGGTGGAGCGAAGCGGAGCCCGGGGTCATGTGGTGCCGGGCGGGGATGCTTCGTAGAAGCGTCTTGTGGTATCGGTAGCGGTATCATCACCGAACGGTATAAGCCATAGGAAATTATGCGCTGCTTCTTTCCACAAGACGCTTCTACGAAGCATCTTCGCTTCGCGACACCCAACCCCGGGCTCCGCTTCGCTCCACCCGGGGCTTCTGCATATCCACGCGCCTCCGGCGCTCCGTTGACGGGCTTCTGCATATCCGCTTCGCTCCACCCGGGGCTTCTGCGCATCCACGCGCCTCCGGCGCTCCGCTGAGGGGCTTCTGCGCATCCACGCGCCTCCGGCGCTCCGCTGAGGGGCTTCTGCACATCCACGCGCCTTCGGCGCTCCACCCGGGGTTTCTGCACATCCACGCGCCTCCGGCGCTCCGCTGACGGGCTTCTGCACATCCACGCGCCTCCGGCGCTCCACCCGGGGCTTCTGCAACACGCCGCGTAGCGGTGTGAGCCGACGGCATCCCCTTTGTTAGCCTTTTTTCGGAAGATTTTTCGCAACTTTGCGGGAAATCTTCCTTATTATATGAAACTTCATCACATCGCCGTGGCCCTGACGCTCGCCGCCGCCGCGGCAGCGTGCAGCCGCGATGCCGCACCGGGGCGCCCC
>JAMPDP010000016.1 GCA_023665605.1 Candidatus Amulumruptor caecigallinarius | reverse complement strand
TAGAGCACCTGACTGTTAATCAGGGGGTCGTTGGTTCAAGCCCATCCTGAAGCGCGAAAATGCAGAAACCGTGAGGTTTCTGCATTTTTCGTATCTCCCCGCCCCGCCGCCCGAGAAGGTGTTGCAGGCCTACTGATGGCGGAGTTGATGTTGTAAATCGGCGTCCTGCGGACGCCCTTTGCTGTGCTGACTATGACCCCGGATGCCTGCGCTGTCGCTCCGGCTTCCGGGGCTACGGATAAATCAGCGTCCTGCGGACGCTCATCAGGCGGTTTTGCAACACCCTCGGGGGCAGCATGACAGGCGTGACATCAGCGAAAGCCGCGTCAGCGGCGGGGTGTAATTAGCCTATGGCAAGGTGGCGAAGCCATCCGCAGCCATAGGTAAGGCGAAGGCTCACATAAATTTTCAACGCGCCGCGTAGCGTCGCCCCAACCAACAGGCCACGGGCCGCCTCTTAGGCCGGCCCGAATGAAAACCCAACGAATGCCGCCATGTGTTCGTCATGGAGCAATTTCGGGTCGACCTGATGGGCGACCCGATACATCGTGGTGGGTGCGACGCTACGCGGCTTCCGCTGGCGCATCCCCCATTCCCCAGTCTATCCAACACGGGTCTCCATGGATTACCGCCGTTATGCAGCCCCGCCACCACCCTCACCCGACGGGCAGGCGGTTGAGCTGGTCGATGTAGTCGAGGAGTTCGTCGCGGCCGCGGGAGTCCTCGGCACTGGTGACGAACACCGGGGGGAGCTCCTCCCACTCCTCCAGCAGCCGCGTGCAGTAGGCAGCTATCTTGGCCTTCAGTGCCTCGCGCCCCTGCTTGTCGGCCTTGGTGAAGACGATGCTGAACGGCACGCCGTTCTCGCCGAGCCAGCGCATGAACTCCAGGTCAATCTTCTGCGGCTCGTGGCGCGAGTCAATGAGCAGGAAGAGGTTCGTCATCTGCTCGCGCCCCAGGATGTAGCCGCGGATGATCTTCTCCAGCCGCTCGCGGTCAGTCTTGGAGCGCGCAGCGTAGCCGTAGCCGGGCAGGTCCACGATATACCACGAGTCGTTGACCAGGAAGTGATTGATGAGCATCGTCTTGCCCGGGGTGGATGACGTCATGGCCAGGGCCTTGCGCCCCGTCAGCATATTGATGAGCGACGACTTGCCCACGTTGCTTCGCCCGATGAAGGCATACTCATGGCGCGTCCCGGCGGGGCATTTAGCCACGTCAGTGTTGGAGATCTCGAAGCGTGCGGTGTTGATCAACATATGATTCGGCTTTGTAGGTTGCTATATATAATATATGAGTAGAACGCCCCGCGGGCAGTCAAAGTTACAAAATTTACGATTTCTAAACCTTTCTGCACCCTTTGCGGTTATTATTTTGCTGACAATGCCGGGATGTGCCTCCTGCCGGAAATGCTAAAAACGCCGGGGCGGCAAAACCTTTTAAGCAGAGTTCGCGTTATAAGGATGTACGACGTTTTAAAATACGTTAAACTATCGAGATTTTTACTTAATTATAAAAAATTAAATAAATAATTTGTCATCTGCACATTTTCTACTACCTTTGTGCCGAATATCAACGTTAATTACCTCTAATATGAAAAAGATTCTTCTCGTAGCTGCGGCTGCCCTCGGCATGCTCTCAGCACAGGCTCAGCAGGCGCTTGAGTACTCGAACTTCGGGCAGAACTGGTCCGTAGGTGTCGACGGTGGTGTCACCACCCCCATGGTGGGCCACGCTTTCTGGGGCTCGATGCGCGGTACCTTCGGTCTGCACGTCAACAAGCAGGTTTCGCCTCTCTTCGGCTTCGGCATCGAGGGCATGGCTGCTGTGAACACTTCCTCATGGAATCCCAACGGCGCGTACAACACCGGCCGCTCAACCACCGCTCTTGACCAGCTTTACCTGGGCGCTTACGGCACCATGAACCTCAGCAACCTCTTCTGCGGTTACAACTGCGGCGGTCGCTTCTTCGAGGTAGAGCTCCTCGCAGGTGCAGGCTGGGGCCACCAGATGTGGAACGGCGACAACTCCCCCTATCTTGACCTCAACGATCCCGACCACTCACACGCTTACTACAACTCATTCATTACCAAGGTCGGCCTCAACTTCAACTTCAACGTAAGCAAGAAGGTGACCATCGCGTTCAAGCCCAGCATCTCCTGGAACATGACCGGTACCACCCACGAGCCCCTGGATGTGAAGAACACCAACGTTGCCTACAACGTACACCAGGCTGCTTTCAACGCTACCGTTGGCGTTACCTACAACTTCGGCCCCGGATTCAAGTGTGTAGACACCAAGAACCAGGCTGAGATTGACGCCCTTAACGCTCAGATCAATGACCTCCGCGCCGCTCTTGACGCTTGCACCGCCGGTCTCGCCGCTTCACAGGCTGAGGTTGCCGCTTGCGCCGCCGAGCTCGAGGCTTGCAAGAACCGTCCCGTACAGGTGGTTAAGGAAGTCAACAACAACCTCAACTCCGTTCGCTTCGTATTCTTCAAGAAGGCCAGCTACGTCATCACCGCCGACCAGCAGCCCAACGTTGAGATGATCGCTTCTTACCTCAAGAACCACAAGGGCTCCAAGGTAGTCATCAAGGGCTACGCTTCACAGGACGGTAACCTTGAGTTCAACCAGAAGCTCGCCGCTAACCGCGCCGAGGCTGTGAAGAAGGCTCTCATCAGCCGCTACAAGATCTCAGCTGACCGCATCACCGCTGAGGGCGAGGGCATCGGCCACATGTTCGAGGAGAACGACTGGAACCGCGTTGCCATCTGCACCGTAGAGGCTGCAAAGTAAGCATCCATCCCAAGGATACATAACCAACACTAACACAGGGGCGCCCGCCGTAAGGTCGGGTGCCCCTCGTGCATTCTGCCCCGCAGGGTTCATGCAGACCATGCAGATGGCGCGGGGGAAGTGCGAAAGTTTTTGTACCTTTGCACCATATTTCCTTTTCGCTATGATGAAGGTACTGATCATCAACGGCCCTAACCTCAACCTGCTCGGGGTGCGCGAGCCCGGCATCTACGGCAGCCGCTCCATGGAGCACGCTCTCAAGGAGCTGCGTGACGCCTACGCCGACCGCGCCGAGATAGACTACTTCCAGAGCAACCATGAGGGAGACATCATCGATGCCATCCACAAAGCTCGCCTCAACGGCAGTGCTGACGGCATCATCCTCAACGCAGGGGCATATACCCACACCTCCCTGGCCATTGCCGATGCCATAGCCGGCGTGAAGCCGCTGCCGGTGGTGGAGGTGCACATCTCCAATGTCCACGCCCGTGAGCAGATACGCCACACGTCACTGATATCCCCCGTGTGCCGCGGCGTGATAGCCGGCTTCGGCCTTGACAGCTACCGCCTTGGCCTCGAAGCCCTTTTGCATCAGGATAGCTGACCCCGGCCATCAGCAGCCGGGATGCTACAAAGCGCAGCCGCCACACTCATTTGCCATCACCCACCCTCCCCCCTCAATCACTCTCCCCGTCAAAATTCAGAAAAGCATGAAGAAGTTTACCAAAATCGTCGCTACAATCTCTGACAAGCGTTGCGACCGCGAATTCATACAGGCTCTCTATGACAACGGGCTCAACGTGGTGCGCATGAACTCTGCTCACCTGCGCCTTGACGGGTTTCGCAAGATTGTGGAGAATGTGAGGGCGGTGTCACCCTCCATCGGCATCCTGATGGATACCAAGGGCCCCGAGATACGCACCACCACCAATGCCGGCGACGAGAACATACCCGTGGCCGAGGGGATGAAGGTGACATTTGTCGGTGCCCCCGACGAGCCCTCGACTGCAGAGCGCATCTGTCTGAGCTACCCCGACATAGCCAAGGATGTGCGCCCCGGATGCCACCTGCTCATTGACGACGGCGAGATAGACTTCGTGGTGACATCCATCGACGGTGCCGAAATCCACGCCATAGCCACCAACGCCGGCTCTCTGGGCTCGCGCAAGAGCGTCAACATCCCCGGCGTGGAGATTAACCTCCCCTCGCTCACTCCCCGCGACATCATCAACATCGGCTACGCCATAGACCTCGGCGTGGACTTCATAGCACACTCCTTCGTGCGCTCGGCGCGCGACGTGCTCGACATCCAGGCCATCCTCGACGCCCGCTGCAGCCCCATCAAGATTATTTCCAAGATAGAGAACCAGCAGGGCATCGACAACTTCGACGAAATTCTCAAGGTGAGCTACGGCATCATGGTGGCCCGAGGCGACCTCGGCATCGAGATTCCCGCCGAGAAGATACCCGCCGTGCAGAAGCGGATGATCAACCGCTGCATCGCCGCCCACAAGCCCGTGATCGTGGCCACACAGATGCTCCACAGCATGATCAGTAACCCGCGCCCCACGCGCGCCGAAGTGAGCGATATCGCCGGGGCCGTCTATCAGCACACCGACGCGCTGATGCTCTCCGGCGAGACAGCCTATGGCAAGTATCCCGTGGAGGCCATCGCCACCATGAACCGCGTGGCAATGGAGGTGGAGCGTTCGCTCAGCCACTCCACTGACGACGAGGCCAAGCCATATTTCGAGAATGACGTGACCTCATTTCTCGCCTCACAGGCTGTGGCATCCAACCGTATGCTCGGCACGCGCGCCATCATCACCGACAGCTTCACCGGGCGCACGGCCCGCTACATCTCCTCATTCCGAGGCCATTATCCCACGCTGGCCATATGCTACTGCGAGTCAGTGATACGTCTGCTCGCGTTGAGCTACGGCGTGTTTGCCATCTACAAGCCCCACGCTGCCAGCGCCCGCAAGTATCTGCGCTCGGCTCTCCAGAGCCTTATTGACGAGGGGCTGCTCACCCGCGACGAGCGCATCGCCTACCTTGGCGGTGGCTACGGCGAGGGGCGCGGCACCACCTTCCTCGAGGTGAACCGCGTGGGCGAAGTGCTTGAGAACTTCGCCACTTACAATCTCCCCAACCTGGAGGATGTCGACCAGTGCCCGGTGGATGATGACACCGCCCGCTGACCCCAACGAAGATTACCTGCTGAGTCACATCTCGCCCGAACCGCCGGAGCTCCACGAGGTGTGGCGGCGCACGCACTTGCAGTGCGTGTATCCGCGCATGTGCTCCGGACACCTGCAGGGGCGTCTCCTGCGCATGATTGCCGCCATGGTACGGCCCCACCGAATCATTGAGCTCGGGGCTTTCACCGGCTACTCTGCCATGGCGCTTGCCGAGGGGATGCCCGAAGGCGCGGAGCTCCACACCATCGAGGCTGATGACGAGATAGAGGACACCCTGCGCGCCAACATCGCCACATCACCCCGCGCAGCAGACATACACGTGCACATCGGCGATGCCCTGGAGGTGCTCCCCACACTCGGCGGTGAGTGGGAGCTCGCCTTTATTGATGCCAACAAGCGTCACTATGTGGAGTATTTGGAGGCATTGCTGCCGCAGATGGCCCCCGGAGCGTTCATTCTGGCTGACAACACCTTGTGGGGTGGAAAGCTCCCCGCAGAGTCAAGCGGGCAAGCTATGTCCGCACACAAGCCTGACGCGCAGACCGCCGGCATCATGGCCTTCAACGACTATGTCGCCACCCACCCCCGCCTCCACACCGTAATCCTCCCCCTGCGCGACGGCCTCACCCTCCTCCAGCTAAAATAGAAAGGAGGGCGGTTTGCCCAAGAAAGGGCGGTTAGCAATCGCCCACCGCCCCCAAGGATAATGATTGTTGCATCATAAAAGCCGGTGTTGCAAGACTGAGGAGCGTCCGCAGGACGCTGATTTACCCGTAGCCCCGGAAGCCGGAGCGTTAGCGCAGGCATCCGGGGTAATAGTCAGCACAGCAAAGGGCGTCCGGAGGACGCCGATTTACAACGTCACCTCCGCCATCTTTAGGTTCTTCAACACCCTCTCCCCCCTCTGTGTGAAGTTATTTCACCCTGTCGAGATTTGCGGCCACAAACTTGGCCCAGCTTGAGGCCCCGCCCCTGGCGGCTGCGGGCTTCGCGCTCTCGTAATAGTGGCACAAGGCGGCTGCAAGGGCGTCCGTGGCGTCAAGCGGCTCCGCCAGCTTCTCCGCCGGGATGGCGAGGATGCGCCGCAGCATCTCGCGCACCTGTTCCTTTGAGGCCGCGCCGTTGCCGGTAATGGCCATCTTGATTTTGCGCGGCTCATACTCCGTGATGGGCACATCGCGAGCCAGAGCCGCGGCCATGGCCACCCCCTGCGCACGCCCCAGTTTGAGCATGGACTGCACGTTCTTGCCGAAGAAAGGCGCCTCTATCGACAGCTCATCAGGCAGAAACTCCTCCACGAGCGACAGTACGCGGTCATAGATGCGCCGCAACCGCAGATAGTGGCTCTCGAAGCGGCTCAGCTGTATCACCCCGATGGCTATCATCTCCGGCTTGCGGGCGCGCACGCCAAGCAGGGCGTAGCCCATGACGTTTGTGCCCGGGTCCACGCCCATTATTATACGGTCATATTCCTTAAGCTGCGGCATTTGCGGGGGAGAGGGGAGAGGTCGGTAGGGTAGAGGTGTCGCGCCTTACTCAGGCAGCGGCACTATCTCCATCAGTGTGGTGAACTGCAACAGCTTCGAGCCCCACCGCAGCGCGCTCTCACGGAGCATCACCTGCGAGAAGTGCTCAAGCCACTGACGCGCCTGCTCATCGGTGGCCACGCGAAACTGGCAGGCATACGTCAGCTCGTCAGCGTCAGCCGGAGTCGCCTCGGGGCCTTCCTGGCGAAGCACCTTGGAGAGCACGAACGCACGGCCACCCACGGCGGCGCGCGCTTCGCGGCGGAAGTCGCCGGCTATCCATGCCAAAAAGCCGTCGAGGATGCTGCTCTCAACGGCAAAGGTGGTGTTGATCAGAATCATTCTGCCAGAATGCCGATGGCGCCCATGCTGAATATGAACACCCAGTAGAGTATCATCACACCCAGGCCGAGGCCGAAGCCCCAGAGGGTCCATGTCTTGGCAGCATGCGACGCACGCTCTGCCTCAAGCTGGCGACCCTGACGCCACAGGTTCTCCACCTGCGAGGCCTTGATGATGCCCACCACGCCGAAGGGGAGGCAGCAGAGGATGGTCACCACGATTGACTGCCACAGCCACGTGGTAGGGCAGTAGCCCGTGGGCATCTGCGTGCCGTAGGGGTTGGTGCCGTAGGGTGCTTGTTGGCCGTAGGGAGTGTTGCCGTAGGGCGCCTGTTGTCCGTAGGGGTTATTTCCGTAAGGCGCCTGCTGACCGTAAGGTGCTTGCTGACCATAAGCGGTCTGCCGGCTATAGCCCGCCTGCTGAGCGTCGTAGGGCGCCTGTTGACCCGGGAACGGAGGGCAGTTGCCATCGGCGGCTGCCGGAGCCTCTGCGCTGCTGTTCGTGGCGCACTCGGCACGCTCGGCGGCATAGGCCCCGCCAAACAGCAGCTCGCGGAGATCGGCTACGTTCTGTGCCTGCTCCCAGCCGGCCATCCCCTCGGTCCACACGAGCGATGTGGCCGTCAGGCCGTGGCTCAGCAGTTCGTGGTGGTCAAACGGCCCGCAGGCCTGTCGGTTGATTGCAATGTAATATTTCATTGTGTGTCAGTGTTTTGCATTGTTGGTTTGCCACTGCGGCCAATGTAGCGGCGCAGAAACTTCAGGTGGCGTATCACCGTAGGCAGCGTGCCGAAGTAGCGGCACATGATACTGAACCTCTCACGCAGCGACTCGCGCATATTGGCCGTGGTCATGCCCTCGGCAAGATAGTCCACAAGGATGGCATCAACATACTTGTTCCGGCGTGACCGCTGGGTGCAGCATATGCACCACTCATAGTCCGCCGAGAGTCGGTAGGCAGTGTTGAAAAACGTTGTGAGCTTGCGGAGCACCACAAACGCCTGATGGCACACCACCATCCCCTCCTTGAACGAGTCCACTGTCAGCTCCTCAGGGGCGCGCAGGTGACGCATCCCCAACGGATGCCGCGCAGCATCCACTATCTGCGTCTGGCCGTACATCACCCCCGGATAGTCATTATCCAGGGCCGCCTCGGCAAGCAGTTCCAGAGTGTCAGCGGAGTGAAATGAGTCGCCGGCGTTCAGAAACACCACGTAGTCACCCGTAGCCATCGCCAGACCCTTGTTCATGGCATCGTAGATCCCCTTGTCGGGCTCCGAGAGCAGGCGCAGCTCCTCCACGCCCGCTTCCTCCACCATCCGCAGTGTGCCGTCAGTGGAGCCGCCATCCACCACCACCCACTCCAGCAACTCCCCGCGCTGGGCGAGGATGCTCGCGATGGTGGCAGGCAGCGTGGCTGCCGCGTTGCGTGTCACGGTGATTACTGAGAAGATGCGCGCCATAGCTTGTCAATGCCTGTCACCTGCAAAGATAACAATTTAATCCCTATCGCCGAAATCCCCCGCTCCCCGGTAGCTAATAAGCGTATGTTAAATGTTCAGAGGCACGATTTAAGGGTTTTTAGCGCACTGTGGGCAGACTTTTAGCACGTCAGGGTTGTTTTTATTACTGAAAGACAGAAAGAGAACAACGATATACAATCTGATACAAAATCTGAAAGACACAACGAAGTAAGAAAGAGACAAAGACAGACAGAACGGAAGTATCCGAACACGAAAGGAGTAGAAACACGTGAACTTTTCACATGAGACGATATACATCCCTCGTCCTTTCTATCGGGTAGTGATACCAGATATTGAGGCTCTCATAAATAAATAGTTGAAACGTGGAGTGCGCCCGCCGGGCTTTATGCCTGACGGGCGCACTTTGTTTAGGGGGTGGCGCGGACGCAGCCGCGCTGACAGGTCAAATTAGGCTTGGCTTCAGAGGGCCATGGGCACGCGGAAGTCGGTGGCCGGCGTACGGAAGTTGCCCTTGCGCGGTGCCTTTGCTGCGGACTTCACGCCGAACTTCTTCATCAGGCCGGTGTTGGCCGCACGCTTCTGGCTGAGAGCCTTGTGGCGGACACTCATGTCGGGCTTGCTCTTGACAGCCTTATGGGCCTTCCTCACGGTCGTTGCGCCCTCGTCAGGTATGATAAGCTCGGTGAGGCCGTCGCCGTTGGTGTAGTAAATCTTGCCCAGGCCCGAGAGCTCGGCGAGGATACCATCTGCCGGGAAGCTGATGATGCCCAAGTCAAAGGTGCCTCCATAGCCGGCTGCGATAATCTGGTCATCAGTCATGCCCTGTGCCTGCGCATAGTAGCTCATGGAGTATACGGTGCATGTGCCGTAGCTACCGATTGTGCCAAGGACATAAGGCGGTATCAATACCATCTGAGGATTGGTGGTGTCAAACACCATATACTCGTCCATCACCGTGAGGTCGCCGATATTGTAGGGGTAGATGCCCTTGCCATAGGGGTTGACTATACGGTAAAGAGCGGAGTTCTCGGTGCTCTGCTGCACCTCTACCTCGTAAGTGAGGTAGTCTGGATTGAGGTCGTATGCGAATGTGAGGATGTCGTCATGGTACTCGCCCACGCCCAGGCTCTTCCAAGCGTCGTCATTGGTGCCCATGTCGTTGATAGAGGTGAACTTCACTATCACGGAGGCGCTCTCCTGAGCATCGCCGTCGGCGTTGTATGACACAGCGGCGATGGTGTAGTTGCCCGAGCCCTGGTCGGCGAGGAACTGTGCGCTGCCCGGCTTGTCGAGCTTCGCCAGCTTCACGTCGGTAGACACCGGCTCATCTTTCTGCAGGGCTGCCACAGCCTCGGTGACGGCTGCGATGGCGTCGGCCTCAACGGCGGTCTTCACAAGGCCCATGTATACATAGGCTATATCCTTGCTCTCCCAGTTGGCGTCGCCCACCAGATACTCCTCGTCCTCTGACTTGATAAGGTGGCCGCCGTAATTGAGCTCAAAGGTGTAGTCACCCAAAGAGTAACCGGGGAACACGTAGAGGTAATCCTTCACGTTGTTTAGGTAGTTCCAGCCGCCGATACCGTTCATGTACCAGTATACGCCCATCGACACTACGCCGGGATACCCCTTGGGGTTATCTTCGGTAGGCTCGTTCTTCCACTCCAGCACCTTCTGGCCTGCGAAGTCATCAAGCTCGCTGTCGACGAGGTTGGCACCGAACATGCCGATTACCTCGGCACTATAGTTCGGGTTGAAGAAGCCGGTGTAGAAATTCTTGATGTAGAGATAATAATCTTCTCCGTCAGCAGGTACCACCACATCGGTGTTGGGGATGGTCTGGCCCGGACCTATCACGGTAAACTCAATGTACTGAGAAGGCGTGTCGCCCATATAACCGGCAGCATAGTAGCCCTCTTCCTGGAAGCCCGGCTCGAGAGGGTTGACCAGACGGTAGTGGCCGTAGTAGCCGGCCTGGTCAGGCTCAAACTCAGCCTTGTCTTCCTGAATCATCACATCGTAGGTGTTGTCGAAGAAGTACTTGTTGATGTACTTACCGGTGCCGAGGTCTTCCCATACGGGGTCGGGGGAAGCGCCCTGGATAGTGGCGGAGAATGACCATGTGCCGGTGCCGCCGAGGGCGAGGTCATCAGCGTTGGCGAGCTTCACGGTGCAGCTGTACTTGCCAATCTCGGTGGCGAGCAGCGACACGGGCACCTCTACGGTGGCCTGGCCGGGGGCGAAGGTCACTGATGAGGGTACTGACCAGGAGCCTTCGGGGCTCTGGGTGTTGGCCAGGGCCACAGTCTGGGCTCCCTCGGTGGCGGTGCGGGTCACGTTGAACGTAAACGTGGGCTGGGGGATGTCATCGCCGGGCTTGAAGGTCTGCGAGAACGAGGTGGAACCCTCTGAGGTCACCGCGTTGGCGTTGACGTTGCCGGCATCCCAATAGCCATCGTCGTTGCAGGATGTCAGAGCCAGTGACGCGGCGGCCACAAAGCTCATTGACAGCAATATCTTATGATAGTTCATTGGAAAAATGCTTGTTGATTGAAAGTGGTTGAGGATGAGTTGTCACTCTTACTGCACGGGAGTGGGAGTGGGTGACGAGGGGTTGTTGTCGGCCTCGGAGATGAACTTGTTGGCCTGAATCTCGCTGTTGGGGAGAGGCAGACGAAGGATGTTGCTCTCGGGGTCGATGACGTATGTCCAGTTGGCAGGCCAGCCACCGCCGCGGCGGTCGATGCCCTTCTTGAGGCGCATGATGTCGAAGTAGCTCATGCCCTCGCCCCACAGCTCGATGCGGCGCTGAATCCACACTGCATCCTGCACATCCTGGGGAGTGGCGCTGATAGCGGTGGAGGGATAGGAGGGGTCGCGATACTCATTGACGAAGGTGATGAGGTCCTGTAGGCCGCCGGCGGCGTTACCGCCCATGGCCTTGGCCTCGGCCTTGATCAGGTGCATCTCCTCGATACGCATCAGGGGAATGTCCTGTGCGCAGGTGGAGTTGCCGATAATGCCCTGATAGGGGGCGAACTTCACGGAGGTGAACGCGGGATAGTCTATCTCGGCCATCCATGCAGCTTCGTCAGCGGTGAGGTTGGCGCTCTCCTTGCTGTCGTTGATCCACCATCCCTTGCGCACGTCGCTGTCTGCAATCATGGCGTAGAGGGTCTTGGAGATGGTGATGGGGTTCACGGAGATGTAACCGCCATCGGAGAAGGCGCACATGAACGAGGGCCAGTTGACGATGCCGGAGGTGACTACGCGGTCGCTCTCGGCAGTGGCGATGCCCCACATCACGTTGGTCTCGTCAAGCGAGGCTCCGAAGGGGCGCGCTGCCTGGGTGATAGAGGTGGGAGCACCGGCGAAGTTGCTGATGGCCATGGTGGCATCAGCCTCGGCTTCGGCCCAGCGGTTCATCACCAGGTTGACGCGGGCACGCATACCGTAGGCGACGGCAAGGCTCACCAGGCGCTTTGACTTGGACAGGCCGGTGGAGGAGGGCGTTACGCCGCAGTTGGCCAGATAGTCGATGGCAGCATCAAGGTCTGCATGAATCTGCGCGTAAATCTCGCTCACCTTGGCACGGGGTGTGCCGCCGTCGAGTGCCACCTGGTCAGAGTTCTTCTCGGTAATCAGGGGCACGCAGGGCATATCCTCATGGCCCTTGTAGGTGAACTGGAAGAGCTGGGCGAGCATGAAGTAGTCATACGCGCGCAGGGCACGGGCCTGGGCGATGTAGAACATCTGGGTGGGGTCATCCGAGGTGTCGCCCAGTGTGGCCAGCAGCGTGTTGGCAGCGTAAATCTGCTTGTAGGGGTAGCTGTAGCCCATGTTGGACAGGTAGCCGGTAGGGGAGGCGTCGCGCATCTGGGCCTGGGCCGAGAAGTGGTTGTAACCCACGGCGGTCGACACCAGATCCATGCCGCGTGCATCCATCTGGAGGTTGACGGCGGGGAAACCGAAGTCGAAGTGGGCACCGTCAGCTACACTGTAGAGCTGCCCGTAGAGATAGAAGTTGCCGGTGATACCGGTGACCGAGAACAGCAGCTTGTCAGGGTCATCGTCCACCACCTGCTGCTTCTGCTCGGTGGTGATATAGTCGCCGTAAATCTCCGTGTCAAGGTCGTTGCAGGCAGCCAGAGCTACCGACGCCAGACCAATCCAGAGAATTTTCTTGCTTGATTTCATAATTAGTCGTTGGAAAAAGTTGGGTTGTTAAGCGTCAGAAAGCGAGACGGATACCACCGGAGATGCAGCGGATGGGGCTGTAAGTGGCATTGTTGGACGACACGAATCCCTGACGGGGGTCAAGACCCTTGCGGGCGCTCCACAGTGCCACGTTCTCGGCCACGCCATAGATGCGGAGCTCGGAGAGGCCAATCTTGTTCACCCAGTCCTTCTTGAAGTTGTAGCCCAGGGTGATGTTGTTGAGCGACAGATAGTTGCTCGACACGAGCCAGCGGTCGCAGGTGGAGTAGTTGGTGTACTGGTCCTCGGTGCTCAGACGGGGCACGTCGGTGTAGGGGTTCTCGGGGGTCCAGGCGCGCAGCAGGTCGGTGTGGAAGGCGTGACCCAGACTCTGGGTGTTGCCGCCGTACATCAGGGCCTGATAGGAGTAGTCCATAATCTTGCCGCCGAACTGGTAGGCGAAGCTGACGCTCAGGTCGAAGCCATAGGCGCGCACGGTGGTACCGAAGCCGCCGTAGCCCTTGGGCATCAGGTTGCCGGTGCTCTGACGGTTGTGGTTGTAGGCATCGGTGGCGCTGGTGGTGACAAACTCGTTGCCTGCGTCATCCTTGTCCCAGTAGAGAGCCATACCCGTTGTGGGGTCTACGCCGGCATACTTCACCAGGTAGAGCTGATACATTGACTCGCCCTCGCGGAAGATGCGGGTGCCGGAGATCCACTCGCCGTTGAGGTCGGGGTGCAGCTTGAGCACCTTGTTCCAGCCGAAGGTGATGTTGCCGTTCACATCCCATCCGAAATCCTTGGTGTTGAAGATGCTGACGTTCACGTCAAACTCCAGACCGTTGTTCCTCATCGAGCCTACGTTCATCGGGATGGATGAGTAGCCCAGAGCGGGGCTGGTGGGACGGAAGTAGAGCATATCAGAGGTCTGACGGTTGAAGTAGTCGATGCTACCGTCAACGCGACCGTTCAGGAAGCTGAAGTCGATACCGGCGTTGAAGGAGTTGGAAGTCTCCCAGGAGATGTCGGGGTTGCCCTTGAAGTAGAGGGTGCCGTCGCTCCACACGCTGTTGCCGCCTGAGAGCTTGTACATATCGGCATATGCGTAGTAGTAGCCGTAGCTGGAGGTGCCGAGGTTGTCGTTACCGTTCTGGCCGAACGAAGCGCGGACCTTGAGCATGTCAACCCAGGTGACGGGCTCCATGAACTTCTCTTTGGCCACGTCCCAGGCGCCGCTGATGCTCCAGAAGTTGCCCCAACGGTTCTCCTTGGAGAAGCGTGAGGAGGCGTCGCGGCGGTAGCCGGCGGTGAAGAAGTAGCGGTTGTCGTAGTTGTACTTGCCGTTGAAGATGATACCGCGAGTAGCATATGCGTACTCAAGACCGCCCACGTTGGGAGAGTCGATGGTGTTGCCCAGGAAGGGAACGGTGGGGTTGTAGAGAGTCTGTCCGGCACCCTCGACATACTCGCTCTTCCAGTCAAGGCTCTCATAGGCGGCCATGATGCTCATGTTGTGCACATCAGCGAAGGTGCGTGAGTAGTTGGCGATGGCCTGGATGTTGATGGCGCGCTTGCGCGATGCCTCCTGGATTACCTGACCGCCGATGGAGGTGAACTGGCCGTAGAGCGGGTTCAGGATCTGGTGAAGGCGGGTGTTGTCGGTGGTGTAGCCCACGGTGCCGGTCACGTTCAGGCCGGCAATCGGGGTGATGGTGGCATACCACTTGCCGGAGAAGAAGTCACACAGGTAGTCCTCGGTGTTGTAGCGGAGTGCGCCGATGGGGTTGGCGCCGTTCATGTAGTTGCGGGTCTGGTTGGTGTAGCCGTAACGCACATCGCCGTAATCATAGATGGGATAGCCGCCATGGTTGACGTCATACATGATGTTGCCGGCTGCATCGCGCACATACATCGGATAAACCGGGCCGAGCATATTGGCGAAGAAGAAGGCGTTGCCGCTCGAACCATCCTCGGTCTGGTCATGAGGATAGCCGGTGTTGGTGTAGACGTAGGCAAGGTTCGTGCCCACCTTCAGCCACTTCTTGAGCTGGTAGTCAACAGTGGCGCGGGTGGAGAGGCGCTTGAAGTGCGAGCCGATAATCAGGCCGTCGTCACCCAGGAATGAGCCGGACAGGTAGTAGTTGAGCTTGTCGGTGCCACCGGAGATGCTCACTGAGTACTCCTGGCGCAGGCCGTTGCGGTATGTGCCGTCGTTCCAATTGTCAGGTGTGTAGTAGTACTCACCGTCGCTGTAGCCAAGGGTGGCGTTGGGGTTGATGTCAAACTTGTTGTTGATAAAGAAGTCCTCGCCCTGGGGAATGGTGTAAATCTGATAGCCCAGACCACCCTTCTTCCAGATGGAGGCATTGGCGTTGGCCAAGCCGGCGGCATCGCTCCCCTTGCTGATGTAGCGGGTGGTGTTGTAGAACGCCTGGCCCACCATCTTCAGATACTGCTCGGTGTCATTGACCATATCATAGTCGCTCAGAGCGCGGGAGTTGGCACCCCAGCGGGCATCAACAGTCACCTTCACGTTGGAGTCGTTACTACCCTTCTTGGTGGTGACGAGGATCACACCGTTGGCACCGCGCGCACCGTAGAGTGAGGTGGAGGCTGCGTCCTTGAGCACGGTCATGCTCTCGATGTCCTGCGGGTTGAGCAGGGAGATGT
>JAMPDP010000015.1 GCA_023665605.1 Candidatus Amulumruptor caecigallinarius | reverse complement strand
TTGAATCCGCGTCGACAGACACGGAGCGTAGCGACACGCCGACCCGCGATGCCGCCTATCCTTTTCTATGTAGAGATGGGATTAGATATTAGAGAGGTAGGATGGGGCGGAGCTTTGGCATCGCGGATAGGCTTGGGGCTGGGCCCCTCGCCCGGGGGACGCGGATTTTGGCGGATGGGACGCGGATTTTTTCTTGGGGGATGGTGGTGAGTATAGGCTAAAATCTTGTCAAGTGACGGGTAGTATCATTGAGGAGAGACATCCGGGGACAGAAAAAATCCGCGTCCCATCCGCTTGAATCCGCGGCTTAGGCACGGAGCGTAGCGACAAAGCCGACCCGCGATGCCGCCTATCCTTTTCTATATAGAGATGGGATTAGATATTAGAGAGCAAGGATAGGGCGGAAAAGGGCATCGCGGATGGGCTTGGGGGCTGGGCCCCTCGCTCGGGACGCGGATTTTGGCGGATGGGACGCGGATTTTTTCTTGGGGAGTGTGGGGGGGGGGGAAATAGGAACGTCCCGTATGGGGCGTGGCCTGGGGCGCCGGCATACGGGACGTGTCTGATGGTTTGTGGAGCCGGGGCACACGCCGCAGCTCACCGTCGCCCGGCCCGAGGTGGCAACCCACGACGCCGGGGACGGTTGACGGGATCCGCATGTGGCTGATGATGTCGGGGCTCTCATAGACAGGAGGCAGCAACACCGCCGGGATAAATTTTTGCGAGAGCGGGACGTGGACAGGCAACGTTGCCGCTCCGCCATCGCAGGGCACTGAAAGGAGGAAAAGAGTGCTCTGAGTTTCGCGGTCCGTCGGGGAGGATGGAAGTATGTCAAAGAACTATGTGCCCACATGGGCCAAATTTCGGGCTATTGAGAGGCGCGGCGCACTCTTGCTGCTGCGCTGAAGACTTTTTCCGGATTGGCACCCGAGCCTATCCCTATGCCTTCGTGTGCAAAGTTACAACGTGGCGGAGCGGCTGAACCCGTAACTTCGCACGTTGGGTGATTTTTTTTGATATAAGCGAACAGAATCTGTACAGACGTGTGCCTCCGGGGCTCCGTGGCGGGGATATCTCCGTGGGGGATGGGGAAAATTTGTTATCTTTGTGGTATGGCTAACAAGATACTTTGGGCTGATGATGAGATTGATTTGCTGAAGCCCCACATACTGTTTCTGACGGGTAAGGGCTATGAGGTGGCGACGGCCAACAATGGGCATGACGCGTTGGAGATGGCTGCGGCGACACCCTATGACCTGATAATCCTTGATGAGAATATGCCGGGCCTTACGGGCCTGGAGACGCTGACGCGCATCAAACAGGCGATGCCTCACATCCCGGTGATCATGATCACCAAGAGTGAGGAGGAGAATATCATGGACCAGGCCGTGGGAGCTAAGATTGCAGACTATCTGATCAAGCCGGTGAACCCGCTGCAGATCCTGTCGTCGATCAAGAAGACGCTTCACTCCGACGAGCTTGTGACCGAGAGCGCCTCGGTGGCTTACCGCCGCGAGTTTCCGGCGCTGGCCTCGGCCATCGACTCAGCGCGCAGCGTGGAGGAGTGGATGGATGTGTACCGCAAGCTGACGTACTGGGACCTGGAGCTTGCCACGGCAGGCACGGGTATGGACGAGATGCTTGAGATGCAGAAGGTAGACGCCAACTCCGCGTTCTCAAAGATGGTGAAACGCGACTATGAGGAGTGGATCACTGATGAGAGCGGTGCGGGCAGGCCTTTTATCATGAGCCATGAGGTGATGAAGCGGCGAGTGTTTCCGCTGCTTGACGCCGGTGAGAAGGTGTTCCTGGTGGTGATAGACAATTTCCGCCTCGACCAATGGGGGGTGATCAAAGGGCTGCTTGCCGACACGTTCAGCATCAGCGAGGAGCTTTACTGCTCCATCCTGCCGACAGCCACGCAGTACGCGCGTAATGCCATATTCTCAGGGCTGCTGCCGATACGCATCGCCGAGATGTTTCCGTCGCTGTGGGTTGACGAGGACTCCGAGGAGGGTAAGAACGTTAACGAGGAGCCGCTGATAGCCACGCAGCTGCAACGGTTCCGCCGGAAGGAGAGCTTCACCTACTCCAAGGTGAACACCAACCAGGCCATCGAGAAGCTGCTCCGCGACTTCCGCCGTCTGGAGGAGCATCCTCTGAATGTGATAGTGCTCAACTTCATAGATATGCTGTCGCACGCGCGCACCGAGAGCAAGATGATAAGAGAGCTTGCGGGCACCAACGCCGCTTACCGTAGCCTCACGGAGAGCTGGGTTCGCCACTCCGGGGCTCTGGAGCTGCTGCGGCGCATAGCGCGTGCGGGCTACCGTATAGTGCTCACCACTGACCATGGCACTATCCGCGTTGACAACCCCATCAAGGTGGTGGGTGAGCGCAACACCAACACCAACCTGCGCTACAAGGTGGGGCGCAACCTTGACTACAATCCGCGCCAGGTGTATGAGATCAAGAAGCCGGCACTCTACGGGTTGCCGGCGCCGAATGTGTCGTCAGCTTACATCTTCGCCACAGGACGTGACTTCTTCGCCTACCGCAACAACTTCAACTACTACGCGTCCTACTATACCGGCACGTTCCAGCATGGGGGCATCTCGCTGGAGGAGATGCTCGTGCCTCTTGTCACCCTCTCGCCTAAGTAATAGGGGGGCTATTGCGTGGCTGTAAATCGGCGTCCTGCGGACGCCCCTTTGCTGTGGGGCTTGTAACCCCGGATGCCTGCGCTAACGCTCCGGCTTCCGGGGCTACGGGTAAATCAGCGTCCTGCGGACGCCCTTTGGAGGTTTTGCAACATCACAATTACTTTTGATACACCTTCGCTGAATTACAGATTGTTGCGCCGGATGCACCACGGTGCATCCCTACAAGCTGATGGTTTTGCAACAACCTCCTTTGCTGTGGGGCTTGTAACCCCGGATGCCTGCGCTAACGCTCCGGCTTCCGGGGCTACGGGTAAATCAGCGTCCTGCGGACGCCCTTTGGAGGTTTTTGCAACATCACAATTACTTTTGATACACCTTCGCTGAATTACAGATTGTTGTGCCGGATGCACCACGGTGCATCCCTACAAGCTGAAGGTTTTGCAACAACCTTAAACAGAGGAAGCCCCGGAGGCGTTGGCTCCCGGGGCTTGTTGTGTCAGGGTGTGGTGCTTTAGGCGGGGGGTGACTTAATGGAGCATCACCTTGGCAGCCTTGGAGCCTTGGCGCATGATGTAGATGCCGGCGGCGGGGTTGGCCACGCGGATGCCCTGGAGGTTGTAGTACTCAACCGGGGCGTTGGCATCGAAGTCACCGGCGATGTTCTCAATAGCGGTTCCCAGCGGTTGGGCTACCACCTCGATGGTGCTGATGCGGGTGTTTTTGCCGGATGCCGTGGTGAGAGTGATGTCAGAGGGCTTTGTGCCGCTCTTGGCCACAACCTGCAGAGATGCCTTCATGCCGGTGGGAGTAGTGTAGGCAGAATTGGCTTCAAAGTCACTGCCGTAGGTCATAGAAGCGACGTTGGAAGTGCTCTTGGCGGCAGTGCTGTTGAGAGTTACAGACTCAATGTAGTAGTTCTCGGGGGCCTTGAGGGTGATGTTTCCGTCCGTCTTGTAGATGCGCAGGTCGCAAGTGACGGCACCTGTGGTGGAGGCAACGGTCTTGTAGAAGCGTGGGGAGGTATTGCCACCAGTGGCAGTCAGCGTCACACCGTCAACGTTAAATACGTGGTTGGTCACATCAATGAAGCTGTTGGTCTTGGCAGAGGAGTCAGTCTGATAATCATCCTCGGTGAAGTCAGCGGGAATAGAGGTGAAGTCGAACATAGCTTCAACAGACTGTGCGGGTTCTACGGGTTCGGGCTCGGGGTCTTCAGCTACGGTGCCCTCGACCAGGAGAATGCTTGCGGCGTTGGGGGTGTCGTCATAGAAGAAGGTGATGGTGACATCGGTCAGCTTCGCAGCGATGCGGAAGTTGTTGGAGCTGCCGGGCCATGCGTTCATGTCGGTTCCCACGGTCACGTCAACGGGAGGAGCTGTTGAGTCACCCTCAGGGCCTTCAGCACCGAGAGTAGCAGCCCATGCGGCATCTGTGTTTGCGTAAGTGCCGAGCTTTGCAATCTTGAACTCAGCGCCCTCCTCGAGCTCTGCCACGGAGTAGGTGAAGACGTTGCCTTCGGTCTGAGTCATGTCAATCGGGGAAGTGATGTCCCAGTCGTTGATGCTGCCTACCAGTCCAAACTTGGCATCTTCGAGCACCGGGGGCTCGTAGCCCTCGACAGTCAGAGTCATGTCCTTGAGGCTCAGGGTCATGGTGTACTCATGGTCGCAGGTTATTGAGAATGAGTTCTCGCCGCCGCTGATTTCCATCGGCTTGCCCACTTCCACCGGGGTGTTGTTGGCAGTGGCACCGTAGCGGGTGCCAACATTCGTCCACTCGCTTTCGTCGGCTAAGGAGCTGTAGCCGGTTGCGAACGAGAAGTATCCGAGGCCTTCGCCTGCGTTGCCTATCAGCACGTCCTCAACCTTATACACGCCCTCGTCGGTGGTGGTCATCTCCACATAGTTGTTGGGGGCCCATCCGAGGCCGTTGACCTGTCCGAAGATATACATCTTCTCGGGGTAAGTGACAGGGCCGTCGGCGGTGACTTCGAGGACACCAGTGTCGGCATTCTTCTCGAGGGTGAAGGAGAAGTTGTACTTGCCGGCGTTAAGAGTGAATGAGTCGCCGGACTGCGAGGCGGTATACTTGGTGCCGAGCTTCACGGCTGTGTCGCCGCTCTTGCCTGTGCCGTATACCAAAGTGCCGGCCCTCATCTTGAAGTAAGTGATGCCGGCCTTCAGCTCATAAGAGCCTTCGTACACCGTGGAGCTTCCGGCCTTAAGAGTCAGCGGGTAGTCAGTGCGCTCCAGTGTCCAATCATCACCGAAGTTGCCCACCAGATACACCTCGCTGTACTCGTTCTCCTTGGCTGCTCCGACGGCCAGGATGGTGTAGTTGGCGGTGTTGATGGTGATGGTGGCATCAGTGATGGTGCCGTCAACGGTGATGTTGCTGATGTTGTTGGAGTTGTCCTGGGCCTGGAAGACCACGCCCTCTTTGAGCTTGGTCGTCCCGGAGGTGGCAAATGCAGAGTTCCAGCTGCTGCCGCCCTCCTTGATTTTAATCTGTCCCGACAGCTCAGCCACCTTGAGGGAGTACTCGTTGGCATTGTCCGTGGGGGAGAACTTGTAGGCTGCGTTGTCGCTCCAGCCATATTTGTCGCCCACAAGATACCAGTCAGCCGATGCCCCGAGGGTCATCAATGCAGCTGTGGCAAGCAGTAAAAGTTTTTTCATGTGATAAGAATTGATGTGTGTTAATAGATTAAGAGCTTGTTGTGAGACAGGCTCAAAGGTAAGAATGGAATGTCAGGAGTGTGAGAAAAGCAAGATATTAGAAAGTAAGATGTGTGAGAAATGTAAGAAAAGTAAGAAATGTGAGATATCAGTTTATCCCTGCAATATGCGCAAATATACATCATCGACTACCGACGGCGAAATCGAAAAAGATGCTGTGCAACACATTTTACAATTATTAACTATCATTGGTGGCAGTACGACAAGAGGGCGAAGGGCATGGCTGAGAGGGCGGGAATCGGAGTGCGACAGAATGGCCCAAGGCCAGGCGGGTGATAGTCAAAAAGGGTTAAAAGGGGCTTGCGGGGTTGTCAGTGCGGCGGGGAATGGCTAATTTTGCGAAAGTAAAGCTGTTACAGACTTTGACGTTAATTGCGAAAGACATCAGCGATGATTCACGGGATGCGCTCCAGGCGGGGCGCTGCCGTCGTGCAGCTGTCCGGTTTTGCCGGGCAGTTATCGTCATGGTCGCCGCGCTGTGCGGCCAGACGGTTGTCGGTCAAGACGTTACTCCTGCCGACAGTGTGGCTGCCCCGCCGCATATAGACGACGAGCTCGGGCTCGGCATCCTGCTGCCGGGCGAGGCCAACGGTGCCGACACCATAATGGGCGGAGTGCCGGTCGATGGTCCCGAGCTGGTGCTGACGGCCCCTGCGTCTGCCGTGGACAAGTGGGAGGAGGCCGCCCGCAAGATCGAGTTCAATCCGGACCCCGAGCGTGCCGTGTGGCTCGCGGCCTTGTGTCCCGGCCTTGGCCAGGTGTACAACCGCCGCTACTGGAAGCTGCCGATCATAGTGGGTGGCTTCATGGCGTTGGGGTACGGCACGTCATGGAACAACTCGATGCTGCGCGACTACACCAAGGCGTATGCCGACATCATGGACAACGACCCACAGACGACATCCTATGAGAATATGTTCACGCCGAACACACCGAAGGAGTACTTTGACCAGCGGCGCGACTGGGTGGCCAACCTGATGCGCAGCCGCAAGAACTTCTACCGCCGCAACCGTGACCTATGCATCATAAGTATGGTAGGCGTGTATCTGCTTGCCATAGTCGATGCCTACGTAGATGCGTCGCTCTCGCACTTTGACATCTCGCCGGACCTGTCGATGGACGTAGTGCCGGCGATGCTCCCCGATGCGCGAAACCCCCGCCCTGCGGTGGGAATGCTCTGGGCCCTGAACTTTTAGCGGCCCGCGCCATCACAACACAGACATAGAAACACATACTTACCTCTCTACCTCCAATTCACATAGCAAGGATGAAACGAATTTTCGCATCACTCATACTTCTCGGAGCCGCGTCATGGGGCAGCGATGCCACCGCGCAGACTTCGTCGATACTTGACATCAAGCACTCGCTGACGGATGACAACATCGTGCCCCCCGAGAGCTTCGAGACCAAGACCCGCGAGCTTGAGGAGAACTTCTATCTCCACAACTACGCCACCGGTGGCGACTCCGACGACATGCCGCAGAAGTTGGGCACCCCCGCCGAGTATGAGAAGCGCCTGTCGCAGCTGCCCTCCGAAATAGAGATGCCTTACAACTCCGTTGTGGGCAAATATATAGATATGTACGTGGGCAAGCGTCGCGGCATGGTGAGCAACCTGCTGGCCCTCCACAACTATTACGGCAACATCTTCCTTGAGGAGCTTGAGAAGGAGGGTATGCCCACCGAGTTGCAGTATCTGCCTATCATCGAGAGCGCGCTGAAACCGAATGCTGTGAGCCGCGTCGGGGCCGCCGGCCTGTGGCAGTTCATGCCCGCTACGGCCCGCGGCCTGGGCATGGAGGTGAACTCGCTGGTGGATGAGCGGCGCGACCCGCGTTCATCGTCGCGCAACGCCGCGCGTTACCTCAAGGAGCTCTACGGAATCTACGGCGACTGGTCACTTGCCATCGCCGCCTACAACTGCGGACCGGGCAACGTCAACAAGGCCCTGCGCCGTGCCGGCGGCGGCAAGAAGGACTTCTGGGAAATCTACCGTTTCCTGCCGGCCGAGACCCGCGGCTATGTGCCCGCGTTCATTGCCGCCAACTATGCGATGAACTACTACAAGGAGCACAACATCACCCCCCGCGTGGTGACCAAGCACCTTGTGACCGACACAGTGCTGGTGAACAAGCGCGTGCACTTCAATCAGATAGCCGGCGTGCTCAACATCCCCGTGGATGAGATCAGGATGCTCAACCCGCAGTATCGCAAGGATGTGATACCGGGCGACGTGAAGCCTTACCCGCTGGTGCTCCCCTCGCAGCAGGTGTTGAGCTACGTGATGTCAGAGCCTCAGATTCTTGCCTACGATGAGGATATATATAAGCGTCGCACCTACGTAGAGCCGCGTACGGCCGAGGAGGGGGACCTTGACGACCCGTTGGGCATCAGCGACCCCGGGGCCATCCAGCCAGACATGGCCCAGAGCCTGAACGCCACCGAGAACTTCGACATAGCCACTAACTTCACCGACAAGCCGGTGAAGAAAGTGCACACCGTGGCCCGCGGCGAGAACCTGCGCGACATAGCACGGCGCTACGGGGTGAGCGCCACCGACATCAAGCACTGGAACAACCTGCGCCGCGGCAAGGTGAAGGAGGGAGACCAGCTCGTGATAGAGACCTACGAGAGCGGACTGGCAGCCACCACCATTACGCCTCGCGCTGACAGTGACGTGGACAGCAACCTTACTGCCGGGCGTACCGCCGTTCCGGCGCCGCGCCGCCGCGCCGATGATGCCGCCATGCTTCCTGCCGTTCCCGTACCCGCCCCCAAGCAGGAGACAGCCCAGGCTACCGTGCCCGAACCCCCGGCCCGTCAGCAGACAGCCGCGCAGGAGCAGAGCACCAAGCCCGCCGTGCCCCAGCGGCGCGTGTATGGCGAGGGAGCAGCCGCGGACAGCTATGTAGTCAGCGGAGCCTCCAAGAAGCAGGCTCGCAAGCGTGAGCAGGCCGCTCCGGAGCATGACAGCAATGTCGCAAGCCCCAAGAAGGGTGTAAGCACCGAGAATAAGGGCGCCAAGGAGAAGCCTGCCAAGGTTGGTAACAGCGGTGGCAAGAAGAGCCAGAACGCCAAGAAAGGCAAAAACAGCAAGGCAGACAACAAGAAGAAGGGCAAGTCAAAGAGCTACACCGTGAAGAGCGGTGACAGCCTGGAGAAGATAGCACGTCGCAACGGCACCACCGTTTCTGCGCTCCAAAAGGCCAACGGCATCAAGGGGAGCAACATCCGCGCGGGCCAGAAAATCACCATCCCCGGGAAGTAAGGAGGGTGTTGCCGGATGTGGTGTTGTAAATCGGCGTCCTGCGGACGCCCTTTGCTGTGCTGACTACGACCCCGGATGCCTGCGCTATCGCTCCGGCTTCCGGGGCTACGAGTAAATCAGCGTCCTGCGGACGCTCATTAGGAGGTTTTGCAACACCCTCTCATGGAGGTTTCGCAGTACCCACTCATTAGGAAGTTTTGCAACACCCTCTGCTCAGGTCCTTGCCAAAAAGGCGAGCATCGGGTGATGGCACAAATGTTGAAATATGCAGATGCAAGATAATTCGCGGGAGGAGTTCCCGGTGGTAGATGCCGAGGGGCGTGTCATAGGGCGCGCCACGCGTGGCGAGTGTCACGGGGGCTCCATGCTGCTTCACCCGGTGGTGCATCTGCATGTGGTTAATTCGCAGGGTGAGTTGTACTTGCAGAAGCGTCCGGAGTGGAAGGATATTCAGCCGGGACGCTGGGACACCGCAGTGGGCGGCCATGTGGACTATGGCGAGGAAGTGGAGGATGCCTTGCGCCGCGAGGCCCGCGAGGAGCTTGGTATCACCGAATTCACGCCCGTGAGGCTGGAGCCTTATGTGTTTGAGTCGACGCGTGAGCGGGAGCTTGTCAATCCCTACCTATGTATATATGACGGGCCGGTGAGCCCGAGTGCAGAGCTTGACGGCGGGAGGTTTTGGACGGTGGCTGAGATAGAAGCCGCTATGGGACGCGGTGTGTTCACGCCCAACTTTGAGCAGGAGTGGAGCCGCGTAGTAGCAGGGATGATGAAGTGACGGCTGCATCCGGTGGTCTTTGGAACCAGAGTCGGGAGAGTGTTACAAATTGAGGGCAGCGGGTGTAACAATTTCGGTGTTGTAACAATAATGTAACTTTTGTTGCACAGGTTAAAATATTGATAATCAGTGTTAAAAAGGGTTGGTGCAAAAAAGTGAGGTTGGGAGATGGATTTTTTTTGGTGAAAATTTGACGTGGCGAGGGAGTGCACTTAACTTTGCAATACATCACACAGCCAACGAGAGCCAATCACTCCCTTGACGGGGAAAGACCAGACAAAGTCTCTTGCCTCTCTTTCCAATCATCCTCTTAACCATCACAATTATGAACACAGCATCTGTACAAGTCGAGCTAATGAAGATGCAGGACAATCTGCTGAACTTCGCCTATATGCTTACGTCCAACCGCGACGACGCTTACGACCTGCTTCAGGACACGTCGCTGAAGGTGCTGGCCAATGAAGACAAGTTTGTGGAGAACACCAACTTCAAGGGTTGGGTTTTCACGATAATGCGCAACATCTTCATCAACAACTACCGCCGAGTGGTTCGCAGTGCCACCGTGGTAGACACCACAGAGGATTTGTATCATCTGAACCTGTCGCAGGACAGCGGATTTGCCACCCCCGAGGGAGCCTTCTGCGCCGGCGAGATAGGGACCGCCATCGAGGCCCTTCCCGAGGAGTATCGCGTTCCGTTCTCGATGCACGTAGCCGGCTACAAGTATAACGAGATAGCCGATAAGGTGGGCGTGCCCTTGGGAACTGTAAAGAGCCGCATCTTCTTTGCGCGCAAGCGTCTGCAGGAGCAGTTTGCCGACTATCGTTGAGCTTGCCGGCACAGGTTGAGCTACCCCCGGATTACTCTCCCCTTCATGCCTCGGCGAGGGATGCAAACACTGATGGCATGCTATAAATGAGATTGCTTCCGTTCATCACATATACTTTTCTGCTTACATTGCCTACGTTTCACTATTGAGGCCCGCAAGAGTTGCGTCATACAGCAACGGGCCATAAGCGACGCCCCCGCATCCGGAATAATCCGGCGCGGGGGCGTTGAAGTGTTTTAGGGAGTCTCGGGGAACACCCGTATGTCTGACCGGTGGCAGGGATTATTTATTGTTACGGTCGGTTGAGTTCCTGCGGGTGTTGTGGATGGACGGGAAGGGGTCGAACTTGTTGAGCGAAGATGCTCGCCAGTGGAGATGGTTACTGATGTAAACGACGATATCAGTCATAATCTTGTTGAACCCCTCCATCATGAGCTTTTGCTGCATATTGTTAACCGAGGGGAGGCGATTGAGCTTATAGACCAATGTGCTGAAGGCCTCCATTCTGGTGTCGTCATCCTTGGCGAGTCGCAGGTTGCTCAGGTTGTATGCGGCGAGAACAACCGGGTGGTTCAAGGTGAGGTCCGCGTCGTCGGTCTCGCCGTCGGCTTCGCTGACGAGAGATGAGTATAGGGCCACCACATCCTCATAACGCTTAGCCATATATAGGTATGTGAACATGATGTGGGCGTTTTCATCCTCGGGATACTTAGCGAAGTAAGCCGTGGCGATGTCGGCGGCCACAGAGAGCTTGTCGGGGCCGTCAGCGGCAATCTTGTTGCATAAGGCAACGACCGAGGCGGCATCCACGTTGTCAGCCTCTTCAAGGAACCGAAGTGCCCGTCCGCAGAGTGAGTCAGAGCCGACGATGGCCAGGCCCATGATAATCTCGAAGTTGCCGGGAAGCATCTCATTGGCCTTCTCGAGGGCTTGGGAAGCTCGCGTCGGGTTGTCGTCGGCCACGGATAGCGCCGAAGCATAGATCTGGAGTGGGAGGATGTCGGGGTGCTCAGAGTCGAGTGATTCAAACACGTAAGGCTCCAGCAGCGAAGCAATCTCCGCGGGGTTCTTCTCCATGGCGAAGAGGACGCGCGCCTTGAGGGTGCGTGCCACACGGTCATCGGGGTCAATGGCGAGGGCATAATCAGCGGCTTCGAGAGCGCGGTGATAGTCGCTGCTTGCCGCCGCCGACTCGCAGAGCCGGCACCAAAAGTCAGCGTTGAAGGGCTCCATCTCCACGAGCTCGTCAAAGAGGGTAGCGCTCTCGGCGAATTTGCCGGCTTCGTAGAGCACGTCGGCCATCTCATAGAGGGGCGTGGGTAGGTAGCTGCACCGCTTGAGGATGTTGTCCTTCTGCTCCATAAGCCAGTCCACAGCCCTGGCATCAGCGGCAAGGTCAATGAGCTGGATCACCTCCTCGTCGCCCAGCTCGGAGAGCGAGTTGAGCAGCTCGGTGAGCTTCGGCGCGATATTGTCGGGTGTAGTCTGCTCGTTTATGCGGATCCGGAGGATACGACAGAGAGTGTTGGCGGGATCGACCGGCACGAGCACCTGCTCGATGAGCCTGACATCCACGCCCTGATAGAAGTACTGGAAGCCACGGCGCACCCTCAGCTCGTCAGAGTCGGGGTAACGGGATGCACCGTAGAGGAGAGCCTCACAGCGGACGAAGTCGTTGTCGAAGTCATTGGCATAGTCAAAGATTTCGACAATCTCGTCCTCGGTGAAGAAGGCACTGTGAGGGTCGTCGCGCGTCTCCAGCAGGAACCGATCCATGAGCTGCCGGCGCTCGTCGTTGTCATTCTGAGCCATGAAAAAGGGAGTGGGTGTTAACAGGGTGTTGGCAGGCGGGTTACTTCTTCTGCTCCTTGGCCCAGGTGTCTTTGAGAGCGATTGAGCGGTTGAACACCAAATGCTCCGGGGTGGATGTGATGTCAGGGGTGAAGTAGCCGACGCGCTGGAACTGGAAGTGGGTGCCGGGGGTGGCGTTGTCAGCGGCGAAAGGCTCCACCTTGATGTGTTCCACAATCTTGAGAGAGTCCGGGTTGATGTGGTCATGGAAGTCGCCGTCGGCGGAATTCATGTCTTCCACGTCAAAGAGCCGGTCATAGAGGCGTGCAGTGGCATCAACGGCGTGGGGAGCGCTCACCCAGTGGAGAGTGCCCTTGACCTTGCGGTCAGCGCCGGGCATACCCGAGCGGGTCTCGGGGTCGTATGAGCAGAGGAGCTCAGTGATGTTGCCGTCGGCATCCTTCACCACCTCGTCACAGCGGATGATGTAGGCTCCCTTGAGACGCACCTCGCTGCCGGGGGCCAGGCGGAAGAACTTCTTGGGGGGATTCTCCATGAAGTCATCGCGCTCGATGAGGATGTCGCGGCTGAAAGGCATATCGTGGGTTCCGGCGTTGGGGTCCTCCGGGTTGTTGTCCATCTGCACGGTCTCGACCTGTCCCTCGGGGTAGTTGGTGATGGTGACTTTCAGGGGGTTCATCACCGCCATGACACGAGTGGAGACAGCGTTGAGATCCTCGCGGACGGCATGTTCGAGGAGGCTCACGGAGTTGAGAGCCTCATACTTTGTGTAGCCGATGCGGTCAATGAAGTTGCGGATGGAGCGTGGGGTGAAGCCTCGGCGACGCATTCCCGAGATGGTCGGCATACGGGGGTCGTCCCACCCTTCGACCAGTCCCTCCTTGACGAGCTGGAGGAGCTTACGCTTGCTCATGACGGTGTAAGTGAGGTTGAGTCGGTTGAACTCAATCTGACGGGGGCAGTAAGCCTCGGGGTCGTCGGCGAGCTCGCGCACGAAGTGGTCGTATAGCGGGCGGTGCACCTCAAACTCGAGGGTGCAGATGGAGTGCGTCACGCCCTCGAAGTAGTCGCTCTGTCCATGTGCGAAGTCGTACATGGGGTATACCTTCCAGGTGGAGCCAGTGCGGTGGTGGGGGTGGTGTATGATGCGGTAGATGATGGGGTCGCGGAAGTGCATGTTGGGTGATGCCATGTCGAGCTTGGCGCGGAGCACGCGTGTGCCGTCGGGGAACTCGCCGGCGTTCATGCGCATGAACAGGTCGAGGTTTTCCTCGGGTGTGCGGCTGCGGTAGGGGCTCTCTACGCCGGGTTGAGTGGGCGTGCCCTTCTGCGCGGCAATCTCCTCGCTTGTCTGGTCGTCGACGTATGCTTTTCCCTCCTTGATGAGTCGCACGGCGAAGTCAAAGAGACGTGGGAAGTAGTCGGAGGCGTAATACTCGCGGTCGCCCCAGTCGAAGCCGAGCCAGTGGATGTCCTCGCGTATGGAGTCAACATACTCCACATCCTCCTTGACGGGGTTAGTGTCGTCGAAGCGGAGGTTGCAGGTGCCACCAAACTTCTCAGCGGCACCGAAGTCCATGCAGATGGCCTTGGCGTGGCCGATGTGGAGGTATCCGTTGGGTTCGGGCGGGAAGCGCGTATTGAGGCGACCGCCGTTGCGACCGGCGGCGAGGTCAGCTGCGATTGCTTCCTCTACGAAGTTGAGGCCGGTGCCGGGAGCATCGGCTGCGGGTGTTGTGTTAGCTTCGGCTTCTTTCATGGGTATGTGTGGTGTGATTGGTTTACTTGCGTGGGGCTTTAGAGCTTGTTTAATAATAAATGTGAACATCTCGGTCGAAAATCATGGAGCATATTTCATCTTGAGACGAAGGAGCATAGCGAGCTATGTGACTGAGTTGAAGGATGGAAGATGCCCAAGATTTTCGCATGAGGGTATTCTTTGATAATTAACGTGTTGTTATGAGAGCTTGAATATTTGTGAAATTACTTCCGCCTCGGTGTCTCTTTGGCTAAATTTCTGTTATTCGTCAGTCACGATGCCCGCATCGCTCCTTCCTCGTAACGAGAAATTTAACTCAAAGATACACCGCCGAGATGTTCACATTTATTATTAAACAAGCTCTTAGTGCCGGCGAACTTGCCGCCTTTGGCACCCTTAACGCCTCCGGAGAGGGCGAATATGTTCTGGTCAAAAGAGAGCGTCTTGTGCTCGCTCTCGCGCTTGCGCTTGATGGCGAGGGCCACGAGGCGGTCCATCAGCTTGTCGAAGGGGATGCCGGTAGCCTCCCAAAGGTAGAATGAGAGTGAGCCGGGGATGGTGTTGATTTCGTTGACGTAAATCTTGCCGTCATCCTGATCCATGATGACATCCACGCGGCTGACGCCGTGGCAAGAGAGCACGCGGAAAGTCTCGCCGGCGAGGCGGCGGATTTCGGTGCTTACGGCCTCGGGGAGGTCGGCGGGGATGCGCTTCTGGGAAGCCTGCATTCCTCGCGCACCCTTGGTGCCCCCCATGTACTTGTCCTGATATGAGAGGATTTCGCCGCTCTTGATGGGCTCCTCGCAGACCGAAGTGACGAAGTCGTCGCAGTCGCCGAGCACCGAGCAGTTGATTTCCTTGAGATTGTCCACCATATGCTCGACGATGATGCGCGTGGAGTAACGCTCCGCGTCGGCCACGCGAGCCAGGAGCTGCTCGCGGTCAGCAGCGCGGCCAATGCCGACAGAAGAGCCGAGGTTGGCGGGCTTGACGATGACGGGGTATCCGAGCTTCTCCTCGATGCGGGCTACCAGCTCGTCGCGGCGGTTGTACCACTCCTTGTCGGTGAACCATACGTATGGTACGACGGGGACGTCACAGGCGCCGAGAATCATCTTCATGGTGATCTTGTCCATGCCGTTGGCCGATGCGAGCACGTCGCAACCGGCGTAGGGTATGCCGATGGTGTCGAGAACCCCTTCGAAGGTGCCGTCCTCGCCATTTGAGCCGTGGAGCACGGGGATGACGACGTCGAGCTTGGCAATCTCGGGGCTTGAAGAGCCGAAGATACCCTGCTTGCGGGTGCCGTAGAGGGTGAAGTCGCCGGTTATGGGGCGCATATACACCTCGGTGCACTTGGCCAGAAGGGCGGGGAGGTCACGGTAGTTGGCCACGTCAAGGAGTGCGTCGCCGGTGTACCAGCGGCCCTGCTTGGAGATGTATATGGGGGTGACATCGTAACGGTCACGGTTGATGGCGTGCATGGCTTGCGACGCCGAGATGACCGAAATCTCATGTTCGGTGGAGCGGCCGCCGAAGAACACGCCGATGTTCGTTTTCATTGCTTGAGTAGGATGGTGTGGGTTATTTGAAAGTGTCGGGGAGGTCGTTCTCGTAGAGGACAGTGTCGCCGGGAGCGGCGATGGTGGAGAGGAGACGCTGCGCGTCGGCGAAAGAGTCGACGGTCTCGACGCGGCAAGTGCCCCCTTCGACGGAGGCAATGCCACGGGTGAGGGCATCGCGGTTGTAACGGCCCACGATGATTGCCACGTCAGCGGCAGTGGCGATGTGGACGCCGAGGCGCTCGTTGAGTTCCTCCTGCTTGTCGCCGAGCTCGATCATGCCGGGTGTGATGACTATGCGCCGTCCGCCGGTCATCTGGCGAAGCACCTCCATGGCCATGCGAGAGCCGGCGGGGTTGGAGTTGTAGGCATCGTCAATGATGGTGATACCGCCGGGGGTGTGCTTCACTTGCAGGCGGTGCTCCACCGGCTCGATGTGGCTCACGGCGTAGGCAATCTTTTGCGGCTCCACGCCGAGCCGGAGGGCCACGATGACGGCAGCGAGGAGGTCAGAGATGTTGCACTCGCCGACAAGGGCCGTGGAGAGTGGCAGCTCAAGGCCTGTCTGTGTGTCGACCACGGTGAACTCCGTGCCTCGTGGGGAGTAGCGTATGTCCTTGGCGGTGAAGCGTGCGCCGTGGGGGGCAGTGATGCCGTAACGGATGCACTCAGTGTTGGAGACGGGACGCTCGGCGCACTTCTCGAAGTCATTGTTGACCACGGCGAGGCCGTCGGCGGGTAGCGCGTCGACCAGTTCAAACTTGGTGCGTTGCACATTGTCGATTGAGCCGAAAGACTCCAGATGCTGCTCACCCACGGCGGTGACGATGCCTACCGAGGGGTGCACCAGGTCGCAGATTTCGGCGATGTCGCCGGGCTGCTTTGCTCCCATCTCGCAGACGAATACCTCGGTATAAGGCTTCATCAGCTCGCGGATGGTGCGCACCACGCCGAGAGTGGTGTTGTAGCTGCCCGGAGTCATCAGAGTGTCGTACTTTTCGGCGAGTATACGCGTGAGGAAATGCTTGGTTGAGGTCTTGCCGTAGCTGCCGGTGATGCCCACCACCTTCAGCTCCGGCATGGAGCGGAGTATGCGCCGAGCATCCTCCACGAAGCGGCCGTTGATGCGGCTCTCCACCGGCTTGAGCAACCAGTTGGCGGCCATGATGATGCAGTGGCTTACGACGTAGGCGCCTACCATGACGCAGGCTGTGACGTGGAGCGTGTTGAGCGGGGAGGTGCCGATGCTCAGGGGGATAACTATGGCTGCGCCGATGACGGCTACCAGAGAGAGGGCGGTGATGTATATGCGCCGTGCGCGGGGGGTCCACACCAGAGGCTTCTTGTACTTGGCCGAGATGAGTCTGACAGCCATGATGGCGCAGAACAGGAAAGCCACGAGCATACCGACCGCCTGGGGCACCATCGAGGCGAGCATGGCCAGGAAGGTGAAGATGCCCATCAGGTGAGGCACCGAGGTGGAGTCAGCGGAGGTACGGAGCCAGCGCATGTATCGCTCGTTGCGGTATGAGTTTTGCTGGAGCATCATCAGGCAGCGGCTGAGCTCCGCGGCGAGGGCCGGGATGGTGGCAGCCAGAGCTATGGCGTAGATGATGATGTATGTGGTCATGTTGCGTTAAGGGGCTTTGCGGAGTGGTGATGTGTGTGGTGATGGCCGGGGTTGTCAGCTTTGCAGGAAGCTGGTGAGCACTGCGGCAAACTGTCCGGGATTGTCGAGGAAGCTGTAATGGCCGCAACCGGGGAAGCTCACCAGGCCGTTGTCGGGGATCAGCCGGGCCATTGTCCGGGCATCGGCGAGAGGCGTGGCGGTGTCATTTTCGCCCCATATGAGGAGAGTCGGGGCCTTGATGAGTGAGAGCCTGTCGGTGAGGTCTTCGTTGACCACCTTGGAGAGGATGGCGCGCATGACGGGGGATGCCCCGGCATAGTCGGATGAGCCGCGCTTGGAACGCATCGCGTCAATGCGTCGCTGAGCGGCCTCCTTGCCGAGGAAGAGCTTGGCGAGGGCTTTGGCGGCCTTGAATGTGTAGACCTTGCGGTAGTAGGAGAGGGAGCGTCGTGGCTTGATGCCTGCGGCATCCACGAGCACGAGGCGGCGCACCTCGGGGTGGCGCGAGGCGTAGAGGATGCCCACGCGGCCGCCGAAAGAGTGGCCCAGGAGGGTGGGGCGGTCTATCTTCTCCTTGGCAATCAGCTTCTCAATCAGGTCGGTGTACTGCTCCACACCCCAAGTGAAAGGGGGCTCGGAGCTTTCGCCGAATCCGGGAAAGTCAACGTTGTAGACGCGGCATCCGGCGCGGAGGGCCACCTGCTCGATGGAGGCAAGGGTGTCTGCGCGGCAACCCCAGCCGTGCATTAGCACGATGGGCTGGCCATCGCCGGAGACGCGGTAGCGCATCCTCACGCCGTCGGCCTCGAGCCAACGGAGGTCGGGGGAAATGTTGTCGGCTGCTTTATTCATCTGTCAGTCAGCTAATCAAGCCATGTGGGAGGCGTGCTTGGGCGCACTCCGCCAATAGGAAGCAAAATTAGCACTTTTCGCCGAAACAGGCAACAGCGAATTTTGCGTCCATCATGAATCTGTCTCTAAACCGGGCGAGACCAGCGATGCCGCTCATCCTATTCTTTCATGGTCTATTAGGCGGGGATAGGGCGGAGGTGGGGCATCGCGGATGGCTTGGTTTCACTCGCCATGACGCGGATTGGGGCGGATTGGACGCGGATTTTTATTTGGGCTTTAGGAGGGCTTGGAGTAGTATTCTTGACAGCTATCCTCAACTTATCAGTATTCCTTTCATAACAGTGAAGATGCAAGAAAGAAATCCGAGTTGCATCCGCTGAAATCCGCGCCTTAGGCAGGGAGCTTAGCGACGGGCCGACCCGCGATGCCACTCATCCTTATCCAATCCAAAGTCAGTGAGGCGGGGATAGGGCGGAGGTGTAGCATCGCGGATGGCTTGGTTGCCCTCGCCGGGTCGCGGATTGGGGCGGATGGGACGCGGATTTTTTTATTGAGAGCTGTAAGAGTCTTGATAGTCGGTAGTATGCAGTCTATCATGAATGCGCCTCTCAACCGAACCAGTGATAGAGCGAGAAAAAATCCGCGTTGCATCTGCTGAAATCCGCGCCTCAGGCAAGGAGCTTAGCGACACGTCGACCCGCGATGCCGCTCATCCTTTTCCAATCCAAAGTCAGTGAGGCGGGGATAGGGCGGAAAGGGGCATCGCGGATGGCTTGGTGTCCCTCGCCGGGTCGCGGATTGGGGCGGATGGGACGCGGATTTTTGTGGGAGGAGGGGGGGTAATGACACGCAAGGGAGGCTGCCATTTCGGCGGCCTCCCTTGGGGTGTTTTGGCAAGATGGATTAGCTCAGATGCTAACCTTGCGGGCTTCGGTGCCGGATACTTGCACTATGTAGATGCCTCTGGGGAGCTCTATGCTTTGTCCGGCGTAGCTGTCATAGCGGACGCGCAGCCCGCCGTCTACTCCGTAGATGGTCACTGCCTTGTCAGCGGCACCGTTGATGAGGAGTGTGCCGTCAGCGACCTCAAATGTCACGCTGTCGTCAGCGTCAGCAGCCACATCCTCAAAGGCCCCGGCATCTTCGATGAAGAAGAACTCCTTCCACTGCGGAGCGGCCTTGTATGCATCCATGCTCTCGGTGGGGACGTGGAGCACGCACTCCCACTTGTTGATGTCATCAAGGGCCTGTGAGCCGCACGTTGGAGGCACCTCTGAGTAAGAGTAGTAATTCTTCATGGCCGTGCAGTCAGAGAACGCGTCCTCGCCGATGCTCTTCACGGCAGCTCCGGCGGAGAACTCCTCTAAGGCAGAACACCCCGAGAAAGCATACTTGCCGATGGTGGTCACCCCGTCGCCAATCTTCAGCGACTGCAGGTTTGAACACCCGTAAAACTCATTGTCATAAATCTGAGTCTCAGCATCCGCAATCTCCACGGCGCGCAGCGAAGTGTTGCGGTAGAAAGGTGAGTAACCATATGACGAGCCAGTGTTGTATGACAGTTTGCGCCCGATATAGACTTCGTCAAGCGGACAGTCCGAGAACAGAGAAGAAGATCCATTGGATCCAAGCGTCAGCTTCGCCAGCTGCTCATCTCCATCAACCGTCTTCTCAAAAGAGACATCACCCAATGATGTGCAACCGTTGAATACATAATCGTCTATCGATGCAATATTGCCGGGGATTAAGATTGAGCCAAGAGACTTACAGCCTGAGAACAAATATTCAGGCAAGTTTTTCAGCCCGGCACCTAATGAAATGCTTTCCAGAGAACTGCAACCACCAAAGGCATATGAGCCAACGGAGGTGACATTATCGGGAATAACTATACTCGGCAATGACGTACATGCAGAGAATGCACCGTTGCCCAGTGACGTGACTTGTGAGCCGATGGTGGCTGACTTCAGGTCGCTGCATCCACTGAATGCAGCATTATTAATAGTCCCTACTGCATCTATTACGGCGGTGCTAAGACCGGAGCATCCATAGAAGGCTTCTGAGCCAATGGATCCCTTATTTGAGAGTTTGGCAGTCCAGTTCATCCCGGTGCTTCCTTTAAAGGCCCCAACTCCGATATAACCATCGTTGGATGCCGTCAGGGATTGTAGTGCCGTGCAGTTGACGAAAGCTCGCTCGCCAATATAGCCTTGATTGGATGCTGTGACAGTCTGGAGTGCTGTGCATCCTTCAAAAGAGTGATCGCCAATATTGCCTTTGTTGGCAACATCAACAGACGTTAGATTCGGACACTGATAAAAAGCATATTCTCTAACGTTACCGTTAGATGCAATCTTTACATCAGCAACAGTCCTGTTCTTGATAAACGCGTAAGGCATAATCTTATTGACCGTCATTTCAACATTGCGATGCGTCACTTTATCCAAAATAGATATATCGTGCAGATCAGCATCATACTTGCTGTCAATCACATCACAAGTGCGCTCCGATGGGCTTACCGGGACATAAATGGCACCATCAACCTCAAACATAGAGCTAAGATAATCATACACATAGCAGGTTTGCGAATATTTGCTTGAAAAACTATAGCTGTCAGAAGAAACGTAATTGACGGATGGCGTGTAGTAATACTGATAATGGTATGAGTCGGAATATCTGGTTGCTGTAAGATAGCCTTTCGGTGGTGTGTTGCCAAGCCAGATGATTTTCTTTGCGTAATCCTTGGAAAGGTAATCATCGCCATTGGAAAATGCACCTTCGCCTATTGATGTTACGGAAGTGGGTATGGTCACGGACTGCAGGGAGTTGCAACTACTGAAAGCATAATCCCCGATAGAAGTTACGGAAGTAGGTATGGTCACATACTGCAGGGAGCTGCAACTACTGAAAGCATAATTCCCGATAGAAGTGACGGAAGTGGGTATGGTCACGTACTGCAGGGAGCTGCAACTACTGAAAGCATAATCCCAGATAGAAGTGACGGAATTGGGTATGGTCACAGACTGCAGGGAGCTGCAACTACTGAAAGAATACTGCCCGATAGAAGTGACGGAATTGGGTATGGTCACGTACTGCAAGGAGCTGCAACTGCGGAAAGCACAATACCCGATAGAAGTGACGGAATTGGGTATGGTCACGTACTGCAGGGAGCTGCAACTA
>JAMPDP010000014.1 GCA_023665605.1 Candidatus Amulumruptor caecigallinarius | reverse complement strand
TTCGACAACGACTGCCGCGAGGGCATCTGCGGCATGTGCTCGCTCTACATCAACGGCCATCCCCACGGCCCCGTGCAGGGCATCACCACCTGCCAGCTCCACATGCGCAAGTTCAACGACGGCGACACCATCACCATCGAGCCGTGGCGCTCGGCGGCGTTCCCCGTGATTCGCGACCTGATGGTGAACCGCAACGCCTTCGACCAGATTCAGCAGGCCGGCGGCTACGTGAGCTTCAACTGCGGCGGTGCTCCCGACGCCAACAATATCCCCATCTCCAAGGAGGTGGCCGACATCGCCATGGACTCCGCCACCTGCATCGGTTGCGGTGCCTGTGTGGCTGCCTGCAAGAATGGCTCCGCCATGCTCTTCGTGGGCGCCAAGGTGAGCCAGTTTGCCCTGCTCCCCCAGGGACAGGTGGAGCGCGCACGCCGCGCCAAGGCCATGGTGCGCAAGATGGACGAGCTCGGCTTCGGCAACTGCACCAACACCGGTGCCTGCGCCGCCGAGTGCCCCAAGAGCATACCTCTGAGCAACATCGCGCGCCTCAACCGCGAGTTCGCCAAGGCCAAGATCGCTGACTGACCCATCGGGGCCCGTCGGCAGCTACAACGACCCGTCCGAACATCACCGAGGATGCCGGCCCCCGCAGGAGGCTCCGGCATCCTCGTTCGCGTTACAGCAACCATACGGTTGCCACACCAACCGCACGGTTACACAACGTTACTATGAACGACATTGCCAAAGTCAGCAATGGCCTCGAGGCGAGGCTGCCGGGTGTCGGCACCGTTGTGGTGCAGACTCTGGCCCTGTGGGCATTGGTGACGGCGTTCTATCGGTGCGTGCTACCTGCCGGCACGCTCAGCGGCTTGATGCAGATGGTGGCCACGGTGGCTGATGCGCTGACCTTTGCGCTGATTGCCGCGCTGCTCGGCAGGCTGTGGCGGCCGCTGATGCTGCTCCCTATAACGTTGCTGACGGTCGTGGCGGTGGCTAACGTTCTGTTTCTGCGCAACTTCGGCGACGTGCTTCCGCCGAGCCTCTACCGCATCAGTGGCGCGACGTTTGACCCCACGGTGATGGCCGGGGCGCGTGCGTCGCTCCGCGTTGCCGACCTGCTTTGGCTCCTGCCATGGGCACTGGCCGTGGGTGGCTTCCTGCTCTGCCCCAAAGCCGCTCCCGGCAAGCGGACGCTTTGGCTGCTGGCGGCGGTGACGTTGGTAAGCGTCGGTACAGCAGTATGCTGCGGCATAACGCGCTCCGGCGAACGCGGCGGCTCCTCACGCCTGGCTGACTCGCTCGAGGCATACGCCTACGACTGGCGGATGCAGACCGCATGGCTCGACAAGATACACGCCTTCGGGCTGCCGGGCTATCTGGCGAACGTGGCGTGGCACCTGCTCGCCGGCAACGACATCAAGGTGGATGACCGCCGGCTTGCCGATACGCTCGAGGCCCTGCGCAGCCGCACAGCCCCGCCGCTTGACCCCGCCGTGGCATCGGCGTTAACTGTGAACGAGGGGAAGAACCTGATATTCATCGAGGTGGAGTCATTGGGCAGCCCCGTGACGGAGCTTGACTTCTTCCCGCAACTGATGCCGACGCTGAGCCGGCTCATGGCCGACAGCGGCTCGATAGTGTGCACAGACATGAGGGTGCTCGCCGGGATGGGTCGCTCCGCCGACGCTCAGTTCATGCACAACACCGGGTTGCTCCCTCTCGACGGCGAGGTGCTGGTAAGCGAATATGCCGTGGCGGCCTACCCGTCGATTGCCAAGTCGCTCCCTGCGGAGTATGATGCCCTGGAGTTCATCGGCGAGGAGTGGAGCCTGTGGAGCCACGGCTCCACCAACAGGAGTTACGGCTTCGATGCCCTCTATGACAATATCAGCGACGGGCATGAGCAGGAGGCAGACAGCGTGCTGCTCGACCTCGCCGCCGACAGGCTCACGGCAAGCGACAGGCTCACGGCAAGCGATAGGCTCACGGCAAGCGCGGGGCCGGTGTTCGCCTTCGTCACCACCATGTCGTCACATGACCCGTATGACCGTCCCCGCGTCAGGGAGCACACGGCCACCGACACCCTCATTCCGGCAGACTATGACATCCGTGACCGCAACTATCTGCGCGCCCTGGCCTTCTTCGACCGCAGCCTCGGGCGGTTTCTGAGGCGTCTTGACGAGGCGGGGATGCTCCGGAGCAGCGTGATAGCTGTCACCGGCGACCATGAGCCGCGGAGCATCAGCGTGTCAGAGCGGTTTCAAAGCGACCGCGTGCCGTTCATAGTGGCCAATGCCGGCGTCGGACGCTCCTGCAACGGCCTCGGGGCTACACAGGCCGACATCTTCCCCACGCTCCTTGACGTGATGCACATCGCTGAGACACAGAGCACCATCACTCTGCGCGGGCACTCCGTGGAGTGGCGCGGGCTGGGCCACTCGCTGCTGCGTGGCGGCGGGGCGCCACCCGACGATGCCACCCGCCGCCTGTCGGAGGCGATAGTGCGCGGACGCCTGTGTGACACCGAACCCGATTAAGAGCCGCACTTTCTCCGCCGTATATTACTGTCTCCGCCGTATACCACTGTCTCCGCCGTATATTATGACACGTCGCACCCTCTACACCCTCTCGCTGCTCTATCTGAGCCTTCCGGTGGCCATCTTCATGCTCGGGTGGCTCCCGTGGCCGGCGGGCATCCCCCTTGCCGTCGTGGCTCTCTGTGTCACCGCCACGGCCTACCGGGGCATGACGGGGCGCGTCACCTTCGGGCCGCTGTGGATGGAGCTGCTGATGGCGGCGGTCATCGCGGTGTGGGTGGTGCACGCCGGCATCGGCGGCTTCGTGTGGCAGGGGTGGGGCGACCATGACTTTCGCAACACCGTGTTTGCCGACCTTGTGAGCTACCCGTGGCCGGTGGTGCGCGGCTCGGAGATGCTCTGCTACTACTTCGGCTTCTGGCTCCCCGCGGCCCTTGTGGGCAAGCTCACCGGCTCGCTCATGGCGGGGCGGCTGATGGAGGTGGTGTGGTGCGCCTGGGGAATATGGCTGGTGGTGCGCCTGGTGTTTGACCTGCTCGGGAGCGTCAAGCTGCGCACACTCTGGATAGTGCTGCTGTTTGGCGGCGTCAGCATCCTGCCGTTCCTGCTCTGCACGGGGGTGCTCGGCTGGTACACCACCATTGACGACGAACCCTCACTGCTGCTGCCGCAAATCTTCAGCTACTCACCGATAGCGTGGTGGATCAACCACACCACGAGCCTCTACTACATCTACAATCAGATGGGGGCCGCATGGATAGGCACCCTGCTGGTGATGGGTGGCTCGGGGCGGCATAACTTCCAGCGCAATATCCCGCTGGTGCTGAGCCTGATGCTGTTGAGCTGCCCCTTCCCGGCAGTGGGGCTTCTCCCCGCCGGTGCATGGCTGTGGCTCAAAGGGGGGTGCGGGCGGTTGCTCAACGTACAGACCCTGGCAGCTGTGGCGCTGGCACTGCCGGTTGTGCTGCTGTTCGCCGGCAACCCCTCGGTCAATCGTCCGGAGCTGTTTGCGGTGCACACGCCGTGGGAGTGCGTCAAGCTGGTGGCCAACATCGTGATGTTTGTCGGCTGCCAGGCCGCGGTGTGGTTCCCCTTCGTGTGGGGGAGCATCCGGCGCGACACGGCATTCTGGATACTGTTTGCCACGGCGGTGTGCGCCCTGACAGTGCGCGTGGGGTCGATAGGGTTTGACTTCGCCTCGCGTGCCTCCGTGCCTATGCAGCTGTGGCTCTGCGTGTATGTGTGCCGCCGCGCCGATGGCTGGGCGGCGATGACGCGACCCGTGAAGGGCGCCTTTCTCACCGTGGCAGTGCTATGCCTGGCGGAGCCGGCTGCGGAGTGGGTGCGCACCGACATCAAGATGGCCACCACCCCGCGGCGGGAGTGGATGCGCCACACCTACGCCACGGCCTTTGAGTTTGACGTCTGCCGCGACAACTTCATAGCCCCGCTGTCGCCGCTGAGCGCCGCCGCCACCCGCCACGGCCTGCTGCGCCACACCCCCGGCGGGGCATTTGGCAGGGCGGAAAATATGGAGTAATTTTGCAGTATGGAGTTCAGACTGCTTGCCACCGACAGCCAGGGCGCGGCCCGCGCCGGCAACATTGTCACCGACCATGGTGAGATACCCACCCCCATCTTCATGCCCGTGGGCACGGTGGGGAGCGTCAAGGGTGTGCATGCCCGCGAACTGCGCGACGACATCGGCGCGAAGATTATCCTGGGCAACACCTACCACCTGTACCTGCGCCCCGGCATCGACACCCTGCGGGCTGCCGGCGGCCTGCACAAGTTCAACGCCTGGGAGGGACCCATCCTGACCGACTCGGGGGGCTTCCAGGTGTTCAGCCTCGCGGCCAACCGCAAGCTCCGCGAGGAGGGGGCTTACTTCCGCTCACACATAGACGGCTCCAAGCACCTGTTCACCCCCGAGGGGGTGGTAGACATACAGCGTGCCATCGGCGCCGACATCATGATGGCGCTGGATGAGTGTCCTCCCGGCACCTCCGAGCGCGACTACGCGCGCCGCTCCCTCGACCTGACCCACCGCTGGCTGCGCCGCGGCTGGGAGCGCTATCAGGCCACCACAGGCCTCTACGGCTACCGTCAGGCCTTCTTCCCGATAGTGCAGGGGTGCACCTTCGCTGACCTCCGCCGCGAGAGCGCCAAGTTTGTCACCGACCTCGGGGCCGAGGGCAACGCCATCGGCGGCCTTGCCGTGGGTGAGCCCGCCGAGGTGATGTATGACATGATAGAGGTGGTCAACGAGATACTCCCCGCCGACCGTCCCCGCTACCTGATGGGTGTGGGCACCCCCGCCAACATCCTCGAAGCGATAGACCGCGGCGTGGACATGATGGACTGCGTGATGCCCACCCGCAACGGCCGCAACGGCATGCTGTTCACCTCGCAGGGCATCATGAATATGCGCAACCGCAAGTGGGCCGACGACTTCTCGCCGCTCGACCCCGAGGGGACATCGTTCGTGGACCACACCTACTCGCGCGCCTACGTGCGCCACCTGTTCATCGCCGGCGAGCTGCTGGCCATGCAGATAGCCTCCATCCACAATCTCGCCTTCTACCTGTGGCTCGTGGGCGAGGCGCGCCGCCACATCCTTGCCGGCGACTTCAAGCCGTGGAAGACCATGATGGTGGAGCGCGTGACCCGCCGCCTCTGACCCGCCGCTTTCCACCCGCTTCCCACCCGCAACCCACCCGCAACCCACCCGCAACCCATCGCAACCCATCGCAACCCACCGGTAACCCATCGGTTCCCACCGCATCCCACCCGATGTTCAAGATACTCGACCGCTACATCATAGGCAAGTTTCTCGGCACGTATGTGTTCGCCATCATCCTCATCCTGGCGATCACCATCATGTTTGACATCAACGAGAAGCTCGATGCCTTCCTCAAGGCTCCGCTCAAGGCCACCATCTTCGACTACTTCGTCAACTTCCTCCCCTACTTCGCCAACCAGTTCAGCCCGCTGTTCACGTTCATCGCCGTAATCTTCTTCACCTCCAAGCTCGCCGACAACTCCGAGGTGATAGCCATGCTCGCCTCGGGCATGAGCTACCGGCGGTTCATGCGCCCCTACCTGGTGAGTGCGGCCGTCATTGCCCTGGCCAGCTACATCCTGGCGGCCTACATCATCCCCCCGGCCAACGTCAAGCGCATCGAGTACACCAACACCTACGTTAAGAACAAGGCCGTGAGCACCGGCGTGAACATACAGATGAAGGTGGCCGACGGCGAGATAGCCTATATGTCACGCTACGACGCGCCCACGAAGATGGGCCACAAATTCTCGCTGGAGAAGTTTGACGGCAAGAAGCTCGTGAGCCGTCTGACGGCGCAGAGCATCAAGTATGACACGCTCTACAACTGGACGGTGCGCGACTACATGATACGCGACTTCTCCGGTACCCGCGAGAAGATAACCCGCGGCATGAAACTCGACACCGTGATACCCTTCGAGCCGCGCGACTTCCTCATCGCCAAGAATGACCAGGAGACCATGACCACCCCCGAGCTGCAAGCCTACATCACGCGGCAGAAGGAGCGCGGCTTCGGCAACATCAAGAACTTCGAGATAGAGAACCACCGCCGCTACGCCATGTGTGCCGCCGCATTCATCCTGACGGTAATCGGGATGTCGCTGTCGTCGCGCAAGGTGAAGGGGGGCATGGGGCTGAACATCGGCATCGGGCTGGTGCTGAGTTTCAGCTACATCCTGTTCACCACGGTGACATCCACCTTTGCCGTGAGCGGGTTGACGTCACCTATGGTGGCCATGTGGATACCTAACATCATCTATCTGGGCATCGCCTTCATGCTCTATCGGAAGGCCTCTAAAGCCGCATGACCCTCTCCACAGCCACGCCCGCTGCCCGGTATGCGCCGCTGCCACTGCCGGGAGCCCCTGCCGGCATCACGGCCCTGCACACCCTGCGGGGCGAGGTCACGGCGGGCGACCCCTACTCAGGGTTCAACGTGTGTCACTACGTGGGCGACGAGCAGGCGCACGTGGCCGCTTGCCGCGAGCTGCTGTGCCGCGAGCTCGGCATAGAGCCCTCGCGGCTTGTGGTGCCGCGGCAGACGCACTCGCCGCGTGTGGCCGTCATCACCACGCTGCCCGCCGCGCCTGAGGATGTTGATGCCGTGGTGACCCGCCTCAGTGACGTGGCCATCGGGGTGAGCACCGCCGACTGCGTGCCCGTGGTGCTCGCCGACCCGGAGGCAGGCGTTATCGCCGCCCTCCATGCCGGATGGCGCGGAGCCCTGGCGGGGATTGTAGAGGCCACCATAGCGGCCATGCAGAGGCTCGGGGCGCGCCCCGGGCGCATCACCGCAGCCTTGGGGCCGTGCATCTGCGCCGGCTGCTTCGAGGTGGGCGAGGAGGTGGCCGCGCTGTTCCCTGCCTCATGCGTGAGCCGCGGCGGCACCAAGCCGCACGTCGACCTCCCCGCCTGCGTCACCGGCCTGCTGGAAGCCGCCGGCCTCCCCGAGGCGCAGATAGCCCCGCCCCCAGCGTGCACCCGCTGCCACCCCGAGAGCCTCTTCTCAGCCCGCGCCCAAGGCACAGCCTCCGGCCGCCTCTTCACCGCCATCCTCCGCCACCGATAACCTTGCCCGCGCGCAAATTCCGCTGATTTTTGGCTCTCCACGACCGTACTAACGAAATAAATTAGTAAGTTTGCACATCATGGAAAAATCCGCACCTACCAGCATCAAGAGCGTTTCGATTAAGAACTTCAAATCAATCAAATCAATAACGCTTTCTGACTGTCGGCGCATCAACGTGCTGATAGGCAGACCCAATGTCGGCAAAAGCAACCTGCTGGAAGCTCTTGCTTTATTCGATGTTCCATATCTTGTGAACACATCGAACAAATCACTTAAAAATCTGGTACGGATAGAAAATACGGCTGAATTGTTCCATAACGGTATTTCGTCATCGCCCATAGAGGTATCCGCGGATGACTGTTCTGTGACAGTAAATCGCAGCGCGAACAATGGACTGACAGTTGACATATCATTGCAAGGAGACATATCCAAATACGCCTTTACGCCATCACTAAATCTCTCAACAAAGAAAGAGCCGGCAATTTTACCTGATATTCTTGCTTACTTTTACCCGAAACATTTTGTGGCTGAATCCTCAAATGTTGGGTTTCTGCTTCCTCCCTCAGGAGGCAATCTTATGGCAACGGTGGCTAATCTGCCTGACCTGAAATCGAATCTCGCAGAATTGTTCCACGGATATGGGTTGAAGATGATGTTTGACTCCGGCTCACAGCAGATAAAGGCAATGAGAGAAAACGGGCTTGATATGTTTCTTGTCCCGTTCAATTCTCTTGCTGATTCACTGCAAAGACTGATATTCTACAAATCCGCCATTGACAGCAACCGGAATAAAGTCATCTGCTTTGAAGAACCCGAGGCACATACTTTCCCGCCATATATTTCAAATGTGGTCAACGATATATTGGCAAGCGAAGACAACCAGTTCTTCATCTCTACCCACAGCCCGTATGTCATGAGCGCATTATTGGAAAGTGCCGGCGACGACCTGGCTGTGTTCGTTGTCGATATGAAAAATAATGCAACCGTCATAAGCCGTCTTTCAGAGCAGCAGCTTCAGGAGGCATATGAAAACGGCATGGATATGTTCTATAACATTGAAGCATATCTTGGCAGATGACCGGGCGTGCAGACTATATAATTCCGGAATGCTATGTGGATACCAACCTCATAGAAACGTTGGTATGTAAGGCCGGATGCAACCATCAGAAAGGCTGCAATCAGGTTGCAAAAGTCATGCAGGAAAAATTTGCAGACAGATTTGTTGTCGGGATAATTGACGCTGATAAGCGAAAGCCAAGCTATCTGAGTTGCTTTACGGAGATTGCATCAAGTGAGCATATTAAATTATTCAGACATACGGTGCGGCCGCACTTTATGATTCTCGTTCATCCGGCGATAGATGGTTTCATTCTTTCATGTGCCGAAGCCGGAAGCATAGATCTGACTAAATACGAATTGTCTCCGGCCTTAAAGACGTTCACTGCCCAGACCAAGAACGTGATGTCCAACAGAGACTCACGTTTCAAAAGATTATTCAAGGCTATGGAGAATGTCAGCGAGATCCGATTGATGAAAAATATTATCACATATTTGGTTGATACCACATACACTGCATCAAACGATGCTCTGACTGCTATCTTCGATTTAGAGCTTGTTTAATAATACACCGCAAGCCTTGAGGATGTGGCACAGGATTGTGCGGGAGTCCCAGGGGGACGGGAGTGAACCGGGGTTCGGGGAAAAAGTGTTAACTTTGTAGTTCGGTATGTGGAGTATCTTCGACATAATGCTCAGCGGACTGCTCGTCGGCATCATCATCTCGGCTCCGATGGGGCCTATCGGGGTGCTGGTGATTCAGCGCACGCTCAACAAGGGGCGCCTGCCGGCGCTCTTCACGGGCCTCGGGGCCTCGTTGAGCGACCTGATATACTGTCTGCTGACGGGTCTGGGGCTCTCGCTGGTGATTGACTTCATCGAGCGCAACCAGAACATCCTCCAGGTCATCGGCTCGGTGTGTCTCATTGGCTACGCCATATACCTGTTTCGCGCCAACCCGTCGCGGTCGCTGCGTCCGCCCACCGACGGCCCCGCTACATACTGGCGCGACTTCTGGACCGGCTTCCTGCTGACTTTCTCCAACCCGCTGATACTCTTCTTCATCATCAGTCTGTTTGCGCGGTTCAGCTTTCTGGCTCCCGAATACCGCTATTACCACTACATCCTGGGGTACCTCTCCATCGCCGCCGGGGCGGTGCTCTGGTGGTATGGCATCACCTACATCGTGGATAAGGTGCGCGGGCACTTCAACCTGCGCTCGATGTGGGTGGTGAACCGCATCATCGCCTCGCTGATAGGGGTGATGGCCATCGGCGGCCTGTTCTTCGGCATCAAGGCTCTTGTGGCGGGGTGACACCTGTTTCTGACCATGACACTTGACCAATACACCGACACACTGACCAAACGCTTCGTGGCCGACGGCTACACCCGTGCGGAGGCCACATGGTGCATCCGCGACATCTTCGCCGCCCTCAAGGGGTGGACTCGCGCCCAACTGGTGACCAACGGCGACCGAGAGGTCACCGACGAACTCTCCGCACGCGTGGAGGGGGTGATGGAGCGCATAGACCGCGGCACCCCCATACAGTATGCCCTGGGACGGGCTCGCTTCTGCGGGATGTGGCTCACGGTGACGCCCGCGGTGCTCATCCCCCGCCCCGAGACGGAGCAGCTGGTGGACATGATTGCCGACAGCGCCGCCGGACGCCGCAACCTGCGGGTGCTCGACATCGGCACCGGCTCGGGGTGCATAGCCATCGCCCTGGCGCGTGCGCTTGACGGGGCTGAGGTGACGGCCACCGACATCTCGGCGGAGGCCCTCGCCGTGGCCGAGGCCAACGCCCGCACGCTCGGTGCTCAGGTGACATTCACCCGTGAGGATATTCTCAGCGCACGGCCACGGGCTGCGTCGGCTGACATCATCGTGAGCAACCCGCCCTACATCACCCCCTCTGAGCAGTCGCAGATGAGCCCCCGCGTGCTCGACCATGAGCCGCACAGTGCGCTGTTTGTGCCGCAGGATGACCCCGCGCTGTTCTATAAGGCGATTGCCTCCTATGCCGCTACGGCTCTGACGGAGAGCGGCGTGCTGTGGCTCGAAATCAACCCTCTGTATGCCGACGTGACGCTCGATGCGGTGAAAGCCGCGGGCCTGACCGATGCCGAGCTGATACGCGACGAGCGGGGCAAGAACCGTTTCATCAAAGCGTGCCGGCCATGAGGGGAGCCACCCGACCAGTACCCCCTTCCGAGGCCCTGGCGCGCCTGGAGTCGCTCTGCGCCTCAGCCGAGCGTTGCACGTGGGAGGTGCGCGCCAAGCTGCGCCGCTGGAGCGTAAGCGCCGACGAGGCCGAGCGCATCATCGAGTCGCTGCAGAAGCGCCACTTCCTCAACGATGAGCGCTTTGCCCGCGCCTTTGTGCGTGACCGCCTCCGCTTTGCCCGCTGGGGCAAGCTGAAGATACGCGCGGCCCTATATGCCAAGCATGTGCCGCTATGGATGGTTGACGAGGCTATGACCGAGATTGATGACGACGAATACCTCGGCGCCCTCATCACGGTGCTCACCGCGCGTGCCCGGGCCATGGGCGAGGAGGCGCGCACCTACGACGGGCGCACGCGCCTGTTCCGCTACGCCGCCTCGCGCGGCTACGAGCTGTCGCTGATAGCCTCCACCATCCGCAATCCGGCCTTCTGGGCCTCGCTGCCATGCCCCTGAGACCTCCGCGGTCGCTGCTGAGGCGCGTGGCCGATGCCGCCATCGACACGGCGTGGCCGCGGCTGTGTGAGGCGTGCGGCGCACCACTGACTGATGCCGAGGATGTGATATGCCTGCACTGCGAGCTCACCATGCCGCTGGTGAGGCACAGCGGCCCCGACATCACCGAACTGGAGCGGCGGCTTCTCTCGACGTGGCGCATGGAGCGGGTGTGCTCGATGTTCTGGTATTACCGCGGCGACCCCTACGCGCGGCTCATCCATCACACCAAGTATGACCGGCGCCCCCGGATAGGGCGCATTCTGGCCCGTGCGTGCGCCGCCGGGCTCCGTGTAGAGGGGTTCTTTGACGGCGTGGACCTGTTAGTGCCGGTGCCGCTGCACCCCCTCAAGCTGTGGCAGCGTGGCTACAACCAGTCGGTGCATATAGCCCTGGGCATATCGGAGGCCACCGGCATCCCCGTGGCAGAGCTGCTCAGGGCCACCCGCCTCAACTCCTCGCAGACGCGCTACAACGCCGCCGAGCGCTGGACCAACGTCAAGGGCACCTTCGCCCTGCGCCCCGGGGCGGCGGCACGCATCGGCGGCTCACATGTGCTGCTCGTGGATGACGTGATCACCACCGGGGCCACCCTGCTCGACTGCATCCGCGCCATCCATGACGAGAGCCCGCAGACACGCATCTCGGCGTTCACCCTCGCCGCCACGCACCTGAGTTGACGCGATTGCGGATAATTCGCTACCTTTGCGGCATCACTCACCATCCTGATGAACAGCACCCCCCAAGGCACAGTGTCGGTGATAATGCCGGCCTACAACTCGCAGCGCTACCTGACGCAGAGCATCGAGAGCGTGCTCCGCGGTCAGGAGAGCGTGCCGCTGGAGCTTATCATAGTGAACGACGGGAGCGCCGACGCCACCGCCGCCATAGCCGGGGCCTACGCAGCCACCGACCCCCGCGTGCGCGTCATCACCCAGCCCAACGCGGGGCTCAGCGCTGCCCGCAACGCCGGCCTTGATGCCGCCACGGGCGAGTATGTGGCGTTCATTGACTCTGATGACCTGATGCTCCCCGGGGCGCTGGCCCACCTGCTGAGCCTCTTTGACGAGGGCACCGACGTGGTGAGCGGCCGCTACTACCGGGGCAAGACCCGCGCCGCGGCCCACTTCGGCAGCGAGGGGCGCGACAGGATGCTGTCGCTCACCGGGCGCGAGGCCGTCATAGCGATGCTCTACCAGCGGGGTATGTCGAGCAACGCCTGGGGGCGCATCTACCGCCGCGCGGCCATCGGCACCACCCGGTTCACCCCGGGGATATATTATGAGGATATCGACTTCAACTACCGTCTGTTCCCGCGGCTGAGGAGGCTGCGGTTCTCCTCGCGCCACGTCTACTTCTACCGCGACGCCCCGGGGAGCATCACCGGCGTGTGGAGCCGCAAGCGCCTGGACGTGATGCGCGTCACCGCCGACATTGAGGCCGATGCCGAAGCGCGCCGTGACCCCGCGCTCCTTGCCTCCGCCCGTGACCGGAGGCTCGCCGCGTCATTCAACATGTATGCCCTGGCCTCCATCCACGGCGACCGCGATGCCGCCCGCTCCTGCTGGAGCCAAATCAAGCGGCTGCGCGGCCCGGTGTCCCGCGACCGCCACATCCGCCTCAAGGACCGCCTGGGCATCCTCGCCAGCCACCTCGGCCCCGCCGCCACCACCCTCCTGTCGCGCCTCGCCTACCGCCGCTGACGGGCAGCGGGGCGCCTATGAAAAGGAATCAGCTCGGCGAGTGAATGGATTTTTAAGAAAAAATGGAGTCTCAACCGAGCTCCATCATATCGAAGAACATAAGGCGAGTATGTTCGTCTGCGGTTTGGGAGGAAAGGATTTTAAATTTATTTTTCTCATAGAAGCCAACCGCTGAAAGATAGGCATCTACGGTAAGGTAGCGGAATGCTGAATAGTATGAGTCACCGTTGAGCATATTCTTTATCTTATCCATAAGAATTGTACCAAGATTCAGCCCTCGATAAGAAGATGATACTGCAAATCGACCGATTTTTATAGCTGGATAACTGCTGAACTGTTTACCATCCGGAAATCCCTTCTTGAGTTTCTTCCATTGGTTGTTGGATGACTCTTGTTGGCTAACCTTATCATTTAGCAGACAGAAATAAGCTGCTATCTGACCATTGTCTTCAAGGACATAAGTATTGGCAATACGCTTTTCGGTGAAATTAAGCGCATTGTCTCTTAGGAATTCATTCAAGTCGCTATCTCCACAGTCAAACCGGGAGATGTCGTGCAATGGAGTTAATTTTACAAGCTCCATTACTAAATGCGGATCGAGATTTGTATTTTCGCGTTCTTTATTCTTTCCTCTAACTTGCGGGTGTTCTCGGCACGTTGCTCCTTGGTGAGGCTGTCAACTTCCTTTCGGAGGCGCTCGAAGCGGATTGCATCCTCTCCTGTCAGTATCGGGGTTTCTGCTATCGGTCTTGCCATGATATTGTCTTTTATTTTATATATTAGATTACAAAGATACAACAATCTTTCGACATAACAGGATTTCAAGGCCGTAAATCCGAGGCAATTGTCCCGGGGGTTGCATCATTGGCGGCGATGGCGTAACTTTGCATCACTTACTTCGCCACACTTACACATACCATGTCACACACCGCTCCCAAGTCAATAGCCATCCTCGGTTCCACAGGCTCCATCGGCACGCAGACCCTCGACATAGTCCGCGCCGAGCCCGAGCGCTTCCGCGTGGCGATGCTCTCGGCGGGGCGCAATGTGGAGCTGCTCATCGAGCAGGCCCGCGAGCTCCGCCCCTCCATGGCTGTCATCGGCGACGACGCGCTGCTGCCGCGGCTGCGTGAGGCTCTGGCACCTATGGGCATCGAGACCGCCGCGGGTGAGGATGCTCTGGCCGACGCCATGGAGCGTAACGACTTCACCCTGGTGGTGACAGCCACGGTGGGTTACAGCGGGCTGCTCCCGACGGTGCGCGCCATCCGCGCGGGCAAGGATATAGCCCTGGCCAACAAGGAGACCCTTGTGGCCGCCGGGGCCATCGTCAGCGAGCTGGTGCGCGAGCGGGGGGTGAAGCTGTTTCCCATCGACAGCGAGCACTCCGCCATCCGCCAGTGCCTCTCCGGCGAAGACCCCGCGAGCGTCAGCCGCCTGATTATCACCGCCTCGGGGGGCCCCTTCCGCACCTTCACCCCCGAGCAGCTCGCCACCGTCACCGTGGCCGACGCCCTGCGCCACCCCAACTGGAGCATGGGGGCGAAGATCACCATCGACTCGGCGACGATGCTCAACAAGGCCTTTGAAATCATCGAGGCCCGCTGGCTGTTCGACATCCCCGGCGAGCGCATTCACGCCGTGGTGCACCCCCAGAGCATCATTCACTCGATGGTGGAGTTTGTGGACGGCGGCATCAAGGCCCAGTTGGGCATCCCCGACATGCACCTGCCCATCTCCTACGCCCTGCATCAGGATGAGCGCGTGCGCCTGGAGGGGCGGCTCACCATGCAGGCCCTGGCCGGGATGACCTTCGAGGAGCCCGACACCGCGCGCTTCCCCTGCCTGACGTTCGCCCACCGCGCCCTCGAGGCCGGCGGCAACTTTGCGTGCACCGTCAATGCCGCCGGCGAGGTGGCCGTGTTCAACTTCCTGCGCGGCCGCATCCCCTTCACGGGCATCCATGAGCTGATAGAGCGCACCCTTGCCAAGACACATTTCATAGCCTCGCCCTCGCTCGACGACATCGTGCAGACCAACGCCGAGGCCCGCGCCATAGCCGAGTCGATGGTGCCCCGCGCCTAATTATTAGCCGATTATTGCATTTTTTTCGCCCGAGGTTATCGCCGATTGAAAAAAAAGTACGATATTTGCACTTGCTAATTAAATCATAATAATCTAACCAGTTATTTCCACGCATGACTAAAGCAGAAGTCGTCAACGAAATCGCCAAGTCAACCGGCATCGACAAGCTCACGGTCCTCGACACGATCGAGAAGTTTATGGAGGTGGTAAAGGACTCACTCTCCAAGGGTGAGAACGTCTATCTCCGCGGTTTTGGCAGCTTTATCGTGAAGACACGTTCCGAGAAGACCGCCCGCAACATCTCCAAGAACACCACCATCATCATCCCCGAGCACAAGATCCCCGCGTTCAAGCCGGCCAAGGTGTTCATGGACGATGTCAAGTAATCACTCATAACACACTTCACCATAATAATCATCCACTATGCCCAGCGGAAAGAAAAGGAAAGGCCACAAGATGGCCACGCACAAGCGTAAAAAGCGTCTGCGCAAGAACCGTCACAAGAAGAAGTAAGCACACACGGACGATGCTCTCACCTGCACACGGGTGAGAGCTCTCCGCACGCTTGCCGTCAACCGAGAACAGACACTTAACGGGGGAATACACTCCGCCGGCCACCCCTGGGGCGGCTGCGGTGTACGGCTGCCCGCAGTTTGTTCTCCTTTTGCATATATGCACCCACTCATTTCCCCACCAACCCACGCCAATTCACCATCATGCGCAGCGAACTCATCGTCGACGTCCAGCCCAAGGAGGTGTCCATAGCACAGCTCGAGGACGGACGGCTCGTCTCCCTGCAGAAGGAGGCGCGAGGGTTGGCCTACGCCGTGGGCGACATCTACCTGGGCAAGGTCAAGAAGATTATGCCCGGGCTCAATGCCGCCTTCGTCAACGTGGGGTATGACAAGGACGCATTCCTGCACTACCTCGATCTTGGTCCGCGCTACTCGTCGTACGCCGAGTTTGTCAAGCGCATGCTCGACGACCCCAAGCGCGTGCCCCAACTCAGCAAGATGAAGCTCCAGCCGGAGATTGACAAGCATGGCGCCATCGCCGACCAGCTCCAGCAGGGGCAGCTGCTGATGGTGCAGATAGTCAAGGAGCCCATCTCGTCAAAGGGTCCCCGCCTGACCACCGAAATCACCTTCACGGGCCGATACATGGTGCTCATACCCTTCGGCGACAAAATCTCCGTGTCACAGAAGATCAAGACCACCGGCGAGAAGCTCCGCCTGCGTCAGCTCATGGAGAGCATCAAGCCCAAGAACTTCGGCGTCATCATACGCACCTCAGCCGAAGGCAAGCGCGTGGCCGAGCTCAACCACGAGCTCAAGACCCTCCTGGGCTACTGGGAGGAGACCGTGGCACGCGCACAGAAGGCCGTGGCCCCCGCAATGGTGTTTGAGGAGGAGGGGCGCATCGTCAGCGTGCTCCGCGACATATTCAGCCCCTCGTTCGAGGCCATCCGCGTCAACGACCCCGACATCTTCGCCCAGATCTCCAAGTACGTCAACCTCATAGCCCCCGAGCGGCGTGAGATTGTCAGCCTCTACGAGTCGCCGGAGCCCATCTTCGACAAGTACAACATCACCCGCCAGATAAAGGCCTCGTTCGGCAAAACCGTCTCGTTCAAGAGCGGCGCCTACCTGATTATCGAGAGCACCGAGGCACTGCACGTCATCGACGTCAACTCCGGCAACCGCTCGCGCGCCGCCAACGACCAGGAGACCAACGCCCTGGATGTCAATATGCGCGCCGCCGAGGAGATAGCCCGCCAGCTGCGCCTGCGCGACATGGGCGGCATCATCGTGGTGGACTTCATCGACATGGCCAAGGCGGAGCACCGCCAGAAGCTCTACGACCACATGCGCGAGCTGATGGCCACCGACCGCGCCCGCCACAACATCTTGCCGCTGAGCAAGTTCGGCCTGATGCAAATCACCCGCCAGAGGGTGCGCCCCGCCCTTGACATCGTCACCTCCGAGGATTGCCCGTCATGCTACGGCAAAGGCCACGTGCAGCCGTCGCTGCTCTTCACCGACCTGCTCCACGAGCGTCTGGAGTATGCCGTCAACTCTCTGGGCCTGAAAAACTTCATCCTCTACGTCCACCCCTTCGTCGACGCCTACCTCAAGAAAGGTCTGTTGTCGCTGTCGCGCAAATGGAAGCTGGAGCTCGGCGGCAAGTTCAAGATTATGCCTGACCAGAGCCTCGCCTACCTGCAGTATCGCGTGCTCGACTCCAAGCGCAACGAGATAGACCTCAAGGAGGAGAAAGACCTCGCATCCTCGGCATCCAAGACCAAGGCCAAAACCAAGAATCGAATCGAGCAGGAATGATGCGCCCCGCGCCATCACCCCCGCCAACCCCTCACAACCCGTTCAACAACCTTATCAACAAACCTCATCGCACGGGGCATCGCCACAACGGCGGTGCCCCGCGCTCAATCGCGGCCGGGGGAGGGGGTGAGGGTGTTGCATAACCGGCAATTTCCGTCAATTTGTAGGGATGCACCGTGGTGCATCCGCTGATTAACAGATTGTTGCGCCGGATGCACCACGGTGCATCCCTACAAGCCGATGGCATCGCCACAACGGCGGTGCCCCGCGTTTCATCGCAGCCGGGGGTGTGAGTGCAGAGGCGGGGGCGTGGAGGGGTGCCCCCGGTGCGTCACAGCACGCTGGCCACCTCCTTGAACAGGTAGCCCCGGCACCGACCGCTACCGGTCGATAGCCACAGGGTGCCATCGGTTGCCACATCGGCGATACTCGCGCTGAACAGTTCGCCCGTGGCCGCGTCGCGGTACGGGTGCATCCCCTCGCGGCGCCACAGCCGCGCCATGTACGCCCCTTTGAGCGCCTCGGCACACCCCTCATCGCCGGCGAGCAGAGCCGCGTCGATGGCATCCACCCGAGCCACCACGGCACGCGCCACGGCATCCTCCACAGCCTCCACGTCGAAGGCATGAGCTGCCACCATGGCGAGCGACACCGGGTTGGGCGCGTCACTGAGAAACCGCAACTGGTTGACATTCACGCCGATGCCGGCGATGCTCGCCGCTATCATCGCGCCGCTGAGGGTGTTCTCGATGAGGATGCCGCAGAGCTTGCGGTCGCCGACATAGATGTCGTTGGGCCACTTCACGGCCACATCCTCGCCGGGAATAAAGCTGCTGACGGCCTCGCACACCCCTAAGCTCACTGCCATGCTTAGCAGGAACTGACGGCGCGCGCTCACCGCCGCTGGCCTGAGCATCAGCGACATGGTGACGTTGGCGCCCGGCTCGGCCTCCCAGCCGTTGCCGCGCTGTCCGCGCCCGGCAATCTGCTCCACGGCACACAGGGCGAGGCCGTGCGGGGCCTCGCCGTCGGCAGCCATGCGGCGCAGCTCCGCGTTGGTCGAGCCGACGCTCGCCAGCCGTATCTTCATAAACATACCGTTCATAACGCTGCAAAGATAGCGAAAATCCCGCCGCCGGAAGCCTAACGCTATCGCTACGGCTTCCGGGGCTACGGGTAAATCGGCGTCCTGCGGACATCCGCAGCGGGGATGCCGTATGAGCGGAGTAGCCGATTGGTACCATCAGCGGAAGCCGCGGTAGCGGCGGGGTGCAAATAGCCTATGGCAAGGGAGGCAGGGCCGACCGCAGCCATAGGTAAGGCAAATACGGTCAGCTATAATGACAATGCGCCGCGTAGCGTCGCCTCCGCAATCATCTACGGGTCGCGCATAAGCTCGACCCAATCACCTTTGCTCCACTTTCGTCTTGTGACAAACTCGGTTGGAGGTGGTTTTTCTGCTGATTTAGATGGTATTTCGGAGAAAATTGTTAAATTTGTGGTCAGTTTTACGCATCGAGAAATATACATTTCCATCACACATCACTTCGCATGTTAAATCCAATCAAGAAAACCATCGAACTGGCTGACGGTCGCACGATTACCATCGAGACCGGCAAGCTCGCAAAGCAGGCCGATGGAGCGGTTGAGGTGCGCATGGGCAACACGATGTTGCTCGCCACCGTTGTTACGGCCAAGGAGGCCGGCGAAGGGGTCGACTTCATGCCCCTTCAGGTTGAGTACAAAGAAAAGTATTCATCATTCGGACGTTTCCCCGGCGGCTTCCTCAAGCGCGAGGGGCGCGCGTCAGACTATGAGATTCTCACGTCACGATTGGTTGACCGTGTGCTGCGTCCGCTTTTCCCCAGCAACTATCACGCTGACACTTTTGTCAACATCACCCTCTACTCCACCGACGGCGAGGATATGCCGGACGCACTTGCCGGCCTGGCAGCATCAGCAGCCCTGGCGGTGAGCGACATCCCCTTCAACGGCCCCATCTCGGAGGTGCGCGTGGCCCGCGTCGACGGCAAGTTCATCATCAACCCCACCTTTGACCAGGTCGAGAAGGCCGACATCGAGCTGATGGTAGGCGCCACCTACGACAACATCATGATGGTGGAGGGCGAGATGAACGAGGTCTCCGAGGCTGAGCTGCTCGAGGCCCTCAAGGCTGCCCACGAGGCCATCAAGGTGCAGTGCAAGGCCCAGATGGAGCTCGCCGAGGAGGTAGGCGCCACCGCCAAGCGCGAGTATTGCCACGAGGTGAACGACGAGGAGCTCCGCAAGGATGTGCGCGAGAAGTGCTACGACAAGGCTTACGCCATCGCCAAGGCCGGCAATGCCGACAAGCACTGGCGTCAGGACTCGTTCGACGCCATCTGCAAGGAGTACATCGAGTCACTCCCCGAGGAGGAGCGTGACGAGAAGACCCCGCTGGTGAAGCGCTACTATCACGACGTGGAGAAGGAGGCCGTGCGCCGCTGCATCCTCGACGAGGGCATCCGTCTGGATGGCCGCAAGACCACCGAGATACGCCCCATCTGGTGCGAGGTCGACTACCTGCCGGGCCCCCACGGCTCTGCCGTGTTCACCCGCGGCGAGACCCAGTCGCTCTCCACAGTGACGCTGGGCACCAAGCTCGACGAGAAGATAGTCGACGACGTGCTCAACCAGGGCCGCGAGCGCTTCCTGCTCCACTATAACTTCCCCCCCTTCTCGACCGGCGAGGCCAAGCCCCAGCGTGGCGTAGGGCGCCGCGAGGTGGGCCACGGCAACCTGGCACACCGCGCGCTCAAGCGGATGTTCCCCGACGACTTCCCCTATGTGTGCCGCATCGTCAGCGACATCCTCGAGAGCAACGGCTCGTCGTCGATGGCCACCGTGTGCGCCGGCACCCTGGCGCTGCTTGACGCCGGCGTGAAGATGAAGAAGCCCGTCAGCGGCATCGCCATGGGCCTGATCACCGACACCGAGAGCGACAAGTGGGCCGTGCTCTCCGACATCCTCGGCGACGAGGACCACCTGGGCGACATGGACTTCAAGGTGACCGGCACCAAGGATGGCATCACCGCCACACAGATGGACATCAAGTGCGACGGTCTGAGCTACGAAATCCTCGAGAAGGCCCTGAACCAGGCGCGCGACGGCCGTCTGCACATCCTGGGCATCATCAACGACACCATCCCCGCACCCCGCGAGGACTACAAGCCTCACGTGCCGCGCATCGAGACGATGCTCATCCCCAAGGAGCTCATCGGTGCCGTCATCGGCCCGGGCGGAAAGGTAATCCAGGGCATCCAGGAGGAGAGCGGGGCCACCGTCAGCATCGACGAGATCGACGAGGGCGGCTACATCGAGGTGGCCGCCGCCAACAAGGCATCCATCGACCGCGCTCTGGAGATGATCAACGCCATCGTGGAGCTTCCCGAGGAGGGCAAGGTCTACAAGGGCAAGGTGCGCTCCATCTTGGAGTTCGGCGCCTTCGTAGAGTTCATGCCCAACCGTGACGGCCTGCTCCACATCAGCGAAATCTCCTGGGAGCGCCTTGACGACATGGAGGCCTCGGGCCTCAAGGAGGGCGACGAAGTGGAGGTCAAGCTCATCGAGATAGACAAGAAGAGCGGCAAGTATCGCCTGTCGATGCGCGCGCTGCTCCCCAAGCCTGAGGGCTACGTGGAGCGCGAGCGAGCACCGCGCGGCGAGCGTCGTCCGCGACGTGACGGCGACCGCGGCGAGCGTCGCGGCCCGCGTCGTGAGGGTGGCAACAACGGCCCCCGCCACTAATCCCCCACCCCACCCCCCAATAAACCCGGGCGCGGCAGCCTCCCCCACAGGAGGCCGCCGCGCCCGCGGTGCTTCTTGCCCGGTGGCGGAGAGCGGCGTGGCCGAGCCTGAGGCAAGGGACGTCTGACCCGGGAGCGCCGGCGGCGCGTGGATGTGCGTAAGCCCCGGGTGGAGCGTAGCGGAGCCCGGGGCAAGGGGTGGTGGGCCCGGAGCGCCGACGGCGCGTGGTTGTGCGTAAGCCCCGGGTGGAGCGAAGCGGAGCCCGGGGCAAGGGGCGGTGGGCCCGGAGCGCCGGCGGCGCGTGGATGTGCGTAAGCCCCGGGTGGAGCGTAGCGGAGCCCGGGGTTCGGTGACATCAGGCGAGATGCTTCGTAGAAGCGTTTGGTGGTTTAGGCTACGGACATATCGCGCTTTCGGGAGGATACCGCCGACTTTACCACAAGACGCTTCTACGAAGCATCCCCATCGCGCACCACCTGCCCCGGGCTCCGCTACGCTTCACCCGGGGTTTCTGCACATCCACGCGCCTCCGGCGCTCCCCGGGCTGCTGCTTCGGGCGCGCTGCCCATCTGGTTGTGGCTCCGCTTCGCTCCACCCGGGGTTTCTGCACATCCGCGCGCCTCCGGCGCTCCCCGGGCTGCTGCTTCGGGGGCTCTGCCCATCTGGTTGTGGCGCCGCTACGCGGCTCCCGCTGCGGTGGTGTCCGTCAGGCGACGCGCTGCAGTGGTGTCCGTCAGGCGCTCCCCGGGGTTACTCCTCGGGGGCGTAGACGCCGGGGGGGAGGGGGGTGTCGTCGGCGGCGGGCTCCTCGGGGGGCGCTACGGCGTTCTTGGGCTTGTTTTTCTTGATGGCGAAGGGCTTCTGGAGGTCGAGGGGGAGGGCGTAGATGTCCCAGGGCTGGTCGATGTCCCAGTTCTTCTTGAGGTCTATCTTCTTGGGGAAGTAATAGACTTCGTCGGGCTGGCGGAAGTCGCCGCCCCATGCATGGCCGTTGCCGTAGTCGCCCAGGGAGTCGCGGTCGAGGAAGATGCGGGCGAAGTAGGTGCCGGGGGCCAGATACTCGAATGTGGCGCGTCCGTCGGTGACGGGTGCGCGTCGCAGGGGCTTGTCCTGTGCGTCGAGGAGCTCGACGATGGCGGGGATGCTGTCGGGGCCGGTGACGCGGAATATTATCTTGCCGTAGTCGCTGAGGGCCTTTGTGGTGAACTCTCGCTGCAGGCGGTTGTTCTGGAGGCCGTAGATGCCTGTGACGGCTGCGGAGTCGATGGTAAGGCGGTAGGTGGTCTGCGGCTTCCAGTCGTAGCGGGCGAGGTAGTTGAGGGGGTGGAGCGAGTCAAGGGGTGTGATGACCGGTGCGGGTGCGTCGACCCAGAGGGTGTCGCGCTTGATGTGCATGTGCACCATGGAGGGGCGGAGGGTGTCGAGGGGCTCCGAGGCGGTGAAGCGGAGGGGCCGGTCAAGCTCGGGGGCCCCGGTGCCGTCGAGGTTGAAGGTGATGAACTCGGTGGGTGGCGGTGGCGCGGGGATGCTGTCGCCACGGGCTATGGAGTCCTCCTCGGCACGGCGCCGCTCCTCCTCCTCGCGCTTGAGGTCGGCCTTGCTCTTGCGTGGTGCGCGGTAGAGGAAGCGGAGGGTGTCAGGCTGCCATGTGAGCTGCTCGAGCGAGTCGGGGCGTAGGATGCTGACGGCGGCCATGATGGAGTCGGTGGCGAGGATGCGCGGGTTGCGGATGAACAGGCGCATGGTGTCGAGGGTGGCTGAGGTCTCGATGACCGACTCGGCCATCAGGTCGAGGCCGGCGAGCGAGTCGGGGGCGGTGATGATGACGCGCGCCATGGAGTCGGCGTGTGCGCCGAGCTCGAGGGTGATGATGTTGCGTGCCGGGCGGCCGTACTCCTTGATGTACTGCGGGGTGTAGTTCTCGTTAAACCACGTTAGCAGCACGTTGTCGGGGCGGAATATGTGGTATGTGCGAATCACCACCGAGTCGCGGCCATCGGCTCCGGCGATGGTGTCGGCATACTCCATGGGGGTGACGGAGGGGGTGATGAGCGAGTCGCAGAAGGCTATGTCCTCGCTGCGGTCCCAGCGGTAGTTGCGGTTGAGGTCGTTGATGGCAAAGAGCCTGTAAGGCAGGGCCTTGAGGCCAAGGAGGGTGAACTGGCCCAGGGCGTTGGTCTTGGCGATGCGCTCCATGGGGAGGGTGGTGAAGGCCGTGTCGGCGAGGTTGGAGTAAGCGCCGACGATGATGCCCTGGGCGGGCTCGAGGTTGCGTGCCTCGAGCACCAGGCCGCTGATGCGCAGCGAGTCGATGGAGTCGCCGGTGGAGAATGCCAGGGAGAAGCCGTCGAGGATGTTGCCCTCGTTGAGGTCCTTGATGGCGTCGGCGAAGTCGATGGTGTAGGTGGTGTTGGGCATGAGGGTGTCACGCAGCTCCACGGTGACCCCCTTGGCGTTGGAGCGAATCTGCGGGGCTGTCTTCTGCGCGGGGCTTACGACCACCTTGTTGAAGGCGTCGTCGAGCTGCACGTTCTTGTTGAGGGTGAGCTGTATGCGCCGGCCGGTGACAGCGGTCTGCCCCTCGGCGGGCGATGTCTTGACCACGACGGGCGGTGTGAGGTCACGTGGGCCCCCCTCGGGGGTGCCTATTGTGGCGCATGAGGCCACGAGGATGGCGGCGGCGAGCAGCGGGAGCAGGTGCAGGGGTGAAGTGCGGCGGGAGTGGCGCATGGGTCAGGGGATGTCAATGAGTCGGTGAGTCTGGAGCGACAGGCGCCAGCGGGGGTGGGCCTTGACGTAGGCCACGGCCTCGGGGATATTGGCCCCGGAGCATGGCTGGAGCAGCAGGTGGGTGGCGGCGACGACGGCAGCGGCCTCCTCGGGGTCGACGCCGGCGGGTGCGTGGGGCGTGGGACCGCCATAGACCACCTTGAGCTCGTCGGCGCGTGTCAGCGCCAGTGGCGCACCCTTGGGTGAGAGCGTCACCCAGTCGATACCGTCGGGTAGCGAGTGGGTGCCGTTGGTTTCGATGTGCACGCGCTTGCCGACGGCGTGTAGAGCTTGGATGAGCGCGTCGTCAGCCTGCAGGGCGGGCTCGCCGCCGGTGAGCACCACCATGGGGGCGGGGCAGCGGGCGGCCTCGGCGGCGATGTCGGCGCCGGTCATGGGTGTGAAGCGTGCGTGGTCAGTGTCGCAGAAGTCGCAGCGGAGGTTGCAGCCGCTCAGGCGCACGAACAGCGCGGGGGTGCCGGTCCACACCCCCTCGCCCTGGAGGGAGTAGAATATTTCGTTGACGCGGTATGTGCGTGGTGCGGGGCTCATGCGGTCGGGGTCATGCGTGGTGCGGGGCTCATGCGGTCGGGTTCATTCGTCCACCTCGTAGGCGGCGAGGTTGCCCTCGCTCTCGCGCACCTCCACGCGGTAGCAGTGGGGCACGCGCTCGCACACCCAGCGGGCGATGTTTTCGGCGGTGGGGTTGAAGGGGAGCAGCTCGTTGAAGTTGCCGTGGTCCAGATAGCCGTGAATCTGCTCCTTGATGGCCGAGAAGTCAGCCACCATTCCCTGAGCGTTAAGCTCGCGGGCACGGCAGTGGATGGTGATCACCCAGTTGTGGCCATGCAGGCGCGAGCACTTGCTCTCGTAGGGGAGGTCGAGGCGGTGGGCCCCGGCCACTTCAATGCGTTTGCTGACGTAATACATAGCAGCGTGAGGGTTGTGATTGGTGATAGAGTGAGGTCAACGTGGCGAGAGGCCCATCTGGGCTGCTTTCTCGAGGACGAGGCTCATGGCGAGCTCGGGGTCGTTGGGGGTGTCGGAGTCGAGCAGGTGCTCCTCCATGTAGCCCTTGATGGCTCCCACCTGGGGGCTCTGCGGCAGTCCGAACAGCTCCATGATGCGGTGGCCGTCGATGGGAGGGCGCCAAGCGCGGAGCTTGTCCTTGGCCTCGATGGCGTGCATCTTATCGACGACGCGGTCAAAGTTCTCCAAATGGCGGCGCACCTTCTCGGGGTTCTTGGAGGTGATGTCGGCGCGGCACAGGGCCATCAGGTCGTCGATGTCGTCGCCGGCCTCCACCAGCAGGCGCCGCACGGCAGAGTCGGTGACCTCATCCTCCACGAGGGCTATGGGGCGCATATGCAGTTCGACGAGCTTGCTGACGTAGCGGAGCTTGTCGTCCAGCGGCAGGCGCATACGCTTGAATATGCGGGGCACCATCTTGGCGCCGATGAAGTTGTGGTTGTGGAAGGTCCATCCGGCCTTGTCGTCCCAGCGCTTGGTGACGGGCTTGGCGATGTCGTGGAGCAGGGCTGCCCAGCGGAGCCATACGTCGTCGGAGACGGCGGCGACATTGTCGAGGACCTCGAGGGTGTGCCAGAAGTTGTCCTTGTGGCCGCGGCCCTTGACGGTCTGCACCCCCTTCATGGCCTCCAGCTCGGGGAAAATCTCGGCCAGCAGACCCGTGAGGCTCAGCAGGGCCCATCCGTCGGAGGGGCGCGGGGAGGCCATAATCTTTTGGAGCTCGGTGGCTATGCGCTCGCGGGTGATGATGGCGATGCGTGGGGCGTTGCGGCTGATGGCGGCGAGCGTGGCGGGGTCGATGTCAAACTGCAGCTGCGTGGCGAAGCGCACGGCGCGCATCATGCGCAGGGGGTCGTCGCTGAAGGTGATGTCCGGGTCGAGGGGTGTGCGGATGATGCGCCGCTCCAGGTCGCCGAGGCCGTCGTAGCGGTCAATGAGGCGTCCGAAGTCGCCGGGGGTGACGCTCAGGGCCATGGCGTTGATGGTGAAGTCGCGGCGGGCGATGTCGTCGTCGAGGGTGCCGGGGCTGACGCGGGGGTTGCGGCTCTCGGGGGAGTAGCTCTCGCGGCGCGCGCCGACGAACTCCAGCTCGAGGCCGCGGCTCTTGACCTGGGCGGTGCCGTAGGTGCGAAACACGCTCAGGTGCGCTCCGCGGCCTATGCGTGCGGCCACGGCTTGGGCCACGTCGATGCCCGAGCCTTCGGTGACGAAGTCTATATCCTTGCTGGGACGCCCCAGAAAGAGGTCGCGGACATAGCCGCCCACCACGTAGCATGAGGCCCCGATGGAGTCGGCGGCCTCGCCTACGGTGTGGAATATCGGCTTGTCAATCTTCCGGGCGGCGCCGGCAGGGTCGGTGTTGAGAAGCATTATGCAGAGAGGGGGGGGTGATAATGAGGGGGGGAAGCGAGATTAATCAGGATTAACCATGATTAATCAGGATTAATCGGGATTAACCATGATTTAGCGGGGGGTCACTCGTCGAGGGGGAGGATCTCCTCGGGGGCGTTGGTGATGCACTCCCAGCCGCTGCTGGTGACGATGTAGGTGTTCTCGATGCCTACGGGGCCGGTGCCGGGGATGACGAACTTGGGCTCGAGGGCCACGACGTTGCCCTCGGCCATGATGGCGCGGCTGCGGGGGGCTATGACGGGGAGCTCGTTGATCTCGATGCCCACGCCGTGGCCTATGAAGCCGGCTTTCTGGCGGTGGCCCATGAAGTAGTGGTGGAGGCCGCGTGCGCGCACCATGTCGACGGCGGCCTCATAGAGCTCGGCAGCCTTGACGCCGGGGAGCCCCTTGGCGGCTATCATGCGGCAGATGTCGCGGGAGCACCGGTGGGCCTCGCGGGCCAGATCGCTGACTTTGCCCAGTGAGAAGACGCGGCTCATGTCGGTCATGTAGCCGGTGAAGTTGCCGCAGAGGTCCACCATGACGGTGTTGCCGGGACGCAACAGCGACCCGTCGGCACCGGTGGGCAGCGATGGGTCAAGGCCTGCGCCACCCATGGCGAAGTCGTAGGGCGAGGGCACGTCGGCATTCTCGCCGGCGACGACGCTGCCCATGTAGGTCTCCATGGTGTCGCCGGCAATGCGGAACTGTCCCAGGCACCCTTCGAGGCGGAGCACGCGCTCTATCTCAATCTCAAACTCGAGGTCGGTCATCCCCTCGCGGTATAGCTTGGGCACCCTGCGGTAAACCCCCTCATGGAGCACGCCGCTGCGGCGCAGCCGCTCCTGCTCGAGGGGAGTCTTGACCGAGCGGGCCTCGCGGAGCAGAGCTGAGCAGTCGCGCACTTCGGCGCCGTCAAACACCCGTGCGAGCCGTGCTGCGGCGTTGGCGCTGAGGGTGTCAAGGTTCATGCCGATGGTCTCGGGGAGCGACATGCCCAGCGATGCGGGCATATCCTCGGGCTTGCGGATGTGCACCGTGCCGGAGCCGGAGAGGTCGGAGGGTCGCTTGACGAAGTAGATGATGTCACCGTCGGTGCGTCCCACCCAGACGTAGCCGGCGTAGACGCGTCCGGTGGCGTAATATATGTCGGCGAAGTCGCTCAGGAGGATGGCGCCGAGGCCGTCGCGCTCCATCAGAGCGCGGATGCGGCCGAGGCGCAGCGTCACCTCGGAGTGTGGCAGCAGGTTGATGTCAGTGTCCATGTCAAAATCATTAAGGCGGATGCACAGCCGGTGCATCCCTGTCGGGGCGGATGCACAGCCCGTGCATCCCTGTCGGGGCGGATGCACAGCCGGTGCATCCCTACACAGAGTTAACGCTCGGAGAGTGGGGTGCGTTCAAAGAACACTCCCACGCGTGAGATGCCCCGGAGGGTGTCGGCGCGCACCACGTGGCGCACTGTCACCATGGAGCTGTCCGTCAGTGTGAGGCGTGGGGTGACGGTGGCCTCGGCTTGATAAGAGTCGCCGAAGCCGCAGCCTGTCCATCGTCCGTAGCTGTCGGCCAAGGGGATGCGCACGGTGTCGCGTCGCAGGCGGCCCTGGCGGGGGTATGTGACCTCAATGTCGATGGCGGCGTAGGGGTAGGAGCCGTCATGGCGCAGGGCCACGCTCAGGGTGCCGGTGTCGATGGTGTCCGGGGCCTCGCCGTAGCCTGAGTTGTCGGCGATGCGCACGCAGTAGGCCAGAGTGTCGCCGTAACGCCACCCCTCGGGGCCGAGACTGTGGTATTGGCTGAAATTGGTGCCTTCAAGGCCGCAGGCACCGGTGAGGGCTGCGGCGGCGATGGCTGCGGCGAGAGCGCGGAGGCGGCAGTAGCGGCGGATGTAGCGGCGGATGTGGCGGCGTGGCGGGGTCATTGCTCGGGGGCTTTGTCGGGGGCACTGCCGCCATGACCG
>JAMPDP010000013.1 GCA_023665605.1 Candidatus Amulumruptor caecigallinarius | reverse complement strand
GTCGAGGGTGGGCGCGGTGGCCAGGATGACGCCCATGCGGCGGTGGCCATGCACCTCCGGCTTGCCGAAGAGGCGCAGCTGCACGCCCGGCTCGGCGAGCACAGCCTCCAGATTGTCAAACTCCACACCCTCAGCATCCCCCTCAACGACAATAGCGCGTGAGGCCGACGGCCCGAGGAAGCGCACCTCCGGCACCGGCAACCCGAGCAGTGCGCGGGCGTGCAGCGCAAACTCGCTGAGGTCCTGCGAGATCATAGTGACCATGCCCGTGTCATGCGGACGCGGCGACACCTCGGAGAATATCACCTCGTCACCCTTGACAAACAGCTCCACGCCGAAAATGCCATATCCGCCGAGGGCCGCGGTGATGGCCGCTGCGGTGGCCTGCGCCTTCTCAAGGGCGGCTTGGCTCATGGGCTGCGGCTGCCATGACTCGCGGTAATCGCCATCCACCTGGATGTGGCCCACCGGCTCGCAGAACACCGTGCCGCTGACAGAGCGCACCGTCAGGAGCGTAATCTCATAGTCGAAGTCCACGAAGCCCTCCACGATGACACGCCCCGCACCGGCGCGGCCACCCTCCTGGGCCTCATGCCACGCATGGTCGATGTCAGCCTCGGAGCGCACCACCGACTGGCCGTGGCCCGACGAGCTCATCACCGGCTTGACCACGCAGGGGAAGCCGATAGCCTCGATGGCCGCGCGAAACTCCTCGTAAGTGTCGGCGAAGCGGTAGGGGGAGGTGGGGAGGCCGAGCTCCTCGGCGGCGACGCGGCGGATGCCCTCGCGGTTCATGGTGAGTAGCGCGGCGCGCGCGTTGGGGGTGACGTTGAGTCCCTGCTTCTCCAGCTCCACGAGCACGGGGGTGGCGATGGCCTCAACCTCGGGGATGACATGGTCAGGCCGCTCCTCGGCGATGGCCCCGCGAAGAGCGTCAGGGTCGAGCATGGAGAAGGTGCGGCAGCGGTGGGCCACCTGCATGGCGGGGGCGTTGGCGTAGCGGTCGCAGGCGATGGTCTCCACGCCGAGGCGCTGGAGCTCGATGGCTACTTCTTTGCCCAGCTCGCCGCTGCCGAGCAGCATGGCCTTGCGGGCGTAAGGGGTGAGGGGGGTGCCTATCTTGGTCATAATGATTGGAATATTTTTATGGCGTTGTTGGTGGTGAAGTATTCGGTGAATCCCTCGTCGAAGTCCAGCGTCAGGGCGATTTGGGCGATGACGGCGGGGAGGTAGCTGCTCTCGTTGCGCTTGCCGCGGTGAGGCACGGGGGCCAGGTAGGGGGAGTCGGTCTCGGTGACGATGCGAGCCACGCCTATCTCCTCGAGGGCTTCGCGCAGCGGCCCGGCGCTCTTGAAAGTGACCACGCCGTTGATGCCGAACCATGGGTCGGCCACAGCCCGGCGGATGCGGCGCACATCCTCTGTGGTGCCCGTGAAGGAGTGGAACACCAGCGGCCCCTCGAAACCGGCCTCGGCGATGACCTCCAGCGTGTCGGTGAGTGCTTCGCGGCAATGGATGATGACCGGCAGCGACAACTCTGCGGCACAGAGGAGCTGGCGGCGGAGCACCTCGCGCTGCTCGTCGCGGAAGGTCTTGTCCCAATAGAGGTCCATGCCCACCTCGCCGACGGCCACATAGAGCGAGGGGTCGCGGCGCAGCTCGGCCATGACGACATCAAGCTGGCGCTCCCAGTCGTCGCCCACCGACGTGGGGTGGAGCCCCATGGCCGGGGATGTGCATCCGGGCCACTGCTCGCAGGCGCGGAGCAGCGGAGCGACGGTGGAGGCGTCGATGTTGGGGAACACCATGTGGGTGACACCCGCATCGAGAGCGCGGGCCATCACCTCGGGGCGGTCGGCATCAAACTCCGGGAGGTATAGGTGGGTGTGGGTGTCAATCATCGGCGTGGGCGTGGGTGCGTAGCGGGCGGTTACTTCTCGCGGCTTTCGGCAGAGCGGGCCAGGTGGGTGAAGAATTCCTGCCAGGGAGCCGGCATGGCGGCATCCTCGAGGGCGAGTATAGCCATATCGCTGTATTGTTTCACCAGCTTGTTGAGCTTGTCGGGGAGCTCGAGCTCGTCGTAGATGGCCTTGACAGCGTCAAAACGCTCCTGGCGCGACAGGGAGGAGTCGGCATAGATGGCCTCGATGCGCGGAGCGGCCTCCGAGGCCAGGGCCTCGGTGAGGAGCCATGTCTTCTTGCCGTTGGCTATGTCGCCGCCGATGGGCTTGCCGAAGGTAGCGGCATCGCCGTAGGTGTCGAGGTAGTCGTCGCGGAGCTGGAAGGCCATGCCGAGGCCTATGGCATAGGCACGCATCGCCTCCGTTGCCTCCGTGGAGGCGTCAGCCATGATGGCCCCGAGGGTGACGGCGCAGCGCAGCAGGGCTGCCGTCTTGAGCATGATCATGCGCAGGTACTCCGAGGTGGTGACATCCGCGCGATCTTCGAAGGCCATGTCAAGCTCCTGACCGGCATACACCTCCATGGAGCCGGCGTGGAACGCCTCGAGCACAGCCCGCAGATGCTCCCCGGCATCGTGCATCACCGTCATCTCGGCGAGCGTGAGCATGGCGTCGCCGCCGAGTATGGCCATAGCCTCGCCACGCTCGGCCCACACCGAGGGGCGGCCGCGGCGCGTGTCGGAGCGGTCCATCACGTCGTCATGCACGAGGGTGAAGTTGTGAAATATCTCCACGCCGAGGGCCTGCCACAGGGCGGTGCGCTCAGTGGCATCGGGGTTGAGGGCCATGCAGGTGGCCAGAGTGAGCACCGGGCGGAGGCGCTTGCCGCCGCCGTCGAGGGCGTAGCGGGCAATGGTGTCGAGAGTGCCCATCTCGCGGGGGGTGGAGAGGTTGGCGAGCTCGGCATTGACATATCCGGCAAGGCGGCTGAGGGTCTCGGCGGGATTGGTGGAGGGGTTCATCTGTTACAGGTGTCTGTATTTTTACGGTGCAAAGTTAGAGCGAGTTTGGGGTGATTGCAAATTTTTGGAGCAGTTGGAGAAAAAGGGTTACATTTGCACTTATGGACCGACGTCGATTTCTCAAGGTAGGGGGCCTGCTTGCCGCCGCAGCCGCCCTGAGCCCCGGCAAGCTGCTGGGGGCCGGGAGGCTCTCCCCCGCTGCCGCTGTGGCCGGAGCGGGACGCGGCTGCCGCGTGACGGTGATACGCCGCGAGTGCTTCACCGACATCCAGAGCCGCTACCTCGACGACCCGGAGGCGGGTCCCTGCCGGGTGTTCCGTCAGGGCGAGAGCTTTGACTGCAGCGACGGGTGTATGCCCCGCGGCTTCTGCCCGAAGGCCTGGGAGTGCATCCGCGCCCATGTGGATGCCGTGCTCAGCACCGCCGACCCGCTGCAATGCGGCGACGCTCCGGCTGACCGCGCCGTGATAGCGTGCTGCAACGACGGCACGCGCCCCGTCATCTTCAAGATCGAACCGGCGGGATAAGCACCACATCTGACACATTATATAATCATATACACACATCAGCACATGACTCCCAACCCCAACAGCGTATTGATCACCGGCGGAACCGGCTACATCGGCTCCCACACCGCCGTGGAGCTCCTCAACGCCGGATTTGACGTGGTGATAGTCGACAATCTTGCCAACTCAGACGCCTCGGTGATTGACGGCATCGAGCAGATCACCGGGAAGCGCCCGGCATTCGTGGAGGCCGACACCTGCGACATGGCCGCGATGCGCAAGGTATTCGAAGCCCACCCCTTCGCGTCAGTGATCCATTTCGCGGCCCACAAGGCCGTGGGGGAGTCTGTGGCACAGCCGCTGCGCTACTACGCCAACAACCTCACCAGCTTCATCAACATCGTGGAGCTGATGCGCGAGTTCGGGCGTCCCAACGTGCTGTTCTCATCATCGGCCACCGTCTATGGCGACCCCGACACGCTCCCGGCCACCGAGGAGACCCCGCGCAAGCCCGCCACGTCGCCCTACGGCAACACCAAGCAGATGGCCGAGGACATCCTGCGCGACTCCACAGCGGCCTACGAGGGCCTGCGGGGCATAGCCCTGCGCTACTTCAACCCCATCGGGTCGCACCCCTCGGCCCTGATTGGCGAGCTGCCCCGCGGCGTGCCCAACAACCTTGTGCCCTACATCACGCAGACCGCCGCCGGCATCCGCAAGGAGCTGAGCATCTTCGGCGACGACTACCCCACTCCCGACGGCACTTGTCTGCGTGACTACATCGACGTCGTAGACCTCGCCCAAGCTCACGTGGCCACCATACGCCGCATGACCGAGGGGAAGATGGAGGCCGACTACGAGATATTCAACATCGGCACCGGTCGCCCCGTTTCGGTGCTGGAGCTCGTCAAGGGGTTTGAGGAGGCCAACGGCCTCAAGCTCCCCTACCGCATAGCCCCGCGCCGTGCCGGTGACGTCCCCGCCGTATGGGCCGACCCCACCCGCGCCAACCGCGTGCTCGGCTGGCAAGCCAAGCGCACCCTCCCCGAAACCCTCGCCAGCTCCTGGGCCTGGGAAAAACACCTCCGCGGCATCAAGTAACCTGATTTTCTGAATTACACGGCGATACCTCCGGTGACGTTATATGCGTGCGAGACGTCAACGCCCCCTTGACAAATTGGCTCCGTGGATAATTCCGACGCCCATGCCGCTTACCGGGAAGATTCCGGCACCCGGGGAAGATTTGGATAATCGGGGAGATAGTGGTAATTTTGCAACGGTTGTTACTGTAACCGCTGTTACACTGTCATGAAATTCTACGATAGGGAAATCGAGACACAGACGCTGCGTAATATCGAGGAGACATCACGCTCCCACGCGCAGATGACCGTCATTACCGGGCGGCGGCGCATCGGCAAGACCACGCTGATCAAGCACGCTTATGCCGGTGATGAGATGATATACTTCTTTGTGGCGCGCAAGAGCGAGACGCTGTTGTGTGCAGAGCTGGCCGACACCATCCGTGAGCAGCTGGGCGAAGATATTGGCGGCTTTGACAGCATGGCACGTCTGTTTGCCGCTATCATGCAGATTGCCAAGCGCAGGCACTTCACCCTGGTGTTTGACGAGTTCCAGAACTTCAAGTACGTCAACGAGGCCTTTTTCAGCGATATGCAAAATCTATGGGACTCCAGCAAAGAAGAGGCGCGGATTAACCTGATTGTCTGTGGCTCGCTCTACTCGATGATGACCAAAATCTTCGATGACCGCAAGGAGCCGCTCTACGGCCGCGCCACATCAAGGATGCGGCTGCGAGCCTTCCCCCTGCGGACGCTCGCCGACATTTTGCACGACAACAATCCCGGCTTCATATCCGATGATCTTCTGGCGTTCTATATGATTTCCGGCGGGGTGGCCAAATATGTGGAGCAGCTTGTCCATGCCGGGGCGTTCACCAAGGATGCCGTCTTGGACCATGTATTGTCGTTTGGCTCTTATTTCATAGACGAAGGCAAAGAGCTCCTCTCCGATGAGTTCGGCAAGGACTACGGTAACTATTTTTCCATCCTGTCGGCCATCGCCTCGGGATTCAATGAGCGGGGCGAGATCAAGTCATACACCGGCATAGAGGCCGGGGGCTATCTTGACAAGCTCGAAAACACCTATGACCTTCTCTACCGCTACCGTCCCTATCTCGCGTCGCCCAACAGCCGAAACGTAAAGTATGGCATCAAGGATAATTTCCTCAACTTTTGGTTTCGGTTCATCTACAAGTATCGCAGCGCTGTTGAAATCGGCAACCTGACCTACGTCCTTGGCAAGGTGAGGGCTGACTATGACACTTACTCCGGCTGGATCCTTGAGCGATATTTCCGTCAGCTGTACCGCGAGACAGGGCTCTACAACGTTGTCACCAACTATTGGGAGAAAGGGGGACTTAATGAGATTGACCTTGTGGCCGTCAATGAGGCTGACCGCGAGATAGTGATAGGAGAAGTGAAGCGCAACCGCCGCCGCATCGACCTTCACGCCCTGGAGCATAAAGCCGCAGCCATCATGCAGAAACAGAAAGGATGGAAGATAGGCTACGCCGCCCTCTCGCTCGATGACATGATAGAATAGCACCGCATGGACGATAAAACACCTACACACCTGAATGACAATATCTCCGCCAAGGAGCTCACGCCGCTGGTGGTGATTCCTGCCAGAGGGGGGAGCAAGGGGATTCCCGGGAAGAATTTGCGGGAGTTTGCCGGGCGGTCGCTGGTGGCCCGGGCCATTGAGGCGGCGCGCGCAGTGGCCCCCGACTCGCACATCATCCTCTCTACGGACTCCCCGGAGATTGCCGAGGCGGGACGCCGCGAGGGGCTGCCGGTGGACTATATGCGCCCGGTGCACCTTGCCACCGACACCGCCGGCACTCAAGGGGTGCTTGTCGACGCAATGGACTGGGCCGACAGCCGCGGACTGGAATTTGACTGCGTGGTGCTCCTGCAGCCCACCTCACCGCTGCGCACCGCCGATGACATCCGCGCCTGTATGGCGCTCTATGACCCCTCGCGGGCCGAAATGTCAGTGACAGTGAAGCCCTCAGCCGCCAATCCCTATTACGACTGCTTCGAGCAGACTCCTGACGGGCTGCTGCACGTGTCCAAGGGTGACGGAACGCTCACCCGCCGGCAGGATGCTCCGCCGGCATGGCAGCTCAACGGGGCCGTCTACGTAATCTCGCCCGAAGCTCTCCGCACGATGCCCATGGGCCGGATGCGCCGCATACCATGCCCGATGCCCGCCGAACGGTCTGTGGACCTTGACACTCTCCTTGACTGGGAGATAGCCGAACTTGTACACGCTCGCCTTAACAAAGACACCACTCAGCCATGAAGCGACATATCATAAGCCAGGATGCCACACTGCGTGAAGCCCTCGGGGCTCTCAACGCCCTCTCGGGCGGCGCGCTGACTCTGATAGCCACCGACCGGCGGGGGGCCATGACAGGCACCCTGACTGACGGCGACGTGCGTCGCGCACTGCTCCGCGGGGCCGCGCTCGACGATGCCGTGGCCTCGGCCATGAACCGCCGCTTCCACGCCCTGCGGGCGGATGCCGTAGATGTGGCCGCCCTTGCCGAGGCGCGCGAGAGGGGTATCAGGCTGTTGCCGCTGCTCAACTCCGACGGGGCCGTGACACGCATCATCGACACCGCCGTAACCACCACCCTGCTCCCGCTGCGGGCGGTGATTATGGCAGGTGGCAGAGGCGAGCGGTTGCGCCCGCTCACCCTCACCACCCCCAAGCCGTTGCTCAAAATCGGCGGCAAGCCCATCATCGACTACAACATAGCGATGCTGGCGCGTGCCGGCATCACCGACATCACCGTGACCACTCACTACCTTGCCCCGCAGCTCGAAGCTCACTTCGCCCGTGAGGTGGAGGGCGTGAGCGTGAGGTGCGTGCGCGAGGACAGCCCGATGGGCACCATCGGGGCTGTGCGCCTCGCCGGCATCCCCGCCACGGGAGCCACGCTGGTGATGAACTCCGACTTGCTCACTACCATCTCGCTCGAACAGATGTGGCTCCGCCATGAGCGCGAAGGTGCCGACCTCACGGTGGCCTCCGTACCCTACTCTGTGTCAGTGCCATACGCCATCCTCGACACCGCCGCCGACGGCGCAGTGACCTCCCTGCTCGAGAAACCATCATACAGCTACGAAGCCAACGCGGGCATCTACATCATCAACAACGAACGGCTGCGCGCCATCCCCGCCGACCGCCGCTATGATGCCACTGACCTGATAGAGGACGTGATAGCCTCCGGAGGCCGTGTGGTGACGCACCCCATCGGCGGCGTGTGGATAGACATCGGGGCTCCTGACGACTTCCGCCGCGCCTCGGAGCTGATTGACGCCCATCGCCAACTCATCCGCTGACCAAAGCGTTGCATAGAAAAATGCCTAAACTCATAAGTCCATGCCTGACTCCAACTTCATAGACTACGTAAAGATACTGTGCCGCTCCGGTAAGGGGGGCGCCGGCTCGCGTCACTTCCACCGCGCCAAGTATGTGCCCAAGGGTGGGCCGGATGGCGGCGACGGCGGCCGCGGCGGACACATCATCCTGAAAGGCAACGCCAATATGTGGACTCTCCTGCCGCTGAAATACCGCCGCCACATCTTTGCCGGCGACGGTCAGCGCGGCTCCGAGGGTCGCAGCACCGGCCGTGACGGCGATGACGTCACTGTGGAAGTGCCGTGCGGCACCGTGGTGTTTGATGCCGAGACCGGAGAGTATCTCGCCGAGGTGACTGACGATGGCCAGGAGGTGAAGCTGCTCCGCGGTGGCCGCGGCGGCCTCGGCAACTGGCACTTCAAGAGCGCCACCAACCGCACCCCCCGCTACGCCCAGCCCGGAGAGCCCGCCATCGAGAAGAGCATCATCCTCGAGCTCAAGCTGCTGGCCGATGTAGGCCTTGTGGGATTTCCCAACGCCGGAAAGTCAACGCTCCTGTCATCGCTCTCGGCAGCACGTCCCAAGATTGCCGACTATCCTTTCACCACCATGGAGCCTCAGCTCGGCATAGTGAGCTACCGTGGGAACCGCTCATTTGTGATGGCCGACATCCCCGGCATCATCGAGGGAGCCGCTGAGGGGCGCGGTCTCGGCCTGCGCTTCCTGCGCCACATTGAGCGCAACGCCGTGCTCCTGTTCATGGTGCCGGCTGATGCGGCAGACATCCGACATGAGTATGAAGTGCTCATCGGTGAGCTGCACAAGTTCAACCCCGAGCTTGTCGACAAACCGCGCGTCCTGGCCATCTCCAAGAGCGATATGCTTGACGACGAGCTGATGGAGGCTCTCGAGGAGGAGCTGCCCAAGGATGTGCCCCACCAGTTTATCAGCGCCGTCACCGGCTTCGGACTCACCGAACTGAAAGATAAGCTCTGGGCAGCAATCAATGACGAGCGCAACCGCGTTGACTCGTCACTGATAGTGCGCCGCCCCCTTGATGCACAGCATCGCCTGCCCGAGGAGGATGAGTTCATCTTCACCCAGGCCGACCTCCCCGCCACCGATGATGAGGAGGATTTCGACGACGAATACTTCGACGACGATGAAGATGCCGTAGATCCTTGGGAGTACGGCGACTGACCAGTTTGCGAGCGTCCCGGCTACCGCTTTTGCACCGCCGCTACGTGCCTGCATTAACGCTTTTAAGAAAAAAGTGAAAAATTTTTAGCAGCTCGCAAACCTTTTTAAGCCTTACGGCGTTATGAAGTTACAAAGATGTTAATTGAGCTTCATAAGGTTAATGTTTCACTACTTTTTCATGTGTTTCTAAACGAAACAACCTCCCGGCCAGTTTGAGAAAACGAGCCGGGAGGTTTCTTTTTGCCCTACCCCCTAACGACACCCATAAACCGACATTGGCACCGCCAAAGTGTTTCTCAGATTAAAAAGATGTTAACGAATATAAAACACTCTTGCTGCTCCCGATTCTTTTGCATACCTTTGTGCTATCCGAAACCTAATCTTAGACCTTACACCTATTACCTGAAAAACTCCCTGCGGGGACGCTCGCGCAAAACACCTGTCTTAGTGACGCGCAAAGCCTCCCCCGTGAAGACTTAAGCTTAACCTAAAACACATCCGTTTGTAAAATGAAAAACCGGTCGCGTTTCCCGTTGTCGGGAGGCGCGACAACTTTTTTTGTCGTCACCTCCATCACACCATATTGATAGAAGGTTCCATGGCTCCGCGCAGAAACGAACTCTGTACAGATGACACAACCTCGACGCAGAAAGCATATGCTGTGAACCGCAGGGGAGGTTGTGGCGTTAACATATTGCAACGCTTTACCGTCGCCCCCTGCTGTGGGGGTACGGATGTCTCACCTCTATAACGGTTCATCACATGAAAGAGAAACTCACCATCGCCCTCGTGGCTCACGACCACCGCAAAGCGGACATGGTCGACTGGGTGAAGTATAACGCCCCCTATCTCGCCAAGCATCATCTGGTGTGCACCGGCACCACCGGTGGCCTCATCCGCAAAGCATTCGAGGAGGCCGGCATCAACGCAGACGTAGAGTGCATGAACTCAGGCCCGATGGGCGGGGATGCCGAAATCGCCGCCAAGGTGGTTCGCAAGGAGGTTGACCTCGCCGTATTTCTGATTGACGACCTCAACGCTCAGCCACACGAAGCTGACATACAGATGCTTCTGCGCCAGTGCCGCATCCACAACGTGCCCATCGCCTGCAACCGCATCAGCGCCGACCTGATGATCAGCAGCACCCTCTGGAGCGACCCCAACTACGTGCCCCGCGAGCAGAGCTACACCGAGTTCAAGCGCTCCTGACCCCTAAGCGCGAAGCTCGAAAAAGAAACGTTCAATCCTTTTGCGGTGTTACCCCCCCTAAGGAGCGTCCGCAGGACGCCGATTTACATTTCCTGTGCCTCTTAACCGAAATCGTCGGTCATTGTACAAAATTTGTGTTGTAAATCGGCGTCCTGCGGACGCCCAGTTTGTTGGATGCCACTCATCCCCGGATGCCTACGCTGCGCTGCGGCTTCCGGGGCTACGGTAAATCAGCGTCCTACGGACGCTCTTCGGGCGGTTATGCAACACCCTCCAAAAACTTTTGATACACTTTCCTGATTTAGTCATAGCCCCGGAAGCCGGAGCGACAGCGTAGGCATCCGGGGTCATCGTCAGCACTGCCGGGAGTGCCCACCCTCATAAGGAGCGTCCGCAGGACGCCGATTTACCCGTAGCCCCGGAAGCCGGAGCGACAGCGCAGGCATCCGGGGTCATCGTCAGCACTGCCGGGAGTGCCCTCCCTCCTAAGGAGCGTCCGCAGGACGCTGATTTACCCATAGTCCCGGAAGCCGGAGCGACAGCGCAGGCATCCGGGGTCATAGTCGGCACAGCCGGGAGTGCCCACCCTCCTAAGGAGCGTCCGCAGGACGCCGATTTACCCGTAGCCCCGGAAGCCGGAGCGACAGCGCAGGCATCCGGGGTCATAGTCAGCACAGCCGGGTGTGCCCACCCTCCTAAGGAGCGTCCGCAGGACGCTGATTTACCCGTAGCCCCGGAAGCCGGAGCGACAGCGCAGGCATCCGGGGTCATAGTCGGCACAGCAAAGGGCGTCCGCAGGACGCCGATTTACAACCCCCAACGAGGTAACGGAAGATTCTGCAACACCGTCAAAACGGCATCATGCAAAAGCTACCTTCACTCGGCAGCGTATTGTAGCACGGTGGGGCTCTCCACATCCACACCATACTCCTTGGCTCGCGCCAATATAGCCTTCGCCAGCTTCGGCTTCAAATCTTCCGGACAGTAGCGGAAGTAAGCCTCAGCGGCACGCACATGCGCGGCATCCGGCATGGGATATTCACGCCTCTCAGGAAGTCCGAACACACTGTCCGGGAGCTCCTTTTTCTCTTCATATGAAAGTCTGTCTGACATATCAGTAATCATCTTAATGTTAGTCATAGATAAAACGCCCTCCCCTCCCCAATAGTTGACTTCCCGGATCAAACCACCCAAATCCCAACAAAAGCCAAACCGAGAAACTGCAACTACTCAATGAACCATATACGGAAATGGAAGTGGTGTAGTGAATTGGGCGGGGCGGGGTGAACTAATGGGGTCGGTCGCGTGTCTGAAAGATATAAATTCTCTGATATTATGGACAAAAAGACTTCATCACTGGTTTCTCCGCTGCTCATACTGGCTTTGGGAGTGATGATGATATGCCTCTTCAACGGCAATTTCATCGAGTGGATTATCGAGGCAATCGGCCTTGTGATGATCCTGGTGGGTGTGTATAACATCCTCGCCGTCAGTGCACGACGCAAGACGGAGGGCACTAACGCGCCGGTGATTGTGACCGGCGTGATTGCGGCGGCCCTCGGTCTGTGGATCATGGTGCAGCCACTCTTCTTCGAGAAGTTCATGGTGTTTGTGTTCGCCGTGGCACTGCTCATCGTGGCCGTCAACGACATCATCACCATGGTGCGTCTGGCTCGTCCCGGCAAGCTGCCCGGCTACTTCTATATTGTGCCGGTGCTGATGATAATCGCTGCATTGGTACTGGTGCTCACCCCCGTGCGCGCCATCAACTCCACAGTGGTTCTCATCACGGGTATCTGCCTGACAGCCTCAGGCATCAACCGTCTGGTGGATGTGATGACTACTGCTCCTTCGGAACAGGAGTGACCTCTGGGGCCGCTACCGTATCAGCCGGGGCATCTGCCTCGGCTTTCTTTTTGCGGCGGAAGGGGCGCAGCCATGAGTCAAAGTTGTCAAAGTCCAGCTTGAACACTACGCCGGCACCCTGGGTAGTCAGCGCGTTGCGCCCGTAGAAGGTCTGGTCATTGAAGCGGTTGTAGGCCTTAAGGCGGATGGTGCCGCGGCGATTCAGGATATACTCGATGTCAAAATCGCCGATAAACGAACTGGTGTTGAGCGACTTGTCGCGATAACCGAGGTTGCCGTTGATGAGCAGACGGTTGTTCAGCAGATGGCTCGACAGGGCCAGGTCAACCTCCGTATCCGAGAAGTCGCCGGCCTCCGAACGGATGCTCGGCGCAAAACTCCAGTTGTCATCAATGGTGCCGAGAAGGCTTCCCAGTCGGCTCGTCAGCGTGTTGGTGGCCAGAGAGGCTATCTCGTTATTGTGAGTGGAGGCCCCGGTGTTGTAGTCGGGAGTATAGAAGCGGTTGAGAGCCAGCAGATACATCACCTGCCGGTTGAGCATCTCCTCGGTGTTGACCAGTGAGCGCACCTTGCGGTCTATGTCGCTCGTCAGCGTGGGGAAGTCGAGGTCAAAGGCCAGATCAGGCTGACGCATATCGCCGCTCACTTTCAGCAGCGCACGCACAGGCACGGAGGTGCGTGCCAGGTCATGGTCATCCTTGAAGCTCTCGTCGAGGTCGGTGAGGTTGGCGGTCGTCTGGTAAGCCGCCGTGATGGCAAGCTGTGCAGCGTAGGGGTTGCCGTGGAAGGTGATGGCGCTCCCGCTCTCTATGGTGAAGTCCTTGACGATGATGTCCTGGAGGGTGAAGTTGTACAGACCGCGGTCTATGGTGTATGTGCCGAAGATGGCCATCTCGTCGGTGCGCGACGCGTAGGTCATGCGCAGGTTGCCGGAACCGGTGGCACGGATGCGGTCACCGGCCACAGGATCCATCACCAGCGTCACTGCCACGTTGGGGTTGGCATCCACGTTGATCTGCATATTGAATGCAGTGGGAGTCTCGGCTGCTGCCTCCCGGGCCTTGGCGCCGGCGGCCTTCACCGCCTCCGGTGCATAGCGGATATTGCCCTCAAGCTCTGCGCCCTCCACTTTGGTGCCTCCCTCTCGGTCGCGGAAGGTGATGAACGTGTATTCGCCGGCACTCCGCGTGTCGGAGAGCACAAACCCGAAGGTGGATTTGGGGGCCGTACTGGCGTTTACGTCGATGTTCACCACTCCGGGGCGCCCCGTGATGGATGCTGACCCGTCAACGTATATACGCCCGTACCAGGGCTGCGTGTCGGTCTCGGCTATATTATAGGCAAGGAAGTCATGCGCGTCATGGAGCACAAACTCAAACACCGGGTCATGGAATGCCCTGTGACGTAGCCACCCCGTAAACTTGGCGGCGTGACCCTCACTGTCAAGCAGGGTCATGTCCGGGAGCACGATGCTGCCGGGGGTGAATTTTACGCTGTCAGTGGCTGAATAGGTGGTGTTGGTGAACGGGAGGGTTACGCGCAAGTCCTGCGCAAATGCCTCACCCTCAAGGTCAAGATCACTGAAAGAACCGAACAGCCGTGCATGGCCGCACACCAGACCTGTCACCTTGGAGCAGAACGCACTCATAAATGGTTGCAGGAACCCTACCGGCGTGCGGTCACAGCCGAAGCTCAGGTCAAGACCGCCGCCGTTTTTCACCGGATAGATTACACCCTTGACAGTACTCCACCCTCCCTCCGGACGCTGGATGTCGGCATCAAGAGTTATACCCTGGTCTACGTTGTCCCACGCGGATGCTATGACGGCGTTGCCGAACACGCAGTTGTTGTAGCTCAACCCCTCCACTGCCAGAGCGTCGGTCCACGCCACGGGGGCTTTGCTCAGTGCCTGCCTTACTGTGAAGTGGCCCGTGGCATGACCGCCGAAGTCCACGTTGGGGATATTCAGGGTGTCAAACACATAGTCCAGGTCAACGTCGGCAAGGTCGATGTAGGCACTGTCGGTCTCGGCGGCGGAAAGGGTACCCCCCAGCGCTATATACTGCTCACCGTGTGACAGGAGCCAGCGAGACATCTCGGCGCGCCCCTCGGCAATGTCTATATCACTGCTTCCGATGCTCCACTCTGTGCCCCCGATTTTCATGCTGGTGGGGTTGATGGCCACATGACCGGTGAGCAGTCCCTCGTCGGTGCGCGCGGCGGACGCGGTGAGCGACAGTGTGCCGCTCATGGCTTGCGCTCCGGTCATGTCCCAGGTAGTGTTCAGCGTGATTTCATCGGAGTGACCTTGCCCGTCAAGCGTAAGGCTCACAGGCCCTTTCTTGGCGGGATAGACGGTGGTGAAGTACAGGCCCGAGCGGTCACGCCCGCCGTCGATGCCTATGTTGAGTGCGGTGTTCTCAATCAGCTTATCCTTCTGGAGCAGATAGGGGGCATCAAGCGTAACGGCCATGTAATGCCCCGGTGAATTGAGGGTAGCTCCCAGTTCCACAGGGTGCACCACGCTGACAGGGAGCTTCACAAGCCCGTCGAGAGGCCGAGTATCGTTGACCGTAAGCTCCACGCTGAAATTGTTGACGCCGGGTGAGAGGCTGCTCTTTTCGGCTTCTTTCCCGGCAGGGGCTGTGACTGCCGGGAACAGAGACGGGGCAGCATCAGCAAGAAGAGTTGTCACGTCGCGCCCTAAGTGCTTGAAGTCGAAGGTACCGGTGGCACGCATCTCAGCTACTCTGCTCGTCAGGTTGATTTCCATCGGCGAGGCGGTGCAATCAATGTCGGCGCGGATGTCACCAAGGGTGTTCGTCATCTCATCGCCTGCCAGAGTGAGTCCTGTCAGGACTAATTCACCCAGCATCTCGTCAGGCCTGAGGGAGGAAAGGCTCCACTCCCCGTCAACCGTGAGCCTCCGTTTGCTCCACGGTTCCCCCACGGGGAGACGCGAGAGCGCGAAATCGCTCACACTCAGAGTGCCGCTCATATCGGCAAAGCTCCTGAATGTTCCGTCGGTCTGCGCCTCGGCATGCACGTCGCAACGTGCGCCGGGGTCGGCGGACTTCACATCGGCCGTGAGCTTGTGACCGTCTAAAGTGGCGGTGGCTGTCACCTCCTCCCACTCATAGTTGTTCCAGTAGGCGCGGGTCACGTCGGCCGTCACGTCGAAGTCGGTCAGTCGCCCGGAGGCTATTCCCGCCGCCCCCTCGGCAGTGATGCTGAAGCTACCAAGGCGTGCGCTTGCCGGGAGGGCTGCCGTGAGGTCGGCTTGAGGCACTTCCACACGCCCTTCGGCGCGAATCTTCCCGGCAGGGATGTCGCCGGTGGCACGTGCTTCGAAGTTGACATCGGCCAACGCTGAGCGCAGGTTGCCGGTGGCCTCAGCAGCGCCGGCACTGTAACTGCCGGCGAGCTGCATCTCGGCAACGCCGGCATCATTCATTATGGTGACTACCCGTGGCGGCAGCTGCATCGCTTCAGCTAAATGACGCTGTAACTGCGGGGCATCCACGCGGACGGCAAAATTGTCAAGACGGGCACTCAGCGCCTCGCGCCCTTGTGTGAGGCCGTCAAGTGAGCCGGATGCGGTGAGGCGCACGCCGCTGCCGGAAGCATCCAGACTCTCCAGACGCAGAGCATCAAGCGTGCCCGTGACGCGGGCGGTCAGCTCCACGGAGGCTTCTGAACGAGCCAGAGCAGGAATGAACGGGCTGAAATCCGCGGCATTGAGCCGGCTCCCCTCGAGCACTTTAAGGTTGAGGTGAGCTGTGCGCAGATCGTTCCCCACGCTTTTAAGCGACTTGATGGTGACGGCTGTGGGAGCTATCAGCAGGCGGCTCGTACCCAGTTTCACTACAAGTCCTTCGGCGGCAATGCGTTGGTTGTCGGCATGCACGCTTCCGGTCACTTCCAGTTGCAGCCCGCTCCGTTCGGCAAGACGCAGGCGGCGGATGTCCACAGTGTAGTCATCGTTGGCTATCTTGGGCAGATGGATGTCAGCACGCAGGTCATGTATGGCGATGTGGCGCGGATCAAACCTCCCGGGCTCCGGCGTGGGTGCCGAGAGCACGTCGTAAGTCACCGCCGATGTCCTGATGACCACGGAGTTAAACCGCAGGTCAAACCGCGTCGGAGGCTTGTTCCGGTCCTTGGGCTTCAGGGCATCGATGATAGGCTGGATGTTGAGCGGCGAGTCTTCAGTGAGACGCCACAGGTGCGCATCCATCCCCATGATTTCCACGTAGGTCACCACCAAGGCACGCTTGCGCAGCGTTGCCATGATGTCGATGCCGGCCCCCAGACGGTCTATCACGGCTATCGGCCCGTGAGCCATGCCGGCACTGTCGGCCACGGTGACGCGACTGAGCGTAACTATGTTGAAAGGCTCGATGTCCACTCGCCCGATGTTGACGTTCACGCCAAGGAGCTTGCCAAGCTCCACTTCGGCGCGGTGGCCGATGGCGTTCTGCACGGGGGGCAATGACAGCACCACATAGAGCAGCACCGGCACCCCGATGATGAGGGCCGGAATGCACACTATCAGGGTGCGCAGCGTCTTATATAGCCATTTCACTACCAATTGCGGAAGGGGGCGGCAGAGGCCCCGAGGAGGGGCAATGCATATGCTTTCCGTGGGAGCTCTACCGAATGAATAGCGCGAATTTAGCGAATTTTTATCATATTTGCCCTCTCTGCGCAACTCTCCATGTGGCGTGGACGTTTATATTACGTTAACATACGTGGTTACACACTCTCTTTCACTCTCACTATTTTTCTATGAGACTTGACGGACGCCGTCAGAGCGGCAACGTGGAGGATCGTCGCGGAGCCTCCAGCGGATTCTCCTTCGGGGGAGGCAAAGGCAAGGTGGCCGGCTTCGGCGGCATTGCCGCGCTCGCCATCGCCGCCATTATCACCTGGATTTCCGGCGGCAACCCTCTGGATGTGCTCTCCGGCTCGCAGGGCACTCTCTTGGGCGACTCTTCCGCGCAGACCTACACCCCTACGGCAAACGAGGAGGAGCTGGTCACATTCACCAAACAAATTCTCGCCGGCACGGAGGATGTCTGGACAGAGGAATTCCGCAAGATGGGGCTCACCTACGAGCCGCCAAAGCTGGTGATGTTCACCGGCAGCGTCAACTCCGGTTGCGGCGGTGCCACCGCTTCCACCGGCCCGTTCTACTGCTCGGCTGACCAAACGGTGTACATCGACCTGTCATTCTTCGAGCAGATGGAGAAGCAGATGGGTGCCGGGGGCGACTTCGCCTACGCCTACGTCATAGCTCACGAGGTAGGACACCATGTGCAGTATCTCCTCGGCACGCTCGACGAGGCTCACTCACAGATGGCACGCCTCCCGGAGGCACAGGCCAATCAGGTGAGCGTGCGCATAGAGCTTCAGGCTGACTGTTATGCGGGCATCTGGGCCTACAATGACAACAAGATGTTTGGCTCCCTCGAGGAGGGTGACATTGAGGAGGGTCTCAATGCAGCATCCAAAATCGGCGATGACTACCTCCAGAAGCAGGCGCAGGGCTATGCCGTGCCCGAGAGCTTCAACCATGGCCGCAGCGAACAGCGCGTCAAGTGGCTCCGCCGCGGAGCCACAACCGGCTCCCTCTCCCAAGCCGACACCTTCTCCCCACCCTACTCCGCCCTCTGACCCATTCGGCTCCGCCACCCGTCCCGGCTCTGCGCGCAAACATATTCCCGACTCTGTTGCGCGCGTTTCGGGAATTTTCCGTACTTTTGCCACTGCAGAAAGAGCACCCGCAAAAGTGATGAAACAAAATTTTGAAATGGTGGCCAAAACCTTCCAAGGGCTGGAAGACGTGCTTGCCGAGGAGCTGCGCGACCTCGGGGCCATCAACGTGGAGCCCGGCCTCAGGATGGTGTCATTCGAGGGCAACCTTGAGATGATGTACCGCGCGAACCTGGCGTGCCGCACCGCCCTGCGCATCCTCAAGCCCATCTACAAGTTCAACGCCTCAAACACCGATGAGCTATATGACCGCATAAAGGCCTTCGACTGGAGCGAAATCCTCTCGCTCAGCAAGACCTTTGCCATTGACCCGGTGGTTTACAGCGACATCTTCACCAACTCACGCTTTGTCACTTACAGGGTCAAGGATGCCATAGTAGACTACTTCAAAGACAAATACGGCCCTGACAAGCGCCCCGGCGTGAGAGTCACGGACGCTGACGTGCTCCTCAACGTCCACATCGCACAGGACCACATCACCATCTCTCTGGACTCCTCGGGCGAGTCGCTTCACAAGCGCGGCTACCGCGTGGCTCAGACCGAGGCCCCCATCAACGAGGTGCTTGCCGCAGGCATCCTTCTCAAGAGCGGATGGCGAGGCGACACTCCCCTCATCGACCCCATGTGCGGCTCCGGCACCTTCCTGATCGAAGCCGCCCTGATTGCCGCCAACATCATGCCCGGCATATACCGCCGCAAGTTTGCCTTCGAGCAATGGAAAGACTTCGACGGCGAGCTCCTTGACAGCATCTACAACGACGACTCTGCCGAGCGCGAGGTGACGAACCCCATCATCGGTGCTGACATCTCACCCGCAGCCGTGAGTGTGGCGGAGCGCAACATCAAGAGTGCAGGCGTGGGCCGCTACATCAACATCTCGGTGAAGCCGTTCCAGAACTGGACACGCGAGGAGATACCCGCCGAGGGCGTCCTCGTGATGAACCCTCCCTATGGCGAGCGTATCGCCGTAGCCGACATGGACAATCTCTACACCACCATCGGAGCTAACCTTAAACATGTTTTCCTTGGCTACCACGCATGGATTATCGCATACCATGAGGAGTACCTGCGCCGCATAGGCCTCGCACCCTCACAGAAGGTGCAGCTGCTCAACGGTGCCCTTCCCTGCGAACTCCGCGAATACATCATCTTTGACGGCCTGATGAGCGACTTCCGCCGTAACGGCGGCAAGCTGAAGCCCTCGCAGCAGATGGCTGACGATGACGACAACGATGCTGCACGTCCTCGCCACAAGGGCGCACGTGACGACCGTCGTGACCGTCGCGACCGTCGTCAAGCACGTGACAGCCGTGGTGAGGGTCGTCGCGGCGATGACCGCAAGTGGGATGACCGCAAGTGGGACAACAAGCGCGCAAACCGCCACGAGCGCAAGCCCGGGCAGCGGCATGACGAGCCTCACAATGAGCTGGAACGCGCATACCGCCCCTCCAAAGGACGTTTTGCCGACCGCAAACCTCGCTTCGCAGACCGCGACAGCGTCCCGGAGGCTCCCGAAAGCGAAAACCCGCTGGCCAAGCGCCGCAACGTCAGTGCCCTGCGCTCCATCACGGGCCGCAAGCCCTCACTGCCGCCGGCCACAGGCGTGATCATGCGCAAGCGCCGCTCCGGCGACAGCTCCGAGCGCTGACAGCCCGCAGTTCGTCCTCCCACTCGTCAATCCTTCTATAAAGAATAACCCCACCACCACTCCATATATCATTGTATGAAGCGAAAAGTATTGCTGCTCGGCAGCGGCGGTCGCGAGTGCGCACTCGCCTGGAAACTCAGCCAGTCACCCTATCTCGACACCCTCTACATAGCCCCCGGCAACGGCGGCACCGGTGCTTATGGCACCAACGTGGCCATCAAGCCCACTGACTTCGAGGCGATTGACGCTTTCGTCGCCGACAAGGGTATCGACATGATTGTGGTAGGCAACGAGGATCCGCTTGTGGCCGGCATCCGCGACTTCTTCGCCACACGCCGTCCGCAGCTCCTGATAGTGGGCCCCGGTGCTGACGGCGCCCGACTCGAGGGCTCCAAGGACTTCGCCAAGCAGTTCATGATGCGTCACGGCATCCCCACGGCGGCTTACCGCAGCTTCACCACCGATACCGCCGAGGAGGGCAAAGCCTTCCTCGCCACCCTCAAAGCACCATATGTCCTTAAGGCTGACGGCCTTGCTGCCGGCAAGGGTGTGCTCATCATCGACTCGCTCGAAGAGGCACAGAAGGCACTGGACGAGATGCTCGGCGGCATGTTCGGTTCGTCGAGTGCCACGGTGGTCATCGAGGAGTTCCTCAAAGGCATCGAGTGCTCGGTGTTCGTGCTCACGGATGGCCGGGGCGGCTATCGCGTGCTTCCCGTGGCTAAAGATTACAAGCGCATCGGCGAGGGTGACACAGGCCTCAACACCGGCGGTATGGGTGCCGTGAGCCCTGTGGCATTTGCCGACGGCGAGTTCATGCGCAAGGTTGACGAGCGCATCATCCGTCCCACAGTGCAGGGCCTCATCAGCGATGGCATCGACTATCGCGGCTTCATATTCCTCGGCCTCATTGAAGTGGATGGCGAACCCAAGGTGATCGAATACAACGTGCGTATGGGCGACCCGGAGACAGAGGCTGTAATGCTCCGTGTGGCCTCTGACCTGCTCCCGCTGCTCGAAGCTGCGGCCAAGGGGGACCTCGCTCAGCTCCCTCTTGCCGAAGACCCCCGCACTGCCGTCACCGTGATGATGGTCTCCGGCGGCTACCCCGGCTCTTATCCCAAGGGTAAGGTGATTACCGGCACCGGCGAGGTGACGGACAGCACGCTCTTCCACGCCGGCACGGCCGTAGATGCCGAGGGACAGCTCGTCACATCCGGAGGCCGCGTGATTGCGGTCAGCTCTCTGGGGGCATCTACACCCGAGGCTCTCGCCAAGAGCTATGACTCCATCGCCAAGATTCACTTCGACGGTGCATACTGGCGCCGCGACATCGGCCAAGACCTGATGAAGCTCGAAGCGGGCCACTGATGAAACCCTCTGAGGAACGATACGAACGGCTCCTGCGCTCACGCGCGGGGGCTATTACCATCGCCCTGTTCGCCCTCGCGGGGATGCTCTTTGCCGGCGACTTGGTGAGCCCCTTCCCATGGTCGGGCAACCACGGCATTATATTCCCCTCCCCGGCTCTGTGGTTCAGCGGCATCACCGCTGACCTCACCGTCCTTGCACTCCAACTCATCGTTGCCACACTGCTGGTGGTGATGAACCATGTGTACACCATCTCGCGCTCGGCGTCCATCACCTTTGCGGCTCTCTTTCTCGTCCTTCAAGCCATGGAGCCCTCGCTGGCCACAACGCTCCAAGGGGGACCGTTCGTGGCTCTCGTGCTGGTGTTGGCAAGCATGCTCCTGCTCGGGAGCTACAACCGCCCCAAGCGCGTAAGGAGCATATTCCTGGCTTTTTTCATGGTGTCGGGAGCAGCCCTTGCTCAGGTGGCTTTCGTGGCTTACATACCGGCTCTGATTGTAGGCATGATGCAGATGAGGGTGTTCCGCCTCAAGGCTCTTCTCGCCGCCATACTCGGCACTGTGGCTCCGTGGTGGACTCTGTGGTGCTTCGGCATCATGGAGATGCCTCACCCCCACTGGGCGTTATCGGTGACGTTCCTGTCGTCAATGCCACGCGCCACGCTCATCCACCTTATTGCATCGGTGGCGGTGACTGTGATTTTCGGCGTGTGTCTCACGGCGGTCAACTTGCTGCGCATAATGAGCCTCAATTCGCGCACTCGCTCCATGAACGGCTGGCTCGTAACCCTCGGCATATTCACCTCGGCAATGCTGCTGCTTGACAGTGATAACATTGCCGCCTACGTCACCATGCTCAACGTGCTCACGGCATTCCAAGCCGGTTCATTCATGCAGATTTTCGCCGGAAAGCGGTGCAGCTACGCTACCGTAACCACGCTGCTGGTCATTTCGTTAGGTCTTTACATCTGGGCATTATGGATCTGACACGAAAGCTCCGCGTTGTGGCCGACGAGCGTGTGCCCTACCTGCGCGGAGTCCTCGAGCCATACGCCGAGGTGCGTTATCTCCCCGGCGACGCCATCAAGGGCGCCGACGTGCGTGACGCTGACATCTTAATCACGCGCACACGCACACGCTGCGACGAGGCCCTGCTCGGCGGCAGCCGCGTGAGCCTCGTATGTACAGCCACCATCGGCACTGACCATATCGACCTCCCATGGTGCGCCTCGGCAGGAATAGCCGTGGAGAGCGCGCCGGGCTGTAACGCTCCCGCCGTGGCGCAATATGTCATGGCGGCTATCCTCAGCGAGCACACTGACCCCACGGGTCTCATCCTCGGCATAGTCGGCGTAGGCCATGTGGGCTCCATCGTTGACCGCTGGGCCCGCTCATTAGGGATGCATACACTCCTGTGCGACCCTCCACGCGCACGCCGCGAGGGCTCCGACAGGTTTGTCAACCACGCGGAACTGCTCTCTCTCAGCGACATCATCAGCTACCATGTGCCCCTCACCCGCACCGGCGAGGATGCCACCGTCGGGCTGTTCGGGCCTGAAGCTCTCGCCAAGGTGAAGCGCAGACCGCTGCTGCTCAACACCTGCCGCGGACCGGTGACTGCCACCGGCTCTCTACTGCACGGCCTCGACGAAGGCTCTCTCCGCGCCGTGGCCATTGACTGCTGGGAAGGGGAGCCGAACATCGACCACTCGCTGCTTGCCCGCGCCGCAGTGGCCACGCCCCACATTGCCGGGTACTCACGTCAGGGGAAGCTCCGCGCCACAGCCATGGTGCTTGATGCCATCAGCCGCCGGTTCGCGCTCCCCAAGCTCACGCCCGCTCTCCCGGTGGGGATGTCCCTGCCGGCTCCCGTGCCGGACGCTGTAACCTGCCACGAAATCCTCTCCACCTACGACATCGCCGCCGATACCCGCGCCCTCAAAGCCGACCCCTCGCGCTTCGAGGCCTTGCGTAACGAATATGCCCTGCGCCGCGAGCCGGAGCAATGATGCACCTATTCCACACATCTTATTATCAACCATCTACAATCACTCCTAACGCTCTTTCACAATGTCTGAACGCCAGAAACGATTCACTCTACCCGAGTCCGAGATTCCCCGCCGTTGGTACAACATCCAGGCCGATATGGTCAACAAGCCCATGCCACCGCTCAACCCGACCACCAAGGAGCCGCTGAAGCCGGAGGATATGTATCCCATCTTCGCCGAGGAGCTCTGCCGCCAGGAGCTCAACCAGACTGACCGCTGGATCGACATCCCCGAGCAGGTGAGGGAGATGTACAAGTATTACCGCTCTACTCCCCTCGTGCGCGCCTACGGCCTGGAGGAGGCTCTCGGCACTCCGGCCCATATCTATTTCAAGAACGAGAGCGTAAGCCCCATGGGCTCCCACAAGCTCAACTCGGCCATCCCACAGGCTTACTACTGCAAGCAGGAGGGAGTGACCAATGTCACCACGGAGACCGGCGCGGGTCAGTGGGGAGCCTCACTGGCCTATGCAGCACGTCTGTTCGGGCTGGAAGCAGCTGTCTATCAGGTAAAAATCTCATATGAGCAGAAGCCTTACCGCCGCAGCATCATGCAGACCTTCGGCGCGCAGGTCACCCCCTCACCCTCCATGTCTACCCGCGCAGGCAAGGATATACTCACCGCACACCCCAACCATCAGGGCTCGCTCGGCACCGCCATCAGCGAAGCGGTGGAGCTCGCCCGCACCACCCCCAACTGCAAGTACACTCTCGGCTCCGTCCTCAGCCACGTCACTCTCCACCAGACGGTTATCGGCCTCGAAGCGGAGAAGCAGATGGAGCTTGCCGGTGAGTACCCTGACATGGTAATCGCCTGCTTCGGCGGCGGCAGCAACTTCGGCGGCATCGCCTTCCCATTCATGCGACACAACATCGCCGGCGAAAAGCACACGCGCTTCATCGCCGCTGAACCGGCCTCATGCCCCAAGCTCACACGCGGCGAGTTCCGCTACGACTTCGGCGACGAGGCCGGCTACACGCCCCTCCTTCCCATGTTCACCCTCGGCCACAACTTCGCCCCGGCCAACATCCACGCCGGCGGCCTCCGTTACCATGGCGCGGGCGTCATCGTGTCGCAGCTCCTCAAAGATGGCATGATGGAGGCCGTTGACATCGACCAGCTGGAGTCTTTTGATGCCGGAGCCCTCTTTGCACGCGCCGAGGGCATCATCCCGGCCCCCGAAAGCTGCCATGCCATTGCCGCCACCATCCGCGAGGCCCTCAAGTGCAAGGAGTCAGGCGAGGACAAGGTAATCCTCTTCAACCTTTCCGGCCACGGCCTCATCGACATGGCCTCATACGACAAGTATTTCAACGGCGACCTCGTCAACTATTCCCTCTCCGACGAAGAAATCCGCAAAAACCTCGACTCGTTAGAGAAATAATCAAAGAACCGGATACCATATCAGCCACTTCAGAATGTAGCCATAACTTGTCATCTCGAGGTGTTACAGAACTTCCTAAGGGGCGTCCGCAGGACCATCGGCTTGTAGGGATGCACCGTGGTGCATCCGGCGCAACAATCTGTAAATCAGCGGATGCACCACGGTGCATCCCTACAAATTGACGGAAATTGCCGGATTTGCAACACCCTCGATTTACTCGTAGCCCCGGAAGCCGTATGAACGGAGCGCCGGAGGCGCGTGGATGTGCAGAAACCCCGGGTAGAGCGGAGGCCCCCAGGCCGCCGCGCAGCCCGGGGTCATTGTATCAGGCGAAAATGCTTCGTAGAAGCGTTTTGTGGTATAGACCGTGGATTCCTCAGCACCATTTATTTGCCCCGCTGAGGGCATTGCACCCTTCCTTTGGAGCGTCCGCAGTATGTCGATTTACTACCTAACACCAGCCACTGTCATGTCTCCGCTCCCATTAACACTCATTAACATTTTGAGAGGGATTTTTGGGGTTTAAGCCCCTTTTGTTTTATTTTGTGAAAAACTTTACTTAACTTTGTTTGCTATCTCCACTGGATTCAGCCCGTCGAGTGCCTTTCATTTCACTGACAATATTCCAAATATCTTTTACCGAACACATTATCACACCCACTGCTCTATGAGACTTAAACTGTTCCTGCTATGCCTCCTGGCGGTGACTTTCCCCGCGTTAGCGCAAAGGGCTGCCGTGACCGGCACTGTCATCGACGCCAACACAGGCACGCCACAGCGTGGCATTCTGGTCACTCTGGCTCCGCAAGGGCTAAAGGCCGTTACCGGTCCCTCCGGCGATTTTATCATCAAGGGAGCCAATGCCGGCGATGCTGTCATCGAAATCTCAAATGCCAACTATGACCCCGTAAGCCTCAGCATTGCCCTCACCGACAATGCTACCGTAGATGCCGGCACAATCAAGCTGATGAACGCCGACCTCCAGACCACTTACTACGAGGACCAGGAAGACATCCTTTTTGACGAGAACGCCATCGAGGACGAGGAGGGCGCTGCTCAGGCCGTGGGTGCCCTCACCGGAGCTTCTGACGACATATACTACAATGCCGCCAACTACAACTGGAGCCTCATGAGGTTCCGCTTCCGTGGCTACAACTCTGAGTACTCCGACACCTACATGAACGGCATCAAGCTCAACGACCTCGCGCGAGGCCGATTCAACTACTCAGCACTCGGCGGCCTCAACCGCGCCTACCGCAATAAGGAGGTAAGCGTGGGCCAGGCTTCCTCAGCTTACGGCTTCGGCGGCATCGGCGGCTCAACCAACATCAACACTCTCACCGACGAGTATGCCCCGGGATTCTACGGGTCGCTGGCCTACACCAACAGCAACTATATGTTCCGCGCACTCGCCCTCTACTCCACAGGCATCAACAAGAATGGATACGGCCTCACCGTGGGTGCTGTCACCCGTCAGGCCGAGGAGGGTGTGATTGACGGTACTTTCTATCACTCATACGCCTACTTCCTCTCTGCCGAGAAGCGCTTCAACTCTGCCCACCGCCTCGTGCTCACAGCCTACGGCGCCCCCACTGAGCGCTCCACCCCGCAGATGACTTATCAGGAGGCTTATGACCTGGCCGACGACAACCTCTACAATCCCGGCTGGGGCTGGCAGGGTGACAAGAAGCGCTCGTCACGTATCACCAAGACCTTCGACCCCACCTTCCTCCTCAACTGGCTCTACAACCCCAACCGCTCCACCAGCCTCAACACCGGTGCCGCTATCCGTTGGGTCAACTACTCCAACTCTGCACTCAACTGGTACAACGCCGCTGACCCCCGTCCCGACTATTACCGTTACCTCCCCTCTTATTATAAGGACAGCCCGGCGGCCGAAGCCCTCTACTATCAGTATTGGGCCAACCCCGTCAACCGTCAGATCAAGTGGGATGACCTCTACCAGACCAACTACCTCAACAACTACGCCAACGCCACCGAGGGCACTGACCGCGGCTCGACATACATCCTGGAGCGCCGCCACTCCAACCAGTTCAACGCCATCCTCAACTCCACCATCAACCACCGCCTCAGCTCGGTGATGACTCTCCAGGGAGGCGCCCGCTTCAATTACACCAACGCTCACTATTACAAGACCATCGACGACCTCCTCGGCGGCGAGTTCTGGCTTGACATCGACAACTTCTCGGAGCGTGACTTCCCCAGCGATGCCAACATCCTCCAGAACAACATGAACGACCCCAACCGCCACGTCGGCAAGGGCGACACCTTCGGCTACGACTACTACATCAAGGGCCTGCAGGCTGAGGCTTGGATTCAGAACCTCATCACTCTCCCCAAGTGGGACATCGACTACGCTCTGAAGCTCAGCTACACCCAGTTCTTCCGCGACGGCAAGATGCGTAACGGCCGCGCCCCCGAGAACTCCTACGGCAAGGGCGACACCCACCGCTTCGACAACGGCGGAATCAAAGCCGGTGCTACCTACAAGCTTGACGGCCACAACTACTTCACCGCTCACGCCGAGTACGAGACCCGCGCACCGCTCTTCGACAACGCCTACATCGCTCCCCGCATCAAGGACACAGCCATCACAGGCCTCGACAGCGAGCGCATCGCCTCATTTGACCTCAGCTACTCCTGGAACTACCGCCGCTTCCGTGGCGCCATCGCCGGCTTCTGGACCGAAATGATGGACCAGACGGAGCGCACATCCTTCTACGACGATCAGTACAGCACCTACATGAACTACTCCATGAGCGGTGTCCACAAGGCTTTCCGAGGCGTCGAACTCGGCATGACCTACAAGATCACCTCTTCACTGGCCGCCTCGTTCGCCGGCACCTATGCCCGCTACCAGTATCGCAACAACCCCATGGGTGTCCGCTCATACGAGAACGGGGCCGAGCCTGACCAGGCCCAGCAGGTCTACCTCAAGAACTACTACGTGGGCGGAGTGCCCCAGACGGCCTTCAACCTGGCTCTCGACTGGCAGGCCCCCAAGATGTGGTTCTTCAACATCAACGGCTCCTGGATGGGCGACGACTACGTGATGCTCGCCCCCAACCACCACGAAGCTCTCCCCGAGCTCTGGACTCAGTTCAACAGCGCCTCTGAACTCGACGAGGCCGTGCGCAACCTCGCCGGGCAGGACAAGCTCAAGAACGCCTTCGTCCTCAACCTCTCCGTGGGCAAGGTCGTATACCTGAAGAAAATCACCCTCAACTTCAACCTCAACATCGACAACGTCCTCAACAACCGCAACATCATGGCCTACGGCTATCAGCAGGGACGCTTCGACTACAAGACCTACTCGGGCGACAAGTACCCCAACAAGTACACCTATGCCCAGGGCATCAAGGTGATGTTCAACGCCGGAATCCGCTTCTGATGCGTCACCCCTCTATGATGACCCTCCCACTCTACATCACCTATCATTTCAGCCAATCCAAGCTATGAAACTACGCCATATAATCCCCGCCGCTATCTTAGGCGCTGCCCTCCTCCCCGGGCTCACCGCCTGCGACGACGACTTCGACTATCCCCCCGTCATCATCCCCGAGGCCACGATGAGTCCCAACACTTCCATCGCCGACCTCAAGAAGATGTATTGGGACGCCAATTCCGGCACCACCTGGAACACCGAGATCGGCACCAACGCCTCCGGTGACTCCATCATCATCGCCGGCACCATCATCTCGTCTGACAAGATGGGCAACGTCTATAAGAACATGATGGTGCGCAACGACGACGGCGAGGCCATAACCATCGCCATACAGAAGGGCACCACCGACTCCATCCTCTCTCGCGAACACAAGTTCGGCCAGCGCATCGTAATCAACGTCACCGGCCTCTCCATAGGCAAGTACAACGGCTACATGGAGATCGGTGCTCCCTCTGACCAGTACGGCATCACATATCTGGAGCGCGCCGAGTTCGACAGCCGCGCTCAGGTAGACGGCATGCCCCAGCTCCCCGTCAAGCCCGTTGTCACAACCATCGCTGACCTTGACGCCGCCAAAAACTCCGCCACCGGCCTGATGCAGTGGCAGAGCCAACTCATCCAGCTTGACAACGTGGAGTTCATCGACGGCGGCGAAGCAACCTTCGGCGGCTCCAGCAACTATATGGACCGCTACATCGTAGACTCAACCGGCAAGCGCATCAACGTACGCTGCTCCTCGATGAGCAACTTCGCCTACACCACCATCCCCATGGGTCGCGGCACTCTCGTCGGCATCCTCGGTTACTACGGTTCCAACTGGCAGATCTCCCTCAACGGCATTGACCGCGAGACGGACCTCATCGGCTTCACATGGGCACAGGCCGAGCCTTACATCCAGGCCGGCAACGGCTCCGCCGAGACTCCCTTCACCGTTCAGGACATCAAGCACGGAGCCTCCGGCGACGGCAAGTGGGTCACCGGCTACATCGCAGGCTGCATCGACGGAATGTCTATGGCTGACGGCGCTCAGTTCTCCGCTCCCTTCAACTCCAACACCAATATCATGATCGCCCCCGAGCCCGGCTGCACTGACGTCAACCTCTGCATCCCCATCCAGCTCCCCGCAGCTCTGCGCGATGCCCTCTCACTCCAGTCTGTGCCCGGCAACCTCGGCAAGCAGGTGAGCCTCTATGGCAACATCACCACTTACTTCGGGGCAACCGGCCTCAAGGACACCAGTGCCTACACCTGGGGGGCTCAGGGCGGCGAAACTCCTGACACTCCCGACACTCCTGATACTCCCGACACACCCGATGCCGAGAACCTGACATTCGTCAAGGCTACAACTCTGGAGAGCGGCAAGAAGTACATCTTCGTCAACTCCGAGAACAAGGTGGCCATACCCATCAAGGAAAGCTACTCCTACGGCTACCTTTACGTCGAGGATCCCGTGAGCGTGTCCGGCGACGAAATCGTCACTTCATCCAACAACGCCATCACCGTCACCGCCGCCGGCTCCTCTTGGACCATGGTTGACGTATATGGCCGTTACCTCTCGATGGACGACAACGACGCCCACAAGAGCATCCAGCTCTACACCACGCAGGAGGCCGGCTCGCTATGGACCATCTCCGTGGCTGCTGACTCGCAGGTGACTGTCGCCAACGACCTCCGCTCAGGTTTCGTGATCCGTTGGGTTACGCAATACAGCAACTTCAACGTCACCACCGACGCCGCCGAGGCTCTCCCCACTCTCTACGTCGCCAAGGACTAACACCATTGATTAACACTCATTTCCATAACCTCTGACAGATTATGAAATCCAAGCATATATCATCTCTGCTGGGCGGCTCGCTCCTGCTGCTCGCCTCAGCGATGACGGCTTGCAACGACTTTGACTACGAGACCCCGTCAATGGTGACTCCCGTGGCTACGGTGCAGGCTAACACCACCATCGAGGAGCTCAAAAACGCCTACTGGCCCGTCGACGGCACCGTTAACGGCCAGAAGCTCCTCGTGGAGACCGACTATGTGACCCAAGTAGGCACCAAGCCTGACGGCAGCCACTACATCATCTCCGGTCGAGTCATCTCAAGCGACCGTGCCGGTAACGTCTACAAGTCTCTCTACATCCAGGATGCCTCCGGTGCACTCCCCATGTCTATCAATCAGAACTCTCTCTACAACACCTACCGCATCGGTCAGGAAGTGGTGATTGACGTCACAGGCATGTACATCGGTATGTATCGCGGACTCATGCAGCTCGGCTTCCCCAAGACTGCCTCCACCGGCAATGTCGAAGCCTCTTTCATGCCCCCCGTCTTCTTCGATGAGCATGTGCAGCTCAACGGTCTCCCCGACCCCGCTAAGATTGACACTCTCACCGTCACCTCGTTCAACGAGCTTGGCACCTCCGTCAATCTCCCCACCGTCAACGACCTCGCTTATTGGCAGGGCCGCATCGTCCGCTTTCAAGACGTGGAGTTCGTGGAGGGCGGCGAAGCCGACTTCACCGACGGCTACAAGATCACCACTTCCCGCGAACTCAAGGACTCTGACGGCAACATCCTGGAGGTGCGCACATCTGGCTACGCCAACTTCCGCGAGGTGCAGCTGCCCAAGGGCAAGATTGACCTCGTGGCTCTCGTGGGCTATTACAGCGACTCGTATCAGCTCACCCTCAACGATGTCAGTGGCATCGAGGGCGTGACCTTCAAGAAAGGCACCGAGGCCAACCCCTACACCACTCTTGAAGCCGCTGCCATCGAGAATGCCGCCGACTATGCCGAGGACACCTTCGGCTGGGTATCGGGCTACATCGTAGGCTCAGTGGCCCCCGAGGTTAGTGCCATCACTTCTTCTTCTGACATCCTCTGGGACGGCTCCGACCCCCTCGGTGAGTCACTTGTTATCGCTCCCACCGCCGACTGCCGCGACATCTCGCAGATTGTCGTATTCGCTCTCCCCGCTGACTCTGAACTCGAGCGCGTAGGCAACCTCCGCGATAACCCCGATAACCTCGGCAAGGAGATGCGCGTCTACGGTAAGCTCGCCAAGGTGCTCTCCGCCACCGGCGTGACAAACATCACCGGCGATGCCAACTCATTCTGGATTGAAGGTGCCGTGATGCCTGATGACCCCACCCCGGAGCCCCCCACCGGCAACGTCAACTTCGTGCGCGCCACCTCCATCCTCCCCGGCCACTACTACATCCTCGTTGACAACAGTGGCAAGGTGGCCATACCCATCGCTGAGAGCTACACCTACGGCTACCTCTACGTGGAGGATCCCATCGCCACTTCTGCCGACGGCGTGATCACCACCTCAGCCGCAAACGCCATCGCCATCGAGAGTGCCGCCGGAGGCTTCACCATGAAGGACTCGTATGGCCGCTACCTCGCCATGGATGACAATGACTCCCACAAGAGCTTCCAGCTCTACACCACCTCCAACTCCGGCTGCGTGTGGACCATGAGTGTTGATGCTTCCTCCAAGCTCACCGCCACCAACAACCTCCGCACCACCTTCACCGTGCGCTACGTAAGCAACTTCAGCAACTTCTCGCCGAGCACCAACACCGGCGATGCACTCCCCAACCTCTACGTCCTCGACGACGGCACCGTGCCCAACCCCGGCCCTATCGACCCCACCCCCACTCCCACCCCGGGCGACATGGAGGGCGACGGCACCCAGGCCAACCCCTACACGGTGACTGACGTTATCGCCTTCAATCCCCAAAGCACCTCGGAGGTTGCCGGCGATGATCAGGCAAGCGTATGGGTTACCGGCTACATTGTAGGCTTCTACGACAACTACACCAACCACTTCACCGCCGACGGGGCCATCAAGACCAACATCCTCCTTGGCAAGACCGCCACAAGCACCGCCGCCTCTGAGATTATCGCCGTGCAGCTCCCCTCAGGCAACTCCACGCTTCAGGGAGCCCTCAACCTCCAGGCCAATCCCTCCCTGCTTGGCCAGAAGGTCTCCGTTCAGGGCGACATACTCAAGTACTGCAGCATGCCGGGCGTGAAAAACACCTCTGCTTACGACCTTGACGGAAACGGTGGTGGCGGCGACGATCCCACCCCCACTCCCACTCCCGGTGAGAAGGAGGGTGATGGCACCGAGGCCGACCCTTACACCGTGGCCGACGTGATAGCCTTCGATCCCCAGAGCACCTCCGAAGTCGCCGGCGACGACCAGGCCAACGTGTGGGTGACAGGCTACATCGTCGGGTGCATCGTCAACTTCCAACCCGTATTCTCCGCTGAAGGTGCAGTAGAAACCTGCATTCTTCTGGGCAAGACTGCCACCACCAACACCACGGACGATGTCATCGGCGTACAGCTACCCAAGGGTGATGTCCGCTCGGCGCTCAACCTCAAGACCAACCCCTCACTCTTCGGCCAGAAAGTTTCAGTGCAGGGCGACATCCTCAAGTACAACTCCCTCCCCGGTGTGAGAAACACCTCCGCCTACAAGCTCTAACCTCCCAAGTTAGCACCCTCGCTTGTAGCAACACGTTGCAATACCAGTAACTTGTAGGGATGCACCGTGGTGCATCCGGCACAACCAACAATCATTAATCTCCCACCCGAAAGCCCCGGAAGCCCCAAGCCTCCGGGGCTTCCCATATCATACATCTACACCCATTTGTTACACAAATCTGTGATTGTAACAAATTCGTAACAACCGCCCTACAACCACATCGCCCTGACTGCCAACATCTTACGCCCATTCAAAAATTTTTCCAAAAATTTCCTGCATTTTTTCATCCATAAATTTGCACGCCCTCCGATGCCTCCCTATCTTTGCTATACATCACAACAAGACATACTGAAAGACACTTAGCTTTTTCTTACCAATTCTCTTTACTGACCCCTTAAATCACCCTTCTCCCTCATCACCAAAACCCCTACCCCTCTCCCCTTCTCCCTCATCAACCACATTCAAGCGCCCTCCGGGGCCGATCACCTCTAATTTCTCCAACACCATGACAACCTCCGTTCAAGTCGAGTTAATGAAGATCCAGGATAACCTGCTCAACTTCGCCTACATGCTCACCTCCAACCGTGATGACGCCTATGACTTGCTCCAGGACACCTCGCTCAAGGTGTTGGCCAACGAAGACAAGTTCGCCGAGAACACCAACTTCAAGGGATGGGTGTTCACCATCATGCGCAACATCTTCATCAACAACTAC
>JAMPDP010000012.1 GCA_023665605.1 Candidatus Amulumruptor caecigallinarius | reverse complement strand
AACCGCCCCCTCCCAACGGCCCCGGATCCCCCCAAAGGACCCGGGGCCGTCACTTTATTACAACCTCGAACCAAGCTCAATCCCGACCAATCAAGATTAATCCCGATTAATCCCGACTAATCGAGATTATTCTTCATTAATCTTGACTAATCTTGACAAACTGTTCTTAGATTTGCTAGTATTAACAAGAATTAACAATCGGGGGGGGGTAAATTTTTATATTTAGTTATCTTTGCAGCAGTCACTCTGTCAAGCAGTTGACATCATTTGACAATCATTATATTCACTTTCATGCCGCATATCGCGAGATCTCTTACCCAGTTCGCAATCCTCACTTTTCTTGCCGGATTTTCAGCATCGGCTCAGGTCTACGAAGAAAATCTGACGGTAAACTATATTACTTATCATTTCCATTACCGCAATAACAGGGCATATGTTACACAAATAGGAGTGCGTCCAAGCTCCACCGGCGACCGGCTCGGGGCTTATGTGCCGTCGGAGGTCTCCAACAGCAATGTCTCGCATAGCGGCGCGTCCGGTGTCTATCCGGTTGTGCTGGGGTGGAGGAGCCAACCTATATCTGTAGTCGGCGATATTTTCAGCGTTGACCTAACGAATTTTCATTCAATCCCGGCCAACGCATTTGCCAACTGCGGAAATCCCTGTCCTGAATTTCTCGTCAATCCTAACACTTCCATAGGTGCTGAAGCATTTGCCGAGAGTACCTATATAGAAAGGATAGCCACCGAGGATCGTTCAACTATGATTGACCCTTCGACGAATTTCAACGGACTGTGCATATCGGAACGGGCTTTTGACGGGTGTACGGCTCTGACGGAAGTCTTGGCTTCGGCAAGGAGAATTGGCGACTATGCCTTCAGAGGGTGCACTTCTCTGACGAGCATTGACCTTTCAGCATTGACCGAAATTGGCAAGGATGCCTTCACGGGTTGCACTGCCCTGAAGGATGTGTACTGCGGTCGTTTGACTCCCCCGACGATTGAGGACGATGCGTTTGGACCAGAGATTTATGCAGCTGCAGCTCTCAGTGTTCCCGTTGAGTCAATGGACGCTTACCGCAGTGCACCGGGCTGGCGTAACTTCCTGGAGATTACTTACCTCAAGGTGTATCCCAAGAGCGTGACTCTTGATGCGGAGAACCTCGATATGTATGTGGGTGACACGCGAAGGCTTAACGCAACTCTAACTGCCGGAAGTACAATAACACAGACGACCCTGACCTGGACCTCAAGCAACCCCGAGGCAGTAAGTGTTGACCCGGAGGGAGCTGTCACTGCCATCGGGAAGGGTACGGCTACTATTACCGTGACAACTGAGAACGGGCTTGCCGCATCATGTGAGGTGACGGCAACGAAACAGGTGGAGTCGGTAACCGCCAGCTCCCAATACTATCACAGCACAGATTTAACGCTATATCTGGATTACCCTGATGCAACGCGTCTGGTGGCTAAAGTTCTTCCCACCGACACTGACTATCCTGATGTGGTGTGGAGCAGCTCTGACCCCACGGTAGCCACCGTCACGCAAAAGGGTGATGTGCGCGGCGTTGGCCTTGGCAACGCCGTAATCAGTGCAACGGCACACAATGGTGTGCACGGGGATGTGACGGTCACTGTGCTTCAGCCGGTGAGAGAAACTGTGTTGATGCCATCTGAGGCTGACATAGACTTAGATGAGAGCCTGCAGCTCGAGGTGTCATATTTCCCGGAGGATGCATCTCGACGAGAGGTGACATGGAAAGCCTATGATCTCACCGGCATATACCTCTCTGATGTCGTGAGCGTTGATGAAAACGGTCTTGTCACACCCCGAAAGCTCGGAGTCGCAGTAGTTGAAGCCACCCCGGTATATGGCTGGGGCAGATCAAAAGCCACAATCCATGTGGTCAGGAAGGAGAAAACCATCACGCTTGACAAGACTGAACACAAGGGTCTTGTTGGCGAAACCGTAGCATTGACAGCTGTCGTCACTCCTGATGACGCCACCAATACTGAGCTGAACTGGGCCTCTTCAAACGAAGCAGTGGCATCAGTCGACTCCAACGGCGTAGTGACACTCACCGGAGGCGGGGAGGCGACAGTCACCGTCACCACCGCTCACGGGCTGACAGCATCAAGCTCCTTCTCCGTGTTTTCACCATCCTCGATTTGGGAAATAGCCCTGGACAACTCACGGATGGAGATAGAGCGGGGTGCGGATGTAGCGCTCACAGGCAGATATAACCGCAGTGATAAGGCACTGACCGACTTCCCTATGCCTTTGACATGGACATCATCAGACACGGACGTGGTGAGTGTCGGCTCCTATGGAGTCATGCACGGCCACACTGCCGGAACGGCCACCGTCACTGTGGCATGGTTTGATACCAAGGCCAGCTGCGAGGTAGAGGTGTTCGTGCCCGTAGAGAGCATCTTTTTTACCGAATCGGAAGTGACCGTAGTCACCGAAGATGGTTATGTTCCCACGGCAAAGATTCCTAAACCGGTCACGTTGCCTGAAGATGCCAAATATGGCAGCTATACCGACATGGACTGGTACTCCTCCGACGAAGATGTGCTCGGCACCTATGAACGCGATGACAATGGCAGGCGGCAGATGTCGGGAAAAGCCGGACCTGGCAAAACCACTCTTACCGTGAAAACCCACAATGGTCTTACGGCCAGCATTGACGTGACGGTACACGTCCCCATCGAGTATCTGTTCATCACCGGTGACGCTGACACATACCTCAATCCCGGCGAGACGGTGCAGCTGACTACCTACGTCAGCCCGGCGCGTCACTCAGAGACACTCATCTGGACATCTGACAACGAAGAAGCCGTCACTGTGGATGCAGACGGATTGGCCACGGCACACTCTCCCGGCGGGGCCATCCTCACCGTCGCAGCCTCCGGCGGCAAGGAGGCAACGGCGCGTGTGTATGTACTCAACGAACGGAGGATAGACTTCCGAGAGAGTGTCTATACCGCAGCTTTGGGAACGTGGTATGACGAAACAATCGAGCTGAATGCCTCGCTTGCGCAGCCCTCACGGCCCGAAGATGCCGTCGGTGAGGCATCATGGAGCGTGGATGACCCGTCGATACTCTCCCTTGGCAATTTCGTGGACTTTGGAAACAGCTTCTTCTGCAAAGCCACTCCGCTGCGCGGTGGCGAGACTACGGTACGCGTATCCAAGCCGAGCGGCCTGACTGCTGAATGCCGTGTCACAGTCACAGAATATCCCGCATCAATCAGCATCAGCGAGGATAAGTTGACACTTATGCCGGGAGAGACACATCAGCTTTATGTCACCTTCACGCCTGAATCAACCACCGAGAGAGACTTGGATTGGTACAGCAATCACCACGATATAGTCACCGTCAGCGCCGATGGCCTGCTGACCGCAGTAAGCGAGGGTTCAGCGATAGTCTCTGCAACCCACTCCACCCCATACAGATACCTCAGGGAAGAGTGTGAAGTCAAGGTCACTAAGTCGGCTAATACCACAAGAGTTGCGGCCGATGGAGATGCAATGGTGACGGTCATTGACGGTGACATCATTGTTTCAGGCACCCTTGCGGAAGATATTACCGTGCGCACCGTTGACGGACGCATAGTGTACCGAGGGAGCGACCGGCGTATCTCCGGACTCATGGCCGGGGTGTATCTGGTCACGGTAAATCACACCACGGTGAAAATTCGCAACTATCTTATTTAGAGGATGTTATCAGACATCCTCTCATTTGCCGGAGCGGGCGAAGTAGCGGCGGGTCTCCTTCTTTACTTTTCCCCGAAGGAGAATAAGGGCTGTCATGGTGTGGAGGGCCATGAAGGCGTAAAAGAGGTCGCAGAGTCCCACGGCGGCTTTCAGCGGCACGATGGCGAAGAGCACCAGCGAGAGGATGAAGAAATAGGTGTACCACCGTGCGCGCCGCTTGCCCCAGAGGTAGGATGCGCAGGTGAAGCCGTAGAATGAATAGCTGAACATAGAGGACAGGGCGAAGCACAGCACTATGCCCAGCAGCAGGAAGTCGCCCATGGGAATGGCGTTGCGGAAAGCTCCCATCGCCACCTCCAGACCCTTGACCTGACCCGAGGAAATGTCGCCGCAGAGCAGTATGGCGATTGCTGTGAGTGTGCAGACCAGGCCGGAGTCTATGGCCGGGCCGAGCATGGCCACAAGCCCCTCGCGCACCGGCTCGCGGTTGGCCGAAGCCCCGTGCATGATGGTGGCGGTGCCGATGCCCGCATCGTTGACGAAGGCGGCTCGACGAGCCCCGATGATGGCAATCCCTGCGAGTGCGCCCCAACCTGCACGCAGATTGAAAGCCTCGGTGAAGATGGATTTGATGACGCCCGGCACCTCTGCCAGATGTGTCACGATGATGTAGCTGACCAAAGCGAAGTATAGAGCCACCATGAAGGGTACGAGCCATGAGGCCACGCGTGCTATACGGCGTATGCCGCCAAGTACCACGAGCGCTACCAGGGACGCCACGCCCACGCCGATGGCAAAACGAGGCCATACGCCGGCCTCGGGGTTGCCTATGCCGGTCACGAGAGCTTCTGTGAGCTGGTTAGCGTTCATGATGCAGAGAGTTCCGAGCATGCCCGCTATGGCAAACGTCACAGCAAACGGCTTCCACCTCTTGCCAAGTCCGCGCTCTATGATATGCATGGTGCCACCCTGAGGGTCACCGTCACGGTCGCGCCCGCGATACTTGATGGCGAGCACCCCTTCGTGAAACTTCGTGGACATGCCCACTATCGCGCTCATCCACATCCAGAATATAGCCCCCGGGCCACCCATCATCAGCGCAATTGCCACGCCTGCGATGTTGCCCATGCCAATTGTGGCTGACACCGCCGAGGCCAGAGCTTCAGCTGAACTGATTTGCCCGCGCCCCCCCTTGCCGGGCTTGCTGCGGAGCACCCGCACCGCCTCGGGGAGCCGCCGCAGTGACACAGCACCGGAGCGGATAAACAGGTAGAGGCCCCCGCCAATCAGGAGCACGAAGAGCGGATAGCCGCAGAGCGCATCGGCCACCGTAGTGAGGCCGTCGCCCAAGGAGGTGAGGAAGTTGTCCATATAAAACATTTGCCGCCGGCAGGGCGTTATTTTTGAGTAGCCGTGTGCGGCTTAACCATAACCAAAGATACTAACTTTTTCCCCAACCAACAGCTTCCGTAATCAATCTTACACCCTTATGACACGTTCAACTATTATGCGGACACTGCTTAACACCCTCGCCCTTGGCGCATTAGCCATGGTAGTCCCGCTTTCGGCCTCGGCTGCTGAGGCGGTGGAGATTCCTGATGATGCCGTGGCAATCAATGATGTAGACCTCCATGACGCAACTCATGCCGAACTGATGGAGGCCCTCTATGGTCCCACGGACTGGCACTATGAGGTGCAACAGGCCCCGAGGTACCTGTTTGTCGACAAGAAAGGTCGAGTGGCTCTGGGCATAGGCGGCAAACTCAAGGGCACACTCCAGTATGATTTTGACGGCTCGGCGGGGGGCAACGGCTCATTCGTGCCCAACGACATACCGGTGCCGATGGACCCCGCTAACCGCAGCGGCTTCAACGGCACTGTTAACAACTCGCTGATTTACCTGCGTCTTGTCGGCCACAGCTCCAAGCTCGGCAACTATGGCGCATATATCGAGACCCAGTTCAGCGGCGGGGACAATGGCGACCAGTTCTATCTTAAGCAGGCGTGGGCCAACATCGGCTACCTGCGCGCCGGTTTGGCCACGTCAGTGTTCAACGATGATGACGCAGCCCCGTACACCATTGATGAGCAGGGTCCTGCCGGCGGCTCCTGCACCGAGAATGTGGCCGTGCAGTGGACCCCGATGTTCGGCGAGAGCAAAGCGCTGTCGCTCGGTATCGGTATTGAGGTTCCGCAGGCAGACTATACCACCGACGGCACCTCGGCCCGCTCCATCAATCAGCGCGTGCCTGACATCCCCGTCTACTTCCAGTATGCCTGGGATGACCGCGCCAGTCGCGTGCGCCTCTCAGCCATCCTCCGCAACCTGACTTACCGCAATGACATTGCCGGCAAGAACAAGAACGTCACCGGCTGGGGCGTGGGCCTTAGCGGCACCATCGCGTCCCTGCCCCGCACCACCTTCTATTACCAGGCCCTCTATGGCAAGGGCATCGCCCAGTATATCAACGACCAGAGCGGTGCCGGCTATGACCTGGTGCCCGTTGTGGGAGAGGATGGCAAGCTCCATGCCCCCGGTTCACTGGGTTTCTTCGCCGGTGTGCAATATGACATCTGCGACAAGCTCTTTGTCTCCGGCACCTATTCACAGAGCCGCCTCTATGACCAGGAGGGGCTGGGTGCTGACGGCTACCGTTACGGCCAGTATGTAGCCGCCACCGTGGTATGCACGCCTGTCAACGGTTTTGAATGTGGTCTGGAGTACCTTTGGGGCAAGCGCACCAACATCAACCATGAAGCAGCTCACGCCAACCGCCTGATGCTCATGGCTGCTTACAGCTTTTGATTATGACACGATAACCTATATTCACTTCCGGCCCCCTTTGGAGCCGCTTAAATCTAACAGATATGACACGAAAAATCACACTCGCCGACCTCAAGGCCGCTGTTGAAGAGGCTTATGAGAAGTTTGCCAACGCACCTGCCGGCACTCCCGATGCCCGCATCAAGGGTGTGGAGCCCTCCACATTCGGCATCAGCGTGGTGCTCACCGACGGCACCGTAATCTCCAAGGGTGACACCGAGACCGCCGTGCCCATGGGCAACACCATGCTTGTGCCTCTCCACGCCATCCTGCTCACTCAGATGACCCCCGACAAGCTCGCTGAGAAGAGCGGCAAGTGCCCCTACACGTGGACTGACGGCAAGAAGCCGCAGAAGCCTCACACCCCCTTCAACTCCCACGCCCTTCGAGCCATCAGCGCCATCGAGCCCTCGGGTGACTCTGACGGCAAGTGGGACATCATCTCCGATATGCTCACCTCCATGATGGGCACATCACCCGTGCTTGACGATGAACTCTACAAGACACTCACCAAGCAGGCCGTGGACGACAAGGTGGAGGACAACCTTGCCGCTGCATCCTACTTCCTCTATGACGATGCCAAGATTGTCATAGACCTCTACGCCAAGGCCGCCGCCATGAAGGCCTCCGCAGACCAGCTTGCCACCATGGGCGCCACTATCGCCGCCGATGGCGTCAACCCCGAGACCAACGCCGAGGTGTTTGACGGCTCTATCTCAGCTCCTCTGGTGAGCACCATGACCGCCAAGGCCCTCCACAAGATGACGGCTCCGTGGCTGCTCCGCGCAGGCCTCCCCGCCAAGAGCGGCTTCGGCGGCTCCGTGGTGGGAGTGCTCCCCGGCGTGTTTGGCATCGCCGCCGTAGCCCCCGGCCTCAACATGGTGGGAGTGAGCGAGAAAGCCTCGCAGGCACTCCTGTTCATCATGCAGAAGCTCGGCCTGAGCGTCTTCTCAAGCGCCAAGGTAGAGATTGTCAAGTGACCAGTGCAACGAACTGCGAGGTTGCGTAAGCAACCACAGTGACAAAACAGCAGCGGAGCCCCCATTGAAGGAGGCTCCGCTTGTTTTGGTTATAGAGGAGATGTCAGGACGGGTCTTTGGGGGTGGAGATGAAGGAGTCCTTGAAGCCGATGAAGTAGAGGACTCCGTCGAGGCCGATGGTGGAGATGCTCTGGTCGGCGTTCTCCTTCACTTTGGGCTTGGCGTGGAAGGCGATGCCGAGGCCCGCGGTGGAGAGCATGGGGAGATCGTTGGCCCCGTCGCCCACGGCTATGGTCTGGGCGATGTTGACATTCTCCACCTGGGCTATCAGTTTGAGGAGCTCCGCCTTGCGTCGGCCGTCCACAATCTCGCCCAGGTAGCGGCCGGTGAGCTTGCCATCCTCTATCTCCAATTCGTTGGCATACACATAGTCAAAGCCATACTTCTGCTTCAGGTAGTTGCCGAAATAGGTAAATCCGCCCGAAAGGATGGCAGTCTTGAGGCCGGCCATCTTGAGCACCTTCATCATGCGCTCCAGACCCTCGGTGACAGGCAGATGTCGTGCGATGTCCTCCATCACATCCTCGCTGAGTCCTTTGAGCAGGGCCACGCGCTCGGTGAAGCTCTCGCAAAAGTCTATCTCGCCGCGCATGGCACGTTCAGTGATGGCACGCACCTTGTCGCCCACGCCGGCGCGTTCGGCCAGCTCATCAATCACCTCGGTCTCAATCAGCGTGGAGTCCATGTCGAAGCACACCAGACGTCGGCAGCGACGATACATGGTATCCTCCTGGAGCGAGATGTCAAACTCCTGAGTACGTGCCAGTTCCATGAATCGCGCCTGCATCTCGGAGTGGTCACGCGGTGTGCCGCGCACGCTCAGTTCGACGCACGCCTTGGTCTCCTCCTCGTCGGAGTCATCAGAATGGAGGGGCATACGCCCTGTGAGGCGCTGTATGCCGTCGATGTTGAGCTTCTGGCGGGCCACCTCGGCAGTGACGAGGGCTATATGGCGGGCCGTCAGCCGTCGCCCCAAGATGGTGATAATCCAGCGGTTCTTGCCCTGACGGCTCACCCAGTCCTCATACTCGTCGATACCTACCGGGGTAAAACGGATGTTGACATTGAGCTCGTTGGCCTTGAACAGCAGGTCCTTCATGATGTTGCCGCTAACATCCGGCGATGTCATAAAGAGGATGCCGAGCGAGAGCGTGTGATGGATGTCAGCCTGACCGATGTCGAGGATGGAGGCATCGTAGCGTGCAAGGATTTCTGTGAGTGCTGACGTGACTCCCGGGCGGTCGTGGCCCGAAATGTTGATCAGGATAACCTCCGGTGTGGGTGTGGTGGTGGTCATAGACGGAATATCGAGAAGTTGACGGAGCCGTATGCGCGGTGTTCGCTGAATCCGGGGAGAGTGGAGAAGTCATGGCGCGCGCTGTGTTCCATGATGAATGTGGTGCCGGGGCCCACCAGAGCCGAGCCGAGCACCAGCGAGGGTATCTCGGCGAAGCGCGGATGGTCATACGGCGGGTCGCAGAACACCAGATCGCGCTGTTCGCGAGCGGTGGCTATGAAGCGGAACACGTCGCCGGTGACCAGTTGCAGCTCCTCCTCGCAACCGAGCTTCGCGGCCACATCGGCAATGAAGCGGGATTGCACCGGGGCCTTCTCCACAGCAGTGACCATTCGTGCGCCGCGAGAGATCAGCTCAAAGGTGATGGCTCCCGTGCCGGCAAAGAGGTCAGCAGCGGTAATGCCCTCGATGTCCACGAGGTTTTCGATGACGTTGAATATGTTTTCGCGGGCGAAGTCGGTGGTAGGGCGTGCGGTGATGCGCGTGGGCACCGGGAAGCGCCGGCGCCCGAATTTGCCTCGGATTATACGCATAGCGGAAGGATTTTCATGTCGAGTGGAAGGTCAGCCGCTCCGGCACCCATAGAGGCGGGTGAGATGATGACGGGCATCACCGTGGGAGCATACTCGCGGAGGATGCCCATCACGGCGTTGCGCGCACCTGTGTCGCCGGCCACAAATATCTCCACCCCCGCGGGGTCAATGCCCAGAGCACGCAGGGTGGCGAAGCAGTAGTAGGCAGTGTCGGCCGGCGCCATAGTGCGGTAGCTCACGGCGTGGAGCAGCTGCGCGCGGTCCAGCACCAGGATGTCTGAGATGCCGCGGCGCACATTGATGTACATTCGCCTGCCATTGCCACCGGCGGTGAACCGCGAGCAGAAATATGTGGCTAACAGCTCCAGCGGATGATGGATGACAGCCTCGGGGAACGTGCGGTGCAGGAATGCCGCCGCCTCACGCCTCAGCCCGACAGCCACGGCGGCATTGTCAGTGGCCGGGAGGCACACCACAGCCTCGTGCAGTTCCTCTTCGGGAATGGCCAGCCGAAGCAGGGGAAGTGCCTGCGGGGCAGCCTGAGCGGGGATGATGCTCACCAGCCGGGTGTCAATTATCACCTGCGTGGCCGCGTAGCGTTCCAGCAGCCGCTGATGGTCATAGACGGCGGCTTCCAGCGATGCCAGGCGTGCCTGAGGCGTGTCGCCGCTAAGAGTCACGTTGACATCCAGCGGCTCCGTGGCATCGCCGGGGGGCACTGCCAAGGAGGCGCGGAGCTCGTCAGGAGCGATGCGCAGTATCAGGGTTGCGGCGCTCTCGGCGGGTGTGGGTGAAGCAGGCATTGGCTTTGTGGATGGCGCTTTGTGGATGGTGCGGTAGGATGGGGGAGCGGTAGGGGTCAATAAGGTGAACGCTCACACGGCCACGGGAGCCTTGATGGCGGGGTGGGGGTCATAGCCGGTGAGTGTGAAGTCCTCGTAGACAAAGTCCTCAAGCTCACGGCGCTCAGGGTTGAGCGTCATCACCGGGAGCTTGCGGGGCTCGCGTGAGAGGAGTTCACGCACCTGGTCAAAGTGGTTGTGATAGATGTGCGTGTCGCCAAGAGTGTGAACAAATTCGCCCGGCTGCAAGCCTGTGACCTGCGCCACCATCATCAGCAGCAACGCATAAGAGGCGATGTTGAAGGGCACCCCGAGGAAGCAGTCGGCACTGCGCTGATAGAGCTGCAGCGAGAGCTTACCGGAGGCCACATAGAACTGGAAGAAGGCGTGGCAGGGGGGCAGGTTCATCTGCGGCAGGTCAGCCACGTTCCACGCGCTCACTATGATACGGCGGCTCTCCGGATTGGTGCGGATGGTGCGCACCGCCTCGGCAATCTGGTCAATTACGGAGCCGTCATACGCCGGCCATGACCGCCACTGGTAGCCGTAGATGTGGCCGAGATTTCCGTCGGGGTCGGCCCACTCGTCCCAGATGGTGACGTTGTGGTCATGGAGATACTTCACGTTGGTGTCGCCGCGCAGAAACCACAGCAGCTCGTAGATGATGCTCTTCAAGTGTACCTTCTTGGTGGTGAGCAGTGGGAAGCCCTCGCTCAGGTCGAAGCGCATCTGGTAGCCGAACACGCTTCGCGTGCCCGTGCCGGTGCGGTCGCCGCGGTCCGTGCCGTGGTCCATGATGTGACGCAGCAAGTCCTGGTATTGTTTCATGTCGGTAGCCTTGTAGAGGTTGTTTTTAAACAACCTCTAATGCAAAGGTACACAAAACGCACAAACGCGGCAAGCCCCGCCGGCAACTCTGCCGGCGGGGCTTGCTTGTCAGTAGGGTTGTGTTAATCCTCGGTGCGGAGGTTACTTGATGAGCTGCTTGGTGGCTTTGCCGCCGCTCACCACGATGTAGACTCCCGAGGTGGGATTGGCAACTTCGACACCCTGGAGGTTGAAGTAGCGCACGCCGGCGGCATCAGCCTCTGCGTTGATGCCGTTGATGGCTGCCGAGGTGAGGGTAGCTGTCACGGTCATGGTGCCGAAGTCAGCCTCGATGTCATAGATACCGGTGGGCACCTTCCATGAGAAGGCGTTGGCTGCCTCAGCGCCGGGTGCATAAGCCACCATGGTGGCCATGTTGTTCACGAGGGTCTCGTCCTTGGAGGCGGCCCCGTAGCGCACGGAGGCGTTCACATACTCATCCCAGGCATCTGCAACGGTAGCTTCTTCGGGGGCCGAAGCGGTGGCGAAGGCGAAGTAAGCATCCTTGCTGGTGCCGATGTAAAGGTATACATCCTTGGCAGTGAAGATGTCACCATTCTTGGTCATCTCAATCATGCCGGAGAGGTAGGGCGAGAAGTCGCCGCCGGTGTTGCCAATCAGATAGAGAGCGTCGGGAACGGTGGTCACATCCTCAGGCTTGGTGTCATACCACATTTGGTCGGCGTGGCGATACCATCCCTCGTTGCCGTTGAAGGTGAGGCCGAGTCCATCCTCATCCATGCCGGGATGCTGGTCCTCGCCATTGTTGAACACAATCAGGGCACTCTTGTCGGCAGTGGCGGGGAGCACGTAGCTGTGCCAGCCGTTGCCCTCGGCGGTCATCTCGTCACCGGGCCATGCTGCGGAGTGGCGCTGCTCGCCGGCGGCTGCTCGCAAGTTGGAGGCTACTTTGCCGGCGGGAGTATATACATATGCGTAGTGCTGGCCGGCCCATGAGCTGTGGAAGTGCACGGTGATGGTCTCCACCACGGGATCCGGGTCGATGGGGTCGGGGTCGATGGGGTCGGGGGTCTCGATCACCACTTCGCCGGTCTTGGTGGCCTTCACGGTCATGGTGGCGAAGTCGGCCTCGATGGTGTAGATGCCCACGGGCACCTTCCATGAAGCTGCTGAGGAGGCATCGGTGCCGGCTGCATACTTCACCATGGGAGCGGAGCCGTCGATGGCGGCATCAGCTGTGGCTGCGCCGTAGCGGTCGGTGGCGTTGACGTAGAGATCCCAGGCGTCAGCGATAACGGTAACGCTCTTGGGAGCCATGCTGGTAGCGAAGCCGAAGTAAGCGTCGGTTGAGGTGCCGATCTTCAGCTCAACGCCGGTGGCGGTGAACTTGCTGCCGCTCTTGGTCATGGTGACGTTGTCACCCTCATAGGGGGAGAAGTCGCCGCCGAAGTTGCCCAGCAGGTAGAGAGCTTCAGGCATATCCACCACGGGATCCGGGTCGATGGGGTCCGGGTCGATGGGGTCGGGGGTGATCACCACGTCGCCGGTCTTGGTGGCCTTCACGGTCATGGTGGCGAAGTCGGCCTCGATGGTGTAGATGCCCACGGGCACCTTCCATGAAGCTGCTGAGGAGGCATCGGTGCCGGCTGCATACTTCACCATGGGAGCGGAGCCGTCGATGGCGGCATCAGCTGTGGCTGCGCCGTAGCGGTCGGTGGCGTTGACGTAGAGATCCCAGGCGTCAGCGATAACGGTAACGCTCTTGGGAGCCATGCTGGTAGCGAAGCCGAAGTAAGCGTCGGTTGAGGTGCCGATCTTCAGCTCAACGCCGGTGGCGGTGAACTTGCTGCCGCTCTTGGTCATGGTGACGTTATCACCCTCGTAGGGTGAGAAGTTGCCGCCGAAGTTGCCCAGCAGATACAGGGCCTCAGGGGCATCGCCGCCCACCACGGGGTCAGGATTGTCGCCGCCGTCAGGCTTCTTGTCATACCACTTCTTGTCGGAGAGCAGATACCAACCCTCAGAGCCGGTGAATGAGATGAAGATGCCGGGATCCATGTCGGCGGGGTAGCGGGGCGAGCCGCCGGCAGTGTTGAAGATTACCTGATAGTCAGCGGTGACGGTGGCGGGAAGCTCTATCTTGTACCAGCCGTCGCCCTCAGCGGTCATCGTCTTGCCTGACCATGCGCCGAAGGGCTCCACCTTCGGGCTCACCTTCTCATTATATACATATGCGTTCGGAGCCTTGGTCCATTCGGATGTGCCCTTGAAGTGCATGATGCGGCCGGTGGTGGGGGTTGGGTCTACGGGGTCGGGGTCGATGGGGTCGGGGGTCTCGATTACCACGTCGCCGGTCTTGGTGGCCTTCACGGTCATGGTTGCGAAGTCGGCTTCGATGGTGTAGATGCCCACGGGTACCTTCCATGAAGCTGCTGAGGAGGCATCGGTGCCGGCTGCATACTTCACCATGGGAGCGGAGCCGTTGATGGCGGCATCAGCGGTGGCTGCACCGTAGCGGTCGGTGGCGTTCACATACTTGTCCCAGGCATCGGCTATCACGGTAGCGGTTGCGGGAGCCAGAGAGGTGGCGAAGCCGAAGTAGGCATCGGTGGAGGTGCCGATCTTCAGCTCTACGCCGGTGGCGGTGAACTTGCTGCCGCTCTTGGTCATGGAGACGTTGTCACCCATATAGGGTGAGAAGTCACCGCCGAAGTTGCCCAGCAGGTAGAGGGCCTCGGGAACGTCGCCTGAAGGTGTCGGGGTCGGGTCTACGGGGTCGGGGTTGTTGCCGCCGCTGTACTCGCCCTGGTCTGTCACCGCGCCCTTGTTGGAGGCGCCCTTATAAAGGTGTCCGTTGACAGGAGCCTTCTGGTAGTCGCCGGTCTGTGCGGAGCCGGTGGAGTTGCAGAACAGGAAGCCGGAGATGGTGGCGTCGGCGGGGAAGGTGTACTTCCATATATTGCCGCTCACCTTGGTCATGGCCACACCTGGCCAGCTGGTGTTGGGCTTGCTCCAGTAGTGGATGTTGACGTTGCCGAACCCGGAGGTGGTGTCATCATAATATATGGTGATGGCATCGCCTGAAGGGGTCGGGTCTACGGGGTCGGGGTCGATCACCACTTCGCCGGTCTTGGTGACAGTTACCTTCATGGTGGAGAAGTCGGCGGTGATGTCATACACGCCCACGGGCACCTTCCATGAATAGGCGTCGCCGGTCCCGGCGACAAATGTCTCGATGGTGGCGGAGCCGCTCAGTGCAGCGTCCTTGGAGGTGGCTCCATAGCGAACGGAGGCATTGACAGCTGCCCAGGGATCGGTAGCTGTGGCAGACCCCAGCGCGGTGATGAACGAGAAGTAAGCGTCAGCCGATGTGCCATACTTCAGCGACACGCCCTTGGCGGTAAACTTGTCGCCATCCTTGGTCATTGCTATGGTGCCGGCAGCGGTGGGTTCCCAAGAGTGATCCTCGATGTTGCCCACCAGGTAGAGGGCTGCGGGGGTGTCGCCACCCACCACGGGATCGTCGGGTATCACGGGGTCAGGGGTGTAACCGCCGGTTGAGGTTGACCACACGCAATAGTCGGTGCCGGAGGCTACTATCTGTGAGTTGGTGTAGCCGGAGGGTGACTCCATGGCCGAACCAATCTTCACGGCGAGCTTGCCCTTGGTGCCGGTGATTTCGGCCATGTAGCAGTTGGATGTGCTCTTGAGCACTTTGACAGCCGAAGTGTTGGTAATCCCGGCATTGCGGCGGGCGTTGATCAGGGCCTGCATCGCCGTCTTGTTGGCGGTGTAGTGGGGCCAGAACACGCAGGGGGTGCCCGGTGAGCAGAGTATGAAGGCGTTGGCGGCCATCACGTTGCCGGTAAACTTGCTGCCGTCGCGGTAGGTGTCGTGGTTGTCAACGAAGGTCACGGCATACTGCGGGTATCCGAAGTGGATCATGCCGGCGGGCTGGTCGGTGGTGCCGTTGGCCTTCCAGACGAGCTTGGTCATGTCGTTGGAGGCGAAAGCCTCGTTGATGGCATACTTGCAGGGGAAGTCAAAGGCTGCGCTCTTGCCGCCACCCTTCTCTGATGTCTGGTCAATCCACTTGGCCACAGCGTCATAGTTGCCGTCCCAGTACTCGCCCACGGAGAACTGTGTGCCGGAAGCGGCGTTGTACTGGCCCGTGTAGTAGCCGGCATAGCCCTTCACCATGTCATAGCGGAAGCCGGTATAGCCCAGCTCCTCAAGCAGGAACTTGGTGTAAGCCTTGCAGTTGGCCTGCACGTTGGCGTTGGTATGGTCCAGGTCGCGAGAGCCGTCAAAGTCCTCGCCCTCGTCGGCGTTGCCGGTTACGTTATAACCGTTGCGCGAAGCCTCGTCGGTGCGGCAGATGCCATCGAGGCCGATGTGGTAGGTCACGCCGTTCCATGTCTCCGAGGGGAAGTCACACCAGTTGGTGGCTCCACTGCGGTGGTTGATTACCACGTCGGCAATCATGCCGGTGCCCTTGGCCTTGAAGGCCTTGATCATCGAGCGCAGCTCTGCCTCGGTGCCAAATGAAGAATTATAGTTGCTGAACCAGTACACAGGATCGTAGCCCATGCCTGGGTTTGATGCAGCCCGGGCTGAGTTGGGAATCCATATCAGCTGGAAATACTTGCTCAGCTCGTCAGACTGAGCTTCGAGACTGGCCCACGAGGTCTCCTTATAGGAGTCCCAGTAGAAACCTTGGAGCATGACGCCGTCATAGTTGGCGGGCCATGCACTGCCTGCGCTGGCCGATGACGCGCCCAGGAGCAGCGCCAGCATGGACCATAGCAGTTTGTACATGTGTTTCATGCAGATTACTAATTGGTTAACTTATGATTGGATAAAGAAAATTGATTGATGTCAGATTTTTGGCAGCAAGTGGAAGTGCGCACTCGCGCATATTAGCACGCAAATTTAAGCAATTAATTCTTAATTAATGTGGTATTTCAGTCTCAAATCTCCGTTAATGGCTTTTAGCTTAAATTATATCTGCGGCGCGGGATTGTTTCGCGGAAAAATAGTAACTTTGCGGTGCACGGGACTGCACGTCCCGCAAGTGACAGATACACCAATTTTTACGGACACTATACACTTTTCAGTATCATACACAACTATGAAGATTCAGAAAATCATCGGTCGTGAGGTGCTCGATTCACGCGGCAACCCCACAGTAGAAGTTGACGTTATCCTCGAGAGCGGCGTTCGCGGCCGCGCTTCAGTGCCCTCCGGCGCCTCTACCGGCGAGAACGAGGCCCTCGAGCTCCGCGACGGTGACAAGAACCGCTACATGGGCAAGGGTGTCCTCAAGGCTGTGGCCAACGTCAACGGCCCCATCGCCGAGGCCCTCGTAGGCATGAGCGCTCTTGACCAGATCGCCATCGACGAGGCTATGCTTGCCCTCGACGGCACCGACACCAAGAGCAACCTCGGCGCCAACGCCATCCTCGGCGTAAGCCTCGCCGTGGCTAAGGCCGCTGCCGAGTATCTCGACCTCCCCCTCTACAAGTACATCGGCGGCTGCAACACCTACGTGCTCCCCGTGCCCATGATGAACATCATCAACGGCGGTGCCCACTCTGACGCCCCCATCTGCTTCCAGGAGTTCATGATCCGACCCATCGGCGCTCCCTCATTCAAGGAAGGCATCCGCATGGGCACCGAGGTGTTCCACAACCTCAAGAAGGTGCTCCACGAGCGTGGCCTCAGCACCGCAGTAGGTGACGAGGGTGGCTTCGCTCCCAAGCTCGACGGCACCGAGGACGCTCTCGGCGTAATCATCAAGGCCATCGAGAAGGCCGGCTACGTACCCGGCAAGGATGTAACCATCGGCCTCGACTGCGCTTCCAGCGAGTTCTATGTTGACGGCGTTTACAACTACGCCCAGCTCAAGGATGGCCAGAAGAAGGAAGAGGGCGGCAAGAAGCTCACTTCACAGGAGCAGGCCGAGTACCTCAAGGGTCTCGTAGAGAAGTACCCCATCGACTCCATCGAGGACGGCATGGCCGAGAACGACTGGGAGGGCTGGAAGATTCTCACCGAGATGATCGGCGACCGCTGCCAGCTCGTTGGTGACGACCTCTTCGTAACCAACGTCAAGTACCTCAAGAAGGGCATCGAGATGGGTTGCGCTAACTCTATCCTCGTGAAGGTTAACCAGATCGGCTCTCTCACCGAGACCCTCCGCGCCGTAGAGCTCGCCCAGCGCAACGGTTACACCGCAGTCATCTCTCACCGCTCAGGCGAGACCGAGGATGCCACCATCGCCGACATCGCTGTGGCTACCAACGCCGGCCAGATCAAGACCGGTTCCGCAAGCCGCTCTGACCGTATGGCCAAGTACAACCAGCTCCTCCGCATCGAGGAAGAGCTCGGCTCTGCTGCTGTTTACGGCTACGGCAAGAAGACCAAGCGCCCCGAGTAATCCCGGGCAAACACCCACAGCAACAACCACACACCCCGAGGGTGCGCCATCCACAAGTGGCGCACCCTCGCTGCTTGTTCGCCCACCTAAGATGGTGTTGCAGAATCTACTGATGGCGGAGGTGGTGTTGTAAATCGGCGTCCTCCAGACGCCATTGGCCGTGATGACAATGACCCCGGATGCCTCCGCTATCGCTCCGGCTTCCGGGGCTACGTGTAAATCAGCGTCCTACGGACGCTCCTTTTATAGACATAATTGTAAACCACGATTTGATGCGGTTGCCCTGAAGCGAAAGTCCTCCAACTCCCCACGTCACGGAAATTTTCGTAACTTTGCCGCATGAACAGGCCTGCCCCCCGCTACACCCCCTCGCAATGGTGCCGTCGCTACGTGTCGCTGTCGGCACTTGCCATCATCGGTGCCCTGGTCTACGTCCTCTTCCTCAACGACAACTCCATCCTCAACCACTACGGCTACGAGGCACGCATCCGCGAGCTAAAGCAGGAAATACGCCTCAACCGCGACACATTGGAGTATTATCAGGCACTCAACGACCGCCTCGACACCGACCGCTCCACCATGGAGCAGATAGTGCGCGAGCAGTATCATATGCAGCGCCCCTCCGAAGATATCTATCTCACTGACTGACCCTTCCCTTCTCTCCGCCATCCGCAGACTAATAATGATCAAGAACCAGAACGTGGTGATGTGGATCGTCACCCTCGGACTCCTCCTGATAGTCGCCGGCACGCTCCTGCCGATACTCCGCGTCAACACTGACCTGTGGAAATACCTCTACGGCTCCGGGGCTCTGGTGCTACTAATCGGCCGCATTGCCACGGCAGTGCCCAAAGGTATCTCTCTGCGCCTCAAGCGCCTGTATCGCCTCGAAACCTGGAGCGCCCTGCTGTTCTGCGTGGCCACTTTCTTCATATTCTATGACCGTGCCGGCACACGCGACTGGCTCGCCTTCACGCTTGCCGGTGGAGCCATCCAGGTGTTCACCGCATTCATGATTCCCCGCGCGCTCCGCAAGGAGAATCCCTGACCCTCTGACGTCTCCCTTAGTTTCACTTCACCACACATCCCCCCTCCGAAATGAAAATTGCTCTGATCGGCTACGGCAAGATGGGACACCTCATCGAGAAAATCGCCCGCGAGCGTGGCCATGACATAGTCTCCATTATCGACGTTGACAATACCGCTGACTTCGACTCCCCGGAGTTTGCCTCGGCCGACATTGCCATCGAGTTCACCACGCCTCACACTGCTGCGGCCAACTGCCGCCGCGCCATTGCCAAGGGTGTAGGCGTAGTGTCAGGCTCTACCGGTTGGGGTGCCGAGCTCCCCGCCGTAGAGCAGGAGGCCCGTCAGGCCGGCGTGTCAATGCTCTGGAGCTCTAACTTCAGCATCGGCGTGAACATCTTCATGGCCATCAACCGTCGTCTGGCGGAGATTATGGCAAAGTTCCCCCAGTATCACCCCTCGATGACCGAGACTCACCACGTCCATAAGCTCGACCATCCCAGTGGCACCGCCGTGACTCTCGCTGACCAGATAGTTGCCGCCGACCCCAATGTCGGCAGCTGGGTGGAGGAGGCCCCGGCCCCCGCAGATGCTCTGATAGTGAGCCATGTGCGCCGTGGCGAGGTGCCCGGCATCCACGAGATTGTCTGGGACTCGCCCATCGACTCCATCACCATTGCCCACTCTGCCAAGACGCGCGAGGGCTTCGCACTTGGGGCCGTCATGGCTGCCGAATGGCTCCGTGAGCACCCCGGCGTTCACACCATGGATGAGGTGATGGCTGACCTCCTCGCCTGACATCCCTGTTTCCACCACTCCAGCACATTCTCACACCACCATAGAAATTGAATCAGTCGTTTCGTGACCGCATACGCGCCGTCAAGACCACCCGCTGGGTGAGGTTCGGCGTAGTGAGCCTGATATTTTTCCTCTGGGTTATCTGGCTCGGCAACCCGTGGGTGCTCCTCGCCTGGCTCCTCCTCTTTGACATCTACATCACCGGCTACATCCCCCTCACATGGTGGAAGAAGTCCAAGAACGCTACCGTACGTTCGGTGATGAGCTGGGTCGACGCTCTGCTCTACACGCTGGTGCTCGTTTACTTCGTGTTCACCTTCGTGGGGCAGAACTATCAGATACCCTCCTCGTCGCTTGAGAAGTCACTTCTGGTGGGCGATTATCTATGGGTCAACAAGATGGCTTACGGCCCGCGCGTCCCCAATACTCCCATCCACTTCCCCTTGGTGCAGAACACCTTCCCTGTCCTCGGCACAAAGAGCTATCTTGACTGGCCCGAGTGGAAGTACCACCGCCTGAAGGGTCTGGGCAACGTGGAGCGCGGCGACATCGTGGTATTCAACTTCCCCGCCGGCGACACCGTGGCCCTCAAGCGCACCAACCCTGACTATTACACCCTCACGGCAATGTATGGCCGCGAGGCCATACACGCCAACCCGCAGGAGTTCGGCGAAGTAATATACCGCCCCGTGGACCGCCGCGAGAACTATGTCAAGCGAGCCATAGGGCTTCCCGGCGAGACCATCGAGATGCGCGGCGGCACGGTATACATCGACGGCAACCCTCTGGAGGAGCCTGAGAACACACAGCACAACTATTATTACCAGCCCCAGTCACCCTTCGGCGAAGCTGACTTCGAGCGGTACGGCATCTCCCGTGACGACCGCATCGTACCCTCTGTCACTGCCGATGACCTCCCCACGCTCCGCGCTCTCGGCTTCACTGTCAACGATGACGGCTCGCTCCCGCCCATCTACCTCTCGCCCCTCACCAAGAAGGCTGCTGAAGCCCTCAACGCCGACTCACGCATACCCATGCTGCTCAAGATGGAGGCCCCGCAGGAGCCTTGGCTGTATCCGCTGGGGCACACTGACGGCCGCACACGCGAGGATTTCCCCGCCCTGTGGATTCCGCGCAAGGGTGACTCCATCGCCATCGACTCGGAGGAGAAGTGGCTTGCCTACCACCGCGTAATCCGCAACTACGAGCACCATCCCGACGCTTATTTCAAGGATGGCAAGCTATACATCGACGGCAAGCCGCAGGACTCCTACACCTTCGAGATGGACTACTACTTCATGCTCGGCGACAACCGCGATATGTCCCTCGACTCACGTTACTGGGGTTTTGTGCCTGAAGACCATATCGTTGGCAAGCCAATGCTCGTCCTCGCTTCGTTTGACAAGGACAAGAGCATCTTCAACGGCGGCATCCGCTGGAACCGCGTATTGCGCAAGGCTAACCCCGACAAATGATTCTTGCCCCGGAGCTCCTCGGCCCCGCCTGCCGCTATCGGGCCATAGCCCGTCAGGGGGGTGGCATCGTTGACACCTCTCTGCACTTCGACAAGCGCTTCAAGGCGTTCCACCGCTTCACCATCGCCGACACGCGCGGCCCCCTTGACGTGACCATTCCCGTGGCCAAGCCCGCGTCACACACCACGGCCACCTATGCCGACATCCTCATCTCCGGCCACTCCCCATGGTGGCAAACCATGATGACAGCCCTCGAAAGCGCCTACGGGCGCACCCCCTTCTTCGAGTTCTACGCCGACGACTTCCTCCCCCTCCTCAACCCCGACAGAGTAGGCACCCCCATGGCCACCCTCTCAGCCGACCTCGACAACCTCGTCTGCCGCCTCCTCTCCATCCCCGCTCCCACATACACCTCTGACTCCCCCCTGTTGCCCACAGACTGTGAGAGAATCACCCCGACGGCCACATTAGCATCCAAATACACCATCGCCGAACCCTACTGGCAAGTCCGAGCCCAAACCCTCGGCTTCATCCCCGGCCTGAGCATCCTCGACCTCATCTTCAACCTCGGCCCCGAAGCCACCCTCCTCCTCACATAATCCCCCCGCGGCATATATCGCCTCCCCCCTCCACCGGAGAGGATGGCGTAGAAAACCAGCAGGCAGAGGGCTGCAACACCACCTGATATCTTAGAGATTGTTGCAAAACCATCAGCTTGTAGGGATGCACCGTGGTGCATCCAAAACCGAGTCAACCTATTACGGAAACATACAGCCTTTGAGAGATGAATGGCAAGGGATTTTTTCGTGAGGGGTGGCTTTTTTAGAGAAAAATGAGGGTGGGTGTTGCGGGATGGGGAAAATTGCTTACCTTTGCGGTGGTGATGCAGTTGTATGCATCACCGCAACACCGCAGAAAGCGGCCGGTTCGGGCTGCTGCAAGGACGGCCGGTCCGGGCTGCTATGAAATGACGTGCCAATTCGTATCACTACTCACTTGAATATTATGGTTAAGAAACTGCATCGGAGCGGGATGCTTGCGGCAACCGCGCTGGCTGTGGCTATGCTGACTGTGCCGGCGGCATCTGCGCAGCAGACGCCGGCGATACCGCTTGATCCTGCTGTGGTCACGGGGACGTTGCCCAACGGTATGACGTACATAGTGCGCCATAACGAGTACCCCAAGGGGCAGGCTGAGTTTTTCATCGCCCAGAAGGTTGGCTCCATCCTTGAGGAGGATAACCAGCGTGGTCTGGCTCACTTTCTGGAGCACGTTGCCTTTGAGGGGAGCACCAACTACCCTGACGGGGCTCTTGACCCGTGGATGAAGTCCAAGGGCATCAACTCCAACGCCTACACTTCCTATGACCAGACGGTGTACTACCTCTCCGGGGTGCCTGTGGCGAAGCAGCCGTCGCTGGTTGACTCATGCCTGCTGGTGCTCAAAGACTGGGCTTGCGGCATCGACATGAAGCCCGAGAAGATAGAGCAGGAGCGCAATGTGATCCATGAAGAGTGGCGCATGAGAAATGTGGGCATGTACAGGCTGTTTGTCGAGGGGCTTGCCAAGGTACTTCCCGACTCCGCGCGCTACGGTCAGCGTTCGCCCATCGGCACTATGGATGTGGTGCTCAACTTCAAGCCCCGGGAGCTTGCCGACTACTATGCCAAGTGGTATCGCCCTGATCAGCAGGGCATCATAGTGGTGGGGGATGTGAACGTGGACTCCACGGTGAATATGATTAAAGAGATGTTCGGGCCGATACCCGCTGCCGTAAATCCCGCCGAGCGCCGCTATTTCACGTGGGGCGACACCGAGGGTACGCGCGTGGCTGTGGGCTCCGATGCCGAGGTGGGCACCCCGATGACCGAAGTGGTGATAGCCTACGACGCCATGCCAATGGCAGAGCGCGGAAGCATGATGAAGTTCTCGTATGACTATCTGCTGGACATGGTGTGCAGGATGCTCAACACTCGCCTTGAGGATATAAGCAACAAGCCGGATGCCACATTTGGCAACGCACGCCTCGACGCGGGCCCCGCCTTTGGCATCGCCGCCAAGAAAGATGCTCTCACGCTTGACGTGATGGGCAAGGACGGGAAGATGCTCCCGGGACTCCGGGATGCCTACCGCGAGCTGCGCCGCGCTCTGACCGGGGGCTTTACCCAGAGCGAGCTTGACCGCGCCAAGGCTGAATGGATCAAAGAACTGACCGACGCCAATGCCAACCGCTCCAAGCACCACAGCAACGACTATGCCGGGCAGTATGTGGACTACTTCCTGGAGGGCAGATACACTCCCGACGAGCCCACCCGGCTCCAGTTGGGGCAGATGCTCACGGCTATTCCCGTGAGTGAACTCAACAAGACTCTGGCAGGCTTCACCGGCAAAGACAACCGTCTGGTTCTTGCCATGCTGCCCAAGCGCGACGACGTGGAGGTGCCCACCGAGCAGCAGATACTCGACCTGCTGGCCGAGGTGGATGCCGAAACCCTCGAACCGTACAAGGATGAGATGCGCACTGACCCGCTGGTGCCCGTGGCCCCCACCCCCGGCAGCGTGACGAGCGTCACCCCGCTGGCGGCGCAAGGAGCTGCCGAGTGGACACTGAGCAACGGTGCCAAGGTGATAGTGAAGCCCACGACGCTGAAAGATGACGAGATAATAGTGAAGGCCGTGGCTCGTGGCGGCTATGCCAAGATGGACTTCCTGAGCGATGCCACTGCATCGACCCTTGGCACCTTCGCCGAGTCCATAGCTCCCGGGAGCTACTCGGTGAGCGACCTTGGCAAGTACCTGGCCGGCAAGAATGTTGACCTGTCATTCAGCCTGACTCCCGTGAGCCGCACGATAGACGGAAGCACCAACGTGAGCGACCTGCCGACACTGCTGGAGGTGATGTATGGCTACATGACCGCACCGGCTGTAGACGGCGATGTGTATGAGAGCATCCGCGTGCAGTATCCGGCGATGATCAAGGGTAGCCTCAACCGCCCCGAGCTGCGCATAGAGCAGCTCAAGGGGGAGGAGTTCTACGGGTCGCCGCGCATGGAGAGCCTCAACCCCGACAACTATGCCAAGGCCGACTCCGCGGAGCTGCTCAAGGCCGTACAGCAGATGGTGGCTAATGCCGCCGACTACACCTTTATCTTCACTGGCAACGTGGACGAGGCCACTCTGCGTCCGCTCGTCGAGAAGTACGTGGCATCGCTTCCCGCCGATGTCACAGTCACCGACACCGAGGTGGTGAACCTCCCCGCCTACTGCATCCGCCCGGGCAAGGGTGAGGGCAGCGCTACGATGAAGATGGAGACACCGCAGGTGTATCACTCGCTGCTCATCAGCGCCAACATGCCGGTGAGCCTGCGTACGCACCTGACAACTCTACTGCTGAGGAAGCTGATCTACGAACGGCTTTTCGAGACCGTGCGCGTGAAGATGGGAGCCACCTACGGCTCGCAGCCCAACGCCGGGATGCGCACGCTGACCACTCCGAGCGTGCAGCTTAGCATAGACACCACACTGAAGCCCGAGGCCGCCGACAAGGCCATCGAAGCTATTGACTCCATAGCTGTGTCGCTCGGCGAGGGGATTACCCCCCAAGAGTTTGCCAACGCCAAGGAGACCGTGGAGCTGAGCATCAAGCGTGCGCTGGAGACCAACCAGTATTTCGCTCAGGGACTCTCGAGCCTCGCTCTGGCAGGCGTAGACACCTCGCTTGACCCGTTGGCCACCCTCAACGAGATTACCGCAGCCGATGTCGAGGCGTTCGTGCGCGAGCTGCTTGCCGCCGGCAACCGCCGCTCCGCCGTGCTTCGCCCCGAGTGACCGGCAAAGCGGTTTGCATACAAGCTCTAACGTTCAACCAACATAAACAGACAATGCTTAAAAAGATTCTTACCCCCGCGCTTCTCTTAGCCGGGCTTCTCGCCCCCACGGCAGTGCAGGCCCAGGAGGCCGGGATGCCGCAGGTGCCCAAGCTGCCGCTTGACACCGCCGTGGTGACGGGCACTCTGCCCAACGGCCTCACCTACATAGTGCGCCATAACAATTACCCGAAGGGTCAGGCCGACTTCTTCATTGCCCAGAAGGTGGGTTCCATCCTTGAGGAGGACAACCAGCGTGGTCTGGCACACTTCCTGGAGCACATGGCCTTCAACGGCACCAAGAACTTCCCCGACAACAACCTGCGCGAGTGGCTTGCCACAAAGGGCGTGATGTTCGGGCGCGACCTGAACGCGTACACTTCGTTTGACGAGACGGTGTACAACATATCATCCGTGCCTGTGGCCGGCAACACCAATGTGGTGGACTCATGCCTGCTGATACTGCATGACTGGGCCACCGACCTGACACTTGCCGACGATGCCATCAACGATGAGCGCGGCGTAATCGAGCAGGAGTGGCGCCGTCGCAGCGAGGGCCAGTTCCGCATCATGGAGAACACCTTCCCGACGTTCTTCCCTGACAGCGCGCGCTATGGCAACCGCCTGCCCATCGGCACGATGGAGGTGGTGCTCAACTTCAAGCCTGATGAGCTCCGCGACTATTATCACCGCTGGTACCGTCCTGACCAACAGGCCATCATAGTGGTAGGTGACGTAGACGTCAACCGCACCGTCGAGCAGATCAAGAGCATCTTCGGGCCGATAGAGATGCCCGCCAACGCTCCCGAGCGCCGCTACTACACGTGGGGCGACAGCAAGGGCACCAAGGTGAGCATCGGCACCGACCCCGAGCAGAGCTACTCGGTCGGCCTCCTGATGCTTGCCGGCGACCCGCTGCCCAAGGAGCTTCGCGGCACCATGGCCGAGTTCGTGCAGGACTATGTGGAGGATATGATAGCGTCGATGTTCAACCAACGCATGACCGACATCGCCTCCAAACCCGATGCACCGTTCATGCAGGCATCGCTGGACTTCGGCCCCTTCTTCGGGTTCGTGGCCACGAAGGATGCCGTGCAACTTGCCGTTGTCGGCAAGAATGGCGACATCAGCAACGCCCTGGAGGCCGCATACCGCGAACTTCGCCGCGCCGTGACGGGTGGATTTACGCAGAGCGAGCTTGAGCGCGCCAAGGCTGAATGGCTCTCAGCCCGCGAGAAGGCTGCCAACAACCGCGACACCCACCCCTCGACCCAGTATGCCCGCGAGTATGTGGACTACTTCAACAAGGGCACATACATCCCCGGCCCGCAGAAAGAGTATGAGCTCGGGCAGATGGTGGCAGCCATGGTCAACGTGGACCAGATCAACCAGGTGATGGCACAGCTCAACGGCCCCGACGACCGCTTCCTGTGGCTTGCGCTGCCCCAGAAAGAGGACAGCGAGGTGCCCACCGAAGAGGGACTGCTGGCAATGATGGCCGCTGTCGACGGCGAGGAAATCGAGGCTTACTCTGAGGAGGTGCGCACCGACCCGCTGATAGCTACCCCTCCCACCCCCGGCAAGATTGTGGCCGTCAAGGCACTCCCCGAGGTGGATGCCCTGGAGTGGACCCTGAGCAACGGAGCCAAGGTGGTGGTGAAGAGCACCAAGTTCAAGGAGGATGAGATACTGTTCAAGAGCCGTGCCAAGGGTGGCATAGCCGGATACGCCGCACTGTCGCCTGAGAGTGCCATCGTGCTGCCGTATGAGCTTGAGAACCTGAGCGGCGGCACATACTCCGCCACCGACATGAGCAAGTATTTCGCCGGCAAGAACTTCCGTATGGTTCCCTACTATGAGGACTACTACCGCGGCTTCAACGGTAACACCACCGTGAAGGATCTCCCCTCGATGCTTGAGGCCTTCTATGCCAAGTACACTACCCCCAACCTTGATGCTGATGAGTTCGCCGCCACCGCCGCCCAGTTCACCAGCCTTCTGTCAAACATGGAGAAGAACCCGCAGATGGCCTTCTCACGCGAACTGCTCAAGGCTCTGTATGAGTCCCCCCGCAAGCAGATGCTGAGCGCCGAGGCCTTCGCCAAGGCCGACCGCGGCGAGATTCTCACCATGGTGCAGCAGATGAACCGCAACGCCGCCGACTACACCTTCTACTTCGTGGGCAACGTTGACCCCGAGACGCTGCGTCCGCTCGTGGAGACCTACCTCGCCTCGCTCCCCGCCGAGGAGAGCACCGTGGCCGCCGAGGTGGTTTATGACCCCGCTTACGGCGTAACCGCCGGCACGGGCCGCGCCGACTCCAAGATGGCTATGGAGACACCGCAGGTGTATACTGCCGTGATGATTTCCGACCAGCAGCCCTTCACCATGAAGAACCGCGTGCTTGCCAACCTCGCGCGTCAGATTGTGACCAAGCGTCTGGTAGACGTGGTGCGCGAGAAGATGGGGGCCGTGTACTCCATAAGCGCCATGATAACGATAGACCGCACCGAGAATCCCAACACCGTGCTCCAGGTGCAGACCCCGATGAAGCCCGAGCTCGCCGAACAGGCCCTTGTGGCCATCGACAGCGTGCTGAGCGAGGTAGCCAAGGGCGTCAACCCCGATGAGCTCAAGCAGGCCAAGGAGATACTTGTGAAGGATATAAAGGAGGAGAGTGTGACCAACAGCCGCTGGCTGGGCACCCTTGACGGTATCGGCATTGATGGCGTGGATGCCCTTGACGGGTCAATCGAGGCTGCCGAGGCCGCAACGCCCGCTGAGGTGCAGGCATACCTGCAGCGACTGCTCGATGCCGGCAACAAGCGCACGGTAGTGCTGTCGCCTGCCGAGTGACCAAGCGCGATAAGCAAATAGGAAATCCCCCGGAGCGGTTGCTTCGGGGGATTTTTATGATGGTGGGGAGGGTGTTGCTGAACCTACCGGAGAGGAAGGTGTATCAATAGTAATTGAGGGTGTTGAAAAACCTCCTAAGGAGCGTCCGCAGGACGCTGATTTACCGTAGCCCCGGAAGCCGAAGCGATAGCGCAGGCATCCGGGGTCTTTGTCAGCACGGCAAAGGCGTCTGGAGGACGCCGATTTACAACATCACATCCGCCATCAGGCGGTTTCCCCCCCCTCTCCGATGGGGAGGGGAAATCATAGGATGGGGCTGAGGAGGCGGACTATGCTTTGGAGGGCACGGTGGGTGAGGGGACGGCGGCGCCAGGCGGAAGGGCGGATGCGCGATGAGCGGGAAGTGTCGGCATCGAAGATGCGGGCCATCTTCTCGTTGAACTCCGGGGAGTAGACCATGAGGTTGCTCTCGAAGTTGTGCTCGAAGCTGCGGAAGTCGAAGTTGGTGGAGCCTATGGAGCAGAAGTCGTCGTCGACGAGGAGCATCTTGGCGTGGAGCATTCCGGCGTCGTAAAAGTATATCTTGATGCCGGCGGCGAGGCTCTCGGCCACGTAGCTCTGTGAGGCGAATGTGAGGATGACCGAGTCGCTGCGTCGCGGCATCATGATGCGCACATCCACGCGCGCCATGGCGGCCGCCTGAAGGGCGCGGAGCAGCGCGTCGGTGGGGAGGAAGTAGGGTGTCTGGATGTAGATGCGTCGTTTGGCGTTGCCGATGGCGCGAAGAAAGAGCAGCTCAATGTTACACCACCGGTCCACGGGGCCGCTGGTGATGAGCTGCGCGTCGCAGCGGACACCGGAGACACGCGGGGTAGTGGCACCCGCCGGCTCGGTGAGGAGTGGTCCGCCGGTGAACATCCAGTCGGTCGAGAAGCTCTGCTGGATGGATGCCACGGCGGGGCCGGTGAGCCTCAGATGCGTGTCGCGCCATGAGTCAAAGGCTTTGCCGCCGTCGCGGTAGCGGTCGGCGATGTTCATGCCGCCGACGTAGCCAATCTCGCCATCAATCACCACGAGCTTGCGGTGGTTGCGCCAGTTGATGCGTGATGCGAAGGTGGGGAACGCCACGCGGAAAAAGGGGCGGACATCGACGCCGGCCTCCTTCATGCGCTTGAAGAAGCGGCTTGCCACATGGAAAGAGCCCACGTGGTCATAGAGCACACGCACCTTGACCCCCCGCCGCGCCTGTTCCATAAGGATGTCGGCGATGCGCTGGCCCGAGCGGTCGTTCTCGAAGATGTAATACTGGAGGTGGATGTAGCGCGTGGCAGCACGCAGGTCGCGCTCGAGGGCGTCGAGCTTGGTGGATGCGTCGGTAAACACCTCCACGGCATTGCCCTCATAGTAACCCGCGCCGGTGAGTGAGCGGGCGAGGGTGACGATGCGGCGGTTCTCAGCCGAGAGGGTTCGTGGCACCGAGGCTTTCTCCGGGGCGAGCTCCAGGCCGCGGAGCCGCTTGCGGTTGCGTCGCGACAGGATGTGGGTGTTCTTGATGCTGCGGCCGAAGAAGATGTAGAGCACGAGGCCGCCCACCGGGAAGAGGATTAGCACGGCAATCCACGCCAGCGACTTGACGGGATTGCGGTTCTCGCCAAGAATCACGCCGATGATGCCGAGTACAGTAAGTGCGTAGACGGCAAACAGCGACCAATAGAGCCATGAACGGACTGTTTCGGTGATGATGAAGGCAAGCATGCCCCCTAAGTTAGATATTATTTTTTGTAAAAACGGCGTTTTGTAAGTATTTTTGTAGAGCTATGGAACGATTGACAATCTACGTGTTGCACGTCAAGGATGGGTATGCTGACAGAGCCCGCCATATTGAGCAGATGATGGACAGGCTCGGGCTGAGATTCGAGTGGGTGCTTGACGGCGACATCGCAGACCTCACCCCGGAGCGTGAGGCCCGATGGTTTGCGCCCGGATGCCCGCTGAGGCCTGCCGAGAAGTCGTGTGCCATGAAGCATCTGCTGGCGTGCGAGCGGATTGTGGAGAGCGGCGCGGATGGAGCCGTGGTGCTTGAGGATGACATAGTGCTTCGCCCCAACTTTGAGGAGACGGTGCTCAGGAGCCTGCGTGAGCTTCCGTCGGAGGCGTCGATAGTGAACTATGAGGATTCACGCCTGCGGTTTGTGGAGCACAGCCGGCGGCGCAAGGGGCAGCTGCTGTATGCGGGTGACCGCGACCGCTTCACGGGGTGCCTGTACCTGAACCGCGAGGGTGCCAAGGCCGTGCTCCGTGCCGCGTCAACGGGTGGCATAGATCGGCCGATAGACCATTATCACCGGCATCTGCTGGAGACGGGGCAGGTGAAGTACTGGTGGTGCGAGCCGTGCGTGGCCACGCAGGGCAGTTTCAACGGACTTTTCGGGAGCTCGGTGGCATCGGCTCGCGGCAAGGCTGCTGTTTGGCGGTTGAAGCGAGCCTGGCGACGGTTGCTGTATCGGTTCCGTTGAGGGGAAAGATGTTTTTGCTTTTACCGGGTTGAGGCTGTAAATCGAGGATGTAGAAGAATCGCCTAATGAGGGCGTTGCAAAACCTCATATGGAGCGTCCGCAGGACGCTGATTTACTCGTAGCCCCGGAAGCCGAAGCGATAGCGTAGGCATCCGGGGTCATTGTCAGTACAGCAAAGGGCGTCCGCAGGACGCCGATTTACAGTATCGCCACGCCATCAGTACTCCGATGGCGATGAAAAAAAGCAGACTTGGAGGGGACTCCAAATCTGCCGGCTGATTGGTGGCGGGGGCAGGACTCGAACCTACGACCTTTGGGTTATGAGCCCAACGAGCTACCACTGCTCCACCCCGCGGTGTTGTTTTGTGAGTGCAAAGGTACGGTGTTTTTGCGTGCTTGTCAAGAGTTGTGAGTGATTTCGGGGTTAAAGTTTGTTAAGCAACGGGCGCCCGGGGCGTTTGGGGTTGAATTTGTCGGTAGGGAGATGTTTTTCCGGGTGTGGATTGCAGCGATGCGGGGAAATTTTTGTAAATTCGCACATTACTGACCCGTTTTGTGCAATCACTATGGTTACCAAGACCCGCGACAAGCTCATAGAGGTGGCACGTCAGCTCTTTGCCCACAAGGGGATAGAGAACACCACCATGAATGACATAGCGTCGGCCTCCGACAAGGGGCGGCGCACCATCTACACATACTTCAAGAACAAGCGCGACATCTACAATGCCGTGATCGACCGCGAGAGCGAGAACCTGGTGACACGGCTGCGTGAAGTCGCCGAGCTTCAGCTGCCACCGATGGAGAAGCTGGAGCGGTATCTGAACGTGAGGTTTGAGCTGATAGTCAACACGTTCGAGCGGCATGACACCGTGCGGTCGTTGTTCGGGCGCGACACCCGCCGGATAGAGCGGATGCGCAAGATGGCGCTGGCCAAGGAGCACAAGATATTCCGCGAGATACTGGACAGCGGTGTGGCAAGCGGAGCGTTTGACCCGGGCCAGGCACGGCGGCTTGTGGCGCTGGAGCACATGACGTTTCAGGGTGTTGACTTCTCGTTTATACGCGACAACTTCGCCGACATAGGGCTTAGCCGCGCCGAGACCCGCAGGGACATCATTGAGTTCATACTCAACGCCGTGCGTGCCCGGTGAGCTAAAACACATCTAAAATACACACATCTATAATACCTGCCATGACACAACACACTCCCTCCAAGGGAACACCAATGTATATCAACGCAACGGGCTGTTACGTGCCTGAGGCGCGCGTGGACAACGCTCACTTCCTGCCGCTCAACGGCCTGACTGATGAGTGGATCTCCAAGCGCACGGGTATTCACACCCGCTCGCACGTGGGCGAGGGTGAGAGTCAGGAGACGATGGCCATTGAGGCTGTGCGCCGAGCCCTGCCATCGCTCCCTTATTCCATCGGTGAGGTGGACCTGATAGTGGCCGCCGCCTACTCCGCTATTGACAATGTAGGCACCGTGGCTCACCTGGTGCAGCGCGAGTGGGACATCAAGGGTGCCAAGTGTGTGGCCTGCACCTCGGCGTGCTCATCGCTAATAAACGGCATGGAGATAATCGAGGGTTACTTCGCCATGGGCAAGGCTTCGAAGGCCCTGCTGATTTCGTCAGAGCAGAACTCCTATTACGCCAACGAGACTGACCCCAAATGCGGCCACCTGTGGGGTGACGGCGCAGTGGCCATCTTCCTGAGCGCAGAGCCTTGCGGCGAGGGGGAGCCCCGCGTGGTGGAGGTGCACACATCCGGTCTGGGGCACCTTGGCAAAGGCCCGGAGGGGGTGAAGCTGCGCCCTCGGGAAGGTGGTATCACCATGCCCGACGGTCGCGACGTGTTCATCCACGCTTGCGACGAGATGGTGCGCGAGCTTGAAGCCGTCACCGCTCCCCAGGGACTCACTCCCGGTGAGCTTGACCGCATCATCACCCATCAGGCCAACGCGCGCATCGCCGGGCAGATCATCCACCGCTTGGGGATGGATGCCGAGCGGTTCCCCTCCAACATCGGCGAGCTTGGCAACACGGGGTCAGCGTCAGCCGGCATCGTCTTCGCACAGCAGCGCGGCGACTTCGCGCCCGGCGAGCGTGTGGGTATGACAGTGTTCGGCGGGGGGTACTCCTCCGGAGCATGCCTGATAGAAATGTAACTTTTTTCGTACCTTTGCGGTCTGAGACGCAACATTTGCGCACAGAAACGCAACTTTGCAAGCAATAACTCAACAGAATATACACACCCGTTATCACACATTATGAAACTTCTCGAAGGAAAGACGGCCCTGATCACAGGTGCCGCCCGCGGCATCGGCAAGGCCCTCGCCCTCAAGTTTGCCTCTGAAGGGGCCAATATAGCATTCACCGACCTGGTGATTGACGACAGCGGCAAGCAGACAGAGGCCGAGCTTCAGGCTCTTGGCGTGAAGGCCAAGGGATATGCCTCCAATGCCGCTGACTTCAACCAGACCAAGGAGGTAGTAGCCGAGGTGCACAAGGACTTCGGCCGCATCGACATCCTGGTGAACAACGCCGGTATCACCAAGGACGGCCTGATGATGCGCATGAGCGAGCAGCAGTGGGATGCCGTGATCAACGTCAACCTCAAGAGCGCCTTCAACTTCATCAACGCCGTGCTCCCCATCATGCTCCGTCAGAAGGGTGGCTCAATCATCAACATGGCCTCAGTGGTGGGCGTACACGGCAATGCCGGCCAGAGCAACTATGCCGCTTCCAAGGCCGGCCTGATTGCTCTTGCCAAGAGCATCGCCCAGGAGGTAGGCTCACGCGGCATCCGCGCCAACGCCATCGCCCCCGGCTTCATCGAGACTGCCATGACCGCCGCCCTTCCGCAGGATGTGCGCGACGAGTGGGCCAAGAAAATCCCCCTGCGCCGCGCCGGCAAGGTGGAGGACATCGCAGATGTGGCCACATTCCTCGCCAGCGACATGAGCGCCTATGTCACCGGTCAGGTGATACAGGTGGACGGCGGCATGAATATGTAAGCCACCGACACTATAACATAACGCGGGGATGCATCCGGTTGGGTGCATCCCCGTTTTTCGGTTTATGCCGGCGCGGAGGGGGGATGGCTGTCAGTCGGCGCGGGGCGCCGTGAGGCGTGAGAGGGCGCGGCGGACAAGCGAGAGTGTAGCGTCGGCAAGTCGGTCTTCGAGGCGCTCTATGCGGCAGAGGTAGAACAGGGCAAGGCGTAGCTTGTCGATAGCCACGCAGAGCAGGAACACCACAGCTGTGACGGCCATGCCGATGAGGAAGTCTGTGTAATAAGCCGTGGACCAACCATAGTAAGCCGGGGCCTGATCCATAAGCCACTCTATGACATAGGGGTTCTGATGGATGATGTAGACGGCAAAGGTGGATGATGCGATGTAGTTGACTGCCGGGATATGGCCTATCTTGAGGCGTGAGGCAAACAGCATGGCGGTTACGCCAATGGCGAACACCACCAGCGAGTTATATGCGCCGAGATCCCAGCCCTGAACGTAGCCTCGGCGCATGAGCAGGGTGCAGACGAATCCGACGGTGCAGGCCGCGACGTAGAGCAGCGCGGGCTTGAGGCATGAGCCGACGCGCGGCAGGTAAAGGCGCAGGTAGCCGCCGGCGAAGAAGAGCGTGATGAACCATGTCACCTTCCAGGGGCTCGAATAGATGTAGCCCAGGGGGAACACAGGTGTGAGCGTGGAGGTGAGCAGGATGAGAAGCAGGAGGAAGCCGAGGTACTGTCGGTGGGTGAAGCGTATGACCAGGCGTGACAGGAAGGGCTGCAGGAGGATGAGGGCGAGATACTGGCTGACGAACCAGAGGTTGAACCGGGAGGGCCCCAGCGGGTAGGCGGCGACAAGCACCTCGCGCGGCGTGGCGATGCCGCAAGCCGCGAGGATGCCGACTATCAGAACGTTATAGAACACCACCTGAACGAACACCTTGACGAAGCGTCGCAGCGAGATCTCTGTCTTGTTGATGAGGAAGAAACCGGTGATGAGGATGAAAATATCCACGGTGCCGATGCCGATGAGCGACATGAGCCATTCGTAGAGTATCGGGGCATCTTCAAACCGCGGGGCCTTGCAGCATATGTGGCCCATGGTGATGAAGAACATAGCATATATGCGGAGCAACTCGATGTTGCTGTCGCGCTTTTTGACATTGCTCATTATAATGAAGTGATTTAAACTTTTTTCAAATGCAAGATTTATTAAGATTTTGAGCAGAT
>JAMPDP010000011.1 GCA_023665605.1 Candidatus Amulumruptor caecigallinarius | reverse complement strand
ACGTGTCCGCTTTGCCATCGCAGGGCGCGGAAAGGAGGAAAAGGCGCTCTGAGTTTTGCGTTCCGTCGGGGTGGGGATGGAAGTATGTCAAAGAACTATGTGCCCACAGGGGCCAAATTTCGGGCTATTGAGTGGCGCGGCTGCTCTCTTGCGGCTGCGCTGAAGACTTTTTCCGGATTGGCACCCGAGCCTATCCCTATGCCTTCGGGTGCAAAGTTACAACGTGGAGAGGCGGCTGAACCCGTAACTTCGCACGACCGGCATTTTTTTTGCACAAAACGCTTCTGCGAAGCATCTTCGCCTATTGCGAATGGCCCCGGGTTCCGCTTTGCTCCACCCGGGGTTTCGGCACATCCACGCGCCTGCGGCGCTCCGTGAGGAAAATCTTCGTTCGTGAGCAGGGGGATGTAAATCGGCGTCCTGCGGACGCCCTTAGGTGGGGGTGCTTGTAACCCCGGATGCCTTCGCTTCGCTACGGCTTCCGGGGCTACGATAAATCGGCGTCCTGCGGACGCCATTTTTGTGGGGATGTAAATCGGGGGTGTTGCAGAACCGGCAATTTCCGTCAATTTGTAGGGATGCGCCGTGGTGTATCCGCTGATTTACAGATTATTGCGTTGGATGCACCACGGTGCATCCCTACAAGCCGACGGGTGCAACACCCTCCCTTGTGGGGGTGCTTGTAGCCCCGGATGCCTTCGCTTCGCTACGGCTTCCGGGGCTACGGTAAATCAGCGTCCTGCGGACGCCATTTTTGTGGGGATGTAAATCGGGGGGGCAAAACCGGCAATTTCCGTCAATTTGTAGTGATGCAACGTGGCGTATCTGCTGATTTACAGATTATTGCGTCGGATGCACCACGGTGCATCCCTACAAGCTGATGGGGGTGCAACATCCTCCTCCGGGGGGGGGGGAATGCCCTCTCGCTTTCAGTTAGACTCAGTTTGGTGGTGGAGGAGGGAGGGAGGCGGGTTTATGTTATATAATATGGTGTGGGGGCTTGATTTGGCGGGGAAAGTTTATTAATTTTGCGGGTATGAAAGCGGCTTGTGGCTCGGAGGAGCTGCCGCCGGCTTTGGCTTGTGGCGTATGCTGCAAGGGATGATGAATTATAATTCAACAATATACACCAATTAGGAATGTCACGATGGGCCGCCGCACCGCGAGGTTGGCGGACTGCATGGACTAAAGAAAACACACATTGTAACAAATCATGGCAGAAAGCAAAGAGAAACTTTTCGACCAGTTCCCTCCGGTTTCGACAGAGGAGTGGAAGGCGAAGGTGGAGGCAGACCTCAAGGGCGCACCCTTCGACAAGAAGCTGGTGTGGCGCACCAATGAGGGCTTCAATGTCCAGCCGATGTACAGGGCGGAGGACATCGCAGACCTTAAGACAACCGACAGCCTCCCCGGGGAGTATCCTTATGTGAGGGGTATCGTGGCCAGCAATGACTGGCTGACCCGCCAGGAGATAATCGCCGAGAGCGCCGAGTCTGCAAACGCGAAGGCACTGGATGTTCTGACCAAGGGTGTGACCTCTCTGGGTCTGAAGGTAGAGGATGCCGCAGATGTAAAGACGCTTCTTAATGGCGTAGACCTGAAGGCCGTGGAGGTAAACCTGACCTGCTGCCCGCGGAAGGCCGTGGAGGTAGCCAAGGCTCTTGTCGCCGCCGTGAAGGAGGCCGGGGCCGAGAAGGAGTTCCGCGGCAGTGTGAACTTCAACCCGCTGCGGCGAGCGTTGAACCATGGCACGGCATTTCCCGGTGACATCACTGCCATCGCCAAGGAACTGCTTGAGGTGGCGAAGGATGTTCCCGCGCTGAAGGTGCTGTCGGTAAACTCCGATATGCTGTCGGATGCCGGAGCCTACATCTATCAGGAGTTGGGCTACGCACTGTCATGGGGCGCGATGTGGATGACGCTGCTCACTGATGCGGGTGTCAACGCCGCTGAGGTAGCCGGACGCATCAAGTTCAATATGGGCATCAGCTCCAACTACTTCATGGAGCTTGCCAAGTTCCGCGCGGGGCGTATGCTGTGGTCACAGATAGTGATGCAGTATGAGGGTGCTACCAAGGAGAGCGCGAAGATGCACGTCCACGCCACGACCTCGAAGTTCAACCAGACCATCTATGACGCGCACGTCAACCTGCTGCGCAGCCAGACCGAGGCGATGTCAGCCGCACTGGCCGGAGTAGAGTCGATCACGTCAACGCCGTTTGACACCCCGTACCAGACTCCCGATGACTTCTCGGAGCGCATAGCGCGCAACCAGCAGTTCCTGCTCAAGGAGGAGAGCCATCTGGACAAGGTGGTGGATCCTGCCGGGGGCAGCTACTATGTGGAGCACCTGACCGTGGCCATCGCCGAGCAGGCCTGGAAGCTGTTCATCAGCGTTGAGGATACCGGCGGCTTCCTGAAGGCTGCCAATGAGGGCGAAGTGCAGAAAGCTGTGAACGAGAGCAACGCCAAGCGCCACACAGATGTGGCCCGCCGCAAGGAGATACTGCTTGGCACCAACCAGTACCCGAACATCAACGAGACCGCCGCATCCAAGATCAGCAAGGGCGAGTGCTCATGCGGCTGTCACCATGACGGCGAGAGCATGGGTGAAGGCGGCCTCAACAAAGCCCGCGCCGCGAGCGACTTCGAGACGCTGCGCCTTGCCACGGAGGCTGCTACCAAGCGCCCCAAGGTGTTCATGCTCACCATCGGCAACCTCGCCATGAGGCTTGCGCGCGCCCAGTTCTCAACGAACTTCTTCGGCTGCGCCGGCTACGAGATCATCGACAATCTGGGCTTCGACAGCGTGGAGGCCGGCGTGGATGCCGCGCTCGCCAAGGAAGCCGACGTGGTGGTGCTCTGCTCCAGCGACGACGAGTATGCCGAGCTGGCACCGAAGGCCTACAAGTATCTGGACGGTCGCGCCGAGTTTGTGGTAGCCGGCGCACCTGCCTGCATGGAGCAGCTTCAGGCCGAGGGTATCAAGGATTACATCCACGTACGCTGCAACGTTCTCGAGACGCTGCGCGACTTCAACGAGCGTCTGCTCAAGTAACCCCTCCCCCACTCCCCCACACTCTATACACGAACAGTACAGACAACATAGATGAAACCCGATTTCAAATCAATCGATATAACCGCCGATGCCTTCAAGACAGCGGCACACACGCCGGCAGCAGCCGGTGAGGAGTGGCTGACCCCGGAGCGCATCCCCGTGAAGCCCGTCTACACCAAGGAAGACCTGGAGGGGCTTGAGCACCTCAACTACGTGTCAGGTCTGCCTCCGTTCCTTCGCGGCCCGTACAGCGCGATGTACCCTCTGCGCCCCTGGACCATCCGTCAGTATGCGGGCTTCTCCACCGCAGCCGAGTCCAACGCGTTCTACCGCCGCAACCTGGCCTCCGGCCAGAAGGGTCTGTCCGTGGCCTTTGACCTTGCCACCCACCGCGGCTACGACGCAGACCATCCCCGCGTGGTTGGCGACGTCGGCAAAGCCGGTGTGTCCATCTGCTCACTGGAGGACATGAAGGTGCTCTTCGACGGCATCCCACTGAACAAGATGTCAGTGTCGATGACCATGAACGGCGCAGTGCTCCCCGTGCTGGCGTTCTACATCAACGCAGGACTGGAGCAGGGCGCCAAGCTCGAGGAGATGGCCGGCACCATCCAGAACGACATCCTCAAGGAGTTCATGGTGCGCAACACCTATATATATCCGCCGGAGTTCTCGATGCGCATCATTGCCGACATCTTCGAGTACACCTCGCAGAACATGCCGAAGTTCAACTCCATCTCCATCTCCGGCTACCATATGCAGGAGGCCGGTGCCACTTGTGACATCGAGCTGGCCTATACGCTGGCCGACGGTCTGGAGTATCTGCGAGCCGGAGTCAATGCCGGCATGGACATCGATGCCTTCGCACCGCGCCTGTCATTCTTCTGGGCCATCGGCATGAACTTCTTCATGGAGGTGGCCAAGATGAGGGCTGCGCGCATGCTCTGGGCCAAGATTGTGAAGCAGTTCAACCCCAAGAACCCCAAGAGCCTTGCGCTTCGCACCCACTCACAGACCTCCGGCTGGTCACTGACCGAGCAGGATCCGTTCAACAACGTGGGTCGTACCTGCATCGAGGCCATGGGCGCCGCCCTCGGCCACACTCAGAGTCTCCACACCAACGCCCTTGACGAGGCCATCGCGCTGCCCACCGACTTCTCTGCCCGCATCGCGCGCAACACGCAGATATACATTCAGGAGGAGACTATGGTCACCAAACAGGTAGACCCCTGGGCCGGCAGCTACTACGTGGAGGCCCTCACCAACGAGATAGCGCAACGCGCCTGGGAGCACATTCAGGAGATCGAGAAGCTCGGCGGCATGGCCAAGGCCATCGAGACCGGACTGCCCAAGCTCCGCATCGAGGAGGCCGCCGCGCGCACCCAGGCACGCATTGACTCGGGCAGGCAGACCATCGTGGGCATCAACAAGTATCGCCTTGACCACGAAGACCCCATCGACATCCTTGAGATAGACAACACCGAGGTGCGCAACGAGCAGGTTGCCCGCCTTAACGAGGTGAAGGCCCATCGCGATGAGGCCGCCGTGAAGAAGGCCCTGGAGGCCATCACCGAGTGCGTACGTACCAAGGAGGGGAACCTCCTTGACCTCGCCGTGAAGGCCGCCGGTCTTCGCGCCACCCTGGGCGAGATATCCGATGCGTGCGAAGAGGTAGTAGGCCGATACAAAGCAGTAATCCGAACCATATCAGGCGTGTATTCAGAAGAGACCAAGAACGATCCTGACTTTGCCAAGGCACGTCAGATGTGTGAAGAGTTTGCCAAGCGCGAGGGCCGTCAGCCCCGCATCATGATAGCCAAGATGGGCCAGGACGGCCATGACCGTGGTGCCAAGGTTGTGGCTACGGGCTATGCCGACTGCGGCTTCGACGTTGACATGGGTCCGCTGTTCCAGACCCCTGAGGAAGCAGCCCGTCAGGCTGTGGAGAACGACGTGCACATCCTGGGTGTCAGCTCCCTGGCAGCCGGCCACAAGACCCTCATCCCTCAGGTAATCGAGGAGCTGAAGAAGCTCGGGCGCGAGGACATCATGGTGACTGCCGGCGGTGTCATCCCCGCGCAGGACTACGACTTCCTCTACAAGGCCGGTGTTGCCGCCATCTTCGGCCCCGGCACCCGCATCCCCTCAAGCGCCATCAAGATGCTTGAGATTCTTGGCGAGGAGGAGTAAACAACGACTTCTCACACACACTACATCCCACAGCGGGGAGTGCCGGCAACGGTGCCCCCCGCTGCTGTTATGCTGATTTTTAGCCTAATTTCCGGTGGGCCATTCAACCAACCGTGCGCCTCAAAGCGTTATAAGAGTGATACACCTTATTATATATAGCTTGAATAATCTGAAACTTTACGATATGACACACGAGTACACCCTGAGCAACGGTGTGAAGATACCCAGCATCGGCTTCGGGACCTGGCAGGCTCCGGATGGTGACGTGGCAACAGAGGCCGTGAAGTGCGCACTGAGGAGCGGCTACCGACACATTGACACCGCCGCAGCCTATGACAATGAGAAAAGCGTGGGGCGCGGCATTGCCGAAAGCGGCATCCCCCGCGATGAGATATTTGTGACCAGCAAGGTGTGGAACACAGAACGCGGCTACGACACCACCCTGCGTGCGTTTGACAAATCACTCGCCGATCTGGGACTCGACTACCTTGACCTCTACCTGATACACTGGCCGGCTACGGCACATCAGTTTGAGGATTGGGAACTGATAAACACGCGGACGTGGCAAGCAATGGAGCGGCTTTACAGCGAAGGGCGAGTGAGAGCCATAGGCGTGAGCAACTTCTTGCCCCACCACCTTAAGCCGCTCATCGACAGCGTGGAGCTGGCCCCGATGGTTAACCAGATTGAGCTGCACCCCGGCTGGATGCAGCATGATTGCGTGACCTATTGCCGGGAGATGGGTATACAGATAGAAGCCTGGTCTCCGTTAGGGCGCGGTCGCGTGCTCTCCGACCCGACAGTACTTGCCATAGCCGAGGCGCATGACAAGAGCACCGCGCAAGTGTGCCTCCGCTGGGAGCTCCAGCATGGATGGCTTCCCCTGCCCAAATCCGTGACGCCGTCACGCATCCGTGAGAACCTTGACGTGTTTGACTTCGAGCTGACAGCAGAGCAGATGCAAGCCATTGACAGCATGGCGGCCACGGGGCAGTCGGGCCTCGATCCGGACACGGTGGGTTTCTGAAGCCATGGTGATGGGGGTACAGATGTAATGATTTGATACTGCTACTCATACCGGTATAGGAGTGTGAGTTGGTGAAACGGCGGGAAATGAGTAATTTTGCAGCATGAAAATGACCCGTTTACTGCTACCGCTGCTGTCGTTGCTGGTCGGGGCCTGCTCCGGAGGAGCCAGTGATACCGACGTGACCGACGAGGACACGGACTTTGACCCTGTCACGCTTGCATCCTCGCAGGTGTCAACCGCCGACCTTAAGCACTACGAGCTTGTGGGGCCGGTGAAGTCGTCGCGCCGCGTCACGTATTATGACCTCATGGAGACCGACGGCAAGCTCGAGCCAGACACCACGAGCAGCAACGTGCTCGAAACCGTGGCTTACTTCGATGCCAACGGTGGCTATGTCACAAAGAAAGATGAGCGTCTGCGCCGTGACGAGCAGGGGCGCATTACCCGTTGGGAAGACCGTCACCCCAACTACCGCACCATTCATCCGGGGTTTCTGCGAGACACCTTGGCATACGAATTTCCTCACACTAACGTGATGCGCGTGCATGGCAAGGGGCTCCTCACCGTGGTTGTTACCGACCGTTTCGGCAACATCATAGGTCAGCAGAGCCACTCATCCGACCCCAAATATGACACATCGGCCACCAACATCTACCGTCGCTATGACAGCCACGGCAACTGGACGGAGAGGCTGACCGTGTGGACTACCTCAACGCGCGGCGACTCCATCCCGACGATACGTTACAGCGTGGACCGCCGCAAGATAGTGTATTACTGACCATAGACCATTCATCCCCACTTCCCATCCTGAGGCAGACATGAAGAAAACCCCACTGATGATAGCGGGCATAGCCGTAGGCGTGCTCCTGATCGCCGCCGTAGTGATAGCCGTCATCAAGGTGTCATCTCTCCGCGAGGAGCTGAATGACTCCAAGGCCGCCACCGAACAGCTCCAGCTTGCCAACGAGCAGCTGCAGCTCGACAATGAATATGCAGCCATCAACGCTGAGTTCCAGCAATATGAGAATCAGGCTATAAAGCTGGCCAACGACTCAATTCTGGCCAAATACACCGCAGCCAAGAGCAAGGTGGAGGAGCTACGCCGACAGCTCAAGCAGGAGAAGAACCTCTCGGCTGAGAAGATCAAGAAACTTCAGGATGAGATAGGTACCCTCAAGGGGCTTCTTCGTCACTATATAGCACAAATTGACTCGCTCAACCGGGAAAATGCCGGCCTCAAGCAGGAGAATGCCGAAATCAAGACCCAGAACCAGGAGCTCACCGCGCGCGTCAACACCGAGAGCCAGCGTGCCGAGAAGCTGTCGGAGCGCATGACCCTGGCAGAGAAGCTCAACGTCACCGGTGTGAGCCTGACGGCGCTAAAGAAGAACGGCAAGACTGAGAAAAACATTACGAAAGCACGCCAGCTGATGGTGACATTCACCATCCCGCAGAACAACTCTACGCCCGTAGGAGCGAAGACCATCTACCTGCGGCTCACCGGCCCCGAGGGGTCGCTGCTGGGCAACGCAGGCAGCTTTGCCTTCGAGGGAGGCTCCGTGGCTTGCACGGCCAAGAAGACAGTGGAGTATGCGGGCGAGGAGCTTGCCGGCATCAAGATATACTGGGACGTGAACACGGCTCTCAACCCCGGCGACTATACAGTGGAGCTGTTCACCGACGGCTACCGGCTGTGCTCCCGCCACTTCACAATGCAGAAGTAAGAGACTGTGCGCCAATATAATAATAAGCATATCGAATAACGGCTTACAGTGGAATATCTGAACGAACTGATAGCTGACTGCGTGAGCACACAGCTGACACTGAGCGGCTGCGTGGTGAGGCTGATGCTGAGCATGGTGCTCGGGTGCCTTGTGGGCATGGAGCGGAAGCGCAAGGGTCAGATAGCGGGCATACGCACCTTTGCGCTCATCTCGATGGGAGCCACGCTGGCGATGCTCGTGTCCATCTGGGTGCCACAGGAGCTTATGGGCGACATCCACGGCGACCCGACTCGCATAGCGGCGCAGGTGGTGAGCGGCATCGGTTTTCTTGGCGCAGGTGCCATCATACAGATGAAAGGGTCCGTGCGCGGGCTGACTACGGCTGCCGGAATATGGATGGTGGCGATGATAGGCCTTGCCGTGGGATGCGGCCTCTACGTGGTGTCAATGATAGCCACGGTGATGATACTGTTCATATTGATTCTGCTGGAGAATATAGAGCACCGCGTCAACATGGGTAGCTACAGCCGCACCGTGCGCCTGCGTCTGCCGGAGATTGTGAAGGACTTCTCACCTTACCGCACGTGTATGGAGCGCAGCGAAGGGCATGTGGTCAATATGTATATAGAATATGACTATGACGCTAACGAGACGCGCCTCAATCTTGTGATACTGGTGCATGAGAGCGTGGACTATGCGGAGCTGCTCCAACGCATCAGCAACATCTACCCTACCTCATCGGTGTCCATCTCCAACCAACCAGGCTTCTGAGGCGTTGAACCACCTCTACCAAACTCGGCGCAAACGCCACTCATAACCACTCACCAATGCTGAGCACACTCATCACACTCACGGCCACAGCCGCACCTGAAAGCATGAACATCGAAGGCCTCATCACCGATCTGGCCTTCATTCTGATTCTCGGTGCGGTGACCACAATAATATTCAAGCTGCTGAAACAGCCGGTGGTGCTCGGCTACATAGTGGCCGGCTTTCTGGCGAGCCCCAATTTCACATATCTGCCCTCAGTTACCACCGAGAGCAACATAGAGTTCTGGGGGCAGATAGGCATCATCGTGCTGCTGTTCTCGCTTGGTCTGGAGTTCAGCTTCAAGAAGTTGGTGAACGCGGGCGGCTCGGCGGTGGTGACGGCTCTTATTATAGTCTGCGGCATGATGGGCGTGGGTTACTGTGTGGGGCGTCTGATGGGATTCACGTTCATCAATGCTCTGTTTTTAGGTGGCATGATGTCCATGTCATCCACCACAATCATCATCAAGGCGTTCACGGATCTGGGGTTGCGCCAACGCAAGTTCACATCTATGGTTATAGCCGTGCTGATTGTCGAGGACCTGTTTGCAGTGTTGATGATGGTGCTCCTGTCGTCCATCGCCGTGAACAACTCTGTGGAGGGGGGCGAGCTGCTTATGAATGTCGGCAAGCTGGTGTTCTTCCTTGTGATGTGGTTCCTGGTGGGAGTGTACCTTCTGCCGAGTCTGCTTAACAAGGCTCGACCGATGCTCTCTAACGAGACGCTGCTGATAGTGTCGATGGGACTGTGTCTTGGCATGGCAGTGTTTTCGGTGGCCTGCGGCTTCTCGCTTGCTCTCGGGGCGTTTGTGATCGGGTCTATCCTTGCCGGGACGAGCTTTGCCGAGCGTATAGAGCGCGTCACCGAACCTATCAAGGACCTGTTCGGCTCAGTGTTCTTCATTTCCGTAGGCATGATGGTAAACCCCACTGTGATAGCTAATTACTGGGGGCCGATACTGATTTTGTCAATAGCGGTGATTGTGGGCATGATAGTGTTCGGCACCTTCGGTATGCTAATCACGGGTCAGCCGCTGAAGATAGCCATGGAGAGCGGGTTCTCGCTGACACAGATTGGCGAGTTCGCGTTCATCATCGCGTCGCTGGGTATGTCGCTGGGGGTGCTTGATGCCACCATCTACCCCATTGTGGTAGCAGTGAGTGTGCTCACCACATTCACGACCCCCTACTTCATACGTATGGCCGACCCGGCATACCGGCTTGTGGCCGCCCACCTGCCCGAGAAGTTGCGCTTCCTGCTGGAGCGTTACAGCGTGCGAGGGGCAGCCGGCAATCAGGCCCGCGAACTGTGGATGACCATGCTCAAGCGCTACCTGTGGCGTGTGGGACTCTACTCCATTGTCATCATCGCCATCATCATTCTCTGCCTCAACTACGCCCTGCCACTGCTTGAGTCTCTGATACCGGGCTGGGGTAAACTGCTGTGTGCGGTGCTGACCATTTTGGCCATGGCACCGTTCATCCTTGCACTGATCATGCCCTCGTTCAAGCGCAGCGAGTGGCAGCAGCTGAGGGCATCGTCGGCACGAGCCGATGTGCCACTTGTGGTGATGCGCATCTTCCGCTTCATTATCGCCCTTAGCTTCATCATCTATACCATCAGCCACATCTATGGAGCTAAGGTTGGGTGGGGCTCCGGGCTGCTGGTGTTCCTTGCCATTATATTTCTGTTCTCAAAGCAGCTTGCGCGACGCACACGCATCATTGAGAGCAAGTTTTTCTACAACCTCAACGAAGGTGACAATCGGCGGAGCGGTGTCAACAACAATCTTGTGAGCAACTACCATCTGGCCTACACCAAACTGGGCTACGGGGCACCGTTTGTGGGAAAGGAGATAGCCCACAGCGGTCTGCGCGACAAGTATCGGCTGAACCTGATGAGCATCCAGCGGGGTTCGCATCTGATGTATGTGCCCTCCGGCGACACGCGCCTCTTCCCGGGCGACATCCTGGGGATAGTGGGCACGGAGGAGGCCATCCAGCGCGCTCTCCCGGACATTGAATATGGAGGTTCGGAGGAAGCGACGGAAAGCACCGATGACGCTACGAGGCTGCTCAATGTGGAGTTACGGGCGAGCTCGCCTCTGATTGGCAAGAGCGTGGTCAGCGCCGGCATCGGCAAGAAGTATTCGGCACTTCTCATCGCCGTGCAGCGCGGGGAGGAATACCTGCCGCCATCCAAAGAGATTGAGTTTGAGGCCGGTGACATCCTGTGGATGTATGGCCTGGCACAGCGCGTAGCCCCCATGAAAGGTTGAGCACCTACGCTCGCCACGCAGACTTTAGAGGTTGTTTAAAATACGACCTCTTATACACTGCATCGCACAAAGGCACCTTCTATCAAGCTCATGGCCGGAATCCGAATTCGGATCCCGGCCATGGGGCTTGGCTGACCATCACTGGCTCGCCTCGCACAAACCTAACATAAAACACATTAACTTTCTTATCCTAACAATCTTTTTTACCCTAAAAATCTTAATCCTTATCCTAATATCGGTAGCCGCCACGCGGCCGGTTGATATTGTCAGTCAGGTGTGTTTCTGAGTGACGATGCAAAGTTACGCCCGCACTCACGACGGTGCAAGCCGATTGAGCGGAAATATAAATGGTTTTCAGAGGCGGAAAAACATAACTTCCTTGATATCAGGAATTATTGTGGAGAGGCATTGTTCACCGATATAAACGGTAATATATGTGAATTTCAGCCGATACTCATCACGTCGCGCTCAAAGGTGCCGCGGTTGATGGCACGATTCTTCAGCTTGTTGCGATAGGCATAAATGGTATTGACCGAGTAGTGAAGCATCTCGGCTATTCGTCCGCTCTCCTCGATGCCGAGGCGCATGAAAGCGAGGATGCGAAGGTCAGAGTTGAGCTTCTCACCTTCGGCAAGGGTAATCTTCTCGCCATCGCGCAACAGGGAGTTCACGCGCTCCACGAAATCGGGGTATAGATGGAGAAATGCGTTGTCAAACACACTGAAAAACTCCACCGACTGCTCTTCGATGAACTTGGCGGACTTGGTCATGCGGTAAAGCTCGTCCACCTTACCGGCTGAAATCTTGCGGTTAACCACCTTGCAAAACTGGTTGAGCTTGTCCATATAGATGGAACAGAGCTTCAGAAACTGGCTGATGTAGACCTCCTTGGTTTCGTTGGCCTCCTCCAGGCGGTGACGCGCGCGTTTGAGACGCTGCATTTCTCGTCGCAGGAGCACCATAGTAATGACAAGAGCAACGAGCACCACCGCCATCACCGCCATAATTATATATATGCGGCGCTGCGATTCGGAAATCTGGGCATTGTGGGCAGCCTCTATCAGTGCCAGCCCATTGCCGGCTTCGGTGATGCGCAGCTCCGCCCGTGAGTCTACGGCAGACTTTAAGGCTATCGTCAGATACTCATAAGCGCGGTTGATATCGTCAAGCTCAAACATACGACGGCCAAGCTGCTGGAGCGAGCTCACCTCAAGCGTGGCCGAACGAATATCAGCTATGGCTGATTGAGACAGATAGTGAATGTTGGCGGCCTCATCATTGCGCGCAAGCTCAATCTGGCTCATAAGATAGGCCATGCGTGCATAAAGGGGTGAGTCAGGCTCGAGCCGGTCAAGCACCTCAGAGGTTATGGCGCGGGCTCGTGACACCTCTCCGGCGTGATATGAATACTCGGCATCAATCAGTTTGTAAGGTAGCGCCTCGGGGTCAAACAGAGCCTTGAGCTGACGCAGATGTTCGAGCATGCGCTCTTTGTAGTGGGCAGTTTCGTGGGGATTGCCGGCATGCATAGCCAGCAGGTAGCCATAAAGCTGGTTGGCCGACTGATGATATAGCAGCTTCAGCCGATGGGAAAATCCGGTGGTGTCAACCTCGGCAAGCGCCTCGATGGAGGGAGCCGTGTATCCGGCCAGCGGCATCAGGCATATTTCATTGAGCGAAAATACAGTGGCCATAGAGTCACGCCCCAGTCCGCGAGCTTCGGCCTCCCCCATACGCATATATGTTAGCGCCGAGTCATTGTTGAATCCCCTGTAAGCCTCAGCCACCGCCAAAATGCGTCCTAACCGCTCTACCCCAGCGGGAGTGCGCTGCAAAGTCTCTGTAAGTCGGTGAAGGCTCGCCCTGCGCTCGGCGATGTAGTTGTCGCGGATAGCAATCTCATGGTCAAGCGTTTCGAGGGAAGCCTCCATCTCCTCTCTTGACACCGACTGTGGCCGGAGCACCGGAGCCGAGAGGAGCAGAAATATGATAATGGCGGTAATTCTTGGCATAATCCACAAAATTAATGATTTTTTCGTTGCACGTTAGCAAAAAAGTGCTTAAATTTGCACACTTAACCATCGCATGACAAGAGTGCCATGCACGGTGCCGGAGCGTGAAGATCCACCCAAGGCGCGAAAGCTCCGTCAAAAAAAATATCGGGGATGACCGGTTTTGACAGCACGCAGAGGTGGTGAGTAAGCATGCAGAGTGATGATGCCTACACTCTTAAATCAGAGACATCAGCAATTTTAAATGGCGAGAATAACTACGCTCTTGCTGCCTAATCGAAGCACAGTAGATAAGGCTTAATCTCCGCAACAGTTGCAGAGACAAGACGTCGCCCGGTTGTCCACTTCCCGAGACGGACCGAACAGGCGGCGCAGAAATATCGGGAATAGGCAGCTCCCGGCCTCATGGAGCGGCCGAAGCCTTAGAGGCTAAGGAGCGCGATTGGCAGTCCCAGCCGGCACGCTCTCGAAAACCAACCGGTGACTAAGCATGTAGAAAGCTCATTAGTTCCGTGTTTGGACGAGGGTTCAAGTCCCTCCATCTCCACTTATGATACCCGACAGAATTCGGAAAGTATCAGACAAACCTCAGACAATCAAGCTGTTCTGAGGTTTTTTTCGTATCTCCTCCTTTCGGATTCAGGAATGGCGGAGCGTTCATAAAATCTCTACAAGGCGTTGGCTGTAACTCGGAGTTCAGCCACTGCCCATAAGCGCGATGCGGTCAATGGGTGCAAGGCTCGCCCTGCGCCTTTTGGCTCGGTCAAGCCTCGCCGAGCTAAAGGTTGACGGCATCACACCGCCAACCCCAAAGACCGTTCCACCTTTGCCTCATATTGGTCTTACTCAAGAGGTATTCGGCGATTTTCAATTCACCGCTTTCTTGAAAAAAAATGACACGGTGTTTTGTGTATGAAACAAAAAATGGCTAATTTTGTTTTATGCATAGAACAACATAAGTATGATAAGTAATGAAACGCTACGCGAGGTAATGCTTGAAAACCGTGCTGAAGTGATGATGCACACTGTCATTCCTCGTAACATAAACCTTGAAAATTTCGACAGGCAAGTTCTTGTCGGAGTACGCCGTGCAGGTAAATCATATATCCTCTATGGCAGAATACAACAATTGATAGCCAACGGGCATACGTGGGATGAAATAGTGTATCTTAATTTTGAGGATGAGCGACTTGCCGGAATGACTGTTGAAGACCTTAACAAGATTCTGGAGGTGCATGGCCAACTGAGCGACAAACGTCCAATGCTTTTCCTCGACGAGATACAGAATATTGAAGGCTGGGAAAAATTTGCCCGAAGAATAGCCGACAATAAATATAAGGTTGTGATTACCGGAAGCAACGCAAAGATGCTCTCAAAGGATGTGGCTTCGGTGTTGGGTGGAAGATATATAACCCACGATGTCTTCCCATTCTCGTTCGACGAATATCTTGAAATAAATGGGGTAGATCCAAATAGTGAGTTGCTGACGGCAACGACAGCCGACCGTTCAAAATTAATGCGACACTTTGAGGAATATTTCCAGTTCGGAGGATTTCCTGAATGTGCAACGCTCCCGGTCAAACGGGATTATCTGACGAGTCTTTATCAGAAAATATTCTTGGGTGACATAGCGGCAAGAAACAAGATTGAAAATCTTTTCGCGCTCAGGATTCTTTTCAGAAAGATGGCAGAGAGTGTAAAGCAGCCAATATCTTTTACAAGAGCCACCAATATCGTGGCATCCACCGGCACAAAGATAGGCAAGGCCACTGTTATAAATTATCTCGGTTATGCTTCGGACGCATATCTTCTCTTGACTGTATCAAACCTCGCCGACACCTTGACCGACAGAATGACCAATCCTAAATATTACTTCATCGACAATGGGATTATCTCATTGCTTGCAATGGATATTCGGACTTCACTGCTGGAAAATCTTGTCGCCCTGACGCTGTTCAGAAGATATGGAGTCAAGGATGCTGTCTATCATTATAATCATGGCATAGAGGTTGACTTTGTGATACCTGATGCTGAAATGGCAGTACAGGTGTGCTATACGATGAATGATTCAGAAGGAACATTCAAGCGGGAAACATCATCCCTCGTTAAACTCCAAGACAGGATAAAGACACGCCGAAACATCATCGTAACATATGAGGACGAAGGTGTGATTGAGAAGGACAGCATTGTGATTGAAGTGGTTCCGGCTTGGAAGTTTATTCTGAAGAATACTTAAAACGAGCCCTCAAACTTGTGAGGACGAAAAAAATTTGTAATTTTGCATATGGCTTGAATGCTTATGGAGACAGGCAAGTTGGGTCGGAAAACGCCAAAACGTTTTCAGGCACTAACAAGGCACTAATAGAATTTTGCAAGCGTAACTGCTTGACATGAGTATATTTGGAGCGTTAGGAACAAGTCCCTCCATCTCCACTTGAGGGTTCGGAAAACGCCGGACGTTTTCCGGCCAGCCACAGACAAAACCGCAGACTATCAATTAGTTCTGCGGTTTTTTAGTGCCTTTTCCCATCGACTCAGGACCGATGCCGGACATAATAATTTCTCGGTTTCATTTTTCTGTCCTCCCTTAAAAGTCCTCTCCGAGGATATTTGGTTCAACGTTGATTTCGCTACCTTGTTTCGGTGCAGAGATTGTTGCCTTTGCTTGTGGGTTCTTTGCAGAGCAAAGCGATAAGTCGATAAGCAACGTCGGGCGGTGCATCAGTCGCCGATCTACTTGAAAATCTGCGCAAAATTTTGTAATTTCGCATTGGCAATGGAAATCAAGAATCTCTTAGACGCTGCTTCAAGACAGGAATTTAGGGACTGGCTGTTGGCTAACGCTTCGACTGCCGCAGAGTGCTGGCTCCGTGTTAAGAAAGGGAGGAATCCGGTTGACGGCTTGGTGCTGTATCTTGATGCTGTTGAAGAAGCCTTGTGTTTCGGTTGGATAGATTCTACATGTAAATTATACGAAGGTGTTGTAGTGCAGAGATTCTCGCCACGAAAAAAAGACTCCAACTGGACGGAACTGAACAAGGAAAGATGCCGTAGGCTGATTAAAATTGGACTTATGACCGATTCTGGAATGGAAGGTATGCCAGACCTCGATGAAAAATTCACATGGTATCCGGAAGTTGAGGAGGCATTCAAAAAGAACAGGATAGCCTTGAAGAATTTCAAGTCATTCCATCCACTCTATCAAAGGGTGAGAATTGACAAGATCCACAATGAGAAAAACCGTGGACGAGAAGAAAATTTCCAAAAGCGATTGCAGAAACTGATTGAAGCCTCTGAGAAAGGAATCATGATAGGCGACTGGAATGACTATGGTCGTCTCCTTAAATACTGAAAAAATGCTGCGAAATCATCCCCGGAGATCGAGTCTCTGCCGATGCAGAGACTCGGAGTCGGCAATGTCTCGGCCCGTGGGATGCAACTATAAGCGGTGAATGGTTGATTATTTCTCCAAATAATATAGTAACGTTATATTAATTTAGTTCCATATCAACAGGGCAACCGCATCAAAATTTAGCAGATAGGAGCATCTGCCTCAGGTAATCCTGGGATAGAGCGGCTTGAAAGAGTCTCTTTTTTATGCTTCGCTTGTCCGTATGACCCTTTACAATTTGCATTGCCATTTTGCGCAGAGTAGACAGATTCTGAGCTGCATATCCTTTGCGAGAGCGACATGCGTCTTCTTTGAAAGTAACGTCCAAATTCCAGTGCAATTGGTTTTCAATTGACCAATGGCCACGAGCCAGCATATTGAAGTCAGGGCAACCGCATCCGATTGAGTGTATAAACCTCCGTCGTTGCGGCTGCGCCGGGCTTGACCATATCGTCTATTTCTGAAACTGATAAAGTCACAAAGGCTGTCCTCGGAAACGGGACAGCCTTTGTTGTGGTTATTGTAAATTGTTGTATTCTTCGTCGGTGACTGGCTGGAGCCATTCGTTGGAAGTGTTATCCCCGTCGAGTTCAAAGGCGAGGTGGGCAAACCAGCTGTCTTTGGCGGCGCCGTGCCAATGCTTCACGTTGGCGGGGATGTGGATGACTGTGCCGGGGAGTATCTCAACGGCCGGTTTACCGTCTTCCTGATACCAGCCTCGTCCGGCGACGCCTACCAGCATCTGGCCTCCGCCTTTGGTGGCGTGGTGGATGTGCCAGTTGTTGCGGCAACCCGGCTCGAAGGTGACGTTCGAGAATTTCACCTGCTCGGTTGAGATAGGGGCGAGATAGCTGTTGCCGATGAAGTACTTGGCATAGGCGGTGTTGGGCTCGCCAATCGGGAAAATCATCTCTTGCTCAAACTTCTCCTTTGCGTCAGTGGCATCGGTGGAGTCTTTCCACACTTCTACGGCCTGACGGAACGCACCCCAAGCCTTAGGCCAACCGGCATAGAATGCCACTTGGGTGAGGATTTCGGCGATCTCAGTGCGGGTAACGCCATTGCGTTTTGCTTCCTGCAAGTGGAAAGTGAGCGAGGAGTCTATAATACCACTGCTCACAAGGGCTGTAACAGTAACGATGCTGCGGTCACGCTTGGAGAGCTTGTTGGTACGGCTCCAGACTTCGCCGAAAAGGACATCATCGTTGAGTTCTGTGAACTTGGGGGCGAACTCGCCGAGTTGGGCGCGTCCGGCTGTCTGGTTGGGATTGACCTCAGTGGCAGTCAATCGTGTGGGGTTATCTTGTGCTTGTGCCATAATAGTTACAGTTGTCGTTATCAATATTGCTACTATTCTATTCATAGTGTTTTATCCTTCATTCGAGTGGCAAAATTACAAATCGAGAAAATTATGAATCAACCAAAATTCTATTTTTTACTACCAAAACCTAAGATTACAATGAGGCAAGGTACTGTGACGGGGTCATTCCTGTATGGTTCTTGAACATGCGGCTGAAGTGCTGGGGGTATTTAAAGCCGAGGTCGTAGGCCACTTGCGAGACATTGCCGGTAGCTGCCAGACGGTTTTTGGCCATACGGACGATTTGCCGGCGGATAAAGTTGCCGGCTGTCTCTCCGGTCGATTTCTTCAGCAAATCGCTGAAATAGTTTGGCGACATACAGAGTTTGTCTGCAAACAATTGCGTGCCGGGCACGCCTGTGGAGAATTGTTCACCATTTTCATAATAGTCATTGATCAGGCTGCTGAGTTTTACGAGCAGGTCATCGCCGGACTGTGCCATTATGCTGAACTGGCGATTGTATGCCCTGTTGCAGTAATGGAGCATTGCAGATATGTAGCTCGTGACTATTGCATTTTGCTCAGAGTCGGCCGGTCTGTGTAATTCATCACTTATGCTCCTCATCAAAGAGGCGATAATCTCGCGTTCGGACTCTTCCATATACAGGGCCTCGTTTGCGCTGTAATCAAAGAATGAGAACTGCCTGATGTCGCGTTCCAGTCGGGTGCCGATAAGCAGGTCGGGATGAAACAACAGGGCATATCCGTCAAGGTCGATTAACGTGCCGTCATCTTCGCGACCTCCCAATTGTCCGGGGGCTACACAGATCAGGGTTCCGGTGGTGTGACCGAACTCGCCAAGCCCGTATTTGATGTCATCGCGCACCTCGCTGTGTATGAATACTCCATAGACACCATAGTCATTCAAGCTTGAGGGTACGGGGGATATGGCATCATAATCAATGACAGCGACAAGTGGATGCCGGGATTCGGCACCCACATAGGAGCAGTAATCTCCCGGCAGGTTAACTTTCAGTATTTTCGCCATTGTCCTGATGTTCAGATGCAAAATTAATGAAATAAATTCAGAGATTTGTCATTATCCGTTTCCTGTAGACCTGTTCGTGACAAAAGCTCTTAAATTCAGGTTGGGCAGGGTGAAATGGGTTTTGAGGGATAGTGGAAAATTGTTACCTTTGCGGTTGCACTACGTGTGCTCTATCGTGAGAAACCTTAAGCCAAACATAATTAATAAGATAGACATTGACGCTTATGAGTAAAGAGAAGAAATTCCTGACTTGTGACGGCAACCAGGCAGCAGCCCATGTGTCGTACATGTTCACGGAAGTGGCGGCAATCTACCCGATCACCCCGTCATCGACCATGGCCGAGTACGTGGATGAGTGGTCAGCCGCGGGCCGTAAGAACATCTTCGGCGAGAAGGTGACGGTGCAGGAGATGCAGAGCGAGGGCGGTGCCGCCGGCGCTGTGCACGGCTCACTTCAGGCCGGTGCCCTCACCACCACTTACACCGCATCACAGGGTCTCCTGCTGATGATCCCCAACATGTATAAGATTGCCGGTGAGCTGCTTCCGACCGTGTTCCACGTGTCGGCGCGCACCATCGCTTCTCATGCTCTGAGCATCTTCGGTGACCACCAGGACGTGATGTCATGCCGTCAGACGGGCTTCGCCATGCTTGCCGAGGGTTCCGTGCAGGAGGTTATGGACCTGGCCGGTGTGGCCCACCTTGCCACCATCAAGAGCCGCGTGCCCTTCCTGAACTTCTTCGACGGCTTCCGCACCTCACACGAGATTCAGAAGATTGAGGAGATCGACGGCGAGGCTCTCACCGCGCTGCTCGACCGTGAGGCCCTGCAGGAGTTCCGCGACCGCGCGCTGAACCCCTCCAAGCCTGTGGCCCGCGGCATGGCTGAGAACGGCGACGTATTCTTCCAGCACCGCGAGAGCTGCAACCCCTACTACGAGGCTGTTCCGGCCATCGTGGAGGAGTACATGAATGAGATTTCCAAGATCACCGGCCGCAAGTACGGTCTGTTCAACTACTACGGCGCGCCTGATGCCGACCGCGTGATTATCGCCATGGGCTCTGTGACCCAGGCTGCCCAGGAGGCCATTGACCACATGATGGCCCAGGGCGAGAAGGTGGGTCTGGTGAGCGTTCACCTCTACCGTCCCTTCTCAGTGAAGCACCTGATGGCCGCCATCCCCTCGACGGTGAAGCGCATCGCCGTGCTTGACCGCACCAAGGAGCCGGGCGCCAACGGCGAACCCCTCTACCTTGATGTCAAGGAAGCATTCTACGGCAAGGCTGACGCCCCCGTGATTGTGGGCGGCCGCTACGGTCTGGCCTCCAAGGACACCACGCCGGCCATGATCATCGGCGTGTTTGAGAACCTCGCTCTCCCCGAGCCCAAGGATCACTTCACCGTGGGCATCGTTGATGACGTGACCTTCACCTCACTCCCCCCGAAGGAGGAGATGGCCCTGGGCGGCGCATCCATCTATGAGGCCAAGTTCTTCGGTCTGGGTGCTGACGGTACCGTGGGCGCCAACAAGAACTCGGTGAAGATCATCGGGGACAACACCGACAAGTATTGCCAGGCTTACTTTGCCTACGACTCCAAGAAGAGCGGCGGCTTCACCTGCTCGCACCTGCGTTTCGGCGACGAGCCCATCCGCTCCACATATCTGGTGAACACGCCCAACTTCGTGGCATGCCATGTACAGGCTTACCTGCATATGTATGACGTGACCCGCGGTCTGCGTGACAACGGCACCTTCCTGCTCAACACCATCTGGGAGGGCGAGGAGCTTGCCAAGAACCTCCCCGTGCGCGTCAAGAAGTATCTGGCCAAGCACAACATCAAGCTCTATTACATCAACGCCACCAAGATAGCACAGGAGATTGGTCTGGGCAACCGCACCAACACCATCCTCCAGAGCGCCTTCTTCCGCATCACCCAGGTGATTCCCACCGACCTTGCCATCGAGCAGATGAAGAAGTTCATCGTCAAGAGCTACGGCAAGAAGGGCGAGGATGTGGTCAACAAGAACTATCAGGCCGTGGACCGCGGCGGCGAGTACAAGGAGCTTCCCGTAGACCCCGCATGGGTCAACCTCCCCGATGAGGCTCCGGTGAAGAATGATGACCCCGCGTTCATCAACGAGATAGTCCGCCCGATCAACGCCCAGGATGGTGACCTGCTGAAGGTCAGCTCATTCAAGGGCTTTGAGGATGGCACCTGGGAGCAGGGCACCGCTGCCTATGAGAAGCGCGGTGTGGCAGCCTTCGTCCCCGAGTGGATCGAGGAGAACTGTATCCAGTGCAACAAGTGCGCATACGTCTGCCCCCACGCCTGCATCCGTCCGTTCCTGCTCGATGAGAAGGAGATGGCCAACGCCCCCTTCGGCGAGGACCACACCCTCCCCGCTCTCGGCCCCACACTCAAGGGTCTGCGCTTCATTCAGGCTGTTGACCAGCTCGACTGCCTCGGTTGCAACAACTGCGTGGCCGTCTGCCCCGGCAAGAAGGGCGTGAAGGCTCTGGAGATGAAGCCCCTGGAGAGCCAGCTTCCGCTGCAGAAGGAGTGGGACTACTGCGTCAAGGAGGTAAGCTCCAAGCAGTCGCTGGTAGACATCAAGCAGAATGTGAAGAACTCACAGTTTGCCCAGCCTCTGTTTGAGTTCTCCGGGGCCTGCGCCGGCTGCGGCGAGACTCCTTATGTGAAGCTCGTCAGCCAGCTCTTCGGCGACCATCAGATAGTAGCCAATGCCACCGGCTGCTCCTCCATCTACTCCGGCTCAGTGCCCTCCACCCCCTACACCACCAATGCTAAGGGTGAGGGTCCCGCATGGGCCAACTCACTGTTCGAGGACTTCGCAGAGTTTGGCCTCGGCATGCAGATTGCCCAGGAGAAGATGACCGAGCGCATCTCTGCCATCATGTCTGACATGCTCGCCTGCGACTGCTGCACTCCCGAGATGAAGGAACTCGCTCAGAAGTGGCTTGACAACCGCGACAACGCTGCCATCACTCAGGAGGTTGCCGAGAAGCTCGTGCCCATGGCCGAGGCTTGCGGCTGCGACGTGAGCAAGCGTCTGCTTGAGGTGAAGGGTCACATCGCCAAGCGTTCACAGTGGATCATCGCCGGCGACGGCGCCGCCTACGACATCGGCTTCGGCGGCCTTGACCACGTGCTCGCCTCGGGTAAGAACGTGAACGTGCTGGTGCTCGACACCGAGGTTTACTCCAACACCGGTGGCCAGTCATCGAAGGCCACCCCCATCGGTGCCATCGCCAAGTTTGCCGCCTCCGGCAAGCGTGTGCGCAAGAAGGACCTTGGCCTCATTGCCACCACATATGGCTACGTCTACGTGGCACAGGTGGCCATGGGTGCTGACAATGCCCAGACCCTCAAGGCTATCCGCGAGGCAGAGGCTTATGACGGCCCGTCGCTGATCATCGCCTACTCACCCTGTATCAACCATGGCATCCGCAAGGGCATGGGTCATGCACAGGAGGAGGAGCAGGAGGCAGTGGCATGCGGCTACTGGCACCTGTGGCGCTACAACCCCGCTCTGGAGATGGAGGGTCAGAACCCCTTCTCGCTCGACAGCAAGGAGCCTGACTGGGACAAGTTCGAGGACTTCCTCAAGGGCGAGGTGCGCTACGCATCAGTCCTGAAGCAGTATCCCGCCGAGGCCGGCGAGCTCTTCGCCGCCGCCAAGGCCAACGCTCAGTGGCGCTACAACAACTACAAGCGCCTCTCGCAGGCCAACTGGGGCACCGAGCCCGAAGCCATCGTAAAGTAACCCCGACCTGACAGGTCAGCACACCCCAATCGGGCACGCCGACCTCACCGGGTCTCTCCGCATACCGGGGGCCGCGACACCAACAGTCGCGGCCCCCTTTATATGGAGTGACGGTGTGCAAACACCGTCTCACAAAGCGGTCTCTCGATGTCAACTGAGGAAACGAAATCATGTCAACTGAGGAAACGAGATCATGTCAACTGCGCGAATGCAAATTACTAAAAAAGTGCTTGTAGATGTCAAAAAGTGTCACTAAATTTGTGGCGGGCGGGTGGAGTGCGAGCTTGCCGCCACTCGTGCCGTCAGATCAGAATTTTAACTATCAACAAGTCATCAATTTCCCAATCATTAACCCCACCAATCTATCCACATGAAGAAAACTTTACTCAGTCTCTTCGCAGCCGTGGCCTGTCTGTCAGCCTCAGCCGACGAGGTAACTTTCGACTTCACCGCAAGCACATACGGCCAGACATGTGACAACAACACATATGTAGCTGCCAATACTGTCTTGACTCAGGAGCCCGCCACTATCACTGTCAACACAGCCAGCAAAGTGCGCTTCTGGAAAGCTAATAACGCTACCCATCTACGCATCAATCAGGGCGGCGAAATTACCGTGGCCATTCCCGACGGAACTATCTCCAAAATCGGCCTCGTTTCTTCAAGCAGCAACAACGCCACCATGACAGTTGCAGGCAAGGTCGCTGACAACGCTAAGGACACTTACAGCAACGGCATTACCTACGAGTTCACTCTCGCCACGCCCGCTGCAAGCGTAGTAGTTGCACAGCCCACTGGTAACAAAACCGCCCAAATCACCAAGCTCATCGTCACCTACAGCACTTCAGGCCCGACCAAGAACGGTGCTGAACTGAAGTTTGCCGAGGAGGCATACACCGTTACTCTCGGCGAGGCCTTCGATGCCCCCAAGGCAACCACTGTCTCCGACGGTGCCGTCACCTACGCATCTTCACGTGAGTCTGTTGCCACCGTTGATGCCTCCACAGGTGCCGTGACCATCGTTGGCCTCGGCTCTACGGTAATCACCGCCGAGTCTGCTGAGACCGATACATACTATGCCGGCAAAGCCACTTACACCCTCACCGTGATGGGGCCTCAGGCTGCCTTTGAGCTCGCCACTGAGATGGTCAACGGCAAGTATCTCCTCGTCAACGAGTCCGGCAAGGTTGCCAAGCCCATCGATCAGGCTGACTCTTTCGGCTACCTCTACGTGACCGATGCCACCATTGACGGCAGTTACCTGAAGACTTCCACCACCAATGCGTTCACCTTCACCAAGGAGGGCGATGACTGGACAATCATGGACTGCTATGGCCGCTACCTCGCCATGGATGCCACACACGCTTCATTCCAGCTCTATACTACTCCTCAGGACAACTACCTGTGGTCAATAGAACTCACAGACGAGGGCGAGGCAACCATCAAGAACGTTGGCCGCAACACCTACACCATCGCATGGGTGTCAAAGTACAGCGAGTTCAACGTAAGCGAAACTACCACCGAGGGACTTCCCATTCTCTACGTAGAGGAGGGTTCCGCAGCCATCTCAGCAGTAGCTGCCGAGAAGGCCGAGGCTCCTGTTGAGTACTACAACCTCCAGGGCATGAAGGTTGCCAATCCTCAGGGTGGCGTCTTCATCAAGCGTCAGGGCGACAAGGCCGTCAAGGTGATGCTCTAACCCCCTGACCCACACATCAACCCATCAGCAGCAGAGGGCGCTCCGAAGTCGGGGCGCCCTCGCTCTATTTCCCCACCCCTGAACGCGCCTCAAAGAGGATACCTCCGTCGTTGCGGCTGCGCCGGGCTTGAACCATCGCAAACTATCTTTAACCATCTCTCAACTATCATTGAAAATTGTCAGTCAAGCTATCTCCTCACAACCATCCTCGACCATCTTCGTCCTTGCTTCGCTCGGACGGCTAACGCACCATTCACCACAGTTACAACCGGCCGGAGTCTGAGCGAAGTGAGGACAAATATGGTTCCGGACCGGCATAGCCGTTTAGGCGCAAAGTGCAGACATTTGATGCGGTTACTTTGTAGCGGGAGCGGGGTCGGTCATGGGGTGTTTAACACACATTAAGGGCTGTCGGGTAAACAATTATGGGGTGCCGATGCTTTTATATGGCATAGCAACTCTATAAATTATTTACGACATGAAAGCCTCGAAACCCACTCTCAACATGCTTAAGGCCATGTCAGCGGCCATGCTGCTGGCCACGGCAACAGCCTGCGGCGGACATGCCTCCGACCGTCAGACAGCAACGACCGATTCATCGGCACAACAGACGGCCAACCCCGGCGGACCTCAGCTCGGCTCCGCAGGCGGCGGCCAGGTAATCGACAAGTCAGCTGATGCCACCCTTCAGGCAATGATCAAGGATGTGGCTCCGCAGTTTGCCCAACTTGACTACAAGGATGCCGCGACCGGCAAGACCATGCGCTACAACCTCTACACCCCCAAGGGTGCCGAGAAGGGCGCCAAGCTCCCGCTGGTGATGTTCATAGCCGACGCATCCACCCCGGGCGAGAGCTATGCCGCGCCGCTCACGCAGGGCTACGGCGGTCTGATATGGGCCACGAAGGAGTGGCAGGCCAAGAACCCGTGCTACGTGCTCGTGCCGCAGTTTACCGGCGTGGCCGTCAATGATGCCTACGAGCGCACTGACGAGGTAGACATCGCCGTGCGTCTGCTCAACAGCGTTGTCGAGAACAACAACGTGGATGCCAACCGACTCTATGCCACCGGGCAGTCGATGGGCGGCATGATTTCGATGTACTACAACGTGGCCTACCCCGAGCTGTTTGCTGCCTCGATATTCGTAGACAGCCACTGGGATACCGCTTCATTTGCCGAGCTCGCCAAGCACAAGTTCGTCTACTTCATAGCCGGCGACAAGGGCAAAGCCTATGCCGACATGAAGCCCCTTGAGGAGGCTTGCGAGAAGGACGGCGTGCAGTACACCTACGCTCAGTGGAGCGCAAAGCTGCCTGAAAAGCGCCAAAGCGAGCTGGCCGCAACGATGCTGGCCAAGGGCGCGCCGGTAAACATCTTCCAGTTTGAGCCGGGGTCGGTGCTTCCCGCCGACGGCAAAGATAGCGAACATATGTACTCGTTTGACTACGCCTACAAGATCACTGCCGTGCGTGACTGGCTCTTCAAGCAGAAGAAGTAACCACACCCGAAATACAGCGGGGGCACACACTGCCCCCTCAGAGCTGCAACCCTAACATCCCCCACAACATCCCCCTGCACAGGCCGCTTGGCCGTGTGGGGGGATTTTCGTAAATTCGCGGTTGACATCACCATCACGTTATGACAGACACGACAAAGCCGGTAGTGGTAACCGGCGCTGACGGCTTCATCGGCTCACACCTCACCGAGGCGCTGCTGGCCCGGGGGTACCGGGTGCGTGCCCTCGCTCAATATAACTCCTTCAACAACTGGGGTTGGCTTGAAGATGTCAGCTCGCCGGAGCTGGAGATTGTCACCGGCGACGTGCGCGACCCGGACTTCTGCCGCTCGCTGGTCAGCGGTGCCTCGGCAGTGCTCCACCTTGCTGCGCTTATTGCCATCCCATACAGTTACGTGGCACCTGACAGCTACGTGGACACCAACATCAAGGGTACGCTCAACATACTCCAGGCTGCCCGAGATGCCGCCGTGGAGCGCATCATAGTCACCTCCACCAGCGAAGTGTATGGCACGGCGCAGTATGTGCCCATTGATGAGAAGCACCCGCGGCAGCCTCAGAGCCCCTACTCGGCTACAAAAATCGGTGCCGACGCCATGGCTCTGAGCTTCCACAACGCCTTTGACCTGCCGGTGACAGTGGCTCGCCCCTTCAACACCTACGGGCCGCGTCAGAGTGCCCGCGCCATCATACCCACCATCATCACCCAGATAGCCTCCGGCATGGACGTCATCAAGGTGGGCGACCTCTCCCCTACCCGCGACTTCAACTATGTGGCCGACACCGCCGCCGGGTTCATAGCTCTGCTGGAGGCCGGTGACGAGGTGACGGGCCGCGAAATCAACATAGCCACCGGTACGGAGGTGACCATGGAGACCACCCTGCGTACCATCGCCGAAATCATGGGGCGTGATGTCACCTTTGAGGTGGATCCGCAGCGGCTCCGCCCCTCTAAGAGCGAGGTGCGCCGGCTATGCGGCGACAACACGCTGATGACCACCCTCACCTCATGGCGCCCAACTCACACTCTGCGACAGGGACTCCGGAATACCGTGGAGTGGTTCACGCAGCCGGCCAACCTTGCCAAGTACAAGGCCGGAATCTATAACCGTTGAGGTTTCGGCATGTCACGTCCGTTGGTTTTGATAGGTAACGGCGGTCACTGTCGCTCGGTGATTGACGCGGCGCTCAGTGCCGGGTTGAAGATCAGCCACATCACCGGGTTCCCCGATGACCCGGGCAAGCCGGTGATGGGGGCCTACATCTGCGATGCCACTGACGCAGATATCCCGCGCCTTGCCGCCGACCATGACTTTGTCATTGCCTTCGGGGGCATCAAGGATATGACTCCGCGCCGCCGGGTGCATGAGTTTGTGGAGGAGGCGGGAGGCCGGCTGGCCACCGTGGTGGCCTCGACAGCTTGGGTGTCACCCTACGCCACGGTTGGCCGCGGCACGGTGGTGCTCCACCACGCCACAGTGTGCGCCGGGGCCACCTTGGGCGAGAGCGTCATCATCAACACAGCTGCCAGCGTGGACCACGATGCAACCGTGGGTGCTTACAGCCACATCTCCACGGGCGCGCGCATCAACGGCGGAGCCTCCGTGGGCGAGCTTTGCATGGTGGGGAGCAACGCAGTGGTGTTGCAGGGCATCTCCATCGCGCCCCGCACTGTGATTGGTGCCGGAGCTGTCGTGACACACTCTATCACAGAGCCGGGCATATATGCCGGCACCCCCGCCCGCCTTATCCACCCTCTCTGACTATCTTCCCGCCCCATCCAACATGCGTTCCCAAGACCCTATCCTGATTATCGCCGAAGCCGGTGTGAACCATAACGGCTCGCTCGACACGGCCCTCCGCCTGGTGGATGCCGCGGCCGATGCCGGGGCTGACGTGGTCAAGTTTCAGACCTTCCGCGCCTCAGACCTTGCCGCCGCCTCAGCACGCAAGGCGACCTATCAGAGCCACAACGCACCCTCTGCCGATGACTCGCAGCTGGCAATGCTGCGCAAGCTCGAACTCGACGAAGCCGCGCACAGTGTATTGATTGAACGTTGCCGCGAGCGAGGCATCCGCTTCCTCTCCACCCCCTTTGACTTCGGCAGCATCGAGCTGCTGCACCGTCTGGGTCAAACGCTGTGGAAAATACCCTCGGGAGAAATCACCAACCTACCCTACCTGCGGCGCATCGGGGCTTTCGGGGCCGAGGTGATACTGAGCACCGGCATGAGTACCATGGATGAGGTGCTCGCCGCTGTGGAGGCTCTTGTGGCCGCCGGCACGCCCCGGAGGCAAATCACCCTGCTGCACTGCACCACCCAGTACCCCGCGCCGCTTGACAGCGTCAACCTACTGGCCATGAACGAGCTCGCCACCCTTGGCTGCCGCGGCGTGGGTTACAGTGACCACACCCGGGGCATCACCGTGCCGGTGGCGGCAGCGGCACTTGGAGCCACTGTGATAGAGAAGCACTTCACGCTGAGCCGTGACATGGAGGGGCCCGACCATAAGGCATCGCTCGAACCTGACGAGCTCCGCACAATGGTGACGGCCATTCGCGATGTGGAAACCGCCCTGGGCGACGGCCACAAGTGCGTCACCGATGCCGAGCGCCCCAACATTGCCGTGGCCCGCAAGAGCATAGTGGCCGCACGTCACATTGACGCCGGCGAAACTTTTACAGAAGAAAACCTCACAGTGAAGCGCCCCGGCACGGGGATGTCGCCCATGCTTTGGGATAAGGTGATAGGCCGTCAGTCACCAAGGGCATACGAGCCTGACGAGTGCATCTGCATCTGACGGTACAGGCGCATGATGTCGTCACCATAGGTCTTGCTTGCCGCCCAACGCCCGGAGAGCCCCTGCCATGTGGGAGCGCAGCCGCGGCTGACGAGCTTGAAGCGGCCATCCACCAGCGTCTCCCCCTCGGGGATGTTGCGCACCGTGGCGTAGGCAAACAGATGCTGAATCTGCGCCGTCACCCCCTCGATGATAGAGTTGAACGAGTTCCCCTTCATCCCCTTGGCAGTCACCCCGAGGCCGCAGAAGTTGAACTGGTCAGGCGTGACCGCCGTACCATCCATGAACTTAAACCATCCCGTCTCGATAATGGCCTGACAGAGAGCCACATCGCCACGGATGCCATATAGCTCCGCCACATCCCAGTAAGCCTCGGCAATCTCCAGTGTGAACGCCGGGTTGTGACGCTGCACGAAGCTGCACATATCCTCCGGGAGCACGAAAGTCTCCCCCACGATGCCATTGTCCACATCACGTGCCCATACAGGCACTGCCGCGACAACAGCGAGCAGCATCAGCAGCCACCGCCGCGAGGCGGCAGCACAGCCGAGCAGACGTGCAGAGTAAAGACCAAGATGAAGCATGGTAACAGATTTGACTGCAAATTAAGTATCTACGACACTTATTAACAACTTTCGAGAGAGAATGCGGCAGGAATTAACACCAAATTATACGTTGTTAGCGATATTTAACAGTTGAGAGGCTATGGATTGTATGGAAGGCATCAGCACCGGTGTCAGTGCGGAAGCAACCCGATATTATTTGATATTGCAGACAGAAGCTGCAGAGGATGGAGACAGGAAATCGCTAACGTTCATGAGGTGGAGGTATAATGTGAAATGTTGCCGATTTGTCAGTGGGGATGCCGTCGTCATCCGGGCCGGTATCACTTGACAAGCTGACGTCATGAGGCGTTTGGCGCAGATATATAAACAAGAAAAATCTGCAAGAATTGAAAGTCAATTCTTGCAGATTTTCAGAGTGTCCGAGATGAGATTCGAACTCACACAGCCTAATGGCCACTACCCCCTCAAAGTAGCGTGTCTACCAATTCCACCACCCGGACAATATATAAGGTGATTACATTCAGCGGGGATGCTGACGGCGGCGAGGGAAACCGTTCCACAGAGGAAAGAGATAGAGCGAAAAACGGGACTCGAACCCGCGACCCCAACCTTGGCAAGGTTGTGCTCTACCAACTGAGCTATTTTCGCATAGCAGGGTCATGCTGTCAGCTACCGAAGCCTCTTGGGGGCTGTCGGCACCCTTATTGATGTCATTGTACTCGTGAGCAGCCTTACGGCGATGCTCTTGTTGAGCGAAAAACGGGACTCGAACCCGCGACCCCAACCTTGGCAAGGTTGTGCTCTACCAACTGAGCTATTTTCGCGATTTGCCGGGGCAACCCCCTCAATTGCGATGCAAAGGTAAGAGGATTTTTTTATGTGTGCAAATTTTTCGATGCTTTTTTGCAACTTTTTTTTTGCAACACCCGCCCGGCGATGTATGGTTACCAGTTCAGGAGCGACTGTGCATCGGCGGCTATCTGGTCAGGAGTGAGATGCAGGGCGCGGGCCACTTCGGCGGGGTCGAAGCGGTTGCGCAGCTGTTTGTCAATGCCGTAGCACTTCACCTTCATGTCCATCGGGCCATAGAAGCGGGCCACGCTCTCACCCCAGCCGCCGGCCAGGGAGCCATCCTCTATGGTGATGACGAGCTGATGGTCCTTGGTGAGCTCCAGCAGAAGCTGCTCGTCAAGGCCACTGAGGAAACGGGGGTTGATGAGCGTGGGCTTGATACCCTTCTCTTCGAGCTTGTCGCACGTCTTGGCACCGAGGGGAAGCATATCGCCGGCGGCTATGACGGCCACCTTGTCGCCACGGCGCTCCACCATGTAGGCATCGAGGTCTGAATAGTCTGTGGGATATGTGCGCCCCGTGGTGACTACGCCGCGCGAGGGCACGCGGATGGCTACGGGATAGTCAGTCTGGGCGATCGCCCAGTCGAGCATGGCCAGATACTCCTCCTTGCACGTAGGAGCGAGGTAGACCCACCCGGGGAGGTTGGCCACCATGGCGATGTCAAACCATCCAAGGTGCGTCTCATCGACCATTGCCGAGAGGCCGCCGCCGAATATGTTGAGCACTACGGGGAGACGATTGACGGCCACATCCTGCTCAAGCTGGTCGTAGGCGCGCTGGAGGAATGTAGACATAACGCCGAACACGGGTCGACCGCCGGCACGGGCGATGCCGGCTGCCATACCCACGGCGCACTGCTCGGCTATGCCCGCATCCAGGAAGTGACGCCCCGCCTCGGCACGCTCCTGCGGTCCGAAGCCGAGCACGCCCGGCGTGCCGGCAGTGATTACCGTCACATCCTCGCCTGCCTTAATCTTGGAGAGCATATGCGAGGCAAAAATGTCGGCATAGTTCTCACTCTTGGAGATGTGAGCGGGCTCGCCGGTGGCTATGTCAAAGGGGCCTGAGTAGTGGAAATCCTCGCGGTCAGCCTCAGCTGGCTTGTAGCCCTCGCCCTTCTGGGTGTCGATGTGCACCACCACGGGGTGGTCAATGCCCTTCACCTCCTCAAAGACCTTGACAAGGGGCTCCACGTCATTGCCGTAGGGCACATAGCGGTAATCCTCTATGCCCATGGCCTTGAAGAAGTTGCACGGGTCGGTGCCGTTGGTCTCGCGCAGTGCGTCGAAGTCGCGGTACACGCCGCCATGGTTCTCGGCGATAGACATCTGGTTGTCGTTGAACACAAGTATGTAGTTCGAGCCGAGGGTTGCCACATTGTCAATTCCTTCGAGTGCCACGCCGCCGGTGATGGAGCCGTCGCCGATGAAGCAGACGATGTTCTCCTCCTTGCCGGAAATCCCCTTGAGGTCACGCTGCTTGGCCAGACCGGCGGCGAGAGCTACCGATGAGGAGGTGTGACCCAAAGAGAATATATCATAATCAGGGCTCTCGGTGGGGTTGGTGTAGCCGGTGACATCATCGTAATGCGCCGGGTCGGTGAATGCAAGGGCGCGTCCGGTGAGCATCTTGTGGACGTATGACTGGTGGCTTACGTCGTACACTATCTTGTCCTTGGGCATATCAAAGACATAGTGCATGGCCAGTGTGGCCTCCACAACGCCAAGATTGGGGCCTACGTGGCCGCCGGTGACACTGAGTTTCTCGATGAGGGCCTTGCGCATCTGCGCTGCCAGGTCGGTGAGCTGCGCCATGTCGAGCTTCTTGACATCGGCGGGTGAGTGAATATCCTGAAGGTTCATATCTGAGTGTATGTGTATTAATGTAATAATTAAGGCGTGAAAAAGCAAGCGTATTGCCGCAAAAACGTTATCTTTGCAAAAACGGCATCACAAATATAACAACTCTCCTCGCCAATAGTGCATGCCATTTTCACAGAAAAACCAACCAAAAACACATATACCTTGCTATGAAGACTACGCTCTGCGGGGCGCTTGCCCTGCTTGCCGCCGGAAGCCTCGGCACTCCCGTCCTGATGGCCGACACGGTCACGTCGCCCGACGGCGACATCTCTGTCAACGTTGATGTCAACGCCCAGGGGCAACCCTGCTACTCCGTCACCTTCAAGGGGACACCTGTGGTGACTGAGTCCCGGCTGGGCCTGACGGGCAAGGAGGCTTCGCTGGGTGAGAATGTCACGATGACGGCCTCGCCCGTCAAAGAGCTTGACGAGACATGGACACCTGTGTGGGGCGAATACTCGCAGGTGCGCTCCCACTGCAACGAGCGGCTGTTCACCTTCACCGAGAAGGGGGACCCGAAGCTCAAGGTTGACCTGAGGGTGCGCGTGTTTGACGACGGCGTGGGATTTCGCTACGAAGTGCCGGAACACACCGGCGTGAACTACCTTCAGCTGATGGACGAGCTCACCGAAATCTCCATACCCGGCGACCCGACGATGTGGGCCATCCCCGGCGACTATGACACGGACGAATACCTCTACGCCACCACCCCGCGCAGCGCCCTTGGCAAAAACCTGAACCGCCCCAACCACAGCGAGGCCACGCTGATACCGGGCCTTGCGGTGCAGACTCCCGTACTTCTGAAGATGGAGGGTGACGGCCCGTACATCAACATCCATGAGGCCGCGCTCACCGGCTACCCGGCCATGGCTCTTGACGTGGACTCTGTGACCGGCAAGTTCAAGGCCCACCTCACCCCTGACATGAATGGTGTGCGCGGCTTCCTGCAAGCCCCGTTTGTCACCCCCTGGCGCACCATGATTATCTCTGACGATGCCCGCGACATCCTCGCCTCGCAGCTCATCTACAACCTCAACGAGCCCTGCGCCATCGAGGACACGTCATGGATCAAGCCCGGCAAATTCATCGGCGTATGGTGGGAGATGTTCACCGGCAACCAGAAGACCTGGGCCTACTCGGATGCCTACGATGCCAAACCCGGCATCACCGACTACACCAAACTCATACCCAACGGTCGCCACCCTGCCAACACTGCCAACGTGATGAAATACATTGACTTCGCCGCCGAGACCGGTATCCCCTCGGTGCTTGTCGAAGGGTGGAACGAAGGTTGGGAAGACTGGGCGAACTATCGCAAGAACCGTCAGTACCTCTTTGACAAGGCTTACCCCGATTTCGACGTGGACTCGCTCCACCGCTACGCCGCATCCAAGGGTGTGAAGCTGATCATGCACCATGAGACAGCCGCCAACGCCGCTGACTATGAGCGCCAGCTTGACCGCGCATTCCAATTTATGAAAGACAACGGCTACGATGCCGTCAAGACCGGCTACGTGGGCTACGTGATTCCCCGTTCGGAACGCCACTCAAGTCAGTGGATGGTGGACCACTACCTCCACGTGGCAAAGCGGGCCGCCGACTACGGCATCATAGTGGACAGCCACGAGGCTGTGCGCCCCACCGGCATGGGCCGCACTTGGCCCAACTGGATAGCCCAGGAGAGTGCCCGCGGCGGCGAGTATGAGGCCATGAGCGGCAACACACCTGACCACACGCTCATCCTCCCCTTCACCCGCATCAAGGGTGGCCCGTTTGACTACACCCCCGGCCTCTTTGAGAGCGACCTTGCCACTTACGGCGAGGGTAAGACCAACAAGGGCTCCACAACCCTGGCCAAGCAACTCGCCCTCTACGTCACCATGGCCTCGCCGCTGCAGATGGCCTGCGACCTGCCCGACACCTACCGCAAGTACATGGATGCCTTCCGCTTCATTCAGGATGTGCCGGTCGACTGGGCAGACTCTCGCTATCTGGAGGCTGCCCCCGGCGACTACATCACCGTTGCCCGCAAGGACAAGGCCTCTGATGACTGGTACGTCGGGGCTGCTACCGACGAGAACGCTCGCACGGCGGTGATTGATATGTCGTTCCTCGACCCCGGCCGCGAGTATATGGCCACCATCTACGCCGATGCTCCGGATGCCTCATGGGACAAGAACCCCAAGGCTTACAAAATCACCGAGCGAAAGGTCAACTCCAAGACGCGCCTCAAGCAGCCCCTGGCACCCGGCGGCGGCGCGGCAATCCGCATAGCGCCCGCACCTGCCAAGGACGCTAAAAAGACACTTGGGAAGGCTGCCACCAAGGCTTCCAAATTTCAGAAAAACAGCGTCGTGACCGAAAAGCCCGAACCGGACGCAATAACCGGGGCCACACGCCGTTAATATGGTACACCTATGATTAACAAGTCTTTTTTCAGATTACGTTACTTTGCAATGTCGCTCCTGCTGCCTTTTATGGCGGCAGGGGTGACCTCTTGTGGCAGCGACGACGAACCCGCCGCTCCCGCACCCGCGCCTGTACAGCCCTCTCCCACCCCGGACACTGATGATGACACCCCTTCCGGGGGCGGTGCTGTGACAATCCCCGCCTTTGCCACCGGAGCCGATGTCAGCTGGCTCACTCAGCTTGAAGCTGAGGGGGAAAGGTTTTATGCTTCATCCGGCAAACAGATGGAGTGCATGCAGCTCCTCAAAGAGGAGTGTGGTGTCAACGCTATCCGCCTGCGTGTGTGGGTAAATCCCGCCGACGGATGGTGCAATGCCGCTGACCTGCTTGTGAAAGCACGCCGCGCCAATGCCCTTGGCCTCCCCGTGATGGTCGACTTCCACTTCTCCGACACATGGGCTGACCCGCAGGCACAGACCATCCCCGCCGCCTGGGGTTCGACCCTCGCTTCCGTCAAGGCCGGCATGACCGCCCACATCACCGAGGTGCTAACCACCCTCGCTGACGAGGGGATATCCCCCGCATGGGTGCAGGTGGGCAACGAAACCTGCAACGGTATGCTCTGGCCCTTGGGCAAGCTCGACGTGACAGGCAACAGCTTCGCCGAACTCGTGGCCCACGCCTCGGCCACTGTGCGCCGCCTCGCCCCGGAAGCCAAGATTATAGTCCACACCGACCAGGGTGACAACCCCGGACGCATCGACTGGGTGTTCGGCCCCCTCAAAGCCGCCAATGTGGACTACGACATCATCGGCGTGTCATTCTACCCGGAGCTCGATTGGGACAAGGGGTGGCTTGACCTCACCGAGAGTCAGAAAGTGGAGCAGCTCATGGCCAACCTCAACTCTGCCCGCGCCACATACGGCAAAGATGCCATGGTGGTAGAGTTCGGCATGAACTGCGACCGACCTGCCGACACCCGCGCCATCCTCGCCGACCTGCTCAGCCGTGCACGCGCCGCCGGCTTCATCCGCGGTGTCTTCTACTGGGAACCCGAAGCCCCCGCCGGCTACAACGGCGGCTACCAAAAAGGTGCCTTCGCCTCCGGCCGCCCTACCGAAGCCCTCGCCCCCTTCCGCCAATAACCCCCACCCACTCTGACCCAACCAAACCGACCGCGACCGATTGCTACCGACCGGTACCGACCGCTGCCGACCTAACCCCGATTAATCCCGATTAACCATGATTATTCCTGATTATTCCTGATTAATCCTGATTAAACCCGATATATGCGACAAGAGGGTGTATCAAAATTCTGATGCGCCCTCTTGTCATAACATGTTGTAAAACACA
>JAMPDP010000010.1 GCA_023665605.1 Candidatus Amulumruptor caecigallinarius | reverse complement strand
AACCGCCCCCTCCCAACGGCCCCGGATCCCCCCAAAGGACCCGGGGCCGTCACTTATTATGCCTCCACCATCAAGATCAATCCCGCTAATCAAGATTAATCCCGATTAATCCTGATTAATCCTGATTAACCATGATTAATCCTGACTAATCCTGACTAATCCAGACTAATCCTGATTAACCATGATTATTCCTGACTAATCCTGATTTATCACTAACACGCGGCTGTAAGTGCGTTTCACCGTTGTGGGAAATTGTGTAATTTTGTGGGTGTTTAAATTGATACGGTTTTTGCATGGAAAAAGTGTTTTCGCGGTGGTATTTTACCCGTGGTGTGTTGGCCGGTGTCTGTATCGGCATTGCTGCTACAATCTATCTGAAGCTCGGCGGCGTGGTCGGAGCCGTGCTGTTCGCTTTCGGACTGATTGCAGTGGTGTCGTTGCAACTGAACCTGTTCACCGGCAAAGCTCAGTTTGTATGGGGAAAACAGGGGGAGAGCTACGGCTGGCTCGGACTGATGTTGCTGTGCAATATTGTGGGATGTGCACTCGTCATGGCTGCGGTCAACACTGACGCCTTGCAACAGACGGCTGAAAGCATTATCTCAACTCGCTTGGCGCAGGGTACCGTCAAGTGCGGATTCCTGTCGATTGGGTGTGGACTGATAATGAGCACAGCCGTACAGGGTGTGGCTAAGAACAATAACTGGTGGCCTCTCCTGTTCGGTGTCCCCGCTTTTATTATCTGCGGATTTCCTCACTGTGTGGCAGATGCCTTTTACCTCACGTGCTGCTCTGCCGGCTTTCTTATCTCAAACTCGGTCGCATTGGCGACATTTTATGTCGCTATCGTCATTGGCAACTATTTTGGCTGCAACCTCTATCGGTTGATCAAGTAAGTCTGAATGTCGAGCGGATGCGTCGCTTAATGGCAATAACGTCAGCTATTGTTAATATGAGCATAATCCCGACACCAATACCAATAGTGAGCCATGGCGAAGTAGCTCGGATACCGATGGCCCCCAGCGACGGCCCCCACAAGGCACGTCCTGTAAGCACTGCGGCTGTTGAGAGGAGAAGCACTCCAATATTGACCGTGATGACCAATCGGGTGTAGACAGCGGCAATAGCCCCCGGACGGATGCCAAGAAGCATCATGTCGTGAATTTTTGAGCGGTTTTTCTGTAGAAGCAGATACAGACTGAGCAGTAGTATGAAGAAGGCTAATACCGTTATGACGGCTCCAACAGTTATCACCACAGCCATGACGATAGAGAGAATATAGCTCAGATGGCCGGCATCTGAATTGTCGCCGGCTGCTTCGAGAGAATGTTTTTCCAGATAAGCCTTAATTGCCGGGTCGCCCTTGTCCGTGACCTTGACAATAACGCGTGATGGAGGAGCCTGAGCAGTTGACGACAGACGGGTATTGGCATCGGAGAGAAAGGCAAGCGGCACGGCAATCGTATTCAGCCGCGATGAGAAGCCTACAATCCTGGCCTGTACCGTCTCCTGTTTGCCGTTGCCACTCAGGGAGAGACGGAGGGGAAGCATCCCCATCATGCTTTCGCTCAGTTGTGGGAGCCCGTGAGAAGATGCGTAACCGAAATTATATAGAGCAAGATAATCTTTGGGGATAATCACCGGTACTATCGCGTCATGCCCCGGCCGATAATTCCACTCGGGAGGACGCACGTCAAAAAACTCATCGGGTACAGCCTCAAGAAACAGCGATGTGGACATATGCCCGCGCCCGAGCTGCGCCGAGGCGGTGACATCAAAGTCAGCGGCAGTGAAAGCCCCCACATTCTGCACCCATGGTTGCCGCGCGAGGTCAGCCATCTCATCATCCGACAGAGTGGCCGGCGCACCAAACAATCCCCCCAACCCGCTCACTTTCTTGGAAAGTATCAGGTAGTTTTCGCCCATCAGTTTGTCCGGTGCGCTCCAAGCAGAACGCACATCGCGATAAAACTGTATGGCGGTGAGCACGATGGCGAGCCCCACAAATGATGCCACAGCGTAGCCGGCAATCTGAGCCCCGCTTACATTCCGGCGGAGAAGCCGTGTTATCAGATGTCGAACACGCGGCGCAGTAACATGACGGGTGTATGTTTCGGTGGCACTCATAGGGCTATCGTGTGGGTGAATGGCAGATTGATATGGTTGCCGACTGATGTGGCTATCACAGCCCCCTCAGCCTCTAATACCGCCGAGGCTATAAGTCCGGCAGCAGCGTCATTGTTGCGTGCATCAAGATGGCTCACCGGCTCGTCAAGCAGCAGGTAGTCAAACGGCTGAGCAATCGCACGGATTATAGCCACACGCTGCTGCTGACCGACAGAGAGCCGTCCGGCGGGTTCATCCCGTTTCCCTTCAATCTCCAGCGCTTCAAGCATACGGATCAGCTCGGCTTCGGAATAGCGGTCTGTCAGACCGTTTTTGAGTTGCAGGTTATCCATCACCGAGAGCTCAGGGAAGAGACGCATCTCCTGTGGCAGATACGCCAGATGACTCCTGCGAAGCTCACACCACTCCTCGGTTGAGATAGTCGCTACATCCCGGCCATTGAACGAGATAGTGCCGTCATAGTCCGTGCGGTCGCCGTAGATGAAGCTGCACATTGATGACTTGCCGGTGCCGCTCTCGGCACTGACAAGGTAAAACCCCGGTCGGCGGAACTCTACCTCCGTGAGCCATATCTGCGACCGACTGATAGCCTCTGACGTCTCCTCGCCGCGAAACACCCGCGGAAGTGACTTCGTGAGGGTGATAGTGTTGATTCGTTGCAAAATGTGACGGTTAGTGAGTAAGATTTCAGGTGCCATGTATTGATGCACCCTAAACGCGATTTAGTCGGGATTATCGGTTTACGGCAGCCTCCATGTAAGTCTGCAGGAAAGGAGTGGATGTGCCGTCAAACTTCATCTCCACCTGCATCTGCTGTTCCTGTACATTTGCCGTGATTGTAGCCGGACGGTTGAAGATCCCCTTGTAGCCTGCCGGCATATCGAAACGCAGGGCAGCATTGCGGCTCAGGAAGGAGTCGTTCAGCGAATTGTTGCGCGTATTCTCCATAGGCACCGTCGAGAGCGCGAGCTGCCCGTCAACGGAGCCGATGTACACCTTCATGCCCGGAGCGCTGATCAGATGCATCCCTGCTCCGGCATCACTTACTGATGCACCCATGCCGCTTGCCATGGCGAGAAGCTGCTGCACACTCGCATTAACATCCTCCTGACTCATGGCAGCCATAATCATCAGATCAGGGCGGCTGAAATCATCGTCAGCTGCGGTGTCGTCAAGTCGCGCTGCTACCGATACCGTACCCGTCACACGCTGGAGAAATGGGGTAAGGCTCTCGATGATGCCTCGCTCACGGAAGGTCAGCATATGGCCAATCACCTGCGCAACGCGAGCCACATCCTCCGGTTTGGCTACACCCATGGCGGCTGCAAAGTTAAAGTCCCCCGGCACGTAGCGCAGGAAGTCCGTGTTGATGGCCTTGAGCATCGTCACCGGTATTATCTTGCCGTCAGCTTGCATCAGCTGCATAGCAAGCAGAGCGTTGGCATTTTCCAGCGTGAGGTTTCCCGCGAGCCAAGTATCCTCGGCCTGAATCCCGAAAGCGATGGGATTGATGATGATTCCCAGAGCATTAGCTGAACCCAGATACTGTGTGAGCCCGTGCATTGCGCTGAACGGCCTGTCGGAGGCCTTTGACAGCATCGCATCCACTTCGCCAGCCACTGCGTTAAGCGGTCCTTCGGCAAACCATCCTTGGTGCCCCTTGACAAGAGTCACCATGCGTCCCACATAAGCATCAAAGTCGCCGGCTGACTCCTTCTTAGCCCCCGTGGCTTCCATCGCCTTGTCAAACTCCTGCGTGTCAGTAATCATGAATGTAGTGATGAAGTCACCCGTAGTGGCATACATCACCACGTTTTTCATGTCTATGGCATGAGCCACAGCTGCCAATTGTGATGCCTGTTGCAGTCCGATAGTGCCATCTATGGAATGTCGCAGGGCCTCCGGTGTTTCCAGAACCCCGTCAGAACTGATTTTGCAGCCGGCGCTTTTGAGCAGCTTATCGCCGTCAAAGCGTGCCACAAGCGTGGCATCGGCAGGGATGGTGTCAAGCAGCGAGTTGTCGGTCTTGTTACATGATGTCAGAATTGCGACGGCTGCCATTGCCGTCATCATTAAGGTCACTAAAGGGGTGCGGTGCGACTTCATGAGTGTATGTCGTGGAATAGGGTTATTGATATGAGCGCGTACATATCTCAGCACGCTAAATTACGCATTTTGCGCGTAGCCTTTTGAAAAATTAACGCACGGTAACATATCAAGTTCATACGCACCGCATAATACTTCATAATGCTCCGGCACATCGTGCGCCGGTCCAATGAAATATTACATCCGTCAAAACAAACCGGCGCTTTGAATTGTCATATATATTGAGAGATATAGAGGAGGGCGATCACCCGGAGTCATAGCCCAGATTGGCTCGCTCCGTCCATATATATCAAAAAAGAAGGGAGACGTTGATTATTCACTTCTTTTTCTTTGCTTTTGACGCATCCTATTGTGAATGAGATTATCAAAAGCTTTCTCCTCTCTTCTCCTTGCCCGGTCTGACCCCAGTCCGGGCAAGTTCTTACACAGCATCGGCCAAAACATTCACACGCTCCGGTGTGTTGTAATGTTTGTTAAATTTTAAGATAGTCACTATCTTTGTTATTCGCAAAGCGACTCACGTTTTTTCACATCACTATTTATTTCTGACATGAATAAAGTCCTCATAACCGGCGGTGCCGGATTTATCGGCTCACACATCGCTCTGAAGCTCGTGGATGCCGGTGTTGAAGTCACCGTGCTCGACAATCTCTCGGAGCAGATTCATGGGAAAGATCCTGAGAAGACATCACCCCTCTATCAGAGCATCAAGGGCAAGGTGAACTTCATCAAGGGTGACGTCAATTCACGCTCCGACTGGGAGAAGGCTCTCGAAGGTGCCGAGGCTGTGATACATCTGGCAGCCGAGACCGGCACCGGTCAGTCTATGTATGAGATCGAAAAGTACGTCAACACCAATATCGGTGGAACCGCCATCATGCTTGACCTGCTCACCAACAAGCCCCACAGCGTTAAGCGTGTGCTTGTGGCCGAGAGCCGTGCCATATACGGCGAGGGGCGTTACTGGTCTGAGGACCGTCAGATGTACCTCTATCCCGAGGATCGCGATGCCGATGCCATGGAGCGCGGCGAGTTTGAGGTGATGGACATTGAGTCGCCTAACGGCCTGACGCTCGTCGGCACCACCGAGGACTCCCTATCGCACCCGTCATCCGTATACGGTATCACCAAGCAGGTGCAGGGACAGCTCGTGCATCTCGTGTGCAAGTCCATTGGAATCGAGTCCGTGTCATTCCGCTACCAGAATGTCTACGGCCCGGGGCAGTCGTTGAGCAACCCCTACACCGGCATCCTAAGCATCTTCTCTACCCGCATCAAGAACGGCAACGGCATCAACATCTTCGAGGATGGCAAGGAGAGCCGCGACTTCGTGTATATCGATGATGTGGCAGATGCCACCATACTTGCGCTGACAGCCCCCGGCGTTTCCGGCATGGCTTTCAACATAGGCAGCGGCGTGGCTACCGACGTACTCACCGTGGCCAACACTCTAAAGAAATATTACGGCGTGGATGTACCGCTCACCGTCACCGGCAACTTCCGTCTCGGCGACATCCGCCACAATTTCGCCGACATCTCCCGTGCCCGCAAGTATCTGGGCTTCGAGCCCAAGTGGAGCTTTGACCGCGGCATCGAGCAGTTCGTCAAGTGGGTAGAGGGCCAGGAGGTGCAGAGCGACAACTTCGAGGCCTCCATGAAGGAGATGGAGCAGAAAGGCCTCCTCAAAGGCTTGCATTGATGCCCGCCGAAGCTGCTCCGCTCAAGGTGCTGTTTATCAGCAGCCGTTTCTACGATTACTTTGAGGTCATATCCGATGCGCTCACCCGCAACGGATGTGATGTCTGCGGCGTGCCGCTTCGTGTCACCAAGCAGCCGCTCACGGCGCGCGCATTGGGTAAGATCGGGTTGCGCCGCCTTGTCCTCCGCAAAGAGCTTAGCGTGCTCCACGAAGCACTGGCCAATGCCCGGCGCGACAATGATGTGGTCATCGTCATCAATGGTTACAACCTGACACGTGAAGACATCGCGGCTCTCCGTGAGGCCAATCCACGTGCACGGTTCATATACTACACATGGGATGCCTTGACCAAGTTCCCGGCACGACGCGCTCTCATGGCCGACTTTGACAGGTGCCTCAGCTTCGACCCGGAGGATTGTCGCAACAATCCCGAGCTCGGTTTCCGCCCGCTATTCTTCAGCGACAAAACCATGGCACGTCTGCAGCACTCTCCGTCTGTATCTGACAGCAAATGGTCCGTGACATTCATCGGCACAGACCGCCCGGGCCGTTACGAACTGTTGCAGCGCATCAAGCGTAACTCCGCCGGTGCTCGCCTCAAGCCATTCCTTTATCTCCAGACATCTGTGCTCAAGATGCTGCGCGACAAGTTCCGAGGCGTGGGCATCTGCCACAACAAAGCCCTCCCTTACTCGGAGTTCATGCGTCGCAATGAGGAAGCCGCATGTGCGCTTGACATCCTGGAGACCACAGGTCAGACCGGCCTGACAATGCGCACCATCGAGATGCTCGCCATCGGCAAGCATCTCTACACCACCAACCCCTACATAGCCCGCCATCCTCACATAGCACCGGAATCATTCACCGTACTTGACCCCGACTCTCCCGCTATCGGCGGCGAGTTCCCATCAGTTCGTCAGCCCGACGAGTTCTATGACTATTACAGCGTTGATGGCTTTGTCCGCGACCTGCTCCATCAACCTTGACCACCAGCCTTATGCCGTATGCAGAACCCGCTCTATAACTACCGCATCCGCACTGCCCTCAAAGCTCTGCGTGACAGAGTGCGAAACTGTCGCAACAAGCGGAAAGTTGACGTACAGTGTCACTCACGCCTGGCCTCCGGTGGCTACGCTATGGAGTCGCGTGGCGAGGGCCACTCTCTGGAAATCGGTGCCGGGACTTGGATGGCCCGTCCGCTGATTGAACTGAAGGGGAGCAACAACCGCCTGGTGATAGGGAAGGAGTGCATCATCGGCCCGGGATGCACATTCAGTCTCGTCGGTGATAACCTGACCGTAATCGTTGGCGACGGCACTACCTTTACTCACAGCTGCGAGCTTAGGGCCGAGGAGAGCGGCGTGAGCATCAACGTAGGCAAGGACTGTATGTTCAGCAACGATGTCCGAGTCCGCACTTCTGATGGTCATCCCATGATTGATCTCGACACCGGCAAGCGGCTCAATCCGCCGGCGTCAGTATCCATCGGGAGTCATGTATGGCTCACTCCCGGCTGCCGCGTCATGAAGGGAGCCGAGATAGGTGACGGCAGCATCGTAGGCACCTATGCCGTGGTCACAAAGCAGCATCCCGCCAACACTCTGATAGTCGGGCAACCGGCACGCGATGTCAAGAGCGGCGTCAGCTGGCAGCGGAAGTTTGAATAATAGCCGACTGCTGAATGAGAGCCACCAACGCAGATACCACGATGGTCGCCACTCCCACTACCACAGGCCACAGCCACGGTCGGTAGCGGTCAGAACCCGGACGCGGCGCGGTGCTGTCACCGCTTATGCGGAGCACCCATCCGCAAAATGCCCGCATTCCCCATCCTATCAGCAGCCCAAATGATGCTCCCACTATGAGGTCGCCGGGAAAATGTACACCAAGATAAAGGCGTGTGTAACTATGGATTATAGCCCACATGAATATAAACCACACGAAGATGCGTTTCCTCGCTGTCAATGCCATAAATATGGCCAGGGCGAATGAGTTGGCAGCATGGCATGACGGGAATCCGTAGGTACCTCCACGGTAGCCGTTGACGTTATGAACCAACGCCGACAAAGCACTTTCGGGATGGCCCGGGCGGAATCTGCCCAGCCAAGGACGCAGCAACGATGCAATGCCGTAGTCGGTTATGGCAATCATTAGCAGCACGGCTGCGATGAGCACCACGGCAGTCACTGTGCGACGCGTAACCAACAGGGCGGCGGCAAGTGTCGCATACATTGGCACCCACACCCACTTGCCGGTTAAAAGCATGTTGAACGAGTCCCAAAACGGTGAATGTAACCCGTTCAGTGCCAAAAATATACTGTGGTCAAGCTCTATGAGCCAATCTATTATGAGTGTCAGCATCAGTGGGAGAGAGAGTCATATAGTGTTTGCAGATATGCCCGCAGGGTAGTGGCAAGGGACGGGTCGCCCGATTCAGCCACCACATCCCCGTTATCCACATTGATGATAGCCATGCCGTCGGCATTGATTACAGCCGCCCGGTCTGAGTCAAACCAGAAGGCATACAGTGGCGTGTCCTCATGGGTCAGCACACGCCCGAATGTGAAGGAGTTGGCCGGAAGTCCGAGCCAGTGCAGCACGGTCGGGGCTATATCCACCTGCGAGCCGTAGGCATCCAGTGTCTCGCCACGGCGCAGCAGTGCGCCGCCAGTCACAACCAGCGGTATGCGGTGGCGAGCGTCAGGATCCATCAGGTTCTCAGGGTAGCAGCCCCAGTGGTCGCCGGTTATCACTATCAGGCTCTTACGTCCGCGCGGCGACTCCTCAATGCGCTTCACCAGCGATGCCACCACCGAGTCGGTGTAGGCGAAAGCATTCACTGCCGGGGGCTGATTGGCAAAGCGGACAAAGGACACCGGCACGTCAAACGGCTCATGGCTCGACGAGGTCTGTATCACCGTCAGGCGCGGGGCTTCATATTCGGTCTGAGGCAGTTCCGAAGCTACGCGGTCGGCAAGCGGACCATCGTGCACACCCCATTTGCTCAACCGCTGGCCCAGAGGGAAATTCCTGTCACTGATGATGTGGTTGAAGTGTGCGCTTACCAGGTAAGCGTTCATGTTGGTGAAGTTGATGTCGCCGCCATAATAGTAATAAGTGTCATAGCCTGCATGGCGAAGCACACTGGCTATCGACTGACGGTCTTCCATCACATCGCTCAACTTCATCACCGACACGGCGGGAGGGGAGGGGATGGCACTGATGATGGCCGGAATGCCCCGGTCAGTGCGGAATCCGTTGGCATAGAAGTTCCGCCATGACAGCCCACCCTTGGCTATCGAGTCAAGGTGCGTGGCTATCGGCTCGCCGCCGAGCGACGGCACGAGCTGATTTGACAGGCTCTCCCAGATAATAAGATATATGTCGGGGCGCAAGTCGTTGACCACCATGATGCTGTCACACCCCTCATGGTGATACTCGCGGGTGCGCACGAATATGTCAGCGGCTGACTGCTCATCCATATACCGTCCGAGTGTCCCGAGCTTATTCTGATGCGTGGCTGAATATAATAGGTTGAAAGCCGGATTGATGGCAGCATGGTTCAGCGGCTGCCGGTCACTGAAATATGCCGCTCCGGGGTTCAGAGTAGCCACGGTGAAGCCGCCCCTCATAAACAGGAACAGCACTCCGGATATCACCACGCAACCTGCTGTCAGGCGCAGGCGTGACTTTCGGCTTGTCGGCGGCTTCACAGGCATCTTCCATGCGCCGCGCTCTATCACGTAGACTGCTGCCGAGACAACCGCTATGATAATCACCACACCTGTTATATATAGCCAGCTTACGCTCGCTGATGCCGCCTCGGGCGACGTGGTGAAGTAAAACACCGGCGTCATGTCAAGCGGAAATCGCCAAAAGCTGTACAGCACCGAGTTCATCGTCAGTATGACCCCTACAGCCGCCGCCACCAGTATGAGATAGATGTTGATGATAATGCGCAACGCTTTCACCGGCTTCCACAGCCATATCACCGTCAGGATGGTGGGGATGGCAGTCAAATAAGCCGCCACTGCCATGTCAAGCCGCAGGCCATGTGCCATCACGGCAATATAGTCGGCAGTGTCCATGGAGCTGAACACCGACGGGTTCAGTCCCATAAACACCGGTTTGTAGAGTATGAAAACCAGCGTATAAGCAGCCCAGAGGGCAACAAGACGCATTAATGCTCGCATAGCTGATGTTACGATTTCATTACAATTTCACAAAGGTACTAATTTTTACCAATCTTGACGCAATTTTTACAAAATTTGCCTCCCGACGAAACATTTTTGCGTCAACGAATGTTAACCCGTATATTCTATTCAATAGTTCACTTTTTTCAACTATTCACCCTTTTCTTATTATGAAGAAGCTTATCGTTTCACTTCTTGTGCTTGCAGGGATTGCTGTCGCTCCGTCGGCTGCTTCAGCCGCCGACAACTTTTGCGAACTCAACGTCAGCTACGGTGGCTATACCGTGATGGATGCCGCAGACTATGCCGACAACTGGGATCACGTCCACACTGCTTGGGGCTCTGTCAACGCCACGATGTGGTTCAACATCCTCCCCAACCTCGCCGTTGGCCCCAGCTACTCCTTCTCTTCCGCCCACACCGATGGCGGCCCGCACCACTCCTCCGTGGGCTACCACTCTATTTTGGCCAACGTCAAGTATCAGTATTGGAGCAACTCCATTGTCAAGCTCTACGGACATGCAGGCATCGGTGTCGAGATTTCACACCTCATGCCCAAGTACTTTGACAGCTACAACAACACCTACTTCGGCTTCCAGGTGAGCCCCGTTGGCGCAATGGTGGACCTCACCGACCGCTTCGGCATCTACGGCGAACTCGGTTTCGGATGCCAGGGTCTCGTACAGGTCGGCTTCAAGGTCGGGTTCTAAGAAGATTCACTGCAATACACCAATCAGGGGACGTACCGTAAGGCGCGTCCCCTGATTGTGTATCGCTATGTTATGCTGTCACTCAGCACGGAGCACAGTGGCTCCCCATGAGTACCCCACACCGAAGCCGCAGATCAGCACATTACCTCTGACGCGCCCTTCGGCCATCGCATCACACAGGGCAATCGGTATGGAGTTGCTCACCGTGTTGCCTACCGATGCCATGTTGACATAAAACTTGTCGGAGTCTATCTTCATCTTCTTGCGCAGAAACCCGAGCATGAAGCTGTTGGCCTGATGAAACACGGTCAGGTCTATCTCATCAAGCGTCAGACCGTTGCGTGCGAGGGTGTCACGGACCACCACCGGGACATTTTTCTGCGTGAAGCGGAATATCTCGGCTCCGTTCATCTGAAGGTAGTCGGAGGAATGGGGATTGCCGTTTTCGTCATACTCCAGGTCCCCTTTGGGTTGAGGATGACGTGCGCCTCCAGTCTTGATGATGAGGTTTTCGGCTCCACGACCGTCTGTGCCAAGCGAAAATTCGCCGATTGCGAGCATCCCCTCTGTTGACACCACTGTGGCTGTTGCCGCGTCGCCGAATATGGTGCGGTTCCCCTTGTCGCGGGGATGCAGATGGCGGTTATACGTCTCGCCGGTCAGCAATAGAACATTAGTGGCAATGCCGGCTGCAATCATGCCTTTAGCCAAAGCCAGGCCATATACATAACCCGAGCATCCGAGATTGAAGTCAAGAGCACCGATGTCAGTGCGAAGTCCCAGACGGTTTTGAATCAGACAGGCTGACGTGGGAAGCAGATAGTCAGGGCTTTGAGTGCAGAACAACACGAAGTCTATGTCATCGCGCTTGATCTCCGGGCGCGCATCAAAGAGCTTTTCGGCTGCCTTCACAGCCATGTCGGCTGCCGTTTCGTCGGCCGAGGCCACATGGCGGCAATCCACGCCTACCTTCTCGGCGATTTTCTCAACTGTCCACTCCGGGAAGTCGGCGACTATCTCACTGTTGGTGACGCTGCGCTCGGGCAGATAATAGCTGATAGCTTTTATATATGCCATAATATACTGTTATTAGACAAGCTCTTACGCTTTAAGGGTGAATTCGCCGCCCCCTGTTATGTCAATGCAGCTTCCGGTCATCCAGGCGCTTGCATCCGACAGCAGATAGATGGCCAGATGTGCCACATCCTCGGGCTGGCCATATCGCTTGAGCGGATAGTTCAGTTGTGCGGTATGGTAGTCAGCGCCTGTGAGTGCGGCATCGCGCTCTATAAGCTCAGTCCACACCATTGCCGGGCAGATGCAGTTGACTCTGATGAGCTGCTGCGCAAGCTCAAGCCCCAGCACCTTTGCATAGGCTATGAGCGCTCCTTTGGATGCTGCATACAGACCGTTGCCGGGTGACGGTGCGAACGGGGCGCGTGAAGCCACAAACACGATGGATCCGCCTGACGCTATGCGCTTCTTTTTCAGCAAGGCGCGTTGCAGCAGCACGGGTGCTTCAAAGTTGGCCTTCATTACGCGCTCTATATCCTTGTGGCGTGCCATTTTGAGCATGGTGCGGTCGCCGACGCCGGCGCAATGCGCCACACCATCCAGTGCAGGGCATGCGTCAACCAGACGGTCTATATCGTCGTCTGCCACAAGGTCTGCTGCTACGGCCGTATGCCCCTCACCGGCAAGCCGGCTTAACGTGTCGTCAAGACGCACGGCATTGCGGCCGGTAATCACCAGCCTCGCACCCATACGCGAACAAGCCACGGCTGTAGCACGTCCGATACCTGACGAGGCTCCGGTGACCAGCAGCGTCTTTCCGGCAAGAGAGAAGGGGTTATAGGGGCTATCTGTCATTTGGATGACAGCAAGTCATAGAGTTCCTGTACGGTGTTGACACCGCGCAGCTCCTGAGCACCGAGCTCCACGCCAAATTCTTCGTCTGCAAACGCTATGGTCCCCAGCCCGGTGAGCGAAGACCACTCGTCAAGGTCGCGAAATCGGGTCTCGGGGGTGATGACTGACGCATCGGTGTCGTCAAAGACTTCTGCAAACTTCTCGATAAATTCGTTGATGTCCATGTGTGTGACGGTGAATGTTAGTGCGGTGAATGATAATAGTTGAACGGATTAGAAAGTCAGCTTTCGTGCAGGTGCGCCGAATACCGTGGTGTTCGGTTTGACGTTGTTTATAATCACGCTCCCGGCGCCTGCTATGGCATTGTCTCCGATGCACTTGTGTGGCAGCAGTCTTACTCCGGGATGGAGGGTGGCATTGCTCCCCACTGAAGAGAAGCCCCCCATGAAAGCCATCACCCCGATGTGGCTGCAGCTCCCCACTGATGAGTCATGCCCGATGACTACCGAGTGCATCACGGTGACAAAGTCTCCTATATTAACGTCACAACTGATGAAAGTGTTGTTAAGAATGATACATCCGCTGCCGATTGTCGTGTTGGACCCGATCGACACCGATGGGTGAATAAGGGTGATGAACCGACCTCCCTTGGCAAGAATCTTGTCGGCATAGAGCTTCTTGTAATTCACATCTCCCAGCGCGCAGATAAACAAGTCTTCAGGCTTTACATCGTAATCCTCTACCGATGAGATGATTGGCGGATAGCCTGCATACCCGTCAAGGGCATCAGCCTGGTCATCGAGAAATCCCTTGCACTCAACATCGCCGAGCGATGCCTTGCAGTCCAGAAACAGGTTATACACCTCGCGGCCAAATCCGCGGGCTCCGATGATAAGCAGCTTGTTCATAGTTGAAGCGTTAGGTTATGAGTCAGGTGTGAACTTACGTCGTATATTTCAGTATTGCAGGTAGATGAAGGGCACTATGTCACTCTGGCGCACCTGGATGATGAGGATGATTACCAACGCCAGGATGACGGCGAGAAGCACAAGCGGCGTTCGGTCAAGCAGCCGCTTCACCGCCGTGCTCCATGACCCGGGAGCAAGGTGCATGAAGTACCCCAACAGAATGGCAAGCACTATGAACAGGTACCCCTCTACAAACTGTGGTGCCACCGACAGGTGAAAGTCGCTCACTATCTGTTTACCCATAGCGGCCGCATCGTCAAGAGAGCGCGAGCGGAAGAATACGAAGCTGATGGCTATTAGGTTGAACGTGAAAAACATATTGGCTCCCACTCGCCACCATTGCCCCTTCTTGTCCTCGCTCAGTGCCGGGAAGAGCCGCTTAATCTCCTTGTGGATTACAAGAAAGATGCCCTGCAGCGCACCCCATATCATGTACATCCACGACGCGCCGTGCCACAAGCCACCAATCACCATGGTGGTCATCAGGTTGAAGTGCTTGCGCGCCGTACCCTTCCGGTTGCCGCCAAGAGGTATGTACAGGTAGTCACGCAGCCATGTTGATAGCGATATGTGCCAGCGGTGCCAGAATTCGGTGGGATTCTGGCTCTTGAACGGAGCGCGGAAGTTGTCGAGGAAGCGGTAGCCAAGCAGCAGCGCGATGCCGATGGCTATGTCGGAGTAACCCGAGAAGTCGCAGTAGAGCTGTATCAGGAAGCCATACACAGCCATCAGGTTTTCGAAGCCGGAGTAGAGCGATGGATTGTCAAACACGCGGCTCACAAAGTTCTCGCTGATATAGTCTGCCACTATCACCTTCTTGATCAGGCCCGCAACTATCAGAAACAACCCCTCGGAAATCATAGCGCGCGTGGCGGGCTCGTTGGCCTTCACCTGCGGCAGCATATCCTTGGCTCGTACCACCGGGCCCGCAAGCAGCGGCGGGAAGAAGGTCAGATAGAACGTGTATTCCAGCAGATTGTGGCAAGGCTCCATCTTCCGCCGGTAGAGGTCCACTATGTAGCTTATGGAGCGGAACGTGAAGAACGAGATACCGGCGGGGAGTATGATGTCGTCAAAGTCCCACTTGAGCTGCGTCAAGTCAAACAGTGTCTCCATGAACAGCCGGAAATACTTGAAGTATACCAGCATGCCCACGTTCATCAGCACGTTGACGGTAACAATCAGCCTGCGGACCCAATTGCGCTTCGCGCGTCCCATCAGCACGCCGAGCACAAAGTCCATCACGCACACTGCGAGCAGTATCAGGCAATACTCAGCCGACGACTTGTAGTAGAAATACAGCGAGAAGAGTATCACGAAGATCAGCTTCGCGTTCTTCCAGCGGCGTATCAGGCTGTAGATGATGATGAAGCCTGCGAACAGCACCAGAAACAGGCCGGTGTTGAAGAGCAACGGGTTGGCAGCGTCATACTTGATGACGTCTATGAAGCGTTCCCAGTCTATGTTGAGGCGGTCCAAAGCGGGTTGCGGGTGAAGTGGAGGGTAAGCGAGGGCTATGCGCGGTCAGTATGTCAGTTCTTGCCGGTGAAAGCGTCCATCAGGGCATCGTAGGTCAGACGCCCTTCCAGACGGTAGCCCTTGGCTGAGTGGTGGATTTTGTCCGGGCTGAAAAGTCCGTTTTTCACCCACGTGGTTGAGGCACCCTGACCACCGGCCACGTCATACCAGTCATACACGGCTATGCCGTTCTCCTTGCCGTAGTTCAGGATTTCGTCACGGATAGGGCGGATGTTGCTGTTCACCCCGGAGGTGCGCACCTTGGTCTTGACAGTCTTGTAAGTGGTGCGACGCTTCTTCCCCTTGCGCTTCTTCGAGCGGACGGCCACGCGCTTGGTCACGGTCTTGGTGGTACTACGCTGGCACTCCATCGGGGTCACAAGGAGTATCTGTGCGTCAGGATTGGCAGTGCGTATGTCGGTCACCAGTTTGTCAAGGCTGTTGCGGAAGCGTGACAAGTCGAGGCGCCCGAAGGCTTCGTTGGTGCCGAGAGAGATTATCACAAGGTCGGGGTGAAGCGGTTGGATGGAGGGGCCCATCGCTCCGATGCGGTTGTAGGTGTCGTAGGTGGCGCCGTTGTTGCCTATCGCGTGGTAGAACACCCCCGGGCGCTCTCCCGAGAGATTGGCCCCGAACAGTGTCAGGTCGCCGAGATTGTCATAATAGATGGTGACGCGGGTCTGAGGGGTGCCAAGTTTGATGTAGGTGTAGTCGCGCGAGGCGTGCTGGTGAAACATCACGTCGGCACCTCTCTCATCGGTGACGCGGGTCACCTTCATCTGTCCCTTGTGAAAGAGGGTCACTGACGAGAACGGGTCATAGTCATCATCGCTGCGGGTGCCCACAGTGATGGAGCTGGAGCGGGTCGAGGGGGACACTGATGTCCCGGTGAACCCCATGGTCATACGCCACGGGGCCTTCATCAGCTTCACGGCGGTGTAGGGCTGGGTGGAGCTGAACACATAGTCATATGGCTGGTTGGTGCCTGACATCTTCAGCGGGGTGATAATCCCGCGACCGGCATTGCCCAACTTGTATTGCAGCAGGTCGCGCGTCACACCCGTGCCGAAGTCGGCCTGAATGTGGCTGTCCCCGATGTTCAGTATGCTCAGCGGGCGTATCTTGTGGGAGTTCACGGCCGCGCGGAGCTTGCTCCAGTCAGCTCCGTTGAGCTGGATGTGGTTGCGGCTCTGGTCTATGAACGAAGGGATGGGGATGTCTATGTCATCATCGTCGGGCAGCGAGGTGATGAGCACTTCTCCCTCGCGGATGTCGCTCTCGGCATCCTCCTCCTCGGGCCCCTCTTCTATTATTTCCTCTTCACCGGTAGGCTCCTCGTCCTCCTCGACTATCACGGTCTCGGGGTCTTCGGCAGGGTCGGCCGTAGCGGGAACGGCTGCTGCATACGCCCCTTGCAGGGGTGCGGTGAGCAGCAGTGCCGCCGTCAATATGTTGTATCTGATGAGTTTCATAAGGCAGGGTAGGTAAGGATGTGTTAGCCGGGTTAGTGAATCATTTCAGCGCGAGCTGAAGGGCGTTGAAGAGTAGGGTGGCAAGCTCCTCGCCACCCTTGTGGGTCATGTGGATATAGTCTTTGTTCGCTTTGCCGGACTTGGTCCAGGTGACTATGGCATCCTCGCCGCCCATCGCCTCGCGGGTGTCCCAGAACAGGCAGTGGGCCTTGCGGGCGGCCTGCCGCTGAGCCTCTACCATGAACTTGGCGGAACGCATGGAGTGCACCTCGGAGCCGCGTTTCTCGCCACGGTCGCCGATGCCCATAAGCAGGATGTCGGAGCCGGGATAGCACGTGCGCACATGGTTAATCACCTCAACCATCTTGCGGGAGTAGAGGCTGTAGTCAGTCTGCGACGAGGTCATGGCGTTGATGCCGAACTCCAGGATAATCAGGTCATAGCCTATCACCTTGCTCATAGCGCGGCAAAGCGCCGGGTTCACGCGCAGAAGCGTCACGCCGGAGAAGCCGCGCGAGCTCATGCAGTCCACGGCCACGCCCGAGGTGCCGTCGAGCCACACGCCTAATGCTATCAGCGATGTGTCGGCGGTCTTCAGCTCGAAGTCACTTGTGGTGCCATCTATTGTCAGACACTGCACGCGCTCGCTGCCCGCCACGGTGTGTTCGGTCCACTCGCCATCCTCGCTAAGGCGCGTGGATATGGTGGTGTTGCTCGGTGCTATGAACAGGAACTGTGAGCGGCTCCATTTGTCGGCATGAGCCACGGAGCCGGAACCCTTGTAAGTGGCGGTTGCCGCTCCGGTGGGGGTAGAGTAATGCTCCGAGAGGCCCAGATAGAGGTTCTTGGCCTTTTTGTTCGGGTCAAAGGTCTGCCAGCCGGAGCCTCCCTGCTTCACGGAGCGGCGGAAGCCCGGAAATTCGGAGAACATGCTCATATAGCCCACGCCCTCGCCGCCATATGCCTCCTGGAGCTTGGCGCGCAGGTCTTGCGTGAATATGTCACCCTCTATGTAGCTGTCCCCCACCACGGCGATACGTGCAAGGGTTGACGGGTCGCTGATGGCGCGTTTCAGCCGTGCAAGGCCGCGATTGCCGGTGGTGTAATCCTCGATGGCCACAAGGTTGCCCACGCGGTTCTGCTTGGCATCCTGAATGATGGTGTCGGGGTCTGCGTAGGCACGAACGGTGTCGGTCGGTTTCCATCCCCCCTCGGGCTCCTGCTCGGGGCCGAAAAGTGCGTCATGCTGCGCTATGGCGGCCATCTGCTCACCCTGCTGCTGGATGCGGATAAGCTCGGGGTCAATGATGGCGGCGCCATCCTGCACCATCGTGGTGTCCTCGCTCAGTGGCAGTATGTCGGCCAGCAGGTTGAAATCCTTCACGCGGCCGCCGGTCCACTTGCGCAGCGGCAGGCATGACACGCCGGCTACTATCAGACAGGCTATGAGGATTACGAGAGCTATTTTGGCTGTCGTGTTGTTGTTGCGTTTCGTTTGCTTCTTTTCGTCCATCAGAGGTGGGTGTTCCGTCGGTTAGAATGGTGATTCAACATTGCGCAGGGTTGCGTCCTGCAATTCTTGTTCGAGCTTGATTTGGTCGAAAAGTGATGTCACTTGAATTTCGTTCACAGGGATACCGGTCAGCACATGGAGCATCGGGAGGGCCTTGCGGGCGGTCTCGTCCCACTCGGTGGCCGGCTTCGAGTCATGCAGGATGCCGCCCCCTGCATATATATTATAGGTGCGCTCGCCGTTGTCGAGGCGCTCGCCGAGCGTGGCGCATCGCAGCATCACGTAGGTCTCGCGGATACGCACGTGTTCGCCGGTTCCACCGGTTTCCACTGTGAGCAGACCCGAGTAGCAGCGGCGGTTGATGTTCTCGTAGCGGCTGATCAGCTCGCAGGCTTTCTCAAGCGGGTAACCTGCCACAGCCGGTGTCGGGTGGATGAACCGCTCTGACTCGCTATCGCCCCACACCGGGGAGAGGTTGGCCGTGAACTCGGTGCACAGATGCTTGACAGGACCGACGGTCCTCTCGCCTCTGGAATATCGCAATCCGGTCTCTTTTTCGCAGATCATCATCATTTTGCCCATCATGTAGCCTTCCACAATGCTCTGCTCCTTGATGTTTTTCTTGTCCCAAGGCTCGGTGGACTCTGCCGGAAGTGTACCGGCAAGGGCGATGCTGCGTATCGCGGTTGTGCCGGATGCGTCCTCGCGGCAGCTCAACAGCAGTTCGGGCGTTGAGCCGAACCACAGGCCGGTATCGTGAGTGTAGAACATGAAGCGCATCGTCCCGGCCTCTCCCGTGAAAAGCCTTGCGGCTATCTCATGGATGGAGTCTTGCGTCTTGCCGGCTATGATGCGGGCTATCACTGCCTTCTGCGACCCGCGGCCAAGCGATGCGGCAACTTCATGTATGCATGCCATGTAACCCACCGCGGAGGGAGACACTGCCGACACATGATGGTGTCGGGAGGCTGCGGAGGGCAGATTCTTCATCTCCATGATCTCCTCAGCAGAGTGGGCCTCGGTTATCACCACGCTTTCAGCGTCATCTTTCATTGACTCGTCGGCCTCGGTGATTACGGCGTGGCGCTTGGTCAGACGGAGGGCTTCGCCCTCAATGACATCCGCGTAGAATGTGGCCTCCGTCTCCCCCGGCAGTGCGTACAGGATGAACGGGATGTGATGTGCATCACACCGTTCGGCGGCATTCAGCTGTGTTTCTGTGGCTATGATGCCACGCCCTCTCTGACTATCTGTCGTTGTCGTTGTCATGCTTGCGTGGCGTTATCGGTGGCGTTATCTTCAGTGGCAGGGGTGCCGATGAGTTCAAAGGGTAGTGCACCGGTGATCTCTACATCCACATAGTCGCCGGGACGGAGTGGCATCGTCTTGTTTACAAGCACTTCCGGGTCTACCTCGGGTGAGTCATACTCGGTGCGCCCCACATAGTAGTCTGCCTCCTCGCGGTCTATCACCACGTTGAGGTGCTTACCGACTTTGGACTGCTGATGCTCCATGGAGATGCTCTCCTGTAGCTCCATCAGGCGTGACAGGCGCTCCTGCTTCACCTCGGCGGGTATCGTGTCCGGGTGATGCGCGGCTCCGAAGGTGCCCTCCTCTTCGCAGTAGGCAAAGGCACCCAAACGCTCAAACCGCTGCTCTGCCACAAACTCCATCAGCTGCTCAAACTCGCGCTCCCCCTCTCCGGGGAAGCCCACCATCAGCGTGGTGCGGATATGCAGGTCGGGCACGCGCGAGCGCATCTCGCTCAGCAGCGCGCGGGTCTGAGTGGATGTGATGTGGCGGCGCATTTTGGCAAGCACCGGGTCGGCGATATGTTGCAGGGCAATGTCCATGTACGAGCACACGTTGTCGCGACGAGCCATCACGTCCATCACATCCATCGGGAAGTCGGCAGGGTAGGCATAGTGCAGCCTGATACGCCGTATGCCCTCCACATCTGCAAGCCGGTCGGTAAGCTCTGCCAGGGAGTGTCGCCCGTACAGATCCACGCCGTACGATGACAAGTCCTGGGCTATCACGTTGAGCTCGCTCACACCGCGCGCAGTGAGCAACTCTGCTTCGGCCACTATCTCATCAACGGGTCGAGAGTGGAACCGACCGGTTATCAGTGGGATGGCACAGAAGGAACAGAAGCGGTTGCATCCCTCGGCCACTTTCAGATAGGCGTGATGGCGGGGGGTGGTGATTACGCGGTCATATGATGCCGTAGCGGGGTAGCTACGTGCCAGGGTACCCACGATGTCGGCCCAGTCATGCTTGCCGCGCCATATGTCCACCTCGGGTATCTCGTCGCGCAGCTCGCTGAGGTAACGCTGTGACAGGCAACCCATCACTATCAACTTGCCCGTACGCCCCTGCTTCTTGGCCTCAGCCCAGCTGAGGATCGCCTCTATGCTCTCCTCCTTGGCATCGCCTATGAAGCCGCAGGTATTGATCACTACGGCCTCTGACGGTGTGGAGTCGGTCACCGAAGGCTCAAAACGGGTGTTAAAGCCCGCATCGGCAAGGAGCTTCATCAGCCGCTCCGTGTCGACGAGGTTTTTCGAGCACCCAAGGCTCACTATGTCTATTGTCTTGCGGGAAGCCACGGCGCAGGGGGTCACTTGTCGACAGTGCCGAACAGCGACTTGACAAATTCTCGTTTGTCAAACACCTGAAGGTCATCTATTCCCTCGCCCAGGCCGATGTATTTCACGGGGATGCGCAGCTGGTCGGAGATGCCTATCACCACGCCTCCCTTGGCAGTGCCGTCCAGCTTGGTGATGGCGAGCTCGTTGACCTGCGTGGCGGCGGTGAACTGGCGTGCCTGCTCAAAGGCGTTCTGACCCGTGGAGCCGTCGAGCACCAACAGCACCTCCTGAGGTGCATCCGGCACAATCTTGCTCATCACGTTGCGTATCTTCGAGAGCTCATCCATCAGGCCTTTCTTGTTGTGCAGGCGTCCGGCTGTGTCTATGATCACTATGTCATAGCCGTTGGCCTTGGCGCTCTGCACGGTGTCGAATGCCACGGAGGCAGGGTCGGACCCCATCTTCTGCTTCACAACAGGCACTCCGGCGCGCTCGCCCCATATCTCAAGCTGCTCCACGGCGGCTGCTCGGAATGTGTCGGCCGCGCCGAGCATCACCTTGTAGCCGGCGCGTTTGTAGTGGGCAGCGAGCTTGCCTATGGTGGTCGTCTTGCCAACACCGTTCACGCCAACCACCATGATCACGTACGGGCGGTCTGCGCCCGCAGGGATGGTGAAGTCGGCGGTAGTGTCCTCGTTGTCATTCTCAGCGAGCATATCGCTGATTTCGTCGGCAAGCAGCTCGTTGAGCTCCCCCGACGACATATACTTGTCACGGGCCACGCGGGCCTGGATGCGGTCTATTATCTTGAGTGTGGTGTCGGTGCCTACATCTGAGGTGATGAAGGCTTCCTCAAGTCCGTCAAGCACGTCATCGTCAATCTTGCTCTTGCCGGCCACGGCACGCGAGATTTTCTCGAACACACTTGACTTGGAGCGCTCGAGTCCCTTGTCAAGGGTCTCTTTTTTCTCTTTTGAAAATATTTTTTTGAAAAAGCCCATTGGACAATCGGTTAACCCGGGAGTGTGGCGCACACTCCCGTTGCGGAATGCAAAGTTACGAATTTTAACACGCAATCGTAGTTAAAATTCATAAAACCCGCACCACAATCAAATCATCACCGGAAGCCGGTGTTGCAGAACCTTCTAAAGGAGAGGGTGTCGCAGAACCTTAAAAGGAGCGGGGGATGCAAAACCGTCAAAGGCGGAGAGGGTGTTGTAAAACCTCCGAAGGAGCGTCCGCAGGACGCTGATTTACTCGTAGCCCCGGAAGCCGGAGCGCAGCGCAGGCATCCGGGGCTATTGTTAGCGTAGCAAGGGCGTCTGGAGGACGCCGATTTACAACTCCGGTATCATCCTCGGTCTGCCCCCTGTGGCTGCGGGTCACCGGCTGTATCCTCACTTGCCGCAGGCTCCGACGCGACCTCCTCGGCCTCGACGGCCTCGGCCTTTGCGGCCTTCTCCTGCGCCTCACGGGCTGCGAGGATTTCGTCGGTGCGTGACACCCATGGGCGCTTCCCGAATATCTTCTCAACATCGGCGGTGAATATCACCTCGCGCTTCACCAGTGTGTCGGCCAGTTCGGCATGACCCTCAGCGTGTTTGCGGAGTATCTCCTTGGCGCGGTCATATTGCTCGGCAATGAGCGCGGCCACCTCCTCGTCAATCAGTTTCGAGGTCTCCTCGCTGTAAGGCTTCGAATAGCCGTAGGCCTGACCCGTGGAGTCATAGTAACTGATGTTGGGAAGTCTTTTGCTCATGCCGTAATACACCACCATGGCATACGCCTGCTTGGTGACGCGCTCCAGGTCGTTGGCGGCGCCGGTGGAGATGTGGCCCAAGAACAGCTCCTCGGCTGCACGACCGCCAAGGGTGGCGCACATCTCGTCAAGCAACGCCTCAGTGGGGGTAATCTGGCGCTCCTCGGGCAGGTACCAGGCTGCGCCGAGGGCTTTGCCTCGCGGCACTATTGTCACCTTTATCAGCGGGTTGGCGTAGCGCAGGAACCATGACACGGTGGCATGACCTGCCTCATGGATGGCGATGGAGCGCTTCTCCTCGTCGGTGGTTATCTTGGAACGCTTTTCCAGACCCCCGATGATGCGGTCAACGGCATCTATGAAGTCCTGGCGGTCAACGGCTTTCTTGTTGCGGCGCGCCGCGATGAGGGCGGCCTCGTTGCACACGTTGGCTATGTCGGCTCCGGAAAATCCCGGCGTCTGGCGGGCAAGCAGCTCCACATCCACGTCATCTGACTTTTTGATATTGCGAAGATGCACATTGAATATGGCCACGCGGTCATTCAGGTCGGGAAGCTCCACGTAAATCTGGCGGTCGAAGCGCCCTGCGCGAAGCAACGCCTTGTCGAGGATGTCGGCGCGGTTAGTGGCAGCCAGGATGATGACACCGCTATTGGTGCCGAAGCCGTCCATCTCTGTCAGAAGCTGGTTCAGGGTGTTCTCGCGCTCGTCATTGGCTCCCATGTTGGGGTTCTTGCCGCGGGCGCGGCCCACGGCATCTATCTCGTCAATGAACACTATGCACGGTGCCTTCTCCTTGGCCTGGCGGAACAGGTCGCGCACGCGCGAGGCGCCCACGCCCACAAACATCTCCACAAAGTCGGAGCCTGACATGGAGAAGAACGGCACATTCGCCTCGCCGGCTACGGCCTTGGCAAGAAGCGTCTTACCGGTTCCCGGAGGGCCCACAAGCAGTGCTCCCTTGGGGATCTTGCCGCCAAGGTCGGTGTAGCGTTTGGGGTTTTTCAGAAACTCCACAATCTCCTCTATCTCGGTCTTGGCCTCGGAGAGTCCGGCAACATCCTTGAATGTCACCTTGATGGGGCCATCCTTGTCGAAAATCTTGGCCTTGGACTTACCCACGTTGAACACCCCGCCGGGGCCACCGCCCTCTTTTCCTGACATGCGGCGCATCATGTAGAACCAGAAGAATATCAGAAGCAGTATCGGGCCGAATGACCACAGCATCGAGGTGTAGTCACTCCCTTTCTCATATTTCACCGTGCCGGTGAACACCCCCTCCTGCTGCCACTGGTCTATCTTGTCCTGAAACTTGTCGGCCGACGGTATCTCGGTCTCCAGCTTGGCAAGTGCACCGGAGCCGGACTTGTACTGCTTCTCATGGAACATCACCGAAGCCAGAGAGTCAGTCAAGGTGCCCTCTGCTATGTTCTTGTTGGTGAAGACGGTAATCTTGCTGATTCCCCGACTCTCCACGGCTTTGGCAAATTCGGAGTAGTCCACTGACTTGGTCAGCGAATTTTCATCAAGAAAGAGCATACCGATCAGAAACGCCATGACGATGGCGTACATCCAGTACATATTGAACTTGACGGTCGGTTTCTTGGGTTTTGGCTGAGACATGATGCGGATGAAAGCGTGGAGATGGATGGGTCAGTGATAGGGAATGGAGTGAGTGCGCTGCTGTGACAGCCCCGGCTGAGGGTGTGTCCGGCGGTGGGTCAGTCCTCGTCGGGCAGGCGGGTGATTGCTGCGTCGCTCCAGAGCTCCTCAAGGTTGTAGCGTGTGCGCTCCTCGGGCAGGAAGATGTGCACGTAGGTGTCACCGTAGTCAATCACTATCCACTGTGAGTTGCGGTAACCGTCATAGTTGTAGGGCTTTATGCCCCCGTTCTCCAGCAGATAGTCACGCACGCTGTCAGCTATGGCGCTTACCTGCATCGTTGAGGTGCCTTCGCAGATTATGAAGCGCGAGGCCGACGAGGTGTCGATACCTTCGAGGTCTACTACGGTGATGTTCTTGCCCTTGCGGTCACGGATACCCTCGATTATCATGCTCTCCAGCGAGGGGGCGGAGGTGGTTGTGATGGATGTTGACTGTGTGGTGTGTGTCATAAAATACCTTGAGGTGAAGGCAAATTTACTGATTATTCCTCGTTTGATAATTACTTAAACAAATTTTATGCCAAATTGATTAATGTGGCACCGGTCATTCATATCGCATCGTGGCTGCAGGGCTAACAGTGGTCACGAGCCGCGCCGGAGCAAGCAACACCAGGAACGCCACTGCGGCCACTGCGACATTCAGCAGCAGAATGGCTCCGGCATTGATGTCAACCGGCACGTAATCAAGATAATAGCTTTCAGGGTTTAGCCCGACGAAACGCCACCGGGACTGCGCCAGAAGCAGTCCCAAGCCGATAACGTCTCCTATCAGCAGGCCGATTGCCGTGATGCGCAGGGCTACTATGACGAATATTGATGCCACCATGGAGTCTGTGGCACCCATGGCCTTGAGTATGCCAATCATCCGCACCTTCCGCAAGATGATGATGAAAAGTGACGAAATCAGCGTGAAGCCGGCCACTATACCCATAAGTGCCAGTATCATAATGACATTCGCATCCAGCAGTGCGAGCCAGTTGAAGTAAGTCTCGCCGGTGCGGCTCACATCTTTCAGCTCCGGCAAGTCGTCAATCTCACCAGCTGCATGTGCTGCCAGAAGTGCCTCGAATAGTCTGTTGGCACTCTCGGCCACATGCTCCACCGGGATGCCGTTGACCAATAGAGCTGAGGCTGACGGCTCTCCTATTGTGGAGTCAAAGCCGGGCACATCGGCCGACCGCACAAAGGCTGTCACTTTGTCGTGGTTGGCAAAGTGGGTGTCAAAGGTACCTTTCACCGTAAATCGCCGCCCGCGGACACCCCCGTTGATGACAAAGTATGCGTCCACTTTGTCGCCCACAGTCAGCCCCAATGCCGAGGCGGTTGCCTCTGAGAGCATTATGGGTGTGCCGGTAGTGTTATCTGTCAGAAGTAAGTCGGGACTCCCGGCAGTAGTCACGGAGCGCAGAAACCGCGCGTCATAGTCTTTGCCGATGCCCCGGAACAGCAGCCCCTCGTATTGCTCGTGGGTCTTGAGGATGCCGGTCATATCTGCCACACTGCCCACGGTAGCTCCGGGCAGCGTTTTGCCCACTATCTCCTTAATCGGTTCGGGGTCTGCGATATAGCCGGATGGATACCAAAGCACGATATCACTCTGCACACCTGCCACTTTGGCTGTGATCTCCCGCTTGAAGCCGGTGACGACACTGATGGAGGCCATCATCACCACCACGGCAAGAGCCACGCCGGACACAGCTATCACCATGCCGGTGGCAGTACCCCGGTCGCCGCTGCTGCGAAGCCTCATGCGGCGGGCGATGACGAGTGACAGATACATCGCGCGGCTCTCTGTGTGTCAGATGGTGCGCCCCGGATATGCCTTCAGTGCCTCTTCGAGCACCTTCATGGCCTTGCGCAGGTCTTCCTTGCAGATGGCGTAGGCTATGCGCACTTCGTTGCGTCCTATCCCCGGGGTGGTGTAGAAGCCGGAGGCGGGAGCCATGAAGATGGTCTGACCATCATAGTCGAACTCCTCCAGGCACCAGCGGCAGAACTTGTCGGCATCATCCACCGGCAGGGACGCCACGGTGTAGAATGCGCCCATCGGGATGGGGGAGTACACACCGGGGATGCGGTTGAGGGCATCAACCAGAAAGTTCCTGCGCTCGATGTACTCGTTATAAGTCATCAGCAGATATTCGCGTGAGGCATCTATGGAGGCCTCGGCAACTATCTGCCCCAGCAATGGCGGACTCAAGCGCGCCTGACAGAATTTCATCAGGTTCTTCTTCAGCTGCTTGTGCTTGGTGATGATGGCCCCGATGCGTATGCCGCACTCACTGTAACGCTTTGACACTGAGTCAATGAGCACCACCTGCTCCTCTATCCCTTTCAGGTGGAACGCGGAGATGTAAGGCGCGCCGGTGTAGCAGAACTCGCGGTACACTTCATCCGAGAACAGGAAGAGGTCATGCTGCTTCACCATGTCGCGAATCTGGTTCATCTCACGCTGGGTGTAGAGGTACCCCGTCGGGTTGTTGGGGTTGCAAATCAGCACCCCCTTGGTGCGGGGGGTTATCAGCTTCTCAAACTCCTCGATAGGGGGAAGACAGAAACCCTTGTCGATGCTCGACGGCACGGTCACAATCTTCGCTCCCGCTGATATAGCAAACGCCATGTAGTTGGCATAGGCCGGCTCCGGCACTATGATTTCATCTCCCGGATCTAAGCATGCCATGAACGCAAACAACACCGCTTCGGAGCCACCGGCGGTTACGATGATGTCGTCAACATCAACGTTGATGCTGAACCCGTGGTAATACTCTTCGAGCTTCTGCCTCAGTGACAGCAGGCCGTCCGAGGGTGAGTATTCGAGGATTTTGCGGTCTATGTGGCGCAACGCCTCCAGGCCCTCCTCGGGAGTGGGGAGGTCCGGCTGGCCGATGTTGAGGTGATACACGGTGATGCCGCGCTCCTTGGCGGCATTGCTCAGTGGCACGAGCTTGCGGATGGGCGATGCCGGCATGATCTCGCCGCGTTGCGATACTTTGGGCATATCGTAGATTCGGAGGTGTGAGTCTGTGGGTTAGGATGAGCAGTCGTGTGGCTGCGGGTGAGCTGAAGGCTGAGTAGGGGAGAATGGAAAATTGTCAGGCAGGGGAGAGGTGTGAGCTTGTCAGCGCGCTAAGGCTGCGAAAAATTCGTCACGAAGAGCGCGGTCGTCGCTGAACACGCCCGTGGTGTCCATCGTGGTTGTCACGGAGTCCTGCTTCTCCACACCGCGCATCTTCATGCACAGGTGCTGCGCGGTGCACACCGCTATCACCCCCTTGGGTGAGAGGTGCTCCTGCAGGTCACGGCATATCTGCGCCGTCATACGCTCCTGCACCTGGAGCCGACGGGCATACACGTTGACCAGGCGTGCCAGTTTGCTCAGGCCAACTATCTTGCCGTCAGGAATGTACCCGATGGACACATGACCGAAGAACGGCAGTATGTGGTGCTCGCAGAGGCTGTAAAACTCTATATCTTTGACTATCACCATCTGTGAACCCTCATGGGTGAAGATGGCGCGCCTTATGATTTCGCCGCCGTCAAGGTCATACCCCCGAGTGGCGCGATACATGGCGCGGGCGGCGCGTATCGGGGTCTTTAGCAGCCCCTCGCGGTCGGGATTTTCGCCAAGAAGGCGCAGTATCTCGCTGTAATGGGCGGCGATGGCGTCAACAGTGTGCTCTTGTTCGGGTGTGAGTGGTGTCGACATTTTTCGTTATGAGGTGTATATGTCAGTCGCGGGCGTTGATACGGTCACGCACCACGCGGATTTCGTTGCGGTAAGCGGGAAATGCCGAACGCAGCGACGCGGCGGCATCCTCGGCTTCACGCCGCGTCCGGAAGTCACCCACGCGCAGGCGCCAGAACGGTGCCGAGTACGACGTGTAGGTGCGCATATTCGGGAAGCGGCTGCTCACGGCGGCTGCCTTGCGCTGTGTCTCGGCCTTGGCTGTGCGCTGGTTACCGTCGGAATATACCTGCACGCGGTATCCGGCTGTGCGTGATGAGGTTCCCGTGCGAGGCTTCTCCTTCTCGACTTCCTTGTCGGCCTCCTCCTTATCCTTATCTTCGGCGGTCTTCACCACCGGCTGCGCGGACGGCTTGAGCAAGTTGGCCAGCGATGTCGGCTGGTCAACGCTGTTTCCCTCAACGGCGGTGATGTGGTCAACAATGGTCACGGTCGTGGTTCCCTGCTGGGCAGATGCCGCAAGGGAGCCGGCGATGAATGTCGCTGCCACGATGAGTGCCTTGAGGGCTGTCCTGAACATATGCGTAAGCTCTGAATATGTTATTTAGGAGGTGGTTATAAGTTAACAGCCTCCGAGAAGTGATGTTGGTGTTACGGCAAGCCGCTATACACCGCAAAGGTAGGCAAAATCTTTGTCTGCGGCAACCCTCACTTCTGAAAACTGCATAACGGACGCAGGGACACCCGTCGACGGGCATCCCTGCATGGAAGTTATGGCTTGGTATAAAATAGATTAGCGGATAAGCGCGCGACCGGCCCATACGAGCAACACGCCGCAGACCACACTCATGGCCAGATAGCAGGCAAAGGTCATCCAGTCTCCCTTCTGACCAAGCACCCACATATCGTCGGCGAACGAGGAGAAGGTGGTGAAACCGCCGCAGAAACCGGTGATAAGCAGCACATTCTCCTGTGCCGTCATCACCTCTGCCTTTTCAAGCAGACCGAAGAACAGGCCTATGATGAAGCAACCGATGATGTTGACTAAAAATGTGCCCATGGGGAAGGCTCCGTGCCACATACCGGCACTCCACTTGCCAACCAGATAGCGTCCGCAGGTACCGACAAAGCCGCCGCACCCTGCAATAAGCATCATTTTGAACATAGTTGAAACTAATTAAGGTATTACTATATAATCAAGGCATCCCCCACTATCGGTGGAGTTCCGGCCTCCTTTATCATTTCAACCATGAAACTGGCCAAAAGTTCACTTGCCTGCCTCAGGGTGTCGACCGCGTATGTTCATTGGTTAGTCTCCGGAGAGTGCATCGTGAAGTATTGGAGCACGTTGTAGAGGTAGTGCACCGGAAGCCCCATCACGTTGTAGAAGCTCCCGTGGATGCCGCGGATACCTATTGCACCAATCCACTCCTGTATGCCATACGCTCCGGCTTTGTCGTAAGGGCGGAAGGTGTCGATGTATCCGGTGATTTCATCATCGGTCAGCGGCGAGAACTCCACTTCGGTGGTGACACTGAAGCTAACTTGCAGGTTGCGGGAGCACACGGTCACGCCCGTCACCACTTTGTGTGTGCGCCCCGACAACAGCCGCAGCATCGCCACGGCCTCGTCGCGCCCGGCGGGCTTGCCCAGCGGTCTATCGTCAACTATCACCATTGTGTCGGCGGTGATCAGCAGGTCGTTGTCCCGCAGCTCGGGATAATACGCTGTGGCTTTGAGGATTGACAGATACTCGGGACGGTGAGTCACCGGGAGGTGAGCCGGGCACACCTCGTCAACGTCATGCGTGGTGACTACTTCAAAGTCAATGCCGAGCATCGCAAGCAGCTCCTTGCGGCGGGGGGAGTTGCTGGCGAGCATCACGTGAAACCGGCTCAGCGGATTGGGAAGAGATGATGAATTGGTCATGTGAGTGTGTGTAGGAGCCGTTTGGTTATGCCTTTTGGTTAATTGGTGCAGATACTTGAATTGTTAAGCAGCAGTTTGTGAATCGTTTGCCGGAAGCGATGTGGGCCGATAAGGGGAGCCTTGGTGGGGGAGAGGCTCTACCCGCTCTCACCAGCCGAAGGCCTCATGCGACGACATCCATTGCCCGCGGGCCTTGAGGAGCTGTTCGAGCAGGTCGCGGGCCACGCCGTATCCCCCTTGGGCGGGACTGATGTAGCGGGCCACTTCCTTGACCTCCACCGCGGCATCAGCCGGCACCACTGCCAGCCCCACCGAGCGGAGGCTCTCGTAGTCAGGGATGTCATCACCCACAAATGCCACCTCCTCGGGCATCAGGTCGAGTGTCTCCATCCACTCGCGTAGCCGGGGGAGCTTCATCTTCACGCCGAGCCACACATCCTTTATGCCCAGCCCCTCGTAGCGGGCGCGCAGCGACGGCTCGGTAGCCCCGGAGATGATGCAGATGTGCAGACCCTGTTTCACCGCGAGTTGCAGAGCATAGCCATCCTTGATGTTGACCATGCGGCACGGAACGCCATCTGCCCCCAACGGGATGGTGGAGGGTGACAGCACGCCGTCAATGTCAAAGGCCACTGCCTTGATTTGTGTCAGAGGATAATCTATGCGGCTCATATTGTGCGGAGCAGGCGTTAGGGGCAGGATGAACGGATGTCAGGAAGTATGGGAGTTGGGATGTAGGGAAGTCAGGATGAGCGAGTGTCAGGATGAGGAGGGTCAGGAAGACAATGACTCCGGATGGTAGTCGTTGAGTATGGCAGCAGTCACCACGCGGTATATCTCGGCACTGTGGCCGGGGAGGGCGGAGAGCTGGCGGTGTATCACCTGCATATCGCCGCGCCGTGCCGGCCCGGTCTGGCTGGCATGCGGGCCGATGGCGAATGCCTTACGGGTCACTTCATTGACAAGCGGGCGCAGTATGTCAAACGGCAGGGTGGAGCCGTCGAGTATACGCTCCGACTCTGCGAGCATCCTGCAGATGAAGTTGGAGGCAAACACTGCTGCCAAGTGTGCCTTGGCGCGCAGCTCGGAGTCGGCTTCATGGATGTTGTCACCGAATAGGCTCGCCAGCTGCCGCACTTCGCTGAGGGTGTCAGCATCCACTGCCTCTATCAGCCAGGGCACGGCGGCCATATCTACCGGAGTGCCGACGGTGAAGGTCTGCAGCGGATAGAGGATGCCGTAACGCTTCCGTTCCCCCTCAAACAGCTCCATCCCCACCGAGCCGGCGGTATGCACCCACAGAGCACCGTTGTCGGCAATGCCGGAGATCATGCCAGTGATGGCGGCATCTGTCACCGATATAATATAGGTGTCAGCCTCGGGGAGCGGAGTCTCTCCGGCGAGGATGCGGTCTGCATCGGCATGGCTTATTACCGTCACCTTGGCACCGGCCGCAGTAAGTCCCTCGGCAATGTGGCTCGCCACATTGCCGGTTCCGAACACGGCCACCTGTCCGGGGCGTGATGTAGTCACTCGCCGCGGTCTGTCCATTGCTCGATGTGAACATTCTCCCACATGGTCTTCTCCGGGTCGAGAGGCTTGCGCTGCTCGTTTTTGTGACCCAGAGTCACCACGCACTCCACGCATACGTGGCCGGGAAGGCCGAGCATCTCCTGAATGGTCTCCTCGGCTGAAGCGTTGTCGGCTCCATAACGGCCGCGTATCTGAATCCAGCAGCTGCCCAGACCCAACGCCGCTGCCTGCAGCTGCATATAGGCGGCTGCGATGGAGCAATCCTCCACCCACACGTCGCTCTTGGAGCTGTCGCCGCACACCACCACGGCCACGGCGGCCCCAGCGATGGGACCGGCTCCCATAGTGCGACATTCGCTCATGGCCTTGAGCTTGTCGCGGTCATCTACCAGCACAAAGCGCGTGGAGTGGGAGTTCTTGGAAGTGGGGGCCAGCAGGGCTGCCTCGAGAATCAGCTTCACATCATCGGCAGAGATAGCCTCTTCCGTATAACGGCGAATGCTGCGGCGGTTAAGCAGCAGCTCATTGAAATCTTGAGGTGTCATAAGGGTATTTGGTTGATGAGTGGGCGGAGACGGATACTCGGTGTCATGATGCCGGTGTCACTTTCCGGCATAAATCCAGGCTCCCTTGTATTGTGATGCCACGTTAGGCTGTTGTTGCTCAAGAGTGGCGCGTGAGTCGGAGCGGGAGATAGCCACGCGGTAGCGACCGTCGGCTTCGATAATCTCCAGATTCGGATTGCCATCTTTGGCTATGAATCTGCGAGCCTCTTCGCGCGAGGGGAGTGAAGCAATAATCAAGGCGTACTTGCCGCCGGTGCTTGAGCTCGTCGCCGGTGCGACCGATTTCCCGGCAGACGCTTTGGCGGGATTGACTGGAGTATTACCATTCGTGGCTGCAGCGCCCTTCGTAGTGACATTGCTGCCAAGGCCGTATACTCGGCGGTTGGTGTCTACCGGACCGGCTGCGGCCGCCGTTGTTGTGCCGGAGCCGTCACGGTGCTCAGGCACGGCAGGCTGCACCGTAGCAGTGGCCTCTTCCGGATCCGGATAAGCTATGTACAGCTCGCAGTCGAGAGGTTTGGCTTGCGAGGAACCCGTGTACGAAGCGATGGCGGCGAGCGATGGACGGGTATGTCCGCGGTCGGTATCGCTGTTTAAGAACGCTATGCCGAAAGTGGCCACGATAGCCAGCATAGCCGCTATGCGCCCCCAGTAGCGGCGACTCTGTTGTGACGGCAGGAAGATTGGTGCCGCAGCAACTGCGTTTTCCGAAGGCGTCCCCGAAGCAATTCCGGCCTCGGTGCGGGCGGCTGCCAGCACACTCGTCACGGGCACTGCTGAAAGGAGGCCGTAGGGGTTGACGCTCAACGGCATCGTCGCTGCCGGCACAAAGGTGAGTGTCCCTGTGGCGTCGGACCGAAACTCGCCGAGACGGCCGAACTGGCATCGACCGCACACTGCCACCGCGCCTCGCACTGCATCCACTGCCGCATTCACAGCCTCAACAGCCACCGTGCGTGAGTAGTGGTGACGGCGCATCATGCTGCATACCAGACGGTCATCGTCAAGTGTCACACGACTGTTAAACGTCACAAGTCGCTCGGGCGGCATGATTTCGCCTGTCGATGCAACGACCCTCGCCGGGTTATACTCGGCGAGAAAAGCCCCGAAACCCGGGAGGGCGACACTGTCATAGTGCCGCAGTAGCTGCTCGATATGAAGGCTCAGGTCTGTCATTGTCATCATGCGGGAAAATCCCTCAACAAAGTTACCAACATTTCTTCACACTCCCAAAAGAAATTTCACCATCCCTACGGCTTAACTCCGGCTTTCCGATCTTCGGACTGGAATTTAGTCGGCAACCGCATCATATCGTTGTTATAAAGTATGTCAATCGGAGAGGGTGTAGCAGAAACTCCGGGAGAGCGTCCGCAGGACGCTGATTTAGCGTAGCCCCGGAAGCCGGAGCGATAGCGCAGGCATCCGGGGACATAGTCAGCACTGCAAATGGCGTCAGCAGGATGCCGATTTACAGTAGCTCCATGAGCATGGATGAACGGAGCGCCGGAGGCGCGTGGATGTGCAGAAACCCCGGGTGGAGCGGAGGCCAAAGGGCCGCCGCGCAGCCCGGGCATATTGTATCAGGCGAAAATGCTTCGTAGAAGCGTTTTGTGGTATAGAAAATGGACCCCTCAGCACCATTAATTTGCCACGTGGAGGGTATTGCACCCTTCCTAAGGATGCGTCCGCAGGACGCTGATTTACAACAAATGACAATGCGCCCCCCCACGTAGCCGCGTATAAGCTCAGTCCAATTAATATAGATGCACTTCCCTTTAGTGCCCCAAAGCCTCAGCGAATTGTTAATGATTTTATAACATCGCCATAACAAGTTAAAAAATTGCTAATTATATTACATTTATAAAACCCTTTAGCCCGTTTCCGTTGTTAAATATACTGAAATAACATCCGTCGGAGCCCCCTCATCCATCCCATATCTCCGGCAGATGACAAAATTCAGGCGAACATTGAAAATCAGATAACAAATGTAACCAAGCACCTCAGCTGAAAATTAACAAACCAACTGAGGCATTGTTCAAATGTAAATTGGAAGGGTAGCATTTAAAAATGTAACCACGTCCAAGCTGCGCTCACAAATGTAAAGTAGACCCCGCGCAGCAACTAAACTTGTAAACACGCTGAAATTTACAACAACGCAATTAAAAGAACAGCTTCCAATGTCTAAAATTTACATTTGCAAGCAAAAGCAGGAATCTCCCAAATAGGGGATAAAATGTGTCGTTTTAAAGCGATTAACACATATTCACATATTCTATAATAATCTGATTTTCATGCCTAATAGACACAATGAGGTGAAGTAAAGGTTTAATAACATCCCAAGTCAATCCCTAAATATACTCAGGCACGCCTGTATCTCAGCCTTAAACCGCAGATAACCAACCGGTATCCCATAAAACTTAAAGTAAAACTTCAGACTCCCCTTTCCATCACTTTCCATCCCCATAATTAATTGTACATAACCATCGTCTCGTAGGGATGCATCGTGGTGCATCCGAGGACATAGTAAGCCCCCAAAAGAGGCAGTTCCGCCCCCGGAGAGCGTCCGCAGGACGCTGATTTACCGTAGCCCCGGAAGCCGAAGCGATAGCGCAGGCATCCGAGAACATAGTCAGACACCCAAAGGGGTCGCTCCGACCCGCCCCGGAGAGCGTCCGCAGGACGCCGATTTACATCTCAAGCAGGCTTCATCGGGATCGTCGCCACCCCATCCCGACAACAATAATCTCACATCTACAAACTTTACAATCCCAAACCCAATAAAATTAACAACGATAAACAATGATTACAACTACAAATAACGTTATTTACGAACGCAACAATGAAATTCACAAGTACAAACCGCAGAAAATTTAAATTTGCATCCTCAAATAAAATCATTACATTTGCAACGTCAACGCATTTGTAAACTCTGTTGGCATATTTATTATGGATATTGTTTCACGCCTGAAAACCTTCATTGACTACCTTGGCGTTCCCGTCACACAATTTGCCGACAACTGCGGCATACCTCGCCCCACACTCTCCCAGCTACTCAATGGGCGCAACAAAACCGTGCGCGACGAGCTCGTGGCCAAGATCCACGCAGCCTATCCGCGCCTGTCGGTAATGTGGCTACTCTTTGGCGAAGGTGAAGCCATTCTCGATGCGCCCGAGGCTGCTACCGCATCCCGCCCTCAGGTGCACACCCCCGGCACTGTAAGGTTTCACGGCGATGATACCGCCGGCCTATTCGACGACCCCGAAGATCAGCCCGGGCAAAATTCCCACGCCACCTCTCCACAGGCTCAGACTCCCATTGACTTCTCATTCGACATCCCGCAGCATGACAACGGAGCCAATCTCACCCCGGCTGAGGCTGCCGCCGAGCATAATCGCTCGGATGTAGATGCTGGCCGCACGAATGCAATTATAAACAACCCCGCGACTCAACACGAACATTCTCCGGAGCATCGACAGGATACAGTCGCCGAACCCGCCGCCGGCCAGCGGCGAGTAGTTAGCATCATTGTCTATTACAACGACAGCTCCTATCAAGCCTTCGTCCCCGACGACGACAACCCCGCCTCCCTTCCGTTCCCCACCCGCTAAAGTAACTATTCAGCGGACACACTGAGACGGCTCGACCCTAGAATGTGGCAAGAATAGCGTTGTATGGCGAGTTGCAGTGTTATTTCGTTGTTTCTACTATTGAGTGGAGGTTCATGAAGGCATCGGCACCGAGGTAAGACCGAAAGCATCCCGAGTTCTGCAACTTTATTTTTAGCTTTCGTGTTCCCCGCTCCGAGGCGTTGTTGTCAGGTGGGATTGCCGGGTCTTTCAAGAAGTTGAATATGTAGTCCCGACATTTGAGCAATCCATTTATGAAAGTTGTTATCACACAAATCACGTTGCCAAAAATCTTATCCACAGCCTGACAATGAAGGAAAGTGATAAAGCGAGAGAGATTTATCTAACCAAAAAAGAACTGGATGCTCTCTATGAAATGAAATTGCAAGGGACAGAAAAAAGTAAGAGACCTATTTATCATAGGTTGTTTTACAGCACAACGTTTCAATGATTTCACATCCATCAATGAGAATTGCATTGGAACAACAGCCAAAGGAGTTAAGGTAATAACCAATATGTACCTTTCCGGGAAGTATACCATTCCAAGATGATGAGTGTCAGAGGATATCATGATGAACGGATATTCAGGGAATATGTAAAACTTTCCGGGGATAAGCTGGCAGAAATGGTTGCTCATTCCAGCGTGGATGGAATGTTCTGATTTTAGAATACAATTTTGAGGTGAGCCGAGAAATGGATTTGTACCCTTGGGTCAAGTCCATTTTCTTTTATCTAACGTTGATGAGACGATGGTAGACCCCGGTTTCAAAACATCCCCTATATTTTAAAGATGTGTCCGAATTGTGTCAAAGTTTGTGAGTGAAGACAAAAGAAAAATCTCTAACAAATTGATTTACAATTTGTTAGAGATTTATTTAAGTGGTGCCACCAGAACTTGAGTTTTTGAATTGGGATGAATTGTGGTGAATTTTGAATTAATGCAAAATGGTGAATAATAGTGCAATATGAATTTTGTTGAATTTTGGAGTTTTCACGGAAATTCATAAAACGTGGTGACCTGCGTGGTGACCCGACTTGACAAAATGGGGTTTGAGTTGTTATATTTGCAGAACCAAAACGATTGACAGTGAACGTCTGTGAATCGTGGCGAATAATTTTTAACACTGAAAGAAATATGGCAACAACACCCTCTCCGAAGTTATCGACGCAGTCGCTTCGCTCTGCGAAGAAATTGACTCCATTTTACGTCCGTTCAAAGGATTTGAAGAAGGATACGGCGACACTGTTCTACCGTATCCATACACGCAAGATTGACGTTCTTGTCTCTACGCTACTCCAAGTGGAGGTGAGCGTGTGGCAGAAGGCTATTGCATCGCAACGTGCTTGGCTGGAACATCAGAAGAAAAATTATCAGCTCCATTCCAAACTGACGCAGATTGAGGGCATCATCAAGGCACATCTCGACAAACTCACGTTTGACCGCGAGGCTCTTGACATGGACATCCGCTATATCTCCGAGCCGGAGAAAGTAGAGGCTGAACGCCGTGCCAGGGAGGAGGCGGCAGAAGCAGAGCGCAAGGAACTGGCGAAGAAAGAAGCTGCGAGGGAGAAAGCCCGTAAACGTGCCGAGGAAAAGAAACGCATCGAGGATGAGAAGAACCGTCTTATCTGGCCGTTCCTTGTGCAGTTTGTAGATGACATCCAGAGTGGCGCACGAAAGATTGGCAGCAAGGACTATTCAGCCGGATCCTGCAAGACGTGGAAAAGTTATATTGGCGTTTATGAAGGCTTCGACCCATTGCATCAGTTCGGCTGGGCTGACATCAACCGTGCGTTTATCTCACGATACATCAACTATCTCCGCAAGCATGGATATATGCCGAAGGTGGTCAACAAACATCTGACCAATCTGAAGGCTCTTATCAATGCTGCTTTCATTGATGGAGTCCACGACAACCAACGAGCCGCATCGTTGATTGTGAAGAACAAGATTGAAGACCGCGACAAGGCGGTAGAGATTTATCTCACAGAGGAAGAGTTACAAGCCCTCTATGAAATGCCATTGACCGGCAAGAAAGACCATATCCGTGATGTTTTTCTCATCGGTTGCTATACTTGCCAACGCATCAGCGACTACAACAACCTCAATGCTGATTGCTTTGAGACCACACGTAAGGGTAACCGCGTAATTCGGCTCGTCCAACAGAAAACCAAAACTGATGTGACCATCCCGGTGCTTAATGACAATCTCATTGCCATCTGCGAGAAATATGGCTACAACATACCGAAAGCCAACGAGCAGCTGTTGAACCGATATATCAAAGGAATATTGAAAGAATTGTCAGACACAGTGCCGACTCTGAAAGAAAAGGTAGCGACCAATCTGACAATGAAGCAGAAGGAGGCTTTGAAGAAAGCAGGGAAAGAACCCGAATACGACCTGAACCGCAATGTGATTGTGCCGCGCTATGAATGTGTTACGAGCCACACCGCCCGGCGCACCGGAATCACCAACATGTATCTCAGCCACAAATACAACACGCTCCAGATGATGAGCGTCAGCGGCCACAAGACCCATAAGACCTTCATGGACTACATCAAGCTCTCCTCCGAAGAGATAGCCGACGAAATCGCTGCCCTCGCCAAGAAAGGCAACGAGATGTGGTAGATTTTGACGTAAAAAGTTGCAAAGTTCCCAATAAAATGATTAACTTTGCATCAAA